>NZ_CM173243.1:0-2120000 GCF_057748235.1 Streptococcus sp. ZY171113
ATGCCAGATAAAAAAGACCGATTTTGGACCAGATTTTTAGAGCTGGCTCAAAAAGAAATTGCCCCAACAACCTACGAGTACTTTATTTTGGATGCAAAATTAGTAAAGGTTGAACAAAAAGTGGCCTACATCAGCCTGCTCAAAATGAAGATGAACTATTGGAAAGAACACCTCCACTTGGTCATCTTGCCTCTGATTTTGGCAGCTGGCTTTGAAGTTTATCAGGACGAACTTAGCATCGAATACCTGGTGGAAAGCAGTGTCTCTTACGAGGAATTTCAGGACAATAGCGTTGAACCCTTGATTGCCGAGCCCTATTTCCAAAACTCACTGACGTCAAATATCAGTCCCAAATATCAATTTGATAACTTTATCCGAGGAGAAGGGAATCGTTTTGCTTACGCTGCTTCATTAATCGTCTCGGAAACCCCCGGAACACCTTACAACCCGCTGTTTATCTGGGGAGGACCAGGGCTTGGAAAAACCCATCTGCTCAACGCTATCGGTAATGCTGCCATGGCAAGAGACCCAAAAGCAAGGGTCAAATACGTCACAACAGAAGAGTTTGTCAATGAGTTTATCGCCAATATTCGAACAGGTAAAATGGAGGAACTCAAGGAAAAATACCGCACACTAGACTATCTCCTCATTGATGATGTGCAATCCTTGGCTGGTAAGGAAGGAACCCAAGAAGAGTTCTTTAACACCTTTGATGCCCTCCTCAAACACGATAAACAAATTGTTTTGACCAGTGACCGTGCACCAGCTCAACTGGATGGTTTGGAGCAACGATTGGTTACCAGATTCGGTTGGGGAACACCGACTCATATTACACCTCCGGATTATGAGACCCGCTTTGCCATTATCCAAAAGAAAATCGAAAACTACCACCTCTACTTCTCAAAAGAAGCCATAGAGTATTTAGCCAACCAATTTAACTCCAATGTTAGGGAGATTGAAGGGGCCTTAAACAGTATCAACCTCATCGCAACCTCAAAAGGAACTGACCAAGTCACGATTGATTTAATTGCTGAGGCACTTCGGGCCATCAAACCTAATGACATTAAAATGACCGTTATTCCCATCGAAACCATCAAAGAAGAAACTGGTAAATTTTATGGGGTTACTGTCAAGGACATTAACAGCACCAAACGCCAACAGGCAATTGCACTAGCTAGACAGATTGCCATGTACCTAACCCGAGAATTGACCGATTACAGCCTACCAAAAATTGGCAAAGAATTTGGCGGTCGCGACCATTCCACGGTCTTGCATTCCTACCGAAAAATTGAAGAAATGATCAAAGCTGATCCCAACCTCAAATCAGAAATCAATACCATTATTTCTAAACTAACTTAACATTGTGGAAAACATTCTAAAAAAGTCGAAGTTATCCACAAGTTATCCACAAGGAACAAAACCAAGAAAACTCAGCGTTTAAGCTATTTTTCCACAATATACACAAGACCTACTACTACTACTAAACTTAATACTTATAAAATAAAGGAGTTATCATGATCCATTTTTCCATCAATAAAGCCTTCTTTCTTCATGCTTTGAATGCTACCAAACGGGCCATCTCTAGTAAAAATGCTATCCCTGTATTATCAACAATTAAAATCGACGTTACCAAAGAAAGCATTGCCTTAACGGGTTCAAATGGACAGATTTCCATCGAACACACCATTTCACAAACCAATGATAATGCAGGCCTCTTGATTAGTCAGACAGGATCTATTCTGTTAGAAGCTGGTTTCTTTATCAATATTGTCTCAAGTTTGCCAGATGTAACCCTTGATTTTGAAGAGATTGAACAAAAACAAGTGGTTCTCAAGAGCGGTAAATCTGAGATTACCCTCAAGGGTAAGGACGTGGAACTCTACCCTCGCTTGCAAGAAATTGCGACCAACAACCCATTGGTTCTGGAAACTAAACTCCTCAAGACCTTAATTGCTGAAACAGCCTTTGCAGCCAGTACCCAGGAAAGTCGTCCAATCTTGACAGGGGTTCACCTGGTCTTGACCGATAACAAGGACTTCAAGGCGGTAGCAACTGACTCCCACCGCATGAGCCAACGCAAGCTGATTCTTGAAAAAGCTGGTGACAATTTTGATGTGGTGCTTCCAAGCCGATCTCTCCGTGAATTTTCAGGAGTATTTGGTGATGATGTGGAAACTGTTGAGGTCTTTTTCTCCAGTAGCCAGGTTCTTTTCCGAAGCGAAACAACTTCTTTCTATACCCGTCTCTTGGAAGGGAATTACCCTGATACTGACCGCCTGCTCAGCAAGACCTTTGAGACCGAGACAAGGTTTAGCACGGCTAAACTCCGTCAGGCCATGGAACGAGCTCACCTGGTTTCTAATGCCAGCCAAAACGGTACAGTCAAACTGGAGATTACAGGTTCTCAAGTGACGGCCTTGGTTAACTCGCCAGAGGTTGGTAAGGTTAACGAGGAAATCGACACTGTGGCGGTTTCTGGCAGCGATTTGACCATCAGTTTCAACCCGACCTACCTGATTGAGGCCCTAAAGGCCATCAAGAGCGAAGAAGTGACCATCCGCTTTATCTCGCCAGTTCGTCCCTTCACCCTGACGCCTGCTGAGGACAGCGACAACTTTATCCAGCTGATTACCCCAGTTCGGACCAACTAAGCTTTAAGCCCCTCGTGGGCTTTTTTCTTTGGGAAATGGCTGAGCTGCTCTGCTATTTTCCAAAAAAACAAGCGTGCTCACCTTAGTTTTTGTGGTAAAATAGAGCAAGACTTAAAAAAGAAAGAGGACGACCATGTATCAACTAAACTCTCTGGTCGAGATGAAGAAGCCCCATGCCTGCACCATCAAGGCAACTGGTAAGAAAGCTAATTGCTGGCAGGTGGTGCGTGTCGGAGCTGACATCAAAATCAAGTGCACCAACTGCGACCACCTGGTCATGATGAGCCGACACGATTTTGAACGTAAGCTCAAGAAAGTTTTGGAGGGCTAAGATGATTGGAACCTTTTTGAATGCGGGCGGTGTGCTCCTAGGCGGCCTTATGGGCCTTGTCATCGGCTCACGCCTGTCTGAGAGCCTCCAGGACGCCCTCATGAAGGTGACAGGGGTCTCTGTGATTGTTCTGGGCCTATCTGGCAGCTTAGAAGGGCTCAATCAGGCCAGTCAAGCAGCAAGCCCCCCTACCAGCTCCTATGCTGATGATTGTGAGTCTGTCCTTGGGAACCCTGATTGGTGAGCTGGTGGGCATTGAAACTGGCTTCGAGAACCTGGGTCACTGGCTGAAAACCATTAGCAAGAGTGAGGGCGATAGCGGTTTTGTGGACGCCTTTTTGACCACCTCTCTGACCATTTGTATCGGGGCTATGGCCATTTTAGGGGCTATCACGGAAGGGCTGACGGGTGATTACAGTATTTTGGCGGCAAAAGCTGTGCTGGATTTGATTGTCGTCCTGATTGTGACAGCTTCCAAGGGCAAGGGAGCTATTTTTTCTGCCCTACCTGTATTTCTTTTGCAGGGCTCCATCACCCTTTTGGCACAGTTCCTAGCTCCCCTGGTGACTGACCAGGTTCTGGCAAACATTTCCCTGGTGGGTAATGTCTTGATTCTCTGTGTTGGTCTCAATCTGGTCTTTGGCAAGCTGATCAAGGTCGCTAATCTACTGCCAGCAGTTGTTGTAGCAGCGGTCTTTGCTTTGTTTTAAGAACAGTAGAAAATTTCTGGGTGGCTCACCCAGGGATTTTTTCTTTATCAGAACCGAAACTTAAAAAGTCAGTAACATTAAGGGTTTAGAGGGTCTTGTCAACTGCTGGTTGACAACTATAAGTGCTTGAAAGCAACCGATTTCTGGGCTATACTAGACCTATCAAACGATAAGGAGGGTCTACCATGACCATATTTGCAGAACAATTAAAACAAGCTCGCCAGGCCAAGAACCTGTCTCAAGAGGATCTGGCGACTAAGCTCTACCTCTCCCGCCAATCCATCTCCAAATGGGAAACTGGCGAATCTAGCCCCGACCTTGACAACCTTGTCAAGTTGGTTGACATCCTTGACATCAGCCTCGATGAGTTGGTTTTAGGCAAGAAACAGGAACCTGAGGTCATCATTGAGCGGGTGGTTGAGAAGGCTCAGACAGAATGGACCACACAAAAAATCATCAAAACCTACTGGATGGTTTTTGGTAACCTGTTGCTAAGCTTTGCTATCATTTTTATCATTTGGGCCTTATTACACACTGCTGGTGCAGTGCCTTGGCCGTTTTCATTTGAAAGGAGCTTTTGATGACAACCTTAATTGACGCTAGCTTGACACCCTTGTCAAGCTAGCGTCAATTTTTGAGGTGACGACCGATGAATTACTGACAGGTATCAAACCAGAACCAGTCATCATAGAAAAAGTGGTTGAGAATGTCGAAAAGCCCATGAACATGTGGCAATATTTCCATGAAGAATCCAAATGACCACTCGCTGTTGGAGATGTCGTGGCACTCATTTTTGCGACCATTATTCTTTTGGGTGTCTATTTTATTGTGTCCTACTTCAATTAATTTCAAATAAGGGGACCATTTTAGCACTTGCCACCTTTTGTTGCGGGATTCCCTGAGTGGTTTCTAGTCTGCTCAGTGAATTTTTGATAGAATAAGGGTAAAGAAAGCGAGGTAACTCTTATGAGCAAATTTGCAGAGCAGCTGAAACACTTCCGCAGTCAAAAAGGCCTGTCCCAGGAAGGCTTGGCAGAGCAACTCCATCTTTCCCGTCAAGCCATCTCCCGATGGGAGAATGGGGAAACCGCACC
The DNA here is from genome assembly GCF_057748235.1 of Streptococcus sp. ZY171113. Classification (NCBI taxonomy): domain Bacteria; kingdom Bacillati; phylum Bacillota; class Bacilli; order Lactobacillales; family Streptococcaceae; genus Streptococcus; species Streptococcus sp. ZY171113. Next base: position 4,787 of record NZ_CM173243.1, read on the forward strand.
AGACCTTGACACCCTTGTCAAGCTAGCGTCAATCTTTGAGGTGACTCTTGATGAGTTGGTGACAGGAGTTAAACCAGTCAACCCTTATGAGGCCTCAGAGGAAGATGATGAGAATCTCCAACTCTTAAAAGGCAGGGAATTTGTTCTCAATCCAGAGACTGGCCAGTATGAAAAAAGGGATGGACTAGCCATTTTACTGGATTTACTCTCAGAATATTGGTGGGTTCTGTTAGTGATTATACCATTATTATTTAACTTTTTTTAACCATGGTAATAAAAGCTTGTCCATCGCAAGCTTTTTTGCTGATTTTCTGCTATAATAGTCATGATTGAAAAATTACAAATGGAGAAACACACATGGCTTTAACAGCAGGTATTGTCGGCCTTCCTAACGTCGGCAAATCAACCCTTTTCAACGCAATTACCAAGGCAGGTGCCGAGGCTGCTAACTACCCTTTCGCGACCATTGACCCTAACGTGGGCATGGTTGAGGTACCAGATGAGCGTCTGGACAAACTGACTGAGCTCATCACTCCGAAAAAGACTGTTCCAACGACCTTTGAGTTCACCGACATTGCCGGTATTGTTAAAGGGGCTTCAAAAGGTGAAGGCTTGGGTAACAAATTCCTGGCCAACATCCGTGAAGTGGATGCCATCGTGCACGTGGTTCGGGCCTTTGATGATGAAAATGTCATGCGCGAGCAAGGCCGTGAGGATGCCTTCGTGGATCCCCTTGCGGACATCGACACCATCAACCTGGAGCTGATCTTGGCTGACCTGGAATCGGTCAACAAGCGTTACGCCCGTGTGGAGAAGATGGCTCGTACTCAAAAGGACAAGGACTCGGTTGCGGAGTTTAACATTCTCCAAAAAATCAAGCCAGTCCTCGAGGACGGCAAGTCGGCTCGGACCGTGGACTTCACCGATGACGAGCTCAAAATCGTCAAGCAGCTCTTCCTCTTGACCACCAAGCCTGTGCTTTACGTGGCTAACGTGGACGAGGATAAGGTGGCTAACCCCGATGACATCAGCTACGTTCAGCAAATCCGCGAGTTTGCAGCGACTGAAAACGCTGAAGTGGTGGTTATCTCTGCCCGTGCCGAGGAGGAAATCTCTGAGTTGGATGACGAGGACAAGGCGGAGTTTCTGGAAGCTATCGGTTTGACCGAGTCTGGCGTTGACAAGCTGACCCGTGCCGCCTACCACCTTTTGGGCCTGGGCACCTACTTTACCGCCGGTGAAAAAGAGGTGCGTGCCTGGACCTTCAAGCGGGGCATCAAGGCCCCTCAAGCGGCGGGTATCATCCACTCGGACTTTGAGCGTGGCTTTATCCGTGCCGTGACCATGAGCTACGACGACCTCATGCACTACGGCAGCGAGAAGGCCGTCAAGGAGGCTGGCCGCCTGCGTGAGGAAGGCAAAGAGTATGTTGTCCAAGATGGGGACATTATGGAGTTTAGATTTAACGTCTAGGGCTCCCCACAAGCCTTTAGTTCGCTCGCTCTCTAGAGTTTCTTGTTTTTTGGGACATAGCAGAGCCAGAACTTAGTGACACACACAACAACCAAACCAAGGCTGGAACCTTTTTCCAGCCCTTTTGGTCTTTACAAAGGAGAAAACTATGGTAAAACTCATCGTTGGCTTGGGTAATGTTGGTAGTAAGTATGACCAGACCCGCCACAATGTCGGCTTTATGGCCGTTGACAGACTTGTCAAGGACCTTGACACCAGCTTTACAGAAGACAAAACATTTAAGGCCTACATCGCCTCTAGCTTTATCAACGGCGAGAAGGTTTACTTTGTCAAGCCGACCACCTACATGAACAACAGCGGTCTGGCTGTTCGAGCCATCTTGGCCTTTTATAACATTGAGCTCAAGGACTTGATTGTCATCTATGATGACCTTGATTTAGAGGTTGGTAAAATCCGCTTCCGGGCCAAGGGTTCAGCTGGTGGCCACAACGGCATCAAGTCCATCATCGCTCATACTGGCAGTCAGGAATTTGACCGCATCAAGATTGGTATCGGCCGTCCCAAGCCAAATGTGGCGGTGGTCAATCATGTTCTGACCCGTTTTGACGAGGATGAGCACATCACCATCCTTAACACCCTGGAAAAGGTTGACAGTGCTGTCAACTTCTATTTACAGAGCCGAGATTTTGAAAGGACCATGCAACAGTACAATGGTTAAACAGGACCTTATTTCCCTTTTTGGGTCAGGAAAATCCTTGGCCAAATGGTTTCCTGCTGTCAGAACCCAGACCCGTCAGCTGGTCATGGGTTTGTCAGGATCCAGCCGTAGCCTGGCCATTGCCAGCAGTTTCAAGCAGGCTGGTGGCAAGTTGCTGGTGGTCACAGCCACCCAGAACGAAGCTGAAAAACTGGCAGATGAACTGGCTGGTTTACTTGACCAAGACCAGGTTTTTCTCTTTTTCACAGATGATGCCCCAGCAGCGGAGTTTCTCTTTTCCTCCCTTGACCGAACCCAGGCCAGGTTGGCGAGTCTGGATTTTCTCCTAGATGAGAGCCGTGAGGGGATTTTGGTGACCAGCCTCATGGGCACTAAAATCCAGCTCCCCAGCCCAGAGACCTACCAAGCCAGTCAAGTGGATTTGGAAGTGGGTCAGGAAATTGACCTTGACAAGCTTGTCAATCACTTGTCAACCTTGGGCTATGAACGGGTGTCTCAGGTGACGGGGCCAGGCCAGTTTGCCCGTCGAGGGGATATTCTGGACACCTATCCCTTGACCGCTGACCAACCTTACCGTTTAGAATTTTTCGGTGATGAGTTAGACGGCATTCGTAACTTTGACATTGATAGTCAGAAATCCCTTGATGGTCTGGACCAGGTGACAATTGGGCCAGCAGACAGTATCCTCTTGACTACTGAGGACATGGAACGAGGGGCAGTCAAGCTAGAAAAAGCCCTTGAGACCGCTCCTGAAGAGGCCAAGGCCTACCTCTTTGATATCCTGTCAACGACCAAGGCAGGATATAAGCACCCGCAACTTGGGAAATTCTTATCCCTCTTCTATGCCAAGGCTCACAGCCTCTTAGACTATTTGCCTGATGGGACACCGATTTTCTTTGATGATTTCCAGAAGTTGGTGGACCGTCATGCTCGCTTTGAGCTGGACACGGCCAATCTCTTGACTGATGATTTGCAGGCAGGTAAGAGCCTGCCTAGCTTGTCCTACTTTGTGGACAGCTATGCCAACCTACGTCAACACAAGCCAGCCACCTTCTTTTCAACCTTCCATAAAGGTCTGGGGAACATCAGATTTGACCAGCTCCATAACCTGACCCAGTACCCCATGCAGGAATTTTTCAACCAGTTCCCTCTCTTGGTTGATGAAATCCATCGCTACCAGAAACAGGGGGCAACGGTTGTCCTGCAGGCTTCTAGTCAATCAGGTTTGGATAAGTTGACAAGTGCTTTACAAGACTATCAAGTCACTTGTCAAACCTGTCAACCTGACCAGCTCCTCAAGGGCCAGGTCCAGATGACCCTAGGCAGCCTGTCCAAAGGCTTCTATTTTGCTGATGAGAAGCTGGTTGTCATCACCGAGGCTGAGATTTTCCATAAGAAAATCAAGAGACGGGTGTCACGAAAAAATATCTCCAACGCTGAACGGCTAAAGGATTACAGCGAGTTGTCAACGGGTGACTACGTGGTTCACCATGTTCATGGTATCGGCCGTTTTCTGGGTATTGAAACCATTGAGGTTTCAGGTATTCATCGGGATTACCTGACCATTCAGTACCAAAATTCTGACCGGATTTCCATTCCCATTGACCAGATTGACAGCCTGTCCAAGTACGTTGCCAGCGACGGCAAGGAACCCAAAATCAGCAAGCTCAACGATGGCCGTTTCCAAAAGGCCAAGCAAAAGGTGGCCAAGCAGGTTGAGGACATCGCTGATGACCTTCTGAAACTTTATGCTGAACGGAGTCAGCTCAAGGGCTTTGCCTTTGCCCCAGATGATGACAACCAAAGGGAGTTTGACGCCGACTTCGCCCATGCGGAAACCGGCGACCAGCTCCGTTCCATTCAGGAAATCAAGGCGGACATGGAGCTTGATAAGCCCATGGACCGACTTTTGGTGGGGGATGTGGGCTTTGGTAAGACTGAAGTGGCCATGCGGGCAGCCTTCAAGGCAGTCAATAGTGGCAAGCAGGTGGCTGTCTTGGTGCCGACCACGGTTTTGGCCCAGCAGCACTATGCCAACTTCAAGGAACGCTTTGACAACTTCCCTGTCAACGTGGATGTTCTTAGTCGCTTTCGCAGTAAAAAAGAGCAGGCTGAGAGCTTAGAAAAACTCAAAAAGGGTCAGGTGGATATCCTGATTGGAACCCACCGTCTCCTGTCTCAAGATGTTGAGTTTCAAGACTTGGGACTTCTGATTATCGATGAAGAGCAACGGTTTGGGGTCAAGCACAAGGAGAAACTCAAGGAACTCAAGACCAAGGTGGATGTCCTGACTCTGACGGCGACTCCGATTCCTCGTACCCTCCACATGTCCATGTTGGGCATTCGGGACCTGTCGGTTATCGAGACCCCACCGACCAACCGTTACCCTGTCCAAACCTATGTCATGGAGACCAATCCTGGCATGGTTCGGGAGGCTATTTTGCGGGAGATGGACCGTGGTGGTCAGGTCTTCTACGTTTACAATCGTGTTGACACCATTGACAAGAAGGTGTCTGAACTCTCTGAACTGGTGCCTGAGGCCTCTATCGGTTTTGTCCATGGCCAGATGACAGAAATCCAGCTGGAAAACACTCTACTGGACTTCATCGCTGGCGTTTACGACGTCCTGGTCGCGACGACCATCATCGAGACTGGCGTTGACATTTCCAACGTCAACACCCTCTTTATCGAGAACGCCGACCACATGGGCCTGTCAACCCTCTATCAACTTCGGGGCCGTGTTGGCCGCAGCAATCGCATTGCCTACGCCTACCTCATGTACCGACCGGACAAGGTCCTGACCGAGGTTTCCGAGAAACGCCTGGAGGCCATCAAGGGCTTCACCGAGCTGGGCTCTGGCTTCAAGATTGCCATGCGGGACCTCTCCATCCGCGGGGCTGGTAACCTCCTCGGAGCCTCCCAGTCTGGCTTTATTGACTCGGTGGGCTTTGAGCTCTATTCCCAGCTTTTGGAGGAGGCTATCGCCAATAAGCAGGGCAGATCAACAGCCCGTCGTAAGGGTAACGCTGAACTCAACTTGCAGATTGATGCCTACCTGCCGACCGACTACATTTCCGATGAACGCCAGAAGATTGAGGTTTACAAACGGATTCGGGAGCTTGATAGCGAAGCTGACTACCAAGACCTCCAAGACGAACTCATGGACCGGTTTGGCGAATATCCAGACCAGGTGGCCTATCTGATTGAGATTGGGCTGATTAAATCCTACATGGACAAGGCCTTTGTCGAAGTCGTTGAGAAGAAAGGTAGAGACCTGATTGTTCGCTTTGAAAAGCTGACCCAGACCCTCTTTTTAACCCAGGACTACTTTGAGGCCCTGTCCAAGACCAGCCTCAAGGCCCGTATCGGTGAAAACCAAGGCAAGATTGAAGTTGTCTTTAATATCCACGGCCAAAAAGACCATCAAATCCTCCAAGAACTCAAACACTTCGGCCAAGCTTTTGAAACCATTAAGGCTAGGAAAAACAAGAACTAGTTAGAGCAGATAACTTAATTTTAGGGAGCTATTTTAGCTCTCTTTTTTGTTTGACGTTAACTCAATAAATATTTTTTTGTAAAAACTGAAAAAAATTCAATAAAAACTGTTGACGGAAAGGATTCAGTTTTATATAATTTACTCATAACTTAAAAAAATTTAGTTTTAACTCATTTCTAAATGAAAGAAATTTTTAAGTGATAACAATTTATGAAAGGAGAACAATTATGGCTAACCCACAAGGTTGGAAAATCAACATTATCATTGAGAAAGATTAATTTATCGGCTATTTAATTCAGATGTAAGAGAAGACATGTTAGTGAGCTGACTAAACATAAGATGTTTTAACTTTTTCCCTCTAATGATAGTTTATTATCGTTAGAGGGAGAGAGCTTGATAAGAAAAAGGAAGGTGTAGAAATGAAATTACTGGCCTATAGAAGTGTGAAACTAGCAGTAGTTGTTACTGTGTTTACAGCTATTTTGGAGGTTATGGTTGCCTATTCATTGGCGTTCTTGGTTGCTGATACGGCTCATGAACTTCTGAGAAATAGTTTATTGGTCGCAGGTATTTATGTGGTTTATGGCGTGTTCATGTACCTTAATGCCAAATTAAGGGCTTTATCACTCTACCATGTGTCACAGGACATGAAGCAAAAAACAGATAAATGGTTAGCGGCTCTAAGTTATCAAGACTTTCATCAGAAAGATCATGGTGAACGATTGTCTGTTTATGTGAATGATGTCAATAAGGTCCTTGATTTAACCTTAACGAAATACTTTTCAATGGTTGAAAAGGCAACTGTAACCCTATTTATTTTTGGGTCACTCTTTACCATTCATTATAGTATGGCCCTTATTTCCCTAGCTTCTTTTGCTATCATGGCCTATGTTCCTAGCCTCTTTCAAAAAGCCCTATCATCACATATATTAGGGGTTCAGGAGGCTAAGGAAACTTATTTGGGCAAGATGCGTGAACTCTTGCAAGGTTTTGATACTTTTATGGAAAATACAGCTTTTTCAGTTTTTCTCAGAAAATCACGACAAGCCGCCCATCAATATGCCACCACTAATTTGAATGCAGATGCCTTTACAGCCCTGATGAGTGCTTGTTTAACTCTGTTGAACTCCCTGTTGACGGTCATTGCTTTAGGAATCCTCTCCTATAATGTGATGAAAGGGCGTGTTCCAGCGGGTGCCTTTCTTTCTGTAACAGCACTACTTCCTAACTTTGGCTCTGCTGTCATGGAATTTTTATCAGAAAAAGAATTTTATCAGTCCGGTCAAACCCTTTATCAAAATAAATTTGGTATGATTGCTAATCCTGCCTTTTCAGAACCTATTTTTTATCAAGCTGTTAAGCCGACAAGTCGTATTTTAACGGTCAAGGAAGACCTACCTAATGATGTGCTTCAAACGGATGTAGAGAGCTTAGTGTTGAACGATGTTGCCGTTACCTTTGATAATAATCAGCTCGCCTTTCCGACAGAGCTGACCTTTGATAAAGGTCAAAAATATGCTATAATTGGGGCAAGTGGTTGCGGAAAATCAACCCTCTTGAAAATTTTAACTGGTCAGTTACGAGATTTTTCAGGACAGTATGAGATTAATGGAGAGCAACCATCAACAAATCTATTCCAGCAACTGTCCTATGTTAATCAAACTACCTTCCTGTTCAATGACAGCATTCGTCATAACATTGACTTAACCAATCAACATTGTCAAGAAGACTTAGCTGCTATGTTGACGATGTTGGGGCTGGAGCAGTTTCATTTGGAGGATGAGATTGTTGATAACGGTAAAAACTTGTCAGGTGGTCAACGCCAACGGCTAGCAATCGCAAGAGCTTTATTGAGAGATAAGTCAGTACTTATCTTAGATGAGGCGACAGCTAATCTTGATGAAGCCACCAGTCGCCAGATTGAAGATTATATCCTGTCAACAGGGAAAATGGTTATTATGGTTACTCACCGTTTAACAGAACAGCTGAAAAACAACCTAAATCAAATCATAACATTGGGGTAAACATTGTGAATAAGAAGAGTTATTTAGTCGATTTTCTGAAATCTTTTGAGCTTGTGACGGTTATCGACGACTTCCTTGATGACAAGGAACAGACGCTCTTGGACAGAATCATGCCTGCGGCTTATAAGCAGGCTGTTTTGTCTTATAGTGAATCCTTAAAGGCTCAAGAATCTATTTTTGGACGTTTTGTGACAAGGGATTATAATTTATTGTTGGCCCTATTATTTCAAATGGATAGCCTTGAGGACTTTGGAACTTATCGACAATTTTTGGTTCAGCAAACCTTGTCCAGCTTTGTGGAGTTACTTGAACAGACTTTTTCCTTGTCACATTTAGAGAAGGGCTACCATCAATTAGAGGAGTTGGATTTACTTCCCACCAATAAGTGGTATTTGTTTACCATCTTATCTGATTTTGAAGCCAAGAAAGAGGAACTTTTAGAAGCCCTGGATCGTCAATATGTGCTTTATTGCCAACAGGCTGACTACCTTTATCGGACTTATGAAGACAAAATCAATCGTTTACAAGAGAGCCTGAGTCAATCTGAGAACCTATATCCCCTTATTTTCAAAGAAGTACTCAGTGAGGATGAATACCACAGTCGGAAAGACTGTTTCATCTTGTTGTTATCAGGTCATTATTTACTCGTTCATTATAAAAAAAATCATCGCTTAATTGCATTAGGTTTGTATGTTTATGACTACTATCTTGAAGTGGAGCGCCAAAAAACAATTAATCAGGAGACCGCCCAGACAGTTCTCAAGGTTCTCGCTGATCCAACTCGGTATGGGATTATGAAATGTATTGAAAAAGGGATGACCTCTAATAAGGAAATTGCTCAACTCTTTTCAATCTCCCCATCTGGTGTGACCTATCAGACCAAGTTTCTTTTGGAAAATCAGATGATTAAGACGAATCCTGAGACCAAGAATTATCAATTGAACCGCGAATTGATTGCTCAGGCCTTGACCAATGTCTTGCTTGACTTGGGAATTGTTGCTGAAAGTGGTCAAGAGTAATTGGCTAACAGAACAAAAAAAGTTTACAAGGCTGTCAACCTTGTAAACTTTTTCTGTCTAAAGCGCCCCTGTCAAACCCTTTTGACAGCAAAAAGTATGATTTCCAAAGACCTTGTATGGTAAACTAGGAGGAGAAAGATTAAACTGAACATGACCAAGGAGGTATCAGATGGAGCTACAAAAGCGGTTGGTTGAACTGAGAACAGAAAGGGGGTTATCGCAGGAAGACCTGGCCGAGAAACTCTATGTCTCTCGCCAGACTATCTCAAACTGGGAACGGGGAAAGACCTACCCAGACATCAATAGCCTGCTCTTGATGGCGACCTATTTTGACGTGTCTTTGGATCATTTAATCAAAGGAGATGTTGATGAGATGAAACATCATGTAGAACAGAAACAATTTAAGAAACAGCTGATTTACTTGGGCTTGTCCTGGTTTGCTTTTGCCTTTATCTATCCGACCAGGTTCTTGTTGACAGCAAATCAATTCACGCTTTTAATTTCCTTGGCGGTTATTGCGTATATTCGTGCTCATGCTCGGGTTTATCATATTTGGAAGAGCCAAGATTTTAAAACCTATGCCGACATTCTAAACTTTTTGGATAACAAGAAAAAACATGAACCTAGTGTGCGTCAGGATATTTGGCTTGTTATTAAGATTATTTTGTTTATCTGCGGTATTTTCATTGCAGGGAGCCTTATTTCTGCCCTCATTTTCTGGTCTTAGTTGACACTAAATTGACAGCACCTTTACAGTGTTGACAACTCTGTAAAGGTGTTTTTCTTTCTTTTGGGGCAATGGCAGAGCAGGAGAAGGTGTTTTTTCTCCTAAAAACCTGATGTCAGCCCTGCCATTTCCCTAAAAACGTGCTATAATGGTAGGGTTAGGGAGGTGAACCCATGAGATTAGATAAATACTTAAAAGTGTCGCGGATCATCAAGCGACGGACGGTGGCCAAGGAAGTGGCCGACAAGGGCCGCATCAAGGTCAACGGTGTTTTGGCCAAGTCATCGACGTACTTGAAAACGGGCGACCAGATTGAAATCCGCTTTGGTAACAAGCTCTTGACGGTGGAAGTTTTGGCCATGCTGGACAGCACCAAGAAAGAAGATGCCAGCAAGATGTATAGCATCATCAGCGAGGTGAGGGTGGCAGACCATGAAGAAGCCTAAAATTGTCCAGATAAACAACCCCTTTATCCGAGGGGAAAACCTGAAAAAACGCTATGAGCAGGAAGCTGATCGTCGGAAAAACCGCTTTTTAGGAGTGACTATGGTTCTTATCGTTCTGCTTTTCATTCTGCCTACCTACAACATGGTGGCTACCTTTGTGCAAATCGAGGGTAAGAAGGCTGAGATTGAGCAGTTGAAGAAGGATTATCAGGCGGTTGAGGACGAGACCAAACGTCAGCAGGAATTGGCCAGACGGCTGCAAAATGATGAATACGTTGAGAAGTATGCCCGTGCCAAATACTACTACTCGCTAGAAGGGGAGGTTGTTTACCTCCTACCTGACTTATTACCAAAATAATGGAAGATTTAATTAAGATTGTTGAGACTTTCTTGACCTATTCTGATGACAAGCTGGCAGAGTTGGCTGAGAAGAACCAAAAATTAAAAGAACAGACTGATGAAAACTAGGAAGGAGGAGCCATGAAACGTTTGTTAGCAAGTTTACTCTTGCCCGTTTTTTTGACCCCTCTGACCATCATCAGCACCGAGCAAGAGCTGGTTCTGTCCAAGTCTGAACAGTTCGAGCTTTTGGCCAATACCAGCTATTTCACAGCCCTGCCTAAAAATCCTCGCCTTTACAGGGACACCCCAGTCTATCTGGATAAAACCCTGACTCGGGTCGGTCAGGTCTTGTCAGCAGATAAACCGCTGCAGATTGAGGGCTTGGTTATCACTGACCAGCTGATTCCTGTTTTTGAGCTCAAATCAGGCGGTTTTCTGCCAGCCAGTCAACTCCTGATTTTTGATGACCAGGAATTGAGCCGTGAGGCTTATGAAGCCAGGGTTTGGTTGCCAAAAGACCTGCTTATTTATGATCGTCCCTTGGTTTTCGGGGCGAAAGTCCTTAAACCAGCTGTGACGGCTTTTGAGGAAGCCAAGGTCAAGCAGGTGGCTAGAACTTACTCGGGCACTTATTATTATCTTGAGGGTAAGGGCTGGGTTGACCGTCAGGCAGTCTATGAAGACCCGATGGCAGCTGTTCAAGCTCTGCTATTGTCCAAATATAAAAAAGATAATATCGGTGTCTATGTCCAGCGTTTGAACGATGACCAGGTGGCGGGGGTCAATCAAGACACCATCATGTATGGGGCCAGCGTGTCCAAGTTGGCCACTATCTACAAGGTTCAGGACCAACTGGACCAGGGCAAGGTCAAGCTGACGGATAAGTTCAAATACACCAAGGACGTGATGGACTACAAGGGCTTCTATGACCCTGAGGGGGCTGGGATTATTAGTAAGGAGCCTGATGATAAGGACTACACCCTCGAAGACCTGCTCAAGGCCCTGACCAAGCATTCAGACAATGTGGCCAGCAACATGTTGGGTTACTATGTGGCAGACAAATTCCATCGGGATTTCCAGCTGGAATTGGCATATTTGCTGGGTCGGGATTGGGATTTGATTGAACGGGACCTGTCTGCGGAGACGGCTGGGCTGATGATGGCCGAGCTTTACCGTCAGGATGGTCTGGTTCTGGACTACCTGTCCGAGACAGCCTACGATGACCAACGGATTGCCAAGGATATTCCTGTTCGGGTGGCCCATAAGATTGGGGATGCTGACGAGTTTCGCCACGATGTGGCCATCGTTTATGCGGACCAGCCTTTCGTCCTATCCATCTTTACCGCAAACGCCAGTTACGAGGACATCACGGCCATCGCTAACGATGTCTATAAGATTCTAAAATGACCTACACGACCATTTGCAAAGAGATTCAGCAGGCTGGCTATTTTGACCAGCATCAGCGGGTTCTGGTGGCGGTGTCGGGCGGTTTTGATTCCATGAACCTGCTCCATTGCCTCTATGTTTCACGTGAAACCCTGGGGATTGAGCTGGCCATCGCCCACGTCAACCACCAGCAACGCCCCGAGGCCGACCAGGAGGAGGCCTACCTGCGGGACTGGGCGGACACTCATGACTTGCCTATTTATGTGGCCCATTTTGAAGGGACTTTCACAGAGGGGGCGGCCCGTGACTTTCGCTATGACTTTTTTTCTAGGGTCATGGCAGAGCAGGGCTACACGGCTTTGGTCACCGCACATCATCGGGAGGACCAGGTAGAAACTATCCTTTTCCGCATCCTGCGGGGCAGCCGACTTCGTCACCTGGCTGGCATCAAGCCTGTTCAGGCATTCGGTTCTGGTCAGCTGATTCGACCCTTCTTGCACCTGTCAAAAAAAGACCTGCCTGAGGTGGTGCATTTTGAGGACAACAGCAACCAGTCTTTAGCCTATGCCAGAAATCGTCTGAGGTTGACCCACCTGCCAGCCTTGAGAAACGAAAATCCCCAAGTTGATCAGCACCTGCTGGACTTGGGGGCGGAGGCAGACTTGCTAGTTCAGGCCTTGGCCGATTTGACTAAGGGCTTGTCGGTGACTGATGTGACTAGTTTTCTGAAACAGAGTCAGGCGGTTCAGGCAGTTCTCTTGCAGAATTACTTGGCGGAGTTTCCTGACTTGCACTTGTCCAAGGCCCAGTTTGAGGAGGTGCTGGCCATCATCCGCACTCGGGCTAACTACCGTGGTCACCTGAAAAACGGCTACTGGTTGGTCAAGTCCTATGATGACTTGCGGATTGAGAAAATCAATCCTCAGACCGATGGTGAATTGGGCCAGTCTGTGCTAAACTATGGCGATGATTTGGTTTTCGGCGGTTACAGCTGGCGATTTGATGACCAAGCTGAGCCAGATGGCTATGGTCTTTCTAGCTCAGCTGCTCTGCTATTGCGTCAGCCAAAACCTGGCGACCGAATCAGGCTAGGGAGCTTTCATAAGAAGGTCTCACGGCTCTTTATCGATGATAAGCTGCCGACCCAGGTGCGTGAGCAGGCCATCGTGGTCGAGCAGGACGGGGTCATCCAGCTGGTGGTGACGGCAGATAAAACTTATTTGAGAAAAGACGGCAAACGTGCTATAATGAAGTTTAGTCTATCAATAAAATGAGGAGAATAAGACATGTTGGAACAAGATATCAAGAAAATCCTTTACACTAATGAAGAGATTGTGGAGCAAGCCAAGCGTCTAGGGCAGCAGTTGACGACGGACTACGCTGATAAAAATCCGCTCTTGGTAGGGGTGCTTAAAGGGGCGGTGCCTTTCATGGCTGAGCTAATCAAGCACATCGATACCCATGTTGAGTTGGATTTCATGGTGGTGTCTAGCTACCACGGTGGTGTGACCAGTAGCGGTGAGGTGAAAATCATCAAGGATGTGGACACTAATGTTGAAGGCCGTCATGTGATTTTCGTTGAGGACATCATTGACACCGGCCGTACCCTCAAGTACCTGCGGGACTTGTTTGAATACCGTAAGGCTGAGTCTATCAAGATTGTGACTTTGGTGGACAAGCCAGAGGCCCGTGTGATTGATATTCAGGCAGATTATGTGGGTTGTGAAACGCCAAATGAATTCCTGGTTGGCTTTGGTTTGGACTATGATGAAAAATACCGTAACCTGCCTTACATCGGTGTTTTGAAAGAAGAAGTTTACACAAAATAGAAAGTTTGGACGTTTAATGAAACCTAACAAACCTAACGGCTTTGTGAAAAATCCCTTCCTATACATTCTGATTATTGTGACGGTGATTTTTGGCCTCCAGTACTTGTTTGCTGGTAGCAGTAGCCAGAGCCAAAAAATTGATTATTCCACCCTGGTCAAGGAGTTGAAAGAGGATAAGATTGCCTCTTTGACCTATCAGCCTGATGGCAGTGTTATCCGAGTGACTGGTAGCTACAAGGAGCCTAAGACGGTTGAGATTGACCAGGAACTGGCTTTCTTCGGTGGCTCGTCCACAACGGTTAACAAGTTTTCAGCCAATCTGTTGACCAGTGAAACTTCCCTGCAAACCTTGGAAGCTGCTGCGGCCGAAAAAGACTTGACTCTCAAAGTCATTCCAGAGAGCTCAACAGGGACTTGGATTTCAGTCTTGATGAGTTTTCTGCCCCTGGTCATCATGATGTTCTTCTTGACCTCAATGATGGGCGGTGGTCCGGGTAGCGGTGGTCGCAACCCGATGAGCTTTGGCCGCAACAAGGCCAAGGCTACCAACAAGGAAGATGTCAAGGTTCGCTTCTCTGATGTAGCTGGTGCCGAGGAAGAGAAACAAGAACTGGTTGAAGTCGTTGACTTCCTTAAAAATCCTAAGAAATACAAGGCTCTGGGTGCTCGCATTCCAGCTGGTGTCCTCCTTGAGGGCCCTCCAGGAACAGGTAAAACCCTCCTGGCCAAGGCCGTTGCTGGTGAGGCTGGTGTGCCTTTCTTCTCCATCTCAGGTTCTGATTTTGTGGAGATGTTTGTCGGTGTCGGTGCTAGTCGTGTGCGTTCTCTTTTTGAGGATGCTAAAAAAGCTGAGCGGGCCATCATTTTCATTGATGAGATCGATGCTGTCGGTCGCAGACGGGGTGCCGGTATGGGCGGTGGTAACGATGAGCGGGAACAAACCCTTAACCAGCTCCTGATTGAGATGGATGGTTTCGAGGGCAATGAAAGCATCATTGTCATCGCAGCCACTAACCGTTCAGATGTCCTTGACCCAGCCCTGCTTCGTCCAGGTCGTTTTGACCGTAAGGTCTTGGTTGGCCGTCCAGACGTCAAGGGCCGTGAGGCTATCCTGCGTGTTCACGCTAAAAATAAACCTCTGGCAGACGATGTGGACCTCAAAGTTGTTGCCCAACAGACCCCAGGTTTTGTGGGTGCGGATCTTGAAAATGTCCTCAACGAAGCTGCCCTGGTGGCTGCCCGTCGCAACAAGACCAAGATTGATGCCAGTGACATCGATGAAGCCGAAGACCGTGTCATTGCAGGCCCATCTAAGAAAGACAAGCAACGTTCTAAACGCCAGAACGAAGTGGTGGCCTACCACGAAGCTGGTCACGCTGTGGTTGGCATGGCCTTGTCCAACGCCCGCGATGTTCATAAGGTGACCATTGTTCCTCGTGGCCGCGCCGGTGGCTACATGTTGGCCCTGCCTAAGGAAGATGAAATGCTCCATTCTAAGGATGAAATGAAGGAGCAGTTGGCAGGTCTTATGGGTGGCCGTGTGGCAGAACAACTTATGTTCAACATCCAAACCGCAGGTGCTTCCAATGACCTGGAGCAGGCAACTGGTTTGGCCCGTGCCATGGTGACTGAATACGGCATGAGCGACAAACTTGGCCCAGTTCAGTATGAAGGCAGTCATGCCATCATGCCAGGCCAAGGCATTCCAGACAAGTCTTACTCAGAAGAAACAGCCCTCCTGATTGATGCCGAAATCCGTCAACTCCTGACCGAGGCTCAAGACCAGGCAACAGCTGTCATCACTGAACACAAGGATAAACTGGATGTCATCGCCCAAGCCTTGCTCAAACATGAAACCCTTGATGCAGCTCAAATCAAGTCTCTCTACACCACTGGTCAACTGCCAGAAGGTAGTGAGACCGATGAGGAAGTTCATGCCCTCTCCTACGAGGAAATCAAGGAAAAAATGGCTGAACAATAAGCTAGTAACCACAGCCCAATGGGCTGTGGTTTTTGCTAGTCTAGCTTAGGTCTTTGAAAATGACTTTACAAATCAAATGAGCTATGCTACAATACTGTCTTGCGTTATTTTATATTAAGGAGTTTTTCATGTCTATTTTCAGAAAACTACAACCTGAAACCAACAAGACAGAGATGGCCAGACACCTGACCACAACGGATTTGGTTCTTTTGGGGCTGGGATCCATGGTGGGAACGGGCATTTTCACCGTTACCGGTATCGGAGCAGCCAAATTTGCAGGGCCATCATTGGTCATTTCGATTGTTCTTGCAGCCATTACTGTTGGGATTTCAGCCCTTTTCTTTGCTGAATTTGCTTCTCGTATTCCAGCCAACGGTGGTGTTTACAGTTACCTCTACGCCACCCTGGGAGAATTTCCTGCTTGGATGGCCGGTTGGTACATCATCATGGAATTTTTAACAGCCGTTTCAGGTGTTGCCAGCGGTTGGGGCAGTTACCTCAAGGGTCTCTTGGCCAATTATGGTATTGTCTTGCCAACTGCTCTTAACGGAACCTTTGATCCTAGCAAGGGCAGTTACATTGACCTCATGCCTGTTTTGGTCTTGCTGGCCGTGACTGGCCTGGTCCTGCTTAATTCGAAGCTGGCTCTCCGTTTTAATGGTGTTTTGGTTCTTCTCAAGTTTTCAGCCCTAGCCCTTTTTATCGGCCTTGGCCTATTTCACCTAAATCCTAGCAACTGGGCGGATTTTGCTCCCTTTGGTTTCGGCCAACTCTACGGTGGTCAGAGCGGGATTATGGCAGGTGCCTCCCTTATGTTCTTTGCCTTCCTTGGCTTTGAGTCCATCTCCATGGCGGTTGATGAGGTCAAAGAGCCCCAGAAGAACGTCCCTCGTGGGATTGTCCTTTCGCTGACCATTGTGACCATCCTTTATGTTTTGGTGACCCTGGTTTTGACGGGGCTGGTGCACTACACTAAGCTGGATGTTTCCGATGCTGTGGCTTTCGCCCTTCGTAGTGTTGGCCTAAGTTGGGCCGCTAACTATGTGTCGGTGGTTGCTATCACGACCCTGATTACAGTCTGCATTTCCATGACTTACGCCCTGGCTCGCACCATTTATAGCATTAGCCGTGATGGCTTGCTGCCGCAATCGCTGAGCAGCCTAACAGCTACTAGCAAGGTACCAAAAAATGCCACCGTATTGGTGGGGCTGGCCTCTATGATTTGTGCGGGTGTCTTCCCTCTGGCTAGTTTGGCTGAGTTTGTTAACATTTCGACCCTAGCCTACCTTATGCTCCTGCCAATCGGCTTGATTAAATTGAGAATGGACCACGGTCAACCAAAACCAGGTCAATTCAAAACCCCTTTGGTGCCTTTCTTGCCCCTCCTGTCGATTGTCATCTGCATTTCCTTTGTCAGCCAGTACCAGCAGATTACTTGGATTGCCTTTGCCATCTCAAGCCTGATTGGGGTAGCCATTTACTTTGCTTATGGTAAAAACCATTCCAACTTGAACAAGTAATATTCAGAACAGCTAGGAATAATTCCTGGCTTTTTTTTGAGTTTAGGACAAAAACGTCCTGTTCCAATAAGTAACATCATTGTATAGTAAAGGTATCAAAACACCTAGGAGACCCCTCGTGATTGATTTTGAAACCACTTATACACACGTTCGCCCGACTGTCCGCTCCTCAGGCCCCTCTACCCTATCCAGCTATGGGACAAATCCGACTGGGACCAAGAAGGTATGTTGGTGCTCTATCAATTATTAGTGGAAGACCCAAGCCTTCGCTACCAGATTCCCCGCCTAGGTGTCTACTTCAAAACCAAGTTCACCAATCACGTCAAAGATGCCCTGAGAAAACAAGAGAGCCAAAAACGCCGCTTTAACAAACCTTGCAAGGTTGACATCAGTGAGCTGGCTCACCAGATACCTGCCCGAGGCCTGCTCCTAGATGACTACCTGGCCAAGCTAAATCCAGCTCAGCCCTCAAGAACAGGCCCGATTTGACCAGCTCATGACAGGTCGGAGTTTCCAGGGGCCTTGCTAGCTCTATCGAAAACGTCGTTCCTTTCTCAGTAATGATAAAAAAAATAAAACTTCCCCCTTGCCAAGCACACTCAGATGTGTTAAGATATAACAGTTGTCTCGCAAGAGACGTCTAGTGCAAAAAAAGATTTCAAAAAAAACTAAAAAAGTTGTTGACAAAGAAATCTGCTTGTGCTAGAATAAGATAGTTGTCTCGCAAGAGACTGATGACCCTTGAGAACTGAACAAGACGAACCAAGTTGGGATTGAATTTGATGTTTAATCCCGTCAATAAAAACAATAAACGGATAAGCCAGTCGGCTTAGCCGGACAAACAATTATATTTATATGAGAGTTTGATCCTGGCTCAGGACGAACGCTGGCGGCGTGCCTAATACATGCAAGTAGAACGCTGAAGAGGAGCTTGCTCCTTGGATGAGTTGCGAACGGGTGAGTAACGCGTAGGTAACCTACCTGATAGCGGGGGATAACTATTGGAAACGATAGCTAATACCGCATAATAGTTTTGGTCGCATGACTGAAACTTGAAAGGAACAATTGTTTCACTATTAGATGGACCTGCGTTGTATTAGCTAGTTGGTGAGGTAACGGCTCACCAAGGCTTCGATACATAGCCGACCTGAGAGGGTGATCGGCCACACTGGGACTGAGACACGGCCCAGACTCCTACGGGAGGCAGCAGTAGGGAATCTTCGGCAATGGACGAAAGTCTGACCGAGCAACGCCGCGTGAGTGAAGAAGGTTTTCGGATCGTAAAGCTCTGTTGTAAGAGAAGAACGTTGAGTAGAGTGGAAAGTTACTCAAGTGACGGTATCTTACCAGAAAGGGACGGCTAACTACGTGCCAGCAGCCGCGGTAATACGTAGGTCCCGAGCGTTGTCCGGATTTATTGGGCGTAAAGCGAGCGCAGGCGGTTTAATAAGTCTGAAGTAAAAGGCAGTGGCTCAACCATTGTATGCTTTGGAAACTGTTGAACTTGAGTGCAGAAGGGGAGAGTGGAATTCCATGTGTAGCGGTGAAATGCGTAGATATATGGAGGAACACCGGTGGCGAAAGCGGCTCTCTGGTCTGTAACTGACGCTGAGGCTCGAAAGCGTGGGTAGCGAACAGGATTAGATACCCTGGTAGTCCACGCCGTAAACGATGAGTGCTAGGTGTTAGGCCCTATCCGGGGCTTAGTGCCGGAGCTAACGCATTAAGCACTCCGCCTGGGGAGTACGGCCGCAAGGCTGAAACTCAAAGGAATTGACGGGGGCCCGCACAAGCGGTGGAGCATGTGGTTTAATTCGAAGCAACGCGAAGAACCTTACCAGGTCTTGACATCCCGGTGCCCGCCCTAGAGATAGGGTTTTGCTTCGGCACACCGGTGACAGGTGGTGCATGGTTGTCGTCAGCTCGTGTCGTGAGATGTTGGGTTAAGTCCCGCAACGAGCGCAACCCCTATTGTTAGTTGCCATCATTTAGTTGGGCACTCTAGCGAGACTGCCGGTAATAAACCGGAGGAAGGTGGGGATGACGTCAAATCATCATGCCCCTTATGACCTGGGCTACACACGTGCTACAATGGCTGGTACAACGAGTCGCAAGTCGGTGACGGCAAGCTAATCTCTTAAAGCCAGTCTCAGTTCGGATTGTAGGCTGCAACTCGCCTACATGAAGTCGGAATCGCTAGTAATCGCGGATCAGCACGCCGCGGTGAATACGTTCCCGGGCCTTGTACACACCGCCCGTCACACCACGAGAGTTTGTAACACCCGAAGTCGGTGAGGTAACCTTTATGGAGCCAGCCGCCTAAGGTGGGATAGATGATTGGGGTGAAGTCGTAACAAGGTAGCCGTATCGGAAGGTGCGGCTGGATCACCTCCTTTCTAAGGAACCCCTTATGGGGAAACGGATACTTGAGTTTGTCTTGTTTAGTTCTGAGGGGTCAGATTAAGTAACGGAGAGCGTTAAGAAATCCGTATAAAAATAGGAAACTGACGCTGTGTGCTTGCACACAAGGAAGTTTATCATTTTCACTAGGATTTTAGCTCGAGTACAATTTTATAACTCAGACTTAAACACGACAGTACCTCAAAGCTACTGTACGGGGCCTTAGCTCAGCTGGGAGAGCGCCTGCTTTGCACGCAGGAGGTCAGCGGTTCGATCCCGCTAGGCTCCATAGGATATAAGTTCCTACTAAACTGAATAAAGTGAAGTTGAACACGTGACTAATTTCTTAGTAAATTTCTCGACCTTCCCTAGACTGCGAGCAGTCGTCGTCAGGTTTCGAAATTTATACAGAAATTTCCGCAAGCGGACCGTCACTTTGTATCCTAACTTTGTCCATTGACAATTGAATATCTATATCAAATTCCATTTATTTAAGATAAATGAAATAGTAACAAGAAAATAAACCGAAACGCTGCGCATGAACATGCGATAAAATGATTAATTTAAAGGTTAAGTTAATAAGGGCGCACGGTGGATGCCTTGGCACTAGGAGCCGATGAAGGACGTGACGAACAACGAAATGCTTTGGGGAGCTGTAAGTAAGCATTGATCCAGAGATGTCCGAATGGGGGAACCCGGCAGGTTGATGCCTGTCATCCGCATCTGTTAAGGATGTCGGAGGGAAGACGCAGTGAACTGAAACATCTAAGTAGCTGCAGGAAGAGAAAGCAAAAGCGATTGCCTTAGTAGCGGCGAGCGAAACGGCAGAAGGGCAAACCGAAGAGTTTACTCTTCGGGGTTGTAGGACTGCAACGTGGACTTAATTTTGATAGACGAATGACATGGGAAGGTCAGCCAGAGAGAGTGAGAGCCTCGTAGTCGAAATCGAAGTTATACCTAGCAGTATCCTGAGTACGGCGAGACACGCGAAATCTCGTCGGAATCCGGGAGGACCATCTCCCAACCCTAAATACTCCCTAGTGACCGATAGTGAACCAGTACCGTGAGGGAAAGGTGAAAAGCACCCCGGGAGGGGAGTGAAATAGAACCTGAAACCGTGTGCCTACAACAAGTTCGAGCCCGTTAATGGGTGAGAGCGTGCCTTTTGTAGAATGAACCGGCGAGTTACGATATGTTGCGAGGTTAAGTTGAAGAGACGGAGCCGTAGGGAAACCGAGTCTTAATAGGGCGTCATAGTAACATGTCGTAGACCCGAAACCATGTGACCTACCCATGAGCAGGTTGAAGGTGCGGTAAAACGCACTGGAGGACCGAACCAGGGCACGTTGAAAAGTGCTTGGATGACTTGTGGGTAGCGGAGAAATTCCAAACGAACTTGGAGATAGCTGGTTCTCTCCGAAATAGCTTTAGGGCTAGCGTCGACATTGAGATTCTTGGAGGTAGAGCACTGTTTGGATGAGGGGGCCATCTCGGTTTACTGATTTCAGATAAACTCCGAATGCCAAAGAATTATGGTCGGCAGTCAGACTGCGAGTGCTAAGATCCGTAGTCGAAAGGGAAACAGCCCAGACCACCAGCTAAGGTCCCAAAATATATGTTAA
The DNA here is from genome assembly GCF_057748235.1 of Streptococcus sp. ZY171113. NCBI lineage: Bacteria > Bacillati > Bacillota > Bacilli > Lactobacillales > Streptococcaceae > Streptococcus > Streptococcus sp. ZY171113. Next base: position 25,770 of record NZ_CM173243.1, read on the forward strand.
GTGGAAAAGGATGTGGGGTTGCACAGACAACTAGGATGTTAGCTTAGAAGCAGCTATTCATTCAAAGAGTGCGTAATAGCTCACTAGTCGAGTGACCCTGCGCCGAAAATGTACCGGGGCTAAAACATATTACCGAAGCTGTGGATGACACTTATGTGTCATGGTAGGAGAGCGTTCTATATGCGGCGAAGGCATACCGTGAGGAGTGCTGGAGCGTATAGAAGTGAGAATGCCGGTATGAGTAGCGAAAGATGGGTGAGAATCCCATCCACCGTAAGACTAAGGTTTCCAGGGGAAGGCTCGTCCGCCCTGGGTTAGTCGGGACCTAAGGAGAGACCGAACGGTGTATCCGATGGCCAACAGGTTGATATTCCTGTACTAGAGTATGAAGTGATGGAGGGACGCAGTAGGCTAACTAGAGCCGGCGATTGGAAGTGCCGGTCTAAGCAGTGAGGCTTGGTATGAGTTAAATGCTTGTACCTATAAGGTTGAGCTGTGATGGGGAGCGAAGTTTAGTAGCGAAGCTAGTGACGTCACACTGCCAAGAAAAGCTTCTAGCGTTGTATTATACTCTACCCGTACCGCAAACCGACACAGGTAGTCGAGGCGAGTAGCCTCAGGTGAGCGAGAGAACTCTCGTTAAGGAACTCGGCAAAATGACCCCGTAACTTCGGGAGAAGGGGTGCTGGCTTTAAGTCAGCCGCAGTGAATAGGCCCAAGCAACTGTTTATCAAAAACACAGCTCTCTGCTAAATCGTAAGATGATGTATAGGGGGTGACGCCTGCCCGGTGCTGGAAGGTTAAGAGGAGGGTTTAGCGCAAGCGAAGATCTGAATTGAAGCCCCAGTAAACGGCGGCCGTAACTATAACGGTCCTAAGGTAGCGAAATTCCTTGTCGGGTAAGTTCCGACCCGCACGAAAGGCGTAATGATTTGGGCACTGTCTCAACGAGAGACTCGGTGAAATTTTAGTACCTGTGAAGATGCAGGTTACCCGCGACAGGACGGAAAGACCCCATGGAGCTTTACTGCAGTTTGATATTGAGTATCTGTACCACATGTACAGGATAGGTAGGAGCCTATGAGATCGGGACGCCAGTTTCGATGGAGGCGATGTTGGGATACTACCCTTGTGTTATGGCTACTCTAACCCAGATAGGTTATCCCTATCGGAGACAGTGTCTGACGGGCAGTTTGACTGGGGCGGTCGCCTCCTAAAAGGTAACGGAGGCGCCCAAAGGTTCCCTCAGATTGGTTGGAAATCAATCGTAGAGTGTAAAGGTATAAGGGAGCTTGACTGCGAGAGCTACAACTCGAGCAGGGACGAAAGTCGGGCTTAGTGATCCGGTGGTTCCGCATGGAAGGGCCATCGCTCAACGGATAAAAGCTACCCTGGGGATAACAGGCTTATCTCCCCCAAGAGTTCACATCGACGGGGAGGTTTGGCACCTCGATGTCGGCTCGTCGCATCCTGGGGCTGTAGTCGGTCCCAAGGGTTGGGCTGTTCGCCCATTAAAGCGGCACGCGAGCTGGGTTCAGAACGTCGTGAGACAGTTCGGTCCCTATCCGTCGCGGGCGTAGGAAATTTGAGAGGATCTGCTCCTAGTACGAGAGGACCAGAGTGGACTTACCGCTGGTGTACCAGTTGTCTTGCCAAAGGCATCGCTGGGTAGCTATGTAGGGACGGGATAAACGCTGAAAGCATCTAAGTGTGAAACCCACCTCAAGATGAGATTTCCCATGATTTTATATCAGTAAGGACCCTTAGAGAAGATGAGGTTGATAGGTTGGGAGTGGAAGTGTTGCGAGACATGGAGCGGACCAATACTAATCGTCCGAGGACTTATCCGAAGTCAAAATTAAGTCAGTAGAAGTATTGACAAGCGTAACGGTTTTGAGTTACAATATAGGTATTCAATTGTGATTGGACAAGAGACCAATCAGCCATTAGTTAAGTGATGATAGCCTAGGAGATACACCTGTTCCCATGCCGAACACAGCAGTTAAGCCCTAGCACGCCTGAAGTAGTTGGGGCTTGCCCCCTGTGAGATAAGGGAGTTGCTTAGCTAATATATAGGGAGTTTAGCTCACTGGGAGAGCTGAAACAGTCTAGTAGACTGTTTCAGGTTGTGGATGAAGAAAGCGTAGCTTTCCTCACTACAGATGCTTGACCGCTGAGTTGAACGACCGATTAGGGAGTTTAGCTCAGCTGGGAGAGCATCTGCCTTACAAGCAGAGGGTCAGCGGTTCGATCCCGTTAACTCCCATTACTAGAAATAGTATAGGTCCCGTAGTGTAGCGGTTATCACGTCGCCCTGTCACGGCGAAGATCGCGGGTTCGATTCCCGTCGGGACCGTTGAAACATCACAATGTGATGTTTCAAGTGACCAGATAAAGAAAGACGGAAGTCTTTCCACAAATGGTTAAGTGTTAATTGAATAGAAGACTCGTTAGCTCAGTTGGTAGAGCAATTGACTTTTAATCAATGGGTCGCTGGTTCGAGCCCAGCACGAGTCATATGCGGGTTTGGCGGAATTGGCAGACGCACCAGATTTAGGATCTGGCGCTTTCGGGCGTGGGGGTTCAAGTCCCTTAACCCGCATGAAGAGATAGGCCGGCTTAGCTCAGTTGGTAGAGCATCTGATTTGTAATCAGAGGGTCGCGTGTTCAAGTCATGTAGCCGGCATATGCGAACGTAGTTCAGTGGTAGAACACCACCTTGCCAAGGTGGGGGTCGCGGGTTCGAATCCCGTCGTTCGCTTTTGATGAGGAGCTGGGGTGGCGGAACTGGCAGACGCACAGGACTTAAAATCCTGCGAGGGTAACCTCGTACCGGTTCGATTCCGGTCCTCAGCATAAAAATTAAATAGAGCACCCTTAGCTCAATTGGATAGAGTACCTGACTACGAATCAGGCGGTTAGAGGTTCGACTCCTCTAGGGTGCATACGGGAAGTAGCTCAGCTTGGTAGAGTACTTGGTTTGGGACCAAGGTGTCGCAGGTTCGAATCCTGTCTTCCCGATATGTGGCGGTGTAGCTCAGCTGGCTAGAGCGTTCGGTTCATACCCGAAAGGTCGGGGGTTCGATCCCCTTCGCCGCTATTTTTATTATTATGGATGACTTGGGACCTTTAGCTCAACTGGTTAGAGCTCTCGGCTCATAACCGAGCGGTCGTAGGTTCGAGTCCTACAAGGTCCATAAGATTGACTTTGGAGGATTACCCAAGTCCGGCTGAAGGGAACGGTCTTGAAAACCGTCAGGCGTGTAAAAGCGTGCGTGGGTTCGAATCCCACATCCTCCTTAGGTGATAGCTCTGCTATTTACCAAATCATACTAACGCGGGATGGAGCAGCTCGGTAGCTCGTCGGGCTCATAACCCGAAGGTCGTAGGTTCAAATCCTGCTCCCGCAATATACGGCTCGGTAGCTCAGTTGGTAGAGCAATGGATTGAAGCTCCATGTGTCGGCGGTTCGATTCCGTCTCGCGCCATCGCTTAGATTAGTGATAGTTTAAGTTTCCCAAGGCAACTTGGGCGCGTAGCTCAGGTGGTTAGAGCGCACGCCTGATAAGCGTGAGGTCGGTGGTTCGAGTCCACTCGTGCCCATCTAAAATAGTGGAGAATTACTCAAGAGGCTGAAGAGGACGGTTTGCTAAATCGTTAGGTCGGGTAACTGGCGCAAGGGTTCGAATCCCTTATTCTCCGTGAGTGTGACAAGATACGTTTTGTATCTTGTTTTTTCTTTGTCAACTGTAGTGGGTTGACCAATTATCCTTTTGGCAGTTCGTCAAATATCAACGGAACTGTAACATTGGTGTAACATATTATCGCTTTTTTTTTGATAAAATGTTAGTTGTCTAATCTAGAAGGAGTGTATCATTCTATGAAAAATAAAATTATCTCAGTTGCCCTACTTAGTGGTCTTGTCTTGAATAATATTGCCCCAGTAGTTGCTAATGCAGATGATTTCGATACGAAAATTGAACAGGCAAATGCGACAATTGCGAATCTGTCTAATGAGCAAGCTCAAGCTCAAGCTCAAGTTACTAGTTTAGTTGATCGTGTTGCAGCTCTTGAAAGTGAACAAGCTGATTTGTCTAAGACAAATGATGCTTTACAGGCTGAATCAAGAGAATTGATTGCTGAAATTGATAACTTGTCACAAAAAATTGTTGCTCGTAGTAACCAATTGAAAAAACAAGCACGTAGTGCTCAGAAAAATCAACAGTCATCGACTTATATCAATGCAGTATTGGAAGCTGATAGTTTGACGGAAGCTGTTAGTCGTATCATGGCCATCCGTAAGGTCGTTTCTGCTAATGAGAAGCTGTTGAAGCAGCAAAAATCTGATAAAGAAGCGATTGAAGTTAAACAACAAGCTAACCAGGAAGCGATTAATACTGTTGAAGCTAACCGTGAAACTTTGGCTGAGAATGCCTTTGTATTGAATACTCAGAAAGCTGAGTTGGAAGTGGCTCAGTTGAATTTGGCGGCTTCTTTGGCGACTGCTGAGGAAGAGCGTTCGAATCTCTTAACGGCAAAAGCTGAAGCTGAGGAACGTGCTCGTGCAGCTGCTGAAGCTCAAGCTCGTGCTGAAGCAGAAGCTCGTGCCCAAGCAGAAGCACAGTTGGCGTCTATCGTTGCTGCTCGTGCAGCTGTTGCAGCAGCCCCAGCTCAAGAAGTTGTTGCTCCAGCAGAAACGCCTGCAGAAGCATCTGTAGAAGCACCTGCTGAGGTTGCTCCTGCCGCAGCTCCAGTTGTTACCATACCTGCCCCTGCGGCACCTGCTCCAGCAGTAGCTCCTGCGCAGACTTATACAACAGCTGCAACAACTAATGTTTCTTATGATTACAGCACCTATCCAGTTGGTGAATGTACTTGGGGTGTTAAGCAATTGGCACCGTGGGTCGGTAACTACTGGGGGAACGGCGGTGACTGGGCTGCTAGTGCCCGTGCAGCAGGTTTCCGTACAGGAACAACTCCTGTTGTTGGTGCGGTAGCGGTTTGGACTGGTGGTTACTTTGGTTACGGTCACGTTGCCCTGGTAACAGCAGTTGAAAGTGACACTCGTATCCAGGTTATGGAATCAAACGTGATGGGCCGCCGTTACATCGATAACCACCGTGGTTGGTTCAATCCAACAACGACTAATGAAGGTGTCGTGTCTTATATCTACCCATGATAATGAATGAACAGGCGAGCTATGCTCGCCTGTTTTTGTCTTAGCGGTTGAAAAAAAGTCTAAAAAGGGTTACAATAGGAAAGAAGAAAAATTTTGGAGGGTCTATGTCGTATTCAAATCTCAAGCTCTTTGCCTTGTCGTCTAATCAAGAGTTGGCTGAAAAAGTAGCTGATATTATCGGAATTCCTCTTGGGAAATCATCGGTCCGTAAGTTTTCGGACGGTGAAACTCAGGTAAATGTTGAAGAATCCATTCGGGGCCATCATGTTTTTATCCTGCAATCGACCAGCTCTCCAGTCAATGATAATTTGATGGAAATCTTGATTATGGTAGATGCTTTGAAACGTGCCAGTGCAGAAACGGTGAACGTGGTGATGCCTTACTATGGTTACGCTCGTCAGGACCGCAAGGCTCGTTCTCGTGAGCCGATTACTTCGAAATTGGTGGCCAACATGCTTGAGATTGCAGGTGTTGACCGCATCTTAACCGTGGATTTGCACGCTTCTCAGATTCAGGGGTTCTTTGATATTCCTGTTGACCACCTGATGGGAGCACCGCTGATTGCGGAGCACTTCATCCGTCGTGGCATGACAGGAGATGATTATGTGGTGGTAAGCCCTGACCACGGTGGTGTGCCTCGTGCCCGTAAATTGGCTCAATTCTTGCAAACGCCTCTGGCCATCATTGACAAACGCCGTAGTGTTGACAAGATGAACACCAGCGAGGTCATGAATATCATTGGTAATGTAGCTGGTAAGACCTGTATCTTGATTGATGACATGATTGATACGGCTGGAACCATCTGCCACGCAGCGGATGCTTTGAAAGAGGCTGGTGCAGTTTCTGTCTTTGCCAGCTGTACCCACCCTGTTCTGTCCGGTCCAGCTCTGGACAACATTGAGCGGTCGGCCATCGAAAAACTGGTGGTTCTGGACACTATCTTCCTGCCAGAAGGTCGTTTGATTGACAAGATTGAGCAGATTTCCATCGCGGATTTGATTGCGGAAGCCATCATCCGTATCCATGAGAAACGGCCATTGTCACCACTCTTTGCCCTCTCAACTCCTAAATAAGCAAAACTAGCTCGTGAAAACGGGCTAGTTTTTTGGTAGTTGGCGGTTGAAGGTCTCTGATTGGCAGGAGACGGTAATGGTCTCCCCAGTCAGGGGATGGGTCAGAGCCAGCTGCTCGGCATGGAGCATGAGGCGGCCCTTGGGTTTAGGGTGATAGAGGGGATCGCCAATCAGCGGGGCACCCTGATGGGCCAGGTGAACCCTGATTTGGTGGGTGCGGCCGGTTTCCAGCTGGCAGGAGACCAGGGTTTGCTTGCCATACTGGGCTTGGGGCGTGACCTTGGTGAGGGCGGTTTGGCCGTTTTTAGGGTCAACGACCCGCTTTCTGCGGTCGTGGCGGTGGCGGCCAATCTTGTCTCGGATGGTCATGGACTGGTTTATAGGTCTGTCAACCAGAGCCAGGTAGCGACGGTTAATCAGTTTCTCCTCTAGGAGCCGATTAACGATAGGAAGAATAAAAGGGTTCTTGGCAAAGAGGACTGCTCCGCTGGTTTCCATGTCCAGGCGGTGGACAACGTGGCAGGTCTGGCCAACATGGGCTGAGACATGATTGAGCAGGGCGATTTCGGTGGGGGCGTTGCCGTGGGTTTTCATGCCTTCTGGTTTGTTGACGATGATCAGGTGGTCGTCCTCGTAGAGGACCTCAACCAAGGTCTTGTCCCCCATAGGAATGGTTTTTTCTGGGTAGTCCTCCTGGTCGAAGGTCAGTTCCAGGACGTCGCCAAGTTCAACGATGGTTTGCCAGTTGACTGCTCTGCCATTGACCAAAAGATGCTTTTTGGTCCGCAAGAAATGCCGAATCTTGCGGGGAATCAGGAGGTGGTTTTCCAGCAGGTCTTTGACGGTTGTGGTGGCCAGGTGGTTGGTAATGGTGTAGGTTTTCATGGTTTTAAGTATAACATGGGTGACAGGCAGATGACAAGGGGATGAGCTTTTGGTGACAGGGGCAGTTGAAACAAGACATTTGTGGGATTTTTTTTTATAATCAATCTATGACAATTTTGGAATTATTGAAGAAAAAATTTTTGTTGCACAAGCGGCAGGAGGCAAAAGAGCCTGAGCTAGGGGACCTGGAGCCGACTGAGGGTGAGGAAAATCTTGCTGAGACCAGAGTGTTTAGGCCTGACCAGGATGGTGAAGTGCCTGTAGTTGATCAGCTGGCTGACGGTCAGTCGGACCGTCAGGTCAAGACATCAGCCCACCGCCGTCGGTCTGGCACACTTGAATCGGAGAAATCAGGTTTTCTGAGTCGCTTTGCCCTGCCGACCAGCCACCCTATTCGCCGTTACTGGCGGCGGTATCGTCTGGGGAAAATCTTACTTTTACTAGTTCTGACGGCTGGCTTGGTGGTGGGGACCTATTTCTTCTACTTGGCCAAGACGGCCAAGGTGTCTGACCTTCAGACGGCTCTCAAGGCCACAACGGTCATCTATGACCGCAATGGTGAGGAAGCAGGTAGCCTGTCAGGTCAAAAGGGGACCTATGTGGAGCTGGATGCCATTAGCGACCAACTGGAGCAGGCGGTGATTGCGACTGAGGATCGGACTTTTTATGAGAATAGTGGCATCAACTTTCAACGGACGGCTCTGGCTGCCCTGACCCTGGGTCGATCTGGGGGTGGCTCGACCATCACCCAGCAGCTGGCCAAGAATGCCTACCTGACCCAGGACCAGACCATCAAGCGTAAGGCTCGGGAATTTTTCCTGGCCCTGGAATTGACCAAGAAATACAGCAAGGATGAGATTTTGACCATGTACCTCAACCATGCCTATTTTGGCAACGGTATTTGGGGTGTAGAGGACGCCAGCCAGAAATACTTTGGGGTGTCGGCAGCAGAACTCAGCTTGGACGAGGCAGCCACTCTGGCTGGCATGCTCAAGGGTCCTGAACTCTATAACCCCTACCAGTCTCTGGAGGCGGCGACTAGCCGCCGCAACACGGTTTTGGAGAGCATGGTGGCTGCGGGTTATCTGGACCAGGCCACGGCTGACCAACACATGGCTGTTGATATGGCCAGTCGCCTTTATGATACCTACGCTGGCAAGGTCGATAACTACGCCTACCCGTCTTATTTTGATGCGGTGGTTAACGAAGCCATCGAGGTCTATGGTCTCAAGGAGAAGGACATTGTCAACAATGGTTATCGGATTTTTACGGAGCTGGACCAGAACTACCAGAGGGGTATGCAGGCCACCTTTGACGATGACAGTTTGATTCCGGTCTCTGAGGCCAATGGTGCCCAGGCTCAGGCGGCCAGTGTGGCTCTGGACCCTGCCACGGGCGGGGTGAGGGGTTTGGTTGGTCGGGTCAACAGCAGCGAGCAGCCAACCTTCCGGAGTTTCAACTATGCCACCCAGGCCCAGCGGAGCCCAGCTTCCAGCATCAAGCCCTTGCTGGTTTATGCCCCAGCCCTGGCCAGCGGTTGGTCAACGGATAGCCTCTTGCCCAATGCCAGTCTAGACTTCAATGGCTACATGCCCCATAACTTTGGTGGCTACGAGTCGGAGGAGGTACCGATGTATGAGGCCTTGGCCCAGTCTTACAATATCCCAGCGGTCTATCTGGTGGACCAGATTGGCTTGGACAGGGCTTTGGCCTTGGGCAGTAAATTTGGCCTCAACCTCAACTCAGCCCAGCAGGAACTGGGGATGGCCCTGGGCGGTAACGTGACGGTCAGTCCCTTGCAGATGGCTCAAGCCTATGCAGCCTTTGCCAATGGGGGCGTCATGCCCCAGGCCCACCTGATTACCCGTATCGAGACGGCTGATGGTCGGGTGCTGAAAACCTACAAACCCAAGGAAGAGCGGGTCATCAGCTCTGCTATTGCCCACCAAATGACCAGCATGATGTTGGGGACCTTCACCAACGGGACAGGGGTCAATGCCAATGTTTACGGCTACACCCTGGCGGGTAAGACCGGAACTAATGAGGCGGCCTTTAACCCTGAGCTGATTAGTGACCAATGGGTCATTGGCTACACGCCAGACGTGGTCATCAGCCAGTGGTTGGGCTTTGACCAAACCGACGAGAACCACTACCTGAGCGACGCCAACGCCTATATGGCACCCCAGCTCTTTAGCGCCCAGGCCAGCTATATCCTGCCCTACACGGCGGGCACAGCTTTTTCTGAGGACAATAGCTACGCGATCAACGGGATTTCCCCAGTTTACGGCGATGATCAAGATCAGGCCAAAACCCAGGAAATCATCGATAGCCTGCGGCAGTCGGCCCAAGAGGCGGCAGATAAACTCAATCAAGCGGTTGAGGAGTCAGGTCTGGCTGAGCGGGCTCAAAACCTTTGGGAACAGGTGGTTAACTACTTCAGATAACTTGCCAGACCGCCTGAGATGTGGTAGAATGAAATGAAGGGAGGCCTCTATGGCACAGAAAAAAGCAAGCCTAGCCTGTGCGGATTGCGGGAGCAGAAACTACTCGATTAACGTCAGTAGCAACCCCAAACCGACACGGCTAGAAGTAAAAAAATTCTGCAAGCATTGCAAACAATACGCATTACATAAAGAAACACGATAGGAGAGCATCATGGGCATTTTTAAGGTCTTGAAAGACACGACTTGGCCAACCCCAAAACAGGCTTGGAAGGATTACATTTCAATTCTTCAATACACCGCCTTTTTTACCCTTATCATCTATCTGTTTGATAAGGCCTTGTCGCTGGGGATTTTGGAGCTGATTACACGCTTCTAAGGCCCTGTGACAAATACAAGGAAAACCAGCAAAACTTGTCTATGATGACTATCGTTTTTGCTGGTTTTGTGGTAGAATAAGGTGATAAGGCCGTTAGGGCTGAACTCAGAAAGGAAAATACATGTCAATCTTAGATAGTTTTGATAAGGGTTGGTTTGTCTTGCAAACCTACTCTGGTTATGAAAATAAAGTAAAGGAAAACCTGCTCCAACGAGCTCACACCTACAACATGCTGGATAATATCCTGCGGGTAGAAATTCCAACTCAAACCGTTAACGTTGAAAAGAACGGCCAGGTTAAAGAGGTTGAAGAAAACCGTTTCCCAGGCTATGTTTTGGTTGAGATGGTCATGACCGATGAAGCCTGGTTTGTGGTGCGTAACACGCCAAATGTTACAGGTTTCGTTGGCTCTCACGGTAACCGTTCTAAGCCGACCCCACTTTTGGAAGAAGAAATTCGTGCTATCCTCTTGTCTATGGGGCAAACGGTCGATGTCATTGACACCAATATCAAAGAAGGCGATGTGGTGCAGATTATCGATGGTGCCTTTATTGGCCAAGAAGGTCGTGTGGTCGAAATTGAAAACAACAAGGTGAAAATCATGATCAACATGTTTGGCACCGAAACCGCTGCGGAACTGGATTTGTATCAAGTAGCGGAATTATAATCGAAAACTAACTAAAATAGTCTGTTCAGACTAGAGGAGGCGATTATGTCTAAAAAATTGTTGGCGACGTCCTTAGCGGCTTTGAGCCTGTCACTCTTTGCAACTGGCCCTGTGCTAGCTGAGGGAATTGGCTCTGTGACTGAACCTGTTCCTGCAGAAGGGGGCAGTGGTCAAGCTCAAGGTTTGGAACAGTTGTTGGCGACGGCACAATCTCTACTTGCTAAATTGGACAGCCTACAAGCCCATCCAGAAACCTTGCCTGTTACTCCTGAAAATCGTCAATTTTTGCAAGATACGATTACTGAGATTAACGGGCTTTTGGACGCTATGGCTGCTCAAGGAGCAACACGAGAGGATGCAGGACCCTTGCTGGAGTTGAGGGCAAATCTGTTCAAGCTCTATTTGCTCCAATATGAGACGCCAGACCTTTACACTGCCATCCTGTCTCAAGTGCCTACTCTTGAGACCAAGCGTTTTGATGATGCGGTTGATTTTCATGATTTCGACGCGGAATTGGATGATTTACTGGGCAAGGTGTCTTACTTGTCTCAGATTTTAGCCTTTGTGCAGGCTGATTTGCCTCCTGAGGAGTTTGCCAAGGACAAGGCATATCTGACCGATGTGGCTATCTACTTGTTGAAGTTGCAGGAAGAGCTGTACGCAGCAGAAGGTGAAACTGTTTTGGTTCCAGAAGCACCTGTTTATTGGAATGCTGCCGCGGTGCCAGTTACAAGTAACTCAGGCACTCAGTCTGGTTCAGAGGGGACAGGTAATCCTGTTAAATTACCAGAGTCAGGAGAGTTAGCCCCCGAGGATTCTTCTTCAGGCACTCGGTCTGGTTCAGAGGGAACAGGTAGTTCTGCCCAATTACCTGATCCAGGAGAGTTAGCCCCCGAGAATCCTTCTTCAGGCACTCGGTCTGGTTCAGAGGACTCAGGTAATCCTGTTAAATTACCTAATCCAGGAGAGTTAGCCCCCGAGAATCCTTCTTCAGGCACTCAGTCTGGTTCAGAGGGAACAGGTAGTTCTGCCCAATCGCTTGAACCAGGTGAGTTAGTCCTAGGCAATACCTCCCCAGGTCATCAGTCTGGTCTAGAGAAAATCGGTAGTTCTGCTAATTCGGTAGTTACAGGCTATGTTCAATCAGGTCCTAGTCGGGTGTTATCATCTAGTGAGCAGCCCCTGTCAGGTCAAGAAACTGGCAAAGTGCCTCAAACGACCCCAATCAGCGGTTCAGGCCAGCAACCAGTAACTTCAACTGGAGCGGTTGTTTCCAATCAGACGAGGTCTGTTTTGCCAGCAACGGGTGACTCTCTCGATGGACTTTACATGACAGCTGGTTTGCTGTTGGCCTCTCTTGGTTTGGCAAATCTGAAACGCCGTCAGGCTTAATTAAGAAAACTCCGAGATTTTTCGGAGTTTTTTGCCTTTTTAGTTTGCAATTTTATTTTCCTGTGTTATACTTGTATTAGCATATAGGAACAGGAGGTTGTTAACCCATGTTATCACAGAAAAAAGCCCTTATTACCCTAACAGCAGGTGCCCTGTTGTTTGGTCAAGTTTTGGTGGGAGCAGAGGAGGCGGGATCATCGTCGTCAAGCTCTGTTCCAGTCCTTGAGTCAACTGCCAGCTCAGCTATTCTCCCAACGTCAAGTGAGGCGAGCGGTTCGTCAATGGTTGAGGCGAGCTCAACTTCGTCATCTAGCCAAGAGTTGCCAGTAGTCTCGTCTTCGACAGAAGCTTTGACGGTTTCCAGCAGTCAAGAAGTCCAAGGTGGTACGGAGACAGAATTAACGGCTTCAAGTAGTAGCCAAGCCACCAGCAAGTCGTCATCTACCACTTCATCTTCAAAGCCAACTAAATCTGACTTGAAACTCAATTTATCTCAATTAGCTGCTAAGAACTATGCTAGTTTGGCTGGAATTTGGAAGAGTGCAGATGGCACGACCCTGTTAATCACCAAAGAAGGGTTCATCTATACCAAAGGAGCCAATGGTGGTTACATGAGTTTGGATGGTTTAGTGAAAGACAAGTCACAGGCTTTAGTCATGCCGCTTAAAAGTCATCCAAACCAGAGTTCGGCAGGTTTTCTGTATCTGGCACCTGCAGGTCAAGGCTTTGTGAAACCTGGACAGGCTGATTTTAAGGATAAGACTGACCAAACCAAAGATCGGTTTAGTTTTGGGGAGCCCTATGATACTGGTAGAGAAACTGCGGTCTTTTATCGGATCAGTACTAAGTTGGATGATTGGAACAAGGTGACGGAAGCTGTGACCGGTGAGACAGCACCATCGTCAAGTGTTTCTGATGAGTCCAGTCAGACAGAAACAGAGCTAAGTCTTCCACCAGCTTCTATGGAGAATTCTAGCCGTCAAGAGGAGGTATCTAAGCCTACAAGCTCCTCGTCAACGCACTCGAGTTCATCATCACCAAGCTCGGCTGTCGGAGAAACGCCAGGTTCGACAGGCACTAGCTCATCAATTGCTACTGCTTCATCAAGTTCTAGTGAGTTGAGTGGTAGTGATAAGGCTATTCTGCCAACACCAACCCCACAGGTTGACCCTCTGGCAGAGGCTGAGGCAGCGATGCCACGGACGCGGACGCTTGTGCGACGGATTTTACCAAGCACAGGAGAACGGCTGGGTCTGTTCTTACCAGCTTTAGGGTTGTTTAGCTTGTTGCTGGTTGGTCTCCTTAAAAAAAGACAAGATTAGTCAGAAGAGCGGCCCTGTGTCGCTTTTTTGTCTTTGCTTGGGAGTTTGCCAAAGTCCTATCTTATGTTATAATAAAGAGATAGGAGGACGTCATGACAAAAACTCATCTGTATGTGGTGCGTCACGGCAAGACCATGTTTAACACGCTTGGGCGGGCTCAAGGTTGGTGTGATAGCCCCTTGACAGCCAAGGGGCGAGAGGGCATTCGTGATTTGGCTTGGGGCCTTAAGGCCAAGGGCCTGACTTTTGACCAGGCTTTAACCAGTGACAGTGGTCGGACCATTGAAACCCTCCGCCTCATTGAGGAGGCGTTTGATGCCCCTGCTTGGGCTCATCGCTCCAACCCGCAGATTCGGGAGTGGTGTTTTGGTAGCTTGGAGGGCCTTTATGACGCCGAGTTGTTCTTGGGTGTTTTGCCGACGGCTTTGGGAAATGGGCAGAGCTTGGACCAATTAAGCTACCCAGAAATTGCTGCCCTTTTGCAGACAGTTGATACCGCTGGTTGGGCAGAATCCTGGGAAACCATTTCGGAGAGGATTTGGACAGGTTTTGAAGGTTTCGCCAAGGATCTGGAAAAATCGGGTGGCGGCAATGGGCTAGTGGTCTGTCATGGCATGGCCATCTCAACCCTGCTGTGGTTGATTAATCCCAATCAGGAACGGCTGATGATTGACAACGGGAGCGTGACAGTCCTGTCTTATGAGCAGGGACAATTTCACATCGAGGCGGTGGCAGATTTATCCTACCGTCAGTTAGGAAAGGAAGGAAGAACTCATGAAACTGAGTAAACTGCTGTTTGGCTTAGTGCGATTGATGGCTGTTGTGTTAGCTGTCGTTGGGCTCTATCTCTTTGCAACAGTTAAGGATATTAAGGTGTCCAAAACGGAGACGAAGGCTGTTAAGACCGTTGAACATGGGGCGACCGAAACGTCTGTCAGCTCAGAAAAAGCAGCCCTGCCGGCGGTCAGTCCTGAGGATTGGCAACTGCTGCTGGTCAATCGAGACCATCTGATTGGAGACTTTGTACCTGAGTTGGGTTATGTGTCTGGTGTGCCTGTGGATAGTCGGATTGTGGAGGCGACTGAGGCCTTTGTAGCGGAAGTTTTACGTTTGGATGCTAATGAACCCTTGCAAGGCCTCTACTCTGGCTATCGGAGCGTGGCTGAGCAAGAGACCCTTTTCCAAACACGGGTAGCTGAGCAGATGTCAGCTGGTCTGACAGAAGATGAGGCTATTGCTAAGGTCAGTGAGACGGTTCTGCCAGCTGGTGCTAGTGAGCACCACACAGGCTTGGCTATCGATATGATGCGGGCCTCTGATGTGGCTCCTGAGATTGCTAAGGCTGCTCCTGAATTTGGCTTCATTTTGCGTTATCCTGTTGGTAAAGAAGCCATTACAGGTGTTTCTCAGGAAGATTGGCATTTTCGTTATGTTGGGGTTGAGTCTGCCAAGTACATGACCGAGCACAACCTGACCTTGGAAGAATACTTGGAGGAACTGAGGGGTCATCAGCCATGAGAAAACGATTAGCCAAACCTTACCTTAGGGCAGTCTTTGCCTTGTTGGCTGCTTTGCTATTTCTACCAATGGTCATAAAAGGCAACCAACCTCGTGTCCAGTCGCTTAGCCAGTTGGGCAAGGCAGATGTGGCCTTTATCCGTCAGTTGGCCCCAGAAGCTCAGCGGTTGGGCAAGGCCTATGGGGTGCGGCCATCGGTGCTTTTGGCCCAGGCGGCGTTGGAAACCGATTATGGGCGGAGTTTGCTGGGAGCCAAGTACAAGAACCTCTATGGCCTGCCACTTGCTAAAGGTCAGGGAGTGACAGTTTTGGTGACAGGTACTGATAAGGCAAAGGTCAAGTCGGAAACCTACCAAGTTTACACGTCTTGGGAAGATTGCTTGGCAGATTATCTGATTAGGCTCAAGGCGGGAGACTTGGGGAACAAGTCGCTCTATACTGACCTGGTCCATGCGAAAACCTTGGATCAGGCTACCAAGGCCTTAGTGACTGGTGGTTTCCGTGAGGACCAAGCCTATGCCAGTCAAATCTTGTCCTTAATCAAGGAGCAAAAGTTAGAGCAATACGACAAATAGACCACTGGTGTTACGGCCGCTGAGAAAATTCTCGGCGGTTTTTGCTTGACAAGACTATCGAGGTGCGATATAATCTATATAACGAACCACGATATATCGCATCAAATAAACGGAGGGGCCATGCAGGAAAAAATCAAACGGGTCTATATTCCCATGACCGAGACGGCCTTTTACATCCTCTTTGCATTGCAAGAGGAGAGGCACGGTTATGAGATTACCCAGCGTACCAAAGAACTGACAGCTGGCCAGGTCATCATCAGCCCAGGAACCATGTACGGGACCCTGTCCAAGATGGAAAAGGATGGCCTGATTGCCTTCAAACGAGAAGAAGAAAAACGCAAGCTCTATCAGATGACGGAACTGGGTCAGGAGGTTCTTGACCTAGAGTTGGCACGGATTGAGCGACTCTATAAAACCAGTAGAGGAGAAAGCCTATGACAACCAAGACAGAAGTGAAAGTCTTTTTTATCACGGATTTTGAGCAGGAAGCCAACTACTTGATGGCCATGCACCGCAAGGGCTGGCAGTTGACCAAGATTAGCTTTGATTGCCTCTTTCAGTTTGAGGAGACCCAACCTGCGGAGGCGGTCTATCGCTTGGATTTTAAGGATAATGGCCGAGCAGACCAGGAGGCTTACTACCAACTCTATCGAGATTACGGTTGGGAGCCAGTTGCCACCTGCAACAGCTTTGAGATTTTTAGAAAACCAGCCAGTCAGGTTGGGGAAGATGACATTTTCAGCGATGAGGCCAGTCGTTGGGAGATGATTGGTCAGATTTTTGTGAGACGGTTCTTGATTTTGTTGAGCATGGTTGTCTTGGCTATCGGTGGTGGTATCCTGTTTAAGAAACCAGATTTTGCAGTGGGCGTTGCCTTGTTCGATATTCCTTTAATTGTTTACTTGTCTTATCGTTTCTATCAATTTAAAAAGAAATATAGAGGAGGTTGACATGTGTAGGAAAGACAAACAGAAACAGGCCATTGCGGCATTGCCTTTGAATGTTGTGACTTTTGTCAGCTTTGTTTTGCCACGCACAAACCTGTCAGCTACAACTCTGTCTGGCTGGGGATTTAATCTTCTAGCCCTGGTCCAGCTGGTTATGATTGTCATCTTACTGTTCAGGCTGGTAAACCATCTGAGAACTAGGTCTTAGGACTGATTTTAGCACTCTAGGCAAAAGAGTGCTAATTTTTTTGGTTTTTTGGCTTGACTTTGTGCTTAAAGATGATAGAATAGAAGCATGAGTTAGCACTCAACTGTTCAGAGTGCTAAAAGCTGGTGACAGCTTGCTCAACCTGTCCTGCTCTGCCATTGCCCCAAAGAAAGGAGGTCGCTCATGATAACCCCACGTCAAACAGACATCTTATCCTTGATTGTTGACCTCTTTACCCAGTCTCAGGAACCAGTGGGGTCCAAGGCCCTCCAAGAGGCCATCGCCTCCAGTTCGGCCACCATCCGAAACGATATGGCTCGATTGGAGAAACTGGGGCTCTTGGAAAAGGCCCACACTTCTAGTGGCCGCTTGCCCAGTCGGGCGGGTTTCCAGTACTTTGTGGCCAACTGTTTGGCCTATGAGGAGCTGGACCAGGCGGACCTCTATCAGGTGGTCAAGGCCTTCGATTTTGAAGCTTTTGGCCTTGAAGACATCTTTGAGCGGGCTAGCCAGCTTCTAGCGGAGATGACGGGCTACACGGGAGTAGTCTTGGACGTCGAGCCCCAGCGGCAAGGCTTGACAGGCTTTGAGATTGTTCCCCTGAGCAACCACGACGCCTTGGCGGTCTTGACCTTGGATGGGTCCAAGCCGGTTACCGTCCAGTTCGCTATTCCCAAGACCTTTGGCCGGCGGGAGTTGGCCAGCCTCAAAACCCTGGTGGTGGATCGCTTCCTCAACCAGTCGGTGTTGGACATCCACTACAAGCTGCGGACGGAGGTTCCCCAGGTGGTGCAACGTTACTTCACGGTCACGGACAATGTTCTGGACCTTCTGGACTACCTCTTTGCCCCGATTTTTGAGGAAACGGTGGTAGTGGCAGGCAAGCTGGCGGCCCTGACCTATGGGGATTTACCGACCTATCAGTTTTTGGACAATAGCAGAGCTCTTGCCCTAGCGATTCGCCAATCGCTGACGGAGGAGGAGACCAGCAAGATTAGCGTTGGTGACCACCCTGAGAACCAGCTGAAGAACCTGACGGTCGTCAGCCAGAAATTTCTGGTTCCCTACCGTGGCTTTGCCACCCTGACCTTGATTGGCCCCATCAACATGCCCTACAAACGGGTGGTGACCCTGGTTGAGGTCATTAGCAAGGCCCTGGTCATGAAACTGAGTGACTATTACCGCTACCTGAGCAGCAACCATTACGAAGTGAACTAAGGAGGACACATGTCAGAAGATGTAAAACAAGACGAGCTTCTTGAAGAAGAAATCGCAGAAGAAACGGGTGAGGTGACCGAGGAAGTCACCGAAGTCCCTGAAAAAACCGAATTGGAATTGGCCCAGGAAGCAGCCCAGGACTTTGAAAACAAGTACCTGAGAGCCCATGCGGAAATGCAAAACATCCAACGCCGAGCCAGCGAAGAACGTCAGACCTTGCAACGCTACCGTTCGCAAGATTTGGCCAAGAAAATCCTGCCAAGTCTGGATAACCTGGAGCGTGCTCTGGCGGTTGACGGCTTGACCGAAGACGTCAAAAAAGGTCTGGAAATGGTCCAAGCCAGCCTCCTTCAAGCCCTGCAAGAAGAAGGGGTAGAAGAGGTGGAAACGACCAGCTTTGACCCAAATCTCCATATGGCGGTTCAAACCCTGCCAGCGGATGACGACAACCCAGCTGACACCATCGCTCAAGTCTTCCAAAAAGGCTACAAGCTCCATGAGCGGTTGTTAAGACCAGCCATGGTGGTGGTGTATAACTAGCCACTGGTGATGGGGGCTAAAGCACCTCATCTCCAGACGGCAACCGCTATGGCGGCTTGCCTAGGCTCCTTACTAGCTCCCTTGTTCGGCTGGTATCGAGCCGAACAAGTTCCCGTCGTCTCTAGGCCTATTTTTCACTCGCAACTCGTCGTTAAAGCCTTTCGCTGTACCGTCAGTACAAGCCACAAGGCTTTGCCTAGATTTGTATCGGAAAAATATCCCTAGTTCAGTTTGTGGAGCTTGGCTCTAAAAACCTAATCATTAGACGGCAACCATTATGACGGTAAACGATGAAAAGGTGGTGCATAACTCATGCTATCTTTGCGAGAAATCACGGAAGATAACTTCTTTGATTGCTTGGACTTGGATCCGGGTCCATCTGGACAAGGCCATGTGGATTCGGTTCAGTATTCATTAGCAGAAGCCTGGTCTAACCGGCCCTACTCTTATCCCAAAGCCATTTATCGAGGTGAGGATTTGGTTGGCTATGTGTCGCTATATATTGAGAAGCAACATGGTCAGATTATCAATTTCTTGATTGATAAAGCTTATCAAGGAAAAGGACTGGGGAAAGAGGCTGCTCGGCTGTGTCTGGATTATTTCAAGACGGAGCATGGAGCAACTGTGGCCAGCCTACCCGTTCATCCTGAGAATGTTCAGGCAAAAGCATTTTGGGAATCCATCGGTTTTCAAGAAACAGGTAGAAAGGATGGCAGTTACAGCATCCTAGAATGCCAATTAACCTAACTTGACCGAAATGTCACTAAACTAGAATATAAAGATTAACCAGCGAGCGAATGCGAGCTAATTCAATGCTCTTAGGAGGCTGCGACGGGAGGCATAGAAAATCGATAATATTTTCTATGCCGAGCTAGTGCAAATCATAGGCAATTTCTATGAAAAATTGCCGTTATGATTTGCCTTGCGTCCCTGCCACCTAAGAGAACCATAAAAATAAAAGAAATAAAAAAATAAGAGGTAATACACATGTCTAAAATTATCGGTATTGACTTAGGTACAACTAACTCAGCTGTTGCAGTTCTTGAAGGAACTGAGAGCAAAATCATCGCTAACCCAGAAGGCAACCGCACAACCCCGTCTGTGGTGTCTTTCAAAAACGGTGAAATCATCGTGGGTGACGCGGCGAAACGTCAAGCGGTAACTAACCCAGACACCATCATCTCCATCAAGTCTAAGATGGGGACATCTGAAAAAGTAGCTGCTAACGGCAAAGAATACACGCCACAAGAAATCTCAGCCATGATTTTGCAATACCTCAAAGGTTACGCAGAAGATTATCTTGGTGAGAAAGTAACCAAGGCGGTTATCACCGTTCCTGCCTACTTCAACGATGCCCAACGTCAAGCGACTAAAGACGCTGGTAAAATTGCTGGTCTTGAAGTCGAGCGTATCGTCAACGAGCCAACCGCTGCTGCTTTGGCTTACGGTTTGGACAAGACCGACAAAGAAGAGAAAATCCTGGTCTTCGACCTTGGTGGCGGTACCTTCGACGTGTCTATCTTGGAATTGGGCGACGGTGTCTTTGACGTCTTGGCCACTGCTGGTGACAACAAACTTGGTGGTGACGACTTCGACCAGAAAATCATCGACCACTTGGTGGCTGAATTCAAGAAAGAAAACGGCATCGACTTGTCAGCTGACAAGATGGCCCTCCAACGTTTGAAAGATGCGGCTGAAAAAGCTAAGAAAGACTTGTCAGGTGTGACATCGACTCAAATCAGCTTGCCGTTCATCACTGCTGGTGCTGCTGGCCCACTCCACTTGGAATTGACCCTGACTCGTGCTAAGTTTGATGAATTGACCTTTGACTTGGTAGAACGGACTAAAGTTCCTGTTCGCCAAGCCCTGTCAGATGCAGGTTTGTCAGCGTCTGAAATTGACGAGGTTATCCTGGTCGGTGGTTCAACCCGTATCCCTGCCGTTGTTGAAGCGGTTCGCAAGGAAACTGGTAAAGAGCCAAACAAATCTGTTAACCCAGACGAAGTGGTTGCCATGGGTGCTGCTATCCAGGGTGGTGTGATTTCTGGTGACGTTAAGGACGTTGTTCTCCTGGACGTTACCCCATTGTCACTGGGTATCGAGACTATGGGTGGTGTCTTCACTAAACTCATTGACCGCAACACCACTATCCCAACTTCTAAGTCACAAGTCTTCTCAACAGCGGCTGACAACCAACCTGCGGTGGACATCCACGTTCTCCAAGGTGAGCGTCCAATGGCTAACGATAACAAGACCCTTGGTCGCTTCCAACTGACTGACATCCCTGCGGCTCCTCGCGGTATTCCTCAAATCGAAGTAACTTTCGACATTGACAAGAACGGTATCGTGTCTGTTAAGGCTAAAGACCTTGGTACACAGAAAGAGCAAACCATTGTCATCAAGTCTAACGACGGTTTGAGCGAAGCTGAAATTGAGCGCATGATGAAGGATGCTGAGGCTAACGCCGAAGCTGACGCTAAGCGTAAGGAAGAAGTTGACCTTCGTAACGAAGTTGACCAGATGATTTTTGCAACTGAAAAGACCATCAAGGAAACCGAAGGCAAGGGCTTTGACACTGAGCGTGATGCTGCCCAAGCTGCTTTGGACGAGCTTAAAGCTGCCCAAGAAGCTGGTAACCTTGACGACATGAAGGCGAAATTGGAAGTCCTCAACGAGAAAGCTCAAGCTCTTGCTGTGAAAATGTACGAGCAAGCTGCCGCTGCCCAACAGGCTGCTGCAGGTGCAGAAGGTGCTGCCCAAGCTAATCCAGCTGGTGACGACGTTGTGGATGGTGAGTTTACTGAAAAGTAACGCACCAATAGTGATTGTTGCTTAAGTAACTAATCAATGAACGCCAATCGTTATTGGGCGACTTGCTAGGTGCCTTACTAGACCTTTCGAACGCTTATTATCGAACCGTTCAAAAGGTCGTCGTATCTGTGCAGCTGATTTCTGTTGTTGAACCTAAGAACACTCAAACCAGAGGTTGAACCCCAGCCTCTGGTTTTCGGGTAAAAGAAAAATGTTCCAACCAAATGTGGTTATAGTTCTGCGATGGCGAGCGGAGCGAGCCCCAAAAGATACTTTTCGCTGTGGTCAGAGTGAGATAAGCGTTCGGCTTATCTCACGAGGGGACTGTTGAGACTTTAGGCTCAACAGTAAGGAATGGAACGCCTTTGGCGGTCGCTTCCGTCCCCACCACCTAAGAAAAGTATCAATAAAAAAACCGAAAGGTAAAAAAATGAACAATCAAGAATACTACGACCGTTTAGGCGTTTCCAAATCGGCGTCGCAGGACGAGATTAAGAAGGCCTATCGGAAATTATCCAAAAAATACCACCCAGACATCAACAAAGAGGCTGGGGCGGAGCAGAAATACAAGGACATCCAGGAAGCCTATGAGACCCTGGGTGATGAGCAAAAGCGTGCCAGCTATGACCAATTCGGGCCAGCAGGAGCTGGTGGTGGTTTTGGCGGCGGTGGTTTCGGTGGCTTTGATGGCTTTTCTGGCGGTGGGTTCGGCGGCTTTGAGGACATCTTCTCCAGTTTCTTTGGCGGCGGTGGCGGCTCACGCAACCCCAATGCCCCGCGTCAAGGCGATGACCTCCAGTACCGGGTTAACTTGAGCTTCGAAGAGGCCGTCTTCGGTACGGAAAAAGAGGTCAGCTATCAACGTGAGGCCTCCTGCGGCACTTGTAGTGGCTCGGGCTGTCGCCCTGGGACTAGCCCTGTTACTTGCGGTCGCTGTCATGGTTCTGGGCAAATTGCGGTGGATATGCAGACCCCGTTGGGCATGA
The DNA here is from genome assembly GCF_057748235.1 of Streptococcus sp. ZY171113. NCBI lineage: Bacteria > Bacillati > Bacillota > Bacilli > Lactobacillales > Streptococcaceae > Streptococcus > Streptococcus sp. ZY171113. The sequence continues at coordinate 47,911 of NZ_CM173243.1, forward strand.
TGCGTCGTCAGATGACCTGTGATGTCTGTCATGGCCGTGGCCAAGAAATCAAAGACCCTTGCCAGACCTGTCGAGGAACTGGGCATGAAGCTAAGTCTCATAAGGTTTCGGTCAAAATCCCTGCCGGTGTGGAAACTGGTCAGCAAATTCGTTTGCAAGGTCAAGGTGAGGCAGGTTTCAACGGTGGCCCTTATGGTGACCTTTATGTTGTCGTAACCGTTCAAGCCAGCGATAAATTTGAACGTCAGGGGACAACCATCACCTACAAGCTGGACATCAACTTTGTTCAGGCAGCTCTAGGTGATACGGTGGATATTCCGACCGTTCATGGCCCTGTGGAGATGGCTATCCCAGCTGGAACCCAGACAGGCAAGACCTTCCGCCTGCGTGGTAAGGGAGCTCCTCATATCCGTAGCGGTGTGGTGGGTGACCAGTATGTGACCATTAACATTGTGACTCCGACCAAACTCAACGACGCTCAGGTGGCCGCCCTCAAACAATTTGCGGCAGCCAGCGGTATCTCAGATGTTCACCCTAAGAAAAAAGGTTTTTTTGACAAGGTCAAGGACGCCTTTGAGGAACTCTAAGACCCAGCTCTGCTATTTTCCCAAAGCCCTAAGGGGCTTTTTCTGGTCTAAGGTAGGGCATGACTTTTTTCTGAAAATGTGGTAGACTAAAAGGGCAGTGTGTAGCCAATCGAGGCTTGACCACTCGAATGAGGTAACTAAAAATGAAAATGAAACAAATCAGCGATAGCACGCTGAAAATCACCATTAGTTTGAATGATTTAGAAGAGAGAGGCATGGAACTGGCTGATTTTCTCATGCCCCAAGAAAAGACAGAGGACTTTTTCCATTCGGTCTTGGAGGAGTTGGACTTGCCAGACCACTTCAGAATGAGTGGCATGTTGAGCTTTCGGGTGACGCCCAAGCAGGACCGAGTGGACATCTTTGTCACCAAGTCTGAGATGGCCACAGACTTTAGCATGACGGACATGTTTGATATGGACGAGATGCGGCAGTTACCTGCGGAGGAACTGATTGAGCAGATGGGGCGTTTGTTTGAAGAAAAAGGCGATAAACCTGCTCTCAAGCGTCTAGAAGAAGCTGAGCAGGCTGAGGAAGCACAAGAACTTGAAGAAGAACAAGAGACCATGGACTATGTGCACTATGTGTTGACTTTTGAACAGTTGACGGATGTGGTGGCTTTTTCAAAAACGGTGAATTACCCTGTTGAAGCGTCTGAGCTCTACAAGTATCAGGATGGCTACCAGTTGACTGTCTTGCTCCATGTGGCAGGCAAGGACAGGGTCTATCCTAGTCAGGTCTATGCTCGGATTTTAGAGCATGCCAAAGAATCACGTTACACTAGAGCTCATTTGAGAGAGCATGCCATCCTCTTGCGGGAGGGGGATATCCTGTCGGAGCTGGCGGGATTGCGGGGTTAAGGCATGGCAGTTTTAACTCTTGAATTTATCCTGCTCTTGGTTGGGACCAGTTTTTTGACTGTTGTGCTGACCCCCTTGGTGCGGTCTTTGGCGTTTAGGGTCGGGGCAGTTGATTATCCCAATGCTAGACGGATTAACCAGAAGCCCATGCCAAGTAGCGGCGGCCTGGCGATTATCTTTTCCTTTTTGGTCAGTGCCTTGTTTTTCATGCCAGGCTTTATGCCTCCTCATCCAGGGGGAGTGACCTACTTTGATTACATCTTGCCAGTTGCTCTCGGCGGCGTCTTGGTTGGCTTGACGGGCTTGCTTGATGACGTGTATGAGTTAAGACCTGTTTACAAATTAGTCGGAATGCTTCTGGCGGCTGTACTCGTTTATGCCTTGACGGATTTCCGATTTAGTAGTTTCAAGTTGCCCTTTGGTGGTCCCTTGTTGGTCTTTGATCCTTGGCTAACAGCCATTCTCACCATCGTTTGGATTATCGGGATCACCAATGCCATCAATTTCCTGGATGGTTTGGATGGTCTGGTGTCAGGTGTGGCCATGATTACCCTTTTTTCCTTGGGTTTGGTGTCAAATTTCTTTTTATACGATACAGATATTTTTCTGACCTTGACCATCTTTGTGTTGATGGCAGCGATTCTAGGTTTTTTCCCTTACAACGCTCATCCTGCCATTATCTATTTGGGTGACACGGGTTCGCTCTTTATTGGCTTTATGATAGCAGTTCTCTCGCTTCAGGGCTTGAAAAATGCCACGGCTGTGGCCGTGGTCTCACCAGTCTTGATTTTGGGGGTTCCTATTGCGGATACGGGCCTGGCTATTATTCGACGCCAGCTATCTGGTCAAAAATTTTATGAGCCCGATCGCATGCACTTGCACCATCGCTTGTTAGCCATGGGCTTCACTCATCGTGGTGCGGTGTTTGTGGTTTATGCCATCAGCTTTGTGTTTGCCCTAACAGCCGTTTTGCTCAATCTATCCAGTCGTTTGGGTGGCATCTTGCTGTTGTTGGGTGTTCTGTTCGGTATCCAAATCTTGGCAGAAACCCTAGGAATTCTCGGTAAGGACAGAAAACCCTTGATGTCTGCTCTGCGATTTATCGGAAACAGTGACTACCGTCAGGCCCAGCTGGCTCGTCGCAAGGCCAAGCGGCACAAGAATAACTAAGTAAGAAGTCCTCTGTCGAGGGCTTTTTCACTTTTGTTGTAACTTTTTTGAGTTTGACGGGTCTAATATAGGGAAGGCGCTAGAAAGGAGGTGGCTTGGTGTTTGATGAGCTTTACGAGCGTTACAAGGCTGATGTTTACCGTTTTTTGCTCAAACTCTGTCGCTATGACCATACCCTGGCGGATGAGCTGACCCAGGAGGTCTTTTTGAAGGTTTACCTCAATTTGGACAAGTTTCGCGGGGACAGTCAGTTCAAGACCTGGCTCTTCACCATCGCCAAGAATACTTTCTTGTCTGCGGTCAGTAAACCTCAGCTAGACCAGGTGGATTTGGAGGTTTTAGACCTCTTGGCTGATGGTCGGGACACGGTTCAGCAACTGGAGCAGGCAGAGCTCATGGAGCGGGTTTTGGAGCAGGTGTTTGACTTGCCCGAAACCATGCGGTTGGTCTTTATCGCTCGGGTTTACACAGATGACAGCTACGAGCAGATTGCTGGTGACCTGGGGATTTCCCTATCCTCGTCTAAGGTTCTCATGTACCGAGCCAGGCAGCAGCTCAAAAAACGATTGAAAGAGAGGTACGGTTATGACCTATGATTGCCAACTGATTGAAGATTTGTTGCCGGCCTATCTGGACGGCACCCTAAGCCCGACGAGCCGAGAGCTGGTTGAGGCCCACTTGGGCAGCTGCGAGGGCTGTCAGGCCATGTTGGCGTTTTTGGAAAAAGAGCAGAGCAGGTCTCTGGAGGCTCGTCAGGGCTACGAGCGGTCAGTGACCAGCTGGTCTCAACGCCTGAAAAAGCACCGACGGATTATCAAGCTCTTGGTGGGGACAGGTTTGGTTCTGACGACCCTTTTGGGGTCTGCCCTAACCCTCTTGGTCATGACGTCTCCGTTTGGCTATGTGGCGGCGGATTTGGGGGACTATGGCCGTAGCAGCAAGCAGATTGAGGCCTACCTGGACCAGGGCAAGCTGCCTAGTTTTTTGCCCCGCCAGGCTGAGGACATCGCCCTCATCTTTGAAGACAAGGGTGCCCTCATCAATGGCAAATTTCACCTGTCTGCCCAGGCGGCTGAGGCGGTCAAGAGCCAGCTGCAGGTGGCCAGCGTTGTTGATTTGGTAGCGACAGCCGAGGTTATCCCAGGCTATTTCAACGGGGTCAAGGAGACCTTGGAAGGATCGCCTGCGGGCGCCAGCTATTTTCAAGACACCGCCTTCGTCTATGTTTTTATGACAGATGGCACCATTTATTATTACAGCAAATAAGGAGGCTTTATGCTTAAAAAAGGATTGACTGGCCAGCAGTTGAAGCTGATTGGCTTGGTCTTGATGGTCTGTGACCATGTTCACCAGATGTTTTACTATGCGGGCGACTTGACCTGGCTCAGTATGCTGGGGCGGCCAGTTCTGCCCCTCTTTCTCTACCTCTGTGCGGAGGGTTACGCTCATACTAGGTCCAAGCGGGCCTATGCCCTACGGCTCCTGCTCTGGTCAATGGGCATGCGGGCAGTGACCCTCTTTGTCCAGCAGGCCTTTCCCATCACAGCCCACTCGGTGGAACTCATGAACAACGTCTTTGCGACCATGTTTGTGTCGGTCTTGCTCATGATGGCGGTGGATGCCTTTCGGGCCAAGGCTGTTCTCAAGGGTCTGGGTTTGCTTGCCCTGCCCTTGTTGCCTCTCCTCATTATGTTTCCCCTGCTACAGGCGGATCAGGTGGATTTGGCCCGTGTTTTTGTTCTGTTTCCGAGCTACCTGGCTGTAGAGGGTGGACCTGTTGCGGTTATTCTAGCCCTGCTCTTTTACCTTTTCCGTGGCAAGCGGCTTTACCAGTACCTGGCTTTGGTGCTTGTTGCCATTTTGAACCTTGCTTTGGCTCTGCCGAGTGGTTTTTCTGCCCTCTTTACCACTAAAATCCAGTGGCTGATGATTGGTGTCCTGCCCTTACTCATGCTTTATAATGGGCAACGGGGCCAAGGCAACAAGTACTTTTTCTACGTGTTTTACCCCGTCCATATCTGGTTGCTCTACCTGCTGGCCTATTACCTGCTGGCTAGTGGCGTCATTAAATAAAATAGAGGTTGGCTTGGCCAACCTCTATTTTGGATTGAGACACAAAAAAAACAGACCCTTAGGTCTGTTAGGATGCGGAGGAAGGGATTTGAACCCTCACACCCGATGGGCACATGCGCCTGAAGCATGCGTGTCTGCCGTTCCACCACCTCCGCAGGTGATTACTTTACTATATTACACGATTTTGAGTAAAAAAGCAAGACCCTGGGGCAATTTTTTTTCAGAAAGGGGGTTGGGGTTTGGTGGAGGGAAAAACAACTGATCGCTCTGCCATTTCCCCTAAGGAAAAGCCATGGGCTGAGTGGTAAAACCAAGGGGCTTGTGGTATAATGAAAGGGAAGCTCTTGAGTAAATGGAGAATTTTATGGCAACTTGGGAAGAACTTTACAAGCAATCAAAGGATTTATATAACCCTCATGAGGTCAGTCCCTTCATCTACTCCCACCATGTGGTGGCGGCTCTTGAGGCTGAGAATGGTCAGGTCTTCACAGGGGTCTGTTTTGAGGCGACGGCTGGTGTCCTTCACCTCTGTGCAGAGCGAATGGCTGCGGTCAACATGTACATGGCTTCTGGCCAGACCAAGATTAAAAAGATTTTGGCCTACCGCAACCAACCACCCTATGGTGGCGGAACGGGCATGCCCTGTGGCGCCTGTCGGGAGTTTTTAATGCAGTTGTCTGCAGAAAATGCTGCGACAGAAATCATGCAGGACTATGACCGAGGGGAGACCATTACCCTGGGTGAACTCATGCCCTATTGGTGGGGTGAGGACCGTTTGAAAATGGATTTATAGAAGGAGAAACTTATGGCAACTTACAATCACAAAGAGATCGAACCTAAGTGGCAGGGCTACTGGGCGACCAACCACACCTTTAAAACAGGCACAGACAGCAGTAAGCCTAACTTTTACGCTCTAGACATGTTCCCTTACCCATCTGGGGCTGGTCTCCACGTGGGGCACCCAGAGGGCTACACGGCGACTGACATCCTCAGCCGTTACAAGCGGGCAAAGGGCTTTAACGTCCTCCACCCAATGGGTTGGGATGCCTTTGGTCTGCCTGCCGAGCAGTACGCTATGGACACAGGCAATGACCCTGCTGACTTTACAGCGGAAAATATTGCTAACTTCAAACGCCAAATCAACGCCTTGGGCTTCTCTTACGACTGGGACCGTGAAATCAACACGACGGACCCAGACTACTACAAGTGGACCCAGTGGATTTTCACCAAGCTCTACGAAAAAGGCCTGGCCTACGAGGCTGAAGTGCCTGTAAACTGGGTGGAGGAGCTGGGAACCGCCATCGCCAACGAGGAAGTCCTGCCAGACGGGACCTCTGAGCGGGGCGGCTACCCAGTTGTCCGCAAGCCTATGCGGCAATGGATGCTGAAAATCACCGCCTATGCTGAGCGTTTGCTCAATGATTTGGAAGACCTGGACTGGCCAGAGTCCATCAAGGACATGCAACGTAACTGGATTGGCAAGTCGACAGGTGCCAACGTGACCTTCAAAATCAAGGACACCGACAAGGATTTCACCGTCTTCACCACCCGTCCTGATACCCTCTTTGGGGCGACTTACGCCGTTTTGGCGCCTGAGCATACCTTGGTTGACGAGATTACGACAGCTGACCAAGCTGAGGCTGTGGCCGAGTATAAACGCCAAGCCAGCCTCAAGTCTGACCTGGCTCGTACTGACCTCAACAAGGACAAGACCGGTGTTTGGACAGGTGCCTACGCCATCAACCCAGTCAATGGCAAGGAAATTCCGATTTGGATTGCCGACTATGTGCTGGCCAGCTACGGAACTGGAGCCATCATGGCCGTTCCTGCCCACGATGAGCGGGACTGGGAGTTCGCCAAGGCCTTCGACTTGGAGATTATTCCTGTTCTTGAGGGTGGCAATGTGGCTGACGCCCCTTACACCGAGGACGGTGTCCACATCAACTCTGACTTCCTAGACGGCCTCAACAAGGCTGACGCCATTGAAAAAATCGTGGCCTGGCTGGAAGAAAAAGGTGTTGGTTCTGAGAAAATCAGCTACCGCCTCCGTGACTGGCTCTTCAGCCGCCAGCGTTACTGGGGTGAGCCAATTCCGATTGTCCATTGGGAAGACGGTACCAGCACGGCTCTGCCTGAGAGCGAGTTGCCCTTAATCTTGCCAAAAACCAGCGACATCAAGCCGTCTGGAACAGGCGAGAGCCCATTGGCCAACCTGACCGACTGGCTGACCGTGACCCGTGAAGACGGGGTTAAGGGCCGCCGTGAAACCAACACCATGCCCCAATGGGCGGGTTCCAGCTGGTACTACCTCCGTTACATTGACCCGAAAAACAATGACAAGTTGGCGGATGAGGACCTGCTCAAAGCTTGGTTGCCAGTTGACATCTACATCGGTGGTGCCGAGCACGCCGTGCTTCATCTGCTCTATGCCCGCTTCTGGCACAAGTTCCTCTACGACATCGGTGTGGTGCCGACCAAGGAACCCTTCCAAAAACTCTTCAACCAGGGCATGATTCTGGGCACCAGCTACAAGGATGGCCGCGGAGCCCTTGTTGCGACCGACAAGGTTGAGAAGCGTGACGGTAGCTTTTTCCACACGGAAACGGGTGAGGAGCTCGTGCAATTGCCTGCAAAAATGTCTAAATCCCTCAAGAACGTGGTCAACCCTGATGACGTGGTGGACCAGTTCGGGGCCGACACCCTGCGGGTTTACGAGATGTTCATGGGGCCGCTGGACGCCTCCATCGCCTGGAGCGAGGAAGGTCTGGAGGGCAGCCGCAAGTTCCTGGATCGGGTTTACCGTCTGGTGACCACCAAGCCGCTAGTTTCGGCAAATAGCGGAGCTTTGGACAAGGTCTACCATGAGACCGTGAAAGTGGTGACTGAGCACATCGAGGAGCTCAAGTTCAACACGGCTATTGCCCAGATGATGATTTTTGTCAATGCCGCCAACAAAACGGACGACCTCTTCATCGACTACGCCAAGGGCTTTGTTCAGTTGCTTGCCCCATTTGCACCGCACTTGGGTGAGGAACTCTGGGCACAGGTAACAGGTTCAAGCGAAGGCATCTCTTACGTTGCTTGGCCGACCTACGACGAGACCAAACTTGTTGAAGACGAAATCGAAATCGTTGTCCAAATCAAGGGCAAGGTCAAGGCCAAACTCAAGGTCGCCAAGGACCTGAGCAAGGAAGACCTGGAAGCCGCAGCCCTGGCCGACGCCAAGGTCCAAGCCGAAATCGCTGGCCAAACGGTTGTCAAAGTCATTGTAGTGCCGAATAAACTGGTAAATATTGTGACCAAGTAATCGAAAAAATCCGCCTTAAGTGGCGGATTTTTTTGCTAGTCTTCTTTTACGACTTCCACGCAATAGTTGGTTTGGTGACAGTGTGGACAGCTCAGTTTTCGAGTGCGTGGTGTGTGTCTACCGAACAGAAAATTCTTAAAGCTAGATTTGAAAGTCTGGTGACAGAGTGGGCAGAGTAAGCTGATTTTCTGGTAATAGTTCCAGATCCAATAAAAGATTGCTCCAAAATAGAAGGTTATAGCTGGGAAAATGAGCCAAGTCTGTTGACTGATTTCTATAAAATAGGCCAGCCCAACAAATAGAAGGATAACAGGCAGCAATTTTAGGAACTGTTTACCTGCAAACCGACGCCAATTAGAGTTTTGTTTCATGGTTAGAGAAATGCCAGGAAGTTGATTTAGGGGAATCGGCTGGCCTTTCTGAAGTCCTTTTCGCAAGACGTGAAGTTCTTGGAGCTTGTCCGCCTGCTCCTGGGTAGCTTTTTCCAAGGAAGCGATGTGGCTGTCCAAAAGGGTTGTCAGGACAGCAGTCGCTTCTTGTTCACCAAACAACTCCTTGATTTGTGTCAGTGAAAAGTCCAGTTCACGAAGGTAGCAAATCAAGCGGAGTTGTTCCAAGTCTTCCTCTGTGTAGAGCCTGCGACCGCCCTCAGTCCAGTCAGACGGACTGAGCAGGCCCTTCTTATCATAGAACTGCACGGTGCGAACAGTGACCCCAGCAGCCTTGGCCAGTTCACCTGTGGTATAGTGTGACATTTCTTTCACCTCCTTTCTAAGTATAGCTTATCATGTGACCTTGGGTCATGAGCAAGCCCTGACCTTAGGGGATTTTTTACTTTTTTTCATTTTAACAAAATACTTGGTCCAATGGCAAGTTGACGGCAAGTTGACAAGGGTGTCAACTTGCTTGTTGGGAGTTAGTGATGACATCAGGATGGCCTCATGACATCTTGTTATGGAAGATAACATCATTTTGAGCTGATTTTCCTTGTCTCTGACCCTATAAAGGGATAGAATAGGAGCATAAGGAGGTGTTGAGATGAGGATTTCAGAAACCTTGAAGCAGCTTCGCTTAAAGAATGGCCTGACCCAGGCTGAATTAGCCAAGGAGCTTCGGGTGTCACGCTCTGCTATTGCCCGCTGGGAATCTGACGCTGGTGTGCCTGATATTGGCAATTTGATTGCTATTAAGGAGAGATTTGGTCTGAGCTTGGATGAGTTGGTTTTCGGGCATCAGGAAACGACAGAGACTTTTCTTCGCTTACAAGAAGAAAAGCAATGGTTTGAGCGGTTGCGTTGGACCAGTGTTCGTTTGGTGGCTCTTGCTCTAGCCTTGGTGGTGTTTACCAATGAGCTGTTTAGGGCGTCGTGGTTAATTCAGCTGAGCTTTGCTTTGATTGCTTTTGCCACTTTGCTGACAAATCGTTTTATTAGCCGTCGTTTGCAGGACTTGGTTCCCAAGGGGAACAAACCACTTGTCCGACAGCAGTACGCTTATGCCCTGATGTTTTTATTGTTGGTGATCATTGGCAGCTATCGTCTTGCAACGGTGGCAGATGGTTTTTCAAAACTGGTTGCAGGTCTGGTCGTCTTGGTTTCCCTTATTTTTCTTGCCCTCTGTTTATGGGGGATTAGGTTTATTAAAAATGATTAGTTCTCTTATTCTGATTAACAGGCCGCCTTCTCGGCGGTCTGTTTTGTGTTATAATGGAAAAAATGAGTTTGAAAGGAAAACACAATGACAGAATGGTTTGCGATTGGAGATGTGCATGGCTGCTATGAGCAGTTAGAAGACCTGCTGGCCAAGTGGGACAAGAGCCGCCAGCAGCTGGTTTTTATGGGAGATTTGATTGACCGAGGGCCTGATTCCAAGGCCTGTTTGGAGCGGGTCTGCCAGCTGGTGCGTGAGGAGGAGGCGGTCTGTTTGACGGGCAACCACGAGTGGATGTTCCTGGCCTATCTGGACAACCCCCAGGACCGCTACGGTCACTACCAGCGTAACGGCGGGGATAGCACCATCAACTCCCTCTTGGGTCGCCCCCTGGACGCTGAGGTGGATCCGGTCACCGATGCGGCGGCGATTTTGGGGCAATATGCCGAGCTGATTGAGCAGGTGCGGAACTTCCCTTACCTGTACGAGACAGACCATCACTTTTTCGTTCATGCGGGCTTGGACTTGACCTTGGAGGATGTCCGTGAGACGGAAGATTATGACAAGGTTTGGATTCGCAAACCTTTCCATGACGGCGACAATAAAACAGGCAAGACCATCATTTTCGGCCACACGCCGACCAAGTCCCTCTTTGAGAGCCCTGTGCCGACCAGTAAGATTTGGCAGACGGCTGATGGCAAGCTAGGTATTGACGGTGGCGCTGTTTATGGGGGTGTCCTTAATGGAATCGTCCTGACGGCTGAGGGCCCTCAGCGGGCCTATCAGGTCGGTCGGCAGGTTTTCGGGAGTGACTTTTAGCTTGTCGTGACATTTTTCTAACCTACCCGTCATTCAACATCAGAAGGACAGTATTTTCGTCCCGCAATCGTGTTTTTGAACACGTCAAACGCATGAAGAAAACGAAGATTTCAGAAAACAATTTTTCAGAGAAGAGTTGCACTTTTTAGATGAAAATTTTGGTATAATTTCCGTGAGATGAATAGAATAGTACCGATTATCGAGGTATTTTCAAGAACATTTCTGAAAAATGCATGTAACTCAAAAAGATAGTTTCATGCATTTTCTTCATGCATACGGCGTGGTTCTTGAGTGTTTTTTGTTGATACAGAAAGCGTTTTCCGTCAGAATGAAAATGTAAAGGTCATGAAGGAGGGATGAAAAAATGACTCCTAAACGAATCTATCAACTATCTGTTATAATAGGCTTATTATGGGATATTCTCTTGCTTATGGCCTTGCCCTTGGTTGTCCCAGTTTACTTTACTGTGACACTAGTCACCTTTGGTTGTTATTTAATCTTATTTCTCTATTGCTATCATAAGGGTTATCAATTGGGTCAACTGTTGGCGTTTCTGTCTGTCATTTGGCATGTCATCTATTTTATCTATCTATTCAGTTTTATGTTTGCACTTTAGGTCATGCTACTAGTTGCATGATTTAACGTCGAGCTTGCAAAGGCGATGGCTCAAGATGACAGAGATAAGACCTGGTCAAAAAGCTATTATGGAGGGGATGACTGGGGGTCTTGCTCCAGCTTATGGGAATTGCTGTGATGAAAAACTGAACGACAGAATTGACAGAGAAGCGGGGGAACTCGCTTCTTTTTTCTCTTGTTTACCGTTTACTTTTTGCTTGAAAAGGGGTACAATAGAAGTAACATTTCTTATATCAAAAGGAGCTAACATGGACATTCGGACAGCAGTTGTGGAACGCATTGACGGTCAGGACATCAGTCAGATTACCCTGACCAACGACCGAGGAACTCAGGCCAGTTTTCTGACTTTGGGGGCAACTTGGCAGAGCTTTTTCTTGCCGCAGGCAGACGGCAGCTTGAAAAATTTGGTTCTGGGCCACGAGTTGCCGAGTGAGTATTTGGCCAACGGCATCTGTGCAGGTCAAACGGTAGGTCGGGTGGCTGGCCGCATTAAGGCTGGTCAGGCGACCATCGGTGAGACCAACTACCAGTTCCCTGTCAACAACAATGGCAACACCCTCCACGGAGGGCCAGCTGGTCTTCATCGCCAGAACTGGGAGTTTGAATTGGTGGAGTCAGCAGACCAAGTTGGGGTTATCTTTACCTATCGGGCTAAGGAAGTTGTGGATGGTTTCCCTGGCGATGTGACCATCTCAGCCCATTACAGTCTGGACAACCATGACCGTCTGACTGTGACCTATGAGGGCTACGATGGCACGGTTGACACCCTTTTTAACCCGACCAACCATGTTTATTTTAATCTAAGTGAGGCTGCTGATTTAGAGGGGCATGAGCTCTTCATCGCTGCCAACGACAAGCTCGAAACAGACGAATTTTTGATTCCGACAGGAAGACGGCTTGATGTGACGGGAACACCCTATGATTTCCGCCAAAGTCGAGACGTCATGACGGCGGTCCACCAAACGGGGGGGCTGGACGATGCCTTTGAGGTGGCGGTGCCGGCTGGTAATCCGGTAGCGATTTTGACCCATGAGGCCAGCGGTCACCAAGTGACCCTCTATTCGGAACGCAATGGCCTGGTGGTTTACAGTTTCAACTGGCCAGAGGAGGGCGTGGTCTTTGAGCGGAGTGGCGGTCGGACCAACACCAAGCACGAGGGCCTGGCTTTGGAAGCCCAGTTCCTGCCGGATGCCATCAACCAGCCTGATTTTGGCAACATTGTCCTCAAGGCGGGCGAACGCCTTAGTTACGCCATTACTTACGCTTTTGAACGCTGCTAAGTTGAGCGGTCCCCCTCACAAGAGGGGGGATTTTTTAGTGAGTTGGCTAGGCTGGTGAGAATTGCTTTGTTTTCAAGAAAGTTTCTAAAAAAGTTTATGAAAAAGTTTCGGGAATTGTCTTCGGGCGAAGGTCCTGCTTTTTTAGCCACGCCAAACGCATGAAGAAAACGACGATTTCAGAAAACAATTTTTCAGAGAAGTGTTGCACTTTTTAGATGAAAATTTTGGTATAATTTCCGTGAGATGAATAGAATAGTACCGAATATCGAGGTGTTTTCAAGAAAGTTTCTGAAAGTGCATGTAACTCAAAAGATAGTTGCATGCATTTTCTTCATGCGTACGGCGTGGAATTTTAGCGGACCGACCTAGCACAAAGGCTGGGATTTGTGGTAAAATAAGAAGGAAATACATTTTTTGGAGAAAAATTGATGAAACGTAGTATGTATGCTGGACGTGTCCGCTCGGAGCACCTTGGACAGACCCTGACCCTCATGGGCTGGGTGGCCCGCCGCCGTGACCTGGGTGGCCTGATTTTCATCGACCTGCGCGACCGCGAGGGTGTCATGCAGTTGGTGGTTAACCCTGAGACTGCTTCTAGCGATGTGGTGGCTACCGCCAATGGCCTCCGCAGTGAGTTTGTGATCGAGGTTACCGGCACTGTTGTTGCCCGTGAACAGGCCAACCCTAACCTGCCGACTGGAGAAGTAGAACTGCACGTGGAGAGCTTGACCGTTCTCAACACAGCTAAAACAACACCCTTTGAAATCAAGGATGGGGTGGAGGTCAGCGATGATACTCGCCTGCGTTACCGTTACCTGGACCTCCGCCGTCCAGAAATGCTGGAAAACTTCAAACTTCGTGCCAAGGTGACCCACACTATCCGCAACTACCTGGACGAGTTGGAATTTATCGACGTTGAAACCCCAATGCTGACCAAGTCAACGCCAGAAGGGGCCCGTGATTACTTGGTGCCGAGCCGGGTGCACGAGGGTCATTTCTATGCCCTGCCACAGAGCCCGCAGATTACCAAGCAGCTGCTCATGAACGCAGGCTTTGACCGCTACTACCAAATCGTTAAATGTTTCCGTGACGAAGACCTGCGGGGCGATCGCCAGCCTGAGTTTACCCAGGTAGACTTGGAGACCTCATTCTTATCCGACCAGGATATTCAAGACATCGTGGAAGGCATGTTGGCCCGTGTTCTGAAAGAAACCAAGGGCATTGAGGTCGCTCTGCCATTCCCACGGATGAGCTATGAGGTGGCCATGAACAGCTACGGTTCAGACAAGCCGGACACCCGCTTTGGCATGCTTTTGCAGGATATCTCGGCTGTGGCTAAGACTATTGACTTCAAGGTCTTTGCCGAAGCAGAAGTGGTTAAGGCCATCGTGGTTAAGGGCGCGGCTGACCGCTACTCTCGTAAGGACATTGACGCTTTGACCGAGTTTGCCAAGCAGTTCGGTGCCAAGGGCCTAGCCTGGGTCAAATACGCTGACGGTGCCTTTGCTGGCCCGATTGCCAAGTTCTTGCCAGCCATCGAGGCTGACCTGGTTGCCACTCTTGAGGTGGCTGAAAATGACCTGGTTCTCTTTGTGGCTGATAGCCTTGAGGTGGCTAACAACACCCTCGGTGCCCTCCGCAGCCGCTTGGCCAAGGAACTTGACTTGGCCGACAAGAACCAGTTTAACTTCCTCTGGGTGGTTGACTGGCCGCTCTTTGAATACTCAGAAGAAGAAGGCCGCTACATGTCTGCCCACCACCCCTTCACCCTACCAACAGCTGATACGGTGGCTGGTTTGGAGGGTGGCGACCTGAGCCAGATCAAGGCTGTGGCCTACGACATCGTTCTTAATGGCTACGAGCTGGGCGGTGGTTCCCTGCGGATCAACACCCGTGACCTCCAAGAGAAGATGTTCGCTGCCCTTGGTTTCTCTAAAGAAGAAGCTGAAGAGCAATTTGGTTTCCTTCTGGAAGCCATGGACTACGGTTTCCCACCACACGGTGGTTTGGCCATCGGTCTGGACCGTCTGGTTATGCTTTTGGCTGGCAAGGACAACATCCGCGAGGTGATTGCCTTCCCTAAAAACAACAAGGCTTCTGACCCGATGACGGCTGCACCGAGCCTGGTCGCTCCTAAACAACTGGAAGAACTCTCTCTCAACATCAAGACCAATGGTTAGAAAAGCCCCATTTTCAAAGAAAATCAAATTTCAGATCAACCGCCTGGCCAAGCGTTATGGCTTGCTCAAGACCCTGCGAAGCATTTCTAAGGAGAAGTATGCCGAGAAAATCTCAGCCTCCCTCTTTTATGGGCTCATGTCCAGCATCGCCGTCAATTTCTTTTTCCAGCCAGGCAAGGTTTACTCCAGCGGGGTGACTGGGCTGGCCCAGGTGGTGGTGGCCCTGGTTGAGCGGTCCACTAGCCTGGATTTGCCGGTGGCGGCGGTTTTTTACGCCATCAACCTGCCCCTTTTGATTCTGGCCTGGTACACCATCGGCCACAAGTTTACCATTTTCACCTTTATCACGGTCAGCATGAGTTCGCTCTTTATCCAGCTCATGCCCCAGGTGACCCTGACCACAGACCCCTTGGTTAATGCCATCTTTGGCGGTCTGGTCATGGGGACGGGGATTGGTTATGGCCTCAAGTCTAACATTTCTAGCGGCGGCACGGACATCATCAGCCTGACCATTCGCCGCAAGACTGGCCGGCAGGTGGGTAAGATTTCCTTGATGGTCAATGCCCTCATCATGAGTGTGGCTGGCCTGCTCTTTGGTTGGCAGTACGCCCTTTATTCCATGGCCACTATTTTCGTGTCCAGTCGAGTGACCGATGCCATCTATACCAAGCAGAAGAAAATGCAGGCCATGATTGTGACCGATAAGCCCGACAAGGTCATCAAGATGATTCACAAAAAACTCCATCGGGGGGTGACCTCAATCAATGATGCCCAGGGAACTTATCAAGGGGACAAAAAAGCCGTCCTCATCACCATCATCACCCGAGCGGAGTTTAACGAGTTTAAGGACCGCATGAAGAAAACCGACCCTCAAGCCTTTGTGTCGGTAGCGGAAAATGTTCAGATTATCGGACGGTTTGTGGATTTGGACTAGGAGGTTGTATGAGCAACAAGTACGTTTTTCACCCGAGAAACTTCCTCTTTATCACCCTGGGGGCAGCCATCTATGCCTTTGGCTTTGTGGTCTTTAAGATGCCCAATCAGATTGCCGATAGCGGCATGGCTGGGGTGACCCTGATTCTCCATGCCCTCTTTGGAATCAACCCGACCATCACGGGTTACCTGATTAACCTGCCCTTGGTGCTCTTGGGGGCCAAGCTCTTTGGCCGCAAGGCCATGGTTTACACCCTCCACGGCATTCTCATGCTTTACTTTTTTGTTTGGCTCTGGCAGCAGACGGGCCTTGCCATTGATTTGCAGGGGGATGACCTGATTGTGGCTGTTTTGGCTGGCTTGACGGCTGGTCTGGGAGGTGGCATTGTCTTTCGCTTTGCAGGAACCATCGGTGGCTCGGACATTATCGCCCGAGTTATCGAGGATAAGCTGGGCATTCCCTTGGGGAAAAGCCTTCTGGGCATTGACATCTTGGTCATGCTCCTGTCTTTGACCTACGTTTCCGTTCCCAAGATGATGTATGCCCTGATGGCTAGTTTTATCTACAGTCAGGTGGTCAGTTTGGTGGAAAATGGGGGCTACTCTGTCCGACAACTGATGGTCATCACCGACCAACCTGAGGCTATCGCTGACCAAATCATGCGGGTCTTGGGTCGGGGAGTGACCTATTTCCAGGGCAGGGGAGCCTACTCGGGAAAAGAAAAGCAGGTTCTCTATGTGATTCTTAACCCCAATGAAGTCAGGGAGGCCAAGCTCTTGGTGACCAGTATTGATAGCCAGGCCTTCCTGTCCATTTCCAGCGTGGATGAAATCATCAGCCCAGAATTCATCATCAAACGAAGCAAGTACCGCAACGGCAACTAGCTCTTGTGGCGAGGCCTGATGCCGAAAAATGAGAACACCTGTAGCAGCAGGTGTTTCCTCCTGTCAGCCATAGAAAGTGAGAACAATGACGACTGTAAAACGTGTCAATCCCGTGGACCTGATTATGATTGCCCTGGGGACGGCCATCTATGCCTTTGGCTTTGTCCAGTTTAACATGGCCAACCATCTGGCAGAAGGTGGGGTGGCAGGGATTACCCTTATCATCCACAACTTGTTTGGGGTGGATCCAGCCTATTCGACCCTCCTGATTAACTTTCCCCTCTTTCTCATCGGAGCTCGGATTTTGGGCAAGAAGAGCATGGCCCTCAGTGTCTATGGTACCCTGACCATGTCTGGCTTCATCTGGCTCTGGCAGCGGGTCAGCTTTGCTATTGACCTAAACGGCGACCTTTTGATCGCCGCCCTTCTCGCCGGCTTGTGTGCGGGTCTGGGGAGTGGCCTGGTCTTTCGGTTTGGCGGAACGACCGGGGGAACCGACATTGTGGCTCGGATTGCCGAAAAGGTTTTCGGGATTCAGCTGGGTCAGACCCTCTTGGGGGTGGACGTTCTGGTCCTCTTGGCGTCTCTGAGTTACGTATCCATCCAGAACATGATGTACACCCTGATTGCTAGCTTTGTCTTTAGCCAGATCATCACCATCATCGAAAACGGGGGTTACCATGTGCGGGGCATGCTGATTGTCTCTGATCAGGCAGAGCCCATCGCCCAGCGGATTTTGGTCGATTTGGATCGGGGCGTCACCTACCTCCACGGCGAGGGGGCTTATTCGGGCAAGGCCAAGAAGGTCATGTACGTGGCCCTCAATCCCAGCGAGGTGCGTGAGGTCAAGGCCATCATCGCCAGCCTTGACCCAGACGCCTTCGTCTCTATCCTCGACGTGGACGAGGTCATGAGCTCCGACTTCGTTATCAACCGCAAACGCAAAAAACTGACCTAGCCCGATGTGAGCCCGCTTTTGGCGGGCTTTTTCTTTGGGAAATGGCAGAGCAGAGAAAAACCGCCCCTCCAATTGGTGGGGCGGTTGGTATTTGAAAGTGACTGTGCACCCCTACATCTCATCAGGTGCTTCAACACCGAGGAGGTTGAGGGCTTCTTTGAGGACGGTAGCGGTGGCGTAGGACAGGGCCAGACGGCTGTCTCGCTCAGGGCTCTCGTCCAAAATGCGGGTATGGGCATAGTACTTGTTGAACGACTGAGCCAGGTTGATGGCAAACTTGGCTACAATAGACGGTTCAAAATTGTCCGAAGCCCGTTTGATGACGTTAGGGAAGTCTTGCAGGTGCTTGATGATGTCCCAGCTTTCGCCATCAGTCAGGCTGTAGGTGGCTGTTTGGTCTGGTGTGAAGTTGGCCTTTCTCAGGATAGACTGGATACGAGCATGGGCATACTGGACGTAAGGACCTGTTTCGCCCTCGAAGGAAACCATGGTTTCCAAGTCAAAGTCGTAACCGTTCATGCGGTCCGTCTTGAGGTCGTAGAATTTGATGGCCCCGACACCGACAGCATGGGCCACGGCTTCCTTATTGGCCAGGTTAGGGTTCTTGGCCTCAATCTGAGCTTGGGCTCGGGCGACAGCCTCTTGGATGGTTGGTTCCAGGAGGATGACATTGCCCTTACGGGTTGAGAGTTTCTTGCCCTCCTTGGTTACTAGACCGAAGGCCACATGTTCCATGTCGTCAGACCAGTCGTAGCCCATTTCCTTGAGGACGGCCTTGAGCTGTTTGAAGTGGGCGGTTTGTTCGTTGCCGACCACATAGATGGCCTTGGCAAAGTCGTAGGTCCGTTTGCGGTAGAGGGCTGCTGCCAGGTCACGGGTGATGTAGAGGGTGGCCCCGTCTGATTTCTTAATCAGGGCTGGGTGCTCAATGCCGTATTTTTCCAGATTGACCACTTGGGCCCCTTCGGATTCGACCAGGAGGCCTTTTTGGGTCAGGAGGTCAACGATTTCATCCATCTTGTCGTTGTAGAAGGCTTCGCCATTGTAGCTATCGAAGCTGACGTCCAACTCGGTATATAGGCGGTTGAATTCAACCAGGCTTTCGTCACGGAACCACTGCCAGAGCTGGGTGGCTTCGGCGTCACCGGCTTCCAGCCTGCGGAACCAGTCGCGGGCTTGGTCATCGATGCTTGGGTCGTTTTCTGCCTCGGCATTGATGCGGACATAGAGCTGGAGGAGTTCGCTGATCGGATTAGCTTCGACAGCGGCCTTGTCCCCCCATTTTTTATAAGCCACAATCAACATGCCAAACTGCTTGCCCCAGTCGCCCAGGTGGTTGATACGGACGGGAGCATAGCCGAGCTTTTTAACAATATTGGCCAGGGCATCGGCGATAACGGTTGACCGCAGGTGGCCGATGGAGAAGGGCTTGGCGATGTTGGGGCTGGACATGTCAAAGGCAATCTGGCGCCCCTGACCCAGGTCCTGGTCACCGTAATGAGCTCCCTTGGTCAGGACCTCTTGGAGGACCTGGCTTGAGACGGCAGCCTTGTTGAGAAAGACGTTGACATAAGGGCCAACGGCCTCAACCTTATCAAAGCTAGAGCTGTCCAGCTGCTCTGCTATTTCGACCGCAATGGCCTGAGGAGCCTTACGGAAGGCTTTGGCGAGCGTGAAGGTCGGGAAGGCCAAATCGCCCATCTCGGCGTGTTTGGGTTTTTCCAGGAGGTTGAAGATGGCTTCGGCGTCTAGGCTGTCGATGACCTTGGCCAGGCTTTCCGCCAAGAGGTGTTTGTCAGTCATGATGGTCTCCTTGCTGGTGATTTTCCTTTCTATTTTATCATAAAAGAGAGGGGAGGGGAAGAAAAACAGAAAAGGGATTGTTAAAAGGAAGGCCAGACTTTATCAGTTGGGGCTTTTTTGCTATACTAGGGGGAGAAGATTTGACGAGGTATGAGATGACAACAGAGAAGATTTCGCCAGGTATGCAGCAGTACTTGGACATCAAGGCCCAGTATCCAGACGCCTTTTTGCTCTTTCGCATGGGGGATTTTTACGAGCTCTTTTATGAGGATGCGGTCAAGGCAGCCCAGCTCCTTGAGCTCAACCTGACCAGCCGCAACAAGAACGCCGACAACCCCATTCCCATGGCTGGGGTGCCCTACCACTCCGCCCAGGCCTACATCGACACCCTGATTGAACTGGGTTATAAGGTGGCCATAGCCGAGCAGTTAGAAGATCCTAAAACTGCTGTTGGTGTCGTCAAAAGGGATGTGGTCCAGGTCATCACACCGGGAACGGCTGTTGACAGCAGTAAACCTGATGGCAGCAACAATTTCTTGGTGGCCATTGACCGGAGCCCAGCGGGCTACGGGCTGGCCTACATGGATTTGGCTACGGGAGAATTTTTCGCTACTAGCCTGGCTGATTTTGCCAGCGTCTGCGGGGAAATCCAGACCCTCAAGGCCAGAGAAGTGGTGGTCGGTTACCAGCTTCCCCAGGCGGACGAGGCGGTCTTGACCAAACAGCTCAACCTGCTTTTGTCCACTTCCACCAAGGCAGTGACTGATGAGGCCCTGCTGGACCCTAGCCTGTCTGCCCTGGAATTGTCAGCCGCTGGCAAGCTCCTCCACTACATCCAGACCACCCAGAAACGGGAACTGACCCACCTCCAGGCCCTGGTCCACTACGACATCAAGGACTACCTGCAGATGACCCATGCCACCAAGTCCAGTCTGGATTTGCTGGAAAATGCTCGGACAGGCAAAAAATCAGGCAGTCTCTTTTGGCTCCTTGATGACACCAAGACGGCTATGGGCATGCGGCTTTTACGGGCCTGGATTGACCGTCCCCTGGTCAGTCAGGAGCGGATTGTCAACCGCCAGGACATCATTCAGACCTTTTTGGATGATTTCATCACGCGGACGGATTTGACGGACAGTTTGAAGGGTGTTTATGACATTGAACGTTTGGCCAGTCGGGTTTCTTTTGGAAAGGCCAATCCCCGCGACCTGCTCCAGCTGGGCAACACCCTGGCCCAAGTGCCCTATATCAAGGCTATTTTGGAGAGCTTTGGGGCGACTTGTCTTGACAGGCTTGTCAACCAACTTGACAGCTTACCTGAACTGGAAAGCCTGATTCGCTCTGCCATTGACCCAGACGCCCTAGCCACCATCACCGAGGGCAACATCATTCGGACGGGCTTTGACGAGCGGCTGGACAAGTACCGCAAGGTCATGCGGGAGGGAACGGGCTGGATTGCTGATATTGAGGCCAAGGAGCGGGCGGCGTCAGGGATTTCCACCCTGAAAATCGACTACAACCGCAAGGACGGCTACTATTTCCATGTGACCAACTCCAACCTGAGTCTGGTGCCTGACCACTTCTACCGCAAGGCGACCCTGAAAAACTCCGAGCGGTTCGGCACGGCCGAGCTGGCCAAAATCGAGGGCGAGATGCTGGAAGCCAGGGAACAGTCGGCCAGTCTGGAATACGATATTTTTATGCGGATTCGCCAGCAGGTAGAGGGCTATATCGGCCGTCTGCAAAATCTGGCCAAGCACCTGGCTGAGGTCGATGTCCTCCAAAGCCTGGCCGTGGTGGCCGAACGCCACCACTTTGTGCGGCCGACCTTTAACCAGAACCAGACCATCGCCATCAAGGACGGCCGCCATGCTGTGGTGGAGCGGGTCATGGGCCAGCAGGTCTATGTGCCCAACTCCATTCATTTTGCCTCGGACACGACCGTCCAGCTCATTACGGGCCCCAACATGTCGGGTAAATCGACCTACATGCGGCAGCTGGCCCTGACGGCCATCATGGCCCAGATGGGGGCCTATGTGGCGGCGGAGAGCTGCGATTTGCCTATTTTTGACGCCATTTTCACTCGGATTGGGGCGGCGGATGACCTGATTTCTGGCCAGTCCACCTTCATGGTGGAGATGATGGAGGCCAACCAGGCCATTCAGCGAGCCAGCCAACGGTCGCTCATTCTCTTTGATGAGCTGGGGCGTGGCACGGCTACCTACGACGGCATGGCCCTGGCCCAGGCCATCATCGAGCACATCCACAACCATGTGGGGGCCAAGACCCTCTTTGCCACCCACTACCACGAGTTGACAGCCCTGTCAACCAGCTTGACAAGCCTTGTCAACGTTCATGTGGCCACCCTGGAGCAGGGCGGGGAGGTCACCTTCCTCCACAAGATTGCGGAAGGGCCGGCTGACAAGTCCTACGGTATCCACGTGGCCAAGATTGCCGGCCTTCCCAATCCCCTCCTGGCTCGAGCGGAGCGGGTTTTGACCGCTTTAGAAGGCTCAGCAGGCAGTCCTTTGGCTTTGGGAAATAGCCGAGCAGACCAGCCAGTTGCTGACCAGCTTAACCTCTTTGCAGCAGACGACCAGCACCCCGTCCTTGACCGACTAGCAGAGCTGGATGTCATGAGCCTGACCCCCATGGAGGCCATGAATGCCCTCTACGACTTGAAAAATCTGTTATAAGGAAAAGGAAGTTAGTGATGAAAAAATTGGACAAGACATTCGCAGGAGCTACCTTTATCTGTGTTTTTGGACTGGGTTTAGCCCTGCCGACTTTGATTAACCAAATCCTTCAAGGGAGGAGTTGGTGGTTAACCGCTCTAAAGCTGCTGATTTTGAGTATTGGGCTTTGGCAACTCTTGTCTGTTCAAGACTTGGTGAGAAAAGGGCAAGGGACTAATAAGGCCAAGAATTTCAGAACCCTTGTTCCCCACCTGATTGCCTTTCTATCGGGCTTTCTCTTGGCTGTCCTGCTTTGGTGGATGCAGCAAGTTTAGCAGTTATCTAGCTCTGCTATAGTCCCAGCCTCTTCTGACTCTCGTTTTCTCTCTTTTGTGATTTTTCCTTGACGGTTGTTGATCTTTTGGCTAAGCTAGTCTTAGTATGATGAAATGAGGTTAATCTGATGAACCAATCTTCTCCTTTAGGTGCAGTTTTGAAGGCCTATCGGCAAGAGCGGGGCATGACCCAGGCAGAACTTGCAGAGCAATTAGAGGTTACTGACAAGACGGTCTCCAAGTGGGAACTTGGTTTGACCAGTCCCAGCAAGCGGCATTTGGCAAAATTGTATGACATCACAGGCATTGTTGTCACACCTGACCTACCAGAGAAGGCAGATAAACCAGATGCCCACTACACGTCTGCTTTTGCCATGGGACTATCCTTGTTATCTATGCCACTCGTGATGATTTATCATGGCTTTACTGGTCCTGTTATCATCAGGGAAGGTAGCCCATTTCACTCAACAACCTTTCCACTGGTCAAGATTTTAGTCTTGTTTGCTGGCATGCAAGTCTTGGTGCATGGCTTTACCTGGCTAACAAAGGGGCGGTTTGTCCCTCTTTATAAAAAATGGTTTGGGTGGAGCCTGTTTCCTCCTAGGAAATAAGCTGTTCAAGCTCAGCCATTCCACCAAATAACTCAACCCGCTCATGCGAGCGGGTTTTGTGCTATAATGAAAGGAAGGAATAGCAAGGAGTGAGCATGTCTAAGATTATTGAATTGCCAGAGGTTCTGGCCAACCAGATTGCGGCGGGTGAGGTGGTTGAACGGCCCAGCAGCGTGGTCAAGGAGTTGGTGGAGAACGCCATTGACGCGGGCAGCAGTCAAATCACCATCAGCATCGAGGAATCGGGCCTCAAGCGGATTCGGATTACCGACAATGGCGAGGGGATGGCCATTGCGGATGTGCCCTTGAGTTTGCGTCGCCACGCTACCAGTAAGATTAAGAACCAGGCTGACCTCTTTCGGATTCGGACCCTGGGTTTTCGGGGCGAGGCCCTGCCCTCTATCGCCTCTGTCAGCCAGCTGACCATTGAGACCCAGACAGCCGATGAGCCTCACGGGACCCTCTTGGTGTCAACGGGTGGTGTTATCGACAAGCAGGAGGTCCTGTCTCGGCCGGTCGGCACCCAAATCACGGTGGACAACCTCTTTTACAACACCCCAGCACGCCTCAAGTACCTCAAGAGCCAGCAGGCTGAGCTGGCTAATATCATCGACGTGGTCAACCGCCTCAGCCTGGCCCACCCTGAGGTAGCCTTTACCCTGGAAAATGAGGGGCGGGAACTGACCAAGACGGCTGGAACTGGCGACCTCCGCCAGGCCATTGCAGGTATTTATGGCCTAGCAACGGCCCGCAAGATGGTAGAGATTTCCGCCAGCGATTTGGATGTGGAGGTGTCTGGCTACGTCAGCCTACCTGAGTTGACCCGGGCCAACCGCAACTACATTACCATTCTGATTAACGGCCGTTACATCAAAAACTTCCTCCTCAACCGGGCCATCTTGGACGGTTACGGCTCCAAGCTCATGGTGGGGCGGTTCCCCATCGCCGTCATCGACATCCAGCTGGACCCCTACTTGGCCGATGTCAATGTTCACCCTACCAAGCAGGAGGTGCGGATTTCCAAGGAGAAGGAACTCATGGCCCTCATCACTCGGGCCATCGCAGACAGCCTGCGGGAGCAGACTCTGATTCCTGACGCTTTGGAAAATTTAGCCAAGACGGCTACCGAGAAGGTGCCCAAGCCCGTCCAGACCAATTTGGAACTCAAGGCAACCAATCTCTATTATGACCTTGACAAGGGGGATTTCTTCCTCAAAAACCAGCCGGTCGTTGAAGAGCCAGTTGACAGTCTTGTAAAGTCCCTTGACACCCCTGTCAAGGACCTGTCAACCCCAACTCAGCCAGCCAGCATTCAGTTTGCCCAGCGACCTGAAAAAGCCTTGGCTGACGCTGACCATCCAGAACTGGACCTGAGCAACAAGGGCAAGCTGTCGCGATTGTTGGACAGACTTGAAAATGAAGAAAAATCAACCTTCCCAGAGCTGGACTATTTTGGTCAGATGCACGGGACCTACCTTTTTGCCCAGGGCAAGGGTGGCCTTTACATCATCGACCAGCATGCGGCCCAGGAACGGGTCAAATACGAATACTATCGAGACAAGATTGCCGACGTTGATGATTCCCTGCAGCAGCTTCTGGTCCCTTACCTTTTCGAGTTTTCCAGTAGTGACTTTGTCGCTCTCCAAGCCAAAAAAGACCTGCTCCAGCAGGTCGGCATTAACCTAGAACCTTATGGCAACAACACCTTTATCCTGAGGGAGCACCCCATCTGGATGCGGGAGGAGGAAATCGAGAGCGGGGTCTATGAGATGTGTGACATGCTGCTCTTGACCGACCAGGTGTCTATCAAGGACTATCGAGCCGAGCTGGCCATCATGATGTCCTGCAAACGTAGCATCAAGGCCAACCACAAGCTGGACGACTACTCGGCCCGTGACCTCCTGGTCCAGCTGGCCCGGTGTGACAACCCCTACAACTGCCCTCACGGCCGACCTGTTCTCGTCAACTTTAGCAAGTCGGACATGGAAAAAATGTTCCGCCGGATTCAAGAAAACCACACCAGCCTGCGTGAGATGGGCAAATATGAGGGGTAAAAGAAATTGGACAGCCAGTAAATAAGGTCTGTCAAGAGAATTTGGCTAGGCAGATCTGTCAATACACTGTAAACTTGAGGAGGATAAACCCATGACTTTAGGTCAACGTTTGAAAGACCAGCGGTTGGCAGCTGGTTACAGTCAGGAAAAATTAGCCGAGACCTTGTTGGTGTCTCGGCAAACCATCATCAACTGGGAGAAGGATAGGAATTTGCCTGATTTGGCCAATCTGTCCCGACTGGCAGACCTTTATCAGCTGTCCTTGGATGAACTCTGTGGTCAGGAGAAGGCTGTTCAGCCAGCTCTGCCATTGGCCTCAAAAAGAACCCACCTCAAGCGTTATCTAGCTCTGTTAGGCCTGCTGATGCTGGGGAGTGTGGTGTCTTTTCAGGGGCTGAACCTGCTGGTGGTGTTGATATTTGGTCTGCTCTTGCGTTACATCTGGTCGGAGGTTTATCACACAAAATCTTAAGAGGTGTGTGATGACATCAAAACGTTCTTTTTTACCACTTGCCTATGGCTTAGGCTACCTGTTTCTTGTCAAATTAAGCGAGCTTGTTCCAGGTCTTCCTTTCTGGTTTCAAGTTCACGTTTATCCTTTTTTAGCCCTCGTAGCCCTACTCTTTTTTATCAGGGACTGGCAACCTGATTGGGAGAGGACGAAAGCACTGAAATGGCGGTTTTTAAGCTACCTTGGACTAGGATTTTTAGCACAATTTGCTCTAGACACAGTAGCTGGTTTGCTAAGTTCCTTGCTCTTAGAGGGGTTAGGGGCAAGCGACTATGTTCTACAGAACGATCAAAACATTGGTCAAGCCCTACGGGAAATCCCTTATGCTTGGGTTTTCTTGTCTGGAGCGATTTGTGGCCCATTTGTTGAGGAGGTCATTTTCCGTTACCTCCTGTTCGGCAGTTTGCGAAAACGCCTGTCCCTCCCTCTTGCCCTGACCATCCAGGCCCTGCTTTTTGGCTTGCTCCATGTGCATGCTTGGAACCTGCTAGAGGTGGTTAGTGTCCTGCCTCACATGGCCAGTGGCTTGGTTTTGGCCTACCTCTATCACCGCGAGGGCAGCATTTACCTGCCCATAGCCCTGCACATGCTTTGGAACACCCTTGGTTTACTGGGCATGGGGGCGACTGGTTAGGAAAATGGCAGAGCAGATGAGCTAATCTTTGTTGAAACCTCTGTTCCAGTTGTTGATATTATATTTAGGGTTCGGAGAGGTTCAGCTTTTTAGTTATGTGACATGTAAAAAACTCTAGGACCTAAATCCTAGAGTTTTATCATAGTAACGATTAGCCCCAAAACAGCGATGAGGAAAACCGTCACTACTGAGGGTTCTTCAGCTTCCCGATAGTAAGGAAGAAAAATAGCCTCATAACTGATTCTTTACCATCATTTTAGCTGTTTTTTTAGAGGTTGTCAAGTCATTTGATAAAAATATGGTAAAATAATGGTATAGAAATCAATTGGTACTTATTAAAAATACTAGGTGGAAAGTATGGGCTATACTATTTTTTTCGATGAATCTAAGAAAATAGATGACTGTTCACGCTATTCTTATTATGGTGCTATTGCCATTGAAGAAGCGGAGATACAGGTTATTGAAAAACAAATTGATGTGATGCTTGAGGGGTTAAATAAAACTTCTGAACTTCATTTTGTTAATTACAAAGGTGCGGATATCCAAAAATATTTTCAGGTGCTGAACTATTTTTTGAGTTGTTCCAACCTCAAGATTAATATCTATCGATTAGATAATGAGGCTTACTTTCGTCTCGGGCGAACACTCAACTTTTCAGAAGTTGATTTAAGAAAGTATTTCTATGTCAAAATTCCAGAGCGACTTTTCTATGGTTTAGTCAGGGATAATGACTAGATAGATGGTTTAACTGTTGTAATGGATGACAGCACGGAATACCACAGTTTAGGTGTTTTTGATAGCATCCGAGATCAAATGAATGCCCATTCTCTTTATCGAGGAAAACATTATCAAGTCTCCTCAATAGAGGGGCTGGATTCTAAGGAGTCACGATTGTTACAAGTTTTGGATGTTATTCTTGGCATTGTGTGTATCTTTTAGAAGAAGGTTACCATGTAGAAAGTCATGTTAGTCGAAACAAGAGAGATTTGATTTATCGTTTGCTGTGCTACGATGATAACTTGGAGCGTTTTCATGATATGGTATCAATTATTACCTGGGCTGGAACGCTGACCAATATTGAGTTTTCTAGAATAACGAGTCAGTTTTTGATTAATTGCCAGAAAGGGGAAGTGTTTGAGATGTTGGCCGTTCAACAGTTCTACAATACCTATCAAGAAAAATTGAAAGCCTTGGCAAGTGATGACCGACATGGGCGAATAGAATTGTTGAAAGCATATTTCCAGAATCCCTATGCTGAATCTAATCAAAAATTGACCAATACACTCGTTGAGTTATTTTTAGGTCACTTATGTCAACTGGAATTTAAGGATCGAAATAAGTATTTGAGGTCATTTGCCCCTAAAAAGGTGGATTGATTTTTTTGCAGTTCAACAGTTAATCAGTCATAACTCCTAAAGTAAAGTGAAAAAACGATGTAGAGTTGCTCCCAAACGACAATAACTGCTCTGCTATTTTCCAAAAGAAACAAGACCAAAAAGAGACAAGGAGACCCTATGTACGACTACATCAAAGGCACACTAACCAAGCTCACGGCCAAGCACATCGTGGTGGAGGCGGGTGGCATCGGCTACCTGCTCCACGTGGCCAACCCCTACCGCTTTTCCGACCGGGTGGGGACTGACGTCCAGTTCTACCTCCACCAGGTGGTGCGTGAGGACGCCCAGCTCCTCTACGCCTTTGCGACCGAGAGCGAAAAAGACGTCTTTCTCAACCTTATCTCGGTGACTGGCATCGGCCCGACCACGGCCCTGGCCATCATCGCAGTGGACGACAACGACGGCCTGGTCGCCGCCATCGACAGCAGCAACATCAGCTACCTGACCAAGTTCCCCAAGGTCGGCAAAAAAACCGCCCAGCAGATGGTCCTGGATCTGGCTGGCAAGTTTGAGCCACAGGCTTCTTCGGCTGACGCCAATGGCAGAGCAGCTCAGCCATTATCCCAAGAAAACACCGCCCTGGAAGAGGCCATGGAGGCCCTCCTGGCCCTGGGCTACAAGGCTACTGAGCTCAAGAAAATCAAGGCCTTCTTTGACGGCACCACAGACACCGCCGAGAACTACATCAAGGGTGCTCTGAAAATGCTGATGAAATAAACGAAAACTGAGTAGGACAGCTTGCTCAGTTTTTTAGTTTATCAAGTTCCTCTTGCATTGTTTTCAAGAGTTGGGTTTCGTCAGTCATTTCCAACAAGGCAAGCCCCTTGTCAATCAAGTCTTGGTCATCACGACAAATCCCCAAGCGTATCTGGACAAAACCCAGTTGGTCATAGCGCTTGGTTTCCCGAGCGAGGTCTTCAATAATCAGGGTTATTCGTTCGCAGTCTGTCTTGCGATTGTTATAGAGGAAAATACTAGAAAGATTGGCGAGAAGGGCATATTTAATGTCGTTGATGTGATGGTAGCCCTTGTACTTTTCAAGGCTGACTAGTAGCTTATCTGTTGTTTCAGCAACGGTTTCAAGTGGAAAACTAAAGAGAATAGCGTTAACCAGTTGAAAATCTCGTTCATACCACTCATCTTGCTTGTCCAAGTAGTTCCAGATTTTCTTGGTCCTAGCCTGTAACTCCTCGGTCGGATTTACAAAACCGTCCTTCCTGACATTGATAAGAACAACAAGAATATCCAGTATTTTTTCAATGGGGACATCGTGATTGGTTTTCAAATAGTATTCACAGAGTTGGCGGACTTCTGTTAGTTCTTCAGTTCCCATTTTGAGGGTGGCGTCATATACTTTCTTAAAAATTTCCTGCCTCTTGCTAGGTTGATAGATGTTACAAATGTATTTGAATTCTTCCAAGCTCATATTGATTTGGTCTAACAAGAAGAGCATGTTTTCAAAGTTGGGAACAGCCTTATTCGCCTCAATCTTAGCGAGGGTTGTCCTGGAAATCTCATCACCGCAGACCTGGGCCTGGGTTAATCCCTTGGCCTTGCGAATCTCTTTATAAACTGACCCAAAATCCCAACGAATGCCCATAATCTTTCCTCCTAAAGAAAAAATGTGATTAAAGTGTACATTTTAACCGCTTACTTGTTTTATATTGTATCATAAAGACAAGAAAAGGAGGGAAACGAGATGAAAAAAGTTTTAATGGTTAAATTGATGACTTTCTCTATCCTGATTTTGCCAATTTTGCCCCTAGATTGTCCTTGGTGGACATGCCCCATTGGTGGTGGATAGGATAGATTGAACTGATAAAACAGAAAGGATAGGTGAGTCCGATGTACTGAGAAGATTTGAAGTTGTTGTCTATTACTAAATGATTTGCTATTGAAAAGGAGAATTTTATGTCTAAATTTAAGAAATGGTTTGCTGTGGGAGCACTGGCTTTGAGTTTGGGAACTGTTGTAGCACCGACGGTATCGGCTTATACCGTTGTCAAATCCTACCGTTATGATGTCAACAAGTTTACAGGTGGGCAGAGTAATTATCATGCTTACCAGCATATCGATGTTCCTAACTGGTCACGTTACAGTTGGTCTCAGCGTGTATTTATTAGTGATGGTTGGAACTTTAATCGTTATCAACACATTAATCATTACTCCGCCTACTGGTAATTAGGATCAACTAAGCTAGTGTGGCTAAGCACATTAGCTTAGTTAATGATCATAAAAGAGGTGTTCTATGCTGTCCATAAAAAATTTAACCATTGAAACTCGTCACCCAATTTTAACGGATTTTTCCTATGATTTTGAGCCAGGAAAGCTCTATGGCATCGTGGCAACCAACGGCTCTGGTAAAACAACTTTTTTCCGAACTTTGATGGGACTTTTGCCTGCTCGGTCGGGCACAGTAACGTGGACTGGAAGGAGTCAAAATCCCAAGCGTGATTTTTTTTATTACGAAACCTCGGAGTGGTTTGATGGGCATTTGTCTGGCTTAGACTACCTTCAGTTTATTAAAGATGAGTGGCAATCAAACGTTTCGATTGAAGAGGTAATTAGCCTCTGGGACATGTCTGACTACATCAAGGTGCCGATTAAGAAATATTCCTTGGGTATGAAACAACGGGTCTTGATTGCCATGTACCAAGTGAGCGGTGCCAAGTGCCTGATTATGGACGAAATCACCAATGGCTTGGATGAGACTAGTCGAAAGACTTTCTTTGACTGCCTTGACTACCTTAAGCAACAAGGGAAGTTGATTGTGTTATCGTCTCACTATCAGGAAGATATTGCAGAGCATTGTGACTATATTTTACGCTTGGCGAACCAAACGATGGAGGTTGATCACTTATGACTTATGCGACCTTTTTGTTTAAGCACATCTTGAAAAATAAATTGTCCTATCTGCCCCTTGTCCTCGTTCTGTTAGCCTGTCTTGGAACCTTGTTTTTGAACGCTCAGACCTATGAACAAAATAGCAGAGTTGCTCAGGCGCATGACAATATCGCTCGAAACACAGCCTTGATGAATGAGGCTGAGGAGCGATTGAAACAGCTTGAGCAAGGAACAGCAGAATATGACTCCTTGATAAAAAATATCCAAATTACTAAGGATAATTTGAAGCGTGAGAATCAGCTTTTGGAGGCCATTGAAACAGGCGATTGGGGTACGGTTTATGACACCGAAGCTAAGGTTTTAAGTGACTATTTAGAACTGAGTCAAGAACAAACAGAGAGTAGAGACCAATTGTTGGAGCAAGCCCTTGAACGTGATATTAAACTGTACAAGGAACTTCAAAAGGTTGATTTTACTTATGAAGATAGCCATTTGCCATCTACTGCCACCCAGTTCAGCCTCTCGCTTTTCCGCTACATTCTTCCTGCCCTGCTCCCAGTTGGCTTAGCCTATGTGCTGACCAACCTCTACGGCTCGGCCTATGAGGGTAGGCTGGATAAAAATCGGCTCTTGCCAGAATCCCTCTTGTCGGTGACCTTGAAAAATATTGCGGTGGGGAGCTCTTACAGCCTGCTGACCCTCCTAGCGATTTTAACCCCTGTGGTTCTGGTCAGCGGTTTTGCTTACGGCTGGGGAAATCTCAACTACCCAATTTTGTTTTACAGTCTGACGACCAAGGAAATGTATTTTTCAGCCATCGGTCAGGTGCTTGTGCCGACAATCACCCTTCATGCCCTGTCCCTGGTCTTTATGACGGTCTTGATTTACTTGATGACCATTTTGACCAAGAACAAGATGACAGCCCTCTTTATCTCAACGATCGTTCTACTTTCTGGCATTGCCTTGCCAAGTGTTCTGGCTCCTGTGTCAGCGGTGGCTCACCTGATTCCGACCACCTACGTCCGTAGTTTTGACATCACGACAGGCGTTTTCCAGCACGGCATTGAAAATTTTCAGGTTAACACAGGCTTGGGGATTGGGGTGCTGATTCTATCAACTCTTGGCCTGTTCCTGCTCTGCCTATTGGCCCAAAAACCAAAAAACAACCTAAGGATTACCGCCTAAAAGCAAGCCCTCCGCTTGCTTTTTATGTTATACTGATAGCATGAACACACTAAACCGTTGCAGCTGGGTCAAGCCCGGCAATCCCCTTTATGTGGCCTACCACGACCAGGAGTGGGGCCGCCCCCTCCACGATGACCACCGGCTCTTTGAGCTGCTCTGCCTAGAGACCTACCAGGCTGGCCTGTCCTGGGAAACCGTCCTCAACAAGCGTTCAGCCTTTGGCGCCGTCTTTCACGGCTACGCCGTGGCAAAGGTGGCCCAGATGACCGACCACGAGCTGGACAGCTTGCTTGCCAACCCATCCATCATTCGCCACAAGGCCAAGCTCTATGCAACCAGAACCAATGCCCAGGCCTTTTTACGGGTTCAGGCTGAGTTTGGTTCCTTTGCCAGCTACCTCTGGGACTGGGTGGACGGTCAACCCCTGGTCAATCAGGTGGCCGACTACCGTGACTTGCCCAGCCAGACCAACCTATCTCGAGCCCTGTCCAAGGACCTGAAAAAACGCGGTTTTGCCTTTGTCGGCCCGGTCTGTGTTTACTCTTTCTTGCAGGCATCTGGCCTCATCAACGACCATGAGAACACTTGTTTTGCAAAAATGCTCAACCATTACGAATAACTTACTAGGAGGACTGATGAAAGCAGAATTGATTGCCGTTGGGACCGAGATTTTGACCGGTCAGATTGTCAACACCAACGCCCAGTACCTGTCTGAGAAGATGGCAGAAATCGGAGTGGATGTCTATTTTCAGACGGCCGTTGGGGATAATCGGGAGCGGCTCTTGGCTGTGCTGGAGGTAGCTAAAAATCGGAGCGACTTGGTTATCCTCTGCGGTGGTCTGGGTCCGACCGAGGACGATTTGACCAAGCAGGTCTTGGCAGAGTTTTTAGGTCGGGACCTGGCGGTTGACCCAGAGGCCATGGCCAAGCTGGATGCCTTTTTTGCCAGCAGGCCTAGTTACCATCGAACCGCTAACAATGACCGCCAGGCAGAGCTGGTTGCGGGAAGTCAACCCCTGCTCAACCGGACAGGTCTTGCCGTTGGCGGCTGGCTGGAACAAGACGACGTGACCTATGTGGTCCTGCCTGGTCCGCCCAGCGAACTCAAACCCATGGTGGCTGAGCAACTGGTTCCCCTCTTGGCTCAAGGACAGACCCTCTACTCTCGGGTGTTACGCTTTTTTGGCATCGGCGAGAGCCAACTGGTGACGGTTTTGGCTGATTTGATTGCCAACCAGACTGACCCGACCATCGCCCCCTATGCCAAGACGGGCGAGGTAACCCTGCGGCTCTCAACCAAGAGCGACAGCCCTGAGGCTGCCCAGCACCGATTTGACCAGCTGGAGGCGGACATCCTGGCCCATCCTGGTTTGGCTGCCCACCTCTACGGCTACGGTGAGGGCAACTCCCTGGCCACGGTGGTGGCCGACCTGCTCAAGGAGCGAGGCCTGACCCTGACGGCTGCCGAAAGCCTGACTGGGGGCCTCCTTCAGGCTGCCCTGACCGACCAGGCTGGCAGCTCGGCTATTTTCCCCGGCGGCTTTGTGACCTATAGTCTGGAGCAAAAAGCCCAGATGCTGGGGCTTGACCCTGAGGCTTTGCGTGCCCATGGGGTGGTTTCTAGCTGGACGGCGGAAGCCATGGCAGAGCGGGCCAGACAGCTGACGGGAGCAGACCTAGCGATCTCCCTCACGGGTGTGGCAGGTCCAGAGGAGTTGGAGGGGCAGAGCGTCGGCACCGTTTTTATCGGCCTAGCCAGCCCAGCAGGCGTGACCAGCCGTCAAGTGACCATCGGAGACCGTGGTCGTCAGCACAACCGCCAGATCGCTGTCCTCCATGGCCTAAATCTGGTGCGACAGGCTTTATTATCTGAGGATTTTGGAGTATAATAGTAAGAACCTGTCGTCATCTCTCAGCACTCACCTGACGGGCTAGTCTTGCCTCACTCGTCGTCACAGTTTCTAGCCATACGGTCAGTATGCCTGCGAAACTGTTCCTCGATGGCGTCAACACTAGCTGCGTCAATTAAGCACTTCGATGATAACGACAGCTTCCGAATAGAAAAAGGAGACATCATGGCTAAAAAAACAAGTAAAAAACCAGTTGAAATCACCAAGAAATTTGGTGAGGAACGTGAAAAAGCCCTCAATGAAGCCCTCAAGTTAATCGAGAAGGACTTCGGTAAGGGGGCCATCATGAAACTGGGCGAACGAGCTGAACAAAAAGTTCAGGTCATGAGCTCAGGCTCGCTGGCGCTCGACATCGCTCTGGGTGCAGGCGGTTACCCTAAGGGCCGTATCGTGGAAATCTACGGGCCAGAGAGTTCTGGTAAGACCACGGTTGCCCTGCACGCCGTTGCCCAGTGTCAGAAAGAAGGCGGCATCGCAGCCTTTATTGACGCCGAGCATGCCCTTGACCCATTGTATGCCCAGGCTCTGGGTGTCAACATTGACGAGCTTCTCCTGTCTCAGCCTGACTCTGGTGAGCAGGGTCTGGAGATTGCGGGTAAACTGATTGACTCAGGGGCTATCGACCTGGTGGTTATTGACTCGGTAGCGGCTCTGGTGCCTCGTGCTGAGATTGACGGTGACATCGGTGATAGTCACGTGGGCCTCCAGGCTCGGATGATGAGCCAGGCCATGCGTAAACTGGGAGCCTCTATCAACAAGACCAAGACCATCGCCATCTTTATCAACCAGTTGCGGGAGAAGGTTGGGGTCATGTTTGGTAACCCAGAAACTACCCCTGGTGGACGGGCCCTCAAATTCTATGCCTCTGTCCGTTTGGATGTGCGTGGCACATCAAATAAGGTTGAAGGAACAGGTGACCGTAAGGGAGAAACCATTGGTCGTGAAACCAAGATTAAGGTCGTGAAAAACAAGGTTGCTCCGCCATTCAAGGAAGCCCTCGTGGAAATCATGTACGGGGAAGGCATTTCGCCGACGGGGGAACTCTTGAAAATTGCGACCGAGATGGACATCGTCAAAAAATCAGGTGCTTGGTACTCTTATAATGGCGAAAAAATCGGTCAAGGTTCTGAAAAAGCCAAGGACTTTCTCAAGGAGAATCCTGAAGCTTTTGCTGAGATTGACCGTAAGGTCCGTCTCCACTATGGGCTGATTGAACCAGCAGAGGGTGAAGAACTGCCAGTTATTGATGCAGATACTAGCAAGAAAAAAGTGGCGGATAAGAAGGCAGACAAAGCAGACGAGGACCAGGAAGAACTGGACCTGCTGGAGTTGGACCTTGACGACACTGATGACGTGGAGATTGATGACTAAAACAGTCCAGTGGACTGTTTTAGGTCGCTCCCCGAAAACGAGAAAGGAGCGAGAGTCCAGTGGACTGTTTTAGGTCGCTCCCCGAAAACGGAAAAGGAGCGAGAGTCCAGTGGACTGTTTTAGGTCGCTTCCCGAAAACGGAAAAGGAGCGAAAGTCCAGTGGACTGTTTTAGGTCGCTCCCCGAAAACGGAAAAGGAGCGAAAGCCCAATGGACTGTTTTAGGTCGCTCCCCGAAAACGGAAAAGGAGCGAAAGTCCAGTGGACTGTTTTAGGTCGCTCCCCGAAAACGGAAAAGGAGCGAAAGTCCAGTGGACTGTTTTAGGTCGCTCCCTTTCATTAGAACGTTCGTCATTTGCTGGAAAACAAGAAAATTTTCCTCAAAAGAGCTTCCTAAAATCAGTCCCAGGACCGACAACGATTGCTTTTAGTTTGTGCTATAATGGTAACATGAAGCCAATAGAAAGGTAGTGATGTGATGATTAAGATTTATACCATTTCGAGCTGTACCTCATGTAAAAAAGCCAAGACCTGGCTCAACGACCATAAACTGGCCTACAAGGAGCAAAATATCGGCAAGGAACCCTTGACTAGAGCTGAGATTTTGGACATTTTGTCTAAGACGGAGAGCGGTGTGGAGAGCATTATCTCTGCCAAAAACCGTTATGTTAAGGCCTTTGATTTTGATGTGGAGGACTTGAGTCTCAATCAAGTCATTGACTTGATTCTGGAGAACCCACGGATTTTGAAAAGTCCGATTTTGGTTGATGGCAAGCGGCTGCAAGTTGGCTATAAGGAAGATGATATTCGCATTTTCCTGCCGCGTGCGGTGCGTGATGTGGAAAACTCAGAAGCTCGCCTACGAGCGGCCTTTTAAGGCATGTTGGGACGAGGGCAAGGTTGCCCTCGTCCCTTGATTTTTGAGTGAGGTTCTTGAAAAAAAATCAAAAATCAGTTATAATAGGTAATAAAAGATAGAAAGCAGGTGGCGAAATGGGATTTACCGAAGATACTGTCCGTTTTAATCTTGATGATTACAATAAAAAGAATATCAGTGACACTCTGACAGCTGTTTATAGTTCCCTCAGTGAAAAGGGCTACCAGCCGATTAACCAGATTGTGGGCTATATTTTGAGTGGTGACCCTGCCTATGTTCCCCGTTATAATGACGCCCGTAACCAAATCCGTCAGTATGAGCGAGATGAATTGGTGGAAGAGCTGGTTCGCTTCTATCTTAAAGGAAACGGGATTGACGTAAAATGAGAGTCATGGGATTAGATGTCGGTTCAAAAACCGTCGGGGTTGCCCTCAGTGACCCGCTAGGCTTTACAGCTCAGGGGCTTGAAATCATTAGCATTGATGAGGGCAAGGAAGACTTTGGTTTGGAGCGCTTGGCAGAGCTGATTAAGTTGCACCAGGTGTCGAAGATTGTTATTGGCCTTCCAAAAAACATGAACAACAGCCTGGGTCCACGTGCAGAGGCCAGCCAAGCCTACGGGACCTTGGTAGCCGAGCGGTTTGGCCTGCCTGTTGATTACCAGGACGAGCGATTGACCACGGTTGAGGCTGAGCGGATGCTGATTGAACAAGCTGATGTTAGCCGCAATAAACGTAAAAAAGTCATTGATAAATTAGCAGCTCAGCTGATTTTGCAGAACTACCTTGATCGGTCGTTCTAAAATAGAAAAGGAGACAGATATGTCACATAACCACGAACATGACCACGATGTCATCACCCTTGTCGATGAAAACGGCAATGAAACCCTCTTTGAAATTCTCTTGACCATTGACGGTCGTGAGGAGTTCGGTAAGAACTACGTCCTCTTGGTGCCAGCAGGTGCTGAAGAGGACGAGGCTGGTGAAATCGAAATCCAAGCCTACTCTTACACAGAAAACGAAGACGGTACAGAAGGCGATTTGCAACCAATCCCTGAAGATTCAGATGCTGAGTGGGACATGATTGAAGAAGTCTTCAACAGCTTTATTGACGAAGAGGCCTAAGGTCTGTAAAACTGGAAACTTGTTTTCCGGTTTTTATTTTTTCTGAAAATGATTGTGATTTTCGAGAAAATATTTTCAGTTTTTTGATGATTAGGCTTTGCCTACTTGGGAGATTTTGCTATACTGGTAGGGAAGATATTTTGGGTTGCTAGGCAACCATGAAGGAAGTAAGACACGATGACTGATATGAGCAACTGGCGGGAGCCTGTTCGGCCTCAACGGGAGTTGAGTGAGTTTAAGCTGCCACTCTTGCACCGATTTTACCTCTTGGTTTGGGCCTTGCTGGTGTCTCTAGGATCTGTAGTTTATCATTTGGTTCCTAGCTTAAAAACTCCAGCTCAGTGGTTAGAAACTTATACGACCTGGTCCATGTTCCAAGGGGAGTTGCCCTACTTGGATACGGTGAGCCGTTCGGGAGTTTTCTATCAGGGTTTGGCGGCCCTCTCACAAGCTCTGGCTGGCCCCTACCTCTTTTTGGCGGTACAGGCTCTCTGCCTTTACTTGGCTGGGGTTTACCTTTATAAAATGGTGCTCTTTTTAACCCGAGAGAGGGCTCTGAGCCTGCAATTTGCGATTGGTTTTTACCTGCTACAACTAGCCTTTGGTCTCGGTGGTTTTTATCCGATTCAGTTGGCGAGTGCCTTTGTCTTGCTGGGGCTTTGGCTTCTGGTGACCGCCTATCACGGCCTAAGATCCGACGAAGTGTTTATCGCCTATGGTTTAGCTGCTGTTTTAGCCATTGGGTTTGAACCTCGAACCTGGCTATTTTGGCTCTTAGCCCTGGTCAACCTACTGGTGGTCAATGCCCGCCGCCGCCTCTGGGCCAGGGGCTTTTATCAGGTGTTGGCAATGCTCTTTGGTGGCATTTTATTGGCTTATCCAGCTGTTTACCTGATGGTAAACCTCCAGGTGCTTGGTCCTTATCTGAACCAAACCCTCTTTGCCCCCCTCCTGCTTGTCAGAGGCCAGTCCCTTTGGTTGTTTACAGGGCGATTGGCTGTTTTACTGGCTTCTGGCCTCCTGAGTGGCCTAGTCTTTCTACCTCGCTTTTTTGGGAAAATGGCCGAGCAGCAAGCCATTCTTATTCTCTTGACCCTATCTAGTCTGGCTTACCTGATGATTGGTTTGCTCAGCCCTGATTTAGGGTTCTCGGATTTGCTCTTGCTGGTGCCGTTTGCCTTGCTGTTGACTGCCCTGGCTTATTCTCCTGTCAAGGATGAAGGAGATGGCCTGCAACTGAGCCGAAAATCAAAGCAAATGGGTTCAGGTAAAGGCATTTTAGCAGGCTACCTCTTTTTCCCTCTGGTTGTCTTGGTCTTTGGATTGGCTCATGCTGCTTATCATCAGATGAGCCACCAGGCCTATTTTGCCCAGTCACAACAAGTTGCGACCTACCTGGCAGATAAAACCCTCTCGGGTGAATATTTGGTGGTTTGGGATGATAACGCCCAGGTTTATCAAGCGACCCAGACCCTGTCAGGAACCTCCCGACCTTTGGCTGTTTTTGGAGGCAAGGGTTCAGCTCAGGAAAATCTCTTTGTGGATGAGTTTTTGCAAGGCGGTTCCAGTTATGTCTTGGTTAACAAGTCGCTTCCTCTGCCAGAGGCGGTTCATCAGGAGTTGATGGCCCATTATAAACCCGTTACTCTGGAAGGCATCGACCTCTACACCCTTTACGAATTGGATTAAACATCAATATCTTGTGTCTGATGAAAAAACAGACCACAAGATATTGATTTTTTTGTCTAGTTGAGCTATAATTGAGAAAGACTTCACGTGAAAAAAATAACAAGATAGAGAAGAGGGATTGGCATGGGAGAGATCCTGTTGGTGAAACGAGACGGGCGATTAGAAGCCTTTGATGGCAACAAGATTTATCGGAGCTTGGCCTTGGCAGGGGGCTACTACCAGCTGGCCGATAGGGCCAGCCAGGAGGAGGTTTGGCGGGCAGTAACCGACCGAGTAACAGCTCTGCTATTGGCTTTGCCAGAATATGACCGCCAGACCAGTCGTTTGGCGGATCAGGTGGCTAGCGTGCTGCGGCAGTTGGGGCGACAGGAGTTGGCCCAGGCCTATGAGGGCTTTGGTCGAGGGGAGCGGGCTGGTTTTGAGCGGGCCCAGGACCTCAATCAGGCCCTGGCTGGTTTGGAGGCAGCGGATAGTCAGTTGGTGCATGAGAATGCCAACAAGGACGCTCGGGTCTTTAACACCCAGCGGGACCTGATGGCGGGGGCGGTGGCCAAGTGTCGGGGCTTGCGACTCTTGCCGCCAGCGGTCGCCAAGGCCCACTATAAGGGTATCCTCCACTTTCATGATTTGGATTATAGCCCCTACACGCCCATGACCAACTGCTGTTTGATTGATTTTGCGGGGATGCTGGCTCAGGGCTTTCGGATTGGCAACGCTGATGTGGAGCCGCCTCGGTCCATTCAGACGGCCACGGCCCAGATGTCTCAGATCATCGCCAACGTGGCGTCAAGTCAGTATGGGGGCTGCTCGGCCGACCGGGTGGATGAACTCTTGGCTCCTTATGCCCAGCTCAACTACGACAAGCATGTGGCTGAGGCGGGGAAATGGCTGAGCGGGGAAAATGTTACAGCCTATGCTCGGGAAAAGACCTGTAAGGACATTTACGATGCCATGCAGAGCTTGGAATACGAAATCAATACCCTCTTCAGTTCCAATGGCCAGACCCCATTTGTGTCTCTAGGTTTCGGGTTGGGAACCAGCTGGCTGGAGCGGGAAATTCAAAAAGCCATCCTGACCATCCGCATCAAGGGGTTGGGGCGGGAGGGGCGGACAGCCATTTTTCCAAAATTGATTTTCACCCTCAAACGGGGCTTGAATTTGGAGCCAGACAGCCCCAACTATGACCTCAAGCAACTGGCCCTGACCTGTGCCACCAAGCGAATGTACCCAGATGTTCTGTCCTACGACAAGGTGGTAGAGCTGACAGGCTCCTTCAAGGTACCTATGGGCTGTCGCTCCTTTTTGCAGGGCTGGACAGATGAGCAGGGCGGAGAGGTCAATTCTGGTCGAATGAATTTGGGGGTGGTGACCCTCAACCTGCCTCGGATTGCCTTGGAGGTCCTGGGTGACCAGGCCGTCTTCTGGCAACTTTTGGAGGAGCGGTTGGCGGTGGTCAAAGAAGCCCTGCTCTACCGCCTCAAGCGGGTCAAGGAAGCTCAGCCAACCAATGCTCCTATCCTCTACCAGCATGGGGCTTTTGGCCACCGCTTGGGGGCGGATGAGGCTGTTGACCAGGTCTTCAAGAACCGTCGGGCAACGATTTCTCTAGGCTACATCGGTTTGTACGAGGTGGCTGCCGCCTTTTATGGTGGGGACTGGGAGGCCAATCCGACTGCCAAGACCTTTACCCTAGACATCATTGGTCGGCTCAAGGCGGTCTGCCAGGCCTGGTCTGACCAATACGACTACCATTTTTCAGTCTATTCGACCCCGTCAGAGAGCTTGACTGACCGCTTTTGCCGGTTGGACACCGCCAAATTTGGCTCGGTAGAGGACATGACTGACAAGGGTTACTACACCAACTCTTTCCATTACGATGTTCGGAAAAATCCCAATCCCTTTGAGAAGCTGGCCTTTGAACAGGCCTACCCAGAGGCAGGGGCCACGGGTGGCTTTATCCACTACTGCGAATACCCTGTTCTCCAACAGAACCCCAAGGCCCTGGAGGCGGTCTGGGATTATGCCTACGACAGAGTGGGTTATCTGGGAACCAATACGCCCATTGACAAGTGTTACGCCTGTGGCTACGAGGGGGAATTTGACCCGACGGCCAGGGGCTTTCGTTGCCCAGCCTGCGGCAATACTGACCCCAAGACGGTGGATGTGGTCAAGCGAACCTGTGGCTACCTGGGCAATCCCCAGGCTAGGCCCATGGTGGCTGGTCGCCACAAGGAAATCACCGCCAGGGTCAAGCACATGAATGGGTCTAGTTTGTAGGCATCAGCTGATCAAGGAAATCATCCTGCCCAGCTCAGCTATTTCCCCAAAAAGGAAACTTGCGAGCGGGCCTGGAATATGGTAAGCTAGACAATAAACGCAAAAGGAGGCCAATATGGGCAAGTATCAACTCGACGACAAGGGAAAAGCACAGGTGACGAGGTTTCACGAGAAACATTCGACAGGGCAAAACGATAAGGCGGATAAGGTAAAAGACCTCAAGGCTCGTTTTGCTGCCAAGACCATCAAGAAGGGTTAGGCCATGAAGCTAGGGATTATCGGTATCGGGGGCATTAGCCAGAAGGCCTATCTGCCCTACATGCGGAGCTTGGCTGGGATTGAGTGGCACCTTTTTACCCGTAATCAGATGGTGCTGGCTGAAACGGCTGCCCTTTTTGGGCAGGCCACGACCTATACCAGCTTGGACGACCTCTTGGCCCAGCACCTAGATGGGGTCTTCATTCATGCCGCCACAGTAGCCCACGAGGAGCTGGCTAGCCAGTTTCTGAGCCGAGGCATTCCCGTTTACATGGACAAACCCCTGACCGAGGATTATGCGACGACCCGAAGCCTCTATCAGCTGGCTGATCAGCACCAGACCGTTCTCATGGCTGGATTCAACCGCCGCTTTGCCCCTCGGGTAGCCGAGCTGGCCAGCCTGCCCAACAAGACCAAGATTCGGGTGGAGAAAAACGACGTCAATCGCCCCAACGACTTGACCTTCAAGCTCTTTGACCTCTTCATCCATCCCTTGGACACGGCCCTGTTTTTGGCTAATGGCCGAGCGGTTGATGGGGACTTCCGTTACCAGCTGACCCTAGAGGGGAAACTACGTCAGGTTCAGGTGACCCTGGAAACCGACCAAGGGGAGCTGATTGAGGTGGGCATGAACCTGCAAGCAGGGTCTCGTCTGGAAATCATGGAGGTTCAGACCCCAGCAGGCACTTACCAGTTGGAAAACCTGGACCGCTTG
Organism: Streptococcus sp. ZY171113; assembly: GCF_057748235.1. Taxonomy (NCBI): domain Bacteria; kingdom Bacillati; phylum Bacillota; class Bacilli; order Lactobacillales; family Streptococcaceae; genus Streptococcus; species Streptococcus sp. ZY171113. The sequence goes on from NZ_CM173243.1 coordinate 89,517, forward strand.
ACCAGCATTGTTGGCGATGACCAGACCACGAAACAGTTTGGTTCCTGGGACAGAACCCTCTACAAACGTGGCTTTGAGACAGCGGTGGACAGCTTTATCCAAGCTATCCAGACGGGGCAAAATCCAGTTGACCCAAGCAGTAGCCTGCTCAGCCATTGGCTCTGCCACCAAATCAACCAAGCAGGAGTAAGCAAGGGACAGCTGGACCTGACCCTGCCAGAATAGGGTGATTGTATGCAATTAAGGCGACCAACCGCCGCCGACCAGGCGGCCGTAGAAGAGATGATGGCGGAATTTTTGGCCACAGGTTCAGCCATTGCCGGTGGCTTTTGGGAGCCAGAGGGCTTTGACTACGCTGACTGGCTTCAGTACAATGCCGATGCCGAGCTGGGCCTCAATACCTCAGCCGAGTTCGTGCCAGCTGTCCAGTTTGTTTCCTTTGATGAGGAGGGACGGGCTCTGGGCTTCTTACACCTCCGCTTGCGGCTCAACGATTTTCTGCTGGAGCAGGGTGGCCATATCGGTTACTCTATCCGCCCCAGCCAGCGGGGCAAGGGCTACGCCAAGGAGCAGCTGCGGCTGGGCCTCTTGGAGTGCCCTCAGAAAAACATCCAGCGGGTGCTGATCACCTGTTCGGAGACCAATCCAGCCAGTCGGGCGACTATCCTCGCCAACGGCGGTGTTTTGGAAGATGTCCGTCAGGGAACTGAACGGTATTGGGTGGCGCTGGAAAAATCAATCTAGAAAAAGGAGGGGATCAAGGATGAATGTCATCATCGTTGCCTTTGGTGGAGGGCTTGGAGCGGTTTGTCGTTATGGCCTCAGCCTCTTGCCTTTCTCGTCAACCTGGTCTCTGGCCACCTTTTTGACCAACGTTTTAGGAGCTTTTGTGATGGGGCTGGTGATTGGCTTATCAGAAGAGCGAAAACTCCTATCACCAGACCTGACCCTCTTTTGGAAGGTGGGTTTTTGCGGTGGTTTTACCACCTTTTCTAGCTTTTCTTTAGAAACGGTGCGACTGGTGGATCAGCAAGCCTATAGTCTGACCCTGGTGTATAGCGTCAGCAGTATCCTGGCCTGCTTGATTGCCCTGATGTTTGGCAGGTATCTGGCTATGCGTACGGGAGGCCTGCGATGAACAACCCCAAACCACAAGAATGGAAAGCCGAAGAGCTCAGCCAGGGACGAATCATGGACTACAAGGCCTTTAACTTTGTCGATGGTGAAGGGGTGCGGTGTTCCCTCTACGTGGCCGGTTGCCCCTTCCACTGCGAGGGCTGTTACAACGTCGCCACCTGGAATTTCCGAGCAGGTGTTCCCTACACGTCCGAGCTAGAGGAGCAAATCATGGCTGACCTGAGCCAGCCCTATGTCCAAGGCTTGACCTTACTGGGAGGCGAACCTTTTCTCAACACAGGGATTTTGATTCCCCTGGTCAAGCGGGTGCGTGAGGAATTGCCTGACAAGGATATCTGGTCCTGGACAGGCTATACCTGGGAGGAGCTGATGTTGGAAACCCCAGATAAGCTGGAATTGCTCTCTTTAGTTGATATTTTGGTGGATGGCCGCTTTGACCGCACCAAACGAGACCTGACCCTGCAATTTCGAGGGTCATCCAACCAACGCATTATCGATGTGGCCAAATCCCTAGCCAGCCAGCAGGTGGTCATCTGGGAGAAATTGGTGCGGTGACTAGTCTGGCTAGGAGTGCTAGGGTTATCATTTAGTTTTCTGAAAAGTTTCAAAAAAACGGTTAAGCATACAAAAAAAGAGCCACCTGGCTCTTTTTGAGAACAATTTTCATTTTCTGTAAAAGTAGATATAAGTACTATCTGTTTGGGTTTTCCACCCAAAATCTCTTAGCAAATCCAAAGCTAAATAACCTAATACGATACCAGATAGATTTGTCATGACATCAATCACATCCGCTATTCCAAGATGAAAGAGATACTGAATGGTTTAAGGATATAAGTAAATTACCATAAAAAGGAGCTATTTTTGAAATGGATATAAAAAAGAAAATAGAATTTGACACACTAATTATTGTGCTTATTGACAGCGAAGTTATTGAACCAAATAATGTTCTAGCTTTTGACAAAGAAGGAGAATTAATATGGAAAATCAATGATATATTAAAAATTAAAAATCCAACGGGCATGGTTAATATTGTCAAAAAAAACAATTATATATTATCTGTAATATCTGATCTGAGTGTTCAATATGATATTGAGCTTAGTGAATTAAAAGTTGTTGATAAAATTTATTTGAGATAAAGAAGTATTGAGTATATAAAAATTTCTTATAAGGAATGTTGGCAGTTATCAACCTGGTTCTATAGGTCAGCTTCAACAAATGCAGGAAGTTGCGACAGCTTATAGCAATGCGGTTAATCACCTATCAAATCGTATTGATTTACAAGCTCCAGAAACAGATATTGAAACTATTCGACAAGAGTTTGAATCTGTTATTCAATCTATAAAAATTTAAAGGATTTGGTTGATGCTGGCTTTTTAATTTTTAGTCAACTTGTCAGACATAGACAAATCAGATTGGTAGGAAAAGTCTGCAAAAGTCAGCTAGCACAGGTTGTCCAGAGTTTTTGAGCATTGACCAGGCTGGCCTGATTAAAAAAGAGCCAGACGGCTCTTTTTTGTTAATCCACAGGTTTGACATAGACCAACTCCCTGTCGCTGGACAGGTCGGCTCGGTAGGCAAAGCCTGCAAAGGTCAGGTTTTTGAGTTGATCCAAGGTTTCCACAGCTTCCAGACAGGCTTGATTGAGGAGAAGCCCTCGCCCTTTCTTGGAAATGGTCGAATGGGTCTTGAGCTGGCCAGATTTTTCCTCGTGGAAACGAACGGTGATAAACCGCTCACGGATGGGCTTGGAAAAGATGTCCTCAAACTCGCTGGATAGCAGGGAAACCAGGGTGTCGTCAGCCGCTACCGCTGCATCATAGGCCTCCCGCCAGAAGGCTTTGAGGCCCTGTTCCTCAATCTTGATGGCCTGCTGAAAATCCAGGCGGTGGGGGGCAATCAGATGGTCGGCTGGCATGACCCCGTAGAGGGCCGAGGTAATCAAAACCCTCTCAGCCAGATAGGAACTGGTACGATCAGCCAGCTGGCGGTACATGAGGCCGTTAAAGAGCTGAACTGCAGGAGCAGTTTGGGCCCTACCAGCCACCAGGTCCTGCCAACGGCCCCATTCTTTGACGGCCGCATCAGGGCTAATCTTATAGAGCTTGGCCAGCTGGTCGCTGCTAAGTTGGCTGAGGGTTTGGGCAATGGCTGCCGCTTGCGAACTTGGTAGGGGTTGGGGAGCTTGTTTAGGAGCTATCATCTCCTTGGCGGTTGGGATTAGAAATTTCATACTTCTATTGTAAAGGCAAGTTTTTCCCCAGTCAAGTCAGACTTTCCCACAATTCTGTGGAAAAGTCCTGTGGATAATGTGGATAAGTCTGTTAATAAGGCTTGTTTTCTGGGCTTTTTCCCAACAGGTCCTGTGGATAACTAGACCAACTTGATGACAAAGCGAATGCCTAGACCATCCTCGATGAGGAGCTGGTCAGCCGTTTTTTCAAGGATAGTGACCTGGTGCTGCTCTGCCATTTCCCCCATACGAGCAAAAACGGCAGGGTCAAGCACCTCTAGGGTCAGGTAGGCTAGGCCAGGTTGGCCAGGGGTTCTGGCAGCCAAGTGGCGGCCGGCCCACTGGTTGACGGCCAGGTGGTGGTGGTAGGTGCCTGCCGCAATCCACGAAGCAGTCGGCATAGAGAACTTGTCCCCCATGCCAAAGAGGGTCTGGTAGAGCTGGGAGCTAGTGCTGGCGTCCTGAACGCTGAGGTGGACGTGGCCCATGCTGGTGCCAGCAGGCAGCAGGTAGGGGCCTTCCTGGTCTTGGCTGAGGGCCAAGAGGCCGTCAGCGTCCATGGCCTCAGTAACGCCGATAATGCGGCCATCGGCCTCGATCTGCCAGGTGTCCACAGGCTTGTCCTGATAGAGCTCGATGCCGTTGCCCTCGGTGTCGGCCAGGTAAATGGCTTCGCTGTAACCGTGGTCCGAAGCCCCTTGCAGGGGAACTTGGTTGACCAGCAGGTGGCGGAAATGTTGGGCCAGGCTCTCACGGCTAGGGTGGAGGATGGCCAGATGGTAGAGGCCATAAGTCCGTTCAGTCTCCTGGTCGGTCTGAATCAGGCGGACCAGGGGCTGGGCCAGGCCAGGAACCCCCAAATCCACCGTCCTGTCATCAGCTGACAAGACTTTCAGGCCAATGACCTGTTGGTAGAAGAGACTTTGGAGATCCAGATTGCGGACATTGAGGGCGACGGTGCCAAGTTGTAGGGGAGAATTGTAGGGCATGGGAGGCCTCCTTCTTGAGTTGATAGGACTATAATAACACTAATTAGTGACAAAGTAAAGCAGGAGGTTTTGGAGAATAGCCTCTCAATAATTTGTCGGTTGTTGTGCAAGACGCAGTGGTTGAGTGCTTCAAGGCGTTTGAGCCTTGGAGGTGGGAAATCCTGAGTTGCCTAGCAATTCTACCCCTAATTCGCTGATTTCATCAGCTGAACAGCCCTAACGATTGTGGCGAGCTTTGATCGCTCAATCTACCACCTCAAAGAGCCATTTTAGGCTGTTTGAGCGATTTGGGGGTGGGAGTGAAACAGTCTGGGAGACTGTTTCAGCCCGAGCTATAAAAACGAGAGGAGTGAGGGAAAATCGAACCCTTTGCCCCACTCCCATTTCTCCAAAAAGAAAAAGCCCGCCAAGGGGCAGGACTAGACAAAAAGCAAGAGGCTGAGGGCCATGACAGTCATACCAGCAATCAGGCCGTAGATGGACAGGTGGTGTTCGCCGTACTCATGGGCGGCCGGCAGGAGCTCGTCCAGGGAGATGAAGACCATGATGCCTGCCACGCTGGCAAAAATCATGCCGTAGACCATGTCGTTCATGACTGGCATGAGCAGGAACCAGCCCACCAGAGCCCCTATGGGTTCAGCCAGCCCAGACAGGAAGGAGTAGGCAAAGGCCCGCTTTTTGGAGCCTGTCGCCTGGTAAATGGGGACGGAGACTGCCATGCCTTCGGGGATGTTATGGATGGCGATGGCCACCACGATGGGAATAGCCAGCTTGGGGTCTTGCAGGGCCGAGACAAAGGTGGCCAAGCCCTCAGGGAAGTTGTGGATGGCGATGGCTAGAGCAGTCATCAGGCCCATCCGCATGAGGCGTTTGGGGTTGTCGTCAAGGGTCTTGATTTCATGCGGGTTTTCCTCGCTGGGAATCAGTTTGTCAATCAGGGCAATCAGAACGATGCCTCCGAAGAAGCTGGCCGCCGTGGCCCAGCTCCCTAGCTTATCCCCCAGCTCATGGCTGAGAAATTCCTGAGCTTTGGGAAAGATTTCCACAAAGGAGACATAAATCATGACCCCAGCCGAAAAGCCCAGGCTGACGGAGAGGAATTTTTTGTTGTTGCTGTCGGTGACAAAGGCAATCAGGCTGCCGATACCGGTGCTGAGGCCAGCAATGGCCGTCAGTAGAAATGCCATGAGAAGGTTATTGGTCATCTGTTTTCCTATCATTTACTGTAATGTTTCCAATATAAAGAAAAAAACTTAACTTGTCAAGGTTTGGTGGCAAGAGGGCACGCCGTACGCATGAAGAAAATGCATGCAACTATCTTTTTAGTTACATGCATTTTCAGAAATTATCTTGAAAACACCTCGATATTTGGTACTATTCTATCCATCTCACGGAAATTATACCAAAATTTTCATCTAAAAAGTGCAACACTTCTCTGAAAAATTGTTTTCTGAAATCGTCGTTTTCTTCATGCGTTTGTCCTAGGACGATGGGTAGGAGAGGGAAGGGTAGGATTTCTTTTGTATAGATTTCAGAAATTTTTCTGAAAATATACCTTGACCAAGTCCATTCAGACACACAAAAAGCCAGCGAGAGCTGGCCGTCAGTTTCAAGCAAAAGAAAAAAGCTGTATTGGTACCGATGATTCACGTTTTGTATTGAACCCGCACACTAAGGTAAGGGGGGTAACATGTGTCCAACTTAGTTGCTTCTGGGTGGGCCAGCTTGCATACTGTTGAACAGTCCTCGTTTCCCAAAAAATACAAAAAATAGTCGGTCAACACTTGGAAGTGAATTCGTATACCACAGCCATTTCTTATGATTCTATAATACCAAAAATCTGGCAAAAGTCAAGCCTTTTTATGCAACCGTTCCCAATTTTTTGAACCTATCCCAAAATCAGCAAGAGAAGGAGGGTCAGAAGGGCTGGTCCGCCCTGGGTGAGAAGGATTTTTGGACTGGAGGTCAGGGCGCCATAAGTGGTCACACCAGCCACAAACAGGGCAAAGAGGGTGACCAGTTCGCGGTTGCCGGTCACCAGGCCGTAGCCCATTGCCAGGGCCAGCCCCAGATTGTAGGCCCCTTGGTTTTTGAAGAGGGTGATGACCATCGGATTGGCCTGATTGGCCTCGCTCAGGCCAAAAACCTTGGCCGTCTGCCTGGACTGAGGCACCAGGCTCTCCAGATAAAAGATGTAGAGGTGCTCTAGGGCCACAAGACTGGCCAGAACCATCGTGATTGGGTGCATTTAGGGGGTCTCCTTTAGTTGGGCTTGGCCTTGCGGCGGTCGATGGCCTCCTTTACCACAGCCATTTCTTATGATTCTATGATACCAAAAATCTGGCAAAAGTCAAGCCTTTTTATGAAACCGTTCTCATATTTTTTTGCGACGGTCGATGGCCTCCTTGATTTGGCCCAGTGCCCGCTCGTATTTGCCCGTATCGTTTGGGTCAAAATAGCTGGCGCTTTTGAGGCGGTCTGGCAGGTACTGCTGGTCCACCCATTTTTCAGGATAGTCATGGGGGTAGCGGTAGTTTTGGGCGTTGCCCAGTTCCTTGCTGCCAGCGTAGTGACCGTCTCTCAGGTGTTTAGGGATGGGGAGGTGGCCAGAGGCGCGCAAGTCAGCTAGGGCAGCGTCCATGGCCAGGTAGGCCGAATTAGACTTGGGTGACAGGGCCAGGTCGATAACTACGTTGGCAATCAGGATGCGGGCCTCAGGAAAGCCGATTTTCTGGGCGGCTTCGAGGGCGGTTACGGTATGAATCTGGGCATCAGGATTAGCCAGGCCGATGTCCTCATAGGCGATGACAATCAGCCGTCTGGCCAGACTTGGCAGGTCACCAGCCTCAACCAATCGGGCGGCGTAGTGGAGGCTGGCATTGACGTCGCTGCCTCGGATGGATTTTTGCAGGGCAGACAGGACATCGTAGTGGCCGTCCCCATCCTTATCCATGGTGATATAGGATCGTTGCAGGCTGTTTTCCATGGTGTCCAAACTGATGTGGCGACTGCCTTCCTCATCAGGCTGGGTGGACAGCACCGCCAGTTCCAGGGAGTTGTAGGCTGATCTCAAATCCCCGTTGGTGCTGGTGGCGATAAAATCGACTGCCTGCTCTGCTATGGTCACCGGAAAATCAAACCCGCGAGGGTCCTCTAAAGCCTGAGTAACGGCCAGCTTAATCTGGTCGGTGGTCAGGGGCTCCAGCTGGAAAATCTGGACCCGGCTGCGAATGGCGGGCGTGACCGAGAAAAAGGGGTTCTCGGTGGTCGCCCCAATCATGGTGATTTGGCCGCTTTCAAGGAGGGGCAGGAGAAAGTCCTGCTTGGTCTTGTCCAGGCGGTGAATCTCATCCAGCAAGAGGACCAAACCGCCTGAAAACTTGGCCTCCTCAGCAATCTCTTGCAGGCGTTTTTTGCTGTCGGTGGTGGCGTTGAAGGTCCGAAAGGCGTACTTGGTGGTGCCAGCGATGGCTGATGCGATGGAGGTTTTACCGATGCCGGGCGGGCCGTAGAGGATCATGGAGGAGAGGAGCTCGGCCTCCACCATGCGGCGGATGATTTTGCCAGGACCAACCAGGTGGTCCTGACCGATGACCTGGTCAATGGTTTGGGGGCGCAGGCGAATGGCGAGATTGTCAGGCATGGGGTGTCCTTTCTAGTCCCAGTTGATGGTGATGCCGAGACCGATTTGGTCTGCGAAACGAAGGAGGACGCGTTTTTTGTCGGCTGTGGAGAGGTTATTGTAAACATGGATGTTTTGGGCGACAGGGGAGGTTAGCCTCATGCCTGATTTGTCAAAGCGTTCTAAGCTACCTAGCAAGAAGCGTCCATTTGGCTCGCCTTTGATAACGAGCTCTAAGACTTTTTCAGAGTAAGTTGGAGATTTGACAAGGTAGCTGAAAAGATTGACATAGCAGGCTGTTGGATTTTTCCCCGAAATAATCTGACCATCAGCTAGTTTGATGGTGTAGTCCTGCAAGGAATTTGTGCTGTTCTCTGTTTCTTGTTCGCTTGAGGAAAAGTCAAAGAGTGGAATATTAGCGACGTCTTCTAAGACATTTTGAGTGATGTTCCAGAGGTTTTCGGCATGAATTTTGCTGATTTTATCAATCCATGACGAATTGCCTTGTGTGGCATTTTCTAGCTCAAAACCTGCATCTCGAAACTCTTTGATGAGGAGGGTTTCCAAATAGTCTAGTTGCGATTTATCCAAATGCCCGTCTTCTCGTCCGAAAAAGATGACTTGGTTCCACCAGTCTTTCTCCTTATAGTGTTGGTAAAGTCTAGTGTAAACCGAAGTGGCGGCTTGACCGATGTAACGTTTCTGTTCACCAATGAGAATATAGAGACCTGCTTTTTGTGCTTCCGACAGTTGTTTGAGGGCGTTGAGGTCTGAGCGATGAGCGACAGTGACCACTGCAGGTTCCTTAGTATAGACGGTGATGTTGTCTTGGCCGTTATCTGCCACGATAATGGTGTGTTGAACCATGTGTTTTCTCCTTATCTTTTCTCCTATTATAGCAGAAAACACAGCCAGTTGGCTGTGCTGGGCATTAGTCGTAGGTCATTGTAACCGTTTCAGAGGATTGTCGCATGGCTTGTACGGCCTCATATTCTTCGCGGTATTGCTCCAGCGTTTCTTCTGAAAAGTAGGCGGGGTTGAGGCTGTGGACGAAGTTGTTAAGGGAGAAGAAACCACCCTGGATGTCTAGTGAATGGTCAGTGATCCGAAAAGGAATAGAAGACCAATCATCTGCCTTGAACGGTGCCAAAATCTTTTGGTTAAAGTCTGTTAGGTCTTTATTGATATTTTCTAGCATGGATTTCAGAGCATCCCGAAAGTTCTCCTTGTCTGAAACCAACTCGTTCAGGGTGACGAGATTCCCCTGATGATTAAGGTGGATGGTTTTAAGAAAGTCTTCTTGTTCAAGAACGACAGCGATTCCATTTGTTCGGTAGGTGCGTTTCATCAAATCGTAGCTGTCCACATCTTTTAGTGTATTCTCTACTGTTTGGGGATAGAAAACCACCCATTCTTGCTCTAGCCAACCCAGTTTTCCTGGCTCGGCCGCATCAATATAGGGCTCCAAGTGTTGGTGAATACCTGCCTTATCGATGCCTTGGCTGAGAAAGAGGACATGATAGCGATCAGAACTGTTGCTGTTGTTTTCGCCGATGGCATCAATCGCTGGAACATCGTCGATAACAGCTAGGTTTAAGGTGTGAAATTCTTGGTTGAAAGCCCTGCTTTGCAGCTGTCTTAGCCCCCAGACTGCTAGCCCTGTTAGAAGAAACAGGCTAGTCAAAGCGATTAACCATTGTCTCTGTTTCATAAAAACACCTCCTTTTCTTCATTGTAGCATGTTTTACAACAAAAAGAAAGCGATATCAATTATCGAAATTAAAGAGTTTTCTCAGTTAGATGTGTAAGAGAAGCCTCTTGGCATGGTATAATAGAAGGATAAAACGATGAAGAAGGAGGACCAGGTGATGATTGACGTGAAGGTATCGGAGTTACAGGCTTATTTAGCCAATCATTATGGTGACAGGGTTAGTGAGCAAAGCCTGTTTATGAAATTAGTTGAGGAAGTCGGTGAAGTCGCTGAGGTTCTGAATCAACGAGCTGGTCGAAAGGCCTCCGATGGCTCTGACTTGTCAATTCCATTAGCCGAGGAATTGGCAGACGTCATTCACTATACTGTTGCCCTAGCAGCAGTCAGCGGGATTGACTTGGCTGAGACCATTTTATCAAAAGATGAACGATCGTCAATCAAGTATGGTCGTGACCAGAACCTAGGAGCATTTTTAAAGCAACAAACTAGCCACTCATCACTTGACAAGCTCAGCTAAACCTGTCATAATAAGGGGGAAAGATGGTAGCCGTTAACCATGCGTTAACGCTAAAAGGCCCCCGATGTTGCTGCATCAGGGGTTTTTCTATTACTAGCCTAGGCTAGTAAAGTGAGTTTACCGCTTAAACCACTTGTCCAGCCAATAATTGAGCAAATACTCAATCAGGACGGATAAAATAGTGGCGGCGATAAAAATGATGGTAGCCTTAACCATAGTCCTTACCTCCTTTCCAGGCGGTATGGGTTAACGCCATGGCTATTATAGCATAGAGAAGTCAGTAGTCACAAGAACGGACAGCTGTCTAGTATGTCGTGGCAATAGATTAGCTAGCCGCTCATCACTTGACAAACCTAGCCAATCCTGTCATAATAAGGGGGAATAGGATAATGGCTTTACCATACGGTAACGCTAAAAAGCCCCCGATGTTCCAGCATCAGGGGTTTTTCTATTACTAGCCTAGGCCAGTAAAGCGAGTTTATCGCCTAAACCACTTGTCCAGCCAATAATTGAGCAAATACTCAATCAGGACAGATAGGATGGTTGTTGCGATAAAAAGGATAATGGCTTTAACCATACTCCCCCACCTCCTTTCCAGGCGGTATGGGTTAACGCCACTATCATTATAGCACATCAAGGTTAGCCCAAACAAGCTAACCCAAACAGAGAACGGAGAAGCCAATGAGTAAATACGGATTTTTGAGCATTTTGGAGGAGCAGCTGGACAAGCGGTTCAGCTACGATTTTGCCATGGACTGGGACAAGAAAAACCACGCTGTCGAGGTCAGCTTTGTCCTGGAAGTTGGCTTGCCTGAGGGCGTTGAGCTGGCCGAGCTGGAGGGCGAGGAAGCCGTTGCCCTGGAGGAGTTCGTCCTCTTCTACAACCCCGACAAGTCCAGTTTTGACCCAGAGGACTACCTGGTCGCTCTGCCCTTTGACCCCAAAAAGGGCCTGAGCCAGGAGTTCATGACCTACTTCGCCGACTTCCTCCAGGCCGTGGCGGACCAGGGCCTGGACGACCTCCTGGACTTCCTGGCCGACGACACCGCCCAAGATTTTGCCCTGGCTTGGAACATCGAAGCTTTTGACAATGGCAGAGCAGGCTTGGAAGAAAAGACCTGGTATGGGTATCCGAGGTATTAGATGAGGTTCCTTGGTGTATCTTTGAAAAATAAGAAGTGAGTGTGAGCGGGGTATAAAGACTACTAAGGAGTATGGGTTTTTGAAGGTAATTGGTTTCATTTTTTGGTCGTTGTTAGTTTTATCTGCCTGTCAAAAAGGAGTTCCATCTAACGATGACGTAAATTTCCTACCAGAGACAAGCTCTCAAGCCGTTACTCAAACATCTGAAATTGTGACTCACGAGAAAGAGGAATCGAGAAGTGAGTACGATGTGGTGTTAGATGGTGACTTGTCAGTATTTGCTGGAGAATTTTCAACAGATGATTTTAATCAGGTCATTGTAGACTCTGGATTTACTTATGGCGGCTATACGGAAGAAGACTATATGGCAGCTAATACTTCTGTTTTTCCAAGATTAACAGACACCGGTTTTTGGAATGGTATAGCATCCCATGGTTCCTATGAAGTGCTTGTTTCCGATTTACCCCAGAAAATTTCTGATTACTATGAGGTGACAGTCTATGGTGTTAATGCTGGTGCAAGCAACCAACAAAAAACATTCTACTTAGTCCCACCCAATGTTACGGGTCCAACAGGGCTGACTAGTTCTGACAAAACGGTATTTGAAGCTAGAAGTGATGGCGTTGTCCAGCTGATGTATCAAAAAATGAACTGGTGGGAAGACTATGAGAAAAAGGTGGAAAAAGATCTAGATATTGATGCTATCAATAGTGGTGATTTTTCTTCGTTGGCAGGGACTTGGGCAAATGGCCGTGGTGAGGAATTTACCATAGGTCAAGATGGTAGTACCAGCTTTGGAGCAGAGATTGTAGCTGTTCCGAATTCTGATAAAATCAGCAAAGTTCCCTATGCTTCGCTGAGAGGAGCAGCACTAGGACTATTTAAAATAGGATTTGAAAATCCTGACGGAGATCAGTCAGATATTAGCCGACCTAGGCTGGTGATTTCCCAACAAGGCTATAACTACACACCAGACCTTTATTATTATAGAAAGTGAGAATAAAACCACATGACCAACTGGCAAGAACTAACCATCACCGTTGACCGCGAGGCTCAGGAGGCAGCAAGCAACCTCCTGATTGAGCTGGGCAGTCAGGGTGTTATGATTGAAGATAGTGCAGACTATTTGGATAAGGAAGACCTCTTTGGGGAGATTGTCCCTGAAGTGGGGCAGGAAGACACGGTCCGTATCACGGGCTACTACCCTGATAGTTTGGATTTGGCTGACATTCGTCAGCAACTGGAAGCGGGCCTGGCCCAGCTGGTTGAGCTGGGGCTGACCACCAGCCCAGCTGCCATCAGCAGCCAGGAACTGGCTGAGGAGGATTGGGCAGACAATTGGAAAAAGTATTACCAGCCCACCCGCATCAGCAATGGCTTGACCATCGTCCCGAGCTGGACCGACTATGAGCCTAGCCCTGGTGAGCAGGTCATCAAGCTGGACCCAGGCATGGCCTTTGGGACAGGAACCCACCCGACCACTAAGATGAGCCTCTGGGCCCTGGAGCAGGTGATCCGTGGGGGCGAGACCGTCCTGGACGTGGGCACGGGCTCAGGTGTCCTCTCCATCGCCAGCGTCCTCCTGGGAGCGGCGCGTGTTCAGGCCTACGACTTGGACGAGGTGGCCGTGCGTGTGGCCCGTGAGAACATTGCCCTCAACGCCAACATGGACAACATCAGCGTGGCGACCGGCGACCTCCTGCGTGGCGTGGACACCCAGGCTGACGTCATCGTGGCCAACATCCTGGCCGACATCCTGGTTCATCTGCTAGATGACGCCTACCGCCTGGTCAAGGACGAGGGCTACCTGATCATGAGCGGCATCATCGCCGACAAGTGGCCTATGGTGCGTGAGGCTGCCGAGCGTGCGGGCTTCTTCCTCGAAACCCAGATGATTCAGGGCGAGTGGAACGCCTGCGTCTTCAAGAAAACCGCCGACCGCTCAGGCGTAGTGGGAGGTTAAGGTGCAGCAGTATTTTGTCAATGGCAGAGCCCCGCAGGATGGCCTCGTTACCATCACCGACAAGGATACCGCCAAACACATGTTTGCCGTTATGCGACTGGCAGCCGGTGACAAGGTGACCCTGGTCTTCTCAGATGGTGTCAAGTGGCTGTCGCAGGTGGCCGATCCCAACCAGCAGAACCTGACCCTGGTGGAAGCATTAGCGGACAATGTCGAGCTGCCAGTCCAAGTCACCATCGCCATGGGTTTTCCCAAGGGGGACAAGCTAGACCTGGTTACCCAAAAGGCCACCGAGCTGGGAGCCCATCAGATTTGGGCCTACCCAGCCGACTGGTCAGTCGTCAAGTGGGATGGCAAAAAACTGGCCAAAAAGGCTGAAAAGCTGGAAAAGATTGCCCTAGGAGCAGCCGAGCAATCCAAACGCAACCTGGTTCCAGCCATCCAACTTTTTGACAAGATGGCCGATTTTCAAGCAGTTTTAGCTCAGTTCGACCACATTTTTATCGCCTATGAAGAGGCCGCCAAGGAGGGTGAACAGAGCAAACTGGCTCAAGCCCTGTCTCAACTGACAGGCGGGGAAAAAGTTCTCTTCATCTTCGGCCCAGAGGGCGGCCTGTCTCCCCAGGAAGTGGCTCAGTTTCAAGCGGCAGGCGGCCAGGCCGTAGGTCTTGGCCCACGCATCCTCCGCACCGAGACCGCTCCGCTCTATGCCCTATCAGCTGTCAGCTTTGCCATGGAACTAAACCGCTAAGTAGACATAGGGAGCTTTTGTTTGACTAAAAACATCCAGTTTGACGTGGTCGAACTGGATGTTTTTGGTTAAATCAGTTGGTTGAGGGGTCGAAGTTGGATGGCCTCGGCTTGGAAGCGGCGGCGGATGCTTCGAATCAAGGCCAGAGCTTGGGGGCTGTCGCCGTGAACACAGACAGAATCCGCCTGAATGGGAATGGTGGTCCCGTCGATGGCTTGAACGCTTCCCTTTGTAATCATCTGAATCAGGCGGTCAAGGGCCAGCTGCTCGTCGGTTATCATGGCCCCTTCCTTATGACGGGCGACCAGCGAACCGTCTTTTTCGTAGGCTCGGTCAGCAAAGACCTCTCTAGCGATTTTCAAGCCAGCAGACTGGCCAGCCAAGGCCAATTCGCTGGCCCCTGGGCAGAGCAGGATGAGCTCTTGGTCATAGCGGGCGACCGCTTTTGCAATGGCAGTTGCCAAGTGTTGCTCTTGTACCGCCATGTTGTAGAGGGCCCCGTGGGGTTTGACGTGCTGGAGCCTGAGCCCATGATGGCGGGTAAAGGCCTCAAGAGCCCCCAGCTGGTAGGTCACATAGGCGGCCGCTTCTTTAGGGCTGACCTGGAGGTTACGTCGGCCAAAACCAATCAGGTCGGGAAATCCTGGGTGGGCCCCCATGGCAATACCAGCCCCCTTGATTAGCTGAGTGGTTTTTTCCATGACGAGGGGGTCGCCAGCGTGGTAGCCGCAGGCCACATTGGCTGAGGTGATGAGGGGGATAAGCTCCGAATCTCGTCCCATCTGATAGGCGCCGAAACTTTCGCCCAGATCGCTGTTTAGGTCAACGTAATAGGTCATGCTTCCTCCTTAGTGGTTCAATAGCTGAGCGATAAAGCCAGTATCGACCTGGCCCGCGATAAAGTCTTCCTGGTGCATGAGGTCGAACTGGAAATCTAAATTGGTCTCCAGACCAAGAATGACCATTTCGCCCAGGGCGGTTTTCATCTTCTGAATGGCCGCAGGTCGGTCTGGAGCATGGACGATAACCTTGGCAATCATGGCATCGTAATCGGCAGGCACTCGGTAGCCCGTATAGAGGGCGGTGTCAACGCGGACCCCATTGCCTGCTGGCAGGTGGAGGTGGTTGATAGGGCCAGCATTGGGCATGAAATTCTTGCTGGGGATTTCAGCGTTAATCCGACATTCAATGGCGTGGCCACGGATAACGACATCTTCTTGTTTGATAGACAGGGGCAGGCCGCTGGCGACACGGATTTGCTCGATGATGAGGTCAAGGCCTGTGACCATCTCGGTGACTCCATGCTCCACTTGGATGCGGGTGTTCATTTCCATGAAGTAGAATTGCTTGTCCTTGTCCATGATAAATTCCACAGTCCCGGCATTACTATAGTTAACTGCCTGGGCTGCCTTGATGGCCGTTTCGTTAAGGGCTTGTCTGGTCGCTTGGTCAATGGCAGGAGAGGGGGCTTCTTCAATCAGTTTTTGGTGGTTGCGTTGGATGGAACAGTCCCGTTCTCCCAGAGCCACCACCTGACCAAAGTGATCTGCCATGAGTTGAATTTCAATATGCTTGGGTTGCTCGATGTATTTTTCCAAGTACATGGCGGGGTCACCAAAGGAGCTGACCGCCTCGCTTTGGGCGATGGTAAATTGGGCCTCAAAGTCATGGGCAGAGCGGGAAACCCGCATGCCCTTGCCGCCACCGCCTGAAGCGGCCTTGATCATGATGGGAAAACCGATGGTTTCGGCCCAGGTCTTGGCCTTGGCAAGGTCGGTCAGGTGGCCAGGACTGCCTGGCACGACAGGAACCTGAGCCTTGATCATGGTTGCCCTAGCCTGGGCCTTGTCGCCCATCTGCTCAATGACCTCTGGCCGAGGTCCGATGAAAATCAGGCCATACTCCTGACAGAGCCTGGCAAAGTCAGCATTTTCAGAGAGAAAACCAAAGCCAGGATGGATAGCATCGGCCTTGGTATTGAGGGCGGCTGAGATGATGTTGGCCTTGTTGAGGTAGGATTGGCTGATAGGGCCCTCGCCAATACAAACCTTTTGATCGGCCAGAGCGACATGCAGGCTGTCTTGATCCTCCTTGGAATAGACAGCAACGGAAGCGATGCCGAGGTCACGGCAGGCCCGAATGATACGAACAGCAATTTCGCCACGGTTGGCGATGAGTACCTTCTTAATCATGGGACACCGCCTAAAGGGGCTTGATGCGAAAGAGCGGTTGGCCGTAGTCAACCTTTTCTTCATTGCCAACCAAAATTGCTTCAATCTGACAATCCTGCTCAGCAGTCAGTTCATTTTTGAGTTTCATGGCCTCAATGATGCCGATGGTCTGACCAGCTTTAATGAGGTCTCCAACACGAGCCAGGGCAGGAGCTTCTGGACTAGCTGCAGCATAAAAGGTTCCCACCATTGGTGAGCTGATTAGGTTTTTCTCTTTCTTTTCTGCCTGCTCAAGAGAGCTAGACGGTGTTTGGGGGCTGGTGCCCAGGGGAGCTGGCTGGGCCTGGCGAGTTAATCGGATTTTCCAGTCACCTTCCTCAAGAGCCAGCTCAGTCAGGCTAGAGGCTTCAAATAGGCTGATGAGTTCCTTGATGTGTTCTAAATTCATGGTGTTCTCCTAGTGAAATAGGCCGGCTAAACGTTGGGCAACCTGACGCCTAACCAGACTTTCTTGACAGGGCTGATGGATGGCCTGTCGCATCTCTTCCAAGGCTTGTCTTTCCTCACGGATTAGGGCCTGAGCCTGGTCGATGGAAATGGCCTGAAAACGAATCTTTTGGCCTCTTTGCCCCTGAACCAGCTTGGGCAGGTCAACTGATGCCAGAGTTGCAATCTTGGCATAACCCCCTGTGGTCTGCCGATCGGCCAAGAGGACGATGGGTTTGCCATTGGCAGGGACCTGAATGGACCCTAGACAGGTCCCGTCAGAGATGATATCTGCTTGATTTTTATGGGCAATAGGTGGCCCGTCCAAGCGATAGCCCATGCGGTCAGCCTCTTGGGTGATGGTATAAGTTTCCGACAGAAAAGTCTCCAGTCCCTCTGGCGTGAACAGGTGGTCTTGAGGGCCTAGGACAACTCTAATCGTGAGCTCGTCTTGGTCGAAGGTCTCGACGGGCAAGGTGCGTGAGCGAAAATGAGGCAGGTAGGGGCGATTTTCCCTGAAAGGAATGACATCCCCGACCTGTAAGGGTCGTCCCTTGAAGCCTCCGAGACCGATTTTAGTATTGGTGGCATAGCTGCCCATGACCAGGGGCAGGTCCAGGTAGCTCGAAAAGGCCAGGTAGCCCCAAACGCCACGTTGGGCCCTGCCAAAGGTCAAGACATCGCCTCGTTGAACAGCGATGGCTGTGTTTAATGTCAAGGGATGGCCGTTCAGCTTGGCTTGGAAATCCCCGCCTGTGATGGCGATAAGGGTGTCCTGGGTGAAGGCCAAACTTGGGCCGACAAGGCAGAATTCCAAGACAGCTTCCTTTTCAGGATTGTCCAAGAGAAGGTTGGCTAGTCTAAAACTAAACGGGTCCATGGCCCCCGACACGCCAAATCCCTGACTTTGGTAACTCAGTCGCCCACCGTCCTGGACAGTGGTCAGGAGTCCAGGTTTCAGCACTCTAATGCTCATAAGAGACCTCCGTCTTGCTCAGTAATTTGGGTTCGTAGCGACCATCACGGACAGCTGCTTCAATGGTTTGGTAATCGTCAGGACTAATGGGCCTAAAGCGAACGTAATCCCCAGCCTCAAAGAGGACGGGTTTGGCTCGGTTTGGGTCATAGGTCTTGACGGGCGTGCGGCCAATCAGTTGCCAGCCGCCAGGTGAACTGACAGGGTAAATACCTGTCTGACCGCCACCGATACCAACGCTCCCTGCAGGGATAGCTAAACGAGGGTTGGCCAAACGAGGGGTATGAATGGATTCATCCAGCCCACCCAAATAAGGAAAGCCAGGCAAAAAGCCTAGCATATAAACCAGGTAGTCTCGGCCAGCATGGCGGTCAATGACCTCCTGGCTTGTCAGACCAGCATGTTGGGCAACGGTTTCCAAATCAGGACCGAACTCCCCACCATAGACCAGAGGAATGTCCCAAATCCTGGTCTGGGCTTCCGTTATCGTCATCGGTTGCTCTAAGCGTTCAATCAGGTAGGCCCTAAGCGTGTCATAGGAGAGCAGGTGAGGGTCGTAAAGCACCAGCAAGGAGGCAAAGGCTGGGATGACCTCCAAGAGGCCGTCAAGGGGCTGACGGTCAAATCCCTGTACCAGGTTCGTTATCCGCTGGTTGATGGCAGGTGAGATGACCTGTTCAAAGGAAATCAGCAAGCCTGAATCTCCAGCTGTGCTTATCGTATACGCCATGGCTCTTCCTTTCTTGAGACAGAAAAAATGGTAGAATTCTGGCTCAAACTTGTCCTTGAGAATACCTTGATTATAGCTCAAATCCCGAAAAAAAGCAAACACGGCAAGGGGCTAGAGAGGCGATAAGTCAGCCCTAGAGTTAACTGACCAGCTCGGCTATTTCCCAGAAAAATCCTCCCCCAGCCAAACGGTTGAGGGAGGTTTGCTTTATTTGAGTTTGATGTCGGCGTGTTCGTTGATGATGGTCAGCTTGTTCTTGTTGTCCGTTTTTTGGCGAGTGGCAGTCTGGTCTTTTTGCTCAATATCAGTCAGGGCAGAAGCGATGTTGAGGGCCCCGTGCTCGCTGGTCTTGAGGTTCAGGGAAATGCTGTTCTCGCTGGCAGGTGCCAGGTCAATATCCACCAGGTAATCGGCTGAGGTCAGCTTGACGTCGCCCAGGACGGTCAGGTTTTCCATGGTCATCGGTGAGTACTTGGTGTCGATGCTGGTCTGCTCCAGGGTGCTGTTGCTAGCGGTGATGGGTCCAGCATCGCTGGTGATGACGCTGTTTTTAATCTGGCTATCCCTTAGCATAAGGTCACCGTAGTAGGTGATGTCAGCTCGGTCAACGGTCGTGTTATGGAAGCTCAGGTGACCGTAGTTCTCAAGGGTGACGTTGGAGAGCTTGCTGTCGGTGAAGTCACCACCTAAAATAGTTCCCTTGTCAATAATCAGATTATTACCGTTGATTTGTTGCATGATCTTAGCCTCCTTGATGTGGAGGTCATTGAGTTCGTAATAGTAGCCCGCATCCAATGTTAACTTATCCAAGGTCAGGCCCTTAGGTAGGGCCAGGTAGGCCGTATAACTATCCTCTGACTGGCTGTTCATAATCTCGCTAATGGTTTTTAGGCTACCGAATAACATGAAATCGGTTTCCGCACTTCCTGGTCCAGTAATGCTTAAACGGCCGTCCTTTTCCTGAACGTCCAGCCAGGTGTTGTTCCGGTGTTTCCAGTAGGTGTAGGTCAGATGAATCTTGTCATCGGGCGAGGTGGTGACTTGCAGGGCTTTGTTGCGGAGAAAGATGTCTAATTCCGTGAGCTTGTCAAAGGATTTTTCCACCTTAACAGGCGTTTCCAGGTTCTTGAGGTCGCTGATGCTGCCTAGAGACAGGCTGATGGCCACCAAAATCAGACCAGCAATCAAACTGAAGCCGCCCAGGGCCAAGAGGCGGTTAAAAAGGTTCTTTTTCATGCGCGTTTTCCTTTCGTGATGATCCATTTGACCAGGGCCTTGATGCCTTGGAAGGCCAGTTTATTGAGCAAGATGGTCAGGAGGCCGATGAGTAGAGCAGCTCCCAGCATGGCCAAACCGCTACCGAAACTGAGAGTGGATAGACTGGCTGACTGGGTCAGGTAGGCAAAGCCTTCAAAGAAGCCGATACCAGCTCCAATCAAGAGGGAAATGCTGGTTAGGATAGCAGAGATGGTCAAGGCAATGGCAGCCGCGACGAGGGCAAAGAGGGTGCCCAAAATAGCCAGAATGGCTGGCACCCCGATTGGGATGGCAAAGATAGCCAAAATCACTAACCAGATGACCTGTCTCTTGCTACGGGCAGGGTACTTGTCATCACCCATGCGACGGTCTAAAAGGTTGTGAATCAGCTCGCTGGCAGCCTCACGGGGTGTACCCAATTCGGCCATGACCAAGGCTTCATTTTCCTCGCCAGCCTCGTCAAAGTATTCTGTGAAATAGGCCATGGCCTCCTCGTAGTCGGTTTTTGGGAGCTTACGCAGGTGGTTGTCCAGCTGCTCCAGGTACTCAGTTCTTGTCATGTGTCAATCTCCCTTCGATGATGTCGTCGATTTTGCTGGTGTAGAGCTGCCACTCTTTCTTGAGGTAGGTCAGCTGCTCTCTGCCGTTGGGCGTGATGGAGTAGTATTTGCGGGTCCGTCCCTGATGGGCCTGGCTGTAAGTGGTCAGGTAGCGTTCCTGCTCCAGACGCTTGAGGATGGGGTAGAGTGTCGATTCCTTGATGTTGGCGATGAGCTTGACCGTCTGGCTGATGTCGTAGCCATACGAATCGTGGTCGTCCACGATGGCCAAAATCAAGAATTCGATGACTGTGGCGGATGTGGGAAAGTACATGGCCGTCACCTCCTTGTGTAAAAATTTTATATATAATTTTGTTATATATAAAATATATACCTATCCAAACCAAAAGTCAAGCAAAAAGAGGTGATTTTTTTAACTTTTTTTCTTGAAAAAATAAGCAGAGCTAGGCGCGACTGTTTCCTTTTTTGTCCCTTCTGGAATCGTCAATAGACGAACGAAGGTTATAAAAAAATCAAAAAAGTATTATTTACAAACATTTTCAGAAAATAAACTTGTGCCAGATGCTAATTTTTTGTATAATATTCTTATCGTTTTCAAAAAGGAGTTTATTATGTCGAAACATGTCACGTCTAAAAGTGCCCTACTCTTGTCTCTCTTGTTGGCCGTTGGTTCAGCTGGTCTGGTAGAGGCCGATGAGACCGCAACACCTGGCCTGCCTACTGGTGACACCAGTCTAGTTGAGAATAAGGAAGAGACTTCAGAAAGCATTGAACTTTTAGGTGATGGTGAGCAGCCAGAGACCACTCGGGTTATTGAGGGAACTGAGGCGACGACTCGTCAGGCGGCCGCTCCTGAGTTTGTGGCACCTGTTGAAGGCCAGACCGTGGATGTCCGTATCCTGTCCACAACAGACCTCCATACCAACCTGGTTAACTACGACTACTACCAAGACAAGCCTGCTCAAAACGTGGGTCTGGCTAAAACGGCTGTCCTGATTGATGAAGCCAAGGCTGAAAACAGCAACGTGATTTTGGTGGACAATGGAGACACCATCCAAGGAACCCCGCTTGGCACTTACAAATCTAGTGTTGACCCTGTTGAAGCTGGTGAACGCCACCCGATGTATGAGGCCTTGACGACCCTGGGCTTTGATGCGGGCACCTTGGGTAACCATGAGTTTAACTATGGTTTGGACTACTTGGACAAGGTGGTTAAAGCCGCTGGTCTGCCTTTGGTCAATGCCAACGTTTTGGATGCCAAGACCGGCCAACCGCTCTATCAGACCTACGAGCTAATCACCAAGACCTTTACCGACACCACAGGTGCCCCTGTTTCCCTCAATATCGGGATTACAGGCATCACCCCGCCACAAATCCTCAACTGGGACAAGGCCCACTTGGAAGGCAAGGTTGTGGTCCGTGATGCGGTTGAAGCTTTGGAGGAATTGGTGCCACAAATCCGTCAAGCGGGTGCGGACATCGTTCTGGTGCTTTCTCACTCCGGTATTGGTGACGACAAGTATGACAAGGGTGAAGAAAACGTTGGCTACCAAATCGCTGGCATTCCAGGTGTTGATGCGGTTGTTACCGGTCACTCGCATGCGGAATTCCCAGCTGGTGGCAAGGGCTTTTACAGCCGTTATGCTGGTGTCGATGATGTCAACGGGCTGATTAATGGTACACCAGTCACCATGGCCGGTAAATACGGTGATCACCTGGGTGTCATCGACCTCAACCTGACCTATATTGATGGCAAGTGGACCACCAACTCTGCCAAGGGTGCCATCCGTAAGATTGACACCAAGTCAGAAGTGGCCAACGAAACAGTTGTCAACCTGGCTAAGGAAGCTCATGACGGGACGGTAGCCTACGTTCGTCAGCAGGTCGGTACCACAACAGCACCGATTACCAGCTACTTCGCCCTGGTTAAGGATGACCCATCTATCCAAATTGTTAACAATGCCCAAATCTGGTATGCCAAGCAAGAATTGGCTGGTACGCCAGAAGCTGACCTGCCAATTTTGTCAGCGGCAGCCCCGTTCAAGGCTGGTGGTCGTAACTTTAGCGATGTGACCAACTACACTGATATTCCAGCGGGAGCTATTGCCATCAAAAACGTGGCAGACCTCTACCTCTATGATAACGTGACCGCCATCCTCAAGTTGACGGGTGCGGACATCAAGGAGTGGTTGGAAATGTCAGCCGGCCAGTTCAACCAGATCGACCCAAGCAAGAGCGAGCCACAAAGCCTGGTTAATACCGACTATCGGACCTACAACTTCGATGTGATTGACGGGGTGACCTACCTCTATGATGTGACCCAGCCGGCCAAGTATAACCGTAGTGGTGAGTTGCTCAATGAGGGTGCCAGTCGGGTGCGTGACCTGCGTTACCAGGGCCAGCCAATCGATGAGGCCCAAGAGTTCATCGTGGTGACCAACAACTACCGAGCTAGCGGTAGCTTCCCTGGCGTGGTCAATGCCACGGTCAACAAGCTCCTCAACCTGGAGAACCGTCAGGCTATCATCAACTACATCCTGTCAGAGAAAACCATCAACCCATCAGCTGACAACAACTGGGGCTTCACCGACAGCATCAAGGGCTTGGACGTCCGTTTCCTGTCTGCTGATAGTGCCAAGGTCTTGGCAGAAGGCTTGGAAGACATTTCTTACCTCAATCCAGCGGCCGACCACGAAAACTTTGGCGAATTCCGCCTGGTTTACGTTGAGCCTAAGCAGGACGAGGTTAAGGACGAGAACAAGAATGACCAAGGTCAAGCGACCAATACTCAAATCGACAGCAGCAAGCAACCAACTGGTCAAGGCCTGTCTGATCAAGTGCGTCAAGAGATTAAGGAGATTATTCGTCAGACGCTGACAAGACCAACAACTAGCGAGTCTGGTCCTAGCTCACCTGGTCTTGAGACCACTAAACTGACGACTGATGCTAAAGAGAATGGTACAACTGGGGATAAGACTGCTCCAACAGCCCCTGCCAGCCCATCCCTTGTTGCTTACAAGCCAGTCGCAGTTGCTTCAGCTGGCCTGACAACAACCAAGACCTCTGCTAGCCAAGCTAGCCTGCCAGCAACTGGTAGCACCAGCGGTGCCTTCCTGGGCCTCCTGGGAGCCAACCTGCTTGGTTTGGCCGGTTTCCTGGGCAGAAAAGCTAAAAAAGACTAAGAGAGTGGGACTGGGTCCCAGTCTCATAATTGGCGGGGCTTCCTGCCAGTTCTTTTTTTGTCCCATCTGCTCAATCGCTTTCACTCGGTTCTCTATTTTATGCTATAATAAAGAAAAGGAGGACTTACCATGACCAAACCCATCTTGCTCAAAATCGCCCGTGCCTATCTGCTGGCCCTAGCCATCTCCTGCCTCTTGACCATCCTGGTCATGCTGGTGGTGAAGGACCAGACCTTTCTCCTTCGCCGCCCTAGCAGCGTCGCCTTCCTCATGGTCAGCATCCTCACCTACACCGACTACAAGTTCTGGAAAAGTTTCCTAGTGTCAGGCCTCTTTAGTCTAGTGACTGGTTTGATTTTTCTGGCCATTTGGCCCAATGGGCTGGCGCTGACAGCCTGGCAGCTGCTGGGACTGGCAACGGCTCTCGCTGGCTTGTCTGCTTGGGCCCATGTCCAGCTTAACAAGGAGAAAGTATGAACATAACCGCCTGCTTAAAAATCGCCCGATTCTACTTGCTGGGCTTGGGTGTGATTTGGTTGCTCACTGCTATCTTTCTGGTTTTCAGTGGCGACTCTCATTACCTTTTCAATCGCCCGACCTTGGGCAATGTGATTTTCTTTATAGCTGTTCATCAGTACAGCACCGCCAAGGGTTGGGACAAGTTTTTCCTGTGGCTGCTGATTATTCTAGGCAGCCTGCTGTGGGCTTGGGTCTTCACCAGCCTCTATCCCCAAGGTTTGCCCCTGACCCTCTGGCAGCTTCTGGCCATCAGCTTGACCTCAGCTGGTTTGGCTGGCGGTGCCCATCTGCTCTTAAAAAAGGAGGTTACACATGACTAAATCAATCTTTTTCAAGGTTTGTCGCGGTTGGCTGCTGGGAACTGGGCTTGTTCTTGGTCTTCTAGCCCTGACCCTGTTGGTCAAGGGGGAGGCCAGCACTGATGTGTTTATCAAGGCTCTCTTTCTGCCCCTACAGCTGAGTTTCTTTCGCCACAGCACTTACCGCTGGTGGGTAAAATTATTGCTGGGACTGGCTCTGATTCCCTTGGTCAGTCTAGTCTTGCACCTGATGAATTGGTCTTGGGAGGTCAGCTTGACAAGAAGCCATCTGCTGGTGCTTTGCCCTCTTTTTCTGGTCTTGGCCGGTCTGCTCCAGCTGGGACTGACAACAACTGACCGCACTTAACCGCATCTCTCACCGAGCAGGTTGGTCTGCTCTGCTATTTCCCAAAAACAAAAGGAGTTATTATGCCATCAACCATCGACTACATCACCCAACTGACCGCTATCCCATCGCCGACAGGCTTTACTCATGACATCATGGACTGGGTAGCTGACCTGGTGATGGGCTGGGGCTACGATCTTGTTCGCACGCCCAAGGGCGGCCTCATGGTCAGCCTGCCTGGTCAAAACGACGACAAGCACCGCCTCCTGACCGCCCACGTGGACACGCTGGGAGCTATGGTGCGGGCTATCAAGCCTGACGGCCGCCTCAAAATCGCCCTGGTCGGCGGTTTCACCTACAACGCCATCGAGGGCGAGAACTGCACGGTCCATGTGGCCAAGACAGGCAAGACCCACACGGGGACCATCCTCCTCCATCAGACCAGCGTTCACGTTTATAAGGATGCGGGAACGGCTGAGCGTAATCAAAACAACATGGAAATCCGTCTGGACGAGAAGGTTCGGACAGCTGACGAGACCCGGGCCTTGGGCATCGACGTCGGCGACTTCATCTCCTTTGACCCTCGGACCGTGGTGACCGAGACGGGCTTCATCAAGTCCCGCCACCTGGACGACAAGGTCTCTGCCGCCATCCTCCTCAAGCTCCTGGAGACCTACAAGGCTGAAGGCACCGTTCCGCCTTACACCACCCACTTCTACTTCTCAGCCTTTGAGGAAGTGGGCCATGGGGCCAACTCCAGCATTCCTGCCAAGACCGTGGAGTACATAGCCATTGACATGGGGGCAATGGGGGACGACCAGCAGACCGACGAATACACCGTCTCCATCTGTGTCAAGGACGGGTCTGGTCCTTACCATTACGGCCTCCGCCAGCAGCTGGTCGCCCTGGCAGAGCAGGCAGGCATTCCCTACAAGCTGGACATTTACCCCTTCTATGGTTCAGACGCTTCTGCCGCTATGCGAGCTGGTGCGGAGGTGAGACACGGCCTCTTGGGTGCCGGAATCGAAGCCAGCCACGCCTATGAGCGGACCCACAAGGATTCTGTTGAAGCGACAGAAAGGCTGGTTCATGCCTACATCATGAGCCAGATGATTGACTAAGCAGACCCAACCCAGCCCCAGGCTGGGTTTTGGCCATGAAAGGAAGAACGAATGACTTATACCCTACGTCCATTAACGTTAGCGGATGCTGAAGTTTACATCCCTCTGGTCCAGAACCTAGACCCAGAAGTGGCCAGATTGACAGGGACCACCCAAACCTTGACAGACCAGGAAGTCTTGGCCTACCTTGAACGGATTGTGGCTGACGAGACACGGACGGACTGGTTGATAATCGCACCCGACCAGACCATCATCGGTGAAGTGGTCATCAACGAGTTTGACTCGGAGACCAATAGTGCCAATTTTCGGATGGCCATTTTCAAGCCCGATTACCTGGGTCAGGGGATTGGGACTTGGGCAATTGGGGAGGTTCTGACCCATGCCTTCGAGGAGCGGCAGCTCAACCGTCTGAGCTTGGAGGTTTTTTCCTTCAATCCCAGAGCTCAGAAGGCCTACCAAAAAGCGGGGTTCATCGAAGAAGGCCGTCTTCGAGAGGCGGTTAAGGGACCAGAGGGCTATGCGGACATCATCCTCATGGCCATGCTGAGAAGCGACTGGGACCAGCTGAAAGGAAAAATTGTTGGAGGCAGACACGGCCTTTATCAAGGTGGATTATCCTGGTGTTATCAGTGAACTGGAGCGGGTGTCGCTGGGCCGTCTGCCTTATACCCAGAAGTATGAGTTGGCCTATTCCTACATTCAGGGTTTGAATCTGAATGCGGAGCAGCGCCGGGTTGTTTTGAATAATGTCACCCTCAAATCAGATGAAGCCTACCTGGATTACTGGGTAGAGATTGGCCGCGGAAACAGCACGTCTGCCTTGGACTTGGCCAAGCGTTTGGATGATTCTGACCTGATCCTCTATGCTCTGGGGCAGGCCATTGAACAGGTGCGTGAGAACACCCGCTTGTCTGGTGAGGAACGTGAGAGCCAAATTGAGGCCCTAAAGACCGAGTATGACAAGTATTGGGATGCTCGAACCAGCACCCTCAATGAGTCGGAAGCGTCATCAGTCCCGGCTAGCAGCGCCAGCGATTCCTCCAAAACAGAAACCAGTAGCTCTTCCTCATCATCAGAAAGGGATTAAGGTATGGCGAAAGAACTGATTTATTATCACTCGGGTCAGCGCTACAGCTATCGGCTTACCCCTAAGTCCCCTCAGGTGGTCTTTGGAGGCGAGCGGGCTGATGTGACGGTGTCCAGCCTGTCTCAAGCCCTAGTCTTCCAACTCAAGGGCCAAGATGTCCATTATGGCCTCGACGGTCAGGAAGGGATTCTTGAGTCTGGTCAGGTGTTGGCAGGCGGAAGAGTCTATGTGCGAGAAGCCAAGGCCAGTATTTTGGACCCTCTGGATCTGACGACCATCACCATTGGGTCAGAGGCTGGCAACCACCTGCCCCTGGCAGGTGAGGGGCAACTGATTCTGACCAAAACGACAGACAACTGGCGATTGGATGTTCTAGCTGGTCGTCCCTACCTCAACAACCGTTTGCTTCAATCTGCTCGACTGGATCTTTTGGTGGGGGCAGAAATCAGCCTGGGTGACCAGACCATCAAGGCCTTTCCAGATGAGCTTCATGTTTGGGGCATGGGAGAGGTGTCGCCAAGTTTGGCCAAACGGTCCAGTTCTCAACATGAGTTCTATGAGGACTATCCGGACTATCACCGGTCGCCCCGCCTGATTTACCGGCCATCTGAGGAAAAAATCTCCCTCAATGCGCCACGGCCGGAACCCAACAAGTCCCGTGAGGGCTTGGTCAAGCTGATTGTTCCCCCTCTGCTCATGGTGACCATGACGGTGGTCATTTCCATCTTTCAACCTCGGGGCCTCTACATCTTGACCACCTTGGGCATGACCCTGGCCAGCACCATCTTCTCGGTCACGGGCTATTTTAAGCAGGGGCGGGAATACAAGGAGGACCTGGCGGAGCGGACGTCGACCTACCGAACCTACTTGGCGGATAAGGCCAAGGAATTGGCTAGTTTGGTGGATACCCAATTTGCGGGTCAGCATTACCATTACCCGTCCATCACCCAACTCAGCCGTCTAGCTAATCGCTATGACCATCGGATTTATGAGAAAACTCCTCTACACTTTGACTTTCTCCACTACCGTTTAGGCTTGGGGACTGTTCCGGTCAGTTACCAGCTGACCTATAACCAAACGGAACGCTCTGGCAAACGAGACCCCTTGGAGCAGGAAGGCTATGCCCTCTATAACCGCTATCTCTCAGTAGATGACATGCCCATCGTGGCCAATCTGACCCAGGGACCTGTCGGCTATATCGGACCCCGCACCCTAGTCATCGAGCAGCTCCAGCTCATGGTCAATCAGTTGGCCATGTTCCACTCTTATCATGATGTGCAGTTTATCACCATCATGCCGGAGGAGGAGAAGGCAGCCTGGGATTGGATGCGGTTCCTACCACACGCCAGCCTCCAAAGCATGAATGTCCGCGGTTTTGTCTATAACCAACGGACCCACGACCAGGTCCTGAACAGCCTCAACCAAGTCCTCAAGCTCCGGCGGAGCCAAAAGGAAGACAAGAGTCAGCGCCAGTCCACCCTCTTTTCGCCCCATTACGTGGTTTTGGTGACAGATGAGAAGTTGATTTTGGACCACATGATCATGGAGTTTTTCCGTGAAGACCCGACGGAACTGGGCTGCTCCCTGATATTCGTTCAGGATGTCATGAGTTCCCTGTCAGAGAACGTTAAAACCATCATCAACATCAAGGACCGAAACACCGGCCAGCTGGTCATGGAGGCCGGTCAACTCAAGGAGATTGACTTTGCTCTGGACCACTTCCCAGAGGGTTACGACAAGGAAGCCATCGTCCGCCGCCTGGCCCCCCTCAATCACCTTCAAAACCTCAAGTCCTCTATCCCCGACCTGGTGACCTTCCTGGAGCTCTACGAAGCCCAGGGGGTTGAGGACCTGGCCATTGCCGAGCGTTGGGCCCAAAATGCCCCTTACAAGAGTCTGGCGGTGCCAATCGGCTTACGCGGCAAGGCGGACAAGGTCTACCTCAACCTGCATGAGAAGGCCCACGGGCCTCACGGTCTGGTGGCCGGCACAACGGGTTCAGGTAAGTCTGAGGTGATTCAATCTTACATCCTGTCCTTGGCGGTCAACTTCCACCCCCACGATGTGGCTTTCTTGCTCATCGACTACAAGGGTGGCGGTATGGCTAACCTCTTCAAGGACCTGCCTCACCTGCTTGGAGCCATCACCAACTTGGATGGTGCCCAATCCATGCGGGCTCTGGTCTCTATCAATGCGGAGCTCAAACGCCGCCAGCGCCTCTTCTCTGAACATGATGTCAACCACGTCAACCAGTACCAGAAAAAGTACAAGCTGGGTCAGGTGCCTGAGCCCATGCCTCACCTCTTCCTGATCTCGGACGAGTTTGCGGAGCTCAAGGCCAACCAGCCAGACTTCATGAAGGAGCTGGTATCGACGGCTCGTATCGGTCGGTCGCTGGGGATTCACTTGATTTTGGCCACTCAGAAACCGTCTGGTGTGGTGGATGATCAGATTTGGTCCAACTCCCGCTTCAAGCTGGCCCTCAAGGTGGCTGACCGGAGCGACTCCATGGAGATGCTTAAGACTCCTGACGCTGCTGATATCACCCAAATCGGCCGAGGCTACCTTCAGGTCGGCAACAACGAAGTCTATGAACTCTTCCAGTCAGCCTGGTCTGGGGCGGATTACCAGCCCGACAAGGACCAACAGGGCATCGAAGACCACACCATCTACGCCATCAACGACCTGGGCCAGTACGACATCCTTAACGAGGACCTGTCTGGCCTGGAAGAGGCTGACCAGATTAGTCAGGTGCCCAGCGAACTCTCAGCCATCGTGGCTGGTATCAAGAAGCTGACCCAGACCATGGGCCTGGCCCAGTTGCCCCAACCTTGGCTGCCACCGCTTGAGAAGAGGATTTATGTGGAGGACCTTGGGGAACTCCCCCTCTGGTCAGGCGATGGGCAAGATATCCAAGTGATTTTGGGGATGTTGGACAAGCCCCAAGATCAGTCTCAGGAGTTATTGGAACTCAATTTGACTGAGGATGGTCACCTTTTGCTCTATGGCTCGCCAGCTACTGGTAAGACCACCTTCCTGCAAACACTTATTTTCCAGCTGGCCAGAGGCTATTCGCCAGCGGAGCTTCATATGACCCTTCTTGACTTTGGGACAGGAGGCCTGCTTCCATTGAGCGGTTTGCCTCATGTGACGGATGTCATGCTTCTTGAGGAAGGGGAGAAGATTGCCAAGTTTATCCGCCTGATGGATAAGGAGATTGCCCGCCGCAAGAAACTCTTGGCTAGCCACAAGGTTAATCACCTGAACATGTACCGCCAGCTGACCGGTCAGGTGGAGCCGACTCTCGTCGTCATTGTGGATAGCTTTGAAGGTATGAAGGATGAGGCCTTTGAGGGGGAAATGGCCAAGCTCTTGACCAAGCTCTCCCGTGAAGGGCAAGCCATCGGTATCCATGTGGTCATGACTGCTAGTCGCCAAAGCAACCTGAGGGCTACCCTCTACGCCAACTTCAAGCACCAGCTGACCCTCAGACAACACGATAAGACGGATGCTCGCAGTGCGGTTGGTGTCAGCCAGCTGGAGATTGAAGACATCAAGGGTCGGGGCCTGATTAAACTGGATGATGTTTACAGTTTCCAGGTGGCCCTACCTGTCCGAGCTACCGATGACATCTCCCTCCTAGAGTTGACCCGGCAAGAAGTCGCCCGCCTGGCAAATGCCTGGACTGGTCAACGCCCAGAAGGGGTGCCGATGGTGCCAGAAGAGCTGACGGTAGAGGACTTCTACGGGCGGTCCAGTGTTCAAGCAGCCATCGCCCAAGGTCAAATCCCACTAGGATTGGACTTGGAGACAGTGGAAGCGGTGAGTTGGAAACGCCAGAAAGGGCCACTAGTTTATCTTGTTAATGATACTCAGCTTATGCAAAAATTTGCGGAACATGTCGCACGAGTATCACAAGCGTTAGATCGATACATGATGATTTTGAGTTCTCCTTATCACCAGTTGCCATCAGATTTGGGAGGTCAACTGTTTTCTGACACCGAATCTGTTAATGATATGTTAGAGGCACTGGCTGTAAAAATTGAGGAGCGGCTTAAACAAGATAAATCAGAACATGTCGCGACCTTAATGTTCTACGGTGCAACTGCTATGATTGAGCAGCTACCAGCTACAGCTCAATCTCATCTAGCATTCATTCTTGAAAAAGGATACCAGGCAGGTTATTGTAGTATTGTCTTGACAGACACTGATATTACCAAGAAAATAGATGTGGCTTCTAAGGCTATTCGAGCTGCTAAAGAGGGAATTCTAGGTGTCCGTGTTGCCGACCAAAACCTCTTTACAGTATTGAACAAACCTTTACGTGAAGGCATTTTGCCGCCACAGATTCATTACTACATTTCTGATCAACAAATGACACCAATTAAAGTTTTGATGTAGAAAAGGAGGAACACCATGAGCCGAGCTTCTATTTTAAGTCGCATTTCATCTGTCAATGCCTCACTAGGCTTAGCCAATAAGAAACTAAGTCAATTACGGGCAGCCAAGGCTAAGGTCAAAGGAGTGAGTACATTACTAGATTATTTAGTGACTAATCCAGGCCATCTGGCTGGTGACAAGTATGATGAGATGGAACAACAGGAAAAAGATTTTGTTCTCAATATTAAGCGCGATATGCACACGAAAAAAAGCAATGTGATCTCTGAACTGGATGTCCATATCGCTCGAGCTCAAGCAGAAGTTGATGGCTTAAATGGCACGCTTGTAGCCTTATTCCGTCAGCTCGAGTATGAGACAGATTAGGAGGGAAGAGATGGGAAATAAAGTAACGATTACAGATCTTAATGGCTTATCTGATTATGCGACGTCTATCAGAGAATTTGTCCATCAGTATGAAGAGCAGATTGCTAGTGTTAGACGCACATTCAACGAACAGGCGGAGGGGTCAACGGCTGATGCGATTAGTGCTTTCTTTGCTAAATTAAACGAGCTACAGCAACGGGTTTTTGACCAATTTCCAGATGCTCTACGCTCTTATGAGGAGGTGGTCTCCACCTACCATACTACCGTCAGTGGTCTTGGGTTTTCACGACTGGTCAAGAGCCAGGTTGAGGATGCAGAAAGTGTTGCTAAACTCCTGCGAGAGGATCAGCTAGAAGCCATTAAAACGATTACCGCGGCTCTTCAAGGGGCTTTCAATGACGCTGCGACAGCTATGGGAACCACCCCAGAGAGTGTTTCCTCAATCAATACGCTGTCGGAACAAGTCTTGACAGACGCGGCTAATAGTCGTAAAACACTGGGCAGTGACCTTGATGAGGCTTACCGCGTCTTTGTGGATGGGTTGAAGACCCAAACGGAGGCCATTAAGAGTTTAAACACCTCCATTTCTAATGTGGCCTATGTGACCAGTATTCCAGTTAGAACCATCTATAGTGCGATTCACTCTGGCAGACTGACTGCCGATGAGATGTATTATTTTAATTTAGTTAGCAGTAAGGAGGATGCCCAGGCTTTGAAAGCTATTATTGGTGATAATCCTGGTGATATTGTGGCTATTGATCCTTCTAAAATTTCTAATAAAGTCTATATTGTTGTCGCTGAGGAGATTACTGAATGGACGCAGAATCAAGATATTACCCGCTTCCAGCAGTTGATCACACGACTGTCGGATAAAACAGTTGAGCAGAATGATATCTTCACGAATAATTTATTAAAAGCGCAGGATGCTTTGGCTATTTCTCTGTTTGGTAAAATGTATACGCTCCATATTCAACAGTCTGAATTACCTATGGATGAGGAAGCCCTAGCAGTCTCTAATCTTGAAATGGAGACCTACAAAAGACAGTTAGATGCACTCAATAGGAACAATAGTTTATTGGTAGCTTTACAGCATTTGAAACTTGGGCAATCAGTTGAGTCTGTCACTGCTCCAACTGCTGTTGGGGGAAGAGCACTAACAGGTGATAGCGATACGGCACAACTCTATATCTATTCCAAGGTTGCTGGGAAAATTACATTTGAAATAGATAAAAAGGAAAGACTTGTATTTGTATTAAATACTGAAACCTATTACTTGACTAGTGCTGATGGCAATCTCCTCCCAAGAGTTAGCTATGATGAAACTAATCCAGTAAGAGGTAACTACGATATTTCAGCTACTGACAGTGATTTTGGGGCTAGTATGGGAGAGAGTAGCCAGCGTATTCAGGAACTTAATAAGGAACGACAAAAAGCTAAGGACGAGATGATTCTGAATATCATGGGGGATACTGTAAAAACAGGGATTTCATTAGCTCCTTATGGTAGCGTTGTCTTGGGGGCTATTGAGCTATCTTCCTCGTTATCTGAAAAAAACAACCTGGATCTTGCCCTCTTGTCAAACGATTTATCCCAACAGGGTTTGGAAAAAATACAAAAGCTCTATTTTGAAAAAACGGGGGTTACATTGTCAGATGAGCAACTGTCCTCTTATAAGAACCTAGGCGATGCTGGAAAAGATATGGTAGATAAGGTGTATGGACACTATCAGACTTATCAAGAGACACTAGTCCGAATTGACCAAGAAAAAAATGAACTAAAACAGAAGATGTATAATAAGTTAGTTGGTCAGGGAGCGACATCCTTAGATGGGACTGAACTAGAGGAAACAGTGAAGCAGATTCATCGGGAGCATCACCATGATTTTAGAGCCTTTTTAATCAGCAAGGAACTGGATGAGCATGGTTTAACCAAAGCCATTGAACAGATGAAGGTTAGTGAAGAGGACCTGGTAAAAACGATTATAAAGAAAGTCCCAAATGAGGGGGATCGTGGACGGCTAACGAGCTACCTTCTTGGCAAAGATTCTAGCCTGACCCTGGCAGACCTTAGTCCAGACGAGTTTGATAGATTAGACAGTATCGTTCAAAACCTAACAGGGGATGGTTGGACTGACTTAGGCAATTACTTTAATCAAAAATATGGAATGGAGCCGTGATGAAAAAAATATTATTTTTACTCTCTCTTTTTAGCATATTGTGTTTGGTAGCTTGTGCAAAAGTGACTGATCCCAAGGCTGAAGATAGGTTTAGGAGCATAACCCCCCAGTATGAGGTTAAGGATTACCAATTTATCGCCGACGGTAATGGCATTGTCATTGACTGGAAAATCACAAACAAATGGGAGTTGTTTTGGCATTCGGAGGCTTCTACAACCGCATCTATGGGGACCAGTAAAGAGTTTTTGGTGGCAAGTGTGTTCAAACTTCGAAGTATTAGTTTCACAAACGAATCAGGGAGCGATGAGTATTTTTATATTGATGTTTTTGATTTGCGAACAAGTCCTATCCAAAAGAAGCGACTTGATTTATGGGCATTGGTTCCAGAAGACTTGAAAGAAGACTATGCATTGTTTAGTATTGCGGATGACAGAATCTTTGTGGAAGATGGTCGCTATTATGCACTAGCATTCTTAGAGATGAAAGATTCTGTGAACAAATCTTTAGGCGGTGTTGACCCTTCAGTAAGAGATAAATACTTGAAAATCAACCTAGAAACAGGGCAGGTTGAAGGAGTGCTTAAAAGGGAGGAGGCGAGCGTTAAAAACCCTCTTTACGATAGGCTAGACACTGATATCGATAACTTAGGTGTAAAAAAGTATTCTACTAGCTTTGAAAAAACTGAGAACTATGATGGTCAGATCAACCTGGCAGTTACCGATAAAAAAGCCGCTCAACTGTTTTCCAAAGAACATGCCGTTGCTTACCAGCTAGTGGATATTGAAAACCAGACCGTCAAAAATAACCGTGAGTTGATCGACTTGCGAACTCAGTTTCTCCCTATAGGAACGACTATTTATGATGTCTCTTATTTTGCTTGGCATATCGGAGATGAGGAGGAAAAAAGACCTGTTACTAGCTTTGATGAGCTGGAACAATATTATGAAGAATATAAGATTGCATCACAGGAAAAAATTCGTCGTGCACAGGAGGAACTTGTTAGTGAACAAAAAGAGGAGCCTGAACGCCCATGAGAAAACGATTAACCATTTTATTGATTTTCATCACTTTAGGGGCTGCCATTTATACTGTAATCACTAACATAAGAAATAAAGATAGCATCAAATATTTAAGCCCACAGTACGAAGTTGAGGATTACCAATTTATCGCCGACGGCAATGGCATTGTGATTGACTGGAAAATCACGAACAAATGGGAGTTATCTTGGTACTCTAACGCTGAAAATACTCAATATAATATGGCTACTAGTAAAGCATTTCTAATTCAGGAAGTAGTCAAGCTTCGGAACAGTAAACTCACTAATCAATCAAAGAGAGATGAGTATTTTTACCTAGACATTTTTGATTTGCGGAATAACCCTATTAAAAAGAAACGCATTGATTTATGGGCATTGGTGCCAGAGGAACTGAAGGAAGACCATGAGTTATTTGGTATTATCTCAGATAGTATCTTTGTAGAAGACGGGAGCTATTATGGCATTGTAATTTTACATAAGAAAACAAAAGAATATCCTGGAATAGCGTATTTGAAATTGAATCTGGAGACGGGATTAGTAGAGGGTTTGCTTGCATCTGAAAACGTAGATACAAAAAATCCTCTATATAACGATTACTTGCTAAAGACTGTTATCGCAAACGAACCTGTAGAAAGTCCTTATTATAACGTTTATCAGAAAACTGAAAACTATGACGGTCAGATTAATCTATCTGTTACCGATGAGACAGCGGCTCAACTGTTTTCCAAAGAACATGCGGTGGCTTATCAGTTAGTGGATATTGAAAACCAGACGGTTAAAAATAACCGAGAGCTGATTGATTTGCGGACGCAGTTTCTCCCTATAGGCACGACTGTTTATGATGTTGCTTATTTCGCTTGGCTTATCGGAGACGAGAAGGATACTAGATCCGTCACAAGCTTTGAAGAACTTGAACAGTATTATGAGGACTATAAAATAGCCTCGGAAGAAAAGATACGTCAGGCTCAAGAAAAGATGAATAAGCTACAGAATCAGGGGGATTAACTATGGCTCAAAAATTAATTAACTATGAGCAACTAGAATCTGGTAAAGCTAAGTATGATGACAGAAGTTCCATGATTTTGGATGGGTCATCATGTGTTGATGACGAATCAGCAACCGTTATTGAGGATGGCACAGCTGCGATTAAGCTGATTAGCCAAAACGTTGCTGGTCTTGTGGATGGTTTGGCAACCTATTTAACTGATGTGGCAAGGGCATTTAAAGAAGCAGATGAAGAGTTGTCAAGGCAGAATGCCATGACACCACCAGCTCGTTCAGCACCGCCAACTGTTAAAAACAAGGGCTTCTATGAGATGTTGCCTTGACAAGTGAACTATAGAGGCATGAGTTTATTGTCTCGACCAAAAGAAACGGTTCGTCCGTTTCTTTTTCTATTTTCTGAGCTATCTTTTTGGGTGTTGCAGATAGCGGAAGCAAGCTAATCGGCGTTACAGCAAGACTGCCTGCTCTGCCATTTCCCTAAAAAGAAAAAATCCTCCCAAAAGGGAGGATAGTGTTTTAGTCCACGTAGAGTTTTGATTTGTTGCTGAGCCAGCTGTAAAGGAGGCCGATGAGGACACCGCCACCCACGTAGTTGCCCAAGCCTGAGAAGATGAGGTTGGACAGGACGCTGGCCAGGGTCATGCCCTCAACTGGGCCGCCAAATGAGAAGAAGGCCAGCGGGAAGAGGGAGAAGTTGGCGATAACGTGCTCAAAGCCAAGGAAGGCAAAGATGAAGATGATGAAGATAAGGGCGATAACGCGACCAGCGTCGTCTTTCATCCGCATGGAAATAAAGACGGCGATGTTTACCACGATGTTGGCGAAGATGCCTTCGACAAACTGGGTCAATGGGGTTTTCGCCAGTTTGGCTGCGGCTGCTTCAATCAGGTAGCTGTCGGCTTCCATGTGACCAGGTTGGAAAGGTGTGGTGAATGAGAGCAAGTAGGTGACGATGATGGCCCCAATCAGGTTGAAGAGGACACAGGTGCCCAGGATTTTCAGGGCTGTTTTGAGGGGCAGGACCTTGCGGTGAACGGCCGAAGTCATGTACATCATGTTTGATGTACCCAGCTCGGCGTTCATGTAAAGGATCATAACCAAACACCAGCCAAACATGAGGCCGTAGCTAAACTTGCCCAGGCCCTCTACGATGTGGTTAAGTTTGTCAGCGGTGTAGGCTGAGATGGACAAGCCGATAGCCAGGTAAACGCTGGCCATGATAGCCCGAACGGCGTAGGCCCAGTAGTTGGTCTCAATCAGGTCTGCTTTTTTCAGAATGCTTTTGTCAATGTTGTAAATCAGCGTGTCGTGCTGTTCTGCCATGATAATGCCTCTTTTCTATGTCTGTTTTCTCACAAAAACCAGTATAACAAAAAAAATCCTAAAAGGTAAGTCTTTTGCTGTTAAAATTCAAAAAAATCGGTCAAAAAGTATGTTAGAACAGAACGAGCTTACCAGGACTGTGTCAGTTTTTTCCTTGGGCAAGGGAGATTTGGTAGAGGGGCTTGGAAAAATCACCCAAAACGTGTTACAATAGGAAGATACAAGCAAGGAGGTGGATCATGGTCATGGATTCGATGCCATTTATGGTGATTGCTCAGGCCCAGGCCTATATGACGAGAGATGAGCTGGACTTGGTTAACCGTGCCATGATGGCCAGTGAACTCTACCATTACAAACAAGAGCGGCAGGAGATGGTCAACGGGAAACGGAAAGCCTTTTTTACCCATCCTGTTGCTGTGGCGGATTTTTTGGTGGGCTTAAAGTGCGATGGGGTGACGGTTGCGGCTGGTTTTTTGCATGATGTGGTGGAAGATGTTGAACATGTTTCGGTCGAAGACATTGCCTTGGCTTTTGGTCAAGACGTTGCCAATTTGGTTCAGGCGGTGACCAAGGTGAAACATGCTGACGGACGGAGTTGCCAGTCTTGCACAGCGGAGCAGTTTGACACTTGGATTGCCAAGGACCGTCGTGCCTTGTTGGTCAAGGCGGCGGACCGTTACCACAACCTTCAAACCCTGCGGCATCTGCCAGGCTTGAGTCGCCAACGGGGCAAGGTTGATGAAACCTTGACCGTCTATGTTCCCTTGGCCAGGGCCTATGGGGAGCAGGAACTGGCGACAGTTTTAGAAGCAGCTGCCCTGGAGGAATTAAAACGGATAGAAAGAGAGGAATTGACCAATGGCTAAGGATAAGCAACTGACGGGTCAGGAGGTTCTGGACAAGGTCGCAGCCTACATGAGCCCAGAGGATTATAAGTTTGTCGAACGGGCCTATCGGTTCGGCGAGATTGCCCACCAGGGCCAGACCCGCCAGTCGGGAGAGCCCTATTACAGCCACCCCATTCAGGTGGCGGGCATTTTGGCGGACCTTCACCTAGATGCGGCGACCGTGGCCTGCGGTTTCCTCCATGACGTGGTGGAAGACACCGAGGTGACTTTGGGTGAAATGGCTGAGCAGTTTGGCCAGTCTGTCGGTGTCATCGTGGACGGGG
This sequence comes from Streptococcus sp. ZY171113, assembly GCF_057748235.1. Classification (NCBI taxonomy): domain Bacteria; kingdom Bacillati; phylum Bacillota; class Bacilli; order Lactobacillales; family Streptococcaceae; genus Streptococcus; species Streptococcus sp. ZY171113. The sequence goes on from NZ_CM173243.1 coordinate 127,789, forward strand.
TGACCAAACTGGGCAAGGTCGAGTACCAGTCCAGAGAAGAACAGTTGGCAGAGAACCACCGCAAGATGCTCATGGCCATGAGCAAGGACCTTCGGGTTATCCTGGTCAAGTTGGCCGACCGTCTCCACAACATGCAGACCCTCAAACACCTGAGGCCAGACAAACAGGAACGGATTTCCCGTGAAACCATGGAAATCTATGCCCCCCTAGCCCACCGTCTGGGGATTAGTAGCATCAAGTGGGAGCTGGAAGACCTCTCTTTTCGCTATTTGAATGAGGCAGAATTTTATAAAATCAAGCACCTCATGAGTGAAAAACGTAAAGAACGTGAGGAGCAGGTCGAGGCCATCGTGGCCAAGATTCAGGACTACACCAAGGAACAGGGCCTGGTCGGTGACGTGTATGGCCGTCCCAAGCACATCTATTCCATCCACCGCAAGATGAGAGATAAGAAAAAGCGGTTTGATCAGATTTTTGACTTGATTGCCATCCGCTGTATCATGGAGACGACCAGCGATGTCTATGCCATGCTGGGCTACATTCATGAGCTCTGGCGGCCCATGCCTGGCCGCTTCAAGGACTATGTGGCAGCTCCCAAGGCCAATGGCTACCAGTCCATCCACACCACGGTTTACGGGCCGACAGGTCCCATCGAGGTTCAGATTCGGACCAAGGCCATGCACCAGGTGGCCGAGTATGGGGTAGCGGCCCACTGGGCCTACAAGCAAGGCATTACCAGCAAGGTGGACAGTCAGGAAACGGCTGTCGGCATGAACTGGATCAAGGAGTTGGCCGAGGTTCAAAACCAGGCCCATGATGCCAAGGAATTTGTCACCATTGTTAAGGAAGACATCTTTTCTGAGCGGATTTACGTTTACACCCCAGATGGGGCGGTCAGGGAACTGCCCAAGGACTCTGGTCCCATTGATTTTGCCTACGATATCCACACCAAGGTGGGGGAAAAGGCGGTCGGAGCCAAGGTCAACGGCAAGATGGTGCCCCTGAGCCACAAGCTCAAAACTGGTGATGTGGTAGAGATTGTCACCAACAAGAGTTCCTTTGGCCCTAGTCGAGACTGGATCAACCTGGTTAAGACCAACAAGGCCAGACACAAGATTCGCCAGTTCTTCAAAAACCAGGACAAGGAGCAGTCGGTCAACAAGGGCCGTGAGCTCTTGATTGCTGCCCTGCAAGAGGCGGGCTATGTGGCCAACAAGTACCTGGACACCAAACGGCTGGACGAGGTCATCGCTCGGCTTAACTACCGAAACGCTGAAACCCTCTATGCAGCTGTTGGGTTTGGGGAAATCTCTGCCACGTCAGTATGTAACAAATTAACCGAAAAAGAACGGCGGGAAGAAGAACGGGCTCGGGCCAAGGCTGAGGCCGAGGAACTGGTCAAGGGGGGCGAGGTCAAGCACGAGGCTAAGAAGGACGTTCTCAAGGTCAAGAGTGAGAATGGGGTCATCATCCAGGGGGCGTCGGGCCTCCTCATGCGGATCGCCAAGTGCTGTAACCCGGTGCCGGGCGACCTGATTGAAGGCTACATCACTAAGGGGCGTGGGGTGGCTATCCACCGGTCGGACTGCAACAACATCAAGAGCCAGGAGGGCTATGACCAGCGGTTGATTGAGGTGGAGTGGGACGACAGCAACACCAGCAAGGACTATGTGGCCAACATCGATATCTACGGCTTCAACCGACCTGGCATCCTCAACGACATCCTGCAAATCATCAGCAACACCACCAAGAGCCTGATGGCGGTCAACGCTCAACCGACCAAGGACATGAAGTTTGTCAACATCCACATCAAGTTCGGCATCCCTAACCTGTCCACCCTGACCACGGTGGCCGATAAAATCAAGATGGTGCCAGACGTTTACTCCGTCAAGCGGACCAATGGATAGGAGACTCGTATGCGGATTATCATTCAACGGGTGCGTGACGCCCAGTTGTCCATTGAGGGAAATAGCAGAGCAGCCATCCAGCAGGGCCTAGTCTTGCTGGTTGGGGTTGGCCCAGACGATGACCAGTCTGATATTGACTACGCTGTGCGAAAAATTGCCAACATGCGGATTTTCTCAGATGAGGCTGGCAAGATGAACTTGTCTGTCCAAGACATCCAGGGTCAAATCCTCTCGGTCTCCCAGTTTACCCTCTTTGCCGACACCAGAAAGGGCAACCGGCCAGCTTTCACAGGAGCAGCTGGCCCAGCTCTGGCCAGCCAGCTCTACGACCAATTCAACCAGGAACTGGCCCAGCTGGTTCCCGTCCAGACAGGTGTTTTCGGGGCAGACATGCAGGTTAGCCTGACCAACGACGGCCCGGTAACCATTATTCTGGATACCAAGGAAAAATAGACAATTGACCACCAGTTGATGAGCTGGTGGTTTTACTTGTGTTTTGTGAAAAAAAGAGTATACTTAAAGAAAACGATATCAGGGAGGTTTGGTATGGAAATGTTACTGTTCAGAAGTTTGGTGTTCCTAGTGCTAGGCGTGATAACCTATCTTGTTCAGCGGTTTGTTCTCAAAAAGCCAGTTGATCAGCGGCGAAAAACTTTGGTTAACCTTCTCATCTTTTGGTTGGGCAGTTCTCTGATTTGGGGATTGGATAAGGTTTGGCCAGGGACAGGAGGTTTGCTGGTGAGCTTGCTCCTGCTTGGTCTCATCTGGTTCTTCTTGGATATGATTGTCCTGATTCTGGTTATTAAAACGGTCAAACAACGTCGGCCATGGCAGTTGGCTTTGCGGGTGCTGCTTGGTTTGGCAGGAGTGGTCATCCTCTACACCTATTTCACTTAGCGTTTTAGACCTGAAAACACGTTCAGATACTTGGTTCTGGACGTGTTTTTTGTTATAATGGTGAAAACGTAAAAGGAGATTTATCATGACTGCGACAAAAATGTCTGCCCAAGAAATCATTGCCTTTATCGGTAATGCCAAGAAAACAACCCCTGTTAAGGTGACCTTTGAGGGTCAGCTGGCTGGTGAGGTGCCAAGCACAGTGACCAAGCTGGGCAATGTCCTCTTCGGTGACTGGTCTGAGGTGCAACCCTTGCTGGAGGGACTTGAACTCAACCGTGACTACGTGGTGGAGAACGATGCCCGCAACTCAGCTGTGCCATTGCTGGACAAAAAAGACATCAATGCCCGTATCGAGCCAGGAGCCATCATCCGTGACCAGGTGGCTATCGGTGATAATGCCGTTATCATGATGGGGGCGGTGATCAACATCGGTGCGGAAATCGGTAGCGGGACCATGATTGATATGGGGGCTATCCTGGGCGGCCGTGCGACCGTTGGGAAGAATAGCCACATCGGTGCGGGTGCGGTTCTGGCCGGAGTCATCGAGCCTGCCTCTGCCCAACCAGTTCGGGTTGGCGACAACGTTTTGGTCGGTGCCAATGCTGTCGTGATCGAGGGCGTGCAAATCGGTAACGGTTCTGTGGTTGCAGCTGGTGCCATCGTCACTCAAGATGTTCCTGAAAACGTGGTGGTGGCTGGTGTGCCCGCCCGCATCATCAAGGAAATCGACGCCCAAACCCAACAAAAAACAGCCCTGGAAGAGGCTTTGCGAAACTTGTAGGACCTGGCTTGACCAGTTGCAACATCGGCTGAAAGGGCTGACAGGTTGGCCCCTAACCGATGACTGGTCTTGCTAGTCAAAGGGCGACTCAGCTGAGTTGACTGTCATCAAGATAATAGAGACTGGGACAACAGTCCAAATCCCAATATTAAAAACGAACAAAGAAGGATTTCTGAAAATCAGAACCTCTCTTTGTTCGTTTTTTTTGGGCTTTCTGGTTTCGTCAGGAGATAATTGTATGAGATTTCGAAAACTCAAAATCTTTTTATCCCAGCCTCTTTGTTTAGCTAAGGTGGAGCAGTTCAGGGATGTATTGGAGGGCGAAGCGGTTTTCAGGACGGCTATCGCAGAGGTAGAGGATAGTGAGAAAGAGCCATTCAGCAGGCTTCATGAGCAGGTAGATGAGGTCTGCTTGCCAAGCCCAATTTATGTGCTTAGCAAAGGGGGAGCCGTAGCGGTCATAAATCTGACGAATGAAACGGTGTGCCTTGGGCAAATTGTTCTCAAGCAGCATGCTATTGATGTAGGAGAGGTATGTTGTCATAGCTTTCATGATAGGCAAAAGAAGCAAGACAGGCAAGGAATAAAGTGATGACAGCAGGAGGTTCTTGATTAGTAAAACCTTTTCATTTTCCTTGCTTTTTGCTATAATAGGCTTATCTTAAGAAGGAGCATTCCCATGAAATACATCGTCAACAACTCAAACGACCCAGCCTACAACATCGCATTGGAAAGCTATGCCTTCCGTGAATTGGTGGGCGAGGATGAACTCTTCATCCTTTGGATTAACGAGCCTGCCATCATCATCGGTAAGCACCAGAACGCCATCGCTGAGATTAACAAGGAGTACACGGATGCTAACGGCATCCATGTGGTTCGTCGCCTGTCAGGTGGTGGGGCAGTTTACCATGACCTCAACAACCTTAACTACACCATCATTTCCAACAAGGCGGACGAGGGGGCCTTTGACTTCAAGACCTTCTCTAAACCTGTGATCGACACCCTGGCCAAACTCGGCGTTGAGGCCAACTTTACGGGCCGTAACGACCTGGAAATCAATGGCAAGAAAATTTGTGGTAACGCCCAGGCCTATTACAAGGGCCGCATGATGCACCACGGCTGCCTGCTCTTTGATGTGGACATGACCGTTTTGGGCGATGCCCTCAAGGTCTCTAAGGACAAGATTGAGTCCAAGGGCGTCAAGTCGGTTCGGGCCCGTGTGACCAACATCAACAACGAACTGCCTGAAAAGATGACCGTTCTGGACTTCAAGGAGGCCATCCTCAACCAGATGAAGGAAGCCTACCCAGACATGACCGAGTATGTTTTCTCGGATGAGGAGCTGGCTAAAATCCAAGAAATCCGCGACACCAAGTTTGCCACCTGGGACTGGAACTTTGGGCAAACCCCAGACTACACGGTTGAGCGTAACGTCCGCTACGATGCCGGTAAAATCACCAGCTACATCCAGACGGAAGGTTCTATCATCACTGGCCTCAAGATTTACGGGGACTTCTTCGGTATCGGCGACGTCAGCGACATCGAACAGCTCCTGATTGGCACCCGCTACGAGTATGCCGATGTTTTGGAAAAATTGCAAAGCATCGACACCACCCACTACTTCTCACGCATGACGACCGAGGAAGTTGCCAAGGCTATCGTGGCTTAAACTTTGAATGCTGGAAGTAGTTTAAGGTTTATTTAAGGAAGCCTGGCTATAATATAGTCATTCCTAAAACTTTTTCATAAATCTCCGCAAAGCCCCTACTAGTTTTTCCTAGTGGGGTCTTTGTTTTCCCTCGCTGTTCAAGTTTTTTTGGCTCGGGCATCCAGGGCCTCTCCCCAGGCCCTGTCCCTCCTAAAACTTTTTCATAAATCTCCGCAAAGGCCCCGCTAGTTTTCTAGTGGGGCCTTTGTTTTATCTACGAATTCAAAAGAGAATATAAACTAAATGTATTACAGCATAAAATTTTTTGAACGTTTTATTCTCAACTAATAGAGTGAAACTATTCATCTTTAAGTTTTGATAGTATTCTGTGGAATGATAATAACATAAATAAAAATGGAGTAAATAAAAATGTGACCGCAACGTGCCAACCTCTGAGATATAACATGATAAAAAATGTCATAAAGAAGGCGATGTGAACAAAAATTATTTTTTTAAATTCTGAAATTATTATTTTTTTCATAGAATTACCTCTTTTTGTTTGTAATCGTTACCAAACAATTGTATATTATTTTTGTAAAAAAAACAACTGGAGGTATTATCATGAATAAATTGTTTAAGTTAGTTTCTACTGGCGTAATCGCTGTTACTTTGAGCACTACATTTGCGCCCACTCTAGTCGTATTAGCAGATGATTCCGCCTCAGAGGTGGTTTCTGTTCAGAATAGTGCCACTATTTCAACTGATATGGGAAATGTTATTTTAACAGCAATCTCCGAAAATGTTTATCAGATTATTTATCCCGATGGAACGATTGATACTTTTGAACGACGTAGCGATGGGGTATATAAAAACAATGAATTTTTCTTGCCTTTACAAGAACTCAATACCAATAGAACTGCATTTAGAGCAGCCACTTTAAATCAATGGTATTATTTGGGAACAAGTAGAGGTGATGTCTCTAATATGTAAACCATAAACGGAGTAATCAGTGGCCTTATGGGTGCACTCCTTAGCTATGTGACTGGAGGAATCGCCTTCCCTACTGTAGCTTCAATAATGATGGGTGCTGTCTCATCAAATTTTCCTGCTCATTATTTCATCATGACAAGTTATGTTCATCCTCAAAATAGACAAATAAAGACAATTACCAAGTATTATAGAAACTCAGATTATACTGGATATGTTACAACAAAAACATCTATTTCGAATTTTTAAAAAATTTTATTAAAATTTAGAAAATAGTATAGTTTATAAATTCAATGATGTTCGCTGTTAGGTCACCAAGAAAAGCTACTTGTTAGAATATGTAAAAGCCCTTATTGTCTCTGTGGACATGAAGGGCTTTTCGCATCGAAAAAGTGTGCCTTCCCAGTCCTACTCAACTGGCCTGGTTTGTGCTATAATGTCTAAAAAAGGAGGATTTTATGCAACGGTCAAAAAGAAAACAGCCTGGAAAGGGCTTGTTGCTGGGCTTGTCAGCACTCATTGTCGTTTTAATGGTGGTTTTGGGATTCTTGGTTAAGCAGGTCTTTTTTGATGAGGTGGCTGAACCCAAGCAGGAACAAGTGGCAGGGCAAACTGGTCAGTCCGAGACAGGTGCTTCCAGCTCGGCCATTTCCCCAGAAAAATCATCCCAAAAGGCCTGGAAGGTCCAGGAGGCCCCGGTCAAAATCCCCATCCTCATGTACCACGCCATCCACGAGATGGCACCCGAAGAGGCCCACAACGCCAACCTAATCGTGGCACCAGAGGTCTTCGAGAGCCATGTGCGGGCCCTGGCGGAGGCGGGCTACCACTTCCTGACGCCCCAGGAGGCCTACCGGGCCCTGACCGAGAACGCTTTGCCAGCGGACAAGGTGGTCTGGCTGACCTTTGATGATAGCCTATGGGACTTCCACGCTGTGGCCTTTCCCATTTTGGAGAAATATGGGGCTGTCGCGACCAACAATGTGATTACAGGCTTGACCGAGAGCGGCCAGGCAGGGCATTTGAGCCTGCCGCAGTTGCAAGAGATGCAGGCTGCTGGTCAGACCTTCGAGGCCCACACGGTGACCCACCCAGACCTGAGTGCCACCAGTAGCGAGGGCCAGCAGGAGGAGCTGGTCGCCAGCAAGGCCTATCTGGACAGGGAGCTAGGTCAGGAAACGACCACCATCGTCTACCCTGCTGGCCGTTACGATGAGACGACCCTTGCTCTGGCAGAGCAGGCAGGCTACAAGCTGGGTCTGACCACCAACGAGGGTCTGGCCAGTCTAGACAACGGCCTCTTGACCCTCAATCGGGTACGAATCCTGCCCACCACAACAGCAGAAGGGCTCTTGGCTTATATTGAAGGAGAGTAGAAGAGGGTTTGGCCCTCTTTTTTGATTTTGTGCTATAATAGCCACCCCTCCCCCAGCAGTCTTGTATTTAATTTTCACGAGCGAGTTTATCCTCGCTCGTTTTATAATTCTCCGATAAATCGGTAATGTAGTTCAATCGTGACTTGCCGATTTTTTCCTCGTCCAGTTGGTTGGTGGACAATAATCTTGTCAATCAGCTCATTTACCAGATGTGGGGTGAGTCTTTCAAGATTGGTGTATTTTCGGATAGTCGTCAAAAACTTATCGATGTTCTCCGCAGATTCGGTTTGGGTGTTCAAAATTTTTCGAAGCTCCGCAACCTTGCTATTAAGCTCTGCTTGCTCACTTTCATAGCTATCTGCCAACTTTCGGAATCGCTCGTCACTAATTTTGTCCAGAAGTTGCTTTTCATAGAGTTTTTGGATAATGGTATCGAGTTCCTTGGCTCGATTTTCAGCCTGATTTAACTGTTTGCGGTGTCCGTCCTGCTTTTGATTTTCTCGAATGTCAAAGCGAGATTTTAGCTTTTCGAGCAATTTTTCTTCGTCCAAATGAATAGAAGCAATCAGTTGTTGGAGGTCGTTAAGGACAAGCTCCTCCAAAACAGCCTTTCGAAGATAATGCGAGCCCGAACAGGTATCGCCAGCCCGATGATAGTGATAACACTTGTAGTGGTCGAGATTGGTTTCGGCTTTTTGTTGCGGACAAAAGCTGAGTTTATGCCCATTTTCGCAAAAGACCAAACCCGCAAAGAGATTTTCGTGACCAGGTTTGTTTTTCCAATTGTGTCTTGGAACCACTCGCTTATGTTCAAGCATTTTTCGAACCGTTTCGAAATCTTCTTTCGAGATAATCGCCTCGTGCGTATCTGGAAAAATCAACCAATCCTCACGAGGACGAAGATGACAATCCCTTTGTTTGTAGGAAACTTTGGTGGCACGAGTGAATCTTATTCTTGAAATTTGTATTGGCTCTTTATCTACTGATAACAAAACTCACCTACCTCAAAATACCCAAAATAGATAATAAGTCGCCTGCCAAAACACCGCAGAAACGGCGATACTTCGGCAACAAAATCTCACTCGAAGCGAATAGCGATGCGAACGCCAAAAGCAAGCAAAAACGGCTGAAATACCAGCCGTTTTTATATGTTATTCTGATTTTTCGAGGATGTCTGTTTCTAAAATTTCAACTGCTTGATCCATTCGTTTTTGGGTGTAGTCATCGGAAAATTCAGTCTATTCGATTTTATCCAGCAGAGATTTAACTTCGTCTGGTTCTTCAAGCTAGCAGGTGTAGTGGAGAACTTTATTGTCGTCCAAAGGGTGAAAAACTTCGAAAGTTTTCCCCTCTTCAACCTGCCTCCAATCCCTCGAAATTATTGAAGCGGGGGAGCTTGATTCGATCGCCAGCTTCCAGTTCGAGATAGACTTGACGGTAGCTATCGAGAGCCCGTTCAGCACTGTTTAAATCAGCAAAGGGTGGTTGCTTTAATTTTTCCCTAACATCTCCTTTCGAGTTAGGTTATTGCTCTCAGAGGATAACTCTCTTGGGCGAAAGAGTTAATAGAATAATTAAATAAGCTGTCCTTTGGTTTTTAAACATCTTTGTGGTATACTATTACTGTAAAAGGAGTGAGATGCCTAAATGTTAAAAACACAAGAAATTATTGAAAAGTATCAAATATCACGCCAGAGTTTATATAACTGGTTTAATGATGGTAAAATCACAAAACCTCAAAAAAATGAGCGTTCAGCCTATATATGGACAGAAGAAAATGAAAAAGAAATTATTGCTATGATTTCCGAAGAGCAGCCTGCAAACTATCTCATCAGTAAACGTCAGGAAAAGTTAAAAATTGGTAACCGTCGTTACCTTGGTAGTAAGCAAAAAATGCTTGATTTCATCAGTAGAGTTGTATCCGAAAATATATCAGAATTTGAGACTGTAGCAGATATTTTTGGAGGTACAGGAGTTGTCGCAAACCTTTTTCGAGAACAAGGTAAAAAGGTAATTGTTAATGATATTCTGTATAGCAATTTTATTTCTTTCAATGCCTGGTTTGGAAACGAAGAGGCAGATATGATTAAAATTGAATATATTATTGATGAATTAAATAACCTAAAACCCAAAAAAGGTTACGTTAGTCAAAATTTTGGAAATAGCTATTTCTCAATGGAGAATGCTAAGAAAATTGATGCTATTCGTGAAAAAATTGATAGTTATAATGATTTAAATTATCGAGAGTATTGCCTTATTTTAACTAGCCTTCTATACGCAATGGATAAAATTGCTAATACTGTTGGTCATTATGATGCCTTTCGGCAAAACATGGATTCCCATAATCCAATTTTTCTAAAAGTTCCAGAATATTATAAAAATATTGGTAATAGTATTTATAACAAGGATGCTAACCAGTTAGTTAGAGACATTTACGCAGACTTGGTTTATATTGATACACCATATAACTCTAGAGGTTATGAAAACGCTTACCATATTTTAGAGAATATTGCAGAGTGGAAAAAGCCAGAGGTTGAAGGGGTTACTAAAAAAGCAGTGAATAGGTCTGAAAAAGGCTCAGATTATACGAAGAGCAAAGCTCCACAAGCTTTTGATGATCTTATCCAAAATATAAAAGCTAAATATATTTTGGTCAGCTATAACAACATGAATAAAAAAGGAAATTCTCGCTCAAATGCTAAAATTTCTAATGAGGAGATTGTTCAAAGTCTTGAAAAAAGAGGTAAAGTAACTATTTTTGAGACAGCATTTTCACCTTTTACGACAGGGAAATCAAAGATTAGCGACCATAAAGAGCTGCTCTATCTTTGCGAGATAAAACAAGAAAAAGCGCCTAAATTTTACAAAAGCGCCTTAAATTACACAGGCGGAAAATATAAACTATTACCACAACTGTTGCCCTTGTTCCCGAAAACATACGGTAAATTTTTTGATTTATTTGCTGGTGGAGCAACTGTTGCTCTAAATCTCGCACAAACAAATAAAGACAATACAAAATCTTATGTGATCAATGATATTGATTCAACGGTTATAGATTTTTATCGTTATCTTACTAATGTTGAAGATGTTGATGCTTTTATCGAAAAAGTCGAACGGGCAATTACATATTACGGTTTATCAAATACAAAATTGCATGGTTACGCACACTATGGTATGGATAGTTCATCTGGTTTAGGACAATATAATAAAGAAAAATTTTTGACTTTACGTACAGACTATAATCAGAAAAAGCAGACCAAGTTTGATAATCAGGTGCTTTTTTACCTCTTAGTTGTATTCGGGTTTAATAATCAGATTCGTTTCAATAGCAATGGAGAGTACAATCTTCCTGTTGGAAAAAGAGATTTTAACTATAGTATGGAACAAAAATTGAAAGAATTCCATGCCTTGTTAGTAAAATACTCGTTTACACTTCAAAACAAGGATTTCCGACAAACAATTAATGATGTGAAAAGCGGCGATTTCATTTATGCAGATCCACCTTATAGCATTACAACTGCATCTTATAACGAAAACGGAGCTTGGTCACCTCAGGATGATTTGGATTTATTTGCTTATTTAGATAAAGTTCATCAAAAAGGAGCAAAATTTGCCTTATCAAATGTGGTCATTCATAACGGCAAAGAGAATACTCATTTAATAAGATGGGCTTCTAAGTACAATTTGTATGTTTTAGATTATCATTACAATAATAGCAACTATCAATCTAAAGCAAGGATGAGTAATACAGTAGAGGTTTTAGTAACTAACTACGATTCGGAAGGTGAATAATGAAATTAAAAGAGCAGACCAGTATTTTCAATATGGGAGATACTAGCATTCGTGTAAAGGAAATTATCCCAATTTATAAACAAATTTTAAAGGTTCTACATCGCCATAACCAAGATAACAAAGAGTGGAGTAATATTAGTCAAGAGTTATTTTATAGGACGACTATTTCTGAATTCGAACGTATTGAGAAAGAAGAGGGATTGAGTTTATTTGGTAGTTTGAACCGTAATGAAACCACAGGTTTAGATAAGAGAGGACGAACCCTTACTAATGCTTTAGTGAAGTTAGGCTTCGTAGACAGCAAGAGACAACTAACTCCTGTTGGTAAAAACTATATCTCAAAATGTGTCGTGTTTGATGAACTTGAAAAATTATTTGGTTTAACAGATGACAATATTATTTATCTTCGGCAGTTATTAAAGCTTCGTGTATATGATAGTCGTACAGACCAGTTTATTTATCCTTTTCGTATTGCTTTAGTTCTTCTAACTAGGTACGAAAGTATTCCTATCAAGGATTTTCTATGGATACTAGAAAGTATAAAACCATCGTTTTCAAAAGAAAAGATTCAAACACTGATAGATAATTATGCAAAAGTATATCGGAATCAAACAATATTTGAAGCCTACCGTGATGAAGAATTTTCGGATTATATCTTGCTTACGAATCGAGTTGCAGAAGCACATCTTATGTTTGAAAAACGTGATTTTTCAGATGATAATTTTAAACGATTGTTCCCGAATCGAAAAAATAGCGAGACTAGTCTAAGATATAAAAATTTTGTCCTTACTTTAATCGAGTTTTTAGAAACTCAAACAAAAGATTCGTTTGAGAGACTACTCAACAGTGCGAAAGAAGACGCAATCAAAAAAGCTTTTGGTGGCGGAAAGGCTATTTTTGAATTTAAAAAGAATGATACTGTTATAGAGTTTATAGAGAGAAATGCTGAAAATATGCTGTTGTCAGGTAAGTACTTCGATATTTACCTAAGTTTTGCTTGGTCTAAGCATAATGATTTGATTAAAGAATATAGCGACATGTGCCGACGAATTTTCTCATTATCTGGTGTCATTAAATTTGACAAAGGGATCGCTTCTTTAGGACAACCGTGGTTAATACCCAAAATTATCAAGATGGCTGGTGAGAATTTTGCTCTATCAGGTGATGATAGTTATGAAGAATATGAGAACAATCAAAATGGGCTATTCTTTAGAGATATTTCTCTATCTTCTTTACTCAATATTTCAGAAGAGCAAGTTTCCGCTATAAAATTCTCCATTTCTAAAGAATTTGGTATTTCAGACATAACTAATCTTCAAAAAGTCATTTCAGATAAACAGGAAGAAGAATTTAGGGAGTTTGTTGAAAATAAATTTGATGTATCAACAGTTATTACTATTTTAGAGGCAATTTCTAAAAGAGATGATAAGATAGTCCAAGATTTAGTTACGGATAATGCATTAGTACCGACTATATTTGAATATATTTTGGCTATTGCGTGGTATTACATTTCAAATAAGGCATTTGCTTTACGTAAATCGATGCAGTTGACTTTTTCAGCGGATAACCTTCCTCTTTCTCATGCTACGGGAAATAAAGGAGATATTGAAATTGAATATGCTGATAAAGTTCTTTTACTTGAGGCAACTCTTATGGATAAGTCTACTCAAAAGCGCGGTGAATTAGAGCCTGTGATTCGTCATTCTGTTAACTTAGCATTATCCACAACTAAGCCATCTCAGACTATTTTTGTTGCCAATGAAGTGGATAATAATGTCGTTAATATTTTCAGAGCAACATCATTTGTTCAGCTAGGCGGGACACTAATAGCTGGTACTGTCAACGGATTAAATATTTTTGCTTTAACAATTCCAGAAGTTGTGGAAATATTAAAGCGTGAGATTGATTCTAGTACTGTATTTGACAAAATAGAATCTTACTATAAATTAGAGCCTCATCGCATTGAGACGGGGTGGCGAGAACGTATTGTTGAAGAAATATTAGCATAACCAAGGAGATAATTTTATGTTTAGTAACGGAAGTCAGTGGCTAAGATTCGATTGCCATCTTCATACCAAAGCAGATAAAGAATTTAAATATAGTGATAAGGAAAATCAATTTGTATCTGACTATATTAGTAAGCTCAAAGAAGAAAATATTGGAGTGGGGATAATTACTAACCATAATAAATTTGATTTGAATGAATTTATTGCCCTAGAAAAGAAAGCCAAAAAAGAGGGGATTATTATTTATCCAGGAGTGGAGTTGTCGGTTAAAGAAGGTGCGAATGGGATTCATTGTTTGATTGCTTTCGATAGGAAGCAGTGGATTGAAAACAAGCAAAAAGAAAGTATCAATTCATTCCTTGATGAGGTTTTTAAAGGGATTGATAATCGAGAAAATGAGAATACTCGGTGTAATAAAGATTTGTTTGGTGTAATTGAAGCGTTAAATGAATATGACAAGGAATATTTTGTCATATTAGCACACGTCGAACAAAAAAGCGGCTTCTTTAAGGAATGTGATGGCGGGCTGATTAAGTCTCTAAGTCGCAAACCTCAATTTTCGGATAGAGTTTTGGCATTTCAAAAGGTTAGAACTCGAGATACTTTATCGAAAGTCGAGAATTGGATGGGATACTCGATAGCGCACGTTGAAGGGTCTGATTGTAAAAGCATTGAAGAGATAGGCAAAGGAGAATCTTGCTATATAAAAATAGGAGATGCTTCATTCAAGTCTTTGGTTGTGGCCTTGAAAGATTTTGGGCATAGGATTTCAAAAAATATAGAAGAGATTAAATACGGTTACATTCATTCGATTAAATTTGAAGGCGGGATATTAGATGGCCAAGAAATCGATCTTTCATCAGAATTAAATACTTTAGTAGGAATTAGGGGGAGTGGAAAATCTAGTATACTTGAGTCTATTAGGTATGTATTAGGACTAGAGTTGTCAGATAACGACAAAGTCTATAAACAAGAATTGTTGGATTATATAATAAAGTCAGGTGGCAAAATAACAATCACTGCTTATGATAAATTCAATAAGAGGTATGAAATAACTCGTATATTGAATGAGAATACGTATATATATCAAGACGGTAAGCTTTCTGGAGCTCAACCCTCTTCTATTATTTTAAATCCGTTGTATTTTGGACAAAAAGACTTATCTACTACTCAAACTGGATTTGAGTTGCGATTGTTGGATAAAGTAATAGGAAAAGATAACAGTGATATAGAGAATAAGTTAGACTCTATTTCTAGAGATTTTCAAAATAAATTTAAAGAATTTATCTTAATAGAAAATGATATCGAAAAAAGAGAAGAATTAAAAACTAGCCTACGGGATGTCAAACATAATCTAAAAATTTTTGATGATAATCAAATCTCCAATAAATTAGAGAAGCAACTTTCTTTCAAAAAAGATTCCGAAATTTTGTCTAATAGATTAAGTGAAATAAATGAAGGGCGAGAGAAGATAGGGAAGACCCTAAATGATTATGTGCAACATTTTGATGACTTAGACAATATTTCTCCTGACACAAAGAAGTATTTTGATATAGTTAACGGTTATTTTAAATCAATCAAAGAGAAAACTGATAGCATAAGTAATCTCCTAAGTGACATAGATCAAATTACTAATAAAATTAAAAATGAGGAGAGCGAATTTCATAGCTTTGTTTCTTCTTTTGAGGAAGAATTCGCCAATATTAGAAGAAGTCTAAAACTAGGGACGTTAAAGGCGGATGATTATATCAGTTTCAAAAAACGAGAATCAGAATTGGATGATAAACTTAAAAAGATTGATGAAAAAGAGGGGAATCTAAGTGGTATTAAATTAGAATTAAATTCATTGAGTAGCAAAAGGAATGAACTTTTACGTAAAGAGTTTAACTCATATTTGTCTGAAATAGATAGAATAAATGATTCGCAAGATTTTCTTACTCTGTCTGCTGTTTTTAAAGGGAATAAGGAAATCTTTGTACAATCTTTAAAAAAATATTTTAAAGGTAGTGGTGTTACAAATCTTGAATATGAAAATATCGCAAAAATATTTACAGATTGGTATGATTTAATTCTGGATAGAATAAATAACTATGAAAAATTACAAACCATAAACCTAAGTGCATCTAAAATGAAATCTATTGATGAAAAAATTTCTAATCAGTATCCAGAGTTGGTTCAACAAACAGTTGACCATAAAATTGAAATAACCTATCATAATAAACCTTTGGGCAAACTTTCTTTAGGTCAACGCTCCTCAGCTCTTGTTTTATTTATCCTATCACAGGCAAAAAATGATTTAATCATAATAGATCAGCCTGAAGATGACCTAGATAACAAAGTTATATACGAAGAAGTAATTAAGACATTAAGAAACCAAAAAGGAAGAGCTCAGTTTATTTTTGCGACTCATAATGCGAATATTCCTGTTCTAGGTGATTCAGAGCAGGTTCTTGCGATGGATTACGACGAGTCTTCCATTTCGATTGTTTCTGGTAGTATTGATAATCCCGATATTCAAGAAAAAATAGTTGAAATAATGGAGGGTGGGAAAGAAGCTTTCGAGAGACGTACTGAAATATATAATTTATGGAAATAGCAGGCTATTTTGTTGGACATAATTATATCTACCCGTAGTGCTAGTTGGTAGAATAAGTCTGTTTTCCATTATTTAACCAGACAGAAACCTCAATTGACCGGCTTAGCAGAGACGTCTCTATTTCAAATGTAAAACTAAACATCCAAAACTTGTTTTCAAGTTGTTATATCAACCCAAGACTCCCAGCTATAAAGGTTTGTAAAGGCTATTTTTACCAATCTAAATCTACTATCACCACAGGTTATATTTAGAATATAAAAACCAAACCACGCAAAAAATGGTTTGGTAGGGCATAGGTAATTTTATATGTTTTGCATTTGGACTGCTGTCTGAGCTATGCTATAATAAAACCATGACTACTAATAAACTTCTGTTAATCGACGGCTCTTCCCTAGCCTTTCGGGCCTTCTTTGCCCTTTACAACCAGATTGATCGCTTCCGCAACGCGGACGGCCTTCACACCAACGCCATCTACGGCTTCCACCTCATGTTGGACCACCTGCTGGATCGGGTCCAACCGACCCACGTTTTGGTGGCCTGGGACGCTGGTAAGACCACCTTTCGGACGGCTATGTATGCCGACTACAAGGCTGGTCGGGCCAAGACCCCTGACGAGTTTCGGGAGCAGTTCCCCTACCTGCGGGAGCTCCTGGAGGCTCGGGGCATTGCCTACTACGACTTAGCCGACTACGAGGCTGACGACATCATCGGGACCTTGGCGAAAATGGCCGAGCGGGACAGCCAGGACTTCCAGATTACTGTGGTCAGCGGTGACAAGGACTTGATCCAGCTGACCGACGCCAACACCACAGTCGAGATTTCCAAAAAAGGGGTGGCCGAGTTTGAGGCCTTTACCCCAGCCTACCTGCTGGAGAAGATGGGCCTGACCCCAGCACAATTCATCGACCTCAAGGCCCTCATGGGCGACAAGTCCGACAACATCCCTGGAGTGACCAAAATCGGTGAAAAGACGGGCATCAAGCTCCTGCTGGAGCACGGCAGCTTGGAGGGCATCTACGCCAACATCGACCAGATGAAGGCTTCCAAGATGAAGGACAACCTGATTGCCGACCGAGACCAGGCCTTCCTCTCCCAGACCTTGGCGACCATCAACACCGACTCGCCGATCACTATCGGCCTGGACGACATCATCCTCGGTCAGCCGGACACTGCCCACCTGGCCCGTTTCTACGACCAGATGGACTTCCGCCAGTTCAAGCTGGAGCTGGGTGGCGACAGTCAGCCCCAGGCGGCTCCTGTTGCCTATACTGAGGTGACTGCCCTGACCCCAGATCACTTCGCCGACGACATGTTCGTCCACTTCGAGATGCTGGGCGACAACTACCATGTGGAGGACTTGGTCGGTGTGGCTTGGGGCAATAGCCGAGCGATTTATGTGACGACGGATACGAGTTTGCTTCAGTCTGACTTATTTAGAGATTTTCTGAGCAAGCCCGTCAAAACCTATGACGTCAAACGTGGCAAGGTTCTGCTGGCTCGACAGGGGCTTGACCTGGCTGACGCTTCCTTTGACAGCCGTTTGGCTAGCTACCTGATTTCAACTGTTGATAATAATGACATCTCAACCATTGCCAAGCTCTTTAGCGACCTGCCTCTGGCTGAGGATGCCGAGGTCTATGGCAAGGGGGTCAAGCGTGGCCTGCCTGAACGGGAGGTCCTGCTCAGCCATTTGGCCAGAAAAGTGCAAGTCCTCGTGGCGACGGAAGAAACCTTGAGGGAGCGGCTGGAAGCCCAGGGCCAGACCAGCCTCTTTGCGGACATGGAGTTGCCGCTGGCAGGGGTGCTTGCCAAAATGGAAATCGCCGGCATCCGCGTGGAGCGGGCGGTGCTGGAGGCCATGCAGGTGGAGAACCAAGCGGTCATCGACCAGTTGACCCAGGAGATTTACGAGCTGGCGGGGCAGGAGTTCAACATCAACTCGCCCAAGCAGTTGGGGACGCTCCTGTTTGAGACCCTGGGCCTGCCGACTTGGATGACCAAGAAGACCAAAACGGGCTACTCGACGGCTGTCGATGTCCTGGAAAAACTGGCACCCGAAGCCCCAATCGTGGCCAAGATTTTGGACTACCGCCAAATCAGCAAACTCCAGTCCACCTATGTCATTGGCTTGCAGGATTATATCTTGGAAGATGGGAAAATCCATACCCGTTATGTGCAGGACTTGACCCAGACCGGTCGCCTATCCTCAACCGATCCTAACCTGCAAAACATTCCTGTTCGACTGGAGCAGGGCCGTCTGATTCGTAAGGCCTTCCTGCCCAGCGGTGAGGACAGCGTGCTTTTGGCTTCGGACTATTCGCAGATTGAGCTGCGGGTGCTGGCCCACATTTCCAAGGACGAGCATTTGATTGAGGCCTTCAAAAACGGGGCGGACATTCATACGGCCACGGCCATGCGGGTCTTTGGGATTGAGAAACCTGAGGACGTGACGGCCAACGACCGCCGCAACGCCAAGGCGGTTAACTTTGGGGTGGTTTACGGGATTTCAGACTTTGGTTTGGCCAATAACTTGGGCATTACCCGAGCGGCCGCCAAGGACTACATTGACCGCTACTTTGAGCGCTTCCCTGGCATCAAGACCTACATGGAAGACATCGTCAAACAGGCCAGAGAAGAAGGCTATGTGGAGACCCTCTTCAAGCGCAGACGGGCCCTGCCAGATATTCATTCTCGCAACTTCAACGTGCGGAGCTTTGCGGAACGGACGGCCATCAACTCGCCTATTCAGGGCTCAGCGGCCGACATTCTCAAGGTGGCCATGATCAAACTGGACAAGGCCCTGACCCAGGGCGGCTACCAGGCTCGTATGCTTTTGCAAGTCCATGACGAAATCGTCTTGGAAGTGCCAAGAGCAGAGCTTGAGGCCGTCAGCCAGTTGGTTTCTGAAACCATGCAGGCTGCCTTTGACCTTGCCGTTCCTCTGGTTGCTGACAGCAGTTGGGGTGATAACTGGTATGAGGCGAAGTAAATGAGTTAAAGAAGAGCAGGTTCCCTTTGGGGAGCCTGTTTTATTATCAGGTTATGAAACCGCTTTTGATTTCAGAGGCAGATTTTGGTATAATAGACAATAAATCAAGGAGAACTACTATGGCAGCCTACGGTGAGTTACAGAAAAAATACCCAGACTTAGACGTTTGGGGCCATCCTGCTGAGTATGCGGATCTTTATGACTTGACTGTTCGGGGCATTAAGACAGCAACCAGCCCTTGGTATGCGGAGTATGGTTCCGATGATGAGCTGGACAAGCCCGGTGACCGGTCCATTATGGTGGACAATCCTGACAACCCTACTCAGGAAGTCTTACTGGAAACTACCAAGATTATTATCGAACCCTTCAATGCCATTTCCCAAGAAACCGCCTGCTGCAATGGTGAGGGGGACCGAACGGTTGCTGATTGGCAGCGGATTTTTGGTGACTTTTGGAAAAGGCACCTACCAACGGTTGGTCTGGAATTTTCAGAGGACGGTTTGGTGGTTACGGAATTTTTTAAAGTGGTAGAAAACTGAAGGAGAACAGAGATGACTTATTCTTTCCAAAACCCACCTCAAGAGGTGATTTTCGATTACATCCGTCAGACCAAGACCATTGCGGTGGTTGGTTTGTCTGACCGTACTGAGACGGCGGCCTACCGGGTCAGCAAGCTTATGCAGGAGGCTGGTTTTACCATCATCCCTGTCAATCCCAAGCTGGCTGGTGGTCAGATTTTAGGCCAGACGGTCTATGCCCGCTTGCAGGATGTTCCTGTTCACATTGACATGGTCAATGTTTTCCGCCGCAGCGAGTTTTTGGCGGATGTGGCCCGTGATTTTCTGGAGACCGATGCGGACATCTACTGGGCCCAATTGGGTCTGGAGAGCCAGGAGGCCGAAGAAGTTCTCCGTGCGGCTGGTCGCAACCAGATTGTCATGAATAAGTGTCTCAAGATAGAGTACTTGGACATGATTGGCTAATGTTTACTGAGCCTGGGACAGTGTCCTGGGCTTTTTCCGTTGGGCAGTTGTGGAAGGTCCGCCAATCGTTTTCAGAAAATTCTTGAAAACGAACAAGTGTTGAGCGGACAATTCATCAGAAAAACCTCTCCCCCTATGGTCTGGGCGGGACTTGTGGTATAATGGTTGCAAGACATGAAATAGGATTTAGTAAGGATTTTTTATGACACTGATTTACCAATCAACCCGTGATGCCAATAACCGTGTGACTGCCAGTCAAGCCATCTTGCAGGGCTTGGCGACGGACGGTGGCCTCTTTACCCCAACTGACCTGCCCCAGGTGACCTTGGACTGGGACCAGCTCAAAACCGCTAGCTACCAAGAGGTGGCCAAGCTGATTTTGTCAGCTTTTCTAGATGATTTCACGCCAGAGGAGCTGGACCACTGTATCCAATCTGCCTACGATGACAAGTTTGACAGCTCTGCTATCGCCCCGCTAAAAACCCTTGGGCATCAGCACCATCTGGAGCTTTTCCACGGGTCAACCATCGCCTTCAAGGACATGGCCCTGTCTATCCTGCCCTACCTGCTGACCACGGCGGCTAAAAAGCAGGGGGCGGACAAGAAAATCGTGATTTTGACGGCGACCTCGGGCGACACGGGCAAGGCGGCCATGGCGGGCTTTGCGGACGTGCCAGGCACCGACATCATCGTCTTCTACCCCAAGGACGGGGTCTCCAAAATCCAGGAGTTGCAGATGACCACTCAGGTGGGAGCCAACACCAAGGTTATCGCCATCGAGGGCAACTTTGACGACGCCCAAACGGCGGTCAAGGGCATGTTCAACGACGAGCAGCTGCGGGACCGTTTGGCCACGGCTGGCTACCAGTTCTCATCGGCCAACTCCATGAACATCGGCCGTCTGGTGCCGCAAATCGTTTACTACGTTTACGCCTACGCCCAGCTGGTGCGTGAGGGGGCGATCACGGCTGGTGAGCCGATCAACATCGTGGTGCCGACCGGCAACTTTGGCAACATCCTGGCGGCCTACTACGCCCGCGAGATTGGCCTGCCGGTCCACAAGCTCATCTGTGCCTCCAACGACAACAAGGTCCTGACCGACTTCTTCGCCAGCAAGACCTACGACAAGAAGCGGGCCTTCAAGGTGACGACTAGCCCGTCCATGGACATCCTGGTTTCCTCTAATTTGGAGCGTCTCATTTTCCATTTGGTGGGCAATAGCCCAGCCAAGACCAAGGCTCTGATGGAAAACTTGGCGACGGTTGGGGAGTATGACCTGACTGATTATGAGGAGGAGATTTGGTCCCTCTTTGAAGCTGGTTTTGCAACTGAGGCTGAAACAGCTGCCGACATCAAACGCTTGTATGAGGAGACAGGCTATATCCAGGACCCTCACACAGCGGTGGCTTCGGCCGTTTACCAGGCCTACCGTGCCAGAACGGGTGATGATACCCCAACGGTGATTGCTTCGACTGCCAGCCCTTATAAATTCCCACGGGTGGCTGTGGCAGCGGTGACGGGTGCAGACAGCGGTGACGATTTTGTGGCGGTTGACCAACTGGCTGACCTGTCAGGTGTTGTCATTCCAAAAGCCGTTGAGGGCTTACAAACTGCCCCAGTCCGCCACGACCAGGTGGTGGCTGTTGCGGACATGCAAGCAGCGGTGGAAGCTTATCTGGGCTTGTAAGTGTGAAAAGGAGCTCGGATTATGGTGCCTCTTACTTCGCGAAAAGGTCAGCCTAAAACCAACATTGGAGGCTTAATAGCCCTATTAGCTTTGTTTCCTTTTAGCGTTATCATTGTCGGTTTCTTTAATGCTTTTTATCCCTATACCACTCCTTATGTGCTTTGGGGAGTTGGTGCCCCGTTGATTGGTCTAGCTCTACTATGTTTTCCTTGGTTTCGCAAGCGTTGGTTACTAGGAACTGTGATTTATGCCGCCCTAGCGGTCCTAGTCTTAGCAAGCATTCACGCCTATCAAGAAAATCCGACGACTCAAGGTCGGATAGCCAGAGTTAGGGGATACGGTGGGGAGAAACGTGTCTTTAGAGGGCCAGAGATTCTTGACCAGATTAAGCGGCAGCAAGAGCTGATGGTCTTGTCCCTGCTGACGGATTATGAGGGGATTGAGACCCTGGTCTTTACTGATATTTCAGAAGACCCTCACCATGAGGGCATGCCAGGCGGACCCCAGTTTTATATTGAAGGCCTCATCAATGGTCGATATCCTGTTTATTTCGGAACGGACCTCCATGATTCTCTCCAAAGGGTTGATAATTGGATGGATTTTGAAGCTTATCCTGGCATTGTGAAGAGAGCCCCTGATGGTGGTTGGGTACAGGTTCAGCCAAGCGACCTAGACTTGCCCGAAAACCAAGAGCTCATCAACAGTATCGAGGTGACTTACTACACCAAGGATGATATTTACAAGGATCGATGATAAGAGCCATTCGGCTCTTTTTGTGAGGAGGATTATGCACATTAAAAAGATATTGAACCTGGCCCTGCCAGCTATGGGGGAGCAGGTTTTGCAGGCGACCATGGGAACGGTGGACAGCTACCTGGTGGCTCAGCTGGGTGTGGCAGCCATTTCAGGGGTGTCCGTGGCCAACAACCTCATGGGCATCTATCAGGCCATTTTTATCGGATTGGCGACCGCTACGGCCAGCCTTTTAGCCAAGGAAAAAGGGGAGAAAATCCAGCAACTCTTAGCTGGCAGTATTGGCTTGACCGTCTTGGTCAGCCTGGTTTTGAGTGGCCTAGCCCTCCTCTTTGGTGATATTCTGTTTGACGGGATGGGGCTGACGGATCAGGTTAAAACAGCTGCCCTGACCTATTTTATCTGGGTTGGAGGCAGTTCCCTCCTCTTTGCCCTCATGACCGTGCTCAGTAGCCTGGTTCGGGTTCAGGGGCGGAGTCGGGCTCCTCTGGTGGTCAATGTGATCAGCAGTCTGGCCAATTTGCTCTTATCCGCCCTTTTTCTCTTTGGCCTTGGTTGGGGGGTGACGGGAGTCGCTCTGGGTACGGTCTTGGCCAGATTTCTAGGTTGTGGTTTGCTCTGGGCAATCTTGGCGGACAAGCCTCATCAGTTATCAGCCTATGTCCGTTTAGACAAGGGTGTGGTCAGTTTTAGCCTCCCCCTGATTGGCGAGCGTCTCATGATGCGAGCCGGGAGCCTGGTGGTGACGGTTGTGGTTGTCGGTCTCGGCACGACCGCCCTGGCCGGCCAAGCTCTGGGAGAAACCCTAGCCCAGTTCAACTATATGCCTGGCCTGGCCATGGCCACGGCTGGGGTGATTTTAGTGGCTCAGGAAGAGGACCTGGTGGCTCAGCGAAGGTTAGTTGGTCAGCTCTATGGTCTAGCTCTTCTGCTCATGTGGCTGGTCAGTGGCACGGTCTTTCTCCTGTCTGACCAGCTCCTGCCCCAGTTCACGACCGACGGGGCGGTGGCTCACCTGGCCAAGTTAGTAATCATGACCTCCCTTTTTGACAATCCTGTGACGGCAGGTAGTCTGATTTTGACAGCTACCTGGCAAGGCTTGGGCCAGCCCAAACGTCCCCTCTACGCCACAACGATTGGCATGTGGTTGGGGCGGGTTTTGGGTAGTTATCTCCTAGCTCAGTTTATGGGACTTCTGGGAGTTTATGTGGCCATCGCCTTGGACAATGCCTTTCGGACGGCGGTTCTCTTTTGGCAGTACCGAACCTATTGCCACCAGAACCAATAAGGTACGAGTTTTAGGAGATAAAACGAACTTAATTTGATTTATGTTCGTTTTTTTTTTTTTTTTGAAGAGAGAAACAAAAATATTCGAAAGTAAATTGACAAAACGAACATGATATTATATAATCTACTTGACAAATCAGAAAACGCTTTCCAAAGGAGAAAAGACATGAACCAACCCTGGTCAAAACAGCAACGGTTTTCTATTAGGAAATTTTCCGTTGGTGTCTGCTCTGTCTTAGTCGGAGCAGTTCTTTTTGCAAATCCAGTCGGCGTTTCGGCTCAGGAAACAGGGGACAGCAGTGGGGTGACCACTCAAGGCGTCTCCCAGCTAACGGAGGCACTCAACCAGCTGGAAACTTGGCTTTCTAGTGTAGCTGACCGCTACGAGGAGGCCGACACAGCCCCTGTGCTTGCCGCCCTGACCCAAGCTCGCCAGCTGACTAGCCAGGCTACCGCCAGCCAAGAAGAGGTGGGTCAAGCCCTACAAACCCTTTACGATGCAGTTGCAGTCTTGCAGTCCAAACAGCCAAAAACTCTTCAGGCGTCCCCAAGCGAGACGTTTCTTGTTGCTGACCCAGCACCTAGTACCGAAGCCGTCAGAACTGATGAGACTGCCCAAGCAGCTCCAGCCCCTTCAACCCCAAAAACCCCGAGTGCCCCAGTTGAGTCCCAGAACCTTCAGGACTTGGTGGCCAACCTTGAAGCTCAAGACCTGTCAGTCTTTACGGAAAATAGCAGAGCACCGCTAACAGCCTTACTGGCAGAGGCCAAGACCCTTCTAGCCGCACCAAGCACCAGCCCAGAGACCCTAGCTGAGCTGACCAATCGCTTGACTCTGGCTCAGGCAAGATTAGTTCGCCCATCAGCCAGCCAGGCCACCCAAGGGGTGCATTTGACAGGGGGCGTTGTGGACAGCAACCTCCAGTACCCACAAACCAGCTATGCCAACCTGCCTGTGGTGGCCCAGGGCAACTTAACTGGTTGGAAAAACGACCAGGTGGTGTCGCAGATTTCCCTAAAGACAGGCAACCGTGCCCTGACCAATGTTCGTGTGGAGCTTAGCGATTTTGTCAGTGGTGACCAACGGATTAGCAAGGACAACATCACTGCTCACTTTATCAAATCAGTTCAAGCCCATACGGGCATGCCTGGCTACGGTGACCCTAATCGCCCGATTCCTCAAGGCAACAGGCAAGAGGCGACTGAGGTTCTCTATGGCTCAGACCCTGTGGCCATTGATGCCAACAAGTTGCAGAATGTCTGGCTCAACATCAAGGTGCCAGGAACAGCAGTGGCAGGTCGCTATACAGGAACCATCCGTGTCCTGGCAGACAACTTGGACACTCCTCTGGTATTACCTTATACCCTCGACGTGGCGGATGCCAGCCTGCCTGATGCAGTTAACTTTAAGGATGGCTTTGACATCGAGCTTTGGCAGAATCCCTTTGCCGTGGCCGATTACTATGGTGTCGAGCCACTTTCAGAGCGTCACTTTGAGATTTTGCGGCCTCACATGGAGAAATACAAGGCCCTGGGTGGCCATGCGGTGACAACCACGGTTGTGGAAGAGGCCTGGGCAGGTCAGACTTATGGTAAAGGGGAGGTTAAGTTCCCGTCCATGGTCGAGTGGACCAAGAAAGCTGATGGCACTTTTACCTTTGACTACACCAAACTGAATAAGTGGGTTGAGTTCAACCAGTCCTTGGGGCTGGGCGATAAGATTGTGGCCTATGGTATTGCCCCTTGGACCAATGAATTCCGTTATTTTGACGAGGCTAGTGGCACCAAGAAACGGGTTCGCTACACGGTTGGTAACGAGGAGTATAACACGACTCTGAGGGCCTTCCTTGAAAACTTTATGCGTCATTCGGAACGCATGGGCTGGCGAGATAAGATTTATATCGGTATTGATGAGCGAGGCTTTGACAAGCGGACTTTTGATTTGGTTGACGACGTTCTGGGCATTGATGGTCGGCCGTTTAGGACGGCAGGAGCCATGGACGGCTTTGTTAACAAGCCGGATTTGGCGCGTCGGGTAACTGACCTCAACGTTGGTGCCAATGCGGTCAAGGCCCACCCTGCGGAGTTTGAAGTTCTACGTCAGGATCGGGCCAAGGCTGGTCTGCGGACGACCATTTACACCGCAACTGGTGACAAGCCAGGCAGCTACTCTCTGAGTGCCCCTGGTGAGAGCTACTGGACCATGATGTACGCCTATGCAGTGGGTGGTCAAGGCTACCTGCGTTGGGCCTATGATTCTTGGGTGGAAAACCCTCTGGTGGACACAACTCACAATGCCTTTGAGGCTGGTGACACCTTCCTAATCTTCCCAGATGAGCGGACAGCTGCCAATCCGGTCTCCAAATCCAGCCTCCGTCTGGAAAAAATGGCAGAAGGGGTGCGTGACGTCAACAAGCTCATCGTCATGCGTCGGGAAGTTCCTGCCCTGGGAGCGAAAATTGATGAGCTTCTAGCAACCATTAAGCCAAGTTACCCAACCTCTGGTCATTATTTGACGCCTGAAGGCAAGGCTGCCCTGGCTCAGGACATGGCTGTCGTTAAGAACAAAATCAACGACCTGACCCAGGAATACCTGCGGTTGAAGGCGACAGGTAGCCGTGAGGTGACGTCTTTGACCATCTCAGCAGCTGAAACTAGCCCACTCAGCCTTGGGGCAACACGACAGCTGACCGCCACTGTTCAGCCAGCCACCGCCCTCAACCCTCTGGTGACCTGGACCAGCAGCAACTCTAATGTGGCGAGTGTGTCAGACAAGGGTGTGGTCACTGGTCTCAGACCTGGTCGTGTGGTCATCACCGCAACCTCTCAGGCTGACCCAAGCAAGACCTCGCAGCTGGAACTGGTTGTTCAACGGCCTCAGATTGCTACTGCTGCTCAAGTGGCCTACTATAACTTTGACAACCCGCAGGAATTGGGTCGCGACAGCTGGGGCAACCGCCACGGTCAAGCAACCGGTGGCAGCCTAGTTGAAGGACGCTCAGGTCAAGCTCTGCAATTGGCCGCAGGCCAGAAACTGACCTTCGCTGCCCTACCTGACCTCAACCACGACTGGTCTGTCGGCTACTGGGTCAACAACCAATCTGAGGGCAACGGTCGTCAGACGGTCTTCACCAGCCAGGACGGGAATCGTTCTTTGGCCCTTCGCCTATCCGAAGGCAATGGCAAAGCAGGGATTCATGTCAGCAGAAGGGCTGGCGACTGGTTGACCTTCCAGCACACCGCTCCGAAAAACGAGTGGGTTCACTACACCTGGACCAATAGCTCGACCGAGGGTCTCAGCCTCTATGTTAACGGTCGTCTGGTGCAGACCAACGCCTGGACCAAGACCCACGATTTTGTGGCCCCTCTGGATGTTCTCGGGGGTGATGGCTTCGCAGGTCTGGTGGATGAGGTAAAAATCTATAATCGTGCCCTGACAGCCAGCGAAGTGGCTGGGCTGACGCCGACCAAAGGCCTCAACCTATCTCTGGATGAGATTAACCTTTACATCGGAGAAGAAGCTGTCCAGGTTGATGTGGAATTGATTTCAGACCTGGCTGACCAAACCGTGACCTTTAAGGTGGCCAACCCAGCTATTGCCAGTGTTGATGCCACTGGCCGAGTGACCGCCCTGGCCAAGGGGGAAACCCGTCTGGTGGTGGAAAATGCTGCCGGTGGCTACCGCAAGGAAATCCCAATCCGTGTGGCCAAACGCCTGAAAATTCAACACGACCTCCCTGTTTACAAGATGCCAGAAGAAAACCTGTCTGACATCGAGAAATCACCTGGAACCAGCCGTCAGTACCTGGCTCACCCGGACATGATTCTCTTGAATGATGACAAGACCCTGATTACAGCTTACCCAGTTGGTCATGGTCGTGGTCCTCTGGTCATGAAGGTCAGTCGTGATGGCGGTGAAACCTGGACAGAGAAAACGGATATTCCGTCGTCTTGGGCTGCGTCATGGGAAACCCCAACCCTTTATAAATTGAACAAGACCGACGGCAGTCAGAAGCTGATCATGATTACCGGTATGCCAAATTGGCATGGCAACCAGAACGGTGGCTGGCAGACCTCCCTGTCAACTGATAATGGTGAAACCTGGTCTGAGTACAAACTCCACCAGCCGACTTTCCCAGATGGTCAGAAAAACTGGTCTATCGTGGCTATGTCTAGTCTGGTGCAGCTCAAGGACGATGCTGGTCAGTTCATCGACAAGTGGATGGGCTTCTACATCGACTCCAGCTTTGTCAACTACAAGACCTACCTGACCTTTGATGAAAATGGTCAAGAGCAATGGAGTGCGCCAGAGAAATTGATTCCTGAGCACCGTGACATTGAACAGCTTTACCAGATTTGTGAGTTGGGTGTCTTCCGTTCCCCAGACGGCAACCGTTTGGTGGCCCTGGGCCGCTCACAGTCCCACCACCACAAGTCAGTCATGTTCTATTCCGATGACGAAGGTAAGACCTGGACCCGTCCAGAGGACATGCAAGGGGCCCTCCAAGGGGAACGGCATAAGGTGGCCTATGACCCAATCAGCGGTCGTCTCTTGGTGACCTTCCGTGAAATCATTCTGGACCACAACAACAACGGTCGGATTGAGAACAACGACTGGATGGCCGGTGAATGGGTAGCCTGGGTTGGCACTTATGACGACCTGATGAAGCAGAATGAGGGTGAGTATCGCATTCTCTTGGCTGAAGACTGGGCTCAAAACGCCAAGTCGGGTGACACGGGTTATGCTGGTGTGACCGTTCAGAAAGATGGCACCTTTATCCTCAACTCCTACGGCCACTTTGACAAGGAATTCTCCCTCAACTGGAAGAAAGGTGTAACGACCGACTTGAGCTACATCAAGCAGGCCAAGTTCAAACTGGGTCAGATTGACCAGGCTCTGGGTCGGGTGAATAAATCAGCCCTCAATGAAGCTCTTACCCCGCTTGAGCAGGTGACAGGGGCGGAGTACACTCCAGAAAGCTATCAGGCCTTTAGAAACCGAGTGTCGGCTGCCCGTGCTATCCACGATAGCCGCACGACCCAACAGATTGAGATTGACCGAGCCGTGGCCAGTCTGGCGACTGCCCCTGATCTTTTGGTGAAATCGCAGAGCACACAAACAGATGACCAGCTGTTTGACCGCTTGCGTCAAGCCCAGGCTGAGCGTGATCAGGCTCTGAGAGACAAGCAACGCTTGGAAGAGGAGGCACTTGCTCGAGCAACTGAGGAGGCTCGCCTGAAAAAACTCTTGCAGGATGCTCAAAAAGCCTTGGAAGCCGCTCAATCGGATAAAGCTCGACTAGAAACTGACTTGAACCGATTGAACACTGCCAATCAAGACCTGACTAACCGCTTGACCACCGCTAACGGACAAGTGACTGGCCTGACAGGTGACAAGACCAGTCTGGCCGCTGCCTTGACTGCTGCTCAGGATCAGATTGATCGTTTGACCAGCCAGTTGGCAACGCTTAGTGGCCAGTCAACTGCTACTCAGGGACAATTGACGGCTGCTCAAACAGCTCTTGAAGCTGCTCGAACAGAGAAAGCTCGTTTGGAAACTGAACTGGCTAATTTACGAACAGCCAACAGCACCTTAACCCAAGACCTGGCTGGTGCTAGAGGCCAGGTGACTGGCTTGCAAGGCGATAAGACCAGTCTGACCGCCGCCTTGACCAGTGCCCAGGAACGCATTGAGGCCTTGACGGCTCAATTAGCAACCTTGGGTGGGGATTCTTCCGGTCTTCTCAATCAGCTGACCGCTGCTCAAACGGCCCTTGAGACTGCTCGAGCTGACAAGACCCGCTTGGAAAGAGAGCTCAGTCAGCTCCAGATTGCCTACGCTGGCTTGGCAGCTGAAAAAGTGGCCTTGGAGCAAGCCTTGGCAGACAAGCCTGAGTTGGCCGATAGTGCCAAACTGAAAACTCGCTTGGCTGAGCTGGAAACCGCGCTGTCCCAAGCTCAGGCGGCTAAGGAAGCGACAGCCTCTGCCTTGACCAAGTTGGAGACAGATAAGGCTGACCTTGAGCGTCAACTGGCTCAGTCTTTGGAGAAGGTTCAGGAAGTTGACAAACAACGAACAGACCTGCAGGCAGCCTTGAAAGCAGCTGAGGCTCAACGAGATGCTGAGCAGGCAGCTCACAGCCAGACGGCAGACCGCCTGACCAAGGCGACAACTGATTTGGCCAGCTTAACCGCCCGTCTCAATCAGTTGCAGGACCAAGTGGCTGCCTTAACGACAAGTGAGCAAGCAGGAACCCAACCAGAAGTTGGAGAAAAACCAGGGACAGCAACTGACCAACCAAAACCTGTTTCAGGAACAGGAGAGAGTGATAAACCAGTAACAGTTCCAATCACCGAAACAGCAACAGTTCAGCCAGGAGCGGTTGTAGACCAGGTTTCAACACCAGTACCTGGTCATCAGGTTGGCACAGAGGTTCCAGTGCCAGTTGTTCCTGACGTTCAACCAGAGACATCGGCAATCACTGAGCCAGTATCTCAGGGTGAGCCTGTAACCCCAGCTGGTACGGGTCTCTACCGAGATCAAGCAACTGGAATCCAGGTGCTGTTGTCTGGCGACGATAGGACGAAAGGTTTACATCTGATTGTTCATCCTAAGGAGAAACCTGAGGTGACCTTGGACCATCGCTTGGCTGATTTGGAACTTGATTTGTATGACATTTACTTTGTGGACACAGCAGGTCAAAGACAACAGATTACGTCGTCTGCCCAGGTTATCTTGCCTGTCAGAGGACAGGTAGAAGGGGTTTACTACATTGCTCCGACCGGCCTGTCAGAAGCTCTGCCATTTACCCAAATCGATGCGAATCATGTGGCGGTTGAAGTGACCCACTTCAGCTACTATGGTGTGGCCTACCGTAAAGGTGGTGAGCAAGGCGAGTTGGCCAAGGGAGATGTTGCTGTTCAAACAACCGCAACAGGAGCAGGCTCAGTCGCCCCAGTGGCTCCAGTCGCCTCGGTTGCAACAGCAACTCCAGTTGCGACAGCTCAGCCAGCTTCAGCTGCTCAAACTAGTCTGCCAGCTACTGGTGATGGGGATTCAGTCTTCGTCTATGCAGCAGGTAGTCTCAGCTTGATGGCTGGCCTGGGTCTGGTCTATGCCTCCAAAAAGAAGCTATCCGATGATAAGAGCTAACCTGATTTGAGAGGTTCATGTACAACGCATGTGGCATTGCCGCATGCGTTTTTAGTGGTCTTGGTGGATTTTTGCTATAATGGTCTTAGAACCAGTCTTCACCTGACGGGCTAGTTTGGGCTCACTCTTTGTCACGTGTTTTGGCGATACGTGCAGTATTTCTGCCAAAACTGTTTCTCGATTGCACCAAAACTAGCCCAGTCAATCAATTCTTTCGATTGTGAGTACAGGTTCTTAGAAAGCGAGGACAAAGATGAAACCCATTGTGACAGACCCCCTCTTTTTGAGCCAGCCCTCTCAGCTGGCGACCCCTCAAGACCGTCATATTGGCCAGGAGCTGGTGGCGACCCTAGCAGCCAATCGCGACCGCTGTGTGGGCCTGGCTGCCAACATGATTGGCTACCAGAAACGGGTCATCATCATCGACCTGGGCTTGTCCAGTCTGGTCATGTATAACCCTGTTCTTCTGGCCAAGCAGGACCCCTACCAGACCGAGGAGGGCTGCCTGTCCTTGACTGGCACTCGGCCGACCACCCGCTACCGCCAGATTACCGTCCGTTTTTTGGATAAGGATTGGCAGGAACAGACCCTGACCTTGACCGATTTCCCAGCCCAGATTTGCCAGCACGAGCTGGACCATTTGGAGGGAATCCTGATTTGACAGCCTGGCTCTTTGGTGGCTGTTTCCTCCTTGCTTTGTTTTTTCTTTGGGTCAATAGCCGAGCGGGCAAGCCTGTTTTGCCCCAGACACTTGCTGTTGAGCCAGCCCTAGCAGCTGCCCTTGAGGCTCTTCCGGAGGAGGCTGAGGACATCAGGGGCAGTCTAAACCAACTCAGTAAGCAAGGCTGGCCTCAAGCTTCTCAGGTGGCTTATCTCAATCAGCTGACTCAGAAAGAGCTATCCCTATCAGACCTGCCCCAGCAGCTGAGACAATTTGGTAGCCCAGCCTTTGTGACCATGTTTCAGGCGGGCTTGACTAATCAGGAAGCGGCTAGGCAGTTGCTGGTCCTGTCGCTGGACCTCCTAGACTTCCCAGAGGGACTATCGGGCCGCCCGAGCCAGACAGTGGAACTCTTAGGGAGAATCTGGCCGGACCTGCCACCCCATGACCGTTTCTGGGCTATTCTGGCTCGGGCGGTGGACCTGGCCTTTCCTGGTCAATCCCTCTTGGTCAGCGATGACCTCTTGGCCAGGCAGGTCCATCAGTTGCGTTACCTGCTATCGACCTATCAGGCGGATTGGGTAAGGCGACACTATGGAGGCTCAGGTTTGAGCGACCGCCAGGCCTTGGTGACTTACTTGGCTCAGGCTGATGCCCGAGACCGTCTGGGTGAATGGCTGGGGCTGACCAGCTATGACTACCAGCTGACCTATGACTTGGGCGAATCCTCCCGCCTCCACAACAAGCGACGATTTAAGGCCAGCAATCCAGCTGCCCAGCCTATGTTCCCAGAAAACCAGATAAGCGTTAATCTCAAAATTCTGATTAACTACCATAGTGAGTTTATCTTGTCCAGCAAAGGGAAGTTTTTGAACCTAATGGACAGAGGCGGTGCGACAGTTTCTGGTGTGGTCAACGGGGCTAGTTTCAATTATGCCAGCCGAGCCAATCGACGGCACTGGGAGCTGGACGTTTGGCCAGTTGGCCCCCATGACCCTGCCTTTCGTCGTCGTCAGAGCAAAGGTTACCGTTCTCCCAACCGTAGCTGGCGATTTAGGCCAGGCTGGAAGGAGAGTTTTTATAATGCTAAGGGACATTATGCCTTGGATGCTCAGAGTTGTCATCAAGCTGTCAAGGGATTAGCGAGAGGATTAGAACGAGAAATTAAGGTGGCTAGAGAGAAATTTAAGATGGATTAAGATTTTTTGCGGTCTAGGCTGGTATTTTTTGACCAACTGTGATAAAATTAACAGGTAAGGGTTTAGCTCTGCTATGGCCCAAAAAATAAAGGAGGCACATCATGCCATTAGTTTCAGCAGCAGAATTTGTCAAAGCAGCCCGTGAAAACGGCTATGCAGTCGGCGGATTTAACACCAACAACCTCGAGTGGACTCAGGCTATCCTGCGTGCCGCAGAAGCCAAAAAAGCCCCAATCCTTGTTCAAACCTCTATGGGTGCGGCTAAGTACATGGGTGGCTACAAGGTTGCTCGCAACTTGATTGCTAACTTGATCGAATCAATGAACATCACTGTTCCAGTTGCTATCCACCTTGACCACGGTCACTACGAAGACTCTCTTGCCTGTATCGAAGCTGGTTACACGTCTATCATGTTTGACGGTTCCCACTTGCCAGTTGAAGAAAACTTGGCGAAAGCTAAAGAAGTGGTTGAATTGGCTCACTCTAAAGGTATCTCAGTTGAGGCTGAAGTTGGTACTATCGGTGGTGAGGAAGACGGTATCGTTGGTAAAGGTGAGCTTGCTCCAATCGAAGACGCTATCGCTATGGTTGCAACTGGTATCGACTTCTTGGCAGCAGGTATCGGTAACATCCACGGCCCTTACCCAGAAAACTGGGAAGGTCTTGACCTTGAGCACTTGAAGAAATTGACAGAAGCTGTTCCAGGTTTCCCAATCGTTCTTCACGGTGGTTCAGGTATCCCTGATGAGCAAATCCAAGAAGCTATCCGTCTTGGTGTTGCTAAAGTTAACGTGAACACAGAAGGTCAAATCGCCTTCGCAGAAGCTACTTTGAAATTTGCTTCTGACTACTCAGCTGACAAGGCTACTTAC
This sequence comes from Streptococcus sp. ZY171113, assembly GCF_057748235.1. Lineage (NCBI taxonomy): Bacteria > Bacillati > Bacillota > Bacilli > Lactobacillales > Streptococcaceae > Streptococcus > Streptococcus sp. ZY171113. Next base: position 161,366 of record NZ_CM173243.1, read on the forward strand.
GATGCCAAGAAACTCTTCGACCCACGTAAGTTCTTGGCTCCTGGTATCAAGGCAGTTCAAGAAGCTATCGAAGAACGTATCGACGTTTTCGGTTCAGCTGGTAAAGCTTAATCAAACAAATTAAGAAGAGTTCCCTAGCGGAGCTCTTTTTAACTTGTTTGGGCTAGTGTTCCTCATTTGGGCACCGCTACTGGTAGCAGTTAGGGTATTCAGTTACTAAGGAGAGTGGGGTGGTCGGTTAAACAGGACCAGCAGGTTCTTCATTGAGTGCGAAAAACCCGAGTTCTGATCTGAACCCGGGTTGTTTTTTTAGAGATTTTCTAAAACATAGCGGACAAAATGATTCCAAATCACTTCGAAAATGTGGGTTCGTTCGACCGTCTCCTCAGTAACGAGAGGCATGCTTGGCAGCTCTTCTAGATAGCCTTGGCCGATAAGAACCTGGTCGTCAAAGACAAGCTGGCCGACGACTTGTCCCTCCTTGATAGGGGCGTAGTTAGTCTTATCAGGAAAGACAGGTTTGAGACGGAAGGTGTTGACCGTCGCAGGCGTTGTCACCACATAAAAGTCATCTAGGGTGACAGCTGAAGTGGTTGGTTTGACCCCATCTAAAACAGGAGCAGGCGTGTCCTTGTAACTGGTGCTGGCAGGAATGACTTTTTGCAAATGGAAGGCGTCGCCGATTTGGTCTAAAAAGTGGTTAGCGACGACAAAACGCTTGTCGGTATCCTCACGTCCGCCCTCTACATCAATCATGACCACCATGACCTGCATCAGGTTCTCGTAAGACAAGCTAATGAGATGGGAGCCTGATTGGTCAGAGGACCCTGTCATCAAACCATAGGCATTGGGGCGGTTGTGGGGCATGTTTTCCAGAAGGTAGTTGAAGGTATAGAGGTCATCCCCACCGAATTTCCCTCGGGTGGCTTCGGCCAACTCGAGCACCTCTGGGAAATCCTTAACCAGGCGGTAACTGATGGTAATCACATCCCGAGCGGAGAGCTGGTTTTCCTCATCGACCTGACTTCCTGTCAAGATTTCCTCACCCAGATAAGCGTTGTTGACCGCAGAGGCATTGATGATGCCGTCGCTGTTCAACTGCCAGTCGCGGAGCAACTCGCGAATCTTTAGGGTTGCTGCCTCATCGCTTCCAGCCACATGTTCAGCTAGGGCCCGAGTGGCAGCGACAGAAGCAGACATGAGGCTGGCCTTGGTTAAATCCTTGACGGTGTAGTGGTCGGCTGTCAGTTGCAGTGAGGATATGTCTGGTTGGTAGCTCAGCTCATAGGCTAAATCGCTAGGAGTGACCTTGTCCTCCCAGCTAATTTGCCCTTGGGCGGCCGCCTGATAGACCAGGTATAGGGTCGCTACCCGACTGAGGTTGCCCATCGGCATCACCTGGTCGGCATTTTTTTCGTAGAGGACCTTTCCTGTCCGCACGTCGATAGCCATCCCCGCTTGAGCAGGTAAACTGGCCTGGTCTAGTGCCAGCACGCTTTTTCCCATGAGGGACAATAGCAGAGCAGCACAGATGATTAGTTTTTTCATAACACCATCCTTACATGTCATTTCAGTTATCTCATTATAACATAAAAATGGGCTAACGCCAAAAAGACGAACGAAAGAGCGACAATTCAAAAAAATAAAAAAATTTTAACATATAGACAAAATTTTCAGAAAAATGGCTTGATTTAAGAAAACTTTATGGTATAATAAACATCATAAACCCAAGTTCGGTGTTTGAAAAAAAAAAAATTAACGAGGTAACTCCCATGAAAAAGACAAGTAAATTGTTTGCCCTCGCTGGCGTAACCTTGCTTTCAGCTTCTGTTCTTGCTGCTTGTGGTAACGCTGGTGGTTCTGGTTCTGAAGCTGCTAAGCCAGAAACATCTTTCGTGACTGAAGTCACTCACGACGGTACAGCGATTGAGGGCGGTACCCTTAACTACGCTATCGTCTCAGCTGCCAACGCATCAGGCCTCTTGATTGACGAGTTGACAGAAAACAACATTGATAGCTCATTCGGTACTCTGGTTGATATGACTGTCTTTGAGTACGACGGCGACCGCAAACTGATTGACACTGGTTTGGCTAAGCCTGAGTTTGACCTCGAAAACAAGACTGTTACTGTTAGTCTGACCTCAAAAGATTACAAGTGGTCAGATGGTACCCCATTCACTATCGATGACTACATCTTTGCCATCGAAGCAGTGTCACACAAAGACTACACAGGTCGTCGTTATGGTTCTGCTTACGAAAACATTGAAGGTGTAGAGGAGTACAACGCTGGTACAGCAACAAGCATCTCAGGTCTTGAGAAGGTTGACGATTATACTGTTAAGATTACAGTTAAAGAGATGACGCCATCAATGCAACTTGCTGGTGGTGACCTTCCTGCCTATGTTGTTCCAAAACACATCTTTAAGGACATCCCAGTTAAAGATTGGGAATCTAGCGAATACGCTCGTACAGCTAAAATCGTTGGTTTGGGACCATTCAAAATCAAAGAAATCGTTCAAGGTGAGTCAATCACTTATGTACCAAACGAACACTACTACAAGGGTGCTCCAAAGGTCAACGTGAAGATGGATATCGTGTCTCCAGACACCATCGTTTCTGAGATGAAAGCTGGTAACTACGATATCGCTGATATGCCAAACGACCAGTTGGATTCTTTCAAAGACTTCTCAAACATTACCGTATTGGGTAAACGTGACTCAGCTTACGAGTACATCTCATTCAACCTTGGTAAGTACGATGACGCGACTAAGAAGAACGTGATGAACGAGAACGCTAAGATGAACGATCCTAAGCTTCGTCAAGCGATTGCTTATGCTCTTAACTTGGAAGAAGCAGGTAAGGCACTCTATAACGGCCTTTACCACCCAGCTAAATCACCAATCATCTCATTCTTTGGTGAGCTTCAAAACCCTAACGTTGGCTTCACTTATGACCCAGAAAAAGCAAACAAATTGCTTGATGAAGCTGGTTACAAGGACGTTGACGGCGACGGTATCCGTGAAGGTAAAGATGGCAAGCCATTCAAGATTAGCTTTGCTGCCCGTACCCGTACAGCTGCTAACGAAACCCTCGTTCAACAATACCTTGCATGGTGGAAAGAAGTTGGTTTGAACGTTGAGTTGTACACTGGCCGTACCCTTGAGTTGAACTCATTCTACGAGCAAGTTCAAGCCAACGACCCTGGTATCGATATGTATGCTGGTGGTTGGTCAACTGGTTTCGACCCAAGCCCATCAGGCATGTGGGGTCCTGTGGCATCATTCAACATGTCACGTTACGTGAGCGACAAGAACACTGAGCTCTTGAAAGCTATTGACTCTAAAGAGTCATTCGATGACAAGAAGAATGTTGAAAACTTCCACGCATGGCAAGAATATGTCTTCGAGCAAGCATTCGTCATCCCTACCTTTGAATCTGAATCTGTAACCGCAGTTAACAAGCGTGTGAAGTACTATGACAAGTACCTTGGTACAGACTCTAAAGCAAACTGGGAAACCTTTGAATTGACTGCTGACAAGGGTCTTGTAGCTGAATAAGCTTAAAAAAATTGGTTTTAACAACTAGCTAGTTTTTCGGAAATCTAGCCAGTTGACAGCAGATAAAGCCTCTGAAAAGCCAACCTATGTGTTGGCTTTTTTGGGACTTTTCAGAAAATTCTCTTGACAAAAAGCTAAAATAATAAGACAATAGATGATATAAGAATGCCTCGGAGGGGTCGAGTACGGACAACTCCGGAGAGAGCAAGGAGGATAGAGCGTGACAGTTGAACAGCCGCTTTTAGAGATTAAAGATTTGCACGTTGGCTTCCGCGTTGGTGATGAGTTTCATGATGCGGTTGACGGTGTATCCATCAACCTCAACAAAAATGAGATTTTGGCCGTCGTCGGAGAGTCTGGTTCTGGTAAATCGACCCTAGCAACAGCCATTATGGGTTTGCATAACCCGTTGAACACCAAGATTTCAGGTGAAATCAACTATGGTGGAAAAAACCTGGTCGGCTTCAGTGAGGCTGAGTACAATGGTATCCGTGGTAACGATATTGGGATGATTTTCCAAGATCCTTTGGCATCACTTAACCCCTTGATGACCATTGGTGCTCAGATTGATGAGGCACTTTTCTACCATACTGATTTGGATGCTGAAGCTCGTGAGGCTCGTGTTTTAGAGCTTTTAACTCAGGTTGGTATCCCAAATCCGAAGCGGACTTTCAAACAATACCCACACGAGTTATCCGGTGGTATGCGTCAGCGGATTGTCATTGCCATTGCCTTATCTTGTAAGCCGCCAGTTATTATCGCTGACGAGCCGACAACGGCTTTGGACGTGACCATTCAAGCTCAGATTTTGGACCTTTTGGCTGATATTCAGGCTGAGACAGGTTCTGGGGTTATCCTGATTACCCATGACCTGGGTGTTGTGGCTGAGACGGCTGACCGTGTAGCGGTGATGTATGGTGGTCAGTTTGTGGAAGTGGCTCCTGTTGAGGAACTTTTCACCAATCCGAAACACCCTTACACCCGTTCATTGCTCAAATCAAACCCGCAAGCGGGTCAAGATGGTGAATTGCACGTTATCGAGGGTCTGGTACCACCATTGACCAAGATGATTCGTCAAGGATGCCGTTTTGCACCGCGTGTGCCTTGGGTAGCGGATTCGGCTCACGAAGCCGATCCTACTATGCATGAAATCGGACCAAATCACTTTGTCCGTTGTACTTGTCATGAAACATTTGCATTTCCAGAGGAGGCTAACTAATGGGATTTCTTGAAGTAAAAGATTTGAAAGTTCATTACCCCATCCGTAGTGGCTTCTTTAACCGTGTGACTGACCATGTTTATGCGGTGGATGGTGTTAACCTTGAATTCGAAGAAGGCAAGACCTACGGTCTGGTTGGTGAGTCAGGTTCTGGTAAGTCAACCATTGGTAAGGCCATCATTGGTCTAGAGCGTGCGACCTCTGGTAGCATTCTTTACGATGGTCAGGATGTAACCAACAAGCCCCGTGGAAAACGTGGTGATTTCAGTCGAAATGTTCAGATGATTTTCCAGGATTCTTTGTCGAGTTTTAACCCGAAAAAACGGATTTTGGACATTATTGCTGAGCCAATTCGTAACTTTGACCGCCTGTCCCCTGATGAGGAAAAGCGTAAGGTGCTCCAGCTCTTGGACACCATCGGGATGACTGAAGAAGCACTTATCAAGTACCCTCACGAGTTCTCTGGTGGTCAGCGCCAGCGTATTGGCGTAGCCCGTGCCTTGGCCAGTAGTCCTAAACTGATTATCGCCGATGAGCCAGTTTCGGCCCTTGACTTGTCGGTTCAGGCTCAGGTGCTCAACTATATGAAGCGAATCCAGGAAGAGTACAAGTTGACCTACCTCTTTATTTCCCACGACCTTGGGGTGGTGCAACACATGTGTGATGAGCTCTTCATCATGTATCGTGGCCGTTTCGTTGAGACGGGTAGCAAAGAGGACATCTACTCTGATCCGCAACACATCTACACCAAGCGTCTGCTGTCAGCGATTCCGACCATTGACCCCCTCAATCGTAAGGCGAACAAGCTCAAGCGGATTGCGGCGGAGAAAGAATACCAAGAAAAACAAGGCATTTACTACGATGCCAATGGTCGTGTCTTTGACTTGACAGCTTACACCGCTGGTCATGCGGTGGCATTACCTGCGAAAGGAGGCAACTAAACATGTGGAAAACGATTTTACGTCGCTTGCTTTTGATGATTCCCCAGCTCTTTATTTTGAGTGTGTTGGCCTTCTTTATCGCTAAGTTGATGCCAGGGGATCCGTTTACGGGGATGATTGACCCGTCTGTTGACCCTGAGACCATTGAGAAGCTCCGCCGTGCGGCTGGTTACTATGATCCATTGCATGTTCAGTACCTGCGTTGGATTGGTAATGTCTTCCAAGGTGATTTTGGTCAGAGTACTTTCTTCAAGCAGCCTGTTATTGACATCATCATGCAACGCTTGAACAATACCATTTGGTTATCGCTCTTGACCATGATTTTGACCTATGCCATCGCTTTGCCACTGGGTATGATTGCAGGTCGTTTCCAAAACTCTTTGGCTGACCGCTTGATTGGTCTTTACAACTTTGTGACCTTCTCAATTCCGACCTTTGTCTTTGCCATTCTCTTGCTCTGGCTCTTTGGTTTCACCTTGGGCTGGTTCCCAACTCGTGGTTCGGTTGGTTCAGGTGTGACTGGTTTGGCCTTGCTTCTCAGTCGTTTGCACCATATGCTTTTGCCGGCCTTTACTTTGGCAATTTTGTCAACGGTTGGTATTGTGCAATACCTGCGGACAGGGATTATTGATGCCAAGGCTCAAGACTTTGTTCGGACAGCTCGTGCCAAGGGTGTGCCAGAAAAGGTGGTTTACAACCGTCACATCTTCCGTAACTCTATTTTGCCAATCGCATCCTTCTTGGGTTATGAATTGACTGGTTTGATTGGTGGTTCCATCTTTATCGAATCCATCTTTACCTACCCTGGTATCGGTTTGCTCTTTACCAACTCGATTGGAACAAGGGATTATAGCGTTATCTTGGCACTCTTGCTCATGTTTGGTTTTGCAACCCTTCTGGGAACCTTGTTGTCAGACATCATCATGAGCATTGTTGACCCACGTATTCGTGTGAAGTAAGGAGGAGCTATGTCTAAGAAACAAGAAATTAAAGCAACAGCAGCCTCAACTCCTCCAGGTGGACTTCGGGTTATTGCCCGTGAATTTGCCAAGGATAAACTAGGTCTTGGCGCCCTCGTTTTGATGGTCGGCATCCTGGTGACAGTTTTTGTCGGAGCTCTCATCCTCAACCAAGAAGAGGTAATGAAAGTTAATCTTCTGGGACGCTACTTGCCTCCTGGGGTTAATGGGCACTTGTTGGGAACGGATGAAGGTGGTAAAGACATCTTCGGTCAGTTGATTATCGGTGCTCGAAATTCAATCGTTATCGGTTTTTCAATCACCATCATCACCTCAATTATCGGGGTGTCTATGGGGATTATCTCTGGTTACTACAAGGGCCGTTTGGATGGCATCTTGATGCGTCTGGTTGACTTTATCATGATTATGCCAACCTTGATGATGATTATCGTTTTTGTAACAGTTATCAAAGACTACACCATCTATCATTTCATTTTCATCATGAGTCTCTTCTATTGGACTGGTAAGGCCCGTCTCTTTAGGACACGGACCCTGTCAGAAGCTAGTCTTGACTACGTTAACGCTTCTAAGACCTTGGGGAGTAGCGACTTCATGATTATGTTCCGTGAAATCCTGCCGAACTTGAGTTCCTTGATTATCGTTAACTTGACCCTCAACTTTGCGGGTAATATCGGTATCGAGACCTCTCTGACCTACCTCGGTTTTGGTTTGCCAGCAACTGTGCCAAGTTTGGGTACCTTGATTGCCAACGCTCGTAACGCGGAAATCTTGGAAAACAAAACATGGATTTGGTTGCCAGCAGCCCTCTTCATCCTGGTGATGATGCTCTGCATTAACTACGTTGGTCAGGCCCTGCAACGTGCAGCTGATGCCAAACAACGTTTGGGTTAATCTTACCCCCTCAATCACCAGCTGGTGATGCCCTGCAACTCTCGTGCCTGTCACGAGAGTTTTTTAGAAGAAAGTGACAATCATGACTTATTTCAAATACAGTAGTCTTCTTGCCAGTCTCGCCTTTATTGGGCTTGCGGTTCTAGCTTTTATCCAGTTGAAACTTAATCCAGGTCTCTTGCTTCTTTTGACTGCATTGACCCTGTTTTTGGCAGCCTTGTCAGACCTTTCTGGCTTGATGTTGAAAGACCGCCCAGACCGCCATTGGTTGGAACTTTTGTGCCCTTTGGCGAGCCTTTTGGCAGGAACTAGCCTCTTTATCGTTCCTTTGAAGAATCAGACTGCCCTTCTTTTGACAGTGATTGCCATCTGGTTAGTGGTGTTGGCAGGGTTAGATTGGCTTCTAGCCAAGTACCTTCCTCCTCATCAGAGTGACAGCCCTTTTTGGCGTCGTGGCCGAGCAGTCTTATCTGGCGGTCTAGGATTTTCTTTGCTTCTTTATCCGATTTTTCCCAAAGAGTGGACTGTTTTACTTTTAGTGGTTGCTTTTACAGGCAAGGGCCTACTTGCTGCTCTGCAATTTTATAAACTAAATCGTCTGTTTTAGAAACGGAGCTGACAAGCATCTGATAGAAAACAAAACAGCGGCTGGGGATTATCCTCAGTCGCTGTTTTGCGATATTAGGGTCTGTCAGGGGTCTTGCTATCGAGCTCATAACCCAAATGCTCATAGGCCTTGGGCGTGGCGACACGGCCTGAGCGGGTTCGCATGATGAAGCCCTGCTGAATCAGGTAGGGTTCGTACATATCCTCGACGGTTTCTTGCTCCTCAGCGATGTTGACCGCCAGGGTCCCCAGGCCAACAGGGCCGCCACGATAGACCTCAATCATGGTGCGGAGGATTTTCTGGTCCACATAGTCAAGGCCTTCCTGGTCCACATCCAGCATGGTCAGGGCCTGGTCGGCAATCTGGTCAGTGATTTGGCCGTCTCCTTTGATCTGGGCAAAATCCCGCACCCGTTTGAGCAGGCGGTTGGCGATACGGGGGGTGCCACGGCTTCGCCGTGCCAATTGCTGGGCAGCCTCGTGGGTGATGTCCATGTCAAAAATGCTGGCGGTCCGTTCGACGATTTCGGTTAAATCGCTGAGCTGGTAATACTCCATGTGGCCGGTGATGCCAAATCGAGCCCGCAGGGGGTTGCTGAGCATGCCAGCCCGTGTGGTCGCCCCAATCAGAGTAAAGGGGGGCAAGTCCAGATGGACAGCTCTGCTATTTTCCCCCGCCCCAATCATGATATCGATGTAAAAGTCCTCCATGGCCGAGTAGAGGACCTCCTCCACGGCCATGGGCATGCGGTGAATCTCGTCGATGAAGAGGACGTCGCCAGGCTCCAGGTCGTTGAGGATGGCCACCAAATCGCCGGCCTTTTCGATGGAGGGGCCCGTGGTCTGCTTCATGTTGACGCCTAGTTCGTTGGCGATGACAAAGGCCATGGTGGTTTTCCCTAGGCCTGGGGGACCGTAGAGCAGGACGTGGTCCAGGGCCTCGTCTCTCATCTTAGCAGCCTTGATGAAAATCTCCAGTTGGTCCTTGACCTTGTCTTGGCCGATGTATTCACGGAAATACTGGGGGCGAAGGGTCCGCTCCACCGCCTCTTCACCAGCAAGCTGGTCGGTGTCTAGTAAATGGTTCATAAGACTAGTATAGCAGAAAACCTGTATTGGGACAAACGCGAGTGTTGATTAGGTGATTACGGCTCCAAAAAACCTCTAGGTTGCCTTTGTTAAGACATCCTAGAGGTTTACATGGTGGAGATGAGACTTACTCGTGCCACCAGTTGACGGCACTATCGAGAGGAAGTGTTATGCTGAAGAGCAGAGCGGCGAAGAAGAGGTATTTGATTTTTTTGAACATGTGATGTTCCTCCTGTATTATTTTTCTGACATTAGATTATTCGTAATAGTGATTGAAAAAAAGAGAAAAATAAAAATTTTTTCTATTATTTTTTACATTGCTTCGGTGTGGCAGTTGGTTTAATCCTCAGTTCTGCCCGAGTAGTCTTTCTTCCACTCTTCTATTAATTTTTCAGTCAAATAATTGTCTCCAATCATTTGTGAAAAAAGAATAGCTTTGTTGTAACATTGCTTCGCTCTGTCGCAATCTTTTAGAAGCCGAATGCTATATTTCCATTCTAAAATATAGACCATGGGAAGGTATTGAAAGTCTTGCGTTTGTGTCATAATGTCGTGGCTGGCGACTAATAAATCGTCGATTGGTTGACTTACTCCAGAGAGGGTGTTGACCTCAATAGCTTCAAGAAATAATTTGATGAGAAGAAACCATTTGTCTGGGGGGAAGCAGTCCTTAGAGTGCAAGAGTTTCTGGGTGATGAGTTGGCAGGTATCTTTATCATAAAATTTTTCATCTAATTCTGAAACAATGCAACACATGAAGTAAAGATTGAGTAGAACCAAATCGTTGACAGAGAAGATAACTTTTTGCTTGGTTTGTTCAAAATAGTCGGCTAAAATACCAGCACCAAAATCTGTTTGACGAGAGAAGTTGACATCACTTTTAGCTTGTAAGCAATCAATAATCAGTTGCTCTTCTTCGGGGAGTGTGTCATAAAAAGAGGAAGAGATTTCTGCGAAGAGAGCGTCTCTTTCTTTAATTTTTTGCTCATTTCCATAGGTTTGGGTGCGGAGTAGGAGAAATTTAATCTCTTCATAGCGAGCAGGAAGTTCGGGTGTTTCATCAGTTAAGGCCCCAATCTTGACCCCTAAACGATGAGCGATAAATTCAATCTTTGCCAAAGTTGGGGTGCTAATCCCACTCTCGATACGGGTTAGTTGCCGAACAGACAATTCGGTCTCATCTTTACAGAATTCTTCCTTGGTCAGCTGTTTTTCCTGGCGTAGTGTTTTGACACGTTTTCCGAAATCCACCATAGAAGCCTCCTTTGTAGTATAGCAATTATTTTAGCATATTTATAGAAGTTTACATGTTTCATGGAATATTCAGGAAAGTTACATGAAACATGTAAGCCTTTTCTAAATTGTATCATTTTTGCAAAGAATTAGCAATATAAATGTAAGTTCAAAGTGACTTGTTTTGTAACACTACGATAGGAGTAAACGAAGTTTTCGACAGAGCTGGCGGCGGCCTTGGAAACTCCGACCAGTTATGAGTTGGTCAAATTGGGCCTGTTCTTGAGGGCTGAGTTGACTTTTGGCTTGTGCTAGGCTGTCTTTCCAGACCAGGTAGTCATCTAGGAGCAGGCCTCGGGCAGGTATCTGGTGAGCCAGCTCACTGATGTCAACCTTGCAGGGTTTGTTAAAGCGGCGTTTTTGGCTCTCTTGTTTTCTCAGGGCATCTTTGACGTGATTGGTGAACTTGGTTTTGAAGTAGACACGTAGGCGGGGAATCTGGTAGCGAAGCCTTGGGTCTTCCACTAATAATTGATAGAGCACCAACATCCCTTCTTGGTCCCAGTCGGATTTGTCCCATAGCTGGATATGGTAGAGGCTCATGAGGCGAAGGACTGTTGGACGGACGACTTGGTAGAGCGGGCTGAAATCATCAAACATAGGGGTAACTTCCTTTCTTCCTTGATTAATCTTAGTGTAACATTTCACGAACAAGAACAACAGGACACAAATGTCCTGTTTAGAATAAAATGCAGCTTTTTGAAGAAATTCAATATAGGGGATAATACTAGAGTTTTTCATATTAAGGATGACCGCGGGATTTCCAGATGTCTCTTGAATTTTACAAGAGGTTAGTTCATAACTGATTGTTGCGACAGTAGGTACCACAAGCAAGGATTCAAAATGGTCACTAATTTTGAAAGATGAAGTAGAAATTACCTGTGGTGCTAGTTGATTTTTCAGTATAAAAAAAGCTCGCTTGGATTAAACTGTAAGTGACAAAACATACAGGAGATCATCCCAATGAGCCACTTACATAATACCGCTAACTCTCATCGTGTATAATGGAGTTTACGTCAATTATCACACGTTTGCCATCGCTTTTATCAAAACGACTGTCCAGATACCTTAGACAAGCCATGGATGACAGGGTTAATCCCGACGACCTTGTCCTTATAGACAGCTTCCCTTTGCCACTTTGTCAATCCGTCCGCAATCACAGGGTTTCGATTTTTAAAGGAGTAGCCGATATTGGTTACAATGCTTCTAAACAGGTATGGTTTTACGGCTTTACAGTCTATATGTTAGTGACCTTGTCGGCTATATTCTAAACGATGTTGTCACATCTGCCTTAGGTTAATTAAGTCATGAGCTTAAAGCAGATTTGGCCAAAGAAAGGTATGGGGGCCTCTAAAAACTAGCTTTTTGACTATTTTTCCAAGTCAAAAGTCTATCAAATCAACGATTTGAATGTTGTTAATTGAGTTTTTAGAGGTCCCCACGTGAAACTCATTAAAAGAATGTCTTGTGAGTGGCTGAGAGAACGTGAAATTGAGTTTTCTCAGTAATGATAAAAAAATAAAACTTCCCCCTTGCCAAGCCCGAACAGATGTGTTAAGATATAACAGTTGTCTCGCAAGAGACGCCTAGTGCAAAAAAAGATTTCAAAAAAACTAAAAAAAGTAGTTGACAAAGAAATCTGTCTGTGCTAGAATAAGATAGTTGTCTCGCGAGAGACGTCATGACCCTTGAGAACTGAACAAGACGAACCAAGTTGGGATTGAATTTGATGTTTAATCCCGTCAATAACAATAAGTCAGTAAAGACTGACCAAGATAAAACTTTATATGAGAGTTTGATCCTGGCTCAGGACGAACGCTGGCGGCGTGCCTAATACATGCAAGTAGAACGCTGAAGAGGAGCTTGCTCCTTGGATGAGTTGCGAACGGGTGAGTAACGCGTAGGTAACCTACCTGATAGCGGGGGATAACTATTGGAAACGATAGCTAATACCGCATAATAGTCTTTCTCGCATGAGAGAGGCTTGAAAGGAGCAATTGCTTCACTATCAGATGGACCTGCGTTGTATTAGCTAGTTGGTGAGGTAACGGCTCACCAAGGCTTCGATACATAGCCGACCTGAGAGGGTGATCGGCCACACTGGGACTGAGACACGGCCCAGACTCCTACGGGAGGCAGCAGTAGGGAATCTTCGGCAATGGGGGCAACCCTGACCGAGCAACGCCGCGTGAGTGAAGAAGGTTTTCGGATCGTAAAGCTCTGTTGTAAGAGAAGAACGTTGAGTAGAGTGGAAAGTTACTCAAGTGACGGTATCTTACCAGAAAGGGACGGCTAACTACGTGCCAGCAGCCGCGGTAATACGTAGGTCCCGAGCGTTGTCCGGATTTATTGGGCGTAAAGCGAGCGCAGGCGGTTTAATAAGTCTGAAGTAAAAGGCAGTGGCTCAACCATTGTATGCTTTGGAAACTGTTGAACTTGAGTGCAGAAGGGGAGAGTGGAATTCCATGTGTAGCGGTGAAATGCGTAGATATATGGAGGAACACCGGTGGCGAAAGCGGCTCTCTGGTCTGTAACTGACGCTGAGGCTCGAAAGCGTGGGTAGCGAACAGGATTAGATACCCTGGTAGTCCACGCCGTAAACGATGAGTGCTAGGTGTTAGGCCCTATCCGGGGCTTAGTGCCGGAGCTAACGCATTAAGCACTCCGCCTGGGGAGTACGGCCGCAAGGCTGAAACTCAAAGGAATTGACGGGGGCCCGCACAAGCGGTGGAGCATGTGGTTTAATTCGAAGCAACGCGAAGAACCTTACCAGGTCTTGACATCCCGGTGCCCGCCCTAGAGATAGGGTTTTGCTTCGGCACACCGGTGACAGGTGGTGCATGGTTGTCGTCAGCTCGTGTCGTGAGATGTTGGGTTAAGTCCCGCAACGAGCGCAACCCCTATTGTTAGTTGCCATCATTTAGTTGGGCACTCTAGCGAGACTGCCGGTAATAAACCGGAGGAAGGTGGGGATGACGTCAAATCATCATGCCCCTTATGACCTGGGCTACACACGTGCTACAATGGCTGGTACAACGAGTCGCAAGTCGGTGACGGCAAGCTAATCTCTTAAAGCCAGTCTCAGTTCGGATTGTAGGCTGCAACTCGCCTACATGAAGTCGGAATCGCTAGTAATCGCGGATCAGCACGCCGCGGTGAATACGTTCCCGGGCCTTGTACACACCGCCCGTCACACCACGAGAGTTTGTAACACCCGAAGTCGGTGAGGTAACCATTTGGAGCCAGCCGCCTAAGGTGGGATAGATGATTGGGGTGAAGTCGTAACAAGGTAGCCGTATCGGAAGGTGCGGCTGGATCACCTCCTTTCTAAGGAACCCCTTATGGGGAAACGGATACTTGAGTTTGTCTTGTTTGGTTCTGAGGGGTCAGTTTAACAATTGAAGACTCAATACACATAAGTGTAGGGGCCTTAGCTCAGCTAAGCGAAACCTTCAGGTTGAAGCTTTGTCGAAGCGTTAGCGCACGACAGGAACCAGCGGATACCAAACGATATCATATCGAAACAAACTAAATAACGTTAATAGTACATCCCATATGTACGGGGCCTTAGCTCAGCTGGGAGAGCGCCTGCTTTGCACGCAGGAGGTCAGCGGTTCGATCCCGCTAGGCTCCATAGGATATAAGTTCCTACTAAACTGAATAAAGTGAAGTTGAACACGTGACTAATTTCTTAGTAAATTTCTCGACCTTCCCTAGACTGCGAGCAGTCGTCGTCAGGTTTCGAAATTTATACAGAAATTTCCGCAAGCGGACCGTCACTTTGTATCCTAACTTTGTCCATTGACAATTGAATATCTATATCAAATTCCATTTATTTAAGATAAATGAAATAGTAACAAGAAAATAAACCGAAACGCTGCGCATGAACATGCGATAAAATGATTAATTTAAAGGTTAAGTTAATAAGGGCGCACGGTGGATGCCTTGGCACTAGGAGCCGATGAAGGACGTGACGAACAACGAAATGCTTTGGGGAGCTGTAAGTAAGCATTGATCCAGAGATGTCCGAATGGGGGAACCCGGCAGGTTGATGCCTGTCATCCGCATCTGTTAAGGATGTCGGAGGGAAGACGCAGTGAACTGAAACATCTAAGTAGCTGCAGGAAGAGAAAGCAAAAGCGATTGCCTTAGTAGCGGCGAGCGAAACGGCAGAAGGGCAAACCGAAGAGTTTACTCTTCGGGGTTGTAGGACTGCAACGTGGACTTAATTTTGATAGACGAATGACATGGGAAGGTCAGCCAGAGAGAGTGAGAGCCTCGTAGTCGAAATCGAAGTTATACCTAGCAGTATCCTGAGTACGGCGAGACACGCGAAATCTCGTCGGAATCCGGGAGGACCATCTCCCAACCCTAAATACTCCCTAGTGACCGATAGTGAACCAGTACCGTGAGGGAAAGGTGAAAAGCACCCCGGGAGGGGAGTGAAATAGAACCTGAAACCGTGTGCCTACAACAAGTTCGAGCCCGTTAATGGGTGAGAGCGTGCCTTTTGTAGAATGAACCGGCGAGTTACGATATGTTGCGAGGTTAAGTTGAAGAGACGGAGCCGTAGGGAAACCGAGTCTTAATAGGGCGTCATAGTAACATGTCGTAGACCCGAAACCATGTGACCTACCCATGAGCAGGTTGAAGGTGCGGTAAAACGCACTGGAGGACCGAACCAGGGCACGTTGAAAAGTGCTTGGATGACTTGTGGGTAGCGGAGAAATTCCAAACGAACTTGGAGATAGCTGGTTCTCTCCGAAATAGCTTTAGGGCTAGCGTCGACATTGAGATTCTTGGAGGTAGAGCACTGTTTGGATGAGGGGGCCATCTCGGTTTACTGATTTCAGATAAACTCCGAATGCCAAAGAATTATGGTCGGCAGTCAGACTGCGAGTGCTAAGATCCGTAGTCGAAAGGGAAACAGCCCAGACCACCAGCTAAGGTCCCAAAATATATGTTAAGTGGAAAAGGATGTGGGGTTGCACAGACAACTAGGATGTTAGCTTAGAAGCAGCTATTCATTCAAAGAGTGCGTAATAGCTCACTAGTCGAGTGACCCTGCGCCGAAAATGTACCGGGGCTAAAACATATTACCGAAGCTGTGGATGACACTTATGTGTCATGGTAGGAGAGCGTTCTATATGCGGCGAAGGCATACCGTGAGGAGTGCTGGAGCGTATAGAAGTGAGAATGCCGGTATGAGTAGCGAAAGATGGGTGAGAATCCCATCCACCGTAAGACTAAGGTTTCCAGGGGAAGGCTCGTCCGCCCTGGGTTAGTCGGGACCTAAGGAGAGACCGAACGGTGTATCCGATGGCCAACAGGTTGATATTCCTGTACTAGAGTATGAAGTGATGGAGGGACGCAGTAGGCTAACTAGAGCCGGCGATTGGAAGTGCCGGTCTAAGCAGTGAGGCTTGGTATGAGTTAAATGCTTGTACCTATAAGGTTGAGCTGTGATGGGGAGCGAAGTTTAGTAGCGAAGCTAGTGACGTCACACTGCCAAGAAAAGCTTCTAGCGTTGTATTATACTCTACCCGTACCGCAAACCGACACAGGTAGTCGAGGCGAGTAGCCTCAGGTGAGCGAGAGAACTCTCGTTAAGGAACTCGGCAAAATGACCCCGTAACTTCGGGAGAAGGGGTGCTGGCTTTAAGTCAGCCGCAGTGAATAGGCCCAAGCAACTGTTTATCAAAAACACAGCTCTCTGCTAAATCGTAAGATGATGTATAGGGGGTGACGCCTGCCCGGTGCTGGAAGGTTAAGAGGAGGGTTTAGCGCAAGCGAAGATCTGAATTGAAGCCCCAGTAAACGGCGGCCGTAACTATAACGGTCCTAAGGTAGCGAAATTCCTTGTCGGGTAAGTTCCGACCCGCACGAAAGGCGTAATGATTTGGGCACTGTCTCAACGAGAGACTCGGTGAAATTTTAGTACCTGTGAAGATGCAGGTTACCCGCGACAGGACGGAAAGACCCCATGGAGCTTTACTGCAGTTTGATATTGAGTATCTGTACCACATGTACAGGATAGGTAGGAGCCTATGAGATCGGGACGCCAGTTTCGATGGAGGCGATGTTGGGATACTACCCTTGTGTTATGGCTACTCTAACCCAGATAGGTTATCCCTATCGGAGACAGTGTCTGACGGGCAGTTTGACTGGGGCGGTCGCCTCCTAAAAGGTAACGGAGGCGCCCAAAGGTTCCCTCAGATTGGTTGGAAATCAATCGTAGAGTGTAAAGGTATAAGGGAGCTTGACTGCGAGAGCTACAACTCGAGCAGGGACGAAAGTCGGGCTTAGTGATCCGGTGGTTCCGCATGGAAGGGCCATCGCTCAACGGATAAAAGCTACCCTGGGGATAACAGGCTTATCTCCCCCAAGAGTTCACATCGACGGGGAGGTTTGGCACCTCGATGTCGGCTCGTCGCATCCTGGGGCTGTAGTCGGTCCCAAGGGTTGGGCTGTTCGCCCATTAAAGCGGCACGCGAGCTGGGTTCAGAACGTCGTGAGACAGTTCGGTCCCTATCCGTCGCGGGCGTAGGAAATTTGAGAGGATCTGCTCCTAGTACGAGAGGACCAGAGTGGACTTACCGCTGGTGTACCAGTTGTCTTGCCAAAGGCATCGCTGGGTAGCTATGTAGGGACGGGATAAACGCTGAAAGCATCTAAGTGTGAAACCCACCTCAAGATGAGATTTCCCATGATTTTATATCAGTAAGGACCCTTAGAGAAGATGAGGTTGATAGGTTGGGAGTGGAAGTGTTGCGAGACATGGAGCGGACCAATACTAATCGTCCGAGGACTTATCCGAAGTCAAAATTAAGTCAGTAGAAGTATTGACAAGCGTAGCGGTTTTGAGTTACAATATAGGTATTCAATTATCAGTGGATAAGCACTGAGATTAGTTAAGTGATGATAGCCTAGGAGATACACCTGTTCCCATGCCGAACACAGCAGTTAAGCCCTAGTACGCCTGAAGTAGTTGGGGGTTGCCCCCTGTGAGATAAGGGAGTTGCTTAGCTATAATCCGCCATAGCTCAGTCGGTAGAGCGCATGACTGTTAATCATGATGTCACAGGTTCGAGCCCTGTTGGCGGAGTAAGAAAAGGAAAACGTTGAGCAATCAGCGTTTTCTTTTTGTTTTAAGTTTTTCTTAGAAGAGTTGGTGGCTAATAAGTTTTTGTCTACGATTTGGTTTTGTTAAGAGGAGATGGGAGGGACATAAGCTCTGCCATTTCCCAAAAAACGCTAAAAATATGGTAAAATAGGGGGACTAGAAACGAGGGAGAAGACTATGTCAGACTTATTTCAGCAGTTGATGAGCCAAATTCAGATGCCTCAGGAGGTCCAGGCGTCGCCGCCCTTTTTGTCTGCGGACATCAAGGGGGTCAAGGTTCACAGTCAGAGCCGCCATTGGGAGTTTGATCTAGCCTTTGCGGAGGTTCTGCCCATCGCGGCCTACCGGGAGCTTAGAGAGAGGCTGACAGCTACCTTTGCGGCTGCCGACATCAGGGTGAGCCTGCGGGTTTGGGTCAATGAGCCGAGCTTTTCAGGCGAGTTGTTGGAGGCTTACTATCGGGAGGCTTTTGAGTTTGAACCCTGCAACCAGCCCAATTTCAAGGCCTCTTTTAGCCAGTTGGCGGTCAAGTACGATGGTCAATCGCTGATTATCGAAACTCCAGAGTTTTTGGTGGTCGAGCATTTCCAGAAGACTCACTTACCCAACCTCCGTCAGCAGTTGGCTGATTTTGGTTTGGGACAGGTTAACCTCGTTTTAGAGCCCTGTGCCCAGACCACTCAGGACCTGGTCAGTCAGTTTGAGGCCAGTCGGGAGGATATTCTCCAAGAGGCTCATCAACAGGCGTTGGAAGCCCAGAAGTCGCTAGAGGCCAGCCTGCCACCTAAGGAGGAAGCCAAGCCGACCTTTGATTACAAGGAACGGGCCAAGGCTCGTCAGGCTGGTTTTGACAAGGTAGCCCTGACCCCTATGATTGAGGCCCTAGATATGGAGGGCGAACGGGCAGTCTTTGAGGGTCTGGTCTTTGATGTGGAGAAGAAAACGACCAGAAACGGTCGCCACATTTTGACCTTCAAGATGACCGACTACACTTCCAGTTTCTTTCTGCAAAAGTGGGTCAAGGATGATAAGGAACTTAAAGAGCTAGACTTTATCAAGAAGGGCAGCTGGGTTCGGGTTAGAGGGTCAATCGAGTTCAACCAGTTTTCTAAGACCCTTACCATGAACGTCCAAGAGGCCAAGGAAATCAGCCACACGCCTCGCAAGGACCTGATGCCAGAGGGCGAGAAACGGGTGGAGTTTCATGCCCACACCAACATGTCCACCATGGATGCCCTGCCGACCGTTGAGGATTTGGTGGCAACGGCTGCCCGCTGGGGCCATAAGGCCATAGCCATCACCGACCACGCCAACGTCCAGTCCTTCCCCCACGGCTACCACGCTGGCCGCAAGGCTGGCATCAAGGTCATCTTTGGTCTGGAGGCCAACATCGTTGAGGACAAGGTGCCCATCACCTACAACGAGGCGGATTTGGACCTCCACGAGGCCACCTATGTGGTCTTTGACGTGGAGACGACCGGTCTCTCAGCTGTCCACAACAAGCTGATTCAGATTGCGGCCTCCAAGATGTACAAGGGTAACATCATTGAGCAGTTCGATGAGTTCATCGACCCTGGGCACCCCCTGTCTGCCTTTACCACCGAGCTGACAGGCATCACCGACAACCATGTCAAGGGCGCCAAGCCCATTGAGCAGGTCCTGGCTGAGTTCAAGGCCTTCTGCGAGGGCACGGTCATGGTCGCCCACAACGCCACCTTTGACGTGGGCTTTATGGACGCCAACTACGAGCGTTATGGTTTTGGGAAAATAGCAGAGCCCGTCATCGATACCCTGGAGTTTGCACGCAACCTCTACCCAGACTACAAGCGTCATGGTCTGGCTGCGCTGACCAAACGCTTTGGCGTTGCCTTGGAGCACCACCACATGGCCAATTATGACGCGGAGGCCACCGGTCGCCTGCTCTTCATCTTCCTAGAAGAGGCTAGAGAAAAGCATGGTCTGACCAACCTCCTCCAGCTCAACACCCAGCTGGTGGCTGAGGATTCTTACAAGAAAGCTCGGATTAAGCACGCCACCCTCTATGTGACCAATCAGGTTGGGCTCAAAAACATCTTCAAGCTGGTCAGCCTATCCAACGTGGTTTATTTTGACGGGGTGGCTCGGATTCCTCGGACGGTGCTGGATGAGCACCGTGAGGGGCTGATTTTGGGGACGGCCTGCTCAGACGGCGAGGTCTTCGCTGCCCTCCTGTCCCAAGGTTATGAGGCCGCCCGTGACTTGGCTGGCTACTATGACTTCATCGAGGTCATGCCACCAGCCCTCTACGCCCCACTTGTCGCCAAGGACAATGTCAAGGACATGGCGGCCGTGGAACAGCTGATCAAGGATTTAATCCAAATCGGTCGGGACCTGGACAAGCCTGTTTTGGCAACAGGCAACGTCCACTACCTGGAGCCTGAAGACGAGATTTACCGAGAAATCATCGTCCGAGCCCTGGGGCAAGGGGCCATGATTAACCGGCCAATCGGTCGGGGGGAAGATGCCCAGCCAGCTCCCCTGCCTAAAGCTCACTTTAGAACCACCAATGAAATGCTGGACGAGTTTGCCTTTTTGGGAGAAGACTTGGCACGGGACATCGTCATCACGGCTCCCAATGCTATGCTGGAGCGATTCGAGGAGGTGGAGGTGGTCAAACGGGACCTCTACACTCCTTATATCGAAAAGGCTGAGGAGACCGTTGCGGAGCTGACCTACCAGAAAGCCTTTGAGATTTACGGCAATCCCCTGCCAGACATCATCGACCTGCGGATTGAGAAAGAGCTGACCTCTATTTTGGGTAATGGTTTTGCGGTGATTTACCTGGCCTCCCAGATGCTAGTTAACCGCTCTAACGAGCGGGGCTATCTGGTTGGTTCACGGGGATCGGTTGGGTCTAGTTTTGTGGCCACCATGATTGGGATTACAGAGGTCAACCCCATGCCCCCTCATTACGTCTGCAAGTCTTGCCAGTACAGCGAGTTTATCACCGATGGCTCCTATGGTTCGGGTTACGACCTGCCCAACAAGGACTGTCCGCAATGCGGCAGCCATTTGACCAAAGACGGCCAAGACATCCCCTTTGAGACCTTTTTGGGCTTTGACGGCGACAAGGTACCCGATATTGACTTGAACTTCTCAGGGGACGACCAACCGTCGGCCCACTTGGACGTGCGGGAGATTTTTGGTGAGCAATACGCTTTTCGTGCAGGAACGGTGGGAACGGTGGCCGACAAGACGGCCTACGGCTTTGTGCGGGGTTACGAGCGAGACTATGGCAAGTTCTACCCCGAGGCCGAGGTGGATCGCCTGTCTAAGGGCGCTGCTGGGGTCAAGCGAAATACCGGCCAGCACCCGGGCGGTATCGTTGTTATCCCAGATTACATGGATGTGTATGATTTTACGCCCATCCAGTACCCGGCGGACGATGTGACGGCCAGCTGGCAGACCACCCACTTTAACTTCCACGATATTGACGAGAACGTGCTCAAGCTGGATGTTCTGGGTCACGATGACCCGACCATGGTGCGGAAACTCCAGGACTTGTCAGGGATTGACCCCAAGGACATTCCTGCGGACGACCCTGGGGTTATGGCCCTCTTTTCTGGGACGGAAATTCTGGGGGTGACCCCAGAGCAGATTGGGACGGCCACGGGCATGTTGGGGATTCCTGAGTTCGGAACCAATTTCGTTCGGGGCATGGTGGACGAGACCCATCCGACCACTTTTGCGGAGCTCTTGCAGCTGTCGGGTCTGTCTCACGGGACGGACGTTTGGTTGGGCAACGCTCAGGACTTGATTAAGAACGGCATTGCGACCCTGAAAACCGTTATCGGCTGTCGGGATGACATCATGGTTTACCTCATGCACGCGGGATTAGAGCCTAAAATGGCCTTCAACATCATGGAGCGGGTGCGGAAAGGCCTCTGGCTGAAAATCTCTGAGGAGGAGCGCAACGGCTACATCCAGGCCATGAAGGATAATAAGGTGCCAGACTGGTACATCGAATCCTGTGGTAAAATCAAGTACATGTTCCCTAAGGCTCACGCGGCGGCCTACGTGCTCATGGCCCTGCGGGTGGCCTACTTCAAGGTTCATCACCCGCTTTACTACTACTGTGCTTATTTCTCCATCCGGGCCAAGGCCTTTGAACTGCGGACCATGTCAGGCGGCCTTGAGGCCGTTAAGGCCCGCATGGCTGACATTCAGGAGAAAAAGAAAAACAACGAGGCCAGCAATGTGGAACAGGACCTCTTTGTCACCCTGGAGTTGGTCAATGAAATGCTGGAGCGGGGCTTTAAGTTCGGTCAGCTGGACCTCTACAAGAGTGACGCCATCGAGTTCAAGATTGAGGGTGACACCCTGATTCCGCCTTTTGTTGCCTTGGAAGGTTTGGGCGAGAACGTTGCCAAGCAACTGGTGGCGGCTCGTGAGGAGGGGGACTTCCTCTCCAAAACGGAACTCCGCAAACGGGGCGGCCTGTCAACGACCCTGGTTGAGAAGATGACCGACATGGGCATCCTGCATGGCCTGCCAGAGGACAACCAGCTCAGTTTGTTTGATGACTTGTTTTAGAGGGGATTTTCTGACAAAAAGGACCTGTTCAAGTTGTCCTTGGGCGCCACTATTTAAGGAGGCGTAAGATGATTTTTTGGAAAAAACTGCGACAAGATTTTGAAGAGAGCAAGTCCCCCGATGATGATTTTCTGGGCTGGTTCTTGCGGCGAAAACTGGGTTTCTGGGGCAAGATGGCCGTTGTTGCCAGCTTGTGGTTGATTTGGATTTACCTCTACCTCAACATCCACCTCTATGTTTATGTCTTTCGAGGGCTCTTGCTCTTAGCTTTAGGAACGGGTTTGATCCGTTTTTGGAAATACCTGCGGAAATAAACCTCACCAGCTTGTGATGAGTTGTTTTTTTGGGTGCTGTTTATGGTTCAAATCCTTTTGGATACCTTGAGTTTTTTGCGACTGGTGGGACTGATTATCCTGTTTGTGGACTGGATGCGTAAGCTCCATACTCGGAAATTTTCTCCCTAAAAGCAGTTTTATTTGACCTGTCAGACCTGCCCGCAGTAACAAGCCGTTAATGGTCCAGAGCTGAGGGAATTGATTAGCTGGAAAGTATCGTGGTTATCTGGGCAACGTGGACACGTCAGTTTCTTTTATAAGCTCTTTTGTTGGACCTGTCAGACCAGGACCAAGCAGAGGATTAGTCTGGTCAGGCCAGCAGATGAAGGCCCTCAAAATTTATATGGATGGCTCAGTCGTCTGATCGGCGGGGATCCGGGCTATATAAAAGTAGCCTTCCTTGGTGCTCTGAAAATCTTCCTCTTTATGCGGCTGAGTCGGCTTCCTTTGGACTTGCTAGTTAAGGTCTTTGCTCAGTTGGACAAGTTTTAAGCTGGGCCATCTCAGAACCTCCTCTAGTTTTATGAACTGGTCTTCAAGCCTCGGTGGGTACACTTGCCTGCTCAGCCCTAGCCCCTGATTTGTCAGGGGCTATTTTTCTAAAAGAAGGGCTGGCAAGGTGTTTGGCTTGCCCTTGTCACTATTTAGTGGTAGGATAGAGGTCAGAGAAATGAAAGAAAGGGGGGGCAGGCATGAGCAAGCAGGTGAAAGAGACGGCCCGCAAGGCCAATATCGTTTTTCGGAAGGCCCAGATGAGCATTGATAACCATGTGGTGCCTCAGTTGCGGGAGCAGGGGATTACCCATACCCAGTTTGGGGTTTTGGACCTGCTTTACAGCAAGGGGGAGCAGCGGATTAGCCAGCTCTTGACAGGACTTTTGGCCACGTCTGGCAACATGACTGTGGTTTTGAAAAATATGGAAAAGAAGGGTTGGGTCTATCGTCGGCCTTGCCCAGAGGATAAACGGGCTAGTTTGATTGGTTTGACCGAGGTTGGTCGAGACCTCATCAGTCGTGTCCTGCCTGGTCACCTGGACCGAGTAGAGGAGGCCATGAGCGTCCTGACCGAAGAGGAGCAGGAGCAGCTGATTAGCCTCTTGAAAAAGTTCAAAAATTTGTAGGAAGATCTTATTAGGGGTGTTCTGGACAAAAATACTACTTAGTGAAATTTTTGAGACAAATCTGTTGACAATCTCTTGGGCTTGGCTTATAATCACTACATAGTCATAAATATGACTGAGAAGTAAAGGAGATAGTCATGTCTATCATAAACACTATCAAATCACTATTTTCCAAAAAGGAGGACATTGTCATGTCTAAAAACATTTTGTTCGTTGTCGGCTCTTTGCGTGAGGGCTCATTTAACCACCAGTTGGCTGCGGCTGCTGAGAAAGTCTTGGCTGAAAAGGGTGCCAGCGTGAGCTACCTTGACTACAAGGATGTGCCACTCTTCAACCAAGACCTTGAAACACCAGTTTTGCCAGCGGTTCAAGCGGTGCGTGATGCGGTTCAAGCCGCAGATGCCATCTGGTTCTTTTCACCAGTTTACAACTACTCTATCCCAGGTGTGGTGAAAAACTTGACCGACTGGATTAGCCGTGCCCTTGACTTGTCAAATCCAAAAGGCCCTTCTGCTATCAACGAAAAAGTAACAACGGTTTCAGCTGTTGCTAACGGCGGTCACGACCACCTCTTTGCAGAATTCAAGCAAATGCTGACCTTTATCCGCACCACTCCAGTGGGTGAGTTCACAGGTTCACCAGTTAACCCAGAAGCTTGGGGTACAGGTGAGTTGGTGGTATCTGACGAAGTTATCGTTAAACTCTCTGCTCAAGCAGACGCTGTCTTGGCAGCCCTTAACTAAAGCTTTTAAACCAGATTCCTCGGAGTCTGGTTTTTTTGCGGTGCAAGTCTTGTGCCCTAAACCAGTGCAACAGTTTGGTAGACTGTTCTAGTTTTTTGGAAAACGTTCGGGAATAAGAAACGATAATTTGACTGAGTAGTTCTTTTTCAGATAAGTTGACGCTTTTGCTGGCATTTTTTCTAGGCTCAGTTGTGACTTTCAGGAAACGGAAAAAGATTGTGAAAAGACAATCTTTTTCTTTTCAAAACTGACCTATAACAGCTCAGGAAAGGGTTGAAATACTTGCACTTTGTGATGTTTTCCGATAAAATAGAAGGGTAATAAAATTTTGTTGGAGGACAACATGGTAACACTCTCTAAAGAGACACATTTGGAAATGTATTTGAAAATGCAACGCATTCGTGAGTTTGATATGCGGATTAACAAACTGGTGCGTCGTGGTTTCGTTCAAGGGATGACCCACTTCTCAGTTGGTGAAGAAGCGGCTAACGTTGGTGCCGTTCAGCACTTGACTTATGATGACTGCTTCTTCTCTAACCACCGTGGTCACGGTCAATCAATCGCTCAAGACATGGACTTGAACGCCATGATGGCTGAACTTGCTGGTAAAGTAACCGGTGTGTCTAAGGGCCGTGGTGGTTCCATGCACTTGGCAGACTTCAAACGTGGTAACTACGGGACCAACGGTATCGTTGGTGGTGGTTACGCTATGGCTGTCGGTGCGGCATTGACCCAACAGTACAAGGGGACAAACAATATCGCAGTTGCCTTCTCAGGTGACGGTGCGACCAACGAAGGTTCTTTCCACGAGTCTGTTAACATGGCAGCGACTTGGAAGCTCCCAGTAATCTTCTTCATCATCAACAACGGCTATGGTATCTCTATGGATATCAAAAATGCTACCAACACCCCTCACCTTTACACCCGTGCTGAAGCCTACGGTATCCCAGGTTTCTACGTTGAAGACGGTAACGACGTTTTGGCCGTTTACGAAACAATGGGCAAAGCTGTTGAGCACGTTCGTGGTGGAAACGGACCAGCCATCGTTGAGGTCATCTCATACCGTTGGTTCGGTCACTCAACTGCCGACGCTGGTGTTTACCGTACCAAAGAAGAAGTTGAAGAGTGGAAGAAAAAAGACCCAATGATCAAGTACCGCGACTACTTGACCAAAGAAGGTATCGCAACTCACGAAGAGCTTGACGCTATCGACGCCCAAGTGGTTAAAGAAGTTGACGATGCTTACGAATTTGCCGTAAACAGCCCAGACCCAGAACTCTCAGTAGCCTTTGAGGATGTTTGGGTAGACTAAGTTGTGAGAGCGTTAAAAAGGCAAAGTCAAAACAGGAAATCGGCAGAAAATCCTGATTTTCTAGACGATTTATCTTTTTGACACTGCCTTTAGCTCGAGCACGATTGTAACGTCAGAAGGTTGTCTAAGCACTAAAGTGCTTGACAATCTACGGCAACCACGATAGTGGTCTGCCTACTTGTCTGACTAAGACGTTATCGCTGTGTTATCGACAGTGATAACTCCGTGTCGTAGATGGTAACCTAACCCCTCTCGACACCCCAAACCCGTTTACGACAAGGCTTGTTGCTTGTCCAGTCAGGACGACTGGCGAGCGAAGCGAGCCACTAATGGATAGATTCGCTGTGGTGAAACAGTCATCGGCCAGTTTTGGCTGATGACTGACGGAAGTTTTGAGACCTTAGGCTCAAAACTTAGCCATGAGATGCCGTAGGCAGCTGCTGGCGTCCGTCACCACCTAAGAATCTATCCAAAAACAAAAAAAGCAATCATTGGAAAAAATCTTTTCATAAACAACACAGGAGAAAAACACAAAATGGCTGAAATGAAATTGATGGCTCTGCGTGAGGCGATTAACCTTGCCATGAGCGAAGAAATGCGTAAAGACGAAAATGTCTTCCTGATGGGTGAGGACGTTGGTATCTACGGTGGTGACTTCGGTACCTCAGTGGGTATGTTGGCTGAATTTGGTGAGAAGCGTGTTAAAGACACGCCAATCTCTGAAGCGGCTATCGCTGGTGCAGCGGTTGGTGCGGCCATCACTGGTCTGCGTCCGATCATCGACTTGACCTTCATGGACTTCATCACCATCGCCCTTGACGCGATTGTCAACAACGGTGCCAAAAACAACTACATGTTCGGTGGTGGCTTGATTACCCCTGTTACCTACCGTGTGGCATCAGGTTCAGGTATCGGTTCTGCGGCTCAGCACTCTCAATCACTTGAGGCTTGGTTGACTCACATCCCAGGTATCAAGGTGGTTGCACCTGGTACAGCTAACGAAGCTAAAGGTCTCTTGAAATCTTCTATCCGTGATAACAACATCGTTATCTTCATGGAGCCAAAAGCCCTCTATGGTAAAAAAGAAGAAGTTAACCAAGACCCAGACTTCTACATCCCACTTGGTAAAGGTGACATCAAACGTGAAGGTACTGACGTGACCATCGTGTCTTACGGCCGTATGCTGGAGCGTGTTATCCAAGCAGCTGACGAAGTGGCAGCAGAAGGCATCAGCGTTGAGGTTGTCGACCCACGTACCCTGATTCCATTGGACAAAGAAATGATCTTTGACTCTGTTAAGAAAACTGGTCGCTTGATCTTGGTCAACGACGCTTACAAAACGGGTGGTTTCATCGGTGAAATCGCATCTCAGGTTGCTGAAAGCGACGCTTTCGACTACCTGGATGCCCCAATCATCCGTTTGGCCTCAGAAGATGTGCCAGTTCCTTACGCTCGTGTTCTTGAGCAAGCCATGCTTCCAACTGTTGAGAAGATCAAGGCTGCTATTTATCGCTCAGTTAACAAAGGTTAATGTTGCCTAGTGGTCGGGCAGAGCCCAATGGCCGAGCGGTAAGACCGTTCTGTCTAGCTCTGCTATTACCCCAAGGAAAAGAACACTAAGAAAGGAAACCCCATGGCAGTAGAAATTATTATGCCTAAACTCGGTGTGGACATGCAAGAGGGTGAAATCATCGAGTGGAAAAAGCAAGTGGGCGATGTCGTTAAAGAAGGCGACGTCCTGCTTGAAATCATGTCTGACAAGACAAACATGGAACTTGAGGCAGAAGACTCAGGTGTCCTCTTGAAAATCGTTCGTGGCAACGGTGAGACCGTGCCTGTAACAGAAGTTATCGGTTACCTGGGCGCTGAAGGCGAAGTGGTTGAAGAAGGTAGCACGCCAGCAGCGGCTCCTGCGGAAGCCCCAGCAACAGTTGAAGCTGCTCCTGCTGCAGCCGCAACACCAGCACCAGCATCGGTCAAACGCCCAGCTGGTGAGAAGGTGCGTGCTACCCCTGCGGCTCGTAAGGCGGCTCGTGACCTGGGCATCGACCTTGACTTGGTTCCAGGTACAGGTGCTAACGGCCGTGTCCACAAGGATGACGTTGAAGCCTTCAAGGGTGCCGCTCCGAAGGCGACGCCATTGGCAGCTCGCATCGCGGCTGGCGAAGGCCTTGACTTGGCTAACGTGGTTGGTACAGGTGTTGGTGGCAAGATCACTAAGGAAGATGTCCTTGGTGCCATCGCTCCAGTTGTTGCTCCAGCAGCGGCAGCGGCTCCAGTAGCAGCTGACAAGCCAGCTAAGGAATTGCCAGAAGGCGTTGAAGTGATTAAGATGAGCCCAATGCGTAAGGCCATCTCCAAAGGTATGGTTAACTCTTACTTGACCGCTCCAACCTTCACGCTCAACTATGACATTGACATGACCAACCTCATGGCTCTTCGTAAGCAAGTTCTTGAGCCAATCATGAACAAGACTGGTTTGAAAGTGACCTTCACTGACCTGATTGGTCTGGCGGTTGTGCGTACCCTCATGAAACCTGAGCACGAATACCTCAACGCTTCCCTGATCAACAATGCTGAAGAAATCGAACTCCACCGCTTTGTGAACCTGGGTATCGCCGTAGGTTTGGATGCTGGTCTGGTCGTGCCTGTTGTTCATGGCGCTGACAAGATGAGCCTGTCTGACTTTGTTGTGGCGTCTAAAGATGTTATTAAGAAAGCCCAATCTGGCAAGCTCAAATCAGCTGAAATGTCTGGTTCAACCTTCTCCATCACTAACCTGGGGATGTTTGGTACTAAGACTTTCAACCCAATCATCAACCAGCCAAACTCAGCTATCCTTGGTGTAGCGGCAACGGTTCAAACCCCAGTTGTGGTTGACGGCGAAATCAAGATTCGTCCAATCATGGGCCTTTGCTTGACCATTGACCACCGTATCGTTGACGGTATGAACGGTGCCAAGTTCATGGTTGACCTCAAGCACTTGCTTGAGAACCCATTGGAGTTGTTGATCTAAGTTAGTCACTATAAAGCTGTGCAGACTACCCACTCGGGCTGGTCTGCTCGGCTATTTTCAAAAAACTATAAAAGGAGATAATCATGGCAGTAGAAGTCATTATGCCTAAACTCGGTGTTGACATGCAAGAAGGTGAAATCATCGAGTGGAAAAAACAAGTCGGCGATGTGGTTAAGGAGGGCGATGTGCTCTTGGAAATCATGTCAGATAAGACCAACATGGAACTTGAAGCTGAAGATTCAGGTGTGCTCTTGAAAATCGTTCGTGGTAACGGGGAAACTGTTCCTGTAACAGAAGTTATCGCCTATATCGGTGCTGAAGGCGAAGTGATTGCTGAAGGTGCTGCGCCAGCAGCGGCTCAAGCAGAAGCTGACCTTAAAGCGGCTGGTCTTGAAGTGCCAGCAGCTCCAGCGGCGGCTCCAGCAGCTCCTAAGGCTGAATTGGCAGCTGACGAGTACGACATCATCGTTGTTGGTGGTGGTCCTGCTGGTTACTACGCTGCTATCCGTGGTGCGCAACTTGGTGGTAAAATCGCCATCGTTGAGAAATCTGAGTTCGGTGGTACCTGCTTGAACGTGGGCTGTATCCCAACTAAGACCTACCTCAAGAACGCTGAAATCCTTGACGGTTTGAAAATCGCGGCTGGCCGTGGTATCAACTTGGCATCAACCAACTACACCATTGACATGGATAAGACGGTTGACTTCAAGAACAGCGTTGTTAAGACCCTGACTGGTGGTGTTCAAGGTCTCTTGAAAGCCAACAAGGTAACCATCTTCAACGGTCTTGGTCAAGTTAACCCTGATAAGACGGTGACCATCGGTTCACAAACCATCAAGGGTCGTTCAATCATCCTTGCAACTGGTTCAAAAGTATCTCGCATCAACATCCCAGGTATCGATTCTAAGCTTGTTTTGACATCTGACGATATCCTTGACCTGCGTGAAATGCCTAAGTCACTCGCTGTCATGGGCGGTGGTGTTGTCGGCGTGGAACTTGGTCTGGTTTGGGCATCTTACGGTGTTGAAGTAACCGTTATCGAGATGGCTGACCGCATCATCCCAGGTATGGACCGCGAAATCTCACTCGAGCTTCAAAAAGTCCTTTCTAAGAAGGGCATGAAGTTCTTGACATCTGTTGGTGTTGAGGAAATCGTTGAAGCCAACAACCAATTGACCATCAAACTCAACAACGGTGAGTCTGTGGTTGCTGAGAAAGCCCTCTTGTCTATCGGTCGTGTGCCACAAATGGCTGGTCTTGAGAACCTTAACCTTGAACTCGACCGTGGTCGTATCAAGGTGAATGCTTACCAAGAAACCTCAATCCCAGGCATCTACGCTCCTGGTGATGTGAACGGTACTAAGATGTTGGCTCACGCTGCGTACCGTATGGGTGAAGTAGCTGCTGAGAACGCCATGAATGGTAACCACCACAAGGCTAAACTCGACTTCACACCAGCTGCGGTTTACACCCACCCTGAAATCGCTATGGTTGGTTTGACAGAAGAGCAAGCCATCGAGAAATACGGTAAAGACAACATCATTATCGGTCGCAACAGCTTTACGGGTAACGGCCGTGCCATCGCTTCAAGCGAAGCTCACGGTTTCGTTAAGGTTATCGCTGACAAGAAATACCATGAAATCCTTGGTGTTCACATCATCGGCCCAATCGCTGCTGACATGATCAACGAAGCAGCAACCATCATGGAAGCTGAATTGACCATCGACGATGTGGCTGCGTCTATCCACGGTCACCCAACCTTCTCTGAGGTGATGTACGAAGCCTTCCTTGATGTGCTTGGAGTGGCTATCCACAACCCACCAAAACGCAAATAATAGACAAAAACAGAGTTTGGGCAGACGTCCCAAGCTCTGTTTTTCAATAGGCAGGGGGCTCTTTGTGTAGGACAGGAGGTCGCTGTGCTAAGGGTGACGGCAACCTCCTGCCCTTATCACGATTTATGGCGTTTCTATGTTGATGATTTGGACTTGAAACGTCGCCCTGCTGTTGACCAAAGTGATTAGCAAGGCTCAGTTACTGTTTTTGAATTGACTTGACGAGCGTTTTGGCCCCACCAAGGCGACTTTTCTTGGTTAAGGCTCGGCACTTTGTTGGCGTTTTCCTTTTTGCTTGACACGGTGGGGGAGGTAGTATAATATAATGGTTATAATAAGTTAGCTCTGCTGATGGCAAGGAGGCGTGACGATGGTTCATTTACAGATTGAAGACTTGTCATTTTCTTATAAGGACAAGGTGATTTTTGACCGCATCAATTTATCGGTGACTTCCCCGGGGATTATTGGCTTGGTCGCTCCAAACGGGACTGGTAAATCAACCTTTGTTAATATTTTGGATGGTAGCTTGCCGGGATTTTCTGGAAGCATTACCTATCAAGGCGTGACCTTGGGGTCAAAGGCCTATAAAAAGCAGTTCCAAGCGGACCTGTTGCGGATGCCTGACCAGTTTGACCTGTTTGGTGAATTAACGGGGCGTGCTCATTTGAAACTCTACCATGGCTTGGCGAAATCTCCAAAACCTCTTGCTGAGGTCATTGACCGTTTACAGATGGGGGCTTATGTTGATAAAAAAGTAGCGTCTTATTCTCTGGGCATGCGGCAGCGGTTAGCCTTTGCCATGTCCTTGGTGGCCAATCCAACTGTTTTTCTATTGGATGAAATCATGAACTCGCTGGACCCGATGAATGTTCAGCTGATTTCCGATGTTTTGTTGGAATTGGTTGCTGAGGGAAAGGTTATTTTCCTGGTTTCTCATATTTTGGATAATTTGGAGTTTTTGTCAGAGCGGATCATCTTTTTGAGGGATCAAAAAATTATCCTGGAATACGCTCCAAAATCCTTGCCGACCCAGGACCTTACTTTTGAATTTGCTAAAGGGGTCACTGAAGAGGCCAAACAAGCTTTTCTAGCCAGCGTATGGCCGAGCTGTGTGGCCCGTGATGGTAGCTTTGCTATTGACCAAGAGCTAACAAACGAGGAGTTACGGGGTCTTTTGGCGCTTTTTTTGAATCAGTTGGCCCTGTTTAGACGGATTCATTTGGGGCCAAAGTCCTGTCAGGTTTTTTATCGGGAGCTTTATCTCTAGGAGGTGTCGATGATTGCTTATTTTTTGAAGCGTTTGGTCAAGCATCAGGCTTATGGGATTAAGTGGTTGGTCTTGCTCTTTCTGGGAGCTTTTCTGCTTTACGGGGCTTGGACAGATACGGCGTCATTTTTGGAGGACCTGGAGTGGTCTCACTACCAAGAGTCCCTGCTTTACCGAGAGCAGTTGGCTTTTTCTCAGAAAGCCTATGCGGAGACGGAAGATTTAACGACTTATGAGAAGTTGGTTTTTCAGCAGAATCTAACGATTTTTAGTTCTGGTGTAGAGGGCTATGAGGCTTTTCAGGCAGGTGATTATGCTGCTAGTGTTGGTCATGAGTTGAAACGGATCCGAACGACAGCTGAGGCCTACAAGATTGGTAATGGGGCTATTCCGCCAGGAGGAGGCTATTTCGTTAGTACGGTCAAGCAGTATGATCATTTTGTGACCTTAAGGGAGGCCTATTATCGGGAGTTGTTGCGGCACCCAGAAGAAATCGGCAAGGAAGAGGCCCTTAATCTCTCGGCCTTGGATTTGTTTTTACACCTGACAGGCTATTGGAAGGCTAAGGCGGCGGACTGGCTTAACTTGAATAGCTACCTGTTTTTGGTGCCTCTGCTGTTTTCGGTTGGGCTGGTAACAAGGGATCGTAAGGTTGCTTTACTTTACAGGAGGATGGGCTACTCTAATCGGACCTATACCAGAGACCTGTTTTTGGCCAATTGGTGCCATGCCTTTCTGTGCCAGCTTGTCCTGTGCTTAGGGGTCTTTTTGCCTCTCGGTTTCAGGTTTGGCTTTGGTAATCCCTTAGTCCGTTTGGGGTTTATTTGGAATGGTCAGTTGGTGGACTTGCCCTTTTGGACTGCCATGGCCAGTTATGTTGGTTTGGTCTTGATTTTGGATGCGTTGTTGATTTTGCTGGCCCTCTTGGTTGAGCTGGTTTTAGAGGAATTATCAGCGATTGCAGTAACAGCAGTGGTCTTGTTGGCTGGGCTGCGTCTGGCCTTTTTGAGGAGTGATTACTTGGGTAAGTCCTATAACCCCTTTTACTATTTGGACAGTTTTCGTGCGTTGAATGGCTGGGTCAATCTCACACGCCAGGGGCTCAACCTGTCCTTTGACCGTTTCTTGATTGGGGCAGGAGTTGTTGGTGGCGGTGTGCTAGTCCTGCTTGTTCTGGTCTTGTTGGTGAAAGAAAGGAGAGGTGCTTATGTCTAAACTGACGAGCTTGTGGCTCTGGTGTCGGGGCATCGTTCTTGTCCCCTTATTGGCTCTCTTGGTCAGTCTGTCTGTGTTTCTCGTCCCTTATTCGCCGAAAGAGTGGCTTTCTTTCTCTGATGATTTAGAGGTTTTAGAGACCAAGTTGATAGAGCATGGAGCCTTCTCTCAAGAATTGGAGGGCTGGTTCAAGGAAGTCTATGAAATTGAACGCAAAGAAGGTGTGGCGATTCTGATGAACAAGGACCAGGGAGAATTGGCCGATTTGCTGGCTAGCAAATACGAGACCTTACGAGCCATTGAAGAGCAACTCATCCCGTTTGACCTGTCCTTAAAGGGCCTGTCAGACTTAAAACGGAATGCTATTTTGGTGGGATATGCTCAGGAACACGGCTTTGATTTGTTTGTCCAGGAGTCAGCTTTTGGTTATTTGAGCCGTTTACTCAACCTGTTACAATATGGCGGGGTGATGTGGTGCTTTCTCATTGCCTTTATCAGTCAACTGTATCGGCGACGACAGCAAGAGTCTCTGGCCCGCTGGTCCTTTAACACCTCTTGGCACCGCTGGCTGGTGTCCTGTCTTTACGGGCTTGTGACCTACCTCCTACCGACTGCTCTGGTGCTTGTTGTCTTTCTGGCTTATGGCCTTTCTCAGAAACTTAATCCGCTGGCCTTCCCAATTATTCTTGGCGGAGAGCAGGGCTTCGAGGCTGTTTCCGTGTCCAGTTTTTTGTTGCCTTTGCTGACTTATCAGCTCATTGGGCTGGCTGTGATGCACCAATTGAGCCGTTTTCTGGTTTTGCTGAATGGGGACTGGACCTTGATTCTCCTGAGTTTTGCAACAGGCTGGTTGCCTCTTGTCCTTCCGATTCGGGAATTGATTTGGTCGCCTTTTCATGTGATTCACTCCTTTGCCAGTTTTTCTGCCCTTGACCATCGGCTGCCTTGGCAAGGGGCAAGCCTTGCTCTGGGGAGTTACTTTATCTTGCT
The DNA here is from genome assembly GCF_057748235.1 of Streptococcus sp. ZY171113. Lineage (NCBI taxonomy): Bacteria > Bacillati > Bacillota > Bacilli > Lactobacillales > Streptococcaceae > Streptococcus > Streptococcus sp. ZY171113. The sequence continues at coordinate 195,471 of NZ_CM173243.1, forward strand.
GAGTTTGGGCATTGCTGGCTTGAAAAAGTGGCGGCGATTGCCTTATCTCTAATCAAGCAGCCTCCACGGTGTCGTGGAGGCTGTTTTGGTGTGTGGTTAGGCTTGTTCGATATGTCCAACAGTTTTTGGCTCTACTGCGGGAGCTTTTTTCCCGAAGAAGTAGCTCGCAAAGGCTAGGCCAGTCAAGGCGTAGACGGCCACCATGAAAGGCAGGTTGTTGCGGATATCGGTAATGAGTTGGACGTGGATAAAGGTCAGGCCAGTAGCCAGGGCGTTGAGGCGGTTGCCCCAGGTCAGGAGGTGGGCAGGTGCCGTCAGAGCAGGCAGGTAATTAACCCGGGCGTAGGTCAGGCTATAACATGCCACGGAAGCCAGAGCCACCAGAGCCAAGTTGCCAGTCAGGCTGGTCCAATCTGTCGCTGGGCTGAGGTTGGCGTGGGACAAGCCCAGGGGCAGGGCCCCTATCAGGAGCGACCCTTGGGCCAGGCCAGCCGCTGTCTTGTCTAGGATTTCTTGCTGACCAGCTAGGAATAGAGCCCCCAGCATCCAAACGTAGGCGAAGATGCCCGTGGTCAGAGCAAAGAGCTTGTCGCTAGGGTAACCGCCCAGGCTGAGGGTTCCGAGCAAGAGCAGGGGTAGACCGATGAGCAGGCCCAACCAAATCAGGCCAGAGCGGTAGTTTTTGAGTGTCATGAGTAGTCCTCCATAGGTGATTTCTTCTATTATAGCTTAATTTGAGGGGCCTTGTAACCCCTTTCGGCCATTTGATAGCCGTTCTTGTTTACACTTCGCTTTCGTGCTATAATAAAGCAAAACCTCAAGGAGAAGGACATGAAACTACACACACTAGGCTCATGGGGGGGCTACCCCCACGCTGGGGCTGGTACGACCAGCTTCCTCTTGACTGGCCAGGATGGCTTTACCTTGCTCATTGACTGCGGCAGCCAGGCCCTCAACGAGCTGGAAACCGTTCACTCGCCCCTGGACCTCGACGCCGTCATCATCAGCCACTACCACCCTGACCATGTGGCTGACCTAGGCGTGCTCCGCCACTACCGTCAGCTCTACCCCAGGGACGCCTGGACGCCTCGGGTCCTGCCTATTTACTGCCACGCCGAGGACGCCCACGAGTTCGCCAAACTGACCGTTCCCGATGTCAGCACCGGCATCGCTTACGCCCCCGACCAAACCCTTACGGTTGGCCCCTTTGCCATCACTTTCATCAAAACCGTTCATCCTGTGGTTTGTTACGCTATGCAAATAGCCGAGCAGGCAACTGGTCAGGTTCTGGTTTTCACGGGTGATACAGGCTACTTTGAGGGCCTGGCTGACTTTACCAGCGGAGCGGATTTGTTCTTGGCGGATGTCTATTTCTACGAAGGCAAGGAAAATCACCCCGCCCACCTGACCAGCAAGGAGGCAGGTCTCATTGCCAAAGAAGCTGGGGTGAAAAAGCTGGTTCTGACCCACCTGCCCCAGTTCCCAGAGCCTCACATCCCAGCTGAAAATCACCTAGAAACCCTCCGTCAGCAGGCTGAACACTGGGCAGACGGCATTTCTGTTGACCTGGCCCAGCCTCACAAGGCTTGGGACTTGGGTGATTTGGCATGACCCAGTACACAGCAGAAGAAAAGGTCTATTTTATGGGACAGGCCTTGTTAGAGGCTGAAAAGTCCTTGGCCAAGGCAGAAATTCCCATCGGGTGCGTGATTGTCAAGGACGGTCAGATTATCGGCCGAGGCCACAATGCCAGAGAAGAACTTAACCAGGCCATCATGCATGCGGAAATCATGGCCATCAATGAGGCCAATCAGGCAGTCGGTAACTGGCGGCTGCTGGACTGCACCCTTTTCGTGACCATCGAGCCTTGCGTCATGTGCAGCGGAGCCATTGGGCTTGCCCGAATCCCGCAGGTTATCTATGGGGCCCAGAACCCCAAGTTTGGGGCGGCGGGAAGCCTCTATGAGATTTTGACTGATGAACGGCTCAACCATCGGGTTGAGGTGGAAATCGGGGTTTGTCAGGAGGCCTGTGCGGCCATCATGCAGGCCTTCTTCCGTCAGGGGCGGGAGCGGAAAAAAGCCCAAAAAGAGCAAGAAAAGGCCATCTAGGCCTTGCAAAATCCTGAAAATATGGTAGAATAAAAGTGGAGCAAGGTTCTTGCGTGAAGCGGGTCAGGGGAGGAATCCAGCAGCCCTAAGCGATCTAGAGCTTGTGCTCTTTTTTTTGTTATCTTTTGACAAACCCAGCCTAGTATGGGATAATGAAGGTGTAAAATGATTTCTGTTCATCCATTGGGCAGAAAAGCCCCCTGCTCACTTCCACATCAGCAGGGGGCTTTTTGGCACTATCAGTCCTCGTCGTCTAGCCATTTTTCAACGACTAGGAGGATTAGAACCTGTATTCACATCTCAGCAGTCACTGGACTGGCTAGTCTTAGCTCACTCTTTGTCACATTTTTTTGCAATACAGGCAGTATTTCTGCAAAAATGTTTCTCGATTGCACCAAAACTAGCCTAGTCAATCAACTCCTTTGATTGTGAATACAGGTTCTTAAACCGACCACAAGTGGTCCGATGATAGTTGTAAAAATGATTTCTTCCACGGGCAAACTCACCACCAATCTATGGCGGTTTAGCTAGTGGCAATCTGATTATACCACAAAAGAAACCATTCCCCCACCTGGCAACAGGTGGGGGAATGGTTTTGTGGGGAGGTACTACTATTCCTCAATAAGGTAGTTTGACCAAAAGCAGTCTAACATTTTTTGGAACAGGTTATCGCTGAAATCTTCTATGTCAGGGATTTTTTCTTGCAAGGTTGGCCGCCAAAAGGCCAGGTCATCTTTGGTATGTTGGTCGGCAAATTTGTTAATTGTCAGGATTATTTTATCTCTGTCCGAGAGGCTAATTCCCATTTCCAAGCAAAAGAGGCTGGCAGATTTGACCTCATCTCCATAGAGTTCCGTTAGTGCGGAACGTAATAACTGGTTTGTTTCGTAGACTTGCTCGAGCGTTAACTGATAATCTTTTTCTGATAACATTGCGGTTACCTATTCTAATCCAAAAGCACCAAATCTTCCGGCTGGTCAAACGGGTTGGTTTTGTTAATCCGGTCGTAGAAGAAGATGCCGTTGAGGTGGTCGATTTCGTGTTGGACGACGATGGCGTTGAAGCCCTTGAGCTTGATGCGTTGGGCTTGGCCGTTTTTATCAGTGTAGTCCACGGTGATGCGGCTGTGGCGGGGCACATAGCCCTCAACTGGGCGGTCAACGGACAGGCAGCCCTCGCCGTCTGCCAGAGCGGTCTGTTGGACCGAGTGGGCCACGATTTTAGGGTTGAACATGATGACTTCCAGGGCGTAGGCCTCCCGTGGTGGGTTGCCCTCCTCGTCTTCTGGGTTGGGGACCAGAGCCGCGATGAGGCGTTTTGAGATGGCCAATTGCGGAGCAGCCAAGCCGACACCTGCCCGCAAGCCTAGTTTCTCGTTCATGACAGGGTCTTGGGAGTGCTTGAGGAACTGGAGCATCTTTTCGCCCAGGATGATGTCCTCATCAGACAGAGGGAAGTCAACAGGCTCTGCGGTTTCCCGTAGGATGGGGTTGTCTTCGCGGATAATATCGGTCATATCAATCAAGTGGCTGGCACGAATAATCTTTTCTTGGGGTGTCATGGGGTTCTCCTTTTTTCTTCTACTATACCATAAAATGACAAACAATTAAAGTCTGGGCTTGCTAGCTAACCACAACTTAAATCTGAACGTTTTTTGGCAAACGACTCAAAAATATTTCATAATTACTTGATTAACCACGTATTTTTTGTTATAATAAAGCTCTATTCCATCAGAAAGAGGTTTATCATGTCACAAAAACCAACCCATCACGCCGATGATTTGCTTTATGGCTTAGAGGACAAGCCTAGCCTGCCAGAAACCATTTTGCTGGCCCTCCAACATATCCTGGCTGCCTTTGCGGGCATCGTGGCCGTGCCCCTAGTTATCGGTTCAGCTCTGCAATTTTCCGCCCAAGAAACAGCCCTCATGGTTAGTGCCACTGTTTTTGCGTCCGGTCTGACCACCATTCTCCAGTCCAAAGGGGTCGGCCCAGTCGGTTCTCGGGTGGCCAATATGATGGGGACGGACTTTACCTTTGTGAACCCATCCATTGCGGTCGGGGCCAAGTTTGGGGTGGCCGGTATCGTGGCGGCGACCATCACGGGTGCCTTGGCAGAGATTATCCTCAGCCGCTTCATCAAGCCCCTCATGCGGTTTTTCCCGCCCCTCATCATCGGGATTGTGGTTTCCTTGATTGGTGTCACTCTCCTGCCAGTCAGCATTGACTGGGTGGCTGGTGGTTTTGGGTCTCCAGACTACGGTTCCCTCAAGAACCTAGGTGTGGCCTTTACTGTTTTGGCCTTCACCCTCTTCCTCAGCCACTTTGGTAAGGGCATGTGGAAGACGGCTGCTGTTTTTGTCGGCATGGTCTTTGGTTATGCCATCTCCATCCCTCTGGGCTTGGTGGACTTGACCCCTGTTAAGGAAGCCAGTTGGGTGGCCTTCCCCAATGTTCTTCGCTACGGGTTTACTTTTGATTTGGCTTCAACCCTATCCTTTGTTCCAGCTTATATCGTGTCCAGCATTGGCACGGTTGGTGTGGTCATGGCCATTGGTGAAGCCTCACGCACCAAGGTCAGCAGCGAGCGGATTTCCGCTGGTGTTCTGGCTGACGGTCTGGGCTCTATGGTTTCTGGCCTCTTCGGTGCTGGTCCTAACACCGCCTTTTCGCAAAACGTGGGCCTGATTACCCTGACCAAGGTGGCCAGCCGTCACGTCATGGTGGTTGCCGGTTTGATTTTGGCGGTTTTGGGCCTCTTCCCCAAACTGTCTGCCCTGATTTCGGTCATGCCTAGTCCAGTTTTGGGTGGGGTTGGGGTTATCATGTTCGGTCTGGTGGCTGCTCAAGGCCTCAAGACCCTGGGGCAAATTGATTTGGGTGACCGTGAGCTCCTCATCATTTCAGTGGCTTTTGCCCTTGGTATCGGCGTAACCGTCCGTCCTAATCTTTTGGACCAATTGCCAGAGGCGGTTCGCATGATTTTCTCTTCAGGCATTTCCGCAGGAACCCTGGTGGCCCTCTTGCTCAATGTCATCTTGCCTGAGAAAAAATAAGTCCTTATCGCTTAACAGTTAAAGCAACGGTGATGCTACCGTTGCTTTTTTGTGTTTTTCTGCCCATTGAGACGGTTGTCCTCAAAGACAACAACCATCAGAAAGCCGTCCAGTTAAAGCTGGCCGGGTCCAGGGCCATGCGGCCCCCATCAAACTGATTGACATGTTCTGGATCGGCCAGCTCTCTTTGATTAAAATCTGTCTGCCCAATCACCCAATGGCCGCTATTATCAGGGGCCAGCTGGTAGAGGTAGGCGGTGCCTTGACCGTTACCAGAGCTCCACTCGTCCCACTCCACCGTGCCGTCATGGTAGATGGTGAAACTCTCCCGCCTGCCGCCGCCACCTGCCACATAGGAGCGAGCTAGGTAGGTCGGCACCCCGTTTTGCAGGTAGTAGATGGCCGCCAGATGCAGGTAACCCTCCCCAATCTGAGCGGTAATCAGCTCGGCCGTCCCATTGCCGTCTATATCCACAAAGGCATAGTGGGTGCCCCGACCAGGCGTGGGATCAGTTGCGACTAGATGAAGGGTGGTCGCATAGAGTTCCTCGTTGCTCGGCGGTTGGTTCTCAGTTTGGCTGGTTTGGGGGTCCATAGCAGAGCTGGTCTCACTCGTCGTCTGACTAGAGGCTTCCGTCTGTGAACTGGAGCTAGTAGTGCTAGGAGCAGAGCTGATTGAGGTTGTTGTGCTTGAGCTAGCCTTAGTAGCCTTAGTCGAGCTGACCTTGCTGGAGCTACTAACTCTTGTTGAGCTGGTGCTGTTGGCCGTCTCATGCTTGTTGGTTTTGGTCTGGCAGGCCGTCAAGAGGGCCAGGCAGCAGGTCAGGGTCAGTAGGCTTATCTTTTTCATCTTCATCTCCTTTGGTCAGGCGGGTGATGATGGCTGCATGGTCAGGGTAGGTTTCCAGCAAGTCAGCTCGGTCAAAGAGCTCAAAATCTTCGTATTCAAACCCAGGGGAGACCATACAGGACACCAGGGCAAAACCGCCCGGCTCCTCAACCGTTGAGCCGAAGATGGTGCCCTTGGGTACGCAGTATTGCAAGACCTGACCAGCAGCTAAATCATGCCCCAACTGGGCGGTGGTGTAGGTTCCGTCTGGGTCAATCATGTGGACGGTCAAAGCTTGCCCAGCATGGAAGTACCAGATTTCATCAGCGGTTAAGCGGTGAAAACGGGACGGGTTGTCTGCGGTCAGTAAAAAATAAATGCTGGTGTAGAGCTTGCGGTGGTCCTTAAAGTCGTCACCAGCCTTGTAAACCTGGCGGTAGTAGCCGCCCTCAACATGGGGAATGAGGCCTAATTGGTCGATTAATTCTTGCATATTGTTTCTATACTCAATCACAATCACCATCAGACTAATGTATCCATCCAAGGCTGTCTGTCACAGCGACGTGATGGTAGCTGCTGGGATGGTCAATGTGTTGTCGCTCCTTATCTTGTTTGGTTTTAGTATATCAGTTCCAACCTCTTCTGTACAGTTTTTCCAAAAAATGATAAAATGGAACGGAAACTATCGTGAGGAGAACCGAGATGACTAGAGGTGTTCGTCAATCCAAATTTGAAATACTTCGCATTTTAACCACTTTTGCCATTGTTTGTTTCCATATTATTGTTCATGGAACCTTCCCTAGCCGAACATTCGGGGGGGGGGGTAAGCTTCTTTGAGCTTGTTTTTACCTCGGGGGCTACGCTTAATGCTATTTTTGTTCTGGTGACTGGCTATTTTTCGGTCTATCAAAACAAATCAACCTGGCCCAAGATAGTGGCTCTTTTAGGGCAATTGTATAGTTCCATGGTCTTTGTAGCCCTGATTTTAGTAATCTGGCGGCAGCCCTTAACCAATGAAGTGCTGGTCAAGCTAGCCTTTCCTTTTGATGATAGTGTCTGGTTTGTGGAGACTTTTCTATGGTTGTTAATGGTCATGCCCTTTTTGAACCAAACGCTCCATCAGTTGATAGGGGCGAGAAAGTGGCTCCTGATTTTGCTTGTTTTTTTGGTCGGTAGTTTAGTACCGACTTACTTCACTGTTTATCCCTTCCATCAACTGCTTTGGTTTATTGGGCTTTATTTGCTTGGGGGTGCCTATCGCCAGATGGAGGCTGTTGCCTGGCAGAAGGTGCTGATGAGCGTGTCGTTTTTGGGAATCGGTTGGTTCAGCCTCTGGTTGGTAAATGCACAACAGGAGCTGAGAGGGGTTGCATTTATGGATACCTCCTATTTTTCCTCTGTCTGTTTTGCGGTGGCTGTTGTTGTCTTGGTGGACTTGTTGCCAGATTTTTCTTGGCAGTGGGTTAATCGCTTGTCTTCTTTAACCTTGGGGATTTATATTTTTCACGATAATAATTTTATTCGTCCCTTGCTACATCAGCTGATCAATTTTGGTCAACTAGCGCTCGATGTGGAGTTTGGCGTGATGATTGGGTTTGTCTTGACCCGGGGGCTTCTTGTTTTTGTGGCAGCTGCTCTTCTTGAACTGGTAAGGAAAGGGTTGTGTGATAAAGCGATTCAAGCCCTGTCTCGTTCTTGGTTTAAGGACCTGGTCTAGTTTAGAAAAATACCTGCCCAGCTCGGCTATTGCCCCAAAAAATCGGCCATCATCTGGTTTGACAAAACCGACGGGGCGTGGTAGAATAAAGAGGTCTTTATGACAATAACCTCTTCTTGGTTCTGGGGCCGCCATCCCAGTACTCAGTTGGAGGAGAAAAAAGGAGAAAAAACATGGCAATCTCAAAAGAGAAAAAGAACGAAATCATCGCTCAATACGCTCGTCACGAAGGTGACACTGGTTCAGTTGAAGTGCAAGTCGCTGTTTTGACTTGGGAAATCAACCACCTCAACGACCACATCAAGCAACACAAAAAAGACCACGCTACTTACCGCGGTTTGATGAAGAAAATCGGTCACCGTCGTAACCTTTTGGCTTACTTGCGTCGTACCGATGTTAACCGCTACCGTGAGTTGATCGCGTCACTCGGTCTGCGTCGTTAATTTTTTCGCTAAAACTGTTGTTGACGTCGTTAAGGCGGTTTGCCGTACCCTAAGTACAGCCCGCACCGCCTTGCCTAGCCAACAGTCAGGTTTATCTGAAAAAATCAAAAGTCTTCCAAATTTGGAGGACTTTTTTGTTTTCCTAAGGGCCGAGATGGGCAAGTTTTTTGCTGCTTCTAGTTGGTTTTTGGGAGTGTTCAAAATTTGTTGTTCAATATAGTTTACCAGTTAATTAAATTGTGCTATAATCTTCTTATCCCCAAGAAAAGGAGAATGAACATGGCAGAACGCATGGATTTATCAAGTGCCTACCGCAAGCTCAAGAGCCCTAACATCAAGACCCGCAAGCGGGCCCTCAAGGTCATTCACGAGCACAAGCGGCAGAACAAAAAATAGCAGGTTTGGGCTGGGCCCAGCTTGTTACTAACGACAGGTGTTGTCACATCACAAAAAGCAAACGGTTGGCCGTTTGCTTTTTGTCTTAATGGAGTTCGGGGAAGAGCTTGGCCAGGATTTTTCCAGTCAGGGCTTGGCCTGGTCCCTGATGGCAATAGGTGTGCATGTACATGGAGGGGTTGAAATTGAGCTCGATGCAGGTGCAGTTGGGTTTGTCAGGGCGAGATGGCTGGGTGCGGTCAGGGATAATCAAATCCACCCCGCAGGCCCAGGCCCCGATAGCCGTGGCCATGTCCGCGGCTAGCTGTTTGTAGGAGTTATCCATGTCAGCCGTCATGTCGATGGAATCCCCACCGGTGGAAATATTGGAATTGCCCCGCAGGTCAGCCTTGACACCAGCAGGTAGGATGGTTTCTGGGCTGTAACCCTGTTGTTGAAGCATGAGGAGTTCGATGTCACCTAGATTGATGATTTCCAGCGGTGAACGGTGGTCCCGCCCTCGCAGGGGATTTTGGTTTTTGATGGCTACTAGTTCAGCGATGGTGTGCTTGCCGTCTCCGACCACGTTGGCGGCCACCCGTAGCAGCACGGCCTCGCAGGTGCCGTCCAGAACAAAGAAGCGGTATTCGGTGCCTGGGATAAATTCTTCCACTAGGACGGCCTGGTCTTCAGCGAAGGCGATGTCCAGGGCCTTGTCATAGGCTTCTAGGTTGGCTGGTTCATGGAAAATCGAGATGCCCAGCCCAAAGTTGGTTGACTTGGGCTTGACCACGATTGGGTGCTCGGCGATTTGCCCAAAGTAGCGGAGGGCGTCGGCTTTACTGGCGAACTCGCTCCCCGCTGGCACGGGGAAGCCCGCTTGGGCCAGGAGCTTTTTGGTCACGGTTTTGTTGGCCATGGCCAGAGGCACCACATAGTTGTCTCGTGCAGTCATGTTGCCGTTCTTGACGTACTCGATGTGGTCTTTGTGGCTGAGCTTGAGAAATTGGTCGGCCTCGTCCAAAATCTCCAGAGAGACCCCTTTCTGGATGGCGTCGAACATGAGGAGCTGGGTGGACAATTCCATGGTCTCGTAGCCCTTGAGGGCATAGGGAGCAGTCCAGAAATAGTCCCGATAGGCCTGTCCTTGTTGCTGACCGAAGGCCGTCAGAGAACCAGATTCAACCTTCTCCAAGAGTTGGCCAGCCAGGGTCTGGCTAGGGTCAGCGACAGCAGTTTTAATCTGGTCAATCAGGCCTTGGTAGCCATCGCCCAGGTCAAAATGATCAACCAGTTCTTGCATGGCCGTCAGGAGTTTCTCAACCTCAGCCTCCTCAGGCAGGCTGTCCAGAGGGTGACTGAGGGCGATGCGGTTATTGAGTTGCTCAGCTACCAACAGATCCTGGTCAATGTCTGAACTGCTGTCCAACCAAAGCAGGGCCAGGGCAAAGAGGTGGACGGTGTCTAGGGTGACTTGGCTGATGCCTAGTGGTTCGAAGGGATTGAGGTCAAAGCAGCGGAATTCCAGGTAGCTGATGCCCTTGGTCAAGAAATCACGGTTGCGTTTGCTGCCCCGCAGGCGGACGGCCGAGTAAAACTCTTTCTCAGCAGAGAGTTGGCCAGCCGCCACATAACCCTCAAGGTCAGCCACATAGCGGTCCAAACTAGCGAAGGACACCCGAATATCTGAGTGGTTAACGTAGCCATGGGTACTGTTGCGAATGGAGCGGACAGGGCCGGTCAGATCCTCCTTGAGAAAACCTGGCTCAGCCAAAGGACTAGCCCCGTAGAGGTAGGTCAACAGCCAGCGGTAACGCAGAAAATTCTGGGCCAGCTTGAGGTAGAGGTCGTTTTGGAAAGCCAACCTGTCCTCGTAGCCGCTTTGGGAAAATAGCAGAGCGGTCAAGTCTTTACCCAAGCCTAGATTGTAGTGGATGCCACTCATGGATTGGAGGCGTTTGCCGTAGCGGTGAGCCAGCCCCACCCGATAAGCGTATTCGGTCTGGTCTTCCAAGGCAGCGATGGTGATGTCGTCTTCGCTGATTTGTGGTGGCATGGACAGGGGCCAGAGGTACTCGTCCTTGGCGATGGTTCGACCAGTCACATCGCTAATGCCCCCCAGAGAACGACGGGCTTCTTTGGTGGAGCTGGCAACAGGTGTAATCAATTCCAGTTGAGCCTCGCTGTAATCAGTTTGAATGTAGGGATGGAAGGTGCGTGAGCCAAAAGCCTTGGGATGGGGTGTCTGAGCCACAGTACCTTGGTTGGTGATGCGGAGGCTCTCCCGTTCCAGGCCGAAACTGGCTTGGAGGATGGGTGCGGTTGATGGCAGGTTTTGGAGTAGGTGATTCAGGGTCATGCGTGTCCTCTTTTCTCTAATTATCCTGTTCATATTATAAAATCTTTGAGGAGGAAACTCAACTTTTTGACATGGGTTGGCGACTTTTGTTTGGATTTGCTTTGACTGAGTTCAAACAGCCTCTAAAGCTCTGCTATTTTTCAAAAGAAAAGTAGAGGTGGTCGCTTACTGCTTGCTCTGAAAGGCTCTGGACAATCGCATGATTTCGGTGTAGATGTGGGCGATGTCGTCAGCCAATTCAGGTCTGGTCAGGTAGGATTGGACCTTGCTGATGACGGCGTCTTCCCGCCCCTGATCAAGGACAGGCAGGCCCTGGGCTTTTTTGATGGCCACGATGTCCTCGACCACGGCCATCCGTTCTTCAAAGAGAGCGACCATCTGGCGGTCAATGGCATCGATTTTTTGTCGTTCTTGACTGAGCATGGGGCTTGTTCACTTTCTAAACTGATCTTGCCACTAGTATACTGCGTTCGGGTTGCGACGGCAAGCTGATTGGCGAAATGGTGCTTGCCTTCCCAAAGGCCTTCCTCATCTATTTTTGCTTTCTAATCATGTCCCATTTTTGGACGGGGTGCTTGACTCTCATCTTGCAAATCATCATGGCGTTTGGGGCCACCTCAATGGGCTCGCCGTCTTCGTTCCATAGTTCTTCCAAGGTTTGCTCGAAGTGACGCATGCCAGGCCCGTAGAACTCGATGGTCTGCCCGACCTTGAAATTGTTGCGTTGCTGGATGGTGGCGATTTGAGTGTCAGGGTCGTAATCCAAAACCTGGCCGATGAAATTGTAGGCAGGGATTTTGCGACGTGGGCCAAAGAGTTGTTTGTTTTCATCTGGAATCTCGTAGTAGAATCCTGTAGCGAGTTCCCGTTGGGCAGCCTTCCAGAGTTCGTCAATCCATTCTTGTTTGACCTCGTAGTTGTCAGGGTCTTGGCAGTAGCTGTCAACGGCTGCCCGATAGACGTTGCAGACGGTGGAAACGTAGTGAATGGATTTCATCCTGCCTTCGATTTTCAAGCTGTCCACGCCAGCATTGACCAAATCAGGAATGTTGTAAATCATGGTCATATCGACCGCACTCATGGAGAAGGGCTCGACGTCCTGGTCCTGTTCGCCCATGGTCACATGGCGTTTGGCACCGGTCGTGTCGATGTCGAAAAGGCCGTACTTCCAACGGCAGGATTGGCAGCAGCCGCCACGGTTAGCGTCCCGCTGGGCCATGTGGTTGGACAGAACGCAGCGACCGGAGTAGGAGATGCACATGGCTCCATGGATAAAGGCTTCGATTTCCACATCCACCTTGTCCTGCATCTCGACAATTTCTGCCATGCTGACCTCACGGGCCAGAACCACCCGCTCCAGCCCCTCGTCCTTCCAGAAATTGAGGTTTTCATAGTTGGCGGCAGAGGCCTGGGTGGAGAGGTGGATAGGCAGACCTGGCGCCTCGCTGGCACAGATGTCCATGAGGGCAACGTCTGATACGATGACCGCATCGACACCGATGTCCCGCAGGGTACGGAAGAAATCGCCAGCCCCTTCCTCGTCTCCCTCGTGGGTGACCATATTGGCCGCCACATAGACCTTGGCCCCCCGCTTGTGGGCAAAGGCAACCCCCTCACGAATCTCGTCGTAACCGAAGTTTCCTGCCCGACTGCGAAGCCCGTAAGCCTCGCCCCCGATAAAACAGGCGTCCGCCCCGTAGTGAATGGCGGTTTTCAATTTTTCTAGCGTGCCAGCTGGTGCCAGCACCTCAGGTTTTTTCAAACGTGTCATCATCAAACCTCCTTACTTAACAACCTTGGGATCAAAGAGATAGAAGCCCGTATCTAGCCCTCGATGGGCAGGGTGGAGCTCCCTGACCGCTCGTTCCAGCTGGTCCGCCTTGGCTTGGTGCCATTCGCCAGCTTGGATAGTCTCTTTGGCTTGGGCAAATAGCTGAGCGATTTTGACGAACTGGTCCTGAGGAGTGAAAAGCCCCTCCAACTTCCATTGGTGCACAGGCATCTCTGCCAATTCCTGCAAGTGTTGAGCCATCAGGATATCGTTATTGGCAAAGATATGGGTGCCGTTGGTGTCCTCATAAACCGAGTAGTGGGTGTCAGGCTTGTTGGGTTCGGAGAGAAAGAAGCCCCTGTCCTTGCCGACGGTTTCCGTGTCTTTGATATAGTTAAAGTAGTTCTGCAAGAGTGGCCGTTTAGACTGGTGAATACAGGTCGCTCCGTAAACCAAGCACTCAACAGGCACCTTGGCTTTCTTGGTCAGGATTTTCAGGGAGTCTCGAGGGACTTCCCGAGCGACCACCGCTGCGACTGCCCCACGGTCAGCCCAGAAATTGATTTGGCGAGAGCTCGTGACCACCACCTGGGTATCGTAGCGGTAGGGGATAAAGAGGTCAGGATTTTTCATGACCTGAACCACCCCAGGGTCCCCAGCCGTGATGGTGTCAACGCCGATAGCCCTGAGAAAGGCCAGGTAGTCTGGCACCTCAGCGATGCCGTCATTGTGGAAAATGGCGTTGACCGCCACTGAAACCTTTTTCCCGTAGCTATGAGCCAGTTTGGTCAGTTCAGCCTGTTCCTGACGGCTGAAGGAGTGGGGCAGTCGCAAGCCGAAACGGTCTTCTCCAAAGTAAAGGGTGTCAACCCCAGCCTTCAAGAGTTCCTCGGCCTGGTTCAGTGATTCGACTGTTGCAATCAGTTCAATCATTGGTTCACCTCAGAAGATATGGTTATGTCAATCCATTATAGCATATATTGAGCTAGAAATGAGATACCCTATAAAATTTTGTTAACTTTTTCACCAGTTTTTATCTTTTTGACCTCTTCTTTCTATCCCTTTCTTGAAATCAGTCCTGTCTTATGATAGAATATTAAGTGATGATTCTCACAATCAATCCTGTTTGAGGAATGGTTGGGAATAGATTAACATGAGCTAATATTGTTGAAAAAAGACGGGAGAAACCAGCTGTGGCGTTCAGACAAAAGGGGGAACCGATTGCGATTGAGACTATTCGCCAGAACTATCGCTTGTCGGGCGAGGTGCTTGCCAAAAAATCTGATCGAGATAAGGAGTTGGAGGCTATTATCAAGGGAGAGGATGACCGTATTCTGTTGGTAATCGGCCCATGTTCGTCAGATGATGAAGAAGCTGTTCTGGAATACGCCCGCCGTTTGGCCAAGTTGCAAGAGGCGGTTCAGGACAGAATCTTTATGGTTATGCGGGTCTATACGGGCAAGCCCCGCACAAAGGGGGATGGTTATAAGGGGCCGCTCCACCAGCCCAACGCCTTAGACTTGCCAGACTTGATTAAGGGGGTGCTGGCCGTTCGTAAACTCCATTATCGTGTGAACACAGAAACGGGTTTGACAACTGCTGATGAGCTGCTTTACCCGTCCAATTTAGTTTATAGTGACGATTTGGTTTCCTATTATGCGGTGGGGGCTCGCTCGGTCGAAGACCAGGAACACCGCTTCGTCGCCTCTGGCATTGATGCCCCAACGGGCATGAAAAACCCAACCTCCGGCAACCTTGAGGTCATGTGCAATGCCATTTATGTGGCCCAGTCCGCTCAAAGTTTTATTTATCAGAATGCCGAAGTGGAAACCTCTGGCAATCCCTTGGCTCACGCTATTCTGCGTGGTGGGGTTAACCTGTATGGCAAGGCTCAACCCAACTACCACTATGAGAACCTACTTGAGGTTATTGAGAAGTGCGAGACCATGGGTCTTGCCAATCCCTTCATCGTGGTTGATACCAACCATGATAATTCTGGAAAGCAGTATTTGGAGCAGGTTCGAATCGTCCGTCAGACCCTGATTAACCGCGAGTGGAATGAGAAAATCAGAACCCATGTCCGTGGTTTTATGATTGAATCCTACTTAGAAGACGATCGTCAGGACACCCCAGAGATTTTCGGCAAATCCATTACAGACCCCTGCCTGGGCTGGGACAAGACAGAAGCCCTGATTAGGGAGATGTATGACGCTCTCGGCTAAACTGCTCGCTCTAACAGGAAGCAGCTACCCTAGTTGACTCATTAGCTCCCCCTATCGTGCAAAGTGAAAAACCAATGCTTCACTAACGATAAGGGGAGTTTTGGTCTAGTCCCAACCAGGCTATCCCTTCCGTAGAAGCAGGCCTTTATGAGGCGACGTTTGAGTTGGCAGGAAGTATTTTTTCAAATTGTCAGAATATTAAGTGACTAGAATGAAAAAATATAGTAAAATGAAACCAATCAATTTGAATGTGAAAGAATAAGAAAAGGAGAGGCTGATGAAATTAGTTGTATCCATTATGCCCGGTTCCTTGGAGGAGCTGGCCCAGCTTGATTTGGCAAGTTTTGAAGGGGCAGACCTGATTGAATGGCGAGCAGATTATCTGGCCCCAGAGGACATCTTGCCCCTAGCCCCAGCTGTTTTTGAACGATTTGCTGGCAAGGACATCCTGTTTACCCTTCGGACGGTGGCAGAAGGTGGGCAGTTGGCCATTTCGGATGAGGACTATGTAGCCCTTATCCGCCACGTTAACGACCTCTACCAGCCCGCTTATCTGGATTTTGAGTATTATTCCCATCAGGCGGTTTTTGACCAGGTCACTGACTTGTCCAATCTGGTTCTGAGCTACCATAACTTTGACCGAACACCTGAAAACCTGATGGAAATGTTCTCGGAACTGACCGCCCTGGCCCCTCGTGTGGTTAAGATTGCCGTCATGCCCCAGCAGGAACAGGATGTTCTGGACCTGATGGCCTATACCCGAGGCTTCAAAACCCTCAATCCTAATCAGGACTACGCGACCATGAGCATGGGGAACTTGGGCAAGCTCTCTCGCTTGGCGGGTGATCTGGTCGGTTCGTCCTGGTCCTTTGCTAGCTTGACGGCTGCCAGCGCTCCTGGTCAGCTGAGTCTGGCTGACATGACCCACATGAGGGAGGTTCTCTATGGAGATTAACGGTCATACTAGAATGGCTGCCGTTGTTGCCAGACCCATCAAGCACAGCATCTCCCCCTTTATCCAGAATTTTGCCTTTCGAGAGCATGGCGTCAACGCCGTTTACCTGGCCTGGGACATCGCCGAGGAGGACTTGGATCAGACCCTGAACAACATCCGCCGCTACGACATGGTGGGGCTCAACATCTCCATGCCTTATAAGCAGGCGGTTCTCCCCTTTCTGGATGAGCTCAGCCCAGCGGCAACTCTGATTGGAGCGGTCAACTGCATCTCCCACGAGGACGGCAAGCTGATTGGCCACAACACTGATGGTCAGGGTTTTCTCCTGAGTTTGGAGAGGGAGCTGGGTTTCTCGGTTGCGGGCCAGGACCTGGTCATCTTGGGTGGCGGCGGTGCAGCGACAGCCATTGTCACCCAAGCAGCCTTAGACGGTGCCAAGTCCATCAGCATCTTTAGGCGGACCTCTTCTTTGGGCCATAGCAGAGCTTTGGCTCAGCAACTGACTGAGCAGACAGGGACGGTGATTGAGCTTTTGCCCCTTGAGGATAGCAAGCTCTTGGAGGAACGACTGCAAGAAGCAAGCCTCCTGGTCAATGCGACCAGCGTGGGTATGGATGGCCAGTCCTCGCCTCTGGGTGCCGAGGTCAGCTTGCCAGACGGCTTGGTTGTTGCTGACATCATCTACCAACCCTTTGAAACGCCCCTCTTAAAACGGGCTCGAAAACAAGGCCTGCCAGCCATCAATGGCCTGGGCATGCTGCTTTATCAGGCAGCCATTTCCTTTAAGATTTGGACGGGTTTGGACATGCCGACCGAGAAAATCTGGACGGCACTAGAAGAAACCTACAAGGAGAATTGATATGATTGTGCGTGTGGATTTACCCCACCACCCCTACGATATCCTCATTGAGGAGGGGAGTTTAGAGCAGGTTGGTCAGTGGGTGGCCAGTCTCTGGCAGGAGCAGAAAATTACTATTATCACTGACGACCGTGTTGGTGGTCTTTATGCTGACACGGTCAAGCACCAGCTGGAAGCGGCTGGTTTTGAGGTGGCCGTTTTTGATTTCCCTGAAGGGGAGGCCAGCAAAAATCTGACCACGGTCAACCGAGCTTACGAATTCCTGGTCAATTTTGGCATGACTAGGAGTGACGGTATCATTGCCTTGGGAGGCGGTGTGGTCGGTGATTTGGCTGGCTTTGTGGCAGCGACCTACATGCGGGGCATTCATTTCCTGCAAATTCCCACTAGCCTGACGGCCCAGGTGGATGCCTCTATCGGGGGAAAAACTGGCGTCAACACTGATTTCGCCAAGAACATGGTGGGGGTCTTTGCCCAACCAGACGGGGTCTTGATTGACCCGACCGTCCTAAAAACCCTTGGTCGCCGTGAATTGGTTGAGGGCATGGGGGAAGTCATCAAGTACGGTCTGATTTACGACCGAGAGCTTTGGCAGCTTTTGGACGGTTTGGCTGGTCCTGATGACATTCTGACCCATGCCACCACCATCATTCATCGGTCTTGCGAGACCAAACGCCACCATGTGGTGGCAGATGAGTTGGACAAGGGCATCCGCCTCTACCTCAACTTTGGTCACACCATCGGCCATGCGGTGGAAACGGTGGCTGGCTATGGTCAGGTCATGCATGGCGAGGCTGTCGCCATTGGCATGGTCCAGCTGGCTCGTGCGGCCGAACGAAAAGGCCTGATGCCAGTTGGTATCACCCAGCAAATTGAGGCCATGTGTGCCAAGTTTGGCCTGCCAACACGTTTTGCTCCTTGGCCAGTTGAGGACCTCTACGTTGCCTTAACTCACGATAAAAAAGCCCGAGGCAAGACCATCAAAACCGTTATCGTTCCTGAATTGGGGCGAGCGGCCATTAACCAAATCCCCCTAGTAGAGCTGAGAGATTATTTGGAGTGATAAGATGCTGAGAGATTATTTGGAGTGATAAGATGAGGTATTTTACAGCAGGAGAATCCCACGGACCAAGACTGACGGCCATTATCGAAGGGGTGCCAGCAGGTCTGCCCTTGACAGCAGAAAACATTAACGGTGAACTCAAGCGTCGCCAGGGCGGTTACGGTCGTGGTGGTCGCATGACAATCGAGAGTGATCAGGTGGAAATCACCTCGGGTGTCCGTCATGGCCTGACCATGGGCAGCCCCATCACCCTCAATGTGACCAACCGTGATTTCAAAAACTGGACGGAAATTATGGCGGTAGCTGATGTCGAAGATAAGATCAAAGCCCGCCGCAAGCTGACCAAGCCCCGCCCTGGTCATGCTGATTTGGTTGGTGGCATGAAGTACCGCTTTGACGACCTGCGAAATACCCTGGAGCGGTCATCGGCTCGTGAAACCACCATGCGGGTGGCAGTCGGTGCCGTTGCCAAGCGGCTCTTGGAAGAATTGGGTATAGATATTGCCAGCCATGTTGTGGTCTTTGGTGGCATTGAGGTCCAGGTTCCAGACGGTCTGACCGTCGCAGACATCAAGGAGCGGGCTGGCCAGTCTGAAGTTTCCATTGTCACTCCTGAAAAGGAGCAGGAGATTAAGGATTACATTGACCAGATTAAAAAAGAGGGGAACACCATTGGAGGAATCATCGAAACCGTGGTCGGCGGCGTTCCCGTCGGCTTGGGTTCTTATGTTCAATGGGACAGAAAACTGGATGCCAAGCTGGCTCAGGGTGTCGTCTCCATCAACGCCTTTAAGGGGGTTGAATTCGGTGTCGGCTTCAAGGCCGGTCACCTGCCAGGTAGCGAGGTCATGGACGAGATTGCCTGGAGCGAGGCGGACGGCTACACCCGCCGGTCCAACAACCTGGGCGGTTTCGAGGGAGGCATGACCAATGGCCAGCCCATCGTGGTGCGTGGAGTCATGAAACCTATTCCGACCCTCTACAAGCCCCTCATGAGTGTCGATATCGAAACCCATGAACCCTACAAGGCTAGCGTGGAGCGGTCTGACCCAACGGCTGTTCCAGCGGCTGGTGTCGTGATGGAAAATGTCGTGGCAACCGTTTTAGCGACAGAAATCCTTGCCAAGTTCTCATCAGACAACATGGAGGAGCTCAAGGAGGCTGTCGCCCGCCACAATGATTACATCAGACATTTTTAGGGTAAGGTCAAGCCTGAAAAAATAGAAATGTGCAGTCATTAGCTAGGATTAGTTAGGAAACAACCTAGTCTAGCACCTCGATTGAGCAAGGAGACGATATGAAACTGAGAACCAAGGTTGAGCGTCTGGCAGGAACCATTCGGGTGCCAGGTGACAAGTCTATTAGCCACCGCTCCATCATGTTCGGTAGTGTGGCCAAGGGGCAGACCACCATTCACGGGTTGCTGCGTGGTGAGGATGTTCTCTCCACCATGCAGGTCTTTCGTGATTTGGGGGTGACTATTGAGGACGATGGGCAGGTAGTGACCGTTCAAGGGGTTGGTTTTGACGGGCTTCAAGCACCGAAAAAGGCCCTCGATATGGGGAACTCTGGCACGTCAATCCGCCTGATTTCAGGTGTCTTGGCTGGTCAGGATTTTGAGGTGGAGATGTTCGGTGACGATAGCCTGTCCAAGCGTCCCATGGATCGGGTGACCGAGCCCCTGTCTCAAATGGGAGCGACCATTTCTGGTCAGACTGACCGAGACCTGCCCCCCTTGCACCTCAAGGGCAGCAAGTCCCTCAAGCCTATCCATTACCAACTGCCAGTCGCCTCTGCCCAGGTCAAGTCAGCCCTGATTTTTGCGGCCCTGCAAGCTGAGGGTCAATCCGTCATCATCGAAAAAGAGCCGACCCGCAACCACACTGAGGAGATGCTTATCCAGTTTGGTGGTCAAGTTGCCATTGACGGTAAGGAAATCCGCCTTTCAGGCGGTCAGGAATTGACCGGTCAGACTGTCGTGGTGCCAGGTGATATTTCCAGCGCAGCCTTCTGGCTGGTAGCTGGGCTGATTGTTCCTAACAGTCGGGTGGTTCTGGAACATGTCGGTATCAATGAAACTCGGACGGGAATCCTCGATGTCATCCAGGCTATGGGCGGAAAAATCACAATCAGTCAGGTGGACGAGATGGCCAAGTCGGCGACCCTGACGGTGGAGACGTCAGACCTCCACGGGACGGAAATCGCTGGCGACATCATTCCTCGCCTAATTGACGAGTTGCCCATTATTGCCCTCTTGGCGACTCAGGCCGAGGGTCAGACCCTTATCCGCGATGCCCAGGAGCTCAAGGTTAAGGAGACTGACCGGATTCAGGTGGTGGCTGATGCCCTAAACGCTATGGGTGCAGCCATCACACCGACCGAGGACGGCATGGTGATTGAGGGCAAGACCACCCTGCATGGGGCGACCATTAACACCTTTGGTGACCACCGCATCGGCATGATGGCCGTCATTGCTGCGCTGCTGGTCCAGGACGGTGAGGTGGAGCTGGAGCGGGCTGAAGCTATCAAGACCAGCTACCCCAACTTCTTCGACCAAATGGAGGAACTCATCCATGGCTAGGGTTTTGATTGGTTTTATGGGGGCTGGCAAGACGACTGTCGGTCAGCTCCTGACAGACCAGCTTTACGATATGGATGCGATTTTGGAAGACCGTATCGGTATGCCAATCAAGGATTTCTTTGAGCAAAAAGGCGAGCCAGCCTTTCGTCAGCTGGAAACGGATTTGCTCAAGGAACTCTTGGCTTTGGGAGAGGTCTGGATTTCCCCTGGTGGTGGGGTGGTTCTGAATCCAGCCAACCGTATCCTGCTCCAAGGGCATGACCTGATTTTCTTGGAGGCTGATTTTGAAACGGTTTATGACCGTATCCGTCAGGATAAGGACAACAAACGCCCCCTCTTTCTCAAGAATAGCAAGGAAGACTTCAAGGCGATTTTCGACAGTCGGCAAGCCCTCTATCGAGAATTGGCCACGATGACCGTTCCTGTGGCTGACAAGAGCCCAGAGGAGATTGCTGAGCTGATTAGAACAGGTCTCAATGCTTGAGCTCAAAGGAGAATGGATTGACGGTCGCTTTTCTAGGGAGAAGTTCGGCTCCGTAACCGGTTCACTGTGATTATCGCTTTTTAGGTTGGGGTTGGCCCAGCCTTTTTGCGTGGGGAAATCACCGCTCACCAACCAAAATCAACCACTTACCGCAAATCTGCTCCCAAAGCTCTGCTATTTTGCTAAAATAAAAGCAGATGAGACGTCCATCAAACCAAGAAAGGAGTGCTTATGAAGTGCCAGTTTGAAGAAGACCACCAGCAGGAGGAGTTGCTGATTAGCCTGAAAAAGGCTAGTCGTGATGCCCAAGTGGAGGCGGTGCTGGCCTACCTGAGCCAGTTCGGTCAGGTTAGCCCGGACATCGTGCCTGTCAAGACCGCTGACCGCATCCAGATGCTGCGGGTGGCGGAGCTGATTGCCGTGGAGGTGGAAGGGAGCGACCTGCGGCTCCACACCCAGAAAGGGAGCTTGGTGACCACCGACCGCCTCTACAAGTTCCAGGCCAGGCTCAATAACCCTGACCTGGTCCAGGTCTCCAAGCAGATCCTGCTCAATATCGCCCACCTCAATTACTTGGAAGCCAGTTTTTCTGGCAATATGACCGCTTTTCTTAGCCAGGGGGTCAAGGTGACTGTTAGTCGCCGCTACCTCAAGGCCCTGGAGCAAAAACTAGGATTATAGGAGTTTATCATGAAAAAATTATTTGACCGCTTTGCCTATGGCGTGACCATTGGCAGCTTCATTTACCTGGCTCAGTTGTTTATTTGGAACATCGCCGAGCAGACCAGCCAGCAGCTTCTGGTTACCGTCTTTTTCTCAGGCCTCATGGGCCTGTCAGCCCTGATTTATGAGCTGGAAAAGGGTTCTGACTTGGCCAAGACGACCCTGCATTTTGTAGTGATTTTAGCTCTGGTGGCTGGCATGACCAGCCTCAACGGCTGGGTGGACTGGACAGCTGACCTTGGTTTCTTGTTTGGTTTTTTGACCCAGTTCAGCCTGATTTACCTGGCCATCTGGACCCTGATTTACCTGCTCAACCGCCAGCAAATCAAGCGTATCAACGAAAATTTACGAAAAAAAGCAGATAAGCTTGACAAGGCGTGAGTTTTGAGATAAAATAGCAAGGTATGTTTAGTAACTGATATCACAATAGCCGGCTAAACGAATACGAAAATCTATGAGGAGGTATTCATCGTGAAACGTACTTATCAACCAAGTAAAATCCGTCGTGCCCGCAAGCACGGTTTCCGCAACCGCATGTCTACTAAAAATGGACGTCGTGTGCTTGCAGCGCGTCGTCGCAAAGGACGCAAGTCTTTGACACAAGCTTAATGCTCAGAACCCCGCCAGAAACTCGAGTCTGGTGGGGTTTTGATTTTTGTGAAATTTTGCAGGGAATTTTCTGAAAACCAGACAACAAGACCCACCTCACACCTCCCAGCCTATCAGCTCTGCCAGAGTGCCACAGGTTACTTGAGGGCTAGGCAGTTGGTTGCCAGCTGTACTGAGGGGACGATTAAGCCAACTAGGACCACCATAACAGATAAACTGGGGCACGATTTTTCCAAAAATATGGTACAATAAAGCCATGACTATCGAGATTTTTGACACCCACACCCACCTCAACGTGACTGCTTTTGAGGGGCGTGTGGCAGAGGAACTAGAACTGGCTAAAGAAATGGGTGTGACCCGCCACAACGTGGTGGGCTTTGACCGTCCGACCATTGAGACCGCCATCGAGCTGGCCGACCGCCACCCTGAAATCTACCTGACCCTGGGTTGGCACCCGACTGAGGCTGGCGACTACACTGATGAGACTGAGAGCTACCTGCGGGACAAGCTCCGCCACCCCAAGGTCGTCGCCCTGGGCGAGATTGGCCTGGACTACTACTGGATGACCGCCCCCAAGGCCGTCCAGCGGGCCGTTTTTGACCGCCAGATGGCCCTGGCCAAGGAGCTGGACCTGCCCTTTGCCGTCCACACCCGCGACGCCCTGGAGGACACCCTGACCGCTATCCGTGAGGCCAACATCGGCCCCCGCGGCGGCATTATGCACTCTTTTTCAGGCTCTTGGGAAATGGCAGAGCAGTTCATGGAGCTAGGGATGATGATTTCGCTCTCAGGTGTGGTCACCTTTAAGAAGTCAGTCGAACTTCAAGAAGTGGCTAAACGCATCCCCCTAGACAAGCTTCTGGTGGAAACTGATGCCCCCTACCTAGCCCCAGTCCCTAAACGAGGACGAGAAAACAAGACCGCCTACACCAGACACGTTGTGGACTTCATCGCTGAGCTACGAGGCATGACCACGGAAGAAGTTGCCAGAATCACGACAGAGAATGCTATGAGGTTTTTTAGACTTGACTGACCGTTTAATTATTGATGATTATTTAGACAGTTTTCCGGAAACTCTACTCATGAAAATTGATTTGGAGGAGACCAGACGGTTCAACCAGTTGTTGATGAAACATGGGGTTCAGGAGTTAGTGTTTAAACCCTTAACTTATTGCCTGACTGCTTATGTTGTTAAGGAGTGGAAGACGATTGTTGAGATTTTGGACAGGCTTAGTCTTGATTCTAGTAAGGATTATGATTGGTTTGAGACTAGCTTTAGCAGTTTGTTTGAGGGACAAATACTGCTAGATGACACTCTTTATTGTCAGGCTTATTTCTACGTTTTCGACATGATTGCTAATGGTCACCCTAAAGTTTATGGCCTTAAAAAATCTGAACAAGAGTATATCTATTTAGAGAACACTGCTGTCACAGGTGGAGTCCGAGTTCTAGAATATCAAGATAAACTAGTGCTACTTACCCTTTCGGGATATGACTAAGTTAGGAGTTTTATGACTGATAAAATCACCATCCAAGAAGTCGTCGTCGTGGAAGGCAAGGACGACACCGCCAACCTCAAACGCTTTTACGAGGTGGACACTTACGAAACCAGGGGGTCAGCCATCACGGACGAGGATTTGGAGAGAATTGAGAAACTCCATAATCTGCGTGGGGTTATTGTTTTTACTGACCCAGACTATAACGGTGAGCGGATTCGTCGCATCATCACGACAGCCATTCCCACCGTCAAGCAAGCCTTTCTCAACCGAGACGAGGCCGCCCCAAAGTCCAAGACCAAGGGACGATCGCTGGGTGTCGAGCACGCCAGTTTTGAAGACCTGGAAAAAGCCCTCAAGGGTGTCCGAGGCAATTTTGAGGACGAAGATAACTTTGACATCACCCAAGCTGACTTGATCCGATTGGGGCTCTTGCTCAAATCAGACAGCCGCCAACGCCGAGAATACCTGGGCCAAGAACTCCGTATCGGTTATTCCAACGGCAAACAACTGCTCAAACGATTGAGATTGTTTGGGGTGACCTTGGAAGAGGTGGAGGAGTGTATGGGAGGCTATACAAGAAAGTAGGATTATTTTCTCAACATAGACTTGTACAAGAATTTTGACAAGTCTTTTTTTTTCTGTTACAATGGTGAAAAATAGGAGGATATCTTATGGAAGCAGTCGCTTATTCCCATTTTCGTAATCACCTCAAAGACTATATGAAAAAGGTAAATGATGAGTTCGAGCCTCTGATTGTGGTCAATAAAAATCCTGACGAGGACATTGTGGTCCTGTCTAAAAGCGAGTGGAGTAGCATCCAAGAAACCCTTACGGTCGCTCAAAATGCTTACCTGTCAGAAAAGGTTTTGCGTGGCATGGCAGCCGTTCGAACTGGTAAAACACAAGAACGTCAGCTAGTAGAGGATTAGGTCATGAAACTTTGTTTCACGGATGAGGCTTGGGAGGACTATCTCTATTGGCAGGGGCAAGATAAGAAGACCCTCAAGCGGATTAACAAGATTATCAAGGATATTCGACGCCACCCTTTTGAAGGCATTGCCAAACCAGAACCGCTCAAGTACGACTACCAAGGTAGCTGGTCACGGCGAATTGATGCTGAAAACCGCTTGATTTATATGGTTGAAGATGATTGCTTGTATGTTTTGTCGGTCAAGGATCATTATCGGTAGGGATGTTGCAATAAATGTTGTGATCTGATTTTGGTAGAGGTGGAGGAGTATAGAAGGTGAAACCGATTTTAAAATATAGGGGTGGAAAATCAAAAGAATTGCCAGCTTATATTGATTTGATACCTGAATTTAAAACTTATTTTGAGCCTTTTTTTGGTGGTGGTGCAACTTTTTTTCATCTAGAACCAAATCAAGCAGTTGTTGGAGATATTAACCAGCAGTTAATGACATTTTATAAGGAAATTTCATCTCATAAATTTGTCAAAATTAAAAAAGAGTTGTTGGGTTTGCAAAATGAATACGAGGAAAATCGTAGGTTGTTTTTGTACCAAAAATCTTTAGAGCCTCATAATCGGGTATTAGACCCAAATGATGAGCTTTATTACAAAATTCGTGATATGTTCAATGGGAAACGAATTTCAGAGTACGAGAAAGCAACACTGTATTTTTTTATCAATAAGACAGCCTACTCGGGCATGATACGCTATAATTCATTAGGAGAGTTTAATGTCCCATATGGTAGGTATGCAAATTTTAATACTAATTTGTTGACAGTAGGACATCATACTCTTTTATCTGGTTCAGAACTTTATACGGGTTCTTACGAAAAGTCTTTTTGTCGAGCTACAGAAAAAGATTTTATTTTCTTAGATCCTCCCTATGATACCGTTTTTTCAGATTATGGGAATGAAATGTTTACAGGAGATTTTGGTGAACATGAACATCGAAAATTAGCTGAGGATTTTAAGAATTTATCTTCTCGAGCATTGATGATTATTGGCGAAACTCCTTTAATTACAGAGTTGTATTCGGAGTTTATATTTGGCAAGTATCCGAAGAACTATTCGGTAAACATAAGAAACCGATTTAAGTCGGAAGCAAATCACCTTATTATAAAAAATTACTAAGGAGAAATTTATGGCTCGTTTTGGAGAACGCTTTTTGTTGGGATTTACTAGTCCGAGGAACCCAAATTTAATTACCAAATATATTGAAGTGATTGAAAAAAATAATCTCGATGGGGAGGCTTATGATGTTCGTTTTCAGGAGGTGTTTTATAATGTGTTGTCCGAAGCTAAAGTTGCGGGAGAAGAAGCTGGTCAAGCAAAAGATAAAGCATTGGCAGGAAGAGATAAATTGACACGTATGCCTCAAGCATTGGGATTCTTTATTACTCAAAACGGGAAACCTTTTAAGATTACCACAGCTGGGAATTTATTGAAAGATGAAAATTTATTTGAAGATGTGCTTTTACATCAACTATTAAAATTTCAATTACCGTCAAAATTACATCAGGAAAGTAAGACAAATAAGGGATATTTCAATATAAAGCCGTTTTTAGAATTGATTCGTTTGGTAGATAGGCTTGAATATTTAACTTATACGGAGTTGTACATATTCGGTATGACACTGACTGATTATCGAAAATTTGATGCTACTGTAAATGCTATCAAACAATACCGAATCAGTAGGAAGACAGAACAGAATAAGAAGCAATTTGATTATGATGTTCATGTCAAGGTTTTTTCTGATTTATATCGAGATATTATTGATTCGGGAAATATTAGCACGAGAGAAACACCGACGACAACCCCTGAAGAATTCATGAAGAAAAAACTTAGAAATTGGGGAGATTATACAGATTCTATTTTTAGACTATTAAGATCCTCTGGGTTGTTTGTTTTAACTAGGGGGAACTCTCTATCTATAAGTTCCAATCGCCAAAAAGAAGTTGATTATCTTTTAAAACATGTAGAGCGTGATATTCTTCCATTAGATATTTCTCGGGAGGAATATGATGCTTATCTTACGAATCCATATATTCCTACATTGTTAACAGATGACAAAGAACAACTCATAGGCTCTTTAGTTGATTCGGGAAGCTATGGCGAGAATACCGAAGAATTGTATCTCTTAAAGCAAAGATTGGGCAAACAACGTCAAT
The DNA here is from genome assembly GCF_057748235.1 of Streptococcus sp. ZY171113. Taxonomy (NCBI): domain Bacteria; kingdom Bacillati; phylum Bacillota; class Bacilli; order Lactobacillales; family Streptococcaceae; genus Streptococcus; species Streptococcus sp. ZY171113. The sequence continues at coordinate 222,261 of NZ_CM173243.1, forward strand.
TAAATAGAGAGGCTAAGGTTAGAAAGCAGATTTCATCATTAAAATCAGGCGATAAATCTCAAATCAACGATATACTTAGTGTGTTTAAAGCAATAAAAAATAAAGAAATCCAACCAGCAAGTATGAGACCGACGTTTTTTGAATGGAATATTTGGAGAGCGATGACGATGATTAACCACGGTGATATAAAAGGGAATTTTAGAGTTGATGACTCTGGTGTACCGATTTCAACAGCTGGAGGTGGCCAAAGTGATATTATCGGAGATTATGGTGATTTTAATATTGGTGTTGAAGTAACATTGTCGACAGGTAAGAAGCAATATGAAATGGAAGGTGAACCTGTCTCTAGACATATTGGTGAAATGCAGTTAAAGAAACCAACTTTTGGAATTTTTATTGCTGAAGAAGTAGTTGATACTGTGGTGCACCATTTTTATACTTTATCACATCAAAATTCAAAAATTTATAATGGTGTAGTAGATATTATTCCTATGAATATTGATACATTTATTGAATTCTTTGAAAAAGCAACTGGTAAAAATATTTCTCCACAGGACTTATATTCTATACATCAGCATTCGATAACTGTATCTAAGAAAATGCTCATTGAAGGTAAAACAGAAGATGATTGGCATCGATCTGTGCTTGATAAAGTATTTGACATTGTTAGCTAAATTTAGAAAGAACACACATGAAAATCGCAGATAGAAACGCTACGCGTGCCATTTTGGAACGGCACGGGTTTACCTTTAAGAAGTCTTTCGGTCAGAACTTTTTGACCGACACCAACATTTTGAGCAAGATTGTGGCCACGGCTGAGATTGACAAGAACGTCAACATCATCGAGATTGGGCCTGGTATCGGGGCTCTGACCGAGTTTTTGGCTGAGAGTGCCGCTGAGGTTATGGCCTTTGAGATTGACGACCGCCTGATTCCCATCTTGGCGGACACCCTCAGCCAGTTTGACAACGTTCAGGTGGTCAACCAGGATATCCTGACCGTGGACCTGGCCAGCTACATCGGCAAGTTCAAGAACCCTGACCTGCCCATCAAGGTGGTGGCCAACCTCCCCTACTACATCACCACGCCTATTCTCATGCACCTCTTGGAGAGCAAGATTCCCTTCGCTGAGTTCGTGGTCATGATGCAAAAAGAGGTGGCCGACCGCATCTCTGCTGAGGCCAACACCAAGGCCTACGGCAGCCTCTCCATCGCCGTCCAGTACCACATGACCGCCAAGGTGGCCTTCATCGTGCCCCGCACCGTCTTTGTGCCGGCCCCCAACGTGGACTCGGCCATCCTCAAGATGGTTCGCCGCGAGGAGCCCTTGGTTAGCGTTAAGGACGAGGATTATTTCTTCCGTATCGCCAAGGCCAGCTTTGTTCACCGCAGAAAGACCTTGTGGAACAACCTGACCAACCATTTTGGCAAGTCCGACCAGGTCAAGGACCAACTGACGCAGGCCTTGGCCATGGCAGAGCTGGAAGCCTCTGTCCGAGGTGAAGCCCTGACCCTGGCTGACTTTGCCAGACTGGCTGACGCCCTGCAAGCGGCAGGCCTGTAACCAATCCGCCTATCAAGGTTAGTTTGCCCAACGTCTTCGTTGACAGGTCTGGCTAAGCTTGCTATACTTGATGATGGATTTTTCCAAAACAAACGGTTCGGATGAGGTCTGTGCGGCGTTGGTCGGCAACTCATCCGAGTTTTTTATGAAGGGATTCTCATGTTAAAAACGCCTATACAAAAACACCCTAATCTTCTTGCCCTTGGGTTGTTTGTGGTCTTTTCCTTGCTCCTGCTTCTCCCCCACTTGCTGACTAGGGGGATGGTGACAGGGGCTGATTTGATTTTCCATTATAATCGCTTTTACGATGCAGCCATGCAACTGAAGGAGGGAAATTTTTCTCCGTTTATCAGCCTTTATGGTTACCAGCAGTCAGGGCGGATAGTGAATGCCCTCTACGGCCCCTTGTTTGCTTACCTGCAAGGCGGTCTGGTCTTGTTGAGTGGCACCTGGTTTCGTTACCAAATCTTGTCCAACCTCCTCTTGGGGGTGGTGAGTTCTAGTTCCCTCTATGCCCTCATGCGGGTCCTCAAGGTCAGGTATCGATTTGCCATCCTCTTTTCCCTCTTTTTCGTGACCACTTATTCCATCCAATACTGGTGGGCTACCCAGGGCTTCACCAGCTGGGGAGTGGCCCTCTTTCCGCTCTGCTTGATTCCTGCGGTGCGATTTTTACAAACCAAGACAGTGCCCGTGGTTTGGATGGCAGGGGCTGTTGGGCTCATGTTACAGGTTCACATGTTGTCCACCCTTTTTTTGGTCTTGGCCTACGGCCTCCTCTTTTTCCTGGGTTGGGTGACTGCCCGTGACAAGTGGCGAATCGTGGGGCAGGTGCTGGTGTCAATCGGCATTTTCCTGGTTTTGACGGCCAATATCTGGCTGCCGCTGGTTCATATCAATCTGGAAAACACTCTCGTGCCTCCTTTTATCAATAAAAAATTTGTCTCCAATACAGTAACTTGGTCTAAGACCCTCTTTCTTTATTACCCTTATTCCTTGCCAGCTGTCTTTCTCGCCTACCTCTGGTTGACGCTGAGGCAATGGAAACGTCATACCTTGGCGATTGCAGGGGTGTCTCTAACCTATGTTCTTTTCTTTGTTCTGTCTACTAACCTGTTTCCCTGGCAGTTGGTGGCAGGTAAGGGGATAACCCTGGTGGAATTGATTCAGTTTCCATTTCGTTTTTTCCTTTATGCTAATGCTCTGGTTTTGGCTGTTCTGGCTTGGCAGGTCGGCAACCTGTCTCAGAAGGCTCAGAAACTGGTGACGGGCCTAGCTGTTCTGGCCTTATTGGTTGGGGTCTTGTTCAGCTGGCAGGAAAGTGTCAAGGAAATCCAAGGTCACTATTACAGCGACAGCTTTCTGACCAAACGCATCCACACCACCCTTTACGGCACTAGCGATGAGGTGCGTGCTTCCTTTCACACCAAGGACTTGTCGGCCTTCATTCATCTGGCTCAGAAATCCACCCCAGACTATGTGCCCGATTTGTCCCTAAGCACGGCCCCCAAAACCAATGAGGAGTCGGACAACACCTATGACACCTACCGTGATCAGGTGATTTTGCCCAATGCAGGTTTCGACAAGCAGGTGCAGGGCAAGAGCCTGTTGTTGACTTGGGAGGCAGCTACTGCGAGTCCGACGGCCTTGCCCGTCATTATTTACCAAGGTAGCCAAGTGGTCCTAAATGGGCAAGAAGTGAGCAGGGCTGACCTTAACCTGTCTACCATCGGTGTGCCGACGGTTCAGGGGCAAGCAGGGCAGAACCAACTGATCCTATCTTACCCAACCCCATGGTGGGTGGTCCCAATCCTGGCGATTAGCCTTGGTGGCTGGCTGCTTTGGTTAGTCTTGGCAGGGCTGACGGTGTTCCAAAATCGAGCAAGGGGTGAGGTCTGATGAAGAAACCTTCTTTCAAGTGGCTGGGACAGTTTGTCCTAGTGATGGCCATGACAGTGGTTCTGATCATGGCAAGAGCCCTTTTGCTCACTAAGCTAGCTTTTCCCACCTGGTTTTTAAGCTTGAGTGGCCTAGCTTATCTGGTGTTTACAGCCTACCTGTTGCTCATTTTAATCCGTTATGACCGACAGATTTGGACGGTTCAATTTGCCAAGCACCTGGCCTACTTTTTCGGTGGTCTCTACCTGGTCAACCTGGTTTATCGGCTTAACGCCAAGGCCTTTGAACCCTGGAATATTGTTCGGAACAACCTCTTTCAACTGGAGCTGTTGGCTATGGTTTTCTTGCCTGTCCTTGTCTGGCTCCTGTTGCGACGGTGGCCAGCTGGTCGACAAAGGCTCCTATCCCTTGGCGACAAGCTCCTCTACCCTGACAGCTACCTGCTCCTGGCCTCTTTCTTGTCCCTCAGCCCTCTAGCCGTTTCCTATTGGAAAGATAGCCATTATCAGACCTTGGTCGAAAAAGGGACCTATCAGGCCTTCTTCCAACAGACCCCTGTTTTTGCCAGCCTGCATGTTTTGGCCTATTATGTGTTTCTGGTTTATTTGGTCAAGGCTTATCAGGCCTTTCGAGCCAATCGGACTGGCGGTCGGAGCATGGCCTTTATCAGCTTGGTGCTGGCGATTCTGTCCCATATCGGCTACCAGGCTTCAATGGCTGGTGGCACAGGTGCTTACTTTAGCCGTCATCTCTTTCCAGGTGCCATTGTCTTTCAGGTCTTTTGCCTCTTTTTACTCAATGTGTTCATCAGTCTGGTCCTCAATCGGCAGGTCCTGTCGGTTGCCCTCATCGCCAGTCTCAATATCAGCCTCATTACCATCAATTTCCTGAAATTCCGTTACCGTTCAGAACCCTTGACGCCCAACGATTTCAAATGGATTGGTAATGCTGGGATGTTGTTGAGCTTTATCAGCCTGAGGGCTGTCTTGGTATCGGTTTTGGCCATAGTGGTGCTGGCTTTGGTCTATGTTCACCTCCGCAATCGCTTTTTCCAAGGGCCAATTATCAGCTCTCTTTGGAAACGTTTGGTGGGGATAGGGACCATCTTGGCTGTGATTTTTGGCATGGGCTTTGCCATTCGTCAGGAAAAGAACCACCAAATCTGGTCAGGAATACCTATCCTGTCCCAGGTCAATAACTGGCGGAATGTTGACTGGAAGGGCTATGCCTTTGTGGCCCGCTACCGAACCCTGTCTTTTCTTTGGTTGCAACAGTTGAGTAAAAGCAGCATGGAAGAGCCAGAAGATTACTCGGAGAAAAGTCTGCGTCGGATTGCTCGCAAATACAGCCGTCTAGCAGAGACCATTAACCAAAATCGGCCCAATCACTTGACCGACCAGACCGTGATTTACGTTCTGAGCGAGAGCTTGGCTGACCCATCAAGGCTGCCAGGCCTCAATCTGAGCCACAATGTCCTGCCTAATATCCAGACCATCATGGGTCAGACAACCAGTGGCTTGATGAAAAGTGATCACTACGGCGGTGGCACAGCCAATATTGAGTTTCAGGTTTACAGTGGCCTCCCCTTTTATAATTACAGCTCGTCCATTTCATCGGTTTACCTAGACGTGGTGCCCAAGATGAAAAAACTGCCAAGTATCAGTGACCTTTACCCTGCTGACAATCGGGTTGGGATTCACCCTTATTTTGACACCAGTTACAACCGTAATATGGTCTATAAACAGTTAGGTATCGCTCATTTTTATAGCCTCAATAGCCTGACCCATCCGATTGCGGTCACAGCTGATGATTACCTGGGCAATTTTGTCAGTGATCAAAAGACCTACGACCTGATTTTGGACCAGGTTAAGGCTGGTCAATCACGCTTTATCTCGGCCATTACCATGCAAAACCATGTTCAGTGGCGGGCACAAGGACCAGCTGAGATCATCGGTACAGGACCAGGCTTCACCGTGGAGGAAAATGCCAACCTGACCAGCTATGTTCGCCTGCTGTCGCAGACGGATAAGGCGACTCAAACTTTTTTAGACCAGCTCAAGCAATTGGATCAAAAAGTGACCCTGGTTTTCTTTGGTGATCACCTGCCGGGCCTCTATCCAGAGTCAACCTTTGCAGCAGATCCGAGCTTGCAGTACAAGACCGATTATTTCATCTGGAGTAATTTTGAGACGCAGGCTTATCATTATGAGTTGATTGGGCCCAGCGACCTCAACGCCTTGATGTTAGAAACGACTGGTAACAAGGTCAGTCCCTACTATGCCTTGTTGACAGAGGTTCTGCACAAGGATCGGGTTGGCCAAACCAATCGTGTTCAAGACCTTGCGGCCGACCTCAGGCTGGTTCAGTATGATTTGTCACGGGGCAAGGGTTATTTATTGAAAGAGCCAAGTTTTTTTGAAATCCCAGTTTTTATAGACGATAATATTCGTTAAAAATTAAAACACGGCAATAACACAAGTGCCGTGTTTTTTGCTATAATTCTAAGAGAGCAGGTGGGCGATTCACAGGCCCGCCAAGACCAGAAAGGAAACCACATGTCAACCTTAGAAATCAAAAACCTGCACGTGTCCATCGAGGACAAGGAAATCCTGAAAGGGGTCAATTTGACCCTCAAATCAGGTGAAATTGCGGCCATCATGGGCCCTAACGGAACAGGCAAATCCACCCTGTCCGCCGCCATCATGGGTAACCCCAACTTTGAAGTGACCGATGGCGAAGTCCTCTTTGACGGCGTCAACATCTTGGAGCTAGAAGTGGATGAGCGGGCCCGTCTTGGCCTCTTTTTGGCCATGCAGTACCCGTCTGAAATCCCTGGTATCACCAATGCCGAGTTTATCCGTGCAGCCATGAACGCTGGCAAGGAAGACGAGGACAAGATTTCCGTCCGTGACTTCATCACCAAGCTGGACGAGAAGATGGAACTCTTGGGCATGAAAGAAGAAATGGCCGAGCGTTACCTCAACGAGGGCTTCTCAGGAGGGGAGAAAAAACGCAACGAAATCCTCCAACTCCTCATGCTGGAGCCTAAGTTTGCTCTTCTGGATGAGATTGACTCTGGTCTGGACATCGACGCCCTCAAGGTAGTCTCAAAAGGGGTCAACGCCATGCGGGGCGAGGGCTTTGGTGCCATGATCATCACCCACTACCAGCGTCTCCTCAACTACATCACCCCTGACGTGGTTCACGTCATGATGGAGGGTCGCGTGGTCCTCTCTGGTGGCCCTGAGCTGGCTGCTCGCCTGGAGCGTGAGGGCTACGCCAAGATTGCTGAGGAGCTGGGCCTCGAGTACAGCGAGGACGTGTAAGGGTGTTTAGCAACAACCTATCTCAATCCTATCGGGTTCGCCCCTTAACGCTGGACGACAGCCCAGAAATTCTAGCCCTATATCAGACCAATCCCCTTTATTTTGAGCATTACCCGCCGCAACCGACGTTGACCAGTGTTGCCAGCGATTTAACCAAGTTTCCGCCATCAAAAACCGCAAGCGATAAGGTCTTTCTAGGTTTCTTTGATGGGGAGACCCTCTTGGGCGTTCTGGATCTGATAAGGGATTACCCGCAAGATGGAACCGTCTATCTGGGCTTGTTCATGGTTCATGCTGCTTATCAGGGGCAGGGCTTGTCCAGTCAGTTGCTGACGGAGATCTTGTCGGCTTTAGGGGCGGACTACCAAAAGGCTCGTTTGAGTTATGTCGCCACCAATCCCCAGGCGTCGCAGTTTTGGACAAAACAGGGCTTTATCCCTACGGGGGAGCGGCTAGAGACGGGTGACATTGAGATTGTTGTCGCTGAGAAACACCTGAGACAGGAATAAGGAGTAAATATCATCATGACCAAAGATACCATTCAAGCCTATTCCCAAGGCCTAGCTGAGCCCCAGTGGCTGCTGGACCGTCGTTTGGCGGCTTTTGGAAAAATAGCAGAGCTGGACTTGCCTGTCATTGAGCGGGTCAAGTTCCACCGTTGGGACCTGCTGTCGGACAGCCTAGAGCTCAGCCAAGACTTTGCCAATGTTCCTGATTTTATGGCCTTGGGTGACAACCCCAAACTGGTTCAGGTCGGCAGTCAGACTGTCCTTGAACAGCTGCCTATGGAGCTGATTGAGCAGGGTGTGGTTTTCACCGATTTTGCCACTGTTCTGGACGAACAGCCTGAACTCTTGGAGCAGTTTTTGGGTCAGGCCACGCCTGATGACAGCCACAAACTGGCTGCCCATAACATGGCCTATTTTACCAGCGGAGCCGTCCTCTATGTGCCTGATAATGTCGAGGTGGACCAACCGATTGAGGGCATCTTCTTCCAAGACAGGTCATCTGCTCAGCCATTTGTCAAAAAAATCCTCATCATCGCTGGGAAAAACAGCAAGTTCTCCTACCTGGAGCGGTTGGAAAGCCTGGGCGAGGGTGAGGCCAAGGTGTCGGCCAATATCAGCGTGGAGCTTATCGTCCAAGACGGCAGTCAGGTCAAGTATGCGGCCATCGATCGTCTGGGTCAGCAGGTGACGGCCTATGTCAGCCGCAGGGCCCGCCATGCCAGAGACGCTAGCGTTGACTGGGCCATGGGCGTCATGAACGAGGGCAATGTGGTCTGCGACTTTGACAGCGACCTGATTGGCAATGGGAGTTCGGCCAACCTCAAGGTGGTGGCAGCTTCCAGCGGCCGTCAGGTTCAGGGCGTGGACACCAGCGTGACCAACTACGGCAACCACTCCGTCGGCCATATCCTCCAGCACGGGGTGATTTTGGAGCGGGGAACCCTGACCTTTAACGGGATTGGCCACATCATCAAGGGGGCCAAGGGGGCAGATGCCCAGCAGGAGAGTCGGGTGCTCATGCTCAGTGACCAGGCTCGGAGCGATGCCAACCCTATTTTGTTGATTGAAGAAAATGAAGTGACCGCCGGTCACGCGGCCTCAATCGGCCAAGTGGACCCAGAGGACATGTACTACCTCATGAGCCGAGGTCTGGATCAGGCCACGGCCGAACGCCTGGTTATCCTGGGTTTCCTAGGTTCGGTCATCACCGAAATCCCAGTCAAAGCGGTTCGTGAGGACATGATTGCGGTTCTGGACAAGAAGTTACAGGAGCGGTAGGGTGATCGACCCAATGCCTGCCACCTTAGAAAGGAGCTCATTGTGCGAGATTTGAAAGACATCAAAAGAGACTTCCCCATCTTAGACCAGCTGGTCCACGATGAGCCCTTGGTTTATCTGGACTCGGCGGCGACCAGCCAGAAGCCTCTTCAGGTTATTGAATCGGTGCGTGCCTACTACGCTGAGGACAATGCCAATGTCCACCGAGGCGTGCATTGTCTGGGGGAACGCGCCACCCAGGCCTATGAAACAGCCAGGGAGACGGTGCGTGAGTTTATCAAGGCCAAGTCCACCAAGGAAATCATCTTCACCTCTGGCACCACGGCCGGCCTCAATCTGGTGGCTGGTTTTGCTGGTCAAATCCTGCAACCTGGCGACGAGGTTTTAGTTTCTGTGGCCGAACACCACGCCAACCTGATTCCCTGGCAGCAGGTCTGCCAGCGGACGGGAGCTAAACTGCTCCATGTGGAGTTGTCTGATGGCCAGCTGGACATGGCGGACTTGGTCAGCCGGTTGTCTGACCGAACCAAGTTTGTTAGCCTGGCCCAGGTGTCTAATGTCCTGGGCTACATAGCCCCCATCAAAGAAATTGCCCAGCTGGTTCATGCCAAGGGGGGCTATCTGGTGGTGGATGCGGCCCAGTCGGCTGCCCACCTGCCAGTCGATGTTCAGGATCTGGACTGTGATTTTCTGGCCTTTTCTGGCCACAAGGTCCTGGGCCCGACGGGCATCGGGGTCTTGTACGGCAAGGAAGACCTGCTCCGTCAGTTTGAACCCCTTGCCTTTGGGGGTGAGATGATTGAGTTGGTCGATTTGCACCAGGCGACTTGGAAAGACTTGCCTTGGCGGTTTGAGCCGGGCACCCCTAATATCGCTGGGGCTATTGGCCTGGCGGCGGCTCTACGCTACCTGTCTGAGGTCGGCATGCCTGCGGTGCACCGCCATTGCCAAGACCTAACGGCCTACACCCTGGAGCGACTGCAAGCCATGGAGGGCGTGACCATCTATGGGCCAGCGGAACCTGAGGGTCGGGCAGGCCTCATCAGCTTTGGGCTGGCTGGGGTCCACCCCCACGACTTGGCCACGGCCCTGGACTATGAGGGCGTGGCCGTGCGAGCGGGCCACCACTGTGCCCAGCCCCTCCACCGCCACTTGGGGGTCGGCTCGACCCTGCGGGTCAGCTTTCACCTCTACAACGACGTGGCCGACTGCGACCGCTTTTTGGCGGCCCTCGTGACTGCAAAGGAGTATTTTCATGGCCTTGTCTAAACTGGATAGCCTCTACCTGGCGGTGGTGACCGAGCATTCCAGGAGCCCCCACCATCGAGGCCTTCTGCCTGGCACCCAGCCCACGACCAAGCACAACCCCACCTGCGGGGACGTCCTCTCGGTCAGCGTCCAGCTGGCCGAGGACCGCATTACTGCCATCGGCTTTGACGGCGACGGTTGCAGCATTTCGGTGGCCTCTGCCTCCATGATGTCTGACGCGGTTTTGGGCAAGCCCCTCTCCGAGGTGCTTGCAATGGCAGAGCTCTTTTCCGACATGGTTCAGGGCAAGCCCATCCCCAAAGCAAACGATCTTGGCGATGCCGCCTTCCTGGCTGGCGTGGCCAAGTTTCCCCAGCGGATCAAGTGTGCCACCCTGGCCTGGAATGCCTTGAAAGATGCCCTGGAGGTCGATCGATGAGCCTAGACGACAGGATTCTAGCCTGTGTGGCTTTCGGCGACCAGTTGCCTGGGGCCAGGGTTTATTACCGAACCGACTGGGATTGTTACTATTTTGACGTGGCTGGCAAGTTTTTCGGCCTCCTCTTTCCCCAGGCTGACAAGGGCTTTATCAACCTGAAAAATCGCCCCCAGGTCAATCAAGACCTCCGAGACCTCTACCCAGAAGCCATCAAACCAGGCTGGCACCTCAACAAGACCCACTGGAATTCTATTTCTTTAGAAACAGAAGCCATCAGTCAGGCCATGTTGGCAGAGCTGATTGAGCAATCCTACAAGCTGGTTGTTGCCACTCTACCCAAGAAGGTGCAGGCCCAGCTAGTAAGCCTATCAAGCTGGAGCCAGAAAAGTGAAGGGCGTGCAGAGTAGCTAGCCCAAGTCCCCGTGGCATTTGCTTAGGTCAGAGCCTGCCCAGTTCATTTCCCCGTGGCATTTGCTTAGGTCAGAGTATGACCTGTCTATTTCCTCGTGGCATTGGCACTGGTCAGAGCGTGACCTGGCCATTTCCTCGTGGCATTGGGCTTGGTCAGAGCCTGACCTGTCTATTTCCCCGAGGCATTTGCTTAGGTCAGAGCTTGACCAGCTCAATTCCCCGTGGCATTTGCTTTGGTCAGAGCATGACCAGTTCATTTCCCCGTGGCATTGGGCTTGGTCAGAGCTTGACCTGGCTATTTCCCCGAGGCATTAGTCTAGGTCAGAGTTTGACCAGTTCATTTCCCCGAGGCATTTGCTTTGGTCAGAGCTTGACCTGGCTATTTCCCCGTGGCATTGACTTTGGTCAGAGCTTGACCTGGCTATTTCCCCGTGGCATTGGCTTAGGTCAGAGTATGACCAGCTCATTTCCCCGTGTCATTTGCTTTGGTCAGAACGTGACCTGGTCATTTCCCTGTGGCATTAGCTTTGGTCAGAGCTTGACCTGACCATTTCCTCGTGGCATTGGCTTAGGTCAGAGCCTGACCTGTTCAACTCCCCGTGGCATTTGCTTAGGTCAGAGTATGACCTAAGCATTTCCCCGTGGCATTGGCTTAGGTCAGAGCTTGCCCAGCTCATTTCCCCGTGGCATTGCTTGGGTCAGAGCTTGCCCAGTTCATTTCCCCGTGGCATTAGTCTAGGTCAGAGCCTGCCCAGTTCATTTCCCCGAGGCATTAGCTTAGGTCAGAGCCTGACCTGTTCAACTCCCCGTGGCATTTGCTTAGGTCAGAGCCTGCCCAGTTCATTTCCCCGAGGTATTGGCATTGGTCAGAGCTTGACCTGTCTATTTCCTCGTGGCATTAGCTTAGGTCAGAGCCTGCCCAGCTCATTTCTGCCTGGCTTGGCCTGAACAAGCTTGTCTCCTCGGGTATTTCCCCATCTTTTATTTAGCGATTGACGGGCCAGCTTAGGGCTTGCCCCAGAAAGGACACTTATGTCAGAAACAACTGAAATTGTAACCCCTAAGCCCATCGACCTGGGCGAGTACAAATTTGGCTTCCATGATGATGTGGACCCGATTTTCTCAACCGGTAAGGGCCTCAACGAGCAGGTCATCCGTGAGCTGTCGGCTGCTAAAAATGAGCCTGAGTGGATGCTGGACTTCCGTCTCAAGGCCTTTGAAGCCTTCCAGAAAATGCCCATGCAGACCTGGGGGCCAGACCTGTCGGACATTGATTTTGATGAGATTATCTATTACCAAAAGCCGTCTGACAAGCCAGCCCGGTCTTGGGACGATGTGCCTGAGAAAATCAAGGAAACCTTTGAACGGATCGGGATTCCCCAGGCTGAGCGGGCCTATCTGGCTGGTGCTTCAGCCCAGTACGAGTCCGAGGTGGTTTACCACAACATGAAGGAAGAGTTTGAGAAGCTGGGCATCATTTTCACGGACACCGATTCGGCCCTGCGAGACTACCCAGACCTTTTCAAGCAGTATTTCGCCAAATTGGTGCCGCCGACCGATAACAAGTTGGCCGCCCTCAACTCGGCCGTTTGGTCAGGTGGCACCTTCATCTACGTTCCCAAGGGGGTCAAGTGTGACATTCCCCTGCAGACCTACTTCCGCATCAACAACCAGAACACCGGTCAGTTTGAGCGGACCCTCATCATCGTTGACGAGGGGGCCAGCGTCCACTACGTCGAGGGCTGTACCGCGCCGACCTACTCCAGCAACAGCCTCCACGCGGCTATCGTGGAAATTTTCTCTCTGGAAGGGGCCTATGTTCGCTACACGACCATTCAGAACTGGTCGGACAACGTCTATAACCTGGTGACCAAGCGGGCCCGAGCCCTCAAAAACGCCACCGTCGAGTGGATTGACGGCAACCTGGGGGCCAAAACCACCATGAAGTACCCGTCGGTTTACCTGGACGGCGAGGGGGCTCGCGGGACCATGTTGTCCATCGCCTTTGCCAATACCGGGCAGAACCAAGACGCAGGCGCCAAGATGATTCACAACGCTCCTCATACCAGCTCTTCCATTGTCTCCAAGTCCATTGCCAAAGGCGGCGGTGCGGTTAACTACCGAGGTCAGGTCACCTTCGCCAAAAATTCACGTAAGTCAGTCAGCCACATCGAGTGCGACACCATTATCATGGATGATTTATCCAGTTCCGACACCATTCCCTTCAATGAAATCCACAACTCCCAGGTGGCCCTGGAACACGAAGCCAAGGTGTCCAAGATTTCCGAGGAGCAACTCTACTACCTCATGAGCCGTGGCCTGTCCGAACAAGAAGCCACCGAGATGATTGTCATGGGCTTTGTCGAACCCTTCACCAAAGAACTCCCAATGGAATACGCTGTTGAGTTGAACAGACTGATTGCTTATGAGATGGAGGGGTCAGTTGGCTAGAATCGTTAGCAGTTCCATAGCTAAAAGACTATGGAACGCAACGATTCGCCAACTGAGCGTATGGTTAATAAAGAAAACCGCTAGGTTTTCTACTGCTGAGGTTGATTATCATGGGTAGACTAGAAACATCCCAACACTCGTCAAAGACGGTGCAACTGTTTTTCAGTTGTTGTCATTCTGCTAACTGAAGTGGCGGATGAAGAAAGCCGTCAGGCTTTCTACTTCTTTACATGATTTTTTAGGAAATCGGGATACTCCAACACTCGTCAGTGAACGGTAACTTGATTTTTAGTTGATACCATTCTGCCAACTGAGCGTATGGTTAATAAAGAAAACCGCTAGGTTTTCTACTGCTGAGGTTGATTAACGTAGATAGACTAGAAACATCCCAACACTCGTCAAAGACGGTGCAACTGTTTTTCAGTTGTTGTCATTCTGCCAACTGAAGTGGCGGATGAAGAAAGCCGTCAGGCTTTCCACTTCTTTACATGATTTTTTAGGAAATCGGGATACTCCAACACTCGTCAGTGACAGGGAACTTGATTTTCAGTTGATACCCTTCTCCCGACAGAAGTAACGGGATGAAGAAAAGCGGTAACTTTCTACTCACTCAAGCCGTAATCTTAGATAAAACCATGGCTATGCCACATCCTCTAATCTCATCAGAGAAGGTCAAAAAAGCCCCTTGGTCTCGCACACCAAGGGGCTTTGGTTTTGGTAACAAGATGCTACGCAATTCTTTCACCTATGATTATCCCATGTTGGGTCAGGTTTGTCAAGGAATAGGCGGTTCCTTTCAGTAATAGCCTGACGCTCAGGTTGATTTGCGCTATAATAGACTGACTGTCGTGCCTTTTCGACTAGTCTATCGGAAAGGAGGTAACTAGTCATGCTTGTAATTCTTCAAGAGCTCTTGCTCAACATTGTGGCAGAAGTGATAGCAGGCTTAGTCCTTTATCTCATCTGCAAATGGTTAGATGATGAGCCGTAAGCGACAGCTAGCCTAACCCCTTAATCTCATCAGAGAAGGTCAAAAAAGCCCCTTGGTCTCGCACACCAGGGGGCTTTGGTTTTGGTGAAGCACTGCCTCGAGTTCTTCTATCTCCGATTACCCCATGTTGGGTTTGTTAAGGAAAAAGCGGCGGTCAACTGGCAAAGGGCAAATCCTTTCAGAGCCTAAGCATAATCTTTAACGCTCTAATCAGTTTTGATACTAGATTGTGAAAAATTTATGAAAGTTTTGAAAACAGATGAAAGAAGTCCAGCTGATTTATTTGATATTTATAATAAATCGCCAAGGCAAATAACTCTGGGAAACAACTTAGAAACCGCTTTCCTCGGGGGGGGTATGGATTATAACAACAATCTTAAAAACTTCTTAATAATCCTTGAAAAACACGTCAAATTACTTGCTTTTATACGAAAAGTAGTGATATAATACTACGGTATACAGACCTTGGGGGAATGAATTGTTTCCTCGAAGAATGTAGAATGAAACGATTTTCAAAAGGAGAACAAATTTGGAAAACAAAACTAACTTGCGTCGTTCAGTTAGACCAGAGCGTCGTGAACGCTTTTCCATCCGTAAATTTAATGTCGGTGTTGCTTCGGTAGCAGTAGCGGCATTCTTCATGGCGGGTGGTTCGAGCGTGGCGGCAACTGAGCTTTCAGGAACAGGCACGACAGAGGCGACAACAGTAGCAGGTGGTGAAACCACTGGCGAAACTAGCCCAGAAGCTACCGATGCAGCTGAGGAAGCTGAACCAGCTCCTGCGGTTGAAGTCGCACCAGCAGCACCACAAGCAGAGGAAGCTAAGGCTGAGGAAGCTCCAGTAGCAGAAGTTGCACCAGAAGCACCAAAAGCTGAAGAGGCTCCAAAAACTGAGGAAACTCCATCAGCAGAGGTCAAAGCTGAGGAAACTCCAAAAGCTGATGCACAACCAGCTGAACCAGTTACACCAACAATTACGACTCGTGTTGCAACCGAGGAAGCGCCAGTAGTTGCTGCTCCTGTACGGACCGCTGCAACAACCTACCGTGTGCAATACATTGACGCTGAAACCGGTGAACAAGTCAAACAAGAGAACCGTTCTGTTAACCAAGAGACAACGAACGCTAAAGACGAGCCTGTAACCTTCAAGGTTGACATCAAGTTGGATGCCCCAACAGGCTACAAGGCTGAAACAGCTAGCAACAACGCTGGCACTGAATTTGCCATCGTCAACAACGCTATCGCTGCTGCCATCGTTGAGGGCAACACAGCAAGCCGTACCATCAAGGTGTTTGTGCGTAAAGACGCAGCTGCTGCCAGCAACAACAATACTGAGGGCAGAACAGATTTCCGTGGAAAAACGGAACAAGCAGATTTCCGTCCTGTTTCTGTCTTAGTGTCTAACCAAGATGGTTCATCAGAAACTAAGACCATTGAAGTTAAAGGTTTAATCAGCGTTCCAGACAACCAGCATAACCCAGACGCGACGTTTGGTTATGAAATCAAACTGCCAAACGATACTTTCCGAGCAGGTGATAAACTCGTTCTGACCTTTACTGAACTTGGTCCGATGAACACCTTGACGTCCAGTCCTGTTAAGGAATTGGTTTCCGATGAAGGGATTGTCTTTGGTACCTTGGTAGCCAATGCGTCAACGCAGAACTATACCAACTTGGATGGTCGTCCATCCTACTTCTCTCAACGTAACGACGCGTTGACACCAGTTGAAAAGCTGGATCAGGACATCAAAGCTCGCGGTTATTCGGTTAGCCATACTTATATCTTCAACGAAAACGTTGAAGCCCTGCAAGAGGTTTACTTCGGTCAGCGGATGCAAGGCTCAGTGCTTTACCCTCGTGTAGAGGTTGCTAAGAACGTTGAAGCCAACATCACGGTCAATGACCAAGTGATTGTTGACGCCCCTTATACCATTGCAGGAGACCCTCGTCCAAATGGTGAGACAGGACCATCTATTATCAACTCAACGGGTGACGTTGCGGTAAAAGCCATCAAGGGCTCGACCGAGCAAGAAATCATTGGATATAACTCCATTTGGAACTTCTGGACCCGTGGTCAACAGTATGAGCCAGGAACGGTCTTAACCATCAACCTGAATGACACCGAACTCTCTAGATTCCAGTCTCTGATTGCCGACGGTGCAGAGTACCCACTCTTCAAACCACGTGCAGCTGGTGGTTCTGAGCAGAGCGTTGCCCTTGTTAATGAACACGACGTTATCCTCTTCGGTCAGCGGACAGCACCAACTTTCCGAGTTAAAGAGGTTCAAGACAACAAGCTGTCTATTGAACTCGTTGAAGGCAGCATGTTGCCAGGTTATAACTACCAGTTCCACATGGGAGACGAGAGTGGTGTTAACCGTGTGTTTACAGATCATACACTTGATTATATCCGGGTTAATGGTAACAACGCCGTTCTTGAGAACTTGGATGGCACCTTGACCGTTACGACGCCAGAAGGCGACGAGGTTGTTGACGGTAACATCCGTGCAGCCAAAGCGGTTGTCAACTGGACGATTCGTTCAGACCAGCCACTTTCTGGTGGTATTCGTAGAGGAGCTGAAGGTAACGTTATCTTGCGTTATGTTGATGCTGATACAGCAGGTACAGCGACCAATCACCTTTTGACAGCGACTCCGATTATCAATACCATTGAAAAAGAGCGCCTCTTGCGTGATAAGTATGCGACAGCCAGACCGACCAAGGATTTGACCGAAGCTAACGCAGCGACTGAAGCGGACAAGAAGACAACAACTAATGTCACCACAGCAGCTAATGGTGTGCCGACAACAACTGTTACAGCACCTTACTTGATTAAAGACGCTGACGGCAACTACTACATCTTCAAAGAGTACACAACAGACGGCAAGTATAGCATCGATAATGCTAAGCGGGAAGGAACCATTTCCCTCAAGCAGGCCAACATCGTTGCAGCCTATAACAAGGCTCGTTTCTCTGATGTTGTCGTTAACTACTACAAAGAAGGTACTGAAACACGTCTGAAAGCTCAAGACACAACAACTTATGACAAGACACCGAAACTGACCAACCTTGTTGGTGAAGCTTACGATGTCACATCTATTGTTGCCCCTCCAGAATTGACAGACGAGAACGGCTTGGTTTATGAGTTGAAAACAACACCTCAAGCGGCTGGTGCAACAGGTACTTTGGAAGCGACAACCAAACAAGTTAACTACTACTACGCTCCTAAGGCTGGTGGCCCAGTAACCGTTAAGTATGTTGCTGAAGTTGGTTCAAACAACACCAAAGAAACCATCAAAGCTGATGAAATCGTTCGAGCTCAAGGCACCCAAGTTGGTACAGACTATGTGGTATCAGATGCCTTGAAACCAGCTTTAATTGCTCAAGCTGGGATTGACTTCCTTAAGGTTCGTACTGAGGCTGGTTCAGCACCAGAAGCAGGTGATGTTACTGCTAACGAGCAAGTCATTACCTACGTTTACAAACCAATCCAAAACGCAATCATCAACTTTGTTGAGGTGGCTTCTAAAGAGCCAAACGCTGCGGTTGTTAAAAATCTTGACCAACCTCTGACTTCTGAGACCCAACCTAAAGACGCTAAGCGTTTGGCTGGCGAAACCATCACCTTGTCAACAGCAAACCGTATTGCAACTTACCTTGCTCAAGGTTACGAATTGGTTTCTGATGAATTCACCGAAGGTGGTGCCAAGGTTTATGACAATGTCAAAGAAAACCCGGGGACAGCTAGCCAGGTTTACACGGTTAAACTGACACCTAAGAAGGTCGTTATCGACCCAGAAAAACCAGAAAACCCACCAGTTCCAGCAGGTGTGACTCTGGAGGCCCAGACTGATACCGTTACCCGTAACATCACTTACACCTACAAGGATGGTAATAAGGCTGGTCAAGAAGCAGCACCTAAACAAACTGAAACCGTTGAGTTCACTCGTGTGGCAACCATTAACGCTGTCACTAAGGAAGTGACCTACACGGACTGGAAGGTTAAAGGCTCTGATAACCAGCCAACGAAGTTACTGTCACAGGTAACATCACCAGATCGCACTAGCGAGTTCTACGATGCTGAACGCACAGCGGTTCCAGCAGTTACCGTTCGTGCCCTTGAAAACAATACGCCTAACCGCATCATCGACGAAAAAGTTGAATACTTAGCTCAAAAAGGTGGTGCTGTTAAAGTAGCATACGAAACTGACTTGGGTGAAAAACTCAAAGGTGGTGCGACAACTGAGGTTAAACCAGCAGGTACACAAGTTGGTGAAACCTACAACACCACTGTACCAGCAACCAAGTTGCCGACGATTAGTGAATTTGGCATCGACTTCCTTTTGACAGGTGTTAAAGAGAATTCAGCACCTGAAAACGGTTCTGTTGCTAAGGACGAGCAGGTCATTACCTACATTTACAAGGCCATCCAAGCAGCCAACGTTCGCTTTGTTGAAGTGGATAAAGCTGGTACAGAAGTTAAAGAGCTGGACAAACTGACCACTGAAGAGCAAGCAAAAGATGACAAACGTCTGCCTGGTCAACCAATTACCTTTGACCGTCCAGTTGCAGAAGTGATTGCCGACTTGGTTAAGCAAGGTTATGAAGTGGTAGCCAATGATGTTCCAGGCACACCGACTTACGATAACACCAAGGATAACAAAGGCAACCCAAGTCAAGCCTTTACTGTTAAAGTAACACCACGGATTATCCAAACACCAAACCCACAGGATCCTGAGATTCCAGCTGGCGTTAAGGTTGATGCCTTGACCGAAGAAGTTTCTCGGACCATTATGTACAAGTTTGATAACGCAGAAGGTCCAGAGGCTGCACCAACTAAGGTCCAAGAACCAGTGACATTCACTCGTGAAGTGATCATCAACTTGGTTGAAGCCCTGAAAAACCCAGCTAACTACACACCAACCTACACCGACTGGTCAGCAGACCAAACCCTGCCAGCCGTAACCTCACCAACAGCTGCTGACAAAGCAGACTTGGCAGGCTACACCGCTGACAAACCAGTTGTTGACGCTCAGACGGTTAAAGCAACGGATGAGGACCCAACCGTTACGGTTGTTTACACTAAAGACCCTCAAAAAGCAACTATTACCTTCAAGACTGACGCGACTGCTAAAGAGCCTAACAAGGACCTTGGTTCAATCGTTAAAGAAGGTAAGTCAGGTGAGCCAATCACAACTGATGAGTACAAGGCTAAATTGGCTGAGCTTGAAAAAGCTGGTTACGAAGTAAACCCACCATTTGAAGATGACTTCAAGGGTGATAAGAACTTCGATAACGTTAAAGATGAAAACGGTGAACCAACTCAGAAATACACTGTTGTTGTGAAAGAGCGTGTGGTTCCTGTGACTAAGGACAATACCCCAGGTACAAAAGTTGATCCTGAGAACCCTAACTCACCAGTTTACCCAACACCATCTGAAGAGATTGTGACTGAGAAAACTGTTACTCGTACTATTACTTACACTTACTTGACACCAGAAGGTGAGCCTGTTACTGAACCAGTTGTTCAAACAGTAACCTTCACTCGTCCTGCGACCGTGAACTTGGTGACAGGCAAGGTTGAGTTTGGTGCTTGGTCTGAAGACCAGAAATTTGCTCCTGTAACCTCACCAACAGTTGCTGACAAACCAGAATTGGCTGGCTACACCGCTGACAAACCAGTTGTGGCAGAAGTGCCAGTTAAGGCAACAGATGAGAACAGCCGTGTTCAAGTTGTTTACACTAAAGACGATCAGAAAGCTGTAACAAGTTTCACTTACCAAGATAAAGACGGTAAGGATAAAGTTGTCGAAGGTAACACACCGATTGAGGAACTTGGTAAGACAGGTGAGCCATTGACTAAGGCTGCTGATGTCGCAGAGAAAATCAAAGCGGCTGAAAAAGCTGGTTATGAACTCGTTAGCAACACTTACCCAGAAAACGGCAAGTTCGATAACGTTACAGACGAAAACGGTGAACCAACTCAGAAATACACTGTTGTTGTGAAAGAGCGTGTGGTTCCTGTGACTAAGGATAATACCCCAGGTACACCAGTTGATCCAACTGATCCTAACTCACCAGTTTACCCAACACCATCTGAAGAGATTGTGACGGAGAAAACTGTTACTCGTACCATCACTTACACTTACTTGACACCAGAAGGTGAGCCTGTTACTGAACCAGTTGTTCAAACAGTAACCTTCACTCGTCCTGCGACCGTGAACTTGGTGACAGGCAAGGTTGAGTTTGGTGCTTGGTCTGAAGACCAGAAATTTGCACCTGTAACCTCACCAACAGTTGCTGACAAACCAGAATTGGCTGGCTACACCGCTGACAAACCAGTTGTGGCAGAAGTGCCAGTTAAGGCAACAGATGAGAACAGCCGTGTTCAAGTTGTTTACACTAAAGACGATCAGAAAGCTGTAACAAGTTTCACTTACCAAGATAAAGACGGTAAGGATAAAGTTGTCGAAGGTAACACACCGATTGAGGAACTTGGTAAGACAGGTGAGCCATTGACTAAGGCTACTGATGTCGCAGAGAAAATCAAAGCGGCTGAGAAAGCTGGTTATGAACTCGTTAGCAACACTTACCCAGAAAACGGCAAGTTCGATAACGTTACAGACGAAAACGGTGAACCAACTCAGAAATACACTGTTGTTGTGAAAGAGCGTGTGGTTCCTGTGACTAAGGATAATACCCCAGGTACACCAGTTGATCCAACTGATCCTAACTCACCAGTTTACCCAACACCATCTGAAGAGATTTTGACGGAGAAAACTGTTACTCGTACCATCACTTACACTTACTTGACACCAACTGGTGAAACAGCCTCAGCGACCGTTGAGCAACCAGTAACCTTCACGCGTCCTGCGACCGTGAACTTGGTAACAGGTAAGGTTGAGTTCGGTACTTGGTCAGAAGACAAACTCGTTCCAGAGGTTAAGTCACCAATCATCCAAGGCTTCTTGGCTGACCGTGCGACTGTTGGTGAAGCAACTATCAGCAACACAACAGAAAGCTACACTGAGAACGTTGTTTACAAACCACTTGGTCAATACGTTGTTAAAGTTCCAGGTCAAGATCAGCCAACAACTGAAACTTACCCGAACAACCCAACAGACCCAACTAAACCAGGTGAACCAAAAACTGTTGTACCATTTGTACCAGGCTTCACACCAGTTGACGGAAGCAACAATCCATTGAAACCAGTTAATCCAGCTGATCCAACTGAGGGCTATGTGGTTCCAGCTATCCCAGCTGACCCAAGTGTTGATACCCCAATCGTTTACGTTCAAGACGGTCAAACAGCGACTATCGTCTTCAAGTCTGATGAGACGGCTAAAGAGCCTAACAAGGAACTTGGTACAGTTAACGAAACAGGTAAGTCTGGTGAGAAAATCTCAGCTGATGCTTACAAGGCGAAATTGGTTGAGCTTGAAAAAGCTGGTTACGATGTGAAAACTCCTGCTAAGGATGAATTTGCAGGTGACAAGAACTTTGATAACGATAAAGACACTCCACAAACCTTTGAAGTTGTCTTGAAAGAGATTGTAATTGAAGTTCCTAAGGACGCTGTTCCAGGTCAACCAGTTGATTCAAACAACCCTAACTCACCAGTATGGCCATCAACTGTTGAAGGCTTGGTGAAAGAAGAGATGGTTACTCGTACCATTAAGTACATTGATGGTGAGGGTAAAGAAGTTTCTACTACTGTAACTGAGACCTTGAGCTTCACTCGCCCTGCAACAGTTAACTTGGTAACAGGTGAGGTGGTTTACGGTGCTTGGACAAGTGCAGATGACAAGTTTGACGCTGTTAAGTCACCAGTTATCCCAGGTTACTTGACTTCAGTTTCAGAAGTTCCAAGTGCAACTGCTAAGGCAACAGATAAGGATTCGGAAGTTCTTGTGGTTTACCGTCCGCTTGGTAGCTACATCATCAATGTTCCAGGAAAAACTCCAATCACTGATGTTTATCCGAACAACCCAACTGATCCAACTAAGCCAGGCACACCAACAACTGTTGTACCATTTGTACCAGGATTTACTCCTGTTGATGGTAAGAACCAACCGTTGAAACCAGTTGATCCAACTGACCCAACTAAGGGTTACGAAGTGCCAGCACTTCCAACTGACCCAAGTGTTGATACCCCAATCACTTACCTGTCAAATCCGCAAGTGGCTACTATCGCTTACGTTGACGATAAAGGCACTGAGCTTGTAAAAGATGAGGTGTTGGGTAAAGCAGGTGATAAGATTGCTTATACAACTGCAGATCGTATCAAGGAATTGCACGCTAAGGGTTATGAAGTTGTAACTGACAACTTTGATCAAGCAGCAATCTATGATAACATTGACGGCAACGTTCAAGAATTTAAGGTTGTTGTAACTCCTCGTATTATTCCAGTAACGGAAACAGCTGTTCCAGGTCAACCAGTTGATTCAACTGACCCTAACAGCCCAGTATGGCCAGCAGGTGTTGACACACTTGAAACCGTTAAAGACATCACTCGTACCATCACTTACGTCAACGACATGGGTGAAACTGTCTCAGCAACTGTGACTGAGAAAGTAACCTTTACTCGTGATGCAAAAGTGAACTTGGTAACTGGTGAAATCATGTACGGTGAGTGGACATCAGCGGACAACATGTTCGATACTGTTAAGTCTCCAGTTATCCCAGGCTACTTGGCAGATACGGCTTCGGTTCCAGGTTCAACTGCGACGCCAACTGACGGAAATTCTTCTGTTGTTGTGACTTACAAACCAATTGGTAAGTACATCATCAACGTTCCAGGTAAAGATCCAATCAACGAGGTTTACCCGAACAACCCAGAAGACCCAACTAAGCCAGGCAACCCAACAACTGTTGCACCACATGTACCAGGCTTCACACCAGTTGATGGCAACGGTCAACCATTGAAACCAGTTGATCCAACCGATCCAACTAAGGGTTATGTGGTACCAGCTATCCCAACTGATCCAAGTGTTGATACCCCAATCACCTACCTTCCAGTTCCAAGTGTTCCAAGCACTCCAGTGCCGACAACACCTGAAACCAAGGAAAAACACCAAGTGATTGTTCGTTACCACGATACTAACGGTAACGTGATTAAAGCTGAAGTTGTGGATACTGAGACAACCATGACTGGTCTGCCATACGACACCACTGATAACCGCCCTGCGGAAATCGTGAAAGATGGCGTTCGCTACGTCCTCGTTCCTGAATTGACCCAAGGTCAAGAAGAGGGTATGGTAACAGCAGGCGTGACTTATGTGACTTACGTTTACAAGGCTGTTGTGGAAACACCAGCTAAGCCTGAAATGCCAATGACTCCTGCTAAACCAGCTCCAGCACCGATGGCTCCTGTTCAACCAGCAGCCCCTGCTCAAGCAGCTGCTAAAGCACCAGTCGCTCAGGCAATGCCAATGCTCCCAGAAACAGGTGATGATAACTCCGTAGCAGCTCTTGCTGGTACAGTTCTCCTTGCCTCTGCAATGGGTATGGCAGCAACACGTCGTCGTAAAGAAGACTAAGCCTAGCCTAAGGCAAAAAAACCTAGACTTGTTCTAGGTTTTTTTGTGCCCTGCCATGCTATAATAGACTTATGGAAACAAATGATATGGTTTATGGCGTTCACGCCGTTATGGAAAGTTTACAGGCCAATACAGGCAACAAGCTCTACCTTCAAGACGACCTCCGAGGGAAGAATGTGGACAAGGTCAAGATCTTAGCGGCCGAGAAAAAGGTGTCGATTTCTTGGACCCCCAAAAAGACCCTCAACGAGATGACGGATGGCGCGGTCCACCAAGGCTTTGTCCTGCGGGTATCGGAGTTCGCCTATGCGGACTTGTCGGTGATTTTGGCCAAGGCAGAGCAGGCAGATAATCCCCTTATTCTCATCCTTGATGGGCTGACAGACCCGCATAACTTTGGGTCTATCCTGCGGACGGCTGACGCCATGGGTGTGGTTGGGGTTATCATTCCCAAACACCGGGCGGTTGGGGTCACGCCCGTGGTGGCTAAGACCTCGACAGGGGCGGTGGAGCATGTGCCCATTGCCCGTGTGACCAACCTCAGCCAGACCCTGGACAAGCTCAAGGAGGCGGGCTTCTGGATTTTTGGCACGGATATGGACGGCACCCCAGCCAAAGGCTGGAACACGGCTGGCAAGTTGGCCCTCATTATCGGCAACGAAGGCAAGGGGATTTCGGCCAACATCAAAAAGCAGGTTGACGAGATGGTGACCATTCCCATGACGGGACATGTGCAGAGCCTCAACGCCAGTGTGGCGGCAGCCATTCTTATCTATGAAGTGGCTAGGAAGAATCTTTGATGAAGAGCGGATGATAAAAGAGCGTTTTCAAACGCTCTTTTTTTCGGTATAATAGAAGAACAAGAAGAAAGGAAGAGTGACATGAAGCGTTTAATTTCTGCCTATGCCAGTGAGGTGAGTAAGATGGGGAAAGCTGATCTTAAGCAGGCCATCTTGGCCAGCGAGGGTCGCACCATTCTGGGGGAAACGGTTGTGACGGCTGCTCCCCTGATTGAAGGGGTCAGCAATGCGGAGATGATGGCTAGTTTTGGCTGTGACCTCCTAGTGCTTAATGAATTTGATGTCTTTGTCAAGGCTATTAAGGGGTTTTACCCCTGTGACAATCCCATCGCTGAGATTAAGAAACTGACGGGGCGTCCAGTTGGTATCAATTTAGAACCCGTTGATCCGACTGAAAAGGTGCTGGATGAGCAAGTGCACCTGCCTGCTGGTCGTTTGGTCAGTCCAGAGAGCCTGCGAGCTGCTCAGGAGTTGGGGGTAGATTTTATCCTGCTGACGGGAAATCCATCAACTGGGGTCTCCTTATCGGCTATCCAATCGGCTATCGGTCTGGCTCTTGAGCATTTTGATGGCCTGGTTTTTGCTGGCAAGATGCACGGGGCTGGTCTCGGTGAGCCTGTGGTTAATCCAGATGCTCTTAGGGCCTTTGTCCAGCTGGGAGCTGATGGTGTTCTGGTGCCTGCTGTTGGAACTGTTCCTGGAGTTCGTGAGGAAGGTTTGGCCCCAATCGTGGCGGAACTCAAGGCCCAGGGAGCTTTGGTCATGTCAACCATCGGCACTAGCCAGGAGAGTGCGGACCCTCAGACCATTCGAGAGTTTGGCCTGAGCAATAAGCGGGTGGGTAGTGACATTCACCACATCGGTGATGGAGGCTACGGTCGTATGCCTGATCCTGAGAACATCATGGCCCTGAGTTTGGCCGTTCGGGGCAAACGCCACACCTATTTCCGTATGGGGCAATCCCCTCTGAGATAGGCCCAGTAGGTCAGAGGGATTCTTATAAAAACGTTTCCCTTTTTACCCGTCTTGTGATAAAATAGTAGGGATAAAAAGTAAAGAAGGTGGTTTTCTTATGGAAAAATGTCATGTTATTTCGCATCCACTCATTCAGCATAAGCTGTCTATCCTGCGTCGGACAACGACCTCGACCAAGGATTTCCGTGAGCTGGTCAACGAAATTGCCATGCTCATGGGTTACGAAGTGTTGCGTGATTTGCCGCTGGAGGATGTGGAAATCGAGACACCGATTACCAAGACCGTTCAGAAGCAGCTGGCTGGTAAGAAATTGGCCATCGTGCCAATCCTGCGTGCTGGTATCGGCATGGTGGATGGGCTTTTGAGCCTGGTACCAGCGGCCAAGGTTGGTCATATCGGCATGTACCGAGATGAGGAAACCCTGACCCCTGTTGAGTACCTGGTTAAGTTGCCAGACGACATTGACCAACGCCAGATTTTTGTGGTGGACCCAATGTTGGCGACTGGTGGTTCAGCTATCCTGGCCGTTGATTCCCTCAAAAAACGTGGGGCAACCAACATCAAGTTTGTCTGCCTGGTAGCTGCTCCAGAAGGGGTTGACGCTCTGGCAGCAGCCCACCCAGATGTGCCAATCTTTGCAGCGGCCCTTGATGAAAAACTCAACGAGAACGGTTATATCGTCCCAGGTTTGGGCGATGCTGGCGACCGTCTCTTTGGGACAAAATAGATAAAATGTTGGAAGTGAAACAGGAAACAATTGTCAATCCTCTCCCAGATGAAAGGCTTTTATCCCAAAGAGAGAAGTCCTGGAGGATTATATTACCAGAGGATTACCGGCAATTTTTAAGACGGTATAACGGTTGTATCCCACAAGAACAAGTCTTTTCTTGCGGTGGCTGGGACTATGTTGTGGAACGCTTTCTTTGTTTAGTAGCTGATTATGAACAGGAAGTAGCTATCTACGATATTGAAGTGGTTGAGAGCCAGCTTGGCGAACGTTTGACGTCGAATCCGGATCAATTGGGAATTGATTTTTTGCCTATTGCTGCCTTGTTTTCAGGTGATCTCTTATGTTTAGATTACCGGCAGTCAAAAGAACAGCCTAAGGTTGTCATTTGGTACCATGAAACCTCTGGCGAGTTTGAACCAGACACGAAACCCGTTGCGAGTAGTTTCACAGATTTCTTAACATTGTTGAGGAATTAGTTGTGACAACACTTGTATGAATCGTTTTTATTGGTTTAATAAGCGGTTAACTGCTAATGGCCGATTTGGCACGAACGACCTGAACCAACCTATGCCAGCATGGGTTGGTTTTTATCTGGCAAAATCTTTGTGACACCTTAGCAAGCTGGTCCTGCTTTTTCCCTCAAAATATGGTAGAATAGACAAGACAGGGTTTTCGCTCTGCCATGTCCCAAAAAAGAAAGTGACGCTAGTTATGATTATCAAGAAACTTGAAAGCAACAACCATAAAGACACCATCCAGGAGGAGGTGGCCATCTTGCAGGGCCTCCTGGAGGAGACCACCAAGGGCATGATTGGGGAGGAAGGGTTCGGCCTGATTGAGCGGCTGACCGACCTGTCCAAGAGCCAGAACTATCAGGAGCTGGAGGCTGTGATTGCAGATTTGGACAGCCAGCAGATGGAGGTGGTGTCTCGCTATTTCTCTATCCTGCCTCTTTTGATTAACATTTCTGAGGATGTGGATTTGGCCTACGAGGTTAACTACCAGAACAACACGGGCCAGGACTATCTGGGCAAGCTGTCCCTGATTTTGGACACGGTGGCGGACCACCCAGACGCCAAGGCCATCTTGGAGCAGGTCAACGTGGTGCCAGTTCTGACGGCCCACCCGACCCAGGTGCAACGCCGAACCATGCTGGGCCTCAATCACCAGATTCACCTGCTTTTGCGTAAGTACCGTGACGTCAAGGCGGGCCTGGTCAACCGTGACAAGTGGCTGGCTGACCTCCGCCGCCACATCGAGCTCCTCATGCAGTCGGACATCATTCGGGAGAAGAAGCTCAAGGTCAAGAACGAAATCAGCAACGTGACTGAGTACTACAACCGCTCCCTCATCAAGGCCATCACCAACTTGGTCAGCACCTACAAGCGACTGGCCGCTGAGCGGGGGCTTCCTCTTGAAAACCCCAAGCCCATCACCATGGGCATGTGGATCGGTGGCGACCGAGACGGCAACCCCTTTGTGACCGCCGACACCCTTCGCCTTTCTGCCCACACCCAGGCTGAGCTGATCCTGACCTACTACCTCCAAAAAATCGCCAGCCTCTACGGGATTTTCTCCCTATCGACCAACTACGTTGGGGCGTCTAGCGCCCTGCGGGCCATGGCCGAGCTGTCCACCGAGTCTTCGGAGTTTAGGGAAAAAGAGCTCTATCGCCGAGCCCTGACCTACATCGAGAAAAAATTGACCAACACCCTGGCCTACCTCTTGGAGGATGAGGAGCAGCTGCCACGTTACAAGACGGCAGCTGACTTCCGAGCTGACCTAGCGGTTATCGAGGAGTCCTTGCTGGCCCATCAGGGTCAGACCCTCTTGGGTGGGGATTTTGAAGAGCTGGTTCAGGCTGTGGACATCTTTGGCTTCTACCTGGCCAGCATCGACCTCCGTCAAGATTCCTCTATCAACGAGGCCTGCGTGGCTGAGTTGCTCAAATCAGCTGGGATTGAAGCGGATTATTCTAGCCTGTCAGAGGCTGACAAGTGCCGAGTGCTCCTCCACCAGTTAGAAGCAGACCCTCGTCTTCTGTCAGCCACCAACCAGCCCAAGTCAGACCTCTTGACCAGCGAATTGGCCATTTTCCAGGCTGCCCGTGAACTCAAGGACAAGATGGGCGAGGAGATTATCAAGCAACACATCATTTCCCACTCAGAGAGCGTGTCCGACCTCTTGGAACTGGCCGTCCTCCTCAAGGAAGTTGGTCTGGTGGATAAGGATTTTGCCCGCATCCAAATCGTGCCCCTCTTTGAAACCATCGAGGATTTGGATAATGCCCCAGGTATCATGCAGGACTACCTGAGCTTGGACTTGGCCAAGACCTGGATTGCTGGCAACAAGGGTTACCAGGAAATCATGCTGGGCTACTCGGATTCCAACAAGGACGGGGGCTACCTGTCCTCTGGCTGGACCCTTTACAAGGCCCAGAACGAATTGACCAAGTTGGGCGAGGTTCACGGGGTCAAAATCACCTTCTTCCACGGCCGTGGGGGAACGGTTGGCCGTGGTGGTGGCCCATCTTACGACGCCATCACTTCCCAACCATTTGGGTCAATTAAAGACAGGATTCGGGTGACCGAGCAGGGCGAGGTCATTGGTAACAAGTACGGCAACAAGGACGCCGCCTACTACAATCTGGAAATGCTCCTGTCAGCGACCCTGGACCGCATGGTAACCCAGATGATTACCGATGCCAACGAAATTGACGGCTACCGAGCCAGCATGGACGAGATTGTGGCCGACAGCTACCAGATTTACCGTGACCTGGTCTTTGGCAACCCGCATTTCTACGATTACTTCTTTGCGGCCAGCCCTATCCGTGAGGTGTCTAGCCTCAACATCGGTTCCCGACCAGCAGCCCGCAAGACCATCACGGAAATCTCAGGCCTCCGTGCCATTCCTTGGGTCTTCTCCTGGTCGCAAAACAGGGTCATGTTGCCAGGCTGGTACGGGGTTGGGTCCAGCTTCAAACGCTTTATTGATAAGGAAGAGGGCAACCTCAAGAAGCTCCAAGACATGTACCAGAAATGGCCCTTCTTCAATTCCCTCCTGTCCAACGTGGATATGGTTCTGTCCAAGTCCAACATGAACATTGCCTTCCAGTACGCTCAGATGTGCGAGGACGAGGCGGTGCGTGATGTCTTTACCATCATCTTGGACGAGTGGCAGCTGACCAAGGACGTGATTTTGGCCATCGAGCAACACGATGACCTCTTGGAAGAATTGCCATCCTTGCGAGCCAGCTTGGACTACCGCCTGCCCTATTTCAACGTGCTCAACTACGTTCAAATCGAGCTGATCAAACGCCACCGCCGTGGCCAACTGGCCGACCGTGACCTCAAGCAAATCCACACCACTATCAACGGCATTGCGACTGGTTTGCGAAATTCGGGGTAAAAGAGTAAAATGACTTGCTCAATCGAGCAGGTCATTTTCTAGTGACCAATTCCACAATGGACAAGCCGCCTCCAATCACGTATAATTGAAGGAAAGCTACCAGTTATTAAAGGAGGTTAGGATGCCTATGTTTAATCGCATCAAAAAAGCCAGACAAGAGTATGAGGGTTATAAACTGACGTCTAGTGATGAGGGGGTTATCGAGTGGTACCTCAAGCGATTTGCCAAAGACATCACTCAGTTTGCCTTATCTCTGATACTTTTGGCTTGTTCTACTTGGCTGATTTATGATTTGTCTAGGATCATTGTTATGTTCAAGGTAGTCATCATTCTCTACATTGCTTTTCTGGTTTTAGATGTTTTAACAAGAAAAAAGTAGCCTTGTCTCGTTTTTCAGTACTAACTCTCCTTGAAACTAGAATATGGTGTTCAAAAACTCTTAGAAGTATTTTCAGTATCGTACTTCTAAGAGTTTTTGCTTTTGATAAAAGAAAAAGATTGGGGAAAAGAACACAAATGTCCTGTTCCCCAATCTGAATGGTAGCCGTTTAGCTACCTTTTACTTATTTTTATGGCCGTAGCCAGAAAAATAAATCTCTAAAAATTCCCCACATGTTGTTGGCTCCTTTCTGTTTTTATATTTTTTATTGAGAATTATTTCTCAACACCTCTTTTTTACTGTATCCAATGACGAATAACTAGTATGGAGATAGTCACAATGATTGGAGCAGTACATGATAGAATTTGCATCCTTGTGGGTAACCATGGCCGAGAAAAACCTTTCCCAGTACCGACTATTGAAAGCTGGTATTGACAATAAGACCTTGGATGGTCTCAAGAAGAACAAGAATATCACCCTCCTAACCCTGGAGAAGTTGTGCCGGATACTGGATTGTACACCGAATGATATTGTGACCTTTGTGGCTGATTAGTTTCCGCTCTGCTATTTCCAAAAAACTAACAAAACTGTAAGAACCTGTATTCGCAATCGAAGTAGTTGGTTGACTAGGCTAGTTTTGGCACAATCGAGAAACATTTTTGCAGAAATACTGCGCGTATTGCAAAAGAATGTGACAAAGAGTGAGCCAAAACTAGCCAGTCAGGTGACTGCTGAGATGTGAATACAGGTTCTAGGTTGACCTTGCAGTTTTTGGCGTTTTCTGGTGAAAAAATGGGGCAAATGGGGTATAATAGGGGGTATGAAAGTTTTATTGTACTTGGAGGCGGAGCATTACCTGAGGAAATCGGGTATTGGGCGGGCCATTAAGCATCAGAAGCAGGCCTTGGGCCTGGCTGGGGTGGCCTACACGACCGACCCCAAGGCGGATTATGACCTGGTTCATGTCAATACCTATGGTTACAAGAGTTGGCGGGTGATGAAGGCGGCCAAGAAGGCTGGGAAAAAGGTCATCATGCACGGCCACTCGACGGAAGAAGATTTCAGGGATTCCTTTATCGGCTCCAACCTGGTCAGCCCCCTTTTCAAGTGGTACCTCTGCCAGTTTTACAAGTTGGCGGATGCCATCATCACCCCGACGGCCTATTCCAAGTCATTGCTTGAGGCTTATGGTTTGAAGCGACCTGTTTATGCGGTGTCCAACGGGATTGACCTTGATCGTTATGTGCCAGACCAGACCAAGGAAGAGGCCTTTCGCCAGTATTTTGGCTTGACGGCTGACCAGCCTGTGGTCATGTGTGCGGGTCTCTACTTCAAACGCAAGGGCATCGAGGATTTTATTAAGGTGGCTGAGAGCCTGCCTGAGGTTCGCTTTATCTGGTTTGGTGAGACCAACAAGTGGGTTATCCCTTGGTCGGTGCGACGGATTGTGGAGAAAAATCACCCCGCCAACGTGACCTTTGCGGGCTACATCAAGGGAGATGTTTTTGAAGGGGCCATGAGCGGAGCGGACGCCTTTTTCTTCCCAAGTAAGGAAGAGACGGAAGGGATTGTCGTTTTAGAAGCGCTAGCCAGTCGCCAGCACACGGTCTTGCGGGACATCCCTGTTTATCAGGGTTGGGTAGATGACCGCTCTGCCCATTTGGCCAAAGACGTGCCGGGCTTCGTCAAGGCCATCCAGGACATCTTGGCCAAGCAGACCGACAAGCGGGAAGCGGGCTATGCGGTGGCTCAGTCGCGGGCCATGGCCATCATCGGCCAGGAGCTCAAAGCGGTCTATGAAGAGGTTTTGGGCCAGTAAGTTAGAAAGGAGGCTCTATGCGTATCGGGCTATTTACAGACACCTATTTTCCACAGGTGTCGGGGGTGGCGACCAGTATCCGCACCCTCAAGGAGGAGCTGGAGCAGCTGGGGCATGAGGTTTACATCTTTACGACCACGGACAAGGGGGTCAACCGCTACGAGGACCCGACCATTATCCGCCTGCCCAGCGTGCCTTTTGTGTCCTTTACGGACCGGCGGGTGGTTTACCGAGGGCTCATGACCTCCTATCGGGTGGCCAAGAGTTACCAGTTGGATATCATTCACACTCAGACCGAGTTCGGCGTGGGGATTTTGGGCAAGATTGTGGGGCGGGCCCTGCGGATTCCAGTGGTCCACACCTACCACACCCAGTACGAGGACTATGTGGACTACATCGCCAAGGGCCGGCTTATTCGCCCAGGCATGGTCAAGCACATCGTCAAACGCTACCTCAACGACCTGGATGGCATCATCTGCCCCAGCCGGATTGTGACCAACCTCTTGGACAGTTACGGGGTCAAGCCCCTCAAGCGGACCATCCCGACAGGGATTTGCTTGGACAAGTTTGTTCGTGACGATATTTCCTCTGGTGACATAGCCGAGCTGCGAAGCCAGCTTGGGATTGAACCAAACGAGACCATGTTGTTGAGTTTGTCTCGGATTTCTTCTGAGAAAAATATCCAAGCGGTGCTCAAAAGCCTGCCTAGCGTTTTATCCGATAACCCAGCTGTCAAATTAGTGGTGGTTGGTGACGGCCCTTATCTGGGAGAACTCAAGTCCTTGGCTACCCAGCTGGGCATCAGCGACCAGGTCATCTTTACTGGCATGATTGCCCACGACCAGGTGGCCCTCTATTACAAGACCTGTGACTTTTTCATTTCGGCCTCTACCAGCGAAACCCAAGGCCTGACCTACACCGAGGCTTTGGCGTCGGGCAAACCCATTATCGCCCACGGCAACCCCTACCTGGATGACCTAATCACGGACAAGATGTTTGGTACCCTTTACTACCATGAGTGGGATTTGGCCGATGCCATTTTGGACGCCATTGCCAGCACTCCAAACATGACCGAGCGAAAACTGGCCGCCAAGCTGAAGGAGATTTCCGCCCAGCAGTTTGCCCAGTCGGTTTACGAGTTCTATGTGGAACGGATTGATGCTAGGGAGGCCAAGGCCTATGACCAGTTCGCCCTGGACTACGAAGAAGGCCCAGTTGAAACCTCATTGCACTTGGCCAAACAGACGGTGACCTTCCCTCTGGTTTTGGCCAAAAAAACCGTCACCACCTCGGTCAAGGTCCTCAAGGTCCCATTCCGATTAGTGGGTCAGGTTAAGGATTTCTTTGAGTAACCTTCTTCTTGTTTAAGGAGATTTCTATGAATCGAACATACAAGCCTTACCTACCTTATCTGATTTTTCCTGTCCTGACCTATTGGTCGTCAAGTATCTATGGTTTGGTCATGACAGCAGGTCTCTTGCCCTACGATGAGATGGCTCTAAAAGGCCTGATGGTGTCAAATCTAGTGGTATTTAGCCCAGTCTCTGTCGTCTTGGTCTCTCTGATTTACGGTTTAAGAAGAGGATTTTCCCTGAGCTTACCTGTTTTATTAGCCCTGCTTTACTTGCCTTATGTGGCCTTTATTTACCTGACAACTAATTCTGTTGGTATTGAGGTTTATGTCTTGATTTATGGCATTTTATCCCTGCTTGCCGTCAGTTTGGGAGCAGGCTTCCGCTGGCTCTGGAAAAAATACAGCCAATGACTTGAAATTTCCCCGTGATATGGTAGAATAGTAGGGAAGACACGTCGCATTTGTCAGGCTTTGTAGAGAGTGCTCGGTTGGTGAAAGGGTGCAAGACAGCAAGTGACGATACTCCTTCCTCGATTTTATGCCAACATAAAAGGGTGGTTCCCTTATCGCCAACATGAGGTTCATGGCTTTTTGTCATGGATAAATGAAGGTGGAACCGCGTCACGACGCCCTTTTACGAGGGCGTCTTTTGTTTGTTTCGTTTTGATTTTTGGATACTTTTCTGAGGTAGCACGGACGGGAGCGACCGCCGTTGGCGTTCCATCCCTAACTTCTGAGCCCTCCTCGCCTTTCTATTTTCAGGCTCGGAGCTCCAACAGTCCACTGGACTGTTGTTCCCCAAGAAGTTCCGTTGCAGAATAAGCGATAAGTCGCTTATTCTGCTCTTGCTACAACGAAAAGTATCCAGAGAGCGCTCACTTCGTTCGCGGATTAGCAGAGCAATCAAATTGTTCAGCCCAGCGAAGCGAGCTTAAAACGCAGTTGTCGCCGTGGTGAAAACTTCCTCATCGCTTCAAGTGATGAGGAAGTGGGGGATTTTGGAGACCTTAAGCTCCAAAATTAGGCATGGAACTCCGAAGGAGGTCGCTGCCGTCCCCCACCACTTAAGACAACTGCAAAGAAAAAGAAATTACATTAAAGGAGAAACCCATGATTAAAATCACTTTCCCAGATGGTGCGGTGCGTGAATACGCTAAAGGCAGCACCACTTACGACATTGCCCATTCCATCAGCCCTGGTTTGGCCAAAAAGGCCTTGGCTGGTAAGCACAATGGGGTCCTTCTGGACACGGTTCGTCCCATCGAAGAAGATGGTAACTTGGAAATCGTGACCCAGGACCATGAGGATGCTCTGGACCTGCTCCGTCACTCAGCAGCCCACTTGTTTGCCCAGGCGGCCAAACGGCTCTTCCCTGGCCTGCGTTTGGGTATCGGCCCTGCCATCGAAAATGGTTTCTACTACGATACGGACAATGCGGACGGTGGTCAAATCACCAACGAAGACCTGGCCGCCATTGAACAAGAAATGGCCAAAATCGTCAAGGAAAACTACCCATGTATCCGTGAGGAAATTTCCAAGGAAGAAGCTCTGGAGCTGTTCGCGGACGACCCTTACAAGCTGGAGCTGATCAATGAGCACGCTGACAGCGGTCTGACTGTTTACCGTCAGGGCGAGTTTGTTGACCTCTGCCGTGGCCCGCACGTGCCATCAACGGGCCGGGTCCAGGTCTTCCAGTTGCTCAATGTGGCGGGTGCCTACTGGCGGGGTAACTCGGACAATGCCATGATGCAGCGGGTTTATGGTACCGCTTGGTTCGACAAGAAGGACCTCAAGGCCTACATCCAGATGCGTGAGGAGGCCAAGGAGCGTGACCACCGTAAACTTGGTAAGGAACTGGACCTCTTCATGATTTCCCAAGAAGTTGGTCAGGGTCTGCCGTTTTGGTTGCCAAATGGTGCCACTATCCGTCGTGAATTGGAACGCTACATTGTCGATAAAGAATTGGCGTCTGGTTACCAGCATGTTTACACGCCACCGCTTGCTAGCGTGGACCTCTACAAGACCTCTGGCCACTGGGAGCACTACCATGAGGACATGTTCCCTGTTATGGATATGGGCGACGGTGAGGAGTTTGTCCTGCGTCCAATGAACTGCCCGCACCACATTCAAGTCTTCAAGCACCATGTGCATTCCTACCGTGAGTTGCCAATCCGTATCGCTGAAATCGGCATGATGCACCGCTACGAGAAATCGGGTGCCCTGTCAGGTCTTCAGCGGGTGCGGGAAATGTCCCTCAACGACGGTCACCTCTTTGTGACCCCTGAGCAGATTCAGGAAGAATTCCAAAAGGCTCTCCAGCTTATCATTGACGTTTACGGAGACTTCAACCTGACCGACTACCGCTTCCGTCTGTCCCTTCGTGACCCAGAAGACAAGGAAAAATACTTCGACGACGACGCCATGTGGAACAACGCCCAAGGCATGCTGAAAGCTGCCCTTGATGAAATGGGCGTGGACTACTTTGAAGCTGAAGGCGAAGCTGCCTTCTACGGTCCGAAATTGGATATCCAGGTTAAAACAGCCCTTGGCAACGAAGAAACCCTGTCAACGATCCAGCTGGACTTCCTTCTGCCAGAACGCTTTGACCTCAAGTACATCGGGGCTGATGGTGAGATGCACCGTCCAGTCATGATTCACCGTGGGGTGATTTCAACCATGGAACGCTTTACGGCCATCCTGATTGAGACCTACAAGGGTGCCTTCCCAACCTGGTTGGCGCCAACTCAGGTGACCGTGATTCCGATTTCCAACGAGGCTCACCTCGATTACGCTTGGGAAGTGGCTAAGCAACTCAAAGACCGCGGTGTCCGTGTCGTGGTGGACGAGCGTAATGAAAAAATGCAGTACAAGATTCGTCAGAGCCAGACCAGCAAGATTCCTTACCAGCTGATTGTTGGGGACAAGGAGCAGGCTGACAAGGCTGTCAACGTCCGCCGTTATGGTAGCAAGGAAACGCAAACCCTTGCGGTGACTGACTTTGTGGAAGCTATCTTGGCTGATATTGCCAGAAAATCAAGACCTCAAGACTAATTGAGACACAGAAAAAAGCCCGATTGCTCGGGCTTTTGGTGGTATAATAGAGACATGTTATCAGTTGAATTTCGAAAAGTTGGAAGGACAGAGTGCCCACCAGGTCCAGATTGGTTTGAGGTGGAGCATTTTGATACGCCCTTATATTTTGCTTTTACCAATACACAATTATCTGCGTATTTATCTCTGAATTTGGGGGAATTTGACTATAATAGCCCTTGGTTGGGGAAGTTTAGGATGGGTTACACGAACCTTAACATTTGCCAGCGTGTGCCTCTTTATCAGGCTAGGAACTTTTTTCTCTTTGGGAAAAAGGTTGACGGTAGTCTCTACATAGCAAAATATTATTCCCATTTTCTAAAAAATCTGATGACTTTTGGTGATGAACATGTCTTGTTGGACCAAACACTTTATGAGCTCAAGAAAATCTACCAGTTTGAAGAACTAATCCCTGTTGGTTATAAATTAATTAACAGTTATTACTGGCATTAAATCAAGCCCGATCGCTCGGGCTTTTTGTGGTATAATGGGGTTATGAACTTTCATTTTGATCCTAGTCAATTAAAAATTGGTATGCGAACAGCCAAGACTGGCTTGGCTGTTTTTCTCGTTCTGTTGCTTTTTGAAATTTTGGGCTGGGAAGGTAGCCAGATTGCGGCCTTGACAGCGGTTTTCAGCCTGAGGGAAGACCTAGATAAGAGCTGGTCCTTTGGTGTGTCACGGATTTTGGGCAATAGCATTGGAGGGGGGATGGCTCTGATGTTTTACTTGTTACAGTCGGTGTTTGGTGACCGAGTGCTGGTGACCTTGCTGGGTGTTCCTTTTTTTACCATGGCGACGATTGTGCTCAATGTAGCCTTCAATAACAAGGCTGGAATCGTTGGAGCGACTGCTGCTTTATTGATTATCACCCTGTCTGTGCCGACTGGGAATGCCTTTTCTTATGTGATTATCCGAGTGTTACAGACCTTTCTTGGTGTTTTTGTTGCGATTTTGGTTAATAGTGACCTGAAAACATGGAGAAAATCTTAAAAAAATCATCTATGTTAGATTTTGTAACATATTTTTATTGACAAGTTAAGGGAAACCACCTATAATAAGGGTATGAAAGGAGGCGTTATGAGAGAGAAGGAACTTCGTCGGTCTTTGGCTGTTTTTCCTATCGGGAGTGTTATGCAGTTGACGGATTTGACCGCTCGGCAGATTCGTTATTACGAGGAACAGGGTCTGGTTAAGCCCAAGCGGACAGATGGTAACCGCAGGCTTTATTCCCTCAACGACATGGACAGGCTCTTGGAGATTAAGGATTTTATCTCTGAGGGGCTCAACATGGCTGCCATCAAGCGGGAATATGAGCAGCGCCAGCTGATTTCCCAAAAAGAGGAAAAAGTCTTGACTGATGCGGATGTCCGTCGGATTCTTCATGATGAACTCCGCACCCAGAGTGGGTTTACCCCGTCGCTGTCACCTTTTGGTGGCCTTGGATTTTAATAAAGGAGCTTGCAATGCCAATCACAAAAGAGGATATCCTCCGCCAAGTCGAAGAGAAAAACGTGACCTTCCTCCGCCTCATGTTCACCGACATTTTGGGAACCATGAAGAACGTGGAAATTCCGGCCACGCCTGAGCAGTTGGAAAAGGTCTTGTCCAACAAGGCCATGTTTGATGGATCGTCCATCGAGGGCTTTGTCCGTATCAATGAATCGGACATGTACCTCTACCCTGATTTGGACACCTGGATTGTCTTCCCGTGGGGGGATGAAAATGGTGCTGTCGCTGGTTTGATTTGTGATGTTTACACGGCGGAGGGCGAGCCTTTTGCTGGTGACCCGCGTGGTAACCTCAAACGGGCCCTCAAACACATGACTGCCTTGGGTTACAGCGATTTTAACTTGGGTCCAGAACCAGAGTTTTTCCTCTTCAAGTTGGATGACAAGGGCAATCCGACCCTGGAAGTCAATGACAAAGGGGGCTACTTTGACCTGGCTCCAACTGATCTGGCTGACAACACCCGTCGGGAGATTGTTAACGTTCTGACCCAAATGGGCTTTGAAGTAGAAGCCAGCCACCACGAGTGTGCGGTTGGTCAGCACGAGATTGATTTCAAATACGCGGATGTTTTGAAAGCTTGTGACAACATCCAGCTCTTTAAGCTGGTTGTTAAGACCATCGCCCGCAAGCACGGCATGTATGCGACCTTCATGGCCAAGCCCAAGTTTGGCATTGCAGGTTCAGGCATGCACTGCAACATGTCGCTTTTCAAAGACGGTAAAAATGCCTTCTTTGATGAGAAAGACCCACGTGGCATGCAGCTATCAGAAGATGCTTATTACTTCCTGGGTGGTCTCATGGCCCACGCTTACAGCTACACCGCCATCACCAACCCAACGGTCAACTCTTACAAACGTCTAGTTCCTGGTTTTGAGGCCCCAGTTTACATCGCCTGGGCTGGCCGCAACCGTTCACCTCTGATTCGGGTTCCTGCCAGCCGTGGTATGGGCACTCGTTTGGAACTCCGTTCGGTTGACCCGACGGCTAACCCTTACCTGACCATGGCTGTCCTTCTGGAAGCTGGCCTGGATGGCATTGCCAACAAGATTGACGCTCCAGCCCCTGTTGAGGCCAACATTTATAGCATGTCTGCTGAAGACAGAAAGGCTGCTGGTATCATCGACCTGCCATCAACCCTCCACAATGCCCTCAAAGCCCTCAAGAAATCTGAAGTGGTTCGGGCGGCCCTTGGTGAGCACATTTTCGAGAACTTCTATGCGGCTAAGCGGATTGAGTGGTCTAGCTATGCCAGCTACGTTTCCCAGTGGGAAATCGACACTTATTTAGATTTGTATTGATGTCTTCCCCGACCCTCATGGTGTCGGGGTTTTTTAGGTGATATTTTTAGAGATGAAACCTGCATTTTTAGAGGTTTTATGGTAAAATGAGACGTATTAACTAAAAATGGAGGAACGCATGAAAAACAAGGAAAATTGGCGTCGCATTAGTCGCTTTTCCATTCGTAAATTGTCTATCGGTGTGGTGTCGGCCACTATCGGTATCAGTCTCTTAGGTGCTGGTTTGGCCAGTCAGCCAGCCCTTGCTCATGAGATGGGTGACCAGGATTGTCAGTTGGTGCAACACGGCACTGTTCACCTTGACTACCAGTATGTCAACGAGAAGGACTTGACTGCTGAACAGCGGGCCTTGCTCAAGTCTAGCGATCAATTTGCCAAGGAAGTTGCTGACAAGAACGCCACCTACATTCTGGTTTACCAGCCAAAACGTGGCCTTCTGACCCTGCCAAACACAGGTGATTTACCTAGTGGCCTCACAAGTCTCCTGGGAGCTTCTGCCCTGGCGGGTGTGATTTTGGTGGTTAGCCGCCGCAAGAAAGAAACGGCCATGACCGTGCTCTTGGTGACCTCAGCTGCAGGTCTGGCCCTGTCAAGCACCCAGGCTTCTGCCCTGCAAGATGGCCTGACCAGTTTCTTGACTCAGACCTACACCGTTGCAACTGGCCACCAACTGCCACAACCTGAGTGGGTTATCGGGGACTTGGAATTTGCCAGCTACCTGGTGATTCCACAAGAAGACTGTGTGCCTCTTGCACCAGTAGTTGAAACACCAGCTCCTGTTACGCAACCAGAAGCCCCTGTTGCCGAAGAGGTTGCCCAGCCTGAACAGCCTGTTATCGAACCAGTTGTTGTGTCTCAGCCTGAGCAGTCGGTTCAACCTGAGCAACCAACTCAACCACAAGTGGTGGAAGTGGTCACGCCTGTCCCACCAGTTACTGAAGTCGTTGAGGTGGTGACACCAACCCAACCTGTGGTCGAGACGGTTGAAGTCGTGAAGCCGGCTGAACCAGTAGTCGAAGTCATCGAAGTTGTCAAACCAGCTGAACCAGTGATTGAGAACGGCGAAGTGGTTACCCCAACTGAACCGGTGATTGAAGTCATCGAGGTTGTGAAACCAGCTGAACCTGTAGTGGAAACCGTAGAGGTTGTGAAACCAGCTGAGCCGGTAGTGGAAACCGTAGAGGTTGTGAAACCAGCTGAACCTGTAGTGGAAACCGTGGAGGTTGTGAAGCCAGCTGAACCAGTAACTGAAACCGTTGAAGTGGTAACACCTACTGAGCCTGTTACTGAAGAGGTGGTGGTCACACCTCCTGTCGTTGAGGAGGTCACCCCACCAGTTGTTGAGGAAACCCCTGAACCTGAAGTTCCTGTCACTCAAAATGGTCCTTTGGACGGCCTTCTCACGACGGAAGATGAAAAACCTGAATTCCCACTGGATCAGGTTAAGACCGAGCCTGTTGACTTTAAAACAGTTTCCACTCCAGACGACAACCTTTGGGATGATGAAACTGTGGTTGATGTCCCTGGACAAGCTGGCAGC
The DNA here is from genome assembly GCF_057748235.1 of Streptococcus sp. ZY171113. Classification (NCBI taxonomy): domain Bacteria; kingdom Bacillati; phylum Bacillota; class Bacilli; order Lactobacillales; family Streptococcaceae; genus Streptococcus; species Streptococcus sp. ZY171113. The sequence goes on from NZ_CM173243.1 coordinate 262,820, forward strand.
GTCAGCTACATTGTCCTAGATGATGTCCGCCAAGTTCTGGCTGAAACAGCCCCTGTAACCCAAGAACAACGGGTAGGGACCAAGCCAGTTGAAGGGACTATTGTTGAAACAATCGAAGAAACTTTAGATTATACAACACGTTATGAGGACACCGAAGACCTCTACGAAGAGGAGACAGAGACCGTCACTGTTGGTGTAAATGGTAAAAAACGGGTAACAGCAACTTACCGAACCCTCAAAGGGGTTAAGCAAGATAACCCAACCATTAAAGAAGAAGTCATCTTGGCAGCCATTGAGGCAGTGATTCGTCGTGGTATTCGACCAATCGAGGACACAATCGAGGTTAAAACGACCAAGGTCTTGAATCTGGATGACATTACCTACATCGATAGTCCTGACCTCTATCTTGGCAAAGAAGAGACCGTCAGTGAAGCAATTCCTGGGGAAGCTACAGTTACGACTACCTATAAGACCATCCGTGGTGAGCAAACTGACGAAGTTGTTGGGACACCAGTTGAAGAAGTGACTAAGGCCCCTAAAGCCAAGGTTGTTAAACGGGGCACCAGGGTTGAGGCTAACCAACAAACCCCTCTTGCTATCAAACAAACGGTTGCAGTCGGTCAAACCCCAGAAGCTAGTGCCAGCATTGACCCCGCTAGTCTGGAAAAAGTAACCAGCATCGTCTGGAAAGAGCTTCCTGATACCAGTAAGAAAGCTGAGAACTTGCCAGCTGTCGTTCTTGTGACCTACGAGGATAAGTCGGTTGACGAAGTGCCTGTGGTGCTGGATGTCATTTTGGAAAAAACCAAGCCAGTCTTGACCTTGGTCACCCTGACTGAGCATGATGACGATAAGAAAATCACCCTCAACTACGATTTGGAAGACCCAACCAACGCCTACGTTTCTGCTAAGATTGAGATTTACGATGGCGAGCGTTTGGTGAAATCGCAGAGCGTTGACAGTTTTGATGACTTCGATGTCACTGATTTGGACTGGTTTGTGCCTTATACACTCAAAACCACTCTGGTTTATGACCTGGGCAATGGCCAGCAGACCGAATCCCTCAAGGAAGAGCCGTTTGAGCTGTCCTACAAGAAGGTCGAAATCAAGCACGTTGACCGCGTAGAACTTTACGAAAAACAAGCTGATGGCAGCTACCGCTTGACCGAAGAGTTGGCCAGCAACATCACCGACTTCTCACGTTACTACGCCAAGGTCATCGATGACAAACAGAAAGACATCTACCTGTCTCTGACAGCCTCTGAAGAAACCACAGCTGATGGTCAGCCTGTCTTCAAACTGACCGCAACTGCTCCTCAACTGATTGAGTACACTGGTCAAGGCCGTGATAACAAGGACAACTACCAGTTCTTCGTGCCGAAGACCCAGGTTTACACCGATGGTAAGATTCGCAGCTTTGACGATTTGGTCAAGGCCATGCGGGCCAACCCAGCAGGTGTCTATGAATTGGGCGATGATTTGGATGCCACCAAGTTTGCTCTAGCTGGTGACGCTGCAAGCTACATTCCAGAAAACTTCTCAGGTCGTTTGATTGGTAACAACCATCACATCAAGGGCCTGAAAGCACCGCTCTTTAGCAACTTGACAGGTGCCTTCGACGTCAAAGATTTGGCTTTAACTGAGGTCAACATCAACATGCCAAACGCCACCAACATTGGTGCCTTGGCCAAGGAAACCAACGGTATCGCTGGACAAAGCAAGGTGACCAACGTGGCCGTTCAAGGGTCGATTGTCGCTAACCGTTTTGCGGGTGGTTTGTCCTTCCTGGGACGTAACACGGCCTTTGAAAATGTTTCCTTTGATGGTAACTTGACCACAACTAACGGTTGGCAAGTTAACATCAGTGGCGGTCTGGTTGGCTACCTGCGTAATGCCAGCAGCATCGACAAGGGGCGTGTTAATGCCAATATCACCGTTGACGCTAACCAGAACCCAGGTTCCTTCCATATCGGGATGATTGCCGGTTCTGTGGGTGAAAATGGTGGCGGCTTCACGACCCCAATCACTAATGTGGTTGCTAGCGGCAGCTTGACCAACAAGTCTGCAACAGAAGCCCGCATCGGTGGCCTGGTTGGTTCCTTGACGACCACTTCTCGCTTGAGTAATGCTGTTAGTGACGCTGTTGTGACTAATGGTCAACCACTTGTTGGTGCTAAGTTGACACCTGGTACCCAAGACCCTGCTACTAATGTGATTAAGCTAGATGAAGCAGCTCCTAGCTCTGCTATTGCCGATAAGGCCGCAGAAATGGGTATCACGGTTGCTGTGGATAACTTTATCCGCCCAGACATCAACAAGTACGATGTGGATTACAGTAAGGTTGCTGGCTACCAGCCAGACCACCTGCTCCGCTACCAAAACCTTGAGAAGCTCCTGCCATTCTACAACAAAGAATTTATCGTGCGTCAAGCCAAACTCATGCCAGACGGCAAGTTGACGACCAGCCCGATTGCCTCTGTTGTGCCACTGGCTGGCAATGAGATTATCGCTGACTACGCTGGTCGCAAGGCTGACATCAACAAGCTTTTGGTTCGCTACGCTGACGGTAGCGTAGACTACCTTGATTTGTCTTACAAGGAAGACTTCCGTGACACGGCTATCGCTGAGTACAGCGTGGCTGGCACAGACCTCCTCTACACGCCAAACCAGCTGACAACCAGTTACAAGGATACGGTTAGCAAGGTTCTGCCTGCTTTGTCTAGTCTGACCTACTATGATGAGAGCCTGCTCAAGGCCATGAACAAGGATACGGCTGGTTCATCGGTCAAAGAACTGATGGACAAGCTCTACCTCAAGGATTCCTTCAACCATGTCATGGCCAACCTGGAGAACTTCCTCGCGGAAGCCCTGGCCACATCTAACGTTTTGACAACCAAGGACCACGATCTGGCCCAGTACATCCTGGACAACAAGGAAGCCCTGGTCTTGGGTATGGCCTATGTCAACAAGTGGTACAACTTCAACTTTGAAAACCTCAGTGCCAAGGACCTGCTTCTGTCTTACCAAGACTTCTATGGCAATAAGGCGGATAGTTTGGAATGGTTGATTGGACTGGGTCGTCAAGGCTACGATGCCCTCAACCCTGTTAATAATGTGACGACTTACGCTTCACAATTTGCACCATACACAGGATCAAAAGACCTGGTAAGCTACCTGTCTGACAACCGTAAGAGCCTGACCTCTTATGCGACAGACAACGACTGGTTCAAGGCGACCAGCAAGGCTTATATTGCCGAAGGTCCGTCTAAGGTATTGCCAAACCAAGACGTCACAGCCTTTAGCCTTCTGAGCACACCAAGCCAGCAAAATGGTATCCTGCCACTCTTGACCACTCGTGGCGAAACCTTTATGATCACCAACATGGGCGGCATCACCTACGGTATGTACGACCGTTACTACAACTTCGATAAGGTTCGTGCTGCTGCGACGCAGGAAGAAAAAGAAGCTGTCATTAAAGATATGGTCGACCAGGCAGCCATCTGGCAGCGTGACCACTTCGACTTCTGGTACCGCAATGCTCCAGAAAATGTTCGTGACCGCTTGATTAAACCGATGGTGACTTGGGATGGTTACCAGATTCCAAACGGTGGCCCATGGTTGCCAATGTTTGGCGATGATACCCGCCCTGCTATCCTGGACTTCTTTGGCCCAATCGGTAGCCGAGCCCACTTTGTCAACAACGGTGCGGGTGCGGTTGCCAACGGTTCAACCATCTACTTCATGTTTAATCAGGTCTTGAACCAGTATGGGTCATCAGTCTTTACCCATGAAGCGGTTCACAATAATGATGGCAGTATCTACCTGGGTGGTTTTGGTCGCCGCTTTGGTCAGCGGGCTGAGCTCTTTGCGACCGGGCTCCTCCAGGTGCCGACGGAACACAAGTCTACTGATTTTGGTATCAATACCATGTATGATTATGCGGCATTGGGTTACACAGATGCGGATAATCGTTATCAAGCCCTGTCTCCTGAACGATTCCAAACATCTGCTGACCTGGAAGAATTCTACAAGCGTACCTTTGATGTTCTCTACACCTTGGATTACGCTGAGGCTGAGGTTGTCTTGAAGAACATGACCCCTGAACAGCAGAGTGCCTACTTCAACAAGATTGAGAACTACCACGTCAACGACGTCGGTACAGGTGCCCAGACTCATGCGGGTAACGTTGTTCGTCGCTTCACTGCTGACGAATGGGCTAAGCTCAACATCAAGACGGTCAATGACTTGATTGATAACGATACCTTAACCCACCGTGAGTATGCGATTGGGGTCAACAACACCGAGAGCCGCTACGGCCGTAACGGTTACTACATGGCTCAGATGTTCTCACCAATCTACTCTGCTCTGTCTAACGACACGGGTGCTCCTGGTGACCTCATGTTCCGTCGCATTGCCTTTGAGCTTTTGGCTGAAAAAGGCTACGAGAATGGCTTCATCCCTTACACCTCTGACAAGCTGGCCAATATTGCCAAAGAACGTGGTTCAACAGGTACAGAAACCTGGGGAGGTACTCGAACTGTCGGTAATGTCACTGACAAGGTTGTTCTTGATGTGGTCTTCGGTGGTAAGTACGCCACCTGGGCAGACTTCAAGAAAGACATGTTCCGTCAACGGATTGAGAAAGTCGGTAGCTTGAAACCAGTAACCATCACTTACAAGGGTCAAGACATCACCTTGTCGTCTTACGCTGATATCGAGAACCTCTTGAAAGAAGCTTTAGAAGAAGACCTACGTCGTTTCGGTGTCGGTGCCAAGTCTCCTTCGGACGCTAACAACCGCAACTACGCTAACGATTCTCGTGTTAAAGAAGTGAAGGCCAAGATTTACAATGCCTACCTTCGTCAGACAGACGACTTCAGAAGCTCTATCTACAAGCCTTAATACTCTTTGGTTTGAGCCTATCGTTAAAAAAATCGCCTCCGTAAGGGGGCGATTTTTGCGTTAGATAAAGAGATGGGGGTGGTTCAGCAGGCCTTGTTTGAGAGAGGGAGAAAGCCCCCATCCCTATCCAGTTGTAGGTAGAGTTGACTGAGGAGGGCCTGGCAGTTGAGCTGTCTGGCATAGGCCAGGTGGTCGTCACCATCCACAGTCAGTTGAGGTAGCCAGGTGACCAACTGGTCCTGGTCCAATCGTCCCAGAGAGAGGTTGGCTAAGAGGACAGCTGCCAATCGCCCAGGTTCGCCTGCGGTCAAGACTTGTGGAATCGTCTGGATTAAGCTGGCGATGAGGTCCAAGACCTGATGGAGTTTTTCTTTTGGGAAATGGGGGTGACAGGAGGCAACTTGTAAGTAGTCCGCCCCGTGGGCGAGGGCATGGACCCAGCCGGCAGGTTCTTGGTAGCCCCTAAAATCAGTTTCCTTGGGCAGATAAGTCAGGATGAGGTCAAAGAGGTCAAGCCGCTGGTCAGGTGTTAGACAATCGTGCAAGGCATGGCCATCAAGGCCATCAACGTAGAGCAATAGGGCATGGAGGAGGCTGGTAAAGGAACGGGTCAAGCTGCTTGCTCTGCTATTGTCCAAAGACGGAGCTAAAGCGAGGGTCTGCAGACCACGAGTCTGGGTCTCGGTAAAGAGCCAGTGGGCTTGTTTGGTGCTAATCAGGCCATCAATGAGGGCGTGGGCTAGGCTGGCGTAAACCAGCTGGTCCCGAATCTGGGGGTCAGGGTCGCCGATGTGGGTCAACAGCCAGTCTAGCTCCTGATTGGTGTAGGGGGTGTTTTGGGTCAGTTTGGTTTGCAGGTGTGGTATCACGTGGCGCTCCTTTTAGTTGCCGTAAGTAACTTGGGTCCAATCCTTGAGTTTATAGACGATGGCCCCGTAGAGGACGGTGAAGGCGTTGGACAGCAACATGGCAATCCAGACGCCAGTAGCCCCTAGATTGGTCCAGGCAGCCAAGATCCAGATGATTGGTAATCGCAGAACCCAGAGCCTACCGACTGACATGATCATGGAGTAGCGGGTCTGGCCGGTCCCTTGGAAAAAGCCGGTGTAGGCAGAGAAGAGGCCCATGAAAAAGATGATGAAGGCTGTGTAATAGAGGTATTCGACCGCCTCTTTCCAGAGCATGACATCGGAGCGGTCAGTGATAAAGAAGGCTAAAATCTGTTCTTGGAAGAAGAAGATGGTCAAGCAGCCAACGATGGAGGTGAACAGGATAAAGAGAACCGATTGGCGAAAGATTTTCTGTGCCCGTTCAAAGAGACCTGCTCCCAAGTTCTGACCGATGATGGCGGTCAAGGCACCACCAATCCCCATCTGAGGCTGGGTTAGGAGGTCAGAAATCCGATTGACCATGGAATAGGCGGACAGGGTAGCGGTGCCGTAAGCAGCGATGGTACTGTTCAAAATGGTGAAGCCCAAGGCTGCCCCGCCCATGCCCAGGGCAGACGGGGTGCCAACCCGAAAGAGGGTCTTGATAGTGGGCCAGTTGACCTGTAACTTGGCCAGGGGTACCTTAATCAGGGATTCCTTTTTCACCGCCCAAGCTCCCATGAAGAGGAGAACCACCTTGGCGACCACAGTTGCCCAGGCAGCACCAGCGATTCCCCAGTCCAGACCAGGTAGACCAACCAGAGGAATGGTCTTGAAAATCAAGAAGGGGTCAAGAACCAGATTGACCACCGATGAAACGGTGTTAATTAGGGTGATGGACTTGGTCTTTCCCTGGGCGTTGAGGATGGACTGGTAACCAAAGAAGGCCATGTCAAAGAAAAGGCCAATGAAATTGATTTTCAGGTAGGTGACTGATTTGTCATAAAAATCTCCGCTGGCCCCCATCCAGCGGATGAAGAGGGGGGACATGACATAGCCTAGCACTGAAAAAACAAGGCCAAGCCCAAAGAGCAAGGCTAGGGTGTTTTTGGCATAGTTGGTGGCCCGTGCCTTGCGATTGGCTCCGATAGCTTGAGCCATGAGACCCGTGGCAGCAACCCCAAGCCCCAGTCCTAGCGAAATGAACAAAAAGTTGAGCGGCCAGATAAAGGAGGTGGCAGCGAAGTCCAGGGACGATAGCTGAGCAACATAGAGGCCGTCCGTCAGGTTATAGAGGGTTTTAATCAGGTTATTGAGCATGAGGGGCGTAGCCACCGAGAGGATGACTCGGTTGATATTGCCCTCCAACATAAAATTTTTTTGAGAATTTTTCATCATAAATTAACTATACCATATTTTTTTCAAACCTTCTACGAATAACTAGATAGGAGGAACTAATATGTACAACAAAATCATGTTAATCGGCCGTTTGACGGCCCTGCCAGAAATGGTCAAGACGCCCAATGACAAATCGGTGACCCGAGTGACCCTTGCGGTCAACCGTCGCTTCAAATCCCAAAACGGAGAACGGGAGGCTGATTTTATCCAAGTTGTCTTTTGGGGACGAATTGCTGAAAGCCTAGCCAGCTATGGCGGCAAGGGAAGTCTTATCTCGGTGGATGGCGAATTGCGAACCCGCAAGTACGAGAAAAATGGCTCGACCCGCTATGTGACGGAAGTGTTGGGCCACTCTTTCCAACTTTTGGAAAGTCGCTCCCAGCGGTTGATGCGTGAAAACAATGTTGAACACGACGTTGCTGATGTGATTCTGGAAGAAGAGGAGCTACCGTTTTGAACTGACCTCCAAGCCACTGCTACACCAGTGCCGATTGGTTATCAGGCACTGCCTTGGTGGTTGCCTTGGTGAGGGAACTCGCAATTCGCTGCTCTTGCAGCCCATGATGAATTAAGAACCTGTATTCACATCTCAGCATTCACCTGACTGGCTAGTTTTGGCTCACTCTTTGTCACATTTTTTGGTCATACGGGCAGTATTTCTGCAAAAATGTTTCTCGATTGCACCAAAACTAGCCTAGTCAATCAAATACTTCGATTGTGAATACAGGTTCTAAGGTTTTGCTCGTATTGAACTGACCTTACCTTACTTTGATAAATTTTAGAAAAATAGATTGGGAAGCGACCTGGTTTCAGGTCGTTTTTCTGAGGTTTTTTCTTGACTATTTTTGACCAAGTGGTAGAATAGAAAGAGGAATTAGCACTCGCTTGTTTAGAGTGCTAAAACTAGCAGACCTGCTCTGCTATTGCTTACAAAATCAGAAAAATCGGAGGAAATCTCATGTTGAAACCTTTGGGGGACCGAGTGGTCCTGCGTTTGGAAAAAGCGGAAGAGCAAACGGTTGGCGGCCTGGTTCTGGCCGGTGCCAGCAAGGAAGAGACGGCCAAGGCGGTCGTGGTGGCGGTCGGCCAGGGCATTCGGACCCTGACGGGTGACTTGGTGGCCCCGAGTGTGGCCCTTGACCAGACCGTTTTGGTGGACAAGCATGCGGGCGTGGCCGTCAAACATGAGGGCCAGGACTTGGTCATTGTGCGTGAGGCGGATATCCTGGCGGTTGTAACAACACCATAAGCCTAAAGGCTTAGGTATTGTACGCCAGCCGCTAGTGCGGTCTGGCTAACAACCGCACTAGTCTCGAACGAAAAAAGTATCGTTTTTCGTTCTCGCCGTCGGCGTTAGTTGTAACAACACCATAAGCCTAAAGGCTTAGGTCTTGTACGCCAGCCGCTAGTGCGGTCTGGCTAACAACCGCACTAGTCTCGAACGAAAAAATCATCGTTTTTCGTTCTCGCCGTCGCTAACACTTGTGGCAGGAACCATTTAGTTTAACATAGAGAGGTAAAAAATATGGCAAAAGACATTAAATTTTCAGCAGACGCTCGGGAGAGCATGGTGCGTGGGGTGGACATTTTGGCCAACACGGTCAAGGTGACTTTGGGGCCTAAGGGCCGCAATGTGGTCTTGGAGAAGGCCTTTGGCTCGCCCCTCATCACCAATGACGGCGTGACCATCGCCAAGGAAATTGAATTGGAAGACCACTTTGAAAACATGGGGGCCAAATTGGTCTCTGAAGTGGCTTCAAAGACCAATGACATTGCTGGTGACGGAACAACCACAGCGACCGTTTTGACCCAGGCCATCGTCCGTGAGGGCCTGAAAAACGTGACGGCTGGCGCCAACCCAATCGGCATCCGTCGAGGCATCGAGGCGGCCGTAGCCGTAGCCGTTGAAGAGCTCAAAAACCAGGCCCAGGCCGTTGCCAACAAGGAAGAAATCGCCCAGGTTGCCGCTGTGTCGTCTCGCTCTGAGAAAGTCGGCGAGTACATCTCTGAGGCCATGGAAAAGGTTGGTCGTGACGGGGTCATCACCATCGAGGAGTCTCGTGGTATGGAGACGGAGTTGGAAGTGGTTGAGGGCATGCAGTTCGACCGTGGCTACCTGTCCCAGTACATGGTGACCGACAACGAGAAGATGGTTGCGGAGCTAGACAATCCATTTATCCTCATCACCGACAAGAAGATTTCTAACATCCAGGACATCCTGCCTCTGCTTGAGGAAATCCTCAAAACCAACCGTCCCCTCCTCATCATCGCGGACGACGTGGACGGTGAGGCCCTGCCGACCCTGGTTCTCAACAAAATCCGTGGCACCTTCAACGTGGTGGCCGTCAAGGCTCCTGGCTTCGGCGACCGCCGCAAGGCCATGCTTGAGGACATCGCCATCCTGACGGGCGGCACGGTCATCACGGATGACCTGGGTCTTGACCTTAAGGATGCGACAATGGCTGCGCTTGGTCAGGCGGTTAAGGTTGCAGTTGACAAGGATTCTACCGTTATCGTTGAGGGAGCTGGTGAAGCTTCGGCCATTGCCAACCGTGTCAACATCATCAAGTCACAAATCGAAACCACAACCTCTGAGTTCGATCGGGAAAAACTCCAAGAACGCTTGGCAAAATTAGCCGGTGGCGTAGCGGTCATCAAGGTCGGTGCAGCAACCGAAACCGCCTTGAAAGAAATGAAACTCCGTATCGAAGACGCCCTCAACGCGACCCGTGCGGCCGTTGAAGAAGGCATCGTTGCCGGTGGCGGTACCGCTCTGGTCAACGTGATTGAGGCTGTTAGCCAGCTTGACCTGACAGGTGACGAAGCGACCGGTCGCAACATCGTCCAACGGGCTCTGGAAGAACCAGTCCGTCAAATCGCCCTCAACGCAGGCTTTGAAGGCTCTGTTGTTATTGACAAGCTCAAGAACAGCCCTGCTGGTGTTGGCTTTAACGCAGCCACTGGCGACTGGGTCAACATGCTGGAAGCTGGTATCATTGACCCAGTCAAGGTAACCCGCTCAGCCCTGCAAAACGCTGCCAGCGTGGCCAGCCTGATTTTGACCACCGAAGCGGTTGTGGCCAACAAACCAGAACCCAAAACCGCTGCACCTGCCATGGACCCAAGCATGATGGGCGGCATGATGTGATAAAAATCAAAAACCCTTGATTTTCAAGGGTTTTTCGTCTGTTTCCGGTGTGTTTTTTGAAGTTTTGGGGCAAATTTGGGGCAAAATCATAGTTTGTTGAGATTGCTGAGCAGATTTGCTCTTGCATTTCGGGTAACGTGGTTATAAATTGACAGTGTCGTGTCTGCATCGGCATGTCCAACCCTTTCCATAATCGCTTTCAAGGGCACGTTCATTTCTGCAAGTAAGGAAATATGGGAGTGCCTAAAGATGTGGCTGGTCAATATTTTTTTGAAACTCAATTCCTCCTCAACCCTATGAAGCATGTCGTTATAGGCATGTATGGTCAGAGGGGTTTGACGCTTATATGAGCTGATAAAGATGTAGGAACTGTCATTGTAGTCTGGGATGTTGGTTTTATTCTCCAAAATGAGTTCCTCAATGATTTTTATCGCCCTATCAGGCAGTTCTACCTCCCTTTCAGAAGGGGCGTTCTTTGGCGTTGTTTTCTGGGCCTCCGCCATGCTTTTCAGCGTGTAATCAAGTGTTCCATCAACAATGACACTATAACCTGTGTAGTTTCGCAGTTGTAAGGCTTGCAACTCTCCGTAGCGGAGTCCAGTCAGATATAGAAAATCACTAATCCTTGCATGTAGCAGGCGCCTTTTATTGCCATATAACCAGTCAATAATGGATGCCGCCTCATCCTGCTCCAGGTACTTTTCTGAAATATGTTTCCGCCGCTTATCCTCTTCAACTTTTTTGGGTGTTATTTTGGTCTGCCTGACAGGGTTGGTGCTGATGTAATTTTTTTCAACGGCAAAATCCAAAATCATTGATAAGGTGGTTCTGATTTGCTTGGTATAATTAAGTGAGTGCTTACCGAATGTGTAGAGGGTATCAATTAACTTGTTAATGAGTGCTGAATCGATTTTTGAGACCAAGGCATCATTAGGAATGATTTCCCGAATGTGCTTCATCATGGGTTTGACTTTGATCCAGCTGGTCCGCTTAACTCTTACCTGATAGTAACTAAACCACTCTTTGTAAACATCATCAAAGGTTACCTCAGTAATATTTTTTTTACCTAAAATGGCAGCAATCTTCTCATCCAATATCTTTTGAGCTTGCTTGCGAATCCGGGGTGTGTCTTTTTCCATCAGCGTTGAGACACGTCGCCATTTTCCGGTATAGGGGTCCTTGTAGCGTTCTAAAAAGTTTATTTTTCCGCTTTGGTGTGCCTCAATCCACATTGCATTTACCTCATTTTCTGATAAAATGGGTATAGTAAAGAGACCTCCCAAAATTGGTGGTTTTTTACTATATCTGATGAATCCCTACACTCAAGGTTTGGCGACGGAGAGTGTGGGGATTTTTGTATTACAAGTTATTAATTGCTAAGCGGTTGTTATAAGCAAGTTCAAACAAGTATTTGTATAGAGGTGTAATATCTGTACTCTTAGGGAATTCAAATTTATGGCGGATTAGGTGCTCACTGTGAGATTTGAGATGGATATTTTCGAGATAAGTTATTGTAATTTCGCTATCATCTAAACCGAAGCCTGCTGTTTCCATTTCAACATCAACGATATTCATTAGGAAGATAGATTTGAGGGCCGTCTTCTTACCAGTTGCACCCTGCTTATCAACGAATATAATGCGGATATTTGTGAAGATAATCGCATCTCTAATCAGAACATATCCGCTTTGGATTGTTTCGTCAGGAAGAAGGTAAGGAGCATACTCTGCAGTGAGCTTGTCTACGCTTTGTTGACTAAAATTACCGGCTAGCCCTTGAGCCAGTTTACCAAAATTAATTGCCATTGATAGGCCTCCTTTAAATAATATTTGCTAGTTTGTTAAACTCCTCCAAAACCATGACTTCCTCAGCTACGGTTTTGAGTTTGTACTTCTCCATGAAAGTCAGGTAGTTAAAGGAGCTATGGTCATCATAGTCGTCCAACTCTGCTTTCAGGAGGTGGTGGATCATGTTGCGATTGGCCTGGAGCTCGTATTTTTCCCTAAAGACCTCGTAGAGGTGGGGGAGTTGGCCCCTGTGGCCCAGTTCGTGCAGGATGTACCGCACTCGGTCTTTTTGGGCGATGTGGCTACTGACGAAGACGGTGCGCAGGTCTGCGATGTAGAAAGCCTCGTCACTATCTTCGAGCTCATCGCCGTCAAAGATATGGATGTGGATGTCGAACTTTTGACAAAGTTCTCTTTCGGTCATAGGCAATCAGTCCTTATCTTTTGAGTTTGTAGATTTTACTGCGGTGACCAACTTTCAGGGCTAGGACGACGAGCTGGTCGTCTTGGATGTCACAAATGACACGGTAGTCTTTAGCAATCCGATACCGCCAGTAGCTTTTAAGGCTCCCTTTGAGGGCCTTTCCTGTTTGTCTGGGGTTGTTGCAACCATCAATGTTGGTTGCAAGCCAGTCGATTATCTGCCGTTTAATCGCTTTATCTAGCTTGGAGAATTGCTTGTCGAAAGTAGCAGTAGTGACCACTCTATAGGGCATAACGTTCTCTCATTTCTGCCAGTGTATAAGTGACTGGATTCTCCAAGTAATCGGAATAGGCTTTATCTGCCGAGGCGATGTCATCCTCATCTTCTAAACGCTCTAAGATGGTTTGGGAGGCAAAGTCTGAAAAATCTAGGCCGTGTTGTTCGAGGTACTGTTGAATGAGTTTTCCTTGGTCGTCGTTAATGGTCATGGTAAATGTTGTCATAACTTTTTCCTTTATCGTTTTAGTTTGTACATCTTACAGGCCGAGTAGCTCTCTAGCTTGGCTGAGGTTATAACCCTGCTGACCGTTGGTTTGGTAGTTGGTCAGGGCAGTCATTCCTGCCTGATAATCTTCTATGTCTTCAATCTGACGAAGTAGGCTATCAAGCAGGCTCTCTTGGGCTTCGGGGTGCTCAGATAAGAACTTGGTGATTAACCTGTCCTGCTGTGGTGTCGTGTTAAGTGTAATGGTGGTCATGGTGTCCTCCTATTCTAAACTTCTGAGATAGCCCTCAATAATGCCCTGGATTGCTTTCTTGTCTTGGTCACTCAAAGGCTTGCCGTTGAATCGCATGGCTGTACCAGCGAGTTTTTCAACATCAACCTCTTTTCCTTCAAAGAAGAAGCGTTCTTGGTCAGAAGCGATGGCAGGGTTATCTGTTCGGCCTAAAAGGTAGTCAACGGATATGCCGAAGAAATCTGCAATTTCTTGTAATCGTTCAGCATTTGGCTTTTTTGTTTTTAAGTTATAAAGCGAATTTCTACTGTAACCAAGTTTTTCTTCTAATCCATTGATTGACAGACCTTGTTTATTGGCAAGTTCTTTTATTTTTTCAAACAAAGAAAACATTGAAAAATCAACCTTTCTAAGCCTGCGAAAAAAATATTTAATCTTTTTTCGAAAAACACTTGACTTTGTTTAATCGATTGATTATAATTGTAATCGTAAGCTAAAGTTTTAGCGAACAAGACAAGCAAAAAAATAAAGTCAACTAACTGATTGGCATCGGTTTTTGGTAGATGAGCCTTAGCTTTAAGCAGGTCTTTTCTCTATGGTTTTATTCTAATCTATTGATTATTTTTTGTCAAGTATTTCGCTAAAATTTTAGCAAAAAATGATAAAAAGTCCATTGATAACTGAATAGAGCATGCATGGTTGAAAAAAATAAGCGAAAGAGTTAGCTACTCTTTGACAACAGTCGCTAATTATGGGATAATGTAGGAGAAGAGGAACCATTCTAACAAGTAACTGTTAGTGTGGAAAATCCCCTGCTGACCGTCCAAGTAAGCAGGGGATTTTTTGTCTAGTTGGCACTAATCGTCTTCGTCATCTAGCGAGCGTTTGAAGAGCTCGGTCAGGACGTTGATCCATAGCGGGACTAGAATGTTTTTGAGGAACCATTCTGCCACAGTAACTCACCTCCAATCTATGGCGGTATCGTTAGTGCCAGTCTTATTATACCATAAACCAAGCGTGCTCTATCAGTTAGATAGGGCACTTTTTATTTTTTAAAAAGTTGGTTCGCTAACTTTTTAGCAAAAATGATAAAAGGAGGTGAGGGGAATGGCAGACATTGCTATTTCGTTGAGGAGTAAGTCAGTCTCTGAGACGATTGAAAAAATCACTCAACTAAAAGAAGCACACCCAGATGATGTGCTTCGGGTAGATGTTACGATTCTTGATGACTACTATTCAAACTCGTAACAGCGTTGTAGAACTGCTTATAGAACGACTCAATGTTGTCTTCTGATAATCCAGAATGTTGAACACCTTTAGTAACTCTCACGCTATAATGTTCTACTGCTAACTTTGTCAGTTCTAAAGCAATTTCTTTATTAGTCAATGACATCGTTTTTACCTCCTTTCTGGCTTTATTATAGCAGATTAAGAGGTGATGGGACAAGAAAAGAAAGGAGGTTTCGATGAACCCACAATTACAAAAATGGATTCAGTTGGTCAAGGACCGACTGCACGAGACAGAGATGCCACGAGGTGACCTGGCTAAGGCTTGCGGGGTGGCCAACTCGACCATCTCGGAGTTGATCAAGTATGGTAAGGGGAGCGATGAGCTCAAAGGAAAAGTTTCTAAAACCCTTGGCATCGAAAAGAGCTGGACAGCGAGGAAACAAGATGGCTGCTAAACTCATCGCCAATTGGCAAAAGAAAAATCACCAGCTCAGTCAGCTGATGATTGATAGCCTGGAAGGTCTAGAGGTCTGGGAACTGGTCCTGGCTCTGGGGCGGATTAGGAAGGGGGTGTGACACTTGTCTGATTATGATAAAAACTACTGGTTTGTCCAGGTATCTGTGGGTTTGGGCAATTTTATCCTTAATTGGGTGTTTTTCGACTTTCGCAGAGCTTTTGCAGTGCTCTTATTGCAGCTAGTCATTGCTTGGTTGCTGTCTCGATTTTGTGACTAAGCTCTGCTATTTTTCAAAAAAGAAAGGAGACTTATGACGGCGAGAGACATGACGATAGTTGAGCTCTCGGTGCTTAACGCGATTAAAAATTGTGCCAGCTATGATTTGCCCATACAGGCATCTGAGCTGAGGGACCAGCTGAAGCTGACCAAGCGAACGCTGGAGGAGGTCATTGAGAGCTTGAGAGTGAACTTCGGCCACCCCATCGTGGCCAAGAAGCGAAAGCCTAACGGCTACTACCTGCCCAGGTCCGAGGAGGAGCGGCAGGACGGTCTTGCCCCCTACAAACGGCAAATCCTAACTGAGCAGAGGACTGTGGCAGCCATCCAGGCTGTCGATTTGGACCAGTATTGGTCACAAACAGAAAAAGCCTGACGGCAATCAGGCTCTTACGAAAATAACTACTTAAATTATAACACAGATTGGAGGATTTGGCTATGCCAAAGACTGAAGTAACCTATCGAGCGGTTGGTCAAAATGAAGAGGCCACCCATGGCGACTATGATCATCTCATGCAACGCTGGGAAGGATTGAGCAGAGCAACGGCCAAACAGTGGGCCATGGAAATGCGGGAGCACCCCGACTTTGAGAAGTTTGTGCTGAACCCCACTCATCGGCTAGTTTTCATTGACTATGAGGGGTTTCAACTTTTCGTGACGTGGAAATCTCGTAATCGGTATCGTCCGAAGAAAGAAAGCTTGACAGAAATGTTGGAAAACATGAAATTAGAAAAACGGTTAGGAGCGTAGCGATGACACTTTTTGTATTATTTATCCTGATTGTTATTATCATTTGTCAGAGCCTCATCATTCGCATGGTGGTGAAAAAGCTAAGAAAAGTCAAAGAAAAGCTAGCCTACGCCTACTCACACGAGGGTCAGCGGGAAATCACCATGAACACGATTAAGAATAGGATGTGGAACTAACGATGGACGAACAATTACCAATCCTACCTCAAGACATTCCCGCTGAGCAGGCGGTTTTGGGGTCTATTTTCATCAAGCCCGACAAGCTGGTCACGGTGGCGGAATACCTCCAGCTCACGGACTTTTTCCGACCGGCTCACCGTACCATCTACGGGGCCATGCTGTCCTTGTCGGCGGCGGGCGAAGCCATTGACCCCATCACCATGCGGACCACACTAGAGGCTAGCGATAGCCTGGCGGGTGTGGGTGGTTTAGGGTACATCGCAGAGCTGGTCACGATTGTGCCGACCTCTGCCAACGTGGAGCACTACGCCAAGATAGTCGCTGAGAAGGCTCAGCTCCGTGCCATCATCGCTAATCTGTCTGAGTCTGTATCGGCTGCCTATGGTGGCAGTATGGGAGTTGACGACCTGATCACACAGGCAGAGCAGGCCCTGACCAAGGCTAGACAGGCCAACCACAAGGGGAGTTTCCAGTCTGCCAAGGACATCATCTGGGCCGTCCAGAGCAAGCTGGAGGAACGCTCTAACAACAAGACCGAGGTGACAGGCCTGCCCACAGGTTTCGTGGACTATGACCGACTGACAACAGGTCTGCACGAGGATAACCTCATCGTCCTGGCCGCCCGTCCTGCTATGGGTAAGACTGCCCTGGCCCTTAACATGGCCCAGCACGTTGCCGTTAACCAGGGCAGGCCTGTGGCCATCTTCAGCTTGGAGATGGGAGCAGAGAGCTTGATGGAGCGGATGCTGGCCGCAGAGGGAGCTGTCAAGAGTTACCACATCAAGACGGGGCGATTAGATGCTGACGAATGGCAACGGCTGGTCTATGCCCAGGGCAAGCTCTTTGAGGCACCCATCTACATCGACGACACGGCTGGCATTCGCATGGCTGAAATTCGTTCGCGGGCAAAAAAACTGGCCCAGGAAGTGGGCGGTTTAGGGCTGATTGTCATTGATTACTTGCAGCTAATCACAGGCTCACGGCCTGACAATCGCCAGCAGGAGGTGTCAGATATTTCCCGCCAACTGAAAATCCTAGCCAAGGAGCTGAAGGTGCCTGTGATTGCCCTCAGCCAGCTTTCCCGTAGTGTGGAGCAACGGCAGGACAAGCGGCCTGTTTTGTCTGACCTGAGAGAGTCAGGCAGTATTGAGCAGGATGCCGATATTGTGGCTTTTCTCTATCGGGATGAGTATTACAGCCAGGCTAGCGATAATCAGCATGAGAATAATGTTACAGAGCTGATTTTGTCTAAAAATAGGCATGGTAGTCGTGGCACGGTTAAGCTGTACTTCCACAAGGAGTATACCAAGTTTTCAAATGTGAAGGAGGATTAGGGTGGAAAAATTCGACCACTATTTCAGCAACCATATCGCTGAGAAAATTGAACTGGATACAGTAACGATTATTGACTATTACAACCCTGAAAAAGATTATCAGTATAATCTTCGCTACATTTTCGACAAACGGAACTCATCGTTAGCCATTACAGGAGATTTCGGTGAGTTGGTCGCACGTAATTTTACAAATATGGGAGAGTGGGATACTTTCTACTGTCACTACACAGAAAATCTAGGTTATTTTCTTGAGAAATTGTTAACTTCAAGCAGGCCAGTTCATTACTTTGACCGTAAAGAAGCTAAAAAATTAGTTTTGAATAGATTCTTCGAAGTCGAGGATGAAGAGGAGCTGATAGGAGACGATTATTGGATATTTGACAATCTTTTTAACGTTTTCGACGAAGAGTCGGGTTTCAATATCATCCCCACAGTTTTCCTTGATCGTTTTGATAGTGACTTTGAAGAGTATGAAATCTATGAGGAGTTGAGCACAGCTGGTCGTTACGTCAACGAAATTTTCGAGCTTTACTTAGATACTTATAAGAGAGCCTATGAATACTTGACGAAGGAGAATGATAACAATGGCACAACGTAGAATGTTCAGCAAAAAAATTACGGAGACAGACCGTTTCATCGAGATGCCCTTGTCTTCTCAGGCTCTTTATTTTCACCTCAACATGGGTGCTGACGATGAGGGGTTTCTTGACAAGGCCAAGACGATTCAGCGGACCATCGGTGCGAGTGATGATGACATGAAATTGCTGATTGCGAAAGGGTTTCTGCTACCGTTTGAGAGCGGGGTCGTGGTCATTCGCCATTGGCGGATTCACAACTACATTCAGGCTGACCGCTTTCAAAATACTATCCACCACAACGAGAAGGCTCAACTGGATTATGATGACTCAAAAACGGCCAATCTAAAGCCTTTAGGGGTATGTATCCAAGATGTATCCAAAACGGAGACACAGGTTAGGTTAGGTAAGGATAGGTTAGGTAAGGATAGGTTAACTACCTATACTGTCGAGATTGTGGATTATCTGAATCAGCAAACTGGTCGGAATTTCAAACCGAGCAACAAAACGACCCAGAAGCTTATCCAAGCGAGATTTAACGATGGGCATACGCTGGATGACTTCAAGCATGTGATTACGGTGAAATGTTACGAGTGGCAAGGGAAGGCAGACATGGCCAAGTACTTACGGCCAGAAACCTTGTTCGGTAACAAGTTCGAGAGTTACCTTAATCAGCCCTTACCAAGACATTTGCAACACCAGGACGAACCAGACGAAAGGTTGGGATTTTAGATGGGATTACTTGAACAGTTACAAGACCGACGGTTGCTGGATGAGACCTGCCATGTGCATGGTTGCAGGCTTTGGTTGACCAAGATGCCTATCTTGGGCGAGGTCAAAGAGTTAAAGCAATGCCTGGAATGCACAGAAGCAGCCGTTAAGACCTTGGGGCGTCAACTCAATCATGATGCCAGGGTCAGCAGTCAGCTGGCTGAGACCTATGCGGTCTTTGACAAGCACAGTCTGGTCTCTGACAAGCTCAAGGTTAAGAGCTTGGCGACTTATGAGCCGAGACTTGATGTTGACCGACAAGCGATTAACTTTGTCAAACGCATGGAGCAGTTCTACCGGCAGGGCGGTGTAGGGAATGCCATCATCACCGGTCCGTCAGGCGTTGGCAAGAGCCATCTGACCTACGGCATGGCCCAGTGGTTGAATGAGCAGTTTAAGGCCCACGGCCAGCCGAAGAGTGTGCTGTTTGTATCGGTGGTGGACCTGTTTACCCGAATCCGTGAGAGCATGAGCTATGCCAATGGCTACTCGCCGGCCGAGGTGGTGGCCCTGCTGAGCAAGGTGGACTACCTGTTTTTGGACGACCTGGGCAAGGAGAGCCGTAAGGCGGACGGGCGAACCAATGAGTGGGCCCATCAGATTCTTTACGAGATTTTGGACAAGCGGAGCAACACAATCATTAACACGAATCTGACCAGCAAGGAAATCAAGGCCTTGTATGCGGACGATTATGGCAATGGTGCTCTGAGCAGCCGTATCCTGGAAGGTGTGACGGGGAATAGCTTTGTTTATCCGAAGGATATGGATGATAGGAGGTATTGATGGGTGATATCAGAATTTTAGATGCTTGTTGCGGTAGTCGGATGTTTTGGTTTGACAAAAACGAGCCACACACGACCTACATGGATAGACGAGAAGAATCATTTGAAATCCACGGCAAGCATATCAACGTGAAGCCTGATATTGTGGCTGATTTTCGGGACATTCCGTTTGAAGATGAGATTTTCAATCTGGTTGTATTCGACCCGCCCCACCTACTGTGGGCAGGTCAAAAATCCTTTATGCGAGCCCAGTATGGTCAACTTGACGTTTTGACCTGGCGACTTGATTTACAACAAGGATTTGAAGAGTGCTTTCGAGTTTTGAAAACTGGCGGAACTCTTATTTTTAAGTGGTCAGATGCTCAGGTCAATGTCAAGGAAATTTTAGAACTGGTTCCACACCAACCATTATTTGGTCAACAACGTGGAACAACCCATTGGTTGGCATTTATGAAATTTTAGGAGGTATTAATGCGACAGATGACCGTATGGGCTCTGTTTGATAGTGGCAATGGCTCCTACACCAAGGGGGCTGAGGCCCTCAATCGTTCAGGGGGGGCGAACATTGATATCTACCCTATCGGGATTGATGTTGAGAAGAAGAACAACCACTTCATTGAGTTGAACTTGGCGGATTACGGGCGGTTGTTTGGTGATAATACCATGTTCGAGACCTTGGATAAGCTCCCAAAACCTGACTTGATTATCGCTAGTCCGCCATGCGAAAGCTGGTCCAATGCTAGTGCAATGGCTGAGGGGAATGCTTGCTGGAAGCAGGAAGACTTATCTGACAGTTTGTTCTCTCCTCAGCGTGAACCGAGCATGTTTACCATCAGAAATAAGACAGACTATGAAAAAGCCTATATCAACTACAAGTACGATAGGCAGTTCATGAAACGGGTCAATGGAGAACTGACGGCATTTAACACTGTTGAGATTATTAAACGGTATCAGCCCAAGGTGTTCATCATTGAGAACCCAGCTAGCGGGAGACTTTGGAAGTATATTGAACAGGTGATGGGATTTAGATTACCACATCTGAATATTACTAGATACAACAACTATGACTACCCACTGCAAAAGCCAACAAAATTTGCGAGCAATATTGACTTGACGTTAAAAAATGACAGAATCAATCAAGATATCGCTTGGAATCATTTTTCGAAATCATACAATGAGCGGTCCAATATTCCGCAGCAGTTGGTAATTGATATTTTTTACAAGGTACTAGATTACCTGGAACAGATTGATAAGGAGGTACTAGATGACAGACCATAATCGTGTGTGGACTATCCTGTTTTGGGAGGACAAGCATCGCAAGCTCTCCGAGGAAGAAAAGTTTCGGTTGATGAAACTGACTGACGAGGAATTTGCCCCTGCTTTGGACAAGTTGGCAAGAAAATCCTATGTGGGATTTGATAAGGCTGTCTTGCAGGAGGCTATCAACTGGATTGATTTCCTGGAGGACGAACGGCGGCGGTGCTATAAGGAACTTGAAGAAAATGAAGTCGAGAATGAGCGGTTGAAGGCTCAAAATCGTGGCCTGATGGAAGCTCTTGGTCGGCAGGTCTGGGATGAGATGCGGAGCTCGGCTATGTCGCGGAAAAACCGTAGGAAGTTTAATTATAGATAGAGAAAGGAAATTGATATGTCACAAGTTATTTTTGAGCAGTTGTTTGAGCGGATGGAGGCTGACGAGTTCAGCGAGAGTGCTTGGTCTTTCCCAGACTTTAAGCGGACCTATTCTCCGACTGTCAAATTGGTTAAAAAGGCCTGCAAGGAAAAAGGTGTGGTCTTTGAGGAGTTTTTGAGCTACTGGCGAGAGCGGAAGTTGCTTGAGAGGCGTTTGGACCAGGCTAAGAGCAGGGCTGGCCGTCGGAAGTATTTAGCGAGGTAGAGGGAGAGCATGACATGAGTGATAATTTTGATAGCAAAATGAGAGGAATCTATGGATGGACGGTTGAGGGCGGAAAGGCTGTTCCACCACTTCACCGTTTTCCCAAAGAAGTCAAGGACAGGCTGGACTACTTTGCTGAAATGATGGAGTACGGCCTGAGTATGAGAGGCTGCCTTGAGTGTGTCTTTAGCGAGACAGAACCCGATGGTTATTGGCTTGGTGCTACAAAAGACTGGTTGCCACAGGATGACATCTTCAAGAAATGGGTCGGAACGACGGAAAGCGTGGCCTGGACAGAGGCCGTCATCTATTTGCTTTATGGTAACTGGACAGATGTGCCAGAAAGCCAGACGGAGCTTGAGCTAGGCATTGAAGAACATCCAGTAACGTTCGGCGATGAAATCAAGTCAATCAGAGAAACAAACCATCTGAAAACAGTGGAACTATCTGAAGCTGTCCGAAAACACTTTAACCAGCACGGACCAGTCAAAGGTTTACGTTTTGATCAAGTCAAAGTTCGACCATCATGTGCGAGTGGGGGCACATTACATTCGGCAAACAGTTGGAGGACGCCTACAGGCAAGTCATGAGAGAGTTGATTGAGGAGGTGGAGTGATGGAAGATGTTAGAATTTTGATGTTGGTCTTGTTAGGTCGGCTTGTTGCAGACCTCTTGAAAACTTTAAATGATGGGTGCTCGAGTGTCTCTAGTGTAGTTACACAGCTAGGCGATAAGAATTACAAAATCACGTTGGAGGTGGTCGCAGATGATTCCGAAGTTTAGGGCGTGGGATAGTATGAATAATGAGTGGGCGAAGAATTTCTTCTTTTGTTCAGAGGGAGGTATCTTTACTCCTGATTATGGATTCAAGGGAAAACGACATAGAAGAACTAACGTCTATCCTATTGTCAAACAAGAGCGGCTCATCCTCATGCAATCCACAGGCCTGTTTGACAAGAACGGTGTGGAGATTTTTGAGGGGGATTTCATTGCCCTTGATGAACTCACATATGTTGTTAAGCAAGGGATACATAAATTTTCTCGTTTTGAAGGGGTTGGTTTCTATCTCCTAATAGATATGGGAGATATCTATATCGTTGACCCCATGGTAACGGATGGCAACAGACTTGAAGTCATCGGTAACATCCACGAGCACCCGCATTTGCTAGAAACCAAGGAGGATAACCAGTGACCAAGAAAGAGATTATCGAAAAATACAAATCAGGCTTCTGCGTTTATGGCAACGATCCTATTCTGACAGAAGAGTGGTTGCTTGATAAAGAAAATACGATTGCCACCGAATTACGTTTTATCGGCTACGATGCAAATCTTTGGCCTATGCCAGATTGGAGAGAGTTTGACAAGAATAATCCGTGGCATGTTAAAAGACTTAAAAAGTGTAAGCAAGTTGCCAAAGATTTTGAAGGAAAGGTCTATATGGATTTTATCTGCATAACGGATATTTTGGAGGTGGCCCATGATTAACAACGTTGTTTTGGTTGGACGCCTGACCAAAGACCCAGAATTGCGGTACACACCTAGCAATGTGGCCACGGCTAGTTTTACCCTGGCGGTCAATCGCAACTATAAGAACGCCGATGGTCAGCGGGAAGCGGATTTCATCAACTGCATTATGTGGCGGCAGTCTGCTGAGAACTTGGCCAACTGGTGCCGAAAGGGGCAACAGATTGGTATCACAGGGCGGATTCAGACCCGAAACTATGAGAACCAACAAGGCCAGCGGGTCTATGTGACCGAGGTGGTGGCTGAGAGCTTCCAGGTTCTGGAGAAGCGGGACAATGGAGCCAACGCTGACAGTTTAGCCAACCAGATGCCACCGAGCTACGGCCAGCCCATATCAGACGACGACCTGCCCTTTTAGATGAGCCTATGGTGATGCGGCGGAAAGAGTACGCCCTCTATAACGGCGAGGAGTTGTTGGCCATGGGGACGGTTATGGAAATAGCAGAGCAGATAGGAGTGAAACCCAGCACTGTCCACTACTATCGCTCCAAAGAGTATGCAAGGCGGACCAGCGATGCCAGAGGCAGGCGTCTGGTCTGCTTGGAGGATTGAGATGATTAGAATTTTAAGATTTCTGTCAAGGCTTTTGCCTAAGAAAAAACCGCCCAAGCCTGTTAAGGTGCGGTGTGGGTGTTGCGAGCATGAATTGGAAGTGAGGCGGGTAATATGACGCCAGAGGAATTTTACCAAAGAATCGACCAGGAGCGGGAAGGGATGTCCCTGGCAGCATTTCTTGGCGAATTTGAAGACATTACGCCGAAAATGATTGGCCAGTTCCGTGGGTACCGCACCAAGGGGCTCTTGCCCACAGTGAGGACGTTGATAGCTCTGGAAGACCTCTTTACCGAGGAGGAAATGAGGAAGCTCTTAACAGCCAAATTGAACGGTGGGCGTTTGCATATGAAGACCCAAATCATGGCCCAAGAGTATCTGGAGAAATTGACTGAACAGAAGACGGTCGGAGGCTTCCAACGTGAGGTCTCTCGGAAATTTTGGCTCGAAAGAGCGATGATGGAGGAAATTTGAAATGGACAATCAAAAATTGTATGACAAAATCAATCAGCTGCCGTCCGTGTTAGTCTGGCAAGGTTGCGGTGCCAAGGTCATGGTGGCCAAGGACAGCGTGCTGGAGCTGGTGAGGCAGTTGGACGAACCGCAGAAGGTGGTCGTGCCGAGGTTTGTGGCGGAGTGGATTGAGGATGCGAAGCAGAACGAGGCTTACCTCGGATACGCTATAGCTAGGCTTGCCAAAACAGAGGAACTTGACCCTTGGTTTGAATATAATGATAACGTCGCACTCTTCGCCCGTGCCTGGTTGGATGGTTACGATGTGGAGCGGGAGAAGCTGTACACGGTGGAAATTGCTGACCCCGAAAAACCAAATGGGAAGAAAACCAATCTAGCAAAATTCAAAGGCAAGGTATTTTTGTCAAGTACAGTAGGTGCTGCCCCACTCACAGAAGCTGAAATCAAAAGGAATCATGAGTGGGTTTGGCCGTTTGCGAGGGAGGTAAAAGCATAGCAGAGTCAGCTAACTACTCTATGTGTTGGACAAGAAAGGAGCGTCATGAGATTATTCAAGGAGATTGACAAGAGAGCAACCAAGGATAATGCTGACGAGGTGCTTAGCCTATACCGTCGCTATGCCAATATGTCTGGTAAGGAATATACTCCGAAGGTAACAGCTTCCTACTCGCTTGAGCCGAGAGGAAGCGGGGGCCCTGTGAGCAGGTCAACCGAAATCTCGGTCACCAATCGAGTGGCTGCATGGAATGAGCTAGAGGCAATAGCTGCGGCCATCAATCAGATTAGTGACTCATTTGCCAGGCAAGTTGTCATCAGGAAGTATTGTGAGAAGCCGATATTGCCGGATAAAGCTATCTATCCTGACCTAGGGTACTCTGAGAGTGAGTTCTACCGCTTGTGGGAACGAGGTGTGGTTGAATTTGCCGAATGCTATAAAGGCGGTGAGCTTCTCGTCTTTCGGAAATCAATTCTTGGGAGAGATTTGCAAGAAACTTGCTAGAAAATGGCGGTTTCAGCATGGTAAAATAGTATCATCAGAATACTAGGAAGAGGTCAGGAGCGGATATCGCCCTGGCCATTTTGATTAGATTGGAGGTGGTGGACATGAATCTGGTTGAGCCAATACGAGACAAGGATGACATCCAAGCGATGAAGGACTATCTTAGAGAATGGAGTGAACGGAACTACATTCTATTTCTGGTTGGGATTAGCACAGGCTTCAGGATTGGAGACATTCTCAAGCTCAAGGCTAAAGACGTCCAAGGCTGGCATATTCGTGTCAGAGAACAAAAGACTGGCAAGAACAAGACTATCAAGATGACCAGAGAGCTCAAGAACGAGCTCCGAGAGTACACCAGGGACATGAAGCCACATCACTATCTATTTCCTAGCAGGAACGGCAAGAACAAGCCTCTCGACCGCAGGACAGTCTACTGGATGCTGAAGGTGGCTGCTGCTGATCTAGGAATTGATAATATCGGCACTCACAGCATGAGAAAGACCTTCGGCTATCATTACTACCAGAAATACAAGAACGTGGCTGATTTGATGGAGATTTTCAACCATTCAAGTCCAGCTATTACCATGATTTATATCGGCGTCCGTCAGGACGATTTGGACAGAAAGATGAGCCAGTTCAGTATCTGACTTCCTCAATTAGACATATTGAGGGAAACGCTAATTCAAAATGGGAGGAGCTGGAATCGGTTGGTGTGTCTAGCTTTCTGGCCAAGTGTTCAATTAGACACAATATAAGATATGACTAATTCAGACAGGGGATTTCGGAGAAAATGGCCTACAAAAAACCAAAACACGCTGATTGGTTCAGAGACTGGCAGATAAAATTTTATAACTCGAAACGCTGGCGGACGTTACGAAATCAAATCAGAAGTGATAAGAGAATGCGTTGCGATATTTGCAATCGTCTGATTCATGGCAAGAGCATTGTTGACCATGTGATTGAGATTAACGAGATGAATTATCTCGATGAAACGATTACGCTCAACGAAACTAATCTTCAGCTACTTTGTTTCGAGTGTCACAACAGAAAAACTTTTGAAAGCAAATTAAATTTGAATTTGGAAAATCGAAACGTTAATTTATTTTGACAAATCCCCCCCACTTTTGAATTTTGACAGCCCCCGGTAATAACGACGTCAATCCAGCTGTGTGCCTCTCCCCCAAAATTGACCAAAATTGATACAAGAAAGGAGCATGAATTTTGAAAATCAAGGAAGTTTTAGAAGAGCTAGAAATCAGTCGTGCGACCTTAACCAGGTATCGGAAAAAGCTGGGGATTTTTGAGGAAACACGGTCTGAAATCACGGAAAGTCAGTTCAAAGCCATTGAAAAGTTGGCGAGAAAGCGGCAAAAGTACACCAGAGAAGATAGGGTTGAGCTGTCTAGGAAGACCTTCAAGGTAGTTCCGAAGGAAAAGTTGCTTGAACATCGAGATGGTGATTCGGTGGCTTTGAGAAACCTTAAAAATCAGTATAACCACAATCAGAAAATCATCGAAAACTTTCAACTGGAGATTAACAAGGAAATCAACGAGGGCGAGTTGCCTGACAAGTACCTGCTAGACGGCATGGAGAAGTATCAAAAGCTGAATATGCAAATCATGGCGACGATTGATAAGCAGAGCCCGCAGGGAGACAGTCTGGCGGAGATCATTAAGGAGAAGTTGGCTGGTTATGGTTGAGATGAAAAATTTTGACAGGTATGTTGAGCTTATCGAGGCTGGTAAGGTGCCAGCCTGCAAAGAGCTTTTGATGTCAATCGCTCGGGTTAAGCGGTTCAAGGATACCTACATCTTCAAGCAGGAGGAAGCGGATAAGCGTATCCGTTTCATCGAGGAAGAGTGTAGCAATACCAAGGGGAAATCTGGGAAGTTAAAACTGGCCTTGCCGCAGAAGGTTTGGCTAGAAGTGGCCTGGGGGTTCTACCACATGGCAGAGGTGACCAAGACTGACCCTGACACCATGGAAGAATACAAGGATTTTGAAGAAAGGCGGCTCATTCATGAGGTGCCTATTATTGTTCCTCGAGGGACTGGGAAGACCACCTTGGGGTCTGCCATCGGGGAAGTTGGTCAGATTATCGATGGGGAGTGGGGGGCTGATATCCAGTTGCTGGCATATAGTCGTGAGCAGGCTGGCTATCTCTTTAACGCTTCTAGGGCCATGTTATCAAACGAGGAGAGCTTGCTGCACTACATGCGGGAGGCTGACATCTTGCGGTCAACTAAGCAGGGTATCCTCTACGAGACGACCAACAGCCTCATGTCTATTAAGACCTCAGACTATGAGAGCTTGGACGGGACCAACGCTCACTACAATATCTTTGATGAGGTTCATACCTACGACGATGACTTCATCAAGGTTGTTAATGATGGGTCGAGCCGTAAGCGGAAGAACTGGATTACCTGGTATATTTCGACCAACGGGACCAAGCGGGACAAGATTTTTGATAAATACTATTCGCAGTGGGTGGATATTCTGGACGGGAAGGTTGACAATGATTCGGTCATGCCGTGGATCTATAAACTGGACGAGGTGGCGGAAATTCACAATCCTGATGTGTGGGCTAAGGCTATGCCTCTCTTGGGTATCACGACGGAAAAAGAGACCATCATGACCGACATCGAGATGAGCAAGAACGACCCTGCCAAACAGGCGGAGTTGATGGCAAAGACCTTTAATCTGCCGGTCAATAACTATCTGGCCTACTTTAGCAACGATGAGTGTCGGGGTTGGTCTGAGCAGTTTGAGCCTGGTCTGTTTGTCGGTGACGATGAGCGGAATGCTCGCTGTGTGATAGGGGTTGACTTGTCAGATGTTAACGATATCTGTTCTATCTCCTTCATGGTAGTGCGTGGTGAGGAGCGGCACTTTATCAACAAGAAATTCATGCCACGGCATACCATCGAGGGCTTGTCTAAGGAGTTACGGGACAAGTATGCAGAATGGGAGCAGGCTGGTCATGTCCATGTTCATGAGTTGGACATCAACGACCAGGCCTATATCTTCGAAGAGCTGCGGGCCTTTATGAGCGAGCACAAGATGTTACCTGTGGCGGTTGGTTATGACCGCTATAACTCAAGGGAGTTGGTGCGGCTCTTTAATAACTACTACGGGGACATCTGCTTTGACATCCCTCAGACGGTTAAGAAGTTGTCTTATCCGCTGAAGGTTTACAAGGAAAAGGCCAAGATGGGCAAGATTATCTTTGATGACCCTGTGGCGACTTGGAACCATGCTAATGTGCGGGTTAAGATTGACGCCAACAACAACGTTTTCCCTAACAAGGAAAAGGCCAAGGACAAGATTGACGTCTTTGCTAGTCAGCTGGATGCCTTTATCGTCTATGAGGACCAGAAGGAGAATCTGAGCTATTATTTTGATTGAATGAGGTGTTTATGAACAATTATCTGAAGCAGTTGCGGGAGGTGTTTGCGAGGATTTTTCGGCCTAACAACCAGAAATCCACCAAGGCTTACCTGCAACGGCACATGTCCTACTGGAGGCGGAACTCGATCTATCTGGACAATATTTACAACAAGATTTCAACGGATACGGCTCAGATGCGGTTTAAGCATGTGAGGATTACCCGAAATCCTGGGGGTGTTGACAAGATGGAGTGGTTTGAGGGGAGCGACCTGGCCAATGTGCTGTCGGTATCTCCTAACCCGCTGGAAATCCCTGTGGTTTTTTGGGCAAACGTGACCAGGGCCATGTTGCGGGACGGGGTGGCGGTGGTGGTGCCTCGGTGGGAGGGCGACCGCCTGACCGAAATCTGGTTGGCTAAGAAGACCCTGTCCTGGACGGCTGAGCTGGTCGAGCTTGTGCTGGACGATGTGACGGTGACCTTGCCTTTGGCGGATGTGTGGGTCTTTGAAAATCCCAAGCTGAACGTGACGGCCCAGCTCAACCAAATCACGGAGCTTATCGACATCAACCTGAACGCTCTGACGGAGAAGTTGAGCGAGGGCAACAGCAGTCTGAGGGGCTTTTTGAAGCTGCCGACCAAGGCGGCAGATGAGCACTTGCGGAAGCTGGCCCAAGGGCGGGTCAACAGCATGCTGTCCCTGGCCAAGACTGGCGGTATCGCCTATCTGGAACAGGGGGAGGAGTTTCAAGAGCTTTCCCATGACTATGCGACGGCCTCTAAGGAGGAGCTGGAGTTTCTGAAGTCCCAGCTCTATCATGCCCACGGGATTAACGAGAAGCTCTTTACTTGCGACTATACGGAAGAGCAGTATCGGGCCTATTACTCTAGCGTGATGAAGCTCTATCAGCGGGTCTTTTCGGAGGAAATCAACCGCAAGTTCTTTACCAAGACAGCGAGGACGCAAGGGAACAAGCTCTTGGTCTTCTTTGATATGGCTGACATGATCAGCTTCAAGGATTTGGTCGAGGGTGGCTTTAAGTCCAAATATGCGGGCTTGATGAACTCAAATGAGTTCCGCGAGACCTATCTGGGCTTGCCTGGTTATGAGGGCGGTGAGGTCTTTGAGACTAACTTGAACGCTGTGCGGATTGGTTCTGAAGGTGGAGGGGCAGAGTAATCCCAGCGGTGCTTTTTGTTACTTAAAATTACTTCGAACTACTTAATTTTACTTAAAACAGGAGGAAAACTATGAACAAACGGATTAAGAAGAAGCGACGGTTGACACTTTTGCTATACCTTTTGCGGGCAAGAGTAGGGCTATTAGAACGAGCCAACAACCTGCAACAGGAAGTCATCGAAGACTATGGCCATCAGCTAGCCGAGGCCAAGCGTGAGCTGGCTGAGTTGCGGGCGGTGGTTGAGCAGAATGCTCAGGCTGCTAATGGAAGATTTAACTATCTTGAGAAAAAGGTGGCTGACAAGTTTTCTAAAAAGTCTTGGTTCGGTCGTTAGGCTATCTGGGTGGGTGGTTGGCAAAATCTAAGGGAAAGGAGGACATCTATGGAAAGGGTAAAATCCTTTGTCGTTAAGTCGGTCGGTGAGGAAGCTGCTGACTATCACTTTGAGGCCTATGCCTCAACCTTTGGTAACGTGGACCGTGATGGCGATGTGATGGCCAAGGGGTGCTTTGACCAGACGGTGGCCACTAAGGCGGTGGTGCCCATGTGCTTGAACCACGACCGAGACCGTGTCATCGGCAAGCATGAGTTGGTGGTCGATGAAAAGGGGCTGAGAACTCGGTCAACCTTTAACCTGAGCGATCCTGAGGCTAAGAAAATCTACGACCTCATGAAGATGGGTGCCTTGGATAGCCTGAGTATCGGCTTTTTTATCAAGGATTACGAGCCTGTGGACCCGACACAGCCGTTCGGGGGTTTGGTGTTCAAAGAGGTGGAGCTCTTTGAAATCTCGGTGGTGACGGTGCCAGCCAATCCCCAGGCTCTGGTCGATACGGTCAAGCAGTTGGACCAAGAGGCCAAGGAAAAACGTCTCGCTTGTGCGAACATGAAGCAAGCTATCATGCGGAAACTTGCAACTATTTAAGAAATGGAGAAGAAAAATGAACAAATCACTTATCGAACTGTTGGAAGCTCGCCAAAAGGCAACTGATGAACTGGCTGAGGTCAAGCTGAAAAAGGCTCAAATCAAGGTGGAGCTGAAGGCTGAGACCTTGGAAGAAGCTGAGTTGAAACGTTTGAACACTGAGGCGGCTGCTTTGGCCACCAAGGGTCAGCTCTTGAAGGATGAGTTGGCTGACTTAGATGCGGACATCAAGGCTGCGGAGGAGAAGTTGTCTAATGCTGCCTATGCTATCCGAGACCATCAGAAGGGAGCTGGGACGGTTGACTATCTGAAAACCAAGGAAGCTGCCTTGGACTTTGCCCGTATCCTGATGGAGAATGAGGGTAGCGGTAGCTCTGCTCGCAAGGCTTGGGAGGCTAACTTGGCTGAAAAAGGGGTGTCTGGTCTGGGTAAAATCTTGCCAGAGCCTGTTTTGCTGGCTCTCCAAGATGCCTTCGTGGATTACAGCGGTATCCTGAACCATGTAACCAAGGACCCACGCTATGCGGTGCGGGTGGCCTTGCAGTCTCAGGTGGCGACTGCCAAGGGGCATAAGGCTGGCAAGACTAAGAAAGATGAAGAGTTTGCTTTCACAGATTTTTCTATCAACTCTGCCACGGTCTATATCAAGTACAGCTTTGAGTACGCTGACTTGAAGAAGGACACGACAGGGGCTTACTTCAACTACGTTATGAAGGAGCTGGCAGCTGGTTTCATCCGTGCGGTTGAGCGGGCGGTGGTTATCGGTGACGGCAAGGGGTCAGGCGATGCGGACAAGATTACTGAAATCAAGTCCATCGCTGAGGAGACTGAGGCGGCCTTGTTCGATACCCAGGAAATCGACCTGAAAGAGGCTTCCTTGAGCTTGACGGCTTTGGAGGCTTTGGTGGCAGGTATGGACAAGCTGGTCGATACGGCTACGCCAATCCTCATCACGTCTAAAACTATCGCTCGTAAGCTGAAGCTGGCCAAGGACGCTGATGGTCGTTACCTGGACCCTCAGCCATTTGCTCCTATCTCAACGACTGGCAACACTATCTCAGGCTTTACCGTCTATGTCTATGACTGGATGGAGGGGGCTACTAACCCCATCATCGCCGTTGCGGACAAGGCTTATCACATGATTGGCGATGATGTGGCGGCTGACCGCTTTGAGGACTACGATGTCACAGTTAACCGTCGTCATATCGAGCTGGCCAGTGTGATGGGTGGCCGTTTGGCCAAGTACAAGTCTGCGGTTAAGTTTACAGCCGCTCTGTAAGAGCTAGAAGGAGGTGTCAGCGATGGCAATCCTTGAACAGATTAAAGAAATGGTCGAAGTGGACGTTGAAGAGGATATCTTTGACGTCCAGCTTTTGGCTTATATCAATAGCGGGATTTCATATTTACAAGGCAACGGGATTCCTGTTGTGAACATCGAGGAAGGGACGGATTTTAAGGCTTGGCCAGATGTTAGGGAAGAGGATAGGGCGACAATCCTAGACTGGCTCCATCTGCGGTGCCTTCAGCGGTTCGACAAGTCTCTACTGTCTGGGAATGGGACTACGCTGAGTTGGATTGATGACGAGTTGACCAACTTGCTCTACCATCTAAAAGCTGTCTATGCGGTAGCACCATGAGGTCATCACGGGTAGCTATCGTTCTCCACTACGACCAACGGGTTGAGGTGGAGGCTGGGGTTTGGGAAACGCAAACCCAATCCAAGACGGTTAAGGCTGAGCAGGAGCGCCTCTACCAGCGGCGGCTGGACAGGGCTCTGGCAGATGGTCAGGTGTTGATAGCTCGTTTCCGTGTGCGGTCCAACTATGTGACAGACCAGCTGGACTATGTGACCTATCAGGGTCGAACCTACAAGGTCAGCCTGGCTCTGCCAGATGTTGACAGTCACTACACCATCATTGAGTTAGGGGAGTTGAAATAATGGCTAAGAAATTTTTTACTCGTTCGGAGGTTCAGAAAATCCTAGCGGGGAACCTGTTAGGCGCTGAGGTCTTTTACATGGAGCGGGAAGAGAAGTCGTCGCCAGATAATGTCATCCTCTACTACCGTTTGACCCCAAGCGGGAGCCTGCACGCTGACGACCAGGTCCATCTGCGGAAGGTGAGCCTGCAAGTCAGTCACTACCACAAGAAGAAATTGGACAGCATCGAGGATTTGATGCTGTCTCATTTTCGTTGTGAGCCTATCCAGATTAACCTGAAACAGCCTGAGACGGACTATTTGCTGACGGTGTTTCGGTTCGAGGTGTTTACCAATGGGCAGTGGTAGCGTGACGATGAAGCCACTCCGGATCAATATCAAAGACCAGGTGGCTGAACTGGTGAAGAAGGCTGGTCAGGCTACGGCGGCGGATATTCGAGCGGGTAGCCCGAGGCGGACAGCTGGTGGCAATGCTTACGCTGAGGGGTGGACGACAACAGTTGTCGGCGAGTCAGCTGTGGTGCATAATGCTGGCAAACGGAAAAGTCTGGGCCATCTGCTGGAGAATGGTCACGCCACGAAAAACGGTGGCTTTGTTGGCCCGCAAGAACACATCAGGCCGGCTTATATCAAGAATAAGGCCATTTTTCTCGATGAAATGAAATCCATCAAAATTAAACCGACAAATTAAGAAAGGGGTCAGTTATGACTTATCAATACGATACCAGGGAAGTCACTCACGGCAATGCGAGTGGCTTTTTTGCTAAGATTTCCAAAAATTCAAGCGGTTCTTTGGAGGTTGGCACGGCCCATCCATTCACAGGGATGCGGGGGACGTCTTTTGAAACCTCGCAAGAATCCAATGCCTACTATGCCGATAACGTGGAACACGTCCGCTTGCAGGGCAAAAAGTCAACAGAAGGCTCTATCACGACTTACCAAATCCCGAAACAATTCATGGTTGACCATTTGGGCAAAAAGTTGACGACGTCAACACCGCCAGCACTTATCGATACGGGGGTCAATGCTAACTTTGTCTGGGGGTACGTCGAGACGGTGACGGATGAGTTTGGTGCCGAAATCGAAGAATTTCACATCTGGACCAACGTTAAGGCGGCAGCTCCGAAGGGCAGAACGGCCTCAGATGAGGCTTCGGCAACACCTAGGGAAATCGAAATCCCATGTACGGCGTCGCCAAACAACTTTATTCTGGACTCTGACAAGAAGCCTGTGTCTGAAATCGTGTGGCGAGACGATGCGAGCGGTACGGTGCGGGCTGAGTTTGACAAGCTCTTTGCGACCAAAAAAGGCAAGGTTATGGACTTCATCAACAAGGCCTTGGGCGTGGCAACGGCTGCTTCTCCAGGTGTGGGAGGCTAAACGATGATTAAGAAAGAGTTAACATTTACGGTTTTCGACCAAGATGGGCAGGAGGTGGAGCAGACAGAGACGGTCCGCTTCCTCTACTCTCTGCCAGCGGTTCGGCTCTATGAGCAACGGACTGGGCGGAACTTTTTTGACGATAGCCAAAAGGCGGCTCAGGCATTTGCTGAGGCTTTGGGCCAGGCAGGCTTGAGCAGGGATAGGGAGCTGACTGAGGAAGAGCAGTTGGCTCTTTTGCCTATCCTCATGGAGGCGGATTTGCTGGCGTTTCTGATGGCGGCTATCCCCTGCTTTTACGGCGAGGTGGTGGATGGTCGGTTCGTCCAGAACGAGCTGACGGCCGAGGCTGCTGAAGAGGCCATGTGGTTGGGCGAGCTGATCAACGTGTACTTCTACACGGAGTTGATCGTTGAGCTCAACCGCCATCAGCTCAAGGTGCCACAGGACCGAAAAAAGCCTCAAGTGAAGTCATAATCTCGGAGAAAATCTATCGGTTAGTCTTTGAACATCGGGTGCCTGTCGATTGGGCTGAGGGTCAACATTTTAACTATTTGATGGGGACCTTGGCCCAGATGGGCAGGCGTGATGATGAGAAGAAACAGCTGTCTAATGCGGACTTGCTGAGTGTGATGACCGATTAGGAGAAAGGAGAGACTATGGCAGAAACATTTGAAGGCTTGTTTGTCAAATTTGGAGCCAATACGGTCGAGTTTGACAAGTCGGTCAAGGGCATCAACGGGGCCCTGGCAGTCCTGAGAAAGGACATCAGTAACCTCAATCGTGAGCTAAAGATGGACCCTGGCAATGTGGACCTGCTCAATCGGAGGTTGGAGAATTTCCAAGAGCAGGCACGTCTGGGGGCCATGAAAATAGCAGAGCTTAAAAAAGAACAGGAGGCTCTGGGAGCGACTGAGGTTGGTTCTGAAAAATGGGTTAAGCTGCAGGTTCAAATCGAGCAGGTGGAGACCCAAATGCGGTCGGTGGATAAGGCTATCCAGGCGACCAAGGAACAAATCGAGGAAGTGGGAGACGGCAAGTCCCTCTACAACCTCAATAAGCAACTGGACGATGTGGCTAGTGAGCTGGACATCGTCAATCAGAAGCTAGACCTGGACCCTGGCAACGTGGAGCTAGTGGAGCAGAAGATGGGCCTTTTGGCCAAGCAGTCTGAGCTGGCTGGAGACAAGGTTCAGGCTCTGAAGAAGAAACAGGCTGCTTTGGGCGATGAAAACATCGGTACCGATGAATGGCGGGAGCTAGAACACGCTATCGGCCAGGCTGAGGTCGAGGTGTTGAAAATCGACCGTGCCATGGATGAACTGGGTGATTCTAGCCGTGAGGCGGCAGGGAATGTCGATGAAGCGGCAGGCTTTCTCAAGGCGGACATGATGATGGACGTGGCTGAGAAGGCGGGGGCCGCTGGTGCTGCTATGCGGGAGTTTGGTCAACAAGCCATGGAAACTGCGGCAAGTATGCAAGCCAGTAAAGCCCAGTTTGCGACCGTTTTTGGTGACATGGAAGGTCAAGCACGAGGGTCTTTGGAGAAAATCGGTGCAGAGCTTAACATCGTACCTGAACGACTGCAGGGAGCTTTCACTCAGATGGCAGGCTTTGCCAAGACGACTGGCATGGACACGGCTGACGCTTTAGCTCTAACAGAGAGAGCGACACGGGCAGCAGCCGACGGGGCTGCTTTCTACGATAAATCCATCGAAGACGTCACGGAAAACTTGCAGTCTTTCCTGAAAGGAAACTATGAAAACGATGCGGCTCTGGGTATCTCTGCCACAGAGACCACGAGAAACGCTAAAGCGAATGAACTTTACGGCAAATCGTTTAATGAGCTGAGTGAGGCTCAAAAACAACTGACCCTGCTCCAAATGGTTGAGGACGGCCAGAAAGCCGCAGGGGCTTTAGGTCAAGCAGCTAGGGAATCGGACGGCTTAGAAAACGTTATGGGGAACCTAAAGGCTAGCACAGACAATGCGATGGCTGCTTTGGGTGCCCCTATACTGAAAGAGCTGACACCAATCTTTCAAGAGTTGACCAAGATTGTCCAAGCGGTGGCTGATTGGTTCAGCCAACTTCCTGAGCCTGTCAAGCAAGGTGTGGTTATATTTGGGTTAGTGACCGCAGCGGTCTTAACCCTTATTGGGGCCATTGCACCGCTCATCATCGCTATCACGGCCATTAGTGCTCCGATAGGGTTAGTAGTCGGTGGGATAGTCGGGGCTATTACGGTTATTGGTCTAATAGTTGCTGCCATCATGAATTGGGGCTCTATCACTGATTGGTTGAAGGGGGTCTGGGATGCCTGTGCTGCTTGGTTGGCTAGTCTTTGGGACAGTATTAGTGCCACGGGTCAGGCGACCTGGCAGGGGTTTACTGACTTTTTGACTAATCTCTGGAACGGGGTCATCTCTGGCGGTCAAGGGTTGTGGAATGGGTTCCTTGCCTTTCTGTCTGGTCTATGGTCTGGAATAGTAGGCACAGGGCAGAGTCTCTGGCAGGGCTTTTCAGGGGCTTTGTCAGGTATCTTTTCCAGCCTCATCTCAGGAGCTCAAGGGATTTGGAACGGCTTTACAAGTATGCTGACGGGATTATGGAATGGGCTGATCTCGACGGGCTCCAATTTGTTCAACAATCTGAGTAGCACGATTTCTGGGATTTTTAACGGCCTCCTCTCGACGGCGACCAATGTGTGGAACAACATCAAATCCGCCATAACTAACGCCATCGAGGGAGCCAAAAATGCGGTTTCCAATGCGGTTGGGGCACTCAAGAGTATCATGAATTTCTCATGGAAGTTGCCTCATTTGAAATTGCCACGGATTAGTGTTAGCGGTGATTTTAGTCTGAAACCGTTGCGTGTGCCGAGCTTTGGCATTGAGTGGTTCGCAAAAGGCGGTATCATGACCAAGCCGACCTTGTTTGGCATGAACGGGTCTAACCTGATGGCTGGTGGCGAGGCTGGTCCTGAGGCGATTTTGCCGCTTAATAAGTCAACGCTGGGGGCTATCGGTCAGAGTATCGCCAAGACTATGAACCTGTCGAACAACATCAACGTGAACTTCTCGGGCATTACTATCCGAGAGGAAGCGGATATCAACCGCCTAGCCGATGCGGTCAGTCATCAAATCGCCGAAGCTATGCAACGGCGGACGCAGTTGAAAGGAGTGTAAAATGGTCCGTTTGAACGAGTTAATCATTGACGGCGTGAAGACGTCGTCTTTTGCTTGCGATGTTTTGGTGGAAACCAGGCCTAAGGTTATGGTTTCGGCCTCTAAGACGGCTCTGCTGGAGCACAAGGGGATAAGCGGTGCCATCGTGCAGTCAAATAGGCATCGTGGCCTTATCGAGAAATCCTACCATATCGCCCTAATCGACCCGAATCAGGAAGATATCTATCGATTCACGGCCTTGCTGGCCCGTGAGAAGTTTTGGCTGGAAAACGAGCAGGAACCGACGGTTCGGCTCTGGTGTTACAAGGTCAACAGTTACGAGCTGGGCAAGGACGAGTTCGGGGCTTGGGTAGCGGATGTGACCTTCATCTGCCATCCGACCAAGTTTTTCAAGGAGAGCAATACGCAGGTGGTGAATGCCTCGGGTGCGGTGCTTCGGGACACGCAGACGGTGTGGTTTGATGTGTCGCAGAATCAGCCTGGTGAGCAGAGGGTCTATGTGAAATACTCCAAATATGCTGACGGTCGTGAGATGAGCGATAATCCTGCCATGTATGTTGGTGTGGCCACAAGCATGGAGGCGACAGCTCCTGCTAGGCCTTCTAGCTATCGGTGGCAGAGGCTACAAGGGGGCGATATGCAGGTGGTTTGGGCTAATAGTGCCGATGGTCGTTTGGACTACACGACCGTCGGGACAAACGCTCAGTCTAGGGTGGTCGCTAAGGCCAGGCCCCGCTTTGAGGCTAGGGACAATAGCCGAGAGGCCATTATGGACATCTGGCAGACCAGGCAGGCCGTTAGGCTGAAGCCTAACACAACCTACACCTTGACAGCCAGAGGGTGCTCTAAGTTCTATGCGGAGAATGCTAGGGATTATCGAGCCTATCTGTTTATGGATTTTGGTTACAAGAGCCCTGTGACAGCGTCCTTGCAGTTTAAGAACAATAATTACGA
The DNA here is from genome assembly GCF_057748235.1 of Streptococcus sp. ZY171113. NCBI lineage: Bacteria > Bacillati > Bacillota > Bacilli > Lactobacillales > Streptococcaceae > Streptococcus > Streptococcus sp. ZY171113. The sequence goes on from NZ_CM173243.1 coordinate 300,834, forward strand.
CGTCAAATCAGTTACCTTCACCACCCCAAGCAACCTGTCTCCTAATCAGACACTTATGCTTCGGGCACAGGGGCGGGAGGAGGACGCTGACTGGACAGGTCTGTCGCTGGATTGGTATGTGCTTACTGAAGGCAATCAGGCAAGGCAGGACTATCCGACCAACGAGGCGGCCCAGTTCATGAAATACCGTTACATGGGCTTTATGACAACTAGCACTCGTCCAGCTGGTGGGTCGGGGGTTATCTGGCCGCAGGGGTCAGCTTTGGCTTATCCCAAGATAACCATCGTTGGTGAGAGTGCCTCTGAGACGTCGTTTACGGTGGGAGACCAAGTGATACGGCTTGAAAAGCTCTCAGAATCGCTTGTGATGATCAATAATCCTGAGCATCCGAGCTTTTTGACGGCACGGGGCCAGCCGATTAAGTGGTCGGGGGACTTCATCACCATAGACACGTCACGGGGTCAGCCTGTGGGTGTGGTTTTGGGACCTGGGATTAGGTCTTTGACATTTGAGACAGTTTGGGGGTGGGCGTAATGCTTTATTTGCTTGATAGAGATGTTCGGACGGTACGTTGGAACGGCCTGCCCTTGCACGAGGCCAGCTCTGCTATTGTCAAAGAAGAGCTGAACGGTGACCACTTTTTGGTGGCTAAGTACCCTATCTCGGACAGTGAGATTTATCGGCAGATTCGAGAGGATATGTTGATTAAGGCTCCTACACCTGACTTAGGTCCCCAACTGTTTCGGATTAAGAAACCCGTTGAACATGATGATTATGTGGAGCTGACGGCCTACCACATCACGGAGGACATCATGCAGCGGTCGGTTGAGCCTCTGGGGGTCAAGCAGACAGGCTGTGCGATGGCTCTGTCTCAGCTGGTGCAGAGGGTGAAGACGCCTCTGGGGGATTTCTCTCTGACCAGCGATATTTTCGACCGTCATACCTTTAACACCACGGAGACGGAGACCCTCTACTCGGTCTTGATGGACGGCAAGCACTCCATCGTGGGGACCTGGGAGGGGGAGTTGGTGCGGGATAACTTTGCCTTGTCGGTGAAGAAGGCTCGCGGGGCGGACCGTGGGGTTATCATCACGACCCACAACAACCTGGAAAGCTATCAGCGGACCAGAAACTCGCAAGGGGTGGTGACACGGGTGCACGCCAAGGCAACCTTTAGGCCTGAAGGGGCTGAGGTGGACACGGTCTTGCGAGTGACGGTGGATAGCCCTCTGATCAACCAGTACCCCTACATCAACGAAAAGGAGTATGAGAACAACGAGGCCAAGACGGTTGAGGACTTGCAGAAATGGGCGGAAGCTAAGTTTAAGCACGAGAAAATCGACCAGGCTTCTGACGCTATCGAGATTGCGGCCGTTGAGATGGATGGGCAAACGGTCCATCTAGGCGACACTGTCACCATCAAGAGCAGAAAACATGGCGTGGACTTGACCAAAAAGGCCATCGCCTACGAGTTTGACTGTTTGGCCAATGGTGGCAAGGGAGCTTACCTGTCCCTGACCTTTGACGATAATCCTGGGGCAGGTGGTTCAGGGGTGTCCAGCGGGGTGTCTGCGGCTGCTGAAGCCATTTTGGAAGCTGCTAAGACAGCGGAGGACAGGGCCATTGACAAGGCTATTGCTAATGCCAACGCTGCTTTTGACGCTGAATTTGACAAGGCCAAGCAGGCTATCGAGGACAGTATTGAGGAGGCCAAGGCCGCCGCTGAGGTGGTCAAGGCTGAAATCGGTGCTGAGGTCGAGGCTGTGGCCCGTGAGGGTCAAGCTGTTAAGCGGACGGTAGAAGCAGGTCTAGCTGAGGCCGACCGCAAAGCCAAGGCTTTTGAAAGCGACGTTCGTAGTCGTGTCGGTCAGGTTGAGACCAAGGCCAACCAAGTCGCAGACCAGGCCCGTCAGTCAGACCAGAAAGCCGACCAGGCCTTGACCAAGGCAGGGGCGAGTGAGAAACTAGCTCAGACGGCCAAGGATACGGCAGACCGTGCCATCAGGCAGGCTGGCGATAACCTGCGGACGGCTCAAGAGCGGGTTAATCAGCTCCAGGCAGACCTGGACACGGCTAAGAGGTCTATCACTAGCCAGGCTAGGGATATCTTGAACCAGGCTCAAGCTCAGCAAGACCTGACCAGTCGGTTGCAGACCGTCGAGACGACAGCCAACGGGACCAAGACTTCCGTGACGGAGTTGAGCAAGACCCTCAACACGGCGACAGGCAATCTTGCTAGTGTCACTCAACGGGTAGCCAGCACCGAGACGAGCTTGGCCGGCGTCCGTGACCAGTACAGTCAACTGAGTCAGACTTTGTCTGGGCAGACTGGGCAAATCACGGCGGTAACTCGGCAGACGGCAGACCTGCAACGAGGCTTGGACGGGGTTAAGGAGCGGTTTGAAAAACTACAAATCGGCACGCAGAATCTGGTCCCTAACTCCAAAATCAATGAGAGCTCCAATGCTTATGGCTTCGGAACTCGCCAGGTCAATTTAGAAGCAGGCAAGACCTACTGGTTCGGGGCTAGGGCCAAGAAGACAGGCGGAACGGCTGATAAATCGGCCAGGGCCTACCTGGCTAAACAAGGTTGGTCGGAATATACCTGGTTAGATTTCACAAAAACAGAGTACGAGGTCAAATGGATCAAGCACGTTCCGAAAGCCTCTGGGATGTTTGACATCAGGAGCTATTGGTTCCCTGGTGGCGGTGACCGCTCTGGGACGGCTGACATTGACTGGTACATGGTTGCTGAGAGTGATTTGAAGCCAGCGACGTGGTCAGCTGCTGAGGAAGATTTCCGCCAGGAGCTGGCAACCTATGTGAGGACAGCGACGGAAAACACCTCGCGCCTTGAGCAGTCTATCCAGACGGCTGACGGCAAGGCTGAGAGTGCCAAGACCTTGGCCCAGCAGACGGCTCAGGGATTGGAGTTAAAGGCGGAAAAGAGCACGCTTGATACAGTGACTGGGCGGATAAGCTCGGCTGAGGCCTCTATCAGGACCCAGGCTGAGCAAATCGCCCAGCGGTTGACCAGCACGCAGGTGGAGTCAGCTATCACGGCTAAGGGATATCAGACCAAGGCCCAGGTCGATGCCAACATTACAGGGCGTGGCTATATCACCAATGCCGCCCTGGCTGGTTATGTGCCGACAACGAGTTTTGACAACTACAAGACCGAGACGGCTCAGGCCATCGAGCGGGGGTTGACGGCGACTAGAGCCTTGATACCGACGGAGGTTGGCGGGCGTAATCTTGTTAGAGGCTCTGCCGAGCTCAAACAAGGGAGCAGAGGTTGGGCAGAAGGTCACTGGAGAACAAGTGGTATCGGCGGCAGTGTTGAGTACAATGTCACCTTGCCATCAAGTCCAATAAAAGGTGTGACGAAAGGTGTTAGGATTAGTAGCACAGACAGCAATCAGATTGGTCTGTGCCAAGATGGTCAGTCATTACCTCCTGGCACCTACACGTTTAGCGTATGGGTATTGGGTTCAAGTGGGTTGAGCCCTCATATTACAGGAGCCTATTCTCAGGAGCCGGGAAATCCTTTCAGCGCCGGAAGTAAATATGCTAATCTAACGGATAGTAATTGGACCCTCGTGACACAAACGTTCACATTGACCAAGCGGTATGCCAATATCTCTCTAGCCTATTTGATGTTAGCAAATCCTGGTACAGTTTATTACGCAGCTCCATACATTCATGCTTCCACCTTGGTCGGGTCATGGTCACCAGCACCTGAAGACATGGTCACTTCGGTCGATTTTAGCCGTGTCAAAGAGACGGCAGAGCTCTACGAGCGGGTCATCGGACGGTCGGAAGGAGATATTCAGACCAACGTGGCTAGACAGGTCTTGACTAGCCAGCTCTATCAGACGGAGGTGACTAAGGCTAATTGGGATAGTCGCAACCACATTCGTAACGGTAGCTTTGTGGCTAACGGTACCCACTGGAATGATAACACTGCTAACTCTGGTGTGTCTGTTAACTATGACCATTCCAAGGCTGTTGATAACCGCAGACGCTCTGGTGTCCACATTTGGGGAACACCTAGCAGTCGTTTCAAAGGTCTGTACCAATTGTTTTCTCTAAAGGCTACTACTGGGCAAAAGGTGACCTTGTCAGCCCTCGTTTCTCGGGATGGAAATGGACCGGGAAATATGGAATTGGGGCTACATTTCCGCAGGGGCGGAGCTATCGTTAATCAAACTTGGAAATACATTACTCCTGGAGAGGTTAAGCAAGGGAGCTATGAGCGACAGGTTTGGACAGTGAGTTTGCCGGTGGATGTCGATGAAATAAATGTGATGTTCTATCTTGAGTCTGGGAAGGCGAGTAACTATTACCTCACCGAGATATCCTTTGCGGTTTCGGACCGTTTTGTAGGCTACGCTGAGGCCTTAGAGGATACCGAAGCCTTGGGGACCCGTGTCACCCAGCTGGCTGACAGTTACGGGATTAAGGTTCTGGGTAACAAGGAGAAAATCCTGTCGGAACTCAACCTGAACTCGAATGGTGTCCGAATCGCTGGTAAGCTCATCCATCTGGATGGGACGGTTACGGCTAGCGATGCCTTTTTCCAGTCGGTGCTGGCCGACAAAATTGAGGCTGGCAACATTAAGGCAGGAGCTGTGACGACCGCTAAGATTGCTGCAGGTGCGGTGACGGCTGACCATTTGCTTGTTAATCAGGCCATGATTGACAAGCTGGTGACCAATAGCGTGTGGGCAGATAGGCTCCTTGCTCAAGACGCTTTTGTCAACAAGCTCAAAGCTGTCGAAATCCAGGCAGGCCAAATCAGAGCGGGTCTTATCAACACAGACATGTTGGCAGCTAATGCGGTGACGGCTGACAAGTTGCTGGTTAACCAGGCTCTGTTTAATAAATTGATGGCCGATGAGGCTTACCTAAAACAGCTCTTTGCCAAGCGGGCCTTTATCACGCAGGTGCAGTCGGTGGAGCTGTCTGCGAGCAAAATCACGAGCGGGACGATTGATGCCAGGAGGATTAGCGTGATCAATCTAGACGCAAGAAATATTACTAGTGGCAAATTGAGGTCTTCTAACGGAGCAACGTCATTTGACCTCGACAAAGGCGATTTGACGTTTAATTCCAGCGCTACGATTAATTTCAATTCTTCGAGCAATGCCATCGAACGCCGTCGGGGCGGAAATACTGGATTTATGAAAGTCCAGGATTCAAGTGGCGGTGGGGTCGATGTCATGATAGGTGCGAGCTCAGGTTACGCTTGGGATAATATCAATACTGGTAAATTTGCAGGTTTCTTGGCCAGCCGTGATAATGATTACTCAGATTACGCGTCGGTCTATGGTGATACGATTAATTTTAAACATAATCAATATGGTCCCAAAATGTGGATACACACGATAGCCATGAAGCAAGATTATAATCTGGTAAATATTCTGGATAGACTCATCCACAACATGGAGAAGTTGCACAGAGCTGGTGCTTTTGGCAATCAGACGCATTACACAAACTTTTTTAACTAAAGGAGAAACACATGAAACTCACACTTAGAAACAACCAACTCATGACTTTAGCCAACATCTTGAAAACGGTGCAACCTAGAAACATGGCAGCCAACCGTGGTCGAGCTAAGATTTTTGCTAAGGCCCAGGCTAAGCTAGAGGAGTATGTCAAGGACGAGACAGACATCCTAACAGCCTATTGCCAAACGGACGAGACTGGTCGCCTGGTCCAGGATGAGACAGGTAGCTTTGTGCCGAAAGAGGGTGAAAGTTTTGCCACAATCAACGAGCTCTTAACAGAGCTGGGAAAAGAGCCTGTGGTCCTTAAAGCTGGGGAGTACGCTAAACGGTACATGGATTTCCTGGACTGGTTGGGCACGGCAGAGGACGATTTCACAACCGATGAGGTGGTCTTGATTGACGACCTCTTGGAGCAATATGAAGTAAGCAAAGTAGAAAAAGGAGACTAACAATGACTAAAAACCAACAACAAACACAACCAAAACCACTTGACCTTGACCAAATCACGCAGCCCTTTGACCTGGCGACGGCCTTGACCTATATGCGGGAGAATGGGGAGTTCGTCCGTGGGGCGGATAATGGGCAGGCCTTCTACCTCTATCTGGAGCACAAGACGGTGCCTGTGGTGGTTAAGGGGCGACGCCGGTTCGAGACCTTTGAGACCATCTCTGGGATGACTCAATGGGGCGGGGCGGTTACTAATCTGCCGCTCTCGGCTTTGACGGGTGACCAGTTCCACATCATGCTCTTTGATGAATCGGGTGAGCCGATTTGGCACAATCCTGAGCCGGTAACAGAAAGGGAGGTAGACAATGGTTGAGGTCTTTGAGGCCTTAAAGGCCATGAGCGACACGCATGAGGAAAAGGTGCTGTTTACCCTCTCCTTAATCATGGGAGCTATGTTGCTGGATTTTCTGACAGGGACGATTGCGGCAAAAATCAACCCAGACATTACTTTCAAAAGCAAGGCTGGGATTGATGGTATTTTGCGGAAATTAGCCAGTATTGTCCTCTTGACTTACTGCATTCCCCTGTCGGTGGTTTTGCCTGATGGGGTTGGTCCCATGACCTTGCAGGTGCTTTACTGGGGCTATCTGTTCTTCGAGTTGCTCTCTATCGTGGAAAATGCTAAGAAGATGGGACTCAATACGGAACCCTTGGAGGTTTTTATCAGTCATTTCCTGCCCAAGAGGGGGAAGAGAGACGATGAGCCGCATTAAGACACTAGCACTGGGATTGGCCTTGTGGCCTTTAGTGGTCTTTGCCTGGCCAATCCTGGCGTGGTATGTAGATAGAAAGGATATGAAACATGAGAACAATTCATAACATCTTGACTTGGGCCTGGAACTTGGCCCGTTCGGGCATGGGGGTTGATAAGGATGGCTACGCTGGCATGCAGTGTGTTGACCTGGTCAGCTGGCCCGCTAAGCATTTCTTCGGTATTGACCTCTGGGGCAATGCCCGCGACCTGCTGGACAGTGCTGAGGGCGTTGGTTGGGAAGTGGTCTATGCGTCTAGTGGCATGAGGCCTGAGCCTGGGGCTTTCTTCGTCATGGACTACTGGGCTGATGGGGTTAACTTCGGCCATACGGGCCTCATCATTGGCGTTACTGGTGATTGGCTGGAGACGGTCGAGCAGAACTTGGCTGGTGACCTGGACTATGGTAGCCCTGCCCAGTTCAACCAGCGGCCGCTCTCTGACCTGGTGGGCTGGTTCTATCCGCCTTATGAGGCAGAAGCTGGCTCTGAGCTGGCTGTGACGGACAGCTCTGCTATGGTTCCAGAAGAGGGGGAGCTCACCCTTGGCCATATGTCCATCAATGTGCGACGGTCACCTAGCCTTTTGGGCGAGGTGGTGGCGGTCTATGAGCCTGGCGAGGTGGTCCACTATGACCAGAAAATCCTATCCTCGGACGGTTACCGCTGGATCAGTTTCGTTGGGCAGTCAGGCCATCGGAATTACATGGCCATCGCCCCTGTGGACGCTAATGGCAATCGGGTCGGTCTCTGGGGGACAATCCGATGAGCGGGCGGGGGACAGAAGACCGCCGAAACTCAACAGGCCTGGTCCAGGTGGACGGTGGCTACCGAATCAAGCAAGGGGACAGGAGTTCGGTCATCGCCTTTCAGCTGGTGGATGAGAACCTAAAAGGCATCGACCTAGATGGTCAGGAGGCTCTGGTCCAGCTGGTGCAGGGGGAGGACTTCCGCATCATCTATGAGACGGCTGTGACGGTGGCTGGTGACCGTGTCAGCTTTACCATCGACCAGCCTATCCCTCTGGGGGAGTGTTGGGTAGAGGTCAAGGCTGGGGGTTATGTTTTCCCGTCTGACCAGAAGGTCAAGCTGAGGCTGACCCAGTCGGCCACCAAGTATGGGACGGCTGAGCTTTTCGCTATGGAACCCATGGTGGAAATCCGTGAGCTGGCCAGGCGTCAGACCTACGAACACCGCCAGATTGAGGCCAGCAGGGTCTGGACCATTGACCACGAGTTGGGCAAGCGTCCTAGCGTGACCGTCATCGACACGGCTGGCAATGAAGTTTTTGGTGACGTCCTCTATGAGGGCGAGAGCCGTATCGTCGTTTCGTTTAGTGCCGAATTTTCAGGCACCGCTATTTTGAATTAAAAGGAGAAAAACATGTCAACATTTTTAACCAACATCGACCTCAAGGGGAATCAGCTGCTTAATGTGGCCTTGCAGAACTTGGCCGTAGCCCCTGCCAGTCCTAAGGAGGGTCAAATCTACTTTGATACGGCTGAGAAAGCGGTCAAGGTCTATGCGGGCGGTAGCTGGCAGGCTGTGGGGGCGTCTAGCGGGGCTAGCGAGCTGACGGCTGAGGCTATGGAGGCCTATGTTCGTGATAACCAGGAGGCTTTCAAGGCTCATGTGGACGGGGGCTTGAGCTTCTCTGAATTAACAAGGATTTTGGACGACGGAGCGGGTGGCCGTGCTGGCGAGAGTTTTGTAGCCTCTGGCTTCGACAGTGCTGTCCAGAACGCCACTCTTGACAACTACACGCTGCACTTGCTTAAAGACCAAATTTTGGATGATGAGGCCAAGCAAGGCCTGGGTCAAGAGCTGGCCCCTGTTCTGGAAGAGAAACTGAAAGCCCCTGGCGGGGTCATCCCGACCTTGCAGGCTGGTCTTGAGGCCAAGGCTCAGGAGCTGGCTCAGGCTGAGGTGGCCAAGCTGGTTGAGGCGGCACCAGAAGAGCTCAACACCTTCCAGGAAATCGCCGAGGCCATCAAGGAAAACAAGGAAGCTCTGGCACAGATTGCCAACACGGCTCGGGTTCATACTCAGGAGCTGAATTTCGGGGCGGGTGCGACCCAAGAGGTGGCCCATAATCTGGGGCGTCGCTTCGTGTCTGTCAGCCTCTACGATAGCCTGGGCCATCAGGTTCTGGCAGATGTCCGTCTGGTGTCTGAGACCAGGGCAGAGGTGACGGTGGCAGAGAGCTTTACCGAGACCCTGACGGCCGTGGTGGTGGGCTAGCCTATGCGGTATCTGGGACAGCGAACCAACCCGCTTGACTTGGCAGTTCAGGCCGATACTCCTAAGAAACGTCGGGGACCTCTGGCTCTTAACATGGAGCGAACCAATCCCATTTGGACCATCAATTTTGACAATGGCTGTGGTCTGCAATTTCCAAGCAATCCCCGGAACCCTGGGGTCTATGGGGTTAACCAGCCGATGGACTTTACCCAACCAGTTCCCCAGAAGAACGTTAAGGCGTTTCTTTTGCAGAATATCTTAGGCATTCTGCCCTACGTTACTCGATATAAGGGGTATAGCGGGGTCTGGGTTCATTGGAAAGATGACTGCGTGGTCCTGAACCCTGTTAACGACAGGGAGGCCTATGATTTTTCAGCGGCCTATCTCAATCCCGAAGACACGGACCCTGTTTCAAAAGAAAACCAGCGGAACGCCATTAGGGTCATGTGGGAGCTGGGCATTTGGACGGACGAAGAGCTGAGCTTCTTTGGAGCGAAGAAAAGATAAGACAAGCAATCCCTCTGGAGCAAATCCAGGGGGATTTTTTTGCATGTAAAAAGGCCGACAAGTCTAGTCAGCCTTTAAGGTTCCTGGCATACTCTTCCAAAATCTGAGCCTTGGCCATAGTCATCTTGATGATTTTTTCAGGGTTGTTTTTGTAGCCATCCAAGAATTGAGTGGATAGTTTCAGATCCTTAGCGATTTGGTAGGTTGTCACGTTGCTTTCAAGTAGAAGCCATGTGATGACTGCCACTGTATCTTTAATCATCATTTTCCTCCTTATTGCGGTAAAACAGATAAACATTGATGGCGATTAAAAGAACTGCAATTGGGATAATCATTGTTTTTCTCCTTGGTATATGATACAATGAGAGTGTAGAGGGCTTTCGCCCTCTCACCCACTAGCGTTTACCTTTTTCTTTTGCGGGAGCCAGGTTGACGCTTTTTGTTTTGCTCTCGGACATTGAGAGCGGTGATGAGTGCCGCTATCGCTGCGATAGTTGGCGGGATGTTGTCGATTACTTTTTCAAGTAATCTGACATAGGTTTCCTTGTCCATTGTTCTCACCTCACTTTCTATATTCATTATACAATTATAATTGTAGCTTGTCAAGGGTTTCTTGCGATTTTTTGAAATTATTTTGGGGCAAATTTGGGGCATAAGTTGATAATTATTGTAAATTTACCACCAGATATGATAAAAGTTGACCGCCAATGAATGCTTATAAAACAGCGTTTTTTACTATTTTAGTTCATCGGAAAAACTCGACTTATTATGGGCGGCATGATGTGATAACTGAAAAAGCAAATCATTCTCGGATTTGCTTTTTTTTTTGCTATACTGGAAAGAAATCGAGTATTAAGGAGAGTGTTATGGGATTTTTTGACCGTTTGTTCAAAAAAGTTGAGCGTGTAAATCGTGGAGAAGAACCTGTTGAGAGTGTGGCGGAGGCCTTTGTGATTGACCGAGCAGAGATGGCCGATGATTATTGGCGTGAGATGTCTCAGAACATCCTGGTCAATGCTGTTAAGGGGGCTAGTCAGCCCATCGAGCGGGCCTTTGTTCTGGTAAATTTTAAGTCAGGTGAGGAGGCTTTTGAGATTTTCTATCAGGTTGACGGCCAGTTAATCACTTGGAGAGACTTAGGCGAGGAAGGCAGGGAGAAAATTGCTGGGAGACTCCTGCCCCAAGCCAAGGAGGTGGCGGAGGCCGTTCATCAGGAATTTGATGAGGGTGGTCTTGAGCGGATGGTCTATGCCATGTTGCAGTTTGAGCAGGCCACTATGGCCTGGTTTGGCCGCAGACGGACAGCTGAGACACCAGAGGCCCAGCTCACCTTTGACCAGCTTTCTCAGGCCTGGTTTGACCTTTTGAGTACGCAAGCTCCTCAACAAGCTCTGGATAGCGACTCTCCCCTCCCCTATGTGGAATTGTAAGCGAAAAGGCCTTTGCCAGTAGCAAGGGCTTTTTTTTGTGAATTTGTAGAAGAGGTGATGTTTTCTTGACAAACTGCTGAAACCAGAGAAGGTTTTGTCTGCTAGAACGAACTGGCTTCACATCACTTTTTTTAGCTGGAAAGGAGCTTGTTCCAAGAAAGAGCAATCAGCTTTGACCTGACTTCGTTAGGCAAAACATCAACAAATTTCTCTCTAAACCCCTTCATCTTGGGCAATCTGCCCTCGAACTTTGTGTATTTGTGAGACTTTCAGACAAATTTTTTCCCATTCATCTGCTTTTAAGCTATAATGGTTCTCAGAAGAGGTGATTTATGACGTATCAAGTAGTGGAACTCTACGGCTACTTTGAACCCTGGTGGTTCTTGGAGGATTGGAAAGAAGACATTGTTGAGGTGAAAAGTTATGAGCGGTTTGAGGATGCCTTAGCAGCCTTTAAAAAACGCTGGATGCACTTCAAGGTGAGTCACCCCTATTACAAGAGCCAGGCTAGCCTCTTGACGGCCTTTTGGGATCCCCAAAATCAGTCTGATTGCCTCGATTGTGACGAACCCTTGCAGGAGTACCGCTCGCTTGCTCTCTTGAAGGATTGGGAAGAATTGCCAGAGGCTTACCATCAAGCCGTTTTCAAAAAACGCAATGACCCGCCAGCCCCCATGTCAGCCTGTAAGATAAAAAAGATTGGTTAGTGCCAATCTTTTTTGTTTTGTCTTACGAATGATTAGTCAGGAGGGCTTATGGTACAAGATATTGCAAGGGCCTTGATCAGCGAGGCCAGAAAACAAGGTGCTCAGGACATTTACTTGATTCCTAAAAAGGAGACCCACGAGGTCTTTCTGCGAGTGGGTGATGACCGGGTGTTCCTCAATCAGCTAGACAGCCAACAGGCAGCTAGTCTAATCAGTCACTTCAAATTTGTGGCGGGTATGAATGTGGGCGAGAAACGCCGCAGCCAGCTGGGTTCCTGTGACTATGACATCGGTGACACTCAGGTCTCGCTTCGCCTGTCCACTGTGGGAGATTATCGGGGGCAAGAGAGCCTGGTTATCCGCCTCTTGTTTGATGGCAGGCGAGAGCTTCGCTATTGGTTTGATGGTTTGGAGCTAGCCAAAGACATGCTGGGCCAACGGGGGCTCTACCTCTTTGCAGGGCCAGTTGGGTCGGGTAAAACCACCCTCATGCACCAGTTGGTGGCGGAAACTTTCGCTGGCCAACAGGTCATTTCCATCGAAGACCCTGTGGAAATCAAGGAGGAGGCCTTCCTGCAGCTCCAGCTCAATGAAGCCATCGGCTTGACCTATGATAGCCTGATTAAGCTGTCTCTCCGTCATCGGCCTGACGTGCTGATTATCGGGGAAATCCGTGATACTGAAACCGCCAGAGCCGTGGTCAGGGCCAGCCTAACAGGGGCGGTTGTCCTCTCGACTGTCCACGCCAAATCCATCCCAGGTGTCTATGCCCGCCTGCTGGAATTGGGAGTCAGCAAAGAAGAATTGACAGCCTGTCTGGCAGGCATCAGCTACCAACGTTTGATTGCGAAAGGAGGCCTGATTGATGTGGCCACAGAAAACTTTGCCAGCCACCAGCCCGACCGCTGGAACCAGCAACTTGATGACCTGGTTGACCAAGGACATCTCTCTGACCAGGCGGCCAGGACCGAAAAAATTAAGGCTGACGGAACAGAAAAAACTAATTCAGCTCTTTCATAACCTGCTGGCCAGCGGCTTTAGCCTGACAGAGATGGTGGACTTTTTGGAACGGAGCCAGCTCATGAAACCAGCCCACGTCCAGCAGATGCGGCAGTCGCTGATGCAGGGGCAGGGCTTGGCTACTCTCTTGGCTGATTTGGGCTTCGCAGACGGCTTGGTCACCCAGATGGCTTTGGCTGATGTTCACGGTAACACCCAGCAAAGTCTAGCTAGTTTGGAAGACTACCTGACCCAAATCCTCGTCGTCCGCAAGAAACTGGTAGAGGTCATGACCTACCCCATCATCCTCTTGGGTTTCCTGGTTCTGATCATGCTGGGCCTCAAAAACTACCTCTTGCCCCAGTTGGAGGGGGACAATCTGGCCAGCCGGCTCATTAACAACTTCCCCCAACTCTTTTTTGGGACAATGGCAGGGCTGGCAGTTGCTGCTGTTCTGCTCTGCTATTTCTCCAAAAAAGCCAGTCCCATCGCCCTCTATAGCAGGCTCAGTCGCCTGCCCTATCTGGGTAAGTTTGTCCAGCTCTATCTGACGGCCTACTACGCCAGGGAGTGGGGCAATCTCTTGGGTCAGGGCCTGGATTTGGCCCAGATTGTCCAGCTCATGCAGGAGCAGAAGTCCAGGCTTTTTCAGGATTTGGGACGGGACTTGGAGACGGCCCTCTTGGCCGGTCAGGCCTTTCACGAAAAGGTTTTGGACTACCCTTTTTTCAAGCGGGAACTGAGCCTCATGATTGCCTATGGCGAGGTCAAGTCTCGGCTAGGCAAGGAATTGACCCTCTATGCTCAGGAGACCTGGTCCAGTTTCTTTGCTCGCCTCAATCAAGCCAGCCAGCTTATCCAGCCCCTGGTCTTTCTCTTCGTGGCCCTCACGATTGTCATGATTTATGCGGCCATGCTTCTACCCATCTATCAAAATATGCCGACCTTCTAAGGTCTCGGTCGTCGCCCCTCGCTTGACTTGCCCAGCAAGTCCCTGTCTAAAAAAGGAGAATGCCATGAAACACTTTTTCAAACACCTGCGTCGCAAGACCGTTAAAGCCTTTACCCTTGTGGAAATGTTACTGGTCCTAGCCATCGTGAGCGTCTTGCTCTTGCTCTTTGTGCCCAATCTCAGCAAGCAAAAAGAGAGCATTAATAAGGCTGGCGGTAAAGCCTTGGTTAAAGTCGTTGAAAGCCAGGCAGAGCTTTACAAACTTAGCCATGACGACGAACCAACTTTGTCCGCTTTGGAAAGAGAAGGCTATCTGGATGACAAACAAGTGAAAGAGTACAAGGCCTATGTCGGTTCTGATAAAGCAACTCAACGGGTACAGGACTAAGGCCTTTACCCTGCTGGAAAGTTTGTTGGTGTTAAGCCTAGTCAGCCTTTTGGCCCTGACCCTGTCAGGTTCGGTAACTTCTACCTTTCAGGCCATCGAAGAGAAACTCTTTTTCCTCAATTTTGAGCAGGTTTACCTGGACAGTCAAAAACTCAGCAGCAGCCAGCAGGCCCCTGTCGTCCTCACCTTGTCTGACCGTCAGATTTCCAATGGCTATCAGACCATCAGTTTGCCCGCCAGCCTTGAGTTGGTTCAGGAGCAACAGATTACATTTTCAGCGGGAGGTGGCAACTCGTCCCTGGCCAAGATTGGCTTCAGAACCCAGGACGAAACCGTCACCTACCAGCTTTACATAGGGAGTGGTAAGTATAAACAAACACGTCAAAGCCTACATACTCCTTGAGAGCCTGATTGCCCTTGGGGTGCTGGTGACCATCGCCAGCCTGGTCCTGGGGCAGTTGGGTCGTCATCAAGGGGAAATAGCCGAGCAGATCAGAGAGCAAGAGGTGCTTAACCTGGCCCTCATGGCTGTCCAGACGGGGCAGTCTAGTCTAAGCCTAGATGGTCTCAGCGTTGAGGTTGTCCAAACTGACCAAGAGTTAATCGTTTACGAGGGAGAAAGGGTGGTGATGAGCCTTGCTAAAAACTAGATTACGAGCCTTTACTCTCCTAGAAGTCCTAGTTGCCCTCTTGGTCATCGCAGGCAGCCTGACCGTCTATCAGGGCCTGACCAAGGTGGTCGCCCAGCACACCAGCTACCTATCTGATAACAACCGAGACAACTGGCTGCTCTTTTGCCAGCAGTTTAGGCAAGAATTGGCCGGTGCCAAACTTGATAAAGTCGAGGGTAACCGACTTTACATCAGTAAAAAAGGCCAGAGCCTGTCCTTCGGCAAATTCCGAGCCGACGATTTTCGCAAGGCCAACGGCGATGGCAGGGGCTACCAGCCTATGCTCTTCGGTGTCAAGTCTGCTGACTTTAGCCAGTCAGGTCAGCAGGTGACCCTGAAATTGACCTTTGAGACCGGCCTAGAAAGGACTTTCATCTATGCTTTTGACCAAACGCCTTAGGGCAGGTATCTTGCTCTACGCCCTTTTCATGGCGGCCGTCTTTGCCCTTTTCTTGCAATTTTATGTGGGCAGGGTCAAGGCTAGTCATCAGGTTAGACAAGCCCTCTATCACCAAACCCAGGCCAGTCTCATGGCCGAGATGACTAGAGACCAAGTCCAGGAAGACCGTGGCAGCTTCCAGTTTGACCACGGGTCAACTAGCTATCAACAAACTGATGACCAGCTCCTAATCACCGTAGAACTGACCAGTGGGCACAGTTACCGTTATGAATTTTTGGCTCAGAAAAAACCTGAGACCGAGGAGACAGACAAACCCAACCCTCTAAAGAAAGAGAAAAAGTCTCAGGCTGACCAGCCGTTGACCAATCCAGAAACAGCTCCCTCAGCGGATTTAACCCTGAAAACAGAAGGAGAAAAAACTGGAGAAAGGATAGAACAAGTCGAAGATGAGGGTGAAGCTCCCTCAAGCAGCCCGTCCTCAGACTAGACCAAAAAATGAGCCCCTAAAGGCTCATTTTGATTTAGTAATCCCCACCAGGGATACCGAAATATTCTTCTAAGGTGAGGCCTGACGCATGAATATCGCTGGCTTCTTTCCCGATATAGCGAATGTGCCATGGTTCGGGCATGTAACCTGTGATGTGCTCCTTGCCAGGCAGGTAACGGACAATAAAGCCGTAGTGGTGAGCATTATCCTGCAACCATTGGCTGGCTTGGGGTTCTTCAAGCAAACTACCATTACCATCAATGATGTCGAAGGCTAGACCAGTTTGGTGCTCGCTGTAACCAGGTCGGGCAGAATAACGGTCAGCTGCTTCACGACCATCGTTAGAGACGTAGTTATTGTAGAGACCTGCTTGCGTATCATAACTACGGAAGCCACTATAAGCAGAGGAAATCGGGTAGCCTTGAGCCTGCATGTCAGCCAATAGGGATTGGAACGCAGCGAGGGCTGTTGGGTCTTCACCGAAACCATAGCTTGGATCAAGGGGGTGTTTTTTGTTGACGATAATAATCTCGTCATATTTGCCCTGAATGGCGTAGTAAGAGCCGTTATAGTGAGCTGGTGTCGAGGTGGCTACTGTTGCCTCACTTGAACTGCTGGATGAGTTGGTCGTTGAGCTGTCGGTTTCACTTGTTTGGCTAGATGAGCTGGTTGAACTCGTTGAGCTACTTTCTGACGTTGTTGAGCTGGCCAGGCTTGCTGGTGGAACCGTAACTTCTTGGGTCTCTTTTTTGCCGCAAGCCACTAAGAGGCTGGCACTTAGAAGAAGACTAGCTAGTAGTTTGTGAGCTGTCATGTCTTATCCTCCTCCTTCAATGTTATAAATCTTGAAGCTATCGCCTTCTTTTCTCAAGTAATAGAACTGACTTCGGTCAACGCGTGAACTTCTGCCATTTCTAAAGTATTGAACAAAGACGTTGTGCATGGTAATCTTGTACTGGTTGTTGCCAAGGTCTTCGAAATTGGTCATTTCAAACTTGACGTCGGAGTTGTAGCTGAGGTTAGCTCGATCTGCTCCGCCATTGACCGTGTAGTCTACCATGTCTTGGTAAGCATGGCTGGACGTGTCATAGTAGGTTTCAAAAGTATTCGTTCGGTTTTGAATGGAATAGTAAAGCGATGTACGGTAGTCTCGCATGAACGTTGTGATTTTAGACTTGGTTTCCTCAAGCTGGCAGGGGAGATTCCTCTTAGAGGCTCTCGATGGTCTTGAGAACATTGTCTACGGTGAAGCCGTAGTTTTCGATGACTGTCGCAGCTGGGGCTGAGGCACCGAACTTGTCGATACCGATAACGGCACCGTCCAGGCCGACATACTTGTACCAGGTCAGGCTGGCAGCCATTTCGATGGCTACACGGCGGCGGACCCTAGATGGCAGAACGCTTTCCTTGTAGTCAGCAGATTGCTGGTCAAAAAGTTCGGTTGATGGGACTGAAACCACCCGCACTTTGCCGCCTTGTTCAGCGTAGGCCTTGGCCGCTTGAACAGCCAAATTAACTTCAGAACCTGAAGCAATCAGGATGGTGTCAAAGTCGCTTCCTGATTCATAAACCACATAGGCACCCTTGGCAACCTTGCCAAAGTCTGTCCCTTCTTCGACCGTCAGGTTTTGACGGGTCAATACCAGGGCAGTTGGGGTGGACTTGCTGGTCAGGGCATGGTGCCAGGCCGCCTGGGTTTCACGGGCATCAGCTGGGCGGATAACCGTCAGGTTAGGCATGGCCCGCAGACCCGCTAAATGCTCAATTGGTTCGTGGGTTGGGCCATCTTCACCAACGGCAATGGAATCGTGGGTGAAGACATAGGTCACTGGCAACTCTTGGAGGGCAGACAGGCGGATAGCAGCCTTAACATAGTCAGAGAAGACGAAGAAGGTGCCACCGTAAACCCGAAGACCACCGTGGAGGGCCATGCCGTTGAGGACAGTTCCCATAGCAAATTCACGCACCCCAAACTGGATGTTGCGGTTGAGCGGGTTTTGGCTGTCTTGCAGGCCATCGCTCTTAATGTAGGTCATGTTAGAATGGGCTAGGTCAGCTGAACCGCCCAGGAAGTTTGGCAGGAGCTCGGCAACCGCATTGATGGCGTCTTGTGAAGAGTTGCGGGTAGCTTGGGAGAAGCCGTTCTCGTAAACTGGGAAGTCAGCCTCAGTTAATTCAACCACATCCTCGTTGGCCAAAATCTTAGAGATTTCCTCAGCGACTTCTGGGTAGGCTGCCTTGTAGTCAGCGACCAATTGTTCCCAGGCAGTGTAGGCTGCGGCACCGCGGTCGGCGACCTTGGCCTTGAAGTCAGCGTAAACCTCTGCTGGCACCTCAAACGGCGCGTGTTCCCAGCCCAGGGCCTGGCGGGTAGCGGCAGCCTCGTCTGGACCAAGTGGGGCACCGTGGGCAGCGTTTGACCCAGCCTTGTTTGGCGAACCGTGACCAATCACGGTTTTCACCTCAATCAAGCTCGGTTTTCCAGCTTTTTTGGCAGCTTCTAGCGCAACTGAAATTGCCCCCAAATCCGTGCCGTCTTCAACCAGGCTGGTGTGCCAGCCATAGGCCTCATAGCGGGCCCGAATGTTTTCGGAGAAGGCATCCTTGGTCTCGCCGTCCAAGCAGATGTCGTTAGAATCATAGAGGACGATGAGCTTGTCCAGGTTTTGCAGGCCAGCGTAGGAAGCCGCTTCTGCAGAAACGCCCTCCATGAGGTCGCCGTCGCCGCAAATCACATAGGTGTAGTGGTCAAAAATCGGGAAGCCGTCCTTGTTGTACTTGGCAGCTAAGAAACGCTCGGCTTGGGCGAAGCCGACAGCGGTTGAAATCCCTTGCCCGAGCGGGCCAGTTGTGGCATCAACGCCCTCGGTGTGGTCAACTTCAGGGTGACCAGGGGTTTTAGAGCCCCATTGGCGGAAGTTTTTGATCTCGTCCAGGGTCATCTGCTCGTAGCCTGACAGGTGCAGGAGGGCATAGAGGAGCATGGAGCCGTGGCCAGCTGACAGGACAAAACGGTCGCGGTTGATCCAGTTCGGTTGGGCTGGGTTAACCGTCAGGTGTTTGGTGTAAAGCTCGTAGGCCATAGGGGCAGCACCCATGACAATGCCAGGGTGGCCGGACTTGGATTTCTCGATGGCATCAATGCCAAGGAAGCGAATGGCGTTAACGGATTGAATAGACATAAGTTCCTCCATCTAGTGTTGAAAACGTGTACTTTTTTATTATACCATAAAAAAAGGTCATTTTCTTCCTCTTTTGGAAAAAATCCCCGCACAAGTTTTTGTACGGGGATAGCGGTGCTATTAAGAATTACGACCTAACATAAAAAGGAAGATGGTCAGATAACCGAGACCAGCTGTCAGGACAAGCAGAACCAAGAGGAGGGCGATTTTTAGCCAGATGTTGACTGGTAGGCTCTGCCATTTCCACAAAAGTGTCGCTAGAAAAAAAGCAGAAGCTAGGAAAATGAATAAGAGGGAAATGAAGAGCATCAGAACCTCCTTGGGTCAGGGCGTGCAGCTGAGGCTTAGGATGGCCCCGAGCATGAGGAAAAAGAGGAGAACAAAGGCGAGGCCGATAGCCAGAGCAAGTAAGGTTCTGAGCCAAATTTGGGTGGGGAGTTTGTGCCAAATTCGGGTCAGGGTGGCGATATAGAGGCCGCAGACGATGACAAATAGCAGGGCTGACATGATTTTTCTCCTCTTGTTAGGTTTTGTCTCAAGTCTAGCATATTTTTGGGGCTGGGGCAAGGAAAAAGCGGTTTCAGGGAGGAGAGGCTTTTTCAGAAAACGAAACGACCACGAGCCACGGGGAAACCATCTCTCGGCCACATCAGCTCTTAGCCTCACTTCTTTCTGGCTATTTACTGAAAATTTTACTATAATAGAAAAAAACAAGCGAGGTTGTCATGCTAATTGAACTCTTAAAAGCCATATTTTATGGCATCGTTGAGGGCATTACCGAATGGTTGCCCATTTCGTCCACCGGTCACTTGATTTTGGTTCAGGAATTTGTTCAGTTCAAGGGGCAAAACCAGGCCTTTATCAACATGTTCAACGTGGTGATTCAGCTGGGGGCTATTTTGGCGGTTATGGTCATCTATTTTGACCGGCTTAACCCCTTTCAGAAGGGCAAGTCGGAGCGGGAAGTCCGCCTGACCTGGCAACTCTGGCTCAAGGTGGTCATCGCCATCCTGCCAGCTCTGCTATTGGGCTTGCCCCTCGATGACCTCTTGGAAAAATACCTCTACCACTTTGTGCCGGTGGCCCTCATGCTAATCCTCTACGGTGTAGCCTTTATCTGGCTGGAAAATCGCCAGGCCAAGGAAGCAATCCAGCCTCAGGTGACCAGTTTGGCGAAAATGTCCTATAAGACGGCCTTTTTGATTGGTTGTTTTCAGGTTCTGAGCCTGATTCCAGGGACTAGCCGATCTGGAGCGACCATTATTGGAGGCATGCTCTTGGGAACCAGCCGCCCGGTGGCGACCGAGTTCACCTTTTTCTTGGGCATTCCGGTCATGTTTGGTTACAGCGGCCTTAAAATCCTCAAGTTTTTCTTGGAGGGCAACAGCCTGAGCTTGAGCCAACTCAGCATCCTGCTGGTAGCTATGGGGACGGCTTTTGCGGTCAGCTACTATGCCATTCGCTTTTTGACCAACTACGTCAAAACCCATGATTTCAAGGTCTTTGGTTACTACCGTATCGGTCTCGGAGGCCTGCTCCTAGCCTACTGGTTGCTTACCTTGATATTTTAGGAAAATGAACAGGCCTCGCAAGGCGAGGCCTGTTTTTAATCGGTCAGAAAGGCTTTTGCCTGCTTCAAAAACGGGGTCCTGTAGTAGATAAAGCTGACGATAGCCAGGGCCATGGCTGTCGCTGCTAAATCAAAGGGGATTTTGATGATGGCGTATTCCAGAGTTCGATAGACAAAGGTTCGTCCGAGAAAATAGCCTACATTGTCAACGATGGTACCAGCCAAAAGGGCAGGATAGACCACCTTTTTCGGTGCAGGGAGACCATACTTGGCCACCAGGAGGGCGATGACCAAGACCTGTAAGCTGTAGGTGGCCAGGGTCACAAACATGGGTTCTGGGTAGAAGAAGAAGTCTCCCAAGAAAGAGCCGAAGCCAGCGATGATGACCGCTTCCTTGGGCTTAAAAATCAGGGCTGTCAAGTAAATGATAATCCCGTTGAAGTAGAAGTGGCCACCTGGCACAGGGATGGACATGAAACTAGCACTGAGCAAGATGGTCAGGGCCATAAACAGGGAAGCACTGGCTAGGCGTTTAGCGGACATGGTGTTTCCTTTCTAAGGACAAAGGGCTGATGGACGAGCCAGGCTCAGCAGAGAGGACCTGTTTCTAGCTCTTCCTAGGAACTAGAAAAGCGGGAGGCAGACGAGTCAGCAATCACTTAAACTCAACAAATTCAGACGATTGATAGGGGGCAAGGTGTCTAAAACTTGGTCATTCTGGTTCGGCCAAACTGCTTTGGGATTGTTGAACATCAAGATCAGCTTGGAGGAACTTGTCCAGCCTATTTTTGATTGGTTTTTAGGATGAAGGTGCCTTAACTGATAAAGAAAAGTCCTTAGACCAATGGTTTTAAGGACTTTATCTTCATGCTGAAGGAAAAGTGTTATCCCTCTTTCAGTTATTTAGGCTTGAGTACGAATGACTTCAATCTTATAACCATCTGGGTCAGTGATGAAGTAGAAGAGACCTGGTTCGTCAGGCAGACCACCAATCTTGGTAACAGGATAACCGGCCGCTTCATGGCGGGCATGGTCAGCCTCTAGATCATCGGATGAGATGGCGATGTGGCCGTAGCCTGTTCCTAACTCGTAGCCAGGATGGCCATAGTTGTAGGTCAGTTCCAGCTCGTAATCATCCCCCTCAAAGCCCAGGTAAACTAGGGTAAATTGATGGTCTGGGAAATCGCGACGGCTGATTTCTTTGAAACCAAAAGCATTTTGGTAAAAGGTGATTGAAGTGTCCAAATCTTTAACACGGACACAGGTGTGTAACATTTTTTAGCCATACTAGCCTCCTTTTTGTAATGAAACTAGTTTACTAGGTTTCTTTTGTTTTTTTAAGAATCTTGCCTAGTTGTTGAAATCAAAGGCAGGCAGAGAGAGGTAACGCTCACCATTGTCGGCCAAGATGGCCAGGACCTTCTTACCAGCACCCAGTTCCTTAGCCACTTCAATAGCAGCATGAATGGCTGCACCAGATGAGATGCCGACCAGGAAGCCTTCCGCCCCACCGACGGAGCGGGTTGTGGCAATGGCATTATCAGAAGACACCCGAACCACGCCGTCGTAGCTGGTGGTGTCCAGGGTATCTGGGATAAAACCAGCAGAGATGCCTTGAATCTTGTGGGGGCCAGGCTTTTCACCTGATAAGATGGCAGATTCGTCAGCTTCAACCGCAAAAATCTTGATGTCTGGGTTGGCAGCCTTGAGGACCTTAGACACGCCAGTCACCGTGCCCCCTGTTCCGACACCAGAGACAAAGGCGTCCAGACCAGTTGGACCAAAGGCTTCCAAGATTTCAGGGCCCGTTGTGGCCTCGTGAACTGCTGGGTTGGCCTGGTTTTGGAACTGCATTGGGATAAAGCCCTGACGCTCTTCAGCCAGTTCATTGGCCTTGGCGATAGCCCCTTTCATGCCTTCAGCACCTGGGGTCAGGACCAGTTCAGCCCCGTAGGCCTGAATCAGCTTGCGGCGTTCCAGGCTCATGGTCTCAGGCATGACGATGACCACCTTGTAGCCCTTAGAGGCGCCAACCCAAGCCAAACCGATCCCCGTGTTGCCAGATGTCGGCTCGATGATGGTGTCGCCTGGCTTGATTAGGCCTTGGGCTTCCGCGTCCTCAATCATGTTGAGGGCGATGCGGTCTTTGACAGACGAGCCTGGGTTGAAGTATTCCAGCTTGACATAAACGTCCGCTGCCCCTTCCGGCACCAACTTGTTGAGTTTGACGATTGGGGTTTTCCCCACCAATTCCCGAATGTTGTTGTAAATTTTAGACATAAGTCACCTCTTTTTTCTTTTCTTTTATTATAGGAAATGGCAGAGCAGATGTAAAATAGTCTTTTTTAATAATAGTGATAGGTTTTGTGTATCAGGTGCTCTGAGAGTGGCTAGAGGTTTAGGCTGGTGGTAAAAAACAGCTCTGCTATGCTCCAAAGTTAAGAACAGTGCTGAATAATGAAGTTTCTCAGGAGTTTTTTGAAAAAGGGGTTGAAAATTTTCGTGAAATAGTTTACAATAAGTGATGTGAAAAACATATCAAGGAGGATAAGATGAAAAAATCATCTCTTTTAGCCCTTATCTTAGGGATTATGACTATCCTGTTAGTCGCTTGTGGCCAGAAAGGCCCGACAACTGCTTCAAGTAGCTCAAGCAGCACAGCTGCTAGTTCGGAGAAGACAGAGACTGTTTCGGGAGCTTCTGAAAAGGTTTATACTGACCCTGCTGAATTGAAGGACAGCTACGATGTGGTTGTTATCGGTTCAGGTGGTGCTGGTATGTCTGCAGCCATCTCTGCTAAGGATGCCGGTGCTAACGTGGTTATCCTGGAAAAAATGCCGGTTGTCGGTGGTAACACGGCCAAATCGTCTGCTGGTATGAACGCTTCGGAAACCAAATTCCAGAAAGAGCAAGGCATTGCCGATAGCAATGACAAATTCTTTGAAGAGACTTTGGCTGGTGGCAAGAATACAAACGACCAAGAACTGCTTCGCTATTTTGTTGATAATTCAGCCGCTGCTATTGATTGGTTGGATAGTCTGGATATCACCCTCAGCAACATTACCACTACAGGAGGGATGAGTGAGCGTCGTACCCACCGTCCAGCCGATGGTTCCGCTGTCGGTGGCTACCTGGTTGATGGCCTTTATGCTAATGTGGTTGAGCGTCAAATCCCAACCTTTGTCAATGCGGCTGTTACCGATGTTTTGGATAAAGATGGGAAGGTAACTGGTGTTACTGTTAACCTTGATGGTAAGGAAAAGACCATCTCTGCCAAGGCTGTTGTCTTGGCCACAGGTGGTTTTGGTGCCAATATGGACATGGTGACCAAGTTTAAACCTGAACTCAAGGGTTATGTGACCACCAACCAGGCTGGTTCAACAGGCGATGGTATCGCTCTGGCCGAAGATCAAGGAGCAGCAACAGTTGATTTGGAGCAAATCCAAATTCACCCAACAGTTGAACAAAGCAGTTCTTACCTGATTACCGAAGCCGTTCGTGGTGAAGGTGCCATCCTGGTCAACCAAGAGGGTCAACGCTTTGTCAACGAAATGCTGACGCGTGATAAGGTCTCAGCAGCCATCAATGCTCTTACTCCGAACCATGCCTATGTTGTCTTTGACCAGGCTCTCCGTGGTCGAGTGAAAGCCATTGAGCAGTATGACAGCAAAGGTCTAGTGGTCAAGGGTGATAGTTTGGAAGACTTGGCTAAGGCCTTGGAAATTCCAGAAGCCAACTTGCTAGCCACCCTTGAGACTTGGAACAAGGCTGTCGCTGATAAATCAGATGCTGCTTTTAACCGCGAAACTGCCATGGACAACGACCTTTCCCAAGGCCCATTCTATGCCATTAAGGTAGCTCCAGGTGTTCACCACACCATGGGTGGTCTCAAAATCAACACCCAGGCCCAAGTGCTTAATACCGATGGGCAGGCTATCACTGGTCTCTATGCAGCCGGCGAAGTCACCGGTGGTATCCATGGTCAAAACCGTATCGGTGGTAATGCCGTTGCCGACATCATCATCTTTGGTCGTCAAGCAGGTAATCAAGCCGCTAACTTTGTCGCTGAAAATAAATAAGTTAGGGTAAGTAGAGGCTAACCCCCTCACTTAATCCCACCATTTCTAATCGAACAAGATTGAAGGAGAGGCCCCTGTTGGCCGATCTTCTTCAATCTTTTTTGTCCCCCCAAAAAACCAAAAGAAGGCAACTCTCTAAAAAATGCCAAGCCAATCCCTTGCCAAGTTTTGGGAACTGTGATAAACTTGTTCTTGCATCAGATACAAGAAAGGGTGGACGCACCATGGACACTAAATTTTCCGTTGCCCTCCATATCCTTGCCATGATCAGTGAGAGTCGGGAGGTTTTGACCTCTCAGGCCCTGGCCACCAGCGTGGGGACCAATCCCAGCTATATCCGCAAGGTCATCGCCCTCCTCAAGCAGGCAGGTCTCATCCAGTCCCATCAGGGCAAACCAGGCTACCAGCTGGGCAAGTCGCCTGAGGACATGAGCCTCTTGGAGATTTATTATGCCACCCAGGAAGTGGTCCAGATCCGCCTCTTTCAGGTTCACCAGCAGGCCAATCCAGCCTGTCCGGTTGGCCGCCATATCGAGGCAGCTGTGAACCCTGTTTTTTCAGCGGCTGAACAAGCTCTGGAAGCCCAGCTTAGTCAACAAACCCTGGCCCAGGTCATCGCCAATCTCTATGCCCAAGCCAGATAAGCCTGCTGACCCCGTCAGCATTTTTCGCCCACTAACTTAAACTTGTATCAGATACAAGTCTAAAAATAACAAAAGAAAAGAGAACCACATGAGAGCAGCCCAACACACCCGTTACAACAAAAACAACATCACCCTCACCTTGACGGATTTGCCCAAACCGCAGACAGCAGCCCACCAGGTGTTGGTCAAGGTGACCGCCGCAGGGGTGAACCCTCTGGACAACATGATTTCCCGTGGCGAGGTCAAGATGATTGTCCCTTACAAACTGCCTCAAACCGCAGGCAATGAAGTGGTCGGTCTGGTGGAAGCCATCGGCAGCCGAGTGAGCAGTTTCCAGGTCGGAGATCGTGTCTTTGGCCGTCTGCCCTTGGATAATATCGGTGCCTTCGCTGAGTACGTGGCCGTTGAGGCCGCAGCCTTAGCCTTGGTTCCAGATTACCTGACCGATGTGGAGGCGGCAGCCGTTCCTTTGACCGCCCTGACCATCATGCAGGCCCTTGACCTGATGGGAGCCGAGGCTGGCAAGACCATCTTCATCTCTGGTGGCACTGGCGGGGTCGGTGGCATGGCCATTCCTCTGGCCAAGGCCAAGGGCTTGACCGTTATCACCAATGGCGATGGGGCAAATGCTGAGCGTGTCCTGGCTCTGGGAGCTGACCGCTTCATCGACTACAAGACCGAGGACTACACCCAGAGCCTGTCCGAGATTGACTATGTTCTGGACACGCTGGGCGGTGCAGAAACCGAGAAGCAGATGGGCATTATGAAACAAGGGGGCCAGCTGGTTTCCCTGCGGGCCCTGCCAAATGGGGCTTTTGCCAAGCGGATGAACCTTCCCAAGTGGAAACAGGTGCTCTTTGGCCTGGTCGGTGGCAAATTCGACAAGATGGCTGTTAAGTATGGAGTGACCTACCACTTCATTTTTGTCGAGAGCAACGGTGCCCAGTTGCAGGAAGTGGCAGACATCTTCACTAGACTTGAAATCAAGCCCTCTATTGACACGGTTTACCCCTTTGACCAGGTCAACGCTGCTTTGGACAAGGTGGCCAATGGCCGTTCTCGTGGCAAGACCGTCCTGACCTTTGAAGGAGGCAACTAATGACCTATTTACACACCGGCAACACCTACCTGACCGTCGCTGGTCAACAAATGGCCTACCGAGAGCTGGGGCGAGGCCAATCTGACCTGCCCTTGCTCCTATTGACCCATCTGGCGGCGACCTTGGACAACTGGGATCCCAAACTCATCGACCTCTTGGCTCAACGCCAGCACCTGATTTTGGTGGATTTGCCAGGGGTTGGGGCCAGCCAGGGTCGGGTAGGGACGACCATTTCGGAAATGGCAGAGCAGGCTATCCGCTTTATCCAAGCCTTGGGATATGAGCAAATCAACCTGCTCGGTCTGTCCATGGGTGGCATGGTGGCCCAGGAAATGGTCCGCCAGGAGCCTCGTCTGGTCAACCGCCTGATTCTAGCAGGAACAGGCCACCGCGGTGGCGTCGAGATTGACAAGGTTACTGGCAAGACCTTCCGCTACATGGCCAAGGCTGCTCTGGAGGGGATTGACCCCAAACGCTATATTTTTTACCCCCATGATGAGGCTGGTCGGCAAGTGGCCGAACAGGTTCTGGGTCGCATGAACCAGCGACTAGCAACCTTTGCAGATAAGCCTATGTCTGTTCCTGGCTTTCTGACCCAGCTGCGAGCCATCAAGCGTTGGGGGCGTGACCCCGAAGATGACCTGAGCCACATCACCCAACCGACCTTGATTGTCAACGGCGATAAGGACATGCAGGTGCCAACGGAAAACTCCTACATCATGCACCAGCGGATTAATGATAGCCAGCTCATCATCTACCCTCAGGCCGGTCACGGATCGATTTTCCAGGAAGCCCAAGCCTTTGCAGAGGCCGCTAACAGCTTCTTAGCAAACTGATGTTCTCTGAGAATAAAGGCCTGTCAGCTCTACTATTTTTCCAAAAAATCAAGCCCCTGGTCGCAACCAGAGGCTTTTTGCTAATCTATGGGCACTTCAACAATCTGGCTGCCGGACGGTGTAGCAACCACCTTGCCCTGGTAAAACTCGGTCAGGGCAGCCTCAAAGCCAGGAATGGTCTCAGGGTCCAGAAAGATCTGGGTAGTGATATCAGCCTGGAAGTCGGTGTTGACCTCAGTCAGGCCCTGCTCAGCCAGGAAGTTGGCGTAGGTCTGGTACTGGGGGTAGGTCAGGGTGAGGGCCAAGCCCTCTTGCCGTTTGACCTCAACCCGGCCGATTTCAGCGATGGCCCCAGCAACAGAGCCGGCGTAGGCCCGAATCAGGCCTCCTGCCCCCAGCTTGATGCCGCCAAAATAGCGGGTGACCACGGCCACCACATTGGTCAGCTCCTGCTTTTCCAGGACGGTCAGCATGGGCACGCCGGCTGTGCCAGAGGGTTCGCCGTCGTCGCTGGACCGCTTGATTTCCGACTTTTTGCCGACAATAAAGGCCGAGCAGGAATGGTTGGCCTTGTGGTGGAGTTTTTTGATGCTGGTGATATAGTCTCGTGCCTCTTCCTCCGTTTCCACCCGTTTGAGGTGGCAGATGAAGCGGGACTTTTTAATCTCTTCTTCGACGATACCGTCTGCTTTGATGGTCTTGTAGTTCATAGCTCTATTTTACCGATTTTTGCGTGATTTGGCAAAGGTTTTACGAATAATCCAGTATGGAAACCAATCAAGACAGACTGGGTAGGAGGTTTGTGAGCAGCCAATTAAGCCCAGAGGAACGCCAATTTGCCCAAACCATGCCCAGCACCATCAAGCAGGGCAGTCGCTTGCTCTGTGCCCGCTGTGCAGAGGTCATGACAGCCCGCCTGCCAGCAGGCGACCTCTACTGCCGAGCCTGCATTCAGCTGGGCAGGGTGCGTGAGGCAGAAGACCTGTACTATTTTCCCCAAGAGGCGTTTGCAGGCCAATCCTACCTCAACTGGTCGGGGAACTTGACCCCCTACCAGCAGGAGGTGGCTGACCTGCTCTTGCTGGCTCAGGCAGCCCGCCAGAACATTTTGGTCAAGGCGGTGACAGGGGCGGGTAAGACCGAGATGATTTACCGGGTGGTGGACCAGGTCTTGCAGGAAGGAGGAGCAGTGGCCCTGGTCAGCCCACGGATTGATGTCTGCAAGGAACTTTATGGCCGGATCAGCCGTGATTTTTCCTGCCCCGTCAGCCTGCTCTACGGCGGCTCAGACCCCTATCAGCGGTCTCCTCTGGTTATCTCGACGGTCCATCAGCTCTACCGCTTTTACCAGGCTTTTGAGCTGATTATCATCGACGAGGTGGATGCCTTTCCCTTTGTGGACAATGCCAGTCTCTACCATGCGGTGGACCAGGCCTTGGCTCCCACAGGCAGCAAGGTCTTTCTGACCGCCACCTCGACCGACCAGCTGGACAAGCAGGTCCGTCATGGCAAGCTCAGAGAGGCCACCCTGGCCAGGCGTTTCCACGCCAATCCTCTGGTGGTGCCCAAGCCGGTCTGGCTGTCAGGGCTTCTGGAACAGACGGCCAAAGGAAAACTGCCCAAGAAACTCCTGCTCGACTTGACCAAGCAGGCAGAGACAGGCTACCCCTTGCTGATTTTCTTTCCCCATATTGAGCTTGGCCAGGATTTTCAAGCTGTCCTGCAGGCCTATTTTCCTGAGGAGAAAGTCGGCTTTGTCTCCAGCCAGACCGAGGACCGAGCCCAGCTGGTGGAGGATTTTCGGGCGGGTAAGCTGCGGATTCTAGTCACGACAACCATCTTGGAGCGGGGCGTAACCTTCCCTGGGGTGGACGTTTTTGTCCTCTGGGCCAACCACCGCCTCTACACCAAATCCAGTTTGGTTCAGATTTCTGGTCGGGTTGGCCGCAGCAAGGACCGGCCGACTGGGGTTCTCAACTTTTACCACGATGGCCTGACCCGCAACATGCAGCGGGCCGTGGCCGAGATTAAGGCCATGAACCAGAAAGGGGGCTTTGCATGACCTGCCTGCTCTGCGGGGGAGACTTGACCGCCCAACCACGTTTCACTGACCTGTTCTTGCTCCGCCAAGCCTCCGATTTGGCCTGTGGCGCCTGTCGTTCTTCTTTTGTAAAAATAGCAGAGCCCCACTGCCCGTCTTGTTACAAGGCAGGTCGTTTAGAGGTCTGCACCGATTGCCTCTACTGGCAGGAGCAGGGCTACCAAGTCCATCATCAGGCCCTCTACCATTACAACGAAGCCATGAAGTCTTACTTTTCTCTCTATAAGTTCTTTGGAGACTATGTTCTCGCTCAGCTATTTGCCCAAGACATCAAAAAGGCCATCAAGGCCTACAAGGGCTATGTGGTGGTGCCAGTTCCGGTCAGTCCAGGAACCCTGGCTGAGCGGGGCTTTAATCAGGTGGCGGGCCTCTTGGACATGGCGGGGGTGGCCTACCAGGACCTCCTGACCAAGGGGGAGGGGATTAAGCAGTCGGAAAAATCCCGAGCCGACCGCCTGGCCAGCCGTCCCAACTACCAACTCTTGTCCGAAAAAACCTTGCCTAAAAAAATTTTATTGGTCGATGACATCTATACCACAGGGGCCACAATCGCCAGTATTGTCGGGCTTTTACATGAAAAAGGTGTAAGCGAGGTGAAAACTTTTTCACTTTGTCGCTAGAAAACGGTTGCACTATCTTTCAGTTTGTGCTATAATAAAATCAAAGAAAAGGCAAAGGCCTTAGAAAAGAGGACATCTTATGATTAAATTTAGCATTCGTGGCGAAAACATTGAAGTAACAGAAGCCATCCGTGACTACGTTGAGGCTAAGGTATCTAAGATTGAAAAGTATTTCCATGAGGATCAGGAGCTGGATGCCCGTGTTAACCTCAAGGTTTACCGTGAAAAAACAGCCAAGGTAGAAGTGACCATTCCCCTGGGCAACTTGACCCTGCGTGCTGAGGACGTGTCTCAGGACCTTTACGGTTCTATCGACCTTGTGGTTGATAAGATTGAGCGTCAAATCCGTCGCAACAAGACTAAGATTGCTAAAAAACACCGTGAGAAAGTTCATGCTGGCAACGTTTTTGCTGCCGAGTTTGAAGCAGTTGAAGAGGAAGAACTTCTGCCAATCAATGTGGTGCGGACCAAGAACATCACTCCGCTGGCTTTGGACGTTGAGGAAGCTATTCTTCAGATGGAACTGCTGGGTCATGACTTCTTCGTCTATACTGATAAAGAAGACAAGACAACCAACATCCTCTATCGCCGTGAAGATGGCGGTGTTGGCCTCTTGAAAGTCAACTAATCTCGCTCCTTTCATTTTCCCTAGGCGTCGTGAGACGTCTAGGTTTTTGTTTTGAGAAATGAAACCTTGGATAGATAGACCAGTTGTACTAACGGCTGGAGATGGTTTTTTTGCGTTAAACGTGGTATAATGAGCCTAATTAATTTTAAGTGAAGAAATGATGCTGACATGACGATTGACAAAAAACACTTGCTAAATTACTCCATTCTCATTCCTTATCTGATTTTATCGGTGCTGGGGCTGATTATCCTCTACTCTGCGACGAGTGCGAACGAGGTTTATTTTGACCGCAATCCCTTCTTCCCTGTCATTAAGCAGGGGGCTTATTGGGTAGTGAGTTTGCTGGGGATTTTATTTACTTACCGGATGAGGCTTTCTTTTTTGAGAAATAAAGGCCTGTTGAGTTTGGTCATGCTGACAGAGTTGTTGCTCCTGATTGCGACCTTGTTCTTTGGTCGGGCAGAAGATGGTAACGGGGCCACGGGCTGGCTCTTCATTGCTGGGCTGAGTTTGCAGGGAGCGGAATATCTAAAACTTATTCTGGTCTGGTTTTTAGCCTTTACCTTTGTGGAGCATCGCGAAGCCATTGCTAGGGATGATTATCTTGGCCTGTTCAAAGGGCGGTTGTTGCCGCGAAAGCTTACCGATTGGCGTGTTTGGGTGAGTGCCATGATTCTCTTAGTGGTTTTCCAGCCCGATTTGGGCAATGCGACCATTATTTTTTTGACGGCAATCATCATGTATTCCTTGAGCGGTGTGAGTTACCGTTGGTTCTCCTCCCTGTTAGCGATGATTGTGACAGGGTCAACCCTTTTCTTAGGATTTATTGGTTTGGTTGGGGTTGAACGGGTGGCCAATATTCCCCTTTTTGGCCACGTGGCTAAGCGGTTTTCGGCCTTCTTTAACCCTTTTGTTGACCTACAGGATTCAGGTTTGCAGCTGGCCCATTCTTACTATGCTATGTCAAATGGTGGTTGGTTTGGTCGAGGGTTAGGGAATTCCATTGAGAAAAATGGCTACCTGCCAGAAGCGGCTTCTGATTTCATTTTTTCCATTGTGATTGAGGAGTTAGGTTTGATTGGGGCTGGTCTGATTTTGGCCTTGACTTTCTTTCTGATTTTGCGGATTATCCATGTTGGCCTGAAGGCCAAGGATGATTTCAATGCCCTCTTGGCTTTGGGGATTGGTGCCTTGCTCTTCATGCAGGTCTTTATCAATGTTGGGGGGATTTCAGGCATGATCCCTTCAACAGGGGTAACTTATCCCTTCCTGTCTCGGGGAGGCAATAACTTGTTGACCATTTCCTTGGCCATCGGGATTGTTCTTAATATTGATGCCAATGAAAAACGAGCGGCACTGGCTCGTCAGGTATAGGTTCAGCAGTGACTGATAGAGGTTGGGTTTCCCCAGCCTTTTTTTGTTTGTCAAAGGAGATAAGGCTTTGGAGCTCGGCCATTTGATCAAATTGAAAAAAAACATCTTGAAATAATAAAATAAACGTGCTATGATAGAGTTGATAACGCTTACCTAAAGGAGAGAGCTATGACGGTAAAGAAACATGATATGCGGGAGCGGCTCTACCGCTATGCCCTGAGAAAAACCACCCGTGGCGTGGGTTCAGTGGCTATCGCTATCTTTGCGGCAGGGGTTCTGCCAACGGCGGTGACGGTTCAGGCCAATGAGGTGGCTGAGCCTGTTCTGGCACCTAGTCAGCCAGTAGCTGAGACGAGTGAGGAGGAGCCACCCCTCCATGCCAGTCCAGCGGCGACTGTGGGCACAGCAACACCAGCCCTAGAAGGCCTCAAGGACCAGGCCAAGGAGGTTCTGACCTTTGAAGAGGGCAGTCTTGCTGAAACTGGAGGCAGTTTGCAGGGGAGCCAGGCCAGCCTGACGGGCCAGGACCCTTATTTTGGGGCTTCTTTGACCCTGGGGGCTGGAGCTGATAACGCCCTCAAGTTGCCCAACTACATCAACACAGGCCAGCAGGACTCATCCTTTGCCTTCTGGTTCAACGCGGATTCGTCGGTGACAGAGTCCAATCCTCAGGCCTCGGCAGTCCTTCTCCAACAGGGGGAGTCTGGTCGGACCATCCTGTCCCGCTTGCCTGACGGCCGCCTCAACACCTACATCAACGCTCAAAATGCGACCAGCACAGGAACGACAGCTGCTGATCAATGGCAGCATGCGGCCTTTGTGGTCAAGCAGGAGGAGCGAAAGGGTCAATTCTTCATCAACGGTGTCTTGGACAAGGAAGTTGATTTGGGGGCCGGTAAGGTGGATGCGGTGACCTCCCTGATTGTTGGTGCCCACAAAACTCCTGGCAACCTAGACCCACATCCTTTCCGAGGCAAGATTGATGACCTCTACATCTTTGAAAAGGCCTTGACGGCTGATGAGGTCACAACCATCTATGCTGAAAAAGCCCTGCCGATGCTAAAAGCGGAGCAGTTGAACCCGCTGGTGACTGAGGTGGAAACAGCTCTGGCTGATTTGAAATTACCAGCGAATCACCCTTTAGTGACCAATTTACAGGCCAATCTGGCCCTGGCCAAGCGAGACTTGACCGACCTGGCTCAAGTGAAAAAAGTGATTGCCGACCTGCGGACGGGATTGACCAATTACAAGTCTAATCAAGGTCTGGTCGTTGACATTCGGCCAGATGAGGTCCTTCGCACCATTGACAGCGCCAGCATTTTTGGCATCAATCACCGCTACGCCTTCAATGGCTACGGTTCCTTTGACCAGGAGACCGGCAGCATTCGGCCAGACTTCAAGGAACTTTTTGACAAGGTGAGTTTTGGGTCCTTCCGTTACCCAGGTGGCACCATTTCCAACCTCTTTAACTGGAAGACCTCTGTCGGGCCAGTTGAAGAGCGGAAAAAGCAGATTCATGGCTTCTATAACAACCCTAACCAGGGGGGGATTGCCCCTAATTTTGGCTTGGCTGAATTGATTAGCTTTGCCAAGGAAGCAGACTCGGAAATCGTTTATGTCTATAGTCTGGGGCGGGGCAATGCCCGTGATGTGGCTGACCTGATTGAGTATTTCAATGCGGAAGTCGGCACCAATGTCAACGGCGGTATCGATTGGGCTGCGGTGCGGGCCAGCCAGGGCCATCCAGACCCTGTCAATATCCGCTTCTTTGAAATTGGTAACGAGATGCAGCAGGGTGGACCAGCAGGAGACGGCACCTATTCCCAACAGTATTGGGTGCAATTTGTCCCAGGCAAGTCGCCAGACCAGGCCTACATTGAGGGCGGACGGGCTGTCTTCAACAAACAGTATGCCGTTAAGGAAGAGGATTGGAACGCCCGAGCTTCTGTCAGCGACGGTACAGCCAACCAGGTCCGCTACATGCGTTACGCCAACGTCAACCCTAAAACCCTGGTTGACAATCGGATTGTTGACGACCCTAATTTCGTCGCCGTTAACCGCGATGGCATCGAGG
Source organism: Streptococcus sp. ZY171113 (assembly GCF_057748235.1). NCBI lineage: Bacteria > Bacillati > Bacillota > Bacilli > Lactobacillales > Streptococcaceae > Streptococcus > Streptococcus sp. ZY171113. The sequence goes on from NZ_CM173243.1 coordinate 334,591, forward strand.
TCTTCGTCGGTCAAAACGACCGCTGGCGGCAGGTGGCTGACCTGACGACCGCAGGGGCGACTGACAAGGTTTACCAGATTGATTACAGCACCGGGGCTATTAAGTTTGGTGACGGGGTCCACGGGGCTATTCCGACCGCAGGCGAGCAGATTTATGCCTCTTACAGCGTGGAAAAAGAGGGCTTTTTGGCCATGTCACGGGCCATTAAGGAGACCATGGCCGCTATTGACCAGGCCGAGGGCAAGACCCGCCAAGCCAATGTTTACACCAGTTTTGAGTCCCGAGGCTTTATTGAAAAAATGGCCGAGCGGGGAGCCAATGATTGGTATGATGGCATGACCATCCACCCCTACTCAGGTACCGTTCCAGGAGGCTCTGATACCAGACTCTTCTATGACAATGCCATGAAAAAGGCTGAAGAAGTCGGCATCAAGCATGTGGAAGACTACCTTGCCATGTTGCCAGAGGGCAAGGTGCCAGTCATCAGCGAATTTGGCATCTTCCGCAACACTGAACCCCAACTGCGTTCCCTGACCCATGCCCTCTACATTGCCAAGGTCATGATGAGCTATGTCCAGCTGGGCAGTCCTTACATCCAAAAACACACCCTGGTGGACTGGTACAGTTCAGGAGCTGATTCTCTGGGCCCAACCCAGCAGGCCGTGATTCAGGCCGTTGCCCGAGCTGGAGCCAGCACCCAGACGGGTACCGGTGAATTTGATTTCTTTGCCACTCCATCTGCCCATGTCTTGCAGATGTACAACGCTGGTTTTGGCAATGAGATCATCGCAGCTGGTGTGGCCAGTGGAGATAAACTTGCCAACGGGGTGACCCCAGTCAGTCTCCTGGCCAGCAAGGACAAGGAGGGGCATGTCTACATTGCCGCCGTTAACGTGGACAGGGAAAATGACCGGCCTATCTCCCTCAACCTGGAGGGCATTGACCTGACTGGCAAGGTGGTTGAGGTCCAGGAACTGACTTCGGCTGACATTGCTGATGAGAACACCATTGACGACCCAGACAAGGTCCGTATTGTCCGCAGTCAATTCACCGCTGAGGAAGATGCTCTTTACACCTTGAAGAAACATTCCTTTGTGGTCTTCAAGATTAAGGAAGCCCTGCCACCACGTACAGAAGAGGAAACAAGACCGTCTGACACGACCTTGCAACTTCGTAACGTTGCCAGAAAGATTGCACCGACCAGCAACAGCAAGACCCTGATTGAATCGTCCTTGTCAACCATTCCGTCTGTCCAAATTGCCAATCCTCAGAAGGCGACGGATGGCAGTCGTGCTAACAGTGGCAACGATGAGAACAACACCAAAATCATTGCTGGACGAGAAACAGGTAGTGGCGACAATGGTTACAGCAACTGGGAGTCTGTTTACCTCCAGTATGACCTGGGCAAGGTTCATCCCATTGAAGCCATTAACATCTATCGCAACACCTATGCCAATGCCATTTCGACCTTCAAAAATGTCAAGGTCGAAGTCTCCACCACCCCAGATTTTTCAGACAATGTCCATGTGCTCTTTGAAGAAGGGGATTTTGTTGAGACAGCTGCAACTAAGGGAGTCCCACAAATCCTGCGTCCAGCGCAGCCAATTGACGCTCAATACGTTCGGGTTTGGGGCAGAGGCCACTACATCCAAAACACCAACAGCAGCTGGGCAGGCTACAGCAACGGCGTCCTCATTAACGAGTTAGAGGTCATGGCCAAGGTAGAAGTGGCGGAGGACACGGAGTCGCAGGCTGTTAACTTGGCCAAATTGAAGGCACCTTATGTCTACGGCTTGGACCCAACCAACCTGGCCGCCATCAATGACGGCAAGTTTGATAACAATTACGCCGTTCACAACACGGTTGGCAACTCCTACCTGCAATACGAGTTCAAACGGGCCTATAACCTCCAAAGCATTCGCTACAAGCTGCAACCAGGTGTCTATCGGGTGACCTCTGTTGCTCTCGACAGCAACCCTTATCCAAACGATGAACAGGAAATCTTCCGTCAGCGAGAGGTGACGGTTGATGAGAACACGATTTTTGAGGTCAGCCTCCCAGAAGGCACCCAGTCCCAATACGTTCGCTTCAGGGCTCAGCGGGCAGACGGCCGTCCAGTCGGTTACTCCGAGATTGAAATCTTGGGAACAGGTGACAGCTACGACGAAGCCATGCCGCCTTATGTGGCACCTACTTCTCGCTTTAACAAGCTGGTTTGGTCGGATGAATTTGATGGCGATGCCGTGGATGAGAGCAAGTGGCAGATTATCGACGGTATGGTCAACCACGCCGCCATCTATAACCGTGGGGCCGTTTCCATCAAAAAAGATGGCGACAAGAGCTACCTGTCCATCCGTAGCAAGAACTATGATTCAACAAAAGACCTGATTGATGCCGTTGGTATTGACCGCTATGATGACAAGGCCTTGGCCAGCAAAATCACCTGGTCGTCAGGTCGTGTCGAGTCCAAGGACAAGTACGCCTTCCAGTATGGGCGGATGGCTGTGCGGGCTAAGGTCAATGATTCCAAGGGTATTTGGCCAGCCATTTGGATGTTGGCCCAGGACGAGACTGGTCATGATGAAATTGATGTCCTGGAGTATCTGGGTCACACGCCTTGGCAGGCTTGGACCACCAACCACTTTGGTATCCTGGCTAAAAACAAGGAAGCCCATGGGGTTCCGATTGAATCTTACGAGGCTTGGAGCCAGAATTTCCATGTTTACGAAGTGGAATGGACACCGACAGCCATCAAATGGTTTATTGATGGTCACCATGTTTTCACTTCTGAACGTGGTCGGGATGATGGTCGTGACGGCATGCATAGCCGGCCGATGTTCCCAATCCTGGAAACCCAGGTTGGGGATGGCTGGGTCGGAGATGTGGATTACAGCCGCAACGAAACCAAGCAGGACAGTGAGTACCTGATCGACTGGATTCGGGTCTACCAAGAAGAAGGACAAGACCAGGTTTACTTTGACAATCTTGATAATAGTTCTAGTTCCGACAGCTACTTTATCCGTCCAAAAGATACGCTCGGCAAATTGGTTTCCGTTTCAGACGGTACTGCCCCGCATGAAAATAAAAACCATTTCTACTACGGTGGTCAGCCTCGCTACGAGACCAGCCGTCTTTACGCCCAAGACAACCAGCAAGAAAATGCCTTGGTTTATGAGATTCACAACCCAAGTGCGGTTCATTTGACAACCTACTACAAGACCCTAGAGGACCACAAGGTTTATAATGGCGCTGCTTGGGCTGATGAAGGCAAATCCATTCGCAAACACCTGGTTGGTGGCGAGTCCATTGATTTCAAGGTCTTTAGCTCTACTGATGGTCAGACTTGGAGAGCAGAAGCCGTCTCTGTGGTGGATAACTTTGTTGAAGCCACACCAGCCTATGCTCGGACAACCTTTGATGTCAAGCAGCTGTCAGATGGGGCACGGTTTGTCAAAATTGTCTTCCCAACTGTCCAAGGTCGTCAATACATTCTGAACAATGGGCAACGAAGAGACATTTTGAGCCATGATGTGCAACTGGCAAAAGTGACCTTTACAGGTCCTGAGGGAGCGGTTCCTGAGACGCCGCCAGTTGAACAAGACCAACCAGGCAACAGTGGCACTCAGACTGATCAACCTCAGCCCCCTGTTTCGGATCAGCCGACAGGTGGCACTCAGATAGACCAGCCACAACCACCTGTTTCGGACCAGCCGACAGGCGATATTCAGCCTGACCAACCCCAGCCTCCTGTTTCGGTGGCGACTTATCGGGAATCCAGACGGCCGATTGCGTTTGCGGTTGAGTATTTACGAGACCCCCACCTTCCGATTGGGACAGAAGAGGTTCTTCGTGAAGGCCGGCCAGGTCAGCTTGTAGCGATTTATGAGGACACTGTGCGTCATGGTTACCCTCTGTCAACCCTTTGGGAAATCAAAGATTTCCGACTGCCGATAAGTAAGATTGTCCGAATTGGCACCCGTCCAGTCTCCACCAAGGACACTCGATCTGTGGTTGAGCCGATTGCGTTCAAGATTGACCGAATTCCTGTGGCCCACCTTGATTTCGGTAAGGAAGTGGTGGTGCGTGAGGGTGTGTCTGGCCGAGTGACCAAGGTTTACGAAGACCAAACGACAGCTGGACAGACCACTACTCGTTTGATTGAGCTAAAAGACCGCGTTGAACCTGTCAGCAAATTGATCTTGGTGGGTACTCGTCCAATTGTGACTAGCCGTACAGTGCCTCGTGAGGTCGTTGAGACTCTTTCCATGCTGGTTGAGCGGGTGGAAACTTCTACGCTAGACATTGGTCAGGAAAGGCTTGTTCGTGAGGGGAGAGCAGGTCGCCTGGTCAAGGTTTATGAAGACACCTACACCAATGGCCATAAAATCGGTGAACGCTTGGTCGAAATCAAGGAGACCTTAGTGCCAATCAAGCAATTGATTTTGGTGGGCACTCGTCCCAAGCAGGTTAGCCGTACTCAAATCCGTGAAGTGGTGGAAAGTCTGCCTCTGGAAGTGGAGCGGGTGGTCACGACCGCCCTCAAACCTGGGGAAGAAAAAGTGCTTCGCCAAGGCCAAGCTGGTCGTGTGACCAAGGTCTATGAAGACACCTACACCAATGGTGTCCTGACCCAGGTACGTGTGCTTGAGATTAAGGAGGTGGTGACCCCAGTTAAGACCCTAATCTTGGTGGGACCCCCAGCAGTCCAACCACCGCTTCTCAACCCATCACCAGCGGTAGAAGCGTCAGCTATTGCCCATACCGAAACAAGTCACTTGGATGGTTTGACCTCAAAGAACGCGTCAACTGAAGAAACCTCTCAAAATCTGGACTCAGCACCCCTTGCCATGAGTGCAGCTGGCCTCCTCTCAACCCTAGGTTTTGTTGGTTTGAAAAAATCTGACCAGGATTAATTGTCTGATGACACAATTGCCCCAGAGTGGTTTTAACCATCCAAATCTTAGAACCGGTATTCACAATCGAAGTATTTGATTGACTAGGCTAGTTTTGGTGCAATCGAGAAACATTTTTGCAGAAATACTACCCGTATTACCAAAAAATGTGACAAAGAGTGAGCCGAAACTAGCCAGTCAGGTGAATGCTGAGATGTGAATACAGGTTCTTAATTCACAGCTCTGCTATTGACCATAAAAATAACCTAGGTTAGGAAGACTAGCCTAGGTTTTTTTATAAAATCGGATGTGAAACTGGCTACCCTGGCCCAGTTGACTGGAGGCGGTGATATGCCCTTGTTGCCGCGTGATGATTTGCTTAGCGAGGGCAAGTCCGATACCGACAGTTTCTGGTTTCGCCGTTTGGCCCTTGTAAAAACGATCGAAGATGTGGGGCAGGTCCTCGGGAGCAATCCCGCTCCCTTGGTCTTTGATGACCAAATCGCTATAAAGAGCGGTCGCTGTGACGGTTAGCTCTACTTGGCTCCCTGCTGGCGAGTGCTCCAGGGCATTTTTTACCACGTTGCTGATGGCTTCCTTGGTCCAGTTAGGGTCGCAGACCAGATGAGCTTTTTGGTCGACGTGACTGATGAGGCGAACCTGACGTTTCAGAGCTAGTGGCTCCAATTCCTTGAACACACCTACCAGCAGGTCCTGCCAGTTCACCTTCTGAGGTTTGAAGTTGATGACCTGGGCATCAATTTGGGCAGTGGTTAAAATCAACTTAATCAACCAAGTCATCCGTTCCAGCTGGCCGCTCATCTTGGTCAGGCAGACTGTCCGATCTTCGGGTGACAGGTCGGGTTCCTGTAAAAGGTCGCAGAGCAGGGTCAGAGAGGTCAGCGGTGTCTTGAGCTGGTGGGAGATATTAGCCAGCATCTCCGCCATGTGGTGGTTTCGCCTAGCCTCTTCCTCAAACTGACGCTGAAGCAGGCTAGCCACCTTATAAATTTCACTACGTAAGACCTGGCTTTCTCCTTCAGCCTGGTCGCTGATTGGCGGCACCTCCCGCCTGTCCTGCACCAGAAGCAGGTAGTCGCTCAAGGTCTGGAGTTCTCTTTTATGCCGTCTTTTTTGGGTCAATAGCAGAGCTGCTAAGAGGGCGAGAAGGAGGCTTAACAAGACGGTCATCTTCAGTCCTCCTTTTTGAGCCGATAACCCAGGCCTCGAATGGTTTCCAGATAGCTGCCGTTAGGATCACCCAGCTTTTGCCGTAGTCGCTTGATGGCTACTGTCAGACTATTATCAGTGACAAATTCCCCAGCCTCTTGAAAAAGGCTGTCCAACAAGTGTTGGCGGCTCAAGACCTGTCCCCGATGATGAATCAAGATTGACAGCAAACGATAGTCTGCCCCTGTTAGCACAATTTCCTCCTGCCCTGAATGAACCCGAGCGGTCTGGGTATTAACCTGAATTCTCCCGATGGTATGGAGGTGCTTGACGGAACTGGTTCGGTCAGACCGCCTCAGAACAGCCTTGATACGGGCCCGTAATTCCTGAATCCGAAAGGGCTTGGCCAAGTAATCATCTGCCCCTGCTTCAAGTGCGAGAACAGTATGAACCTCATCGTCGTGGGCAGTCAGAAAGATAATGGGGGTCTGGCTGGTTTGCCGAATCACCTGGCAAATCTCCAAACCGGTTCCGTCCGGCAGGCCCATGTCTAACAAATAGAGGGCAATCTCTTTCACTTGAGGCGACTGGATGATAGTCAAAGCCTCTGCCTTGGTCTGGGCAACGAGCAAGGACCACTTGTCCAATTCTAGGGCCAAACGCAGGCCATCAACAATCATGGGGTCATCTTCAACCAGTAAAATCATGGGCATTTATCCCCTTTCCTGCTTCAAGTAGTCAATCAGTGGCCTTTTTGTCAGCTGCCCAAAGCTCAAGCGAGCCAAGAGCACAACCAGTAGACCTACTCCTATTATAACTAGAAGGACGGAAAAAGGAAAGCTTGGGGTGAAGCCACCAATCTGACTCATGACGGCTTGGGTGGTTCCCCAAATCAAGAGACCAATAATTGGCAGGCCCCAGAGTAGACTTTGCCCAAAGAGAAGAAGAAGTTCTAGGGTGACCAATTGTCTAAGTTGCTTGATGCTCATGCCCTGGGAAGCCAGCATGGCCAGCTCCTGCCGTCGACTGGCCATGAGACCAGAGGTCGAGCTAAAGAGATTAAGCAGGCTAATCAGACTGGTCAGAATGATGAAACTCACCAAGACCACAGTTAGAACCTGTTCCAGCTGAGTTTTAAGCCCATCTTCCACAACCTCACCATCGATGACGGCAAAATCATCTTTTGGCAGGTTTTGGAGCTGTTCCCAAAAAGCTTGCTGGTCAGCTTGCTCCAGATTCAATTTGAAAGACAGGACCCGTTCGGGTTGAGCAATCTCCGGACGGCTTTCCTGGCGGATTTTATCCAGGGTGTCCAATGTGGTAATCAGCCAGACACTTTCGTCTCCTCCGGACAAGATTCCTTTAAGGTCTTGACCATTAGTGAGGCCAACGATATCCAAATCTAACCACTTGTAGACGGGCTTGTCATTCTCCATCGCCTGCCAGAGTCCCAAAGGAAACTGGTCCCCAGCTGTTAGGCTGGTCGCCTGATTGATTTGGTAGAAGGCGAAATCCTTAGCATGTCGGCCAGCTACCATCATGTTTTTGGTGGTCAATTCCATGGTGTTGTAGAGGATGACAGGGTAGTCCTGATCAGTGACTTGGCCCCCAGAAGCGGTCAGGATTTTTTCAAAACTGGTCTGGTCTAAACCGAGAATGGCGACAGAAGAATCTGGAGCAACTCCATGAGTTTTCCACTCCTCAAGTTCCTCAGGAGAAAGGTATTGCCTGAGAATCAATTCCTGTTTTTCGGCCACTTCTTGACTGAGAATGCTGTCTTGGGTAACACCAAAGTAACGTTCCATCCGGCTCTCAACCACCTGGTCTGCACCAGCAACAGCCTTAATATCAGCGGTCAGCTGGGCGACTGTATCAGGATTGGCATTGGATAAGGGGATAAACTGTTTATAGTCTGCGCCAGTTCCTAATTTCAGCTGAGGACCGCGAACATCTGAGATCCGGTGGCGAAACACCTCACGGGTCAGTTGCCCCGTGTAGCTAGTCACCGCCAGCACCACCATAAAAGCAACCAGAGCGGTAACGATGCTCCGACTCTTATGCCCCTGCAGGCGGATAAAGCGCTTAGCCATGAGGTGGTTGAGGGCTCTCGTCGTTTTTGGTAGTTTTTGGGACATGGCAGAGATGCTCAACCAGCGGCGTTTGTTCACCTTGTCTAGTGTCAGGGTCTGACGCTTTTTCAGGCCATCCATGGGGGATAGCTTAGTCAGTTGGCGAGCTGGACCAGAAGCAGCCAGTAGAATGGTCAAGAGGCTAACCAAGGCTGTTAGGAGCAGATTGCTGGGTGAGACCCTGAGGTCAACCCTCAAGGCGGTCAATTCTGGACCACCCAAACTCACCAGATTAACTAAGTTTGATTTAATCAAACCAAGCCCCAGGAGGACCAAGCCAAACCCAGCACCGATGCCCAGCGGTAGAGCCAGCAAAAAGAGACAGAAGGCTTCCAAATAGACACTGATGCGGCGTTGGCTTCTGGTCGCCCCAATCGAGGTTAAGAGGCTCAGGTAGCTGGCCCTGTCCTCGTAGGACAGCTGGAAGATGTTGGCAATAAGTACCACCGCCACCACCATAATCAGACTGACAAAGAAGCCTTGCATGAGGAAGAAAATTTTGGAAACACTACTACCTGTGGTCAAGCCTGATACGGTCATCAGGATCTCGTTGACCTCTAAGGATTTGCCGTCTTTACGCAACTGGTAGAGGAAGTCGTTTGGCATGGTGTCGTGATCCAGAATCAGGGACAGGTTGGCTGTTTCAGCTGTCTCAGCCAGGTCGGGATTGACTGTGATGGCCGAGTAAAAGGCAGAGCCCTCTTCAAAACTGGTTGGTTGGATAAAACCGACCACGGTATAAGTGGCTTGGAAATTGGTCGGAATACGGGTCTCTTCATGCTGGTCATGAAAAGGATCGTTTGCGGGAAAAACACCGAATTTCTGAGGTAGGTCTAGGGTTTGCCCAGGCTCGATGATGAAGTCTAGGAAGGGAAAGACGGTCTTGTTCCTTCCCTTGTTGGTCAGTTGGCGACGGAAGGTATCGACACTAATCTCGTCCCCCAGTTTCAGGGTGCTACCGTCTGCCAACAGACTCTGGCTGAGAACCACTTCATGGGCAGTTTTTGGGAAACGCCCTTCAGTCAGTTGTAGAGGAGACCAGTCCAGGTAGTTGGGTGAGTATTCTTTAAGCGAGAGAAAGGGTTTCTCGGGTTTGGGAGCTTGGTCTAAAAGGCTGAGGCCGCGGTCAACTGACAGGGCAGAAGCCGTCACATGCCTCTGGTTGCTAATGGTGTCCTGCTCAGCCTTATTGAGCCCAAAAATAGTCACATGAGCTTTGCCAGTATGGTGCTGGGCGACCTTGGTCAGGTAGGTCAAACTGGTGTCCTTGCCAACAAAGACGCAGGTCATGAGGGCAATCATGAGGGCAATGCCAGTCAGGGTCAGGACAAAGCGACCCAGGTTCTTTTTTAGGGCCAGAAAACTGACCTTGAGGATAATTAGGTATCGGGTCATAAGGGGCTCCTAGAGTTTGGTTCGAAGCAGGTCGTCGCTGATCAAGCGACCATCCTCGATGGTGATTAGGCGGTCTGCCTCAAGGGCGATGCGTTCATCGTGGGTGATGAGGATAATGGTCTGCTGGTAGTCACGGTTGGCTGCTTTCAGTAAGTGGAGAATGTCCTCGCTATTTTTGCGGTCCAAGTTGCCTGTTGGTTCATCGCAGAGCAGGATATCGGGGTGGCTGTAGAGGGCTCGGCCGACAGCTGTCCGTTGCTGTTGGCCACCCGAGAGTTGGTTGGGTAGATGGGTGCGGTGTTTGTCCAGCCCCAGGTAGTTGACAAAGTTGTCCAAGCGTTCTTGGTCCAGTGGTCGCCCGTCCAAGAGGTGGGGCAGGCAGATGTTTTCCTCGACTGTCAACATGGGAAGGAGGTTGTAAAACTGGTAAATCAGACCGACATGCCGCCGCCTGAAAATAGCCAGTTTGTCTTCCTTAAATTGATTGATGTCCTGCCCACCAATCAAGACCTGTCCAGCCGTCGGGCGGTCAACCCCACCCAGCAGGTGGAGCAGGGTCGATTTCCCGCTGCCTGATGGGCCAACGATGGCAACAAATTCGCCCTTTTGAACAGAAAAGCTGACCCCGTCCAGGGCGGTTAAGAGGGTCTCGCCTTGGCCATAGGTCTTGGTCAGGTTGTCACAACTTAAAATGGTCATCTTGGTGTCCTCGTTTCTTTTGCTTATTTCCATTATACACCTTGAGTGTGACCAGTAGGTGACGATTTTGGTGACAAAATGGTCACCAAATAGCAAGACTAGTGCCAACAGTAAAATAAGAGAACGGTCAACCTTGGTTTGATGTTGTTGAAAAAATTTTCCGTCTGTTGTAACCAAATCCCATTCTCGTTCGTTATAATAGTGAGAAAGGGGGTGAGCCAGATACGCTTAGACGATTACGAAAACGATGTGGTGGCCATGGCCAAGGAAATCTCTTTCTACCTGCAAAAGGCTGGTGCTAGCCCAGCCGACAGCCAAGACATTGCCCAGGATGTTTTGATTAAGCTCTTGGAGGCAGAACTGGTTTTACCCTATGACAAGATCAGGGCTTGGCTTTACCGCTCTGCCATTCGGGCCTATATCGACAAGTACCGACGGGACAAACGCTACCATGAGCTCGTGCAGTTAGACTTTTTTACCCCAGATCAGGTGACAGCCTTTGACCGAGATGATTTCGACTTTCTCTACCAGGCGGTCGGTCGCCTCAAAGACCTTCAAGCCCTTGTTATCGATGCCTACTATTTCCAAGACCTCTCTGTCAAAGCCATCAGCCAGCTCTTAGGCATGAGCCAGGCCAAGGTCAAAACCACCCTCTTTCGGGCCAGGAAGGCCCTAAAACGTGATTTGGAGGGCCAGGGCTTCGATGCTCAGAGCCTCCTCAATGACTAAAGAAAGGACACTCCCATGAAAACTTTTGAAATTGCTGCTAAAAAATCCAAACGCAAAAACCTGCTCAAAACAAGTCTTATCGCCACAGGTCTGACCCTGACCAGTTTGGGCCTTGCCCACATGGGCTTGGCTCGCTTGACCTCTCATAACGCTTGGGAAATCCATGATTATTACAGAACCCTGCAAGCCATCAGCCTGCCTAATATCGAGAGCCAGACGGCCTATTTTGAGGCGACTTCTCAGTACACCGGTTCCTTCCATGTGGATCAGACCAAGGACATTGCGGGTATCACAGTGCCCTATGAGACGATGGCGTTTCCCTATGCCCTTCGTCCAGTTGCTGATCCTGTGCGTTTTCCACGAGGCTATTTCGATGAGGGGAACACAGGCCTTTACACCTACGGTCAGGGTTACAAGATTCCCGTTTTTTACAACACCAAGTTTGATTACCGCGTGGGCCATCGGCAGATGGCTGTGACCCAGGACATCGCCCACCTACCTCAGATGAGCGGTCAAGCCGTCGAGATGGCGGTCACCTTTGATAAGCCTTATAGTTTTGAAGAAATAGCAGAGCTGGTCCCAGATAACCTCAAGGTCAACTGGTACTGGATTGGCACCACGACCCCCTTTGATACCAGTCTAGCCCTGCCACTTGGCTATGACGGCAGTTCTGCTCCACAAAGCTACCAAGACGTGCAAGAAGAACTGACCAAACTCAATAAACTAAGTGGCAAAGCCTTGCAGGACTACTTGGATAGCCGGCCAGAACCAGCTGATGTGACCCCAGAACAAGCCCGTCAAAACGGCTATACCCATTTTGTTGGCAAACTGCAAGAGGCCATTGACCAGAAGATGCTTGAACACTCTTATGGCATGGGAGACCATGCCTATCACTTGAGTGAGGATGCCAAGGCCTACTTAGCGGCTAACCCAGACGCCAAGACGGCTAAGTTTGCAGGTGTCATCCTGACTGGTCGAGCAGAAGACTTTGCACCGTTGCAGAACCAGCCTTGGATTTTTGGCTCAAACATCGGCCAACATGTGACCATTCAGCCCTATCACACCCTCGATGTAGAATAATTTTGGAAATGGACACAAAATACTTGCATTTTCCTCATAATCTGATAGAATAGTAAAGTAAGATTAGACTGTATTGCCTACTGTCTGTCTATAAAATATATTTTATACGGAGGCTTTTTCCAAAATGGCAAAAGAAAAATACGATCGTAGCAAACCCCACGTTAACGTTGGTACCATCGGACACGTTGACCACGGTAAAACTACCCTGACTGCAGCTATCACAACTGTATTGGCACGTCGCTTGCCTTCATCAGTTAACCAACCAAAAGACTACGCGTCTATCGATGCTGCTCCAGAAGAGCGCGAGCGCGGTATCACTATCAACACTGCACACGTTGAGTACGAAACTGAAACTCGTCACTACGCTCACATCGACGCCCCAGGTCACGCGGACTACGTTAAAAACATGATCACTGGTGCCGCTCAGATGGACGGTGCGATTCTCGTAGTAGCTTCTACTGACGGTCCAATGCCACAAACTCGTGAGCACATCCTTCTTTCTCGTCAGGTAGGTGTTAAACACCTTATCGTCTTCATGAACAAGATTGACCTTGTTGACGACGAAGAACTCCTTGAGTTGGTTGAGATGGAAATCCGTGACCTTCTTTCAGAATACGACTTCCCAGGTGACGATCTTCCAGTTATCCAAGGTTCAGCTCTTAAAGCCCTTGAAGGTGACGAGAAGTACGAAGACATCGTTATGGAATTGATGGCTACTGTTGACAGCTACATTCCAGAACCAGAGCGTGACACTGACAAGCCACTCTTGTTGCCAGTCGAGGACGTGTTCTCAATCACTGGTCGTGGTACAGTAGCTTCAGGTCGTATCGACCGTGGTACTGTTCGTGTCAACGACGAAATCGAAATCGTTGGTTTGCAAGAAGAGAAGCGTAAAGCTATCGTAACTGGTGTTGAGATGTTCCGTAAACAGCTTGACGAAGGTCTTGCTGGTGACAACGTTGGTATCTTGCTCCGTGGTGTACAACGTGACGAGATTGAGCGTGGTCAAGTTATCTCTAAACCAGGTTCAATCAACCCACACACCAAGTTCAAAGGTGAGGTTTACATCCTTACTAAAGAAGAAGGTGGCCGTCACACGCCATTCTTCGACAACTACCGTCCTCAGTTCTACTTCCGTACAACTGACGTTACCGGTTCAATCAAGTTGCCAGCTGGTACTGAAATGGTAATGCCTGGTGATAACGTGGCTATCGACGTTGAGTTGATCCACCCAATCGCCGTTGAACAAGGTACGACATTCTCAATCCGTGAGGGTGGCCGTACTGTTGGTTCAGGTATCGTTTCATCAATCGAAGCATAATTCGCTTGATTTCCCAAGAATAATTTAAGTCAGACACCGAAAAAGGCCCGAAAGGGCCTTTTTCTTGTCTAGAAACTCACAAAAACCTTTCTTGTCAGCGGGAATTATGGTAAAATAAAGAGGTAAATAAAAATAGAAGAGGTGTGTGCATGTCACGTAAACCAATTATCGCTGGAAACTGGAAAATGAACAAGAATGTTCAAGAAGCCATGAGCTTCGTTGAAGAAGTGAAAGGTCAACTGCCATCAGCAGATCTTGTTGAAGCTGTTGTCGGAGCTTCTCCGCTCCTCCTTAACGCCGTAAAATTTGCAAGCACAGGCTCAGACCTGAAAGTTGCTGCTCAAAACTGCTACTTTGAAGATGCAGGTGCCTTCACCGGTGAAACATCTCCAAAAGTATTGGCTGATATGGGGCTTGACTACGTTATCATCGGCCACTCAGAGCGTCGTGACTACTTCCACGAAACTGACGAGGACATCAACAAAAAAGCGCAAGCTATTTTGCGTAACGGCTTGACACCAATCATCTGCTGTGGTGAGTCTTTGGAGCTCTACGAAGCTGGTAAGGCTGTTGAGTTTGTAGGTGCTCAAGTGTCCGCTGCCCTTAAAGGCCTGACTGCTGACCAAGTGGCATCACTGGTTATCGCTTATGAGCCAATCTGGGCCATCGGTACTGGTAAATCTGCTACTAAAGATGACGCTCAAACCATGTGTAAGGCTGTTCGTGACGTGGTTGCCGCTGACTTCGGTCAAGAGGTGGCTGACAAGGTTCGCGTGCAGTACGGCGGCTCTGTGAACCCAGCTAACATCGCTGAGTACATGGCTTGCCCAGACGTTGACGGTGCCCTTGTTGGCGGTGCTTCCCTTGAGCCTGCTAGCTTCTTGGCCCTCTTGTCTGCGATTAACTAAACAGTTTAAAGCGGTTGGGACTTGTCCCAGCCGCTTTGTTGTTTTTTGGGAAAAGGGTGTTGAAAAGGGAAGGAGTGACTGATCTATCCAGACAGGGGGAGGCTAGGTTGCGGCTTGGGCTGTGCCCTAACCATATGTTGCTTTTCTAGTTGTTTGGGATTGAAAAAATCGACTGGCGGCTGTCCAGTCGTTTTTGCTGATGATTGTTCAGGTATCGTTTCTGAGGTTTAGGTTAGCTTCGTCCACAATACACTAGACGATGGGTTATCTGCTAATCTGGTGGTGCTGGTCTTTGATGATTAGTCAGTCAATACCCAGGTGGTGATGGCGTGGGCGACACCGCTCTCGTCGTTGGAGAGGGTGATGTGCTTGGCGATTTTTTTGAGTTCAGGGTTACCGTTTGCCATGACAACAGGAAGGGCAACGATTTCCAGCATGGCACGGTCGTTTTCCTCGTCTCCGATGGCCATGGTCTGGCTCATGTCGATGCCCAGTTTTTCAGCCAAGTGCTTGATGGCATTGCCCTTGCTGACGGTCTTTTTGACCACTTCCAGGTAGAAAGGGGTGGATTTGACCAGACCGAAACGGTCATGGTAGTCGGCAGGAATCTTAGCGATGGCGGAGTCCAGAATGGCAGGCTCATCAATAAACATGATTTTGACAATTTCCTTGTCAGTCATTTCTTCTGGTGTCCGATAAAAGACGGGCATGTTGACCAAGGTGGCCTCGTGGATGGTGTATTTGCCGATGTCACGGTTGGCGGTGTAAATCCCTTCCTTGGTGATGGCGTGCATGTGAACTCCCAGTTTTCGGGCCAGGAGTTCCAAATCCAGGTAGTCCTCATAGGTCAGGGTTTCCTTGACCAAATCCTCGCCAGTTGCCGTATCCTGAACCAGGCCGCCGTTGAAGGTGATGACGTAATCGCCTGGATCACGGAGCTTGAGGTCGTCTAGGAGTGTCTTGACCCCAGCGATGGGGCGACCGGTGGTGATGACCACCTTGACGCCAGCGGCCTTGGCTGCAGCAACGGCCTCCTTAACCTCTGGGGTCAATTCCTTTTTGCTAGTCAATAGGGTGCCGTCGATGTCAACGGCTACAAGCTTGATGGACATGCTTGGCCTTTCTAAGCCTTAGCGGCAGGGGATGGAGATTTCAATCAGTCGGTCGGTGTGGATGGTTCTGACGTGTTCCATGAGGGCACGCTCAGGGTCGATTTTCCGCTTGAAGAAAAACTCCCGAATCTTATCTAACTCGATGGGTTTGATGGCTCGGTGCTTGTTGGTAATCAGGAGTTCATAGTGGGTAGGTGCTTGCGAAAAAATCACATCGGTATTACCTGCTGAATAAACCTCGACCAGGATGGCGTCGGTGTTTTTCAGTTGGTTCTTGACCATTTCCAGGTGGCTATTTGTGACATTTATCAGTCGCATGGCTGGACCTCCTTTTCGTTCTTTTCTTTATTATAGCATGAAAGTTAGGATTTTGGTAAAAAAGTAGAGTTATGGCATAAAATCTTTTTAGCTCTGCAATTTCCCCAAGAAAAAAACACCTGCCAAGGCAGGTGCGGGGATGACTTAACGATTCTTGAGTTCTAAGTAGCGTCTGTACCAAATCTCAACGAAGTCCTTGGAGAAGGGGCCTTTTTGGTTGTTAATCCAGTCCACCAGGATTTTGACGTTTTCCTTGAGCAGGTAGTCCAAATCTGTGGGATAGCCCATCTTGCGGCGGTGCTTTTCATACTCTTCGATGTCGAGGAGTTTTTTGGTGCCGTCAACAAAGACCTTAACATCCAGGTCGTAGTCGATGTACTTGAGGGCTTCCTGGTCCATCAGGTAGGGGCTGGCCATATTACAGTAGTAGGCGATGCCATCCTCCCGAATCATGGCCACCACGTTGAACCAAAATTTTTTATGAAAATACACTAGAGCGGGTTCTCTGGTCACCCAGCGGCGGCCGTCGTTTTCCGTGACCAGCGTGTGGTCGTTGACCCCGATAACCGCATGGTCAGTGGTTTTGAGAACCATGGTCTCCTTCCAGGTTCGATGGTGGTTGCCGTCGTGCTTATAACTTTGAATCGTAATAAAGTCGCCTTCTTTAGGTAACTTCATAACCCACCAACTTTCTAGTCAGTTTATCCCCACCATTATACCACAATATCACAAAAATAACATTAAAAATAATCACGAATAGCCCGATCGATGGCCGAAAACTCATACCCCTTACGAACTAGAGCCAGCTTGAGCCGCTGTTTGAGCTCGTAGCCCTGGTACTTGCGGCTGTATTTGCGGTCTTGCTTTTCCAAATCAGCCAGCAGCAAGTCATAGTCCTCTTCCTCGTCCTTTTTGGGGCTGATCTGGGCAATGGCAGAGCTGCTAGTCTGGCTAGAAAAGCCACGGGTCAAGAGGTTCTGATGGATTTTTTTGAGCAGGGCCTGGTGGGGGATTTTGCCCTGATACTTTCTCAGCAGTTTTTCAGCAATCTTCTCAGCCAGGGGGTCAAAATCCAAGTCGGCCAGGCAGTCAGAAATGAGCGATTTGGCAATGCCTTTTTGAGCCAGTTTCTGACTGAGGACATAAGGCCCCTTGTCGCCAGATAGGAGCTTGCCTTGCAGGTAGGTCTTCGTGTACTTGCGGTCGTCCAGCCACTTGTCAGCCTTGAGGTTGGCGACAACCTGGTCGATGATGTCGGTGTCAATCTCATGCTCAGTCAGATAGTCTCTGACTTCCTTGACCGTCCGAGCCTTGAAGGACAGGTGGTAGAGGGCCAGGTTCTTGCCGTGAGAAAACTGAGCAAAGGTCTTAATCTCCTCTAGTTCCTCCTGACTGACCGCTTTGCCCTTTGTCAAAAAAAAGCGGACAATGGTGTCTTCGGTTACATAGAGTTTTTCGGTCTCGTCCAATTCCAGCAGGTAGAGGCGTTTTTTCTTTTCCAGTTTGGTGATGATCATGGGTCTATTATAGCAAAATTTAAGGGAAAAGACAGAAAAACAAGCCCCTTGGGGGGCTTGTTGGCCTGATTAGGCGTCGATTTTCTCAACCCCACCCATGTAAGGGCGAAGGACTTCTGGAATGGTCACCGAACCGTCTGCGTTCTGGTAGTTTTCCAGGATGGCAGCTACGGTACGGCCGATGGCCAAACCAGAGCCGTTGAGGGTGTGGAGGAGTTTGACCTTGCCGTCCTCGTCGCGGTAGCGGATTTGGGCACGGCGGGCCTGGAAGTCCTCGGTGTTAGAGCAAGAGGAAATCTCACGGTAGGCATTTTGGGCTGGAATCCAGACCTCCAAGTCGTAGGTCTTGGCGGCTGAGAAGCCCATGTCCCCTGTACAGAGGGCCAAGACACGGTAAGGCAGGCCCAGTTTTTGGAGAATGCCTTCGGCGTTAGCAGTCATTTTCTCCAATTCCTCATAAGATTCTTCAGGCTTGGCAAATTTAACCATCTCCACCTTGTGGAATTGGTGTAGGCGGATGAGGCCACGGGTGTCACGGCCAGCTGAACCAGCCTCAGAACGGAAAGACGGGCTCATGGCGGTTAAGTAGATTGGCAGGTCCTTGCCGTCCAAAATCTCGTTGCGGTAGAAGTTGGTCAGAGGCACTTCAGCTGTTGGGATAAGGACAAATGGCCGCTCCTCGTCAGCAATCTCAAAGGTGTCTTCCTTGAATTTTGGATACTGGCCTGTACCAAACATGGAATCACGGTTGACCATGTAAGGGGTCACCATTTCCTGGTAGCCAGACTTGCCGTGCTCGTCCAACATGAAGTTGTAGAGGGCACGTTCCAAGCGGGCACCCAATTTCTTGTAGAAGAGGAAGCGGGCACCGGTCACTTTGGCGCCACGTTCCCAATCCAGGATGTCCAGGTCTTCACCCAGGTCCCAGTGAGCCTTTGGCTCGAAGTCAAATTCCCGTGGGGTACCCCAGCGGCGAACTTCCACGTTGTCTTCCTCGTCGGCACCTACTGGCACGCTGTCGTGGGCTGTGTTGGGCAGGACGGTGATGATGGCGGTCAGCTGCTCATCAATGGTGGCCAGTTCGGCGTCGATGGCCTTGATGCTGGCAGACAGCTCCTGCATGGCAGCGATTTGCTGGCTGGCATCTTCTTTGTTGCGTTTGGCAAGGGCGATGGCTTCAGAAGCCGTGTTACGCTCGGCCTTGGCTTCTTCTGATTTAACCAAGAGCTCACGACGTTTTTCGTCCAGGGCTTTGAGCTCTTCTAGGCTCTCGCGAGCCACGCCCCGTTGGGCAAGTTTTTCGGCAACACCGTCAAAATCGGTGCGTAGGCGTTTGATGTCTAACACGATGGGTTCCTCCTTAATAAAAAACAGCACCAGTGGTCTGCTGGAGCGTTGTCACGCGGTTCCATCCAGCTTCGCACAAGTGCCTTGATTGGTTATTACATTTTGGGTGTCAACCACTTGGTCAACGGTAACGGTAGAATTTCACTTGGTCATCCTATCTGCTCACAGCGACCGCAGACTTTCTGAAAAGACAAGGCAAGTTACTTATCCGTTAGTCCTATTATAGCCTAGACGCTGGCAAATGTAAACCATAAACTGGGAAAAGTCTGTTTCAGCAGAGATTTTCAGTCCTTTTACTTGACCAATTAGACAGACAGATGTAGAATAAAGAGGAAACCATCTGTCTAAGGAGTAAAAACACGTGAAACGACTACCAGATTCAGAATTTGCAGTGCTCAAGGTCATCTGGCGACTGGGTGAGCCCATCACCTCAGCCCGAATTATGGAGCAGCTGGAACATGACAAGGACTGGAAACCTCAGACCCTCTTGACCATCCTGGCCCGTCTGGCTGAGAAGGGCTTTCTTAAAAGCGTTCGAGTGGGCAGGGAGCGGCATTACAGCGTCCTGATTGGTGAGGAGGAGTACATGGCGGTGGAGACCAAGGACTTTCTCAACCGCTTTAAGAATAATTCTCTGGGCCATTTGGTCAAGACCCTCTTCCAGCAGCAGAACCTGTCCGATGCTGACTTGGACGAACTCAAAACCATTCTCCAAGAAAAGGGAGGCAAGTAAATGGGCCTGCTCTTAGTTTCTTTGGTTGCTGTGAGTCTGGTGACCTCATTACTAGCCTTGGGGCTCAGTTTCTTGTTCAATAGCCTCAAGGGCAAGATTTCGATTCGGATTAAGTATTTTCTGTGGATTAGCCTGCTCCTTAGCCTCTTATTGCCTCTGCGGCCGCAGTTTGGCTCTGGCCTCTTTCAGATTGATAAGGGACAGCTGGAACAGCCCCTGGCAGCGACGGTTAGTTTGGGGAAGACAGCGTCCACTAGCCTTGCTCCAACAGGGGTCTGGGACAAGATCCTGACCTTTCCTTGGCTGTCTAGCCTGATTGTCGTTTGGTTTGTTGGTGTAGCCCTTAGCTTAGGCTGGAAGGTTTATCATATTTGGCGGTTCCAGCACCTGCTCAAGCGGTGGGGAACCCCTGTGGTTGAGCAGGATGTCTTGGACAGTTTGGGGGTTGTCCAGGAGCTTTTGGCCATCACCAAGCCCGTTAAGGTGGTTCACTACCCCCTGACTCACACGCCTATGTTGCTCGGTTTTAGAAATCCTATGATTCTTTTGCCGCACCTGGACTACACGGACGATGAGCTGGATTTGATTTTTGAGCATGAACTGACCCACTTTAAGCACCGTGACATTTACGTCAATCTCCTGGCTGTTTTGGTGACCAGCCTGCATTGGTTCAATCCCTTGGTTACCTTTATGGCCAAGGAAACCCAAGAGGTGGCAGAGGCTTATTGTGACCATGATGTGCTGAGCTATCAAGACAAGGCCTATCGGACCTTTTACGGGGAAACCATTATCAGCATGATTGACCAGAGTCGTCAGAAGACGTCGGCCATGCCAAGTTGTTTCTACTCCAATAAATTTAACCTCAAACGTCGCATGGAGGCTATCGTCTCCACGGAACCATCGGCCAAGAGCCTGACTGGTTTGGCGGTCCTTATGGTGGCGACCTCCCTTCTCTTTTCAGGGTCGGTCTTTGCCCTGGTGGAAAACACCCCAGTGGTGGCAGATTTGGCCAAGGCCATCAACCGCCTCAGCCCAGAGGACTTGAAGGCCAAGGTCAGCCAGGCTTTGGACCAACCCCAATCGGCCTTGACCGACTGGGAATTATCTGAAACGGCCGACCTCTATCTGGTCAGGGTTTCTGATCAGAAGAAACGCCATGCCTACGCCATTTCCAAGTGGTCAGGCCAAGTTAGAACCCTCTCCGCCGAGGTGCTTGTCCCTACTCAAGAGGAGACAAAACCCTCGTCTTCGACAAACTCGTCTAGTTCAGCAGGGCGTGCTAGTCAGACTGAGGCGGGAGCAGCTGCTAGCTCAGAGGCCAGTTCGACCCAGGAGACAGGGGTTGGTCGAGCGACTACTAGCCCAGCAGCTCAATCGGGGACGGCTGTCACTCAGGTTCCTGCTACACCAGTTCCAGTCAGTCAAGAATCAGTGGTCCAGCCAGTGCCTGCGGTAGAACCTCTTGCTCCAGCAGCAGTTGTTGTTCCACCAGCTCCTGAACCAGTAGCACCTATCGCTCCTCTCGAAGTGGATGATCCATCAGATGATAACGATACCCCTGATGATGATGACGATGACGACGATTAAGGCAATTAGAGGCTGGTTTTCCAGCCTCAATTTTTTTACAATAGCGAGTCAAATGCCTTGACAAAAAACAAAGACAAATGTAGAATGATACTTGTAAACGACTTTTGTAGAATAACAAAAGTATTTTTTACGGCAGACATTCTACAAATGTCTTTAATTTTTAACTTAAAAACGACAACTGTCGAAAAAGGAGAAGCCCATGACAAAACCATTGCAAACCACTTTTCAACGCATCGAAACCAAGTACCTGATTAGCAAGGACCTTTACCAAACCTTGTTGGCTGCTTTTGAACCTCATCTGGTGGCTGACGCTTATGCCCATTCCAGCATCAGCAATGTTTATTTTGACAGTTCTGATTTTCAAATGATTCAGGACTCGGTTGACCGCCTGCATGGCCGTGAAAAGGTTCGGATGCGGACCTATGACAAGGCCCCTCACCAGGACAGCGAGGTTTTCTTGGAAATCAAGAAAAAAGAAGGCGAATTTGGCAAGAAATACCGCATGACGGCCTCTGTTAAAGCTGTTGAGGATTTGGTGGTATCTGGTCTGGTGGCAGATGGGGTGACCGACGAGCGGGTTGAGCGGGTTGTGACCGAGGTCAATGCCTTGCAAGACCGTTACGGCCAACTCTTGCCCAAGATGTACATCGCCTACAAACGCTACTCGCTGGCGGGCATTGCGGATAAGAAGGTTCGTGTGACCTTTGACACCGATGTTATCTGTCGCCCTCATCAGGTTAGCTTGACCGATGGCCGCTATGGTTTCCCTCTGGTTAGTCAAGACCAGGTCATCATGGAAATTAAGGTACCTGGTGTCTGCCCAGCTTGGTTGCAGGACATCTTGGACGAGCATGGTCTGGCTGATCAGCCCTTCTCCAAATACGCCACAGCCTACGCCTTGACCCAGGCCCAGGAAGAGGTGGCGTCGTGATCACGCAGCTCTTTAACAGCGTTTATGTAGACAACCAAGCCACGGTATCGCCCTACATCTATGCCTTGTCCCTCTTGACCAGCCTGGTCTTAGGGGTCTGTTTGGCCCAGTTCTACAAGTACAAGACCCTCTATACCAGAGATTTTGTCATTCTCTTAGCTATTCTTCCCAGTTTGATTTCTAGCTTGATATTTCTGGTCAATGGTAACTTGGGAACTAGTGTGGCTGTGGCAGGTGCCTTTAGCCTGGTTCGCTTTCGGACGGCCGCTGGCGGTGCCAAGGAGAGTTTATTCCTTTTTATGGCCATGGGGATTGGCCTGGCAACGGGGACAGGTTATCTGCTCCTAGCGGTCTGCTCGGCCTTCTTTCTTCTAGTGGCTGTTCTCTTACTAGAGATGACAGGTTTTGCTAAGACCAACCAGCTCAGACGACAGATTTCAGTGACAGTGCCCATGGATTTTCACTATGAACTCTTGTTAGAGGCCATTTTGGAAAAGACCTGCCAGTTTATCGAGTTGTCTTCCATCAAGACCAAGGCTAAAAAGCAGACCCTGATTTTGGAGTATCTGGTTGATTTGAAACCAGAGGTCAGCGACAAGGATTTGATTCAGGAACTCCTGGCCTACAAGGATGACCTGGAGGTATCGGTCAGCCGTGTAGCAGGTAAGAAAAAATCCCTCTAAAGAGAGCAAAAAAACGCCCGCAGGCGTTTTTTGTGTGGAGAATGAGTTGGAAAAATCAGAGAAACAGCTCAGAAAGTTTTCTAGCCACCCCGTCCTCGTTACAGGTCCAAGGCAGCTGCTCATCTGCAAATTCGAGCAGCAGGGGATTGGCGTTTTTCATGGCATAGCCGGTTTGGGCGAAAGCCAGCATCTCCGTGTCGTTATGCTCATCGCCGAAGGCAATCAAATCACTCCGGTCAAATCCTAACTGCGTCAGCAATTTTTCCAAAGCATAGGCCTTGTTGACGCCCTTGGGCGAAAACTCCAGAATGTTGAGCGGGCCCCCCCAAGAGTCCACCTCTAGCTCGCCCTTGAAGTGAGCCTTGATGTCGCGAGCCAGCTGATACTTATCAGCATGTCGGGTTTGGACCAGGAGGGAGAGGGGATTTTTAGTGATTTTTTCGGGGAAAAGGCGGAGCTCTTCAGGCAGTTCAGTTAGGCCAAATATGGCAGGGTCGATAGCCTCTTTATGGTCCAGGGTCAGGAAAAAGTGGTTCTTATACTCGGTCGAGACAAAATCCAGCTCAAAACGGTCAGTTTGCTTGAGGAGTTCGTGTACATGGGTGGTGTCAATGGTCACGGCATGCTCGCCAGCCCAGTTTTTCCCAGGCAGGTGGGTCAGGGCTCCGTTGAAGTTAATCATGGGTGTGGCTAGGCCTAGCTGCTCATAGTAGGCCTTGGAGGTCAGATAGGGGCGACCAGTCGCAATCACGACCGTGTGGCCCTGTTCAATCACCTTGGCAATCACATCCACACTGTAATCCGAGATGGTGTGGTCGCTGTGGAGTAAGGTACCATCCAGGTCAATTGAAATTAGTTTTTTCATGCGTTTTTTCTCTTATTCGTCTATGCTCAAGTAATCATTTTGATGTGTTCTTCTACAAAAATTTTGGATGTTTCTTGTGAGATTCTAGCAAGATCACTGAGACAAAATCCCTGTTCTAATAGCCTATCAAATAATGTCCAAGCGGCATAATAGGCTTCTCGTTCGTGATTGGTCGTTCCTAACCCCATGGTGAACTGAAAGAGCACTTCTGAAGTTTCCTCTTTCACATAAGGTAAAATGCCTTTTAGGATGTCCCTATGCTTGTCACGGCACTCCTTATACCATTCTTCTTTACTGGAAATGTATTGATGGTCGCTCAGGCCGGGAACGACTGCTTGGCTAACCTTCATTGCCAGCCCTTCTTCTAAAATAAGACATGCTAGAGGTCTTAGCCATTGGGCATTTGATTTTTGGATTTTATTATGAATGATATGTGTTAATTCGTGAGCCAGTAGCATCTCGTTATACAAGTTGCTGTTATCATTTTCAATTGGGAAACACAAGGCTAACTTATCACCATTCGGAGCAACAAAAGCATTTCCTTCAAAAAATCCGACGAAATAGATGACACTAAATGAAACGGAGTCGCTATAATTTAAGGTTGCTTTGATGTTTTCTAATAGACGATAGATCTTGTCTTCATCAACCTCAAACCGTTTAATCCGCTCAATCGATTCTTCATAATTGGCATAAGCTGTTTCAAATAGTTCAAAAGCACGTTTTTGCCCGTCATCTGTCGGTGGAACAGCGGCAAAACCATACTTTTCTTTCCAAATTTTAAATTTATCCTGCACAGTGTCAACTGTTTTAGATGCCTCATAAAACTCTAAAAATTTATTTTTCAGGCTGATAAATTCGATGTTATTGACCATATCCTTCTCCTCTGACCAGCGTCAACGATGACAGCCTCTTTTAACTATCTATTAGTAACAAGAGTTTAGGAAAACCTGCTAAAAACCTTATTCAAGACTCTTCAACCCGTTCAAAGGCATCGCTCTAAGCTGTCTGCCTTGCTGGCCATGACTATTGTTGTCATAAGAGCTATTATAGCACAAAATCCCTTCCTTGTAAAAATGGCAGAGCTTTTGAGCCAGAAAGCAAAAAATTCACAAGTTTTTGAGAAAAAATTTCATGAATGTGCTATAATGGAAGGGTAAACAAAAATTTAAGGAGGCCATCCATGGCAAAATTGACTGTAAAAGACATCGACCTTAAAGGCAAGAAAGTCCTCGTCCGTGTTGACTTTAACGTTCCTTTGAAAGACGGCGTCATCACCAACGACAACCGCATCACAGCGGCTCTTCCAACCATCAAGTACATCCTTGAAAATGGTGGCCGTGCCATCCTCTTCTCTCACCTTGGTCGTGTTAAAGAAGAAGCTGATAAGGCTGGTAAGTCACTCGCTCCAGTTGCCAAGGCTCTTGGCGAAAAATTGGGTCAAGATGTTGTTTTCCCAGGTGCTACTCGTGGTGAAGAACTGGAAGCAGCTATCAACGCTTTGGAAGATGGCCAAGTGCTCTTGGTTGAAAACACTCGTTTTGAAGATGTTGACGGCAAGAAAGAATCTAAAAACGACGCTGAACTCGGTGCTTACTGGGCATCACTTGGTGACGGCATCTTCGTTAACGACGCTTTCGGTACAGCCCACCGTGCCCACGCCTCAAACGTTGGTATCTCAGCTAACGTAGAGAAAGCCGTAGCTGGTTTCCTTTTGGAAAACGAAATTGCTTACATCCAAGAAGCTGTTGAAGCACCTGTTCGTCCATTCGTGGCCATCCTTGGTGGTTCAAAAGTTTCTGATAAGATTGGTGTTATCGAAAACTTGCTTGAGAAAGCTGACAAAGTCCTTATCGGTGGTGGCATGACTTACACCTTCTACAAGGCTCAAGGTATCGAAATCGGTAACTCATTGGTTGAAGAAGATAAGCTTGACGTGGCTAAGTCACTTCTTGAAAAAGCCAACGGCAAACTGATCTTGCCAGTTGACTCTAAAGAAGCCAACGCTTTCGCAGGTTACGATGTTGTTCGTGACACTGAAGGCGAAGCTGTTTCTGAAGGCTTCCTTGGCCTTGACATCGGTCCTAAATCAATCGCTAAATTTGAAGCTGAGCTTGAAGGTGCTAAGACAGTTGTTTGGAACGGTCCTATGGGTGTCTTTGAAAACCCTGACTTCCAAGCTGGTACAATCGGTGTGATGGATGCTATCGTGAAGCAACCAGAAGTGAAATCAATCATCGGTGGTGGTGACTCAGCAGCAGCAGCCATCAACCTTGGCCGTGCAGACAAGTTCTCATGGATCTCAACAGGTGGTGGAGCTTCAATGGAACTCCTCGAAGGTAAAGTTCTTCCAGGCTTGTCAGCCTTGACTGAAAAATAAGTCATTTGACGATAAGAGAGGTGGTTGACCACCTCTCGTTGTTATTTTTAGGAGAAAACATGAAAAAGAATCTTAGTCAAGTCATCCTTAAAAAAGTATGGGTTATCATCCAGTTTGTCGCTCTGGCTTGGTTGTCGACAAGCCTGATTGTCTGGTCAGATGATCTCCACCAAAGCAATCAGTTAACAGACACGAGGGTTTTTGTGGTTGTCTTGTTAACCCTACCTCAGCTTGGCTTTTTTATCTGGTATGCTGTGCAACAAGGCTTGTTGAAAAAAGAAACCTTCTCATGGAGGTTGATAAAAACCAGTCTCTGGGGTCTCTTAATCCTTTTGCTAGGTAACCCTCTGCTCCATGCTCTTTTGGATTTGATGGGGCTAGGTATTGAAACGACAGCCAATCAGCAGGAAATTTTAGCCTTGATTGGCAGCTATCCACCTGTTTTGCTGTTCATCCAAAGTGTCTTAGTGGCTCCTATTTTGGAAGAAATTCTCTTTCGAGGTATTTTGGGGGAATTGCTGTGCGGTAAAAGCTTTTTGGCCTATCTGATTCCGACCACTCTGTTTGCTCTAGCCCATCGCCCGACGGATATCGGCTCATTTGTCGCTTATTTTTGGCCCGCTCTAGTATTTTCGTATCTTTATCGATCAACTGGACGTTTAGAAGTGCCCATGTTAACGCATCTCTTGATGAATGGCTTGGCCTTTACAGTCGCTTATTTGGTCCATTATGGCATTCTGGTGGTTTAATGGGTGGATAGTTTAGAACATTCAAGTCAGACTCGTCTGAAAAATTCCTTGGATTTTAGGTCCCAAGGAATTTTTTTGATGTGCGATTTTTCAAGGAGGGCAGGTTGTTGAGACCTCGTAGGCTGCCAAACGAAAAGCAAACTCAAGTTAGAGTTTGCTTTTTGTCTGAACAGAGATTTTTCGCTTGGAACGATTCTTCTAGCCGTTGTCGCTACTTGAGCTGCTTTCAGTGCTTGTTGACGATTCGGTGTTCGATGAAGCACTCGTCTCACTCTGGCTGGAAGGGCTACTCTCAGTAGTTGTCGTACTTGTTTCAGAAGAAGTGATAGACGTTTCGGTAGTGGCTGGTGTTGTCCAAGCAGAACCATAGTAACCTGTATAGGAAGAGAACTGCTGTTGAGGGGTGTACCCCTCTCTATAGAGGTAGTTACCACTACGGTAGAGGCCTTCTGGCATTACCCAGTCCGCGCCAGAATAGTCATCTAAGTAGCTCATCATGGCCTTATAGACTTGCTGGGCGATACGAATATCACTACCATATAGTGGCGTCAAACGGTTGTTGTAACCAGTCCAGACAGCCATGGAGTATTGTGGGGTGTAACCAACAAACATTTCATCTGGTGCCATGAGACCAACACTCTCAGGAGTTACCCCGTGTTCTTGAGCGATAATCTCGTATTCTTCATCGGTGTAGTTTGAAGTTCCTGATTTACCTGCCTGGTTGATGCCAGGGATGTAGGCTGTTGTACCGGTACCACCAGTATAGAGAACTGTTTTTAGAATATCAGTCATCATGTAGGCCGTGATTTCTGACATGGCACGGGTAGCCTCAGGAGCGTATTCTTCGATGCGGCCATCGCTGAATTCGATTTTACGGACGTACTGTGGCTTGATGTAGGTGCCGCCGTTGGCAAAGGCAGCGTAAGCTGCAGCCATTTTTTCACTGCTGGCACCGTATTCTTGGTCAACGACAGATGTGTGGCTGGAAATGGCGTTGGAATAATAGAGTTCAGGGTAGTTAATCCCGATTTGACTGAGGAAAGCTTTTGAACGATCTAGGCCGACGGCTTCCAATGTTTTGACGGCTGGGACGTTACGAGAGGTTTGGACAGCTTGTTGAACAGTCATCCAACCATAGTGGAGTTTGTCCCAGTTGTTTAGCTCGGTGTAGGTCCCTGGCCAATAGTAGCGATTGTCCTGGATTTGGTGACCGGTAGTTTGGTAAACCTCGTATTCAAAAGCAGGGGCGTAATCGGTGATTGGTTTCATGGTTGAACCCCAGTCGCGGTCGGTCATAACGGCTTGGTTGGTACCAAAAGAGGTGTTTGGGTCTTGGTGACGTCCTCCCAATTGGGCGATGACCTTACCATTTGTGACGTCCATGAC
The DNA here is from genome assembly GCF_057748235.1 of Streptococcus sp. ZY171113. Classification (NCBI taxonomy): domain Bacteria; kingdom Bacillati; phylum Bacillota; class Bacilli; order Lactobacillales; family Streptococcaceae; genus Streptococcus; species Streptococcus sp. ZY171113. Next base: position 362,519 of record NZ_CM173243.1, read on the forward strand.
TGTTGAGGCCACTTGGAACTCGTTATCTGGGTAGTAAACAAATTCGTCCGTGTTGTAAATGTTCCAGAGGTGTTGTTGGACTTCCAAATCAACGTTGGTGTAAACCCTGAGACCGGCAGTGAAGAGATCGCTACCAGTTTTTGCTTCCACTTCTGCGACCACTTGCTTGAGGTAGTTATCCAAGTAATGAGGGTAACTTGGCGCTTCAGAGAGGGGCAAAAGACCGTCGGTAATCGGGGTGGCAACAGCCATGTCATACTCTTCTTGGCTAATATGTTCATGACGCAACATTTGGCCTAGAACCAGATTACGACGTTCCTGAGCGAATTCAGGGTTGATATAGGGGTTGTACTGGCTAGGTGCTTGCGGGATACCGGCCAAAAGGGCTACTTGAGCAGTTGTCAGGTCCTTCAAGTCCTTACCAAAATAGGCTTTTGAAGCTGTCAACATGCCGTAGTTACCGTTACCCATGAAGACCTTGTTGATGTAGAAGGTCAGGATTTGGTCCTTGGAATATTGCTTCTCCATTTGGAGGGAGAGCCAGACTTCCTGAGCCTTCCGCTTGAGGGTACGGTCAGAATTTTCGGTTGAGAAATAGGCCAATTTAATCAACTGTTGGTCCAAGGTTGAGCCCCCTTGGAGGGTGTCGTTGGTTAAATTGTGCCAGGCAGAGCCTAAGATACGATAGACATCGACACCACGGTGTTGGTAGAAACGGTGGTCTTCGATGGCTGTGATGGCCTGGGTCAATTTGAGAGGGATGTTTTCAGCGGTAATGCTTTCCCGCTTTTCAGCTCCCAAATCAGCGATGAGATTGTCTTGGTTATCAAAAACCAAGCTGGAGCTAGTTGCTTGCAGGACCTCCTCGTTGAGTGTGGGAGCACTGCTCACATAATAGGTGAACAGCAGGCCACCAGCGAGAATAGCCAAAATTGATGCGACAAGGCCGACACCAAGGACGTATTTGAGAAGTTTAAGAGAAGTCTTTTTGATGGTAATCACCGCCTAATAAATTTTTATCAATAACATCAAGGTAGGGAATTTGAGGAAAAGCACCGTGAGGGATAGCGAACCCAAATTTTTTGATATAATCAAGAGGAATGGATTTGCCACCATCAGGCGTTTGGTAACAAGCAATCAGGTGTTTGGCAGGTAAGAGGAAGGTCAGCTGGAGCTGCGAAAAATGCAGCAGGACAAAACTGATGCCCCCTTGGTCAATCACCCGTGCCATATGCTCAATTTGGTGGGGATGAAAGTTTTTTAGGGGAAAAGCTGTTTTTTGCTGGGTTTCCTTGGCCTCAAAATCCAGATAGCGTCCCCGATAGACGCCAGAGTAGTCGGTTGTTGAGGCCTGCCTGAAATAGGCCTCGACAATCTTGGCTCGGCTTCGTTTGGGGTAATCAACCTTGACAATCTGAATAGGGGTTGGTTTCTTGTGAATGACTGCCCGCCCCCTAGACAAGTAGTAGTCGTTGGTAGCGTTGATGGCGGTCTCAAAAGACATGCCCCGATTAGCAAAAGTTGTTTTGGGTTGCTGGTTGTTTTTTTGAGGCGACCTCTTTATCTGATTGGGATAGTTTACCATAGCCCTCCTTTTTACCTCTCCCTGATGTTAGAGGAGAATCACTCTATTATACCATAAATTTTGAAAGGATAACAAATAATGTCTGCAATTCTCATCGCTGGTTATAAAACAACCGATTTAGGGATTTTTTCTGAGAAGGACCCCAAAGTAAAACTGATCAAACAAGCCATTAGAAAGGACTTAATCAGTTTTTTGGAGGAGGGAGTTGACTGGTTTGTCTTTCAGGGGAATTTGGGCTTTGAGGTTTGGTGTTTGGAAATTGCTAGGGATTTGCAGGCTCTCTATCCTTTGCAATTGGCGACCCTTTTTCCCTTTGCAGATTATGGGCAACAGTGGTCGGAGGCCAATCAAGCTGTCTTAGCCCAATTTCGCCAGGTAGATTATGTTAACCATAGTTTCCAGTGTTATGAACAGCCAAGGCAACTGAGGGATTATCAGGAGTTTTTGATAAAAAACACTCAAGGGATTTACTTATTCTATGATGATGATTGCCCGACAAGGCTGTCTTATCTGGATAAGCGGGTGCGTGAGGAATCGGATTTTTGGATCAAGAGACTGACCTTTGAACGCCTCAACGAACTGGCCCAAGATATGGCTGAAAATTAAAAAGTTTTTACTTGATTTTTTACGTGAAATTTTGTACCATGGAGAGGAACGTTTTTTGAACGGTAGCAACAAGTTTCAGTACGGAGTGAGAGAATGGCAAATGTGATTTACAGCCCTAAAGACATCTATGAACAAGAGTTCAAAGTTGTGATGCGTGGCTTTGATAAGGTAGAGGTTGACGAGTTCTTGGACAACGTCATTCAGGATTATGAACTGTTTTTGGCAGAGATTTCAGCCTTAAAGTTGGAAAATGCTCGCCTCAAAGCACAAATCCAGGAGTTGGAGGAGGAGAAGTTAACCCAGACGCAAGAACTAGACCATTCTTACCGTCAGCCAACGCCTGCCTATGGCTATGACGACTTTGCTCAGGAAACGGTCAAGCCAAGTTCGGCGGCGAGCAACTATGACATTCTTAAACGTTTGAGCCGTTTGGAACTAGAAGTTTTCGGCAAGCAGATTGCTGAATAAGATGATGTGCAATTTTTGGATAATCGCGTGCTGAGTTAGATTGGCATGAGGAAAGTCCATGCTAGCACTGGCTGTGATGCCGGTAGTGTTTGTGCTAGACGAACCAATAAGTCTAGGGACGCAGTTTTCTGCGTTACGGCGGTCAAACCGGCTAAGTCTTCGGATATGCCCAAGTCGACCTGAAAGTGCCACAGTGACGGAGTTTTCGGGGAAACCTGAAAAATGGAACGCGGTAAACCCCTCAAGCTAGCAACCCAAACTTTGGTCGGGGCACGAGGAGGCTGGAAACGAACGGACCACCTTGGCTGTTGCCTGGCAACAGAAGACAGATGATTATACAGGGAAGCAAGACCTAGTTGCTTCCTGGACAAAACATGGCTTATAGAAAATTGCATAATAGGTAGGCTAGCGGATGCTAGCCTTTGTTGTAACATAAGAAAGAAACAGATGAAACAAGAATTTACATTAGTGGCGACAGCCGCAGCAGGCCTAGAGGCCGTTGTCGGCAAGGAAATCAGAAACCTGGGTCTGGATTGCCAAGTGGAAAACGGCAAGGTCCGCTTCAAGGGCGGTGTCAAGGAAATCATCACCACCAATCTCTGGCTGCGGGCAGCTGACCGCATCAAAATCATCGTGGGTGAGTTTCCTGCCCATACTTTTGAAGAGCTTTTTCAGGGCGTTTTTGCCCTGGACTGGGAAAACTACCTGCCACTAGGCTGTGCCTTTCCCATCAGCAAGGCCAAGTGCGTCAAGTCCAAACTCCACAACGAACCCAGCGTTCAGGCCATCACCAAAAAAGCGGTGGTGAAAAAGCTCCAGAAGCATTTCCATCGCCCAGAGGGGGTACCCCTCATGGAGAATGGCCCTGAGTTCAAGATTGAGGTCTCTATCCTTAAAGACCGAGCGACAGTTATGATTGACACGACTGGTTCCAGCCTCTTCAAACGGGGCTATCGGACCGAAAAAGGTGGTGCTCCCATCAAGGAAAACATGGCAGCGGCCATCATGCTTCTGACCAACTGGTTCCCTGACAAGCCTCTGGTGGACCCGACCTGTGGTTCTGGCACCTTCTGTATCGAGGCGGCTATGATTGGGCTCAACATCGCCCCTGGCTTCAACCGGAACTTTGCCTTTGAGGCCTGGCCCTGGGTGGACAAGGCTTTGGTGGAGCAGGTTCGGGCTGACGCCGATAGCAAAGCTAACTATGATGTTCAGTTGGACATCTCTGGTTTTGACATTGACCACCGCATGGTGGAGATTGCCCAGAAAAATGCTCAAGAAGCAGGTCTAGGGGATGTCATCACCTTCAAACAGATGCGGTTGCAGGATTTCCGAACCAACAAGACCAACGGGGTCATCGTGTCCAACCCACCTTATGGCGAACGGCTTTTAGATGACAAGGCCATCGGGATTTTGTATAATGAGATGGGGCAGACTTTTGCGCCCTTGAAAACATGGAGCAAGTTTATTCTGACCAGCGATGAAAATTTTGAAACGACATACGGCCAAACGGCTGACAAGAAGCGAAAACTCTACAATGGCACTCTCCGAGTGGATCTCTACCAGTTTTACGGTACGCGTGTCAAGAGACCTAACCAAGATTAAAGGAGGAACAAGCATGGCAAAGGATTTGATACCACAAGATGACCAGACCCTGAAGTTTGAAGAAGCGACTAACCTTACCGTTGAGGAAGCTGTTCAAAAAGAAGCAGATATGGTCGCAGGGATTACCCCTAACGATGGGGTATTAGACAAGTATATCAAGAGAAACCGTGAAAAGGTTGGCGAGCGAAAATTCGATAGCCAGTTGGCAGGTGCTTCTCAACTGGACACTACTACCCTGGATAACTATATCCAGAAGCAACGGGAAAAATTAGAAGAAACAGGTACTTTGCCTGTTTCTCCAGTAGCGACACCAGAGGCTAAAAAACCAGCAATTCCTGTGATTGATTTTACAAATTTACCAGAAGTTGGTTCAAAACAAGCTGACGTGAGCGGGGTTGAAACCTTCTATGGGGAAACCTTTTTGACACCTAAGCCCGTTTACAAGCACAAAAAAGCCATTATCGGTGGTTTGGCGGCACTTCTTTTGACTACGGTTGGTTTGGCTTATGGTTTGAACTACCTCAGCAAGCAAGGGGAAACAGAAACTTCGCCTAGCAGTTCGGGTACTGTTAGCACCAAGACAACAACGAGCCGCTCGTCAACAGCAGACTCTTCACAGGTTCAAGCAGACAGCAAGGCCTTTGATGACCTCTTCAAGACCTTCTTTGCGGATGAGGACCAGACAAAGCCATTGAACAGCGCCTTTGCTGAGCTTCCAAAATTGGAAGAAGCCCTGAAAAAATTGGAAGGGACCTCGGCTTACGAAGCGGCTAAAACCAAGTTTGATGGGTTGGAAAAGGCCATCACAGCCATTCAGGCCATCAATGACAAATTTGAAAGTCCAGTGATTGTAGACGGTGAAAAACTGACTGCCAGCCTCAAATCAGGAGCCAGCTTGGAGGATTTGACCGCCTCAGCCCTTAACACTGGCCGAGCCAGTCTAGATAGCCTGCTCCAAGGTGTTATCACCGAAGCGAGAGGCCTTGCTCAGACCGGCTCAGGAAGCACTACGACCAGCACAGCTGCTGGGACCACTGCTTCGGAGGTTTATGTGCCGATTGTTGAAGGGCCAACTGCTAAGGTTGAAGCTGAATACAGCCATTTGGAACGACACATGAGCCGAGTGCCTTACAACGATCAAGCTATCGCTGATACGCAAAACCCTGCTTGGACCTTTACCCCAGGTGTCTTGGAAGAAATCCTGCGTGTTTCTCGTGAGCGAGCTTACATCACAGGAGAGGACTATATCCTTGAACCTGTCAATATCATCAATGGCAATGGTTACTACAACTTGTTTAGAGGAGATGGTACCTACCTCTTCTCCTTGAATGCCAAAACAGGTTATTTTGTTGGTAATGGTTCAGGCCATGCAGACGCTTTGGATTATTAAGGGATTAAGAACCTGTATTCACATCTCAGCATTCACCTGACTGGCTAGTTTTGGCTCACTCTTTGTCACATTTTTTGGTAATACGGGCAGTATTTCTGCAAAAATGTTTCTCGATTGCACCAAAACTAGCCTAGTCAATCAAATCCTTCGATTGTGAATACAGGTTCTAAGGTTTTTGTTTGACCATTTCTGACCAAAGCGGTATAATGATAGAAAATCATCTTTTGGAGGGACTTATGATTCCAGTAGTCATTGAACAAACCAGTCGTGGTGAACGTTCTTATGATATTTATTCTCGCCTGCTCAAGGACCGCATCATCATGCTGACCGGTCCTGTTGAGGACAACATGGCTAACAGCATTATCGCTCAGCTTCTTTTCCTGGATGCCCAGGACCCAACCAAGGACATCTACCTCTATGTGAACACACCTGGAGGCTCAGTTTCAGCTGGTTTGGCCATCGTGGACACCATGAACTTTATCAAGGCAGATGTCCAAACCATCGTGATGGGTGTGGCGGCTTCTATGGGAACCATCATCGCTTCATCTGGTGCCAAGGGCAAGCGGTTCATGCTGCCCAACGCTGAGTACATGATTCACCAACCGATGGGTGGTACAGGTGGAGGAACCCAGCAAACCGATATGGCCATTGCTGCCGAGCACCTGCTCAAGACCCGTAAACGCCTAGAACAAATCTTGGCTGACAATTCTGGTAAGACCGTGCGTCAAATCCACAAGGATGCGGAGCGTGATTACTGGATGACGGCCGAAGAAACCCTAGCTTATGGTTTCATTGACGAAATCATGTCCAACAATGCTTTGAACTAACCCCTTTCCCGACTTCTAGTCGGGTTTTTTATTGGATGAAAGCAACCGCCCTCAACGGTTTTGTTTTCCTATCGTGGGAAATGGCCGAGCCCTGCAGTTTGTTGAGGACATGGAGGGGGCTGAACTAGCTGTCGCTATCCGTCAGCGGTCAGGGAACCTGCGGTATGACTATTTTGTCTCCCATGCCAATCCTGATCAGGTGCTCTTGGTGGACACTTGGACAGACCAAGCAGCTTTTGATACCCACCATACCTCACCCGAGATGACCCAAATCATGGCCCTGAGAGAAACACATGGCCGCCCAGGGGTTGGTGTATGACCAGGCCAATTTTTCTGACCATGGCAAGTCTTTTCAGCGAGATTAAAAGAACCCACCGCTGAGTAGCAGCGGTGGGTTAGCTTGTTATTCTTTCTCAGCTGGCTGGTTGGTCAGGAGGTCGTTGTAGTTTTCTTCGTCTTCGTGGTTATCACGGATGACCTTAGACAGGGTGAAGGGGTAAAGGTGTTGTTTCACGTTAGTCATAAAACTTCTCTGTTTTTACGAATAGTAAGGTACAGGAAAGTTTGGACGGTGGTTCTAAGTTTCTGAACGGGGGTGGTGCCTATGCAAGGATACACACATTCTGACAGAAAGGAGGAACAGTTTGTCACTAGCTGATCTAATGATGATACTGGTTGCTGTTGTCGGTCTTGTGATCGACTTGATTGGCCTTGTTATCATCATTGTTAAAGCCTTTACAGACAAAAAATAACCGTCACGAAACTTATACCAGGTTTTGACGGTTATTTTTTAACTCAAGAAACCTGAACCACCGTTTGGCGGTCCTGTGGCTCCGAGTGGGGACTCGGAGCTTTTCTATGTTTAGTATAGCAGACGGTTTGGTCGTCTGTCAAACAAAAACTAATAAGTCAAGACAAAGTAGTTTTTCTTACCACGGCGGATAACAGTCAACTCGCCGTCAATCTTGTCGGCATCGGTCAGGCTATAATCCAAATCCTGGACCTTGTCGCCGTTGATGGAGATGGCACCGTTGGTCACGTCCTCACGGGCCTGGCGTTTGGATGGGGAAATGCCTGCGGTGACCAGGACTTCCACGATGTTGCGGTCGTCTTGGCCGGTCACTTGGTAGGACTTGACGTGGCTGAGGCCTTGCTTGAGGTCGGCTGCCGACAGGCTCTTGATGTTACCTGCAAAGAGCTGATTGGTGATGTTGAGGGCTTGTTCGTAGGCTTCGGCTCCGTGAACCAGGGTCACGACTTCCTTGGCCAAGACTTTCTGGGCCAGGCGTTCGTGTCGGGCCTGGTTGAACTGGCTTTCCAGCTCGGCGATTTCCTCCAGAGACAGGAAGGTGAAAATCTTGAGGAAGCGGACAGCGTCCTCGTCCATAACGTTTAGGAAATATTGGTAGAGGGCGTAAGGGCTAGTTTTGGTAGCGTCCAGCCAGATGGCGTTGCCCTCGGACTTGCCGAACTTTTTGCCGGTGCTGTCGGTGATCAGGGGCACGGTCATGACATGGGCGGTCTTGCCAGCCTTACGGCGGAGGAGCTCGGTACCAGCGGTCATGTTGCCCCACTGGTCAGACCCACCGACCTGGAGGGTGACGTCATGGAGGCGGTTGAGCTCGTAGAAGTCGTAGCCCTGCATGATTTGGTAGGCAAACTCGGTGTAGGAGATGCCCGTCTGGATGCGGGACTTGACCGAGTCCTTGCTCATCATGTAGTTGACGGTGAAGTACTTGCCGACGTCTCGCAGGAAGTCGATGAAGCTGATAGAGCTGAACCAGTCGTAGTTGTTGGTCATGACGGCCTTGTTGTCGCCCTCGTCAAAGTTGAGGAAGCGAGAGAGTTGGCCTTGGATTTTGCCACTCCAGTCAGCCACGGTCTCCTTGGTTTGGAGGGAGCGTTCGCTGTCCTTAAAGGACGGGTCACCAATCAGACCAGTTGCACCGCCCACCAGTGGGAAGGGCTTGTGGCCAGCCAGTTGCAGGTGGCGGCCAATCAAAATCGGTACCAAGTGGCCCAGATGGAGGCTGTCTGCGGTCGGGTCGTAGCCGGTGTAGAAGGCCACTTGGCCCTCAGTCAGGGCCTTTTCCAAGGCCGCCTCGTCTGTGGTTTGGAAGACCAGGCCACGGGCCTTTAATTCTTGAAAAATGTTCATGCGTTTATCCTTTCAATGCCTTTACCCTCCATTATAGCAGAAAAAGGTGGGTCAGGGCAAGTTTTTGGGAAATGGCCGAGCGGTTAAGGGGGATGAGGGCTGGTTTGTTGGCTTTCTGTTTTTCAGAAAAATTTCTCTCGTTATCAGAAAACATTTACTTGCCTAAAATCGCAGTAAATACTTGACAAATTCGGGGGGGGGGGGTAAAATGATGGTGAATTTTTGTAGAAAAAGGAGACCAAGATGAAAAAAATGTTGAGATTGGGCCTAGTCCCCCTCACGGCCCTAACCTTGGCTGCTGTCGTCAATGCCCCTCTTGTCAAGGCTGAAGAAACAGCTGATATCAACACGGAAGTCACCTACACACCACTAGACGACCAGACTTCACCAGCTAATGACTCTTCATTAGTAGACCAGCGGTCAGCAGAGGAAACTCCGCCAGAGAACCAACAGCAACCTAAAACCATCACTGTTGACCTTGTGTCTAAAGCAGAAGATGGTACTGTTTTAGAGACCATAACTCGTGAGTTAAACTTGAATCCAGAACCAGGGATTTTTGGGTGGAGCTACTCCTACAAGGACAGGGCTAATCATATCGCAGGCTATCGGCTATCTCATTATAATCGTCATGAGGTGACCTATGACGAGGTTCAAAATGGTGATAGGGTTGTTTTAGAAGCTATTTTTAAGCCGGTTGCCCCCGACCAGCTGGATGAAGATGCCTTGACCTTTTCTGTCGTACCGTATGACACGAACCTTAAACCTTTGCCACTTGAACCTAAGACAGTGGTTATTTATCCAGGTGAGATATTCTATCCCAATGTAACAAACTCTCCTGTTTACCTTGGCTATGAGTTTAGAGGGGTAGGTCCAGTTACCCATACATATTATGATAAAGTCAAAGAGGCTATTGCTGAACGTGGTTCCTATAGCTTCGGTGTTCTCTACTCGCCAGCTGAGCCAAAAGAGGAATTGAAAAACAAAACCATCACCATCATTGAAGAACGTCAAGATGAAGAGGGGCGGGTGATTTTCAAGAAAGAACATGTGTTCAACTTGAAACCACATCAAGAGGAGCAGCTTCCACTTGATCAGACCCTTGATCAGCTCATTCGTGGTAGCAATATTGCGTCTTGGGATGCCTATGACGATGGTGCGGTCATCTACTTTACGACCCGCAGACGGCCTAAGGCTGACAAACCCGATTCAACTTTGGATGACTTTAAAAAAGACCAACAAACACCAGAGGTAAAACCAAACCCAGTTCCGACTCCTGAACCAGAAGACAAACCGGCCCCAACTCCAGTTCCAAAAGACTTGTCAGCCGACCGCAACAAGTTGCTCTTGAGCTTGGACGAGTCCAAGCTGACTGATGAGCAAAAGGGCAAACTGGCTGAGAAGATTGCCTTTGCGGAGACGGAGAAAGACTTGGCTGACCTCAAGGCTGAGTTGGTGACCCTGGTTAAGGCGGCTGAAAAGTCGACCGAGAAACCTGCTGATAAGCCGATGACAGGTAAGCCTGAGGTTAAAGCACCGACCCCTGCGGCAACAGCCAAGCCAGCAGCAAACACGCCTGCTAAGTCAGACAAGCCTGCCTTGCCTGCAACGGGTGATGGGGCTCGTTTGGGGCTTTTGGCAGCTGGTTTCAGCTTGCTTTTGCTGGGTCTTGGCTTGGCCAAGGCTCGGAAACACAATTAGATAGCTGAGTTGACCTAAGACAAACTCGATCGCAGGGCCTGCGGTCGGGTTTTTGTGTGGTCTGGGGTGACTGGTTGCGGTGGGGGAGACGGGGTGTTCTGCTTGGCTATTTCCCAAAAGCAGGGAAAGCCCTATCCCTAAGCGAGGGTCTTGTGCTATAATAGGAGCTATGAACAAGCAGTTGACAAGCTATGCCGTCGTGGATTTGGAGGCGACAGGAACGGGAGCTAGGGCCAGTATCATTCAGGTTGGGATTGTGATTGTGGAGCGGGGTCAGGTGGTGACCAGCTTTGCGACCGATGTTAATCCCCACGAGCCCTTGGATGACCACATCAGGTCCCTGACGGGGATTACGGATGAGCAATTGGCCAAGGCACCGACCTTTTCGCAGGTGGCTGGTCAGATTTATGATTTGATTAAGGACCGGGTTTTTGTGGCCCACAATGTCCATTTCGATGCTAACCTCTTGGCTGAGCAGCTTTTTTGGGAGGGCTATGAGCTCAAGACCCCACGGGTGGACACGGTTGAGCTGGCCCAGCTCTGTTTTCCGACGGTGGACAAGTACAACCTGTCGGCCCTGAGTGAGTTTTTGGGGATTGAGTTGTCTGCGGCCCATCAGGCCATCGACGATGCCCAGGCGACTGCCCAGCTTTTTATTCGGATCCAGCAGAAACTGGCTGGTCTGCCCCGTCAGACCCTATTAAGTCTTAACCAGCTGGCCGATAACTTGATTTATGAGACGGGTCAGGTTCTGGCGGAGGCCCTTGAGCAGGCTCCCCATCAGCCCTCGGCGGGTTTGGTAGCAGCTGGAGACTTGCTGGTGGCTGCTCCCCGTGTGACGCCGTCTGGTGGCCGTCCGACTGGGGACTTTGCCCGAGATCGTGAGGCCATGGGCCTGGATGATCGGCCGGTTCAGACCGCTTTTGCTGATTTGGTGACCCAGAGCTTTGACCAGCCCGAAGCCACCTTTATCGAGGGGCCTGCTGGTCTGGGCAAGACCTATGGTTACCTCTTGCCGCTTTTGGCAATGGCTGGCGCCCACCAGCTGGTGGTGGCTCTGCCGACCAAGCTCTTGCAGGACCAGATTGTGGCCCAAGAGGGGCAGGGCCTGGCAGAAGTTTTTCAGACCAGACTGACCAGCATCAAGGGGCCAAGAAATTATTTGGACCTGGATAGATTTGCCAGAAGCCTCAAGACACCAGACAGTAACCGCCTGATTAACCGCTACAAGATGCAACTCTTGATTTGGCTCTTGGAGACCCAGACAGGTGACCTGGATGAAATCAAGCAGAAGCAGGGCATGGAAGCCTATTTTGACCGGCTCAGGCATTGTGGCAAGGTGAACCACCGCTCGCCCTATTGGGAGGTGGATTTCTGGCACCGGCTGAGCCGAGAGGCTGAGGCCAGTCAGCTGGTGGTGACCAACCATGCCTTTCTTTTGGCCTGCCTCCAAGATGACCCGACCTACCTGGCCGACAAGGTCTTGGTGGTCGATGAGGCCCAGCGTTTCTTTCTGGCCATGGAGGCGGCTTCTCGAGCTCGGGTTGATATGACCCAGACCATGCTGACGCTTAATAGCCTGTTGGGCCAGGAAAAATCCCTGCTCCACCGTAGGCTCTTGGAGAGCATCCAGGCCAGGCTGGGTCAGCTGGTCTCGACCTATTACGCCAATCGGTCGGCTGGTCTGGATATGACCTTGATTGAGGGCCTGCGTTTGGACCTGTCCGAATACGACCAGCCTAGTTTAGAGGACCTGCGAGCCGTTTTAGCCCCGCATTACCGAGACTTTTGGCTGGAAACCAGCCAAGCAGAGGGCAAACGCCAGACCGAGCTGGTCGGGGCTAGTCTGGACTTCCTGCAATTGGCTCCCTACTTGGACCAGGTTAAGAAAGCCTATTTTATTTCAGCAACGGTGGCCATCAGTAAACGGGTAGCCCTGCCAGACCTCTTGGGACTAGATTACTACCAGCTCCACCAGCTGCCTCAAGTCCCTAATCCCAAACAACACATCTGGTTGGATACCACCATGCCTGAACCACTGGTCAGCGATGAGGGGCCTTACTGGGACGAGGTGGCCGACCGCTTGCGGATCTTGAGCCATCTTGACTTGCCCATGCTGGTCCTCTTCACCGCCAAGCAGGCCCTCCAGCAGGTTTCGGACCAGTTGGATACCTGGGGGATTTCCCATCTGGCTCAGGGCAAGCAGGGGCAAGCCAGTCAGGTCAAGCGGCGGTTTGACCGAGGTGACAGCAAACTCTTGCTGGGGACAGGTAGTTTCTGGGAGGGGGCGGATTTTGCCCAGCAGGACCAGCTCCTGATTGTGGTGACCAAGTTGCCTTTTGACAACCCCAAAGAGGGTTTTATCAAGAAGGTCAATCGCTACCTGACCCAGACGGGGCGCAAACCCTTTTACGACTATGCCCTGCCCCTGGCGGGGCTCAGGCTCAAGCAGGCCTTGGGGCGGGGCCAACGAACAGCCCAACAAGACTCCTTGGTGGTGATTTTGGACGGCAGGCTCCACAGCAAACCCTACGGCAAGAGCCTGATTAAGGGACTGACCCAGTTGGCCCCCCTAAAATCGGAAAAATTTGTACAAATCCTGTCAGAAATTCAAGAATTTTGCTATAATGAAAGGGACTGACACGATTAACAGGGTCAAGCAGGAGGGCAGTCGTTTGCAAAAGACGGGTTCTTGCTCTTTGCTTGCTAGAAAGGACATCATGACCAAATTATCGGACAGGGTCCTCGCCATGGGCGAGAGCGTGACCCTCAAGGCGGCGGCCAAGGCCAAGGCCCTCAAGGCCGACGGCCGGGATATTCTGGAGCTGACCCTGGGTGAGCCCGACTTCATTACCCCTGCCTTTATTCGGGAAAAAGCTGTCGCAGCCATCGAGGACGGCTCGGCCAGTTTTTACACGGTGGCCAGCGGCTTGCCTGCCCTTAAAGAAGCCATCAACAATTATTATCAGACCTATTATGGCTACCCTGTCGCCCAAAACGAAGTTGTCGTTGCGACTGGGGCAAAATTCATTCTCTACGCCTTTTTCATGGCCACTCTTAACCCAGGCGATGAGGTCATCATTCCTACCCCTTACTGGGTCTCCTATGCGGACCAGGTGGAGATGGCCGGTGGCCGACCAGTCTTTGTCCAGACGACAGAGGCCAGTAACTTCAAGGCCACGGTTGACCAACTGGAAGCTGCCAGAACAGACCAGACCAAGGTCCTCTTGCTCAATTCCCCGTCTAATCCGACCGGCATGGTTTACACGGCTGAGGAATTGACCGCCATTGGCAACTGGGCGGTTAACCATGACATCCTCATTTTAGCCGATGACATCTATGGCCGTCTGGTTTATAATGGGGCGATCTTTACCCCCATTTCCAGCCTGTCAGAGGCCATTCGCCAGCAGACCATCGTGGTTAACGGCGTGTCCAAGACCTATGCCATGACCGGTTGGCGGGTGGGCTGGGCGACTGGTTCAGTTGAAATCATCTCAGCCATGAGCAAGATCATCAGCCAGACCACCTCTAACCTGACCACCGCCTCCCAGTACGCTGCCATTGCGGCCCTAACAGGCGACCAGGCACCGATTGAGGCCATGCGGGCCACCTTTGAAGACCGGCTCAACACCCTTTACCCGCTGTTGAAGGAAGTACCTGGTTTTGAGGTGGTTAAACCAGAAGGAGCCTTCTACCTCTTCCCAAATGTTAAAGCAGCCATGACCCTCAAAGGCTTCGATGACGTGTCAGCCTTCACCGAGGACATCTTGGAAAAAACAGGCGTGGCTTTGGTCACAGGAGCAGGCTTCGGAGCCCCAGAAAACCTCCGCCTATCCTATGCGACGGATATGGAGACTTTGAAAGAAGCCGTTCATCGATTAAAGGCTTACATGGAAGAAGTGTAACGAGCTGCACCTATGACTAAATGAGGGGTACGTCCACACGACATCAGGAAGTATCAAAAAAACGATTGAATTTAGAAAAGAGAAGACCATGACAAGAACATTGATTACCATCAAGCAAGTGGCTGACCATGTTGGCCAAGAAGTGACCATCGGCAGCTGGGTTGCCAACAAATCAGGCAAAGGCAAGATTGCCTTCCTGCAACTCCGTGACGGCTCTGCCTTTTTCCAAGCCGTAGCCTTCAAACCAAACTTTATCGAAAAATTCGGTGAAGAAGAAGGAACTGCCAAGTTTGAGCTCATCAAACACCTGAGCCAGGAATCTTCTGTTTATGTGACTGGTATCGTCAAGGAAGATGAGCGGTCTAAGTTCGGCTATGAGCTGGACATCACCGACATCGAGCTGATTGGTGACAGCCAGGATTACCCAATCACGCCAAAAGAGCACGGGACTGATTTCCTTATGGACAACCGCCATCTCTGGCTCCGTTCCCGCCGTCAAAATGCCATCATGCAAATCCGTAACGCCATTCTTATGGCTTCAGCTGAGTTCTTCGACCGCAACGGCTTCATCAAGTTTGACAGCCCAATCCTGTCAGGTAATGCTGCGGAGAACACAACCGAACTTTTTGAGACAGATTACTTTGGTCAGCCAGCTTTCTTGAGCCAATCAGGTCAGCTTTATTTGGAAGCTGGGATGTTTGCCTTGGGTCGTGTCTATGACTTTGGGCCAGTTTTCCGTGCGGAAAAATCTAAAACCCGCCGTCACTTGACCGAGTTCTGGATGATGGATGCCGAGTACCCATTTTTGACCCACGAGGAGTCGCTTGATTTGCAAGAGGCTTATGTCAAGGCTTTGATTCAGGGCGTGCTTGACCGAGCACCACAAGCTCTGGAAACTCTTGAGCGTGATACCGAGCTCTTGAAAAAATACGTTGCCGAGCCTTTCAAACGGGTGTCTTACGACGATGCCGTGACCCTCTTGCAGGAACACCAAAACGATGAAGATGCCGACTACGAGCCAATGGTTCACGGTGACGACTTCGGTTCACCGCATGAGACCTGGATTTCAAACTACTTTGGCCTGCCGACCTTTATCGTCAACTATCCAGCCAGCTTCAAGGCCTTCTACATGAAGCCAGTTCCTGGCAATGAAGAGCGGGTCCTCTGTGCCGACCTCTTGGCCCCAGAAGGTTATGGGGAAATCATCGGTGGTTCTGAGCGGGAAACCGACTACAACAAACTATTGGCCAAAATCGAAGAAGAAGGCCTCAATCCAGCGGATTACGAGTTCTACCTTGACCTCCGTAAATACGGTAGCGTACCGCACTGTGGTTTCGGTCTCGGTCTGGAACGCATGATTACCTTCGTTGCAGGGACCAAACACATCCGAGAGGCCATTCCATTCCCACGGATGTTGCATCGTATCAAACCATAAGATCAATCCAGCCTCGGCTGGATTTTTCTGAAAGGGGATAGAAGATGAAGAAATTTCTTAAATATGGTTGTTTGTCTGCTTTAGTCTTTTTGGTGCTGCTCATGCTGTTTGCCGTCTGGACTTGGAAGGCGATGTTGACTGTCCCGCAAGAAACGAAACAGGAGCAGATTAGAATCACCAAAGAGTTTTTTGAAGACCATCTTGGGCTAGAGGTGATTTCGGTGGTTCCAGATGACAAGATTTGGTCTGAAGCAGGTCATTTTAATGTCACAGTCACCTTAAAAGATGGGACCGTCTTGGATTTAGACGATTTCCAAGACGGTCCGCCCTACACCCTTACCTATTCAACGACTGGATCTGAGACCGTTGACAGCCTTTTAACAGATATTTTGCTTGAACGAAGCCTTAACCGTGATTTTCAGGTGGCTGTCTATCCCTTTGAAGACATGAAAAATCTGCTTTTAAGACCAGAAGTTCATGCCATGGTGGATAAGGAAAAGAGTCTCGATTGGCATGTTTATATGGACTTGGCTGTCGATGTGGAGCAGCTGGATCAGGCATTTTTCGAGGAAATGACCAAGATTAAATCCTTGATGACTTATCATCTGGAACACGAGACGATTTTTGATGCCTATACCATCGAGCCAGAAAATCAGCTTGCGGTTAGGGAAGGTGTCAATCGTTTGGTCGATCAGGGCTACTTTAAGCTCTATCTCGCCTTTGCTTTGCCAGACTTACCAGCAGATGCCAAGATAGAAGACTATTTGAACATGGACGCAGTCGCTGCTTTGCCCAAACATACTAGGGTTGGCCTTTATGATGAAATCCATGCCCATGCTAGGGTACGTGTGGTTTACGAGACGTCTGATTTTCCCGAAACCGACTAATGGGTCTTGTCGGCTTAGGCCAAAGGCCTGGTGGCTGATTAAACCCAGGGTGTACTTGCTGTTCTGTTATTTCGAGCAGGTAGCCTAGAGCGAGGAATGACCATAGTTTATTTGCTAAGGTCAGTGCAAGACACAAAAAAACGCCAAACGGCGTTTTTTGTGTCTTAGCAGCCCTTGTGGTTGTTGAGGGTTCGCTCAAAAGCGTTGCTAGAAATGCCTTGTTCCAGAATGAGTTTAGCCCATTCTTGATTGGTTAAATCAGTATCATATGATTTTCGTGTCATATCTTTGGTTTAATATTTTTTGTGAATACCGGTTCTTAGCTTTAATTTACTGGCTTAGAGCTGTATAAAACAAAGTATTAACTCCCGAAGAGGAAAAAATCATCTGCAAAACGTGCCTTTTTGCCAAAAATTTGCTATAATGGAAACGTATAAAACGAAAATAGAGGTGTAAGATGTCAAAAACAATTGCAATCAACGCTGGTAGTTCAAGTCTCAAATGGCAACTCTACAAGATGCCAGAGGAGCAAGTGCTTGCTGCTGGTGTTATTGAGCGTATCGGTTTGAAAGATTCCATTTCAACCGTTAAATTTGACGGTAAAAAAGAGTCGCAAACCCTGGATATCGCTGACCACAGCCAAGCAGTAAAACTGCTCTTGGACGACCTGATTAAGTTTGAAATCATCGGCAGCTACGAGGAAATCACTGGTGTAGGTCACCGTGTCGTTGCTGGCGGCGAAGACTTCAAGCAGTCTGTTCTCTTGGACGACGCGGCTATCGCCCGCATCGAAGAGCTGTCTAGCCTGGCTCCTCTTCACAACCCAGCCAACGTTGCTGGTATCCGTGCCTTCAAGGCCATCCTTCCTGACATCACCAGCGTGGCGGTCTTCGATACGGCCTTCCACACCACCATGCCAGAAGTGGCCTACCGCTACCCTGTACCAAACCGTTTCTACACCGACCACGCTGTTCGTAAGTACGGTGCTCATGGTACCAGCCACTACTACGTGTCTCGCCAAGCGGCTGAGCTCCTCGGTAAGCCCCTTGAGGAAACCAAGCTCATCACTGCTCACATCGGTAACGGCATCTCCATTTCTGCCATCGACGGCGGTAAGTCTGTGGACACCTCTATGGGCTTCACCCCTCTTGCTGGCCCGATGATGGGCACACGCTCTGGCGATATTGACCCAGCCATTATTCCTTATTTGGTGGAAAATGTAGCAGAGCTGGAAACCGCTGCTGACGTGATTAACGTGCTTAACAAAGAGTCAGGTCTTAAAGGCATTGCTGAAGTGTCTAGCGACATGCGTGAAATCGAAGCAGGTGTTGAAGCAGGTGATGAAAAATGTACCCTGGCCTTCAACATGTTGATCAATCGCCTGCAAAAATTCATCGGTCAATACCTTGCCGTTTTGAACGGAGCAGATGCCTTGGTCTTTACAGCGGGTATCGGTGAAAACTCTGTTCGGGTTCGTAACGCCGTTGTTTCTGGTTTGACTTGGTTCGGTATGGACATCGACCCAGAGAAGAACGTCTTTGGTAACTCAGGCGACATCTCAACACCAAACGCCAAGGTGCGTGTTCTGGTTGTTCCAACAGACGAAGAACTTGTTATCGCTCGCGACGTTGAAAAATTGAAATAAGCTGACTAAAATGCCCACTCTGTGGTATTAAAATATAAAGACAAATCAAAAAGTTGCTAGAACTAAATGTTCTGGCAACTTTTTGACATTTTTAGAGCTATTTATTAGCGAGTAACAGCGTAGTAGATAATACCACCAGCAATCACAAATTTTGCCCCTGCATAAATCATAGCAGCAGTCATCATGACAGTGTTCCTCCATAGTTAAACTCGTTACATTTCATAAATATTTTATAGTGTACATAAAATTGAAAAATTAAGTGAAAATTTCAGAAAATAAATGTTTTTACTTTTCACTTGTCTAATGTTATACTAGCTGGAGTATTGCGATGAAAGGAAGAGGGTAAGATATGCGAACAACAATTATTGAAGTTTCCAGTTTAATGAAAACATTTCGCCATCAAAAGGCGTTAGACGGTATTGATTTTAAGATTGCAGAAGGGCAAATTTTTGGCTTTTTGGGACCCTCTGGCTCTGGAAAAACAACGACTATCAATATTTTGACGGGGCAGTTAAAAGCTGATTCAGGCCAGGCCTTCTTGCTTGGAAAGTCCAGTGACAGCTTGAAGCCTGAAGATTTCAGACAGATAGGTATGATGGGGGATGGCTTAGGGGCTTATGACAAAATGACTGTTTGGGATAACCTTTCTTTTTTTGCTCGATTTCATCAACAGTCATTTTCAGTCTTAGAATCCTTGTTGAAGCAATTGGAACTATATGATGCTCGAGATACAAAAGTTGAAAAATTATCAACAGGAATGAAACAACGCCTATATTTGATTCGCTCTCTCTTGCATCAGCCGAAGGTCTTGTTTTTAGATGAACCGACGTCAGGTATGGATCCCACCTTGTCTCGTAAAGTTCATGCCCTCTTGCTCGACTTAAAACATAAAGGGGTGACTATTTTTCTGACAACACACGATATGGAAGAAGCGACTAAGTTATGTGATGAGGTAGCTCTTCTGCATCAGGGTCAAATTGTGGAGCGAGGAACACCAACGGAGATTGTGTCTCGATATAGTCAGGAAGAAATGGTAGAATTGACTTATCAAAATGGTAGAAAAAAACTTGTTTCTCGCTCAGAACTTTCCAATCATATCAGTGAGTACGTGACCAGTATTCATACGGTCACAGCAACTTTAGAAGATGTTTTTATTCAATTGACAGGAGAACAATTAGATGTTTAATGAGTTTAAGAGTCTGCTTTGGTTACGTTGGCGTTACCTCTTAGCAACCAAAGTTATTTTGTTTGTTTGCGTTTTGACCCCTTTTCTTGATTTTTACTTACTTAGCTTATGGGAAGTTGCCCGTCAGGACACCTATTTTTTGAATATGGCTCTCTCTATGATTTATAGTTTAACGGCAGGTTGTTTCATCACCATGATGGTTGGGGAAGAGAAAGAAAAAAACAATCTCAAAACCTTACGCTTGTCAGGTGTTCGGGACAGTCTGTATTTGTTATCTGTGATATTCTTCCCTGTTCTATTTTCTTTTATGAGTGCTTCTATCCTTCCCTTGGTTTTTGGTACAACATTTGGAAGTTGGTTAATCTATTTTGGGGTGATTGGTACAACCATTCTAACCTTTATTTTTTTGAATTTGACGATTGCCCTATTAGCCAAAAGCCAGCAACAGGCTGCTGGTATTAGCATGTTTATCTTGATGTTGGCAACATTTTTACCTGCCTTTGCACCATTACATCCGATGTTAAAACAGCTGACTTATCTATCTTTTGTTGGTGCCAATGCAGAATTTTTGACGAGTTTAGTAGATTATCAATTCGTCAGTTGGTCTTTTGTTGCTCAACTTGTTTGGCTAGTTGGTCTTATTTTAACGAGTATTTGGGCTTATCGTCGAACCATTATTTTAGGTTATTGAATATTACGATAGCAGACGAAGAACTGGTTATCGCCCGCGATGTTGAAAAATTGAAATAAGCTAGCAAAAATGATGGGTACCCCCCATCATTTTTTACTAGCCTGATTTTGAAAAATACCCCAACCATCTTATCATACCATAAATCCGCTTTCAAAAACAGACTTGTTTTTAATAGTTTTTTGTGCTATTCTCTAGGTGAGGACAAGGGTACTCTAGAATAAATTGGGGGGAGAGAGGAGGTAGAAGCGACAATGGGGAGTACTTGTTGACAGATTAGGACTAAAGATTTTCTATTATAAACTTGAATGTAGGGAGGTATGCCGTTGGTTAGACAGGTTTTGAAAAAACGCTTTTCTTTTTGGAAAATAGGGAGGCACTATTTGATAGACCTCTACTTGCTGGTTAATCTCTTTATTATCTTACCGCTCGCCATTATCCATATCAACTTCTTTCGCTATCCCGTCCCTGATTTAGATGTGTCTTCACGCTTATGGGAAAGTGTTCAAATGCTGTTCATTGGATGGCTTGCTTTGCTGTTGATCAAATTGGTCTTTTTGCTCGTGATAAAATTTGTTGATAAGTTAGACACATAAATTTATTTTTGGCCTCACTCAATGAGTGAGGTTTTTTCTTGCCTAAAAATTTTGTAAAGAAAACTTTACTTTTTTTGTAAAATACGCTTGACATTTAATGTAAAGCAAGCTATACTATAAATGTAAAGTTAACTATACAAAGAAATATTGGAGGAGGCAATGGACACCAAAATCCAAGAACTCCGCAAGGCTAACAAAATCAGCCAAGCGGAACTCGCAGACGCTCTGGACGTCACCAGGCAGACCATCATTTCCCTAGAGAAAGGTCGCTACAACGCCTCGCTGGAGTTGGCCTACAAAATTGCCAAATACTTCGGCAAAACCATCGAAGAAGTGTTTATTTTTGAGGACTGATACACCCCAGTGGGGTGTATCAGGTACGAGCCTGAAAACCAGAGAGCGAGTACAGTCCAGTGGACTGTTGAGGTGCGAGCCTGAAAATGATAAAGCGAGCAAGCCCCGGTGGGGTGTATCAGCTGCGTCCCTATAAACAGGAGAGCGAGCAGAATACCAGCGTTATCGAGAGAAGTCAAAAGTAGAAAGAGGACAAGATGATGACAATGAAGCAATTTATTAACGAAAACATCAAACCAAGCCCCAAGTGGTTCCAAGCCCTGCAAGGGTTTGGGACAGGGGTTATACTGATGGGACTCTGCATCACCCTTATCCATAGTGTTTACAAGGGAGAACCCATAGATTGGTCATTTTTAAGTTCACAGTTTGTAGGCATCCTACTGGTTAACAGCAATACCATTTTGCTGGAAGTTGAGAAGTGGTTGCCGTTTTAAGTTGGGTAAATTATACGAGGAGAAGATTGATGAAAACATTGTGGGTAAAACTTAGAGAAACTGATCAAGAATTAGACCGATTGCCTTGGTATCACAAACTAGCGCTTGAGCTTTTACTGTTAGCGGCTCTGGTGGCGATCTTGCCCTTGTTTGGGGACATTTATCATCTTGGTCAGACAGTTGGAGCTCATCTTTACAATACATTTTTCTGAGAATTGGAGATAAGGGTATGACTAAACAAATCTTAATGCTCTTGGAAAACCTACTGGTTGGCCTCATGGTGTTTTTGTTAGCCATCAGCATGACAGGCTACCTAGGCTGGCATCCTGTGACTGTCCCCATCGTGGAGGGACTGTTTGTGACAAGCATTGCTCGTTTAGGGATAAAAAATTTGAAAAAGAAAGTTGTGGAGGGGAATCATGTTTGATAAGATTTGGAACATATTGTTTAAGAAAAAGTCAGAACAAGACTTTCGCAAGGGGTTATTCAAGGGACTAATCGCCTTGGTCGTGTTGTTAGTAGAATTGGGTTTCATTTACTGGCATGCCCAA
The DNA here is from genome assembly GCF_057748235.1 of Streptococcus sp. ZY171113. NCBI lineage: Bacteria > Bacillati > Bacillota > Bacilli > Lactobacillales > Streptococcaceae > Streptococcus > Streptococcus sp. ZY171113. Next base: position 384,537 of record NZ_CM173243.1, read on the forward strand.
CCCTGGTACCCTAAGACCATTTTACTCATTTTGGCAGGTTTGGTCGTGATCCATCTTTATGCTTATACCAGAGCCCTTGTTGATAAGGCCTACTTTAAGAAACTCTACATTAATGCCTACGATGAACGAAACAAGGAAATTATCAAGTTATCGGTGGTGTCGAGTTATGTTATGGTCATGATGGTCGTGATTTATCATTTTGGTTATGCTTTTGGGGCAGAACTGGTTATCCTAGAGCCCAAGATGATTTCCCTGAGTGGTTTTTGTGCCACACTTTTAGGAACCGGAATTAGTGGCTTTTTCGGAAGCAAATTAATCTTACAGAAATTTTATTAGAGAGGCGAACATTATGACATCACTTAAACAAATCTTACAATTGTTTATCATGGGCCTAGCTATTGGCATCCTGATTTATGGGCTTGTGGAGAGCCTGATTGGTTTAGGCTTGACCCTGGCAGTCCTCTATGTGATTGACAAGTTCTTGACCCAAAATCTTGCTACCAAGGGAGGTGAGGTCCATGACTAAGCTCAGTCCTGAGGCCTTTCGCAAGGAAATCCTCGTTCATGGCCTCCTTTTTCTAGGTCTCACCTTGCCCTCTTGGTTGCTCTACCAAAGCATCACCATCACCTGGATAAGGCTTATCTTGATGGGGCAGTTTGGCTTTTACTTGGTAGTCGGCCTGTTCAATCTCTACACCGTCTTCAATGCTAAGGCGTTCAAGCGAGCCTTGACTGCCCGTAATGACGAACGTTACCAGTTGATTCAACATAAGGCAGAAATTTTTGGTTACCGCTCCCTGCTCTTTTTACTGGGGTTGGTGGTTGGTTTTGAGGGGGCTGGTCAACTGTTTGGTTACAGTAGCCTTGTCCTTGGCATCTGGGAATTTGCCTTGCTCATGATGACCCTGAACGCCGTAACCTACGCCCTAGCCAAACTCTACTACCAGCACCGGCTCTAGTCCTCCCCCTCGCTCTGCTGGTTGCACCAGCTGGAAGCTCGGCTATTTTTCAATAGAAAGGGCAGCTTATGTCGCTCTCACAAGGCTTGGTCAAGCTCGTCTTGGCTGTCCTGCTTCTCCTCTTTGGCTCGCTCCCCATGGGCATCGCCGCAACCTTTGTGCCCCTGCTACCAGTCGCGGTGCCCGTGCTCTTTGTTTTGCAGTTGCTTTTGATGGCCTTTTTATGGTTGGGAAAATGGCAGAGCTGACTAACTTTTGATGGTATCTGGTAGCGGAAGCCCACCAGATACCTGCCCGCGGCCTGCTCCTAGATGACTACCTGGCCCAAGCCAAATCCCAGCTCAGCCTTCAAGACCAGGCCCAGTTTGCCCAACTCCTCACAGGTCGGAGTTTCCAGGGGCCTTGCTAGCTCTATCGAAAACGCCGTGCCTTTCTCAGTAATGATAAAAAAATAAAACTTCCCCCTTGCCAAGCCCGAACAGATGTGTTAAGATATAACAGTTGTCTCGCAAGAGACGTCTAGTGCAAAAAAAGATTTCAAAAAAACTAAAAAAGTTGTTGACAAAGAAATCTGGTTGTGCTAGAATAAGATAGTTGTCTCGCAAGAGACATGATGACCCTTGAGAACTGAACAAGACGAACCAAGTTGGGATTGAATAGTATGTTTAATCCCGTCAAGAAAAACAATAAACGGATAAGCCAGTCGGCTTAGTCGGACAAACCATTATATTTTATATGAGAGTTTGATCCTGGCTCAGGACGAACGCTGGCGGCGTGCCTAATACATGCAAGTAGAACGCTGACCTCTGGTGCTTGCGCTAGAGTGATGAGTTGCGAACGGGTGAGTAACGCGTAGGTAACCTACCTGATAGCGGGGGATAACTATTGGAAACGATAGCTAATACCGCATAACAGTCTTTCTCGCATGAGAGAGATTTGAAAGGAACAATTGTTTCACTATCAGATGGACCTGCGTTGTATTAGCTAGTTGGTGAGGTAACGGCTCACCAAGGCTTCGATACATAGCCGACCTGAGAGGGTGATCGGCCACACTGGGACTGAGACACGGCCCAGACTCCTACGGGAGGCAGCAGTAGGGAATCTTCGGCAATGGGGGCAACCCTGACCGAGCAACGCCGCGTGAGTGAAGAAGGTTTTCGGATCGTAAAGCTCTGTTGTAAGAGAAGAACGTTGAGTAGAGTGGAAAGTTACTCAAGTGACGGTATCTTACCAGAAAGGGACGGCTAACTACGTGCCAGCAGCCGCGGTAATACGTAGGTCCCGAGCGTTGTCCGGATTTATTGGGCGTAAAGCGAGCGCAGGCGGTTTAATAAGTCTGAAGTAAAAGGCAGTGGCTCAACCATTGTATGCTTTGGAAACTGTTGAACTTGAGTGCAGAAGGGGAGAGTGGAATTCCATGTGTAGCGGTGAAATGCGTAGATATATGGAGGAACACCGGTGGCGAAAGCGGCTCTCTGGTCTGTAACTGACGCTGAGGCTCGAAAGCGTGGGTAGCGAACAGGATTAGATACCCTGGTAGTCCACGCCGTAAACGATGAGTGCTAGGTGTTAGGCCCTATCCGGGGCTTAGTGCCGGAGCTAACGCATTAAGCACTCCGCCTGGGGAGTACGGCCGCAAGGCTGAAACTCAAAGGAATTGACGGGGGCCCGCACAAGCGGTGGAGCATGTGGTTTAATTCGAAGCAACGCGAAGAACCTTACCAGGTCTTGACATCCCTCTGACCGGCCTAGAGATAGGCTTTCTCTTCGGAGCAGAGGTGACAGGTGGTGCATGGTTGTCGTCAGCTCGTGTCGTGAGATGTTGGGTTAAGTCCCGCAACGAGCGCAACCCCTATTGTTAGTTGCCATCATTCAGTTGGGCACTCTAGCGAGACTGCCGGTAATAAACCGGAGGAAGGTGGGGATGACGTCAAATCATCATGCCCCTTATGACCTGGGCTACACACGTGCTACAATGGCTGGTACAACGAGTCGCAAGTCGGTGACGGCAAGCTAATCTCTTAAAGCCAGTCTCAGTTCGGATTGTAGGCTGCAACTCGCCTACATGAAGTCGGAATCGCTAGTAATCGCGGATCAGCACGCCGCGGTGAATACGTTCCCGGGCCTTGTACACACCGCCCGTCACACCACGAGAGTTTGTAACACCCGAAGTCGGTGAGGTAACCTTTATGGAGCCAGCCGCCTAAGGTGGGATAGATGATTGGGGTGAAGTCGTAACAAGGTAGCCGTATCGGAAGGTGCGGCTGGATCACCTCCTTTCTAAGGAACCCTTTTAAAGGGTAACGGATACTTGAGTTTGTCTTGTTTAGTTCTGAAGGGTTATACCCATCGGTATGTGGGGCCTTAGCTCAGCTGGGAGAGCGCCTGCTTTGCACGCAGGAGGTCAGCGGTTCGATCCCGCTAGGCTCCATTATCTAGGATACAAAGTGACGGTTCGCCTTGGCGAAAAGTTCTGTATAAATTTCGCGAACTGACGCTGAATGCTTGCATTCAAGGCAGTTTAAGAAATTTACTAGGAACTTAGTCACGTGTTCAACTTAGATAAACCCTAATGTTAAAACCATATAAGGTTTAACACTTGTCCATTGACAATTGAATATCTATATCAAATTCCATTTATGAAAATAAATGTAATAGTAACAAGAAAATAAACCGAAACGCTGCGCATGAAAATGCGATAATAATTAATTTAAAGGTTAAGTTAATAAGGGCGCACGGTGGATGCCTTGGCACTAGGAGCCGATGAAGGACGTGACGAACAACGAAATGCTTTGGGGAGCTGTAAGTAAGCATTGATCCAGAGATGTCCGAATGGGGGAACCCGGCAGGTTGATGCCTGTCATCCGCATCTGTTAAGGATGTCGGAGGGAAGACGCAGTGAACTGAAACATCTAAGTAGCTGCAGGAAGAGAAAGCAAAAGCGATTGCCTTAGTAGCGGCGAGCGAAACGGCAGAAGGGCAAACCGAAGAGTTTACTCTTCGGGGTTGTAGGACTGCAACGTGGACTTAATTTTGATAGACGAATGACATGGGAAGGTCAGCCAGAGAGAGTGAGAGCCTCGTAGTCGAAATCGAAGTTATACCTAGCAGTATCCTGAGTACGGCGAGACACGCGAAATCTCGTCGGAATCCGGGAGGACCATCTCCCAACCCTAAATACTCCCTAGTGACCGATAGTGAACCAGTACCGTGAGGGAAAGGTGAAAAGCACCCCGGGAGGGGAGTGAAATAGAACCTGAAACCGTGTGCCTACAACAAGTTCGAGCCCGTTAATGGGTGAGAGCGTGCCTTTTGTAGAATGAACCGGCGAGTTACGATATGTTGCGAGGTTAAGTTGAAGAGACGGAGCCGTAGGGAAACCGAGTCTTAATAGGGCGTCATAGTAACATGTCGTAGACCCGAAACCATGTGACCTACCCATGAGCAGGTTGAAGGTGCGGTAAAACGCACTGGAGGACCGAACCAGGGCACGTTGAAAAGTGCTTGGATGACTTGTGGGTAGCGGAGAAATTCCAAACGAACTTGGAGATAGCTGGTTCTCTCCGAAATAGCTTTAGGGCTAGCGTCGACATTGAGATTCTTGGAGGTAGAGCACTGTTTGGATGAGGGGGCCATCTCGGTTTACTGATTTCAGATAAACTCCGAATGCCAAAGAATTATGGTCGGCAGTCAGACTGCGAGTGCTAAGATCCGTAGTCGAAAGGGAAACAGCCCAGACCACCAGCTAAGGTCCCAAAATATGTGTTAAGTGGAAAAGGATGTGGGGTTGCACAGACAACTAGGATGTTAGCTTAGAAGCAGCTATTCATTCAAAGAGTGCGTAATAGCTCACTAGTCGAGTGACCCTGCGCCGAAAATGTACCGGGGCTAAAACACATTACCGAAGCTGTGGATGACACTTATGTGTCATGGTAGGAGAGCGTTCTATATGCGGCGAAGGCATACCGTGAGGAGTGCTGGAGCGTATAGAAGTGAGAATGCCGGTATGAGTAGCGAAAGATGGGTGAGAATCCCATCCACCGTAAGACTAAGGTTTCCAGGGGAAGGCTCGTCCGCCCTGGGTTAGTCGGGACCTAAGGAGAGACCGAACGGTGTATCCGATGGCCAACAGGTTGATATTCCTGTACTAGAGTATGAAGTGATGGAGGGACGCAGTAGGCTAACTAGAGCCGGCGATTGGAAGTGCCGGTCTAAGCAGTGAGGCTTGGTATGAGTTAAATGCTTGTACCTATAAGGTTGAGCTGTGATGGGGAGCGAAGTTTAGTAGCGAAGCTAGTGACGTCACACTGCCAAGAAAAGCTTCTAGCGTTGTATTATACTCTACCCGTACCGCAAACCGACACAGGTAGTCGAGGCGAGTAGCCTCAGGTGAGCGAGAGAACTCTCGTTAAGGAACTCGGCAAAATGACCCCGTAACTTCGGGAGAAGGGGTGCTGGCTTTAAGTCAGCCGCAGTGAATAGGCCCAAGCAACTGTTTATCAAAAACACAGCTCTCTGCTAAATCGTAAGATGATGTATAGGGGGTGACGCCTGCCCGGTGCTGGAAGGTTAAGAGGAGGGTTTAGCGCAAGCGAAGATCTGAATTGAAGCCCCAGTAAACGGCGGCCGTAACTATAACGGTCCTAAGGTAGCGAAATTCCTTGTCGGGTAAGTTCCGACCCGCACGAAAGGCGTAATGATTTGGGCACTGTCTCAACGAGAGACTCGGTGAAATTTTAGTACCTGTGAAGATGCAGGTTACCCGCGACAGGACGGAAAGACCCCATGGAGCTTTACTGCAGTTTGATATTGAGTATCTGTACCACATGTACAGGATAGGTAGGAGCCTATGAGATCGGGACGCCAGTTTCGATGGAGGCGATGTTGGGATACTACCCTTGTGTTATGGCTACTCTAACCCAGATAGGTTATCCCTATCGGAGACAGTGTCTGACGGGCAGTTTGACTGGGGCGGTCGCCTCCTAAAAGGTAACGGAGGCGCCCAAAGGTTCCCTCAGATTGGTTGGAAATCAATCGTAGAGTGTAAAGGTATAAGGGAGCTTGACTGCGAGAGCTACAACTCGAGCAGGGACGAAAGTCGGGCTTAGTGATCCGGTGGTTCCGCATGGAAGGGCCATCGCTCAACGGATAAAAGCTACCCTGGGGATAACAGGCTTATCTCCCCCAAGAGTTCACATCGACGGGGAGGTTTGGCACCTCGATGTCGGCTCGTCGCATCCTGGGGCTGTAGTCGGTCCCAAGGGTTGGGCTGTTCGCCCATTAAAGCGGCACGCGAGCTGGGTTCAGAACGTCGTGAGACAGTTCGGTCCCTATCCGTCGCGGGCGTAGGAAATTTGAGAGGATCTGCTCCTAGTACGAGAGGACCAGAGTGGACTTACCGCTGGTGTACCAGTTGTCTTGCCAAAGGCATCGCTGGGTAGCTATGTAGGGACGGGATAAACGCTGAAAGCATCTAAGTGTGAAACCCACCTCAAGATGAGATTTCCCATGATTTTATATCAGTAAGGACCCTTAGAGAAGATGAGGTTGATAGGTTGGGAGTGGAAGTGTTGCGAGACATGGAGCGGACCAATACTAATCGTCCGAGGACTTATCCGAAGTCAAAATTAAGTCAGTAGAAGTATTGACAAGCGTAACGGTTTTGAGTTACAATATAGGTATTCAATTATCAGTGGATAAGCACTGAGATTAGTTAAGTGATGATAGCCTAGGAGATACACCTGTTCCCATGCCGAACACAGCAGTTAAGCCCTAGTACGCCTGAAGTAGTTGGGGGTTGCCCCCTGTGAGATAAGGGAGTTGCTTAGCTAATATATAGGGAGTTTAGCTCACTGGGAGAGCTGAAACAGTCTAGTAGACTGTTTCAGGTTGTGGATGAAGAAAGCGTAGCTTTCCTCACTACAGATGCTTGACCGCTGAGTTGAACGACCGACTAGGGAGTTTAGCTCAGCTGGGAGAGCATCTGCCTTACAAGCAGAGGGTCAGCGGTTCGATCCCGTTAACTCCCATTACTAGAAATAGTATAGGTCCCGTAGTGTAGCGGTTATCACGTCGCCCTGTCACGGCGAAGATCGCGGGTTCGATTCCCGTCGGGACCGTTGAAACATCACAGTGTGATGTTTCAAGTGACCAGATAAAGAAAGACGGAAGTCTTTCCACAAATGGTTAAGTGTTAATTGAATAGAAGACTCGTTAGCTCAGTTGGTAGAGCAATTGACTTTTAATCAATGGGTCGCTGGTTCGAGCCCAGCACGAGTCATATGCGGGTTTGGCGGAATTGGCAGACGCACCAGATTTAGGATCTGGCGCTTTCGGGCGTGGGGGTTCAAGTCCCTTAACCCGCATGAAGAGATAGGCCGGCTTAGCTCAGTTGGTAGAGCATCTGATTTGTAATCAGAGGGTCGCGTGTTCAAGTCATGTAGCCGGCATATGCGAACGTAGTTCAGTGGTAGAACACCACCTTGCCAAGGTGGGGGTCGCGGGTTCGAATCCCGTCGTTCGCTTGACCGAAAGGTTTATGGGCGCGTAGCTCAGGTGGTTAGAGCGCACGCCTGATAAGCGTGAGGTCGGTGGTTCGAGTCCACTCGTGCCCATTCACTGAAAAGTGATTTTAGATATGCTCCGTTGGTCAAGGGGTTAAGACACCGCCTTTTCACGGCGGTAACACGGGTTCGAATCCCGTACGGAGTGTCTGTTAAGAAGAGGTTGCCTCTTCTTTTTTTGTTCTTCTGAATTTGAAAACCATCTACTGTGACGCTACAAGATAGCGAAAAGAAATACAAGACAGTGAAAACCATTAGGACAAACGCATGAAAAAAACGACGATTTCAGAAAACAATTTTTCAGATAAGTGTTGCACTTTTTAGATGAAAATTTTGGTATAATTTCCGTGAGATGAATAGAATAGTACCGATTATCGAGGTGTTTTCAAGAAAATTTCCAAAAAATGAATGTAACTCAAAAAGATAGTTGCATTCTTTTTTCATGCGTACGTCGTGTGAAAACCATGAAATTCTGTTTTCTTTTTTCAAAAATTATGGTATAATGAAAGCGATTAAAAAACGACTACCTAAGGAGATGACAATGACTTATACTGAAACCTATCAAAGCTGGCTCAACCAGCCTGAACTGCCAGACTTCCTCCGTCAAGAACTCTTGGCCATGGATGAAAAGACCAAGGAAGACGCCTTCTATACTAACCTGGAGTTTGGTACCGCAGGCATGCGGGGCTACATCGGGGCTGGCACCAATCGCATCAACAGCTTTGTGGTTCGCCAAGCTACCGAAGGTCTGGCCAAGCTGATTGACAGCAAGGGCGAGGACGCCAAAAAACGTGGTGTTGCCATCGCCTACGATAGCCGCCACTTCTCGCCAGAGTTTGCCGAGGATTCTGCTCGTGTTTTGGCTGCCCACGGCATCAAGGCCTACGTTTTCGAGAGCCTGCGCCCAACGCCTGAACTCTCCTTTGCCGTTCGCCACCTCAAGGCTATCGCTGGCATCATGATTACGGCCAGTCACAACCCCAAAGAGTTCAACGGCTACAAGGTTTACGGCGAAGATGGGGGCCAAATGCCACCGGCTGACGCTTCTGCCCTGACCGACTACATCCGTGCCATCGACAACCCGTTTGCGGTTGCTGTGGCTGACCTTGAAGAAGCCAAAGCCAGCGGTTTGATTGAGATTCTTGGCGAAGCCATTGATGCCGCCTACCTCAAAGAGCTTGAGAGCATTACCATCAACCACGACCTCATCGCCGATCATGGCCGCGACATGAAGATTGTCTACACCCCTCTCCACGGTACGGGTGAAATGCTGGCGCGTCGTGCCCTGGCCCAAGCAGGCTTCGAGTCTGTGGCCATCGTTGATAGCCAGGCCCAGCCTGACCCAGACTTCTCAACCGTTAAGTCACCAAACCCAGAAAGCCAAGCCGCCTTTGCCCTGGCAGAAGAGCTGGGCCGCCAAGTAGATGCTGACGTGCTTCTGGCGACTGACCCAGACGCCGACCGCCTCGGTGTTGAAATCCGTCAAGCCGACGGCAGCTACCTCAACCTGTCTGGTAACCAAATCGGTGCCATCCTGGCCAAGTACATCTTGGAAGCCCATAAGCAAGCCAGTACCCTACCAGCCAACGCTGCCTTGGCCAAGTCCATCGTGTCAACCGAGCTGGTGACCAAGATTGCTGAAAGCTACGGGGCAACCATGTTCAACGTCTTGACAGGCTTCAAGTTCATCGCTGAGAAAATCCAAGAATTTGAAGACACCAACAACCACACCTACATGTTTGGTTTTGAAGAGAGCTTTGGCTACCTGATTAAACCATTCGTGCGTGACAAGGATGCCATTCAGGCTGTTCTTCTCATCGCTGAGATTGCTGCCTACTACCGCTCGAAAGGCCTGACCCTGGCAGATGGTTTGGACGAGATTTACAAGGAATACGGCTACTTCGCAGAGAAAACCATTTCCATCGACCTGGCCGGTATCGACGGTGCTGCTCAAATCAAGGCCATCATGGCCAAGTTCCGTGAGGCAGCTCCTAGCCAGTGGGGGGGTATCGAGCTGGCCTTGGCAGAGGATTTTGCCAAACAAACCGCAACTGCAGCTGACGGCACCGTGACCCAACTGACCACACCGCCATCAGACGTGCTCAAGTACAGCTTGACTGACGATTCTTGGTTTGCCGTTCGCCCATCAGGTACCGAACCAAAAATCAAGTTCTACATCGCAACTGTCGGCCAGGACATGACCGAGGCCCAAGACAAGATTGTAGCTATCGAAGCCCAACTCAAGGACTTTATCGCCTAAGCAAAAAGGAGGCTGGGACAAAAGTCCAAACCCCAATATTAAAAGCGAACAAAGAAGGATTTCTGAAAATCAGAACCTCTCTTTGTTCGCCTTTTTTGTTTTTTAGTTTCATCGGGGGATAATTGTATGAGATTTCGAAAACTCAAAATCTTTTTGTCCCAGCCTCTTTCTTGCTTTGAATTCATTTTAGCTTGGTCGCTAATTGGACAGAATATAGGGTAGAGAGGAACTTATGGGTTATTGATTTGGTCAAACATGCTTGGCGTTACCTTCTGATAGCCTATTTCCCAAAGGAATCACATCTAGTGCTGTGTCTGTATCACGAAGTTGTTCATCAGCCGTATAGAATTTGATATGGGCCGCAAAGGTTAATAAGCCTTAGTGTTTTTGAGGTCATTCTGATTTGGCCAACCAATAATTGCGATGAGGCTCGATGATTATCTGAAAGCGTGGGACTAAAAACCGATGAAAATCTGCTAAGTTGACAGGGGTTACTGGTCGTTTAGCGGTGTTAAATTGATTAGCACTGGCAGGTGTTAAAAACAGCTTGACTGCTGTTTTCCCACCCTCCAGTTCAATCGTCTCAAAACCAAATCGACTGCCCGCAACTCCAGTTAAGGGCTCTCCGATGTAGAAAAAGGTCTTGTTCTTCAGCAAGTCATAGGCCTGTTCAGGAGATATCCTATTTCTAGCTTGAGCATAAAGGATGCAAAAGCTATCAATGACATCACGCAGGCTCTCCAATTCCTCCCGAGACACCTCAAAGGACCCAGCAGGAAAACCGTGGAGAACCAAGCTCTGTGTCTCAGTTCTTTGTAAAGCGTCATCTGCTGCAATCCCAAGAACATAATCCTGGCCTTGAGCTCCGTAGACTTTTGACATTTCTTCAAAACTATCCTGTGTCAAACAGACATGGACATGCTGATCAAAGGCTTGACCATCCTGATTAACCAAGACCTTAACAGGGTCGTCTAAGTGATTAAAGAAATCTAGGGCCTCAAGCGTTGCTGGGAGAAAGCGAGGAGCTTCCTTCTTCTTTTTTAACCAAGAAAACATCCGCTCCTCCTATTTCCAAAAGTCATCAAAAACGGTGATGGGCAAATGACGCTTATGCTGGGTCTTGTGCCACCAGCTTTCAATCTTGTCCTGGGCTTCTGGACTGACGGTCTTGCCTTCTAGGTAGTCATCGATGTCTGCATAGGTGACACCCAGAGCGACCTCATCGGCCTGACCAGGCTTGTCCTCTTCCAGGTCCGCAATCGGTACCTTGTTGTAGAGGGCAGGATCAGCGCCCAGTTCTTGGAGGAGCTGCTTGCCCTGCCGCTTGTTGAGGCGGTAGAGGGGCAGGATATCTGCCCCGCCATCACCGAACTTGGTGAAAAAGCCGGTGATGTTCTCAGCAGCATGGTCGGTCCCGATGACAGCCCCCTTGTTGTCGCCTGCGATGGCGTACTGGGCAATCATCCGCATACGGGACTTGATATTGCCCTTGTTGAAGTCCGTAATGGGCTGGCCAGCAGCTGCTAGGCTGGCCACCATGCCGTCCACACCCTCTTTGATGTTGACGGTCAAGACCTTGTCAGCCTGGATAAAGTCCAAGGCTTTTTGAGCGTCAGCCTCGTCAGCCTGAATGCCGTAAGGCAGGCGGACAGCGATGAACTGATAGGTCTCATCCCCTGTCTCGCTACGGAGCTCTGCCATTGCCAGCTGAGCCAAACGGCCCGCTAGGGTCGAATCCTGCCCGCCTGAAATGCCCAAAACCAGGGTCTTGAGGAAGGGGTGCTTGAGCAGGTAGCTCTTCATAAAGTCGATGGAACGGCGAATCTCCGTGCTTGGGTCAATGCTGGGCTGGACACCCAGCTGGGCGATGATCTCGGTTTGTAGGGTCATAAACTCCTCTTTCTAGTCCTTGGCCTTGGCCAGGGCTTTTTTGCGTAAGCTATCAATGAGGGCCATCTTGTTGTCCCAAACGTCCTGGGCCAAATCAACTGGGTAGGGTTGGGGGTTGAGGATCCGCTTGTACTCGTCCCAGAGCTGGTCGTACTGCTGGCGGCCGTAGGCCTGAATCTCAGCCAGGGTCGGTAGGTCGTAAACCAGTTGGCCATCTTGGAAGATGTCCACCAAGAGCGGTACAGCGTCAAAGTCACGAACGGTCTTGTTGATGTAGGTGTAAACAGGGTGGAACATGAAGACCTCGTCCAGCTGGTTAACGTCAACATCGCTGTAAGTGATGTAATCTCCTTCTGACTTGCCCTTTTCACGGCTTGTAATTCGCCAGACCTGCTTCTTGCCTGGGGTAGAAACTTTTTCGGCATTGCTGGACAGCTTGATGGTGTCAATCATCTGACCATTGTCATCTTCAATAGAGACAATCTTGTAGACCGCACCCAGGGCAGGTTGGTCGTAGGCGGTAATCAGCTTGGTGCCAACACCCCAGACGTCGATTTTGGCCTTCTGCATCTTTAGGTTGAGAATGGTGTTCTCATCCAGGTCGTTGGAGGCGTAGATTTTGGCATCTGGGAAGCCAGCCTCGTCCAACTGTTGACGGACTTTCTTGGACAGGTAGGCCATATCGCCCGAATCCAATCGCACCCCTTTAAAGTTAATCTTGTCCCCAAATTCCTTAGCGACAGCGATGGCCGCAGGCACCCCAACCCGCAGGGTATCATAGGTGTCCACCAGGAAAACACAGTCCTTGTGGGTCTGAGCATAGGCCTTGAAGGCAGCATAATCATCACCGTAGGTTTGCACCAGAGCGTGGGCATGGGTCCCCAAAACAGGGATGCCAAAAATCTTACCCGCTCGGATATTGCTGGTACCGTCCGCCCCACCGACAACCGCCGCCCGGGTTCCCCAGATGGCCGCGTCCATTTCCTGGGCCCTACGAGTACCGAACTCCAAGAGGGGCTCATCTTCGATAACCGACTTGATGCGTGCCGCCTTGGTGGCAATCAGGGTCTGGAAGTTGATGATGTTGAGAACAGCCGTCTCAATCAGTTGGCATTGGGCCAAAGGACCCTCAACTTGAAAAATGGGTTCATTAGCAAAGACCAGATCGCCCTCACGGGCAGACCGAACAGTCAGGGTCAGTTTGAAATCCGCCAGATAGGCTAAAAAGTCTTCTGGATAGCCCATGTCCCTCAGGTAGGCCAGGTCAGTCTCGGTAAAGGTCAGCTGCTCCAAATAACGGACCAAACGCTCCAGACCGGCAAAAACCGCATAGCCATTTCCAAAAGGCTGCTTGCGGAAATAAGCCTCAAACACGGCATGCTTATTGTGGATGCCCTGTTCAAAATAAACCTGCATCATGTTGATCTGGTAGAGGTCCGTGTGCAGGGTCAAACTGTCATCTTGGTATAACATCATGTCTCCTCGTTTCTTTGTATAGGCTCTATTATAACAAAAATAGGCTAAGATTTGTAGCTAAGAAATTGAATGGGCTGTTCTACACGAGGGGAGCAGAAGGGGAAAGATTGATATGGTCTCTCTGGGTGATGATAGTAGCTTAAAAAGCAATCGTGATAGGAAGATTGGAAGTGGCAATATCATCCGATTTGTGTGATAGTTAATGTGCATGAGGTAGCCTTTCTAAATTGGTGTTGTAACTTTATTTTATCAAGTCTATTTCTCTAATTCAAAAAGCAACGGATTTAATGCCGTTGCTTTTTGTGTTAGTCAGGGAGACTTTTGTCTCGGGTTCGTTCTTGAATATAGGCCAGTTTGGAAGCCCGTGTTTGGCGTTTGAAGCGGACTTCGGCCGATTGGGCCTCTTGTTTGCTGTCAAAGGTTTCATGGTAGATGAGTTCAACAGGCAGGCGAGGTCTAGTGTACTTGGCTCCCTTGCCAGCATTGTGGGTCTGAATGCGGCGGTCTAGGTCGGTGGTGTAGCCGGTGTAGAGGCTGTCATCGGCACACCTGACCACATACATGTAGGCCTTAGTTGCCATAGTAGATGGCCTTTATCTCATCGGTGTAGTCGCCATTTTTCTCATGGACAATCAGGGGCGGCAGGATTTTCAGGCCTTCCAGAGAGCCGTCCTTGATGGCTTCGACCAGAACCATGTTGGCTTCCTTACCAGCCTTGGGGTAGATAAACTGGACCCGTTTGGGAGCTAGTTTGTAGCTTTTTAGGGTATCAATGATTTCTAAAAATCGGTCAGGTCGGTGGACCAGGGCCAGACGGCCGTTGGATTTGAGCACCTGTTGGCTGACCTTGCAAATCTCGTCCAGATTGGTTGTGATTTCGTGCCTGGCCAGCAAATAATGCTCACTCAGGTTTTTCTTAGAGGTTTCGGTAGCCTTGAAATAGGGTGGGTTGCAGAGAATCAGGTCAACCTGGGACCGTTCCATGTGGTCGATCAGGTGTTTGAGGTCGTCCTTGATGACGGAAACTTGATTTTCCAAGGCATTGAGCTGGATGGACCGCTCGGCCATTGCCGCCAAACGCTCCTGCAACTCCACGAGAACGATCCGGGCCTGGGTTTGGGAGCTGGCAAAGAGGCCGACCGCCCCGTTGCCAGCACAGAGGTCCACGATGAGGCCCCGGCTGGGGAGCTTGGGAAAGCGTGAGAGGAGGACGCTGTCGACCGAGTAGCTGAAAACTTCGCGGTTCTGGATGATTTTGATGTCGGTTGAGAAAAGCTGGTCGATGCGTTCGCCAGCTTGGAGGGTAGGATTTGTCATTTAGTAAAGCACTCCAAATGTGTAGCCGTTGTCTTTGTAATATTGGATGATGTGAGGCAGGGCCTCAACGGTCAGGTGTTTGTTAGCGGTATCGTGGAGGAGGACGACCTTGAGGTTGCTAGGAGATTGGCTAAAAGCAACGCTAGAGGCGGTATGGAAGGCAATCATCTCATCCAAGGTTAGGGGTTGGCGAGGGTGAGGCTCGGCATCGCCAAAGGAAGCATTCCAGTCGATCCATTCCAGCCCAAGTTCGGCAGACAAGCGGTGGTTGGTCTCTTCGATGCCAGGCCAGGACATAGCACCGCCAGGATACCGCCAAACTCTGGTTTGAAACTTGAGACCCAGAATACGCTTGAAGGCATGGTCAGCCAATCGGGCTTCTTCTAAAATTTGCTCAGGATTAGGGATGCGATTAGGATAGAGGAGGTCCAGGTCGTGGCTAAAACTGTGCAGGCCGATAGCGTGTCCCTCGTGGATTTCACGGTTGTAGAGGTCAGCATTTTCTTCTGTGACATAAGCCCCAATGGGGAAGAAAGTCGCATGAACCTGATGGCTGGCTAAAATATCTAGAATGGCTGGTGTAATGGTATGGTTAGCCCCATCGTCAATGGTTAAGAAGACCAGATTATCGCCCTCGTAGGGAACTTGACCTGTCAGGTATTGCTGAATGGTTTTGACATCGTGAGCATAGCTGGCTGCAGCATTGTTGTGGTTGCGATGGTCCATGAGTTGTTCAGCAGGCGGTGGGGTTGGCTCTTCTGCTGGAGCAGGTTCGGGCTCAGGTGCTGGTTCCTCGGCCGCTGGTGTTGTTTTGGCTTTTATCTGTGCCAATAGCGGAGCTGTTGCTTTTTCTAGTTTTGTCCAATCTTGTTGGTAGCTTTTTAACCAGTAGCCGATAAGCAGTAGGCCAAGGAGGTTCAAAGCAACCAATGTCAACTGCAGGCGGTTAAGTTGTTTCATCCTATTTATCATCTCCTATCCAAATCTTCTATTTCATTATAGCTTAAATGTAACGAAAAATCCAAAACTTTTGTGGTATAATTGGGAGTAAGATTTGGGAAAGGATAACTCCGATGAAGATTCAACTCAATAACACTATCCAAATTGACGATCAGACTGAGCTGATTCATGAGCTTTATGAAGGGGAAGTCGTGGAAAAGTCAGGAGGCTTCTACTTAATTTATCAAAATAACGACCAAGAAAAAGTGGTCATCAAGGTCAAGTCCACTGAGCTGGTCATGACCCGTTTTGGCACACCGCAGACCCTGATGCGATTTGTGGCAGGCAGTCAAGCACCAGCTACGATTCCGACCCCTATGGGTGTCCAGCAACTGGTAACAGTGACGACCTTTTTCAAATTGGATGAAGTGGCTAAGACGGTTCAGGTTAGTTATGACCTGTTGACATCTCCAGAAGCTGAACAAGCCTTGGCGACCTACACCTTGACGATTAGTTGGGGGGAGTAGAGGGGGCTTATTGGAGGCACTTTTTGACTAGAACTGGAGTTTATTATCACTTCTAAGCTTTGCCTCGACTACTGAGGCTTTTTCTTTTTCTTATGGAGTGTTATAATAAACCTATGATTATTTTCTCCGCTAACAAGATTGAACGCTCCTTTGGGGGCGATGTCCTTTTTGATAACATTTCCCTTCAGGTGGATGAGCGTGACCGGATTGCCCTGGTGGGCCGCAACGGGGCTGGCAAGTCCACCCTGCTCAAGATTCTGGTGGGCGAGGAGGCTCCAACCTCTGGTACCATCAGCACCAAAAAAGACCTGAGCCTGTCCTACCTGGCCCAGGATAGCCGCTTTGATTCGACCAAGACCATCTACGCAGAGATGTTGGCTGTCTTTGACGACCTGAGGCAGACTGAGGGCCGTTTGCGGGCTATGGAGGGGCAAATGGCAGAGCTGATAGGCAGCGACCTTGACCGCCTCATGGCCGACTATGACCGCCTGTCGGAGGACTTCCGCAGCCGAGGCGGTTTCACCTACGAGGCTGACATCAAGAGCATTCTCAACGGCTTCAAGTTTGACCAGACCATGTGGGACATGCCCATCTCTGACCTCTCTGGTGGTCAGAACACCCGCCTGGCTCTGGCAAAAATGCTCCTAGAAAAACCAGAACTGCTAGTTCTGGACGAACCGACCAACCACTTGGACATCGAGACCATTGCCTGGCTGGAAAACTACCTGACCCATTACCAGGGAGCCCTGATTATCGTCAGCCACGACCGCTATTTCCTAGACAAGGTGGCCACCATTACCCTGGATTTGACCCCCCACAGCCTGGACCGCTATGTGGGTAATTACTCCACCTTTATGGAGCTCAAGGCCCAGAAACTGGAGACTGAGGTTAAAAATTACGAGAAGCAGGCCAAGGAAATTGCTAAGCTGGAAGACTTTATCAACCGCAACATCGTCCGGGCCTCAACCACCAAGCGGGCCCAGTCCAGACGCAAACAACTGGAAAAGATGGAACGCTTGGACAAGCCTGAACTGGGCAAGAAGGCCGCTAACATGACCTTTGCGACAGCCAAATCCTCTGGCAACGTGGTTTTGACTGCTGAGCAACTGGCCATCGGCTACGATAATGAGGTGCTGGCTCAGCCCATTTCCCTAGACGTCAGAAAATACGACGCTATCGCTATCGTGGGGCCAAATGGTATCGGCAAGACCACCCTGATCAAGTCCATCGTGGGCCAGCTGCCTTTCGTGTCGGGCGAGGCCGTTCTTGGGGCCAATGTGGACATGGGCTACTACGACCAGACCCAGAGCCGGCTGACGCCGACCAACAGCGTGCTGGAGGAGCTCTGGCAGGACTTTTCCACCACACCTGAGGTGGAGATTCGCAACCGTTTGGGGGCCTTCCTCTTTTCAGGGGACGACGTCAAAAAGTCCGTCGCCATGCTGTCAGGTGGTGAGAAAGCCCGCCTGCTCTTGGCCAAACTGTCCATGGAAAACAACAACTTCCTGGTTCTGGACGAGCCGACCAACCACCTGGACATCGACAGCAAGGAGGTCCTGGAGGCCGCACTCATTGATTTTGACGGTACCCTGCTCTTTGTTAGCCACGACCGCTATTTCATCAACCGCGTCGCCACCAAAGTTCTGGAACTGGCTCCTGATGGAGGCACCCTCTATTTGGGCGACTACGATTATTATTTGGAGAAAAAGGCAGAGCTGGAAGCAAGAGCCCAGGCTGACCAGCCGACCCAGGCCAGCCCAACGGCAGCCCCATCAGCTGGCGCCAGCGATTACCAGACCCAAAAGGCAGACCAAAAAGAACGCCGCAAATTAGCCCGCCGCATCGAAGAGTTGGAAAGCCAACTTGAAAACCTAGAAACCCGCCAAGCGGAGATTAACGAGGCCATGCTGACCACCAACGACATCGGCCAACTGACAGACCTTCAAAAAGAACTGGACAGCCTGGACCAGCAACAGCTGATCCTTATGGAGGAGTGGGAAAGCTTGAGTGAGGAGATGGAAGGGTAATTCTATGGGACATCAAGATGATTGGTTTATGAGGCAAGTTCAAGGAATGGCCAATGTGATTGACAAGGCTTTCGCTTGGAAATCAGCCAATTGGATTTAGGAAGTGTCGAGGACCAAGAGGGGAAACTAATCGACGGAACGGTCTATCTGGAGAACCTCTTAGCAACTGAAAACTTTTCGCAAGCCAGTCGGTTCATCAAATCTCAGATGAAGACCCTAGACCCTGTATTCACATCTCAGCATTCACCTGACTGGCTAGTTTTGGCTCACTCTTTGTCACATTTTTTGGTAATACGGGCAGTATTTCTTCAAAAATGTTTCTCGATTGCACCAAAACTAGCCTAGTCAATCAAATACTTCGATTGTGAATACAGGTTCTTTAATCACCACGAGTACAGTCTCTTGGTTGAACATTATATGATCTTTTTGTTGGGTTTGGATGAACAGGTTTTGTTCAAACACCACTTAGACCAAGACAGCCTAGCAGAGTTGAAAGCAGATTTGTTGCGATTCGAGTGGTGACTTATTTTATATCAGACGACGCTTTAAGGAGTGTCGTCTGATTTTATTTCAGGACACAATTGTCCTGTCGTTCCTATTCGTGACATGTTACACCAAGTATACTCAAGGAAGAAAGGAAGTTCCTCCTCTGTTTGACGATTTCAGCCTGCTCTACCAAGTCGTCCGTCCGACCGTCCTTCGCCTCATGAGCGTCTATCATGTCAAACTTTGGGAAAAGGCAGACTGGGACCAAGAAGGGATGCTGGTGCTCTATCAATTATTAGCGGAAGACCCAAGACTTCGCTACCAAATTCCCCGCCTAGGTGTCTACTTCAAAACCAAGTTTACCAATCACGTCAAAGATGCCCTGAGAAAACAAGAAAGTCACAAACGTCGCTTTAACAAGCCTTGCAAGGTTGACATCAGCGATCTGGCCCACCAGATACCTGCCCGAGGCCTGCTCCTAGATGACTACCTGGCCCAAGCTAAATCCCAGCTCAGCCCTCAAGAACAGGGCCGATTTACCCAACTCCTCACAGGTCGGAGTTTCCAGGGGCCTTGCTAGCTCTATCGAAAACGCCGTGCCTTTCTCAGTAATGATAAAAAAATAAAACTTCCCCCTTGCCAAGCACACTCAGATGTGTTAAGATAGAACAGTTGTCTCGCAAGAGACGTCTAGTGCAAAAAAAGATTTCAAAAAAACTAAAAAAGTTGTTGACAAAGAAATCTGGCTGTGCTAGAATAAGATAGTTGTCTCGCAAGAGACTGATGACCCTTGAGAACTGAACAAGACGAACCAAGTTGGGATTGAATAGTATGTTTAATCCCGTCAATAATAATAAGTCAGTAAAGACTGACCAAGATAAAACTTTATATGAGAGTTTGATCCTGGCTCAGGACGAACGCTGGCGGCGTGCCTAATACATGCAAGTAGAACGCTGAAGAGGAGCTTGCTCCTTGGATGAGTTGCGAACGGGTGAGTAACGCGTAGGTAACCTACCTGATAGCGGGGGATAACTATTGGAAACGATAGCTAATACCGCATAACAGTCTTTCTCGCATGAGAGAGGCTTGAAAGGAACAATTGTTTCACTATCAGATGGACCTGCGTTGTATTAGCTAGTTGGTGAGGTAACGGCTCACCAAGGCTTCGATACATAGCCGACCTGAGAGGGTGATCGGCCACACTGGGACTGAGACACGGCCCAGACTCCTACGGGAGGCAGCAGTAGGGAATCTTCGGCAATGGACGCAAGTCTGACCGAGCAACGCCGCGTGAGTGAAGAAGGTTTTCGGATCGTAAAGCTCTGTTGTAAGAGAAGAACGTTGAGTAGAGTGGAAAGTTACTCAAGTGACGGTATCTTACCAGAAAGGGACGGCTAACTACGTGCCAGCAGCCGCGGTAATACGTAGGTCCCGAGCGTTGTCCGGATTTATTGGGCGTAAAGCGAGCGCAGGCGGTTTAATAAGTCTGAAGTAAAAGGCAGTGGCTCAACCATTGTATGCTTTGGAAACTGTTGAACTTGAGTGCAGAAGGGGAGAGTGGAATTCCATGTGTAGCGGTGAAATGCGTAGATATATGGAGGAACACCGGTGGCGAAAGCGGCTCTCTGGTCTGTAACTGACGCTGAGGCTCGAAAGCGTGGGTAGCGAACAGGATTAGATACCCTGGTAGTCCACGCCGTAAACGATGAGTGCTAGGTGTTAGGCCCTATCCGGGGCTTAGTGCCGGAGCTAACGCATTAAGCACTCCGCCTGGGGAGTACGGCCGCAAGGCTGAAACTCAAAGGAATTGACGGGGGCCCGCACAAGCGGTGGAGCATGTGGTTTAATTCGAAGCAACGCGAAGAACCTTACCAGGTCTTGACATCCCGGTGCCCGCCCTAGAGATAGGGTTTTGCTTCGGCACACCGGTGACAGGTGGTGCATGGTTGTCGTCAGCTCGTGTCGTGAGATGTTGGGTTAAGTCCCGCAACGAGCGCAACCCCTATTGTTAGTTGCCATCATTTAGTTGGGCACTCTAGCGAGACTGCCGGTAATAAACCGGAGGAAGGTGGGGATGACGTCAAATCATCATGCCCCTTATGACCTGGGCTACACACGTGCTACAATGGCTGGTACAACGAGTCGCAAGTCGGTGACGGCAAGCTAATCTCTTAAAGCCAGTCTCAGTTCGGATTGTAGGCTGCAACTCGCCTACATGAAGTCGGAATCGCTAGTAATCGCGGATCAGCACGCCGCGGTGAATACGTTCCCGGGCCTTGTACACACCGCCCGTCACACCACGAGAGTTTGTAACACCCGAAGTCGGTGAGGTAACCATTTGGAGCCAGCCGCCTAAGGTGGGATAGATGATTGGGGTGAAGTCGTAACAAGGTAGCCGTATCGGAAGGTGCGGCTGGATCACCTCCTTTCTAAGGAACCCTTTTAAAGGGTAACGGATACTTGAGTTTGTCTTGTTTAGTTCTGAAGGGTTATACCCATCGGTATGTGGGGCCTTAGCTCAGCTGGGAGAGCGCCTGCTTTGCACGCAGGAGGTCAGCGGTTCGATCCCGCTAGGCTCCATTATCTAGGATACAAAGTGACGGTTCGCCTTGGCGAAAAGTTCTGTATAAATTTCGCGAACTGACGCTGAATGCTTGCATTCAAGGCAGTTTAAGAAATTTACTAGGAACTTAGTCACGTGTTCAACTTAGATAAACCCTAATGTTAAAACCATATAAGGTTTAACACTTGTCCATTGACAATTGAATATCTATATCAAATTCCATTTATGAAAATAAATGTAATAGTAACAAGAAAATAAACCGAAACGCTGCGCATGAAAATGCGATAATAATTAATTTAAAGGTTAAGTTAATAAGGGCGCACGGTGGATGCCTTGGCACTAGGAGCCGATGAAGGACGTGACGAACAACGAAATGCTTTGGGGAGCTGTAAGTAAGCATTGATCCAGAGATGTCCGAATGGGGGAACCCGGCAGGTTGATGCCTGTCATCCGCATCTGTTAAGGATGTCGGAGGGAAGACGCAGTGAACTGAAACATCTAAGTAGCTGCAGGAAGAGAAAGCAAAAGCGATTGCCTTAGTAGCGGCGAGCGAAACGGCAGAAGGGCAAACCGAAGAGTTTACTCTTCGGGGTTGTAGGACTGCAACGTGGACTTAATTTTGATAGACGAATGACATGGGAAGGTCAGCCAGAGAGAGTGAGAGCCTCGTAGTCGAAATCGAAGTTATACCTAGCAGTATCCTGAGTACGGCGAGACACGCGAAATCTCGTCGGAATCCGGGAGGACCATCTCCCAACCCTAAATACTCCCTAGTGACCGATAGTGAACCAGTACCGTGAGGGAAAGGTGAAAAGCACCCCGGGAGGGGAGTGAAATAGAACCTGAAACCGTGTGCCTACAACAAGTTCGAGCCCGTTAATGGGTGAGAGCGTGCCTTTTGTAGAATGAACCGGCGAGTTACGATATGTTGCGAGGTTAAGTTGAAGAGACGGAGCCGTAGGGAAACCGAGTCTTAATAGGGCGTCATAGTAACATGTCGTAGACCCGAAACCATGTGACCTACCCATGAGCAGGTTGAAGGTGCGGTAAAACGCACTGGAGGACCGAACCAGGGCACGTTGAAAAGTGCTTGGATGACTTGTGGGTAGCGGAGAAATTCCAAACGAACTTGGAGATAGCTGGTTCTCTCCGAAATAGCTTTAGGGCTAGCGTCGACATTGAGATTCTTGGAGGTAGAGCACTGTTTGGATGAGGGGGCCATCTCGGTTTACTGATTTCAGATAAACTCCGAATGCCAAAGAATTATGGTCGGCAGTCAGACTGCGAGTGCTAAGATCCGTAGTCGAAAGGGAAACAGCCCAGACCACCAGCTAAGGTCCCAAAATATATGTTAAGTGGAAAAGGATGTGGGGTTGCACAGACAACTAGGATGTTAGCTTAGAAGCAGCTATTCATTCAAAGAGTGCGTAATAGCTCACTAGTCGAGTGACCCTGCGCCGAAAATGTACCGGGGCTAAAACATATTACCGAAGCTGTGGATGACACTTATGTGTCATGGTAGGAGAGCGTTCTATATGCGGCGAAGGCATACCGTGAGGAGTGCTGGAGCGTATAGAAGTGAGAATGCCGGTATGAGTAGCGAAAGATGGGTGAGAATCCCATCCACCGTAAGACTAAGGTTTCCAGGGGAAGGCTCGTCCGCCCTGGGTTAGTCGGGACCTAAGGAGAGACCGAACGGTGTATCCGATGGCCAACAGGTTGATATTCCTGTACTAGAGTATGAAGTGATGGAGGGACGCAGTAGGCTAACTAGAGCCGGCGATTGGAAGTGCCGGTCTAAGCAGTGAGGCTTGGTATGAGTTAAATGCTTGTACCTATAAGGTTGAGCTGTGATGGGGAGCGAAGTTTAGTAGCGAAGCTAGTGACGTCACACTGCCAAGAAAAGCTTCTAGCGTTGTATTATACTCTACCCGTACCGCAAACCGACACAGGTAGTCGAGGCGAGTAGCCTCAGGTGAGCGAGAGAACTCTCGTTAAGGAACTCGGCAAAATGACCCCGTAACTTCGGGAGAAGGGGTGCTGGCTTTAAGTCAGCCGCAGTGAATAGGCCCAAGCAACTGTTTATCAAAAACACAGCTCTCTGCTAAATCGTAAGATGATGTATAGGGGGTGACGCCTGCCCGGTGCTGGAAGGTTAAGAGGAGGGTTTAGCGCAAGCGAAGATCTGAATTGAAGCCCCAGTAAACGGCGGCCGTAACTATAACGGTCCTAAGGTAGCGAAATTCCTTGTCGGGTAAGTTCCGACCCGCACGAAAGGCGTAATGATTTGGGCACTGTCTCAACGAGAGACTCGGTGAAATTTTAGTACCTGTGAAGATGCAGGTTACCCGCGACAGGACGGAAAGACCCCATGGAGCTTTACTGCAGTTTGATATTGAGTATCTGTACCACATGTACAGGATAGGTAGGAGCCTATGAGATCGGGACGCCAGTTTCGATGGAGGCGATGTTGGGATACTACCCTTGTGTTATGGCTACTCTAACCCAGATAGGTTATCCCTATCGGAGACAGTGTCTGACGGGCAGTTTGACTGGGGCGGTCGCCTCCTAAAAGGTAACGGAGGCGCCCAAAGGTTCCCTCAGATTGGTTGGAAATCAATCGTAGAGTGTAAAGGTATAAGGGAGCTTGACTGCGAGAGCTACAACTCGAGCAGGGACGAAAGTCGGGCTTAGTGATCCGGTGGTTCCGCATGGAAGGGCCATCGCTCAACGGATAAAAGCTACCCTGGGGATAACAGGCTTATCTCCCCCAAGAGTTCACATCGACGGGGAGGTTTGGCACCTCGATGTCGGCTCGTCGCATCCTGGGGCTGTAGTCGGTCCCAAGGGTTGGGCTGTTCGCCCATTAAAGCGGCACGCGAGCTGGGTTCAGAACGTCGTGAGACAGTTCGGTCCCTATCCGTCGCGGGCGTAGGAAATTTGAGAGGATCTGCTCCTAGTACGAGAGGACCAGAGTGGACTTACCGCTGGTGTACCAGTTGTCTTGCCAAAGGCATCGCTGGGTAGCTATGTAGGGACGGGATAAACGCTGAAAGCATCTAAGTGTGAAACCCACCTCAAGATGAGATTTCCCATGATTTTATATCAGTAAGGACCCTTAGAGAAGATGAGGTTGATAGGTTGGGAGTGGAAGTGTTGCGAGACATGGAGCGGACCAATACTAATCGTCCGAGGACTTATCCGAAGTCAAAATTAAGTCAGTAGAAGTATTGACAAGCGTAACGGTTTTGAGTTACAATATAGGTATTCAATTGTGATTGGACAAGAGACCAATCAGCCATTAGTTAAGTGATGATAGCCTAGGAGATACACCTGTTCCCATGCCGAACACAGCAGTTAAGCCCTAGCACGCCTGAAGTAGTTGGGGCTTGCCCCCTGTGAGATAAGGGAGTTGCTTAGCTAATATATAGGGAGTTTAGCTCACTGGGAGAGCTGAAACAGTCTAGTAGACTGTTTCAGGTTGTGGATGAAGAAAGCGTAGCTTTCCTCACTACAGATGCTTGACCGCTGAGTTGAACGACCGATTAGGGAGTTTAGCTCAGCTGGGAGAGCATCTGCCTTACAAGCAGAGGGTCAGCGGTTCGATCCCGTTAACTCCCATTACTAGAAATAGTATAGGTCCCGTAGTGTAGCGGTTATCACGTCGCCCTGTCACGGCGAAGATCGCGGGTTCGATTCCCGTCGGGACCGTTGAAACATCACAATGTGATGTTTCAAGTGACCAGATAAAGAAAGACGGAAGTCTTTCCACAAATGGTTAAGTGTTAATTGAATAGAAGACTCGTTAGCTCAGTTGGTAGAGCAATTGACTTTTAATCAATGGGTCGCTGGTTCGAGCCCAGCACGAGTCATATGCGGGTTTGGCGGAATTGGCAGACGCACCAGATTTAGGATCTGGCGCTTTCGGGCGTGGGGGTTCAAGTCCCTTAACCCGCATGAAGAGATAGGCCGGCTTAGCTCAGTTGGTAGAGCATCTGATTTGTAATCAGAGGGTCGCGTGTTCAAGTCATGTAGCCGGCATATGCGAACGTAGTTCAGTGGTAGAACACCACCTTGCCAAGGTGGGGGTCGCGGGTTCGAATCCCGTCGTTCGCTTTTGATGAGGAGCTGGGGTGGCGGAACTGGCAGACGCACAGGACTTAAAATCCTGCGAGGGTAACCTCGTACCGGTTCGATTCCGGTCCTCAGCATAAAAATTAAATAGAGCACCCTTAGCTCAATTGGATAGAGTACCTGACTACGAATCAGGCGGTTAGAGGTTCGACTCCTCTAGGGTGCATACGGGAAGTAGCTCAGCTTGGTAGAGTACTTGGTTTGGGACCAAGGTGTCGCAGGTTCGAATCCTGTCTTCCCGATTTAAGCACTGGTCAGTCAGTGCTTTTTCGTTGTTTATGGCATGGAAATCAACTAGTTTTTTCGGCTCATTGTCAACTGTAGTGGGTTGACCAATCTAACACCGAGAGAGGACAAGTCTTGTCTTCTCTCGTTTTATGTTTATGGCAATGAAAATACGAGTTTTGAAGTTTTCAAAGTTTCGGAAGCCAAAAGCATTCCGCTTAATGACCTTGATGAGATTATTTGTCGCCTCGAGTTTAGCGTTTGAGTAAGGCAGTTCCAGAGCATTGACAATCTTGTCTTTATCTTTCAAAAAGGTCTTGAAAACCGTCTGAAAGATAGGATTGACAGCTGGCAGAGCCTCTTGGATAAGCCCAAAAAACTGGTCAGCTTGCTTCTCCTGGAAATGAAACAGGAGCAGCTGGTAGAGCTCGTAGTGCTCTTTCAGTTCTTGAGAATAGCCGAGCAGCTTAGCGACAATCTCCTGGTTAGTCAAGTGCATGCGAAAAGTTGGACGATAAAAGCGTTTATCGCTGATCTTACGACTATCTTGCTGGATTAGTTTCCAGTAGCGTTTGAGTGCCTTGTACTCGTGAGATTTTCTGTCAAACTGGTTCATTACCTGTACGCGTAGCCTGTTCATGGCCCTGCTTATGTGTTGAACAATGTGGAAACGGTCGAGGATGATTTTAGCAGTTGGAAATAGTTTCTTAGCGATGTCGTAGTAAGGGCTAAACATGTCCATGGTGATGACCTTGACACGGTTTCTGACGGCTCTCGGATAGCGTAGGAAGTGGTTGCGAATGGTAGCTTGGGTTCGACCGTCTAGAATTGTGATGATTTTGAGCGAGTCAAAGTCTTGAGCGATGAAGCTCATTTTGCCTTTCTTGAAGCTGTATTCGTCCCAGGACATGTTCTCAGGAATCCAGTTTAAGTCTGTCTTGAACTGGAACTCTTTTAGCTTTCGGATGACCGTTGAGGTTGACACCGCCAGGCATTCAGCGATGGCCGTCATCGCCACCTTCTCAAGCAGTTTCTGGGCGATTTTCTGATTAAGGATGAGAGGAATTTGGTGGTTTTTCTTAACCAATGAGGTCTCAGCGACAGCTATTTTTCCGCACTCCTGGCATCGGAACCGGCGCTTTTGCAAGCGAATGAGTGTCTTGTAACCAGCACATTCTAGGTAGGGTATTTTGGATGGTTTCTGGAAGTCGTACTTGGCCATCTGGCCTTGGCAATGTTGGCATTTTGGAGCAGGGTAGTCCAGCTTAGCGATGACTTCCTTGTGACTTCCAGCCTCCACAATCTCCAAAATAGTGATGTTAGGGTCTTTAATTTCCAGCAGTTGTGTGATAAAATGATTCTGTTCCATATGAGTCCTTCTAATGTGAGTTTCGTCGCTTTTCATTGTAGGTCATATGGGACTTTTTTTCTACATTCAAAAGGCCCTATAATCTCTGTGGTGGATTTACCCACTACAGAAATTATAGAGCCGTTTTTTCTTGCTTGCTTTCTTTTTGTTCTGCTACTTTTATCATATCAGGAATATTCTTTTTAGAGGCCTGAGGTTTTTAGAGTATCTTGAGGTCAGTTTGATTTTTTTTTGTTATAATATAGGCTGAGGTGTATTATGAGAAAACGTCATTATCGTCAGGAATCAGCCTTGTCTGGGCTCAATGTATTTGATTTATTTGGGGTTGTTTTACAGACTCTGAAGCTTTTATCGCATTTTTTTTATAGTTTACTCTTTTTGTTTGGCCTGTTTGGAGCGGGTACGGCGATGGGTTATTTGGCTAGTCAGATTGATGGGGTCAAGTTGCCTGATAAGGAGACCTTGGTTAGTCAGGTTGGGACCTTTACTCGGATTTCTAGCATGACTTATGCGGATGGTTCTCAGATTGCAGCCATTGATTCGGATTTGTTGAGGACACCTGTTGAGGGCTCTGCTATTTCCCAAAACATCAAAGATGCTATCGTGGCGACGGAGGATGAGACTTTTGAGACCCACAAGGGGGTTTTGCCCAAGGCGGTCTTTCGTGCGGCCTTGACGTCTCTGGTTGGCATCGGGGAGACGAGCGGTGGCTCGACCTTGACCCAGCAATTGATTAAGCAGCAGATTTTGGGGGATGCACCGACCTTTAGTCGGAAGTCTCAGGAAATGATCTATGCTTTGGAGTTGGAGCGTCACATGGCTAAGGAGGATATTCTGACGAATTATCTGAATGTGTCGCCCTTTGGGCGGAACAATCGTGGCCAGAATATTGCAGGAGTTGAAGAGGCAGCTCAGGGGATTTTTGGTGTTTCTGCCAAGGATTTGACCATTCCGCAGGCTGCTTTCTTGGCTGGTCTGCCTCAAAGTCCGATTGTTTATTCGCCTTATACGTCGGATGGTAATTTTAAGACGCCAGATGATATGGCTTATGGTCTGAAACGGGCCCAGCATGTCTTGTATAACATGTATCGGACAGGTGTTTTGGATAAGGAGGCTTACGAGAGCTACAAGAATTATGACTTGAGCCAGGATTTCAAACGGCCTGAGGCGATTCCTGCTACTTCCCATGACTTTTTATACTATACGGTGATGGATGAAGCCAAGGAGTTGATTTACAACTACTTGTTAGACCGTGATGGGGTTTCTGAACAAGACCGTAAGGATGATGCGGTTCGTGCAGCCTATTGGGAAAAGGTGCCCGAGGAATTGTCTCTGGGTGGTTATACTATTACCTCTACAATCAATCGTCCGATTCATGAGGCTATGCAGGCTACGGCAGCTAATTTGGGTTACTTGCTGGATGATGGAACGGGATTTGTTGAGACTGGTAATGTTTTGATGGACAACCGTACAGGTGCAGTGCTGGGCTTTGTCGGTGGTCGTGACTATGCTAATAACCAGAACAACCACGCCTTTGATACCAAACGGTCGCCTGGGTCTACCATCAAGCCGATTCTGGCTTACGGGATTGCCATTGACCAAGGGTTGATTGGCAGTGCTAGTATCTTGTCCAACTACCCAGCTAATTTCTCAAGTGGCCAACCCATTTTATATGTTGGGAGCAAGGGGACGGCAGCAGTCACCTTGCAGAATGCCCTGGACATGTCCTACAATATCCCAGCCTTTTGGACCTATAAGCTTCTTCGAGAACGGGGAGTTGATGTGGAAAGTTACATGACCAAGATGGGCTATGAGTTTGAGGATTATAACATTGAAAGTTTACCGATTGGTGGTGGGGCAGACATGACGGTTGCCCAGCAGACCAACGGTTATCAGACCCTGGCCAACAATGGGGTTTACCACAAGAAACACGTGGTGGCTAAAATCACCGCCAGCGATGGTAGGGTTATCTATGAGTACACGTCTCCTGGTGAACAGGTTTATTCGCCAGCGGGAGCCAGCATCATGACCCATCTCTTGCGTGGGCCCTTGCGGTCAGGTCTGACGACAGCCTTTCTTCGGGAAATTGGTGCCCTTAATCCGAGCTTACCAAACGGGGACTGGATTGGTAAGACGGGAACCAGTGATGATAATGTGGATTCGTGGTTGATTGTCGGTACGCCAGCCGTGACCTTGGGAACTTGGGCAGGTCACGATGATAATTCTCCTATGAGTAATATCTCGGGTCGTCATACCCATCGTTATGTGGCCCAGCTGGTCAATGCGATTCACAATGCCGATCCGTCAGTCTTTGGCCTGGATCAGAAATTTGCCCTAGACCCTAGTGTGATCAACTCAACCGTTCTGACCTCGACAGGCCAGCAACCAGGTCGGGTCTCCATCAATGGTCAAGACATCACTGTTAACGGGGGAACGACAACCGCTCACTGGGCTAAAAATCCTGCTCCGATTACCAGCTATGACTTTATGGTGGGAGGGTCCGCCAGTGACCGTCAACAGGCCTGGAATGCCTTCTTTGGTCGGACACCGTAAGAAACAAGATTCTTGTAAATCCAAGAGGAATATGCTATAATTACTAGGATATTTGTCGTTTGTCTTGGTTGAAATCTTGTCCAATTAAGACTAGCAGCAGTTAAATCACGAAAAACCTCTGATTTAGCTGCTCTTTTTGTGTCTATTTTTAGGTTTTTTTGAGTTTGTTACCTAAACTTAAAAATTCTAAAAATTTCTCGAAAAGGACAGGCCAGTCTTGGCTGGTAAGGTCTTGCCTGTGGGCAAGGAAGATTTTGGGGTTCTTGGGGCATGGTTACAGCATCTGGCACTAGCTGGTCTGCTCGGCCATTTTCCAAAAACCAAAACCCTCGGCCCTAATCGAGACGGTTGGGGGCGGAAATGATTAGATGTAGAAGGAGTTTAACGTGGCAGGACATGACGTTCAGTACGGGAAGCATCGCACCCGTCGCAGTTTTTCACGCATCAAGGAAGTTCTTGATTTGCCGAACTTGATTGAGATTCAGACGGATTCCTTTAAGGAATTTTTGGATAATGGTCTAAGAGAGGTTTTTGAGGATGTGCTTCCAGTTACCAACTTTACGGAAACCATGGATTTGGAGTTTGTGGGCTATGAGCTCAAGAAACCTAAGTACACTCTGGAAGAGGCTCGGAGCCATGATGCCCATTATTCAGCACCGCTTTATGTGACCTTCCGCTTGATTAACAAGGAAACTGGTGAAATCAAGACCCAAGAGGTCTTCTTTGGTGATTTCCCGCTCATGACTGAGATGGGGACCTTTATCATCAACGGTGCCGAGCGGATTATTGTTTCCCAGCTGGTGCGTTCGCCTGGTGTTTACTTTAACGACAAGGTGGATAAAAACGGTAAGGTAGGTTACGGCTCGACCGTTATCCCTAACCGTGGTGCCTGGTTGGAATTGGAAACAGATGCCAAGGACATTGCCTATACCCGTATTGATAGAACCCGTAAACTGCCGTTTACAGCCTTGGTTCGGGCTCTTGGTTTCTCTGGTGACGATGAGATTGTGGACATCTTTGGTGATAGTGAATTGGTTCGCAATACCATCGAGAAAGACATCCATAAGAACCCAGCAGACGCTCGAACTGAAGAAGCGCTCAAGGAAATCTACGAACGCCTGCGTCCAGGGGAACCAAAGACTGCTGAGAGTTCTCGTAGCATCATGATTAACCGTTTCTTTGATCCTAAACGCTATGATTTAGCTGCGGTTGGTCGCTACAAGATTAATAAAAAACTTAATATTAAGACGCGTTTGCTCAACCAGACCATTGCGGAAAATCTGGTAGACCCTGAGACCGGTGAAATCTTGGTATCTGCGGGGACCTTCATGAGCCGTGAGGTGATTGAGTCTATCGAGGACCACTTGGATGGTGACCTTAATAAGGTGGTTTACACACCAAATGATTACGCAGTTTTGACAGAGCCTGTTTTGCTTCAGAAATTCAAGGTTGTTGCTCCTAAAGATCCTGATCGCGTGGTTACAATCGTTGGTAATGCCAATCCTGGTGACAAGGTGCGTGCCTTGACAACAGCGGATATTTTGGCTGAAATGAGCTACTTCCTCAACCTGGCTGAAGGGATTGGTAAGGTAGATGATATTGACCACTTGGGTAACCGTCGGATCCGCGCGGTTGGTGAGCTCTTGGCCAACCAGTTCCGCACCGGTCTTAACCGAATGGAACGAAATGTCCGTGAACGCATGTCTGCTCAGGACAATGAGGCCCTGACACCGCAACAAATCATCAATATTCGTCCTGTAACAGCAGCTGTCAAAGAATTCTTTGGCTCATCTCAGTTGTCACAGTTCATGGACCAGCACAACCCGCTGTCTGAGCTGTCTCACAAACGCCGTTTGTCAGCCTTGGGACCTGGTGGTTTGACTCGTGACCGGGCTGGCTATGAGGTTCGGGACGTTCACTACACCCACTATGGCCGCATGTGTCCAATCGAGACCCCAGAGGGACCTAACATCGGTTTGATCAACAACTTGTCGTCTTACGGTCACCTCAACAAGTACGGTTTCATCCAAACCCCTTACCGCAAGGTTGACCGGGCGACTGGTCAAGTGACCAACCAGATTGACTGGTTGACCGCCGATGAGGAAGACGAATTTACCGTGGCTCAGGCCAACTCTCGTTTGAATGACGACAACACCTTCGCAGAAGAAGTTGTTATGGGTCGTCACCAGGGTAACAACCAAGAATTCCCAGCTTCAATCGTTGACTATGTTGACGTGTCACCCAAGCAGGTAGTTGCGGTCGCAACAGCTTGTATTCCATTCTTGGAAAACGATGACTCCAACCGTGCCCTCATGGGAGCAAACATGCAACGTCAGGCTGTTCCCCTCATTGACCCTAAAGCCCCTTATGTGGGTACGGGGATGGAATACCAAGCGGCCCACGACTCTGGTGCAGCAGTCATCGCCCAGCATGACGGTACCGTTGTTTACTCGGATGCCGATAAGGTTGAGGTTCGTCGCAAGGATGGTGGCCTAGACGTTTACACCATCACTAAATTCCGTCGTTCAAACTCAGGCACTGCCTACAACCAACGCACCCTTGTTAAGGTTGGCGATCAGGTTGAAAAAGGTGATTTTATCGCTGACGGTCCGTCTATGGAGCGTGGGGAAATGGCCCTGGGTCAAAACCCTATCGTTGCTTACATGACCTGGGAAGGTTACAACTTCGAGGACGCGGTTATCATGAGTGAGCGTCTGGTGAAAGAGGATGTTTACACCTCTGTTCATTTGGAAGAGTATGAAAGTGAAACTCGCGACACCAAGTTGGGCCCTGAAGAAATTACCCGTGAAATTCCTAACGTGGGTGAAGATGCTCTGCGTGACTTGGACGAGTTGGGTATTATCCGCATCGGTGCGGAAGTTAAAGAAGGTGATATCCTGGTTGGTAAGGTCACACCAAAAGGTGAAAAAGACCTGTCTGCTGAGGAAAAACTTCTTCATGCTATCTTCGGAGACAAGTCCCGCGAAGTTCGTGACACCTCTCTGAGGGTGCCACACGGTGGTGATGGTGTCGTTCGTGATGTGAAAATCTTTACCCGTGCCAACGGTGATGAATTGCCATCAGGTGTGAACATGAAAATCCGTGTTTACATCGCTCAAAAACGTAAAATCAAGGTCGGTGATAAGATGGCCGGACGCCACGGAAACAAGGGTGTCGTGTCTCGTATCGTTCCTGTTGAGGACATGCCTTACCTGCCAGATGGCACACCGGTTGACATCATGTTGAACCCTCTTGGGGTACCATCACGGATGAACATCGGTCAGGTTATGGAACTCCACCTTGGTATGGCGGCTCGTAACCTGGGTATTCACATTGCGACCCCAGTCTTTGACGGGGCGACTTCAGAAGACCTCTGGTCAACTGTTCGTGAGGCTGGTATGGATTCTGATGCTAAGACTGTCCTTTACGATGGTCGTACGGGTGAGCCGTTTGATAACCGTGTCTCTGTCGGTGTCATGTACATGATCAAGCTCCACCACATGGTTGACGACAAGCTCCACGCTCGTTCGGTAGGTCCTTACTCGCTGGTTACCCAGCAACCACTCGGTGGTAAGGCCCAGTTCGGTGGTCAGCGTTTTGGTGAGATGGAAGTTTGGGCCTTGGAAGCCTACGGTGCGTCCAATGTCCTCCAAGAAATCTTGACCTACAAGTCAGATGACGTGACTGGCCGTCTCAAGGCTTATGAAGCCATTACCAAAGGTAAGCCAATTCCAAAACCAGGTGTTCCTGAGTCCTTCCGTGTATTGGTTAAAGAACTCCAGTCCCTTGGTCTTGACATGCGTGTTCTGGACGAGGATGACAATGAAGTGGAACTGCGTGATCTGGACGAGGGTGAGGATGATGACGTGATGCACGTTGACGATCTGGAAAAGGCTCGTGAAAAACAAGCTCGCGAAGCGGCAGCATTTGCCCAAGAAGAGGCAGAAGCACGTGAAGCTGAAGCAGTAACGGAAGATAGTGAACTCGAAGCTGACACAGAAGAAACTGAAGAATAAGAGCTAGGAGCTGGTCTGTCAGCTCCCTAGCCCTAGTCATATAGTAAGAAAGGTAAGATTAGTGGTTGACGTAAATCGTTTCAAAAGTATGCAAATCACTTTAGCGTCACCAAGTAAGGTCCGTTCGTGGTCTTACGGTGAGGTTAAAAAACCAGAAACCATCAACTACCGTACCCTCAAGCCTGAACGGGATGGTCTCTTTGACGAGGTGATTTTTGGCCCGACCAAGGACTGGGAGTGTGCGTGTGGTAAATATAAGCGAATCCGTTACAAGGGCATTGTTTGTGACCGCTGTGGGGTTGAGGTTACTCGGGCTAAGGTTCGTCGTGAGCGGATGGGCCACATTGAGCTCAAGGCACCGATTTCGCACATTTGGTACTTCAAGGGAATTCCAAGCCGCATGGGCTTGACCCTGGACATGAGCCCTCGAGCCTTGGAAGAGGTCATCTATTTTGCAGCCTATGTGGTTATTGACCCTAAAGAAACTGGCCTGCAGCACAAGTCCCTCTTAACCGAGCGGGAATACCGTGAGAAACTCTTGGAGCATGGCTACGGGTCATTTGTTGCCAAGATGGGGGCGGAAGCCATCCAAGACCTGCTTAAACAGGTGGATTTGCCGACCGAGATTGCCAGCCTCAAAGAAGAGCTCAAGACGGCAACTGGTCAAAAACGGGTGAAAATTGTCCGTCGTTTGGATGTTTTGGACGCCTTCTATAAGTCTGGTAACAAGCCAGAATGGATGATCCTCAACATCCTGCCAGTTATTCCACCGGATTTGCGTCCAATGGTTCAGTTGGACGGTGGTCGTTTTGCAGCCTCGGACCTTAATGACCTCTACCGTCGGGTTATCAACCGAAACAACCGTTTGGGCCGTCTCTTGGAACTTGGTGCTCCTGGCATCATCACCCAGAACGAAAAACGGATGTTGCAAGAAGCGGTTGACGCCTTGATTGACAACGGCCGTCGTGGTCGTCCAATCACAGGCCCTGGTAGCCGTCCACTCAAGTCCCTTAGCCACATGCTAAAAGGTAAGCAAGGACGTTTTCGTCAGAACTTGCTTGGTAAACGGGTTGACTTCTCAGGCCGTTCGGTAATCGCCGTTGGTCCAACTCTGAAAATGTACCAATGTGGTGTGCCACGTGAGATGGCCATCGAACTCTTCAAGCCATTTGTCATGCGGGAAATTGTTGCTCGTGACTACGCTCAGAACGTTAAAGCGGCTAAGCGGATGGTTGAACGTGGCGATGAGCGGATTTGGGACATTCTGGAAGAAGTCATCAAAGAACATCCAGTGCTCCTTAACCGGGCACCTACCCTTCACCGTTTGGGTATCCAGGCCTTTGAGCCTGTCTTGATTGATGGTAAGGCTCTGCGTCTTCACCCCCTGGTCTGTGAGGCCTACAACGCCGACTTTGACGGTGACCAGATGGCCATTCACGTGCCGCTGTCTGAAGAGGCTCAGGCGGAAGCCCGGCTCCTCATGTTGGCGGCGGAACACATCCTCAACCCCAAAGATGGTAAGCCAGTTGTAACCCCATCTCAGGACATGGTTTTGGGTAACTACTACCTGACCATGGAAGATGAGGGGCGTGAAGGCGAAGGCATGGTCTTCAAGGACCGTGACGAAGCTGTTATGGCTCTGAAAAATGGCTATGTCCACCTGCACAGCCGTGTTGGTATCGCTGTTGATAGCATGCCTGACAAGCCGTGGAAGGATAGCCAACGCCACAAGGTCTTGATGACAACGGTTGGTAAGATTCTCTTTAACGCGGTTATTCCAGATGACCTGCCTTACCTCAACGAACCAACCATGGCCAACCTGACTGATGGGACACCAGATGTTTACTTCTTGGAACCTGGTCAGGACATCAAGGCAGCTATCAAAGCTCTGCCATTGAACGTGCCGTTCAAGAAAAAGAACCTGGGGCACATCATCGCGGAGACCTTCAAGCGTTTGAGAACAACAGAAACCTCTGCCTTCCTTGACCGTTTGAAAGACTTGGGCTACCACCACTCAACCTTGGCTGGTTTGACCGTGGGTATCGCGGACATCCCTGTTATCGACAACAAGGATGAGATCATCGAAGAAGCTCACGATAAGGTTGAACGCATCAACTTGGCCTTCCGCCGTGGTTTGATGACCGATGACGACCGCTACATCGAAGTGACCACCACTTGGCGTGAAGCCAAGGAAGCCTTGGAGAAACGCTTGGTTGAGACCCAGGATCCGAAGAACCCAATCGTTATGATGATGGACTCTGGAGCCCGTGGTAACATCTCAAACTTCTCCCAGCTGGCCGGTATGCGTGGTCTGATGGCGGCTCCTAACGGTCGCATCATGGAACTCCCAATCCTGTCTAACTTCCGTGAGGGTCTGTCGGTACTCGAGATGTTCTTCTCGACCCACGGTGCCCGTAAGGGGATGACCGATACGGCCTTGAAGACCGCTGACTCGGGTTACTTGACCCGCCGTCTGGTTGACGTGGCTCAGGACGTGATTATCCGTGAAGATGACTGTGGCACCGACCGTGGTTTGACCATTACAGCCATTACCAACGGTAAGGAAGTTACTGAAACGCTGGAAGAGCGTCTTAATGGTCGTTACACCAAGAAAACTGTTAAACACCCTGAAACCGGTGAAGTTATCTTGGGGGCTAACCAGTTGATTACCGAAGCCAAGGCTGCTGAAATCACCAAAGCTGGTGTTGAAGAAGTGACCATCCGCTCTGTATTTACTTGTAACACCCGCCACGGTGTCTGCCGTCACTGTTACGGTATCAACCTGGCGACCGGTGATGCGGTTGAGGTTGGTGAAGCCGTTGGTACCATCGCTGCCCAATCCATCGGTGAGCCTGGTACCCAGTTGACCATGCGGACCTTCCACACGGGTGGTGTAGCATCAAACACCGACATCACCCAGGGTCTTCCGCGTATCCAAGAGATTTTCGAGGCCCGTAATCCTAAGGGTGAGGCTGTGATTACAGAGGTTAAGGGTGAGGTTGTTCAAATTGAAGAGGACGCCAGCACTCGGACCAAGAAAGTCTTTGTTAAGGGCCAAACTGGCATGGGTGAGTACCAAGTACCGTTCACCGCTCGTTTGACGGTTGGTGAAGGCGACTTTGTCAACCGTGGTCAGGCCTTGACGGAAGGTTCTATCCAGCCCAAACGCCTCTTGGAAGTTCGTGATACCCTGTCTGTTGAAACCTACCTTCTGGCTGAGGTACAAAAAGTTTACCGTAGCCAGGGTGTAGAAATCGGCGACAAGCACGTTGAGGTCATGGTTCGTCAAATGCTCCGCAAGGTGCGTGTCATGGATCCAGGTGATACCGATCTCTTGCCAGGTACCCTCATGGACATTGCAGACTTTACCGATGCCAATGCTGAGTATGTTATCTCTGGTCAAATCCCAGCGACAGCCCGCCCAGTTCTGATGGGAATCACCAAGGCCTCTCTGGAGACCAATTCCTTCCTGTCAGCGGCTTCCTTCCAGGAAACCACTCGCGTCTTGACCGATGCGGCTATCCGTGGTAAACGGGATAATCTGCTTGGTCTCAAGGAGAACGTTATCATCGGTAAGACCATCCCAGCAGGTACGGGTATGGCCCGCTACCGCAACCTGGAACCACAAGCGGTCAACGATGTTGAGCTACTTGAAGAGGTTGATGAGGTCCAGGAGGCTGAATCAGCGGTGTCTGAACCAGCAACCCTTGAACCAGAAGTGGTTGACGTGACAACTGAAGACTAAATCTGTTAACAAGCTGCCCTCGGGTGGCTTGTTTCTTTATTCCATATGAGTCTTTCTAATGTGAGTTTGGTCGCTGAGCTTGT
Organism: Streptococcus sp. ZY171113; assembly: GCF_057748235.1. Classification (NCBI taxonomy): domain Bacteria; kingdom Bacillati; phylum Bacillota; class Bacilli; order Lactobacillales; family Streptococcaceae; genus Streptococcus; species Streptococcus sp. ZY171113. The sequence continues at coordinate 421,669 of NZ_CM173243.1, forward strand.
CAGTCATATGGGACTTTTTAGTATACAAAAGCAACGGATTCAAATCCGTTGCTTTTTTTTTGTGGTAGTCTGGGAGACTTTTGTCTCAGGCTCTAAACTAGACTAGCTTATTTGTAGATAGACTCTCTAAAGTCATTAGTCAGTTGGTTGTAGGCCTTGATGATAGCCAGTTTGAGGAGGTGACGGTCTTGAGTCACAGCGTTTGAGTTAGCTTTCAATCTCGTCAAATCCCTAGCGGTCGCTTGATTCAGTAATCTCTGGATATCTTCTCTGCTGTTCAAAACATGCTGGCGACCATTGTAGCTAATGGTTATAGCCTTGAGGCGGTCAAGCTGTGCGGCACGAGCAGCGTATTCCGCCTTCTTGAAATCAGCGTAGCTTTGGCCATCCAAAATCTTGTTCAGGATGTAGAGGTCGCTGAGCGGTTTACCACTCGCTTCGGCCTCAGCCTTGAGTTGGTTACTGGTGTAAGGCAGGAAGCCTTCTTCCCAACCTTTGGCAGCCAGAAGTTCAAAGGCTGTTCGACGGAATTGGAAGCCACCAGAAGCACCGTTCGGGTTGACGTTACCGCCATAAATCGGTGCGGTCAATGGCAACCAGTAGTAGTTAGCATCATCTGTGCGGACGTACTCCTTGCCGACAGTTGGATTGCCACCAGCCCCGTTGGTGCCGACTGGGTCCTTAAGAAGGGCGTTGGCATCAATCAGCTTGTCAATCTCAGCAGTACCGATAGCAGTCCATTCGGTTGGGGTCAGGTTCCGTACCCGGTCGTTGGTATGGGTGTAGGTGATACCGCCTGAGTTTTCAGTTTGACTAGTGCCTAATTCCAACTTATGGAAGAAGAGGCTCTGTTCACTTGGTGCCAGTTTACGGATAGCTTCCAACTCCAAAAGGTCCAGACTGTAGGTGACATCCATGACACCCTTCATGTAGTTCTCAAGGTCAGTCGTGGTGCGGAAGAGTCGAGGGCTGCTGTTGTGGTTGGCACCTGACAGGTTGCCAAATGCTGAGTTGAAACCAAGCCAGTAGTCATTGGCACTTGACACTGATTGGAGCAAGCCCAGGGCGTAGGACTCGGCCCCATGACCAATCCGGCGGTCGTGACCATTGAGCATAACCTCACGGTCGTAGTTGTGGGTTAGCTCATGGGTTGTGGTGGAAATCCCCTGATCGGTCAGCAGGTTGGTTCTGAGGAACTGGACGCGGTCACGGCCGTTGGCAAAGGCACTCTGCGGTCCCTCTGGGTAGTAGAGACCAAGTGGGCCGTAGAAGTCGTCCACGATGCTGTAGCTATCCCCATGTTCGACCATCCACCGTCTGTCAGAGCCTGATGCTACATTGTAACCTTGGAGGACGATGGTCTGGCGGTTGGCCAGGACATCTTTTTTCTCCGGAAGGGTAAAGCGGCTCCACATCTCAAGGAAGTTGTTGATACTTTCCATATAGTTTGGAATATCTTGAGTCTTGGCTTTGGCGACAGCCGCCGCGTACTGGGCTGATGCTGGGTCTGCCAGCTGGCCGAAGTTACCCAAAGTCAGGGTAGTCATGCTTGACAGGACGAAAATCTGGTCTTCCTTGTCCAAATTGAGGAGTGGCAAGAGGTAACGCTCGTATGGTTTTTCCTGTTGCAAGGTCAGGGCATTCTGAGCAGTGTAATTCTTGAGTTTGTCGTAAATCTTGACATGAGGAGCACTTGGGTGTTCTTCCGAAGCTTTTTCGTAGAGGAAGGCCTTGGTATTTTCCTTGAACCAGTCCTCATTGGTCTTGTTAGGTAAGAAGAGCTGGCGACGTTTCTCCAAGAAGTTGAACAAACCTGCGGTGTCTGTTACCTTGGCTAATTTTTCATCGTAGGTGCGGACGTTGTCGGTCAACTTGAGGCTGTTGGCAGTATCGGCCATACTGATCACATGATCCACCACATTGACCTTCTTGCCATCAAAGTCAGGACGGTAAATCACAAGGTTCTTGATGTTGTAGTCCCCGTAGTTGACATCGTAAGACCGTTCCAGATGGGCCAGACCCAGCATGAGGCGGTCCACATCCTTGGTCAGTTCCTTGGTCAAATGACGGTTGAGGGCATCAGAGGTCAAATCAATGCTGGCATAGCTAGAAATCAAGGCCTTGACATGGTCTGCCAGCTTGGCCTTAACAGCCTCCAGTGGTTTTTTGAGGTAGAGCAGGCGGTTGGCAGCCTGTTCCTTGGTGGCTGTCACACGACCGTTGGTCACTTCTTCTTGAATGTTATAGAACCTAATCAAGTTCTCGACGGTCAGGTTGGTATGGGCCGTCAGCTTATTGACAATGTTCTGAACGGTGCTTTCTGGCACTTGGTTGAACTGTTCTGGGGTGTAGAGCAGGCCATCGCCAAAGCTGAACTCACGAATCTTAGTCGTTTTGAAATTACCAAGAGCAGTCAGGTCATGTTCTTCCTTAGTGTTGTCGTCAAAGTGGAGGAAGAGCTTGTTGATGGTAGCGTTAGCCAGAGTGTCAGCAGCAAAGCGGGTATCAGCCATTGGGACAGCAGACAAGAGCTTGGTTGTAAAGAGCTTGCTGTCGCTAGTCAGCTTATTGGCATACTTGACAATGGTGTGACGGTCATAGTAAGGCAGGAGCTTCTCCATGTTCTCATAGGCCGTTTCATAGCCAGGTTTGGCCTTGGTCAGGCTTGACCAGTTAAAGGTTGTTGCTGTCGCACTTGGAGCGGCTGTTCCAGCAGTTGGCGTTGTTGTTGCTGTTGCATTTGCTCCTGCTGGACGTGCTCCCCAGTTGGCAGAACGAGTGGCAGCCTCTTCTGGTGAAATAGTTGGAATACCACCCTGAGCAGTAGAGCCTGTAACGGTTGCACTATTTACGATGTTACCAAAAGCCTTAAAGCCAACAAATCCATTGCCGTTTGTGGTAGTAACAGCACTGATGACATTATCAACCGTTACAAAGCCTAAGCGGCCAACAGCACCACCAGCATAGGCAGTGTTCCGACTTGGTTTAATAGTTCCAGTAGCATAGGAGTTGCTAACTGTTCCATTAACTTCTCCGACAAGTCCACCAATTGGAGAACCACTAGCAGTCACCAAGGTCGTTAGATTGACAGTCGCTTTGGACTTGGTGAGGGTGCCACTGACTTGTTGACCGATGATGCCTCCCATCTGATGACTAACGCCATTATTTCGAGTTGTAATCGTGACATCTGTGGTGACATGTTCAATTAGGGTACTACCTGTTGTCTTGAAGACCAGTCCACCGACATAAGAGTTAACTGCCAAGGAACCCTGCACCTCAACATCTCGAATTGTAGCGTTGTTGGCGTTCTTAGCCAAGGCACCGACTTCTCTGAGACTGGTGTTGTTGATGTTGACACCAGTTAGAGCAATATTAGAGACGCTGCCGTTGAGGTCACTAAAGAGTGGGCCTGTCAAACCTTCAATGCTAAAGCGTTTGCTGTCATCGATACTTGAAAGGCTACCAGTGAATGCTTGCTTGATATATGGGCTACCATCTGGACTAGCAGTAGCCTGCATATCAGCTGACAGGTAGTAGGTGCCTCTTGGGTCAGCGTTCATGGCCTTAATCAGTTCATTGAAGTCTGAATAGGCTCCTGGTTTGGTAACAATCTTGCCAAGCTTGAAGCTGTAACCCTCTGTTTTAGTGATGTTGTCATTGCCGAACTGCACCAGTTCTGGCTGGGTGGCGGTGACGGTGAAGCCGTCGCCACTATCGGTAATGCTGGCAACTGGCAGGTAGACGTCCTTGTTCTTGCTGGTTCTGATTTTAACCACATAGTTGGTCAGGTCAGTCTGGCTTGGTGCGGTGGTCAGGCCGTTAACCCGAGTCAATTGACCAGCGGCATCGACGGTATAGAGCTCGTTTTCAGCCACGTTGCGGAACTCGACTTTTTTGGTGGTCAGTTCAAACTGGCGACGGTCAGTCAGGGTTTCGTCCTGTTGGCCTTGACCGAGACCCAGGTCGTAGGTCAGGATGGTCTCAACGGTGTACTCAACGTTATGCTCCAGCTTGTTCAGGGTCAGTTCTTGCTGACCGCTCTGCCATTGTCCCAAAGGAAGCTCCTGAACGAGGTCGTTCCCCTTGAGGAGACGGACCTTGGCACTGGTGTAGGTGCCTGATGGGTCTTCCAGGCGGTAGGTGAGGGTGGCTGTTCTGGCCTCATCGTCATCCACCAGCTTGGTTAGGGTCAGGGTTGGTTTGGCGACCACATCAACTTGGACATCCACCTCGTCAGCAGAGTTATCAGCGTAGGTGACGCGAACCTTGCCGGCCTTGTTGCTACCTGGCTCCGTGGTGCTCGGCTGGGTCAACCAAGTGATGTTGCTACCTGTTGGGAGGCCTTCTTGGGAAATGCTGGCGCTGGCCAGGTTGGTGAGGTCAGTACCTGTAGCTACCCGTTGTTTGACAGGGGTTGGGTTGGTACGCTGGGCCAGGTTCTCACGTTCTTGAACCACGATGGTCACGTTTACCTCGTCGGTCGTGTCATCATCGTAGGTGACGATAACCGTGGCCTGGAGGTTGTTGTTGGCCTGGGCGGTGCTTGGTTCTGGGTCCTTCCAGGCAAAGGCCTTCATGTTTTGAGCGGAGTCGGCCACGATGCTGGCGCGTGGGTCCAGGGTATCGCCAACCTTGACGGTCTGGGTTTGAGCCGTCGGGTTGTTGACGTCATTCATCGGTTTAGCCTTAACGATGATGGTTGCTTCAACCTCGTCTGTGGTCTTGTCCTTGTAGGTCACGATCACTGTGGCCTTGAGGTCTTGGTTGACCTGACTGGTATTTGGTTGACCATTTTTCCAAGCATAGCCTTGCACATCCTGGAGGTTGGCAATGGAGCTCGGTTCAATGCTGTCTTGTGGGGTAACAGGGTTGCCGACTGTCACGGTTTGTGGTTTAGCCGTTGGGGCATAGACATCCTTCATCGGTTTGGCCTTGACGACAACGGTTGCTTCAACCTCGTCCTGGGTCTTATCCTTATAGGTCACAAGAACGGTTGCTTTGAGATTTGGGTTCGGCTGCTCTGTATTAGGTTGGTCATTTTTCCAAGCATAGCTTTCCACATCCTGCAGATTGGCAATGGAGCTTGGCTCGATGCTAGCCTGTGGTAACACCTGTTCCCCTGCAGTCACGGTCTGTGGTTTAGCCGTCGGCGTGTAGAAGTCTTTCATGGACTGGACGATCACATAGACGTCAACTTCTTCAGATGAGCCATCATTGTAGGTCACAATGACGATACCAGGAATGTCTAAACCAGGTTGGTCGGTACTTGGTTTTTCCCCCTCCTTCCAAGCATAGCCTCGCACATTTTCCAGACCTTCCTGGTCAATACTGTCAGCAGGGTCTAACTGTGAGCCAACGACCACGGTACGGTCAACCCCTTCAGGATTTTGGTAAACAGCATCTGAACCCTTGATGACAAAGTCATTTCCTTGGCGGGTAATGCCATAGCCACTATTTTCTGGATAGAGGGTGAAGACCAGATTATCCGTCACTTGTTGGTCATTGACGGTAACCAGAGCATGTTCTAGATGAAGTGGTGTCAGACGGGTTACCGGTTGGTCGTTGACAATGATAGCGACTGGTGTTGTGATTGATTCCGTCACAACCAGCTTGGTGTTGAGTGGCAGCTGAATCTGGCCATTGTCAGCACTCAAGCGGTCGATGGCGACGGTCGCGTCATCGTCAAATTCTCCCACCAGACGACTGAGGTTTAAGTTGGCTGGTCGGTCAGCTGTGCCAGTCAAAGTCAGAGACTTGAGGGCCGTCAGACCGCTGGCAGGGGTTACCTGGCTGTTGGTCAGGTTGAGATGGTCAAGACCGGTCAGGGTTAGGCTTGAGTTTGGTGAGACGTTCTGGAGGTTGAGAGTGGTGTTTTGACCACTTGTGCCTCGGTAGGAAAGGACATGTGGTGAAGTGCTAGTGATGGTTGCCCCTGTTCCAGAAGCAGTAACCCCCTCTTTCACCCTTGCCTGACTGTCTAGGCTTAGGCTAGCGTTTTGACCGGCCAGTTTGATGGCCTTAAACTCAGTTCCTTCGGTCGAATTGGTCAGCGTGACTTGGCCGCCGTTGACATCCAGGACAGGGTGGTTGCTTGACCGGTTGTTTAGGGTGGTGCGGACATTGTTAAAGGTAACTTGGTTGCCGTTGGTGCGGATGACACTGTCATTTTGAGCCCCGTCAGGCAGGATGTCCAAAGTGAGGTCTTTGAAGGTAACGTTGGCTAGGGTCTCTAGGTTGAGGCCTCTGAAGCTCAAGGAGTTGCCCTGACCGTCAATGGTTACGGCCTTGTTGATGGCAAAGGTGTTTGCGCTAGCCGTATTGGCCACCGAAATGCCTTGAACGTTTTCCACTAGCTTGATGGTGACGCCGTCTGTCGCCAGTTCCAGGGCCCGCTTGAGGCTGTCGAACGGCGCTTCCTGGGTACCTTGGCCGGCCAGGGAGTTGTAGTTGCCGTTGCGAACGTAGAACTCGGTCGGTGCCGTCACATCGATGGTCACGTCCACATCGTCAAAGCTATCATCGGTATAGGTCACTCGAACCTTGGCAGGGATATCCTGGCCAGGTTGGTCAGTCGATGGGGCTTGTTGGTTCAACCAGTCGATGGTTTTGACCACACTCTGGTCAGCGATGGTGACGCTGTTTGCGGCAGCAACACTTGCCCCAAGGGAGACGCTTTGCTTCTTAGCCGTTGGCTGGTGGGTGTCTTTGAGTGGTTGAGCCTTGACGTCGATGGTCACGTCCACATCGTCAAAGCTATCATCGGTATAGGTCACTCGAACCTTGGCAGGGATATCCTGGCCAGGTTGGTTAGTCGATGGGGCTTGTTGGTTCAACCAGTCGATGGTTTTGACCACACTCTGGTCAGCGATGGTGACGCTGTTTGCGGCAGCAACACTTGCCCCAAGGGAGACGCTTTGCTTCTTAGCCGTTGGCTGGTGGGTGTCTTTGAGTGGTTGAGCCTTGACATCGATGGTCACGTCCACGGTTTCAGATGAGCCGTCCTTATAGGTCACCATCACGCGACCTGCGATACCCAGACCGGCTTGTTCCGTGCTCGGTTTACCGTTTTCAGCCCAGTTGATGGTGGTATCTTCTGGGAGGTTTTCTGGGGAAATGCTGGCGCTGGCTTGAGGAACGTCACCAACCATGAGAACCTGTTTAACTGGTTTTGGATCGGTCAGCTCAGCTTGTGTTTGAACTTTCGTGCCGACCCGTTGCACCTGGGTTTTCGCAGGTGTTTCAGCTAGAATGTGGCGGGTACCGTCAAGCACAATGTAAGTGACAGAGCCATTTTCACCTGGTGTGTCAATGACTGTTTGTCCTTTCAAGAGTTGGTCATCATCTGTTGAGGTAATTGGGAAGTTCACAACTTCCGTGACCACTTGATCCATTGGGAATTCAGGCAGCGGTTCAGCTGTCTCAACTGCTACCCCCTCTTCCGGTGTTGTTTTCTGTTCAGGCACAGCGTTTTCATCCAAAGGATTGCTTCCAGCGGTTAATTCGTCCTGGTTAGAGAACCCGTCCCCGTCCTCATCAGCTTCTGGGTCAAAGGTTGGCAGCGGTTCAGCTGTCTCAACAGTCTCCCCCTCTTCGGGTGTTGTTTTCTGTTCGGGCACAGAGCTTTCATCCAAAGGATTGCTTCCAGCGGTTAATTCGTCCTGGTTAGAGAACCCGTCCCCGTCCTCATCAGCTTCTGGGTCAAAGGTTGGCAACGGTTCAGCTGTCTCAACAGTCTCTCCTTCTTCGGGTGTTGTTTTCTGTTCAGGCACAGAGCTTTCATCCAAAGGATCGCTTCCAGCGGTTAATTCGTCCTGGTTAGAGAACCCGTCCCCGTCCTCATCAGCTTCTGGGTCAAAGGTTGGCAGTGGTTCAGCTGTCTCAACTGCTTCCCCCTCTTCGGGTGTTGTTTTCTGTTCAGGCACAGAGCTTTCATCCAAAGGATTGCTTCCAGCGGTCAATTCGTCCTGGTTAGAGAACCCGTCGTTGTCCTCGTCAGCTTCTGGGTCAAAGGTTAGCAGCGGTTCAGCCGTTACGCTCTCACCCTTGCTAGTAACTGGAACTTCATCTACTGGGAATTCAGGTAGTGGCTCAGCGGTCAGACTTTCCCCTTTGCTCGTCACTGGAACTTCATCTACTGGGAATTCAGGTAGTGGCTCAGCGGTCAGACTTTCCCCTTTGCTCGTCACTGGTACTTCATCCACTGGGAATTCAGGTAGTGGCTCAGCCGTTACGCTCTCACCCTTGCTAGTGACGGGCACTTCGTCCACTGGGAATTCGGGCAGGGGTTCAGCAGTCACACTTTCACCCTTGCTAGTGACGGGTACTTCATCCACCGGGAATTCAGGCAGGGGTTCAGCCGTTACGCTCTCACCCTTGCTAGTGACGGGCACTTCATCTACTGGGAATTCAGGTAGTGGCTCAGCCGTAACGCTCTCACCCTTGCTCGTCACAGGTACTTCATCCACAGGGAATTCAGGCAGGGGTTCAGCCGTTACGCTTTCTCCCTTGCTAGTGACGGGCACTTCATCCACCGGGAATTCAGGTAGTGGCTCAGCAGTTACGCTTTCACCCTTGCTCGTCACAGGTACTTCATCCACTGGGAATTCAGGTAGTGGCTCAGCCGTAACGCTCTCACCCTTGCTAGTGACGGGCACTTTATCTACTGGGAATTCAGGTAGTGGTTCAGCCGTAACGCTCTCACCCTTGCTCGTCACAGGTACTTCATCCACAGGGAATTCAGGCAGGGGTTCAGCCGTTACGCTCTCCCCCTTGCTCGTCACAGGTACTTCATCCACTGGGAATTCAGGCAGTGGTTCAGCCGTTACGCTCTCACCCTTGCTAGTGACGGGCACTTCGTCTACTGGGAATTCAGGTAGTGGCTCAGCGGTTAGACTTTCCCCTTTGCTCGTCACAGGTACTTCATCCACTGGGAATTCAGGCAGTGGTTCAGCCGTTACGCTCTCACCCTTGCTAGTGACGGGCACTTCAACGGTTTCAAGGCTAGGTGGGGCTGGTGGTGTCACGGATTCCACTACTTGAGGTACTGGTTGAGTGACAGTTTCTATAAGCTCAGGAGTTGGCTGGGCAACCTCTTCGGCAACAGGGGCTTCTGGTTGCGTAACAGGAGCGGGTGTTTCCACTACTGGTGCAAGAGGCACACAGTCTTCTTGTGGAATCACCAGGTAGCTGGCAAATTCCAAGTCCCCGATAACCCACTCAGGTTGTGGCAGTTGGTGACCAGTTGCAACGGTGTAGGACTGGGTCAAGAAGCTGGTCAGGCCATCTTGCAGGGCAGAAGCCTGGGTGCTTGACAGGGCCAGACCCGCAGCTGAGGTCACCAAGAGCACGGTCATGGCCGTTTCTTTCTTGCGGCGGCTAACCACCAAAATCACACCCGCCAGGGCAGAAGCTCCCAGGAGACTTGTGAGGCCACTAGGTAAATCACCTGTGTTTGGCAGGGTCAGAAGGCCACGTTTTGGCTGGTAAACCAGAATGTAGGTGGCGTTCTTGTCGGCAACTTCCTTGGCAAATTGGTCGCTAGACTTGAGTAAGGCCCGCTGTTCAGCAGTCAAGTCCTTCTCGTTGACATACTGGTAGTCAAGGTGAACAGTGCCATGTTGCACCAACTGACAATCCTGGTCACCCATCTCATGAGCAAGGGCTGGCTGACTGGCCAAACCAGCACCTAAGAGACTGATACCGATGGTTGTGGATACAACCCCGATGGTCAGTTTACGAATGGAAAAGCGACGAATACGACGCCAATTTTGCTTGTTTTTCATACGTTCCTCCATTAATTAGATAATATGTCTTTATTTTATCAAAAAGGTGCTAGGAAAGCCAGAACTTATCGGTTTTTAAGGAAAAGATTTGTCAATTCTGGCCAATGGGGGTATAATGAGAGCAAAGGAGGGACTTATGCAAGCACGATTGAACAAATTTTTGGCCAAGTTGGACCGCGAGGAGCTGGATGCATTCTTGGTCACAGGCGAGAGAAACATCTACTACCTGACGGGGTTCTGGGGGTCGGCTGGGACGGTCTTTATCAGCCGTAACCGACGGATTTTTGTGACCGATAGCCGTTACATCTTGGTGGCCAAGCAGGTCGTCACAGGTGATTTTGAGGTGGTGGACCATCGGGATGCCCTGGGGGCTATCTGGGACCTGATCAAGGATGAGGGCCTGTCCACTATTGGTTTTGACAATCAGGTGTCTTACGCTTATTATCAGGCCCTGACAGCTGTTTTTGAGGGCTATGACCTCAAGCCAATCGGCAATTTTGTGGAGGAGCTGCGGCAGATTAAGGACGAGAAAGAAATTGCCATCATCCGTCAGGCCTGTCGGATTTCTGACCAGGCTTTCACCGACGTTTTGGACTTTATCAAGCCGGGCAAGACCGAGCTGGAGGTGGCGACTTTCCTGGACTTCCGCATGAGAGAACTGGGTGCTTCTGGCCTGTCCTTTGACACCATCGTGGCCTCGGGTTACCGCTCTGCCATGCCCCACGGACGGGCCAGCGACAAGGTCATCGCCACAGGCGAGAGCCTGACCCTGGACTTTGGTTGCGTTTTTGAGCACTACGCCAGCGACATGACCCGCACGGTTCATATCGGGCAGACCACTGACCAGGAGCGGGAGATTTATGCCCTCGCCCTGCGGGCAAATGCCGAGCTGATTGAGCAAGCACGGGCAGGCATGAGTTTCAAGGATTTTGACGGCGTGCCGCGTGGCATCATTGCTGACGCGGGTTACGGGGCCAACTTTACTCACGGGATCGGTCACGGCATGGGCCTTGATGTTCATGAGGAGCCATTTTTCCGTGGCAAGGGTGTCTTGCAGGCTGGCATGGTGGTGACCGACGAACCAGGCATTTACCTGGACGGCCTCTACGGGGTCCGTATCGAGGACGACCTCCTCATCACGGAAACAGGCTGCGAAGTCCTGACCCATGCCCCTAAGGAATTGATTGTTTTGTAAGAGGAGAACCAGATGACCAATCGCCTATCCTGGGAAGATTATTTTATGGCCAATGCGGAGCTGATTTCCAAACGCTCCACCTGCGACCGAGCCTTTGTCGGGGCCGTCTTGGTCAAGCACAAGCGGATCATCGCCACAGGCTACAACGGTGGGGTGTCTGCGACGGATAACTGCGACGAGGCTGGCCACTACATGGAGGACGGCCACTGCATTCGGACGGTCCATGCCGAGATGAATGCCTTGATTCAGTGTGCCAAGGAGGGGATTTCCACCGATGGCACCGAGATCTACGTCACCCATTTCCCTTGCATCAACTGCACCAAGGCCCTCCTGCAGGCTGGTGTCACGAAAATTACCTATAAAACAGCCTACCGCCCCAATCCCCTAGCCATTGAGCTCATGGCCAAAAAAGGCGTGACCTGTGTCCAGCATGAGGTGCCTGAGCTCAAGTTAGGAGAAAGATGACAGCAATCATTTTAAGTTTCAGTCCCCAGGTTTTTCCTAGCTTGTTGACTGGGAAAAAACAGTTTGAATACCGAAGTCGTTTCCCCAAAGGGGAGTTAAGGGCCTATCTTTACCTGTCTAGTCCGGTCAAGGCCATTGTTGGCTATCTGGACTTGGGGGAACGCCTGGAGGTGGCGAGCTTGCTGGCCAGCGACCTGGCAGAGCCAGTCAAAACGCGTTTGTCTCGGTTCAAGGAAACCTATGCGTCGCCCATTAAGGTCTTGGGCTTGTTTGATGAGGGGCTGTCCTTGGAGGATATTCGAGAACTGGGTGGTCAAGCTCCCCAGAGTTTTACCTATGCCCAAACCTATCCCTTGTTGGCTGAGATTTTGGGTAATCGGTCAGCCAGAACTTATCTCATCAACCCAGACCAAGACTTGGAAGGGTTAGGTTGGTTCAGTCAGGAGTTGCTAGAGCGGTATCCGCAAGTTATCCCTGTGCCTGATGGTCTGCTCTGCTATTTTCCTGCGGGGTTAAGCCGTTAAAGGCTATGAGGAAGAAGTTGGTTGTTAATTGAATAAATAAAGAGGTGTGGGGCGAATGATTTGGTTAATTTTAGGTTTCAGTATTTTAGTTGGCGTCGGGTGCTTGATTTGTTGGGTTTGGTATAAGAGAGAAAAAGACAGGGAGCAGGCTGACTGTCAGGTTCTTGGTAAGGTTGTTGGTTATCGCTATGGTAGTGGTACCATGCTGCCCAAGGTAGAGTATAGGGTTGGTCAAAAGACCTATTACCGAAGTTTGGAGTATGAGGCTGTTGTGACCGTTTCGACTCCTTTTAGTTCTACTCAGGCGGAAAGTCAGGATAACCCTCTAGATAAGGTGATAACGATTAGACGACATTCCCTTTACTCCTTTAATGGCCTGATGAAGCATCATTTCCCTAAGGGGAGTTTGTTGACGGTTTATTACTGTTCTCATTGTCCCAAAAGGTCTTATGTGGAACGTTATGCAGGGACTAAGCGTATGGCTTTTTGGAGCATGTGTCTTGTTCTGACCATCTATTTTTATATCATAGGGATTGTGTTCTTGGTTCACTTCTTCCCTTGGTTAGAAGATTGGATTTTTCTAGTTATTTTCCCTGGTAATTTTTTGATTTTAGGCTTTTATTTTTATCAGATGTTGTTCAAACCCATTCGTGATGCCAAGAAGGGGAAACTGACCAAGAGTTGATCGTTCTATACCCGCAAGTTATCCCTATACCTGACTGCCTGCTCCGCTATTTTCCCAAATCGGTGTTGGGCAACGGTAAGGGCTGAAGTTGGAGCGAGTGAGAGTATGATAAGGGAGAAGAAAATGACGAGAAAATGAGAAGTTTAGCTCTTTTGACTTTCAATTTATTGGCATTAGTAGCTTGTGGTAAATGAGTTGGACCGCAAGAAGTGGGGAGTTCGTCCTCACACCGTCGTGGCAACTTCTTATTTTGAGTAGCCGTGACGGGGAAAAAGGCCGAAAGGTCTTTTTTTCTGTATTTTTTCTGAAAATATTTTCCTTACTAGGGACTTGTGCTTAGATAAAACAAAAACCGAATGATCTTTTAAAAAATACAACAAAAAGTTTGTTTATTGTTGTTTCGCTTATTTTTCGAAGAATAAGCTGATTTCTGAGTGAAAAAATAGCGAACTTTGCCATCTTGTGCTATAATGGTAAAAATATTTCTAACAGAACGAGGTGTGTCATGACCGTTTATAATTTTTCAGCAGGACCAGCTGTCCTGCCCCAAGAAGTGCTTAAAAAGGCCCAGGCAGAGTTTCTGGACTATGCAGGCTCAGGCATGAGCGTTATGGAGCTGTCCCACCGAGCTCCTGAGTTTGATCAGATTATTAAGGACGCGGAGAGCTTGCTCCGTGAGCTCATGGCCATTCCTGACAACTACAAGGTCCTCTTCCTACAAGGCGGGGCGTCGACCCAGTTCTCTATGATTCCCCTCAATCTTGCCCTGGGCAAAAAAGCTTATTATCATGTAGCTGGTTCTTGGGGCAAAAAGGCCTATACTGAGGCGGTTTTGCTCTCTAAAACCCTACCTTTTGAGCCAATCTTGTTGGCCTCATCAGAGGACAGCAACTTTGACCACGTGCCAAGCTTTGACGCTTCTAGCATTGATCCCGAGGCGGCCTACGTCCACATCACGACCAACAACACCATCGAGGGGACGAGCATCTATGAGGTGCCGGATACCAATGGCGTGCCTGTCGTGGCGGACATGAGTTCCAACATCCTGGCGGCCCAGTACCGAGTGGAGGACTTTGGCATGATTTACGCGGGTGCCCAGAAGAACATCGGGCCTGCGGGCGTGACCATCGTCATCATCCGTGAGGACTTGATTAACACGACGCCTGCCCTGTCGTCCATGCTGGACTACAAGATCCAGGCCGACAACGACAGCCTCTACAACACCCCGCCGACCTTTGGTATCTACATGGCCAAGCTGGTCTTTGAGCACGTCAAGGCTCTGGGCGGTGTTGGGAAAATGGCAGAGCTCAACCGAGAGAAATCTGGTTTGCTCTATGATTACATCGAAGGGTCTGATTTTTACCGCAGTCCAGTGGTCAATCCAGCTGACCGTTCGGTAGCCAATATCCCATTTGTGACGCCGAGTGAGGAACTGGACAAGCTCTTTGCTAAGGAGGCAGAGGCTGCTGGCTTTAAGAACATCAAGGGCCACCGCAGCGTGGGTGGCATGCGAGCCAGTCTTTACAACGCCTTCCCGAGTCAGGGTGTGGTGGATTTGATTGCCTTTATGGCAGACTTTGCGGAGAAACACGGCTAATGGAGATTAGGCTTGCCCACCCTAACGAGGTGGACCGTATTTTAGAGATTATCGCAGACGGCAGACGCTACATCGTTAGCACTGGCAGCGACCAGTGGCAAAACGGCTATCCTGACCGTGAGGTTATTGTGGCGGATATTCTGAATGGCTATGGCCAGGTGGCTGTGGTTGATGGTCAGGTGGCGGCCTATGTGGCCTTGACGGGTCATGACCCTGCCTACGACCAGCTCCTGTCTGGGGCTTGGACCCACCCAGAAAAAAGAGACTACCTGACCTTCCACCGCTTGGCGGTGGGGGAGGCTTACCGTGGCCAAGAGGTGGCTCTGGCCCTGCTGGAGGGTCTGATGGAAGTCAGTCAATCACGGGAATTTCGAGCCGATACCCACCAGCTCAACCAGGCCACCCAGGGGCTCTTGACCAAGCTGGGCTTTGTCCACATCGGCCAGGCCCTCTTGCCAGATGGGGAGCGGTTGGCCTATGAGAAGGTCGCAAACGAGCTGACAAAGGAGCACAAATGGGCAGAGTGATATCAAAAGACCTCTTTCTGGGTGGTTTTTGGTACCGGTTTGACGACGGTATCAAGGAACATTTTAATCCAGGTTTATTTGGAGGTTATTCTGGAGACAAGGGGTCTCGGATTGAGCCAGCCTTTTTCGGTGGCTACAAGGCTATTCGCTCTGATGGCCATACCGAGACAGCCAAGATATAGTGACACATCAGTGCATACAGACAAGGAGAATTCATGGTATTCAGCGTAAAAACCTACAACAACATCAACAAGATTGGTCTAGCGGAGCTGGGCAATGCCTTCCAGGTTGACGGCGACCGTTCTGACAACCCAGACGCCTACATCATCCGCAGCCAAAACCTGCACGGCGTTGACTTGCCAAGCAACCTGAAAGCTATCGCCCGTGCGGGTGCAGGGACCAATAACATCCCAATCGATGAAGCAACCGCAGCTGGTATCGTGGTCTTCAACACGCCAGGTGCCAATGCCAATGCGGTTAAGGAAGCTGTTCTGACCTCACTTTTCTTGTCGGCTCGGGATTATTTTTCAGCGACCAAGTGGGCCAATACCTTGACAGGGGAAGATGTGCCCAAGCAAATCGAAGCAGGCAAGAGCCAGTTTGCGGGAACGGAGATTGCTGGCAAGACCCTGGGCATCATTGGTTTGGGGGCTATCGGGGCTCGGATTGCCAACGATGCCCGCCGTCTGGGCATGAACGTCTTGGGCTATGACCCTTATGTCTCTATCGAGACGGCCTGGAGCATTTCCAGCCACGTCAAGCGGGTCAATGACCTGAAAGAGATTTTCACCCAGTCTGACTACATCACCATCCATGTGCCGCTCACGCCAGACACCAAGGACACCTTTAACCGCTCTGCCTTTGCCCTTATGAAAAAAGGAACGACCCTGATCAACTTTGCCCGTGCGGAGTTGGTGGACCACGCTGCCCTTTTTGAGGCCCTGGAAACGGGTGTCATCAAGCGTTACATCACCGACTTTGGGACCGAAGAGCTCCTCAATAAGCCTGGCATCACGGTCTTTCCGCATGTGGGTGGCTCAACTGAGGAGGCCGAGCTCAACTGTGCCATCATGGCCAGCAAGACCATCCGCACCTTCCTGGAGACGGGGGAAATCACTAACTCGGTTAACTTCCCTAATATGCACCAGGTTCTGGACGCCCCTTATCGGATTACCCTGATTAACAAGAACGTGCCGAACATCGTGGCCACCATTTCGACGGCTGTGTCAAACCTGGGCATCAACATCGACAACATCATCAACCGGTCCAAGGGTGATTTTGCCTACACCATTTTGGACCTGGACGAGAGCGACAAGGCCAAGATTGATCAGCTGGTGGCTGCCTTTGAGGCCGACGCCAACATCGTCAAGGTTCGCCTGATTGAAGGCCGCTAAATTCTAGCCCTGGTCCGCCTTGCGGAGCGGGGCTTTTTTTGGTATCATTTAGGAAAATAGCAGAGCGGAGAAATTAATCATGTTTTTTGATGAGGATAAAAAAGAGCAAAAACGGGTGAAGCAAGCAGAGGCTCTTGAACAACAAGCCTACCTTAAAGAGCGGTTTGAGGTGGTTCATTTTGTTCCTGAGGGTATGGCCACAGCACCGTTTTACATTCGGGATAGGGAAACAGGGGTGGAATACCTGCACCTTAATGGGGCCATCACACCCCTGCTAACTCCAGACGGCAAGCCCAAGGTGAGACCATGAGCCTTTTCAAACTGATTTACCCCTCGCCCATCGGTGACTTATCGATAGTGGCGGATGAGGTTGGTCTGGTTGGCATATGGTTTGTGGGACAGGCCTATTTTGAGCGAGGGCTGACGGTAGAACCTGAGCTGGGCCAATTGCCTATCCTTGACCGTGCTTGTGACTGGCTGGACAGGTATTTTGCAGGTCAGGAGCCTGATGTGGCCGACCTGCCCTTGTCAGCTAGGGGGACAGATTTCCAGAAACGAGTCTGGACAGAGCTGGCCACAATTCCCTACGGTCAGACGATAACCTATAAGGCTTTGGCTGACAAGCTCAGCTGCAAGTCTGCCCAGGCAATTGGCGGTGCGGTGGGGAAAAATCCCCTGGCCATTCTGATTCCCTGCCATCGGGTTCTGGGAGCGGACGGCAGTTTGACGGGCTACGCTGGTGGTCTGGACAAGAAAATCTGGCTCTTGGAACATGAGGGCCTAAGTCTGACATTGGCTGAATAGCTCAGCTATTTTCCTAAAAAATGAAAGAGAAAGAAAGTGGTGAAAAGATGACATATAGTTACTACGAATACCCTAAGTGCAGCACCTGCAAGGCAGCCAAGAAGGAGCTGACCCAGCTGGGACTGGACTTTACTGCCATCGACATCAAGGCGACTCCGCCCTCGGCTGAGGAACTCAAGGCCTGGATGGAAGCGACGGGTTTGGACCTGAAAAAATACTTTAACACCAGTGGCAACAGCTATCGGGCTTTGGGCTTGAAAGATAAGTTTGATAGCCTGACGGTGGATGAGGCCTTGGCCCTGCTGGCGGCTGACGGCATGTTAATCAAGCGGCCGCTTCTGATTAAGGACGGCAAAATCCTGCAAATCGGCTACAAGACGCCTTATGCAGACTTGGGCTTGGATTAAAAGTAAAAGACTGGGCAACCAGTCTTTTGTTATAGTTTGAAACTATATATTGCCTGATAAAATGGGTATTAGTCAGGAAAAGACCAATCTGCTATAATGAAATCATCTCTGAAATATACAGAAAAATCATGAAAGAGGATGATGTGATGACTAAAAAATACTTTGAACACGTTGGTAGCTTTTTGCGGCCAGAGGAATTGAAAGAAGCCCGTGCAAAATTTGCGGCTGGTGAGCTCAGTTTTGAGGAGTTGACAGCCATCGAAGACCGCCTGATTACTGATCTGGTTGACAAGCAGGTGGCCGCAGGTCTTGAAAAAGTGACCGATGGCGAATTTCGTCGGGCCAACTGGCACGTGGATTTCTTCTGGGGCTTTGAAGGCATCGCCCGCCACCAGTACGGGGAAGGCCTGCACTTCGTCGGGGTTGAAACCAACGACGACTCAGCCATCGTGACCGGAAAAATCAGTTTCAACAAGGACACTCATCCTTTCATCAACCATTTCCGTTTTGTCAAACAATTGGCTGACGAGCGTGGTGTGGAGGCCAAAATCACCATTCCTGCACCTGCCCAGTGCTTGATTGAACTGCAACGGGGAACAAATATGCAGGCAGCTTTGGCAGTCTACCCCAACCCAGCCGAATTGGCTCAGGATTTGGCCAAGGCCTACCAGGAGTCTATCCTGGCCCTCTATGAGGAAGGGGCTCGGACCATCCAGTTGGACGACTGTACTTGGGGAGCCATCATGGACGAGGACTTCTTCAAGTCAGTTATCAAGGGCGTGGATAAGGATTTCCTGCGGGAGAATTTCCTCCGCATCAACAATGCCGCCATTGCTGACCTGCCAGCTGATTTGCAAATCAACACCCATGTCTGCCGTGGCAACTACCAGTCAACTCACTTGACCTCTGGCCCTTACACGCCAGTTGCGGAGACCCTCTTTGGTCGTGAAAATGCCACTGCCTACTTCTTGGAGTATGACAACGACCGTGCAGGTGGTTTTGAACCTCTGGCCGAATTCAAGGACCCTAACAAGGTCGCGGTGCTGGGTCTCATTACGACAAAAGACGGTCAGCTGGAGGACAAGGAGACCATTATTGCCCGCATCAAGGAAGCTAGTCAATACTTGTCTCTGGACCAACTCTGGTTGGCCACCCAGTGCGGCTTTGCCTCGACAGAAGAGGGCAATATTATCACGGAAGATGACCAATGGAACAAGCTCAAACTCGTTAAAGAAATCATTGACGAGGTTTGGGGATAACACTAGAGCGTGAGTAAGTACAGCACAAGGCTAAAGCATTCTAAAACATTAATGTCCATCAAAACAATAAGAACTTCAAGGGGATAATAACGACGAAAAAATCAAAACTATTTGTTGTATTCACATTGCTTTCATTCCTCACGTCAACAGCTTCCCCATCTCTCATTTATGCAAACGAAGCAAGTCACATTCAGCGAATAAAGAGTCAACAGTTTAGTATAGTAGAACAATTGCTAGCAAGAGCATTACAACAAGCCGGTCTTGATGTTAGAACTGCAAATGCTGTGGCTTCAGTAGTTGTGACGGTAGCATGGTGGTTTGTATGATGAGATTACATGAACGATTAATCCAAAGATGGCAGAGGAAAAAATGGTTTCTTATTGGGAGCCTCACTCCTGCTCTTATCTACTGGATAATAAGATTCTGGGATTACCTTTTTGGCTAAGAAAGGGAAGAATAGGACAATTTCTTTTCATAGGAGAGTTACTGTCTTTATGAAAAACCAATGGAAGAAACTTAGAACCTGTATTCACATCTCAGCATTCACCTGACTGGCTAGTTTTGGCTCACTCTTTGTCACATTTTTTGGTAATACGGGCAGTATTTCTGCAAAAATGTTTCTCGATTGCACCAAAACTAGCCTAGTCAATCAAATACTTCGATTGTGAATACAGGTTCTTAACCTCGTTAAAGAAATCATCGACGAGGTTTGGGGATAAGAAAATCAGGTTTGGGGAATCCAAACCTGATTTCGTTTTTAGAGCTTGAGCACCATACCAGCCACAGCGGCCAGGATAATCAGCAAGATGGGATGGCATTTGCTGGTTTTATAAATCAGGAGCAGGGCTGCGGATAGGCCTAGCAGGGACCAGTTGAGGTCGGTCAGCCAGGCAGTGAGGTCTTGAGGAACCTGGCCCCAATAGGTGTTGAAGGCAAGTCCCAGCCCGGTGGTAAAAATCAGACCAGCAGAGGCCGGCCGCAGGCTGGCAAAGACCGACTGGACCAGAGGAGAGGTCTTGACCTTGTCTAGGACCTTGGATATGCTGAGGCAGACTAGGACTGAGGGCAGGGTCAGGGCCAGAGGGGCCAGCAAGGCCCCAGGAACACCAGCGGTTAGGTAGCCCACATAGGTGGCCATGTTGATGCCGATTGGACCAGGGGTGGATTCGGCCACGGCAATCATGTTGCTGATGTCGGTGCTGGTAAACCAGCCCGTTTCCTGACTTAATTCATAGAGAAAGGGTAGGGTGGCCAGGCCACCGCCGACGGCAAAGAGGCCGATTTTAGCAAAGGCGAGAACGAGTTTAATCAGCATGTTTATCTCCTTGTTTGAGGGCCAATCGCAGAGCTCCTAACAAGCCAACGGCCAGAACCACCAGGACGGGCGAGAGGCTGAGGAGGAGTGAGACCAGGGTGACCCCGATAAAGATGGCGACAGCCACCTTGTCCGTCAAGGCAGTTTTGGTCAGGCGGTAGATGGCGTCCCCAATCAAAACCACCACCCCGGCCTTGATGCCAGAAAAGGCATGCTTGACCAGAGCCAATTCTGAAAACTGGATTAAAACCGATGCCAGACCAGTGATGAGGAGAACGGGAACCAGAATCACCCCCAGGGTGGCCACAAAGGCCCCCAGGCTTCCAGCCACCTGATAGCCGACAAAGGTGGCCGTGTTGACTGCGATGATACCAGGTGTCACCTGACCGATGGCAAAAAAGTCGGTGATGTCCTCGTCGCTGGCCCATCCGTGGGTCTGGACGATTTCCCGCTGGATGATGGGCAACATGGCATAGCCACCCCCAAAGGTAAAACTGCCGATTTTCAGAAAGGCCCAAAAAAGTGACCAGAGCTTTGACATAACCGCCTCCTTTTGATGTGCTCCCTCTAGTCTAGCACATTTTCGAGGCAAGTGCCAGTTGGTTTTTTGGGACAATGGCTGAGCAGGCAACTTTTTTGCCCCTGTTCAGCTACTTATGGGCCACTTGAGCAGGGTTTGGACTTGACAGAGCAGAGCTTTTGACCTAGACTAGAAGCATGAGACTGACCACCCATCGCCTAACCAGAATTGCCCTCATGGCCGCCCTCTGTGTGGCCCTCCGCTATGCCTTTGGAGCCTTTCCAAATGTTAAACCCATCACCGCCATCTTTCTGGTCCTGACCATCAGCGGGGGTCTGCTTGATGCCTGGCTGGTCATGGCCTTGACCATGACCCTGACCGCTCTTGTCCTGGGTTTCGGCCCCTGGGTGGCCTGGCAGCTGGCTGCCTACACGGTGGTCTTGGGCTTGTGGAAATTTCTGGCCTATCCCTTAACAAGTTTAGTCAAATCTGATATAATAAAAAGGACAAGCCAGGTCAGCTTGGCTGGGGTTATGGGCATCATCTATGGCCTGGTCATCGACAGCCTGTCGGCAATCTTGTACAGTATGCCCATCTGGGCCTATGTCCTCAATGGCCTGGGCTTTAACCTGGCCCATGCCCTGTCCACCGCCATCTTTTACCCCATCATCACAACCATTTTTGCCCGCCTCGGGCCAGATATCGAAAGGAAAACTTATGAAAAAATTCATCTCTAACCTCTTTGCTTTAGTAGCTCTGCTTATTCTGACCGCCTGCGGTCAGGCCAAAACCGCCGATAGTGCCGCCAGTTCTGCCAGTTCAAGTGTCAGTGGGCCGACCGTGGAGCTGGTGGTGACCAAGCCTGACGGCTCTAAGAGCGAGACCGTGACCTTCGAGGAGGGCGACAGCGTGCTGGACATCCTGGATGCCGCCTACGACATCGAGGAGACCAACGGCTTTATCACGGCCATCGACGGCCTCAAGCAGGATGAGAGCAAGAAGACCTACTGGATGTACAAGGTCAACGGTGAGGTGGCCGATAAGGGGGCTGGCGAGCTGGAACCAAAGGCTGGCGACAAAATCGAGTTCTACCAAGAGAAATTTTAGCAGATTCCCATTTGGTGCGTTACACCATCTCTGTCCAATTTTGAGTTGAGCAATCCATCCCAGGGTTGCTTTTTCAACCCTCCAGGGATGCTCTGATCCCTTATATGGAAAAATCTTCGAAGCTTATGTGACTCAGAAAATTAGGAAATTATTCACGATTGGGCGGTTGAAACGTAGAAGCAGAGTGCCTGCTTGTTTGATGATTCGAAAAAATTCCGTTTGAGGCAGGATGCTTACTTGACGAAAATGGGCGAGAGTAGTAAGCTAGTTGTTATGGAGACCAACTGGAAAAGTCTAAATAATGAATAGTAGCAAGAAAATTGACCTTAAAAGTGCACCTGATGTTTAAGAAAGGAAACATCATGCACCTCTTCCTCTTAGGAGACAGCCTTTTTGCCCGCCATGAGGGCAGAGACCTGCCCCATATTGAGTATTCACTCAGAGAGCTTGAACCAGAGTTGACCATCACCAACTGGGCGGTGTCAGGAGACAATAGCCTTGACCTCTTGAGGCATTTGGTGACCAAGCCCTTGCCAGCTGCAGATTGGGTGCTGGTCTTTATCGGTGCCAATGATTTAGCCCAGCACAAGCAGGTTTTTCTGGGCGAGTATGAGGATAATCTTACGAAAATCCTTGCCCACCTCCGACAGGTTTTTCCAGCTGATCGGCTTGTCCTTTTGACACCCAGCCCAGTGGATGAGACAAAGCAAGCCTACCGCACCAACCGCCTTGTGGCCTATTATGGTCAGGTGGTTAAAAAGGTGGCGGAGCAGGCTGGTTGCCAGGTCTTGGACACGGTTGCCCTCTTTGAAGGGAGCCAACTGCCCATGCCTGACCTGCTCAGGGGCAGTTTGGATGACGGCCTGCATTTTGGCCGCTCGGCTTATGACCTCTTGGCCAGGGAACTGGTCGCACGCTTGACCATAGATTAGAAAGGGATGACCATGCAAACCCAAGATTTTTCAACCAACAAGTGGCTGGCCCTCAACCTGGATGACCCAGCTGACCATGCTTTTTTGCAGGACCGCTTGGCCATTGACGAGGAGTTGGCCAACTACATCCAGGACGCCAACGAGATGGCCCGCCTGGAGCATGACAGGGACCAGAACCGCCTGGTGGTCATCTACAACGCCATTCACCAAGATAAGATTGACCACAGCTACGACAGTAGCCCCGTTACCTTTATTGTCATTCCCAATCGGGTCATCACCCTGGTCACCGACCAGACAGCCTACCTCTTGGACCGCCTCAAGGTCATGCTGGCCAAGCACCAGCCCCAAACGGTTCACGATTTTCTCTTTTGGGCCTTTCTCTTGATTTCCAAGGACTACATCAAAATCCTGGACAAACTGGACAGGGAATTGACCCAGACCAATCACCTCATCCGTCAGAAAACCACCAAGGATAGGATTTTGGCCCTGTCCGACATCGAGATGAGCATGATTTACATCCGCTCGGACAGCAAGCAGAACGTCCTGGTTCTGGAGCAGCTGACCAGCCACCAGGCCACTCGCCAACTGAGCGAGGAGGAGCGGGAAAAGCTGGACGACGCCCTGATTGAGGCTCGGCAGGTTTTGGACATGGCAGAGCTGGGCACCCAGACCATGGGCCAGCTCTCAGCCACCTACAACAACGTCCTCAACAACCAGCTGAACGACACCATGAAAATCCTGACCGTTCTGTCCATCCTGCTGGCCACCCCAGACATCATCACAGGCTTCTTCGGCATTAACGTCCCCCTGCCAGAGTTTCTGGTCAACAGCAAGCTGGGCTGGCTCATGGTTATCGGCATTATTGGCATCGTCTTTTTACTGGTTTACCGCTTGGTGTTTAGCATTCTCAAAGAAAAATAGAGGATGTCGTTCTGTCCCGTACAGGACGAGGTCCTTTTCTTTTGGAACAAGTTAATTCGGTGTGTTTAAGATAGATTAGAGAACTAGTGTATAATAGAGTAAAGGAGGTTTGTTATGACACGCAAGCGACTAGTGATGATTGTGACAAGTATTTTAGTGGTGGGTGGCTTGCTTATGGCCTTTAGTATAAATGGCGATAAGCAACTTTCAAAGGAAGCAAAACGCAACCGAGAGTATGAAGTGAGTTTGGTTAAAGCACTAAAGAGAACATATAAGAATTTAGAGGAAGTTTCTATATTGACTTCGGGATTTGAGGAGGAAAAACCAGGTGGTTGGTATGCAAAGATTCGTCTTACATTTACAGATGGAACAAAAATAGAGTATGGAATAGGTCATAATTTGGGTTATCATAGGAATGCTTCAGCTATAGCACCTCCTCAAATTCTATATCAATTGGAAAACTATCTAGGAGATACTACAAAAGATATTAAAATTATCTATTCTGATGGAGAGGAGAGTGTTGATTAATGTCTTTTGACTACACAGATGAACAGCTGAATAATTTTAACTGGGGTAAAAATGTTTACAGCGTGAATGAGGATTATGTGAATCGACATCAGCAAGATAAAATTCCTCCTCTTTTGGTAGTTGATAAAGACTCAAAAGACTTACTTTATAACGAGACAAATATTATAAAAACCCCCGATAATCAAATGTTCCAAGTCATCAAAACTTATTCTGATCCAGTTACGGGCTTCGACGGCATGGCAGTTGCACCGATTATTGACGGCCAACCCGACTATAATAGTGTTGCGGTGATTGCGGCGGCGACAGCTAAAAACCACTTGCTTGTATCTGTTTTGGTGCAGATGATTGTCATCACACAAACCCCCTCTGGAATATTTCCAAAGGGGGCTTTGTTTAGTTTGGCCCTTTCTTGGTCAAGGCTCGGCCATTGACTTTAACCAGGTACTCGCGACGGAGTTCAGGTTTTATCGGGTCTTTGGTGTTGACAAAGATGAGGTCATAATCTTTATCTGCTGAGATAGCTTGGTTTGGATTGGCCCATCGCCAGCCATCAGGGAGCGTGATGCTTGAAAGGAGGGCCCCTTCTTTAGCACCATAGTAGGTTGGTAAAATGACCAGTGGGGTCCAATCACGGGTCATTTTGTGGATTGGAATGCTTCGTGGGTTAAAGTCGGCAGCTGTTGGAATGGTGGTGTAGAAAATGTTGTAAACACCAGCGTCAAGTTTGGCAATATCTGCCGTTTTGCTCACGTTAGCAACGACATTTTTCGGCTCGTTTCGACCGTCAGGAGTACCTGTATTGACAAACATAAACTCGTCGTCAACAGAGACTTCTAAGCGATAGCCTTCGCGGTCGATGGTGATATCCTCTAGGAGATTTGGCACCTCTCCTTTGACAATAGTAAGGGGTTTAACACCTGTCAGTTTTGGTTTGTCAGCGTAGTAGCGGGCCATATCTGCTTTTTGTTTGTCGCTTTGCAGCCAGCGTACCCAGTCAATATCCAGGCTCTGTCCTGCTAGATTTGTTCCAGCATCACCAGGCCAGTTGCCACCCATGGCGAGGTTGAACTGGATGTACTGTGGTCGGTTGAAGGCGGCTTTGAGGGCTTGAGACCGTTCAGAATCATCATAGATGATGGTGTTGTAAATGACATCATCCACATACCACTCGATGCGATCTTCAGACCAGTTGATACCAAAGATATGGTAGTCATCAGCAAAGTCATTTGGAAGGGTTAGGGTACCGTGATAACCGGAGTCGATGTTGCCATCGTTGTTGGTGGTAGGGTAGTAGAAGTGTGGCGTACCATAAACGGTTTTGTTGCCGGGACCATTGGTTACCCCTACCATTTCCATGATGTCAATTTCACCTGTGGCTGGCCAGCCATAGCCCTGGCCATGGGTAATGCGATTAGCGATGTTGAAATCAGCACCTAAAGTCCAGAAAGCAGGAAAGACGGCCTGACCTTTTGGTAACTTCATCCGAGCTTCAATACGGCCGTAAAGAAATTCTTGTCGGCCGATGGTTTGAACACTACCTGAGTTGTAGGTCACTAAGCGGGCATTGTTGCCATTGCGTTGGGTGTGGCGGTAGTGGTCAGCCTCTGGTCGGTCAGTTGCAGTGATTTTCAAGATACCATCTGCTACATTGACGTTTTCTTTGCTACTGCTGTAATGCTGTTGTTCATTGCCGCGAACATTGCCCAGTTCGTAGCTCCACTTATCATCATCCAGCTTGCTACCATTGAATGTATCCTTCCATAACTCATGGTAGAAGGTGTTTTCGGACACCTTGATGTTGTCCATGAGAATGGTAGTGTTGAGGGTGTTGGTATCTTGCTGGTTGTTATGCCATTTGACCAAACCGATATGGGTCTTGGTGCTATCCGCGGTAAAGGTCAAGGTTTGCTTGGCCCATTTTCCGATGGAGTCTCCCAGTTGGTTAATGCCTTTACCACCTTGGAGGGTCCGCTGGTTGCCATTAGCGTCAACAACTTTGACGGCAAAGAAGGCTCCATCTGGCTGGTGACCGTCAGCCACATCAATCTTGATGTCGGCGGTTACTGTGTAGGTTTTGCCAGGGATGGTATTGACCTCGTAGAAGAAGAAGTCGTTAGCGGTTCTATCCTTGGTTTTGTAAACCTTACTGCCATCAACAACCTTGGTGTAGTCTGCCCGATTACCTGTCCGATGAATCAATCCAGTCGGCTTGTTTGAAGTGTAATCATTGGCTTCCAAACTTGGGTTGTTAATGAGGTTGAGGCTCACTGGTGGCTCCAAAGGTTGGTCGTCAGGTTTCTCTGGGGAATTGGTGACCGGAGAACCGTAAATTGAGCTTCTAAAGTCTTTGGTTTGTCTGAGGTAGGCGTTGTAAATCGCTGCCTTGAGGCTGTTGACATGAGAACCGTGAGCGATATCGTAGGCTTCGTAGCTGTTGAAGGTGTAGCTATACAATGGGCTATTGTGAACCTTCTCAGTAGCGTCGTGACGAACAGCCAAATCCATCAGGATTTGAATTTGTTCAAAAGAGGTAATCTCAAAGGTCTCTCCCAGGTAGTTGACGGTGATTGGTGCCAATTGTCCCGTTTTTTCAATCCGACGTTGGAACATGGCTTTCTTGAAATCGGCCCAGCTGCTGTAACTGTCTTTCAAGACGTGATCAAAGACATGCTTATCGGTTATCAATGGCACATCTCTGCCGAACCAGTTACTGTAAATCAGGGAGCCTTCTTTTTTAGCGGTTTCACCGAGGAAACCAGAGGTATAAGGCAGGAAGCCGTCTTTGTAACCTTTTTCGGCCAAGAGTTCAAAGGCCATCCGACGGAACATGAGATCGCCTGGAGCCCCTTTCTCATTGGACAGGGCAGCATAGTGTGGGGTGAAGAGGTAGCTTTGGAAGTAGCCGTTGCGTTCCAGACTATTGATTTTAGTAGGGTCGTCTTTAGAAGTTGTAGCATAACCTCTAAGACCAATCAGGTTCTTGTCAATGAGGTCTTGCCAGGTTCTTAAGCTATTGGCTTCTTGGTCAGTCAGGCCACGGATGCTGTTGCCAGCATGTGGCAAGATGCGTCCGTTTTCGTCTTTACCATCATAGTTCTCCAGAACACCGAACCAGTTCTTGGTTAAACCTGTTCCCTGCTTGAGAACGGCTTCAGCCTCGGCGTAGTCCAAGGTATAAAGCACATCGAAGACCCCATTCATATAAGTCTTGACATCGTCAGCGTTTTGGAAACGCTCAGGTGAGACGTTGGTCATGCGGTCCAGAGCGTCTTCCTTATCCTTATAGTCAAAGATAAGGTTGAGGGTCAGGGCGTCTTCAGCATGGCCGAGGAGGCTACCAGATTGGAGAAGGCCCAAAGCGTAGGCTTCGGCCCCCATGCCCTCACGACGGTCATAGCCACCTAAGTAGGCCTTTCCATCGTTGTTATGGGTGGCTTCGTGGGTGAAAACAGATGTACCATAGTCTTCCAAAACTTTGTCGTAGTTGTAGGCAATTCGTTGGCCGTCAGCCCAGGCTCCTGCACCAATGTTAGCCACATCTGCACGATCACCGACGGGGCCAAAGAAGTCCTTGATGGCTTGGTTAGCATTTTCGCCAAAGAGAGGCAACCAGTCTTTGCCGTTGTTGACGTAGTAACCATCCCAAACTGGCATCGGTTTGATCAGTTTATCACGGCTATGTTTTGGAGCAATCCGATACCAAGCATCAAAGTGGGCTGCCTGGCGTTTGGCTGTCAGATTGACCCTCTCTTTGATTTTATCAAGCTGTTGAGCTTTTGGTTGGTTGGCATTGAGGTAGCGGTCGTACATGCCGTAGGTGATAGAACCCATAGTTGTCATGATGAAGAGTTCATCTTCCTTGGCAGTTAGGAGTGGCAGGATACCGTTGCGTTCCGCCTCCGTCGTGAGCAGGCTATAAACCCGCACATCCTGGTTAGGTAATTCTTTTGATGGGGCTTCAACGACATAGGCCTTGCTGGTCGCCTTGAACCAGCTATTGTCATCTTCAAATGTGGTGAAGAGCTTGCGGTTGGCGGTCAGGTAGTCGGTCAATTCAGCCTTACCTGTTACCGGTGCAATTTTTTCCTTGTAAGTTTCGATGTTTCGGGAAGGTTTGAGGTAGTCATAACCTTCTTTACCTTCGGTCAAGTTGACCAGAAACTCCAGCGTATTGACCGGTTTACCGAAGAAATCTTGGTGGAAGCTAGCCAGGTTCTTGATATTGGTCTGGTCAAAGTTGACATTGTACCAACGATTCAAGTAGGCCAGACCCATCAGGATCCGCTCTTTATTGGCCTTGATGTAGTCAATCACATAGTCTTGTGCGACCCCGTTGTTGGCCATGATGGCCTTATCGGTGGCCAATAGCTGGCGCAGTTGATTTGGCAAGTCTGCCTTGATGGCATTAAAGGTAGGTTCCAGGTAGAGCTTGTCCATGGCGTCAGAGACAGTACCACCCTTGAGGTCGATGTTGAGGGCAGACTGCATGGCTTCAGACTTGTAGGCCACATCTCGAAGGCTTGGTAGGACTGCCTCTACAATCCGATCGTTGTTAGACAGGAATTGCTCTGGGGTATAAATCAGACCTGTACTGCCAATGTTGTACTCGCTGACAGCCGTGTTACGGAAGTCGGACTTGTAGGCCAAAGGCAGGTAGTCGATGGTCTCATCCGCGTAATGGAGCATGAGGCGATTGAGTTCGGTCTTAAAGCGGCTGACATCAGCGATGATCTGATTATTGACCATAGGTGTCACAGACAGGAGCTTGGTGTTATGGAGCTTGCTGCTTGGGTCAATCAAGTTACCGTAGCTAACCAGGGTTTCTTTGTTGTAGAATGGCAGGAGTTTCTCCATGTTCTGGTAGGCTGTCGCACGGCTGGTTTGGGCACCTGGTAGACTAGTGTAGTTGGTGCGGTGCTGGTTAGACAGGCTGAGTGGCCGATCCTTACCAACTAGGAAATCAAATTGATCCTGAAAGCCAGCTTGGACAGATCCTTCCACAAGTTGGTCGACAGCTGTTTTCACTCGGAAGGCGACTTGGCCGTTGTGAGTGGTTTCCTCAAAACTGCCTACAGGAAGGAGCAGGTCCCTGTAACGACTAGAGTTGATTCGAACAAAATACTGGCTGGCTGCCTCTGGCGATTTCCCTTGGAAATGTTCGACCGTTGTCAAGTTGCCGTCCACATAACGATGGAGCGTGATGTGGTCAATGTCCTTAATCTCCAGTTTTTTGGTGCTGAAGCGAACATCCCGACTAGGGAGTTGAACCGTTTCTTGAGCCCCATCCTTGGTATAGGTGAAGGTTGTCCGAATCTGATAGTCAGTATCGTAGTTGGCAAAGGTTAGTTGTTTGTTGGCCAAATCGTCCTTGGTCAAGCGAAGCTCGCTAATCTTTTGGTTTCCCTGATAGATGCTGACAGTCGCCCCAGTAAAGACCTGTTTAGGGTCGGTTAACTGGTAGCTAATGGTTGCTGTCTTAGTCTGGTCATCAGTTGTCAAACTGGTGATGTCTAGGATAGGGCGATCAGCTTGCTTGAGCAACAGGCCCTTGATTGCCTCACGCAGGTTAGTAGTAGCGGTGTTGACCTGTTCTTGAGTGACCTGCGGGTTGTTGAAGGTTTGTTGGCCAGCGATAGCCTGGCGTTCAAAGTTTTTCCAGCTGTCAGTTGTGTAGTCTGTTGCTTTTTTAGTCGCCGCTTCGCTTAGGGCTTTTTCCAGTTCTGTCTTATCAACGGTCGCTGGTTTTTCAGGTTTCTCGGCTGGCTTAGGCGTTAAACCAGTGATGGCATTTCTCAAGTTAGTTGTAGCAGTGTTGACCTGTTCTTGAGTGGCCTGTGGGTTGTTGAAGGTTTGTTGGCCAGCGATAGCTTGGCGTTCAAAGTTTTTCCAGCTGTCAGTTGTGTAGTCTGTTGCTTTTTTAGTCGCCGCTTCGCTTAGGGCTTTTTCCAGTTCTGTCTTATCAACGGTCGCTGGTTTTTCAGGCTTCTCGGCTGGCTTAGGGGTCAATCCAGTGATGGCATTTCTCAAGTTAGCTGTAGCAGTGTTGACCTGTTCTTGAGTGGCCTGTGGGTTGTTGAAGGTTTGTTGGCCTGTGATAGCTTGGCGTTCAAAGTTTTTCCAGCTGTCGGTTGTGTAATCCGCTGCTTTTTTAGTCGCCGCTTCGCTTAGGGCTTTTTCCAGTTCTGTCTTATCAACGGTCGCTGGTTTTTCAGGCTTCTCGGCTACCTTAGGCGTCAAACCAGTGATGGCATTTCTCAAGTTAGTTGTAGCGATGTTGACCTGTTCTTGAGTGGCCTGTGGGTTATTGAAGGTTTGTTGGCCAGAGATAGCCTGGCGTTCAAAGTTTTTCCAGCTGTCAGTTGTGTAGTCCGCTGCTTTTTTAGTCGCCGCTTCGGCCAGGGTGTTAGCGAGCTCGGATTTATCAACAGTGGTCGGTTTGTCGTCCTTATCTGGTTTTGGCTGAGGCTGCTCTTGGTCTTCAGGCCTTGTTGGTGGCTGAGTTTGCCCCTTGTCCTCGGTGACGACTGGTGGTTGAGTCTGTTCTGTCTCCACGGGTTTCGTACCACGCTTAACCTTGGCCTTGATGGCTTGCTTGGAGATGATTTCGACTGGCGTACCGATAATCTCTTCTGTTTTCTCACCACGGATGGTTTTGTAGGTTGTTAGGATGGTTTTTTCCCCTGCAATAGCAGAGCTGATAGGCTCAAATTGGCCAAGTGGCAAGCTATCGGTATCCAGGTAGTCCAACTCTGACACGTTGAATGGGATTTTAGTTGTGATGACAACTCTTCCTTCAAGAGGTTTTGTCCCGACCCGTTCAAGCTGATTGAGAGCAGGTGTGGTCTGAATAATTTGACGTTGCCCATCAACTACCGCATAGGTTAAGCTACCCGTCTGGCCGATTTGGTCAACCAGGCTGTCTCCCTCCCAGAGATTCGGGTCTGCCGTTAGAACACGATCAAATGGTAAAGCTTCAGTGATGATACTGTCGATAGGGAAGGCAGGCTTATCTTGGGCCGTTGTTCCGATGTCAAGAACTTCTCCAGTTTCGGCAGGTTGTTCATCAGGTCTAATGACGATGGGTTGGGCAATCCTTGGTGTTTCTGGAAGAACGAGTGTTGTCTCTGTAGGTACTTCAGGCTGAGCTACCACAGTTTCGGCAGGTGTTTCAGGCTGAGCTACCGCAGTTTCGCCAGGTACTTCAGGTTGATTTTCCACGGTTTCGGCAGGTGTTTCAGGTTTAGTTACCGCAGTTTCGGTAGGCACTTCAGGCTGATTTACTGCAGTTTCGCTAGGTACTTCAGGCTGAGTTGGCAGCGCTTCTGCAGGTGTTTCAGGTTTAGTTACCGCAGTTTCGCCAGGTACTTCAGGTTTAGCTACCGCAGTTTCGCTAGGTACTTCAGGTTTAGTTACCGCAGTTTCGCCAGGTGTTTCAGGTTTAGTTACCGCAGTTTCTGCAGGTGTTTCAGGTTTAGTTACCGCAGTTTCGCCAGGCACTTCAGGCTGAGCTACCACCGTTTCGCCAGGTACTTCAGGCTGAGTTGGCAGCGTTTCTGCAGGTGTTTCAGGTTTAGTTACCGCAGTTTCGCCAGGTACTTCAGGCTGGGTTGGCAACGTTTCTGCAGGTGTTTCAGGTTTAGTTACCGCAGTTTCGCCAGGTATTTCAGGTTTAGTTCCTGCTGTTCCTAGTGCTGTTTTGTCGAGTGGGCTTGTGGCTTCCTCTTGGGTCGGTTTGGCCGTAGTGGCTTCTTGTCCTGTGCTGGTCTGAGTGACCGTTTTATCAGCAGTTACTACGGTTGGAGCGACTTCTGGTAGGTAGTAGGTAAAGATGCGGTCGCCGATTTTTTCCTGAGGTTGTGGCAGGGTCTGACCCAAGGTGACCAGGTGGTTTTCTGTTAGGAAAGTCGCCAAACCCGCTTCAAGAGCTTGGCTATTGGCGGCCGTCAGGGCTGCCCCAGAAAGTGCCGTCACCACAAAGACCTTAACGACTTGCTCCTTGTGGCGTTTGGAAATAGCGACAAAGACCGCAAGGACACCTAATCCTGACAGGAGGGTGTAGAGACCGTGATTATCGCTGGTCTCAGGCAGGGTTGCCAAGCCCTTATCTTTACGATAAACCAAGAGGTAGTGGGTGTCTGTTTGAGCGATTTCTTTGGGGAAATCTTTGCTGTCGCGGAGCAGGTTTTTCTGCTCAGCAGTCAGGTTCTCATAGTCCACATACTTGTAGGTGATGGTGGCTTTTTGAGCAAGATCCCCAGTTTCATCAGCGTGGACGGTCAAGGGTTGCAAGGGGGAGGCTGTCGCTCCTTGTCCCAGAATAACATGCCCCAAAATACCAGCAGAAGTAACGCCGACCACGGTTGAGGCGACAGCTACTTTTAACTTTCTAATTGAAAACCGAAACTGTTTATTTTGCCAGTTCATGCTGTGGTTTCCTTTCTAACTTTTTTGTATGCGTTAACATTATAGCATATTTCCTTGATTCTGTCTGTTATTGTTGGAAAAAATGATAAAAAAAGTTTGGTTATAGAAACAAGAGAATAAAAGCGACTGAAGACGCTTGTTTTTGTTTGCGACCCCTTACAAAAAAGCGTATAATAAAGGTGAGAACAAATAAGGAGGTTTTTCTCATGGCTTGGATTATTTTTCCAATTTTTCTCTTGCTTCTGGCAGTCGGTGTGATTGCCAGCACCCTCTATGTGGTCCGTCAGCAGACGGTGGTCATCATTGAACGCTTTGGTAAGTACCAAAAGACAGCTGGGTCGGGTATCCACCTGAGACTGCCCTTTGGCATTGATAGCATTGCAGCCCGTATCCAACTCCGCATGCTCCAGAGCGAGCTGGTGGTGGAGACCAAGACCAACGATAATGTCTTTGTCACCCTCAACGTGGCCACCCAGTATCGGGTTAACGAGCAAAATGTCACCGACGCTTACTACAAACTCATGCGACCAGAGGAGCAAATCAAGTCCTACATCGAAGATGCCCTGCGGTCATCTGTTCCAAAGTTAACTCTTGATGAACTTTTTGAGAAAAAAGACGAAATCGCTCTGGAAGTCCAGCACCAGGTGGCTGAGGAGATGTCTAGCTACGGTTACATTATCGTCAAAACCCTGATTACCAAGGTCGAACCAGATGCCGAGGTCAAGCAGTCCATGAACGAAATCAACGCAGCCCAACGCAAGCGTGTCGCTGCCCAGGAACTGGCCAACGCTGATAAGATTAAAATCGTGACCGCCGCCGAAGCCGAGGCTGAAAAAGACCGCCTGCACGGGGTTGGTATTGCCGAGCAACGCAAGGCCATCGTGGACGGCTTGGCTGATTCCATCCAGGAACTCAAGGATGCCAACATCAGCCTGACTGAAGAGCAAATCATGGCCATCCTCTTGACCAACCAATACCTGGATACCCTCAACACCTTTGCCGAGAAGGGGAACCAGACCATCTTCCTGCCTAACAGCCCACAAGGAGTAGAAGACATCCGCACGCAAATCTTGTCTGCCCTGAAAGCGAGGTAACTTATGGATACTTCCTGGCTAATTTTTCCCCTTTACTTTTACTGGGCGGCCGGTTTTCTCTTTGGAGAACTGGGTATGCTGATCTTTGGCCTGGCTCACGTTCTGACTTTTGGGCTCTTGCTCTGGAAGTTTCGCTCACGCCTGAGCATTTGGCGGGTTATCGGCTTGTTTGCTTTGGCCTACTTGATCTGTGGTATTCTCCTCTTTGTCGGTTTGCAGCTACTTTACATGGGAATCTTGCCTGTTTGAGCCAGCAGCTGCTGATCGGATATCCCTGTCACCCATCGTTTTGCCCCTTGGGCTAGAATAGGAGGTTCTTATGCCTATCTTTGATTGGTTACAACCTGACAATCCCCTCTTTTATTGGTATGTTTACTTTATTTTTGGACCAGCCTTTATGCTGGGCTGGTGGGGCCTGGCTGGCATGGCCCTGATTCACCTCATCATCTTTGCGATTCTGTTCAAGGCCCGCAGCAAGGCCGCTAAAAACCAAACCTGGCCCCGCCGCCTGCTGGGAGCACTAGGCCTATTGCTTTTAACCAACCTCTTTTCAGGTGTCTTGGTCTACGGCATTGTTTGGGTGTTGTTTAATCGTCCTTTTTAGGGTAATAGCAGAGCTGAACAAATTTTTATAAAAAATAAGCTTGAACTCGATTTTTTAGGATTTTTTCCGAATAGATAAGTGACAAGAAAAATCATTTATCTGAGGAGGAAATCATGTTCAACTCATCTAAACAAGACCGCTTTGCCATTCGTAAGTATGCCGTAGGTGTCTGCTCGGTTGTGGTAGCCAGTCTTTTGTTCCTAGGAACCAGTCGAGTCTCGGCTGACCAGCTTGAGGCAGCAGCAAAACCAAGCACTGAACAGGTGGCCGATAGCTCAGACCAGTTGCAGGACCAGGAACTTGAGGCAGAAGCTTCAGAGCATCAGCCCGCTGAAGCCAATCAAGCCCTAGCTAACGAACCAGTTGCCACGCCAACTACTGAAACAGTCATAGCCCCAACTACTGAGCCAAGCTCGACCCAACCACTGGATCAAGTGGGTAACCAGCCACAAGAAACCGAGATGGAGCCAGCCCAGCCAGCCTCTGTGCCGGCAACTCAATCGGTATCAGTAGCAGAGGCCGGCAAACCAACTGAGCCAGTAGCCGTAGAAGTTGCCCCTGTAGTTAAGGAGCAGACAGTCTCAACGAGTAAAGAGGAGAAGGGGCAAGTTGATCCAGCAACCAGCGTTAAAGAAGTCTCAGAACCTCAAGTTATCCCAGTAGAATCAAAACCAGAGCCATCACCCCGAACAACTGACTTAGCTCCTGCCAAATTTACTCGAGGGACAGCTTTCCGCTCCTTTGGCATGACCCGTTCAGCTACACCATCAGGGGTCATTGGGGATGATTATCCAGATCGTTGGCGACATCTGGACCCAGATAGTAACATTGATGACTGGGGGATGTATGTTCGCTACTGCACATCTTTTGTGGCTCACCGATTAAGTTCGGCTAATAAGTTTGAGCTGCCACGAGCTTACGGTCATGCGGGAGAATGGGATAATCGCGCTAAAAATGAAGGGTATAGAGTAGATTCTACCCCTGCACGCGGTTCGGTAGCATTTTCGGATCCAACGCTATCGAATAAATATGGCCATGTAGCTTGGGTTGCGGCAGTGAATAATGACATGGTGACGGTTGAAGAATATAATCCGAACTGGGATTTTAAATACGGTACTCGCACAGTCCATAAGAGTGCCTTTACTGGCTACATTCATTTCAAAGACTTGAGCCATGGAACTGTTGTGACTGCACCAATTTCAAGCGTCGGAACGACTCATGGTTTTCCAAATCAAGGCAGTTACACCTTTACAAAACGGACGGGGATTAAACAGTCACCAAGTCTTTCTAGTCCAGATCGGGGAACTTATGAGGTTGGTGAGACTGTCAACTATGACAAGGTATTAGAAAGTGAGAACCATGTCTGGCTTAGTTACATCAATTTTTCAGGAATTCGTAGTTATGTGGCCGTCAAAGCCTTAACTTCAGTAGCTACACCAGCACCGTCTCGTCCAACAACAGGTACCATTGCTATTCAAAATAAAAACAGTCAGACGGGTGATTTCGATGTGGTCATCACTAATGTTTATCACTCGGCAGGTGTCCGGGAAGTCCAAGTGCCAGTTTGGTCTGATAAGGGTGGTCAAGATGATATTGTTTGGTATCGGGCCCAGCACCAGGGAGGCTCGACGTATAAGGTTTCCGTACAAACCAGTCGGCATAAAAATGACACAGGTACCTACCATGTTCACCTCTACTATGTCCAAAATGATGGCAAGCAAGTT
Source organism: Streptococcus sp. ZY171113 (assembly GCF_057748235.1). Lineage (NCBI taxonomy): Bacteria > Bacillati > Bacillota > Bacilli > Lactobacillales > Streptococcaceae > Streptococcus > Streptococcus sp. ZY171113. The sequence goes on from NZ_CM173243.1 coordinate 457,477, forward strand.
GGTGCAGGGGCAACCAGTACGGAAGTTACTCGGCAACAAGTTTCTTCTATGACGATTGCACCAAGTGGCGTTTATCACTTTACCAAGACTTTACCAATTAAAAATCAAGCCAGTATGGCTAGTCCAACACTTGACTATTACTATGCTGGTGAAACCGTTAATTATGATCGGGTTGTGACTGCCGAAGGTCGTCAATGGCTGAGCTACCTTAGCCATGGAGGTGCACGACGTTATATTCCTCTTAATTAATCATCTCCTATTTGAAGAAAGGATTATCCCATGCTTAATTCATCACTCAACAAGAAACTCCTGCTCCTGACCCTCTTGACCAGCGTGGCAACCTTGACCGCCTGTGGCAACAAGGAAGCCAAAACTGTGCCGAGTGCTAGCAGTGCCTCAATTGCTGCTAAAGTGACTGTTAAATCTAGTTCAGCTGCCGCCACAGTCGCTAGTCAAACGAGCTCAACAGAGACTCAGGTTGAAGAAACAAGTACCGAAGCCAATTCAGAAGAAACCGAGACTGAAGAAACAGCAGCAGAAGTCGAGGAGCCAGCAGCTCCTGTGACAACAAGTCTAGATGTTAACGGCCTGGTCGCAGGCGATTACAGCTCTATTGCTGGTACTTGGGCCAATGCTGAGGGAGAGGTGATCACAGTTAATGCGGACGGTGAGATGACTGTTCAAAGAACAGATGGTGACAGTTTTACTGTTCATATGAGAGCAAGTGGTATCACAGAGACAGGTTATGTTTATGGTGGTGTTGGTAGTTATCATGGTGATGATTTTTGGTCGAATGCCGTCATAGCTATTGTACCTGCGGGTGCTGCAAATATCCTGGGCGAAGTTGTCGAACAGGACCATATTGAAATTGGCCATGGGGTTCATGCTGCTTACCCAGAAGAACAATATTTCCGTCAATAGAGAAAGGATTATCTCATGTCTATCCAATCCTCATCATTGTCAAAAAAACTCTTGCTCCTGACTCTCTTGACTAGCGTGGCAACCTTGACTGCCTGTGGGAACAAGGAGGCTCAATCAGTTCCAAGTAGCAGTCCCTCAGCTACTGCTAAAGTGACTAGTAAGTCTAGTACAGCTGCTAGTCAAACGCGCTCAACTGCAGCTACGGTATCTGGTCAAACGAGCTCAACAGAGACTCAGGTTGAAGAAGAAGGTTCCGAAACCAGTTCAGAAGAGGTTGCAACGGAGGCAACCGCTACGGAGTCCGAGCAGGAATCAAGTCCTGTCCAGGCAGAACCAAGCAGCTTGCCAACAACCTTTGACCTAAACGCTCTATCCTCTGGCGATTACAGCTCTATTGCCGGCACTTGGGCCAATGCTAAGGGATGGGTCTTTACTGTAACGGCTGAGGGTGTTCTCTACTTTGGAGAGGCTTTTGATGACAATGCTCACCATAAGATTGAAGAAGCTAGGCTCAACAACAATGGTCGGGTAGGTGGTAGCCTTGGCTTTTACCGGCACGGAGAACGTGCTGGTGGTGCAGTTATTGTAATGGTTCCAGCAGGTGTTGCCAATGTCAACGATTTGGTTGGTGATCTTGACCACATTGAAATTGGACATGATATTAGCTCAGGTTATCCAGAAGAACAGTTCTTCCGTCAATCGTCTCAATAGGGTCTTAAAACCAAGGCACAAAGTCCTCTTTTTAGGGGACTTTTTGGTATAATAGAGAGGACTTTAAGAAGAAAAGGACCTCACATGAAACTGATTTCTTGGAACATTGATTCCCTCAACGCTGCCCTGACGGCCGACAGCCCACGTGCCCTCCTATCTCGTGCTGTTATCGACACCTTGGTTGCTGAAAATGCAGACATCATCGCCATTCAGGAAACCAAACTCTCTGACAAGGGACCAACTAAAAAGCACATTGAGATTTTGGAAGGCTACTTCCCAGACCATACTATTGTTTGGCGGTCCTCTTGCGAGCCTGCTCGTAAGGGTTACGCTGGCACCATGTTCCTCTACCGCAAGGACTTGAGTCCAGTTGTCACCTACCCAGAAATCGGCTCACCAACAACCATGGACTGCGAAGGCCGCATCATCACTTTGGAATTTGACGACTTCTTCGTCACCCAGGTTTACACCCCAAATGCTGGAGATGGTCTCAAACGCCTAGCTGACCGCCAAATCTGGGATGCCAAATACGCCGACTACCTGGCCCAACTGGATGCCATCAAGCCTGTTTTGGCGACCGGTGACTACAACGTGGCCCACAAGGAAATCGACCTGGCCAACCCAGCCAGCAACCGCCAGTCACCTGGCTTTACCGACGAGGAGCGTGAAGGCTTCACCAACCTCCTGAACCGCGGTTTCACCGACACCTTCCGCCACCTCCATGGCGATGTGCCAAACGCCTACACCTGGTGGGCCCAACGCAGCCGGACCAGCAAGATTAACAACACGGGCTGGCGGATTGACTACTGGCTGACCAGCGACCGCATCGCCGACAAGGTAACCAAATCAGAGATGATTGATTCAGGAGCCCGTCAGGACCATACCCCGATTGTTATGGAGATTGGCCTCTAGGGTTTGGGGCAATAGCAGAGCTAACACCCTAAGAGGACCTGGCTTTGCCAGGTCCTCTTAACTGCCCGAATAGAAAGGCAAGCCACCATGACCAGACTAACTCAGCTCCAAACAGCCTTTGAAGCCGCAGCTGATCCCAAAAAAGCTGAAAAAATGGCGGCCTATGTCCGCCACCACTTTGTTTTCTATGGGGTTCCAGCTCCCCAACGCCGCCAGCTCTACAAGGCCATCATTGCCCAAGACAAGAAAAACCAGGTTTTCGATTGGGACTTGCTTGAGGCCGCTTGGGCCACTCCCTACCGAGAACTGGATTATTTTGTCTGTGATTACCTGAGGGACAGGAGTAAGGACTTGTCAGCGGCCGACCTGCCCCGACTTATCCCTTTCTTTAAGACCCAGCAATGGTGGGAGACCATCGACAGCCTGGCCCCAAGTCTGGGACAATTAGCTTTACGGAGCCAAGCAGCTCGCCAGCTCATTCTGGATTGGGCAGTGGCAGATGATTTTTGGCTAAGACGAACAGCCATCATCCACCAACTGGGGCGAAAAGGCCAAACCGATACCGAGCTTCTAGCCCACATCATTCAGCTAAACCTAGGACAGACAGAATTTTTTATCAACAAGGCTATCGGCTGGGCCTTACGAGACTACGCCAGGCACAAGCCTGACTGGGTTAGAGCCTTTGTGGCTGACCACCGAGACCAACTGACTCCCCTATCCATCAGGGAGGCCATGAAACATTTGGAGGAGTAAGATGAGATGAAAAGATATCTTAGAACTAGGCACTACGGTTTTGCCCCTGAAAGTGAGGCAACCATTTTTGACATGGAACAATTCGAGGTCGCCTTAGCAGAAAACCGTTTTTTGAACATCTACGTTCCCACCAAAGAAGATGCCACCATTGCCCCTACGGTTTTGTGATTGATGGTGATACCCTAGTCGCCATGACAGATTAAAAAGAGCCCGCAGGCTCTTTTTATAATAACTCAAGTAAGTCTTGGTAGCTGGTCAGGACATGGTTTGGCTCCACCCCAACGTCTAGGGGCTTGCCCTGAGGGTTGTAGTAGGCGGTGTCTAGACCAAAAACGGCAGCCCCCTTGATGTCCGCCAGCTGGTTATCCCCAATCATGAGGCTGGTTGAGCGGTCAAAACCTTCAATCTGCTCGGCCATTTTCCCGAAAAAGCGGGCGTCGGGCTTGTTGTGCCCCAGCTCCTCGGAGATGAAGACGGCCTCAAAGAGGGGGCCCAGCCCCGAAGCGGCCAGGCGGCCCTTTTGGATGGCAGCCACGCCGTTGGTGGCGGCGTAGAGCTTGTAGCCACGGGCTTTTAGGGTCAATAGCAGAGCTTCCGCCCCGTCATAGGTCTGGCCCTGCTGGCTCAGTTGCTGCTCATAGGCCTGAGCCAACTCAGCCCCATCCACGGTCTGACCAAAGTGAGCAAAGAGGCGGGCAAAACGGCTGTTAACCAGGTCTTTTTTGGTGATTTGCCCCTGCTCCAGGTCCCGCCAGAGCTGGCGGTTGATGGGGCGATAGACGGCCTTATAGGCCTCAGGGTCGGCCACCCCATACTGGGCCAGGAGCAGGTCCAAGGCCACCTCCTCTGCTGCGTCAAAGTCCAGCAGGGTGTGGTCTAGGTCGAAGAGTAGAAATTTGTAATACAATTTAGGGATTTTCCTTTCTAGGGGGGTGCAAATGGCTTTAAGGGGGTGCAAAATTACCCGACCCATTCTATAACTTCATTATACCACAAAACAAAAAAAGCGGTCACACCTACTAATGTATGACCGCTTCCCTTTTCTATGCTACAATATCTAATCCTGACCTAAATCTAATGAATATTATATGCTATTTACCAATACAAAAGGGCCCCTCCAGGATCACAAGGGGACGGTTTGAAGTGCCCCTCTTGTGTTGTAACTATGGTTTTAGTTTCATATAATAATCCCTTTGCTCTGGATCTAGTTTTTCTATTGCCATCCGGAGGGTCACCCGGGGCATGGACTTCCCGTGTTGAGCTAGAAATGCCAACAATTTCTCCCTGTCCTTCTTACCTGCTTCTCTAATCCAGCTACCTACAGCCTTGTTGATGAGTTCATGTTCATCGTATAAAAGAATTTCAGCAATCTTAAAGGTATCCTCCACCTGTCCTTTCTTAATGAAGGCGTAGGTGCTGACAATTGCCGTTCTTCTCTCCCAGGGGGCATCAGATTCGGCAAGCTGATATAGGATTTTTCTATCCTTATCAATCAGATACTCTCCAATTATGTTATAGGCTCCCCGATCTACAAAATCCCAATTGTTAAGTCGATCATGTCTTCTTAAATAGAGATCAAAGAGTTCTTTTTTCTTCTCGGGTGTAGTCTTCTTGTCCTTGGCTTGATAATCCATAATGCTTACTGCACCCATTCGGATTTCGTAGTATTTGCTTTCGAGAAGCTTTTCAATTTCTTCAATAGACATAGACTTATACTTTTTAGCGATTTTAAATACATCCCCAAATTTCACCCCAAAGGCTTGAGTCTCCTTGTCTTCTCCTTTGAAATACTTCTCGAGCTTCTTGAGCTCTTTTTCCGTCTTAAGCTCCTTTAGGGTATCGATAAAAGCCTCGGCTGTAAGCACTATATCTTGATTTTCTTGCTTCTTAACCATATCCTTTCTCTCCTTTTTTTATTTTTATTTTTTACCCTCAGTTATAAGCTTTATTCAACTGTTCAATCTCAAGCTTCTTCATCTTTAAATCAATATCAATGACCCTTTTCACACGATCTTTGTCTTGGTCCTGAAGATATTCAAATAATACCTAAAGAAAAATTTTCCAACAGCACTTGTCTATCTGAAATAGTATACACTCGACATGATGTGTCTTTAGAGAATCAATGATACTATTTAACGATTTGACACTTTCTAACGATTAATTTTGAATAAATATTATAAGATGTACTACCATTACAAAAAAGTTTCCTATCATCCTTAAGAACAGCTAAAAAGCCTTGAAACCAAGCTATTTCAATGGATTTTAATCGTTTATTTGTATCATTTAACTTCTACAAATTTCGAAAAATAAATGAGTATAAGGCATCGCAAGTCTCCTAATCCGTGATTGCTTCTATTATAACATAAAACACAACTGACCGTCAGACCAGTTGTGCCTTTATGTAATCAGAGCATTTGTTCTGCCACGAAACGGGCATAGGTATCATGGCTTTCCAAGAGCTGGCTGTGCTTGCCTGCTCCGGTCACCTGATGGTTTTCAATGACATAGATGATGTCGGCATCAACAACCGTTGACAAGCGGTGGGCGATAACGATGACTGTCTTTTCGGCTGCGACCGCATTGAGGCTTTGGGTTACCGCATACTCAGCATCCGCATCCAGATTGGCCGTCGCTTCATCAAAGAGGATAATGTCAGCCTGCCGCAAATAGGCTCTGGCAATCTGAAGCCGTTGTTTCTGGCCACCCGACAAGAGCTTGCCCCGTTCGCCAACAGCTGTTTCCAGACCGTCAGGCAGTTGTTCCAGGTCTTGTAAGAGAGCCGCCTTGTCCAGAGCCTCGTAAAGCTCTGCGTCACTGACCTCTCTGTTCAAACCGTAGCAAAGGTTGTCCCGAATACTGCCTGAGAAAACCGCAGCGTTTTGGGAAACCAAGGCCAATTTTTGCCGCCAGCTGGCCAAGGCAAAGCTGGCAATGTCCTGTCCACCTAAGAGGATGCGACCTGATGAAAGGGGATAAAAACGTTCAATCAAGTGGAAAATGGTGGATTTTCCTGACCCAGACGGCCCAACCAGGGCAATTTTTTTGCCTTGCGGAAAGACCAAATCAACGCCGTCCAAGACAGGTGTTTCTGCTTGGTAAGAGAAAGATACCTGCTCAAAGACCAGGTCGCCTGAACCTGGCTCAATCCCACCGTCTAATGGCTCAGGAGTGACCTCCAAGAGCTGGACCAAGGCAGCTGTTGCCCCTGCCACTTTTGCCCTAGCAGTAAAAAATCCTGACAGGCCACCAACTGGATTGAGCAGTTGGAAGAGGTAGATGAGAAAAGAAACCAGGGTACCGACGGTCAAACTGCCCGCAGCCACCCGCTGGCCACCGTAGGTAAAGATAATGGCCACCGTCCCAAAAATAAAGAGCAGGCCAAAAGGCGAGTTGCAGGCTGCGACCAAATCCGCGGTGACAGCAACCTTTCTCATCTTCTCGATTTGTTGGCCTAGAAAGGCTTTGGTTTGCTCTTCCGCCCCTTGGCTTTTGACCAGCTCGATTTCTTGAAACTGTTCGGTCAACTCCCCTGTCAAGCGGCTGGTCTCGTCTTGGAGGATTTTGGCGTATTTGTTGCCAAAAGCTGACAAGGGAATGATGAAGAGCGACATCAGGGGTAGGCCTAGGAGCAGAACCAGGGAGAGTTTCCAATCCAGGTAGAACAAGACACCTGCTGTCCCCACCAGCGTGACCAGGCTGGCGATGAAAAAGGGCAGATTCGTCACGACAAACTCACGAATGGTTGCCGTGTCATTGACAATCCGAGAGGCTAGCTCACCGCTCTTGCGATTATCAAAAAAGGGCTTGGGGGCAGTGATTAGGTGCTGGCTGACCGTTTGACGTAAACTGGCCACCTGGCCTTCACCAGATCGGGCAAAGAGGTAGTTGCCCAGGGAGACCAAGAGGGCCTGGCCGATAAACAAGCCGATCACCATAAGCAAACTGCCCACGCTGAGGCTGCCACCCTTGTGGTCAATCAGCCCCTTTAAGGCCAGAGGAATGAGTAGGGCTAAACCACTTGAAAGGACTAGTAAAATCCCACCCAAAATCATGAGGGTGTCTACACGAATAAAGGTTTTCTTCATAAAATAACTCCTTTGATTATTCTCATCTGCTCTTGAGAAGCACTTACAAGTTTATTATAACGTTTTCAGAATTATTGTCAACAATCTTCTGTTTTTTTTGAAGTTTCAGACGATTTTGCTTTTCAATTGATTGAAAGGGAGGCTGGGACAAAAAGATTTTGAGTTTTCGAAATCTTATACAATTATCCCCTGATGAAACAAAAAAGGCGAACAAAGAGTGGTTCTGATTTTCAGAAATCCTTCTTTGTTCGTTTTTGATATTGGGTTTAGGACTTTTGTCCCAGCCTCTTTTTGAATTCTGAAGTTGATTCTTTAAGTTTGAGCATGAGCTTGGGCGTTTTGGCAAAACCAGTTAGTCACTCTTATCTATCTGTGGTCTTCCAATCATCCGGTTAATCGTCCATCTCTTTCTCCCGCCTAAAAGCTACCGCAACCCGTCCAGCCGTTTCTTGAGGGTAAACCATGTAAACATCATGTCCAGCCCCTGCAAAGACCTCATGCGTGACCCAACTGCCTGTCGCAGACAAAACGGTTAACTTGGCTGCTAGGGTCTCCTCTGGTTGGTCGCTGATGATGACATGAGTGGGCACCTGATAATCAGCTGCTTGCAAAGTCAAGCCAAACGCCCTGCGGTAGGTTAGGAGAGCCAGGATGGTTTCAGGAGTTAGCTTGAGTTGGTAGAGGTCGCTGGCCTCCTTAAAGGCGTAAGCCTCTTGCTCGGCCCGTTCAAGGTTGGCTGACCAGGCTTGGTGCCCAGCTCGAGCTTGGTTCAGGTGCTCTGCCATGTCCCCAAAAACCTGAGCATCCAGATAGGCCTGGGCTCCCTCCAACTCCGCCGCCAAGGGCAGGGCTGAGAGGTCAAAGCAGCCCCCATCCAAAAGGACCAGACGGCTCACTCGCTCAGGGTGGTGGTGGGCAAAAGCTGCCGCCAAATCCGCTCCAAGAGAATAGCCGAGCAGGTCGCAAGGTTCTTCTGGTAAGACAGCCCGTAACCAGTCCAGAACATCTTCCTTGCAGGTCAGCTGGGTGTCTAAGTTGTCTGGGTGACCCGGCAGGGGTAGGTAAATCAGACGAATCCCCTCTTCAGCCAAGGCCAGCCGCAGATCCTCTGCATAGTAGCGGTTGGAACCCAGACCATCTAAGAAGTAAACTGACCTCATGACCGCTCCTCCTCAAAGAGGCTGAGCCAGTCACCGTAGCCTTGCTCCGCCATGTCCTCGTAGGGGATAAAACGTAGGGCAGCTGAGTTGATGCAGTAGCGTAAGCCTCCCTTATCCATGGGACCGTCGTTAAACACATGGCCCAGGTGGGACTGGCTTTCTCGGCTCTTGACCTCGATGCGTCGCATGTTGTGGGAGCGGTCATCGTGATGGGTCAAAAAGCGGTTGTTGACTGGCTGGCTAAAGGCTGGCCAACCGCAACCTGAGTCGTATTTATCGAGGGAGGAAAAGAGGACTTCCCCTCCCACCACATCCACATAGATGCCCTTTTCAAAAAAATGGTCATACTGGCCGGTAAAGGCTCGCTCGGTTGCTGCTTCCTGGGTCACTTGATAGGCCAGGTCGCCGATTCTGGCTCGGAGTTGTTCTTTGCTTTCTACCATGTTTGTTTTCTCCTTATAAACGTCTTGACTAAATTGTAACATAATTTTCCTGAATTGGACACCTTAGGCAGTGTTGTCCCTCGCTATGGGGCAGCCAAAGCCATTCTTGTCAAAACTGTTCAGAACGGGTCAGTTGCTAACGGACTGACCTCAAGCGGAGACAAAAAGGCTGGGACACGTGGTCCCAACCCTAATTAGTCCTCGTCAATCAGACTGATGTCTGCTCCCAAGGCCTGTAATTTATCAATAATGTTCGAATAGCCCCGCAGGATATGCCCGATGTTGGTGATTTCAGTGGTGCCATCGGCCATGAGCCCAGCAGTTACCATAGCAATACCTGCCCGCAAATCGGTCGCCTTGACAGGAGCACCAGTCAAGGCTTTGCCTCCTGTATAGACAATCTGACCGCCGACAACAGCGATGTCAGCTCCCATGCGTGCCAATTCTGGCACATGGTTGACCCGTTTTTCGTAGATGGTGTCTACAATCTTGCCCCGTCCTTGCGTTTTAAGAAGAAGTGGGGTCAGGGGTTGTTGCAGGTCAGTTGCAAAACCAGGGTAGGGGGAAGTGATGAGGGAAACAGCCTTGAGTTGGTCTTGTTTTTCAACGAAGATGGCATCGGGTTCGATGGTCATGCGAACCCCCATTTCCTCCAACTTAGCGATGAAGCTCTCCAAGTGTTCGTAGAGAACATTGGTTACGCGAACGCCTTCGCCGACAGCTGCAGCCAGAGCGATGTAGGAACCAGCCTCGATACGGTCAGGAATGACCTGATGACGAGTGCCACCCAATCGCTCAACGCCTTCGATGGTGATGGTATCTGTCCCAGCCCCACGGATATGGGCTCCCATGTTGTTGAGCATGATGGCCAAATCAATGATTTCAGGTTCACGCGCAGCATTGTCAATGGTTGTCTTGCCTTCAGCCAGGACTGCGGCAATCATGGTGTTGATGGTTGCCCCAACGCTCACGGTGTCCATGAAAATGTGAGCTCCCTTGAGGCGTTTACCGCCCGTCGAGAGAATCATGTTTTCACCTGCGTAGCTGATGGTTGCTCCCATGGCTTCAAAGGCCTTGAGGTGGAGGTCAATCGGACGTGGGCCCAAATCACAACCACCAGGCTGACCAACTTCAGCATGGCCAAAGCGACCTAAAAGGCTGCCGTAGAAGTAGTAGGAAGCCCGAAGTTTACTAATTTTATCCGCTGGGATGTGGGTGTTTTTCAGTTGACCTGGATGGACCTTGAGGGTTTCGCCTTGGCGGTCAACCTGAGCCCCCAGAAGTTCGAGCATGTCAATCAAGTGAACAACATCGCTCAGGTCAGGGACACTATCCAAAATCACCTCTTGATCAGCCAGGATAAGGGCTGGAATCAGGGCAACAACAGAGTTTTTAGCCCCTGAAACAGCGACTTCACCCTTGAGGGGACGCCCCCCCTTGATTACTATTTTTCGCATATCTTTGTTTCTTTCACTCAAAAAATTCAACCTCACCATTCTATCATATTTCAAAAAATTTGACAATTGGAGATAATCACAGGTGATGATTTTCTGCTATAATAAAAGAAAAGGAGGTAGCACATGTTACAAGACATTGGACAAACGGGCCTCAAGGGCTCACGGCTAGCCCTGGGCTGCATGCGGATGGCTGGCCTGGACGTTGCAGCCGCCAAGGAGGTTCTGGCCACGAGCCTGGACCTCGGCATTAACTTTTTCGATCACGCTGACATCTACGGCAAGGGCGAGTCGGAGCGGCGTTTTGCTGACGCAATGGCAGAGCTGGGCCTCAAGCGGGAGGACTTGATTATCCAGTCTAAGTGTGGCATCCGACCAGGATTTTTTGACTTTTCCAAGGACCACATTTTGACCTCTGTGGATGGGATTTTGGAGCGGCTCAATACAGACTATCTGGACATTCTGGCCCTCCACCGACCAGATGCCCTCATGGAACCAGAAGAAGTGGCGGAGGCCTTCTATCAGCTCAAAAAGTCTGGCAAGGTCAGACACTTTGGGGTCAGCAACCAGAACCCCTACCAGATGGAATTGCTCCAGTCTTATTTAGACCAGCCTCTGGCGGTCAACCAGCTCCAGCTGTCGCCAGCCCATACCCCGATGATTGATAGCGGCCTCAACGTCAACATGCTCAATAGCTCAGGCATCAACCGTGATGGAGGTGTTCTGGACTATTGCCGCCTGAAAAAAGTGACCATTCAGGCCTGGTCGCCTTTCCAAGTCGATTTGGCCGAGGGAATTTTCTTTAACCATCCCGACTATGCTGACTTGACGGCCACCTTGGATACCTATGCCCAGCAATATGGGGTGAGCCGTGAGGCGATTGTAGTGGCTTGGATTCTCCGCCACCCAGCTAAGATGCAGGTTCTCCTGGGAACTATGAACCCAGATAGGCTTGCCAAGATGATGCAGAGCCAGTATGTGAACCTGTCCCGTGAGGACTGGTATGCCATCTACCGCAGTGCAGGCAACAGCCTACCTTAACACAAAAAAATCGCCGAAAGGTCGGCGATTTTTTTTGTTGTCTGCTTTAATCAAGTCGTGGGGTGGCTTAGCCCTGGATATAGTCAGCCAGTTCCTGCCCTGTTAGGCCAGCATTGAGAGCCATGAGGAGCTTGATTCGGGCCTTTTGGGCATTGAGTTCCTTGACGAAGAGGACCCCTTTCTTGGCTAGGTCAACCCCGCCACCCGCATAGCCGTAAACGGGTTCAGCAATGCCGTTGAAGCAGCGGGAAACAAGGACAACAGGCACTCCCTGGTCGAGTAGGGGCTGGAGGGCGGCGGTGGCCTCTGGTGGCAGGTTGCCTGCCCCCAGGGCCTCGATAACCAGACCGTCCACGGTGTCTGGGGTCAGGAGACTAATCAGGTAGTCCCCCATACCGGCATAGGCCTTGATGATGGGGACGTTGCCGGTGATCTGGTCCAGGTCAAAGCGGACTCTGGGCTCCGCTGTTTTGAAAAAGAGGATGTCGTTTTTCATGATAATGCCCAAGGGACCGTGGGTTGGGGTTTGGAAGGTGGAAACGTTGGTGGTGTGGGTCTTGGTCACATACTTGGCGGCGTGGATTTCGTCGTTCATGACCACTAGAACCCCCTTGTCTCGGCTCTTGTCGTGGCTGGCTACGCGGAGGGCTGAAAGGTAGTTGTAAATGCCGTCGCTGCCCAGTTCGTTGGAGCTCCGCATGGCACCTGTCAGGACGATAGGAATATTGGGAACCGCCAGGGTGTCCAGGAAATAAGCCGTTTCTTCCAGGGTATCCGTGCCGTGGGTGATGACGATACCATCTACCTGCTCAGCCATGTCCCGAATGAGGCCATAAAGGGTCATCATGTGGTCGCAGGTGATGTGGGGGCTAGGCAGGTTAAAGGCGTCACGGACGATGAGCTCAAGCTCTAGGTCCAGGGCCAGCTGGGTCATGGGATTGGTGGCAGAGGGCAGGACCTGACCTTGGGCGTCGGCCTGCATGGAAATGGTGCCTCCGGTGTGGAGAACGAGGATTTTTTTCATGATGTGGTCAAACTTTCTGAAATTATGCTATACTATTGTAACATAGGAAGCGGAGAAAGGGGTAGAAATTTGGCAATTAAAGCGGTGTTTTTTGATATTGACGGGACCCTCTTGACTGATGGCAAGCGGGTGCAGCGGTCAACTGAGCAAGCCATTCGTGAGCTGAAAAAAGATGGGATTTTGGTTGGTCTGGCGACTGGTCGGGGTCCTGCTTTTGCGGCACCTTTCATGGAAAATTATGGGCTGGATTTTGCAGTGACCTACAACGGCCAATATGTGATGACCCGTGACGAGGTGATTTATGCCAATCCTTTGCCCAAAACGGTGCTATTTGCCCTCATGCAATACGCTAAGAGCCGTCGGATTGACCTGTCTTTTGGCATGGCTTCTGGCCTGATGGGGTCAGGGCTTATCCACATGGGAACCCAGACCAAGGCACAGATTTTGGCGACCCTCTTGCCCAAGTCTTGGAGCCGAACCCTTGAGCGGGTCTTCAAGCACGGTGTTCGTACCCTAAAACCGCAAAATTACGATAAATTGAAGTCCCTGCTGACCGAGCCTGTCTATCAGGTGGTCATGGTGGTGAGCCAGGAAAAAGGTCAGGCCCTAGCAGAGAGTTTTGCCAACCTGACCGTCACCAGAAGCAGTGCTTATTCAGCGGATGTCATCAGCAAGAACCAGTCCAAGCTCAGAGGGATTTGTCGTTTGGCGGAGCATTTTGGCTTTGAATTGGAAGAGGTCATGGCCTTTGGGGATTCCGACAACGATAGAGAGATGTTGAGCAATGTTGGTATCGGTGTGGCCATGGGTAATGCCAGTCAAGATTTGGCTGGTTTGGCCAAGTACCAAACCACCAATAACAACCGGGACGGCATTGCCCAAGCCTTGTTCCATTACGGCCTCATCCAACTGCCAAATCAGGAGACCTTTGTCTCTGACGATGACAACTTCAACAAGGTCAAGGCCTTTCATCAGGTCATGGACCAGGAAACCAGAGAAGTTCCCCAGGCCTTTGACCTGTCAGCTGCCAGCCGTCGGGTTGGTTTTCAGCTTGAAGAATTGGTGGAATTTCTCTATGCCAACACCTCAACTGACCCACTAGCCTTTGACGAGGCCATCCGAGCAGCTCATGAGGCCTTGGACCAGGCCAAGGCCAAGGTCCAGCAAAAGCCCCTAGCCGTGTCTCCCTTGGTTGGTCAGGTTGATGCCCTGACAGACCTACTTTATTTCACCTACGGCTCTTTTGTGCTGATGGGGGCTGACCCTAAACCGTTTTTTGATCGGGTTCACCAGGCTAATATGGGCAAATTATGGCCTGATGGCCGACCACGCTTTGACCCAGAAACAGGCAAGGTCCTCAAGCCAGATGACTGGGAAGAACGGTTTGCTCCAGAAAAGGACATCCGTCAGGAATTGGACCGCCAGATTCGCAAAGCCTTAAAAAAATCTCATCAGGAAAGAGAATAAGTCACTAACTGGTTGAGAATTGGCTAAATTATGCTATAATGGTCTTATGTATAAGCTATCTGTTGGTACCAAAACGGCCAAGAAACTTAGGGCTGGTGTGCAGTTGTTAGAGGGGGCTGACCTTGATCAAAAGGCTACTTCAGACGGCCTGGTTACCCTCTACACCCAGACGGGGCAGCAGCTGGGCCAGGCCTACCTGTCCCCTCAACAGAAAGGGGTAGGCTGGTTTTTGGGCCAGGGACAGTTTGACCTGGATCAGACCTATTTTGAAGAGCTTTTTGAGACCGCCAAGACCAAGCGTCTGGGCTACGCCCAAGACGCGACCACCACGGCCTACCGTCTCTTTAACCAGGACGGGGATAGGTTCGGTGGCCTGACCATCGACCGCTACGGCGATTTTGCCCTCTTTTCCTGGTATAACCCCTTTGTGTACAGCCTAAAAGCGACCATTGTGGCGGCTTTTCAGGCCGTCTATCCCGAGCTGGTGGGTGGCTATGAGAAGTGCCGTTTTCAAGGGGCAGCTCATGAGACCGCTCACCTTTATGGCCAGGAGGCTCCTGAGACCTTTACCATTTTGGAAAATGGCGTCCGCTACTCAGTCTTTTTGAACGAGGGGCTGATGACTGGGATCTTCTTGGACCAGCATGAGGTCAGGGGCCGTTTGGTTGATGGTCTGGCAGCAGGCAAGTCCCTGCTCAATCTCTTTTCCTATACGGCCGCTTTCTCGGTTGCGGCAGCCATTGGCGGAGCCCAAAAAACGACCTCGGTCGATTTGGCCAAACGTAGCCGTGAGTTGTCCCAGGCCCACTTTGAGGCCAATGGGCTGACTATGGCTGACCACCAGCTGGTGGTCATGGACGTTTTTGAGTATTTTCGCTACGCCAAACGCAAGGGCCTGGTTTATGATGTGATTGTCATCGACCCACCCAGCTTTGCCCGCAACAAGAAGCAGACCTTTTCGGTGGCCAAGGACTACCACCGCCTGATTGCCCAGGCCCTGGAAATCTTGAGTGAGGACGGTATCATCATCGCCTCCACCAATGCCAGCAACCTGTCCCTAGCAGCCTTTCGCAAGGAAGTGCAAAAAGGCTTTGGTCAAACCACTCTCAAGGAGGTCCATGTGGACCAACTGCCAGCAGATTTTGCGACCAATCCATCTGATGAAAGTAGTAATTACCTCAAGGTGATTACGATGAAGGTAACCCCATGAAATTTGTCGTACCCGTGATGCCTCGAAGTTTTGAGGAAGCGACCAACCTTGACCTAGCTGCCTATGAGGGGGCTGACATCATCGAATGGCGGGCAGACGTCTTGCCCAAGGAGGCCATCACTCAAGTGGCCCCAGTCATTTTCGAAAAATTTGCAGGCTACGAGATTATCTTCACCCTTCGGACGACCGATCAGGAGGGCGGGTGTTGTTTGACCTCTAGAGACTATGTGGAGGTGATCAAGCAAATCCAGGCCCTCTACCAGCCTGATTACATTGATTTTGAGTACTACACCCATCAGGCTGTTTTTGAGGAGCTTTTGGACTTTCCCAACCTGATTTTATCGCATTACGATTTTGAAAAGGTTCCTGAAAACATCATGGAAATCTACTCGACCCTGACAGCCCTGTCCCCTCGAGTGGTCAAGGTGGCCTTTACCCCTCGCAATGAGCAGGAGGTTTTGGATATGATGAACTTTAACCGAGGCTTTAAGACCCTGAACCCAGAACAGACCTACATGAGCATTGCCCTTGGGAGCTTGGGTCAGGTCACTAGGGTTTTTGGTGACTTGTTTGGGAGCAGTTGGACGGTCGCCAAGGTTGGCCAAGCTCTGGCCCCAGGCCAGCTGAGTTTGGCAGCCACCCAGCAGATTTTAGAACTTTTAGGACAAAATGAAGGAGACACTCATGACGACTAACATTTATGATTTAGCCAACAACCTCGAGCGGGCAATCCGTACCCTACCAGAATACCAAGCTGTTTTAGATGCCAAAGCTGCTATCGACCAAGATGATGCCACCAAGGCTCTCTGGGAGGAGTTCAGCCAAATGCAGACGGAAATCCAAGACATCGTTCAGGCAGGCGAGTTGCCAAGCCAGGAAGAGCAAGAGCGGATGCAGGCCCTGATTACTCGTATTGAAGGCAACCCAAGCCTGAAAAATTACTTTGACCACCAACAACGCCTCTACATCTATGTGGCTGATTTAGAGCGGATTATCTTCTCTCCGATTAAGGAATTGGGCCAGTAAGCAAGGACGCCAAACCGTCCTGAGGCCTATCCTCTAAAGACAATACAGATAACCTGGTTTAGGACCAGGTTTTTTGTTTGCTGCTTGTTTGGAAATGTTTGAATCATCAAAGACTCTGCTTGGTTATCTTGACTATTCAAATTATTTGAGCGATAATGTAAAGTTTTTGGTGTTTTTTATATAAAATTTACTAAAAAAATCAATTTATCTTAGAAAAACTGTTTGATTTTTTTTTTTTGCTAAACTTAATATAAGTAACTAAGAATGGGGGATTTTCTATGTCGAAACGGTCACATTCTCTCTTTGGGTCGTCTAGTGATTCTTTCCGTCAGGAGATAAGAGTGCTGGAAGAAGACATTCTGAGTTTGACCTCTCTAAAGGAAAAACAGGCCATGAAACTGGCTCAACTGACCCAAACCTTGCATGAACGGCGTGAGGAAGTCGAGTTGGTTCAAGAGGCAATAGCTGATGCCAAGAATCTTGCTCGCACCATGGTCAGTGACGCCAAGGAACAGGCCCAGGAAATCATGCTTCTGGTGGAAGAAGACCTCAAGGCCTATGCTGCTGATTTTGAAGAGCAGCTGTCAAACCTTAATCGCCTGAAGGCGACCTTAGTTGAGCAAAAACAAGGCTTGGAGGAGGAGCTGATTGCCTTGATGGGTCGCCACAAGTCAGCCGTTGAAACCCTTGACGATGAGGCGTTTCATCAACTCAGTCAGGAGATGGTTCTGGGCTTGGAAGAGGTTGATCAGGTTTTGGAAGCGACTAAGGGGGTCCTTGGCAGTCTAAAAGAGGCTGGTGCCGTTTCTCAACAGCCTAAGGTGCTCAATGTGTTGCCAGAGACAGACGGCGACATTCCTGTCTATTCCTTTGGGTAAGAGGTGGGCTTATGGACAAGCTAAATGCCCAGTTTCAAAACCTCTTGGTTAGCCGGTCCTTTATCTTGAAAACAGAAAAAGGCTCACGGTGGCTATTTTATAAGGGGCGGTTGACCTTGGACGAGGAGCTTCTCGTCGATTTCACGATTCAGGTGCCATGCAGCGACCATCGTGAAGTTGTTCAGATTGTTTTTGAGGACCTGGCCTTTTGCCAGGCTCATTCTCAAAAATCAGCCTGGCTCAAGCACCTCAACACCCTCAATCGTGAACACGGGGTTTATTATTATTTTTGCTTGCGTGACAACGGCAGTATCTTTGCCCGAAGTATGATTCCTGTTGACCCTGATCGGACGGACATGATTTTAGATGTTGTTCAGGTCGGAGGGCATCTGGTTCGCCAGTTACGCTTGGATCGGTTACGTTTTGAAGGAGGTGATTAAGGAGATGAGAGAAGAAAGAAATGTTGGCTTAGGGCAGGGGTTGTTTGATTACGGTAAACGCCCAGCGACAGAGGTTCGTGAGGCCTTAAAAAAAGACGTTCATCAGCTCCGTCAGGAGACTGCAGGACAAGCTCAGCGGATAGCTGAGCTGGAAAAGGAATTGAGCCAGGTCAAGGCTGAGGAAGATTTGATTCGGGAGACCATCCTAGATGCCAAGCATCTGTCTAAGCACCTCTTGGCTGAGGCCCGTCGCAAGGCCAGTGAGTTGGTTGCGACGGCTGAAAAGGACATGACCGAACGCTATGACAGGATTTGTCTAGAGATTTCGGACCTAAAGGCTGAACGGGAGAGGCTTCAGGACCTTAAAGGGACTTTGGTGACCGATTTGGAGGCCTTGTTGGCAACTTATCGGGAGCGGGTTTTTGCTCTAGCTCCCTCAAGAGAGGTGGAGTTTGTTGAGGCAGAGGTATCGGAGGCCGAGCCTCGGAGCCCTGACGGGGTGACCGAGACAGGCCAAAGCAAACAGCGGATTGTTTTACCTCGGGCGACGCCTAAGGAGGCATTGGAAGCCTTGGAGATTTGGGAACCTCCAATGACCTCTAACCGTTTGTTTGAAAGTCTGACCTCTGATGAGAAACTGGCCACATCAGACTCTTTATGGTCAGAGAGGATTTCAGTTATCCCGCCAAATTAAGGGATGAAACAGCTAGGAAAGGATGAAAAGGAAGAATGATGACATTTCAACGAGAGACCAAACAGATTTTTTCGCTACGTAAATTCAAGGCCTATGGCACGGCTTCAGCCCTCTTGGGAGCGGCCCTCTTGTCCTCAAATCAGTTGGTTTGTGCGGATGAGTTGGCTGAGCCGACCAATCCAGCCGTGGAGGATTTGACTGCTGGCCATGTCGCCACCCTGTCACCTGTGGTTGAAACAGACAACTTGGTGATTAGTGTAGAACCAGAGGCACCCCTTAGTCGCCAGGTGACCCTATCTTATGTGGTGCGTTATGTCAATAAAGCGACAGGTGAGCTGATTCATGAGGTGACAAAGACAAGGACGGTGGAAACCACAGAGGGCCTAGCGACCAGCTCAGTGACGGAAGATGCTGCGGAACTGACGACCGTCCCAGCCCTGTCAGCTTACCGTTTGGCCCAGGGCCAAGACCAGAGGGTCGATCAGGTCCTGACGGAAGGTACTGAGACCATCATCACCTATGAGGCGGAAGCTCCAGTGAAGGAAGAGGCCTCAACTAAGGACACAGAACCAGCTAAGGCAGAAGCGACAGGCGAGGGGACAGGTTCCAGTCAGCCAGAAACTGGCCAGCCTAGCCCAGCAGCTGGCCAGTCGCGGGCTAGTGAGTCGAGTTCTGAATCTGCCCGCCCAGCCCTCACGGTGACTGGCGAGGCCAAGTACACGCCTTTCAATGATGAGACCCTCCTCAAAGGTCAGACCAGCCCTTATAGTCTGGTGACGATTGGTTTGCCATCTGGCCAAACCCTAAAGGCCCAAGCTGATGAGGCAGGTGCCTTCGGGGTGACCCTGAAAGGGATCAAGCACAATAGCCAGCTGACCCTGACCGCTCGCTTGGATGACCAGGAAGCCAGCACCACCATCACGGTTGCCCTCAACAAGGCCCTGCCACGGCCGAGCAACCAGGGCCAAAAGCTGGAGGAGGGGGCTAGTTTCCGCAAGGTGGAGACCCCAATCGAAGAGGGCAAACCCTACCTGACCCTCGAAAACTACTCGGAAGGTGTTGATAAACGTTTCAATAACCTCAAGGGCTTAGATGTTGTCGAGTTTCGTGCCTCAAAGTCGGAGGATGTCACACGCGAGTTGGTTTTTAAGATGGGTTATTCTGGGATTGCAACTGAAGATTTGGAGTTGACCCAGACGGCGAAAGATCTAGGTTTCCAGATGGATAAAACTACGGGCTTTATCAGAGGAAATATTGTTGTTTCTCAGAACACAGGCGGTAGTTATAGTATCGGCTTTCAGAGTAAGTTGGATCCGAGCATTAGGGTTGTAATTCCCGTTAATATTGAAACGCTCCCTGTCCCCCCTTATTATGGTTTGTTTCTTTACGATGATAGTCAGATGCCTTACTTACTCAGACTTGAGAACGGAAACAACCCAGTGGAACTTGTCAAGTTGAGTGGGGGGATTTCTGACACGGACTTGACCTATGATTTTAGGGTAACCACTACACCTTTTGGTTATTATGTCGGGGAAGGTGAAACTGTAGCTAATGCTACCAAGGACACTCCTCGATACCGAGCGGTAATACCGATTTTTGCAGGGAGAGACGAGATGAGCGATCATCGCGATAATCCTTTAGCAATCCAAATCACGAATTTCCAAGTTTTATCTGCTGATAGAGATGTAGAAATTAAGCTTTTAGATAGACGCGTGGGAGTGGATGTGCTTCCAGGTCACGTCGAGGATTTTCAAACATTAGGTTCTACTGCCATTGGGGGTAGGTATGATGAAAGTTATGTTCCACAATTTGGTGGTCAAAGGACTCCCTACTACCTCCAGTTTACCAAGTTGCCTAAAACGGCTGGTAACTACAAGGCTAAGGTCCAAATCACGGATAACCTTGGTAAGACCAAGACCTTTACCCTCAACCTGAAGACTGAGGAGCGGTCCATCTCAGGAGCCTTGACCAATGCGGATGTGGACTTTGTCGGTGACCGTGAAAAGATTAGTTCCCATTCTGGCCTAGTGACGGTGCCGTCAAGCTCAGACAGGCAGGTCCTGGGGACAGTAGAGCTCAACAAGGAAAACGCCTGGATCCGAGATGTCAAGTTCCCAGCAGGAGTGGTTATGGAAGCCCTAACCCAGAACGAGGCCAACCAGCCGACCAAGGTGGCCATCGTCAAGCAGGAGGGGACCAAGCTTAATCCTGGTAAGTACGACTTTGACGTCAAGGCCATTGATGGTCACTTTCAGGCCAATGCCCCAGACCGTCGCTTTACGTTTGAGGTTGTCGATAACATCAACCCCATCGACCACCAGATTTGGACCGAAGGGACTATCCCAACTCCTATCTCTGTCTCTATGGAACGGGGGGCAAAAATCGTGGGTCTGCGGGTGGTCACCACAGGTGGCCACGCCTACCTTGAGGGCAATGTGACAGCCTCTAATATCGGGGTTTACAGCCTAAAGCGGACCGATGCCATCCAGACAGCCAGGGTCTATGCCACCTACCAAAACGGGGATGGGACCACGACAGAGACCTATACAGACTTCACCTATGAGGTTAGGCCTGCCCCTGAGAACAACCTCCACCTGGAGGTGACTAACCCCAACCAGAGGGTTGAAGAAGGTGGCACCTGGCAGCTGATGGAAATCACCCACACCGAGGGGGCCGACCTCAAGGTGGACACGGCAGCCCTTCCTAAGGGAACACGGTTTGACCCAGTGAGAAAGACCATCTCAGGCCGTGGTCTCTTTGAAGGGACCTATGACATCCCTGTTGTTGTCGAAAAAGACGGTCAGGTTAAGGGCGAAATCGTCCACCTGGTCGTGACCCCAGGGACCTTTAGTGTCGAGGATGAGGCCATCACAGTTGAGGTTCTGGACGGGACTGTTCCCCTCAAGTTCAACAACATCCCTGATGATGCCGTAGTAACCTTTACCGATTATTGGCGAGAAGGTTATGGTTTCTTTGGTCTGTCAGATTACGGATTGAAGATAGAAAATAACGTACTTGTTGGACCGCCGACTAAACATGGAACAGTTGAGATGTTTGCTACTGTGAGTCGGAAGAGCCCAACAAATGGCTTGGTTCGGTCAGATAAGGCCAAGTTGACCATCAACATTACCCCTCTTCAACCAAGTCTGACGGCTACGCCTGACAATCAGACGGTATCTGCTTTAACACCTATCACAGAGGTCAAACTAACTAAAGATTTGCATTCGCGATTGGTAGTGACAGATTCCAACTTGCCAAAAGGTGTGACCTTTGATAGTGAAAACTTGACGATCAAGGGGACACCAGAGGAAACAGGTCGCTATACTTTTACAGCTCGTGCTATTTTACCTGATAACTTAGGAGGTGGTACTGCTTTTACTAATATTGTAATCAATGTTAGCCCTCTTCAACCAAGCTTTACCCTTTCAGGTGCAACACGGACCTTCTCGGTTGTAGAGGATATGGAGCCTGTGACCATCATGCCAGACGAACGGACCCTCATTGAGGTTTCTGGTCTTCCAAATGGGGTGCACTATGACCCAGAAACTAAGCAGATCACGGGCCGTCCAGACGCAGGGGTAAATCGTTATGAAATTACAGTTCACGGAACCCTGCCATTGGCTCTAGGGGGAGGTACCCTTACTAGACGTGTGACCCTCAATGTTACTCCAATCAAGCCGAGCCTTGATGCCACTAACCCAGAGCAAAGCGTTGTGGCCAAGACCCCGATTCAGACCATCAAACTGACCAAGGATGCCTACTCTGAACTCGATGAGGCCTTCATCGCCCAGGTCCGTGCTTTGGGCTTGACCTACAAGCCTGACACCATGGAGATTACGGGTAGCCCAAATGTGGTCGGGGAGCACCGGATTCGCTTGACGACCAGCCTAACCCCGCAGTATGCAGGCGGATTAAGGGACACCAGGGTTACTAAGGATTTGGTTATTAACGTGACCTCTCCGACAGTGAGCTTGGACATCGCTGGTCAAGACCAAACCAAACGGGTTCTGACAACCCTTGACACCATCAGGCTTGAGGCTCCTGAGGGGGTTGATATCAGCTTGGACGATAGCTTGCTACCGCCAGGCACTCGCTATGACGACGAGACCAAAACCATTGTGGGCACGCCAACCAAGGTTGGGACTTACACCATTCCTGTATCGGCTCAAGTAACGGGTGTGACAGGGTCACCTGCGGTGACCAAGAACGTGACCATCAAGGTGACGGCCTTGCCAGCTATGGTTGATTTGACCAATAATAACCAGGTAATCACGCTCGGTCAAGCGATTGAGCCGATTGTCCTAAGTCATAACGAACATGGTCGCTTAAAACTAGACTTGCCTTTTGGTGAGGTAACAGAAGAGAATATTGCAGAGTACCTCTTGGACCGCTATGGCTTGATTTACAATCCAGAGACCAACACCATTTCAGGAACCCCAACACGGGCAGGTTTCATGCGTTATCGGATCCAGTCTCAAAACCAGGCTGACCACGGTGGTTTGGTGGATGAAAAACTCTTTACCCTGACTGTTAACAGACCAATTACCAACATGCCAACAAGTGCTGTTCCGGTGATTGACGCCATTATCGAAGGCACAAACACGGTAACTGGTACAGGTGTGGCAGGGGCAACGATTGACATCACACTTCCGAACGGGGTTAAGAAATCTGTTGAGGTCAACACCGAAGGCAAGTGGACAGTGGAATCGGACGTACCATTTGTCAAGGGGCAAAACGTTAGTGTTAGCCAGACGGAGACGGAGAAAGATAGCAGTGACCACGTTAGTGCAACGGCTGTTCCACAGATTACCAAAGGTGATCAGGGTGAACCAGGTAAAGATGGTGCGGCTGGTAGAGACGGTCAAGATGGCAAAACCTTGTCAGCGAAAGTGACCAAGGAAGGTGACACTACCACCATCAATTACTACTATGACACCAACGGCAACGGCCAGCAAGATTCTGACGAGCCAACAGTCAGCACAGCGACCATCAAAGATGGAGCGAACGGTGCAGATGGAGCGGCTGGTAGAGACGGTCAAGATGGCAAAGCCTTGTCAGCAAAAGTGACCAAGGAAGGTGACACCACCACCATCAACTACTATTACGACACCAACGACAACGGCCAGCAAGATTCTGACGAGCCAACAGTCAGCACAGCGACCATCAAAGATGGAGCGAACGGTGCAGACGGTGCAGCTGGTAGAGACGGTCAAGATGGCAAAACCTTGTCAGCAAAAGTGACCAAGGAAGGTGACACCACCACCATCAATTACTACTATGACACCAACGGCAACGGCGAGCAAGATTCTGACGAGCCAACAGTCAGCACAGCGACCATCAAAGATGGAGCGAACGGTGCCGATGGTGCGGCTGGTAGAGATGGTCAAGATGGCAAAACCTTGTCAGCAAAAGTGACCAAGGAAGGTGACACCACCACTATCAACTACTACTATGACACCAACGGCAGCGGTGAGCAAGATTCTGATGAGCCAACAGTTAGCACAGCGACCATCAAAGATGGAGCGAACGGTGCAGATGGTGCGGCTGGTAGAGACGGTCAAGACGGCAAAACCTTGTCAGCAAAAGTGACCAAGGAAGGTGACACCACCACTATCAACTACTACTATGACACCAACGGCAACGGCCAGCAAGATTCTGACGAGCCAACAGTCAGCACAGCGACCATCAAAGATGGAGCGAACGGTGCAGACGGTGCAGCTGGTAGAGACGGTCAAGATGGCAAAGCCTTGTCAGCAAAAGTGACCAAGGAAGGTGACACCACCACCATCAACTACTATTACGACACCAACGACAACGGCCAGCAAGATTCTGACGAGCCAACAGTCAGCACAGCAACCATCAAAGATGGTGCGGCTGGTAGAGACGGTCAAGACGGCAAAACCTTGTCAGCAAAAGTGACCAAGGAAGGTGACACCACCACTATCAACTACTACTATGACACCAACGGCAACGGCCAGCAAGATCCTGACGAGCCAACAGTCAGCACAGCGACCATTAAAGATGGAGCGAACGGTGCAGATGGTGCGGCTGGTAGAGATGGTGCGGCTGGTAGAGATGGTGCGGCTGGTAGAGACGGTCAAGACGGCAAAACCTTGTCAGCAAAAGTGACCAAGGAAGGTGACACCACCACCATCAATTACTACTATGACACCAACGGCAACGGTCAGCAAGATTCTGACGAGCCAACAGTCAGCACGGCGACCATCAAAGATGGAGCGAACGGTGCAGATGGTGCCGCAGGTAAAGACGGTGCGGCTGGTAGAGATGGTCAAGATGGCAAAACCTTGTCAGCAAAAGTGACCAAGGAAGGTGACACCACCACCATCAATTACTACTATGACACCAACGGCAACGGGGAGCAAGATTCTGACGAGCCAACAGTCAG
Organism: Streptococcus sp. ZY171113; assembly: GCF_057748235.1. Classification (NCBI taxonomy): domain Bacteria; kingdom Bacillati; phylum Bacillota; class Bacilli; order Lactobacillales; family Streptococcaceae; genus Streptococcus; species Streptococcus sp. ZY171113. The sequence continues at coordinate 482,102 of NZ_CM173243.1, forward strand.
CACAGCGACCATCAAAGATGGAGCGAACGGTGCAGATGGTGCGGCTGGTAGAGACGGTCAAGATGGCAAAACCTTGTCAGCGAAAGTGACCAAGGAAGGTGACACTACCACCATCAATTACTACTATGACACCAACGGCAACGGCCAGCAAGATTCTGACGAGCCAACAGTCAGCACAGCGACCATCAAAGATGGAGCGAACGGTGCAGATGGAGCGGCTGGTAGAGACGGTCAAGATGGCAAAGCCTTGTCAGCAAAAGTGACCAAGGAAGGTGACACCACCACCATCAACTACTATTACGACACCAACGGCAACGGGGAGCAAGATTCTGACGAGCCAACAGTCAGCACAGCGATCATCAAAGATGGAGCGAACGGTGCAGATGGTGCGGCTGGTAGAGATGGTCAAGATGGCAAAACCTTGTCAGCAAAAGTGACCAAGGAAGGTGACACCACCATCAATTACTACTATGACACCAACGGCAACGGTGATCAAGATTTTGACGAGCCAACAGTCAGCACAGCGACCATAAAAGATGGTGCGAACGGTGCAGACGGTGCGGCAGGTAAAGATGGTGCGGCTGGTAGAGACGGTCAAGATGGCAAAACCTTGTCAGCAAAAGTGACTAAGGAAGGTGACACCACCACTATCAACTATTATTACGACACCAACGGCAACGGCCAGCAAGATTCTGATGAGCCAACAGTCAGCACAGCGACCATCAAAGATGGAGCGAACGGTGCAGATGGTGCGGCTGGTAGAGATGGTCAAGATGGCAAAACCTTGTTAGCAAAAGTGACCAAGGAAGGTGACACCACCACCATCAACTACTATTACGACACCAACGGCAACGGTCAGCAAGATTCTGACGAGCCAACAGTCAGCACAGCGACCATCAAAGATGGAGCGAACGGTGCAGATGGTGCGGCTGGTAGAGATGGCAAGTCTGTCAATATGTCTGAGAATCCAATTGTCCATAATGTTTACACTGGAGATGCTGAGGTAACAGGTTTGGGTATTTCGGGAGCGACGATTACTGTTGTTTTGAATGATGGTACACGACTGACGACTACAGTTCAAACAGATGGCACTTGGACGGTAACTCTACTAGAACCTCTTAAATTGGGAGACAATGTTTTTGTTACTCAAACGGAAGTTGGAAAAGATAAGAGCTCCTCAGTTGATGCGACAGCTGTTGATAGGACCTCAACTGTAACAGGTGAAGTTCCAACTGGTCGTCTGATTCCGCCAGCACCGGAAGTTCCAACTGGTCGTCTGATCCCGCCAACTCCGGAAGTTCCAACTGGTCGTCTGATCCCGCCAGCACCGGAAGTTCCAACTGGTCGTCTGATCCCGCCAGCACCAGAAGTTCCAACTGGTCGTCTGATCCCGCCAGCACCGGAAGTTCCAACTGGTCGTCTGATCCCGCCAGCACCGGAAGTTCCAACTGGTCGTCTCATTCCGCCAGCACCGGAAGTTCCAACTGGTCGTCTCATTCCGCCAGCACCGGAAGTTCCAACTGGTCGTCCTATCCCGCCAACTCCGGAAGTTCCAACTGGTCGTCCTATCCCGCCAGCACCAGAAGTTCCAACTGGTCGTCCTATCCAACCAGCACCAAAAGTTCCAACGGATTCTGCTACTCCGCCAGCTTCAGAAGTTCCAACTGAGCCAAGTACTCCAGTGACTTCAATCGTTGTTCCGAATGTCAGTGTTCAATCCCAAGGAGCTAAAACAACTCAAGTAACAGAGGCACTTGAACGCTCTGATGTAAAAACTAATGCAGTTTCCTTACCAAATACGGGCGATTATGCATCTGTCTTCATTGAACTTGTGGGCTATATGAGTTTGATTGGTGGAGCAGTCCTGGTGAGACAATCTCGTAAGAAAGATTAGGTTTCTTTCTTCGGAAAACTTATTTTTGGAAATAGCGGGATAAACAGGTCAAACCTAGTGGTTTATCTTGCTTTTCCATCATTGTTGAAAGGAGGAATTTGATGAAAAAAGACTGGAAAAATATACGAAAATACGCTATTCGAACAATCTCTGTCGGAGCAGCTTCGATTTTAATCGGCATTGGGAATCCAGTAATGTTCGATGTGGCTAGGGTTGATGCTGCGACCCAAGAGGAGGAGAACTCCATTAACCCTATGGGAGCAGATATTTATGCTTATCCTGATCAAATCTCACAGACAGCAGATTTTTTAAGACGAGCTGTAGCTGAAAATACTTTGGCAACTAAGCTGGCTACCCTGCAGGAGAAAATCAGTGCTTATGATACGAAAAATCCAGGTGATTATGGTACGGCACAGTGGGAGAATTATGCTAATAAAATAGCAGAGGCTCGTGCCTTATCTGGTCAAGCTTCAAGTTTGTTACAGATTTTACCAGATGCCGCTGATAGAGCTCAAACTTATGTCCCCGAAGCACTTGAGTTGCGCCGTCAGAAAGATAATTGGACGGAGATTAGGGTAGAGGGGGATGAAACCCGAGAGCAGGCTGTTGATCGCCATTTCCGTCAAACACTAGCGGTTCATACAAGACTTAAAGAGATGTTTGATGACATTTATGCTGTTCAAACTAGTTACAGAAGCTTGATGCCACCGATGGTGAATCCGCTTGATGAGATGGTGCGTCAGATTACCGATTTGGAAAACAAGTTGTCTTCAGCTCAGACACAAGCTGCTCAATGGGGGAGTGATATTCGCAAAGGCTTTTATGAGGAAAATAAGGCGACTGTCAGCAATCTGAACGGTCTATTAACAGAATCAGATAAAGAGGCGGTTAGGTCGGCTCTAGAAAGTTTTTTGCTGAGCGATGATGAACCAAGATTCTTTATGGACTATTTTGGTGACTATGAGCTAGAATTTGATAATAAGGGGTCTATGACCGTTATCCATTCGGACGCATCGCGTACTTTTGTCCCCTTATCGCTTTTTGCGAAACAAGATCCAAATTCGCAGCCGACACCACTGGCTGAGGAAGCAGATCAAGCTCAGCTCACCGAAGCTCGTTCCAAAGTTGAAGCGGCTGAGCAGGCAGTTGCAGCGGCTTCAGCCAAATTGGAGGAAGTATCAGAGAATAACTTGATTACTCCAACTGAAAAGTCGACTGTAGATCAGCTTCGTGAAGCGGCCCTTGAGGCTCTTGCGACTGCTCAGAGTGCAGTTTCCTCTCTTCCATCTAGTCCAGACAAGGCAGCGCTTGAGACCAGTTTGTCTGCTCTGAAGGTTATTGATAGCCCAGTTATTTCTGACGCTGATAGCAACGGTCGTTTGGATTCGGAAGAGGCCCGCCAAGCTGAGGAAGCCCGTAAGGCTGAAGAGGCCCGCCAAGCTGAAGAAGCCCGTAAGGCCGAGGAAGCTCGTAAAGCCGAGGAAGCTCGCCAGGCTGAGGAAGCCCGTAAGGCCGAAGAGGCCCGCCAAGCTGAGGAAGCCCGTAAGGCTGAAGAGGCTCGCCAAGCTGAGGAAGCCCGTAAGGCCGAGGAAGCTCGTAAGGCCGAAGAGGCCCGTCAAGCTGAGGAAGCTCGTAAGGCTGAAGAGGCCCGTCAAGCTGAAGAAGCTCGTAAGGCCGAAGAGGCCCGCCAAGCCGAGGAAGCCCGTAAAGCCGAGGAAGCCCGTAAAGCCGAAGAGGCCCGCCAAGCCGAGGAAGCCCGTAAGGCCGAAGAGGCCCGCCAAGCTGAAGAAGCTCGTAAGGCTGAAGAGGCTCGCCAGGCTGAGGAAGCCCGTAAGGCCGAGGAAGCTCGTAAGGCTGAAGAGGCTCGCCAAGCTGAGGAAGCCCGTAAGGCCGAGGAAGCTCGTAAGGCCGAAGAGGCCCGTCAAGCTGAGGAAGCTCGTAAGGCTGAAGAGGCCCGTCAAGCTGAAGAAGCTCGTAAGGCCGAAGAGGCCCGCCAAGCCGAGGAAGCCCGTAAAGCCGAGGAAGCCCGTAAAGCCGAAGAGGCCCGCCAAGCCGAGGAAGCCCGTAAGGCCGAAGAGGCCCGCCAAGTTGAAGAAGCTCGTAAGGCTGAAGAGGCTCGCCAGGCTGAGGAAGCCCGTAAGGCCGAGGAAGCTCGTAAGGCTGAAGAAGCCCGTAAGGCCGAAGAGGCCCGCCAAGCCGAGGAAGCCCGTAAGGCCGAAGAGGCCCGCCAAGCTGAAGAAGCTCGTAAGGCTGAAGAGGCTCGCCAAGCTGAGGAAGCCCGTAAGGCCGAGGAAGTTCGCCAAGCTGAGGAATCCCGTAAGGCTGAAGAGGCTCGCCAAGCTGAGGAATCCCGTAAGGCTGAAGAGGCCCGCCAAGCTGAGGAATCCCGTAAGGCTGAAGAGGCCCGCCAGGCTGAAGAAGCCCGTAAGGCCGAAGAGGCCCGCCAGGCTGAGGAAGCCCGTAAAGCCGAGGAAGCCCGTAAGGCTGAAGAGGCCCGCCAAGCTGAAGAAGCCCGTAAGGCCGAGGAAGCTCGTAAAGCCGAAGAGGCCCGCCAAGCCGAGGAAGCCCGCCAAGCCGAGGAAGCCCGTAAAGCCGAAGAGGCCCGCCAAGCCGAGGAAGCCCGTAAGGCCGAAGAGGCCCGCCAAGCTGAAGAAGCTCGTAAGGCTGAAGAGGCTCGCCAGGCTGAGGAAGCCCGTAAGGCCGAGGAAGCTCGTAAGGCTGAAGAGGCTCGCCAGGCTGAGGAAGCCCGTAAAGCCGAGGAAGCTCGCCAGGCTGAGGAAGCCCGTAAGGCTGAAGAGGCCCGCCAAGCTGAGGAATCCCGTAAGGCCGAGGAAGCTCGTAAGGCTGAAGAGGCCCGTCAAGCTGAAGAAGCTCGTAAGGCCGAGGAAGCTCGTAAGGCTGAAGAAGCTCGTAAGGCCGAGGAAGCTCGTAAGGCTGAAGAAGCCCGTAAGGCTGAAGAGGCCCGCCAGGCTGAAGAAGCCCGTAAGGCCGAAGAGGCCCGCCAAGCCGAGGAAGCCCGTAAGGCCGAAGAGGCCCGCCAAGCTGAAGAAGCTCGTAAGGCTGAAGAGGCCCGCCAAGCTGAGGAATCCCGTAAGGCCGAGGAAGCTCGTAAGGCTGAAGAGGCCCGTCAAGCTAAAGAAGATCGTAAGGCCGAGGAGGCCCGCCAGGCTGAGGAATCCCGTAAGGCCGAGGAACCTCGTAAGGCTGAAGAGGCCCGTCAAGCTGAAGAAGATCGTAAGGCCGAGGAGGCCCGCCAGGCTGAGGAAGCCCGTAAGGCCGAAGAGGCCCGCCAAGCTGAGGAAGCCCGTAAGGCCGAGGAAGCTCGTAAGGCCGAGGAAGCTGATAAAGTCAATGAAGAGTCGGCTATTCCAGATGTTGCTCCAACATCGGACGCCTTGCCAGAGTATGTATTCAATCCAGCGGATTTTGTTGATGTTCTGCCACAGAGCAATCTGACTGTTCCAACTCATGATTCGACGGTAGAGGAAGCTAACATATCAGTTGCAAACTTACCGACAAACTCAACGAAGGTTGATTGGTCTCTTGTTTCCAATTCGATTCCGACAAGTGATCAAAACACCACTGAGGTTAAAGAAGAACGGAAGGGAGAAGTATCTTCAGGTAAAAGCTCAGAGTCAGCTGTTTTGACCTCAGTGACTAATTTAGCACCAGCTGTCACTAGGGCAGAGCGATCTGAAGCCAATCCAACTGATAATTCAGCTGGTCAATCAGAGAAACAATCTATCAAAAGGGTTTTACCGGCAACGGGTGAATCAGTACCAACCTTCATTGAACTAACAGGTTACATGCTTTTGTTAGGTGGTACTATTTTGCGGAAAAAATCTCGTAAAGAAGATTAGAGGGTGTGTAATCTGACCGTGAAATCTAAGAGGAACAAACAACCAATTGATGATAGAAACAAGGTGTTGTTGACCTGAACGGTATGACTACCATTAAGCTAGCGAGGGGGGCTGGATTGCTCCTCTCGCTGTTTTAAAAGACAATACAGATGACCTGGTTTAGGACCAGGTTTTTTAAGTTATTTGAGTGATTTATCTGTATTTTTTTGAAAAAATATGCTAAAATGGCTATGATTAGAAAAAATCAAATGAAGTGAGTAAAAGGAGCCGTTGATGAGCGATTCTACTAAGAAACAAACATTTACCATTCGCTTTCTCCTGACCGGTACGACTGAGATGTTACACCAAGTAACCGTTGACTACAAGGCTGGTTTTTCCCTGACGGAGCATGCGGCGGATTTTTTGGCTAAGGGTTATGAGATTTTGGAGAGTGATTTCCCTCAAAAACCGAATCCGAAAAATCTCAAGAAAAAAACCTATACGGTTTACCTGCGTGAACGCGTAACGGTCGTTTTCCCAAGTCAACCTAAGGGTGAAGGAGAACCGGTTGACGGTTCAGAGGGCCTGGTATGGCCTGCTGGTCTGGAAGATTTCGATTTGACAGTGACCCGTTCACGGGTCATTACCTACCAATACCAAGATGGTCGTCAAGCCCAACCACCTGTTCGTGAACTGGTTGATTTTGAACGCTCTGCCATGGTCAACCATGTGACAGGCGAGGTGACCTATCTGCCTTGGCAAGCCATTGGTGACGCAGAGTTTGCGCAAGTTGACACGCCGAAGTTGCCAGGCTACACGGCCGACATTTTGAGTGTTGACGCAGTGGAAGACCTGGAGTTGGAGACAAGTAGTGATGTCGATATTGTGGTCACTTATAAAGTTGAGCCTCAGTATGCCACCGTTGAAGTTTTGGACCAGGCTTCGGACAAGTTGTTGCGTAGCGATGAGTTGAATGGCGAAATTAATGCGGTCATCGATTACCCGATTGCAGAAGTTTTGGACCACTATAAGGCGAGGGGTTATGAACTGGTTGAGAACCCGTTTGAAACCGAGCAAGTCTTTGGTAAGACAGCTGGAGAGCGTCAGGTTTTCCGAATTGTTCTGAAGCCTCAGGAAATTTTGGTTCATGAGGGGGAGTTGCCAGAAGTTGGTCAACCTGTTTACCCTGAGCTGAAAAACAGTGTGTTGTGGCCAAGAGGGGTGCGTGAGTCGAAACTACGTCGTCGGGTTACCCGTACCATCACACGCCAACATGAAGATGGTCGCGTGATTGATACGGTTGAACAGGTGGTGGAATACCGTCGTCCAGCCCGCATCAACTTGTTGACCCAAGAAGTATCGTATGCGGATTGGGAACTTCTGTCTGAGGAGGCGAAATTCCCTGCTTATGTGCCTGAGGAATTGACGGGTTATAGCCCTCGTCCTCGCAAATTGCCAGAATTGACGGTAGTGACGCCAGATAGTGCAAACCTGAAAGAAGTCGTTACCTACACACGTCAAATTCAGCGGATTAGCCTGCGATTTGTGGACCGTAGTCAGCAGGATTTGGTCTTGTATCAGACCCAGTTGGTTGGTAAAACGGGCGAAGCCATCCGCTTTAACCACCATAAGAAAATTCAAGAGTTTCGTAACATCGGTTACGATGTGATTGAAAATGATTTCCCAGAACAGGCCAGCTTTACTGCTGATATCACCAAGCAAGAGGTTTATAGCATTGTCTTGGAACCTCGCACGTTGGTGGTATCTCCAAGCGAACCTAAGGCGGCAGGTCGGTTTATTGATGAAGTCGCTCAAAATGGTCCTAAGTGGCCTGTGGGTGTGGATGAACAGTCTCTGCGTCATTTGGTGACACGGACCATTCATTACCGCTATGAAACGGGCAAAAAAGCCCAGGAATCTCATGTGGATGCGATTTTGTTTGAACGTGAAGCAGAGATTAACCTGGTGACCGGTCAAGTAACCTATAGCCCGTGGGTAAGCCAAGAATCAGCCTTCTCTGACCATCAGGTTCCAAGTTTGGACGGCTATTATGCCAACCGTGAAGTGGTTGCTGGTTTAGAGAATATTGCCGTTGATTCAGCAGACTACGAAGTGACGGTTTCCTACATCAAAACCTCTAACCAAGTGAGTTACACCATCCAAGATGTGACTGCAGATGAAACCCTTGAAACCAAGCTGGTCAACGGTCGCTCGGTTCAGAAGCTGCGCGAAGAAATTGACCGCAAACTGCAACCGTATTTGGCCAAGGGTTACAAATTGGAAAATTCGCAACGCCTGAATTTAGCCCTGAAAAATTCAGAGACCACTAGCTTGACGATTGAATTGTCTCAAGAGGTCTTGGATGTTCTTCCAGACCAACCACAAGAAGCCAATGGCTTTGTGACAGGTTACAGCCAGTTGAACTGGCCAAGTGGTTTGGAGGCTGATCAGCTCAATAAAACCATCACCCGTCAGGTTAGTCTGGTTTATGCAGATGGGAAGCCAGCTGCTGAACCGATTGTTCAGTCCTTGAACTTTACCCGCTCTGCTCGAGTTAACCTGGTGACTGGTCAAGTGACCTATGGAGACTGGACTTCTGGAGACGGTCGCTTTGAGGCTTTGAGCTTGCCAGAGATTGATGGCTACACACCAAACGTGATTAGCCTACCTGAAGAAGTGGTTTCAGCAGAAGAGGCCAATAGCTTGGTTGAAGTGGTTTATCACGCTCAACCAGGGCAACTGGCGGTTGTTTACCTGGAAGAAGGTAGTGAAAGGGAACTTCATCGGGATGAGTTTACTGCTCCAGTTGGTGAGCAACTCAGCTATTCTGTTACTGAACGCCTGCCACTCCTGGATTTGATGGCCTATGATGTGGTATCGACAAGCTGTCCAAACCGTTTGGTATTTGACACAGAAGCAACAGCTTATCAGGTTATTCTTCGGGCTAAGACGGTTGAAGTGACGGCAGAAGCCCCACGTCAAGCACAGACAACTAGCTGGTTGGATGGCTATGGTCTCTTTAACTGGCCAGAAGGTCTTGATAAGGCTTCGCTTGTTGGTGATTTGCGTCGTGTCATCCGCTATAAGACTGACCTTGGTGAGGTTTTGGATGCCCAAGAAGTGGTGCAAACTGCACGCTTGACGCGTTCAGCCCAAGTTAATCTGGCGACAAAAGAAGTTTCTTACCAAGAATGGACGTCCGATGTTGCAACCTTTGGAGCAGTGGAAAATCCAGAGTTTGATGGCCTTGTTCCACATTTGGCTGAAGTTCCGGCCTTGGATGTGGCTACTAATCATCAGCACATCAATCACGTTATTGAAGAGGTTGTGGTTTACAGTCGTCAACCTTACCATTGCCAATTCAAGTTTGTGGATAGCTTGCGTCAAGAGGTTCTTGGCGAGGTGGCTTTGACAGTTCTCGATAAGAAAGCGATTCATGAGTCTTATCAAGATTTGCTGTCGACCTATCAACAATTGGGTTATGTGCAGACAGGAAATGAAACCCTCAATCTGAAAGGATGGAAGCTAACTGACACCAAGGTCTTTGAAGTGGCCTTGAAACCTCAGTTGATGGTGGTGACCATTGACCATATTGACGAGGCTTTTGCTTCCTTTGACGAGGATGTTGCTAGCCAGTTGCAAACTCTGGAAGGCTTGTCACGTTTGGACTTGTCTCGTCAGGTCAACCGCACCATCAAATACCTCTACACCAATGGCAAACCAGTGTCACGCGCTTATCAGGACAGCATTACCTTTAAGCGTTCTGCACGGGTTAATTTGGTGACAGGTGAGATTTTCTATGATGATTGGACTAGCTACTACCCTATTTTTGACGAAGTCTTGTCACCAGTGGTTGATGATTATCGACCATCTAAGGAAATCGTTGGCCCAATTGAAGAGGTGACGGCGGACAGCCTGGATATTATTGAGACCATCATCTACACCCGTAAGGTCCAACAAGTTGTGGTTAGCGTGGTGGATAAGGCGACTGGTAACATCATTTATGCCGAGTCGATTACAGGAACAGGTGGTGTGGCTGATACAGGCTACGAAGTGTCTAAGTTTGTGAAAAAAGGTCAAGACGTTGTCTCTGATGAAGGGGCGGCCACTCTTGAAGCAAGCTCAGTAGTCACTGCCCCAGAACAGGAAGCCAAAGAGCCAGCAGACCAGCCTCAGGCTGATGAAGCAGTTGTGGCTCCAGTGGTCGAAACAGTTGCTGAAGAGCCGGTGGCAACGCCTGCTCAAGAGCCAGTAGAGCCTGTGGCTGATAAACCAGTTACCAAGAAGACGGTTGTTATCGGTTTTGATGACTTGGAGCTACAAAAAGAACATGGTCTGCCTCTGTCTGACTTTGTCAAAACCCTGAATCGAGAAATTCGTTTCGTGGATGAACAAGGCAAGTCCTTGAAAGAAGCAGTGACTCAGACCTTGACCTTCCACCGTCAGGCAACCCTCAGTCCTAAGCACAAGGCTGTTCAATTTAGCCCGTGGGTAGCTGTTGAGGAGAAAGCATTTGCTGTCCTTCCGAGCCCAAGTATCGAGGGGTATAAGACTGGTCAAAAACGTGTAGCTTCTTACACACCGAAGCAACATGAGATGGGCACCTTGGTTGAAACCATCGTTTACGAACCAGCTCAAGCCTTCCAGGTTGAGAACATCTCCATTGTTTTTGCCGAAGAGGACACCAACGAAGAAATTTTGAGTTTTAACTTTGTTGGTAAGACTAAGGCTGACTGTGAGAAAAAAATCAAGAAAGGTCAAGCTTTCTTGACTTACAAGGGCTATGAAGTGGTGAGCTCAGACTACCCAGATAAGGGAGAGGTTAAGGACGATACCCTTCATTATCGGATTATTGTTCGAAAGAAACCAGAGGGTGAGCAAGCTGCCCCCCTTCAAGCACCAAGTAAAGTAGCTGGTCAAGAGCCAGCTGAAAAGACCCCGATTGCTCAGCCAGAGCCAACTGCCAAGGCAGAAGACAAGGCTGCTTCAACGGAGAAACCAGTCGCCAAATCAGCTCCAGCAGCTGAGCAAGCGACCCAAGAATCAAAGAATAAACAAAAAGGTTTCTTTGACTTCTTCTTCAAAGACTAAACCTAAAGAGCACGGCACCAGATCAAGGGGCCGTGCCCTTTCTATGAGAATAAAGGAGTAAAACATGTCTAAAATTTTAGTTTTTGGCCACCAAAACCCTGACACGGATGCAACGGCATCAGCCATTGGCTGGGCTTACGTTGAACGTGAAGCTTGGGGCAACAACACAGAAGCGGTATTGCTAGGCGAGCCCAATGAAGAAACAGCTTTTGCCCTCAACTACTTTGGTGTTGAGACGCCACGTGTGGTAACGTCTGCTAAGGCAGAGGGGGTTAGTCAGGTTATCTTGACAGACCACAACGAGTTCCAACAATCCATCTCAGATATCCGAGAGGTTGAGGTCCTAGGTGTGGTTGACCACCACCGTGTGGCTAATTTTGAAACAGCTAATCCGCTTTACATGCGTCTGGAGCCAGTAGGTTCGGCGTCATCAATCGTCTACCGTGCCTCAAAAGAAGCAGGTGTGACCCTGCCTAAGGAAGTGGCTGGTCTCCTCTTGTCTGGCCTTATCTCCGATACCCTCTTGCTCAAGTCTCCGACCACCCACGCCAGCGACCCAGAGGTCGCGGCTGAATTGGCGGAGCTGGCAGGCGTGAACCTGGAAGAGTACGGCCTGGCTCTCCTCAAAGCTGGAACCAACTTGGCCAGCAAGTCAGCTGACGAGTTGATTGACATCGATGCTAAGACTTTTGAACTTAATGGCAACCCAGTCCGTGTGGCTCAGGTCAACACCGTTGACATCGCTGAAGTCTTGGAACGCCAGGCAGAGATCGAAGCAGCCATGACAGCTGCAAGCTCAGTTAATGGCTACTCTGACTTTGTCCTCATGATTACCGACATCGTCAACTCCAACTCAGAAATCCTGGCCCTGGGTGCCAACATGGATAAGGTTGAGGCTGCCTTTAACTTCAAACTGGAAAACAACCACGCTTTCTTGCCAGGTGCCGTGTCTCGTAAGAAACAGGTGGTGCCACAATTGACAGAAAGCTTTAATGCTTAATGACCAGCAGACCTTCGGGTCTGTTTTTTTGGAGATAGGGTGGAGGTAAAAATTGAGGGTTAACCCAGTTAGTCTTGCTTTGATGATAACAGTAAAAAGTCTCAATTTTTGAGAAAAGCCTCTATCGGGAAAATCTGGCAGATGACTGTGAAGCGTTTTTCACCCCTTTCAAGGGATGGCGATTAAGGCGAACTCATCAAAAATCCCCCAAGAACAGAGGCCTGGCCGCTATTCTTGGGGGATTCTTTTGGTCGGAGAGGTTAGTGTCTAAGAGCTGATGACTTGCTCTGCAATCTCAAAGTCGCCCTCGTAGGGCATTTTTTGGCCTTTGACAATCTGGTAGCGGTCACGGCCCTTGCCAGCGATGATGACAGCGTCCTGGTCAGTCTGGGTCAGACCGAGTGCCGTTTCGATAGCGGTCTTGCGGTCAGGGAGGATGGTGACTGGCCGATCAATCTGGTCGGCAATTTCCTGACAGATGGCGGCTGGGTCCTCGTGGTTGGGGTCGTCTGCGGTCAGGATAACAGTCAGGTCAGGGTAGCGGTTGATGACCTGGGCAAAATCCGCTCGGCGGCTCTCAGCCTTGTTGCCTGTTGAGCCGATGATGAGGATGACCTGGCCAGTCTGGTGGCTGGTCACTACCCCAATCAATTTGTCCAAACTATCGCCGTTGTGGGCGTAGTCCACATAGATTTTGGCCCCGTTGGTCTGGGTCAGGATCTCCATGCGACCTGGGACAGTCGTCTTGGCAATGCCTGTTTTGATGTCTGTGAGGCTGGCGCCCAAACGCAGGCAGGCGAGACCAGCGGCGACGGCATTTTCTTGGTTAAAATCACCAATCAGCTGGCAATCATAATTGCCAGCCAGTTTGCCCGCCAGAGTAAACTGATTGGCGGTGCTGGTCACAATGGCGTTATCAGAACCTGCCCCGTAGCGGTCGCCCTCTCTACCCGCAACTCGCTCCAAAGCCACCTCAGCCTGGTCCATGGCCTGGTTGATGATGACCGCTCGGCTATTGTCCAAAAGCATGAGCTTATGGGCGAAGTAGTCCTCAAAGGTCGGGTGCTCGATGGGGCTGATGTGGTCGGGTGTGATGTTGAGAAAGACGCCCACATCAAAGGTCAGGCCATAGACCCGCTTGAGCAGATAGGCCTGGCTGGAGACTTCCATAATCAGGTGGCTACAACCGTTCTTGACCGCCTCAGCCATCATGGCAATCAGATCCAGGCTCTCAGGCGTGGTCAGCTGGGACTTGAAGAAGGTCTCCCCGTCCAGGGTGGTGTTGGCCGTCGACAGCAGGGCTGGCTTGTGGCTCTCCTTGAGGATGTGGAAGGCGAAATAAGCAGCCGTGGTCTTGCCCTTGGTGCCCGTAAAGGCCAGGAGCTTGAGCTTGTCCTGAGGGTTGCCGTGAAAGGCCATAGCAAGCAGGCTCATGGCTTTTTTGATGTCTTTGACGACAATGGCAGAGCAGGCCACACCGTAGTCTTTTTCAGCGATGTAGAGTTTTAGGCCAGCTGCCACCGCCTTGTCCAGGTAAGCAGGGTCAAAATTTGCCCCCTTGACGAAAAAGAGGGTGTCAGCATCTACTGAACGGCTATCGTAGCTAATCTTACTGAAGGTCGTCTCATGCCAAGAAGGTGGTAAGGTGATGAGGTTGTCATCAGCTTTTAAAATCTCAAAAATCTGTGCTAAGTTTATCATACTTCTATTGTAAACGGAAAGTTGCTGTTTTACAAGTGACAAGTAAAGGTTTATAATAGAAAGTAGTGAATTTAGAAAGTAAGGATTACCTGTGACAGACAAACCTGTGAAAAACGCCGACCTCAGTCGGGAAGAAAAAATGCTACGAGGGACAGCCTGGCTGACCTTTGCTAACTTTATGAGCCGCCTTCTGGGTGCTTTTTATGTCATTCCCTGGTACCGTTGGATGGGAGAGGCCGCTCCCCAGGCCAATGCCCTCTTTGGTATGGGCTACAACGTTTATGCCATCTTCCTCCTCTTATCAACCACAGGTCTCAACACAGCCGTGGCCAAGCAGATTGCCAAATACAACAGCTTGGGCCGAGAGGAAGAAGGACTAGCCTTGGCCCGCCAGTTCATCTGGCTCATGTTGGGGTCTGGGGTGGTCTTTGCGGCCATCATGTATCTGGGTGCACCAGCTTTTGCGGCCTTGTCAGGAGGAGGAGTTGAATTAACTCAGGTCCTTCGGAGCATGACCTTGGCTGTCCTCTTTTTCCCAGTCATGAGTGTCCTGAGAGGGGTCTTTCAGGGCTACAACAATGTCAAGCCCAATGCCCTCGGCCAGTTGGCTGAACAACTGGTTCGGGTCATTTGGATGTTGGCGACGGCCTTTGCCATCATGAAACTGGGCTCCAAGGACTATGTGGCAGCGGTCAGCCAATCCACCTTTGCCGCCTTTATCGGCATGTTGGCCAGTCTAGCCGTTCTAGGAGCCTACCTCTGGAAGGAAGGGCTCTTGGTTAAATTGTTGACCAAGCCGACCCATACAGTGGCCTCGTCAGCCAGCAGAGCCATCTTGGTGGAAACCTTCCAGACTGCCCTGCCCATTATTCTGACAGCTTCAGCCATCCAACTCTATCAGCTCATCGACCAAGCCAGCTTTATCAACCTCATGAGCCTCTGGACGACCGAGAGCAAAGAGACCCTCAATGTGGTCTATGCCTACCTGTCTGCCAACCCCAATAAAATCATCATGATTATTGTGGCGGTGGCGGTTTCCATCGGTGAGGTTGGCTTGCCTCTCCTGACAGAAAGCACGGTCAAGGAGGATAAGCGGAGCGTGGCTCGCCTGATTCTCAATAGCTTCCAAATGCTCCTGGTCTTTGTTTTCCCAGCCCTTATGGGGGCTATTCTCCTGGCTGAGCCCCTCTACACCTTCTTTTACGGCCCGTCGGAAAAACTGGCCATTGGCCTTTTTATCGCCATTCTCCTTCAAGCCTTCCTCCAGTGCCTCTACATGGCCCTCTCGCCTATGCTTCACGCCATCTTTGAGAGCAAGGCGGCTGTTCGCCATTTCCTTTATGGGCTTTTGGTAAAATTGCTGACGCAGTTACCGCTGATTTGGCTCCTGGGAGCTTATGGGACGGTGTTGTCAACGGCTTTGGGTCTCTTGGTGCCCCTGGTTTTCATGTTCAAGCACTTGCATGGCAAAACCTACTTTAACCGACAGTTACTGGTTAGGACAACCCTGAAGATTAGCCAGAATACCCTGGTGATGTCTTTAGTGATTGCCTTCATAAATGGGTTGCTTGGCTTGGTTTATAAGCCAGCAGGAACCCTATCTTCGGCCCTCTATCTGTCCTTGTTTGGTTTACTAGGTGGCCTGATTTACGGTTACCTGTCCCTCAAGACCAGAAGTCTGGATGCCTTGTTGGGGGCTCGGGCAGAAGGTCTGCGACAGAAATTGAAGATGAACTAGATGTGAGAGGCCTATGGGCCTCCTTTCTTATAGGTTTAGGCTATAACTAATCGTCTTGAAAAACTATGAGAGTAGCTCTGCTATTTCCCAAAAATCGTGATAAAATAGAAGGGAAGAGAAGAATGAGGAGAGATAGACATGGACTATAAGAACTTGCACTTGGAGACCCAGTTGGCTCAGGCGGGCATTCGGGTGGACGGCCAAACAGGGGCCCTGGTGTCGCCTATCCACCTGTCAACCACCTACCAGCACCCAGAGTTTGGCCAGTCAACAGGCTTCGACTACACTCGGACCAAGAACCCGACCCGCACTAACCTGGAGCGAACCCTGGCGGCCATCGAGGGGGCGGATTATGCGGTGGCGACCAGTTCAGGCATGAGTGCCCTGGTCTTGGCCATGGAGATTTTTCCTGTCGGCACCAAGGTTTTGGCCTGTCGTGACCTCTATGGCGGTTCTTTCCGTTGGTTTGCCAAGGAGGAGACCAAGGGGCGGTTTAGCTTTGTCTATGCTAATAGCCAAGCTGACATGCTTGATTTGTTAGACGAGACCATCGACGTGGTCTTTATCGAGACCCCGACCAACCCCCTCATGACTGAGTTTGACATTGAGCGGATTGCCAAGAAGGCCAAGGAGCTGGGAGCGACGGTAGTGGTGGACAATACCTTCTACACGCCTGTTTACCAGCGGCCTATCGAGCTGGGGGCGGATATTGTCATCCACTCAGCGACCAAGTACCTGAGCGGCCACAATGATGTCCTGGCTGGAGCTGTCATCACCAAGAGCCAAGCCATTTACGACCAGCTCTTTTACAACCTCAATACGACTGGGCCTGTCCTGTCGCCCTTTGACAGCTACTTGCTCATGCGGGGCCTCAAGACCCTCAAGCTCCGGATGGAGAAGTCAACAGCCAATGCCCAAGAATTTGTGGCTTATCTGGAACAATCGCCCCACATCAAGGAGGTTCTCTACACGGGCAAGGGGGGCATGGTCTCCATTAAACTGGCTGATCAGAACAAGATTCCAAACCTGCTCAACAAGCTGAAAATCTTCACCTTTGCCGAAAGTCTGGGCGGGGTGGAGAGTTTGATTACTTACCCAACGACCCAGACCCACGCGGACATTCCTGCGGAAATCCGTCATTCTTACGGCCTGACTGACGACCTGCTCCGCCTGTCCATCGGTATCGAAGACGTGCGGGATTTGATTGCTGATTTTGAGCAAGGCTTGGCGGATTAAGCCCAATCAGACTGACCGATAGAGGGTGGTGGCCGCCCTCTATTTATGTTATAATCAAATCATGTAAGAGCTACCCGATATTGTTTGCTAGAAAGGATGCCCCATGACTACTTACGATTTTACGACCCTACCAGAACGCCTGTCCACCAATGCCATCAAGTGGCAGAAGACGGCGACCGACCCAGACCTCTTGCCCCTGTGGATTGCGGACATGGATTTTCAGGTTTTTCCTGAGATGACGGTGGCCATGCAGGCCTTTGCTGCCCGCTCGGTCTTTGGCTACGAGAGCCCGACCGATGGCCTCTACCAGGCGGTTATCAACTGGGAGCGAGAGGAGCACGGCTTTGAGCTGGAAAAAGAGGACATCCTCTTTATCGAGGGGGCGGTGCCAGCCCTGGCGGTGGCTATTCAAGCCTTTACCAAGGAGGGCGAGGCTGTCCTCATCAACACCCCTGTTTACCCGCCCTTTGCCCGTTCGATCCAGCTCAACAACCGCCAGCTGGTGACCAACACTCTGGTCGAAAAGGACGGCCGCTTTGAGCTGGACTTCGACCAGCTGGAGCGGGACATTGTGGACAACGCCGTCAAGCTCTACATTTTCTGCAACCCGCATAATCCTGGTGGTCGGGTTTGGGACATGGCAGAGCTGGAAAAGCTAGGCCAGCTCTGTCGCAAGCACGGGGTCATCCTGGTTTCGGATGAGATTCATCAGGACCTGGTCCTCTATGGCAAGAAGCATATGTCCTTCCAGACGGTTGACCCAAGTTTTGCTGATTTTTCCATTGTGTTGGCCTCGGCCACCAAGACTTTCAATATTGCAGGGACCAAGAACAGCTTTGTCTTTGCCAAAAATCCTGAGCTGAGAAAGGCCTTTAGCAAGCGGCAGTTGGCCAACAACCAGCATGAGATTTCCAACCTGGGCCTCTATGCAACCGAGGTGGCCTTGACCCAGGGCAAGTCTTGGTTGACGGAGCTTAAAACGGTTTTGGAGGGCAACATCGACTATCTGCTGGGCTATTTTGCCAAAAATGCCCCAAAACTGCAGGTCATGAAGCCAGAGGGAACCTACCTGCTTTGGCTGGATTTTTCGGCCTACGGGCTCAAGCATAGCGAGGTTGGACGGCTCTTGGAGGAAGAGGCCAAGGTTTTACTCAATGACGGTCTAACCTTTGGCCGTGAGGGCAAGTTGCGCTTCCGCCTCAATGCGGCGGCCCCAAGAGGGGTGATTGAAGAGGCTGCCCAGCGAATTTGTCGGGTTTTTTCAGGTTTTTAGCAAAAAAATCTAAGAAAATCGCGTTTTTCTCTTGAAAGTGTTTCCAATACATGTTAAAATAATATTGAAAACGACATTTTCAAAGAGAAAGGACGTCTAAAAATGAACACAGATGACACCATTACCATATACGACGTGGCCAGGGAAGCGGGGGTTTCCATGGCTACGGTCAGCCGTGTTGTCAATGGCAACAAGAATGTTAAGGAAAATACCCGTCAAAAGGTCCTTGATGTGATTGACCGTTTGGACTATCGTCCAAATGCTGTGGCACGTGGTCTAGCCAGCAAGAAAACGACAACGGTTGGGGTGGTCTTACCCAATATTTCCAACAGTTACTTTTCCGTTTTGGCCAAGGGTATCGATGATATTGCAGCCATGTATAAGTACAACATTGTTCTAGCCTCTAGTGATGAGGATGACGATAAAGAAGTCAATGTGGTTAACACCCTTTTTGCCAAGCAGGTGGACGGCATTATCTTTATGGGTCACCGCTTGACCGATAAGATTCGGGCGGAGTTCTCTCGCTCTCGGACACCGGTTGTCCTTGCAGGGACGGTTGATTTGGAGCACCAATTGCCGAGCGTCAACATTGACTTCCAACAGGCAGCGGCTGATGCGGTGGCTGTCTTGGCGGAAAAAAACCAGAAAATCGCCTTTGTGTCTGGTCCGTTGATTGACGACATCAATGGCAAACTCCGTTTGAATGGCTACAAGGAAGGCCTCAAGCAGAAAGGATTGACCTTCTCAGAGAGCCTAGTTTTTGAAGCCAAGTACCGCTATGAGGACGGCTTTGCTCTGGCGGAACGTCTGATTCATTCAGGAGCGACGGCGGCTTATGTGGCCGAGGACGAATTGGCGGCAGGCCTGCTCAATGGTTTGTTCGCAGCAGGCAAACGGGTACCAGAAGATGTGGACATCATCACCAGTGATGATTCCCTGCTGGTCAAGTACACCCGTCCTAACCTGACGTCCATCAGCCAACCGATTTATGACTTGGGGGCAGTTGCCATGCGGATGCTGACCAAAATCATGAACAAGGAAGAACTGGAAGAAAAAGAATTGATCCTCAACCACGGTATCAAGAGACGCCAGTCAACCAAATAGCACCTTTAGGAGAGGCCGGGGGTTGCACTGCCCCCCCAAAAGCCTTCCTGACTAGCACAAAAAAGCAACGGTTTTGCTGCCGTTGCTTTTTGCATTAGAGAGATAGACTTGATAAAATAAAGTTGTCAAATCCTATTTCGAAAGGCTATCTCAGGCACATTAACGATAACACAAATCAGACGACATTACCACTAGAACTCTCTTGTCTTTTCTGTCCACTTATCCCCACCAAGCTCAGCTAGTTGTGGCAGACGCTGGCTATGGGAGCGAGGAAAATTTGGTTACCCTTGATGAGTGGGGGATTGACCATTTGATTAAGTATGGCCTGTTTGACAAGGAGCAGAAAAAGCCTTACAAGCAGTCGTCTAAGAACTTGGACAGTTGGACTTACGATGAGGCTTGTGATACCTATACCCATCTTGATGAGTTGGTCTATCACTTTGAAACCATCAAGCACAGTAAAACAACTACTGGATTTGAGCAAGAAATTAGAACCTGTATTCACAATCGAAGTATTTGATTGACTAGGCTAGTTTTGGTGCAATCGAGAAACATTTTTGCAGAAATACTGCCCGTATTACCAAAAAATGTGACAAAGAGTGAGCCAAAACTAGCCAGTCAGGTGAATGCTGAGATGTGAATACAGGTTCTTAGGCTTTACAAGGCGGATTCCCCTGATTTAACACCGCAGAAGGGGCTCTATATCAACGAGAGGTACCAGGCCTTGAAACAAGAAGAAACAGAGGATCTTTTATCTGCAGAAGGCAGCCGCATCTTAGCTAGGCGTAAAGTTGATGTGGCACCTGTCTTTGGTCAGGTAAAGGCTTGTTTGGGCTACAACCGCTGTAACCTGAGAGGAAAACGGCAAGTCCAGATTGGCATGGGACTAGTCCTCATGGCAACAACCTCCTCAAATACACCAAGAAAATGGCCCTAAACCAAAACAGAGACTCACAACAAGGTGAATCTCTGTGTTTTTTGAGCTTAGAAGGACTTTTGTCTCGGGCTCTTGCAATAATTTCTTGTCCAACTTTTTGGGTCAGTACAAGTGGTTGAGTGGCTCCCTTCGCTGATTTTATCAGCTGAACAGCCCTTACGACAGTAGCGAGCTTTGCTCGTTCAATCTGCAACCTGAGGAAAATTTTTGTCTCGGTCACATTTTCTGCTCTGCTATGGTCCAAAAAGGGCGGAGCCCACCGCAAGGGTCAAAGGGAAGGCGAAAACCAGGGCCAGTCCGAAGAGGAAAAGGCCAAACTTACGCCCTAAACCAGCGGCAATCAGGGATAAGATGCCAAAAATGGGAAAAATATAGAGGGTTAAAGCAAGATTAAAATCACCACGCCCATGTCCTAAAAAGTTCCAAATTGGAAGGAAAAGACTGAGCCAGAGAGCTGATACCAAGAGGATAAACCTAATCTGGTAACGATCAATGTGACCTTTGAATGTATCAAAACGCGTTGACATGCTAACCACCTCCCTTGGTAACTTTATGATAATATCAGGATAGAATTGACAAAGATTTAGCGGTTTCAACATGATCTCTACCTAAACAAAATGCATACCACTATGTTTCAGTAGTATGCATGTTTCGAAAGTTCAGTAGTATGCATGTTTCGAAAGTTTTCTTGTAAATCGTTCGGCAATCCGTGCGATTTATCTGGTCAACCTTAGACCACAACGTTAACGATTGCTTTATTTTCAACAACATCGTTTAGGTCGAGTTCTGGTCATAGAAACCCTTGCCTAGAAAAGCCCAACTGCTGTGCCGTCTGGCAGAACATCCATCTTGAGGGCGGCAGGTTCTTTGGGCAGGCCTGGCATGGTCATGACATCACCCGTCAAGGCCACGATAAAGCCTGCTCCTGTTTTAGGGACGAATTCACGGATGGTCAACTCGAAGCCTTCTGGAGCTCCCAAGAGGGCTGGGTTGTCTGAGAAACTGTACTGGGTCTTGGCCATGCAGACAGGGAGCTTATCCCAGCCAAGGGCTTCAAACTCAGCCAGTTGAGCCTTGGCCGTCTGGCTCAGGGTCACGCTGCTGGCACGGTAGATGCTCTTGGCAATCTTTTCAATCTTGGTCACCAGGCTGTCATCAGCTGCATAGAGACGGCGATAGTCTGCCTGGTCTTGTTCCAGAACCTCAACCACCTTGGCAGCCAAGTCAAGGCCACCATCAGCACCCTTGGCCCAGCTGGTGGTCAACTCAACAGGCACACCAATCTCAGCACAGAGTTCCTTGAGGGTGGCCACTTCTGCTGGGGTGTCGGTCACAAATTCATTGATGGCCACAACCGCAGGAACACCAAACTGGCGAATGTTGTCCACATGGCGGGCCAGGTTGGCAAAACCTGCCTTGACAGCCTCAACATTTTCCTGAGCCAGGTCAGTCTTAGCCACACCACCGTGCATCTTGAGGGCACGCAGGGTGGCAACAATGACAACCGCACTTGGGGTGGTTGGCAGGTTCGGGGTCTTGATGTTGAGGAATTTCTCCGCCCCCAAGTCAGCACCGAAACCAGCCTCGGTGACCACGATGTCGGCCAAACGCAGGGCTGTTGAGGTGGCCAGAACCGAGTTACAGCCGTGGGCGATATTAGCAAATGGGCCACCGTGGACAAAGGCAGGTGTGCCGTAGATGGTCTGCACCAGATTAGGCTTGATAGCGTCTTTGAGGATGAGGGTCAGGGCCCCCTCGACCTTCAGGTCTCGAACATAGACTGGCGATTTGTCATAGCGGTAGGCGACCACGATATTAGCTAGGCGTTCTTTGAGGTCAGACAAGTCCGTCGCCAAGCAGAGAATGGCCATGATTTCACTGGCCACGGTGATGTCAAAGCCGTCTTGACGAGGGATACCGTTAATCGGACTGCCCAGCCCCACGATAACCTGACGGAGAGCTCGGTCATTGAGGTCCACCACCCGTTTCCAGATGATGCGACGAGGGTCGATGCCCAACTCGTTGCCCTGTTGGAGGTGGTTGTCAATCAGGGCAGACAGGGCATTGTTGGCTGTGGTAATGGCGTGCATGTCACCTGTAAAGTGGAGGTTGATGTCCTCCATAGGAAGCACCTGGGCGTAGCCTCCGCCAGCTGCTCCGCCTTTTACCCCCATAACAGGGCCCAAAGAAGGTTCCCGGAGGGCAATCATGGCTTTTTTGCCCAATTTATTGAGGGCGTCAGCCAGACCGATGGTCATGGTGGACTTGCCCTCACCTGCTGGGGTCGGGTTGATGGCCGTCACCAGCACCAACTTGCCCAGGGGCTGGTTTTGCAGCTCGGCTATTTTTTCAAAAGAAAGCTTGGCCTTGAACTTGCCGTAAAGCTCCAGGTCGTCTGGGGAAATGCCCAAGGGGGAAACGATGTCCACGATGGGTTTTAGGCTTGCAGCTTGTGCAATGGCGATGTCTGTTGTCATGAGAATCCTCCTTTTATAAAACGCGTTTAAGCTGGTTTTTGGGCTGTCCAAGTCGGCAGGACTTCTCCCAACCAACTCAGCACCTCTTCTAAATCACTACCTTCTGTCGACAGCAGGTAAATCTTTTCACTGTTAGCTGTTGGTACAAAACTCACCGACACAATCAGAGCCCCGTTAGGCAAGATGACCCGACTGATGGAAGACTCATGAAAGAGGTCATTAAACAAGTCACGCTCCAGAGCAATATCAGCCCCTTCAACACCTGAAAAAGCATCCACTTGGAGGGCCAGCATCAAGTCTGTTTCACTCATCTGGTTGTCAGTCAACTCTTTTAACTTCTCCGTGTAATCTTTCTTAGCATAACTGGTCAAGGAGAGAATGCTCAAGGTTTCTGGATTGGTCCACTGTTTGGTATTGGCAATAGCAGCATTATGGTTGAGATCAGTGAATGGCAAGACCTTGCTCGGGAAAGTGATGTAACCAAGCTCATCATTGCCTTCAACAAAGTTACCAGCTGCCCCATTATCTGCCACCATCTCTTGAGTGGAGCTACTGGAAGAGCTGGCCAGCTGAGAAGATTCACTCTTTGGGGCTTGACAGGCAGCCAGTAAACCACCTACAAGCACTAAGCGAGCAATTTTTGATAGGATTGACAATAATCATTACCTCCTTAAATCCTTCTGCTATATTATAACAAAATTTAGATGGAAATACACATTTTTTCAGAAAAAACTTATTTTATCGTATCTTTCCAATCATCAATCTCAATCATTGATTAAAAAACCGAACCTTCCCCTTGAAAAACAGTCAAGATAAGACTAATCATAAAAATCTCTAAACATTATGATTTGAATCACAAGGACTTGACAAATGAAAGAAACTTGGGTAAAATCAGACTATCTATTTTTCATACCGAATGACGACATTAGGAGAGTAAGGGCAACCTTCACCGACGGCGTAACACGCTCAGGTACCTGCACCAGCAGGTGGGAACTGATGATCTGACGGACTTCTGGAGAGACCATTTCACTATGGCACCGAAGGGGCAAGGCGTAACAGCTCAATCTCTCAGGTAAAAGGACAGAAGATGACAAGAAAGACCTAGGAGCAGCTTCTTTTTGGGGCACCGCTTTTCTGGGGAATGGCCGGTCTATCAGGCTTTCCCTATCCTCTTACCAGAGGTGACTTGTCTCTTTTATCTCAAATCTCCAGAAGTCGATGACCATCTACTTCTTTTTTGTGGCCTCAATCGGTACCCATTTTCTACAAAGGAGGCACTATGCTAACACTTTTTGAAACCATCAACAACCTGGTCTGGGGACCGCCCCTGCTCATCCTGCTCATGGGAACTGGCCTCTACCTGACCCTCCGCTTAGGCGGACTGCAGTTCGTCCGTCTGCCCAAGGCCCTGTCACTGATTGTGACCGACAAGGCGGACGGCCAAGGCGAGGTCTCCAGCTTTGCAGCCCTCTGTACGGCCCTAGCTGCCACCGTCGGTACCGGAAACATCGTTGGTGTCGCGACTGCCATCACTTCTGGCGGTCCTGGAGCCCTCTTCTGGATGTGGGTGGCTGGTTTTTTGGGCATGGCCACCAAGTACGCCGAAGGCCTCTTGGCCATCAAGTTCCGCACCAAGGACGAAAACGGTCAAGCCTCGGGTGGTCCCATGTACTACATCACTCTGGGCATGGGGGACAAGTGGAAACCCTTGGCCATCTTCTTTTCCATCAGCGGTATTCTGGTAGCCCTCTTTGGCATGGGAACCTTTGCCCAGGTCAATGCCATCAGCTCTGCCCTGGAAAACAGCCTCAGCCTGTCACCAAAATTGGTCAGTCTAGTCTTGGCTGCTTTGGTGGCCACCATCATTTTCGGGGGAATCCAGTCCATCTCCAAGATTTCAACGGCTGTGGTGCCCTTCATGGCCTTGGCCTATATCGCCGCTACCCTTTGGATTTTAGCCACTCACGCAGAAAAGGTCTTGCCAAGCTTGGCCCTGGTCTTTAGCTCTGCTATGTCACCAACAGCAGCCGTCGGGGGCTTTGCAGGAACGACCGTCAAAAACGCCATCCAAAAAGGGGTGGCCCGCGGGGTCTTCTCCAACGAATCAGGCCTGGGGTCTGCCCCTATCGCTGCCGCTGCCGCCAAGTCTAACAATGCCGTGGAGCAGGGGATGATTTCCATGACCGGGACCTTTATTGACACCATCGTCATTTGTAGCCTGACCGGTCTAACCCTCCTGGTCACCGGCCAATGGACGGACAACTTGGTTGGGGCTCCCCTGACTCAGGCTGCTTTTGCCACCAGTTTTTCGACAGCTGGCGGTAACCTTTTGGCCCTTTGCCTGACCCTCTTTGCCTTTACAACCATTCTGGGCTGGTCCTACTACGGCGAACGCTGCTTCACCTTCGTCTTTGGCAGCAAGCACCTGACCCTCTACCGCCTGGTCTTTGTCCTCATGGTGGCTCTCGGTGGCTTCCTCAAGCTGGATTTGGTCTGGATTCTAGCTGACATCGTCAACGCCCTCATGGCCCTGCCCAACCTCATTGCCATCCTAGCCCTCTCGCCCGTGATCGTGGCTGAGACCAAGGCTTATTTTTCGGGGAAATAGCCGAGCGGTCACAAAGCCTAGGTTTAAAAAACGTTTGGCCTTGAAAAAGATTACCAACTTCCCTGAACGTAAAAAAAAAGACAAGTGATGGCCTTGACCGTCACTTGTCTTTTTTAGGTCTTGATGACCAAGCACCATTCCCGCCGTCTCCCAAAAACCGTGTTATAATAGTCTTATGGACCAACAAACGAAAAATTTGAAATTAGCTGAACGAGGCCCTCTCATCAGCATTGCAACCTATATCCTGCTGGCGGCTGGTAAGCTGACGGTCGGCTACCTTCTAGCCTCGTCCTCGCTGATTGCGGATGGTTTTAACAACCTGTCTGATATTTTGGGAAATCTGGCCATCCTGATTGGTTTGAAAATGGCTCAAAAGCCTGCGGACGGTGACCACAAGTTTGGCCATTGGAAAATCGAAGACCTGGCTAGTCTGGTCACCGCCTTTATCATGTTTGTGGTAGGTCTCCAGCTGCTCTTTCAGACCGTCCAGAGCATCATTGACCATGATGAAACCGCTATTGACCCGTTAGGGGCTCTGGTGGGACTGATTTCGGCTGGGGTCATGCTGGTGCTCTACCGCTACAACAAACACCTGTCCCAGACCCTCAAATCAGGTGCCCTCCTGGCAGCTGCCAAGGACAACCTCTCAGACGCCTTGACTTCTGTCGGGACGGTTGCTGCGATTCTAGCCAGCCACCTCAAGTTCCCCATCCTGGACAGGCTGGTTGCTCTGCTCATTACCCTCTTTATCCTAAAAACGGCCTACGACATTTTTAGTGCGGCTACCTTTAGCCTGTCGGACGGTTTCGATGCCCAGCACCTCCACCAGTACGAGGAGGCTATTCTGGCCATTCCCAAGGTTTCGGCGGTCAAATCCCAGCGGGGGCGGACCTACGGCTCCAACGTCTATCTGGATGTGGTGGTGGAAATGCACCCTGACCTATCGGTTTATGAGAGCCACGAGGTGACCGAGCAGGTTGAGCACCTGCTCAGGGACAAGTTCGGGGTCTATGACATTGATGTCCATGTGGAGCCAGCCAGCGTTCCTGAGGACGAGATTTTTGACAATGTCTATAAAAAACTCATCAAGCTGGAAAAGACGGTTTTGTCTAAGATTCCTGACTGTGAGGAGTTCTTGGCGGATAACTTCTGCCTGATTGACCAGCATGGCAAACGCTTCTCAGCCAGCCAGTTTCTCCTTGAGAAACCCTCTCTGGCCAATGACTTCGAGAATCCTGAACTGGTTTCGGTCAGCCAAAAGACCAAGTTGCTCAACTACCGCCTCAACGGCAACTACCACACCTCCATCTGGCGGCGGCATGAGACCTGGAAACTCCTCTATCATCAGGTGACCGTCAAGAAACCAGACTAAAGCAAAAGAGACCTGTCAGCGGCGATAAGCCAGTTGACAGGTCTTTTTTTCTAGGTCAAAACAGCCGCCGCCAAGGCCTGCTGGATGGCGATAACGCTGTTGTCGCTCTTGAATTGGAGGACTTCAGCTGGTTCTGCAGCTGAAGAAATCCAGATTTTCAACTCTGCATCCAAGTCAAAGTGACCTGAGGTTTCCACGGTGAAGCGGGAGATGGAGCGGTAGGGAATGGACTTGTAGGAAATCTTTTTCCCTGTCACGCCCTGCTTGTCCACCAGGATCAAGCGGTATTCGGTAAAGACAATCAAGTCTCGAACCAGGCTGAAGGCCAAGTCAACCTGTTCACCGTCCACCAAGATATCGACCAGGTCACGCTCGACCTTGTCTGTGTTTTGTTGCGAGGCATTGCCCAGCAGTCCTGAAAATAGTCCCATAAGAACCTCCTTTATGATAATAAGCGAAGTAGGTAATCTGCAATTCGGCTACCATAGACCCAAAGGTAAGAATAGCCGAGAATGGACAGGGGTTTGGCTAAGAGAATGATGGTTAAAAACCGTTTCAGCCTCATGTTGGTTAGGCCCGTTATCATGACCACAATATCAGCTGGAGACACCGGAGAAGCCATACAGAAGATGAAAAAGCGTTGATAGGTTTTACTGTCCAGTTTTTTCTCGTACTTGCGGAACTCGTCTTCCTTGACGAAAAGCAGGATAAAGGCTCTGCCATATTTCCGAACCAAAAGAAACAAGAGGACGCTGCCGATAATGATGCTGATGTAGTTATAGATGAAGCCCCAGACCGGTCCGAAAATCATGGCTCCAGCGACGGTGGTCACGCCTCCGGGAATGATGGGCACCACAATCTGGATGATTTGGATGAGCATGAAGAGGAAGGGGGCCAGAAGGGGAAATTTGGCCACCCAGTCCTTGAGGGCGTTAGTGTCGTTGAGGATGCCCATGTGGTAGAGCCAAATGACTAAAAGAACTGAGCCGACCAAGGTCATGAACCCTAAAACTCGGAAAAACTGCTGCAATCGTTTATACATACCCCTATCATACCAAAATAAAAAACTTTTTGCACTTTTTTGCCTTATCTGCTATAATGAAAAGGCTAAGAAAACCAACTTAGCCTTGAATCTGGGGTCGTTACGGATTCGACAGGCATTATGAGGCTTGTTCTGCAACCCGCGTGGCGGCGTTAACGCTCAGTTAAATATAACTGCAAAAAATAACACTTTTTACGCTCAAGCAGCTTAATAACCTGCCAGCGTGACTGACGGCCGTTTGCTTACGGCAGCCTGAGGTCTTTATTTAGTAAGCTGGCTGGCTGGGCTTGTTTCGACCCAACCAGCGAGACTTAGAAACTCGCCTGACACAGGCTTGAGCCATGTGTCGGTGTCAGGTTAAAGCAAGACATGACCTATGGTTGTAGACGAATGAGTTAGCAGGTGTTTGGACGTGGGTTCGACTCCCACCGGCTCCATGATAGGTTCTTATAAGTTCCTAAAACTTCTTATAAAAGAGCGAAGAGGCTGGGACAAAAGTCTTCCTCAACTCAAAAACACAGAGATTCACCTTGTTGTGAGTCTCTGTTTTGGTTTAGGGCCATTTTCTTGTTGTATTTGAGGAGGTTGTTGCCATGAGGATCAGTCCCATGTCAATCTGGACTTGCCGTTTTCCTCTCAGGTTACAGCGGTTGTAACCCAAACAAGCCTTTACCTGACCAAAGACGGGTTCCACATCAACTTTACGCCTAGCGAAGATGCGGTTGCCTTCTGCAGATAAAAACTTCTCTGTTTCTTCTTGTTTCAAGGCCTGGTACCGCTCGTTGATATAGTTCCCCTTATGCGGTGCTAAATCAGGGTCATCCGCCTTGTAAAGCCTAAGAACCTGTATTCACATCTCAGCATTCACCTGACTGGCTAGTTTTGGCTCACTCTTTGTCACATTTTTTGGTAATACGGGCAGTATTTCTGCAAAAATGTTTCTCGATTGCACCAAAACTAGCCTAGTCAATCAAATACTTCGATTGTGAATACAGGTTCTAATTTCTTGCTCAAATCCAGTAGTTGTTTTACTGTGTTTGATGGCTTCAAACTGATAGACCAACCCATCAAGATGGGTATAGGTATCATAAACCACATCATAAATCCAATTATCTAAGTTCTTAGACGACTGCTTGTAAGGCTTTTTCTGCTCCTGGTCAAACAGACCATACTTAATCAAATGGTCAATCCCCACTCATCAAGGGGAACCAAATTTTCCTCGCTCCCATAGCCCGCGTCTGCCACAACTAGCTGAGCTTGGTGGGGATAAGTGGACAGAAAAGGCGGAAGGGTTCGGGTGTCAGTCGGATTTTGGAAAGTGAAACAGTCCAGTGGATTGTTTCAGCCTAAGCTATAAAACAAGAAATGTGAGGGAAAATCGAACCCTACGGGTTACCGATTGAGCCCCACTCCTTTTTTCTGGAAAAAATAAGCCTGAGACTTGTCAAAGTCCTCATTTTTTGGT
Organism: Streptococcus sp. ZY171113; assembly: GCF_057748235.1. NCBI lineage: Bacteria > Bacillati > Bacillota > Bacilli > Lactobacillales > Streptococcaceae > Streptococcus > Streptococcus sp. ZY171113. The sequence continues at coordinate 510,879 of NZ_CM173243.1, forward strand.
AAGATAAGAGAGTTGTGACAACAACAAATACTCATTTTGGATGAATTGTGGTCCTGTTGCCCTTGTGGTGGGCCTGCAAGTTGAAATCTGAAAGAGGGAAAAAACAAAAAGGAGAAATACTCATGGCAGTAATTTCAATGAAACAATTGCTCGAAGCTGGTGTTCACTTTGGTCACCAGACTCGTCGCTGGAACCCTAAGATGGCCAAGTACATCTTCACAGAGCGTAACGGTATCCACGTTATCGACCTGCAACAAACGGTTAAATTGGCTGACCAAGCTTACGACTTCATGCGTGACGCTGCAGCTAACGACGCTGTTATCTTGTTCGTTGGTACGAAGAAACAAGCATCTGAAGCGGTTAAAGAAGAAGCTACTCGTGCTGGTCAATACTTTATCAACCACCGTTGGTTGGGTGGTACCCTCACTAACTGGGGCACAATTCAAAAACGTATCGCTCGCTTGAAAGAAATCAACCGCATGGAAGAAGACGGTACTTTCGAGGTTCTTCCTAAGAAAGAAGTTGCTTTGTTGAACAAGCAACGCGCTCGTCTTGAGAAATTCTTGGGCGGTATCGCTGACATGCCACGCATCCCAGACGTGATGTACGTGGTTGACCCACACAAAGAGCAAATCGCTGTTAAAGAAGCTAAGAAACTTGGTATCCCTGTTGTGGCCATGGTTGACACCAACGCTGATCCAGACGATATCGATGTGATCATCCCAGCTAACGACGACGCGATTCGTGCTGTTAAACTCATCACAGCTAAATTGGCTGACGCGGTTATCGAAGGCCGCCAAGGTGAGGATTCAGTTGCTGCTGTTGAAGCTGAGTTGGCTGCTGAGCCTGCTTCTGCTGAGTCAATCGAAGAATTGGTTGACGTTGTTGAAGGTAACAACTAATCACCCCTGTTTAGGTCAAGTAGCTCTGCTATTGACCCAAAACACCTAAACAAGTAACTAAAACCTTAGGGCGGGGCCTTGCCCTCGCCCTTTTATAAAGAAGGAGACCTAAAATGGCAGAAATTACTGCAGCTTTGGTAAAAGAATTGCGTGAAAAATCAGGTGCTGGCGTTATGGACGCTAAGAAAGCCCTGGTTGAAACTGACGGTGACATCGACAAAGCGATTGAGCTTTTGCGTGAAAAAGGTATGGCTAAGGCCGCTAAGAAGGCTGACCGTGTTGCGGCTGAAGGCTTGACTGGTGTTTACGTTAACGGTAACGTGGCAGCTGTTGTTGAAGTTAACGCTGAAACTGACTTCGTTGCTAAAAACGCCCAATTTGTTGACTTGGTAAACGAAACTGCAAAAGCAATCGCTGAGCAAAAACCAGCTAACGACGAGGAAGCTCAAAAAGTGACCCTGTCAAACGGCGAAACCTTGGAAGCAGCTTACATCAACGCCACTGCAACGATTGGTGAGAAAATCTCATTCCGTCGCTTTGCTTTGATTGAGAAAACTGACGCTCAAGCCTTCGGTGCTTACCAGCACAACGGCGGCCGTATCGGTGTTATCTCAGTTATCGAGGGTGGCGACGAGACCCTTGCTAAGCAAGTGTCAATGCACATCGCTGCCATGAAACCAACTGTATTGTCTTACAAAGAGTTGGATGAGCAGTTCATCAAGGACGAGTTGGCTCAACTCAACCACAAGATTGAATTGGACAACGAGAGCCGTGCCATGGTTGGCAAACCAGCTCTGCCATTCTTGAAGTACGGTTCAAAAGCTCAGTTGTCTGATGACATCATCGCTCAAGCAGAGGCTGACATCAAGGCTGAGTTGGCTGCTGAAGGCAAACCAGAGCAAATCTGGGACAAAATCTTGCCAGGTAAACTGGACCGCTTCATGCTTGACAACACTCAAGTTGACCAAGCCTACACCCTTCTTGCTCAAGTTTACATCATGGACGACAGCAAGACTGTTGAGGCTTACCTGAACAGCGTTGGTGCTTCTATCCCTACATTCGCCCGCTTTGAAGTTGGTGAGGGTATCGAGAAAGCTTCAAACGACTTTGAAGCAGAAGTTGCTGCGACAATGGCTGCTGCTTTGAAAAACTAATTTAAGATATTAGAAAAACAGGCCCTTGGGGTCTGTTTTTTTGAACATAGCAGAGCGGTTTAGGTGATTTTGTCTAGGAGATAGGTGTCCCAGCTGTTTGGGGGAGGAGTTTTACAGAAACCTATTAGGGTCATGGCATAGGGGTCACAATCATCAACTTCGGTGGTGATGATCTCATACTGGCTAAAGAGGGACTTGATGACTTGGTTGATAAACGATTGAAAGTCCTGTAAGTCCCGTCCAGTCATGTAGGCAATTTCATTGTCCTCAACAAAAGCCAAGTTGGTGACCTGACCGTCTTGCTTAGTATAGAAGACCGTGTCAGGGAGAAGTTACTCAAACCGTTCTGATCCAGTTGTCCATGGGTTAATGGCTTGATGAGTCGCTTGGTAATGCGAAAACATGAGCTGGGCAGACGTAGAGAAGTCATCCTGTCCCCGTCTGGCCTTGTGAATGGGGTGTGCTAAGCCTGGTTCAAGCAGATGAGGTCGGTTGAGTTCCAACTCAAAACACCTGCGGCGACGCGTAAAGCCACCTGCGGTTAGGAAGGCAATTTTCTCCCGGTCATCAGAGGAGAGCATGACCTGAAAACCGAGCCCACTCTCCTGGAGCAGGGACTGAAAGAGCAGCTCTGCCATATCCAAGGGAAAGCTCAGTAAGTCTAAGGTCAGGTAGGTTTTTCCCTGGTGATAGGGGTTGCTATAGAGGGTGATGTGGCCCAGGGCTTGCTTATGATAGTGGACGGTGATTTGGTTTAAGGTACGATGAAACTCTAACATGGGATTCTCCTTGAACTTAGTTTATCGCAAATAGCGGTCATGGTCAATGCTGTCGTTTCATAGCCAATCATGGACAAGTTTCCTCTACTATGTTAGATTGAAGAAACCCCTTTGGAGGCTATTAAGGTGAAAAACTTATTTCTGACCCTGCTGACTGTGGCTCTCTTGGGGCTTGCCCTGCTTAACCTTTTTCCTGAGCTGGAAAACCAGCTCCACCAATTTTTAGGCTGGTATTAGCTAGAGGATTGGCCTGATTTGTGCTATAATAAAATGGACTACCCAGGCCCATTTGTCTGGACGAAAGGATTTTATGATGACAAAAGCACCATTTTACATTACGACACCGATTTACTACCCGTCTGGCAAGCTCCACATCGGGTCTGCCTACACCACTATCGCCTGCGATGTTTTGGCCCGCTATAAGCGCCTCATGGGCCACGAGGTCTTCTACCTGACTGGCCTTGATGAGCACGGCCAAAAGATTGAAGAGAAGGCCAAGGATGCTGGCCTGGACCCGCAGACCTATGTGGACAAGATGGCGGTTGGGGTCAAGGAACTCTGGAACCTCCTGGACATCCAGTACGACCACTTTATCCGCACGACTGACGATTACCACGAGGCTGTTGTTGCTAGCGTTTTTGAAAAATTGCTGGCGCAGGACGACATCTATCTGGGTGAGTATGCGGGCTGGTACTCGGTCTCTGACGAGGAGTTCTTCACCGAGAGCCAATTGACTGAGGTTTTCCGTGACGAGACTGGCAAGGTGACCGGCGGTATTGCCCCATCAGGTCACGAAGTGGTTTGGGTATCTGAGGAGTCTTATTTCCTCCGCCTCAGCAAGTACCAGGACAAGCTGGTCGAGTTCTTTAAGGCCAATCCAGATTTCATTCAGCCAAAAGGGCGTTTGAACGAGATGCTGAAAAACTTCATCGAGCCTGGTTTGGAAGACTTGGCCGTGTCTCGGACCAGCTTTACCTGGGGCGTGACTGTCCCAAGCAACCCCAAACACGTGGTGTATGTCTGGATTGATGCCCTGCTCAACTATGCCACAGCGCTGGGCTATGGCCAAGAAAAGACAGAAAACTACGATAAGTTCTGGAAGGGAACGGTCTTCCACATGGTTGGTAAGGACATCCTCCGCTTCCACTCCATCTACTGGCCAATCATGCTCATGATGCTGGACATGAAGCTGCCCGACCGCCTGATTGCCCACGGCTGGTTCGTCATGAAGGACGGCAAGATGTCCAAGTCCAAGGGCAACGTGGTTTACCCTGAGCCCCTGGTCGAGCGTTACGGCCTGGATGCCCTGCGTTACTACCTCATGCGGAGCCTCCCAGTCGGGTCTGACGGGACCTTCACCCCTGAGGATTACGTGGCCCGTATCAACTACGAGCTGGCCAACGACCTGGGCAACCTCCTCAACCGCACGATCGCCATGGTTAACAAGTACTTCGGCGGCCAGGTGCCTAGCCTGACGGCTGGTGCGACCGCCTTTGATGGGGATTTGGTGGCAATGGCAGAGCAGGCCATCAGCGACTATCAGACCAACATGGAAGCCGTTGACTACCCACGTGCCCTTGAGGCAGTCTGGAACCTGATTGCTCGGACCAACAAGTACATCGACGAAACAGCCCCATGGGTCCTGGCCAAGGAAGACGGCGACAAGGCTCAGTTGGCTGCTGTCATGAGCCATCTGGTGGCTAGCCTGCGTGTGGTTGCTCATTTGATTGAGCCATTTATGATGACTACCTCAGCAGCTATCATGAGCCAGCTTGGCTTGCCAGCAGTGTCTAGCCTGGATGGTTTGACCTTCTCAGACCTGCCAGCTGACTTGACAGTTGTTGCCAAGGGCACCCCAATCTACCCACGTCTGGATATGGAAGAAGAAATCAGCTATATCAAGGCCCAAATGGGTGGCGGCTCTGCTATTGACCCAGAAGAAGAAACTGAGTGGGACCCAGCCAAGGTGGAGCTCAAGAACAGCAAGGCAGCCATCAAATTCGAGGACTTCGATGCCGTGGAAATCCGCGTGGCCGAGGTCAAGGAAGTCAAGAAAGTCGAGGGTTCTGACAAGCTCCTCCAGTTCCGCCTGGACGCTGGTGACGGCCAAGACCGACAAATCCTGTCTGGTATTGCTAAGTTTTATCCAAATGAGCAGGAGTTGGTCGGCAAGAAACTGCAAATCGTGGCCAATCTCAAGCCCCGCAAGATGATGGGCCTCCTCAGCCAGGGCATGATTCTGTCGGCTGAGCATGACGGTAACCTGACCCTTTTGACCGTTGACCCAAGCGTGCCCAATGGCAGTTTGGTGGGGTAAACGAATAAAGTAAGAATCTTAGTCTAAGACTGAGATTCTTTGTGTTCTCACTGAGATTTCAAAGAGTTAGGTCGGGAAAAAACCTTTGATTTATGCTATAATTAAAAGATAGACAAAATCCCAGAGACCCCCCAAAAAAAAAAAACTACCGGCTTGCCGGAAAATGTTTGGGAGGGGGCTTTTATCAGACTAGGCTGTTTTTGTTAGGAAAGAGAGATGAGATGTCGCGACCTTTGATTAGTGTGATTGTGCCGATTTACAATGTGGCCGACTATATTGGGGCCTGCTTGGGCAGTATTTGTCAGCAGACCTACACCAATCTGGAGATCATCTTGGTTGATGATGGCTCGACAGATGACAGTTTGGAGCGGGTTGCGGATTTGGTTGCGGCTGATGGCCGTATCCAACTGCTTCGCCAGACCAATCAAGGCCTGTCTGCGGCTAGAAATGTTGGCTTGGACCGAGCGACTGGGGCTTATGTGACCTTTGTGGATTCGGATGATCGCCTTTATCCAGATGCTATCTCTGACCTCTACCAGGCCCTGGTCAAGCATCAAGTTCCCTTGGCCATCGGCAGTATTGCCTGGGATGGTCGCGAACCCATTTGCTTTACAGAAGAGGTCTTGGACCGCCTAGCCTTGATTGAGGCGACGCCTTCGGTGCCCCATAACACCGTGACAATCACTGCCTGGGGCAAGCTTTACGCCCGCCATCTTTTTGAGGGCATTCGCTACCCTGTCGGCAAACTTCACGAAGACGAGTACACCACCTATAAGCTCTATTTGGTTGCAGGGTATGTTGTTACCATCCCCCACTTGGTCTACCACTATGTGGACCGTCCTGGTTCTATTATGACCTCTCGTTTTACTTTGAAAAATGCTGAAGTGCTTGACGCTTTTAGGGAAAAATACCAGGTCTTAGAAGCTCACGGCCTATCCGGCCAGACTGCTCTAAAAAAATACCGAAACTACACTCGAACCATCTGGCAACATGGGGTCATCAATGAGGACCAAGAACTCTGTCGCTTAGCCCGCAAGTCCTACTGGTACGGTTTTGGTCGCCTGACCTGGAAGGGCAAGCTAGGAGCTATCAGAACTTATGGTTTGTCCTGGCTTAAAGAACTTTTGGGTTGGACCACATGGAGGCGTTTGGCATCGGCTTACCAACTCTTCAAGGTCTGGCGGTCAGGTCAAGATTTGGCTAATCCTCCTATTTTTTACTCGGACAAGGCTGGTCTGGCTTACCATGTTAACTTCAAGGCGGCCTCATCCAGTATCGAAACCGTCCTCTTGGCTGTTGAGCATGGCCTGCCCATGGATGGGGAGGACAAGTTTGCCAAGGCTCGTGCCCTCTTGTCTAGCCCTGGTCAGCCCACAGAGGCTTATAAACATTTTAGCTTTGCTATTAACCCCTTCAAGCGACTGGTGTCCTGCTATGAAAACAAGGTGGTTCAGGCAGCAGACCAGGCCTTTGACATTTATCTCTTTGGCTGGCTCAAGTCGTCCAAGAGTTTTGACCAATTTGTCCAACGGGTGACTAAAATTCCACCCCAATTCCTGGAGGGTCACCTGGCCTATCAGCACCCGATTTTTTATAAGGATGGTCAGCTCGTGCTAGACTACGTGGGTAAGGTGGAGACCATCCGTGAGGATTATGCCAGCCTGGCCCAGGAGCATGACTTGCCAGCCCTGCCCCATAAAATCCAGTCGGTCAAGACCGACTGGCGAGACCATTACACCACGGCCCTGGCCCAGCAGGTGGCGGCCTACTACCGTGAGGACATCAAGCTGTTGGGCTATGAGGACACCTATCAGGACCTCTTGGCCTATCTAAAAGAAAGGAACCGCTAATGCAGCCCTTAGTCAGTGTGATCATCCCTGTTTATAACGTGGCCGACTACCTTGGTGCCTGTTTGGAGAGCGTCTGCCAGCAGACCTATACCAACCTTGAGGTGCTTCTCATTGATGACGGCTCCACGGACGGTAGTTTAGATAAGGTGCGTGACTTGGTTCAGGCGGATGCTCGGGTTCGGGTTTTGACCCAAACCAATCAAGGGGCCGCCGCTGCCCGCAACAAGGGCCTTGATGAGGCCAAGGGAGACTACCTCTTCTTTGTTGATGCGGATGGCTGGGTGACGCCTGATGCAGTGGCCAGTCTTTACGCCTTGACCCAGGAGTTTCAGACCAAGCTGGCTGTGGGCGGAGTTGTTTATTATAATAGCGAAGGTGGTATAAATCAAACCTCAACTTTTTCGCGTGGAGTTTGGTCATCGACAGATATTATCCGAATGATGTATACAGAACATCGGTCGCTTGCTTTAGGGGCGGGTAAATTCATTCACCGTGATTTATTGAGTACTCTACGTTTCCCAAACGGTAAGCTAGTAGAGGATGCTTTTTTCCAACCTCAGTTGTATCATTTAGTTAATAGGGCTGCTCTGGATTCTAAATTAGTATACCATTATTTTTATCAGCGTTCAGGCAATGCATCATCTGCTCTATCTCTAGAAATGTATCAACATCATTTGGAGGCCTTGGCATCTAGTGCTCTTTTGTTTGGCAATGATTCAACCTTGGTTGATGTGATTAGGAGTCGTCAGTTTACAGTAAAGGCTCACTATCTTGGAAAGGCAGCTGATAGAGGTGACTGGGCTCTTTTGAAACAAATTGCGAGAGACTACTGGAAAGATTTTTCTTACCTTTCTTTGAAAGATAAAACTCGGTATTTGAAAGCCTACTTCCTTTATCAGTGGGGGATACCTATCTGGCATTTTCTTAAACGTTGTAAGAAAAAGTGTTGGCAACAGGTGTTATTACCTTTAGATAATCGATTTAAGAACAGTGTTTGGTATCAATGGCCAAGAGGGGTGATGAGAGGTTTTTTAAAGGAAACTGGGAATCGTCGCAACCGCCTACCAGCTTTTCGTGAGGGTTTGGCTCAAGTCCAGCGGACAGGTTATTTTGGTAACACCATTGGGCGGTATGCTCATTTGCCTCAGTTGGGTGTTTGCTACCTAGACAATGCCAAGGTGGCCTCAACCTCCATCAAGGAGGCTCTACTTTTGGCCAATGGTGGTAGCATGGCTAACCTGTACCAAAATGACATCCATATACACTTCAGCCAGTATTTTGTCAGACCAATTGAACCCGGTGTTGCCCTGCCTGACTTTAGCTTTGTCTTTGTTCGTAACCCCTTTGAGCGGGTGGTGTCCACCTACAAAAATATGTACCATAGCAAGAAAGTCTGGTCAACCTTCAAGGTTTACCTCTTTGGTTATTTCAAAAAGGACAGGGGCTTTGACTATTTTGTGCGAAAGGGTCCTGTTCGGATTTCGGACAAATGGGCGGACACCCATCTGGTCAGCCAGCATGTTCTGGTTTATGGGCCTGAGGGCCAATGCTACGCTGATTTTATCGGGCGATTTGAGCACCTGACTGAGGACTGGAAAGAGGTTCAGCAGCGGGTGGCCTTGCCAGATTTGCCTGTCCGCAACCAGACGGCTAAGAGCGACTGGCGGGACTACTACACTCTGGAGTTGGCCCAGATGGTCTACCAGCGTTATCAAAAAGACGTCGAGGTCTTTGGTTACCAAGACGCCTACCGAGACTTAGTGACTTATTTGGAGGAGAAGGAAAAGAGCAGTGCTGGACTTTAGTTTGTATGTGCTTGTTGGTTTTCTAGCCCAGCTGATTGACGGGGCCATGGGCATGGCCTACGGCCTGTCTTGCAGCACCTTTTTGCGGTCGCTGGGGGTGCCTTCCCTGATCAGCACGGCCTGCATCCACGTGGCCGAGGTCTTCACCACCCTCTTTTCAGGCTTGGCCCATTTTCGTTTGGGCAATATTGACAAGCAACTCTTTTACCGTCTGAGTATCAGCGGTGTGCTAGGTGGCCTCCTGGGGATTTTAGCCCTGCGGTATCAATGGGTACCAGCCCTGGATCGACTGATTGATGGCTACCTCTTGGTGATGGGGATTTATATCCTGTCCAAGGCCTTTCGGCCCAAGATGCTGCCGCCCAAACCCTCACAAGTGCCCCTTATCGGCTTTTTCGGTGGTTTTTTAGATGCCATTGGTGGCGGTGGCTGGGGACCTATTGTGACCACCCACCTCTTGGCCCAGTCGCCGACCCCACGGACGGTTATCGGCAGTGCCAATGCGGCAGAATTTTTCGTGACCAGCCTGCAAACCCTCTTTTTTGTGGCCTATGGCCTGGCGGATTTGCAGCGGTATGGTTTGGTTATCCTGGGTCTTATGCTGGGAGGCCTCTTGGCCGCCCCCTTGGCCGCTTACTTGGTGACCAAACTCAAGCCCCGTTTCCTCTTTCTGATTGTGGGGACGGTGATTATCTTGCTTAATGCCTACCGCCTCTTGGCGGCCTGATGACAAAGGAGTGTTGACATGACCCTAGCGGTGATTAAGGACTTGGCCAGACAGGCTGGCCAGGCCATCTTAGCGATTTACGACCAGTTTGAACCAGGTCAGGAAGTCTCTAAAGCCGACCAGTCGCCCCTGACTGCGGCTGATTTGGCAGCCAATGCCATCATTGTGGCAGGCCTGCGAGCGGCCTTTCCCAGCTTTGCCATTTTATCCGAAGAGGAAAAGGACAATCTGGACCGCCTGACCAATGACTGGTGCTTTATCGTGGACCCTCTGGACGGCACCAAGGAGTTCATCAAGAAAAACGGCGAGTTCACGGTCAATATCGCCCTGGCCCATCAGGGCCAGCCTGTTCTCGGGGTGATTTACGCCCCTGTCTTGGACGAGCTCTACTATGCGGAACAAGGCAAGGGAGCCTTTCTGGAGAAAGACGGTCAGTCCCCAATCCGCCTGCAGGTTTCTAGTCGAACTTCCAAGTTGCGTGCGGTCGCCAGTCGCTCCCATCAAGCTCCTGAGTTGGAGGAGTTATTGAGCAGGCATGGTGTGACTGATTTTGTGGCCATGGGGAGTTCCCTGAAAGGCTGTTTGGTGGCCAAGGGGGAGGCAGACATCTATTTCCGCCACAACCCGACCATGGAGTGGGACACGGCTGCCATGCAGTGCATCGTCGAGGAGGCAGGCGGAATCTTCCGCCAGATGGACGACAGCCCCATGACCTACAATCGGGAGGATTCTTTGAATGAGAGGGGATTTTATGCGATTAATAAGCAGAAAAATCGACTAAACTAATCAGCTTGCTGGTTTTAGGAGTGAATGATGAAACAAATCTTAAAAAAGCTATTAAAGAAACTCCCTTGGTTGAATCTTGTCCTCTTTTACCTATGGCCTGGTTTTCCTGTTTACATCACCGAAAAAATGCTCTGGCTGTACCGGTGGCGAAAACCTATTAAGCCCTATGCCTTTATCAGGGTTCATAATGAAATAAAGACGATTGATGTTTCTTTGAAGAGCATTTTGCCTGTAGTCAAAGGTGGTGTGATTGGCTTTCATGACAGTGATGAGCCTGATGATGGGACAAGAGACTACGTCCTTGCTTTCTGTGAGAAGTACCCTCAGTTTACTCCAGTCCACTATCCGCATAAGGTGATGCCCTCAAGCAGTTCGGCTTATCGAGATTTATCCCTAAATCCAAGTCATCGACTAGATAGCTATTATAATACTATTTGGGACCATCTTCCTAAAAATGAATGGGTCATTAAGGTGGATTGTGACCATGTTTATGCTCCTGACCGTATCGAAGATTTGTCTCGTTTACTCCTTCGTAAAACTGATTGTATCATGCTTAGTAGATTAAATATTCACCACTGTGAAGGAGACCATATTTTTGCCTGTCAAAAAAGAGAATGTGGTATCCTGGATTTACAAGAACCAGGTGATCACTGGATTCTATATAATGGGGATAATATCCCTAAATCTCCTTTTACCATGTATGTGAATGATCAAAATGTTCCAGTTTATGAACGATTATTAGCGGTTTGGAAATTAAATAGGATTTATAGTGTTTTGAGCAATTGGCATTTTCCTTACCTCAAGATTAGGAGAAAGGGGGAGTCTGAGGTAGTTGAAGATTATAAGCCTTATCGAGTTGCTGACTTGTCTGCCTTGAATGATGGTCAGTACCGTGGACGACTACCGAAGGATATGGTTGTTCCAGAGAAGATTTTAACGATTTACAAGCAATTAAACTTAGAAGGAAAGCGGATTTTACCGTAGAAACTACCTTTATCAAAAGGAGATAATGATGTCCCAAAGACAAACAACAGGACCTAGTATTCTTAAAGCCTATTTTTACATCACAAAAGCCCACCTTAAATCACGAGGGAAATTGGCTACAAATCGCTTGGTTCATGTGAACCCTGCTTATAAGGTCGGTTACTATGAAACACCCAAAGTCTTATCCACTTCTATTACTCGAATGATGGTGACCGATGCTGGGATTCCCGTTGAGAAGGATATGATTTATAAGGCTATGGCTGATAATTTTGCCTTACATAATGTTAGTAACGAAGTGATTCAAGAAGTCAAGTTTACCTTTGCATTTGTTCGTAATCCTTTTGCTCGCTTAGTATCTCTCTATAAGGATAAGGTGGTTAGGAGAAAATCTCAGAATCTTTGGTCAGTTTATAGTGACTATATGGGTGGTATTTTAAGGGAAACGGAATCTTTTGCGGACTTTGCTTACTGGGTTTCTAAAATTGATGATACCATTGCTGAGTACCACTTTATTAGCCAGTATACTCGCCTTTATGAAATGCCTCTCAACAAAGAGCGATTGCCTATTGATTTTATTGGCAAATTTGAATCAGTAGTGACAGACTGGGCTTACATTCAAGAGAAGACTGGTCTACCTGACTTGGGGCATTTTAATCAAACTCCTAAGGACGACTGGCGAGACTACTATGATTTGAAAACAGCAGAGCTGGTCTACCAGCGTTATCAGAAAGACATTGAGGCCTTTGACTATGAGGAGGCCTATCAGGATTTATTGGCCTACCTGAGGGCCAAGGAGTAGGGAATTAAGAAAGGATAAGCATGACCACGCACTTAAAACAGTTAGAAGCGGAAGCTATTTACATCATGAGAGAAGTCGTGGCCGAGTGTGCCAACCCTGTCATGCTTTACTCGATTGGCAAGGACAGTTCGGTCATGCTCCATCTGGCCATGAAGGCCTTTTACCCTGAGCTGCCGCCCTTTCCCCTGCTCCATGTGGATACGGGTTGGAAGTTCAAGGAAATGATTCGTTTCCGTGATGAAACAGCTGAACGCCTGGGCTTGAACCTAATCGTTCACACCAATCCTGAAGGTGTGGCAAAGGGCATTAACCCCTTTGATCATGGGAGTAGCTACACCGACATCATGAAAACAGAGGCTCTAAAACAAGCCTTAGACCAACATGGCTTCGATGCCTGCTTTGGTGGGGCAAGACGGGACGAGGAGAAATCCCGTGCCAAGGAGCGGGTCTTTTCCTTCCGCAATGAGTTCCACGCCTGGGACCCTAAGAAACAGCGGCCTGAGATGTGGAACCTCTACAACACCCGCCTCAAGCAGGGGGAGAGTATTCGGGTCTTCCCTCTGTCCAACTGGACTGAAAAAGACATCTGGGAGTACATCCAGCAGGAAAATATTCCCATCGTGCCTCTCTACTTTGCCAAGGAACGGCCAGTGGTGGAGCGGGATGGCCACCTGATTTTGGTGGACGATGACCGCCTGCCCATCGGAGAGGACGAGGTTGTTGAAAACCGCATGATTCGTTTTCGGACCCTGGGCTGCTACCCGCTGACGGGTGGGATGGTGTCTGAGGCTACCGATTTGCCGAGCGTGGTCAAGGAAACCCTGGGAGCAGTCGTTTCCGAGCGGACCAGTCGAGTGATTGACCACCAGGGTGTGGCCAGCATGGAAAAACGCAAAAGAGAGGGCTATTTCTGATGAAAACACTTCGTTTTATCACCTGTGGCAGCGTGGACGATGGCAAGTCGACCTTGATTGGCCGCTTGCTTTACGAGTCCAAGATGATTTACACCGACCAGGAACAAGCTCTGGAGTTGGAGAGCAGCGTGACCAGCCAGGATGGTGAGCTGGACTATGCCCTGCTTCTGGATGGCCTGGTGGCCGAGCGGGAGCAAGGCATCACCATTGATGTGGCCTATCGCTATTTTTCAACGGAGAAACGGCAGTTTATCGTGGCTGATACCCCTGGCCATGAGGAATACACCCGCAATATGGCGGTTGGGGCCTCTTTTTCCGACTGTGCCATTCTTTTGATTGACGTGACCAAGGGGCTGAGCTCCCAGACCAAGCGGCATTTTCGGATTTGCCAGCTCATGGGCATCCAGCACTATGTTTTTGCCCTCAATAAGATGGATTTGGTCGCCTATGACCAGGCGGTTTATGAGGGGATTTTGGCAGAATTGCAGAGCTTTTTGAACCAGTTTGACCGTCAGACAACCTATGCCATGATTCCCTTGTCAGCCAAGAAGGGCGACAACCTCCTAGCTAAGTCGGACCAGATGACCTGGTACCAGGGCCAGGCCTTGCTTCCTTATTTGGAGGACTTGGACTTGGTGGACAAGGAGGGACCAGAAGTGGTCCTACCTATCCAACGGGTTTCCCGTCCCAACAGCGATTTTCGTGGCTTTCAGGGCCAGCTGGCAGCTGGTCGCCTGACTTTGGGGCAGGATTTGCAGGTTCTGCCAGGTCAGATGACGGCCAAGGTCAAAGGTCTTTACGCTGGCGATCAGGCTGTCGAGACGGCAAGTGTCGGCCAGGCGGTGACGGTTGAGCTGGATCGGGAGATTGACATTTCCAGAGGGGACGTTTTGACGGCCTCGTCTCTGGTTCAGGTCAGCAACAGCTTTGCGGTTCAGCTGCTTTGGACGGGCGATGAGCCCCTGCGATCAGGCCAGCACTACTACCTCAAGCTGGGGACCAAGCTGATTTCCGCCATCGTGACCAAGATTAAGCACCGGACGGACATCACGACCGGCCAGGCCCAAGAGGTGGCCAGCATTGCCAAAAACGATTTGGCCTACTGCTATTTGAGCACCTTTGAGGCCATTGCCTTTAGCCGTTTTGGGGACATGGCAGAGCTGGGACGCTTTATCCTGATTGATAAGCTGACCAACATGACGGCAGCTTGTGGGACCATTTCCGAGAGCCTGCAAGACGTTCGCAACCTGACCTATCACGATACCCTGGTGACCAAGGCAGACCGAGCTGGCCAGAAGGGACAGACCCCGCTGACCCTCTGGTTTACAGGCCTGTCTGGGGCAGGCAAGTCCACCCTGGCCAATGCCTTGGAGACCTACCTGATTGCCAAGGGTAGACACACCATGTTGCTGGACGGGGACAATATCCGTTTTGGTATCAGCAAGGACCTGGGCTTTTCATCAGCTGACCGCCTGGAGAACATCCGTCGGGTGGCTGAGGTGGCCAAGCTCATGAACGACGCAGGCCTGATCACTATCACCTCGACCATTTCGCCGACAGCAGACGACCGTGACTGTGCCAGACAGATTATCGGGTCGGACAACTTTATTGAGGTCTACGTGTCCACCTCTCTGGAAGCTTGTGAGGAGCGGGACGTCAAAGGGCTCTACCAGAAGGCCCGCCGTGGCGAGATTACTAATATGACAGGCATTCAAGACCCCTACGAGGTGCCGAGCCAACCTGATGTGGTGATTGACACGGTAGGCAAGGCCATCGGGGATAGTTTAGAAGAACTCATCAAGGCCCTGACGGCCTTACAGAAAGGGATTTAGCATGAACAAGCACGTAGGCTTTTTTAGCAGACGCCATTGGGTGATTTGGAAGGCCTTGGTCAGAACAGACTACAAGTTACGCTATCAGGGCAGTTTTTTAGGGCATTTTTGGGACTTTATCAAGCCCCTCATGCTCTTTAGTGTCCGGTTTATGGTCTTTTCTCGCTTTCTGGGTTTTGGAAAAGGGGTGCAAAACTTCCCCCTAGCCCTCTTTTTGGCCACCATGCTGTGGACCTTCTTTCAAGAGGGGACTAGCCAAGCCATGACGGCGATTATGAGCCGCAGGGAGATGATCAAAAAGGCCAAGGTGCCTAGCCTAGCCATCATCCTCTCCTCTCTGACAGGCTCCCTCTTGAACCTGGGCAACAACTTCCTGGTGCTGATTCTCTTCTTTTTTGGGAGCGGTTTGTCCCTGTCGGTCAAGAACCTGTTCTTTTTGCCCCTCTTGTTGGAACTCTTGCTCTTGACAACAGGCCTGGCCCTCTTTCTCTCGGTGGCCTATACCTACTTTAGGGACATATCCAGTCTTTGGACCATTTTCCTGCAGGTGACCATGTACACAGTGCCCATTATCTATCCCATGAGTCGGATTGTGGCCTACAACGAGCAAGTGGCGGGAATTCTGATGCTCAATCCTATGGCTCAGATGATTCAGGACGCTCGCTATGTGCTCCTGGGATCAGAAACACAGACCGCCGCCCAGCTGATTCAGCACCCCTTCTTGGTGCCTGTGCCCTACCTGATTCCCCCGCTCTGCTTTGTGGGCGGCCTCTTCCTCTTTAAGACCTATTCTAAGAAATTTCCGGAGATTCTATAATGATGACCAGCCCAGCTATTAAAGTAGAACACGTTAAAAAGCAGTTCAAACTCCCTGTATCCAAGGGGAAAACCATGAGGCGACGACTGATTGACCGCCTCAAGGGCCAAAAGGGCTATGTCCGTCAGGAAGTCCTCAAGGACATCAGTTTTGAGGTGGAAAAAGGCGACTTTTTCGGCATTCTTGGCCGCAACGGCTCAGGCAAGTCCACCCTTTTGAAAATCATCACTGAGATTTACACCCCAGATGGGGGTAGCGTGACGGTCAACGGGGACTTGGTGTCCTTTATCGAGCTTGGGGTTGGCTTTAACCCCAACCTGACCGGCCGGGAAAATGTTTACCTGGCCTGTGCCCTCTTTGGTTTTGACACCAAGGAAGTGGATGCCATGTATGACGACATCGTTTCCTTTGCCGAACTCCATGACTTCATGGACCAACGCTTGGAGGTTTATTCTAACGGTATGCGGGTGCGGCTGGCCTTTTCCGTGGCCATCCAGGCTCACGGAGACATCCTCATCCTAGACGAAGTTTTGGCTGTCGGAGACCAAGCCTTCCGTGAAAAGTGCCACGAGTATTTCATGGCTCGAAAAACCAGTGGCCAGACCACGGTCCTGGTCACCCATAGCATGGAGTCGGTTCTGGACTACTGCAACAAGGCCCTCTTCCTGGAAGACGGCTACATCAGTTGCATCGGCTCGCCAGAAGAAGTGGCCAAGATTTACACCGAACGGGTTCATCCCCAAAAACCTGCCCAACAGCAACGGTTTTATTGAGAACGCAATCGAGTGTTACCAGGAGACCTTTGCTTAAATCGAGGACCTGTCGCTTTTTTGATTAAAATGGAGAGAAAAAGCTGATTTATTACAGCCTAGTTGCTGCAACCAGTCTCTTATCAACCTGTCGTGCTGATGTGGGCCAAAGTGATCCACCGCTTATTACCAGCCCGTCTAGTCATGCTTACTCTCATTATGACTTATATGACGCCGAAGTTGAGCAATTTCAACGCTTATCTCAGCTCTGGGAAGCAGGCAGAGAGACCTATGTCTTGTTTGTTTCTGATTTTTAGAAAGCAATGGCCAAGGGCGATGAGGGTTTTCAAGTAGATGATAAGAAACTTGTGCTTGATAGCCTGTTTGCCTATCGTGATGAGGACGAACAGATAAACAATGGCTATTGGATGTTCTTCGTAGAAAAAGAAAGTTAGCGGTTCCTGAACAAGCTGGTTCCAGTCTGATAACAGTGGTCAGCTTGCCCTGAGAAATCGTTGTTCTTCTTCTCAAGCTGGGTTCGCTGAGCCTGGCTTTTCTTGTTTGGTTGATGACCAGTGAAAGAAAAGTTTTTGCTGGAGGAAAAATGGAAGAAAATTTGGTATAATAGAGGGAAAACGACTAAAGGATTACCCATGAACATCGAAGATTTGAAAAAACGTCAGGAGAAGATTCGTAACTTCTCCATCATTGCCCACATTGACCACGGTAAATCAACCCTGGCCGACCGGATTTTGGAAAAGACTGAGACCGTTTCTAGCCGGGAAATGCAGGCCCAGCTTTTGGACTCCATGGATTTGGAGAGGGAGCGTGGCATTACCATCAAGCTCAACGCTGTCCAGCTCAACTATACCGCCAAGGATGGGGAAACCTACACCTTCCACTTGATTGACACGCCTGGACACGTGGACTTTACCTATGAGGTGTCTCGTTCCTTGGCAGCCTGTGAAGGGGCTATCTTGGTGGTCGATGCGGCCCAAGGGATTGAGGCTCAGACCCTGGCCAACGTTTACCTGGCCTTGGACAATGACCTGGAAATCCTGCCCATTATCAACAAGATTGACCTGCCAGCTGCTGACCCAGAGCGGGTGCGTGGTGAGATTGAGGACGTGATTGGTCTGGATGCTTCTGAAGCGGTGCTGACCTCAGCCAAGGCTGGTATCGGTATCGAGGATATCCTGGAGCAGATTGTGGAGAAGGTGCCAGCACCGATTGGTGATGTGGAGGCCCCGCTTCAGGCCCTGATTTTTGACTCGGTCTACGACCCTTATCGTGGGGTAATCTTGCAGGTGCGGATTGTCAACGGTATGGTCAAGCCTGGCGACACCATCCAGATGATGTCCAACGGCAAGACCTTTGATGTGACCGAGGTCGGGATTTTCACACCGAAAGCCATCGGCCGTGATGTCCTGGCGACGGGTGATGTTGGTTACATCGCTGCCTCCATCAAGACGGTTGCCGATACCCGTGTTGGTGATACGGTGACCCTGGCTAAAAACCCTGCTTCTGAACCGCTTGAGGGTTACAAACAGATGAACCCTATGGTCTTTGCAGGTATCTACCCTATCGAATCCAACAAGTACAACGACCTGCGTGAGGCTTTGGAGAAACTCCAACTTAACGACGCCAGTCTGCAATTTGAACCAGAAACCTCTCAAGCCCTGGGCTTTGGTTTCCGTTGTGGCTTCTTGGGTCTCCTTCACATGGACGTTATCCAAGAGCGTTTGGAGCGGGAGTTCAACATTGACCTAATCATGACCGCTCCGTCGGTAGTTTATCATGTTCATACCACAGATGGTGACATGGTTGAAGTGGCCAACCCGTCAGAGTTCCCAGACCCGACTCGTGTGCAGAGCATCGAGGAGCCTTATGTCAAGGCCCAAATCATGGTGCCACAAGAGTACGTTGGTGCGGTCATGGAATTGGCCCAACGTAAGCGGGGTGACTTTGTGACCATGGACTACATTGACGACAACCGGGTCAACGTCATCTACCAGATTCCACTGGCGGAGATTGTTTTTGACTTCTTTGACAAGCTCAAATCGTCCACCCGTGGTTACGCTAGCTTTGACTATGAGATTTCGGAGTACAGAACCTCCAAACTGGTCAAGATGGACATCCTCCTCAACGGCGACAAGGTCGATGCGCTCAGCTTCATTGTCCACAAGGAGTTTGCCTACGAGCGTGGGAAAATCATCGTGGAGAAACTTAAAAAAATCATCCCTCGCCAACAGTTTGAGGTGCCAATCCAGGCGGCTATTGGCCAGAAAATCGTGGCTAGAAGCGACATCAAGGCCCTTCGTAAGAACGTTTTGGCCAAGTGTTATGGCGGTGACGTGTCTCGGAAGCGTAAGCTCTTGGAGAAACAAAAAGCTGGTAAGAAGCGCATGAAGGCCATCGGTTCGGTCGAAGTGCCGCAGGAAGCCTTCCTGAGCGTGCTGTCCATGGATGAGGATGATAAGAAATAGACCGTCATTAGCTTTGGATGATTTCGATAGCAGGCTCCTGAGTATAACTATAAACAAAGACTCCCCCACCAGAAAAACTGGTGGGGGATGTCGTGTTTAGAGCTGGTCTTTGATGACTTGTTCGAGGTCTTTGGGGCTGGTTGTTGGGGCAAAGCGATTGATGACCTGGCCGTCACGGCCAATCAGAAACTTGGTGAAGTTCCATTTGATGGCCTCGCCCATGAGCCCCTTGGCCTGATTTTTGAGCCAGACAAAGAGGGGGTCAGCCTCTGGCCCATTGACCATGACCTTGGCAAAGCGGGGAAAACTGGTGCCATAGGTTAGCTGGCAAATCTGGTCGATGGTCTGGCTGTCTTCCAGGGCTTGGAGGAATTGATTGCTGGGGAAGTCCAGGACAACGAAGCCTTGGTCCACATAGGTCTGATAGAGGGCTTCCAGCTCCTTGTACTGGGGCGTCAGGCCGCAGCTGGTTGCCGTGTTGACCACGAGCACCACTTGGCCACGGTAATCAGCCAGGGATTTGGCTGTGCCGTCTAGGGACGTGATGGTAAAATCATAGAAACTGGTCATTAGGCCTGTCCCAGCTCTTTGGAGTAGGCGATGATTTGGTCAACCGTTTCGTCCAAGAAGGCGATGGTGTCACGCAGAGGCTTGTCGGTCGAAATGTCGGCACCGATGATGAGGGCGGTGTCCAGCGGGGTCTTGCTGCCGCCAGACTTGAGCAGTTCCATCCACTGGGCGGCTCCCTCAGGCTTGTTTTTGATGTTGAGGTAGCCAGCGGTTGAGATGACCAAACTAGCCGAATAGGTGTAGCTGTAAAGGCCCATGTAGTAGTGGCTTTGACGCATCCAGGTCAGAGCAGCATCGTCATCGATCTCGACGGCATCGCCCCAGAACTGGGTCAGAACGTCTTTCATGATGGCGTTGAGCTGGTCAGCACCAAAGGTCTTGCCTTCTTCAATCAAGGTGTAAACCTGGCGTTGGAAGGCGGCTTCCAAGAGGTGGGTGATAAAGTTGTGGAAGTAGGTGTCGGTCAGACGGTGGGCCAGGGCAAAGCGTTTCTGGCGAGGGTTGTCAAACTGGTTTTCCAGCAGATCGCTGAGCAAAAGCTCGTTGAGGGTTGATGGGGCCTCCACGCCGTAGGTGGACATGTGGGCGTTAAAGTAGCTTTGGTTGCGGTCGGAGAAGATGAACTGACCCGCGTGGCCAATTTCATGCACCAGGGTATAAACATCGCTCATGCGGCCAGTCCAGCTCATGAGGATGTATGGGTGAACACGGTAAGGGTCGTTGGCATAACCGCCAGACTCCTTGCCTGTATTTGGGGCGTAGTCCACCCAACGCTCCTCGTTAAAAGGCCGAATGGCTGCCAGGTAGTCCTCACCAAGAGGGGCACAGGCTTGCATGGTTAGGTCATAGGCGTCAGCAATTGACACTTCAGGGTTGAGTTCGTTGTCGATGTCCAGCTTCCAGTCGGCAAAGGTCATTTTTTCCAGACCGTTGACCTTGGCCACGTGCTTGAGGTATTTCTGAGCCACAGGGCCGAACTCAGTCATAATCAGGTCAATCTGGCGGTCAAACATGGCCCGGTCCACTTCTTGCTTGGACAGAAGGTAATCAAAAACATTGGCATAGCCCCGCATATCGGCTTGGATTTTCTCCGATTTGACTTGAGCCAGGTAGGCTGCGGCAGCAGCATTTTGGTGCTGGCGAAGACCAGCTGAGAAGGAGCGGAAGGCTTTTTCACGCACCTCGGCATCCTCGTGGTTCTGGTAGAAGTTCTCGTAGAGGACAAAACCATTCTCATAGGTCTTGCCGCCCGCTTCAAAACTCTCCATGGCAAAGTCGCCCGCCCGCATCTTAGAGTAGATGTCCACAGGGGCACCAAAGACCTCACGCAGGTTGGTCAAGGCCTTTTCCACCTCAGGGCTGAGGGCGTATTTTTTCTGGAGTTTTGTCTTGCGAATAGCAGAGCTGAAGTGAGGGTTGCTTTCCAACTCATCAAGGACAGCATCGTCAGCAGCTTCCAGAGCAGCGTCAAAGAAAGCCAGGGCAACCTGAGCCTTAGTGATAAAGTCACCGCTGGCAGCAGCCAGCTGGGCAAAGGTCTCGTCACCATAATCCGTTGTCTGTGGCATGAACCCATAGGCACCAATGTGACTAATAGCGATGCTAATCTGTTCCAAGTCCATCAGAGCCTGGGTAAAATCAGCTGTGCTAACCAGCTTGCCCTCGTAGCGGTTGGCAAAGTCAGCGATGGCAGCCAGAGTATCAGAGATAGCTGTTTCAAAAGCAGCCTGGTCAGCAAAGAGGGCAGTCAAGTCCCAGAGTTGGTCTTCTGGAAATTCCGAACGATTTTGTTGTTTCATGAGTAGTCTCCTTTTTCTTTGATAAAACCATTATAGCAAAAAAATGTTGAACTGCCTATTTTAGCCTGTCTCTAAAAATTTACTAAATTTTACCAAGAAAGCACTTGCAAAACATAAAGAAAACGAATACAATGGAGATAACGATATAATAATGAAAAGGAGTTCCCCATGCTAAAACAAGGAAAATCAGGCTCAAATAAGGGTAAATTGGGTGTTTTACTCTATTCAGCCTTGATCTTGGGAGCTGGTTTAACCAGCGAGCAAGTTTTTGCCAACACAGAGACCAACTCTAACTCACCAGATACCAATACCATCCAGACCAACCCAGTAGCTCAGCCATTGGGCACGCCAGAAAATACCGCACCAGAAGGTACCGAAGAGGCAAGAGCTACTGAACAGCCAGCTTCAGAGGAGGTTGTAGCTGACTCAGTGATTATGAAGAGCGAAGCTCAAGATCAAGAGAGTGAAGTGGCGGCTCATGGCCCACTACCGTCTGAGGCTCAACTCAACTACCATAAGGAAGAATTGGCTGCCTTTATCCATTTTGGGATGAACACCTTTACGGATAGTGAGTGGGGTAATGGTAAGGAAAATCCTAGTTCCTTTAATCCGACAGAATTAGATGCGGAGCAATGGATTAAGACCCTGAAAGACACCGGTTTTAAGAGGACAATTATGGTGGTTAAACACCATGATGGCTTTGCCCTCTATCCGTCTGAACACACTACTCATGACGTGGCTTCTAGCCCGTGGAAAAATGGTCAGGGTGACGTGTTGTTGGAAGTGTCTGAGGCAGCGACCAAGCATGACATGAACCTGGGGGTTTACCTGTCTCCTTGGGATGCCAACCATCCGAAATACAAGGTGGAGACTGAGGCTGAGTACAATGAGTATTACCTCAATCAACTGAAAGAAATCCTTGGCAACGACAAATACGGTAATAACGGTAAATTTGTCGAAGTCTGGATGGACGGAGCAAGAGGTTCCGGTGCTGAGGCTGTTACCTATGAATTTGACAAGTGGTTTGACTACATTCGTCAGGCCGAGGGCGACATTACCATCTTCTCATCAGAGCCAACAAGTGTGCGTTGGATTGGTAACGAGCGTGGTATCGCAGGTGATCCCGTTTGGCACAAGGTGAAACGTGACCAATTCCGTAATGCCAATAATGCTTACCTGAATTCAGGTGATCCAGAGGGTGATATGTATTCTGTTGGTGAGGCAGATGTGTCCATCCGTCCAGGTTGGTTCTACCATGCCAACCAACAGCCCAAGTCACTCAAGGACTTGATGTCCATCTACTTCCAGTCAGTTGGCCGTGGCACGCCACTTCTGCTCAACATTCCGCCAGACCGTCGTGGTAAATTTGCGGACAGCGATGTGGCTCGTTTGCAAGAATTTCATGCGACCTTGGAGGCCATGTATGCGACCAACTTGGCTGAGGGAGCTACTGTTACAGCCACCTCAACTCGTGCCAACCGTCTTTACAATGCCAGTCACTTGACTGATGGCAAGGAAGATACGGCTTGGGTACCAGCTCGTGATTCCAGAACGGGCGAGTTTGTTGTGGACTTGGGTCAAGCTCGTGAGTTCGATGTGATTGAACTCAAAGAGTTTATCCAAAAAGGCCAACGGATTTCTAATTTTGAAGTTGATGTTGATGTCAATGGTCAATGGTTGCCGTATGTTAGTGGCAAGACTGTTGGCTACCGTCGCTTGCTTCAAGGTCAGCCTGTAACGGCCAGCCGTTTGCGGGTTCGGATTACGGACGCTCAAGCGACCCCAATGCTCAGTAATTTTGCTGTTTATAAGACACCTAAGAGCGTTGAGCTGTCAGATGGCTTCCCATTTGGCACAACCTATGTGTCCCACCTGGATGCCAACCGCCACAACAGCCAATGGTTTGAAGAAAATGAGGGCATTCGTGGCAAGTCCATGTGGACTAACCGCCAAGGGGCTCAAGTTGAGTTCCAATTCACTGGTAGCAAGGCCTACGTTGTCAGTACCATTGACCCTAACCACGGTGAATTGGAAGTTCACATTGACGGTCAAAAAGTAGCCGATGTCAATACCCAATCCCCAACTCGTAAACGCAGCCAGTTGGTTTACACCACAGATGACCTGACTCACGGTAACCATACCCTGAAACTGGTCAACAAGACTGGCCGTGCCATTGCGACCGAGGGTATATACATCCTCAACAATAATGGTAAGGGGATGTTTGAAGTGTCTACTGACAGCCTCGAAGTGCCTAAAGGCCGTGAGGCGGTGGTGACCATTCGTCGAACTGGCGGTAGCCAAGGGGAATCTACCGTTAAAGTGATTACTGAGCCTGGCACAGGTGTTCACGGTAAGGTTTACCGTGACACAACTGAGGTTGTCCGTTTTGCTGATGGTGAAACTGAGAAAACTGTCCGCATTCCAACACTTGCCTATACTGAGCAGGCTGACCAGAATTTTGATTTCACCGTGAAATTGACGGAAACAACTGGTGGTAGCTTACTTGGCATGAAGACAGCCACTAGGGTGACTGTTTTGGGTAACCAGCAAATTGTTAGAACCCCAGATGTTAACCATGCTCGGGGGGCAAGGGTTGAAGCTAGTGATGTTGAAGTAGCTCAATTCTCAGCTGACAAGGCTGTTGATGGAGACCTGACTACCCGTTGGGCAACTAACAAGGATGCGGCAACCCCGACCTTGACCTTGACCTTGCCAGAAGCGACCCACATTGAGCGGGTAGAAGTGGCATGGGACCAACGGGCCAATGCCAGTCGTCAAATCACCGCTGATCCGAACGTTAAGGCTTGGAAACTGTCTTACACCAGTCCAGACCAGCCTGATGTTTGGAAAGTGGCTCATGTCAGAACAGGTGAGCCTGTTGTTGAGGAATCCATCGCTATCGCTCAGCCATTTGTCGCTAAAAAACTCAAGCTGGAAGTGACCGACTACGTGGCCGGCCAGCTCAACTGGAGAAACGCAGCCATCAATGAGTTCAGAGTCTTCTCTAACCGCTTGGCGGATACCACAACCCCACCAGCGGCTGATGTTTTGAATACCCCGGATGTCAACCACTTGCAAGGGGCGACCGTTGTGGCCTCAAACGTTGAGGCGGGCACCAAGTTTATCGGTGACAAAGCGGTTGACGGCAAGGCTGACACCCGTTGGGCGACGGACAAGGATGCCCCAACCCCAACCCTGACGGTGACCCTGCCACAAACCACCCACATTGAGCGGGTAGAGATTGATTGGGACCAGCGGGCTAATGCCAGCCGTCAAATCACGGCCGACCCTAACGTCAAGGCTTGGCGGCTGTCCTATGCCACTGCTGAAGCTCCAGACCAGTGGCAGGTCGCCCATGAGCGGGCGTCAGCTGATCCAAAGGCTGCTGAGGTCATCAACCTGGCCACCCCAGTTAATGCCAAGCACCTCAAGCTGGAAGTTCTGGAATCTGTTGCTGGTCAAATCAACTGGAACAACGTGGGCATTCGTGAAATCCGTGCCTACTCTAACCCAACAGAAACCATTGTCAACACCCCAGATGTCAACCACCTTCGGGGAGCAGTTGCCGTGGCCTCCAACGTTGAGGCAGGTACCAAGTTTACCGGCGATAAGGCTGTTGACGGTCAAGACGGTACTCGTTGGGCAACCGACCGCAATCCAAACCAGCCAAGCTTGACCTTGACGTTACCAAACACCACCCACATTGAGCGGGTGGAGATTGACTGGGACCCTCGTGCCAATGCTAGTCGTCAGATTACCGCTGACCCTAACGTTAAGGCTTGGCGCCTGTCCTATGCGACCGCAGCTGCCCCAGATCAATGGCAGGTGGCTCACGAGCGTCCAAGTGGAGACGCCAGTCTTGCTGAAGTGGTGGCTTTGTCAACCCCAATCAATGCCAAATACCTTAAATTGGAAGTTCTGGAGTCTGTTGCAGGCCAGCTCAACTGGAACAACGTGGGTATCCGTGAAATCCGTGCCTACTCTAACCTAGCACCAGCGGCTGGTTCTCGCCTGGATCAAATCCAAAGCCTCAGTCTCAACAACGACCAAACCCGCCTGGTACTGCCTGACCTCACTGGTGTTGAACTGGTCGGCAGCGACAAGGATGGGGTTATCGACCTGGCTGGCCGGGTTTACCAACCATTGACCAACCAAACCGTTAAGGTAACCCTCAAACAGACCTTGGGCAGCGATGTTCTCACCAAGGAATTTGAACTGGCCGTCGCTGGTCGCTACGCTGATGAAGGTGTCGGACAAAAACCAAGCGTTGTCCCTGTTGTGCAACAATGGCATGGCCGTGAGGGCACCAGCAGCATCAGCAACGCGACAGTCGTAGTGGCTGATGACAACAACTTCGCCAAGGCGGCAGACCTCTACCGCGAAGACCTGGCTGCCCGTGGCCTGACCCTTTCACGGGGCAATAGCACAGCTGCTCAACGGGTTGAGTTCAAGAAAGTCAGCGACAAGGGTTATGGTCAAGAGGGTTATGGCATCACCATCAACAACGGTGTCATCACCATCGAAGCTGATAGCCATACCGGTGCCTTCTATGCCACCCGTACCCTCTTGCAGATGGGTGAGACAGGCCTGCAAAATGGAGAAATCCGTGACTTCCCAAGCTTTAGCCACCGTGGCTTCCTGCTGGATACCGGCCGTAAATTTGTGCCATACGATGTCGTGATTGACATCATGAAAAACATGGCCTACTACAAGATGAACGACCTCCAGCTCCACCTCAACGATAACTACATCTTCCTCAAGAAACACATCGAAGGCAAGAACCTGACCCCTGAACAGGAGCTGGAGTACGTTCTCAACAATGCCACAACTGGTTTCCGTGCGGAGATTGACGTGGTGGGTGAAAACGGCGTTCGTCTGACTTCTGAAGAGCATTACACCAAGGATCAATTACGAGAACTGGTACGTTTGGCTGGCGATTTGGGCATCAACCTGGTTCCTGAAATTGACACGCCTGGCCACGCCATGTCCTTTGTTAAGGTTCGTCCAGACCTTATGTACAAGGGGGCAGAGCTCGGTGGCCACCACAATGTTGAGCGGGCGGCCATGCTGGATTTGGATGCCAAATACAATGAAACCCTAGCTTTTGTTAAGTCTGTTTATCAAAAACTCTACTTTGATGAGGACGCTCCTCTGAAAGATGTCACCACTGTCCACATCGGTACCGATGAGTACTATGGTTCTTCAGCATCTTATCGACGTTACCTGGCCGATATGCTTCAGTATGTCAAGGAAAAGGGCAAGACCCCTCGTTTCTGGGGCTCACTCTCTCTGAAAACCCAAGGCCAAGAGATTGATGGTCGTGGCACCGAACTTCAAATCTGGAACCTGGGCTGGCATAACCCTGATTTGGCCCTGGCTATGGGTGCTAAGGTCATCAACATCACCGATGCCCCGACCTATAGTGTGCCAAGTGGTAACGGTTCGGTTGGTGGTTACGGGGACTACTCTGGCTACATCACCCAGTATGACCGTTGGACACCAAACGATTTCCGGACGGCTGGTCGTCAAGGTAAAAATTATCCTGCTTCTCATCCGCAAATCATCGGTGGTGGCCATGCGGTTTGGAACGATAACATCGACCTTCACGAGACGGGTATCACCTCTTATGATGTCTTCAAACGCTTCTTTGCGACCATGACGGTTACAGCAGACAAGACCTGGGGCTCACCACGTTTAGCGCCAGCCTTTAAGGACCGTCAAACCCTACCTGAAGAGCGTCTCTATGCTCCGAACACCAACCCTGAATACCGCTCTGCTATTGACAACATCACCATCAGCAAAGATAGTTTGGTGGCTCTCACGAGCGAGGGCGTTACGGCTGGTGCAGAGGGCTTGACCTTCGGGAAGCAGGAGGACTACCTGGCGACTGGTTTGGGTCAAGTGGGTCCAAATGCTGTGCTGAACCTGGAAGTGACCCTGGATGGCACTGGCCCTCAAGGGATCCTGACCGATGGTCGTAATGGCATCTTCCTGTCTGATAAAGACGGTAAGTTGGCCTATGCCTTTGAACACCTTCATGTGCAGTTTGACAAGACCCTGGAACCAGGTCGTCGTTACAAGGTGACCTTTGTTACCAAGGAGCTTAACACGGATGTCTATGTGGATGATGTTAAGGTAGCCCGTCTGCCACAGGCTGAGCATCCAGCCTTAGCTTATACTAGTTTTGTGTTGCCATTGGATTATGTAACTGGCTTTAAGGGTACCCTGCATAGCTTGAACCTGAGCACCGCGCCTTATGTCAACCCAAATATTGTCAATCCACAGGAGTTTGCCTCAATCGTGGCCAGCAACCAGGACAACGAGCATGGTGGCGAGATTAGCATGGCCTTTGATGGCAATACTGGTACCATCTGGCACTCTGACTGGGTCAAGAAGGACCCGACCTACACCGTTGACATGCGTCTTAAAGAAGCGACTGCCCTGCGGAGCTTCACCTACCTGCCTCGCCAATCTGGTACCAACGGTAACATCCTGCGTTACGAGCTTTATGCTAAACGTGATGGTGCCCTGACCAAGATTGCAGAAGGCAATTGGGCCAATGATGCGACGGAAAAAGAACTTCTTTTTGACAACCTGACCACAGACCATGTCCAACTCAAGGTTCTTGAGGGGGCATCTGGCTTTGCTAGTGCGGCAGAATTGACCCTCCACAAGGTCCGTGTCGCTCAACCACAACCAGAAAACCAGGGTAATGGCACAGGTAGCAACCCAGGAACGGATACTGGTAACAATAATTCAGGTACTGACAGCGGCAATACAGGAGGTACTGGAACTGGCAGCAGCACAGGTTCTGATACTGGTAATACAGGTGGAACCGGTACAGGTACAACTCCTGGCAATGGTACAACCCCAGGCACGACCCCAGGAACTGGTGCCGGAGCGACAGGTGGTACAGGTGCAGTTGTTGTCAATACGGTACCAGACCGTCGTCAAGCAGAGGAAATTGTTGATTTTGAGGTTCTGGAAGTTCTGGATCCAAATCTTGAAGCAGGTAAAAAGGTTGTTGACCGTGAGGGTGTTCCAGGTCGTCTTCTTAAAGTTTATGAGGAAGTTCGACAAGGAGACATCGTACTTAGCAGTAAGGTGGTTGATATTAAGGTTATTTCCCTACCTGTTGCTCAGTTGGTTCGAGTTGGTACTCGTCAAACGGTGGCACCTACCTCTCGTCTGAGAGAAGAGGTGGTTGAGTTAGCTTTCGACACAGATACCCTGCAAGATCCATACCTTGAATTAGGTAAGACAGTAGTTGCTAGAGAGGGTGTTCCAGGTCGTGTCACCCGTGTCTATGAAAAGGCTGATGAAACCAGTGAGGAACGCTTGGTCGAAGAAAAAGATCGTGTTGAACCTGTGAATAGGCTTGTTCTGGTCGGCACCCGTCCGATTACCACCACGACGACAGTTCCTCGTGAGGAGTCAGAGACCATCGCCTTTGACACCGAGTACCTGGACGATGCCAGCCTTCCTCTGGGCCAAGAAGTCGTGGCCCAGGTCGGTGTCAATGGTCGCCTCATCAAGGTCTATGAGGACACCTTTACCAACGGTGTCAAAACGGGCGAACGCCTGGTTGACGTGAAGACCCTTAGCCTGCCAGTCACTCATATTGTCCTTCGAGGCACCAAAGTTGTCCAACCTGAAGAGAAAGAAGAACTGGTTACTAAGCACGGTGAAGGCCTAACAGCTGAGGAGAAACCAAGCTTCCCAATCGACCAAGTGCCAGACGCTAAACTCCTTCCTGAAACTGAAGAGGAAAAACCAGCCTTCCCACTTGATCGGGTTCCAGCTAATGGGACTGGACAAGAAAGGCCTCTTACTCAACAAGGTGAGGGTGTAAGGACTGACAAGTTGCCAGAAAACGCGACTGGATCAGAAACTCCAGTCACTCAGAAAGGTGATAGTGTGACAGCTGAGGAGAAACCAGTCTTCCCAGTAGACCAGGTGCCAGCCAACACACCAGCTCCAGTGGCTATCCAGCCAGTTGCCCAAGCACCTGTGGCTAGTCCAGCACCAGCAACAAGTGCAGACAGCGGCAAACCAAGCCTGCCAGCGACAGGTGATGCTGATTCAGCCTTGATGGCCATCGGTGCAGCCAGCCTCTTGGCAACACTTGGCTTGGCTGGTCTTAAAAAGAATGACTAGTTTTCTCTAGGAGTTTGTTACTTCTAAACTCATCCCCCACTCGCTTAGGCAAGTGGGGGAGTTTTGTTTTCTTTCATGTAATGTGGGAAAATGTTTGAAAGTGATAATAAACCTTGACAATAGGGCGAAAAGTTGATATGATATAGTTACTATAAAGGAAAACGCTATCAAAAAGGAGAAGGCAAATGAAACATTTGTTTGATAAGCAGAACAAGTACAGCATTCGTAAGCTGTCTATAGGTGTCTGCTCGGCTGTTATCGGTCTGAGTTTTTTGGCACCTGGTGCAGTTGAAGCGGAGCAGGTTGAGTCTGCCAACCAACCGGTGACGACTAGTGAGACGGTGTTAGAAGTGCTTGAAGGAAAATCCGAAGATCCAGTAGACAGTACTGAGATTGAAGAAGATAAAGGTACTACTAAGGAGGAAGTACCGACTGAAGCTATTGAGACATCGGCTGTTGGAGCAGAGGAGTCTGCCGCTGGTTTGTTAGAGGATAAGAATTTCTTGGACTATTCGGCACTGAATGCTGGTGCGGTCAGCATGAGTCCAGTTTATCCTGCTAGTGCACCAGGAAATAAACTGATGGCTTCCGAAGCCCAACCGGCTGCTCCAGCTCTCCCGACGCCAATCACAGAGATTACTAACCAGACTCTGGCTGCTGGAACTGGTAATAAAATCGTTTTAGATGAGACCGTAAAAAATCACCTGAAAACAGCGGATAGTGGCACCATCTATTTAGAATATCGGGCTCCGCAAAATACCACTCAGATGAATGGCCTGTTCAGTGCCAGCAGCTCGACCAACGGCAACCAGTACACTGTTATTTACACCAAGAATGGTAAGGTTGGTGCTGAAATTCGTTCCCGTCAAACCATTGATTTGAGCGAGGGAACAGAACCTGTCAAGTTTAATGAGTGGAATGCTGTTGCCCTTACCTACAAGAAGGATGCAGCAACCAATCAAACCAAGGTTGACCTCTATGTGAACGGGGTTCTTTCTCAGACTAAGGACATCGCCCAAGATGTTTTCAAACCGATTGTAGACCTTAACCATGCCCAGTTGGGGGCTGCACAGCGGGCGGCCAACTCTGTTTGGGGAGTTCCTGGCATGGAGTTCCGTAACTTCAGTCTCTACCGTGAAGCACTGACACCAGAACAAGTAGAGGCACGTTCAGCCCTCTTCAAACGTCAGGCTTATGAATTGCCTAAAAATCCAGACGAAGTGGTTTCTGATCAAGTGACTGTCTTCCAGGGGGGACGTAACAACCAAAAACATGAAGGCGTCTTTTCTTATCGGATTCCTGCCCTCTTGGTGACGGATAAGGGAACTGTCATTGCAGCGACTGACCAACGCCAGACCACTTTTAACGACTGGGGCGATATTGCAACGGTTATTCGTCGCAGTACTGACAACGGGAAAACCTGGAGCGGTATTACCAAGCTGGTTGACTTGAAAAACAACCCAAATCCTGAAAACCCGCAGTTGCAGCCGATGACCATTGATACGGCCTTGGTTCAGGATCCAACTACCAAACGGATTTATGCCTTCTATGACATGATTCCAGAGATGCAGGGGGCCTTTGGTTTAACCCTCAACAAGGTTCAGAGCCATAGCCAGATTGATGGTAAGGCCTACCTCAACGTTTATAAGGAAAATGAGGCTGCGCCTTACACC
This sequence comes from Streptococcus sp. ZY171113, assembly GCF_057748235.1. Classification (NCBI taxonomy): domain Bacteria; kingdom Bacillati; phylum Bacillota; class Bacilli; order Lactobacillales; family Streptococcaceae; genus Streptococcus; species Streptococcus sp. ZY171113. Next base: position 541,979 of record NZ_CM173243.1, read on the forward strand.
GTGCGTGAGAATGGCGTTGTTTATACCCCAGAAGGTCAAGCAACGGATTACCGCGTTAACGTTAATGACAACAGTCAACACTATGCCAACCTGGGGGATATTTATAAGGGTAATGACTTGATTGGTAACATCTACCATCAATCCAACACGACCTCCCCATTCAAGATTCCTAAGAACATGTACATCTGGATGTCTTATTCAGATGATGATGGCGTCACCTGGTCTCGTCCAAAAGACATGACCCCAAGCATCAAGAAGGACTACATGAACTTCATGGGGGTTGGTCCTGGTGCCGCTCTGGCTCTCCACACAGGACCGCATAAGGGCCGTTTGATTGTCCCAGCTTACCTGACTAACTTTACTGGTACTCATCCGCTCTACAATGGGTCTATGTCTACCCTGTCCTTCTACTCAGATGATCACGGGGAAACCTGGAAGGCTGGTGAGTCCGTCAACGACAACCGCACCCTGTCGGATGGTACTGTGATTCATTCCAGCACTATGGGGAACTCTCGAGAGCAAACTACCGAAGCCAGCATTGTCCAGCTCAATAATGGTGATCTCAAGATTTTCATGAGGGGAACTGTTGGCAAGGTGTTGATGGCTACCAGTAAGGATGGCGGTGCAACCTGGACAGACGAATTGATTAAGCTGGATGATGTGACGGATGTTGGGGTTCAGTTGTCGGCTATTCAGTTTAACCGAGATGGTAAAGAATACGTTGTTTTGGCTAACGCTGAAGGACCTAATCGTTTTAACGGCCATGTGCGTTTGGCTGAAGTTGACGCCCAAGGTAATCTTAACTGGATTAACCATCGCTTGATCCGAGATGGTAAGTTTGCCTATAACTCCATTCAAAAATTGAGTAATGGCGACTTTGGTTTGCTCTATGAGAATAGCGAACCTGGTGAAAACGAATATAGCCTCCGCTACAAGACCTTTAACTGGGCCTTCTTGACCAGCCCAGAACCAAAATTGCCAGATATCAATGTTTCTCGTGTCGATTTTGAAGGGGATGATTTGGCCGTCTTGACCTTTGATGATACCGTTCTGTCAACCAACAACCCGAGCTTGCTTTTGTCTAATGGTAACCGTGCCCAGTTTGTTGCTCAACGCGAGCCTAATAAGTTGGTTTACCGCATTCAGCCAACTGATAAAGGTCAGCTGGTTTTGGAAGTGGCTAGTGGTGACATCAGTAACATCAATGGACCAAAAGTCAACATTGTTACTAAGTTAGGTGAAAGTAGTAACCTGGCCAAGATTGATAACAAAACCATTCGTGTGACCGCAGGAAATACTGACGCTTGGCAACCAGGAGCTGGTCCAGACAAGTTGCTCGATGGGAACAAAGGTAGTGTCGCTGAATTGAAGTGGGATACTAATGCCAACCGTGTCAATGGGGTTTACCCAGAAGCTTGGCGGTTGCCACAAAGTGTGACCCTCTCATCTCGTGATGGCCAACCGATGGATTTGACCGCTCTATTGGTGACCAAACGAATTAACGAAAACGGCACCATGACCAAGTATAAGGTGGAAGCCTTCAAGGGAACGGAGCAGGTTCATACTTCTGGGGATCTAAGTGTCGCTTATGATCAAGCAGAAGTTGTTCACCAGTTCAATCCTGGAACTCAGGCTGACCGTGTTGTTCTGACCGTCTTAGAAGCCAAACGAACGGCTGCTGGTGAGCCAACGCCAACCATGTTGACCTTGAAAGAGCTGGCTCTCTTTGGGACACGGCCAAGCCAGCCTGAGGCACCTAAAGATAATGCCCCTTCGGATGAGGGAACAGGCAATACAAGTAACACCGGTAATACAGGTAATGAATCAGGTGGTACAGAGACGACTCCACAAACGCCACCAGCTCAACCAAAAATCGTTAAGCAATTGGAAAACCAGACCTTGGAGACAGCAAGTGGTACTAAGATTGTCCTGGGAGATGATGTTAAGGAACATCTGAGAAAAGCAGATAGCGGTACTATTTATGTGGAATACCGAGCACCAGAAAATGCCCCTGCTTTCTACAGCTTGCTCAATGCTACCAGTGGAACAGACGCTAATAAGTATACGGTGCTCTACTCTAAGAATGGGCAAATCGGAGCGGAGATTCGCCCAGGGGTTACAGTTGATGTCAATAATGGCACGGAACGGACCAAAAATGGTGAATGGAACGCTGTTGCCCTGACCTATGAGAAAAACCCAACCAACAACAAGAACACCGTGAAAATCTTTGTTAACGGTGTCCTATCTGCAACACGAGATGTTGAACCAGATGTCTTCAAGGCCATCAGCAACTTGCAACATGCTCAACTCGGAGCGGCTCAGCGTGGCAATACATCGCCTTGGGGCGTCAACGGCTTAGAGTTCCGCAACTTTACTCTTTACAGCGACGCCTTGCCAGAAGAAAAAGTTCTTGAACGCTCTGCCCAATTCAAACGAAAAGCCTACACCCTACCAACCAACCCAGGCGAAGAAGTCACTGAAAAAATCGCTGTCTTCCAAGCCGGTCGCAATGGTGGTAAGAATGCGGAAGGTGTCGGCCACTATCGGATTCCAGCTCTCTTGGTAACTGATAAGGGGACAGTGATTGCTGTCAGTGACCAACGTCGTAACCATTACCTTGACTGGGGTGATATTGCCATTGTAGCTCGTCGGAGTTCTGACCAGGGCGAAACTTGGGGCAATACCATCAAGATTATTGACCTCAAGCAGAACCCAAATGCCACTGACAAGAACCAAGATAACGTTCTCGCCATTGACTCAGCTCTGGTACAAGACCCAGTCAGCAAGCGGATTTTTGCCTTCTATGACATGTACCCAGAAGGAAAAGCTCTCTTTAGCCTGCCAGCTACTCGTGAAGGTAACGTCGAATACACCACAATTAACGGTAAGAAGTACCTTAACCTCTACAAGGGCGATGAACCAACACCTTATACCGTGCGAGAAAATGGTCGTGTCTTCACGCCAGATGGGGTAGAGACCAATTATCGAGTTGATGTTGATGGCGGCGGCTTCGCCAATAGCTACGCTGATTTGGGAGACCTCTACGAAGGTGATCGTAAGATTGATAACATCTTCTTCCAAACCGCTAAGGGTAGCCCATTCAGAGCACCTAACAACTCCTTCATGTGGATGTCTTATTCAGATGATGATGGTGTGACATGGTCTAAACCAAGAGACTTGACCCCAGACCTGAAAGCAGATTACATGAAGTTCCTGGGAACAGGGCCTGGTACAGGTATTGCCCTCCATTCTGGTGAACACAAGGGCCGTTTGATTGTGCCAGCCTACGCCACCAACTGGACAGGAAATCTCAATGCCCAATCATCTCTGATTCTCTATTCGGACGACCAAGGAGCTACATGGCATGCCGGCCAGTCAGTCAATGATGGTCGTACCTTATCTAATGGTAGCGTTCTGAACCTGCGTGACATGAACAACGGTAGTGAAATTAAGACAGAAGCCACTGTTGTCCAGCTCAAGAATGGTGACATTAAGATGTTTATGCGTGGTGCAAAAGGCAAAGTCACTATGGCTACCAGCAAAAACGGTGGTGAGAGCTGGGAAAACGAGATTGTTCAGTTTGACGATGTCAATGATGTCTATGTTCAGCTATCTGCTGTTCGTGTTGAACGTGACGGCAAGGAATACGTCATCTTGGCTAACGCTGAAGGTCCAGGCCGAACCAATGGTCATGTCCGTGTGGCTGAGGTTGATGGACAAGGCGAACTTAATTGGATTAACCACCGCCTGATTCAAGACGGTAACTTTGCTTACAACTCTATCCAGCATCTGGGTGGCGACGACTTTGCTCTGCTTTACGAGCATAACGGTGCCAACGAAAACACTTATAGCTTGTACTATAAGAAATTTAACTGGACCTTCCTGACCAGCCCAGAACCGAAATTGCCAGATATCAATGTGAAGTCTGTTGCCTTTGAGGGTGACAACTTGGCCCTTATTACCTTTGAAGACACGGTTCTTCCAACCAACAACCCTAATCTACTCTTGTCTAATGGCAATGTTGCTCAATTTGTCGAGCAACGTAGTGGGGATACACTGGCCTACCGTATCCAACCAGGTGATAAGGATAAGACCGTATTGGAAGTGGCAACTGGTGACATCAGTAACATCAACGGTCCAAAAGTTAACGTGGTGACCAAGTTGGGTGCAAACAGCAACTTGAGCAAGGTTGACCGCAAAGCGCTTAGAGTTACAGCGGCAAATGCTGACGCTTGGCAACCAGGTGCTGGTTCCGACAAGTTGCTTGATGGCAATAAGACCAACAATGCTGAACTCAAGTGGGATACGCCGTCTAACTACGTTGATGGGGCTTATCCAACTGCTTGGAAGTTGCCACAAAGTGTAACCGTCTCCACTCGGGATAATGAACCAATCGACTTGGCTTCTCTCTTGATTACCAAGCGGATTAACAACAATGGTACCATGACCAAGTACAAGGTTGAGGCCTATAATGGGGATACCAAAGTCTATGATTCAGGCGATGTAGCTGTCGATTATAGTAAGGCTGAAGTTGCCCATGAATTTACAACTCCAATCAAAGCCAACCGTGTGGTTGTGACAGCTCTGGAAGCCAAACGTGATGCCAATGGTGAAGCGACACCAACCATGCTGACCCTGAGAGAATTGGCCTTGTTTGGTCCACATGAGGCAACTCGTGAGCGTCAATTCACAACAGTCTTGCCATACCAAACGATTGAGCAGCAAGATCCAAGCAAGCCAGTAGGCTTCCGCAATGAGACAGGTGGTGAAAATGGTAGCTTGACCAAACGGGTTCGTGAGACCTTGATTAACGGTCTGGTAGCTCGAACAGAAGAGCTTGGTCAACCAATTCGAGTTGAGCCGAAAAATAAAGTGATTATTATTGGTACAGGTACAAACACAGGAACAAATACAGGAACAAATACAGGTACAAACACAGGAACAAACACAGGAACAAATACAGGTACAGGTCAACCAACGCAAACGGTGACCACCCGCCAAGATCGTGTGACTGAGACCCTGCTGTTTGACACCGAGACCTACACTGATCCGAGCTTACCAGCAGGTAAACAAGAAGTGGTTAGTCAGGGTGAAAATGGCAGCATGGTGAAGGTTTACGAAGTGACCCTGACGGATGGAAAAGAGACTGGTCGTCGCTTGATTGACATTACCGATATTGTGCCGCCAAAAGCTAAGGTGGTTCGTGTCGGAACTGGCACGACAACAGGAACAACCCAGGCTCAACCAACTCGTCGTGAAGTGGTTGAACCCATCGCCTTCCAAACTGAGCGTCTGACAGACGCTAACCTTGAACTTGGCCAGGAGATTGTCGCTCGTGAGGGTGTGCCAGGCCGTGTGACCAAGGTTTACGAGACAGCAGCGGGTTCATCAACCGAACGCTTGGTTGAGGAAAAAGAGCGTGTGGCCCCTGTTAACAAGATTGTTCTAGTCGGCACCCGTCCAGCAGGTCCAAAAACCACCACAGGCCGCCGTGAGGTCCCAGAGGTTATTCCGTTTGAAACCGAACGCCTCCAAGATGACACCCTGGATTTAGGCAAGGAAGTCCTTGTTCAAGCAGGTGTCAATGGTCAGGTCATCAAGGTCTATGAGGACACCTTTACCGAGGGCAACAAGACAGCTGAACGTTTGGTTGAAGTGAAAAGTCTGGTGCAACCTGTTCGTCAGGTGGTTCGTGTCGGCACTCGCCCTGTCACTACCACGACGGCAGTTCCTCGTGAGGTGCCAGAGACCATCGCCTTTGACACCGAGTACCTGGACGATGCTAGCCTGCCTTTGGGCCATCAAGTCGTGGCCCAGGTCGGTGTCAATGGTCGCCTCATCAAGGTCTATGAGGACACCTTTACCAACGGTGTCAAATCGGGTGAACGCCTGGTTGACGTGAAGACCGTTAGCCTGCCAGTCACTCAGATTGTACTTAGGGGCACCAAGGTTGCCCAACCTGAGGAGAAAGAAGAGCTGGTTACTAAGCATGGTGAGGGTGTGACGGCTGACGAGAAACCAGCCTTCCCAGTCGACCAAGTGCCAGTCACTCAGAAAGGAGACAGCGTAACGGCTGATGAGAAACCGGTCTTCCCAGTTGACCAAGTGCCAGACGCTAAACTCCTTCCTGAAACTGAGGACGAAAAACCAGCCTTCCCACTTGATCGGGTTCCAGCTAATGAGACTGGACCAGAAACGCCTCTTACTCAACATGGTGAGGGCGTAAGGGCTGACGAGTTGCCAGCAAATGCGATTGGATCAGAAAGGCCAGTCACTCAGAAGGGAGACAGCGTGACAGCTGATGAGAAACCAGTCTTCCCAGTCGACCAGGTGCCAGCTAACACACCAGCTCCAGTGGCTATCCAGCCACTTGCCCAAGCACCTGTGGCTAGTCCAGCACCAGCAACAAGTGCAGACAGCAGCAAACCAAGCCTGCCAGCAACAGGTGACGCCGATTCAGCCTTGATGGCCATCGGTGCAGCCAGCCTCTTGGCGACACTTGGCTTGGCTGGTCTTAAAAAGAATGACTAGCTGTCTCTAGGAGCTTGTTACTCTTAAATGCAATAGAGGTTGGGCAAAAACTAGCCTCACAATAAAACCACACAGTGATTTCTGTCTTGAAAACAATCAAGATGCAAGAATCATCGTGTGGTTTTTGATTTTTAGCTATTTTAGCAGCCCAATTCTTAGCCAATTTTGTGAGATTCATGCTCATAAAGAGGAATCCGATTTCTGTTTGGACGGTTTGGTGACCTCTAACGTGAACCATCCTCACTTGCTTAGGTGAGTTGGGTTTATTTATGATAAATTAATGCTAGTTTTTGTTGTTTTTTTAGGATTAGACCTTGCTTATTTGGGTATTTTTTGTTAATATTGTAATTGGAAACGTTTGCGAAAAGTCGCGAATCAAGCTACTCACATGAGTCATTAAAAGGAGGAGACTAGCGTTTATGAAGCATGATAAAAAAGAATTCTTAAATAAACTGTATCATTATTCTATCCGCAAAACTAGCCTAGGTGTTGGTTCCGTTATTGTCGGTCTGTTCTTGTCGGGTGCCCTACCTCAAGAAGTGGTTTTGGCTGACAGTGTGACTGAGCCAGCAACAGAACAGGAGGGGAGCCTTGTTAGGGATAAGGTTGAGGACACAGCTGTTGAGCCTGACACGGTCACTGCCGAAGAACCTGTGGTTGACAAGGAGACTTCACTAGTGTCCAAGCAGGAGGAGTCTGTTGTGGTGGCCGAGGAACCAGCAACAGTTGCTGACGAAGAAAATGTTGAAAAACCTGTTCAACCGAAAGAGGAGAACAAGGTTCTTTTGGCGTCTCCAGCCCCATCAGGAGCATCCCAAGTCAACCAGACCAGCTCGCCAATTGAATGGCACAAGGTTAACCACTATAACGAAACGGATAAGGCGGTTAACTTTGACAAGGATTGGAAGTTCAACCTGGGCGATAGTGCTGGGGCTTCAGCCAAGAGCTATGATGATTCCAGCTGGAAAAATCTTGATTTGCCGCATGACTTTAGTTTGATTCAAGACTACACTCAGGCTGGTGAGGCAGAAAGTGGCTACAAGCCTGGTGGTACTGGCTGGTACCGCAAGTCCTTTACTATTGGTGATGAGGCGGCCAAGGGCCGTGTTCACCTCAACTTTGATGGTGCCTACATGGAGACGGAGGTCTTCATCAACGGCACCTCTCTGGGTGTTCATACCAACGGTTATAGCCCCTTCAGTTTTGATTTGACCGACCACCTGAAAAAGGATGAGGAAAATACCCTGGCCATCAAGGTGACCAACCCGATTCCAAGTTCGCGTTGGTATTCTGGTTCGGGGATTTACCGGTCTGTGGAGTTGAACTTCACTCCAGCAGTTCATGTGGAAGAGTATGGGGTGACTGTTCGGACGCCTGATTTGGCCACCAGTCACAACCAGGCTGCGGGTAGCCGGGTTGAGGTGTCAACTGCGGTGGTCAACCAAAGCAGTGCAACAGCTAATGTCAGCGTTCAGACAACCCTTTTTGAACGCAACAGCGACGGCAGTTTGGGTGCCCAAGTTGCCCAATCCAGCAAGAGTGCGACGAGCAGCTTGACAGCTGGTCAGAGCTCTGCTATTGCCACAAACCTTAACCTTGTGAGGCCAAAACTCTGGTCGGTGGATAGCCCTAACCTCTATGTGCTTCGGACGGAGGTCTTCCAAGATGGGCAAAAAATCCAGTCCAGGGACCAGGAAACAGGCTTCCGCTTTACCGAATTTGATAGCAATACAGGCTTCAAGCTCAATGGTCAGGCCATGAAACTCCAAGGGGTTTCCATGCACCATGACCAGGGTGGTCTTGGGGCGCGTGCCTACTATGATGCCATTGAACGCCAGTTTGAGATTTTGAAAGACATGGGTGTCAATGCGGTTCGGGTGACCCACAACCCATCTTCTCGTGCCATGAAAGACATCGCCAACCGCAAGGGGATGATGCTGATTGACGAGGCCTTTGACACTTGGGAACACGCGAAAAATGGTAACACCAACGACTATGCCCGTTGGTTCAATGTGCCGATTGGCAACAGCGTTCAGGGCCTTAATGGGGCTAGTGCTAACCAAACCTGGGCGGAGTTTCATATTAAGCAGATGGTTAAGAGCGGGGTTAACGACCCGTCCATCATCATGTGGTCAACGGGGAATGAGGTGATGGAAGGTTTCGCTGCCAATACCTCTAACTACCCAGAAGTGATTAGCAAATTGGCCCGTTGGGTGGAAGAAGTTGACCCAACTCGTCCAGCGACCCTGGGCGATAACATGCTGAAAAATAACAATACGACCTCAATCGCCATGGCCAATGCCTTGAGCAATAAGTCAGGTATCAAGGGTATTGTCGGCTATAACTATGCTGGTGGTGCCCAGTACGACCGTGGGCATCAGGCCAATCCTAACTGGATTATCTACGGTTCGGAGACGGCTTCTGCTGTTAACAGCCGTGGGGTTTATGATGTTAAGGGCAATGAACGCCGTAGCGACCGACAGTTGACCTCTTATGACCAGAGTGCCGTGGGCTGGGGCCATGTGGCCAGCGAAGCCTGGTTCGATGTCATCAAACGAGACTTTGTTGCTGGTGAATTTGTCTGGACAGGCTTTGACTACCTGGGTGAGCCAACCCCTTGGAACGGGGTAAGTTCAGGTGCCGTTGGTGCCTGGGGGTCACCGAAGAGCTCCTACTTTGGTATCGTTGATACAGCTGGTTTCCCGAAAGATTCTTACTATTTCTACCGAAGCCAATGGAACCAGAAAGACACCACCCTCCATGTCCTTCCTGCTTGGGAAGAGTCTGTGGTTAAGAAAGATGCCAACAACAACGTTGAGGTTGTGGTTTATTCCAACGCTGACAAGGTGAAACTGGTGCACGTGGCACCAGACGGTCGAGAGACTGATTTGGGGACTAAGGAGCTGACCACTGAGCGGACAGCTGCTGGCTACAATTACAAGATTTACAAGGGGGCCGACAAGCAGCAGGCAGACCATAAAAACCTCTACCTGACCTGGAATGTGGCCTACCGTCCTGGCACCATCAAGGCCATTGCCTTGGATAGCCAAGGTCGTGAAATCACCAAGACTGTTGGTAACAAGGAAGTTAAGACCTTTACTAGCCCAAGTCAGTTGGTGGCTCAAGTAACCAAGAAAGACACTACTGTTGACAGCCATGACCTGGCTTATGTGACCATCGACGTCAAGGATGCTGCAGGCAATCTGGTGGTCAATGCCACCAATCCAGTCACCATTACGGTTGACGGTCCTGCTGAGTTGGTTGCTATGGACAACGGTAATCCAGTTGACCACCAGTCTTACCAAGACAACAACCGCAAGGCCTTTGGTGGTAAAGCCTTGGCCATCCTCAAGATGACTGGTCAAGCTGGTACGGTTCGCGTTACAGCAACAGCCCCAGGATTGACTGCCGCAAGGACTGAATTTACCGTAGGTGCTAAGACAGCTCCGAAAGCAGATGTGGTGGATAGCTACAAGCTGACCAAGACCATCTACCTGAAAAAAGGTGCGGAGCTGACCCTGCCAGACAAGACCACCATCCGTTACCAGGATGGGCGTGAAGAGGAGAAGGCCCTCAGCTTTGACCGCTCTGCTATTGCTGCTAAACTGGCCGCAGGCGAGAACTTCACAGCAGTCGGCACCATCGCTGGCTTGACCAACAAGGCGGAAATCGTGGTGTCCATCATCGATCAAATCGCGGCCATCAAAAACATCAGCACGGCTACTGAAGTTGGCGTTCAACCGACCCTGCCAGCGACTGCCCAGGCCTACCTGGCGGATGGCACCCTCTTGTCATCAACTTTCCCTGTTTCTTGGCAAATGCCAGAGGCGTCACAGTTTGCTCAGGAAGGGACAGTTTTGGTTAACGGTTCTGCCAACGTCTTGGGGCAACGCCTGCCGGTGACAGCCAGCGTCCGTGTGGCCAACAAGACCTTGACCATCGACCAAAACGTGGCTCCGGTAGCCGCTAAACTGACGCAGAACATCACGGGTTCTGACACCTTGGAAGCCATCCGTGACCGCAACCTGACCGTATCAGCCAACTCAAACGGTGGTGCCAACCCGACCATCTGGTCCAACTATGACGCTGCCCAGGCTGGTCAAAATACTGCTAAACTGACCTTTGTTTATGACACGGCTCAAAACATTGCCGAAGTCAATGCCTACTATCACCGTGATAGCTGGTCCCTTCGTCCACCGAAATCAGCCACCTTTAGCTGGAGCCGTGGTGCAGGTGAGGCACATCAGCCAATTGCTGCAACTGCCTCTGCCCCAGAAACGGTTAACGGTCTGACCAAGGTTACCTACCGTTTGGAACGACCAGTACCAGCTGTTGAATTTGCCATGACGGTGGAGAATGCCGACGAAAATCTGGGCAACCGCAAGACCTCAGTTGGTATTGCCGAGTTGGAACTGATGACCGCCCTGGAACGCTTTGCAACTCAGAGCGATGCCAGCCTGACCGAGGTTCGTTCTGGTAACCAAGTCCATCAAGGAAACAAGGTGGCACCAACCATGCGGATTCCAGATGCTGGAGCCATTTCTGCCCGCAACGCAACAGCCAACGTTGGGGTGACCGTGCTGCCGGCCAAGGACGGCGTGGTGAAAATCTTCACCGAGTCTGAGGACAAGTCACGAACAGGTCTTTACACCATCAACCTGATTCCTGAAAGCCCACAAACGCCTGAAGACAAGCGTTATGTGGCTCGTGATCAAGTGACCATCACCGCAGGTTCAACCGAGAACCGTCCAAGTGAAGCTGTTGGTAACGCCAATGACTTCAACCTAGGTTCGGTTTGGCACTCAGCCTGGTCTGGAACTGATGTGGCTAACCTCTGGGTGACCCTAGACACCGGCCGTGTCAGAACCTTGGACGGTCTTGCCTACATGCAACGTCAGGACGGTACGCCAAACGGTAAGGTGACCAACTACGAGGTTTACATCAGTTCAGATAATCAAAACTGGGAAAAAGTGACCAACGGTAGTTTTACCGATACCAATGATTGGCAAGAGGCCAGCTTTAGCCCTCGCCAAGGCCGTTACCTCAAGTTGCAGGCTGTGAACACTTTGGGTAGTGGCAACAATGCCAACCGCTTCATGTCAGCCAGCGAATTGCGGGCCCGTGAAGTTGTCAATGCCAATACCAAGACAGTCTTGGCCGATAGCCATGTCAGCCTGCCAACCAGCAGCCTGACCCATACTGGTCAAGCCTTGACACCAAAACCACTTGTTCAAGTGGACGGTCGGACCTTGGTTGAGAACACTGATTACACCCTGACCTATGCTGATAATATTGGTCAAGCTAATCAGCGGACAAGTGGTCGTGTGACCATTACCGGTAAGGGAGCCTACGAAGGCACAGTAACCAAGACCTTCACTATTTTGCCAAGTCAAGTGGCAGCTGAAGTCGTGTCTGACGGCACAGTTGAATTGCCAGACAGCTGGACAGCTCCACAGGCAGCTGATGCAGCAGCTATTCAGGCCGCTCTGACTGACCCAGCCTACCTGCAGAAGAACTACACCGTTTTCCCAACCCCTCAGAAAGTGACCTACGGTGACGGTTTGCTTCGTCTGGACGGTCGTGTCAACCTGGTTATCGGTAGCGGTGTGGACATTTACACCCGCAACCGCCTCAAAGAAACCCTGCAAGCCAACAACATTTCCTACACGACTGGCTCTGCGGCGGAGGCCAATAGCACTAACATTTACCTGGGTATCCATGGTCAAGAGACTCTGGCCAGCCAACACCAAACTAGCCAAGCCCTGTCAGCTAACCTCTTTGACAAGATTGATGCCCATAGCCTGGTCATCAAGGACAATGCCATCTCTGTTGTTGGTAAGGATACCGATGCGGTCTTCTATGGTTTGACCACCCTCAAACACATGCTCAAGGATAGCCCTCAGCCAGTCCTACGTCATGTGGCCGTTGAAGATTACGCTGATATCAAAAACCGTGGCTTTATCGAAGGTTACTACGGTAACCCATGGTCCAACGAAGATCGAGCAGAGCTCATGCGTTACGGTGGTGACCTCAAGCTGACCCAGTACTTCTTTGCACCGAAGGATGATGAATATCACAACAGCCGCTGGCGTGACCTCTACCCAGCAGAGAAATTAGAAGATATTCGTGAGCTAGCCAAGGCTGGTAACCAGAGCAAGACCCGCTACGTGTGGACCCTGCACCCATTCATGCACAATCGGATGCGTTTTGATGATGCCAATTACCAAAACGACCTCAACGTCATCAAGGCCAAGTTCACTCAACTGATGGACGTCGGTGTCCGTGAGTTCGGTATCCTAGCTGACGACGCTCCACGTCCACAGGGTGGTTACGATAGTTACAACCGCCTCATGCGTGATTTGACCGATTGGTTGGAAGAAAAGCAGAGCGACTATACTGGCCTACGGAAGGAAATGGTCTTTGTCCCTCACGAATACTGGGGTAACGGTAGTGAGGCTGAGCTCCGCTCCCTCAATGCCAACCTGCCAGAAACCAGTGCCTTGACCCTGACCGGTGGTCGGATTTGGGGTGAGGTTTCTAGCAACTTCCTCAACAACCTTAAAACCAATCTGACAGCTGAAGGAGCAGCCTATCGCCCAATTCAACTCTGGATCAACTGGCCATGTACCGACAACTCTAAGCAGCACCTGATTTTGGGTGGCGGTGAGAAATTCCTCCATCAAAATGTTGACCCAAGCCTGATTGCCGGTATCATGCTCAACCCAATGCAGCAGTCAGAACCTTCTAAGATTGCCCTCTTTAATGCGGCTGAATACACTTGGAAGGTCTGGAAATCAGAAGCAGAAGCCAAGGCAGTCAATGACATGGCCTTCAACTTCACCGAAAACGGCACCTTCAAGGATAGCAAGGAATCTCAAGCCTTCCGTGAACTCGGTAAGCACATGATTAACCAGGCCATGGATAGCCGTGTGGTCAAACTGGAAGAGTCTATCGAATTGGCACCGAAACTGACTGCCTTCATGACCAAGTTGCGGGCAGGTCAAGATGTGACCGCAGAGCGGACCGAGTTGCGTCAGGAATTTGCCAAGTTAAAAGCTGCCGCAGAAACCTACAAGGCTTCTGGTCATGCCCGCATGAAGGATCAAATCAGCTACTGGTTGGACAACACCATTGACCAGATGAATGGTTTGGACAAACTCTTGACAGCAACCGAGCACTTGGATGGTGATAAGACCGCTCTGTGGAGCAACTACAAGGCTGGTCTTGACCACTATAATGCTTCTAAGACCCATACCTTCTGGTACGTTAACCACTACGAAGAGGCTGAATTGGGCGTTCAGCACATCAAGCCATTCACCCTCAACCTCTTGGAGCATGTGGCTGGTAAGATTGAACAGGCCCTGGATCCAAGTGTCATCCAGACCCGCCTCATCACCAACCGGACCCTCTCCCAAGGTGACTTGGTTAGTGTGACCGATGGCAAGCTCAACACTCAAATCTTGGTGCAAACACCGAACACCATTTCAACAGGTGACTATGTTGGTTTGGCCTTCAACCGTCCGATTGCCCTCAAGAGCCTGGCCTTTGCCATGGGAGCAACCAGCAACCCTCGTGACACCTTCACAGCAGCTAACATTGAGTACCTCAATGCTAATGATGAATGGGTACGCTTGACCACACCAGCCTATACGGGTAATGAGCCAGTCATCAACTTTGATGGCCTAGACCTGGAAGCCAAGGCTGTCCGCATTGTGGCAACAGCTGACAAGGCTAATACCTGGTTGGGTGTCCGTGAAATTGCGGTTAACCGTCCATTGGAGGCTCGTCAAGAGACTGGTTCAGTGACAGGTACCATTACAACCAGCGGCAACTTGGTTTACAAACTGAACACGACTCAGGCAGCTGCTCTGGATAATAACAACAGCACCGAAGCCATGTTTGCTAACAGCAATGGCCAGGACAACACACCAGCCGACAGCTGGGTACAACTCAATCTGGACAGTGCGACACCATTGTCTAAGGTGACCATCGTTCAAGGTAGCGGCGACAAGATTGCCCGTGGTGTGGTGGAATACACCGCAGACGGTCAAACCTGGCATAAATTGGCGGATGTGACTGGCGACCAAACCATCAGCATTCCAACTGATGTGACCGCAAGCGCTGTCCGCATCAAGAATAGTCAGGAAATGCCTAAGTGGTGGCGGATTGCTGAGTTCAAACTTGAGAGCAAGGCTGGCGTACCAGACTACACCGAGACCTCTCAATCTGCCTTGGCGGATACCAGAACCGTTAAAGGTTTGGATAGTTACAGCATGACCCTGCCAGCAACTGCTGTTTTGAAACCAAATGATTACTTGGGTCTTAAACTGGAACGTCTCCACCAATTGGAGAGCCTGACCTTGACTGGTAGCAGCAACGCTCAACTGAGCCTGCTCTACTCACCAAACGGTGTGGAGTGGTACACCAAGGATCAAATCAGCAGCCACGACCTGGTTCGCTACGTTCGTTTGGTCAACGAAACAGGCAGCGACCAGACCGTTTCTGCCCAAGCCCTGACGGTTAAGACCAAGGAAGTCCTACCTGACCGTCTGAACAAGACCAGTATGGGTGTTCATGCGACTTACGGGGCATCTGATGTTCGTAACCGTAACAACCTGGCCGAGCTCTTTGATGGCAAACTGACCAACCATGTGGAATTCTCAGACTTCCCACGTTCTGGTGGCGACATTGTCATCAAACTAGGCAGCCCGCGTCCTGTTCGCAGCATCCGTGCTTACATTCAGGATGGCACCGCCAACTACCTGCGTGATGGTAAGATTCAGGTCAGCCCAGATGGGCAAACGTGGACCGATGTGGTGACAGTCGGTGACGGCCAAGCCAATGCCGGTCGAGATGATTCCCTGACCGATGGCTGGACCCATGACAGCACCCGTCCGGGTAACCGTTACATCGAAGGTCGCTTGGCGACTCCAGTTCCAGCCAGCTACCTGCGTGTGCTCTTTACAGCTGATTACAACCACCGCTTCGTTTCCTTCACTGAGTTGGTCATCAATGATGGCGAGTTCGTTAAAACCGTTAACGACCCGACCGTTGTGACGACAGGACCTGAGACCGCAGACTCCCTGGCTACCAACCTGGCAGACGGTCGCCTTTTGACTGGTTACAGCACCGCCGAGCGAGCTGGCGAGCTCCATTACCGCCTGTCGGAAAACACTGGCCACAACCACGTGACCATCCTGTCAGCCCTCACTCCAGGTCAGAGCGTGCAGGTTAAGGCCCGTGTGGTTGAGGAAATGGCAGAGCGCCATGACCGTGCAGTTGCCAGCAAGTGGATTGACCTTGGGGCATTGGATAGCAGCTTCAAGACCTTCGTCCTGCCAAGCAGCGTCAAACACCTCCTGGATGTCAAACTGGTTCATGACGGCAAGGCCTTGGAAGTCTATGAATTGGCAACCTACTATCAACCAGTTCCAGATCAACCAACACCACCGACTGGCCCAACCAAACCAGTCCAACCACCTCTTGCCCAACCAGGTCACCAACGTGAGGTGTCAGAGCCAATCTTCTTCAGAACAGAAGTGATTAGTGACCCGAACCTTGACTTGGGAACTGAACGGGTTGAACGTGAAGGGGTACTCGGTAGCCTGGTTAAGGTTTACGAGGACACGCTTGAAAACGGTCAAGTAACAGCTTCAAGACTTGCAGAAATCAAGTCCCTGACCCTTCCAGTTGCAAAAATTATTCGTCGAGGTAGTCGTCCAGTCGTGATTAAAAACACCAGCACTCGAGAGCAAATCGAGGAAATCGCCTTTAGAAGTGATGAAATCCGCGTGTCACATCTTGATTTGGGCACAGAGATTGTTCTGCGTGCAGGAGTTCCTGGCCGTGTGACCAAGGTCTATGAAGACACTGTTACCACTGGTGGAGGACGGACCAGCCGTCTTGTTGAGATTAAGGATCGAATTGAACCAATCAACAAACTGGTTCTCATCGGTACTCGCCCTCTGGTAACCAGCCGCACGGAAACTCGTGAGGTAGTGACCGACTTGCCGCTTACTGTGGAGCGTATTGAGACAGCTAGTCTGGCCCTTGGTGAAGAGCGTGTTCTGCGTGCCGGTCACGCAGGGCGTCTGGTGACCATCTATGAGGACACCTATACCAACAATGTCAAGACAGGTGAACGGGTTCTGGAAGTCAAAGAAGCCCTGATTCCTGTTAAGAAACTGATTTTGGTGGGCACTCGTCCAGCTGAGGTGACCCGTACTGAGACCAGAGAAGTGATTGAACCCCTGCCGATGGAAGTGGAACGGGTGGTGACAAGCAGCCTTAAACCAGGCGAGGTTAAGGTGCTTCGTCCAGGTCGTCCAGGCCAAGTCATCAAGATTTACCAAGACACCTACACCAACAATGTCAAGACTGCTGAACGTGTTCTTGAGGTGAGAGAAGTCGCTGTTCCAGTTAAGACCTTGATTTTGGTTGGTGCTCCTGTGGAGGAGCCAGCAACTGTTCCAGTGGCTGGACAACCGGTGCTTAACCCATCACCAAAACAGGCAAGTGCCGTGGCTCCTATCGCCCCAGAATTGGCTCAGGCAAGCCCTGAGACGGCTAAGGAGCCGAAGACAGATGCCGTGGGTGCTGCTCCGGTCGCCGTGAGTGCCGTTGGTATCTTGTCAACTCTAGGCCTAGCAGGTCTTAAACAGAAGGACTAGTGGCTCTCTAAAACGCCAGTTCTGCCCCCAGACTGATAGCAGTCTGGATAACTAAAAAAGCAGTTGGCCTAGTGGCTAACTGCTTTTTTGGTTATTGATTTTCCTCGGGAGGTGGGGTTTCTGAGAGGGGGGATTGGTCGCTTGCCTCAGGCGGACCTGGTGGATTTAGGCTGGCATAGGTCGGTGCTCGGTAGAGGTCTAGGCTGGTTTTATTGCCCCTCTGGCTGTATAGGCTGGTTGATTTCGAACCGAGGGTGGCTTCAATAGCTGTTAATTGCTCCAGAGCATCGGTGTAAGAGATGGTATTGGGGTCAATTTGAGGCAGGTCATTTCCCTTGTAAAAGCGGAGTAGATCTCCTGTTTGCACCTTGTCGCTGATGGCCAGCTGCTGGGCAGCGGCATCACGGATGGCAGTGATCCGAGCTTGCGTGCTTTCATCAGGATGGGTAATTTCTTCACCGGTATCGGTTTTGTAAATGTTACCAGCGTAGCTGGTGTAATCTGGGGCAACCACGTGGCCAGCTGTTCGAAAGGCCACGATTTGTTGGTTACTTGGGGAGAGTAGGTCTTGTCCCAGATGGATGAAGGGTTTGTTATCAATACCGAGGAGGTGAAGGAGGGTTGGAAGGGCGTCAACCTCACCGCCAAAGGTTGAACTAATGTAGCCCTTGTCCATGCCTGGGATATGGATCATAAAAGGTACCCGTTGCAGCATGGCATTATCATAGTTTGTCCATGTTTCAGGGTTTTTACCAATTAAAGGTGCCAAGTCAGGGTTACGTGAGTTGGAAATGCCATAGTGGTCACCATAGAGGACAATGAGAGAATTTTCATAGAGACCAGAAGCCTTGAGGTAGTCAAAGAAGGCCTTGATGGAGGTGTCTAGGTAGTTGGCGGTAGCAAAATAGCCGTTGATGGTTTCATCTTGGGTCTGGGCCAGGGGGAATCCCACCTCGTCCCCAGTTAAATTTTGATAGGGGTAGTGGTTGGAGACGGTGATGAACTTGGTGTAAAAGGGTTGCTGCAGCCGTTCAAGATAGGGAATAGCGTCTGCAAACATGACCTTGTCGTTGAGACCGTATTGGAAAGAGTTGTCCTTGTTAGGGGAGGACATGTAGGATTGGTCGAACCAGTTCTGATAGCCCCACTGTTTGTAGACGTTGTTGCGGTTCCAAAAAGTGCCGATATTGCCATGAAAAACGGCTGAACTGTAACCACCGAGATGGTTGAGCAGGTGAGGTGCGGCCTGTTGGGTATTGTCGCCACCGTATTGGACAAAATAAGAGCCTTGATTGAGACCAAAAAGGGACAGTTCCATCAGGGTTTCTGAATCGGAGGTTTTACCCGCCTGGACCTGATGGAAAAAATTTTCAAAGGCAAAGGTTTGCTTGTCGTGAAAGAGGCTGTTGAGAAAGGGGGTGACTTCATAAGCCTGTTCATCCACCGTCAGCTGGTAATCAATCAGAAATTGCTGGAAGCTCTCTAGGTGGAGGATAATGACGTTTCGCCCCTTGGCCATTCCAAAATAATGAGGATTGGGCTCTGCCCGATGTTGGCTGACATAGTCGATAATGGCCGTAATTTCCTCTGGTTTTGCCCCAGAACGAACCTTTTGGGTCCTGTAGGTTTGGTTGCTGTCATAGCCCAGAAAGGCTGGAAGCCCCAAGGCCCTCACCACATAAGTGTTGGAGAAACCTCGACTAAGCAATTCAGGCCGATCGATTTCTGCCAAAAAGAGGTTGATGGAAAATAGCAGAGCAGCAAAAGAAGTGACCGCAAAACCGAGGCGATTGGATAGAAAACGATTGTCCAGTTGCAGTTTCTTTTTCCAGAAAACCACAGCTAGAAAGGCAAAATCCAGCAAGTAAACCAAATCCCAGGGCCGAAGTAGATTGACCGCCGAATCTCCCAGACCAGAAAAAACCTTGCTGGTTGAAAGGATGGCTGAAATGGTGATAAAATCAGAGAACTCCCTAAAATAGATGGCGTTAGCGACCAGGAGGAGGTTGAGCAGACCGTAGATGAACAAGGCCCCATTGTAAAAGGACTTGGTCTTTTTTAGAAAAAAGGTGAATCCTAGCATGAAGAGGGAGGCTGGAATAGGGTTAATCAGGCTCAATAGCAGCTGGTAGGGATTTTCCAGCCCCAGATGAAAGTCGATGTGGTAGGCCCACATGCTTTTGAGCCAATAAAAGCCAATCAGACTAGCGATAAAGCCAGCTCGAAAGCTCATCAGCCGGTAGAGTTTTGGTAAAAATGATTTCACGGTGATTTTCCTTCAGGGTTTGACATCTTTAGTCACATTATAGCATAAAAGCCAGCTCAACTCATCTTGGAACTTGCCAGAGTTGGAATATTTGAGGTTTTTTGCTATAATATCAAGTAATACGTTTGCTTATCAACTTGAAAGGAGGTCAGTATGCGTAAACGCCTAAAAGCGATTTTTATTTATCTCATTTTTTTGAGTTATTTTTCCAGCTTATTTTTCGCTTATCGTGGCCAAATGACCCTTAAACCAAGTGCTGTCCCTTCGGATCCTCCTAAGGAAGAGCAGGTAGCAAAGCCAGAAGCTACCTTGGTTGACCGTTACCTTAGCCAGATGACCCTAGAAGAAAAAATTGGTCAGCTCTTTTTCTCCCGTGTGCCAGCCTATGGCCAAGCAGAAGATTTAGCAACCTATCATTTGGGCGGCTATATTCTGTTTAGTCGGGATATGGAAGGGCAGACCCTAGATAGCCTTAAAGCGACCCTGGCCAGCTACCAGGAATCCTCCAAGATTCCCCTCTTGATTGGTTCGGACGAAGAGGGCGGTCTGGTAACCAGGGTCAGTGATTTGTTGGCGATGCCTTTTCCGTCGCCCATGGCTCTCTATCAGGCAGGAGGCCTACCTGCTCTTGTCGAGGATACGAAGGCCAAGGCAGACTTGCTCAAGTCTCTAGGCATCCATACAGGCCTGACACCAGTGGCTGATGTGGCCACTGATAGCTCGTCCTTTATCTATGACCGAACTTTAGGAACGGATTTGGCGACGACCAAGACCTACATCACAGAAGTGGTCAAGGCCATGGGGGAGAAGCAGTTTGGCTCCACCCTCAAGCATTTTCCAGGTTACGGGGACAATGGCGATAGCCACACGGACATCATCTACGATGAGCGACCGAGGGCTAGTTTTGAGGCCCATGATTTTGAACCGTTTAGGGCAGGCATTGCAGCTGGAGCAGATAGCATCTTGGTCTCCCATAACATCGTGACGGCTTTTGACCAGGTGCCTGCGTCCATCTCTCCTCAAGTGACCAAGGTCCTGCGGGAGGAGCTGGGCTTTGATGGGGTGATTATGACGGACGATTTGGACATGGCAGGGCTGGCAGATTTTATCAGTCAGGAAGAGGCGGCCTTTGCGGTCATCAAGGCAGGTAATGACCTGGTCATGAGTTCGACCTACCAAACGCAAATTCCTTACCTGCTGGAAAAGGTTCGAACAGGTGAATTAACCGAAGAACGGATTGACCAATCGGTCCGCCGTATCCTGGCCTGGAAAGAAAAGCTGGGCTTGTTGAAGTAAGTCAGTTTGGACGGGGAACCGTCCTTTTTTGCTTTTCTGGGCCGAATAACCTATAATAGAGGGAGTAAACTGTGGGCTCTGCTATTGGCCCCAAAAGGAGAAGAACATCATGAAAACACGTGGATTTGAGCTGGTGTCCAGCTTTACGGACGAGACCCTTTTGCCCAAGCGGGAGACGGCCCATGCGGCGGGCTACGACTTGCGGGCGGCGGAGACGGTGGAGCTGGCTCCAGGAGAGATTAAGCTGGTGCCGACTGGTGTCAAGGCCTACATGCAGGCGGGTGAGGTCCTTTACCTCTATGACCGGTCGTCCAACCCTCGTAAGAAGGGCTTGGTCCTGATTAACTCGGTGGGGGTCATTGACGGTGACTATTACGGCAACCCCGGCAATGAGGGTCACATTTTTGCCCAGATGAAGAACATCACCGAAGAGACCGTGGTGGTGGAAGCTGGTGAGCGGATCGTCCAGGCTGTTTTTGCCCCATTCTTGTTGGCTGACGGTGATGTGGCGACAGGGGCTCGGACTGGTGGCTTTGGGAGTACGGGGAAATGATTGAACGTGACAAGGCCATTTTGGCTGGCCTGTTTTTATCTAAGTATAATCAGGAGGCTTTATCATTTCTAGGCTTCTCCTCCTATCAAGAAGCGTTCAATGTTCTCGGATTAGCTCTAGGAGTAGCTCCAGCTTCAATCAAGAATTATCGTGATGAATTTGCTCCCTTGTTTCCTCAGTCACCCCGTAAGGGGTGGCAACACCGTCAGCGTCGAGATTATTGTTTAGTGATTTTTGAACGGTATCAGAACTGTGATTTGCTTGCTCTTGGAAATATGGTCAAATCCTTCTTTATTTCCAATCCTGAACTTGAAGATTGGTTAGATAAGAAGGCGTTGCTCTCCGAAAGAAAGGTCTTTGGGGACCGATTGGTGACAGGAAAAGCAGCAGAAACTTATTTTTTGAAACAATACAGTAGACTTCCTCAATTTCAAGGTTTTGTGGTAGAGGATACACGAGATTATGGTTGTGGGTTTGATTTTAAGTTAAGCCGGGAAGATGATTTTCTTTGTGTAGAGGTCAAAGGGTTGCGTGCCTTGTCTGGCGGTTTGTTGATGACAGAAAAAGAATATCGTGTTGCTGAGCAATTAGGAAATCAGTATGCTTTGTTTGTTGTGAAAAACTTTATCGATAAGCCTCATCATGAAGTGATTGTTAATCCTTTACGTTCTCGATTGACTTTTGTTAGGAGAGAAGAGGAATTGATTCGAGTGACTTACCATGCTCAGGTGACGATGAAATAGAAAGGATACCATAAGGGGGTATTTTCTAAGAAAATATTTAGAACCTGTATTCACATCTCAGCATTCACCTGACTGGCTAGTTTTGGCTCACTCTTTGTCACATTTTTTGGTAATACGGGCAGTATTTCTGCAAAAATGTTTCTCGATTGCACCAAAACTAGCCTAGTCAATCAAATACTTCGATTGTGAATACAGGTTCTTAGTAGGAAACTGCCCTTTTTATAGAGAGTAATTATGGCTAAGAAAAAATCAACCTTTGTCTGCCAGGACTGCGGCTACCATTCCCCTAAATATCTGGGGCGGTGTCCCAACTGTTCCAGCTGGGCTTCTTTTGTCGAAGAAGTGGAAGTGGCCGAGGTCAAGAATGCCCGTGTCAGCCTGACGGGTGAGAAGTCCAAACCCGTCAAGCTCAATCAGGTGACCTCCAGCGACGTGGCCCGCACCAAGACAGACATGGAGGAGTTCAACCGAGTGCTAGGTGGTGGCGTGGTCCCAGGCAGTCTGGTTCTCATTGGTGGCGACCCTGGTATCGGCAAATCCACCCTGCTGCTGCAAGTTTCCACCCAGCTGGCCAGCAAGGGCACGGTCCTCTACGTTTCTGGTGAGGAGTCTGCCGAGCAGATTAAGCTGCGGAGCGAGCGTTTGGGCGACATTGACAACGAGTTTTACCTCTATGCGGAGACCAATATGCAGAGCATCCGAGCGGAGATTGAAAAGCTCCAGCCTGATTTTTTGATTATCGACTCCATCCAGACCATCATGAGCCCAGAGGTGTCCAGCGTCCAAGGGTCTGTGTCTCAGGTGCGTGAGGTGACAGCCGAGCTCATGCAGATTGCCAAGACCAACAAGATTGCCACCTTTATCGTGGGTCATGTGACCAAGGAAGGGACCCTGGCTGGGCCTCGCATGTTGGAGCATATGGTGGATACCGTGCTTTACTTTGAAGGGGAGCGGCAGCACACCTTCCGTATCCTGCGGGCGGTTAAAAACCGCTTTGGCTCCACCAATGAAATCGGGATTTTTGAAATGCAATCTAGCGGACTGGTGGAAGTCCTCAATCCTAGCCAGGTCTTTCTGGAGGAGAGATTGGACGGGGCGACAGGCTCTGCCATTGTCGTGACCATGGAAGGGACACGCCCAATCTTGGCGGAAGTCCAAGCCCTGGTAACCCCAACCGTTTTTGGCAATGCCAAGCGGACGACCACAGGTCTGGACTTCAACCGAGCCAGTCTGATCATGGCGGTGCTGGAAAAACGCTGCAACCTGCTCTTGCAGAACCAGGACGCCTACCTCAAGTCGGCTGGCGGGGTCAAGCTGGACGAGCCAGCCATTGACCTGGCAGTTGCCGTGTCCATCGCTTCCAGCTACAAGGACAAGCCGACCAATCCTCAGGAGTGCTTTATCGGTGAAATCGGCCTGACTGGTGAAATCCGTCGGGTCAACCGGATTGAACAGCGGATTAACGAGGCCAGTAAGCTGGGCTTTACCAAGATTTATGCCCCTAAAAATTCCCTAACGGGGCTCAAGCTGCCCAAGGGCATTGAGGTCATCGGCGTGACAACGGTCGGTGAGGTGCTGAAAAAAGTTTTCTAAAATCGGTAAAAAAGTCTTGACTATCACGCAGCGTCATAGCTTATACTGGGGTTAGGAGGTGATGAGATGAAGACCGTTAAAGAGGTTTGTGATTTGGCAGGCGTGAGTCGACGCACCCTGCATTACTATGATGACCTGGGTTTGCTAAAACCAAGCCAGGTGACCGAGGCTGGCTATCGTCTTTATGATGAGGTAGCCTTGCGTCGGCTTCAGGACATTCTTCTCTTTAAGGCCTTGGACATCCCTCTGAAAGACATTCAGACCTTGCTGAACGCCCCAAGGGCTGTCAGGCAGTCATTATTAAGTGACCACCTTCAAATTCTAGACATGAAGCGGGCTCACTTGGATGGGGTGATTGGCTTGGTCAAATCCATGATTAAAGGAGAAGAAGCGATGGCTTTAGACATTTTTAATACCCAAACTCTTAAAGACTTTCAAAGGGAAGCCAAAGACCGCTGGGGTCAGACCTCAGCCTATCAGGCATTTGAAGAGAAAGAGCAAGTAGCTCCAAGTCAGGACTATCAAGGTCTCTTGATTCCGATTTTTCAGAAATTTGCTGGTCTTAGCCAGCTATCGGTTTCTGATGAGGCAGTCAAGACTTGTGTGCGGGAGCTCCAAGATACAATCAGTCAGCACTTTTATCCCTGTGATGATGCCATGCTGGCCTATCTTGGTGAGCTTTATGTGACTGATGAGCGGTTTACCCAGTGGATTGATGGGCAGGCTGGTGCTGGCACAGCTCGTTTTGTTCATCAGGCGATTGGGGCGGTTGTGGCTGATGAGACCAGGTGATGTCAGGCAGTCTCTTACTGTCGTCAGATTATCGTTCGGTGGCTGAGTCAGCAATCTGCCTGCTCTGCCATCTTCCCAAAGAAAATAGTTCCCCTGTCAAGTGGCAGGGGATTTGTGGTATAATGAAGAAAATGGGTTTGGGAGGGTCTATGGAAGCAAAAAAGCAGCACATTGAGCGTAAGCGGGTTATCCTGTTCTTGGGGGTCTTGACCCTGCTCTACGCTCTCGCCATGCCTGATCGGGCGGATTTGCTGGTTAATCTGGGTAAATTGGTGCTTAGTCCGACCCAGCTCTTGACCGATTTTTTTGCGGTGGCTGGTTTGTCGGCAACTTTTGCCAATGTGGCTGGGCATTTCTTTGTGGCTCATTATTTGATGAGCCGAAACGAGCGGAGTAATATCAACGGCCTGCAGATTGGGGCGGTCGGGATTTTTGCGGGTCACGCCTTTTTTGGAACCCACTTGCTCAATATCCTGCCCTTGATTTTCGGCATGGTTCTCTATGCCAAGTTCACCAAGCAATCCTTCAAACTCTACACCACGGTGAGTTTGTTTGCGACGGCCCTGGCTCCCTTTGTCTCCTATCTGGCTCTTCATGATGGCCTGTCCTTGGGCTCTCTGGCCTTTGCGGTCTTGGTCGGTCTGATTCTGGGCTTCATTGCGCCTGCTCTGGCTGAGGAATTTCTCAAGTTTCACCACGGTTTGACCCTCTATAACTATGGTTTTACCACGGGCATTATTGGCATGATGGTGGTTTTGCTCCTGCCCTATTTTGGTATCGGGGTGGCTTCGGCCAATCTGATTAGTCAGGGGTATGATGCCTACCTACTGGGCTATCTGATTTTGATTATCCTGGTCTTGCTGGGGTTGCAGCTCCGCCATTTTCCCCAAGCCCTCCATGCTTATAGCCGGCTAATCCGTAGCACTGGGCGGGTGCCAGACGACTTTGTGTCCAAGTACGGGCTCTATCCTGCCCTCTTGAACATGAGTGTGACAGCGGGGCTTTACCTGCTGTGTCTCTTGGCCATGAGGGTTCCCTTCAATGGGCCGATTTTGGGTGGGGTCCTGACCATTACAGGGTTTTCAGCCTTTGGCAAGCACCCTCGGAATACCCTGCCAGTTAGTTTTGGGGTGGCTTTAGCGGCTCTCTTGGCTGGGCAATCCTTGGGAGATGTTCGCTTCGCCTTGACCTTCTTGTTTGCGACAGGGCTTAGCCCGATTTCGGGGTTTTACGGCCTGGTTTACGGGGTCTTGGCAGGTTTTCTCCACTACAACCTGTCAGCGACGGTCTTTGGTCTCCATCAGGGCCTTAGCCTCTACAACAATGGCTTTTCGACAGGTTTTGTGGCCGCCTTCTTGGTGCCCATCATTGATAGTTTGCAGGATCATAAACAGTATTGGATAAGGAAAAAATAGATGTTAGTTGAAAAAAACAAGGCGACACGGATCATGAAGGAGATTGTCAGCTATTTTTTGGACAATGACCTCAACGATTTTCACATTGATTTTACCATCAGCGACGGGGTCTTCCGTTTCTACATTGAGGCGGTGACTGACCAGGAGCCTGCTAGCTTTCAGAAGCTGGTGGCTGACCTCAACACCGAGCGGCAGCTGGAGGTGGACGAGTACTACAACGCCCTCCTGGGTAGCCACTGCCATGCTCACGAGCATGACTACACCTTCCTGGGCAAGGCCATCGACAAGGCCGAGGGCCAGTTCGAGGGTGGCAAACTCTCCCTTTTGATTTGGCGGTTTGAAGAACATTAACATGGAGCTGGCCCTTGGGCTGGCTTTTCTTTTTTAGGGAAATGGCAGAGCGGTCATACTGGTCTGCTCAGCTATTGTCCAAAGACGCTTTGACAATCATCGGCAGACACCTTGCCCGACAATCGACTCATTTTCTAGCCAGAGAGGCCTAAAACTGAGAAAAAATGGGGGATAATGGACGAATCTGGGGGACTTGTGGTAAACTAGGAGCAAGATGAGACAAGGGGGGCAGGCATGACCATTATCGAAAAAGCACCAGCCAAGATTAATCTGGGTTTGGACATTTGCGGTCGGCACGAAGACGGTTATCACGAGTTGGCCATGATTATGGCCAGCGTGGACCTCAATGACTATGTGACGGTGACTGAACTGGAGGCTGACGAGATTGTCATGACCTCCAACAGCCACCGCATGCCCCACAATGAGAAGAACGATGTGGTCAAGGCCGCCCGTCTGGTCAAGGAAAAGTATGGGATTAAGACTGGGGTCAGAATTGAGTTGGAGAAGAACATTCCCATCTGTGCCGGTTTGGGCGGCGGTTCCAGCGATGCGGCGGCCACCCTGCGGGCCTTGGACAAACTCTGGAACCTGGGCATGAGCCAGGCCGAGATGATTGAGCTGGGTTTTGCCATCGGGAGTGATGTGCCTTATTGCCTGTCAGCTGGCTGTGCCTACATCGCTGGCAAGGGGGAGCAGGTTGAGTGTTTGCCGACCAAGCTTTCCTCTTGGGTGGTTCTGGTCAAGCCGGATTTTGGGGTGTCAACACGCACGGTTTTCAAAGACATTGACCTTGAGACCATTTCTCGGGTGGATATTGAGGGCCTCAAAAGGGCCCTGATTGCAGGTGATTACGAGGCCATGCTGGCCTGTATGGGCAATTCTCTGGAGGACATCACCATTGCCAGACGGCCCCTAATCCAGAAGATTAAGGACCGCATGCTGGCGGCTGGGGCCGATGTGGCCCTCATGTCGGGTTCAGGTCCGACCGTCTTTGCCCTCTGCCCCACGGCCAAACGGGCCGACCGGGTTTACAACGCCATGAAGGGCTTCTGTAAGGAAGTCTACAAGGTCCGAACTTTGGTCTAGTTCCCTTGGGGAAATAGCAGAGCAATCAGTCTGGTTTGAGAGCTAGTGAGCCCGCTTTTATGGGCTTTTCAAGTGTAGTGATTGTTCGTTTAATTCCCCTTGTGGTAAAATAGACTAATCATTGTTTAGAATGGATAAGAATGAGTTTACGAGTATTTGTATTAGAAGACGATTTTAGCCAGCAGGGGCGGATTGAGGCCGCCATTGGTCAAGCTGTCAAAGACAAGGGCCTTGCCATCAAGTCGTTAGAGATTTTTGGCAAACCCAGTCAGCTCTTGGAGGCCATCAAGGAGACAGGGAATCACCAAGTTTTCTTTTTAGATATTGAGATAAAAGGTGAAGAGAAACGAGGGATGGAGGTTGCACGAGAGATTCGTGAGAAGGATCCGAGTGCTATTATTGTGTTTGTAACCACGCATTCAGAGTTCATGCCAGTAACTTATAAGTATCGGGTGTCAGCCCTGGATTTTATCGACAAGGCTCTGCCATTGGCCGACTACCAGGAGGCCATCACATCAGTCTTGGAGCATGCCCAGGCCAATGTCAGCCGAACCGTATCAGATGATGCCTTTGTCATCAAGAACGACTACGCCCATGTCCAGGTGCCTTTTGCGGATATCCTCTATTTTGAGACCTCATCGACCGTCCATAAGGTTATCCTGACCACCAAGACGGGTTCCCTGGAGTTTTACGGCAAGGTCTCGGAAATCGCCAAGCTGGATGACCGCCTTTACCAATGCCACCGAGCCTTTGTGGTCAACCCAGCCAACGTGACCAAGCTGGATCGGGCAAGCCAGACGGTGCATTTTGAGACAGGGGACAGCTGCCTAGTGTCTCGTTTGAAAACCAAGGGCCTGGTTGAGAGGTTGGAGCAGTATGTCTAATTTTCCTCTTTTTGCCCTGATAATCTTCTGCTTGGACTGGCTGATTAAGGTCTATGTCTTTCAAAAAATCAGCAACCTAGCAGTCAGTCGGCAGGCCATTTTCTTACTCTTACTGGGTGTGTCAGCAGTTTACCTGCTCAATCCTCAGGTGAGTTTGCTGCTGGAACCCCTTTACCTCTTGGTCTGGATGTTTCTGGTCTTGAAGCCCTTTTGGAAACTCAGTCAAATCTTCTATTACGGCCTCTTGCCCTTTGTCCTGGTTGAGCTCTGTCTGCGGATCATGGGGGCCTACCAGGCCAAGTACCTCCTACTCATTGAAACGCCGACTTATCCTGAAGGATTCTTGTTTACAGCCCTGGCCTATGGCTTGCTCTTTCTCATCTACCGTTTGTTTATGGCGGTTATGGCAGTGGATTTCAAGGTGGTCAACCAGATGTTCTACCACCAGCGGTTTACCCGTCTGTTAAGGGTTTTGATTGGGGGTCTACTGACCTATTCGGCCATTCTCCACCCTCACCTGGTCTTATCAGGTCAACAGCAGGAGGCGGTTCTGACCTATCAATCAGATGGTTTTGAGGTTTCTGTCGATGTGATTTTGTCCTATCTCATCCTCTTTGTGGCTGGGGTCATCTACCTCAACTATAAGTCCAAGGATCTTCTGGCCCAGAAGCTTCAAGAGGCTAAGGACAGTCAGCTTTCTGCCCTGGCCTCTTATAGCCAGCACGTCGAGGCTCTTTATGGGGAATTGCGGAGCTTCCGACACGATTATTCCAACGTTCTGGTCAGTCTCAGCTTAGCCATTGCCGACAGGGATATGGATCAGGTGGAGCGGATTTATCAAGCGGTTATGGCTGATTCAGACAAGCCCTTCTATCAGGGCAAGTACGACATTGCCAAACTCTCTAATCTCCAAAATGATGCCATGAAGGCCATCCTATCTGCCAAGCTCCTGGCAGCCCAGGCCCAGGGGATTGATTTGGCGGTAGAAGTGGAAGAACTCAT
This sequence comes from Streptococcus sp. ZY171113, assembly GCF_057748235.1. Classification (NCBI taxonomy): domain Bacteria; kingdom Bacillati; phylum Bacillota; class Bacilli; order Lactobacillales; family Streptococcaceae; genus Streptococcus; species Streptococcus sp. ZY171113. The sequence goes on from NZ_CM173243.1 coordinate 571,161, forward strand.
TGACGCACCAGCTATGGACCTCTTGGAAGTTATCCAGATCCTCTCCATCTTCTTGGACAATGCCATCGAGGCGACCTTGGAAGCAGCCCAGCCCAGCTTGCTGGTCGCCTATTTCCAAGAGGGCAATCAAAAAATGCTAGTGATTGAAAATACGACCCTAGCGGAGCGGGTGGATACCAGGGATATTTTCAAGGTCGGTCAGTCCACTAAGGGAGATGGGCGTGGGATTGGCCTAGCCAATGTCCGTACCATTCTCACTAAGTATCCCCAGGTCAGCCTCCAAACCACCAGCTACAAGCACCGCTTTAGTCAGGTCTTGACCTTTAGAGACTGAGCCTTGGTTTGGCTGTTTAGCTAAACCTACCGTTCATGACAAAATAAGAACCATTCGTGACAGTAGCCACTCTCACGAGTGGTTTTTTTATATACTGTACTCATAACAAAGATAACTTAAGTCAAAAGGAGATACACATGAATCTTTTCCCTTCCGTTTTTGCTTCCGTCTTTAAGCGACGGGATGTCAACATCCTCTTAGCTTTCAGCTTTATGCCCCTGCTGGCATCTGCTCTGACCAGCCTATCAGACACGGCTCAGGTTGACCAAACCATGACACAAAGTTTGATTGGCTTTCTGCTATCGGTTATGGAAACCCAGTTCCAATTTATCCTACCAGGTCTGATGCTGGGCTTGATTACAGCTTCGGTCTTCCGAGATGAGATTGACTCCCGCATCCTCTTCCTCTACAAGGACATCAAACGGTCAAGAATCTTCAATGCCAAGCTCCTCAGTCTATATGCGGTCTATGGGGTCTTCTTCCTAGCAACGGTGCTGGTGACCACGGTGACCTATCTTATCTACACCGTTCCCCAGACTGGTTTCCAACTCTTGCCAAGTACTAATGTCGCAACGACACTTCACTATATGGCAACGCTGGTGGGACTTAACCTGATTCTCATCACCCTTTTGGCAGCTCGCTCCATCAAGACCAAGACCATGGTTGCCGTTATGCAGGGGATTTTCTTCAACCTCTTTGCCAATACAGCCCCTGTGTGGGTTGGTATCCGTTATGTCGTCCCAAATAGCTATGCGACCAAACTTGCTCCGCAATTTTCATTGGGTCTAGCCCTTGCCATTAGCCTTGGCTTGACCCTGCTCTACCTGGGCCTAGCCTATCGGTCAGCCCGTCGCAACTTTAACCAAATTGAATTTTAGAATTAGCACATAGAACAAAGAAAGAGAGAAAAACAATGCTTAACATCCAAAACCTATCGAAAAAATTTGCAGGAAACGACTTTTACTCCCTCAAGGATGTCAGCCTTGAGATTAAACAGGGCGAGATTGTCGGTCTTATCGGAAAGAACGGTGCCGGTAAATCAACCCTGATGAAACTGATGGCCAAATCCCTCAAACCAACTCAAGGGTCTATCAGCTACAAGGGCGTGGACATCAACACCGCCGACAACCTCTTGACGGACTTTGGTATCATGATTGACCCTGTCTTTTATCCTGAGATGTCTGTTGTGGACAACCTCAAGTTCTACCTCAAGCTCCACGGCAAGACCCAGTACATGGGCAATATCGAAAAGACCCTCAAACTCTTGGAACTCTGGGAGGCTCGTAACCGTAAGCCTAAGGGCTTCTCCTTTGGGATGAAGCAGCGGACGGCCCTGGCCATTGCCATGGTGGCAGAGCCTGACTTCCTGATTTTGGACGAACCTTTCGTGGGGCTTGACCCTATCGGGGTGCAGAAGCTGATTGACATCCTCAAACAGTGGTCTCAAGAACGTAACATCTCTATGTTGATTTCCAGCCACCAGTTGGGCGAACTGGAAGCCCTCTGCCAACGCTATGTCTATATCGACAAGGGTGAGTTGGCGGATGCCTTTGAGGGGCAGGGGGCTCCAAGTGTCTTGGTTGAGGTCAATAGCAGAGCTGACCGAGCTGACTTGTCTGCCTACCTATCTGATACTGTCCGCTTGGATGACAATGTCCTTGAAATCTCAACCCTTGCCACCCCTCAAGAACTCAATGCTGTTCTTGCCTACCTTGCCAGCCAGAACCTCATCTCTGGTTTGACGGTCAAGGAAAACCAACTCAAAGAAATCTTTAGCCGAGGAGAATAACCATGTTACAACTCTTACAACCTGTTTTTGAAAGTATCTGGAAACGAAGAGAAACCAAAATCTTTATCGGTCTGGCAATCCTAAACCCAACTTTCATCTTGATTTCGACCTTTTTGCCTAAGGAAGCTAATTTTTATCAACCCTCTGTAGCAGAAGGCTATGAACTCTTCTCATTCACAGGCATGGAAGCCATGATTCATGGCTTTGCTAACTCACTGGTCTTACCCATCCTAGCGCTTTTCTATCTGACCTATACCGTCTTTCGAGGGGAGGCAGATGCCCGTACCCTTTTCCTTTACAAGGATATCAAGCGGAGCGACATTTTCTGGGCTAAGGTGGTTAGTTTGATTGGTATTGTCTTTCTCTATTCTGGGGCTATCTTCGTGACCAGTCTAGTCTATTACTACGCACGTATCGGCCATATGGACTACGCCAGTTTGAATTTCTGGGCTCAAGATCCTGCTGCCAATGCTAATTTCTTCCAAACCTTCTTTGGAGAAAGTTTTAGTATGATGGTCTGTGTCTTCTTGGCAGCCTTTCTGTCCTTGAAAAAAGGCTTGGGTGTGACCATGGCGACCTCCTTTATCTATCTGATTGTCTTGGTGGTGATTAACAATTTTGGATTTAGTTTCTTGTCGCCTCTTGGCAATCGGGATGCCCTCTATGACGGTGGAAGTTTCTTCCTTGTCCTGGGAACCGCAGCCCTCGTCACCCTGATTTACAGCACTGGCTTGGCCCACCTGACCCTCAAACACTTTAAGGGGATGGAGTATTAGGTGATCAGTCAAAGAGGGAAGAGCATTCTTATCTTGGCTAATCTTTACAGGTTGTGAAAACACGGCCTGTTTTTTCATTTTGCAAAAGCCTGTTTTTATGGTAAAATTAACCAGTAAAGTGATAGAAATGAGGTCCCTTCATGACAGAATTAGCCCAGAAATTGGACAGGGTAATGAACAAGATTTTGCTGACGGCGGAGAGCCAGCACGAGCTTTTGCTTGGCCATTGCCAGAGCGAGGTCAAGCTGACCAACACCCAGGAACATATCCTCATGTTGGTAGCCAAGGAACAGCTGACCAACTCGGATTTGGCGCGGGAGCTCAACGTCAGCCAGGCGGCGGTGACCAAGGCTGTCAAGGCCCTTTTGACGGCGGGGCTCTTGTCGGCAACCAAAGACGAAACGGACGGTCGGGTGACCTTCCTGACCCTAACTGACGAAGCTCTGCCCATTGCCCAAGAACATGCCCACCACCATGACCACACCCTAGAGGTTTATGAGGCATTGCTGAGCGGTTTTTCGAGCCAGGAGCAGGCAGTCATTGCCCGCTTTTTGGACGGGCTCTCTCAGGGATTGGACGGTGGCAAATGAGGTACATCACCGTAGAGGATTTGGCCTTCCAATATGAGGCGGAGCCAGTCCTAGAGCACATCAGCTACCACCTGGACAGCGGGGAGTTTGTCACCCTGACAGGGGAAAACGGGGCAGCCAAGACCACCTTGGTCAAGGCGACCCTGGGGATTTTGACCCCAAAAACGGGGACGGTGACCATCGCAGACCAAAACACAGCAGGCAAGAAACTCCGCATCGCCTACCTGCCTCAGCAGATTGCCAGCTTCAACGCAGGCTTTCCCAGCACGGTTCAGGAGTTTGTGACCTCTGGCCGCTACCCCCGCAGGGGCTGGCTGGGTCGCCTGACCGACCACGATATGGAGCATGTCAAGGTCAGCCTGGAAGCCGTCGGCATGTGGGAACACCGCCACAAGCGGATTGGTAGCCTGAGCGGGGGCCAGAAGCAGCGGGCGGTCATCGCTCGTATGTTTGCCTCGGACCCAGACATCTTTGTCTTGGACGAGCCGACCACAGGCATGGACGCTGGGACCACCCAGACCTTTTACGAGCTCATGCACCACAATGCCAAGACCCACGGCAAGGCCGTGCTCATGATTACCCATGATCCAGAGGAGGTCAGCCGCTACGCTGACCGAAACATCCATCTGGTTCGCAACAACGACCTGCCTTGGCGGTGCTTTAACATTCACGACAAGGAGGAGGACCACCATGTTCACTGAGGTCTTAGCCTATGATTTCATGCAACGGGCCCTCTTGTCGGTCGTTGCCATTAGCATTTTCGCCCCGATTTTGGGGATTTTCCTAATCCTGCGGCGGCAGAGCCTGATGAGCGATACCCTCAGCCACGTGTCGCTGGCTGGGGTGGCTGTCGGCATTCTCTTGGGCATCAACCCGACCTGGGCCACCTTGATTGTGGTCAGCCTGGCGGCGGTGGTCTTGGAGTACCTGCGGACGGTTTACAAGCATTACATGGAGATTTCCACAGCCATTCTCATGTCTATGGGTCTGGCCCTTTCCCTCATCATCATGAGCAAGGCCAAGTCAGGTTCAGGTGTCAGCCTGGAGCAGTACCTCTTTGGTTCCATCATTACCATCAGCCAGGAGCAGGTCATTGCCCTCTTTGTCATCGCCCTGGCGGTTCTGGTCCTGACCCTGCTCTTCCTGCGGCCCATGTACCTGCTGACCTTCGATGAAGACACGGCTTTTGTGGATGGCATTCCTGTTCGAGCCCTGTCCATCGCCTTTAACGTCGTGACTGGCGTGGCCATTTCCTTGACTATCCCTGCGGCTGGGGCCCTCTTGGTTTCCACCATTATGGTCCTGCCGGCTTCCATTGCCATGCGTTTGGGGAAAAGCTTCCGCTCCGTGATTTTTTACGGGATAGGGATTGGCTTTATCGGTATGGTGTCGGGTATCTTTCTGTCCTACTGGGCAGAAACACCAGCCTCTGCCACCATCACCATGATTTTTATCAGTCTTTTCCTCCTGACCAGCCTGATTGGACTTGTCAGACGGAAAGCCTAAGCACAAGAGCCCCCTCTGGCTGAGGGGCTCTTTTCTTGTGAAAATAGCAACTTGTCTGAATATTATTTTTTAGCTAGAAAAATGGAAATTTTCAGAAAAAAGACTAGACAAGTGAGAAAAAATAGGGTATGATAATAAAAATTAAAAAAAGGAGAGCATGAGATGACAAGTGTTGAGACCATTGACTGGAACAATCTTGGTTTTGGTTACATTGATACCGGTAAGAAATTTCGGGCTTATTTTAAGGATGGCAAATGGGGTGAGGGCAAGATTGAGACCGACAAGCACCTGACCATCAGCGAAGCCTCTAACGTTTTTCACTACGGCCAGACCTGTTTTGAGGGGCTAAAGGCCTATCGGACCAAGGACGGTTCTATCCAGCTTTTCAGGCCGGATGAAAATGCCAAGCGGATGCGGCAGTCTGCTGAACGCTTGCTTATGGAACCCTATCCAGAAGAAGACTTTGTCCGAGCCATTCACGAGGTCGTCAAGGCAAATGCCGAATGGGTACCACCATACGGTACAGGGGCCTCCCTTTATATCAGACCCTTCCTGATGGGCATCGGAGACACCGTTGGGGTAGCGCCAGCCACAGAATACGTCTTTTCTATCTTTGTGACCCCTGTTGGGGCCTACTTCAAAGGTGGTCTAGCGCCAGCCCATTTCCTCGTCAGCGACTACGACCGAGCTGCCCCAAGAGGGACGGGAGCTGCCAAGGTGGCCGGCAACTACGCGGCCAGCCTCTACCCAGGCAAGATGGCCAAGTCTCAGGGCTATGCTGATGCCATCTATCTGGACCCTGCGACCAAGACCAAAATCGAAGAAGTGGGAGCCGCCAACTTCTTCGGCATCACGGCAGATGGCAAGTTTGTCACGCCCCTGTCGGACTCCATCCTGCCAAGCATCACCAAGTACTCGCTCATGAAATTAGCCGAGGAACGCTTGGGCTTGACGGTGGTTGAGGGGGATGTCTTTGTGGACCAGCTGGATCAGTTCGTGGAGGCTGGTGCCTGCGGTACAGCCGCCGTCATCACCCCAATTGGTTCCATTACAGCTGGCGACCACAAGCAGGTCTTCTACTCAGAAACCGAGGTTGGTCCGACCATCAAACGCCTCTACGAGGAGCTGGTCGGCATCCAGTACGGAGATGTTGAAGGACCAGAGGGGTGGGTGCAAACCGTCTAGTGACGCAGTTTATCTGTGATGACGTCGTTAGCTCGCTTTACCCTACCATTAGTAGGCCTTCAGCGAGCTGTTTAGTCCTCAAAGTAAACTGAGCCACTAGACTAGCCCATCATCAGAGGAGACGGTCGGCTGGTGACAGCAGCTGACTTATTTCTCAATACTAAAAATCAGAATATTCGGTTAATTGAAAGGGGATTGAAATCTTTCGATGCCCTTATGAAAAGGAGATTCTTATGACCACACACGACACGACAACAACCACGGGAGAGACCTTCGGGTCCTTTGTAAACAAGGTGCTGTCAGGGACAGCCATTGGGATCATCGTTGCCCTCTTGCCCAATGCCATTTTGGCCAACGTCATCAAGTACCTGCCTCAGGCAGACTGGTTGACTGACCTGTCTCGCATCCTCACCATTTTCCAATTCTTCCTGCCCATCATGTCAGGTTTCCTGATTGCCGAGAACTTCAAGTTGACCAGCATGCAGCAGGTAGCGGTCGGCGGTGCGGCCTACATCGGTTCTGGAGCTTGGACCTTCCGCCTTTTTGACAAGGCAGAAGAAACAGGGGCTGTTTTGGAAGCCCTTGGGCTCTTTCAGCTCCGTGGTTTGGGTGATGTCATCAACATGATGCTGACGGCTTCCTTGGCTGTTCTGGTCTGCAAGTGGATTGGCAACCGTCTGGGGTCTCTGACCATCGTTCTCCTGCCCATCATCGCTGGTATCGGCGTTGGTTACCTGGGTTGGCTGCTCTTGCCTTATGTGTCCCAAGTGACCACAACTATCGGTAACGCCATCAACAGCTTTACCGCTCTCCAGCCAGTTCTCATGAGTGTCCTTATCGCCATGTCCCTGTCTATCCTGATTGTGACCCCGATTTCAACGGTGGGTATCACCATCGCCATCGGCCTGACGGGGCTGTCAGCTGGTGCGGCAGCCCTTGGGGTTGCGGCGACCCAGACTTTCTTGGCCATTGCGACCGCCCCAAAAAACAAGGCAGGTGTGCCGACAGCGATTGTCCTGGGAGCGACCAAGATGATGATGCCAAACTTCTTGACCCATCCGATTATGGCGATTCCTATCTTGGTGACCTCTGGTTTGAGTGCCCTGGCTGTGCCCCTCTTCAACGTGACGGGTACCCCAGCGACCGCAGGTTTTGGCTACATCGGCTTGATTGGACCTTTGGCGGCTCTTGAAAATACCGGCCCTGTCCTCATGATTGCCATCTGGTTCTTGATTCCTGCCGTGATTGCTTTTGTCAGCCACTACCTCTGCCTCAAGGTCTTCAAACTTTACTCAGACGAGATTTTCGTCTTCAAAGGCAACTAAGCCTTTAGCCAGATCCCTTGGTCTGGCTTTTTTCTTTTGGGAAATAGCAGAGCTGGTCAGCGGCTTTTCTTCAGTTAATACTGGTGGGACAAACGCATGAAGAAAACGACGATTTCAAAAAACAATTTTTCAGAGAAGTGTTGCCCTTTTTAGATGAAAATTTTGGTATAGTTTCCGTGAGATGAATAGGGTAGTATCGAATATCGAAGTGTTTTCAAGAAAATTTCCGAAAATGTATGTAACCTAAAAAATAGTTGCATGCCTTTTCTTCATGCGTACGGCGTGGAATGCTAGCTAGGTCACTTTTATTTTCTTCTAAAATATGATAAAATGAACCGATTACATAGTTAAGGGAGACAATCATGTTGATTTACATTGCAGGTGCTGGTGCCATGGGCTGCCGTTTCGGAGCTGCCCTCCACAAGGCTGGTCAGGAGGTCATTCTCTTGGACAACTGGGCCGACCATGTTGCAGCCATCAGGGAAGATGGGTTACGGATTACGGGCGATGTGGAGGAAGTCCTTGACCTAACCATCATGACACCTGCTGAGGCTAGTCGTTTGGCGGATGTGGTCATTGTTTTTACCAAGGCCAACCAGCTGCGGCAGATGTTGACGGACATCCAGCCCATCTTGGGACCCGAGACCAAGGTGCTCTGTCTCCTCAATGGTTTGGGTCATGCGGAGACCTTGGCAGAAGTTGTCCCTAAACACAATATTCTCATGGGAGTAACGGTCTGGACAGCTGGTCTCAAGGGACCTGGCCAGGTGGAACTGAAAGGGACTGGTAGCCTGACCATCCAAGGGTTGGGAGAACCAGCCCAGGCCTTTGGCCGAGAGTTTGCTCTGCTATTGACCCAAGCAGGTCTAGAGGCTAGCTACACGGACGACGTCCTGCGAGCCATTTGGACCAAAGCAATGGTGAACGGAACCATGAATGCCAGTTCGGCCCTACTGGATGCTAACCTGGCTCAAGTGTTTGCCTCGCCGTCAGGGGTAGCCCTGGTGAGGAGTGTCTTGGCTGAGTTTATCGCCGTAGCGGCACATGAGGGACTTGACTTTGATCTGGAGGAGACCTACGTTGATATCGAGCGAATTTCTTTGGGGGTTGGCCACCATTACCCGTCCATGCACCAGGATTTGATTCAGCACAAACGCCTAACGGAGGTGGATTATCTTAACGGGGTGATTGCTCGGAAAAGTGCCGAGCTGGGTTTGTCAGCTCCCTACTGCCAAATCATGACCCAACTGATTCATGCTCGGGAAGAAATCAACGCCCAAATAACGGACAATGGTTGAGAAAAACAAGGAGGAAAATGATTTTTTCCTCTTTTTCTGCTATACTGGTAGTAAGACATTTAGAAAAGAGAAACAAATGACCAAAAAAATCATCGCTGTTGATGCCATGGGAGGGGACCATGCCCCCCAAGCTGTGGTAGAAGGGGTTAACCGTGCCCTGGCTGATTTTCCTGACCTCCACGTCGAGCTCTATGGCAAGCAGGCGGAAATCGAAAAATACCTGACCAACAAAGAGCGTGTGACCCTTGTCCACACGGACGAAAAAATCAACTCGGATGACGAGCCAGCCCTAGCCATCCGCCGCAAAAAAGAGGCCTCCATGGTCCTGGCGGCCAAGAGCGTCAAGGAGGGGCGGGCCCATGCCGTGGTGTCGGCGGGCAACACAGGGGCCCTTTTAGCTGCTGGCCTTTTTGTAGTGGGCCGCATCAAGGGCATCGACCGTCCTGGCCTCATGTCCACCCTGCCGACCACCGATGGCCGTGGCTTTGACATGATGGACCTGGGGGCCAATGCCGAGAGTAAGCCCGAGCACCTGCACCAGTACGCCATTTTGGGCAGTTTTTACGCCCAGAAGGTGCGTGGGATTGACAAGCCTCGTGTGGGTCTCCTCAATAATGGCACGGAACATACCAAAGGTGACCCCTTGCGTAAGGAGACCTACCAGCTCCTGAGTGAGGACACCAGTATCAACTTCGTCGGTAACGTTGAGGCCCGTGACCTCCTGGACGGGGTCTGCGATGTCGTGGTAGCGGACGGTTTTACGGGTAATGCCGTGCTTAAAGCCATCGAAGGCACCGCCAAGGCCATCACTGGTCAGCTCAAATCAGCCATCAAAGGTGGCGGCCTCCTGGCCAAAATCGGTGGCCTCCTCCTCAAATCCAGCCTCAAAAAAGCTCTGGGTGGCCTGGACTACAAGAAGGCCGGCGGGGCCGTCCTCCTGGGCCTCAAGGCCCCAGTCGTCAAGGCCCATGGCTCGTCTGACGCCGAAGCCATCTACTACACCCTCAAACAAACCCGCACCATGCTGGAGAGTGGGGTTGTGGAGGCCAGTGTGAAGGAGGTTGGGGAGTAATATTTGAAACAAAATAGAAGGTGAAATTATGATTGAGAAAATAATTAGTATAAAAAATTTTGCTTCTTTTACAAATTATAATAGTGGTGATGGATGGGATGGTGTATTTAGCAAAAATAATATTATTTATGCTCCGAATGGTAGTGGAAAAACAAGCTTGTCATTGATTTTTGAATCACTAAGAGGTAGAGAACAGTTAGTTCATAAAAAAAAATCATTATTCACTGACGAGAAACCATATATCTACTTGAGAGCTGATTCTAAATCCTATAAGTTTAATAAAGGAAAATGGAATTCTGCTATTCCACAGATTGCAGTTTTTAATAGTTATTATTTAGAAAATAATGTTTATGTCATTGGAAATGATAGAGCAATAGCTAGTTCAATAAGTACTAATGTTTTATTTCAAGAAACTCCTGAAGTACAATCCCGTATTTTAAAGGAAGTTAAGCGATATGATAAAAAAATCGGTGAGGTAAACTCTCAGAAAGATAAATTGAGAAAGCAATTATCAAAACTTCAATCTGGTGAAGATTCTGAAAATTCCAACGACAAATTGAGAGATTTAATACAGAAAAGTAAAGCTTTGCTGATAGAACGGAAGAGACTGGTAGAGGAAAGAAAACTAGTCCCAAATAAATATCGCTCTATTCAAGTAAAAGAAACTAGTTTAAAATTTGTAAATAGTATAAATAAGTATTTAAATAGATTTACTCCTAATATTGAGTTTGTTAGTGTTGAACCAGTCTATACAAAGGAGCACGGATTTAAACATGCAAATTTTGAAATTAAGGTTAATGGACGAACTATTACTTTGAATGATAGAACTGAGTCTTCTTTGAAGTATTTTTTAAGTGAAGGTGATAAAAATTCGGTTGCTCTTTCAATATTTCTTGCTAAATTTGATTTGATATCTGATTTACATGAATATATAGTTGTTATAGATGATCCGTTTACAAGTTTTGATAGTTTTCGAAAATCTACTACTGTTAGAGAACTCGAAAGACTATCGTTAAAAGTAAAGCAAATGATAGTTTTAACACATGATTTACACTTCGCGAAAGATTTATCCAAAGGATTAGCAGGTGTAAAAAAATTAGAAATAAAGACACTATCTAATAATAGAATAATAGAGGAAGTAGATTTTGATAAAATGATGTTGACAGGATTAATAAAGGATATTGATTCACTACATTCACTATCAAAAATCAGTACCTATGATCAAATAGATTTATTAAAAATTGCAAGAAGTATTAGACCTTCTTTGGAAGGCATGTTTCGTATAAAATTTTGGGGAGAGTTTCGAGAGAATGAATGGCTTGGTGATATGATAGATAAAATTAGAAATTCTAATCAGGAAAGTAGATTTTTTAGGTTAAAAAACTATCTTGAAGAGATAGAAGATATTAATGATTTCTCTAAAAAATTTCATCACAGTAGTTCTCAGTATATAAGTGAAAATATTGATTTCCAAGAATTATTGACATTTGTGAGACGAACTTTACAAGTCTTAGATAAAATCTAGAATATAAATCAAAGGAGCACACAATGCTACAACGTTATTCCCGCCCAGAGATGGCGGCCATTTGGAGTGAAGAGAACAAGTACCAGGCTTGGTTGGAAGTCGAGATTTTGGCGGACGAAGCTTGGGCTGAGTTGGGGGAAATCCCTGCGGAAGATGTGGCCCTGATTCGGGAGAAGGCTGGTTTTGACATTGACCGGATTCTGGAAATCGAGCAGGAGACCCGTCACGATGTGGTGGCCTTTACCCGTGCGGTGTCGGAGACCCTGGGCGAGGAGCGTAAGTGGGTCCACTACGGCCTGACCTCGACCGATGTGGTGGACACGGCCTACGGCTACCTCTACAAGCAGGCCAACGACATCATCCGTGAGGACCTGAAACGCTTCACGGCTATCGTGGCTGAAAAAGCCAAGGAGCACAAGTACACCATCATGATGGGCCGGACCCACGGTGTCCATGCGGAGCCAACAACCTTTGGTCTCAAGTTGGCCACCTGGTACAGCGAAATGAACCGCAACATTGAGCGTTTTGAGCGAGCAGCTGCGGGGGTTGAGGCTGGTAAAATTTCGGGAGCCGTTGGTAACTTTGCCAACCTCCCTCCATTCGTCGAGGAGTATGTCTGCCAGAAACTCGGCATCCGCCCTCAGGAAATTTCGACCCAGGTCTTGCCTCGTGATTTGCATGCGGAATACTTTTCAACTCTGGCCATTATCGCCACATCCATCGAACGCATGGCGACCGAAATCCGTGGCCTGCAAAAATCAGAACAACGAGAAGTCGAAGAGTTCTTCGCCAAGGGCCAGAAGGGCAGCTCTGCTATGCCCCATAAACGCAACCCAATCGGGTCTGAGAACATGACGGGGCTGGCGCGGGTGATTCGTGGCCACGCGGTGACCGCTTTTGAGAATATTCCCCTCTGGCATGAGCGTGACATTTCCCACTCGTCGGCCGAGCGGATCATCGCTCCTGACACCACCATCCTGATTGACTACATGCTCAATCGCTTTGGCAATATCGTCAAAAACCTGACCGTTTTCCCTGAAAACATGCGTCGCAACATGGACAGCACCTTTGGCCTCATTTACAGCCAGCGGGTCATGCTCAGCCTGATTGAGAAGGGCATGACGCGTGAGGGAGCCTACGACTTGGTGCAGCCAAAGACTGCCCAGTCGTGGGACAATCAAGTGGATTTCAAGCCTCTCTTGGAAGCGGATGAGCGAGTGACGTCTCGCCTGACCCAAGACGAGATTGACGAGCTCTTCAACCCAGATTACTACGCCAAGCGTGTCGATGACATCTTTGAGCGACTGGGGTTGAATTAAATGATTAAAAAAGGAGAGGAAAGCCCTCTCTTTTTTGCTTGACACCGGTTACAAAAAGGTGTAAACTAAATTTAGGACAAAAGTTTTCTTTTGGAACAAAAGTTGAAAGGAGCGAGCATGTTAAGCAAGAACGAAGCGGCCCTTTTGAGCCTCTTGGACCAGGACCCCTTTCGGTCCCAGCAGGATTTGGCTGACCAGTTGGGCCTACCCAGGTCAACGGTGGCCAATCTGATTTCAGGTCTGGTGGCCAAGAAATACCTCTTGGGACGAGCCTATGTCCTCAACCAGCAGGCAGATGTCATCTGTATCGGCGGTATGAATGTGGATCGTAAGTACGTGCTCCAATGCGACATGATCCCCATGACCAGCAACCCCGTAACCTCTAGCCAGAGCCTGGGTGGGGTGGCTCGTAATATCGCTGAAAATTTGGGACGTCTGGGGCAGACGGTCACCCTATTATCAGTGGCAGGGCGAGACCATGACTACGACTGGATTCGCCAGCAGAGTGAGCCCTACATCAACTTCCAGCAGGTGACCCAACTGGACGGGCAGGCCACTTCTTCTTATACCGCCATCTTAGACCGAGATGGGGATATGCAGCTGGGCCTGGCTGATATGGGGATTTGTGAGGCCATGACCCCTGACTGGTTGGCAGGCTTTGTTCCAATCCTTCGTCAGGCCAAACTTTTGGTTTTGGACCTCAATGTCCCTCTGGCGACGACAGCGGCTGCTATCGATTTGGCCAGAAAGGAAAACCTGCCCCTGGTCATCATCCCTGTCAGCAGTCCCAAGATGACCCACCTGCCTCAGGACTTGCGGGGGGTCACCTGGCTTGTGGTCAATCAGGATGAGAGCGAAACCTTCTTTGACCGCAGGGTCAGAAACGACCAGGACCTGGAAGCCATCGCTGACGCCTGGCTAGCGACTGGCCTGGAGCAGGTGCTGATTACTCGGGGCAAATGGCCCAGCTACTATGCCAGCCAGTCTGGGGAACGAGGATTTTACAGCCCACCGATTGTTGACCAGGTGGTCGATGTGACAGGAGCAGGAGATTCCTTCTCTTCTGGGATTATCTATGGTCACTTGCAGGGCAAGACTGCCCAGGAGGCCATCGCTTATGGGCTCTGCAATGCCTATCACACGGTCCAATCCAGGGACTCGGTCAGAAAGGACCTATCCGCTGACCAACTGGAACAAGATGTCATTAACCTAAAAGAAAAAGGAGCAATCTAAAATGAACCACTTACTCTCTATCAGCAAGGAAGTCCAAGAGGCTTTGGCGGCTAAAAAGCCAGTCGTGGCCCTGGAATCAACCATCATTTCCCACGGCATGCCTTACCCGCAAAACGTGGAGATGGCTAAGACCGTGGAGCAAATCATCCGTGATAACGGGGCTGTGCCAGCCACCATCGCCATCATGGATGGCCAGTTTAAAATCGGTCTGGAAGAAGAAGACCTGGAGCGTTTGGCCAAGGAAAAACCAGTGGCCAAGGTCTCTCGTCGTGACCTGCCAGAGGTCTTTGCTAAGAAGCTTTTGGGAGCAACAACCGTTGCCACAACCATGATTGGGGCTCACTTGGCGGGAATCAAGGTCTTTGTGACTGGTGGTATCGGGGGTGTTCACCGTGGGGTTGAAGACACCATGGACATCTCAGCTGACCTGGACGAGTTGGGCCAGACCCCTGTGACCGTGGTCTGTGCGGGTGCCAAGGCGATTTTGGACCTGCCACGGACCTTGGAGTACCTGGAAACCAAGGGTGTGCCTGTGGTTGGTTACCAGACTGACTACCTGCCAGCCTTCTACACTCGGACCTCTGAGTATAAGCTCAATACCCGGGCTGACAGCACTGAAGAGATTGCCAGCATGATGGCCTATTCTGATGCCCTGGGCCTCAAGGCAGGTATCCTGGTGACCAATCCCATTCCAGCTGAGCATGAAATTCCGCATGAGAAAATTGATGCCATCATCGCCCAGGCCGTTGCTGAAGCCGATGAAAAAGGCGTGCGTGGCAAGGATAGCACGCCATTCCTCTTGGCCAAGATTGTCGAGCTGACGGGTGGTGACAGCCTCAAGACCAACATTCAGCTGGTTTACAACAACGCTAAGGTCGGCGCCCAGATTGCAGCAGACTACGCTAAATTGGGGCAATAAGCAGACTAAAAAACCAACCGAGAGTTGAACTCGGTTGGTTTTGTGCTTGTGGCCTAGCAACCCTTGAAACCAGTTCTCTCAAAGGCGTTGCTAGAAATGCCCTGTTCCAGAATGAGTTTGGCCCATTCTTTGGCGGAGTGAAGGCTGTGGTCCTTGTAGTTGCCACAGGACTCAATGGTGGTTCCTGGGACGTCTTCCCAGCTGATTTGCTCTGCGATTTCCCTTAAACTATCGGTAATGACGCTGGCGATCTCCTCAGCTGTCGGTTGACCCCACATGATCATGTGGAAGCCCGTCCGACAACCGAAAGGCGAGCAGTCAATCATGCCGTCGATCCGTTGGCGAATGAGTTTGGCCAGAAGGTGCTCGACGGTGTGGAGACCAGCCGTGTCCATGGCGTTGTGGTTGGGCTGGATCAGGCGGATGTCAAAGTTGGTGATGACATCGCCCTTGGGGCCGTATTCCTCAGAAATCAGGCGAACGTAGGGGGCTTTAACGATGGTGTGGTCGAGCTCAAAGCTCTCAACAGTAACTTCTTTGGTCATGTCTATCCTCCAAAAATTTCATTGACACCCTCTATCATATCATATTTTTTTGTCAAGGCTTACATTTTTGAATTGTGAAATTGAAAAAAATATGGTAAACTAATAAATGGTTTCTGTGGAAATTTGGATTTTGAGGTTACTGCTCAGCAGGAGGTGATGGGTTTGTTCATCCCATCAGCAGGGTGGGCTTTGATGTCGGGTATCCCAGAACTGAAATTTTTATTGAGGTGACGACCATGACGACAGTAATTGTTACCATTGTCTGTGCCCTCATCGGATTTGTTGTTGGTTATGTGGTTATTCAGGCAGGGATGAAATCTGCCAAGGAGAACGCAGAACTGACCCTTCTGAACGCTGAACAAGAGGCGGTCAACCTTCGTGGTCAAGCAGAACGTGATGCTGATCAGATTAGGCAGACGGCTGAATTGGAAAGCAAGGCCAAAACCAAGGAAGTCTTGATTGAGGCCAAGGAAGAAGCTAGACGCTATCGTGAAGAAGTTATTGAAGAATTTAAGTCAGACCGTCAGGAATTGAAACAGATGGAAGCACGCTTGACTGAGCGTGCCTCATCACTTGACCGTAAGGACGAAAATCTTTCGAGCAAAGAAAAGACTTTGGACAGTAAAGAACAAAGTCTGTCAGATAGGGCTAGACATATTGATGAGCGGGAGCAGAAAATTGGTGAACTAGAAGCTCAAAAAGCTCAAGAACTGGAAAAAATTGCCAGTTTGACCCAGGAGGAGGCTAGGGAGATTATCCTGGCTGATACGGAGCAGGAATTGACCCACGACATTGCCACTCGGGTGCGTGAGGCTGAACGTGAGGTCAAGGACCGAGCAGATAAAACTGCCAAGGAGCTCCTGGCCCAGGCCATGCAACGCTTGGCTGGGGATTTTGTGACCGAGCAGACCATTACCACGGTTCACCTGCCAGATGATGGCATGAAAGGACGGATTATCGGTCGTGAGGGCCGCAATATTCGGACCCTTGAGAGCTTGACGGGGATTGACGTTATCATTGACGACACCCCAGAAGTGGTTGTCCTGTCTGGTTTTGACCCCATTCGTCGGGAGATTGCTCGGATTACTCTTGAGCAGCTCATCAAGGACGGCCGTATCCACCCAGCCCGCATCGAGGAGTTGGTGGAGAAGAACCGTCTGGAGTTGGACAATCGCATTCGTGAGTACGGTGAGGCAGCCGCCTATGAGATTGGGGCACCGAACCTTCACCCAGATTTGATTAAAATCATGGGTCGCCTGCATTTCCGCACCAGCTATGGTCAAAACGTCCTTCGCCATTCCATTGAGGTGGGTAAACTGGCTGGGATTCTGGCCAGTGAGATGGGTGAAAATGTGGCCCTGGCCCGTCGGGCAGGTTTCCTCCATGACATGGGCAAGGCCATCGACCGCGAGGTTGAGGGCAGCCACGTGGAAATCGGTACCGAGTTTGCTCGCAAGTACAAGGAGCATCCTGTGGTGGTCAACACCATTGCCAGCCACCACGGCGATGTGGAACCTGAGAGTGTGATTGCAGTCTTGGTTGCGGCAGCCGATGCCCTCAGTTCAGCCCGCCCAGGTGCTCGAAATGAGTCCATCGAGAACTACATCAAGCGACTTCGTGATTTGGAAGATATTGCCAAGAGCTTTGACGGGGTGCAAAATAGTTTTGCCCTCCAAGCTGGCCGTGAAATCCGTATCATGGTGCAACCGCAGAAAATTTCTGATGATCAAGTGACCATCTTGGCCCGTAAAGTTCGTCAGAAAATCGAGAACAATCTGGACTACCCAGGCAACATCAAAGTAACTGTCATCCGCGAATTGCGGGCAGTTGACTATGCTAAATAAAACAAATCCCTTTCTGGTTTGACCAGGAAGGGATTTGTTGTTCTTTTTCAACAAAAATCAACATTTTCTGCTAAAAAGACTTGATTTTTTATGGTTTTTTATGATACTATATGTTTATGTGGAAAACGATTTCAACGAAAGTGTATGCTTATCGTTGGTTTGAAAGTGAGGTTTTTGTGTGAAACATCAACTGTTTACGAAGAAAAGCCATTTCAGTATCCGAAAACTGAGTTTGGGTGTTTGTTCGGTCATCATTGGGACCAGCTTGTTTGGTCAGGTGACAGCTGAAGCAACAGAAGTGGTTGCAACAGGTAACTCGACGGCTTTGGAAGCGGAGTTGTCAGGTGAGGGAGCTCAGGAGGACGCTGATAAGCAGACGCCACCGTCATCAACTGAGGCATCTGGTCTTGAGGGAACCCCTTCTGCACCATCAGCCACCCAAGTTTCTGAGCTGTCAGCCAGCCCAGCGCCAGCCATTTTACCAAGCCCTAAGGCAGAGGAGAACTTGTCTGGTCCTGTGGTAACTGACCAGAACACCTATACCCTGACCTATGAACGCCCAGCGGCTGCTACCTACCAGGGTTGGGAGAGTGAAGCCCTTCCGATTGGTAACGGGGAGATGGGGGCCAAGATTTTTGGTTTTGTCGGTGCTGAGCGGATTCAGTTTAACGAGAAGACCCTTTGGTCGGGTGGTCCGACCCCAGAGGCGACCAACTACAATGGTGGTAACCTGCAGGACAAGCATGCCGTTTTGCCTGAAATCCGTGAGGCTTTGGAACGTGGTGACACAGCGACGGCGAAACGTTTGGCAGAGCGTCATTTGGTTGGGCCGAATTCTGAAGAATACGGTCGCTACCTGGCTTTTGGTGATGTTCTGATTGACTTTACCAATCAGGACAAGACCCTGGAGAGTGTGACGGATTATCGTCGGAATTTGGACATCACAACAGCTGTAACCACAACCAGCTACACCCAGGACGGGACGACCTTCAATCGGGAGCATTTTATCAGCTTCCCAGATGATGTGTCAGTGACCCGTTTGACCAAGTCGGGTGACAAGGCTCTGGAATTTGACATTTCCATGCGGTTAACCGATGATTTGCGGGAAGGGAACAATACCTACTCTAGTCGGAAATCTACTTATAAGACTGCGGACATCAGCTATGATGACAAGGGAATTTTGCTATCTGGTACGGTAACCAATAACAAGTTGACCTTTGCGTCTTATCTGGGAATTGATACCGATGGTACCATCGAACGTCACGAGGACAAGTTGTCGGTTCGTGGGGCTTCTTATGCCAATCTTTTGATGAATGCCAAGACGGACTTTGCCCAGGATCCAAAAACCAATTACCGTCGGCCAGGTGCTAAGGTTGTTGACGAGGTTAAAGCTACGGTTGCAGCTGCAAAAACCAAGACTTACGACCAAATCAAGGCTGATCATGTGGCTGACTACAAGTCCCTCTTTGACAGGGTTAAGATTAATCTGACAGACAAGGAGACGGCCACACCAACTGACCAGTTGCTTCGCAACTACCGACCAGAAAATGGTCAGCAACTGGAAGAAATGTTCTTCCAATATGGCCGCTACCTGATGATTACTTCATCTCGTGACAAGGCTAATGCCCTGCCGGCTAACCTGCAAGGGGTCTGGAACGCTGTGGACAATCCACCTTGGAACTCTGACTACCACCTCAACGTTAACCTCCAGATGAACTACTGGCCTGTTTATAGTGCCAATATTGCCGAGACAGCGATTCCCCTTATTAACTACATCGACGACATGCGTCACTATGGCCGTATCGCCGCAGAAGAGTACGGCAACATCGTGTCCCGTGATGGTGAGGAAAATGGTTGGCTGGCGCATACCCAGGCGACACCGTTTGGCTGGACCACACCAGGTTGGTCCTATTATTGGGGTTGGTCGCCAGCATCCAATGCCTGGATCATGCAGAACGTTTACGATTACTACAAATTCACTCAGGACAAGGACTATCTGGAAAGCAAGATTTACCCAATGCTGAAAGAGACGGCCAAGTTCTGGAACAGCTTCCTGCATTATGACCAGGCCAGCGACCGCTACGTGTCATCACCATCTTATTCGCCAGAGCACGGAACCATTACCATCGGTAACACCTTTGACCAGTCTCTGGTTTGGCAGCTCTTCCACGACTACATGGAGGCAGCTGAGATTCTTGGTAAGGATGCGGATTTTGTAGCGGAAGTCAAAAACAAATACGATAAGCTCAAGCCGCTTCACATCAACAAAGCTGGTCGCATCAAAGAATGGTATGAAGAAGATACTCCTGCCTTTACGGGTGAAGGCGTAGAGCTCCATCACCGCCACGTGTCTGAGTTGGTGGGACTTTTCCCAGGAACCCTCTTTAGCAAGGACACGCCAGAATACTTGGAGGCTGCCCGCGCCACCCTCAACCACCGTGGTGATGGAGGAACTGGCTGGTCCAAGGCCAATAAGGTCAACCTTTGGGCCCGTCTTTTGGACGGTAACCGAGCTCATCGCCTCTTGGCTGAGCAGCTCCGTGGTTCTACTTTGACCAACCTTTGGGATACCCATACCCCATTCCAGATCGATGGGAACTTTGGGGCGACTTCTGGTATGACTGAGATGCTCTTGCAATCCCACACCGGCTACATCGCACCACTCCCAGCCTTGCCAGATGCTTGGAAGACTGGTCAGGTGTCCGGTCTGGTTGCCCGCGGTAATGTGGAAATTGACATGGCCTGGCAAGAGAAGAACTTGACCAGCATGAAGATGGTGGCCAAGTCAGGCGGTACCCTGCAAATCGACTATCCGAAGATTGAAACAGCCAACCTGACTATCAATGGCAAACCAGCCAGCTTCCGTAAGGTTCAAGATGATCGGATTGAAGTGGTGACCCAGCCAGGAGATGTGATTCTTTTGGGTGACATCTTGGGTCGGATTACTGATTTGACTGCTGAACGGACAGGTGAAAACCTCAGCCAGCTGACCTTCTCATCTGTTGATGGGGCAAACTTCTATCGGATTGAACGTGTGGGTCGTGATGCCGCTGGTCAAGTGGTAGAGACCAGAACATTTACGACAGAGACGTCCAGCTACACCGACCGAACTGTCCTGCCTAGCCGTTCCTATGATTATAAGGTTGTGGCTGTTTTGGGTGACATCAGCACAGCTGAATCCAATGCGGCATCAATTGCGGAAGTCAAACAAATCATGGACGACCGCGACAGTAGTATCCGTTACGGTTCTCTCTTTGGGAACTGGGCAGATGCTGCCCTCTACGCTGGCACTGAGAAATTCGGTGATTTGACCGGTCGCAATGTCAGCGAAGCCGATGCAACGGTTACTGTGCCGTTTGTGGGGACTGGGATTCAGATTTATGGTTTGAAACACAGTGGTTTGGGCAAGGCCTTTGTGACCATTGATGGTCAGGACAAGGGTGAAATTGATTTCTACAAGACTGGCCCGACTGAAAAAGGTGTTCTGATTGGTGAATTTGCTGGTCTGACCGATGGCCCACACGAAATGACCATTCGAATTAACCCAGCAGCTCCAACCCGTGGTGAACGCAACAAGATTTCTCTGGACTACTTCCGTGTTTTGAGTTCTAGTCCAAGTGAGACTGAGGTTCTGGATGACCGTGACCCGCGTGTTGGTTATGGCTCTGCCTACGGCAACTGGGCGGATAAGGCCCTCTATGGCGGTACTGAGAAATTTGCGGATGTTTCCCGTGGTGGCTATGATGAGGCTGCTCGGACAGCGACCCTGACCTTTGAAGGAACTGGTATCCAAGTTTACGGCCTCAAGTCGAGCAGCCTGGGCAAGGCGACCGTGACCATTGATGGTCAGCCGGTTGATCCCCTGCTCTTCAACAAGTCGGGTGGCACCGAAAAAGGTGTCTTGATTGGGGAATACCGTGGTTTGACGGATGGTCGTCACACCATTGCTATCACGGTTGCTCCTGAAGCGGTCAATGGTAGCCAGCAAAAGATTTCCCTGGATAAATTTATCATTTTGAAAGCCCCTGTGGTGATTGAACAGTCTTACCCTGCTGGCTTAACGGATGTGGCTACAACAGCTAACCATCTGGCGGTGACCCTGCCTGTCGGTGAATGGACCAAGGTGGAAATCAGCCTGCCAGAACAGGCCCAACCGATTGTCCTGACCAAGTCAGGTGATGACATTACGGTGGCTAATGCTAACCGAGCAGATGGTGCAGCAGCTGGTCAAGTTCATCTTGCTCTGCCAACTGGTCAAAAGGCTGGTTTGGTGCGGGCGGTGACCTATCAGGGAACTGAAGTTCTTGGTCAGGAGCTCGCTTACCTGAGCCGAGCCAGTCAACCTGCTCAGCCATTGCCTGAAAAACGCCTGCGTAAGGAAACAGTGACCCTGCCATTTGATACTGTCAGAGTTGCTGATTCAAGTCTTCTGGTGGGGACTGAAGTGATTGAGCAACAAGGTGTCAACGGTAGTGTGGTTAAGGTTTACGAGGACACCTATGTCAATGGTTCACTTACCGAAACAGGGGCCACACCGATTCGTGAAGAAAATCGTGTTGAGCCAAAAACACATCGGGTACGTTACGGAACAGGGGCAAAACCTCAGACAACGCAAACGGTGACCACCCGCCAAGATCGTGTGACTGAGACCTTGCTGTTTGACACCGAGACCTACACTGATCCGAGCTTACCAGCAGGTAAACAAGAAGTGGTTAGTCAGGGTGAAAATGGCAGCATGGTGAAGGTTTACGAAGTGACCCTGACGGATGGAAAAGAGATTGGTCGTCGCTTGATTGACATTACCGATATTGTGCCACCAAAAGCTAAGGTGGTTCGTGTCGGAACTGGCACGACAACAGGAACAACTCAGGCTCAACCAAGTCGTCGTGAAGTGGTTGAATCCATCGCCTTCCAAACTGAGCGTCTGACAGACGCTAACCTTGAACTTGGCCAGGAGATTGTCGCTCGTGAGGGTGTGCCAGGCCGTGTGACCAAGGTTTACGAGACAGCAGCGGGCTCATCAACCGAACGCTTGGTTGAGGAAAAAAATCGTGTTGCCCCTGTTAACAAGATTGTTCTAGTCGGCACCCGTCCAGCAGGTCCAAAAACCACTACAGGCCGTCGTGAGGTCCCAGAGGTTATTCCGTTTGAAACCGAACGCCTCCAAGATGACACCCTGGATTTAGGCAAGGAAGTCCTTGTTCAAGCAGGTGTCAATGGTCAGGTCATCAAGGTCTATGAGGACACCTTTACCGAGGGCAATAAGACAGCTGAACGTTTGGTTGAAGTGAAAAGTCTGGTGCAACCTGTTCGTCAGGTGGTTCGTGTCGGCACTCGCCCTGTCACTACCACGACGGCAGTTCCTCGTGAGGTGCCAGAGACCATCGCCTTTGACACCGAGTACCTGGACGATGCTAGCCTGCCTTTGGGCCAAGAAGTCGTGGCTCAGGTCGGTGCCAATGGTCGCCTCATCAAGGTCTATGAGGACACCTTTACCAACGGTGTCAAATCGGGTGAACGCCTGGTTGACGTGAAGACCGTTAGCCTGCCAGTCACTCAGATTGTCCTTCGAGGCACCAAGGTTGTCCAACCTGAAGAGAAAGAAGAGCTGGTTACTAAGCATGGTGAGGGTGTGACGGCTGACGAGAAACCAGCCTTCCCAGTCGACCAAGTGCCAGTCACTCAGAAAGGAGACAGCGTAACGGCTGATGAGAAACCGGTCTTCCCAGTTGACCAAGTGCCAGACGCTAAACTCCTTCCTGAAACTGAGGACGAAAAACCAGCCTTCCCACTTGATCGGGTTCCAGCTAATGGGACTGGACCAGAAACGCCTCTTACTCAACATGGTGAGGGCGTAAGGGCTGACGAGTTGCCAGCAAATGCGACTGAACCAGAAAGGCCAATCACTCAGAAGGGAGACAGCGTGACAGCTGATGAGAAACCAGTCTTCCCAGTCGACCAGGTGCCAGCTAACACACCAGCTCCAGTGGCTATCCAGCCACTTGCCCAAGCACCTGTGGCTAGTCCAGCACCAGCAACAAGTGCAGACAGCAGCAAACCAAGCCTGCCAGCAACAGGTGACGCCGATTCAGCCTTGATGGCCATCGGTGCAGCCAGCCTCTTGGCGACACTTGGCTTGGCTGGTCTTAAAAAGAATGACTGATTTTCCTTAATTTGGAAGAATAGCACTCTTTCCCCTCAGATGCCCAGGTGTCTGAGGGGTTTTGAGTTGGCCTGAATTTTGTTAGGTCAGGCCGATTTAAGGCGTAATTGTGCTATAATAATACTCGAAGACCATCGCTATTAGGCGAGGGTAGTACTGGTACAGCACTTTAGTTTATCTTAGTTTTAGAGGCACTTTTCCAGCAGTCCACTGGGTTGCTGGAGTTCTTTGTGACAACTATTATTCTCCTAAAATAAAACGACAGGCCTAGAGTGGGTCAAGATTAGTTGACAACCTCTGATTTGCAAAGCGTATCAGTTTAATGATTATAGACGGGAGCGAGTATGGAAACTTATTTTTCTGGCACCATTGAGCGGGTGATTTTTGAAAATGCCAGCAATTTTTTTAAGATTATCCTCTTGACCATCGAGGACACAGACAGCGACTTTGATGATTTTGAAATCATTGTGACAGGAACCATTGCAGATGTGGTGGAAGGAGAAGACTACACCTTCTGGGGCAATCTGACCCAGCACCCAAGATACGGTGAACAGTTGGCTGTGACCCGCTACGAGCGGGCCAAGCCCTCGGCTGCTGGTCTGGTCAAGTATTTCTCCTCCGACCAGTTCAAGGGCATTGGTAAGAAAACGGCTGAGAAAATCGTTGAACTCTACGGAGAGACCGATACCATCGACCGAATTTTGGAAGACCCCAGCCGCCTGGCTGACATTTCTGGCCTGTCCAAGGTCAAACGGGAGGGCTTTATTGCCACCCTCAAAATCAACTACGGCACCGAGCAAA
This sequence comes from Streptococcus sp. ZY171113, assembly GCF_057748235.1. Lineage (NCBI taxonomy): Bacteria > Bacillati > Bacillota > Bacilli > Lactobacillales > Streptococcaceae > Streptococcus > Streptococcus sp. ZY171113. The sequence goes on from NZ_CM173243.1 coordinate 595,385, forward strand.
TCCTGTCCAAGCTGGCTGAACTGGGTCTATCAACCAAGCTGGCCCTGCAAGTCTTGGACAAGCACAAGGACCTGACCTTGGAAGTGGTCCTGGAAAATCCCTACCAGCTGGTTGAGGACATCAAGGGCATCGGCTTTAAGATTGCCGACCAGCTGGCGGCCAACCTAGGCATTGATGACCAGTCGCCCCAGCGGTTCAGGGCTGCCCTCATTCATTGCCTCTTGGAGACCTCGATTGAGCAGGGAGATACCTATGTGGAGGCCAAACAACTTCTGGAAAAAGCCTTGAACCTGCTTGAGGACAGCCGTCAGGTCGCCTTAGAACCATCTAGCGTGGCCCAGGAATTAACCCAGCTCATTGCTGAGGACAAGGTCCAGCAAATCGGTACCAAAATCTTTGACAACAGCCTCTTCTATGCAGAAGAGGGCATCAAGAAACACTTGACTCGTATCCTCGAAACCAGACTGGGCGACCCTATTTCCGATACAGAAATCGCCCAGGAAATCCAAGCGGTGGAGGACAAGTTTGGCATCGCCTACGACCAGACCCAGAAGGCGGCCATTGCCCAGGCCCTCAATAGCAAGGTCTTTATCCTGACGGGAGGTCCTGGAACGGGGAAAACCACGGTTATCAACGGTATCTTGACAGCCTACGGCAAGCTCCACGGGGTAGATATGGATGGTAACAACCCGCCCGTCATCCTGGCCGCCCCGACTGGTCGGGCCGCCCGCCGCATGAATGAATTGACGGGACTGCCTGCCGCCACCATCCACCGCCACCTGGGCCTGACTGGGGACTGGGACTACCAGACCTTGGATGATTATCTTGACGCTGACCTCATCATCGTGGACGAGTTTTCCATGGTGGACACTTGGTTGGCCAACCAGCTCTTCGCCTCGATTTCCTCTAACACCCAGCTCATTATTGTCGGCGACAGCGACCAGCTGCCATCAGTCGGTCCGGGCCAGGTTTTGGCTGACCTGCTCAAGGTGCCTGACCTGCCCCAGGTGCGCTTGGAAAAAATCTTCCGCCAGTCGGAGGACTCGACCATCGTGACCCTGGCCAGCCAGATGCGAACAGGATTCCTGCCCAGCGATTTTACCGCCAAAAAACCAGACCGCTCCTACTTTGAAGCTCAGAGCGACCATATCCCAGAGCTGGTCAGCAAGATTGTCAGCTCGGCTATTCGCAGCGGCATCAAGCCTCAAGAGGTTCAGGTGCTAGCCCCCATGTACCGCGGACCTGCCGGTATCGACCGCCTCAACCAAATCCTCCAGGAGCTGCTCAATCCCAAGAGCGAGCGGCTGGAGTTCGGCTTTAACGACCTGGTTTTCCGTCAGGGCGACCGGGTCCTCCACCTGGTCAACGACCCCGAGAGCAACGTTTTTAACGGCGACATGGGCTACATCACCGACCTGGCTGCCGCCAAGTACACCGACAGCAAGCAGGACGAGCTGACTATCGCCTTTGACGGCAACGAGGTGACCTACCCCCGCAAGGACTGGGGCAAAATCACCCTGGCCTACGCCATGAGCATCCACAAGTCCCAGGGCAGCGAGTTCCCCGTCGTCATCCTGCCCATCACCCGCTCTTCTGCTCGCATGCTCCAGCGCAACCTCATCTACACGGCTATCACCCGGGCCAAGAGCAAGCTGGTCACCCTGGGCGAGCTGGCCGCCTTCGACCAGGCCGTCCGCACCCTGGGTAGCCAACGCCAGACCTATCTCCTGGAGCGATTTGTCGGCGAGGCCAATAGCAGAGCAGACCAGGAGGAGACGCTAGAAGCCAACACCCCTCTCTCTGACCAAGCCCCGTCAGACCAGCCACAAACCCAAGTTACCCCTGGACAACCAGCACCAAAAGAGCCAGCCAGCTACATCCTGACCAAGGACAACCTCCTGACCATCGCCCCCATGATTGGGGTGACGGCAGAAGATATTGAACGGTTTTTTGGGAACAAACAAGCAGGAGAATTGAATGGATAAAACATATTTTCTCAATGATTTTTCATTGGAAAAAATAATTATTGACTACCAAGATATCATTATAACTATCTACAACCCTTATTTTGAACAATCTGAAAACATACAATGTAAAAATTTTATTGGGATTAACTATGTAGGCCAATGGGATGAGAATGTAATAGAAAAAATAGAAATAACATCTCAAACCTCAAAAATTGCCTTACTCAAGGAACAAATTGCTCGTAATTCTAACCCCCATTTGTCTGGAGGGGGCAGGCGACGATTTGATGGAACTTGGATGGAACTTATTGTTTATTTGATTGATGGTGTTAACATTGATGTGGTTTGTCAAGAGATTATATTACCTCTCAGCTTCAGGTCAAATTCTTAAACTTCTGTTGAAAAAGGCCTTTGAAGCACTCATCACATCGGTTCAAGCTACCTAAACCTAATCCCAACACACCAAAATCCCACGGTCACCACCGTGGGATTAATCTTTATCTTCTAAAAGGTCTAGGCTGCCATCATCATTTTCTAAGCCAGTCGCTGTCACCCCCAATAAACGGATGCCTGAGAAATTTTCCTCAAACTCGTCAAAAATCTCATAAGCCACCTTTTCAATGACCTCCAGCTTCCTAGTCGCCTGATCCAGGGTCCGCCGTTTGGTCAGGGTCGTAAAATCCGCATAGCGGACCTTGACCACGATGGTCTTGCCTGCCTTGCCATAGCGGTCCAAGAGCTTAGCAACTCAGCGGGCATTTTTTGTCAGCTCCAGTTTGATGTCCTCATCGTCATAGAGGAGCTTGGCGTAGGTTCGCTCACTGCCCATAGACTTGCGAACCCGGTCGGGTTTAACAGGACTGTTGGAAATGCCTCTGGCCTTGCGGTAGAGGTCATAGCCGAAGCGACCGAATTGGTCAATCAAGGTCAATTCTGGCACTGCCTGCAAGTCTGCCCCAGTGAAAATCCCCATCTGGTGGAGGCGTTCCACCGACTTTTTCCCAACTCCATGGAATTTCTCGATGGGCAACTTGGCCAAAAAGTCTTCTGCCTCTTCTGGCAAAATCAGGGTCAGGCCAGCTGGCTTCTGGAAATTGCTGGCCAGCTACATCCTGACCAAAGATAATCTGCTGACCATCGACCCCATGATTGGGATTGACCAAAAAGATTTAGAAAAATTTTTCAAGAAATGAGATTTTTTGAGAAGGTTTACGAATAACTTAGTGGAGAGCCTGAAGATGTGTTTGTAACCATCGTCCAATCATGTTATAATAGACTAAGGAGGACTTTGTTATGAAAAAAACAAGAATCAAAACTTATCTGACTGTCCCAGTTTTTTTAGGGATGTTGCTGGCAACAGGACAGGTGGATGCGGATGAGGTTGCAGCAGCTACTACAGCGTCCACAAATCAAACAACATCTGCGACATCGGAAACGGTGACAGCAACAACAGAAATTGTCCCATCTCAAGGCACCTATACCTTTATTGAAAAAACTGGTGTTAAGAGTGAACCCAATCAAGCTAGCCCTGATTTGGACTTTTACCAACCGGGTGAACAAGCTCATTATGATAAGACTGTTGAAAATGATGACCGTCTCTGGATTAGTTACAATAACAATGGAGGAACCCGCAGTTATGTCGCAGTGAGGGATTTACCAGATTCCCAACAAGCTACCGAGAATCAGAGCCAACCAGCAGAAGCTGAGGCTATTCCGCCTGCTCCGTCGTCTCCAGCAGTGTCCACGCCAACAGCCCCAACAACGACCAGTCTTCCGTCTAGCGGTACCTATACCTTCACAGCTAAGACAGGTGTTAAGAGTGAGCCAAAATTGTCTTCACCTGATCGAGATTTCTATAGCCCCGGTGAGAAGGTTAACTACGATAAAACCGTTGAACAGGACAATCACCTGTGGTTGAGCTACACGAACTTCTCAGGTGGTCGTAGCTATGTGGCTGTTAAATCTCTGACGCCTGCTCCAGTAGTTAGTCAGCCCGCTCCGTCGACTCCAGCAGTGTCCACGCCATCAGCATCACCTGCCACTAGTTTTCCGTCTAGCGGCACCTATACCTTTACGGCTAAGACAGGTGTTAAGAGTGAGCCCAAGTTGTCATCACCTGATCGAGATTTCTATAGTCCAGGTGAGAAGGTTAACTACGATAAAACAATTGAGCAGGACAATCACCTGTGGTTGAGTTACACGAACTTCTCAGGTGGCCGTAGCTATGTGGCTGTTAAATCTCTGACGCCTACTCCAGTAGTTAGTCAGTCTACTCTGTCGACTCCAGCAGTGTCCACGCCATCAGCATCACCTGCCACTAGTTTTCCGTCCAGCGGCACCTATACCTTTACGGCTAAGACAGGTGTTAAGAGTGAGCCCAAGTTGTCTTCACCTGATCGAGATTTCTATAGTCCAGGTGAGAAGGTTATCTACGATAAAACAATTGAGCAGGACAATCACCTGTGGTTGAGTTACACGAACTTCTCAGGTGGTCGTAGCTATGTGGCTGTTAAATCTCTGACGCCTGCTCCAGTAGTTAGTCAGCCCGCTCCGTCGACTCCAGCAGTGTCCACGCCAACAGCCCCAACAACGACCAGCCTTCCGTCTAGCGGTACCTATACCTTTACGGCTAAGACAGGTGTTAAGAGTGAGCCCAAGTTGTCTTCACTCGACCGAGATTTCTATAGTCCAGGTGAGAAGGTTAACTACGATAAAACAATTGAGCAGGACAATCACCTGTGGTTGAGTTACACGAACTTCTCAGGTGGCCGTAGCTATGTGGCTGTTAAATCTCTGACGCCAGCTCCAGTAGTTAGTCAGCCAGCATTGTCCACGCCATCAACATCACCTGCCACTAGTTTTCCGTCCAGCGGCACCTATACCTTTACGGCTAAGACAGGTGTTAAGAGTGAGCCCAAGTTGTCTTCACCCGACCGAGATTTCTATAGCCCCGGTGAGAAAGTTATCTACGATAAAACAATTGAGCAGGACAATCACCTGTGGTTGAGTTACACGAACTTCTCAGGTGGCCGTAGCTATGTGGCTATTAAGGCCTTGTCGCCTGTTGTTGAAGACAAGAGTGATTTGAAGTCAGAAGCGACTAAAAAGTACAATGCTAAGGCGGCTGTCACTGACTATCAAGTCAATAAGCCAACTTTTACGGTAGAAGTGACAGGTCAAGCGGACACCAAATCTGTTTCTCATGTTCGCGTAGCGGTTTGGTCGGAGGATAAGGGACAAGATGACCTCAAATGGTATGAGCCAAAGATTGAAAATAATCAAGCACAGGTGACCGTTGATATCGCTAACCACTCTAATACTGCTGGAACCTATCGTGTTCATGTTTACACAACCTATGCAGACCAGACAACTGCTGGTATAGATTTGGGAGCGTATCAAATCAATCAACCAGTTGGTAAAGGAGCCTCCGCCTCTCAAGGTAACTATGAAGTCTTGACCAAGACCATCTATCTTGATGCAGGCCATGGTGGTAGTGATCCTGGTGCGGTTTACTTTGGAAAAACAGAAAAAGAGTTGAACTTAGCAATCCAAGAGTCACTGATGACGCGGTTGATGAAAGCAGGTTATGAAGTTGTTTTGACACGCTCAGTTGACAATTTTGTGGACTTAATTGACCGCTCAAAACGTGCGAATAATAGCCTTGCTGACCTCTTCTTGAGCATTCATTTCAATGCGGCCCCAAATTCAGAAGCTAAAGGTATTGAAACTTACTATTACAAATATAATGCTTATTACCCACCTCGTATCAATGGTGACTATCATGTGAATGAGGAGCGTCTGAATAGAAGTAAGTTCTTAGCCGAAGCTATCCATAAAGAAACTGTTGGTAATACTGGTGCCTATGATAATGGAGTTCGCCGAGAAACCTTTTCTGTCCTGCGTGAAACTACTGCTCCAGCAGTCCTAGTTGAACTAGGTTACATGTCTAACCAAGCAGAAATGGCTAATATCCGTCAAGCCAGCTACCAAGAAAAACTGGTTGATGGTATCTTCAATGGTATCCAAGCCTATTACCGTCGGTTTACCTAAGCGATTCGTAGAAAAAAAGTTATAGTTTCCAGCTATAACTTTTTCTAGTTATTTGGAGTATAGTCAGCTTTGTTTTTCTATGGTACAATTAAATCTCAGTTTGCTTGTTAAGCAGCTCAGCCTGGACCTAGAAAGGAACTTTATGTCTAATAACTTATTAGTCCTCCAATCAGATTTCGGTCTGGTGGACGGGGCGGTGTCGGCCATGATTGGGGTGGCTCTGCAAGAAGAGCCGACCCTTGGCGTCCATCACCTGACCCATGACATCACGCCTTATAACATTTTTGAGGCTTCTTACCGCCTCTTCCAAACCATTGAGTACTGGCCTGAGGGCACGACCTTTGTGTCGGTGGTTGACCCTGGTGTGGGCTCCAAACGCAAGAGCGTGGTAGCTTTGACCAGTGCCAACCAGTACATTGTGACCCCTGATAATGGAACTCTGTCCTATATCAAGAAGCACGTGGGCATCACCGCTGTCCGAGAGATTTCCGAGGTGGCCAATCGCCGAGCCAACACCGAGCATTCCTATACCTTTCATGGGCGGGATGTCTATGCCTATACGGGTGCCAAACTGGCCAGCGGCCACATCAGCTTCGAGGAAGTGGGGCCAGAGTTGTCGGTTGACGCCATCGTCGAATTGCCAGCCGTAGAGACCGTGCTTGAGGATAATCTGGTTAGGGGTGCGGTGGACATCTTGGATGTTCGTTTCGGTTCCCTCTGGACCTCCATCACCCGTGAGGAGTTTTACAGCCTGACCCCTGAGTTCGGTCAACGGTTTGAGGTGACCATCTACAACAACGACATGCTGGTCTACCAAAACCAGGTCACTTATGGCAAGTCCTTTGCGGACGTGCGGATTGGTCAGCCCATCCTCTACATCAACTCCCTCTACCGAGTGGGACTGGCCATCAACCAAGGCTCCTTTGCCAAGGCTTATAACGTGGGTGTCGGCCCACAATGGCATATTGAAATCAAACGTTTAGAACAATAATAAGACTAGGAGAAAATCTCATGAAAAACAACACCATCAAACACATCGTCGCAACAGGTATCGGTTCAGCACTCTTTGTTATTATTGGTATTTTTATCAATATTCCGATTTTCGCTAACACGTCTATTCAGTTGCAGTATGCGGTACAGGCTCTGTTTGCAACCCTCTTTGGCCCAGTTGTTGGTTTCTTGGTTGGATTTATCGGGCACACGGTGAAGGACTCTATCCAATACGGCAATGTTTACTGGGCTTGGATTCTGGCCTCTGGTGTTCTTGGTTGGGTTATCGGCCACTTCCGTAAACGTTATGATGTGATCACGGGTCAATTTCCACTCAAATCGATCATTGCTTTTAACCTTGTTCAAGTCTTGGCTTCCGTCTTGGCTTACGGTCCAGTGACGACCATCGGTGATAAGATTCTCTACGCTCAAGAATGGTCTTACCTCCTGACTCAGGGAGCTATTGCAGGTCTTTCTAACGTTTTGACCATGGCCATCGGCGGTACCCTCTTGCTCTCAATCTACGCTAAGAGCCGTACCAAGTCAGGTAGTTTGTCAAAAGACTAGTTTTTCATTGAAAAAAGCCGATGACGGCTTTTTTCGCTGGTCTGGCTTGTGGTATAATAAAATGACAGTGGTGGCATATGTGTGACCTATGGGATAGGAGCTGAGCAGCTCTGCCATGTCCCAAAAGACCAGCCCCAAAAGCGAAAAAAGAGGTTTCTATGACAGAAATGATACGATTTGAGGACTTTTCCTTCAAATACGACGCCCAGGCTGAGCCGACCCTCAAGGGCATTAACCTGACTATCGAGGCGGGGGAAAAGGTCCTGATTGTGGGGGCGTCGGGGTCGGGCAAGTCCACCCTGGGTCAATGCCTAAACGGGATTATCCCCAATATTCATAAAGGTGAGAGTAGCGGCCGGCTATTGATTAAGGGGCAGCCAGCTGTTGACCTGTCCATTTATGACAAGTCCAACCTGGTCAGCACGGTCTTGCAGGACACGGATGGTCAGTTCATCGGCCTGACGGTGGCAGAGGACTTGGCCTTTGCCTTGGAAAACGATGTGGTGGCAGTGGCAGATATGCGGGCCAGCGTCCACAAGTGGGCCGACCAGCTGGACTTGATCAGCTTGCTGGACCATCGGCCACAAGACCTATCTGGCGGTCAGAAGCAGCGGGTTAGTCTGGCTGGCGTCCTGATTGATGAGAGCCCGATTCTGCTCTTTGATGAGCCCTTGGCCAACCTGGACCCCAAGTCTGGCCAGGACACCATTGCCCTGATTGACGACATTCATCGCCAGACAGGGGCGACCACCCTCATCATCGAGCATCGCCTGGAGGACGTCCTCTACCGGCCGGTTGACCGATTGGTCCTCCTTCATGAGGGTGCCATCGTTTTCAACGGCTCGCCTGAGGAGGCCCTGGCCACGACCATTCTGGCCGACCACGGCATCCGTGAACCCCTGGACCATAGTGTGGCGCGTCAGCTTGAGGCTGCTGGCTGGACTAAGGGAGTTGGTTCCCTGCCTGTCTTGGGAAATAGCAGAGCTTTTGACCCCAAAACCAAAGAACCCTTGCTCAGTCTGTCCAACTGGCGGTTTGGCTATGAGGCTGCGCGGCCCATTCTCAAGGGCATTGACCTGACGCTCTACAAGGGCGAGCGGGTGGCCATCGTTGGTAAGAACGGGGCGGGCAAGTCCACCCTGGCCAAGAGCCTGAGCCAGTTTGTTCAAGCTGAGGGCCAGATTAGCTACCGTGGTCAGGACATTTCAAGCGATTCGGTCAAGGAACGGTCGGAGCGGATTGGCTATGTTCTGCAGAACCCCAACCAGATGATTAGCCAGACCATGATTTTTGATGAAGTGGCTCTGGGGCTTCGCCTGCGGGGCGTGCCTGAAGAGGAAGTGGCTGAGCGGGTGGAACGGGTTTTAGCAGTCTGTGGCCTGACTCCTTTTCGCAAGTGGCCCATTTCAGCCCTGTCCTATGGTCAGAAGAAGCGGGTGACCATCGCTTCGATTTTGGTCCTCAATCCTGAGATTATCCTCTTGGACGAGCCGACGGCTGGCCAGGACCAGAAGAACTACACGGACATGATGCGGTTCTTGGACGAGCTCAACCAGCTGGGTCACACTATTGTCATGATTACCCATGACATGCAGCTCATGCTGGAATACTCGGACCGCTGTTTGGTTCTGAGTGATGGTCAAGTGATTGCCGATGACAGCCCTGTGGCCGTGCTCAGCCAGCCTGACCTGCTGGAAAAAGCCAACCTCAAGCAGACCAGCTTGTTTGCTTTGGCGGACAAGTTGGGGGTCTCTGCCCAGGACTTGACGGCCTTTTACATTGAACAAGGAGGTGGCTTGCGTGGCTAATTCCAAACTTATCGGTTATCATGAGGGTCAGGGGTTTCTTTATGACCTGTCTGGTGTGGCCAAGTTGCTCTTTTTTATCCTGGTTTCTGTGGCGGCCATGACCACCTATGATACCAGGTTCATTGCCTTTATCGCCTTTGGCTCCCTGGCCCTTTTCAAGCTGGCCAGAATTCGCTTTAAGCAGGTTTCTCTTGTTTTGATGGTGGTAATCACGATTGCCGTATTTAATCTGTCCATGGTTTACCTCTTTGCCCCTGGTTATGGGGAGGAGATTTACGGGACCAAGACCTTGCTCTGGCAGGGCTGGGGTCGCTTTTACCTGACGGCTGAGGAGCTCTTTTACCTGCTCAATCTTTTGCTCAAATATTTTTGCACGGTGCCTCTGGCCATTCTCTTTCTCATGACGACCCATCCCAGTCAGTTTGCCTCCAGCCTCAATCAGGTTGGGGTCTCCTATAAGATTGCCTATGCAGTCAGTCTGACCCTGCGTTACATTCCTGATATTCAGGAAGAATTTGGCATGATCAAGCTGTCTCAGGAAGCTAGGGGACTGGAATTGTCCAAGAAGGCCAAGCTCATGGAGCGAATCAAGGGCAATGTCCAAATCTTGGTGCCCCTGATTTTCAGCTCCTTGGAGCGGATTGACACCGTGTCAACAGCCATGGAGCTCCGCCGTTTCGGCAAGAACAAGACTAGAACCTGGTACACCTATCAAGCCCTGACCAAGAAAGATATCTTGGTTGTCGGCCTTGCGGTAGCCCTTGTCCTCATCACCCTGGCCCTTTTTGTGGTCAATGGCGGTCGGTTTTATAACCCATTTTCATAGCAATCAAAAACAGGCAGAGGCCTGTTTTTTAATCTTTTTTGATGTTGTGCTTGCCGAATCGGTACATGGCATAACCAAACAAGCTACTGATGACAGCGTGAACTAACATATAACGCCAGTCGATTAAGTTGCTCAAAAAGGTCCCTGAGTCAGCCTGCCAGGTCATGAGAACGTGTTGGAAAATGCCGAAGAAAATTCCCATACGGATACACTGTTTTTTCAGCTTAGCCAGCTTGATCGCATACTCGTCCTCTTCAACATCAACCGTGTTTAACTTGAGGCTTTGCAGTTTGTAAAGCAGGTAGCTGTTGCTGAGGAAAAAGACAGCAAAGTTGCTAAAGAGCAGGCCGTAGAAGGCAGCTTCCAAATGCTTGTCTACAAAGAGAATAGCCACAAAGCTGGACAAGAGGTTAAAGGTAAAATTGACGACATAGAGCCGGTTGCCGATGGCGTTGATCTGAGCCTCCCGGTATTCGTCAAGCTCCTCGATGCCGTAAAAGTGTTTGAGGATGGTTTTCCAAAGTGATGGCGTCATCTTAGTCTCCTTTGCGTGTGTTAGCGTAGTGAATAAAGCAGAAGAGGGCTAGCCAGAGCAGGCTCACCAGGAGCTGCCGTGGGGCTAGGGCCAGTTCCCAGAAGGGCTGCTGGTCTAGCAGAGCCGCCATCAGGTTCCTGGCGACATGAAGCGCCAGGGCCAGGAGCAGGGGTGACTTGTAGCGGTTGAGCATGAGTGTCTCCTTTTTTGGAAATAGCCGAGCGGTGAACCTAATCCTCGTCCAGAACCATGATAGTTGAGAGCAGGTGCTTTTTGGTGAAGTGATAAAAGAGGAGGCTAAGCAAGGCAGCCCTGATAAGCTCCTCTGGCCTCATCAACTCAGTCATCAGATGAGGGAACTGCAAGCCTGCCTCCCACAACCCTTGCGTCAGGATTTGGAAGAGAAAGAAAACCCAGGCATTGCGGCGGTGACGTTTGAGGCGTTGGGCTTTGACGGCCTCATAGTCTTGGGCCAGAACCTCGATATTAAGCAGGCCCAGCTTATGGCAGGTCTTGCTCATATAAAGAGTAGTAGCCAGCAGAAGAACCACCTGGCTGAGCAAAAGAACGTGATAGGTCAAGGTCAGGTCAATGGTTCTAAGGATAGGTGCCAAAAAGATGGTTAACAAACTACCCGCAAAGAACATCATAAAGCAGGTGTTGCCGATAGCGTTGACCTGCTGGCGACTGTATTCGTCCAGCACTTCAACCCCGAAGAGGGTGTGGATGAGGCGGTCAAACAGATTGGAATTAGGTTTAGTCATGAGAATCTCCTTTTTTGGGAAAATAGCAGAGCGGTGAAGCTAGTTGGTTTTCTTTTGGCGTCGGGCATCAGCCATGACTAGACCAGTCAGCCAGCCGATAACCCCGACAACCAAGACCCGTCTAGGGTCAGCAAAGATAGCTAGAAAATCACCCCCACGCTCTTGAGCGATGACAAAAGAAATGCAGGTATGCAACCAGATGGCCATAAAAAGACTAGGGTGTTTGAGATGTGACAGTAATTTCATCATGAAAGGCCTCCCTATAACTAGTTGCCTTGACGGAATTGGACAAGAGACTTACTGGCTAATCCAAAGAAGATGCCACAAAGTAGTCCGAAAATCAGATTTTTAGGCTGACTCAACTGGTCCAAGAAAGGTTTGTTGAGGTCGAACAGGTCTAAGAGACAGGAGCAGACATATAGACCTGTGCCAAAAAGGCTCCCAGCTTTTAACCCAAAGTGGCGTAGCTGTTGTTGCTCATTAGGGCTTAACTCTTCCTTGTCGAATTGGGTCAGATGGGAGGTCTTGGACAGGATATAGGCAAAGAGGATAAAGAGCACACTACCTAGGACGATAGGATACCCCCAAGCCACCAGTTTTGGATGACTTTCAGCTAAAAACAGGGCTACTGGATTGCCAAGGAGCAGGCAAACGGTCAAAATCATGAAGCAGTGGTTGCCGATGCGATCAAGTTCATGCTGTTTGTACTCATCCAGAGGACCAACAATACCATAAAAGCGTTTGATGAGTTTGGTTGCCATAGGTTCTTTGATTGGTTTAGTCATGAGAACCTCCTTTACTTGTTCTTGTTTTGATAGGCCATAAAACCAGCCACTAGAAGGGCTGTGATGACTGCTCCGACCAGTTGCTGAAGGGTTAGCAGGTTGGTGATGCTTCCACCTGTTGTCACCTCGATAATGGCCCGAATAGGGGCATAGATGAGCAGAAAAATGACAAGGTTCTTGAAAAAGTTTTTCATGAGAATCCTCCTAGTCGATGATTTTGATTTTGCGGAAGTTATCTCTGAGTTGTACAAAGAATGCGATGATTGATATGATGGCCACCGAGCCTGGCGTTGCAATCTTGAAAAAGACCTCTGGGCTAGTGCCGTCTTCTTGAGGGATACCCATTCTCCACAAGGCTAGGCTTACCAGAACACCTGTGACAGCCACCATTAGGGTCTGCCACAAGGTGCGTTTGAACATGGTTCGCTTGGCGGTTTTGAGCTGGTCTTGTTCAACTTCCAACTTATCCAGTTCCAAGCGTTTGATCAATTTGACTTGACCGTTGAGAGGGATTAGCAGTCCCAGAAAAATCACCCAATCCCAAATATCAATGGCAAATAAGCTGAGTAGGAAGGCGAGGGTCATGCCACTATACAAGAACATAAACATGTGATTCCCGAACGTGTTAATCTCACTCAGGCTGTACTCGTCGAGCTCCCCTTCGATGCGGTAGAATTTGCGGAGGAAGGTCAGGTAAAGGTTGTCGGTGTTTAGTTTTTTCATGAGTTGTCTCCTTAGTCAATGATTTTGATTTTGCGGAAGTTTTTAATGAGCAGGTAGATAAAGCGAAGGCCGACAAAGATAGCCCAGCTACCGAGGGCAATGTCGTGGAAAGTGGACTCAGGTGGCTGATGGGCAGCGGTGAGCCAGAACAGTCCGCCGAGTAAGAGTGCCGTAAAGCTAGTTTGAAGGAGTGTTCGTTTGAGCATGGCCCAGCGAGCTTGTTTGAGTTCGGAACGCTCGGTCTCAATCTTATCCAAACCTAGCCGCTTGGCCATTCTTTTTTGTAAATGCGGTGGCAAGAAGAGAAGAATGAGAAATATCAAACCGCCGGTATCAGCAATATCGAAGAAATAGAACAGAAAACTGATAAAGACGAGTGAATACATAAGCATGTACATGTGATTCCCGAACGTGTTAATCTCGCTCAGGCTGTATTCGTCAAGCTCCCCCTCAATACGGTAGAATTTGCGGAGGAAGGTCAGGTAAAGGTTGTCTGTGTTTAGTTTTTTCATGAGTCGTCTCCTTATAAATGTCTCGTCTCCCAAAAGAGGGTGTTAAGGTCAGTCTCCAAGACTTCTGCCAGCTTGATGCAGAGGTCCAGGGAGGGGTTGTACTTGTCATTTTCGATCAGGTTGATGGTCTGCCTGGCCACCCCGATGGCCTTGGCCAGGGCCAGCTGGGACAGGCCTCGCTCGGTGCGGTAGTCTTTGACGCGGTTCATGCGGCCTCCTTTCGTAGGGTGTCTCGTATATGTGACACATCAGCTTAAAATTTTTTGAGCCTTAGCTCAGCTGTATGTCTCGTATATATGACACCTCTGGGTAAAAAATTTTGGGAGCAGCCTCCCTAGTCACATATATGTTACACTATTAGTATAGCAGATGGGGAAAGGCGTGTCAACTATAAATGACACTTTTTTGAAAAAATTTTTCCAATTTTGGTATTTAAGCTAAAAAATAAAGAAAAACAGCAATATTGACGTAAAATAGTTTCAAAATTCCGCTAAATGTGGTAAACTAAGCTGTATACTATTTTTAAGGAGTTTGACAGCATGTCTACATCATTTGAAAACAAAGCGACTAACCGTGGCGTGGTGACTTTCACCATCAGCCAGGACCAAATCAAGCCAGCTTTGGACAAGGCGTTTAACAAAGTTAAGAAAAACCTCAACATCCCAGGTTTCCGTAAGGGTAAAGTTACTCGTGCCATCTTTAACCAACGTGTGGGTGAAGAGGCTCTCTACGAAGAAGCTTTGAACAGCATCTTGCCAACAGCCTATGAAGCAGCTGTTGCTGAGCTTGGCCTTGAAGTGGTTGCCCAACCAAAAATCGACGTGGTTTCTATGGAAAAAGGTCAGGACTGGACCATCACGGCTGAAGTGGTGACCAAGCCTGAAGTGAAACTTGGCGACTACAAGAACTTGGCAGTAGAAGTTGAGGCTTCTAAAGAAGTGACTGACGAAGAAGTTGACGCTAAGATTGAGCGTGAGCGTCAGAACTTGGCTGAGTTGGTGGTTAAAGAAGCTGCCGCAGAAAACGGCGACACTGTTGTGATCGACTTTGTCGGTTCTGTTGACGGCGTTGAGTTTGACGGCGGTAAGGGTGAGAACTTCTCACTCGGTCTTGGTAGCGGTCAATTCATCCCAGGCTTTGAAGACCAACTGGTTGGTGCCAAGGCTGGCGATACCGTTAACGTTAACGTGACCTTCCCAGAAAACTATCAGGCTGAGCACTTGGCTGGTAAGGCTGCCCTCTTTGTGACAACCGTTCACGAAGTTAAGGCTAAAGAAGTGCCTGCCCTTGACGACGAATTGGCTAAAGACATCGACGAAGAAGTAAACACTCTTGATGAGTTGAAAGCTAAGTACCGCAAGGAATTGGAAACAGCTAAAGAATTGGCCTTTGACGATGCTGTTGAAGCAGCTGCCCTTGAATTGGCTGTTGCCAACGCTGAAATCCTTGAGTTGCCAGAAGAGATGGTTCACGACGAAGTGCACCGTGCCATGAACGAGTTCATGGGCAACATGCAACGCCAAGGCATCTCGCCTGACATGTACTTCCAGTTGACAGGTACAACCCGCGACGACCTCCACAAGCAATTTGAAGGTGACGCTGAGAAACGTACCCGCACTAACTTGGTCATTGAAGCTATCGCTAAGGTTGAAGGCTTTGAAGCAACTGCTGCGGACATCGAAAAAGAAATCACTGACCTGGCAACCGACTACAACATGCCAGTTGAACAGGTGCGTGCTCTCTTGTCTGACGACATGCTCAAGCACGACATCGCCATGAAGAAGGCTGTTGAAGTCATCACCAGCACAGCGACTGTAAAATAAGTCTCTCTAAAAAGCAAGTAGGTTAAGGGCTACTTGCTTTTTTGTTATGCTTTTAAGCTAGTTTTTCTTGCAAAGGCAACCACCAGTTGTGGTTTAATTGGTGGTTGTGTGCTCTATGATTATTGCTTTGTCAAGATGTCTTGGAGACGATTTTCTAAGTCCTGGGCTGTTTGAGCCCCTTGAATCATATTGTAGAACTTACCTTTATGCTCTAAGATTAAGGTCGGATAGGAAGTAACTCCCATCTGGCGTGCAATTGTAAAATCAGGGTGGCTATCTTCTGGTTGATTCAAGACTTCTTCCAACTCTTCCATTAGCGTCAGCGATAAATTGTACTGTCTAAACAAGTTTTCATAAGAGCTGGAATTTGCTAAGTTCAACCCCTGTTCAAAGAATAACTTTTGCAGATCAAAGGCGATAGGCATCAGTTGTTGGGTTGGTAGATGCTCCCGAAAGAAGGTTAAGGCACGGGCAGGGACTAAGGAATCCATAACCCCAACGCCTTCATCAAGTAAATCATTGTAGGCTTGGCCGAAGATCATGTGGTAGTAGGTCTCAATCTTTTGATTGATGGTTTTAGCCACTTGGAAATCTCGCAGAGACCTGACATTATCGCCGCTAAAAAGCCCGCCAGAAATAATTTCTAAGTCAAGTTCGGGGTGCTTGTCCATAAAGGGCAGGAAGATATGATTGAAGCCGTAGCTCCAGCCACAGTAGGCATCCCAGATGTAGTAAAGTTTCATGTTAGTTCTCCTTGGTCATGGTGGCAAGGACAGGGACACTGTCTACAATCTGCTGGAAGTGGCTGACCTTGTCTTGGTCATTGAAACGATAGACATGGACAAAATCAGTCGCAAAAGACTTTTGAGTCATCTTGTAACGCCCACTGTATTGTCCTAGAACCATAACTTGATTATCAGCGTAGGTAAACTCTCGTGGGACTGCCTTAAAGTCTTCCCACTCCGTGCCAAGACGCTTGTGGACATTGTCTAAAACGGCTTCTGGTCCGATATAAGTGCCAGCGTAAGGGAAGCCAACACTCTCTGTCCAGCTGACATCATCAGCCAGGTAGCTGGCAAAGTCTGCTAATTTTCCTTGACCAGTCAGCTCGTAAGTATCGATAAGGAGTTGTTTATAAAGTTCTTTTTTCATTTGTTTACCCCCAAGCCATTTCGCCGGTCACAACCTTAGCACTCAAACCTAGAACGCCTTGGTTTGCATAGTTTGGATAGATAGCTGACATTTTGTCCATAAAAGTAGATGAATCTTTTGCTGTTTCTAGGATTTCTAGACTATTTGCCAAGTAGCTTTCAGTTGCGATGAGGCTGTCCTTGTTGTGGTGTCCCTCTGGATGAGCGTGGCTAGGAATCAACAAGTCAATGTCAAGGCCAGCTAGGCTGTCCAAACGCTTGATCCAGCTCTGCATTTTTTCAGGAGTAGCCGTGTCTGCCAAAAAGACATGGATACCGTCGTTAAAGGTATCAATACCACCGAGGAGCAAAGCGTTGTCTGCTTGGTAAAGGTTAGTGCGGTGGCTATCATCTCCAACCAAATCGAAGGTCAAACCAGCAAAATCAATGCTTTGACCATCAAGAACCTTGGGGAGAACAACATTGGTAGGAGCTTGTTCGCCCAACTGTGGAGACCAGACAGCCAGTTTTTTGCCGACCGTATGGGTGATGTGATCAAAGGTTTCTTGAGTCGCGTAGGCTGTTACCGCTGGGAAAGCTGCTTTAATCGTTTCCAAACCAAAGTAGTAATCAGGGTCACCGTGAAGAAGATAAACTTTTTCCAAATCCAAGTGGTTATCCTTGAGGTAGCGGACAATCTCCTGAGCCATAGCCTGCGTGAAGCCAGCGTTAATCAAGAAGGCCTTGCCGTCTTTTTCCACCAGGGTGCTGGTGATAAAGAAACTTTTATCGTCTGAGTAAAAAACGCTGAGGGTAAAATCCTTTGTGATGAATTGTTTCATGGTGAAACTCCTTTGATTGATTGTTTTTTATAGAGTCCTATTTGACTTTATGGTACAATTATAGACAGATAAATCAGCTTGAACAAGTACGTTTTTTTGATGACGTCACGATTTTTTACTGTCCTAATGGCCAACCACAAGGAAAAAAAGGGGGAAAAATTTTGGCAACTTTTACTAAGCACACCATTCCAGAGTGTCCCTTTGTGACCACTCAAGGGATTTTGTCTGGCAAATGGAGTATTTTGCTCTTACATCACATCGAGAAAGAGCCTGTTCGCTTTAATGAGCTTCAGCGACGGTTGACAGGTATTTCCCATGCGACTTTGACCAAACAACTGAGGCAGCTAGAAGAAGATGGCTTGGTTGTCCGCAAGGTCTATCCAGAGGTTCCTCCAAGGGTAGAATATGAATTGAGCGATATGGGGAGGGAATTTCGAGCTGTCCTTGACCAGATTGAGGCTTTTGGGGAGAAGTACATCGATTTTGTTAAATCGAAATAGGTTTTCTACGATTATCTGAGGACACTAAATGGAGTTTTGTTGTGGTTTGTAGGAAAAACTTTTGACGAAATGGGATTTTTATCGTAAAATAGAGAGTAACGATAAATTTTAGCGAGAGCTAACAAGAAGAGGAGAGCGTCTTGGAATTAGAAGTATTTGCTGGACAAGAAAAAAGTGAATTGTCTATGATTGAAGTGGCCCGTGCCATCTTGGAAACACGTGGACGTGATGAAGAAATGTTTTTTAGCGAACTGGTGAACGCGATTCAAGAATACCTTGGAAAATCAGATGCGGACATTCGTGAGGCCCTGCCTTATTTCTACGCTGACCTTAACACGGACGGTAGTTTCATTCCCCTTGGTGAGAACAAGTGGGGCTTGCGGTCTTGGTATGCCATTGATGAGATTGATGAAGAAATCATCACCTTGGAAGAAAACGATGATGAAGAGGCTCCTAAGCGTCCTAAGCAGCGGGTTAATGCCTTCCTTGGTGACGATGAGGATGCCATCGACTACAACAATGATGACCCAGAAGATGATGCCTTCCGTCGTGATGAGATTGATATGAGTTACGACACCGATGATTCCGACGACGAGGAGTCAGAGGTGGAAAGCTATGATTCAGAACTCAACGAGATTGATATTGACGCCCCTCTGGAGGATGATGATACAGTCTCTTTGGATGATGACGAAGATGATTATTCTGACGAGGAAATTTCAGAGGATAACTAAGACAGAAAAGGCCAGCTGGCGTAGCTGGTCTTTTTGCTTGTTCTCGTTACTGCAAGCGATCGTAAAGCCCTAAAAAAGACAAGCCCTAAAGTGAGCTTGTCTCTTGACTGATGTTACTTATGGCTAATCTTCCGTGTTAGGGAGTCACCCAAGAACTGGATAGAGAAGATGATGAGGAGGATAAAGAGGGTGGCCACCCAGGTCACATCCTGATTAAAGCGGTTGTGGCCGTAAGCGATAGCGACTTTACCCAGACCACCAGCTCCGATAGCGCCAGCCATGGCGGTTTCCCCCACCAGGGAAATCAGGGTCACGGTTGACACCCGAATCAAATCTGGCAGGCCTTCCGTCAGGTAAACCCAGACGATGTCCCAGGTAGTCGCTCCTGAAGCCTGTGCGGCTTCGATAATGCCCTTGTCCAGCTCTGCCATGACCACCTGCACCTGCCGGAGGAAGAAGGCAAAGACCGCAAAGGATAGAGACACGTTGGCCGCACTTTCCCCCAGAATGGTTCCGACCAAAAGGCGGGTCAGGGGGCCAAGAATGGCCAAGAGGATGACAAAGGGAATGGCTCGGAAAATCGAGGCGATCTTGTCCAGAACGAAGTTAATCCAGCGGTTTTCGATGACCCCGCCAGGAGCTGTCATGACCAGAAGCAGGCCCCCAATAAGGCCGACGGAGCCCCCGATGATAAAGGGGATGATGGTCATGTAAAGGGTGCTGGCGATGGCGGTGCCCCAACCAGCGTCGCCCGACCAACCCAGCTTGTAAACATTGGGCAGGTAGGTTTGAATGAGTTCTAACATGATAGGCCTCCTTTCAGGATGGTCACGGTCAGGCCGTGGGCTTTGAGGGCGGCCAGGGCCTGGGTCAGCTGGCTCGGCTGGGCAGTCAGGATGACCACCAGCTCACCGACCGACACCCCCTCAAGGATTTGGATATTGGCGTAGAGGATATTGGCTTCGACCCCGTAATCCCGATAAATCTCGGTCAAGACAGGCTCGTCCGTGCTATCTGTGTCGTATTTGATTTGGGTCAAAATGGCTCCCGCAGGCAGGTGACGAACGATAGGCTGCTGACGGATTTTGTCCAGAGCTTCGTCGATGCCAGTCGCTACGGTGATAAATTCTTGGGTCAGAGCTTCTTTCGGATTGCTGAAAATGTTGAGGACAGACCCCTCTTCAACCAATTCCCCATCCTGCATGACCGCTACCCGGTTACAGATGTCCTTGACAATCTGCATCTCGTGGGTAATCATGACGATGGTCAGGCCCAGCTTGCGGTTGAGGTCCTGGAGAAGGGCCAGGATTTGCTTGGTGGTCTTAGGATCCAGGGCTGAGGTGGACTCGTCAGAAATCAGGATCTTAGGGTCATTGGCCAGGGCTCTGGCAATGGCCACCCGTTGCTTCTGACCGCCTGACAGCTGGGAAGGGTAGTTGTCCGCTCGGTCAGCCAGACCAACCAGGGCCAGCAGGTCTTCTACTTTTTTTGCCTTGTCGTCCTTGCTCAGCTTGGAGTGCTTGAGGGCGAAGGCCACATTTTCTCGGGCCGTTTTCTGGGCCATGAGGTTGAAGTGTTGGAAAATCATGCCAATGTCCCGCCGTTTTTCCCGCAGTTCAGCTGGCGATAGCTGGACACGGCCGTCTGCAAAGAGGACATCACCGTCCACAGTTACTTGCCCAGCCGTCGGTTTCTGGAGCAGGTTGATGACCCGAACCAGGGTTGATTTCCCTGCACCCGAATACCCCACGATACCGTAGATGTCACCTTGGTTGATGTGGACCGTCACGTCCTTGACTGCTTCAATCACCCGCCGTTTCTGGTGGAAGGTGATGTCAATCTGGTCCAGTTTGATGATTGCATTACTCATAAGACTGAATTAACTCCTTGATTAGTTGAATATGGGTGTAGTAGTCGGCCAGGCTGACGTTCTCATCGCCACCATGGTCCCGACTCTTGGGATTCCCAATCCCAAAGGCCGCCATGGGCACGCCCAGGGCCTCGTAAACCTTGTGCATAGGCCCGGTCCCCCCTGAGGTAGGCAGGACCGACACCCCATCGGGATAGTGCTTCTTGGCCAGCTCGATGACTTGTAAAATGGCTGGCGCAGACAGGTCACTCCGGTAGCTCTCCTCGCCCAGGGTGTAGGTCACCTCCACCTGGTCAAAGCCCTGACGGGCTAGGTGTTGTCGCACACAATCCAGGACATAGGCTGGGGTCAGGCCTGGAACCAGTCGCATCTCCATCTTGGCAGTGGCCTGGGCAGGCAGGATAGTCTTGACCCCTTGCCCTTGATAGCCTGACCCCAGCCCCTCGATGGACAGGGCTGGTTCAAAGTAGTAGCGTTGGAGAAAGGCCGCCCGCTCCTCAACCAAGAGAGGCAGGGTCAGGCCGTACACCCTCTCAATATCTTCGGGATGGTCAACCGCATACTGGGCCACCAAATCCAGCTCCCGCTGGTTTGGCGGCAGAACTCGGTCATAAATCCCGTCAATCAAAATCCGTCCCTCTCGGCTCCGCATGGAAGTCAGGGCCTCAATCAGGTACCAGGTGGCCGAATCAACCACGCCCCCGTATTTGGAGTGCATGTCAACGGCTGCGGAGGTCACTGACAGGTCAAAGGTCACGATGCCCTTGTTGCCACCCGTGATTTCCAGTTGGTTCTGGTTGTTCTTGCTGCCCTGCTCCCAAATCAGGAGGTCGGCTGGCAGGAGCTGGTCCCGATGCTTGGCCAGGTAATGCTCTAGGTCGGTTGAGGCCGATTCCTCAGCCCCTTCGATGATGAAGATGATGTTGACAGGTAGGGGGCCGATTTCCCGCAGGTACTTGCGGACGGCAGTTAGGCGAGCCGTGATGTGACCCTTGTCATCATTGACCCCACGGCCATACATGTAGCCCTCACGGACCGTCAATTTGAAGGGGGCGCTGGTCCAGGGCTGGTCATCATCAGCAGGGACGGTGTCGTAATGGTTGTAGAAAATCAGGGTCTTAGCGTCAGCCCGTGGGCTGTCAAAACGAGCGATGACAAAGGGAGCTGTGTGGCTGCTGTCCACCTGAACGGCTGCTCCGCTATTGTCAAAAATCTCAGCCAAATAGGTGGCCACGTCCTGGAGGCCCACCTGCTGGGCAAAGATGGACTTTTTGGCAATCAGGGTCCTCAGGACCTCGAAGTAGTGCTGGGCGATTTCGTCCTCTTTGAAGGCCTTAATCAGCTGTTGGTCTCGGTCGGTCAGCATGGGGCTCCTTTCTAGTTGGTCAAGCGGTGCTGTTACTTTGTCTTAAAACAAGTGGGAGGAAAATCACAAACGGCGTGTGGGGACACGCCGTTCTTTAGCCAAGCGACTTACCAAACTGGTACGTCAACGTTGTTAGAAGTTTCTTCGATGATGGCCTTAACCTCGTCGGTGTGGTAGGCCTTAACCAGGGCCTTGATCAAGTCAGCCTTGTCAGATGACTCCCAGTCTTTCTGAGCAGCGATGATGTTAATCCACTGTTTAGCAGCCTCGTTGCTTGACTCTTCACGGTAGAGTGAGGTTGCGTAGTCGATGCCTGCTGGCACGGCGAAGCTGTTGTTGATGATGGCAGCGTCAACTGATGAGAGGGTTGCTGGCAACTGGCTGGCTTCAACCTCCTTGATGTCAAGGTTTTTCTTGTTTTCCTTGATGTTAGCGATGGTTGCCAATTCAGTACCAGAAACGTCCAATTTAATCAAACCAACGGCTTCAAGAACGTAGAGGGCACGGCTTTCGTTGGTCACATCGTTTGGAATGGCGATGGTTGCTTTATCAGGGATTTCTGAAACAGCCTTGTACTTGGCCTTGCCACCGTCGCCGTCAGTACCTGGGAAGAGGTTGATTGGGCTGATGTAGGTTTCTGCAACAACGGCCAAGTCATCACCAGTTTCCTTGTTGTGGTTGTCCAAGTAGTTGTAGTGCTGGAAGGCGTTGATGTCCACTTCACCGTTGGCAAGAGCAGGGTTAACCTGTGGGTACTCGGTAAACTCGGTGAATTCAAGAGTGATCCCCTCAGCCTTGAGGCCTTCTTGGATGGCATCCCAACGAGCTTGGTCAGAATCGGTCTTGGTCATGATACCGACCTTGAGAACCTTAGCATCAGCTGTGCTACTTGCTGAGTCAGCGGCCTTATTGCCACAAGCGGCCAAGAGAGCGGCGGCGGCCAAGCTGAGGCCTGCAAATTTTACGATTTTTTTCATCTTAGTTTCCTCTTTCTTTTCAAAACTGTTACTATTATCCCATAAGTCCTTAGAAGTTTCAAATAGTTAAAATAGAAGTTAGGTTATAGTTTCAAACTATACCACATCGAAAAGAAAACACCTGCCAAGATGGACAGGTGTCAGTCGGGATTACTGATTCACATCAGCTTCCTCAGGCAGGTAGCTACCACCCAAGAATTCTTGTGAGAGTTTTTCAAGGGTGCCATCAGCGTAGAGTTCTTGGATACGCTTGTTGACAAAGGCTTGGAGTTCAGTTTCTTCCTTACCGAAGATGAAGTAAACGTAAGGCTTGTTGGCAGAGGCTTGGTCGATTTCCACGATTTCCAAGTTTTGCAGGCCTTGCTCTTCAATGATGGTTTTGACTGATTGGGTCTCAAAAATCTTGTAGTCGAACTTACCATCTTCAACGTTACGCAACTGGGCAGTGATGTTTTCGTTGGTGTAGTTGATATTGGTTTGAGCGTCAGCGTTTTCTTCGTTGTACTTTTCAAGCATGGCAGCTGTACCCGTTCCTTGAACGACCTGGGTTGACTTGCCAGCGATGTCCGCGTAGCTCTTGATGCCTGAATCCTTATGAACAGCGATAACCAGTGGGTTGGTCGCAATCGGTGCAGAGTAAAGGTACTTTTCTGCACGCTCGTCGTTGTAGCTCAGGTTGTTAGCCCCGATTTGGAACTTGTCTGAGTCAAGACCGGTGAAGATTGATGACCACTCGGTCTTTTGGTAAACAACCTCGTACTTGTCAGAGCCTTCAAAGACAGCCTTGGCCACTTCGATGTCGTAACCTGTCAGGTTGCCGTCTTTCTCAAAAGAGAAAGGCTTCGTGGTACCAACTGTCGCTAGAGTTACTGTTTCTTTGGCTGCAGCAGCTTCTGATGAGCTGCTAGCTGGGGTTTCAGCAGACTTGCTGCCGCAAGCCGCCAAGAGCAGGCCAGATGCTAGGGCCAGGCCCGTTACTTTAAGCAATGATTTCATGTGATAAGTATCCTCCATTTTTTACTTCTCCTATCTTATCACGAAATAGTTCTTTTGCCTAGTAAAGATATCTTATGGAGGTGATAGGTTTTCTTTATCGCTCTCTCTTGAAGCGGAGCCAATAGCCGATCATGAAAACAGGTCCCAGCAGGCACCAGATGAGGATCGCTGTTCTTGTCCAACCAGACAGGCTGAGAGTGATCAGAAGACAGGCCAGTAAGTCCACCACATACATCCCTAAGGATAATTTTTTCCAGCCGTTTTCTAAGGCGAAAAAGGACAAGGACATGACCGCATTGCCCAACCAGATGACCGTCCCCAGATTATAGGGGGAACCGCTAGCCCTCATAGCAATACCAGCCAAAACAACAGCAAGGACAATCGTGAACAGATCACTTTTCCCTTTCATGATAAACACCTCCTAGGACAATTTTTTATAGGATTTTCTAGCCTTTCTAAAAAAGATTAAACTCAACACCAAGCTAGTGATTGGAAAGAGGTACCGAGGACTAAAGTAGAGCCAGACCAAAACCAAACCTGTCCCGTCTCCGTCTCCACTCATCGGCAAACTTGGCGTCCCAAAGTGAAAGAGGATAAAGCTAGTCGCCAGCAGAATCACTGCAGAGATAAAGTAGGTCACAAAACACATGATGTCTTTGAACATGACAATCACCTCCTTACCCTCAGTTTAACAAAGAAAAGCAGAAAACGCCAACAAAAAGCGGTTTGGGAACCAAAAAAACCAGCACCAGGGCTGGTTTGAACGCCTTAATAGAGACGATGCAGGTCACCGTCAACAAAGCCATAGGCTAGGGCCTGATAACTGGTCAGGTGAAGCTTAAACTGACCTTGGGCCAGATAGTCAGATAAAGCCAGACCAACCTTGGCTTCAATCACAGACCAGTCAGCCTCTTCCTGCCAGTAGAATGACTGATCTCGATTGTCCCAAATCTCATCACAGGGCCAATCCTGACCATCATCAACCGATCCTGTGCCGACCAGTTCTATTTGCCAGTAATGGTCCTCGCAGGTATAGAGATTAAAGCAGAGACCGACCAAGTGGTCTGGCAACCCATTTTTTAGCTGATCATCAAGCCAGTCATGTAGAGGTGTGGCTAGAGAATTAGTCATTGGTCTGACCTCCAAAATAATCCAACAAGAAGAGAGCACTCTCCACATAGTAAGTCACGGCTGTTGGCAGCATGTCATCACTAAGGATAAATTGGTCGCTGTGGAGGTCGTGGGCATCTGGCTGGCCGTTTGAACCGATAAAGGCAAAGACACCTGGGATTTTTTCCTGATAGGCGGCAAAGTCTTCCCCGATGGCCATGGGTTCCACCTCAATAACCGGTGCCAAAGCTCTGCTATTTTCCATCAAAAGTGGCGTCAAGACCTCATCGTTATAGGTCACACTTGGGGTTTGGGCCCAGTCGATGTGGGCGGTGACCCCGAACTGGGCTGCTGTGGTCTCGACGATGGTGGTGAACCGTTCCCGCATGTGGGCCTTGAGGTAGGGCGTGAAGGTGCGGATGGTCCCCTCGAAAAAGCCCTCCTTGGGCAGGACGTTCCAGGTCGAGCCCACGCTGATGTGGGTGACGGAGAGGACAGCTTGGTCAAAGGCTGAGACGGTGCGGGCCACGATAGCCTGGAGGTTGTTGACCATGCTGGTGATGGCCAGGACCGTGTCCACCCCCATCTCAGGCTTAGCGGCGTGGGCGCTGGCCCCTGTCACGGTGACCTTGAACTTCTCCACACCCGCCATGATGGCCTTGGACCTCAGGCCGATGGTCCCGACCGGCAGCTGGGGCATGTTGTGGTAGCCCAGGATGGCAGACACCCCGTCCAGACCATCGGCCGCAATCACGCTGTATGCCCCCTTGGAGACCTCCTCGGCCGGCTGGAAAATCAGGCGAACCGTGCCCTTGAGCTGGCTTTCCTGCTCCTTGAGGAGCTCTGCCGCCCCCAAGAGGCTGGTCATGTGGAGGTCGTGACCGCAGGCGTGCATGGCCCCATTTTGGCTGGCATAGGGCAGGGTCGTTTTTTCGGAAATGGGCAGGGCATCAATATCAGCCCGTAAGGCAATAATCGGCAAGCCCTGACCAACTTCTGCCACCAGGCCTGTCTTCAAAGGCAAATCCAGAATTCGGATGCCTAACTGGGTCAAGTGGTCCCGCAAGAAAGCAGTGGTTTCAACCTCCTCCTCAGACACCTCAGGGTGCTGGTGGAGGTAATGGCGGATTTGGGTCAGTTTGGTGTAAAAGTCAGTCATTGGTGTCCTCGTTTGCAAAATACTTTTCCTCATAACTGAGGTTGTAGTGGCGTTCGCTCAATTGATGAATGTCATAGTCAGCTGCCCTAGCCTTCATCAGGTAATCATTGACCACCTCATACTTGTGGACGTAGTGGTCAGACCAGCTTTCTTGTTCAGAGGTATGGAGGTAGGTTTTGCCGTTTTCGGTCACAATATCGTACTCCAACCCGTTGCCAGACAAATAGACCAGGAACCAGATGAAAGAAGTGACCGGAAGGAGAGCAATTACGGTCCCCAGATAGAGGCCCCAGTCCCAATTTTTAGCCCGCCTAACCAGCACCAGAGATAACCAAATCATGCCACTAAACAGGAAAATAGTGCTGATGTGATCGTTAAGATTGGGCCGTAAGGCCAGTCCTTGAGTAGCTAGGAGTTCCTGTCCCAGAAGGATGGCAAGCATGACCAGGACCAAAAAACGACGACCTCGTTTTTCCCACTTGTAAAGAGGGCGTAGGGGGCTAGGTTTCCCCAGCTTGAACCTGACCCAACGGTAGAGCCAACCACAGGCTGACCCAATCAAGTAGGGGCTGAAAAATAAGATAAGATTAGTCATGTTCCTATCCTACCATTTTTAGGAAAAATTGGCATGAAAAAAGCTGGCAATCCAGCTTTTTAATCGATTTATCTCCGCTCACCAGTCACATAAGCCACAACCATGGTTACCAGGGCGGCCCCGATGATGGATGGAAAAATAGCCATGCCAGCCAAATCAGGTCCCCAGTCGCCAAGGAGATTTTGGCCAACGTAGGAGCCGACAATGCCAGCAAAGATGTTAAAGAGGCAGCCTTTTTTCTCGCTTTTAGCCAGGGCTGTACCCAAAGAGCCGATAATGGCTCCGATAATCAAGGTCCACATGGGATACTCCTTTCAGGTTTAGGAAAATAGGTTTTCAGAAATTATCAAGTAAAACTCTGAAAATCCAGCCGATGCCCTAGTCCGTTCTACTCCGAAATCCTCGTATACATGTGCGGACGGCGGTCACGGAAGAGGCCCCAGTCCAGACGCTCACGGGCACCCTTGTCCAGGTCGTAAGTGGCCAGCAAGACTGTTTCGCTGGTCTTGTCCGCCAATTCCAAAACCTCACCAGTCTCGTCTGTCAAGAAAGAAGAGCCGTAGAAGTTAAGTTGAGAGCTTTGGCCACCGTTTTCGGTCTGAGGCGTTACCTCTTCTAAGCCGACACGGTTGGCTGCAATAACTGGCATGATATTGGCCGCAGAGTGGCCCTGCATGGCCCGTTGCCAGTGGCCGGTGCTGTCGGTGCCCAAGATAGGCTCAGACCCGATAGCCGTTGGGTATAAGAGCAATTCTGCCCCGTTGAGGGCCAGGCAGCGAGCGGTTTCTGGGAACCATTGGTCCCAACAGATGCCGATACCAATCTTGGCATAGCGGGTGTCCCAGACCTTGAAGCCCGTATTGCCAGGGGTGAAGTAGAACTTCTCCTGGTAGTAGTGGTCGTCAGGGATGTGGGTCTTGCGGTAAAGACCCAGAACTTCCCCGTCCGCATCAATCACGGCGATGGAATTGTAGAGGGAATTGCCATCTTTTTCATAGAAACTGATGGGCAGAACCACGCTCAACTCACGGGCGATGGGCTTGAAGTGCTGGATGGCGTCGTTGTCTTCCACCGACTTGGCGTAGGCGTAGAAGTCGTACTGACGCTCCTGGCAGAAGTAAGGCCGCTCAAAGAGCTCAGGCAAAAGGATGATTTGGGCACCCTGGCTGGCCGCCTCACGCACCAAACGCTCAGCGGTCGCCAGGTTTTCCGCCACCTCCTGGTGGCACTGCATCTGAATAGCTGCAACGGTTACGGTTCTCATAGGTTTCCTTTCTCCCCTTGTGGGGCTGGGATTTGCTGGGTCAAACAGTGGATATTGCCACCGCCCAGGAGCAGGTCACGGGCCGGGATCGGCGTGACGGTTCTTTGGGGAAATAGCTGAGCTAGGAGCTTGATGGCTAGCTCATCATGTTCATCGTTGAAAACTGGCACCAGGACGGCCCCGTTGGTGATGTAGAAGTTAACGTAGCTGGCCGCCAGGCGTTCACCAGCAGACCGTTCCTGTTCTCCGACCTCGTAGCGGTAGCCAGGCAGGTCTTGCTCGGTCACGGTCACGATGGTTTTTGGGGTCAAGAGCTTGTGGACGGTGAAGGGCCGTCCCTTGGCATCGGTCACGGTGGCCAGGTAGTCCAGGTTGGCCTTGGACATGGCGTATTGGGGGTCAGTTTCATCATCTGTCCAGGCTAGAACGATTTCTGCTGGGCCGACAAAGGCTGCCACGTTGTCCACGTGTTCATTGGTCTCGTCTTCATAGATGCCATAAGGCAACCAGATGACCTTTTCAGCCCCCAGGTAGTCCAGCAGGTCTTGCTCGATTTGGGCCTTGGTCAGGTCAGGGTTGCGGCCTGGGCTGAGCAGGCAGGCTTCGGTGACGAGAATGGTTCCTTCCCCATCGCTATGGATAGCTCCGCCTTCCAGAACGAAAGGGTGGGCATCATAGACAGGCAAATCCAGGTGGGCAGCAAAGCGGCTAGCCACCTGGTCATCGTCTTGATAGTCTTGGTAGAGCCCGTCAAACTCACCACCCCAGGCATTAAATGCCCAGTCCATGGCCAGTCTCTCTGCTCTGCCATTGACCAAAACAGTCGGCCCAGTATCACGGGTCCAGGCGTCGTTGACGGGGATGTCCAGGTAGTGGACGCCCTCGCCCAGCATGGCTTGGGCTTCGCTCAGGTGGTCGGCGTCAACCAGGAGGTAGACGGCCTCGGTCTGGCGGATGGTGGCAATGATGCGGGCAAAGGCCTCCTTGGCCCCCTTGCCATCATAGGGCCAGGAGCCAGGCCGGGTCGGCCAGGCCATGAGGGTGCCCTGGTGGGGCTCATACTCAGCGGGCATGCGATAGCCCAAGGTTTTTGGTGTGGTCATGGGGGTCTCCAGATTAGTTAAATTACAGGAATAAGGCTATTACCTAAAAATACATAAAACAACTTATTATTGTCCTCACTTATTTTCCAATACCAAGTAGATAAGTAAGGGTAAGGATAACCAGAGGAATTATCAAGTTCTCTAGAATTTTCTGAATGGGGTAAATCGGTTTCACATCTTTGTTAAAAAACTTCTTGACTATGGTAATATCACTATCTTTCTCTAGAGGATACGCACAGAAATGCAATATGACAATCAATCCCCAAATTATTAGAAAAAATGTTTTTTCACTCATTAAAGATTACTTTCTTTCAAACTAAACTGCTAGATTAGATGCATTACTACGACAACCTCATCTTAAAATCTTCATAACCAAACTGTTTGACCAGCTGGCAGTCGCCCTTGTGGTCCATGGTCATGAGGCTCGGTAGGCCGATGCCGTTGAAGGTGTTGTTTTTGACAAAGGAATAGATGGCCATGTCCTCAAAATAGAGGCGGTCGCCGATGGCGATTGGCCCGTCAAAAGAATAATCCCCGATAATATCACCCGTCAAGCAGGTGTTAGAAGACAGGCGGTAGGTGTGGGCCTTGCTATTTGGCAGGTCACCGCCACGCAGAGGTGGGCGATAGGGCATTTCCAGCACGTCAGGCATGTGACAGGTGGCTGAAGCGTCCAGAACCAGGGTCTCGATGCCGTTTTCCACGATGTCCAGCACTTCAGTCACCAAATAGCCAGCCTTGAGGGCCACGGCCTCACCAGGTTCCAGGTAAACCTCGACACCGTAGGTTTCTTGAATGTGGCGAATGCAAGACTTAAGCAGGTCCAAATCGTAGTCCTCACGGGTGATGTGGTGACCGCCACCCATGTTGAGCCACTTGAATTGGTGGAGGTAGGAACCAAACTTGTCTTCAACTGCTTTGAGTGTTGTCGCCAAGTCGTCCGAATTCTGCTCACAGAGGGTGTGGAAGTGGAGGCCGTCCACCAGTTCAATCAGGTCTGGGCTAAAC
Source organism: Streptococcus sp. ZY171113 (assembly GCF_057748235.1). Classification (NCBI taxonomy): domain Bacteria; kingdom Bacillati; phylum Bacillota; class Bacilli; order Lactobacillales; family Streptococcaceae; genus Streptococcus; species Streptococcus sp. ZY171113. Next base: position 625,383 of record NZ_CM173243.1, read on the forward strand.
TTGTCCACCGTCACCCCGAAACGAGAACCGAAGGCACAGGGGTCGTAGAGGGCTTGATCGTCCTGAGTGGAACACTCAGGATTGACCCGCAGGCCGATGGAAACACCAGCTGCCTTGGCCTTGTCGTAGTGCTTTCTGAGCTGGCGTTCCGAGTTGAAGACGATGTGGTCTGAAATGGCCAGCACCTCGTCAATCTCGCTGTCCTTGAAGGCTGGGGCAAAGACGTGAACCTCACCGTCAAATTCCTCTCGACCCAAGCGGGCCTCATAGAGGCCGCTGGCGGTCGTTCCAGCCAAATACTGGCTGATGAGAGGATAGGTGGCGTAGAGGGAATAGGCCTTTTGGGCCAGCAAAATCTTACAACCTGTCTCGTCTTGGACATTTTTCAAAATCTGGAGATTGCTCTCCAATTTTGGCAGGTCGATGACGTAGGCAGGGGTTGGAATCTGGTCAATCTTCATTAGTCAACCACTTTCGGATTTTCAACGACAACCCACGGCAGGCCGTACTGGTTGAGCAGGTCCATGAATGGGTCTGGGTCCAATTGCTCCAGGTTAAAGACGCCAGGCTGCTGCCAGGTGCCGTCCATAACCAACTTGGTCCCAATCATGGCTGGCACGCCAGTGGTGTAAGAGATGGCCTGAGAGCCAACCTCGCGGTAGCACTCTTGGTGGTCACAAACGTTGTAGATGTAGATGGTTTTCTCAACGCCGTCCTTGATACCGGTGAAGATACAGCCGATGTTGGTTTTACCCACGGTGCGTGGACCAAGGCTGGCTGGGTCTGGCAGGAGGGCCTTGAGGAATTGAATCGGCACAATTTCTTGACCGTTGAAGTTGATGGTGTCAGTACGAAGCAAGCCGACATTTTCCAAACACTTCATGTGGGTCAGGTAGGACTGGCCAAAGGTCATGAAGAAACGAATCCGTTTCACATTTGGAATAAATCGAGCCAGGGACTCGATTTCCTCGTGGTGGAGGAGGTACATGTCTTTGAGCCCGACTTCTGGGAAGTCATATTCACGTTTGATGGACATGGCTTCCACTTCCACCCACTTGCCGTCTTCCCAGTAAGAACCTGGGGCAGACACTTCACGCAGGTTGATTTCTGGGTTGAAGTTGGTGGCAAATGGGTAACCGTGGTCACCGCCATTGCAGTCCAGAATGTCGATGTAATGAATTTCATCGAAGTAGTGTTTGAGGGCGTAAGCGGTAAAGACGCTGGTCACCCCTGGGTCGAAGCCAGAACCGAGCAGAGCTGTCAGCCCTGCTTTTTCAAAACGCTCCTGATAAGCCCACTGCCAAGAGTAGTCGAAGTAGGCCGTGAAGCCTTCTTCGGCACAGCGTTTTTCGTAAATGGCCCGCCACTCAGGGTCTTCGGTGTTCTCCGCCTCGTAGTTGGCCGTGTCGATGTAGTGGACGCCCGTCGCCAAGCAGGCATCCATGATGGTCAAGTCCTGGTAAGGCAGGGCCACGTTGAGGACCGCCTTAGGCTGGTAGCGTTCAATCAGGGCGATAACCTCCTCAACCTTGTCGGCGTCCAGAGCAGCGGTCTCAATCTTAACGCTGGTCTTGCTTTCAAGTTTAGCCTTGAGGTCGTCACACTTGGACTTGGTCCGGCTGGCAATCAAAATCTCGCTGAAGGTGTCCTCAGCCTGGCAAATTTTGCTGATAGCAACTTGGGCAACGCCCCCACAACCAATAACTAACAAACGACTCATATTTTTTTCTCCTCTTCTTCTAAGATGTCTTCAACATAGCGGGGCAGCATGAAGGCTCCCACGTGCAGATTGGCGGTATAGTATTCGGTAAATAGCTGGCGCTTTTTCCAGCGGTCCTTGTCAAAATCATGGACAGGATGATAGACCTTGGAGGCAAAGCCAAAGAGCCAGTAGCCCGCAGGGCTGGTCGGAATGTGGGCCTGATAGACCCGACTGATTGGGAAGGACTGGGTGGCCTTGCGGTGCATGGAGCGGCAGGCCGACTCGTCCTCGTCAAAGAAGGGGCTACCGTGCTGGTAAATCATGATGCCGTCCTCCTTGAGGGCTCGGTAGGAATTGCCATAAAATTCCTTGGTAAAGAGGCCTTCCGTATGGCCAAAGGGGTCGGTAGCATCGTTGATGATGATGTCGTACTCGTTCTCACAGTTGCGTAAGAACCGCAGTCCGTCTTGGAGGTAAACCGAGACCCGTGGGTCATCCAGACCCTGGGCGTAGTCAGGGAAGTATTCCCGACAGACCTCGACCAGCATCTCATCAGGCTCCACCACGTCGATCTGCTCGATTTCTGGGTAAAGGCTAAGCACCTGGGCCACGCCCCCATCGCCCCCACCCAGAATCAGAATCTTCTTGGGATTGGGGTGGATGGCCATGGGCACATGGGCCACCATTTCATTGTAAACAAAATCGTCAGCATCAGAGAACAAGATTTTACCATTCAAGGTCAAAATCCGCCCAAAGGCTGGCGACTCCAACACGGCGATGTCTTGAAACTCGCTCTTACCAGCAAAGAGCTGCTGGCTGGTGCGAATGGACAACTTAGCATCCGCCGTGTGGATTTCAGAAAACCACATTTCCATAATTAAGATACAAAGGGCGTTAAGCGGACACAGACAAAATGCCAAGATTGACCGAAGATGCTGGCATCTAGGGAGAGCTTGACAGTTTGGCCCAGTCCGTAGCCCGTGTTCAGTTCCTTTCTAAAACTTTTTCTATTTGTAACAGCAAGTGTCTTCGCTTTTATATTTTTCAAGCTCAGACCTCCGATAGTCCACTGGACTATCGGAGCAGTCGCTTATGACCTAGTGACTTGATGAGATTTTACGAGCTGTTTTAGGGCGTGTTCAGTTCCTTTCTAAATAAAGTTATTAACGATACCTGATAGACAGGAGAGATACCTACGCTTGAGCTCGGGTTCAACCCATTTTTCAACAACGTTCGTTAGAGGCCTTAGAATAACTTGGCCAACTCTTGCTTAAGCTTTGCCTTCAGTTGTTCTAGCTCTTCTGCTGACACGACAGTGTTATCAGCGTACATCTCGTCAAAAGGGAGCCACCAAACAGGTCCCTTACCAGTTTGGCCGTAGTCACCTAAATCGCCTGAGCGACGTGGAAACAGGTGCCGATGCAGATGGCTGTGGCCATTTCCGAGGCTTTCAATATTCATCTTTTCTGCAGAAAAGGCAAGACCAACAGCTTGGGAAACCTCCGCCATCTCTGACAAATGCTTATCACGATAGGCTTTAGGTAAGTGATGGAGTTCCGTCACATGTTCTTTACTCAAAAAGAGGGTATAGCCCTTGAAATGTTGGTGGTCGCCAATCACAACATAGCCTGTTTCAAGTTCTTTGACCAAGTAGGGATTGGTGCCCGATTTTATCATCTCAATACGTTCACAAATGAAACACATCTCTTCATCCTTCCGCGATTACATTAATAATCTCAACATTGGGGTCTTCGGTCCCCTGAAGCGAGCAACCGCGTTCCTTGGCGAAGTGGATATAGTCCACGATGTCTTGGGTGACCCGTTCGCCAGGGGCGAGAAGCGGAATGCCTGGCGGGTAGCACATGACAAATTCACCGCAGACCTGGCCGACCGCTTCATCAAGCGGCAGGCGTTTGCGTTTGGCATAGAAGGCCTCCTGCGGAGAAAGCACCAGCTGGGGCTGGATGTATTCGCCAGCAATCAGGTCACTGCCGTCACGGGAATAGAGGCGTTTGATGTCCGCCAGGGCTCCCACCAGCCGTTCGATGTCCTGGAGGCGGTCGCCGATGGACACGTAGGCCAGGATGTTGCCGATGTCACCAAATTCAATCTGGATGTCATACTCGTCGCGGAGGAGGTCATAGACCTCAATCCCTGTCAGACCAATCCCCTGGGTGTAAACAGACAGCTTGGTCACATCAAAATCATGGACCGTCTCACCGTCAATCAATTCCCGACCGTAGGCATAGTAGCCACCGATGGCATTGATTTCCCGGCGGGCATATTCGGCCATCTCCACCACCTTTTCAAAGGATTGCTTGCCTCGCAGGGCTAGGTTTCGGCGGGAAATGTCGAGGCTGGACAGGAGCAGGTAAGAAGCAGAAGTGGACTGGGTCAGGTTGATGATTTGCCGCACGTATTCGGCGTTGACATCGTCGCCTACCAGAAGTATAGAGGACTGCGTCAGGCTCCCCCCAGACTTGTGCATGGAAACGGCAGCCATGTCCGCCCCAGCCTCCATGGCTGATAGCGGCAGCTGGTCGGTAAAGCCTAGATGGGCACCGTGAGCCTCGTCAACCAAGACCTTGAGGCCTGCTGCGTGTGCCATGTCCACCAGAGCTTTGAGGTCTGAACAGACCCCGTAGTAGGTGGGGTTGTTGACCAGAACGGCAACTGCGTCGGGGTGCTCTGCTATTGCGGCAGCAAAACGGTCGGTCTCAAGGGCTAGTGCGATGCCAATCTGGGGCTGGACGCTCATCTCCACGTAGATGGGAATGGCTCCGCAGAGAACCAGGGCGTTGATGGCCGACTTGTGGACGTTGCGAGGGAGGATGATTTTGTCGCCGGCCTTGCAGGTCGCGAGAATCATGCTCTGAACAGAGGAAGTCGTGCCGCCAATCATGAGGAAGGCGTGCTTGGCCCCAAAAGCCTCGGCCGCCAACTCCTCGGCCTCTCGGATAATGGACACGGGGTGGCCCAGGTTGTCCAGGGGTTTCATGGAGTTAACGTCAATGCCCACGCACTTTTCGCCCAGAAGCTCCACCAGCTCTGGGTTGCCGCGGCCCCGCTTATGGCCAGGAACATCAAAAGGCACGATGCGTTTCTTGCGTAAATTTACCAGGGCTTCATAAATGGGGGCCCGTTTTTGGTCGAGGTGTGTCAAAACAACTCCTTTCGTGGGATGGTATTAGTCAGTTAGGTCTAGGGTTTGCAACAGATTCGGCGAGCTTAGCGAGCCATCCGAATCGTTTTCGCGGTATCCATCGTATCACAAGGGCTAGATAGGCTAGATGATAAGATCTTGTCTATGCGGCGTAGCCGATCAGATGCCCATCGCTTACCCTTAAAGAGCGATGGGCCTAGGACTAGTCACCGCCGTGGTCGAAACATCGTTAGGGAACTAAGGATGTTGGCAAACGGTGAGACCTTAGGCTCAACGTTTAGCCATGGAACTGCCAAGCAGGTCGCTGGCGTGCCAGACCACTTAAGGTGACTAGAAAAATAGTTATTTTATAAGAAAAACCGTCAAAAAAGAGCAGGATAATCCAATCCTGCTCCACAATCGCTTGATCTATTTCTTCTCTTTGGAGTGTGTGTGCCTAATGTTTCCTACTCTTCCAGTTGCAAATATCACGTACTTTATTGACCGTTTCACAAGATGATTGTGGGCTTACCCCCACAGCTGCTTAGTGACTGAAGCAAGGTCAGTCATCAACTTATAAAATCGAGCTTTAGAACGGATGGTCACATCGGCGAGTTTGTCGGATTAGCTGCTCATTTGATGTCAATCTAGGCAAACTTTGCAACCATACTGAGCGTATGGCAAAAAGTTTAACGACGAGTGACACTCAAAGGAGGAGCTAAGGCACCAGCTCGACAGTGAACAGACGTTCAACCTCAATCAATAATGTGGTCTTGCGACCACGCTTCGGCTATCGCCCCGCCTGTCCGTCGGCTTCTCAAAGGGCACTATTTGCTAGAAAACTAAGAACATTCTACTCTTTCTAGTCAAGTTTATTCTACCACGCTAGGGATTAAACGTCAAGTATTTTTTCCTAAAAAAGGATGTATCAGCCACCAGTCCTTTGAAAAAAACAAAACATTTCCGAACGATGAAAAATCTTCTAAAATCTTTCCCTTTATTCCAGCACATCGGCTCGTTTTGTGATAGAATAGAATCATGTCACATTTGGTTTTCACCCTCAGCCCCTCAGAGCTGGCTAAAACCCAGCAAGAGCTCGCCCCTTACGCCGTTGCCAACAAAAACGCCCACGCCCTAGTGGTCGCCAAACTCGACGGCTGCACGGCCACCCTCTACACTTCGGGGAAACTCCTGATTCAGGGGGAGCGGTCGGCTCAGGTGGCTGATTATTTAGGCCTTGGGGAAGTGGCAGAGCAGGGAAAAGCCGTGTCATCAGGCCAGTCCAGTTCTATTAGTAAGTCCAATTCTAGCCCAGTCGGTCGTCAGGCCGCACCTGGCCAACCCAGCAATAACCTGATTCTGATTGGCTCAGATGAGGTGGGAAACGGGTCTTATTTTGGAGGCCTTGCTGTTGTGGCTAGTCTGGTCAAGCCAGAAGACCATGCCTGGCTGAAAAGCCTGGGTGTCGGTGATTCCAAAACCCTGACCGACCAAAAAATCCGACAACTGGCCCCGCTTTTGGAAGACAAAATCCCCCACAAGGCTCTGCTATTGTCACCAAAAAAATACAACCAAGTGGTGGGAGAAGGCCTGCGTCATAATGCCGTCTCCGTCAAAGTCGCCCTCCATAACCAGGCCATCTTCCTGCTCTTGCAGGAGGTCGCAGCCCCAGAGGCCATCGTCATCGATGCCTTTACCAGCGAGGGCAACTACCGCAGGTACCTGCGGGCCGAACGCAACCAGTTTGCTAATCCCATCAGCCTGATTCAGAAGGCCGAGGGCCAGTACCTAGCTGTGGCGGTCAGCTCCATCATCGCCAGAAACCTCTTTTTGGAAAATCTGGACCAGTTAGGCCAGGAGGTCGGCATGCCCCTGCCAAGTGGAGCGGGATCGGCTTCGGACCAGGTGGCCAGTCGGCTCTTGCGAGCGGGTGGCCAGGAGCAACTCGCCCAAGTGGCCAAGCTCCACTTCAAAAACACTCAAAAAGCGTACGATTTAGTTAAGAAAGGCAAGTAAAATGAAACAGTTTCTCAAGGAATGGACCAGTACCCTCCTGTTTATCACCGTCATGTTTTTGGCCTGGCTCTTTGTTTTTATGAATGTCAAGGTTGACGGCCACTCCATGGACCCGACCCTGTCCCACAATGACAGGCTCTTTGTCCTCAAGATAACACCGATTGATCGGTTTGACATTGTCGTGGCTCAAGAAGAAGACAATGGCCAGGTCAAACGCATTGTCAAGCGGGTGGTCGGTATGCCAGGCGACACCATCAGCTACGACAACGATGTCCTGACCATCAATGGCATCGAGGTTGACGAACCTTATTTGGAGGACTACTTGGCCAAGTTCAAGGAGGACAAGCTCCAGGCAACTTATTCTTACAACCAGCTCTTCCAAGATTTGGCTAAGAGTTCGGGTGCCTTTACAGCTACAGATGGTGGTCTGACGACCAACTTTACGGTGACCGTTCCAGAAGGGGAATACTATCTCTTAGGGGATGACCGGATCGTGTCCAAAGACAGCCGTCAGGTTGGCACCTTTGAACGGGAAGACATCATCGGTGAGGTCATGTTCCGTTTTTGGCCGCTTAAAGCGGTTGGTGGTCTGGATTAAGCCTTGAAAGCTCTGCTTGTCAGGGCTTTTTTGCTGTATCCGTTGGAAATGCCAGCTTCTGACGTGCGAACTGAGTTGCTCGGCCATTTCCCCAACACGCCAAACGCATGAAGAAAACGACGATTTCAGAAAATATTTTTTCAGAGAATTTTTGCACTTTTTAGATGAAAATTTTGGTATAATTTCCGTGAGATGAATAGATATAGTACCGAATATCAAGTGTTTTCAAGAAAATTTCTGAAAAATGCATGTAACTCAAAAAGATAGTTGCATGCATTTTCTTCATGCGTGCGGCGTGTTTCTCCAACGCCTAGTCGTGTACAGAATGACAGCATTATGCTATAATATAGTGTTAGAAACCAAAGGGAGGGAAATCATGCGTTGTCCAAAATGTTATTGCACCAAATCGAGTGTTCTTGATAGTCGTCAGGCCGAAGAAGGGACAGCCATCCGCCGACGCAGGTCCTGCGATGAGTGTCAGACCCGCTTTACCACCTTTGAACGGGTGGAGGAACTCCCTCTCTTGGTGATTAAAAAAGACGGCACCAGAGAACAGTTTTCTCGGGATAAGATTTTCAGCGGTATTCTCCACAGTGCCCAGAAGCGACCAGTTTCTAGCGATGACCTGGAAGGGGTGGTGGATCGGATTGAGCAAATGGTTCGCCAGACCTTTGAGAGCGAAGTCCCCAGTCATGAAATCGGCAACCTGGTCATGAGTGAGCTGGCCGAGCTGGATGAAATCACCTATGTTCGTTTCGCCTCGGTTTACCGGTCCTTTAAGGACGTGGACGAGATTGAGGAGTTGCTCCAGGAGATGACCAGCCGCGTGCGTAGTAAGAGAGGAAAGTTGTCACATGATACCGAATGACTATTTTCGCTACCTCAAAAACAACCTGATTGCTCCTGATACCAGTAGCCTCCTTCAGCTCTACCAACCCATTATGGGCAGTGACGCCTATGTGGTTTATAGCTATTTGGTTCATTTTTTTGATAATGGCAGAGCGGCCCACCGTTTTTCTGACCTGCTCAATCATGTGCAGCTAGGCTTTGATCGGCTCTTGTTGGCCTTTGATGTCTTGGGGGCCCTGGGCTTGATTAGCCTCTACCAAGACAAGGAGACCTACCTGATTAAACTCCAAAGCCCTTTGGATAGGGAAGCTTTCTTGGCCAATCCTGTTTACTACAACCTTCTAAAAAGCTACATCGGTCAGGTTGCTTTGGAGGAGTTGACCCTGAACCTACCGCAAGGATTGGTTGACCTGACCAAACCCTTCTCAGCTGTCTTTACAGACCGAGGGGAAGTCTACCATCGCCCTCGGACAGCTAAGGTGGATTTTGAACTGGCTTACTTCAAGGAACAGATGGCTAGGGACGGCCTGACTTTTACTGATGAGACCAGCGATGTGTTGGCCCTCTATCACCTATCAGAGGAGCGTGGCTTGACCTGGTTTGAACTCTATCAGCTGGCTAAGGCGACGGTTGTTGATAAAAAGATTAGCCTGAACCGCCTGAAAACCCAGCAGGGCCTGTTGAGCCAGGCGATTAGCCCCCAATCATCAGGGAGTACCCAAGAAGGGCAAACTAGCTTGAAACCCAACGAGTTGGCCCTCATCAAGACGGCCAAACGGCATTCTGCTGAGGACTTTCTGAAAATTTGGAAGCAGGAAAAGCGGGCTGTGGTGATTAAAGAAGAACGGGATTTGTTGAAAGAATTGGGACAACAAGGTTTTCTTGACCCCGTGATTAACATCATGGTCTTTCGGACCCTGCAACGCACCCAGTCAGCCAACCTCAACCGTGTCTTTTTGATGAAATTGGCCAATGATCTCAATAGCCGAGGCATCAAGACCCCAGAGGAAGCGCTAGCTCACCTGACCAGGCCCCTTGGTCGACCAAACCGACCAGCCCCAGACAAGGCTAGTACGACCAATGTGCCTGCCTGGAGTGACCAAGATTACAAGAATGACACCAGCCAGGAGGAACAGGCCCGTTTGGAAGCCTACAAACAGCAACGCCTGGCTGAATTAGAAAGGGAGGACTAAGGATGCAAAAAATTGGCGACAGCCTCCGAGGGAGGGTTACGGATTTTCAAGAGCGTCAGGCCCAGGTGCTGGCTCAAGTCCTGCAAGACCCAAGAATTTCGGCTTTTATCGCTGCTAACCACTTGGACCAAGCCACTATCGAGCGGAGCTTGTCCAAGTTCAACCAATACCTCCAAGAGTGGGACAAGTATGCCCAGGGGTCGCCTGACTACCTGGCCAAGGGCTACGAGCCCATCTTGACCATGAACGAGGGCTATGCGGATGTGAGTTATCGAGAAACCAGAGAACTGTTGACCCAACAAGAGGGGCAGGCCGTTCAAGACCGAATTCGCTTGATTAACTTGCCCAGGTCCTACCGTCAGGTGCGTTTGGCAGCTGTTGATCTGGATGACAGCAAGCGAATAGCTGTTTTTGATGAGCTGATGACCATCGTCAAGGCCTATCCCAAGGTGACAAAGGGCCTTTATCTCTATGGGGATATGGGCATTGGCAAGTCCTTTTTGATGGCAGCTTTGGCCCAAGAATTGTCCCAAAAGAAGAAGGCCCAGGTGACCATGCTCCACTACCCAACCTTTGTGGTGGACGTGAAAAACGCCATCTCGTCAGGGTCAGTTAAGGAGCAGATTGACAGCATCAAGCTGGCTCCTGTGCTGATTTTAGACGATATTGGGGCTGAAAATTCCACCGCCTGGGTGCGTGATGAGGTCTTGCAAGTTATTCTCCAACACCGCATGTTGGAAGAGCTGCCCACCTTTTTCACCTCCAATTACAGCATGACTGATTTAGAACGAAAACTTTCCCAAGGCAAGCAGGGCGATGAAACCTGGCAGGCCAAACGGGTGCTGGAACGGATTCGTGCCGTCAGCAAGGAACTTCACCTTCGTGGTGAAAATAGAAGATAGGAGACACCATGGCTTTACCAACAGTTGCCATTGTCGGCCGTCCCAACGTGGGCAAGTCGACCTTATTTAACCGAATTGCGGGGGAGCGGATTTCCATCGTTGAAGACGTGGAAGGCGTGACCCGAGACCGAATTTACACCACCGCAGGCTGGCTCAACCGCCAGTTTTCCATCATTGACACGGGCGGTATCGACGACGTTGATGCCCCTTTCATGGAACAAATCAAGCACCAGGCTGACATCGCCATGACTGAGGCTGATGTTATCGTCTTTGTTGTGTCTGGTAAAGAGGGTGTGACCGATGCCGACGAATACGTGGCTCGGATCCTCTACAAGACCAACAAGCCCGTTATCTTAGCCGTTAACAAGGTGGACAACCCAGAGATGCGTAACGAGATTTACGATTTCTATTCATTGGGCCTTGGCGACCCTTACCCAGTTTCTTCTGTTCACGGTATCGGTACGGGTGATGTTCTGGATGCCATCGTGGAAAACCTGCCAGCAGAAGAAGCAGAGGAAAATCCAGACATCATCCGTTTCAGCCTGATTGGTCGTCCAAATGTCGGCAAGTCCAGCCTAATCAACGCCATCTTGGGTGAGGAGCGGGTGATTGCCAGCCCAATCGCTGGTACCACTCGTGACGCCATCGACACCAGCTTTACCGACAGCGAGGGCCAAGAGTATGTCATGATTGACACGGCTGGTCTGCGTAAATCGGGCAAGGTCTATGAGAACACCGAGAAGTACTCGGTCATGCGGTCCATGCGGGCCATCGACCGCTCGGACGTGGTTCTCATGGTCATCAATGCCGAGGAAGGTATCCGTGAATACGACAAGCGGATTGCAGGTTTCGCCCATGAAGCTGGTAAGGGGATTGTCATCGTGGTCAACAAGTGGGACACGCTTGAGAAGGACAACCACACCGTGGCCAAGTGGGAGGCGGATATCCGTGACAACTTCCAGTTTCTCAGCTATGCGCCGATTATCTTTGTTTCTGCGATGACCAAGCAACGCCTCCACAAGTTGCCAGAGCTGATCAAGCGGATTTCTGAGAGCCAGAACACTCGGATTCCGTCTGCGGTTCTCAACGATGTCATCATGGATGCCATTGCCATCAACCCGACCCCGACCGACAAGGGCAAACGCCTGAAAATCTTCTACGCCACCCAGGTGGCTGTCAAGCCGCCGACCTTCGTGGTCTTTGTCAACGAAGAAGAGCTCATGCATTTCTCTTACATGCGGTTCTTGGAAAACCAGATTCGGGCGGCCTTCAAGTTCGAGGGGACACCCATTCATCTCATTGCTAGAAAACGCCAGTAAAACTGGTAGCCAGCCCCCAGGGCTGGTTTTTTTACGGGACAATAGCTGAGCAGCTCTGCCATTCTCCCAAAGAAAGCCTCTAGTTCAAATCCAGCCAAAGGGGCCAATGTATGCTATAATAGACCTTATGGAAAACAGACAACGCATCGCTCAGGACCTCAGCCTGAGCCCCAATCAAATCGACACCGTCCTGGCCCTGACGGCCGAGGGCAACACCATCCCCTTCATCGCCCGCTACCGCAAGGAGGCGACTGGCAACCTGGATGAGGTCGCCATCAAGGCTATCATCGACCTGGACAAGAGCCTGACCGCCCTGGCTGACCGCAAGGCGACGGTTTTGGGGAAAATAGCTGAGCAGGGTAAACTGACCGACCAACTTAAGGCCGCCATCGAGGAGGCTGACAAGCTGGCCCAGGTCGAGGAGCTCTACGCCCCTTACAAGGAAAAACGCCGCACCAAGGCCACCCAGGCTCGTGAGGCTGGTCTGACCGACCTGGTCCGTCTCATCTTGCAGGATGTGCCAGACCTGGAAGCTCAGGCTGAAACCTTCACCTCAGAAAGCTACCCAACGGCCAAGGACACTCTAGCGGGAGCCTGCGAGATTCTCATCGAAGCCCTGTCTGACGACCACAAGCTCCGCTCCTGGCTCTACAATGACATCTGGTCTTACAGCCAGGTGACTGCCCAGGTTAAGGACGAGGCCTTGGACGAGAAAAAGGTCTTCCAGACCTACTATGACTTCTCAGAAACCACCAGCAAGCTCCAGGGCTACCAGGTCCTGGCCCTCAACCGAGGGGACAAGCTAGGGGTCTTGAAAATCAGCTTTGACCACAAGATGGACAAGATGACCCGCTTTGTGGCCGCCCGTTTCAAGGTGGTCAATAGCCACATTGAGCAGGTCATCCAATCAGCTCTCAAGAAAAAACTCCTGCCCTCTCTGGAACGCCGTATCTGGTCAGAACTCTTGGAGCAGGCCGAGGACGGGGCCATCCAGCTCTTCTCAACCAACCTGCGGAATCTCCTGCTGATCCCGCCCCTCAAGGGCAAGATGGTCCTGGGCTTTGACCCGGCCTTTCGAACAGGGGCCAAGCTGGCCGTGGTTGACCAGACGGGTAAACTCCTTCATACCCAGGTCATCTACCCTGTCAAACCTGCCTCCAGTCGTCAGATTGCAGAGGCCAAGGCCGACCTGCTCAAGCTCATCAAGACCTATGCCATTGAAATTATTGCCATCGGTAACGGAACGGCCAGCCGCGAGAGCGAGGCCTTCGTTGCGGATTGCATCAGGGATTTGGATGGGGTTGCCTACGTTATCGTCAATGAAAGCGGCGCTTCTGTCTACTCGGCCTCTGAACTGGCTCGGACAGAGTTTCCAGACCTGACCGTTGAAAAACGCTCGGCTATTTCCATCGCCAGACGGCTCCAGGACCCCCTGGCGGAGTTGGTTAAGATCGACCCCAAATCCATCGGGGTTGGCCAGTACCAGCACGACGTCAGCCAGAAGAAGCTGGCCGACCAGCTGGGCTTTGTGGTCGATACCGTGGTCAACCAGGTCGGGGTCAACGTCAATACAGCCAGTTCGGCCCTCTTAGCCCATGTGTCGGGCCTCAACAAGACCATTTCCGACAATATCGTGGCCTATCGTGAAGAGAATGGGGCTCTGACCAACCGCAACCAGCTCAAGAAAGTTCCTCGTCTAGGGGCCAAGGCTTTCGAGCAGGCAGCAGGTTTCCTGAGGATTCCAGGTGGGGATAATTTCCTGGACAACACAGGCGTTCACCCAGAGAGCTACCCAGCCGTCAAGCAGCTCTTGGCCGAGCTGGGCATTAGCCAGCTGGACGAGACCGCCCAAGCCCAGCTCAAGGGGCTGGATTTGCCAGTGACAGCCGAGCGACTGGGGCTTGGTCTAGCCACCCTGACCGACATCGTGGCTGACCTGCTCAAGCCTGGCCGTGACCTGCGGGACGACTTTGAGGCACCGACCCTCCGCCAGGACGTTCTGGACGTCAAGGACCTTCGGGTCGGCCAGGAGTTGGAGGGCGTGGTCCGCAACATCGTGGACTTCGGGGCCTTTGTGGACATCGGTGTCCACGAGGACGGCCTCATCCACCAGTCTCGCCTGGTCAAACGCCAACGGGACAAAAAAGGCCGCCTGGCACCCCTGCCTCATCCCAGCCAAATCCTCTCGGTCGGCCAAATCGTCACCGTCTGGGTGGTCGAAGTGGACCTGGACCGCCAGCGGATTGGCCTCAGCCTGGTGAAACCCCATGGACTTGACTAGCTACGTCCGCCAGGTCTCCTTGGAGGACTTTGGTCTGCCCTTTAGCCATGCCGTTTTTTGGAACAATCGCTTGCGCACCACAGGCGGCCGATTTTTCCCAGCAGACGGCCATCTGGACTTCAATCCCAAGGTCCTAGAGGAGCATGGCCTAGACATCTTTCGGAAAATCGTCCGACATGAGCTCTGCCATTACCACCTCTACTATGCAGGCAAGGGCTACCGTCATGCTGACGCGGACTTCAAAGCCCTCCTCAAGCAGGTTGATGGGCTCCGCCATGTGCCAAAATCAAAGCACCAAAAAGCCAAGCACCGCTATGAGTGTCGGGCCTGCCACCAGGCCTACCACCGCCAACGGCAAATCGACCTGACCAAGTATCGTTGTGGCAGGTGTCGTGGGGCCTTGGTCAAAATCAGTCTTATGACCGATGACGGCGGCCACCAGCTGTGATAAACTAGGCTTATCAAGACTATCAAAGGAGAAGCAGATGCCATCAACATTTTACAAACAGCGTCGCCACAAGGCCCTTTCAGGTGTCTTGGCTGGCCTATCAGATAAGTTCGGCTGGGATTTGAGTGTGGTTCGGATTTTGGTGGCCATTGGTGCTTATTTTTCGACAGGTTTTGCCATCTTCCTTTACATCGTTTTGGCCATTTTTCTGCCCTACAAGGAAGACCTGATTGAGGAGCAATATGGCACAGGCCCTCGCAAACGCAAGGAAGCCAAGGGCACTCAGGACAATGACGGCTGGTTTTGGTGATTTCGGAAAGGAAGCGGCAAACACGAAGAAAAATTCCGAAAACAAACACACCGTTTTTGAAAATCAACCTTCTAACCACTCAAGGTATTTTCTGAAATTCAAAAAATCTATCCTGTGTTTTCGAGAAATTTTCTGAAAACCAAGTATCAACCTGTATTTCCTCAAAAGTACGCCTGCCCTTACCCTTTGTAAACAAAACAACAACTTATCACCTCTGAAAACCTCACTCCGTATTTTCGAGAAATTTTCTGAAAACCAAGTATCAACCTGTATTGCCTTAAAAGAAGGCCTGCCCTTACCCCTTGTAAACAAAACAACAACCCCTCACCGCTGAAAACCTCACTCTGTGTTTTCGAGAAATTTTCCCAAAACACGCCTCACCAGAAAGCAGCTGCCTGCATTTTCGTCACCCAGTTTGTTTCGCCCCAACCGCCCAACTTTCAAGCTGGGCGGTTTTGTGCTATAATAGACCCATATCAGAAAAGAAAAAGGAAGGCTTATGAACACTAAATTACGCTTTAAGGCCAAGAAAATCAAGGCCGTCTTCTTCGACATTGACGACACGCTTCGGATCAAGGCCACAGGCTTCATGCCAGAAAAAATCCGCTACGTCTTCGACCAGCTCAAGGAAAAGGGGCTGGTGACGGGGATCGCCTCTGGTCGTGCCATCTACGGGGTGGTGCCAGAAATCCGTGACCTCAAACCGGACTATTTCGTCACCATCAACGGGGCCTATGTTGAGGACAAGAAGGGCAAGGCCATCTACTCTCAGCCCATTCCCCAAGACCTGGTGGGGGCCTTTGTGGCCTGGGCGACCGAGCAGGGCATCGGCTACGGTTTTGTGGGTAGCCAGAAAGCTGTCGTCTCTGAACGGACGGACATTGCCGCCCTGGCTTTAGACCCTGTTTACGGGGAGTTGCCAGTCGAGCCAGATTTCCACAAGGACAATGCCGTCTACCAAATGTGGACCATCGAAGACAAGGGCGACAGCCTGACCCTGCCAGCCAACCTGTCTGACCAGCTCCGCCTGGTCCGCTGGCATGAAAACTCGTCTGATGTCGTCCTAACTGCCACCTCAAAAGCTTTGGGCATTGAGCAAATCGCCAAAACACTCAAACTCAAGCCAGAAAATATCCTGGTCTTTGGCGATGAGAAAAATGACCTGGAAATGTTCGACTATGCTGGCCTGGCCATTGCTATGGGTGGGGCGGTTGACGAACTCAAGGAAAAGGCTGACCATGTGACCGCAAGCGTCGAGGAAGACGGCATCTACAAGGCCCTGGTGGGTCTGGGGCTGATTGAGCCCAAACTAAGCCTGCCCCAGCTCCATCTGGAAGACCATGACGGACCAGTTTTGACCATCCACACCAACCACGGCGATATGACCATCAAGCTCTTCCCTGAGGAAGCTCCCAAAACCGTGGCCAACATCATCGGCCTGGCCAAGTCTGGCTACTACGACGGCGTCATCTTCCACCGCATCATCAAGGACTTCATGATCCAAGGTGGCGACCCCACCGGTACTGGCATGGGCGGCGAGTCCATCTACGGCGACAGCTTCGAGGACGAGTTTAGCCCTGAACTCTACAACATCCGCGGTGCCCTTTCCATGGCCAACGCTGGCCCCAACACCAACGGCAGCCAGTTCTTCATCGTCCAAAACACCAAGCTCCACTTCAGCAAAAAAGAGCTGACCCGTGGCGGCTGGCCCGAGCCCATTGCGGCAGCCTACGCCGAGACAGGCGGCACCCCACATCTGGACCGCCGTCACACCGTCTTTGGGCAAATCGCTGACGCAGCCTCCTTTGAGGTCCTGGACAAGATTGCCTCAGTAGAGACCGACTATTCGGATAGACCTTTAGAGCCAGTTCTTATCCTAAACATGGAGGTGCAGGACTGATGAAAGTTGGAGAAACCTACACAGGCGTGGTCACAGGCATCAAGCCCTACGGGGCCTTTGTCCAGTTGACAGATCAGACCATTGGCCTCGTTCACATCTCTGAGATTAAGACAGGCTACATTGACAACATCTACAAGGAACTCAGCCCAGGGCAGGAAGTGACCGTCCAGGTCATCGACTTTGACGAGTACACCCAGAAGGCCAGCTTTTCCATGAGAAGTTTGGAAAACGACCGCCAACTTCCCCAGCAGAGGCACCGTTTTTCAAAAAGTCACTACAAGATTGGCTTCAAACCCTTACGGGATAACCTTTCAGACTGGATTGAAGACGGTTTAGACTACCTGAGAAGTAAACGACAGGACGACTAATCCCTCCAATCAGGCTGAGAAAACAAGTTCTGTACTTAACTGATTGGTTTGGTGTAAAACAGAGAAAAAATTACTAAAAAAACAACAAAAATCAACTGAAAACAGTTGATTTTTTTCGTTTTTTTGGTTATCATATAGTTATGTAGTTGGAAAACGCTATCAAAATAAAGGAGACAATCATGAAGCATTTGTTTGATAAACAAAACAAATACGGCATTCGCAAGCTCTCAATAGGTGTCTGTTCAGCGGTCATCGGTCTGAGCTTTTTGAGTGCAGGAACGGCTTACGCCAATACGGAAGGGACGACCAACTCCCCTCAAGTCGGCCAAAACGACGGGACAACAGGAGCTACTGGTCCAACCACCGAGCAGAACCCAGCAGCAGGCCAAGCTGGTAGTACAGGTGCTGAACAAACACCACCGCCAGCTGGAAGTGTGAGAGCAGCAACTGACGCAACTCCTCCAGCCCTTGAACCGCTTCCAGAGACCCCAGCTCAAACTGAGGAGAAAAACCTGGCCCAGGGAGTGACAGGAGTTGTTGAAGTACCAGCAGGTCTTCAACCAGTGGATCTTAGCGATCGTAAAGCTGCTTTGGCACATATCACTGATGGTGATGAGTCAACAATCTGGAAAACCCAGTGGAAGAACAATAAAAATGACATGTATCCCACAACGGTAAGCGTGCCGCTTGGGGAAGATGCCCATGTGGAGCGCGTGGAAACTGTTTTTGAGCATTCTGACCTACCTTTCCGCTTTACTGTTACGGTTACTGGTGCAGACGGAAATGAGCAAGAAATTCATAATGACTATAAAAATTATGAAGGTCGATTGTCTGTTAAACGTATTTCTGCTACTGTTCCCGAAAATTTGCGAGATAATGTTCGAAAAGTTAGTGTTAGGTTCTTGGACCGAAACACTGTTACGGGAGGGAATTATTTGCCGTCACCTGCTTTGATGGAACTCAAAGTGGAAGGCTATGAACACCTGGCAAACTATGATGTGGTTCGGGAAGCTATCGGCAGGGTTCCAGATGACTTGAGTGGCTATACTGAGCCTAGTGTTAATAACCTGGTCCAAGCCCGCAACGCCGTTGTTCTTAACAAAAAGCGTTCTGAGCAGTCGGTTGTCAACGGTTATGCGGATGCGATTAACCTGGCTATTCAAAATCTCCAACCAAAACCACGTTATACGACTTTAGCGACAGCCGATCCAGTCACTCTGGAATTGAACGAAAATGTTACAGAGCAACCAGCTAAGGATAAGGTTGCGGCTAATTTGCAGTTCACTGGTGGCAAAACGGGTGGTGTCGTCAAAAAGTTGACACCGACAACAGTGACCAACACTGAGGGTGAAGCTGTTGTGACGGCGACGGTTGAGTTTCCGAATGAGGTGGTTCCAGGGACAGCCTCCTCAGATTATAACGAAGCTAGTTGGGGGTCTCGGCCAGAAAATGTTCTTAATGATAATCCAGATGAATTTTGGGCTAGTAACTGGACAACTGATCGAAATGCCAACAAAGAAGGTAACTATCGCACTCTGACTCTAACTTTTAATGAAGAAACTGAAATTAGTCAGGTGCGTTACCAGCCTAGAAGTACTAGGACAGCTCAAACAGGGGTTATTAAGAAAGGTAGAATTGAATACCGAACGACAGATGGTCAATGGACTACTCTAGATTTGAAGAATACCGTTGGCTCTTCGCCAATTAGTATTGACCCAAATGATAAGACCTTTAGCGTAAGCAATCATCTTGATAGTAATTATCATAGATTAACAACGTTTGATGTTACTCCAGTTACTGCTAAAGAAATTCGGATTATCGGTCTGGAAACTCAAGGAGATCCAAACGTTCCGGCGGGTAGTCTTGTTGCTGTAGGTAGTTTCTATGCTTTGAAAACTCCTAAAGAAACCATTGAAGTTCCTGTACGAGTAGTGGACAGTCGTAACTTGGCTCAGAAAACAGATCCTCAAGCCAAACCAGAGGGACTGACTGTTGTTAGACATAGTACAGTGACCCCTGAGTTGATTAAGTCTGCGATTTCTGGCTTGCCAGCTTCTGCTGTGACCTTGGAGTTCCCGCCTGTTGACACCACGCAAGTAACTGAACAGCCGATTGCTGTGCCTGTGATGGTTCGTTATAGTGATGATTCAGCAGAAGAAGCTCCTCTATCAATCAATGTGCGAGTGATTGATACCCAAACTAGCCTCAAGGCAACCCCTGAACGGGTAGTGATGGAGCAAGGTAGCGATATTAACAGCGATGCTAACAAGGCAAAAATTCGTGAAAAGCTCCAATTCCCAGCAGGAAAAGAGGGGGTAGTTAAAGAAGTTGCTCCATATAGTCCGACGAGTGCCACAACGGCTACGCCAGGTAATGATAAGACTGTAATCGTTGAGGTTGAGCTTCCAAGAGAAACCATTTCCGCAACCGTCGATCCTGTTTCGGAAAACACTCAATGGGGCAATAAAAATAATGTCTTGAATGATACGAACAGTATTTGGGGCAGTGCTTGGAATATCGTTGATGGAAATGGTCCAAACAACCGTGAATACCTCACCCTAATCTTTGATGCAGAGCAAGAAATTTCTCACATCCGTTACCAACCACGTAATAGAGGTATTGGTGCGATTAAAAAAGGTCACATTGAGTACAAAACTGAAACTGGCGACTGGACGCGTCTTGACCTGAAAACGATCGCTGAACCGACATCCATTACCATTGATGCTGAAAATAATTTTATCAACACAGATGTAAATAATGCGAATTCACCTTCTCATAAGGTTCATACCATTGAAGTTGAACGGGTACGAGCCAAGCAGATTCGTCTGGTAGCAGAAGAGACCCATGGCGATAATGCTGCACAAGCTAACCATATGGTTGCTGTGGCGACCTTCTATGCTCAATTAGCTCCTCGAGAAAAAATTGTCGTTCCAGTTGAGGTATTGGATGATCGTCCTAGCCCTGTTGAAAAAGCTGAATTTGTGCGTGGTGAACATGAGATTACCGTAACTGTCTCTGAGAACGCTAAAGCTGGTGAAGAAATCTTTATTCCAACCGTTCTGACAGCGACTGCTACCGTTACAGCAAATGAGGCTGGTATCGTTAATCGTACAGTGACACTGACTGTTCCAGATACCGTTACCTTGGATGAACGCCGTCAAGTTGTGATGGTTCGTAAGGCAGGCACCACAGGTATGGATTCTGTTTCTACCCCTGTTCCTTTAACTCGTATTGAAGCGAAAGATAAGTACGCACCGATTGCAGTTACTCCAGCCAAGGAGTTCGCCCTCGGTGCCACTCTTGCGACAGATGTTGACGGCAACAATGCGGATGCACAAAGTATGGTTACAGGCGAATCAGTAGACAAACCGTTGCCAGCAGGTACTAAGTTTACTTTTGTAGCAGACCATGTTCCAACCACTGCAACTGAAACTGATGGTACTCGTCAAGCTAAGGTTCTGGTAACCTATACAGACGGCAGTTCCGAACCAGTTGATGTGACTTATACCGTTGTTGACAGCCGTACAGACGCTCAAAAACACGACCCAGTTGTATCATCTGAAGCTGTTCGAGTTGAATTGAATGGTGAGGTTACTAAAGACGCTGTTGCGACTAAGATTAGCTTCCCTGACGGTGTTGCTGGTGAAGTTGAGAGCATTACTGTTCCTGAAGGCACAACCGCCAGTCTTGGTGAAAAAGACATCACAGCGACTGTTAAGTACACTCGTGACAATTCAACAGAGAACGTAACCGTTAAGGTCAACGTTGTTGATAGCCGTACAGACGCTCAAAAATACGACCCAGTTGTATCATCTGAGGCTGTTCGAGTTGAATTGAATGGTGAGGTTACTAAAGACGCTGTTGCGACTAAGATTAGCTTCCCTGACGGTGTTGCTGGTGAAGTTGAGAGCATTACCGTTCCTGAAGGCACAACCGCCAGTCTTGGTGAAAAAGACATCACAGCGACTGTTAAGTACACTCGTGATAATTCAACAGAGACCGTAACCGTTAAGGTCAACGTTGTTGATAGCCGTACAGACGCTCAAAAACACGACCCAGTTGTATCATCTGAGGCTGTTCGAGTTGAATTGAATGGTGAGGTTACTAAAGACGCTGTTGCGACTAAGATTAGCTTCCCTGACGGTGTTGCTGGTGAAGTTGAGAGCATTACTGTTCCTGAAGGCACAACCGCCAGTCTTGGTGAAAAAGACATCACAGCGACTGTTAAGTACACTCGTGATAATTCAACAGAGAACGTAACCGTTAAGGTCAACGTTGTTGATAGCCGTACAGACGCTCAAAAACACGACCCAGTTGTATCATCTGAGGCTGTTCGAGTTGAATTGAATGGTGAGGTTACTAAAGACGCTGTTGCGACTAAGATTAGCTTCCCTGACGGTGTTGCTGGTGAAGTTGAGAGCATTACTGTTCCTGAAGGCACAACCGCCAGTCTTGGTGAAAAAGACATCACAGCGACTGTTAAGTACACTCGTGACAATTCAACAGAGAACGTAACCGTTAAGGTCAACGTTGTTGATAGCCGTACAGACGCTCAAAAACACGACCCAGTTGTATCATCTGAGGCTGTTCGAGTTGAATTGAATGGTGAGGTTACTAAAGACGCTGTTGCGACTAAGATTAGCTTCCCTGACGGTGTTGCTGGTGAAGTTGAGAGCATTACTGTTCCTGAAGGCACAACCGCCAGTCTTGGTGAAAAAGACATCACAGCGACTGTTAAGTACACTCGTGACAATTCAACAGAGAACGTAACCGTTAAGGTCAACGTTGTTGATAGCCGTACAGACGCTCAAAAACACGACCCAGTTGTATCATCTGAGGCTGTTCGAGTTGAATTGAATGGTGAGGTTACTAAAGACGCTGTTGCGACTAAGATTAGCTTCCCTGACGGTGTTGCTGGTGAAGTTGAGAGCATTACTGTTCCTGAAGGCACAACCGCCAGTCTTGGTGAAAAAGACATCACAGCGACTGTTAAGTACACTCGTGACAATTCAACAGAGAACGTAACCGTTAAGGTCAACGTTGTTGATAGCCGTACAGACGCTCAAAAACACGACCCAGTTGTATCATCTGAGGCTGTTCGAGTTGAATTGAATGGTGAGGTTACTAAAGACGCTGTTGCGACTAAGATTAGCTTCCCTGACGGTGTTGCTGGTGAAGTTGAGAGCATTACTGTTCCTGAAGGCACAACCGCCAGTCTTGGTGAAAAAGACATCACAGCGACTGTTAAGTACACTCGTGATAATTCAACAGAGAACGTAACCGTTAAGGTCAACGTTGTTGATAGCCGTACAGACGCTCAAAAACACGACCCAGTTGTATCATCTGAGGCTGTTCGAGTTGAATTGAATGGTGAGGTTACTAAAGACGCTGTTGCGACTAAGATTAGCTTCCCTGACGGTGTTGCTGGTGAAGTTGAGAGCATTACTGTTCCTGAAGGCACAACCGCCAGTCTTGGTGAAAAAGACATCACAGCGACTGTTAAGTACACTCGTGATAATTCAACAGAGAACGTAACCGTTAAGGTCAACGTTGTTGATAGCCGTACAGACGCTCAAAAACACGACCCAGTTGTATCATCTGAGGCTGTTCGAGTTGAATTGAATGGTGAGGTTACTAAAGACGCTGTTGCGACTAAGATTAGCTTCCCTGACGGTGTTGCTGGTGAAGTTGAGAGCATTACTGTTCCTGAAGGCACAACCGCCAGTCTTGGTGAAAAAGACATCACAGCGACTGTTAAGTACACTCGTGACAATTCAACAGAGAACGTAACCGTTAAGGTCAACGTTGTTGATAGCCGCAAGAAAGCTGATAAATTCCAACCAACAACAAGCACCATCATTAAGGGTAAAGATGAAGACTTGTCTGATGATGAGATTAAAAATGCGGTGACCCCTCCAGCACAAGCTGGTTCGGTGACCAAAGAAATTGTTGGCACCAAGCCAACAACAACTGAAGCTAAGGAAGATAAGGTTTCAGTTAAAGTCATTTATGATGACAATAGTTTTGACACGGTGGAGGTGACGGTTCGAGTGATTGATGAAACAAATCAAGAGAGCTTGAGAGAGTTGATTGAACGTCAACAAGCAGAGCTTGACCGCATTCGCCAAGAAAAAGAACAGGCGGAAGACGAAAAACGTCAAGCGGAAACAGACAAAGAAGCAGCCAATCGTGACAAAGAACGGGCTGAAGAGGCCAAACGTCAGTCTGACGCTGATAAAGCTAAGGCTGAAGAGGCTTTGAAAGAGGCCCAGGCGAAACTGGCAGAAGCGGAAAAACAAGCCGAGACCGCTAAGTCAGAGGCACAAACCGCTAAAACTCAGGCTGAAGAAGCCAAACGTGAAGCGGTGGAAGCTGAGAATCTAGCTAATCGAGCCATCTTGGCCCACGAACGTGCCCTGCTCTTGCTCGGGAACGCTGAACTTGCTAAGAAAGCTGCTCAAGATGACTTGGCCCAGGCCAAATTAGCAGAGCAGGAAGCAGCCAAAGCTCTCAAAGAGGCAGAAGCAGCCAAGAAAACAGCAGAAGACAACCTAGCTAAGGCTAATCGCGATAATGCAGATGAAGTGGCAGCAGCCAAGCGGGCCAAAGAGGACGCAGAAGCCCAAGCCACTCGTGCTAGAGAAGAATTGGCCCAAGCGACACAAGCTAAATCTGAAGCAGATCGTCTGGCCGTTGAAGCTGTTAAGGCTAAGGAAGCAGCTCAAACGCAAGTGAACCGCTTGATAGCTGAAAAAGCCGTTGCTGAATCCCAAGCTGCGGAAGCCAATCGTTTGAAAGCCGCTGCTGAAGAGCGTTTGACAGCTGCTCAGACAGCCCAAACTACTGCTGAAACAGCTAAACGAACAGCTGAGGAGAATTTGGCTAAGGCTAATCGCGACAAAGACGATGCGATTTCTAAAGCTGAGCGTGACAAGGCTGATACTATCGCAGCAGCTAATCGTGATAAGCTCGCCGCTGAAGCCGCTCGAGATCAAGCAGAGGAGAAAGTTCGTTTGGCTGAAGCAGCCAGAGCGACAGCCCAAGCTGACTTGATTGCCGCTAAGGCAGCCAAGGATTCTGCGGAAACACGTTTAGTTGCTGCAGAGACAGCCCGTCTTGAGGCTGAACGGGCTAAGGCTGAGGCTGTTCGGATTGCCTTGACTGATAAGGCTGCAGCTGAGGCGGCTCGTCAGATTGCAGAATCTCAAGCGACCGCAGCTGAGCAAGCCAAGGCGACAGCTTTGAAAGATCTGGTAGCTGCTCAGACAGCCCAAGCCGCTGCTGAAATGGCTAAGCGGACAGCTGAGGAGAACTTGGCTAAGGCTATTCGAGATAAAGACGATGCGATTTCTAAAGCTGAGCGTGAAAAAGCTGACGCTATCGCAGCAGCTAACCGTGATAAGGTTGCTGCTGAGGCCGCTCGAGATCAAGCAGAGGAGAAAGTTCGTTTGGCTGAAGCAGCTAAAGTGACAGCCCAAGCTGACTTGATCGCCGCTCAGGCAGCCAAGGATTCTGCGGAAACACGTTTGGTTGCCGCAGAGACAGCCCGTCTTGAGGCTGAACGGGCTAAGGCTGAGGCTGTTCGGATTGCCTTGACTGACAAGGCTGCAGCAGAAGCGGCTCGTAAGATTGCAGAAGCTCAAGCGACCGCAGCTGAACAAGCTAAGGCGACAGCTTTGACAGACCTGGCCGCTGCTCAGACAGCACGGACCAAGGCTGAGGCCCGCTTGGAAGTGGCTCAGGCAGAATTGGTTGCTGCTGAACGTGAAAAAGCTACCCTTCTGGCCATTGCTGAGCGTGAGAAATCTGAATTGCTGTCTAAGGTTGAGCGTGAAAAAGCAGAGCTCTTAGCAGCAACTGAACGGGACAAAGCAGCTATCGAAGCCGCTCGGATTTTAGCAGAAGCTCAGGCTACCGCTGCCGAACGTGCCAAGTTAGCCGCTCAAGCAGATCTTGAAACAGCAGAAGCTGCTCGTTTGGCAGCAGAAAACCGCTACAAGGCTGCAGAAGCTGCTCGTCAAGAGGCAGAACGTGCCAAAGTGGAAGCCTTGACCATTGCCCAAACGGATAAAGCTGCAGCTGAGACTGCTAAGGCCATCGCTGAAGCTAAGGCTAAGGCTGCTGAAGACGCTAAGTTGGCGGCTCAAGCTGAATTGGCCAATGCCCAAACAGCGAAAAAAGCTGCTGAGGCTCGCTTGCTGGCCGCAGAAGCCGCTCAAGTTCAAGCTGAACGTGAGAAAAATGAAGCCATTGCCATTGCCAACCATGAGAAGGCTGTTGCTCTGGCTGCACAAGCAGAAGCCGAACGTGAACGTGCTACCGCTCTCGCTGCCAAGGCAGAAGCTGAGCGTGTTCAAGCTGAATTGCTTGCTAAATTAGCCGAGGTTGAGCGAGCTCGTGCCGAGGCCATTGCCATTGCTGATCATGAGAAAGCCGTTGCTCTGGCAGCCAAATTGGCCGCTGAAAAAGAAGCAGCTGCAGCCCTGGCAGCTAAAGAAGCAGCCCTTCAAGAACTGGCTAAGAAAACTGAACCGACTACCCCACCAGTGGTTAGCCAGCCAGCAGATTCAGTTCCAACCCCACCAGTGGTTAGCCAGCCAACTGTTCCAACTCCAACGACACCAGTGGTTAGCCAGCCAGCAGAGCCAGCTCTAACCACACCAGCAGGCCAACCAGCTCGTTCAGAGCGTCGGGAGTTGATTGACCCAGTCACTCGTGTTCGGGTTCAGTTGGACCGTGAAGAAAATCCAGAGATTGTTTCTCTGAAAGTGCTTCATAAGGAAACAGGTGCTACGGATACACCGTCAGTATTGGCAGGTAAAGATTACGACCTCTTTGACATTGTCGTGACCGATCAACACGATCGTCCTGTGCCAATCAGCAAACCAGCTTTGGTCCTCCTGCCAGTCGATGCTGGTAAGGAAGTTGAGAAAGTCTTCTACTTGCCAGATGGTGGACAACCTGATGAACGGGTCTTCACCATGACCAAGATGGTTGACATTGATGGTAAAGAAGTTGATGCGGTTGCCTTTATCGCAGACCACTTCAGTTACTATGGCATTGTTTACAAGCCAAAAGCCACTCAAGCGACCGATAATCCGTCTGATGCAGGTCAGCAAACCCCAGCTTCTCCAGAAGCAGGCCAAGCAGCTGCAACTCTGCCGTTGGATTCTGTGGTCGTGGCACGCTTGACACCGAAGGTTCCAGAAGCCACTTCAACAGCGGCTCCTGCCCCAGCCAGTCAAGCCAGCTTGCCAAATACTGGTGATAGCTCAGACCACTTGTCTGGTATCGCTCTTGCCAGCGTGATGTCAGCTCTCGGTTTGATGGGTGTTAAACGCCGTCAAGAAGACTAAAACCAAGTCAGCTAGTCGAGGTTGATAAGTTGAAATAGGGAAGGTTTAGGCCTTCCCTATTTTTATGGTTTAGACTATCAAAAATCCTGAAAATTTGCTACAATAGAGCTATGAAACCGATTGAAAAACTCTTTGTGTCCGACATGGACGGGACTTTTTTGGATGGGCAGGGCCAGTACGACCGCCAGCGGTTTGAAGCCTTGCTGGATGATTTTGAGGCCAAGGGCTACCTTTTTGGAGTGGCTAGTGGCCGAGGCCTCTTGGCCCTGGATAACCTTTTCGCTGGTTTGACGGATCGGATAGCAGTCATTGCTGAAAACGGCGGCTTGGTCCGTTACCAAGGCCAAGTTCTCTACGAGCAGGCCATGACCAGGCGCGAGTACCTGGAGGTGGTTGACCTCTTGGAGACCAACCCCTATGGTCAGGACAAACGCTTCCTCCTTTCTGGCAAGGCGGCGGCTTACGCTCGCCCCGATGCCGACCCTGCCTACCTGACCCACGTCCAACGCTATTATGACAATGTCCAACTCTTGACGGACTTTGCCAGGATTGACGACACCATCTACAAGCTGACGGCCAAGTTCACTCAGGAGACCCTGGCAGCGGCCATTGCTGACTTCAACATCCGTAGCCAGGACTTTGTGGCCGTTATGACCAACAAGGACTCGGTGGACATTATCCGCCGTGGCTTGGATAAGAGCGTTGGCTTGACCAAGCTCTGCCAGCACCTTGGTTTGCCCCTTGACCGGGTGACAGCCTTTGGTGACAACAGCAACGACATGGAGCTTTTGACCTTGGCTGGTCGGTCTGTGGCTGTCGCCAATGGCCGAGCAGAGGTTCAGGAACTTGCAGATGAGGTGATTGGGACCAACCAGACGGGTGCAGTTTTGACCTATCTGGAACAGGCTGTCGCTGACATCCGCCTAGTGGCCTTGGACTTGGACAACACCCTTTTCACCACAGACAAGCAAATCAGTCCAGCCAACCGTTCAGCTCTGCAATTGGCCCAAGAAAAGGGCGTTCAGGTGGTCATCACCACAGGGCGGCCGCTCAAGGCCATCACTTGGCTGCTGGAGGATTTGGGCCTGACTGGGGCCAGCCAGTACAGCATCACCTTCAACGGCGGCCTGGTCCAGCGAAATGACGGCCAAATTCTGGCTCAGGCGGGTATGCCTGCGGCTGATGTGGCCAAGGTTCATGTGGTTATGGCGGCCTTGGATTTGCCCATGGATGTGCTCAGTGATGAGACGGTTTATCGCTTGCCGTCGAGCTCTGGGTTTTCGGCCTATGGGGAGGTGAACCCCAACCTGACCTTTGTTGATTTGGCCAGCCCAGCTGATTTGCCCAGCGAGTTGACCTACAATAAGGTGGTCATTGTGGCTGACCAGGTCTATCTTGATGAGCGGATTAGCCAGCTGCCAGCCCAGCTTTATGACCAGTTTGAGGTCTTTAAGTCTCGGGAGATTATTTTAGAAGTCCTGCCCAAGGGCGTTCATAAGGCGGCTGGTCTAGCCCAGTTGACGGCTCATCTGGGTCTCGAACCCCATCAGGTCATGACCGTGGGTGATGAGGAAAATGACTTGACCATGCTGGCCTGGGCTGGCTGGGGCATGGCAGTGGCCAATGCTGTTCCAGCTGCCAAAGCAGCCGCTCGCTTGACACTAGAGGCAACCAATAACCAATCTGCGGTGGCTGAGGCCATTAACCGCTACGTTTTGAAAAAAGGAGATGACCATGGGCTTATTTGATCGCCTATTTGGCAAGAAAAAAGAAACTCCTGCTCAGCAAGAGCAGGTGCTAGAACCTGTTGACTTGGCTACTGAACCAGAAGCGGAGACCGATCCTGGTCAGTTTGAGACCTTAGACCTTGACCTAGTAGACCTGGAAACTGCTGACCGCCAAGACGAGCTGACCGCTGAACCAGAAATTGAGACGGAGTTTCATCAATCTGAAGTGTCAGGGGGCCTTGAGCCATCTGCTGACTTGGCTGAGGAGATGGAGCTTGGGGACGAGGTTCACAGCCAGCTTCTGGAGGCAACCCAGTCTACTGAGGTAGGGGCTGATGACAGTGGCAGCCATGCAGACGAGTTTGAGGCTGTTACGCCTGCCCAAGACCTGGAAACTGCTGACCGTCAAGATGAACTGGCCGCTGAGTCAGAAACTGAGACCCAGCTTAATCAACCTGAGGTAGCAGGGCTTGATGAACCATCTGCTGACTTGGCTGAGGAGCCTGAAGCCCCGGAACCATCGGAAAGTCAGCTTGACCAGGCCCAGCAAGACCACTTTACTGCCCTGATGGCGGATTACTACGCTAAAAAAGCGGCCCTTAAGGCAGCGGCTGAGCGGGGAGAAGAGCTGGTGCTTGAGGCCCAGACCACCCGTCCTGTCCAGGAGCCTGAGGCGATTCAGACTGTTTCAGACCAGCCAGAAGGCCTTGACCAGACTGAAAGCAGGGAAGAAAAGTACCACCGTACCCTGAAAAAAACCCGAACAGGCTTTGGAGCTAGGCTCAATGCCTTCCTGGCCAATTTCCGCCGGGTGGATGAGGAATTTTTTGAGGAGTTGGAAGAACTGCTCATCCTCTCCGACGTGGGCGTGACGGTTGCGACCAAACTGACTGAGGAGCTCCGCTATGAGGCCAAACTCGAAAAAGCCAAGAAGCCAGAGGACCTGCGACGGGTTATCATCGCCAAGCTGGTGGAGATTTACGAGAAGGACGGCTTTGAGAGCGAGCGGGTTAACTTTCAAGAGGGCCTGACGGTCATGCTCTTTGTCGGCGTCAACGGTGTGGGCAAGACCACCTCTATCGGCAAACTGGCCCACCAATACAAGCAGGCGGGCAAGCGGGTTATGCTGGTGGCGGCGGATACCTTCCGTGCGGGGGCGGTGGCCCAGCTGGTCGAGTGGGGCCGTCGGGTGGACGTTCCTGTGGTTACTGGCCCTGAAAAGTCCGACCCAGCCTCTGTGGTTTTTGATGGCATGGAAAAAGCTGTCGCAGAAGGCGTGGATATCCTCCTGATTGACACGGCTGGCCGTCTCCAAAATAAGGACAACCTCATGGCAGAGCTGGAAAAAATTGGCCGCATCATCAAACGAGTGGTGCCAGAGGCACCCCATGAAACCTTGCTGGCCCTGGATGCCTCGACCGGTCAAAACGCCCTCTCTCAGGCCAAGGAATTTTCAAAAATCACCCCGCTGACAGGTCTGGTCCTGACCAAGCTGGACGGCACCGCCAAGGGTGGTGTGGTCCTGGCCATCCGAGAGGAGCTGGACATCCCTGTTAAGTTCATCGGTTTTGGTGAGAAGATCGACGACATCGGGGCCTTCCGTTCCGAAGACTTCATGAAAGGCCTCTTGGACGGCTTGGTCTAGAATAAGGGCGTTTTCGGAATGAAAAAGAAGTTTGACTTGATTTTTGGGATTATTTTGGCCCTCAATTTCTGGTTCAACGGTCGCAACATCATCTTTTGGGCCCTGGCCCTGACCAACTTTACAAGCTTTTTGTTGGCCAATAGCCGAGCTGGTCTAGCTCGCTTGGTCCTGCTAGTCGGTGGCTTGGCTGGTCTCTGGTTTTTCCTGTCAACCAAGCCTTTAACGACCTGGCCAGTCTGGTTGAGCTTAGCTTTTTATCTGGCTGTTCTTGGCTTTAACGCTTGGCTGACCTATCATCCCATAAAAAAGATTTTGTAATCTGAACACGAAAACACCAGCCCTCGGGCTGGTGTTTGTCGTCTTAAACACCCTGAACAGCGTAGTATTGGCCGCTCGGTGACGCAAAGTTGAAGTGTTTGAAAGGCACTTCTGAGATGTCATTGCAGACTGGGGCGTGAGCCTTAACCTTGGCATGCAGGCCTTCCAAATCAGAGGACTGGAAGAGGATGCTTGGCTGGTGGTCAGCCACTTCAGGGGAAACCTCTTGGATAAAGGTCTTGTCAAAAACGGTGAAGGTCAAGGTGCTGTCAGCAGCAGGAATCATGTCAAAGGTCAGGTAGCCAGCCATCTCCTCTTCCTTGGTGATGGTAAAGCCAACAGCCTCCCAGAAGGCTTTCTCGGTAGGGACGTCAGCGACATAGAGCATGACATGAAGTTGTGCGTTAAACATGGTGTTCCTCTTTTCATTAAAAATACGCCCCATTATAGCACAGGGCGATGGATTTGTCTAGAAACTCTCACGAACCGTATAAAAGTGCCCGCTCGGTGATTCGAAGCTGAAATTTTTATAGGGTTCGAGGTTCATGTCACTGACCACAGGACTGACATGTTTGACCAGTTGGTAAATCATATCAATGTGAGGGGTGAAAAAGAGGAGATTGGGCTGGTTGTTGAGCAGTTCAGGAGAAAATTTTTCGATGAACTCCCTAGCATAGACCACAAAACTGCACTCCGCATCAGGAGACAGCTTCATTTCAAAGCTAGGGTAGTCTAACACCATCTCCTCTTTCACGATAATGAAGCCCATCTTCCCCCAAAATTCCTTTTCGGCGGCAACGTCAGTGGCATAAATCATGGTCTTAAAGGTATTGGTAAACATAAAAATCCTCGTTTCTAATAAAAAGGTCGATAGACATAAGGTTTCTCTGGCTGGTCAATAGCAGAGCTGTCCGTGATGGTCAGGGTTGGCAGGTATTGTTTTAAGGCTTGGTTATAGGTATTGGTCAAGGTACCGGTAACTTGAACCCAGGTATTATCATCATAACGGATAGACCCACCCTTTGTCAAGAGGCCATAGACCCCAGAATCGGCGATGCAGTGGATGATGCCAAACCGAAAGAGAAACTGCTGGTCTGCTACCTTGGGATCATTGTAAACAAAACCCGTGTAGCTGATTTCCTTGCCCTCAAAAGCCTCTGGATAGAGGTAGATGACCTCCATCAGGGCCATGTAGTTGTCGTTGGTGATGGTGACGGTCTTTTGGTCCTTATAGTGGTCAAGGAGCTCAGCCATTTGCTTTTGATAGGTCTTTTGGGTGAAATAGAGGCTGGTATCAGGTTTGAGGTACTGGATAGCCTGACCGTCCTCCTCAGCCAGCTGGGGATTGGCTCCCGCTGCTAGGGGAAAATAGTAGCCCTTGGCTGCCACCGTCGTCGAATCTAAGCTAACCGTAGGGACAAAAAAGCCGACCAGAATAGGCAGGAGCAAGCCAACCAACCCTAAAAAGGACTGCCTTTTTAAGCCAGCTGGTGGCTGGTTTTTCACCCAGATGATGAGCTGGGTGGTGGCTAGGACAAAGGCTAAAATCAGGGAGACAAAGGTCAGGTAGCTGTATCTGGCATTGATGTAATGGTCTAGTTTCCCCGACCAATAGAGGTACATGGACAGTTGGCAGTAAGCAAAGAGAATCAGAAAACGCCGCATTAGAGAACCTCCAAGATTAGGCAGTAGGTGAGAATCATCAGGCCTGAAACACCGACATACCGTCTGATGAAGCGGGCCTCAAAGACCCGACCCATGAGCAAGAGGTTCTTGATGTCGATGACGGGGCCAAAGAGCAGGAAGGCCATGACAGGAGCAAGGCCAAAACTGGACAGGAGTGAGGCCCCGATAAAGGCATCAGCCTCTGAACACAGGGACATGATAAAGGCCACAGCCATGAGGAGTAAAATGGCGGTCGCAGGCGTGTGACTGATGGCTGTCAACCACTTGGTCGGCACATAAATCTGCATGCTGGCGGCAAAGAGTGCCCCGAAAATCAGGTAGGGTCCAACTTCAAAAAAGTCCTCGATGGCATGCTCCAGGCTGGAAAAGAGTTTCTGAGGCAGGCTTAACTCTCGGTGACCAGCTCGGTGGTCATGGCCTGTGCTGGCCTTTTTCTGGCCTGACTGGTGTTGGTGAGGCTTGCTAATGGGGTCTGTCCAGACGAAGCCAAGGAGCAGGCCCAGGGTCAGGGCTAGGAGACTAGCACCTAGAACCCTCAAGAGAACCAGCCGCCAGGAATTGCCGAAGGCCGAATAGGTGGCTAGGAGGACAATCGGGTTGATGACAGGGGCTGTGGTCATGAAGGGAATGGCCGTGTAGCTGGGCACCCTTTTTTCCAAAAAACGACTGACGATTGGGACGATGCCGCACTCGCAAGAGGGGAAAATCAGGCCCATCAGGCTACCAAAGAGAATGCGGGCCAGTTTGTTTTTGGGCAGGAGCCGCTCCACGACATCCGGGGTGATAAAGACCTCAATCAGGCCCGATAGGACGGCACCCAAGAGAACAAAGGGTAGGGCCTCGATGATGATGGACAAAAAAATGGCCAAGAGCTGCAAGAGGCTGGCAGGGAGTTGGTTAAATAGGGACATAGGACCTCCTTGCTTTCTATTATACACTAAAAAGGGCTGATAGGGCCAGCTCTGAGCAGGGGGCTTGCAAAACTCACTAAATAGTGATAAAATAAGCCATAAGCTAAAAGGAGCAAGCAGATGAAACAGATTGAACTTGGCATTTCGACCTTTGGTGACACCAGCCCGCTGGTGGGGACTGATCAGCCTCTGGCCCATGACCAGAGGATTCGCGACATGATTGAGGAGATGGCCTTGGCGGACCAGGTGGGGTTGGATTTTTACGGCATCGGGGAGCATCACCGCGAGGACTTTGCCGTATCGGCCCCTGAAATTCTCTTGGCCGCAGGTGCCGTTAAGACCAAGAGGCTCCGCCTGTCTTCGGCGGTGACAGTCCTGTCCTCCATAGATCCTGTTCGCCTCTACCAGCAGTATGCCAGCATTGATGCTTTGTCAAATGGCCGAGCGGAAATCATGGCTGGTCGAGGGTCCTTTACTGAGAGCTTTCCACTTTTTGGTTACGACCTCAGAGACTATGACAATTTGTTTGATGAAAAACTGGCCATGCTCTTGGCCATCAACAAGGACACCTATCTGAATTGGCCAGGGACTACCCATACCCAGGCCGTTGATAACAAGCCAGTCCTGCCTCGGGCG
The DNA here is from genome assembly GCF_057748235.1 of Streptococcus sp. ZY171113. Taxonomy (NCBI): domain Bacteria; kingdom Bacillati; phylum Bacillota; class Bacilli; order Lactobacillales; family Streptococcaceae; genus Streptococcus; species Streptococcus sp. ZY171113. The sequence continues at coordinate 658,690 of NZ_CM173243.1, forward strand.
GTTCAGGAGACCTTGCCGATCTGGGTGGCCACAGGAGGCAACCTGGAATCCACGGTTAAGATTGCCCAGCAGGGCCTGCCCATCGCCTATGCCATCATCGGTGGCAATCCACGGGCCTTCCGCCAATTGGTTCAGGCCTACAAGCAAATCGGCCACGAGGCAGGCCATCCGGAAAGCCAGCTCAGGGTAGCGGCCCATTCTTGGGGCTGGTTGGCTGAGGACCAGACCCAGGCGGTGGAGGAGTATTTTCTGCCAACCAAGCGGGCCTCTGACAGCATTGGCAAGTCCCGCCCTTACTGGCGGCCCATGACCAGGGCCTACTATGACCAGGCGGTCTCTCCTGACGGGGCCATGTTTGTCGGTGACGCCAAGACGGTGGCGGACAAAATCATCCGCCTGGTGGAGGACTTGGACCTGGATCGCTTCATGCTCCATTTGCCCATTGGCTCCATGCCCCACGAGGCTACCCTCAAGGCCATTCGGATTTATGGCGAGCAGGTTGCTCCAAGGGTGCGTGCCCATTTTGCTAAAAAATAAGGCCATCAGGAAGGAGTTTTGCCAAGCTCCTTTCTTTTTTGTTATAATAGGTTCATGAGAGAGAAAATTTTTCGTGACCCTGTTCACAACGATATTTTGATTACCGAGCCCATTATTGATCAGCTCATTAATACACCAGAATTCCAGCGGCTTCGCCGCATTAAGCAGCTGGGAACGACTGGCTACACCTTTCATGGTGGCGAGCACAGCCGTTTTTCCCACTGCCTGGGGGTTTATGACATTGCCAGACGAATGGTAGAACGTTTCAACACGGCCTATCCTCATATCTGGAAAACTGAAGACAGCCTTTTGACACTTGTCGCTGCTCTCCTGCATGATATTGGTCACGGGGCTTATTCCCATACCTTTGAACGCTTGTTTGAGACCGACCATGAGGCAATTACTCAGGTCATCATTACTAGCCCAGGGACGGCTGTTCATGAGGTTTTGCGTAAGGTTTCTCCTGATTTTCCAGCCAAGGTAGCGGCAGTTATTGCCCATACCTATCCCAACAAGCAGGTTGAAGCCATGATTTCCAGTCAAATCGATGCTGATCGGATGGATTATTTACTGCGGGATTCCTATTTTACAGGAGTTAGCTATGGTCAGTTTGATTTGACACGGATTCTTAGCATTATCCAACCCGTGGAGAATGGGGTAGCCTTTGCCCATAGCGGTATGCATGCTGTGGAAGATTATTTGGTCCGCCGGTACCAGATGTATATGCAGGTCTATTTCCACCCTGCCAGCCGGGCGATGGAAGTTTTGTTGCAAAATCTCCTCAAACGGGCCAAGGCTCTCTATACTGACCATCAAGCTTACTTTCGCCTAACCTCCCCTCATCTCATTCCTTTTTTTGAGCAAAAGGTCAGCTTGGACGACTACTTAAAACTGGATGATGGGGTGATGAACACTTATTTTCAAGCATGGATGACCAGTCCAGATACCATTTTAGCTGACTTGGCTACCCGTTTTATCAACCGTCAGGTCTTTAAGTCCATCACTTTTGATGAGGTTGATTTGCCGAAACTAGACCAACTGCGAGAGCTCATTGCTGGTGTAGGTTTTGACCCCGATTATTATACGGCTGTTCACTATAACTTTGATTTGCCCTATGATATTTACCGTCCCGAGGCCAAAAAGCCCCGAACGGCCATTACCATTCTTGAAAAAAACGGGACCATGGCAGAGCTGTCGAGCTTGTCACCTTTGGTGGCAGCTTTAACGGGGACCAGTCATGGGGATCGCCGCTTTTATTTCCCCAAAGAAATGCTGACGATGGAAGGCTTATTCATCAAAGACAAGGAAATTTTCCAATCCTTAATGGAAAATAATCATTTTTTTCCAAAATCACAGGGATAGGATTTGCAGAATTCGCGAGATAATGCTATAATCAATTTTAAGTGATTTTTGTTAGTAAGGAATTTAAGGGAAATGTCAAACATGAAAAAGCAAGATTTCTTGTACCTCTTCCTGAGTGTTGTTCTGGTTATCTTATCAAGTTACATCTATGTGACCTATGGCAACACTCATGTGGTTGAGCAAAAAAACAAGGTGGTTAAACCGATTGTGGTCCAAGAAAAACCGAGTTCGGAAAAGCCTGCTCCAAGTAACCCGCTGGAAGGTCTGACTAAAAAAATTGACGAATTGGAAAAACACCCGACAGCAGAGGCGATAGTTGCCGTAAAGACGGAGTTGGAACAGTTGCCGACCAGCACCCAGCGGGAGGACTTGTTGGCTCGTTTGAACCGTTTGAACGATGATTTGCCTCGAATCGCAGAAGCAGAGACGGCTCTCCAGGCAACGATTGATAGCCCAACCCAGGCCAATATTGCTTACACCCAAGGCCTGATTGATCAAGTGACCACGCCAGCCAAAAAGCAATCCCTGCAAGACCAGTTGAACAGTTTAGGTTCAGGCATCACAGAAACCACCACCTCATCGAGCAGTTCAGTGAGTCAAGAGACATCAACTGAGGAAGAGGAAGTCTTTGTGCCAGCTCCTTCAGTAGCACCAGCTGTCGACATTGCACCTAGTGTGCCAGTCGTAGAGACAAGGACAGAGGTGACGGAAGTTAGCACCGTGCAGAGTAGTGAGCCAGCGTCTTCAACCGAACCGACAACGACTGAGCCAAGCAGTGGTAACTAAGCAAGACAGTAGGTCTATCAAGAGCTATTTGTGGCTAATTATTTATTCAAAAAAGTGGGGAGCCCCACTTTTTTGTTTTAGAAAAACGTACAGAAATTTTCGGAAAACATGAAAACAATCATCCTTCCAGTTCTTTCTTGCTTTTCCATAGGAAGCGTTTTATAATTAAGAAGAGAAAATTAAAAGGAGATTTTTATATGTATCTGATTGAACCCATTCGTGACGGTCAGTATGTGACCGATGGGGCCTATGCCCTGGCCATGCAGGTCTATGTCCAGAACAACATTTTCTTGGACGACGACATCCTCTTCCCTTACTACTGCGACCCCAAGGTTGAAATCGGCAAATTCCAAAATGCGGTTGCTGAAATCAACCAAGACTACTTGGATGAGAACAATATTCTCCTGGTTCGTCGGGATACGGGTGGCGGTGCCGTTTATGTGGATTCAGGTGCGGTCAACATTTGTTACCTGATGGCTGACAATGGCATTTTTGGGGATTTCAAACGGGCTTACGAGCCTGCCCTGGCTGCCCTGCATAGCCTGGGGGTGACTGAGGTGGAGCAGCGTGGCCGTAATGACCTGGTTATCGAGGGGAAAAAGGTGTCGGGCTCTGCTATGACCATTAGTAACGGTCGGGTCTACGGCGGCTACTCCCTGCTCTTGGACGTGGACTTTGAGGCCATGGACAAGGTCCTCAACCCCAACCGTAAGAAGCTGGCGTCCAAGGGGATTGCCTCGGTTCGCAGTCGAGTGGGCCAGATTCGGGACTACCTGGCCCCTGAGTTTGCTCAAGTGACCACCCACGAGTTCAAGGACCTCATGGTTTGCCGCCTCTTGGGGCTCAACCATATCGATGAGGCCAAGCGTTATGTTCTGACCGCTGACGACTGGGTCGGCATTGACCGCCTGGTGGCCGACAAGTACAAGAACTGGGAGTGGAACTACGGCAATTCGCCCCAGTACAGCTACCAGCGGGACGGCCGTTTCGCCTGCGGGACCATCGACATTCACCTGGAGATTGAGAAGAGCCGGATCGCCAACTGCCGGATTTATGGGGATTTCTTCGGCAAGGCCGACATAGCAGAGCTGGAAAACAGCCTGATCGGTACCCGCATGATTGCCGAGGAAGTTGAGGCTGTTCTGGCCAGCCAGGACCTGACCAACTACTTTGGCCAGGTGACTAGCCAAGAGCTGACAGATTTGATTTTTAGCTAAGAGCCCTAAGGCAAAGATAGTGAGGGAGGTGTAGGGGATGAGGTTACGTTTTACAGCAACGATTTTCTAAGATTAAGCAAAGAAAAGGAGTAGCTGATGATTACCTACACAACCAACCCAACCTTGACCCTTGACCAAGTTCTGCCCCTCTATGAGGCGGTGGAATGGACGAACTATACAGCCAACCCAGACCGCCTACAAGCTGGTTTGGATGGAACCCTCTTTATGAGGGCAGCCTATGACGGTGACCGCCTAGTTGGCCTCTTGCGGGCTGTCGGTGATGGGGCCACCATTCTCTTTATCCAGGATATTCTGGTCTTGCCTGCCTACCAGCGACAGGGTATCGGAACCCGCCTCTTGACCGATTGTCTAGCTGCCTATGAGGGCATCTACCAATGCCACCTGATGACAGACCAGACAGAGAAAACAAGGTCCTTTTATGAAAGCCTTGGCTTTACTGACGTTGGAGACCTAGCTGGTCGGGCTTATACCTATTGGAAAAATTAGTCCATTCATACAAGAACCCCGCCTTTTCCGGTAAATGGAAAGGGCGGGGTTTTGATCAGTTGTCTTAAACGTTCAAGACCTTATCCAAGAAGTCTTTCAAACGCGGGTGTTGTGGGTTGTCGAAGATTTGTTCTGGGCTGCCGTCTTCGAGGAATTGGCCACCGTCGGTGAAAATGACGCGGTTGGCAACCTTTCTGGCAAAGCCCATCTCGTGGGTGACAATCAGCATGGTCATGCCTTGCTCAGCCAAATCTTTCATAACCTTGAGGACATCGCCGACCATTTCTGGGTCAAGGGCTGATGTCGGTTCGTCAAAGAGCATGATGTCTGGATTCATGGCTAGGCTTCGGGCGATGGCCACCCGTTGCTTTTGACCACCTGACAGGCTGTCTGGGTAGGCGTCAGCCTTATCCGCCAAACCAACTTTTTCCAGCAGGTCACGGCCTGTTTTTTCAGCCTCTGCTTGACTGGCCTTGCCCAGCTCAACTGGGGCAAAGGTGATGTTCTGAAGAACTGTCATGTGGGGGAAGAGGTTGAAGTGCTGGAAAACCATGCCGATGTTTTCACGGGCCTTGTCCACATTGGTGTGGGGGTCTGAGAGTTCAAAGCCGTCCACCACCACTTTACCACTGGTAATGGTCTCAAGCAGGTTGAGGGTCCGCAGGAAGGTTGATTTACCAGAGCCTGATGGGCCGATGATGCAGACCACGTCACCCTCGTAGAATTTGGCATCAATCCCTTTGAGGACTTCGTTTTTGCCGTAGTATTTGTGCAGGTCTTGCACATCAATTTTTAATTCTCTTGTTTGTGTCATGGCTTATCCTTTCTTTTCCAAGCGTTTGGCCAGGCGTGTGAGCAAGGTGATAATCACCAAGTACATGACAGCCAAGATGGCGTACATCCGGAAAGATTGGTAGTTACGGGCGATGATGATTTTACCCGTTTGGAAGAGTTCCACCATACCGATGGCTGAAATAATGGTCGTGTCCTTGAGGGAAATCACAAACTGGTTGATGAAGTTTGGCAACATGAGCTTCACTGCCTGTGGCAGGATAATCTTTCTCATGGTTGTGCTGTAAGGGATTCCCAGGCTCCGTGAGGCCTCCATTTGACCGACTGGAACGGCTTGGATACCACCGCGGACAATCTCAGCGATGTAGGCACCGCCGTTCAGGGACAGGGCAATGGTACCAGCCACAAAGTCATTGATTGGGCTTTGTTGGCCAGTCAGGCTCTCAATCAGGTTTGGCACACCCCAGAAGATGAAGGCTGCGACAATCATGAGTGGAATACCACGAACCACATCAACGAAGATACCAGACAGGACACGGAGGGCCTTGACAGGACTAACAGACATCATGCCAACAATCAAACCGATGACTGTCGCGATGGCAAAGGATACCAGAGCCAAAGAAATGGTGGTCCAAAGACCAGAGAGGAGCTGCTTGTAATTATTTGACAAGAGGCCAGCAATGGTGGTTTCATCCACGCTGCTGGTCGTTGAGCTGGTCGCTCCCAGGTACTTGGCCACGATTTTATCGTAGTCGCCGCTGGCCTTGAGGGCTGCTAGACCGTTGTTGAACATCTCGATCAACTCAGGGTTGCTGCCCTTTTTAACGGCAAAACCGTATTCGCCCGACGGTTCGCCAGGGATTGGGGTGTCAAAGTTTCGGCCTTGGGTAATGGCATAGCGGAGAACCGCTTCATCATCCATCAGAGCGTCAATGGCTCCAGAGTTGAGGCTGTCGTACATGGCTGACGCCTCGTCAAAGGCTTTGAGGGTGTAGCCGTAAGTGGCCTTGTTGTCCTCAAAGAACTTGTAAGAAGCGGTACCGTTCTTGGCACCGACAGTCTTGCCAGACAGGTCAGCGTAGCTGGCGATAGCACTGCCTTTTTTAACCGCCAAGAGGATGTTTGAAGTGTAGTAAGAATCAGAGAAATCAAAGATTTCTTTACGGGCATCCGTGATGGACATACCAGCGATAACGGCATCGGCTTGACCTGCCTGAACCGTGTTGAGAGCCGCATCGAAACCAGGGTTGCTGACGGAAATCTTGAAGCCCTGCTGGTCAGCAATGGCCTGAATCAATTCCATGTCGATACCGACATACTTGCCGCTATCGTCTTGGTATTCAAACGGTGCAAATGATGAATCTGAAACAATGGTGTAGTTGGCTTTTACAGGGATTGCCTTGGCTGAGGCATTACCAGTTGCGGGACCTGTGGTCGCAGTGCCCGTGCTTGAACCAGCTGTCCACTTGTTGATGATGGCATCGTAGCTGCCGTCTGACTTCATTTGGGCCAGGGCCTTGTTGAAGTCCTCAACCAAGTACTCGTACTTGCTGCCTTTTTTAACGGCAAAGGCAAAGCTACCAACAGACTCGCCTTCCATCTCGATACGGAGGTCTTGGCCTTGACTGATGGCGTACTGGGCAACAGGCTTGTCATCCATGACAGCATCAACAGCACCAGTTGCCAGGGAGTTATACATGGTATCGTTGGTGTCAAAGGTCTTGAGGGTGTAGCCGTAGGTTTCCTGGTTGTCCACCAGGAAGGTTTGGGCGGCAGTGCCGTTTTTGACCCCGACCACCTTGCCCCGCAACTGGTCATAGGTAGTGACCTTATTGGCCTTGGTTGTCACGATAACAACCTTGGTGTCATAGTAGGTGTCAGAGAAGGTGAAGACCTTTTTTCGTGGCTCTGTAACGGACATACCGGCCATGATGGCGTCGGCTTGTCCAGCTTGAACGGCGTTGACCGCTGCGTCAAAGCCAGGGAAGGTCATGTTATAGTCCCAGCCGCTGCGTTCAGCGACCTCGGTGATGATGTCAACGTCAATTCCTTTATAAGTTTGGTCAGTGTCCTTGAACTCAAATGGGGCATAGGCCGTGTCAGACACGATATCGATGGTGTCAGCTAGAGCCTTGGTTCCAGTCAAGGTCAATACTGAAAAAATAGCTAGCATAAAGCTTAATAGTTTGCTTTTCATGTTAGCCTCCTTTCTAAAATATAGAGACCATTATAGCAGAATGAAATACCTCTGTCAAATTTTCTGAATCATATGTTAGGTTTTCTGACATGCTGTGAGTTGTTTTGGAGGAAGATAGTTAGATTTTCGCTTGCTAACCAGTGGTTTTTAGATTATAATGGTAGAAAACCTTATCAGAGGAGGTCGTCACCATGAAACGCCTATTAGATTTTCCGACACGCTTTTATGACAGGTGGCCCGTCTGGCTTCTGGTGCCATTTGGTCTCTTGTCGGTAGAAGTCTTTTTTCTTCTCGGAATAATCTTATCTAGTTTGGCGATTGGTCCTGCTTTAGGCCTGTACCTTACGTTAACCCAAAACTGGGTTGCTTTTACTGACTTCAGCCTCCCCCTCCACTTGGAGTTGCTGACCTTTTTGGGCGTTGCCTTGCTCAATCTGGCCTGGGTCAAATGGGTAGAAAAACGCCCTTTAGCCAGTCTTGGTTTTTTCAAGACGAGTTGGTTCAAGGAGCTGAGCCTGGGCTTTGGTCTGGGAGGCTTACAGTTCAGTCTGCTCTTGGCCCTGATATGGCTATTGGGTGGGCTTGAGCTGACAGGGATCAACCTGACAGGAAGAAGTTTCCTCTATGTCCTGTCCTTGATTCCCTTCTGGCTGATTCAAGGTGGCACGGAAGAACTGCTGACCAGAGGTTGGCTTTTGCCCCTGCTCAAGAGCAAGACCAACCTGGCTTGGGCTGTCGGTCTGAGCAGTAGCCTGTTTGGCCTGATTCATCTGGGCAATGAGGGCGTGACGCTCCTGGCCTTGGTCAACCTGATTTTAGCAGGTGTCAGCATGGCCCTTTACATGCTGTGGCGGGACAATCTTTGGAGTGTCGTTGGCCTCCATGCAGCCTGGAATTTTTTCCAGGGCAATGTCTATGGGGTTGCTGTTTCAGGCATTGATGCTCAAGCGAGTCTCTTGTCCATGACCAACAAGTCTGGTGTTGCAGACTGGCTATCAGGTGGCCTGTTTGGTCCAGAAGGGAGCCTTCTGGCCACCGTGGTTGAACTGGCCTTTATCCTTTACTTTGCCTATCGCTTGCGTAGCGAGCAAGGAAAAGGAGCTAAGCAGTAGCAAGATAAGATGAAATGGGAGGTCTTGACCTCCTTTTTCTTGTTAGCCTAGCTCATCAGGTCAGCTTATCTTATGCTATAATATAATGGAAGAAAATCAGTTCAAGGAGTTGTCATGATTGACCGTAAAACCACCAACCAATTCAAGCTCGTTTCCAAGTATTCCCCTTCTGGTGACCAGCCCCGTGCTATTGAGCAGCTGGTGGACAACCTAGAAGGTGGCGAGAAGGCACAAATCCTCCTGGGAGCAACGGGAACAGGAAAGACCTACACCATGAGCCAGGTGATTGCTCGGGTCAACAAGCCGACGCTTGTCATTGCCCACAACAAGACCCTGGCTGGCCAGCTTTACGGGGAGTTCAAGGAGTTTTTCCCTGACAATGCCGTTGAGTATTTTGTGTCCTACTATGATTACTACCAGCCTGAGGCCTATGTGCCGTCCAGCGACACCTATATTGAAAAAGACAGTTCGGTCAATGATGAGATTGACAAGCTTCGCCACTCGGCGACCTCGGCTCTTCTGGAGCGAAATGACGTCATCGTTGTCGCCTCGGTGTCCTGTATCTACGGTCTGGGAAATCCCAAGGAGTATTCAGAGAGCGTGGTCAGCCTGCGACCTGGTCAGGAGATTTCTCGTGATGAGCTCTTGAATGCTCTTGTGGACATCCAGTTTGAGCGGAATGACATTGACTTCCAACGGGGGCAGTTCCGGGTTCGTGGCGATGTAGTGGAAATCTTCCCTGCCAGCCGAGACCAGCACGCCTTCCGAGTGGAATTTTTCGGGGATGAGATTGACCGCATTCGGGAAATCGAAAGCCTGACAGGTCGAGTTTTGGGCGAGGTAGACCACTTGGCCATTTTCCCAGCCACCCACTTTGTGACCAACGAGGACCACTTAGAAGCGTCTATCGCTAAAATTCAGGCGGAACTGGAGGACCAGCTCAAGGTCTTCGAAACTGAGGGCAAACTCTTAGAAGCTCAGCGATTGAAACAGAGAACCGACTACGACATCGAAATGCTCCGCGAAATGGGCTACACCAACGGGGTGGAGAACTATTCCCGCCACATGGATGGGCGGAGAGAGGGCGAGCCGCCCTACACCCTGCTGGACTTTTTCCCTGAGGATTTTCTTATCATGATTGACGAGAGCCACATGACCATGGGCCAGATCAAGGGCATGTACAATGGCGACCGCAGCCGCAAGCAGATGCTGGTGGATTATGGTTTCCGCCTGCCGTCTGCTCTGGACAACCGTCCCCTGCGCCGTGAGGAGTTCGAGAGCCACGTCCACCAGATTGTCTACGTGTCCGCCACCCCTGGCGACTACGAGCACGAGCAGACCGAGACTGTGGTCGAGCAGATTATCCGACCGACGGGGCTCCTGGACCCTGAGGTGGAGGTCCGTCCGACCATGGGGCAGATGGATGATTTGTTGGGCGAAATCAATAGCAGAGCTGACAAGGGCGAGCGGGTCTTTGTCACGACCTTGACCAAGAAGATGGCCGAGGACCTGACCGACTACCTCAAAGAAATGGGCGTCAAGGTCAAGTACATGCACTCCGACATCAAGACCCTGGAGCGGACCGAGATTATCCGCGACCTCCGCTTGGGCGTTTTTGATGTCTTGATTGGGATTAACCTCCTCCGTGAGGGGATTGATGTTCCGGAAGTTAGCCTGGTCGCTATTCTGGATGCCGACAAGGAAGGTTTCCTCCGCAACGAACGTGGCTTGATTCAGACCATCGGACGTGCCGCTCGAAACTCCGAAGGTCATGTCATTATGTATGCGGACAAGGTGACAGACTCCATGCAACGAGCCATGGATGAAACCGCCCGCAGACGAAGCATCCAGATGGCATATAACAAGGAACACGGCATTGTCCCTCAAACTATCAAGAAGGAAATCCGCGACCTGATTGCCATCACCAAGTCCAGCTCATCAGAAGTCGCTGAAGAAACAGTGGACTACTCAAGCCTCAACAAGACTGAACGCCAAGCCGCCATCAAAAAACTGGAAAAAGAAATGCAGGCCGCTGCAGAACTGCTTGATTTCGAACTGGCTGCCCAGATTCGGGATATGGTGCTGGAATTGAAGGGGATGGGGTAGGAGAGAAGATATGACTCAAAAACAACTGAAAAAATTAGTTAAAGAATACGACATTTTACTGGAGAAAGAAAGTAGAACCTATAGGCCCGACTGGGCAACTTATTTTGAAACATTAGATATTGAGGGGAGGATTAAGAGATTTAGTGAAAGTAGCAAGGTTGAGCGAACTGCTGATGAGGCCTTTGCACTAGCTTATTTGCTTCTGTTTGATACTGTTTGGTATCGCTCACAAAAGAATGTCCTTCTCTATGAAGCTTTTAAGACTGGGGACCTGACTGCCCTGAATGACGCCCTCTATCAGATTTCTGTGATGGCTAGATTAAGCAATACTGCTGGAACTTCAGCAGGCCGTCTCTTCTATGCGTACAACATTTTGCCAGAACTCTTAGCAGCCAATCGCTTCACTGAAGTGTCTAAAGTCATTCCTCAGGTTGATGACATCAATGGCGGTCGTTTGGCCTATATTGATTTATTCAGAGCGGTTTTCTACGGTGCAGCTACCTATGAGGAGGGGGTATTTCCTGATTTGGATAATGATGAGAAATTTCTTTTGGCTCTCTTGAAAGACCAGCCTCAAGAAGCCTCGGTGCATCTGGCTGAAATCTGTAAGCAGGATAAACGGCCCCGTCAGTTTGGCGAAACCCGATTTACCAGAGGTTTTTCTGTTCGTGGGCATGCTTACTACAACCTCAGTCAGCAGGTCTTTGATGGGGCTTTTAGAGGACTGATTGAGAAACCCAAGGTTGATAATTTTTTGATGGAATTGGCAGAGTGGCAGGAGCAGCAAGATTTTCAGCCAGGAACAATTTTTCAACCCTTTCCAGAAAAACTAGCTTTTGCTAATGAGGTGATGACCCTAGATTTGCCAGCAATGCACCTTCATCGTCCCTATGCTGACCGATGTCCTCTTGTCAAGACTTCCTGGTGTTCGACCTTGATTTTGGCGAGGTAAACAGACTTTTATTCGACAGCCAAGCAGGTCAAAAGGTTTAACAATTAGAAAAAACGCCTAATATTAGTTTCTGGTAATTTTAGGCGTTTTTGATTGGTTATTTTTAGATTAGAGTGTTAGGGGGTAGAGTGACGCCCTTTGTCGTGGATAGCTATAGGAAACTGAAAGGCTTAAACCGCTGAGTTTGCTAACCTCAGTCAGGCTGGTAGGTTCCTTAGCCTAAGCGAATCACCTGATCGTAGCGGGCCAAACTCTCCTCGTCATAGTGGTGAATGACCTCAATGACCGTTTGAGGGAGAGAGAACAGGAGGTTTTCAATTTGCTTGGCATTTTTCTTATCCAGATTAGACTTGATTTCATCAGCCAAAATCAGGCTACTGTGATGGTAGAGGCAACGAGCGATGTCCAAGCGTTGTCGCTCCCCTCCCGACAGTTTTGCTGCATCATCTGACAGTCTGTCAAGGTTGACAGCCGTCACCACCTGTTTGAGTTTTCCCAAGTCGCTTGCTTGTCCAAGAGAGATGTTATCCATCAGGCTTAAAGAGGTAAAAACGTGACTGTCTTGCAGGATGTAAGCTGTTTGGGAACGACGGGCTTCCATTGGCAATTCCTGCCCATTAAATAGGATTTCTCCAGCGTCAGCTTGAATTTCTCCAGCAAGCAGATTGAGCAAGCTTGACTTTCCCGAGCCGCTTTCACCGATGATAGCAATTTTTTCGCCCTGCTTGATTCGCAGAGAAAAATCATCAAGAATAAGCCTTCCCCCAAGAGTGAGTGTGAGGTTCTTGAGCTCGATGGGAAAAAGCTGACGCGGTTGATGGGAATCAAGCTGAAATGGATTTGGTTTTAGGGCAAATTGATACTTGTCCCTCAGCTGTTGGGTTGATTTGTAGGTGTTGATGAAATATGAGAGCTCATTAAACTGATAACCAATAGTGTAGGATACCAGGTAAATAGCAATTAAGGAAGAGCCAGAGAGATAGCCCTTGTAGGTCATTAGGCCTCCGATGACCAGGGGAAAAATAGAGCAGAAGCTGTCAATGACTTTGATAATGGTGCTGTTTAGGGTTCGTTGCTTTTCGAAGCGAATCCCCTGTTGAATGGTCTTGTCTAAATCAGTCTGAAAGCGTTGGAAGAAGAAGCCTTCTGCCTGGTAGGTTTTGATAACCCTGCTTCCTGAAATAAAACTGTTCAAGGCGGCGAGATAAGACTGGTTGACCGTGGTTTTTTCCAGAGAGAGTTTATCCAGTTTTTTCGCCCCAATGCCGCTACTGAGGGCAGGGATAGAGTAAAAGAGGATGAAGACCAGCCCCAACCAAAAATTAACGCTTAGGGCATAGATGATGGAAATCGTGGTGAAGCCAAGGGAGGAAAGGATGATAACCGCAGATTCCAGATAGTTATTTTCTAACTGCTTGACATCATTTTCCAGATTTGACAGAAGGTCTTCCGATTTAATGTCATCGCTGGTCAGAAAGTGTTGAAAAATACGTTCTTTCAACTGCTTATTAAAGTCGGCGACAAGATGAGCATAGTAGTAGCGTTTGCCAGCCAAACCAATCAGAAGAATGAAATTTCCAAGAATTCCGATGAACAAGGCTTGCCAAAGTTGATTAAGTTGCTGAGCTTCGATACTGGCAACTATCATACTGACCAGACTAGGGTAGATAATGGCTTCCAACCAAGTGATGGCGATAGAAGTATGGCGATAGAAGTAAAGTAGAGCAAAAGATGTTTTTTAGAGACAAAAGATCTAAGTATAGCGGATGAATCCCCCGAAGTTATTGACTAATTTGGAAAGATTGTTGCTGGAGTAGGATAATTCAAGGATTTCTGAAAATCAGAACCTCTCTTTGTTCGCTTTTTTGATTTTTTTGTTTCAGCAGAGAATCATGGTATGTGATTTCGAAAACTCAAAATCGTTTTGTCCCAGCCTCTATGTGCTGAGCGAGTTTGTTAGTTAATACCCAAACACCACAAACCTCACTCCCCACAGGATTAGCAGGTGGAGAGGGTAAAAGGCGTAGAAGCCCCAGTTGAGCCAGCGGGGGGCGTAGCCCCGTTGGCCATTGTAGAGGGCTAGAAGGGGGATAACGGCCAAGAGGCCCAAGGTTGAATAAAAGCTAACGGGGTCATAAATCAGGTTACCCTGATTGAACCAGAGCATAGCGGCACAAGCGATAGCAGGAACGGCTAAGCTGGCCCTTGGTTTGCCGTGGGTCTTATAAAAACCAAAGATGATGGGCATGCCGAAAATCATCCAGTCTGAAAAGAAGGTCAGTGCCGTGGCAAAGAGGAGCACCAAAACTTGGAGGGCTGGGTGCTTGACCGCCTCACAGGCTATCAGCATCAGGACCCCAACCATGAGGGTGAACATGATGTTATTGGTGGGCAGAACCGGCAGGTAGGTCTGGAAGGCTCCCTGAAAGGGCAGAAAAGCCAGGCAGGCGAAGAGGCCTAGGCGGCCAGCGTACCGCCAGCGGCTGCGGGTGTAGTGAAAGCCCTCGACCAGCAGGTAAGCCATGATGGGAAAGGTCAAGAGTCCGATGGTTAGGTAGGCAAACCGCCAAGTTGACGACAGCAAAATCCCATCAAAGGTGTGGCCGATGTGGTTAATCAGCATGGCAGCGATAGCCACCGTTTTTAGCTCAAAAGCAGTCAGTTTTTTCATGATAAATCCTCCTAGCTTTACTTTAGCACATGGGTCCAGACTTGGCAAGGATTTATCGGTTCTTTTGGGAAATAGCCGAGCAGGTTAGGGTCGTGAGGTCAGGTTTTCAGGTCTTACTGCTTGGTTCAGCCACTGGCCAGGAGAGGGCTTGCTGAGCAGGCGATGGGGTCATGAACAGCCGCTCCTGGTGAGAAGCCCAGCGATTTTCCCAAGAAAAAAATCCCGAGTTATGGTAAAATAGAAGAAAAGGAGGTTTCCATGTTTTACAGCTATTTGCGGACCCTGGTGGTCTTTTTGCTCTGGGTAGCCAACGGCAACGCCCACTATCACAATGAAGACAAGATTTTGGACCAGGAGGAGAACTACATTTTGGTGGCTCCTCATAGAACCTTTTGGGACCCAGTTTACATGGCCTTTGCGGCCCGTCCCAAGCAGTTTATCTTTATGGCCAAGAAGGAGCTTTTTGCCAACCGCATGTTTAACTGGTGGATCCGCATGTGTGGGGCCTTTCCTGTTGACCGAGAAAACCCTAGCCGTGAGGCCATCCGTTATCCTATTGACATGTTGAAAAAGAGCAATCGCTCCCTGGTCATGTTTCCGTCTGGCAGCCGCCATTCCAGCGATGTTAAGGGCGGTGTGGCCATCATCGCCAAGATGGCCAAGGTCAAAATCATGCCTGCCAGCTACCGTGGTCCCATGACCATCAAGGGCCTTTTGGCTGGTGACCGAGTGGACATGAACTTTGGCAATCCCATTGATGTGTCCGACATCAAGAAGATGAATGATGAGGGTGTTGCTGAGGTGGCTCGTCGGATTCAGGCGGAATTTGACCGCCTGGATGCGGAGAATGCCAGCTACGACAATGGCAAGAGGGTCAATCCCCTGTCCTACCTGATTCGGCTTCCAGCCCTTCTCGTGGCGGTGGTCTGGGTGCTTTTGACCCTGCTCTTTAGCCTTGTGGCCAGCTTTGTCTGGGACCCTGCGAAAAAATTTAAGAACTTGTCGTCATAGAGATGAGTTATCCAAGGCTGTTCCTTTTGGCTCCAATCTAGGCAGATTTTTGCAGGCATACTGGCTGTATGGCAAAAAAATCTAAGGACGAAGGGGGCTAAAAGGATCAGGAACGGTGGATAACATCAGCTATGACGACCAGTTCTAAGGCTTAGTCTTATCAAACCTGCTCTTGTGGCAGGTTTTTTCGTTTGCCTTACGAATAATCAGGTAGAAAGATTATGGAGGTTGCTATGTTGGACGATATTATCGAAAAAATCAAGGCCTGTAAGGTGGCTCTTGCTCTGGGAGGGGCGGGTCTAGTGGCTGCTGGTCTGGTTGGGAGCCAGGTCCTCGCTAGCCCACCTGCGCCAGCTGATTTTCCCACAATCGAAACCAGCTCCAGTCCCACGGCGATAGAAGAAGAGGCGGCTCAGCCTGAGGTGACCACCATCTTGGTCGATGTCAAGGGGGCGGTGGTACGTGAGGGGCTTTACGAGCTACCAGTCGGCAGTCGGGTCAACGATGCGATAAAAGCTGCTGGTGGTCTCTTGGAGACGGCCGAGAAAACCTCGGTCAATCTGGCTCAAAAACTGGCTGACGAGGCGGTGGTCTATGTGGCCAGTCAGGGCGAGGCCGTCCCTGGGGTGGCGGTCGGTCTAGTGGGGAGCAGTTCCGTGACCAGTAACGCTACTGGCAAGGTCAACCTCAACACGGCTGACCTGAGCCAGCTTCAGACCATCACGGGCATCGGGGCCAAGCGGGCCCAGGACATCATTGACTACCGGGAGACCAGCGGTGGGTTCAGGAGCGTGGACGACCTCAAAAAGGTGTCGGGCATCGGCGATAAGACCTTGGAGAAAATCCGTGAGGAGGTGACGGTTGATTAGCCGCCTGCCCCTCAAACCAGCCTATCTGGCCTACCTAACGGTTCTGGTCTATTTCACCGTCCACCGCTTTTCTTGGCTGGTTTTGGGGCTCTTGGCCTTTTCCTTGGTCCGCCTTTGGGGCAATGGCCGAGCGATTTTTCTAAAGACGCTGGTCATCTTGTCCCTCTTTACTAGCCTCTTTTGGGTTCAGAGTAAAAAAGCCGAGCAGGCCTATGGAACTGAGCCCGCCCAGCTGACCCGAGTGACCATCTTGCCCGATACCCTATCCATCAACGGGGACAGCCTGTCCTTTCGGGGGCGGTCTGGCGGGCGGCTCTATCAGGTCTTTTACAAATTACCCAGTCAAGACCAGCAGGCCTATTTTCAACACCTGACCCAGCAGGTGACCCTTGAGGGGCAGTTGGAGTTGTCTGAGGCTGAGCCAGCTGGTAACTTTCGTGGCTTTGATTACCGTTCTTATCTCAAAACTCAAAGCATTTACCGCCTGGCCAAATTGACGGTCATTGACGAGACAGGCCCTGCTCAGGAGCCAGGACCACTTGATGTCTTGCGGGTTTGGCGGCGGCGGGCCCTGGTTCATATCAAGCAGACCTTTCCAGCTCCCATGAGTCACTACCTGACCGGTCTTCTTTTTGGTCACTTGGACAAGGACTTTGAGGAGATGGGGGAGGTTTATTCCAGTCTGGGCATCATTCACCTCTTTGCCCTGTCAGGCATGCAGGTGGGCTTTTTCCTGGGCTGGTTTCGGAAGATTCTTTTGCGACTGGGATTGACCCAAACCCAGGTTGACGGCCTCCAGGTGCCTTTTTCGCTAGTCTATGCGGGCTTGACCGGTTTTCAGGTCTCGGTGGTCAGGAGCCTGGTTCAGGCTGGCCTGTCCCGTCTGGGTGTCAAGGGCTTGGATAATCTGGGCCTGACAGCCTTAACCCTCTTTGTCTTCATGCCCAATTACCTTTTGACGGCAGGAGGTGTCCTCTCCATGACCTATGCCCTGGTCCTGACCGTTCTCAAACTGGATGAGTTGGCGGGCTGGCGGCGGTCGGTGGCCGAAAGTCTGGCTCTCTCGCTGGCCGTTCTGCCCTTGCTCATCTGGTATTTTGCCAGCTTCCAGCCCCTGTCCATTGTCTTGACGGCGGTTCTGGCCCTGCTCTTTGATGGCCTCATGCTGCCTGTCCTGACTCTGGTTTTCCTGATTTCACCCCTGGTCGCCTTGGATGGCCTTAACCCGCTCTTTGTGGGTTTAGAGGCGGTTTTGTCGGCCCTTGGCCAATGGCTGAGCAGGCCTCTGGTTTTTGGCAGTCCTAGTTTGCTGGTTCTGGTCAGTTTGCTGGTGCTTCTGGGCATCCTTTACGACTACCGCAGGCAGAAAAAACTGGTGGTGGGGCTGAGCCTGCTTATCGCTCTGCTATTTTTCCTAACAAAACACCCGCTGGAGCAGGAGGTCACGGTCATCAATGTGGGTCAGGGGGACAGCATCTTTCTGAGGGATGTGTGGGGGAAAACGCTGATGATTGATGTGGGGGGCAGGCCTGACTTTGGGGCTAAGGAGCCTTGGCAGGAGCGGCGGACCAGCAACAATGCCAGTCGGACGGTCATCCCTTATCTTCGCAGTCGAGGCGTGGGGCGGATTGACCAGCTGGTCTTGACCCATACCGATGCCGACCATATCGGCGATTTGGAGGAGGTGGCTAAGGCCTTTGCCATCGGGGAAATTTTGGTCAGTCAGGGCAGCTTGACCGAGGAGGCCTTTGTCGCTCGGCTCAAGGATTTGAGGGTCAGGGTGCGAGTGCTAACTGCTGGCGATAGCCTGCCTATTATGGGCAGTCACTTGCAGGCCCTCTACCCCTGGGAAACTGGCGACGGTGGCAACAATGATTCCATCGTGCTCTACGGCCGTTTGCTGGATAAGAACTTTCTCTTTACGGGCGACTTGGAAGAGGGGGAGCTGGACTTGGTCAAGCGTTACCCAGACCTGCCGGTTGATGTCCTCAAGGCTGGCCACCACGGGTCCAAAGGGTCTTCCTATCCCGAATTTCTAGCCCATATCGGGGCCGATGTAGCCCTGGTCTCGGCTGGTCTCAATAACCGCTACCAGCACCCCCACCAGGAAACCTTGGAGCGGTTTGAGGAGGCTGGTATGACCGTTTATCGGACTGACCAGGATGGGGCCATTCGCTTTAGAGGATTGCGAACCTGGAAACTTGAGACGGTGCGGTAGTTCGGTATGGTCAGGTGTTTGTTTACTCAAAAGAGAGTAGGATTCAATCGGTAACCCGCAGGGTTCGATTTCTCCTCACTTTTCTTGTTTTTATAGCTCGGGCTGAAACAGTCCCCCAGATTGTTTCGCTCCCACCTCCGCACAGCTCCAATCGCCTCACAGACGATTGAAGCTTGCAGATTGAGCGAGCAAAGCTCGCTACTGTCGTAAGGGCTGTTCAGCTGATAAAATCAGCGAAGAGAGGAGAGAGTTGCCGTGCAACTCAGGATTTCCCACCTTCAAGGCTGACACGCCTTGAAGCACTCAACCACTGCGTCACCTTTAACTAAGGAGAAAAAACTAATGAGGCCGAGACTTAGTCCCGGCCTTATGGTGTTCAGTGGATGACAAGCTGGTTATAGGAGGTGAAGTGTTTGCTTGGGCGATGGGAAATGTGAATAAGGCTCAAATCTTGTCGCTGGAGAAGGTAATGTTCGATGGTGTCGTAGAGGTCTTCGTCTAGGGCTGACAAGGCTTCATCAAGGATTAGCCAAGGTTTGTTTTCCAAGAGGGCTCGGATGAGGAGGAGCCGTTGCACTTGTCCGCCTGAGAGTTTGGTATCGTCATGATAGATTTCTTGAAGGGAGGCTAAATCTGGGAAGCGTTCGGTCAGTTGAAAGATTTCGAGGAGGGAAATGATGTCCTCAGCTCTGCCATTGTTCTGAGAAAAGCCAGTCAGGTTGTTCCAGATGCTATCGTGGAAGAGGCGACTGTTTTGGGAGAGGTAGGCCATTTGGTTTTGCAGGCTTTGGTAGCTCACTTGGCGAGCATCTTTTCCTTCCAATAATACCTGACCAGAATAGTCCTGGATGTTTCCTGTGAGGATATTGAGCAAGGTGGATTTACCGCTGCCACTAGGACCAGTGATGAGGTAATGACTACCTTGCTGGAAGTGATAGCTAAGGGGTTTTAGCAACTCCTGTTCATTCCGTTGACAGGCCAGTTGTTTGATGCTAATGGTGTCAAGTTTAGTCAGTTGGTCGCCAGTGTCTGGTTGGGCTGGTTGAAGCAACTGAGCTCGGATGGTCTTGACAGACTGAATGTCGGTCAAGGCATCTGAGATGAGGCTGGTCGGTAGGGTCAGCTCTTGGGCAATCGAGAGGAGCGTGACCAACCCACCGATACTTAGCCTTCCTTGAAAAACCTGCCACCCCCCCAAGAGGAGAATCACCAGCATGGTGCTGTAAAAAGCCAAGCCTGTGAGGACGTTGATGAGGGCTGAGGTTCGTTCCCTGCGGTAAACGGCTGTGTTCATTTCCTGGTAGCTGGTCAAGGTATCTGCGGTTACCTCTGCATGGGCAGAATGGTTTTGAATCGCTCGAAGATTTTCCAGGTAGTCGGTCGCCTTGAGGTTGTAGCGTGCCTTGGTGGTGGCCACGCCCTCTTGGTTGGCAATCAGGACAGTTTGAAAGAGTAGGGGCAGGACGATGGGGACCAGCAAGGTCAAGAGGATTCCAAGAGCCGTGAGCAGATTGAGGGATAGGAGGGCGGTGAAGGCAAAGAGGAAGGACACGACACCTTGAATCAGAGAAATCACCGTGTCATAGTGGAGGCTTTTGACCATCTCGATGTCGTTGTTTAGGGCAGAGACTTGCTCGGATGGGGATTGGCTTGTTCTTGTGTCATGGGTTGAAAAATAGCGGAGCAGGCTAGTTTGATGGATTTGGGCACCGATTTGATTGAGGTAGCTGGCGTTTAGGACTTGACGACCGTATTCAAAGGCTAAGAGGAGGGCGATGGTTCCTACAATCCAGCTGCTGGCCCGATAGAACCCCGTCTGGTCTCCCTGGCGGACAGCCTCGATAACAAACTGAATTTGGTAATTAAACCAAACTGACAGGCCAGCTACGGCTGTTAAACAACAAATGGTAAAGAACCAGGTGATTTTTTTCATGGGCTAAAACTCCTTTTTATGATATAATAACAGGTTGTTAAGTGGGTGTCAAGCTGTACTCCAAAAGGCATTTTCTGGTATAATGGTGGAAAGGGAGAGAAACGATGATTATTCAGAGCATCAAACTGGATTGGACCAGGATTCCATCTGACAGCTACTTGCGAGGCATCAGGAGTTTGAGGGGGCTAGAACAGCTGAATTTTTCCAGTCCTGTAACCTGTTTTGTTGGGGAAAATGGTTCTGGTAAGTCAACCCTCTTGGAAGCCATAGCCCTTGCCTACGGCTTTAACCCCGAGGGTGGGAGTCGGAATTACCAGTTTTCCACCTACGATTCCCATTCGGAGCTGGGGGATTGTTTGACCCTCATCAAGGGACTAGACCGACAAAAACGAGGCTATTTTCTCCGAGCAGAGAGTTTCTACAATGTAGCCAGTCAGGAGGAGGCTTATTTTGGCACTCAATCTGCGGGCTACCATCGCAAGTCCCATGGAGAAGCTTTTTTGGCGGTTCTGGAGCGGCATTGTAAGGGCAGGGGGCTTTATTTGTTGGATGAGCCTGAATCCGCCCTATCACCCCAACGGCAGCTGAGCCTCTTGAAGTTGATTGACGATGGGGTCAAGGCTGGTGGTCAATTTATTCTGGCCACACACTCGCCCATTTTGCTGGCCTATCCTGGGGCCGGTCTCTTGAATTTTGATGGGGAGGGCTTGACCGCTTGTGCCTACAAGGACACGGCTAGTTATCAGGTGACCAAGCTCATGCTGGATCAGCCTGATCGACTCTTACACTATTTATTGGAGGATTAAGTGATGAAAACTGTTTTTGATTACCAACAAGAGGGGCAACTGACAGGTTTTGACCAGGTTGTGCTCTTATCGACCTCGCCCCGCCGTCGAGAACTCTTGTCCTTTCTCAATCCAGATATTCGCTCGGTTGAGGTGGACGAGCGAGCAGTGGAAGAGCAGTTTATGGCTGTTTATGCGGATGAGGATTTTGTGACCCGAGCGGCTAAAACCTGTTGCGAGATTTCCAAGGCCAAGTCGGACATGGGCCTAGAAGCGGGCAAACTCTATGTGTCAGCCGACACCATTGTACTTTCCGATGAGCAAGTTTTTAACAAGCCTGGGGACTTGGCCGAGGCCAAACGCATGCTCCTGTCCTACTTTGGCAAGAGCCATTATGTGGTGACCTCGGTTTGCCTGCGGGCGGTGGGTTATCTGGAGGTCTTTTACACCATAGCCAAGCTGGATTTCGTGGACTACTATGAGGAACTCGGTCAGGCGGTTGATGACTATGTCAGGACCAAGAAACCTCTGGACAAGTCAGGTGCCTACGGCATTCAGGAACTGGATTCCCGTTTTGTCAAGGCCATTCACGGTGATATCTACACCATTGTTGGCTTGCCAGTAGCAGAATTATCCGCTCGGCTATTTTCCAAAAGGTAAAACTAGGGAAGTGATATGTAAAATTTTTATATAAATCACGTGACGGTTGGGAAAGTTTATGATATAATAATCTCCAGAATTGTTGTGCCAAGGAGGTTAATATGAAGAAAATTCTCAAGGTCGTGTGCTTGTTTCTAGTCTTGTTTGTGTTTGGTGCCCTGCCAGTTTCAGCAAATGACGATTTGGTTCGGATGGCTCAGGAAGCTGGCTACCCAGCGACAGCGAGTATTGCCCCAAAATCTGCGATCGTCATTGATGCCGATACGGGGCAGATTCTTTGGGGCCATGATTTGGACTTGCAGCGAGACCCTGCGAGTACCACTAAGACCATGGTGATTTACTTGACCATGGAAGCCATCAAGGCAGGTAAAATCAGCATGGATACAGAAGTGGTTGCGACCAAGACCGATCAAGCTATCGCTAATATCTTTGAATTGTCTAATAACAAGATTGTGGCTGGGGTGACCTATACAGTAGAGGAACTCTTGACCATGACCTTTGTGCCATCGTCTAACGTGACCACCCTCATGCTGGCCCATCTCATTCATGACGGGGATGACGCCTCCTTTATCGAGCTCATGAATGCGACAGCACAGGAGCTGGGCATGGCCAATACCATTTTTTACAATGGTACAGGGGCAAACATTGGGGCTTTTCAAGGTTATTATGCACCTGTTGGCTACGATTTGGAGCGCTATAACCTGATGACCGTTAAAGATTTGGCCATTCTGGCACGTGCCTTGATTACCAAACACCCAGAGGTCCTGGACTTTACCGACGATGTCAAGGTGACGGTGAAAAAGGGCACGCCTTATGAAGAGACGTTTGACACCTATAACCATTCCCTACCAGGAGATAAGCTGGCCTTTGAAGGGGTTGATGGCTTGAAAACGGGGTCTAGTCCGACAGCGGGTTACAATTCGATTGTGACGGCAGAGCGAAATGGTCGTCGCCTGATTGCGGTTGTTTTGGGAGCTAGTCAATGGGGCGATCCTCAAGGTGAATACGTTCGGCATTACTTTGTCAATGGGTTGCTCAATCATGCCTTTACGAATTTTGAGAAAAAGGAAATTTTGTCAGCAGGTCAAGCCACCATTGACGGCCAGACCTATCAGGTTGACAAGGCCTTGGTAGCCTATGTTGAAAAAGGTCAGCCTCTGCCTCAGGTAGAAGTGATTGGCAACCAGGCCAGTCTAGTGGGAATTGAGACCACAACTGGTCCCATGACCACAAGTGTTCAGGTGTCGACCTCGACGCCGAGTTCACAAATCAAGGCAATGACTCGGCCAGCTGAAGGGGCAAGTGAGGTGAAACCAGCCTCTCCCTTGACGACTATTCATTGGATATTCTTTGTCCTGATAGGTTTTATCCTCTTTTTGATCAGTTTTATCATCTGGTTGATTAAGGATTTGAAGGAATCAGAAGATTAGTGCGAAATAAGGAGGCTGGGATTTGGTCCCAGCCTTAGTCGTTTATTCTCCTTAGATAGACACGCAACTGGCCTCCTGATTGGCTGACTAGTCTGAATGATGACAATAAGGGAGTGAGGCAACTCGACCCCTTTGGGTCACAGATTGAATTCCCTTTCTTTTTTATGTGTCAAAAGAGACGGCGACTGGATTTTATGGTAAAATGAAAGAAATAAAGGAGGCAACATGACAGTAACAGTAAACATGTTGGCAGAAAAGGTCAAATTGGATGTGGTTTATGGGACGCCGGACCTCTTAGAAAAGCCAATTACCAGTGCTGACATTTCTCGGCCAGGACTTGAGATGACAGGGTATTTTGATTATTACAGTCCCGAACGAATCCAGTTGCTAGGCATGAAGGAGTGGTCTTACATGATGGCCATGACGGCCCATAACCGCTATTCAGTCCTTAAACACATGGTTCGACCTGAGACCCCAGCCATCGTTGTTGCAAGGGGCTTGGCCATTCCGCCAGAAATGCTTGAAGCTGCCAAGGAAGAAGGGATTGCCATTCTTCAAAGTCGGGTGCCGACCAGCCGCCTGTCTGGTGAGATGTCCTGGTACTTGGACGCTTGCTTAGCGGAGCGAACCAGTATCCACGGTGTTTTGATGGATATCTATGGCATGGGGGTTTTGATTCAGGGAGACAGCGGGATTGGTAAGAGTGAGACGGGACTAGAATTGGTCAAACGTGGTCATCGCCTGGTTGCAGATGATCGTGTAGATGTTTATGCCAAGGATGAGGAGACTCTCTGGGGGGAACCTGCGGAAATTCTTCGCCACATGCTGGAAATTCGCGGTGTTGGCATCATCGACATCATGAGCCTCTACGGGGCAAGTGCGGTTAAGGATTCGTCTCAGGTTCAACTGGCGGTTTATCTGGAGAATTTTGAAGCAGGCAAGGTGTTCGATCGTCTAGGCAATGGTAACGAAGAAATTGAGTTTGCTGGAGTGAAAATTCCAAGGGTTAGAATTCCTGTAAAAACAGGTCGGAACGTTTCAGTTGTGATTGAAGCAGCCGCCATGAACTACCGTGCCAAGCAGATGGGTTTTGACGCTACTGAGACCTTTGAGCATCGCTTAACCGATTTGATTAGTAGAAATGGAGCTTCCCATGATTAACCCGATTGCATTTGAATTTGGGCCCTTTACTGTTCACTGGTATGCCCTCTGCATCGTCGCTGGCCTTTTTCTAGCGGTTTACCTGGCCCAAAAAGAAGCCCCGCGAAAAAAAATCAGGCCTGATGACGTTATCGACTTTATCCTTTGGGCCTTCCCACTAGCTATCCTGGGGGCCAGGCTCTACTACGTCATCTTTCAGTGGGAATCCTATGCTCCCGACCCCATCAAGGTCTTTGCCATCTGGGAGGGCGGCCTAGCCATCTATGGCGGCCTCATCACAGGAGCCATCGTCCTCTTTGTCTATTCCTACTATCATTTGATTGACCCGATTGATTTTTTGGACATCGCTGCGCCTGGTGTCATGATTGCCCAGAGTATCGGCCGTTGGGGCAACTTCATCAACCAAGAAGCCTATGGCGGAGCGGTCAAATCGCTGGACTACCTCCCAGCCTTTATCCGTGACCAGATGTTTATCGAGGGTAGCTATCGCCAGCCTACTTTTCTCTATGAGAGCCTATGGAACCTGCTCGGCTTTGCCATTATCATGGTCTTGCGTCGCAGGCCCCGCCTGCTCAAGCAGGGAGAGGTGACCTTCTTCTACCTGGTTTGGTATGGCCTTGGCCGCTTTGTGATTGAAGGCCTGCGGACCGATAGCCTGATGTTAGGTGGTCTTCGGGTTTCCCAGTGGTTGTCACTGGCCCTGGTCATTTTCGGTAGCTTTCTTATCACTTACCGTCGCAAAAATGTGGCGACCCCATATTATCAAGATTAAAGGAGACATATTATGGATTTAATTGGAATTTCCCTGCTCATTATCGCAGTTGCCTTTGTTGCACTGGTTGTTTATGTCATCATCTTACTCAAAACAGCCAATGAAACCCTAGCTGAAGCCAAGCAAACGGTCAAACTCCTGACCAGTGATTTGGATAATACCCTCTATCATACCAATCAACTCTTAGCTAAAACCAATGTCTTGGTTGAGGATATCAATGGTAAGGTGAACACCATTGACCCTGTCTTTACCACCCTGGCAGACCTGTCTGTTAGTGTGGCAGACCTCAACCAACAGGCTCGAAAATTGAGTAACAAGGCCAGTCAAAACACAGGGACACTGAGCAAGGTTGGTGCTGTCGCAGCAGTTGCAGGAAAAATGTTTAAAGGGAGAAAGTAAATGGTAAAATTAGTGAGTAAATTTGGTTTAGGGCTGGTACTTGGTGCTTGGGCAGGCCACTATTTGTCAACAGAAAAAGGCCAGGCCCAACTGGATAAATTAAAGTCAGAGTTCCAAGCCTATCAGGCAGATCCTGAAGCCTATAAGGTGGAAGTCCTGCCAAGGATTAAATCAGCGTTTGAAGAACAGTTGCAAACGGTTTATGAGAAGAAAGAAGAATTACTTTCTGAACTCACACCGTCAGAAGACGAGGTCACAACTGCCGCTGAGGTTGATGACATTGTCATTACCTACACGGAAGAGGAGATTCACCCCTCTTCTCAAGACTTATAATGGCAAAGAGGCTGGGACAAAAAAGTGTCCTAGCCTCATTAGTTTTTTTCAATAGTTAAACTTGACGCAGTGGTTGAGTGGGACAACAAAACCGAACCCTACGGGTTACCGATTGAGTCCCACTCCCTTTTTACGTTTTGAAAACCTCATCCAACTGATGCCAGAAGGTTGTTGTTGAGTTCAAAAGAAAAAATCACCAGCTGGACTGATGATTGCTTAAATCAAACGGGTGATGAGGGTGCGGATACCGACCACGAGACCAGCTCCAAGAAGCATGGCCACGGGAACAGCCAAGAGAGCCAGAACTTTTGAGGCTAATAGGAAGAAAGACAAGGCAACAGTCAAAACGCAGAAAGCTGACAACTGAGCAAAAAAGAAAAGTTCTTCAAACTGAATGGTCTGTTCTTCTTTAGGGGCCTGATAGGCCTGAAATTTAGGGGTGGCATCAGCTTCTTGTTGCAACCTAGGGGCATCAAACTGCTGTTTGAGTGCTTGAGACATGGCTTTCCTCCTTTCTATCTGCTTCTATGATAGCATAAAATGAATCGTTTTATATTACAGAATGATTACATTTTTTACAAAAGCGTGTCTAAAAGAAGACGATTTCACCAACAAATCAATCTTCAGTTACAGAGAGATTAAAAAAGAGGTGATTTTTGAGTGCCAATTTTTTCCATTTCTGATATAATGGAACAGATAAGGAGATAGGAGGTATCAGATGACTTATGCAACCTTATTAGACCGTTTCTTGGTCTACGTCAAAGAAAATACCCGTAGTAACCCGACCAGCACCACAACACCATCCAGTCAGAACCAGGTGGATTTTGCCCTCAATATCCTCAAGCCTGAGATGGAACGGATTGGTCTGGTTGATGTTCATTACATTAAGGAAAATGGTTTTATCATCGGTACATTGCCAGCCAATGATGACAGTTTCCCACATAAGATTGGCTTCATTTCCCACATGGACACGGCTGATTTCAATGCTGAAGGGGTGAGTCCACAAATCATTGACAAGTATGACGGTGGCGATATCGTTTTGGGTCAGTCAGGCTATGTCTTGTCACCAAAGGATTTTGATAACCTCAACAAGTATCTGGGTCAGACCTTGATCACGACTGACGGAACCACCTTACTGGGGGCTGATGATAAGGCCGGTATTGCTGAAATCATGACAGCTGTTGAGTACCTGGCGGCCCACCCAGAAATCAAGCACGGCGAAATTCGTGTTGGTTTTGGTCCTGATGAAGAGATTGGTGTCGGAGCCGACAAGTTCGACGTGGCTGATTTCGATGTTGATTTTGCCTACACCGTTGACGGTGGTCCACTGGGCGAACTCCAGTACGAAACCTTCAGTGCTGCTGGTGCTGAATTGACCTTCTTGGGTCGCAATGTTCACCCAGGAACGGCCAAGGATCAGATGATTAACGCCCTGCAGATGGCCATTGATTTCCACAGCCAACTGCCAGCAACTGACCGCCCAGAGCATACTGAGGGTCGTCAAGGCTTCTATCACCTGATGCAAGTGTCAGGAACTGTCGATGAAGCCAAAGCCAGCTATATCATCCGTGATTTCGAGGACGCTGATTTTGAGGGGCGTAAGGCCACCATGCAGGCTATTGCTGACCAGATGAATGCTGGTTTTGGTAGCGAGCGTGTGGTTTTAACCATGAAAGACCAGTACTACAACATGAAGAAAGTCATCGAAAAAGACATGACACCTGTTGATTTGGCCAAAAAAGCCATGGAAAAACTAAACATCAGCCCAATTATTGAGCCCATTCGTGGTGGAACAGACGGGTCTAAGATTTCCTTTATGGGTATCCCGACCCCTAACCTCTTTGCGGGTGGTGAGAACATGCACGGTCGCTTTGAGTACGTTAGCTTGCAAACCATGGAAAAGGCAGTTGATACCATCATTGGTATCGTAACCCACAAGGACTAGTCATGATTAAGATTTTTGGCAAGGAACGTTACCATTGGCAGCCTGAGCTGTCTTTGGCGGTGATTTATTGGTCAATGGCCCTCATTCCTGCCTTACTTTCCCTCATCTTGATTTTTGAACATAGCCGAGCGACTAAGTTGATTTTTGGTGGATTCATTATCACCTTGATGATGACTGGACTAGGTTGTCGTCGCTATTTTACGATTGGTCAGACGGACCAGTTGACCATCAGTGATTTCAATCCTCTAAACAAGACCAGCTTGCCGATCTCAAGCATTACTAAATTAGAAATCAGCAAATACCGCCTCAGCCTTTGGCTGACGGGAGGGAAAAAAAAGACCGTCTTCATGCGAAAATGGCCTAAGAAATATTTTATTGATGCCCTGGTGATTCATCCAGATTTTCATGGAGAGGTTGAGCTCAATGACAACTTGACTAGGGTTGATTATTTTGAGCGGTACCGCAAGGAGAAAAGGCCCTTAGTCAAGAACTAGGGCTTTGGTCGGGCAGGACTTGACCGCCAAGAGGGTGTCAGGGCTGTCTGGGACTTCCTTGCTCAGCTCTTCAGAATCCGCAAACTTAACGATGCCATCATCGTGGTAATCAAAAACAGGAGAGTAGGTCTGGCAAAGGCCACAAGCAATACATTTTTCAGGAATAAGAGATACTTTCATACTATTATTGTAATACGAAAACTTAGAATAGACAAGAGGAATGATACATGAAAAAATTATGGGATACTAAAGCATTTTCATCTGGCGAGCATGACACGCGAAAAGGCAAGGCCTTGTTGTTGTTTAGCAGCCATCTGCTGACAATTTTGCTGTCTTTGTTTTTACTGATTGTCGTGTCGATTTTGGCCCTGGTGATTTGGACCTCTAACGGTGGTGGCAACCAGAAAGAAGCTGAACAAGCCTTTTATGACCCTAATAAACCAGCTCAGGTGGCAACGACAGAAACACCAGCTTCGGTAGCACCAGACATGACTGCACAAACGCCAGCACCTGATGAAGCAGCTGCGGCAGCTGAACAACAAGCTCAACATCAGCTCCAGACGGGAGAAACGCTTCACATCACGCCTACTAATGGAGGTACCCTTGTTGTTGAAGCTGGTGAAGGGGCAGGGCAAATTGCTGCTCGAGCAGGCATCAGTGTGGAAGAATTGATGGCTCTTAACCCAGGCATGCGTGGCCCTTCAGGTGAATGGTGGGCCAACCCAGGTGATGTGGTTTACATCAACTAGGTAAGAATCATGAAGAAGATTAGCATTGCAATTGACGGCCCAGCTTCTAGCGGGAAAAGCACGGTAGCCAAGATTTTGGCCAAGGATTTGGGCTACACTTACTTGGACACGGGTGCCATGTATCGGGTGGCGACCTATCTAGCCTTGAAAGCTGGACTGAAGGAGCATCAGGTGTCGGCCATTCTTGATTTGATTGACCAGTATCCGATTGGTTTTGGCTTGGCTGCTGATGGTAGCCAGACCGTCTTTGCTGGCCATGAGGATGTGACCCTGGCCATTCGCCAGAACGATGTGACCAGTCAGGTGTCTTGGGTTTCGGCCTTGGGCTCGGTTCGTGAAAAACTGGTGGCTGAGCAACAGCGGATTGCTCAGAACGGCGGCATCATCATGGACGGTCGTGACATCGGCACAGTGGTTCTGCCCCATGCGGAGCTCAAGATTTTCTTGGTGGCTTCGGTTGAGGAAAGGGCAGAGCGGCGTTACAAGGAAAACCTTGAAAAGGGGATTCCAGCAGACTTAGACTTGCTCAAGCAGGAAATTGCCGAGCGGGACCACAAGGACTCGACCAGAGCGGTTTCCCCCCTGAAACCAGCTGACGATGCCATTCATTTTGACACCACAGGTGTCCCGATTGAGGGTGTGGTCAACTTTATTTCAGAAAAAGCAAAACAAATCCTTGACAAGGGATAAAAAATGGTCTATAATGGTCATAATGAGAAAAGCAGAAGTGAGAGCTTCTCGCCTTGCGACGAACGTTGTCTGGCCCTACATCTGACCTTCCCGTATGGGAGAGACTGTGTAGAGCGGACTTGTTTCAAGTCCGTTTTCGTTTTTCTCTAAAAACAAAAAGAGGTGAAAGACATAGCAAAGAAAGATTTGTTCATTAACGACGAGATTCGTGTTCGTGAAGTTCGTCTTGTTGGCCTTGAAGGTGAGCAACTGGGCATCAAACCCCTCTCAGAAGCGCAAGCCATTGCGGACAGCGCAAACGTGGATTTGGTCTTGATTCAACCCCAAGCGACACCACCTGTTGCAAAAATTATGGACTACGGTAAGTTCAAATTTGAGTATCAGAAGAAACAAAAGGAGCAACGCAAGAAACAAAGCGTTGTGACGGTTAAGGAAGTTCGTCTCAGTCCAGTTATTGACAAGGGCGACTTTGAAACCAAGCTCCGTAACGGCCGTAAGTTCCTTGAAAAAGGCAACAAGGTTAAGGTTTCTATCCGTTTCAAAGGACGGATGATTACTCATAAAGAAATCGGAGCCAAGGTTTTAGCAGACTTCGCTGAGGCAACACAAGACATTGCTATCATCGAACAACGGGCTAAAATGGATGGTCGCCAAATGTTTATGCAACTTGCACCAATTCCTGACAAAAAATAGTCAGACAAACTAAATCAGAGGAGAATTTTATCATGCCAAAACAGAAAACACACCGTGCATCAGCTAAGCGTTTCAAACGTACTGGTTCAGGCGGTCTCAAGCGTTTCCGTGCTTACACATCTCACCGTTTCCACGGTAAGACTAAGAAGCAACGTCGTCACCTGCGTAAAGCATCTATGGTGAGCTCAGGCGACTTCAAACGCATTAAGTCAATGTTGACTCGTCTTCGCTAAGATAGACTACCCGCACGATTATTAGAGAATTTTTGGAGGATATATAAATGGCACGTGTTAAAGGTGGCGTTGTATCACGCAAACGCCGTAAACGTATTTTGAAACTGGCTAAAGGTTACTATGGAGCTAAGCATATCTTGTTCCGCACTGCTAAAGAGCAAGTGATGAACTCATACTACTATGCTTACCGTGACCGTCGTCAGAAAAAACGCGACTTCCGTAAGTTGTGGATTACTCGTATCAACGCAGCAGCTCGTCTTAACGGCCTGTCTTACTCTAAGTTGATGAATGGCTTGAAGAAAGCTGAGATCGAAGTGAACCGCAAGATGCTTGCTGACTTGGCTGTTAACGATGCCGCAGCATTCACAGCTCTTGCAGAAGCAGCTAAAGCAGCTTTGGCTAAATAATTTTAAAGCTCTCCTATGGGGAGCTTTTCTTGTCTTTTCTCGGAAGGTTTGAGCTCATTTCTAGAGTGGTCAGAAGCCTAATCAGCAGGTTTTGCCCTTTTATGGTATAATAGAGGCAAAGAAACGAGGTTATCATGTCATTTAAGGATTTTAATTTTAAAACATACATTCAGTCTGCCCTGGCAGGGATTAAGTTTACGGAGCCGACACCTGTTCAGGCCAAGCTGATTCCAGTTGTTCGGTCAGGTCGTGATTTGGTCGGCGAGTCCAAAACAGGTTCGGGCAAGACCCATACTTTTTTGCTGCCGATTTTTGAAAAGCTGGACGAGAACTTGGACCAGGTTCAGGTGGTGATTACGGCCCCGTCTCGTGAGCTGGCCACCCAGATTTATCAGGCCACCAAGCAGATTGCCGACCATTCAGAAACCGAGATTCGGGTGGTCAACTATGTTGGTGGGACCGACAAGCTCCGCCAGATTGACAAGCTTAAGCACAGCCAACCCCATATCGTTATCGGTACCCCTGGTCGGGTTTACGATTTGGTCAAGTCTGGCGATTTGGCCATTCACAAGGCCCATACCTTTGTGGTGGACGAGGCTGACATGACCCTGGACATGGGCTTTTTGGACACGGTTGACAAGATTGCGGCAAGCCTGCCTAAGCAGGTCCAAATCCTGGTCTTCTCAGCGACTATTCCTCAGAAGCTTCAGCCATTTCTCAAAAAATACCTGACCAACCCCGTCATGGAGCAAATCAAGAGCCAGACGGTCATCGCCGACACCATCGACAACTGGCTGGTGTCCACCAAGGGCCGGGACAAGAACAGCCAGATTTTGGCGACGGCCAAGGCCCTCCAGCCCTATCTGGCCATGATTTTCGTTAACACCAAGGAGCGGGCGGATGACCTCCACAGCTACCTGGTGGCCAATGGCCTCAAGGTGGCCAAGATTCACGGCGGCATCCCCCCTCGGGAACGCAAACGCATCATGAACCAGGTCAAGAACCTGGACTATGAGTACATCGTGGCGACCGACCTAGCGGCTCGCGGCATCGACATCGAGGGCGTCAGCCACGTTATTAACGATGCCATCCCTCAGGATTTGTCCTTCTTCGTTCACCGGGTCGGCCGTACCGGCCGAAATGGCTTGCGCGGCACAGCCATCACCCTCTACCAGCCGAGCGACGACAGCGACATCCGTGAGCTGGAAAAGCTAGGCGTCAAATTTGTGCCAAAAACGCTTAAAGACGGCGAGTTTCAAGACACCCATGACCGTGACCGCAGGGTCAACCGTGAGAAGTCTCGTGAAAAACTGGACATCGAGATGATCGGTCTGGTCAAGAAGAAAAAGAAAAAAATCAAACCAGGCTACAAGAAGAAAATCCAATGGGCCGTTAACGAAAAACGCAAGAAAGAAAAACGGATTGAAGCCCGTGCCAAGGGCCGTGCCGAACGCAAGGCTAAACGGCAGAGTTTTTAGGGTCTTACAGGTATCTTTTTAAGTTGATGAAATATTTATTATCAAATATATTTTATAACGTAAGAATTGTTTTTTTCAATAAAAAAGTGTATAATTGGGGAAAATGAAATAAATATTTTTGAAGTTAGGAGTGATTGATTTTAGTGTATGGATTATGGTTGGCTAGAGTATTTTAAAAAGTTTTTTACATACAACGTTCCAATTGGGGTTGTGTTGATAGCTGTTTTTACTATTCTTCTTTTCTACATGTTATCTACAGCTCATATTAGAAAGTCACAGAAATTGTTTATTGATGGTCATAGTAAACTTAATGAGCACTTAAGAAAGGTTAATGAAGATTTAAGAAAGGATAACGAAGAGTTACGTCGTGAAAACAAGGAACTTAGAAAGTTGTAAGTTCCTTTGGATGGTGGCTAAAATGAATTATATTGCATTATTGATTATCTTATTAGCGATTTGTATTTTGTCTATAGTTGGTTTTGATTACTATAAAAACATAACATTTCGCAGACAATTGTTTTTCTTGTTTCATAGGGATTATTTACAGACATATCTCGTAATGAATAGGGAATTTGAAGAAAAATATCCAAATCTTTTCAAACTAATTGCATCATTTAGAGGTGTTGATATAAGTAAGGTTATTGCTAATCCTAAATCTCTTAGTAAAGTATCTGAAGAACAATATAGTATTGTAAAAACGGAAATGGTAGTTATTGTTAATTCTGGCACAGAAATAGATAAACAAATACTGAGTTGGTACTTTATTACTTGTGATTATATTTCTGATAGTCTAGAAAAGGACAAATTGAGACTATCTAGGGAAGACAAGTTTACTCAAGAAGCTTTGAGTGATAAGCCTTCATTGGGGTTAGCTGATGTTGAAGGTTTTCACGATGGGCTTTGCTGTGCTTAGTTGAGGCTCTAAAATTAAGTTTTATACTAAACCAAGTGAAAAAGAACCTGGATAAAATTTGTCGCAGGTTCTTTGCCGTTTTTGCAACCTGGGTCTAGGTCGAAGGTCCTTAATCAAGATTAGGTGATAAACCAAGACCTTTCATGAGACTGAGCAAGGAGAAATCCCCTGCTCGGTCTTTTTGCTTGGCCGTCTGATTGAAAAATCTTATCAATCTTATAGAAAATCAGTATTATCCAAACTTTTTCTGACCTGTTATACTAGAACCATATCAAAAAAGGAGATTTTTATGAAGAAACGTCTTTCTACCATTTTTGCAGCCGTGTTGCTAATCGCTTCTATCCTGCTGACCCCAATCGTGTCTGCAGCCTCTAAAACCAAGATTGTGGTCGCGACCGATTCGGACACGGCTCCCTACACCTACCGCAAGGATGACAAGTTTGCGGGCTATGACATTGACCTGGTCAAGGCCATTTTCAAGGGGTCAAAAGACTACGAGGTCACCTTCGAGACGGTGCCGTTTTCGTCCATCTTGACGGGGATTGATGCGGGTCGTTACCAGATTGGGGCCAACAACTTCAACTACAACGAGGAACGGGCGGAAAAGTACCTCTTTTCAGATGCTGTTTCCCAGTCCAACTACGCCATTGCCAGTAAGAAAGGGACCAAACTAGCCCGTCTGGCTAATCTATCTGGTAAGTCAACCGAGGTCCTGGCGGGTTCCAACTATGCCCAGATCCTGGAAAACTGGAACAAGGCCAACCCTAAGAAAACTCCAATTACCATCAACTACGTGGCTGACAAGACCAGCGTGGTGAACCGTCTCCAGCGGATTGAGAGTGGTGCCATTGACTTTATCCTCTACGATGCCATTTCTCTGACTTACATCGCTGAGGATCAGGGCATCGAGCTTGAGGTCAACAAGGTGACGGACAAGTTGGGTTCCGAGCGTGACGGTGTGGAATACCTGATTTTCAGCAAGGACAAGCAGGGTCAAAAGTTACAGGCCTTTGTCAACAAACGCTTGAGCGTTTTAGAAAAAGATGGCACCCTGAAAAAGCTGAGCCAGAAGCATTTCGGAGGGGATTTCAGTCCAGCTTCTAAGACTAGCCGTTAAAGGTACTCATCAGCCAGCTCTTGAAGCAGGCTGATTTTTGTGTCTAATAGGTAGGGAAATAGGTCTGTCTATCTCTTGATAAATCCAGCCTATCATTGCCATTAGAACTAACTATTAGCGAATGGTGGGAGAATGTGATAAACTATTATAATCAGTGCAAGTCCTGTGTTTTGGACTGAAGAAAGGTGACACTATGTTTTTATCAGCGGTACCAGAATGGTATCAGAAATTCTTAGAATTAATCCCAGAAGGGCAACTTTTTAACTGGCGGTCAGTTTTTGACGCTCTGCCCAAAATCTTGGAACGTTTGCCAGTTACTCTGGGCTTGACCCTGGCTGGAGCCTTCTTTGGCTTGTTCTTGGCCTTGCTTTTTGCCATCGTCAAAATCAAGCGGGTCAAGGTTCTTTACCCCATTCAGGCTCTTTTTGTGAGTTTTTTGCGGGGGACACCGATTTTGGTTCAGCTTATGCTGACCTACTATGGCATTCCCCTCTTTCTCAAGGCCCTCAATACCAAGTATGGTCTGGAGCTCAACATCAACGCCATCCCAGCCCAGGTCTTTGCCATCACGGCCTTTGCCTTCAACGAGGCGGCCTACACCAGCGAAACCCTGCGGGCGGCCATTCAGTCGGTCAATCCTGGTGAAATTGAGGCAGCTCGTAGCCTGGGTATGACCGAGTGGCAGGTTTACCGCCGGGTTATCATTCCAAATGCGGCCGTTGTGGCCACACCAACCCTGATCAACACCCTGATTGGCATGACCAAGGGGACGTCCCTGGCCTTTAACGCCGGTATCGTGGAAATGTTTGCCCAGGCTCAAATCTTGGGTGGTAGCGACTACCGTTACTTTGAACGCTTTATCTCGGTTGCCCTGGTTTACTGGGCGGTCAGCATTGTCATTGAAAATCTGGGCCGTTTCATCGAAAACAAGATGGCAATCAAGTCCCCAGAGGTGGTGAAAGGAGGTCAGCATGATTAAGATTGAACACTTGACCAAGGAATTTTCTGGCCAGAAGGTCTTGGATGACCTCAACCTGACCATCGAGAAGGGGCAGGTTATCGCCCTGGTTGGGGCATCTGGTGCAGGTAAATCAACCTTTTTGCGGTCCCTCAATTATCTGGAGCAACCTGACTCTGGGACCATTGACATTGATGGTTTCAAGGTTAACTTTGACAGCATTTCGAAGGAAGAGATTCTGACCCTCCGCCGTAAATTGGCCATGGTCTTCCAGCAGTTTAACCTTTTCGAACGTCGAACGGCTCTGGACAACGTCAAAGAAGGCTTGGTTATCGTCAAGAAGTTGTCAGATAGCGAAGCGACAGCCATTGCCAAAGAAGAATTAACCAAAGTTGGCTTAGCAGATCGCATGGGCCACTACCCCAAACACCTGTCGGGTGGGCAGAAGCAGCGGGTGGCCATCGCCCGGGCCCTGGCCATGAAGCCAGACGTCCTGCTCCTCGACGAGCCGACCTCGGCCCTGGACCCAGAGTTGGTGGGTGAGGTGGAGAAGGCCATCGCCCAGGCAGCCAAGTTGGGTCAGACCATGATTTTGGTCAGCCACGACATGGGCTTTGTCTATGAGGTAGCGGACAAGGTTCTCTTCCTTGAAAAGGGCAAGATTTTGGAAGAGGGAACACCTGACCAAATTTTCAACCACCCCAAAGAAGAACGGACCCGTGAGTTCTTTGCCAACTACAAGAAAAGTTTTAGCTAGGCCGTAGTCGGCAGTCGCAAAAATAGAGAAAATCTGCTATAATAAAACTACTCAACTAGAGTAGTTTTAGTTTTGACAAGGAGGGGCCATGCTGAAGGAACTGTTCGGCCTTTATTTACAGGGGCTGGCATTAGCTACCTTGCTGGTGCTGATAACGGCTGGTTATTGGTTTGCTCGCCGAGTGGCTCAACAAGTGGACCAAACGGCTTACAAACGCCAAAAAGCCCTCTATGAGACCATCTTGATTTGCCTAATGACCATTCCGGTTTTGGCTTTTGCAGTCATGGCTGTTCTGCTCATGATTAAGGCCTAGGCCTGCGATATGTGATTATAGATTTGGAGAAATGATTGATGTACGATACGCTGATTATTGGATCAGGCCCTGCGGGCATGACAGCAGCCCTCTACGCTGCCAGAAGCAACCTCAAAACAGCCATTCTTGAGCAGGGGGCTCCAGGTGGCCAAATGAACAACACCCTGGACATCGAAAACTACCCAGGTTTCGAGCTGATTACAGGACCTGAATTGTCCATGAAAATGTACGAACCCCTAGAAAAACTGGGCGTTGAGAACCTCTACGGCATTGTGACCGAAGTGGTGGACATGGGCGACCACAAGCTGGTCAAGACTGATGATGCCGTCTACCAAACAAAGACCGTCATTGTGGCCACAGGGGCCAAGCACCGTCATCTGGGCGTGCCTGGTGAGGCAGACTACACCAGCCGTGGGGTGTCCTACTGTGCCGTTTGTGACGGGGCCTTCTTCCGTGGCCAAGACCTTCTGGTCGTGGGTGGCGGTGACTCAGCTGTCGAGGAAGCCCTCTTTTTGACCCGCTTTGCCAATACGGTGACCATTGTCCACCGCCGTGACGAGCTGCGTGCTCAAAAGGTCCTGCAAGACCGGGCCTTTGCCAACGAAAAAGTCAACTTTATCTGGGACACCGTGGTTAAGGAAATCAAGGGCAACGACATCAAGGTAGCAAGTGTGGTCTTTGAAAACGTCAAGACTGGAGAGGTCTTTGAAAAAGACTTCGGTGGTGTCTTTATCTATGTCGGTTTGGACCCTGTGTCTAGCATGGTGTCTGGTCTGAACGTGACCGATGAGGCGGGTTGGATTGTGACCAATGACCGCATGGAAACAGCAGTTCCAGGTGTTTTTGCCATTGGTGATGTCCGTCAGAAGCACCTGCGTCAAATCACCACTGCCGTTGGCGATGGTGCCATCGCTGGTCAACAGGCTTATCACTTTATCACAGAACAGGCTTAATCTTTGCCACCCGTTTCCACGGGTGGTTTTTCAGAATGATAACCGAAGCTTACAAAGGCTTTAGTTTGACTCGATTATTATTTTTTCTCCCGAAGATTGATAACTATGGTATAATGAAATCACTACCATAGAAACGAGGACACACGATGACACGTTTGCAAGACAACTTTTACAAGGCCGTCAACGGCGAGTGGGAAAAAACTGCCGTTATCCCTGATGATAAGTCGACCACTGGCGGCTTCATGGACCTGCACCTGGGCATCGAACAGCTCATGCTGGAGACCACTGACAAGTGGTTGGCTGGCCAGGACCTGCCGACCGACCCGATTCTCCTTAACTTCATCAAATTCCACCGCCTCTTGACCGACTTTGACAAGCGGGAGGCTGATGGCGTTGCCCCTGCCCTGCCGGTCATCGACCGCTACAAGGCCATGGCGAGCTTTGCTGACTTCACCAGCCAGCTGGTGGACCTGGAGTTTGCTGGCCTGCCCAACTTCCTGCCCTTTGGCGTGTCGCCAGACTTCAAAAACGCCCAGCACAACGTCCTCTGGGCTAGTGGCCTCAGCACCATTCTCCCCGACACGACTTACTATGAAGAGGGGCATGAGAAGGCTGCAGAGCTTTTGGGCAAATGGCGGAGCTGCCAGGAAGAGCTCCTAGCTCACTTCGGCTTCTCAGCAGAAGAGATTGCTGACATGCTGGACAAGATTATCGCTTTGGATGCTCGGATTGCCCAGTATGTGCTGTCCAACGAAGAAGCTGCCAAGTATGTGGACCACTACCACCCGTACGCTTACGAGGACTTCAAGTCCCTGGTGCCAGAATTGCCTCTGGATGACTTCTTTACAGGCGTTTTGGGTCGTCTGCCAGAACAAATCATCGTTTCAGACAAGCGCTTCTGGGAAGACTTTGCTAAGGACTTTTACACCGAGACCAACTGGCCGTATCTCAAGGCTAGCCTGGTCAATTTGGCGGCTCAACAATACACGTCTTATCTGACCGACGAGATTCGGGTCTTGGCTGGGGCTTACGGCCGTCACCTGTCTGGAACGCCGCAGGCCATGGACAAGAAGAAAGCAGCGACTTACTTAGCTCAGTCTCCGTACAGTCAGGCTTTAGGCCTCTGGTATGCCCAAAACTACTTCTCAGAAGAAGCCAAGAAGGACGTGGAAGCCAAGGTGGCAACCATGATTGCCGTCTATCAGGAGCGTTTGGAGACCAACGACTGGTTGCAGCCTGAGACACGAGACAAGGCCATCGCCAAGCTCCAGACCATCGTGCCCCATATCGGCTACCCAGAGAAGTTGCCAGCGACTTATGAGAAGAAAATCATTGACGACAGCATCAGCCTGATTGAAAATGTCCAGAAGTTGGCTGAAATTTCCATCCGTCACGGTTGGAGCAAGTGGGATCAGCCAGTAGACAAGATGGAATGGCACATGCCAGCCCACATGGTCAATGCCTACTACGACCCGCAACAGAACCAGATTGTTTTCCCTGCTGCTATCCTGCAGGCACCGTTTTATAGCCTGGAGCAGTCCTCGTCAGCCAACTACGGCGGTATCGGGGCTGTGATTGCCCACGAGATTTCCCATGCCTTTG
This sequence comes from Streptococcus sp. ZY171113, assembly GCF_057748235.1. Lineage (NCBI taxonomy): Bacteria > Bacillati > Bacillota > Bacilli > Lactobacillales > Streptococcaceae > Streptococcus > Streptococcus sp. ZY171113. Next base: position 697,802 of record NZ_CM173243.1, read on the forward strand.
ACACCAATGGGGCCAGCTTTGACGAGCATGGTAGCCTCAACAACTGGTGGACAGACGAAGACTACGCCGCCTTCAAGGAGCGGACGGACAAGGTGGTTGACCTCTTTGACGGTCAGGATTCTTACGGCGCTAAGGTTAACGGCAAGTTGACCGTGTCTGAAAACGTGGCTGACCTGGGCGGTCTGGCCTGTGCTCTGGAAGCTGCCAAGAAGGAAGCCGACTTCTCTGTGGAAGACTACTTCACCAACTTTGCCACCATCTGGCGGTTGAAAGCTCGGACCGAGTACATGCAGATGCTGGCGGACGTGGATGTCCATGCCCCAGGCCACCTGCGTTGTAACCTGCAAGTGCCAAACTTTGCGGAGTTCCATGAGGCCTTCGACGTGACCGCTGACGACGCCATGTGGCGGGACGAGGCGGACCGGATTATCATTTGGTAAGATATATTTGTATTCAATAGGAAAAAGGTTGGCCCCCATGATGTCTTTGCCATCATGGGGGCCAGCCTTTGATTATTTCATGATGTATTGACCAGGTTGGTCGAAATATTTTATGTAGTAAACAACTGTTCCACTAGCTTTATATCGAGTAAAATTAGAATGTGCTAACTCTTGTTCAAGTGATTTTTCAAGTGATTTAGGCACTTTGACGAGTATTTTTCCAGAAAAATGATAAGTAATCTGATTGGTAGGGGTGCTGGGGTCTGTCGAAATTGTCAGCCTTCTATTTGATAATATAGTATTACAGTTGCGGACTCCCTTGATCAGATAAACGCTTCCTCCGTGGATAGAACTGATTTGACGAAAAGAACCGTGTTGATACACCATTGTGGCCAAGGATACTCGAAGTTCGGTTGGGCCCTCCTTATGGACTTGTCCCAAACCCATGACGTTTTTGAGACCGGGTGTTGAAACGGTGGTTGCTTGAGTGGAGGGCGTGAGTAGAAACAGCACACACACGACCAGACGAATGAGGTGTTTATAAGGTTTCATAAGGCACCTCCGTGTTATTGGGACAGTAGCATGAAAATGGCATCCGTAATCATCTCACCAGCCACTTTAATAGCCTGTGCGATGATAACTGCTCCAATGATAATCGCTAGACTAATCAGAATGGTATTGAGTTGTTTTTTCATAAGCACCTCCGAGAAAAAGCTAGATATGAATACTAGCTGAAAAATCAAAGTATCTCCTATAATAATAGGTGTCTCCTGCGTTACCGCTAAATTGGAACCCCTCTGGTCCAAGACTTATACCGACGCTATAATTGATAGTAGCCAATAAGGTTACGGTAGCATTGTAGGTTAAGGTCGTTGTTGGGCTGGAAGTTGGCCATAGATTAATTTGCTGGTGCTCAATGGAAACATTTGATACAGGATCCATGAGAGTGAGGTAGTAACTATTTACGGCATTGATTTGCCTGAAAGAACCAAATCGTTCAACTACAACATTGACGACGAGGCGAACAAGGTGACGGCCAATATAGGTGTCTCGAGTAAGGTTCATATGAGCGATTGGCCCCCTTGTTAAATCAGGGGTGAAGGAAATTTCTTCTAGGATTTCTCCACTATTCTTATCTGTGATTGTGGCGATTTCTGTGAAACCAACGGTGGTATAAGAAACAGCTACTTCTGATTCGGAATAATTATCTAAAGTATAGGATAGCTCACTAAAATTAATTGTGGTATCAGCTTTAACAGGAGACTGACCTAGGAGTGCAAATACAATAGCTAAAAAAGAGACAAATAGTAATACGTTTTTTCATGATATTTCTCCTTTTACAAAGTGAATATCGGGACGCCATTTTTATCTGGCTATTTAAGCAAGGAGTTTTGAAATCTCCGTTTTTATACCGTGATTGATTGAATGTCAGCATTACCATCCCTCCTTTCTAAGTTTATTATATATTTTTTTGATAACGCTGTCAAAGAATTTGATATTTTTTCTCAAACTCAGGATCTGTATGAGGTTTGTTCGACTATCTTCGTTCTCGTTCTACCCCTTTTCGTGCGATAAGGATTCTAGTGCTATAGTGAGGAGGATAGGGGGAAAGTATTGAGATGGCCGGCTGTGGTTGTGGTTTTACTGGGGGCTGGGGTTGTTTTTTTGCATCATAGCAGATTGGTTTAGGAAAGCTGAAATTTTCTTGTTGCCCAGCTCTGCTATTTCTCCTAAAAATATGCTATAATGAAGGGACAGACAAAATGGAGGAATGTGATGAAAATTTCTGAAGCAGATGTGCGTCATGTGGCCAAGCTGTCCAAGCTGGCCTTTACGGACACGGAGACCACCGCTTTTGCAACGACTTTGAGCAAGATTGTGGATATGGTTGAGTTGCTGGCTGAGGTGGATACGACTGGGGTGCCAGCCACGACCACTATGGCCGATCGCATCAACGTCATGAGAGAAGATGTCGCCCTTGCTGGTGATGACCGTGCATATTTGTTCAAAAACGTGCCTAGCCATGAGAATAACCTCATCAAGGTACCAGCCATGCTAGAGGGAGGAGATGCCTAATGACCTTGCGTGACAAAACCATTGACCAGCTCCATGACCTGCTGGTTAAGAAAGAGCTGTCTGCGGTTGAATTGACCGAAAGCACCTTTGCAGACCTGGCGGCTCGTGAAGAGGCGGTGGGGTCCTTCCTGACCCTCAACCAAGAAGCGGCTCTGGAAAAGGCGCGCCAGCTGGATGAGGCTGGTATTGATGCGGACAATGTCATGGCAGCTATTCCCGTAGCGGTTAAGGACAACATTTCGACCAAGGGCTTGGTGACAACAGCAGCTTCTAAGATGCTGGAAAACTACGAGCCAATCTTCGATGCAACCGTTGTGGAAAATCTCCATGCCAAGGACATGATTATTGTTGGTAAGACCAACATGGATGAGTTTGCCATGGGTGGTTCCAACGAGAACTCGGCCTTCAAGCTAACTAAAAATGCCTGGGACCAGTCAAAAGTGGCTGGCGGTTCTTCGGGTGGTTCGGCGACTGCTGTTGCCTCTGGTCAGGTTCGCCTGTCCCTGGGCTCTGACACGGGTGGCTCTATCCGCCAGCCAGCGGCCTTTAACGGGATTGTCGGCATGAAACCGACCTACGGTCGGGTGTCTCGTTTTGGTCTGATTGCCTTCGGATCATCTTTTGACCAGATTGGACCATTTTCACCAACGGTTAAGGAAAATGCCCAGTTGCTCAATGTCTTGGCTAGCCATGACAAGCGTGACTCCACCTCATCAGCTAGGGAGCTCGGCGATTTCACCGCAAAAATCGGCCATGACATCAAGGGGATGAAAATCGCTTTGCCTAAGGAGTATATGGGTGAGGGGATTGCCCCTGCTGTTAAGGAGAAAATCCTTGAGGCAGCCAAGCACCTGGAGAGCCTGGGAGCTATCATCGAGGAAGTCAGCCTGCCCCACAGCAAGTACGGGGTGGCGGTTTACTACATCATCGCTTCGTCGGAGGCCTCGTCTAACCTGCAACGCTTTGACGGGATTCGCTACGGCTACCGCACGTCTGACTTTGACAATCTAGAAGATGTTTACGTGAAAACGCGGAGCGAGGGCTTCGGTGAGGAAGTGAAACGCCGCATCATGCTGGGAACCTTCAGCCTGTCGTCTGGTTACTACGATGCCTACTTCAAGAAAGCGGCTCAGGTGCGGACCTTGATTATCCGTGACTTTGAGCAGGTTTTTGCAGATTACGACCTGATTTTGGGGCCAACGGCACCAGATGTGGCCTATGGTTTGGGCACGCAGAACCATGACCCTGTGGCCATGTACCTGGCTGACCTCTTGACCATTCCTGTTAACCTGGCGGGTCTGCCAGCCATTTCTATTCCAGCAGGTTTTGTGGACGGTTTGCCAGTCGGCCTGCAGTTGATTGGGCCGAAATACGCTGAGGAGGTCATCTACCAAGCGGCTGCAGCCTTTGAAGCAACGACTGACCACCACACCAAGAAACCTGTGATTTTCGGAGGTGCCAACTAATGAACTTTGAAACCATTATTGGACTGGAAGTCCACGTGGAGTTGAATACTAATTCCAAAATTTTCTCGCCAGCGTCAGCCCATTTTGGGGAAAACCCAAATGCCAACACCAACATCATTGACTGGTCCTTCCCAGGTGTCTTGCCGGTGATTAACAAGGGGGTTATTGATTCGGGCATCAAGGCCGCTCTGGCCCTCAACATGGCCATTCACAAGTCCATGCATTTTGACCGCAAGAACTATTTCTATCCTGACAACCCCAAGGCCTATCAGATTTCCCAGTTTGATGAGCCCATTGGTTACAATGGCTGGATTGAGATTGAGCTGGAAGATGGCTCGACCAAGAAAATTCGCATTGAGCGGGCTCATTTGGAAGAGGATGCGGGCAAAAACACCCACGGCACGGACGGTTATTCCTACGTTGACCTCAACCGCCAGGGGGTTCCTTTGATTGAGATTGTGTCGGAAGCTGATATGCGTAGCCCAGAGGAAGCCTACGCCTACCTGACTGCCCTCAAGGAAATCATCCAGTACACGGGCATTTCTGACGTTAAGATGGAGGAGGGTTCCATGCGGGTGGATGCCAACATTTCCCTGCGTCCTTATGGCCAGGAAAAGTTCGGCACCAAGGCCGAGCTGAAAAACCTCAACTCCTTTAACTACGTCCGCAAGGGCCTCCAGTACGAGGTGGAGCGTCAGGCTAAAATCCTGCGTTCTGGTGGGGAAATCCGTCAGGAAACCCGTCGTTATGATGAGGCGACTGGGGAGACCATCCTGATGCGGGTCAAAGAAGGCTCCGCTGATTACCGTTACTTCCCAGAGCCAGATTTGCCACTCTTTGAGATTGACGACAGCTGGATTGAGGCGGTGCGAGAAGAATTGCCAGAGTTTCCTAAAGCTCGCCGTGCCCGCTATGTGGACGAACTGGGTCTGACCCCATACGATGCTGGTCAATTGACAGCGACCAAGTTTACCTCAGATTTCTTTGAAAAGGCTGTGGCTCTGGGTGGAGATGCCAAGCAAGTGTCCAACTGGCTCCAAAGTGACGTTGCCCAGTACCTCAACACGGAACAGACCACCCTGGATAAACTGAAACTGACCCCAGAAAACTTGATTGAGATGATTGGCTTGATTGCTGACGGTACCATTTCCTCTAAAATCGCCAAGAAGGTCATGACCCATTTGGCTAAAAACGGTGGTTCAGCCAAGGACTACGTTGAAAAAGCTGGTCTGGTGCAGATTTCTGACCCAGCGGTCCTGATTCCGCTCATCCACCAAATCTTCGAGCAGGAAGAAAAAGCCGTGGCCGACTTCAAGTCAGGTCGCCGCAATGCCGACAAGGCCTTTACAGGCTTCCTCATGAAAGCTTCAAAAGGTCAAGCCAACCCACAAGTGGCTCAGCAGCTCCTGGCCCAGGAATTACAGAAATTGTTGGATTAAAAGAAGAGCCCATGATTTTCGGCTGAAAATCATGGGGTTTTCTTATTTTTGGGGGAGGAAGAGATGAGCTCATCTATAAGTAAGAGATGTCTGCTAATACTTTAGACCGAATGAAAAAGGGTGAGGCGATTACAATGAAAACCTTGGCTACTACTTGGTTATGGTAGATGTTTTTAGCTGTTTCAGTTTTTTGGGGGATTGAGTACATTATAGAGTAGCAATTGTCATCGGTTATCGAGGGCATTTTTCGTTTACGGTTTTTTGAACCTTGTCTGGGGGAAAAGTTTACTAAATTTTACTACTTATCCTATTCCTGGGGTCTTGATTTTTAGATGATTTTTCGGTATTCTATAAGTATATATTGAAAACGGAAACATAAGGAGGGTTCTATGAAACCTTTGCATGAACAGCAAGGCAAGTACGGCATTCGGAAATTGTCTGTTGGGGTTTGTTCGGCCTTAATTGGGTTGAGTATATTAAGTGCTAATCAGGTGGCGGCAGATGAGGTTGTAAAACCTGTTATCGACGGTGAGCTTGTCCCTGTTTTGACGGAAAACCCAATGGAAATAGCAGGGGAGACGCCAACGGGTCTATCTGAGGGTGGTCAACAGACGGAGCGTCAGCCTATTTCACCCGAAAAAGAAGCAGACGAAGTGGTTAAACCGAGCGAGGGGCAGAATGCTGATGTGGTGACTGAGCACCAGCCGCGGGAACTGATGGCGTCGCAGGCGACGGGCCAGGAGGTCAAGGTTGGGGTCAGCCAAATCACGGCCAAGACTGGACCAGGTAGCTCAACCGCTAACATCCTGGACGGCAACCCAGCCACGGCCTGGGAGTCTGTGCCGAGCGTGGCCCACACCTATGAGGGCATGGAGGACCACAACCGGGTGGTGGACCTGACCCTGGATGGGACCTATGAACTGTCCAGCATCACCCTCAAGAACAAGGTGGATGGCTCCTTTAACAACTACTACATCTACGTGTCGGAGAACGGGACGGACTATACTCGGGTGGCGGCCAAGATGGACGAGTCCCCAGCCACGGCCCAGGGGGATAGTTACCAGCTGGGTGGGGTGCGGGCGGCCTACCTGCGATTTAACATGGCCTATAACTCCAATAAGTTTGTGACCAATTTGGCCGAGCTGGACATCAGGGGCCGTAAGGTCACTAACCAGGTTCCAGAAAAGGCACCGATTACCGTTGAAGACTGGGAAACTAGCGACTGGAAGACCAAGTGGGACCAGTTTGAAACGGATAAGGCCTACGCCGATACCAAGGTCAAGGAAGAGCTATCCGCTCTGGTTGGTCGGGTTATCGGTCGGGAATGGACGGACAAGTTCACCTTTGAACTCACGGAAACGACAGGGGACAAGGATACCTTTGAGATTGATAACCGAGCGGATCAGGGCATTGTTATCCGAGGCAACAACGGGATTGCCCTGGCTTCTGGTTTTAACTACTACCTGAAAAATTACGGCCAGGTGGACTATGATCCTGTCTTTGCCTCCAACACTAAGTTTGAAGCGGTGGTGCCTGTTGAGGCACCGGTGAAAAAAGAGGCGAATTTTGACCACCGTTATGCCCTCAACTACACGACCTACTCTTACACCATGGCCTTCTGGAACTGGGACGAGTACGAGAAGTTCTTGGACTGGTCAGCCATGAATGGCATCAACCTCATGCTGGACATTGTGGGCCAGGAAGAGGTGCTCCGTCAGACCCTAAGGGAATTTAACTACACCGACCAGGAAATCAAGGACTACATTCCTGGGCCAGCCTACTACGCCTGGTTCTACATGCAGAACCTGTACAGCATTGGCGGGCCGCTGCCAGACAACTGGTTTGCCCAACGGGTGGAGCTGGGCCGTCGCATTCATGACCGCATGCAGACCTATGGCATCAAACCAGTCATTCAGGCCTTTTCAGGTCAGGTGCCTGTGGACTTTGCCCGTAAAAATCCAGGTGCGGTCCTGTCACCTAAGGACCATTGGCCAAGCTTTGTGCGGCCGGCCATTCTCAAGACCTACCTGGACGATGCCGAACGCCAGGCTGGTAAGCAGGATTATTTCTCCCGAGTGGCGGATGTCTTCTATGACAAGCAGAAGGCCATCTTTGGTGACGTGTCTCATTATTACTCGACCGATCCCTTCCATGAAGGGGGCAATGCCGGCAAACTAGACATCACCAAGATTTACAAGACCGTTCAGGACAAGATGTTGGCCAAGGACCCGCAGGCCATCTGGGTGCTCCAGCAATGGCAGGGTAACCTGGACGCCCGTCGCATGCGAGAGTTGGATAAGACCAAGCTCCTGGCTCTTGATTTGCAGACGGACATGCGGCACGAACACGGCCTCTTTGAGCAGAACGGCACCCCTTGGGTTTACAACGTGCTCCACAACTTCGGTGGTCGCATGGGGGCTGACGGCAACCTGACCAAGGTGGCCGTTGACCCCCTCACCATGAGCAAGCAACGCCAGCACATGGTGGGGATTGGCTTGACGGCCGAGGCCCTGGAAAATAGCCCAGCAGTTTACAGCCTGCTCTTTGACACCAACTGGTCTAAGGACCCGATTAACATCAACGATTGGTTGAATAAATACGCCGAGCGTCGGGCAGGTGGCGACAGCACCAATGTCAAAGAGGCCTGGAAGCTGTTGCTGGAGACGGCCTACCGAGACAAGGGCCGCTACTATCAGGGAGCTCCTGAGTCGGTTATCAATGCCCGTCCGACAGACCGCTTTAAGGCCGCCTCAACCTGGGGTCACAGCGATATTCTCTACGACAAGGAAAAACTGGATCAGGCTCTCAAACTCCTCTTGGCTAGCTATGACCAGTTCAAGGACTCAGAAGCCTACCGCTACGACGTGGCCGAAGTTGCAGCTCAAGTTCTCAGCAACGGGGCCAAGGAATACTATGACCAGATGGTGGCCGCTAAGAACGAGCGTGATTTGGACCGTTTCAACCGCTACGCCAACGAGTTTCTAAAGGCCATCGACCTTAGCGACCAGCTGGCCGGAGCCACCCAGAAATTCATGCTGGGCAATTGGATCAACACGGCCCGCAAGATGTTACCGGGAACCGATGACTGGACCAGCGACCTCTTTGAGGCCAATGCCAGAACCATCATCACCACTTGGGGAACAGAAAAATCAGGTTCGCTTAAGGACTATTCCAACCGCAAGTGGTCTGGTTTGACGGCTGACTTCTACAAGAAACGCTGGGAAATCTGGATTCGCAACCGCCAGGCTGAATTGTCTGGCCAGGCCAAGCGACCAGAAGACCAGAAGGCAGAGAGCAACTGGTACCTCTGGGAGTCACGTTGGACCAACCTTAAATCCATTGATGACAAGCAATTTGCCAGCCAGCCAGATGTGGCTAGTTTGGGTAATCTTGCTAGGTCTGTTCTGGCCAATCATTCCTATACCGCTGTTCGTAAAAAGCTGGACAGCAACGCCTTGATTGAAAACACTAATTTGGCCTTGGGCAGACCATTCACTACGCCTTCTACCAGCACAGCTGGTCAGCCATCCTTCCTCAGTGACGGCCTGGCGGACTATTCTTGGCAGCCAAAAGGTGACGGCAGTCACCTGGTCGAGGTGGATTTGGAAGGGCTCTATCGCCTGGACAGCATTAATCTGGCCCTACCGCAATTGGCTACCCAGTTTCCTTATGATGTGGACATTGATTTTTATGACCCTGCCAGCCAGTCTTGGCAGGTCCTCAACCAGGTGCGTGGGCGTCAGCTGGAGGCCAATGAAAGCTTCCCAACCCAAGTCCTGGCCAGCAAGGTGCGATTGAAAGTCTCTTCTAGGGATTTCGCCAATAATCCTGTCAAAATCAATGACATCGCCATCATGGGCCATCCAGTCACCGAGGAGTTGACCAATCTGGTTAAGGGAACTCAGGCGACGACCAGCAAGACCAATACCGACCCAGGTTCTCCCCTGACCAATGTGACTGATGGCAATACTGGTAATCTCTGGAAAACCACGGACTGGGGGAATGCCGCTTACCCAGCTAAGGTTAGCGTGCCTGTCAATCCTGGGGCCCATGTGGAGCGGGTTGAGGCGGTCTTTGAATCAGCGGGACGTCCCTTCAAGTTTGTCCTCAAGGTGACCGAACTTGATGGCACTGAGACCGTGGTTCACGATGCCTACCGTGACCATACGGGTACCCTGCCTGAACGCAGTTATGGAGCGACCATTGGCCGTGCCATTAAGGCTGCAACGGTGGAGTTTTTGGGCATTACTGGCCAGGGGCAATTTGGCCAATCTGGTCCAGCCCTGTCAGAACTTAAGGTCTTGGGTTACCCAAGTGGCCAAGCCTTCAACGATTTGACCAAGAATCAGCTGCCAACCACCAATAAGACCAATACTGACCCAGCCTTCCCTCTTGCTACCATTACTGACAATGATAACAAGACCTTCTGGAAGACTAGGGACTGGGGACACAGTGCCTACCCAGCTCATGTGACCCTGACAGCTCCAGACAAGAACCAGGTGGACCACCTGCGTTTGGCCTTCGAAAAAACAGGTCTTCCCTTCAAATTTAGCGTGACCGTGACCGAGCTTGACGGCCGTGAGACAGTGGTCTTTGACCGTTATCGTGACCACACTGGCACTCTGGCTGAGAAAGAATTTTTGATTCCAATCGACCGCAGCATTCGTTCTGCCCGTCTGGATTACCATGGCATCACCGGCAAGGGTGAGTTTTACGCCGCAGGTCCAGCACTAGCCGAGTTTAACCTCATGGGTCACCTTAAAGCAGATGACCACCAACTAGCTGATTACACGGCCCTTAACCAGGCTCTCACGACTGTTCCGACGGATTTGACTTCTTACACTGAGGCCACAGTTGCCCCATTGGAGGCTCTCTTAGCCACGATTGGCACCAACCGCCAGCGTCATGAACAAGATGTGGTCAATGGCTGGCGTGACGAGTTGATGAAATCTATCCAAGCCCTCCGTCTCAAGCCAGTTGACGATAGCCAGCTCAAGGCCTTGCTGGAAACCGTACCGGCTGACCTGACTCCTTACACCCTCAATACTGTTTTGGTCCTGGATCGGGTTCTGCAAAAAATTGGTACCGACACCAGTCGATTCAACCAGGCTACCGTCAATGATTTAGAAAACCAACTCCGTCAAGCCCTGGCTGGTCTGGTTCGCCAACCGCAAACGGGTGAAGACTTGCTGGCTCAACTCCAAGCAGCTCGAGCGGAGCGAGACGCAGCGATTACTGAGAAAAATAGCTTAGCGACCCAGGTTACTACCCTGACCAGTGACAAGACTGACTTGACCAAGAAGCTTCAGACTGCCCAAACGGCCTTGACTGATGCCCGTACGGATAAGACCCGTCTGACCGACCAAATCAACCGCTTGACGGGTGAGAAAACTGATTTGGCTAACCAAATCACAGCCCTGACCAGTGACAAGACGCGTTTAACAGCCGACAATGCTGATTTGACCAATCAGCTGGCAACAGCCCGTGACCGTTTAGCGAATGCGACGGCCCAGCTGGGTGCCCTGGGAGGTGATTCATCGGGCTTGCTCAATCAACTGACAGCCACTCAAACGGCTCTAGAAGCGGCACGTTCAGCGAAAACCTATCTGGAAAATGAATTAGCTCGTCTCAGACAAGCCCAGTCTCATCTGATGGCAGAGTTGACAGCAGCCCAGGGAGATTTGGCGGTTTCTCAAGCAAGCCGAGCAGGTTTGACAGAAGAAGTTAATCGCCTGACCCTGTTAAATACAGATTTGGCTAGTCGTCTTGAGATTGCGACGACACAAGTCATCGACCTGGAGTTGGCTCAAACCCGTCTCCAGCAAGAGGTGTCTGCGTCACGGCTTCAATTAGCCTCTCTGAGAGCCCAGCTGGCGGCACTGGGAGGAGACTCATCCGCTCTCTTGAACCAGCTGACAGACGTTCAAGCCGCCCTCTTGACGAGTCGTGCGGACAAGGGACGCTTGGAAGAGCGATTGGCCCAGCTCCAAGCCTCCTACGCTAACCTCCTGGCTGACAAAGAGCGTCTGACCCTGATGGTGGCGGATTACGCTGAACGTTTGGGACAATGGCAGAGCGGTCATTCAACCTTATTAGCTGAAAAAACCGCCCTTTCAGACCGTCTGTTTGCGTTAGAAAAAGAGTTGGCCACACGGACGAGAGCCAAGCAAGAAGCTGACCTAGCTCTTCAAGCAGCACAAGCTGAAATAACCGCTCTTGAAGCCCAACTTAGGACCGAGCAGGGAGAGGATTCAGCCCTTCTCACTCAACTGTCTACGGTTCAACAGGCCTTGAATGAAGCTCTTGCAGACAAGGCCCGACTGGAGGCGGAACTAAACCAACTCCAAGAGGTCCATGCGACCCTAACCGTTGAACACAATAGGATTAAGGCAGAAAGGGTGCAGGCTGAACAAGTCGTGGCAGCTGTTCAAGCTGAAAATAGCCATCTTCAGGCCCAGTTGGTTCAGGTGACAGAACAAGTTAAAACCCTAGAAACCAGTCTGTCCGCCCTAGAAACCGCCCTGGTAGAAGCCAAGGCTCAGGGGTCAGAAGAACAAGAAGGTCACCAGAAAATCCCAAGTGAATCCAGCCCTCAAAACCTAACAGCTGTGACTGAACAAGTCGGTCAGCTAGAAAACCAAGTCACTGATTTGACACTGGCTGAAACAGTAAGCCATGAACCAGCTCAAAAGGAAATTTCGGTGTCTGAAGTGGATCAAGGGGACACTGTTAGCTCTCTTGCTGACTCTGTTCTGACATCTAGCTCGCTTGTTCAACCGTCAATCCAAGCCCCCCTTATTGACAGCAAGGTTGAGGAACCTAAACCAGTGCTTGCCGTTAAAGGTGTCGAAGCTCCCGTGCTCGGTTCAGCTCCTGACCAAGATCAAGCAGGACCTGCTTCTAGCCCAGCAAAACTCCCTGAGACAGGAGATGGCTTAGCCTTATTGACTTCTCTTGCAGGGGTGAGCAGTTTGGTAGCAGGGCTGGGACTGGCAGCACATTCCCAACAACGTGATGAGGACATCTAGTCTCTGACAGACATGGTAGCATGGTAGCCTTGCTAGTGACCACATTTGCTGTCCTGTGACCTAAAAAACCAGATTGGCCGTTTGGCCAACCTGGTTTTTTATGGCTTTTAGAACCTGTATTCACAATCGAAGTATTTGATTGACTAGGCTAGTTTTGGTGCAATCGAGAAACATTTTTGCAGAAATACTGCCCGTATTACCAAAAAATGTGACAAAGAGTGAGCCAAAACTAGCCAGTCAGGTGAATGCTGAGATGTGAATATAGGTTCTTAGCTTAACGCAAAGGTGTCATAGCATTTTGAACGTTGTACTTGAGTTTGAGGTAGTAGCGGCCTGCAAAAGCTAAGGCAGCCAAAAGAACAAGGACTGGTAGTGGCAGGGTCGGGTTGACACTGTCAGGGAGCAAGGCTGTCGCTGAACTCACCGTTACCCAGGTTGCCATAGAAGCACCCAAAATGAGGAGGCTTTTGAGCAGATTAGGTCGTTGTTGCCTTGGTTTGCCCATATGGCGGTAGATGTAGTGGTAGTTGACATAGAGGGCCACACCACCCAGAGCACAGAGGGTTATCAGGGAAACCAGCTTGGTTGGGGTCGGTGTCTTGCTAAAGAGGGTTGTCGCGGCATTAATTAAGGCTAAAATTCCCAAAAGTAAGAGGCTCATATCCAGCCACATGAGCTTAGGATTGGTGTTGGTTGGACGTTCTGACGGTTTGGTTGGCTCAGGCTGGCTAAAGCTGGCTGCCCAAGCGGTCGGTGCCCCCAAAAAGTGGCGGGCTGTTTCGCCCGCTGCCTGTCGTTCCAAAATCTTAGGCAGGGCCTCTTCCAGAATGGCCTTAATCTCGCTGTCCGACTTGCCGTCAGCCATCAGTTGCTTGGTGGCGATATTGACAAAGTCCTGGTTTTTTTTGGTGAGTTGTTCTAATTGTTTCATGGGTTTCCTTTCTTTTCATAGGGGTGTTTGGGGCAATAGCTGAGCGGATTAGTGGCTTGGGATGACAGCTAGTGTCTTCTGGTTCAGGCTGATTAGCTCTGCTATTTGCCAGATAAGATCAAGCAGTGACTAGAACCACCGGTTCTTGATGAAGTAGATGATGGTGGTAAAGCTGAGTAGGGCGGCCAGGACGATAACAATCCAGAAGGCTTGGCTGTACTCCGCCAGAGGCACACCCACGTTCATGCCGTAGGCCGAGAAAATCACGGTCGGAATGTCCAGGGCAATGGTCATGAGGGCCAGGGTCTTCATGATGGTGTTCTGGTTGTTGGAAATGATGGCAGCAGACGTTTCAGCCAGGGCTGAGAGGACGGTCCCGTAGATGTCGGCCATCTCCAAGGCCTGCTGGGTTTCAACCAGGGTGTCTTCCAGTAAATCCTCGTCCTCAGGGTATTTTTTCAGGCTACTGCTGTGGCCTGAGAGCTTTTTGACCACTCGTTCGTTGAGTTTGAGGGCAGCTTTCAGGTAAACGACGGATTTTTCCAGCTCCATCATGTCGATAACCTGCTCGTTCCGAGTGGCCCGTTCCAGATGGGCACTGATGCGGTCCGTCTGGCGGTCAATGCTCCGCAGGGCGGTCAGAAAGAGTTCGGCATTGCGGTAGAGGAGCTGAAAGACGAAGCGGGTTTTCATGTAGGTGTAGAAATTTTTGACCCGCCGATTGAAGAAGTTATCAAAGAGGGTCAAGGGTTCCAGACAGGTTGTGATGACAGCGTCTTTGGTCACGATGATGCCCAAAGGAATGGTCACATAGTAGCTCTTGTGGTTCCGTTCCTCCTGGGTCGGCACATCCACGATGATCAGGGTGTAGTTGTCCTCGATGGCAATACGAGAAGCCTCTTCCACGTCTAGAGGGGCCCTGAGGTCGGTGATGTCAATGTTAAATTCCTGAGCCAGTTTGACCGACTCCTCCTGGGAGGGGTTGACCAGGTTAATCCAAGCCCCTGGCTCAAAGGTGTCCAGTTCGGTAAACTCTCCTGCTTTTGACAGAAACATTTGTTTCATGGCAGCCCTCCTTGTGTCTTGATGTCGTACCTTCTATTATACACTAAATCTTGGACTTTTGGGGCAATACTGGCAGGATTTTTTTGGTATAATGAGAGAATTGGTGGGCGTACTTGTTTCGCTAAGACCGTAAAATCATTGAATAAAGGAAAAACTCATGCAAGACAAACTGATTATTCGTGGGGCCAGGGCCCACAACTTGAAAAACATTGATGTGGAGATTCCCCGTGACAAGCTGGTGGTGGTGACGGGCTTATCAGGGTCTGGTAAGTCCAGCCTGGCCTTTGACACCATCTATGCCGAAGGCCAACGCCGCTATGTGGAGAGCCTGTCGGCCTATGCCAGACAGTTCTTGGGCAACATGGAAAAGCCTGATGTGGATAGTATCGAGGGTCTCAGCCCTGCCATTTCCATCGACCAAAAAACCACCAGCAAAAATCCCCGCTCTACCGTGGGCACAGCGACGGAAATCAATGATTACCTGCGGCTGCTCTACGCTCGGGTCGGTAAGCCCTACTGTGCCAATGGGCATGGCGAGATTGCGGCTTCGTCGGTCGAGCAAATCGTGGACAAGGTGCTAGCCCTGCCTGAGCGGACGCGGATGCAGATTTTGGCCCCTGTGGTTCGCCGCAAGAAGGGACAGCACAAGCCGCTCTTTGAGAAAATCCAAAAGGACGGCTATGTGCGGGTTCGAGTGGACGGCGAGGTTTACGATGTGACCGAGGTCCCTGAGCTCAACAAGAGCAAGAACCACGATATTGAGGTGGTGGTGGACCGTCTGGTCAACAAGGAGGGGATTCGTTCCCGCCTCTTTGATTCGGTGGAGGCAGCCCTGCGGTTGGCGGATGGCTATGTGGTCATCGACACCATGGACGGGAATGAGCTCCTCTTTTCGGAACACTACGCCTGCCCTGTCTGTGGCTTCACGGTGGCGGAGCTGGAGCCTCGGCTTTTCTCCTTCAACGCTCCCTTTGGCTCCTGCTCGACCTGCGATGGGCTAGGCATGAAGCTGGAGGTGGATATGGATTTGGTGGTTCCTGACCCGAGCAAGACCCTGCGGGAGGGCGCTCTGGCCCCTTGGAACCCTATTTCTTCCAACTACTACCCCCTCATGCTGGAGCAGGCCATGACCCAATTTGGAGTGGACATGGACACCCCTTGGGTAGACCTGTCCGAGGCTGACCAGCAGCTGGTCCTCTACGGGTCTGGCGACCGGGAGTTCCACTTCCACTATGAGAACGAGTTCGGCGGCGTGCGGGACATCGACCTGCCCTTTGAGGGCGTGGCGGTCAATATCAGCCGCCGTTACCACGAGACGGCCAGCGACTACACCCGCAACCAGATGCGGCTCTACATGAACGAGCTGACCTGTGTGACCTGTGACGGCTACCGCCTCAATAGCCAAGCTTTGTCAGTTAGAGTCGGTGGGGAGGATGGTCTCCACATCGGAGAACTTTCAGACCTATCAGTTGAAGACCATTTAGCGGTGCTGGCCGATTTGAAACTGGGTGTTAACGAGGAAACCATCGCCCGCCCAATTGTCAAGGAAATCAGCGACCGCTTGACCTTCCTCAATAATGTGGGCCTCAACTATCTGACCCTGTCTCGGTCAGCAGGCACCCTGTCTGGTGGCGAGAGCCAGCGGATTCGTCTGGCCACCCAAATCGGTTCCAACCTGTCAGGGGTCTTGTATGTCTTGGATGAGCCGTCTATTGGCCTCCACCAGCGGGACAATGACCGCCTGATTGCCAGCCTGAAAAAGATGCGTGACCTGGGCAATACCCTGATTGTGGTGGAGCATGATGAGGACACCATGATGGCGGCGGACTGGCTGATTGATGTTGGGCCAGGAGCTGGTCAGTTCGGCGGCCAGATTGTGGCCTCTGGTACGCCTAAACAGGTGGCCAAGGACAAGCATTCGATCACCGGAGCCTACCTGTCTGGCAAGAAAACCATACCTGTGCCAACCGAGCGACGAGTTGGTAACGGTCGCTTCATCGAGGTTGTCGGAGCAAGCGAGAACAACCTGCGAAACGTGTCCGCCAAGTTCCCTCTAGGGAAGTTTATCGCGGTGACGGGGGTGTCTGGTTCTGGCAAATCAACCCTCGTCAACAGCATTCTCAAAAAAGCAATCGCCCAAAAGCTCTATAAAAACAGCGACAAGCCGGGTAAGCACAAGAGCGTGTCGGGGATTGAGCACATCGAGCGGTTGATTGACATCGACCAGAGCCCCATTGGGCGGACGCCCCGCTCCAACCCAGCCACCTACACGGGTGTTTTTGACGACATCCGCGACCTCTTCGCCCAGACCAATGAGGCCAAAATCCGTGGCTACAAGAAGGGTCGTTTCTCCTTTAATGTCAAGGGCGGCCGCTGCGAGGCCTGTTCGGGCGACGGTATCATCAAGATTGAGATGCACTTCCTACCTGATGTTTATGTGCCGTGCGAGGTCTGCCACGGCAAACGCTACAACAGCGAAACCCTGGAGGTCCGCTACAAGGACAAGAACATCGCCGAGATTTTGGAGATGACCGTCAACGATGCCCTGGATTTCTTTGCGGCTATTCCTAAGATTGCCCGCAAGATTCAGACCATCAAAGACGTGGGTCTTGGCTATGTGACCCTGGGTCAGTCAGCTACCACCCTGTCTGGCGGTGAGGCCCAGCGGATGAAGCTGGCCAGCGAGCTCCACAAACGGTCAACTGGCAAGTCCTTCTATATCTTGGACGAGCCAACGACTGGCCTTCATACCGACGACATCGCTCGCCTGCTCAAGGTTCTGGAACGGTTCGTGGACGACGGCAACACGGTTCTGGTCATCGAGCACAACCTGGACGTCATTAAGACGGCTGACCACATCATCGACCTGGGTCCAGAAGGCGGTGTCGGCGGTGGCATGATTATCGCCACAGGTACGCCAGAAGAAGTAGCGGCGGTTGAGGAGAGTTATACAGGACGTTACTTGAAAGAAAAATTATAAGCAAAAAGCTGGAGGCAACTCTAGCTTTTTATTATTTTTTGTGAAAGAGCAGAGCTGATTAGGCGGTTGTTAGTGGATTGTTAGCCTTTGTTTGACATGGCAGGTTTAAGAACGTAAAAGTCGGTCTCTGTACCTTTGTCAATGATGTGAGACCAAAATTGTCAATTTGAAGATAGTCATGTGTTAATCTATAGAGGAGCTAGTTCCTCTATAGATTTTCTGATGTCGATAGGAGATTTCCATCCCAGTGTTTGCATTGGTAGTCTATTTGATTGGTAAAGATAGGCCTTCATCTGTTTGATGAGGTCGTCATAGGAGTAGAAGGTCAAGTACTGATAAAACCGTCTGTTGTCGTTTCTGTGGCTTCTTTCTACCTTACCATTGTGTCGAGGTGTTCGTGGTCGAATGAGCTTGTGTTCAATCCCCAATTCTTGGCAAAGCAGGTCTAGAGGGTGGACTTGCTTGGTTTCTCTGAAATGGGTAAACTCAACACCATTATCCGTCTGAATGATTTGTGGCTTGTAGCCAAAGTGTTTAATAACCATTTTGACAAACTGGACGGTGGAATGAGAGGATTGTTCCTTGAAGGGGTAGATGAACCGTTCCCGGCTGGCTTCGTCAATAACGGTGTACTGGTAAAACTTATCAGGTAGCTTACCTGTATAACACTGCTTAGGCACGTATTTAACGTCCATCTGCCACTTGACGCCTAATTGCGTTGGCGTGTCGTAGGGTTTGGGAACATAGGGTTTGGTCTTGGATTTAGGTGTTTTAAAGACCCCCATTTTCCTTAAGACCCGAAAGAGTGAGCAGGGATGGCGGTTGTAGCCTTTGTTGGTTTTGAGTTTGTAGAAAATCTCGATAAGGGTTGCATTTGGGTTTCTGCGGATGCAGTTTTTAATCCAGGTTATTTCCTGTTGAGTATGAGCTTTTGGGTGGGTTTTATGCGGTCTGTGAGACTTATCTCGCAGGGATTCCTTGGTGCCATCAAAGCGATTATTCCATCGCATGAGGGAGGCCTTTGAGACCTTGTAACGTCGACGGATAAAGTCTACAGAGGCTCCGTTTCGATAGGTTTTCACAGCGTGGTAGCGGGTTTCAAGTGTGTGTGGCAAATAGCGATGGTTTTGTGGTATACTAGTCATGAGGAGATTCCTTTTGTGGTGAGTGGTGGTACTCTTATCATATCAGGAATCTTCTTTTTTGGTTCACCTAGGTCTCACATCAATTGTAACGTAACAGGTTTAAGAACGTAAAAGTCGGTCTCAACCTTGAAATTAGGGCTATCTTATGGTAGAATAAACTGATTAGACTCTCGAAAGGATATTAGATGTCAAACTTTGTTAGAAAACTCGTCGAAAATGAAAAAGGCGAGCTGCGTAAATTAGAAAAAATGGCCAAAAAGGTCGAATCCTATGCTGGAGCTATGGAAGCCTTGTCAGACGAGGAACTTCAGGCTAAAACGGTAGAATTCAAGGAGCGTTACCAGCGTGGCGAGACCCTGGACCAACTGCTTTTTGAGGCTTTTGCGGTTGTTCGTGAGGGAGCCAAACGGGTTCTGGGGCTCTTCCCCTATCGGGTGCAAATCATGGGCGGTATCGTCTTGCACCATGGTGACGTGCCTGAGATGCGGACAGGTGAGGGGAAAACCCTGACCGCGACCATGCCCGTTTACCTCAACGCCTTGGCTGGCGAAGGGGTTCACGTTGTTACCGTTAACGAATACCTGTCAGAGCGTGATGCGACGGAGATGGGACAACTTTATAGTTGGTTAGGCCTGTCTGTCGGTATTAACTTGGCTTCCAAGTCACCAGCGGAAAAACGTGAGGCCTATCTCTGTGACATCACCTACACCACCAACTCGGAGGTCGGCTTTGACTACCTGCGTGACAACATGGTGGTTCGTAAGGAAGCCATGGTGCAACGTCCGCTCAACTATGCCCTGGTTGACGAGGTGGATTCAGTTTTGATTGACGAGGCAAGAACTCCTCTCATCATCTCTGGTGCTCAGGCGTCGGACATCAGCAAGCTCTACACCTTGGCAGACCACTTTGTCAAGACCCTCAAGAGCGATGATTACATCATTGACGTGCCGACTAAGACCATCGGTTTTACAGATTCAGGTATTGATAAGGCAGAAACTTACTTTAAGTTGGACAACCTCTATGATTTGGAAAATGTCACTTTGACCCACTTCTTGGACAATGCCCTGCGGGCCAATTACATCATGACCTTGGACATTGACTATGTGGTTTCTGAAAAAGAAGAAATCCTCATCGTTGACCAATTTACCGGTCGTACCATGGAAGGTCGTCGTTTCTCTGATGGTCTCCACCAGGCTATCGAGGCCAAGGAAAGTGTTCCAATTCAGGACGAAACCAAGACCTCAGCGTCCATTACCTACCAGAACTTCTTTAGGATGTATAAGAAACTGTCAGGGATGACGGGTACTGGTAAGACCGAGGAAGAAGAGTTCCGTGAAATCTACAACATGCGGATCATCCCAATCCCGACCAACCGTCCTATCCAGCGGATTGACCACCCAGATTTGCTCTATCCGAGCCTGGTGGCCAAATTTAAGGCTGTTGTTGAAGATGTCAAGGCCCGCTACCAGAAAGGTCAGCCTGTTCTTCTGGGGACGGTATCGGTTGAAACCTCCGAATTGATTTCTCACCTCTTGGTGCGGGCTGGCGTTCCTCACGAGGTGCTTAATGCCAAGAACCATGCCAAGGAAGCACAAATCATCATGAATGCTGGCCAGCGTGGAGCTGTCACCATTGCGACCAACATGGCGGGACGTGGTACGGATATCAAGTTGGGACATGGTGTGTTGGATTTGGGTGGCCTTTGTGTCATCGGTACAGAGCGTCACGAAAGCCGTCGGATTGACAACCAGCTCCGTGGTCGTGCGGGCCGTCAAGGGGACAAGGGTGAATCTCAATTCTACCTGTCTCTGGAAGATGACCTCATGCGTCGTTTCGGCTCGGACCGTATCAAGGCCGTCTTTGAACGCATGAACCTGACAGAAGACGAGGCGGTCATTAAGTCTAAACTCTTGACCAGCCAGGTTGAAGCCGCCCAGAAACGGGTTGAGGGCAACAACTACGACACGCGTAAGCAGGTCCTTCAGTACGATGATGTCATGCGTGAGCAACGGGAAATCATCTATGCCCAGCGTTATGATGTGATTACTGCTGAACGTGATTTAGGTCCTGAACTCAAGGCCATGATCAAGCGAACCATCGATCGTGCAGTTGATGGACACAGCCGTTTGGAGCGTCAGGCTGCTGTGGAAGCCGTCTTGAATTTTGCGAAAACAACCCTCCTCTCTGATGAGGAAATCAGCCTGTCTGACTTGACCCCTTTGAAGTTCCCAGAGATGAAGACTTACCTTTACGAGCGAGCCTTGGAGGTCTATGCCCGTCAAATGGCCAAGCTTCGTGACGCAGATAAGGTGCTGGAGTTCCAAAAAGTGCTGATTCTCATGGTGGTTGATAACAAGTGGACCGAGCATATCGACGGTTTGGACCAGCTTCGCAGTGCGGTAGGTTTGCGTGGCTATGCTCAAAACAACCCGATTGTTGAGTACCAATCAGAAGGTTTCAAGATGTTCCAGGATATGATTGGTGCCATTGAGTTTGAGGTGACCAGAACGCTGATGAAAGCTCAGATTCATGAGCAAGAACGGGAGCGAGCACCACATGAGACCCACACAGCAGCCACGAAGAATATTGCTGCTCAGCCGATTGGTGGTCAAGAAGTTGCTGAGACCGAGCCAGTGACTGTCGGTCGCAATGATTTCTGCCCTTGCCGTTCAGGTAAAAAATTCAAAAACTGTCATGGCCTCTCAGAGAGCCTGATGTAAGATGACATACGATAGGGCGGTTGGTACTGCTTTATCGTATTTTCTATTGAGGAGAGTAAGATGATTGTCGGACACGGGATTGACCTCCAAGACATGAGCCGCTTAGCTGAGGCTTTGGCTAAGAAACCTCAGCTGGCTGGTAAAATCCTAACACCCAAGGAGCTGGCGGTTTATGGGGGCCTGCCAGCCAAGCGGTCCCTGGCCTATCTGGCTGGCCGTTGGGCAGCCAAGGAGGCCTTTTCCAAGGCCTACGGAACAGGGCTTGTGGCTGGATGCAGTTTTCAGGACTTGGAGTTTCTGAGCAATGACAAGGGGGCCCCAATCTGCACCCAGTCCCCTTTTGAAGGTCGGGTTTGGGTATCCATCAGCCATACAGCCAATCTGGCCCAGGCCAGCGTGATTTTAGAAGGAGAGGGTCATGATTCCTAGTCCCCACCGCCCGACCTGGGCGACCATTCGATTGGACCGTATTCGAGAAAACATTGAGCAGGTGGTTAGCCACTTGCCTCGGCCAGTCAAAACTTTTGCGGTGGTCAAGGCCAATGCCTACGGCCACGGGGCAGTGGCGGTGGCCCAAGCTATCGCTAATCAGGTAGATGGTTTCTGTGTCTCCAATCTGGACGAGGCCCTGGAACTGCGTCAGGCTGGGATTGATCAGATGATTTTGGTGTTGGGGGTGGTCTTACCAACAGATGTGCCTCTGGCCCTTGCCAATCAGGTTAGGCTCACGGTGACCAGCTTGGACTGGTTTCAGCTGGCTCAAGACCAGGGGATTGACTTGACTGGTCTGGTGGTCCACCTCAAGATTGATAGTGGCATGGGTCGGCTGGGTTTGCGGAATTGGCAAGACACCCAGGTCCTCATGACTGAACTGGCTCGGGCTGGTGCGGTGGTGGAAGGTATCTTTACCCATTTTGCTACGGCAGATGAGGCAGACACCAGCTACTTTGACCAGCAACTGGCTAATTTCAAGGATCATCTGGCTCACTTGAACCGCCTGCCAGAGCTGATTCACACCAGCAATTCGGCGACCAGCATCTGGCATGGGGAGACGGTTTTTAGTGCGGTTCGCTTGGGTGTTGTCATCTACGGCCTAGACCCAAGTGGCGGAGCTCTGCCATTGCCCTATCTCATCAAACCAGCCTTGACTTTAAGTTCCCGTCTGGTTCAGGTCAAGACCGTTCCAGCGGGCCAAAAAATCGGCTACGGCGGCAGTTACGTGGCCAGTCGGGAGGAGGTCATCGGGACCGTGCCTATCGGCTATGCGGACGGCTATGTGCGGGACTTGCGGGGTTTTGAGGTCCTGGTGGACGGCCAGGTTTGCCCCATTGTTGGCCGAGTGTCCATGGACCAGCTGACCGTTCGCTTGCCCAAAGTTTATCCCTTGGGCACCGAGGTGACCCTTATCGGGGAAAATGGCGGAGCGGTCATCACCGCCACGGACGTGGCTGAGCATTGCCAGACCATCAACTACGAGGTGGTCTGCCTGCTGAGTGACCGGGTGCCACGGCGATATGAGTAAGGGAGTTGTTTTACTTGCAAAGTTTTCTTAAAATCTGTATAGTAGGGTATCAAATGAAATGAGGAATTATCATGCAAGCTATTTACACAACCAAAGTTCACAACACTGGCGGCCGAGTTGGTCAAGCCTTTACAGAAGACCACGCCTTTGAGGTGACCGTTGTTCGCCCAGGCGATGACCAGCCAGGCACAACCAATCCTGAGCAACTCTTTGCGGCGGGCTACGCCTCTTGCTTTAACGGAGCTGTTGGTGCGGTTTTACGCAGCCGTGGCCTGGAGGCCAATGCCAAGATTTCAGCAGAAGTCACCCTCTACAACCTTGGGGCCAGCGACCTGCCAAACGTCGGTCTGGGTGTGGCCATCGAGGGTTACATTGAGGGGCTGAGCCTGGAAGAGACCCAAGAGATTTTGGACACGGCTCACACCGTTTGCCCCTACTCAAAAGCCGTAGCTGGCAACATTGACGTGACGGTCAAAGCCGTTTAATCATGATAAAGCCCCGACTGTTCGGGGCTTTTGTGCTATAATAGAAGCATGATTGCATTGACAGATAAGTTGTCGGTCTTGCCCGGAATTGGGCCCAAGTCGGCAGAGAAGTTTTTAGGACTGGGACTTGCCACCATAGAGGACCTCCTGGTCCACTACCCTTTCCGCTACGAAGATTTCAGCAGCCGTCAGGTGCTGGACTTACTGGATGGCGAAAAGGCCGTAGTGGCTGGCGAGGTGGTGACGCCTGGCCATGTCCAGTATTATGGCTTTAAGAAAAATCGGCTGAGCTTCAAACTCAAACAGGGTGAGGTGGTGGTTGGGGTCAGTTTTTTTAACCAACCCTATCTCCAGGACAAAATTAGTGTCGGCCAGCAGCTGGCCATTTTCGGCAAGTGGGATAGCAAGAAGGCCACCTTGACTGGTATGAAAGTTCTGGCCCAGCTCAACGAGGACTTGCAACCTGTCTATCACACGGTGCAAGGGGTCACCCAGGCCAACCTGGTCAAGGCCATAACGGCGGCCATTGACCTGGGCTACCTGGACCTCTTGCAGGAAAACCTGCCTGAGGACCTCTTGGTCAAGTATCGTTTGATGGGCAGAAAAGAGGCTTGCTACCGTATGCATTTTCCGGCCAGCTTGGCGGATTATAAGCAGGCCCTGAGGCGGGTCAAGTTTGAGGAGCTGCTTTATTTTCAGCTGGACTTGCAGAGTTTGAAGGCCGATAACCGAGCGGAGACCAGCGATCTGGCCCTGGCCTACGACCGAGTGGCGGTTGAGAACAAGCTGGCAGCTCTGCCATTTGCCCTAACCCCAGCCCAAGCCAAGAGTTTGGAGGAAATCCTGGCGGATATGGCCTCGGGCCGCCACATGAACCGGCTCCTGCAAGGGGATGTGGGGAGCGGCAAGACCGTGGTGGCGGCTTTGGCCATGTTTGCGGCCCAGACGGCGGGCTACCAGGCAGCCCTCATGGTACCGACTGAAATTTTGGCTGAGCAGCACGCCCTGAGCCTGAGCCAGCTCTTTCCCGACCTGTCCATTGCCCTCTTGACCTCGGGGATGAAGGCAGCAGCCAAGAAGACGGCTTTGGCAGCTATTGCTGACGGTCAGGTGGATATGGTGGTTGGGACCCATGCCCTGATTCAGGAGGGGGTCACCTACCACAAGCTGGGTTTGGTCATCACGGATGAGCAGCACCGCTTTGGGGTAGCCCAGCGACGGCTCTTTCGGGAGAAGGGGGACAATCCTGACGTCCTCATGATGACGGCCACGCCCATTCCTCGGACCCTGGCCATCACGGCCTTCGGTGACATGGATGTCTCCATCATCGACCAGCTGCCTGCGGGGCGTAAGCCCATTGTGACCCGTTGGGTCAAGCACCCTCAACTGCCCCAGGTCTTGGCTTGGCTCAAGGAGGAGTTGGCCAAGGGGGCCCAGGCCTACGTCATTTCGCCCCTGATTGAGGAGAGCGAGAGCTTGGATTTGAAAAATGCCCTGGCTTTATACGAGGAATTGACCGACTTTTTTGGTGAAGAAGCCAAGTTGGGCCTCCTCCACGGCCGCATGAAGACCGAGGAGAAGGATGCGGTTATGCAGGCCTTCAAGGCTGGCGAGCTCTCACTTCTGGTCTCCACAACCGTTATAGAGGTTGGGGTCAATGTCCCCAATGCCACGGTTATGGTCATCATGGATGCCGACCGCTTCGGCCTCAGCCAGCTCCACCAGTTGCGGGGTCGAGTTGGTCGGGGAGACAAGCAGTCCTACGCTATTTTGGTGGCCAATCCCAAGACTGATTCGGGCAAGGAGCGGATGACCATCATGACCGAGACCACGGACGGCTTTGTCCTGGCCGAGGCGGATTTGAAGATGCGGGGATCAGGTGAGATTTTCGGGACCCGCCAGTCGGGCCTGCCTGAGTTCAAGGTGGCTGACCTGGTCGAGGACTACCCCATTTTAGAAGAGGCCAGAAAGGTGGCACAAAGCATCACCCACCAACCAGACTGGAAAAACCAGCCAGAAAACGCCGTTTTCCTGCCCTATCTCCATAAAAAAGAGCATTTTGATTAAATGGTTTTTGTGCCTCTTCAGTTTTTCACTTATTGTAAATCAAAAAATGTTCCAAAGTCATCTGATTTTGGAACATTTTGCTTTTTTAAGACTTATTAGTTTCTGTTAGTGAGTTCGCAACCAATACCGTCTCCGTCACGGTCTAAGTGAGGTCCGTATCCAGGGTCACCCTTGCGAATTGGTGCAACACCAGCTGCTCTAACGGCATCGCAATTTTTGTAAGATGGTTGATTTGTAGGTGCAGGTTGCTCAGTTGTTGGTTGATGGGTTAGAGCAGGTTGTTCTACTGTTACTCCAGTCTCTTTTGGTTGCTCCTGTGCTGTTGGTTTTCCATAAGAAGTGTCTAGGTAACCTTCAGCAACAGCCTGCCAAGCAATACCTTCATATTTCCAGCCAATAGAGGCGAGGTGATTTGCTTCTTCAGCAGAGGTAGTGTAGTGGTGGGAACCAGATGAAGCATTGGGATTATAGAGACGATGGAGCCCAATAGGACCACTAGATTTCCAAGCGACCCCCTCATATTTCCAATCGGCTTTAACTAAAAAGTCACGCTCTTCAGCACTTAAAGTATAATGGTGATCGCCCCCTTTGGCATTTGGGTTGAACAAGCGGTACACATCATTGCCTTGTTCGGGTGCAACCCAACCAATCCCCTCATACTGCCAACCCACACTAATCAAGTGATTTCGTTCTTCTACAGCTAAGGTATAAAAATGCTCGCTGGTATTTGGGTTGTAGAGGCGGTACATTTCTAATGTTGACGCTTCTGTTCGAAAACCAACTAAGAAAAAGGCACTTATTAACGTGATAAAAACTAATCGCCATTGTTTCATATTAGTAGACCTCCAATAAAAGTTGTTCTAAATATATCAAAATATGACGCTCTTGTCAATAGTTTTCTAAGCGATTTCAGAATGACATGCTTGTAAGTTAACTAGCTCAAGAGAAAAGCAAGTGATGGTCAAGTTAATGGTTTTCAGTTATCACCTAGAATAAAAAAATTATCAAAAAACGATAAAAAGTTGTTGACAAGGAATTTTGATGTGCTATAATAAGGGTGTCGATAAGAAATTGTTGAAAAACAATAATAGAATATTGAAAAGGAGATAAAAATGACGAAAAACTTACTTCACATTGAAGGGATTAGCAAGCATTACGGCCAGCAGAAGGCCTTGGATCAGGTCAGTTTTTCCATTCAGAAAGGCGAGATTGTCGGCCTAGTTGGTCAGAACGGGGCTGGTAAGACCACCTTGATTCGGATTCTGGCGGGGCTGATTGCTGCCAGCGGTGGTCGGGTTCACCAGGCTGCGGACTACAAAATCGGTGCCATCATCGAATCGCCTGTTCACTACCCCAATATGTCGGCCCAGGACAACCTCACCTATGCTGCTCTGCAATTGGGCCTTGCCCACATCGATCAACGGGTCAGGGAGGTTTTGGGGCTGGTGGGTCTAGCCCAAGTGGATCCCAAGAAGAAGGTCAAGGACTTTTCGCTGGGGATGCGGCAGCGGCTGGCTATCGCTCTGGCCATTCTGGACTTTCCCGACTTCCTCATCCTGGACGAGCCGGTTAACGGCCTGGACCCGTCGGGCATCAAGGACATGCGGGAGATTATCCACACCCTCCGCGACCGCTACGGCATCACCGTCCTCATCTCCAGCCACCTCCTGTCCGAGCTGGAGTTGGTGGTGGACCGCTTCGTCATCATGCACAAGGGGCGGGTCATCAAGGACATCAGCCAGGCAGCCCTCAAGGCCGAGGTTGCTGACAGCATTCACCTCTCGACCGTGGACAATGGGCTGGCGCAGCAGGTCTTGCAAGACCAAGGCCTAGAGGTAACCGCGTCAGGCAGCCAGCTCTTGGTGTCGCCTGACCAATCGGTTCAGGACTTGATTAACCTCTTGAACCGTCAGGACATCGCCATCACAGGCATTTATCAGGCTGGCCGCAGCTTTGAAGACTATTACTTGGAATTACTGGATTAGAAAGAAGAAGATCATGTTAAATTTGTTTATCGCAGACACTTATCGCATTCGTAAGGAGGGGCTGTCGCTCATTTCCGTGCTCCTCTTGGCAGGCTTTTCCGTTCTCTTTGCCTACCTCTACCGAGAGGGCGAAGCGGCGGAGGTCGCCAAGCTCTGGGCGAGCTTTCTCCCCCTCTTCTTTGTTACGCCAGCCAAGATTTTCTTGGGTGAGGACCTGACCACCAGAACCATCAACAACCTGCTTATCAAAACTCAAAACCGCTTCAAGGTCTTTGCCTATAAGTGGGTTAGGATGCTCTTGACCTGCTGGTTCTTCCTGGTTTTGGCCCTTAGCCTGTCAGCCCTGAGCCATCACCTCTTTACAGGAACTGCTGGGTATCACATTTTTGCCCAATACGGCCTCTATCAGCTACCTCTTTACACCGTGATTGCTAGCCTTTGTGCCTTTATCTTTGCCTACTTTGACCGCATTTACCAGTCTTATATGGTTTACATCTTGATGGCCCTGCTCTTTGACCAATTGACAGCCCTCCTGACGGGCCTGCTCTTTAAGACAGATGTTCTCAACCCCTACCTCATGTTTAATCAACTGTCGCTTGTTGATGTGTCAGGCAAATTTTTGACAACAACGTCTTTAGTCGCTATTCTGTTTACCCTCATCTACGCAGGAGTTGCTTACCTCCTGTTCAAAAACCGTGAATTCAAATAAAAGGAGAAAACTCATGAAAAAAGGTATTCTTATTGGATTAGTAGTGGCACTTGTGCTGGGACTTGGTGGCCTGGTCTGGCAAGGCGTTCAGGCTGACGCTACCAACATCAGTTATGACAAGACCTTTACCCTTCCTGCCCAGGACCTCAAGACCATTTATTTGGCTGGCTTAGAACAACCCGTTGAGGTGACGGTTACGGAGACTGACCAGGCTGAGACCAGCGTGACCATCACAGGCAAATTTGCCCAGTCTAACCTTGATGCCATGGAGGAGCAGTTTGGTATTGATGAAGCGGGTGACCTGACCATTGATTTTGCCAAGGACGGCTTTAGCATGACGGTGAATACAGCCAAACCGACGGTTGCGATTGCGGTTGCTTTGGCCAAGGGGGTTAGCTTTGAAGATTTTTACCTCTATACGACCAATGGCGGAGCAGACATCAGCCTGCCTGCCAGCTATGATGGCCAGTTCACGGTCAAAAGCAAAGAAGGCAAGACCGACCTGCCAGAAAACGGCTCAAACAGAAACCGTGAGGTTAAGATTGAAGCGGTTAAGGATGTTATTGTGACCCTGGACTAATCCAGTCAGCCTATCCTAGCAAAAAGGAGCGGTCCCTTATGCTAATGGCTCTGGGTTATGACCTACTCAGTCTTATCGGCTTGATGCCCCTGATTGCTTGGCTGGACGCTTGTTTAAGGCGACCAAGTAGGCTGTTCTCGTGTCCCCTGCTGGTAGGACCAGTAGGGGAAGTTAAGAAAGATAGGAAAGGAGTGTCAGGCATGAAAAAATTGTGGGTGCTTATTGGCTTGTTAGCTGTTATGGTGCTGGGTTTGGGTGCGGCTATCCTTAGTAGTCTGGAGGCTGGTCAGACCAATCAGTCCATCAGTCGGACCTGGGACCTTGCAGAAGGCATCAAGTCCATTGAACTTTACGGCACGCAACAACCTGTTCATCTGATTATCGAGACTGGGGCTGACCAGTCTCGTTTGACGGTGGAGGGGCAGGTTCCTGAGGAGAGCCTTGAGACCCTGGAAGAAGGGAGCCAGCAGACCCAAGACCAGCTCTACCTGCCCTTTGCCAGACATGGCTTTAAGTTGGCCGTTAGCCAGTCTGGTAAGACAGAGTTGTTAATCACCTTGAGCTTGTCGGCTGATACGGCCTTAGAAGACTTGAGCCTGGATACTTGGGTAGGGGATGTGACGGTAGAAGTGCCAGCTGATTTTTCAGCCCGCTATGAGCTGGATGCCCATCAGGCTGGGGAGGTCATCTCGGAAGTGACCAGTGATTTGTCCAGCTCTGCTATGGTGACCATAAGCACTTATGGGGAGATTAGAATCGAGGAAAAGAAATGAGAAAAAACGTTTTTATTGGTGTTCTGGCGGTTTTGAGCCTGCTTCTGGTTGGCGGGGTCTTGGCCATGGCTGACCAAGAGACAACGACGGCTCAGGTGGACAAGACCTGGGAACTGACCGCCCAGACCATTGAGGAAATCTACATTGGAGGCACCAACCAACCGGTCAATCTGGTTTTGGAAATCACCGACAACCCCACCACCCAAGTTGTGGTGTCAGGTAAGGTGCCTGAACGGAGCTTGGTTAGCCTCAGTGACCAAGAGGAGACCCTGGTCAGTGACGACTCGCTCCACCTAGCTTTTTATAGCTGGAAGGGGAAGACGGTCAGTCACCACATCAATATCAACGAAGGCAAGCGTCAGCCGGTCACCATCAGGGTCAAACTGGGACGAGAGGCTGTCCTCAAACACCTGCAGCTGGATAATGCTGGTGGTCAGATTACCGTCAGTCTCCCCGAAGATTTAGCGGTTTTCTATTCGCTGACTGCCAACTATGAGGGCGAGGTCATCAATGATTTCAAGTCTGTTCCAACCGCAAAAACCCGATTGACCATTAAAAATCACGGTGGCGATATTGTGGTTAAGGCACTAGCTAACTAGCTTTTTTGGTAGCTCTATGCTAAACTAGACTTATCGTTCAAAAATAAAAACTTTTTCTGAGACAGTAAAGGAGTTATCATGCGAGTTATTAGTTACGGTTTATTGGTGCTGGCTCTAGGAGGCATTGGCTTTCTTCTTTGGCAGATTTTGGGCAGAAGAAAACAACCCGTGGTCAATCGGGAGTTTGGCTACCTGCGGTGGGTGATTTACCTGCTTAATGTTTTTATCATTGCTTTGGGCCTAGGTTTGGTCTTAGGCCTAGGATTTGGTCTCTTTCACTGGCTCAGTGGCGGTGATTGGGTGGGTCAACTGCCCAACGGGGTTTCTGTTGGCTTTGGTATCGAAGTCTCTGCCAAAACGCCAATTAGCATTGGCATCGACCTGATTAACACCATTGCAGCTTTGGGTATCTTGGTTTGTATGCGGGCTTTTATGAAAAATATCCTGGCGGAGCAAATCTTTGTGGCAGATAATGTCCGTTTGGCTCGTCTGTCAACCCTCTTTTTGGTGCTAGGGTCCCTGGTGCGTGAAGGGATTGATAAATCAGGCCTTATCATGCACGGCCAGTATCCTAATGGTCAAGTCCAGGTGTCCTATGAGTATAGTTTTTTCATCATGGAATACTTTTTAATAGCCGTTCTGGTTTGGTCCTTGTCCATCATCTTGGAAAAGGCCATCGCCATCGCTGAGGAAAATGAATTTACTATCTAGGGAGGCCTGCTATGATTATTGTAAATCTTGATGTCGAGTTGGCCAAGAAGAAGATGAAGTCTCAGGACCTGGCGGAGAAGATTGGCATCACGACTGCCAACCTCTCTATCCTCAAAACAGGCAAGGCCAAAGCCATCCGCTTTTCTACCCTGGAAGCCATCTGCCGGGAGCTGGGTTGCCAGCCAGGGGATATTTTGGAATACCGGGCGGATGAGACCTAGTGTTCTGACAATCATTAAAATCAGTCTTAGGGCTGATTTTTTGGTATAATAGAAGAACTTTAGAATTGAAAAGGAAACTTCATGTCATTTGAAACTATCGAAACCGCCTATAGTCTGGTTCTGGAAAATGTCCAAGCCATCCAAACCCAATTGGCCACCCATTTCTACGATGCCTTGATTGAGCAGAATGCTTACTATCTGGGTGCCCCAGGTGCCAGCTCTGCCATTTCCCAAAATAACGACAGGCTGCGTGCCCTCCAGCTGACGGCCCAGGACTGGCAGAAGGTCTACCAGTTCCTCCTCATCAAGGGGGCTCAGACCGATAAGTTGCAGGCCAACCACCAGTTCACGCCTGACGGCATCGGCCTCTTGCTGGCCTTTTTGCTGGACACGCTGACGGCAGCTGACCAGCTGGATGTCCTGGAAATCGGCTCAGGGACGGGCAACCTGGCCTTTACCCTGCTGACGGCCAGTGGCAAGGAGCTGGACTACTTGGGCCTGGAGTTGGACGACCTCCTCATCGACCTGTCGGCCTCTATGGCTGAGGTCATGGGCCTGCCGCTGAGCCTGGTTCAGGAGGATGCGGTTCGGCCTCAGGTCCTCAAGATGAGCGACGTGATTGTGTCCGACCTGCCCGTGGGCTACTACCCCAACGATGCCATCGCTAGCCGCTATCAGGTGGCGGCGACCGGCGAGCACACCTACGCCCACCACCTCCTCATGGAGCAGTCCCTCAAGTACCTCAAACCTCAGGGCTTGGCCATCTTCTTGGCGCCTACCGACCTCTTGACTAGCCCTCAGGCTCCTCTTTTGAAACAATGGCTGAGCGACCAAGCCAGTCTCCTCATGGTGGTGACCCTGCCAGCCCAACTCTTTGGGTCAGAGACCGCCAGCAAGGCCATCTTTGTCCTGCAAAAACAGGCCCAAAACCCCAAACAAACCCTGGTCTATCCCCTGGCCGACCTGAGAAACAAGGAGAGCCTAGTTGATTTTATGACCGCGGTTAAGGACTGGGCGACCGCAGAAAGGTAGGCTAAATTGATGTTTCAAGATAAAATCATCTCTCCTCAAGGGAAATCCTTGTTCCGTCAAGCAGTCAATTTAGTCTTTGTTAGTGTGGTCATTCAAGTCCTCTTTGGAGCAGTTGCGGGCATCTGGTCAGCTGCAAGTAACCTATCCTCTGAGCATTCTCATCAACTGACCAGAACGCTTGATTTAGTGGGCACGTTACTGGTTGCAGGCTTGATTTACTGGATTATTGGTGGTGGCAAACTGTTTCAATCCGACTGGCAATGGTCAAAACGGTCACGTTACCTCATTCATCTCAACCTGGCCCTATCTTGCTGGTTGATTGTCTGGAATGGTTTGTTGGATCATGTCGCCAGCATGATTTCAGGCGGTTGGCCAGTTATTTGGTCCAGTTTTATTGGGGCTGCTTCAGCAGGAATTGGTGAAGAATCTTGGTTGCGAGGGCTTTTCTTTACGGCCTTTTTGGTGATGTTTTCTAAGAAAAAGACTCCTTTGCTAAAAACAGCTCTGTCAACGTCTCTGATCTTTGGTACCCTTCATTTGTTGAACTTGCTCGAAGCAAATCCAGTGGCGGTTTTCCAACAAGTTTTTTATGCAACGGCGGCTGGTTTCTTGCTTGCAACTATTCGGGTGGGCTATAACAACCTGTGGTTGCCTATGTTCTTGCATTTTCTGATTGATTTTAAGCCAACTATCCATGACCCTGTGGCAATCAATGTCTGGTTGGACCTGTTGGTTATCTTTATTCCTCAAGCTCTGCTATCCTTGGTAACCCTGTTAAGTATGGACAAGGATTTAACTTTTCCTGATAGTGAGGTGCTTTAATGCTTTATCTTGCTCCTTTGATTTTTCTGGTGCTCTTTCTAGCCTTTTTCTTCCACGACCGCAGGCACCTGCTCAATCCCATTTGGTTGATTGCATTTTTGGTGACGGCCTATCTAGCCTTGACCAATTTGACCTATGAGAGTGGTCAATCGGGTCTCCACCAGGCCTTGCTGATTGGTGTCGCTCTTCTTCCAGTTGTTCTCATCCTGTCAGGCCTTTTCCTGATTGTCAACGGCTTTATTCTCCTCAAAAAAGAGAGCAGGTCCAAGGCCAATTTCCTGTCCTTGGCGGCTGGTTTGGCCATTATCCTGGTTTTTGCCCTGCCTATTATCATGGGAGCGACCAGCCGTTTGGCTCCTGACTGGGTCAGGGTTTGGCAGCTGATTAACCTGCTTGGCTTTTTCAGTCTGGTGTTTTTGGGTGGGCTCTTTGCCGGCTTTCTGATTTATTCTGTTCTCTACAACCTCATGCCCAAACGCAAGGATTATGATTTTATCATCATTCACGGGGCGGGACTTCTGGACGGTGAACGGGTGACCCCACTCTTGAAAAAGCGGATTGACAAGGCCGTCGAGGCCTACCGTTTGGCGGACCAGCCCCGTGTTCGCTTGATTGCCAGCGGTGGTCAAGGTTCAGACGAAAAGGTGTCCGAAGCGCAAGCCATTGCTAACTACTTAGACAGCATCGGCTTTCCCATGGACAAGGTTCTTCTGGAAGACCAGTCTCGGACCACTTATGAAAACTTGGTCTTTTCCAAAGTCCTGGGTGAAGCCTTGATTGACCAGCCCCGTTTTCTCTTTGTGACCAATGACTACCATGTCTTACGGACCAGCCTTTATGCCCGAAAAGCAGGTCTGGTTGGGGATGGTTTGGGCTGTGCCACGGCCAGCTACTACATCCCTAGTGCCTTTATCAGGGAATACATGGCCTTCTTGACCAAAATCAAGTGGCTTCTCGTTGTTATCTACCTGCCATTTGTACTAACTTTGGTTGCAGTACTTGTTTCAGTCTTAACAAAAGTTTATTAAAAAGCTAGGAATAATTCCTGGCTTTTTTTTGAGTTTAGGACAAAAACGTCCTGTTCCAATAAGTAACATCATTGTATAGTAAAGGTATCAAAACACCTAGGAGACCCCTCATGATTGATTTTGAACCCACTTATACACACGTTCAACAGTCCTTCGCCTCATGAGTGTCTACCCTATCCAGCTGTGAGACAAATCCGACTGGGACCAAGAAGGGATGCTAGTGCTTGAACGGTTATTAGTGGAAGACCCAAGTCTCCGCTACCAGATTCCCCGCCTACGTGTCTACTTCAAAACCAAGTTCACCAATCACGTCAAAGATGCCCTGAGAAAACAAGAAAGTCAAAAACGTCGCTTTAACAAGCCCTGCACGGTTGACATCAGCGAGCTGGCCCACCAGATACCTGCCCGCGGCCTGCTCCTAGATGACTACCTGGCCCAAGCTAAATCCCAGCTCAGCCCTCAAGAACAGGCACAATTTGACCAGCTCATGACAGGTCGGAGTTTCCAGGGGCCTTGCTAGCTCTATCGAAAACGTCGTGCCTTTCTCAGTAATGATAAAAAAATAAAACTTCCCCCTTGCCAAGCACACTCAGATGTGTTAAGATATAACAGTTGTCTCGCAAGAGACGTCTAGTGCAAAAAAAGATTTCAAAAAAACTAAAAAAAGTAGTTGACAAAGAAATCTGGCTGTGCTAGAATAAGATAGTTGTCTCGCAAGAGACATGATGACCCTTGAGAACTGAACAAGACGAACCAAGTTGGGATTGAATAGTATGTTTAATCCCGTCAAGAAAAACAATAAACGGATAAGCCAGTCGGCTTAGCCGGACAAACAATTATATTTATATGAGAGTTTGATCCTGGCTCAGGACGAACGCTGGCGGCGTGCCTAATACATGCAAGTAGAACGCTGAAGAGGAGCTTGCTCCTTGGATGAGTTGCGAACGGGTGAGTAACGCGTAGGTAACCTACCTGATAGCGGGGGATAACTATTGGAAACGATAGCTAATACCGCATAATAGTTTTGGTCGCATGACTGAAACTTGAAAGGAACAATTGTTTCACTATTAGATGGACCTGCGTTGTATTAGCTAGTTGGTGAGGTAACGGCTCACCAAGGCTTCGATACATAGCCGACCTGAGAGGGTGATCGGCCACACTGGGACTGAGACACGGCCCAGACTCCTACGGGAGGCAGCAGTAGGGAATCTTCGGCAATGGACGAAAGTCTGACCGAGCAACGCCGCGTGAGTGAAGAAGGTTTTCGGATCGTAAAGCTCTGTTGTAAGAGAAGAACGTTGAGTAGAGTGGAAAGTTACTCAAGTGACGGTATCTTACCAGAAAGGGACGGCTAACTACGTGCCAGCAGCCGCGGTAATACGTAGGTCCCGAGCGTTGTCCGGATTTATTGGGCGTAAAGCGAGCGCAGGCGGTTTAATAAGTCTGAAGTAAAAGGCAGTGGCTCAACCATTGTATGCTTTGGAAACTGTTGAACTTGAGTGCAGAAGGGGAGAGTGGAATTCCATGTGTAGCGGTGAAATGCGTAGATATATGGAGGAACACCGGTGGCGAAAGCGGCTCTCTGGTCTGTAACTGACGCTGAGGCTCGAAAGCGTGGGTAGCGAACAGGATTAGATACCCTGGTAGTCCACGCCGTAAACGATGAGTGCTAGGTGTTAGGCCCTATCCGGGGCTTAGTGCCGGAGCTAACGCATTAAGCACTCCGCCTGGGGAGTACGGCCGCAAGGCTGAAACTCAAAGGAATTGACGGGGGCCCGCACAAGCGGTGGAGCATGTGGTTTAATTCGAAGCAACGCGAAGAACCTTACCAGGTCTTGACATCCCTCTGACCGGCCTAGAGATAGGCTTTCTCTTCGGAGCAGAGGTGACAGGTGGTGCATGGTTGTCGTCAGCTCGTGTCGTGAGATGTTGGGTTAAGTCCCGCAACGAGCGCAACCCCTATTGTTAGTTGCCATCATTCAGTTGGGCACTCTAGCGAGACTGCCGGTAATAAACCGGAGGAAGGTGGGGATGACGTCAAATCATCATGCCCCTTATGACCTGGGCTACACACGTGCTACAATGGCTGGTACAACGAGTCGCAAGTCGGTGACGGCAAGCTAATCTCTTAAAGCCAGTCTCAGTTCGGATTGTAGGCTGCAACTCGCCTACATGAAGTCGGAATCGCTAGTAATCGCGGATCAGCACGCCGCGGTGAATACGTTCCCGGGCCTTGTACACACCGCCCGTCACACCACGAGAGTTTGTAACACCCGAAGTCGGTGAGGTAACCATTTGGA
The DNA here is from genome assembly GCF_057748235.1 of Streptococcus sp. ZY171113. NCBI lineage: Bacteria > Bacillati > Bacillota > Bacilli > Lactobacillales > Streptococcaceae > Streptococcus > Streptococcus sp. ZY171113. The sequence continues at coordinate 733,926 of NZ_CM173243.1, forward strand.
GCCAGCCGCCTAAGGTGGGATAGATGATTGGGGTGAAGTCGTAACAAGGTAGCCGTATCGGAAGGTGCGGCTGGATCACCTCCTTTCTAAGGAACCCTTTTAAGGGTAACGGATACTTGCGTTTGTCTTGTTTGGTTCTGAGGGGTCAGATTAAGTAACGGAGAGCGTTAAGAAATCCGTATAAAAATAGGAAACTGACGCTGTGTGCTTGCACACAAGGAAGTTTATCATTTTCACTAGGATTTTAGCTCGAGTACAATTTTATAACTCAGACTTAAACACGACAGTACCTCAAAGCTACTGTACGGGGCCTTAGCTCAGCTGGGAGAGCGCCTGCTTTGCACGCAGGAGGTCAGCGGTTCGATCCCGCTAGGCTCCATAGGATATAAGTTCCTACTAAACTGAATAAAGTGAAGTTGAACACGTGACTAATTTCTTAGTAAATTTCTCGACCTTCCCTAGACTGCGAGCAGTCGTCGTCAGGTTTCGAAATTTATACAGAAATTTCCGCAAGCGGACCGTCACTTTGTATCCTAACTTTGTCCATTGACAATTGAATATCTATATCAAATTCCATTTATTTAAGATAAATGAAATAGTAACAAGAAAATAAACCGAAACGCTGCGCATGAACATGCGATAAAATGATTAATTTAAAGGTTAAGTTAATAAGGGCGCACGGTGGATGCCTTGGCACTAGGAGCCGATGAAGGACGTGACGAACAACGAAATGCTTTGGGGAGCTGTAAGTAAGCATTGATCCAGAGATGTCCGAATGGGGGAACCCGGCAGGTTGATGCCTGTCATCCGCATCTGTTAAGGATGTCGGAGGGAAGACGCAGTGAACTGAAACATCTAAGTAGCTGCAGGAAGAGAAAGCAAAAGCGATTGCCTTAGTAGCGGCGAGCGAAACGGCAGAAGGGCAAACCGAAGAGTTTACTCTTCGGGGTTGTAGGACTGCAACGTGGACTTAATTTTGATAGACGAATGACATGGGAAGGTCAGCCAGAGAGAGTGAGAGCCTCGTAGTCGAAATCGAAGTTATACCTAGCAGTATCCTGAGTACGGCGAGACACGCGAAATCTCGTCGGAATCCGGGAGGACCATCTCCCAACCCTAAATACTCCCTAGTGACCGATAGTGAACCAGTACCGTGAGGGAAAGGTGAAAAGCACCCCGGGAGGGGAGTGAAATAGAACCTGAAACCGTGTGCCTACAACAAGTTCGAGCCCGTTAATGGGTGAGAGCGTGCCTTTTGTAGAATGAACCGGCGAGTTACGATATGTTGCGAGGTTAAGTTGAAGAGACGGAGCCGTAGGGAAACCGAGTCTTAATAGGGCGTCATAGTAACATGTCGTAGACCCGAAACCATGTGACCTACCCATGAGCAGGTTGAAGGTGCGGTAAAACGCACTGGAGGACCGAACCAGGGCACGTTGAAAAGTGCTTGGATGACTTGTGGGTAGCGGAGAAATTCCAAACGAACTTGGAGATAGCTGGTTCTCTCCGAAATAGCTTTAGGGCTAGCGTCGACATTGAGATTCTTGGAGGTAGAGCACTGTTTGGATGAGGGGGCCATCTCGGTTTACTGATTTCAGATAAACTCCGAATGCCAAAGAATTATGGTCGGCAGTCAGACTGCGAGTGCTAAGATCCGTAGTCGAAAGGGAAACAGCCCAGACCACCAGCTAAGGTCCCAAAATATATGTTAAGTGGAAAAGGATGTGGGGTTGCACAGACAACTAGGATGTTAGCTTAGAAGCAGCTATTCATTCAAAGAGTGCGTAATAGCTCACTAGTCGAGTGACCCTGCGCCGAAAATGTACCGGGGCTAAAACATATTACCGAAGCTGTGGATGACACTTATGTGTCATGGTAGGAGAGCGTTCTATATGCGGCGAAGGCATACCGTGAGGAGTGCTGGAGCGTATAGAAGTGAGAATGCCGGTATGAGTAGCGAAAGATGGGTGAGAATCCCATCCACCGTAAGACTAAGGTTTCCAGGGGAAGGCTCGTCCGCCCTGGGTTAGTCGGGACCTAAGGAGAGACCGAACGGTGTATCCGATGGCCAACAGGTTGATATTCCTGTACTAGAGTATGAAGTGATGGAGGGACGCAGTAGGCTAACTAGAGCCGGCGATTGGAAGTGCCGGTCTAAGCAGTGAGGCTTGGTATGAGTTAAATGCTTGTACCTATAAGGTTGAGCTGTGATGGGGAGCGAAGTTTAGTAGCGAAGCTAGTGACGTCACACTGCCAAGAAAAGCTTCTAGCGTTGTATTATACTCTACCCGTACCGCAAACCGACACAGGTAGTCGAGGCGAGTAGCCTCAGGTGAGCGAGAGAACTCTCGTTAAGGAACTCGGCAAAATGACCCCGTAACTTCGGGAGAAGGGGTGCTGGCTTTAAGTCAGCCGCAGTGAATAGGCCCAAGCAACTGTTTATCAAAAACACAGCTCTCTGCTAAATCGTAAGATGATGTATAGGGGGTGACGCCTGCCCGGTGCTGGAAGGTTAAGAGGAGGGTTTAGCGCAAGCGAAGATCTGAATTGAAGCCCCAGTAAACGGCGGCCGTAACTATAACGGTCCTAAGGTAGCGAAATTCCTTGTCGGGTAAGTTCCGACCCGCACGAAAGGCGTAATGATTTGGGCACTGTCTCAACGAGAGACTCGGTGAAATTTTAGTACCTGTGAAGATGCAGGTTACCCGCGACAGGACGGAAAGACCCCATGGAGCTTTACTGCAGTTTGATATTGAGTATCTGTACCACATGTACAGGATAGGTAGGAGCCTATGAGATCGGGACGCCAGTTTCGATGGAGGCGATGTTGGGATACTACCCTTGTGTTATGGCTACTCTAACCCAGATAGGTTATCCCTATCGGAGACAGTGTCTGACGGGCAGTTTGACTGGGGCGGTCGCCTCCTAAAAGGTAACGGAGGCGCCCAAAGGTTCCCTCAGATTGGTTGGAAATCAATCGTAGAGTGTAAAGGTATAAGGGAGCTTGACTGCGAGAGCTACAACTCGAGCAGGGACGAAAGTCGGGCTTAGTGATCCGGTGGTTCCGCATGGAAGGGCCATCGCTCAACGGATAAAAGCTACCCTGGGGATAACAGGCTTATCTCCCCCAAGAGTTCACATCGACGGGGAGGTTTGGCACCTCGATGTCGGCTCGTCGCATCCTGGGGCTGTAGTCGGTCCCAAGGGTTGGGCTGTTCGCCCATTAAAGCGGCACGCGAGCTGGGTTCAGAACGTCGTGAGACAGTTCGGTCCCTATCCGTCGCGGGCGTAGGAAATTTGAGAGGATCTGCTCCTAGTACGAGAGGACCAGAGTGGACTTACCGCTGGTGTACCAGTTGTCTTGCCAAAGGCATCGCTGGGTAGCTATGTAGGGACGGGATAAACGCTGAAAGCATCTAAGTGTGAAACCCACCTCAAGATGAGATTTCCCATGATTTTATATCAGTAAGGACCCTTAGAGAAGATGAGGTTGATAGGTTGGGAGTGGAAGTGTTGCGAGACATGGAGCGGACCAATACTAATCGTCCGAGGACTTATCCGAAGTCAAAATTAAGTCAGTAGAAGTATTGACAAGCGTAACGGTTTTGAGTTACAATATAGGTATTCAATTGTGATTGGACAAGAGACCAATCAGCCATTAGTTAAGTGATGATAGCCTAGGAGATACACCTGTTCCCATGCCGAACACAGCAGTTAAGCCCTAGCACGCCTGAAGTAGTTGGGGGTTGCCCCCTGTGAGATAAGGGAGTTGCTTAGCTTTAATCCGCCATAGCTCAGTCGGTAGAGCGCATGACTGTTAATCATGATGTCACAGGTTCGAGCCCTGTTGGCGGAGTAAGAAAAGGAAAACGTTGAGTAATCAGCGTTTTCTTTTTGTTATGTGATTGTTATATTTTTCGCCATTTATTAGTTTATTCTTATAGTCTACAAAGGCTATTGCATTATTAAATATTTTGAAGAATACCCTCAAAAATATGGATATAGTATTGAAGATTATATGTGAAGAATTCCACGGAACATAAAGTAGAACAACTAAACTAAATCTATGTCAAATGGGAGTCTGTTAGATTTTGTCTAATTGGGTAAAACATAATTTTGATTTGTTCAAAAAATATATTTTCAGATAATCTAGCTGGTGATAACCTCTTGATGTGCAGTATCTCTATGACTTAGTGTGACTTATTTTAAGGCCAGATTAACTGTTGACGGCGGAGAAAATATAAGAAAAGGTTGCAAAAAAATCAGCATTTTTGTCTTATTTCTATGTTAGTAATAAAATTTAGTAGTTAATATGACTTAAAATTTTTTGTCGTAAGTTTCATGTTATTATTGGACAAGTCAAGGGGTTTGTGTTACAATGATGGATGGAAAGAAAAATCGTTTGGCGGTTGTTTAGCGAGCCTGGGGCAGTGGGAGCCGGGTCAGTCTGCGAGCGAGGGGCACTTTCTAGTCACAATTTGATAAGTAATCAAGTCATAAATTAGGGTGGAACCGCGTGTCACACGCCCCTATGCGTCAAGCTAGGAGTGGGTGAGTGCGGTTCTTTGCGTTGTCGGAGAGGAGGCCAATATGGATGTCAATTATCTGGTTGCTAATGAAGATGAGCTGACGGCCTATCAAAGTTTTTTGAACCGTCACCAGCAGGCCCTTACAGACTACATTGCCTATTTGCGCCAGCATTATAACTTGCAGGACTTACCCCAGGTCATGGTATTGGCTAATCGGAACGGTGCGACAGAGCTTATCCGGCAAATTCCCATACCAGCCTACACCAATGACATTCGCCTGGTCATGACACCGGACCTGCAGGTTTGGCAAGACCTCTATTTGGCTCAGCTAGAGCCTTACCCTGAGAGTACCGAAACGCTTGTCCTGCGTCAGCACTATGCCAATCTGTCAGAAAATGCCCTGCTCCAGATTATCGGACACGAGCTCGCCCACTGGTCAGAGTTGTTTATGGACGATTTTGACGATTATGACCGCTACATCTGGTTTGAGGAAGGCATGGTCGAGTACATCAGTCGCCGCTATTTTCTGACGGAGGCTGAATTTGAAGCCGAGAAAGAGGCCAATCAAGTCTTGGTTCAGCTCTTTCAAGCCAAGTACGGCTGGCATTCCCTCAATGACTTTGGACAGGCGACCTATGAGGGCTCGATCGCTAGTATTTTCTATGACTACTGGCGGAGTTTTTTGACTATTGATTGCCTGGTCGAGACTTTAGGCAGTCTGGCAGCGGTTTTTGAGGCTTATGGCAAATGGCAGAGCAGGGATACTGACCAGCCCTTGCTGGACTGGTTTATAGCTCAGGGCATGTTAGAAAAGGAGTTTTAATATCACAATGTTTACCTTAGAAACCATTCAAAAAGGCCATGCCCAGTTTACAGGGCCAGATTTTCCCAAGTTAATTGCTTATTTCAAAGACCTGGGTATGGTCAACAATATGGTCAATGTCCAAACAGGTCAGGTTACTTATGAGAATGCAGACGGACAAGCTCTGACCAGTCCAGGCTATCAAGCTAGCAGTCCAGTTGCTGAACAGCCTGACCAGGAACAATTTGTCAGCATTCTGAGAAATCATCAGGCAGGGCAAACCGATTTTCCAACCTTCTGTGAAGAAACCGCCCAGGCTGGTCTTTATAAATGGGTTATTGACTTGGAAAACATGACTTGTAGCTACTTGGACTTGGCTGACCAAGTTGTCTTTGTTGAAGCCGTACCAGCGGTTGATTAACAATTGAAAACTAAAGGAGGACACGATGTCTATTAACAAACTGACCTTCCACCTCATTCAAGCGAGGTTAGCACCTGAAGGTGCTAGTCGCTAAGGGTCACCGCGATGGCGGCTGACCTAGACGATGCCCTAGGTTGGTTCCACAAGCAATATCGGCTTGCAGAACCAACCGTTGCAAAAATAGTACTAAAATAAGGAGTAATTATGTCAAACAAACTAACTTTCCAGGAAATTATCCTGACCCTTCAACAATTCTGGAATGAGCAGGGTTGCTTGCTCATGCAGGCCTACGATACGGAAAAAGGGGCTGGTACCATGAGCCCCTACACTTTCCTGCGTGCCATCGGCCCTGAGCCGTGGAATGCGGCCTATGTTGAGCCCAGCCGCCGTCCTGCCGATGGCCGTTATGGTGAGAACCCCAACCGCCTCTACCAGCACCACCAATTCCAGGTGGTCATGAAACCAAGCCCAGCAAACGTCCAGGAGCTTTACTTGGAATCTTTGGAGAAATTGGGCATCAATCCATTGGAACATGACATCCGTTTCGTCGAAGACAACTGGGAAAACCCGTCGACTGGTTCAGCTGGTCTGGGTTGGGAAGTCTGGTTGGACGGCATGGAAATTACCCAGTTCACCTACTTCCAGCAGGTTGGTGGTTTGGAAACGGGACCGATTACTGCTGAGATTACCTATGGTTTGGAGCGTTTGGCCTCTTACATCCAGGAAGTGGATTCGGTTTACGACATCGAGTGGTCTCGTGGGGTTAAATACGGGGAAATCTTTACCCAGCCAGAATATGAGCACTCAAAATACAGCTTTGAAGTCTCTGACCAAGACATGCTCCTTGAAAACTTCACCAAGTTTGAAGCCGAAGCCAAGCGTTGCTTGGAAGAAAGCCTGGTTCACCCAGCCTTTGACTACGTGCTCAAGTGCTCCCACACCTTCAACCTCCTGGATGCTCGTGGGGCAGTATCCGTAACCGAGCGTGCAGGCTACATCGCCCGCATTCGTAATCTGGCCCGTGTGGTGGCTAAGACCTTCGTCGCCGAACGCAAACGCTTGGGCTACCCACTCTTGGACGAAGCAACCCGTGCCCAACTCTTGGCAGAGGAAGACTAAGATGGGTAACTCCGTAAAATTCATTGCCCTAGCTGGCCTGAGCGTGCTGGGTCTAGCTGCTTGTGGCAACAAGACCTTCTTTGATACCACTTATACCTTTAATTATGCTCAGGTCAAGTTGCCAGATGGCAGTGTTAAGACTGGCAAGGTCAAAGAGTGGCGTGATTACGAAGACGGCGACCAGTTCCAGATTAAATTCGAAGATGGGACCATCTACCTCGTTCATGCTAGTCAGGCTATCTTGTCCGTCAGTGAGATTAAGGACTAGGTAAATCGATGAGACTAGAAACAAATAGGTTAAGTTTACGTTTGTATCGTGATACAGATGCGAGTGACTTGTTGACGATTTATCAAGACGAAGCTGTTTGTCGGTACTTGTTGGACGAGCCTTGGACAGAAGCAGACCTTTCCCAAAAAGTGATTGAAAAATGCTCACAAGTTCATCTTGATAAAGGAAAATTGTTGAGTTTAGCAGTTGACTATCAAGGTAAGGTTATCGGTGATTTAACGGTTTGGCGAACAGAGATGCCGGATAGTTTCGAGATTGGCTATGTCTTTTCTCCTGACTATGCAGGTTTAGGCTTGGCAACTGAAGCTGTATCAACCTTAGTAGCTTATCTGTTCGAGGAGGAGAATGGACATCGGATTCAAGCTAACTTAGACTGTCGAAACGAGGGGTCTAAAAAACTTTGTGAACGTCTCGGTATGCGTCAGGAAGCTCATTTTATTCAAGATTTCTGGAATAAGGGAGAGTGGACTGACAGTTATATCTATGCTATCTTAGCCAATGATTATGAAGGAGCAACTCAAGACTCAAGCGAGCGACAGCGAACATTCTGAGATAGATTCGCCGTGGTGAAAGGACAAGTCAGTGAGTTTTCACTGACTTGTCCGAGGGGATTTTGGAGACCTTAGGCTCCAAAATTAGCCAAGAAACCGTAGGTTTTCTGGCGTCCCTCACCACTTAAGAATCTATCCCAAAAAGACATTTCAAAAAGAATTTTTGAGGTAAAATATGACAAAAACAGTACTAATTGAACTAGGCTTGGAGGAAATCCCTGCCTACATCGTGACACCAGCCATGAACCAGCTCAAGGACAAGCTGGCTGCCTTTTTGGCGGACAATCGGCTGAGCTTTGAGGGGATTGAGGCCTTCTCGACCCCACGCCGTCTGGCAGTTCGAGTGTCTGGTTTGGCAGAGCGTCAAACCGACCTGAGCGAGGACTTCAAGGGACCTGCTAAGAAAATCGCCTTGGACGCTGATGGCAACTTTACCAAGGCTGCGGAAGGCTTTGTCCGTGGCAAGGGTCTGACAACTGCCGACATCCGTTTTGAAGAAATTAAGGGGGAAGAGTACGTTTATGTGACCAAGAACGAAGCTGGTCAGCCTGCGGAAGCTGTTTTAGCGGGTATTCCAGAAGTGCTTAAATCCCTGACCTTCCCAGTCAGCATGGCCTGGGGCTCAAACACCTTCAAGTACATCCGCCCTGTTCACACCTTGACTGTGCTTGTGGATGAGGTGGCGCTGGAGCTGGACTTCTTGGGCATCCGTTCAGGTCGCGTCAGCCGTGGCCACCGTTTCTTGGGTAAAGAGACCCAAATCGCCTCTGCAACTAGCTACGAAGATGATTTGCGCAAGCAATTTGTCATCGCAGACCCAGCAGAACGCCAAGCCATGATCGTGGACCAAATCAAGGCCATCGAGGCTGACAAGGGCGTCAGCGTGGACATCGACGAGGAGCTCCTGAGCGAGGTGCTGAACCTGGTTGAGTACCCGACGGCCTTCATGGGCAGCTTTGACGCCAAGTACCTGGAGGTGCCGGAGGAGGTGTTGGTGACCTCCATGAAGAACCACCAGCGTTATTTCGTGGTGCGTGATCAGAACGGCAAGCTCCTGCCTAACTTTATCTCGGTCCGTAACGGTAACGACCAGCACCTTGCCAACGTCATCAAGGGTAACGAGAAGGTTCTGGTGGCCCGTCTTGAGGACGGCGAGTTCTTCTGGCGGGAGGACCAAAAGCTGGTCATCGCTGACCTTGTGGCCAAGCTTGCCAACGTGACCTTCCACGAGAAGATTGGTAGCCTGTCTGACCACATGGCACGGACGGCGACCATTGCGGCTCATTTGGCGGCAATGGCAGAGCTGTCTGAGTCAGAACGGACTGACTTGGCACGTGCGGCTAGCATCTACAAGTTCGACCTCTTGACTGGTATGGTGGGCGAGTTCGACGAACTTCAGGGAATCATGGGTGAGAAATATGCCCTCTTGGCTGGTGAAACCGCTGGTGTGGCAGCAGCCATCCGTGAGCACTACCTGCCAAATTCTGCCGAAGGTGACCTGCCTGAGACCAAAGTCGGTGCGGTCTTGGCCTTGGCTGACAAGTTGGATACCCTTCTCTCATTCTTCTCTGTTGGTCTGATTCCGTCTGGTTCCAACGACCCTTACGCCCTGCGTCGGGCGACGGCTGGTATCGTCCGCATCTTGGATAAGTTCGGTTGGGATATTCCATTGGATAAGTTGGTGGCGGAACTCTACGCCCTTAGCTTTGACAGCTTGACCTATGATAATCAGGATGCGGTCATGAACTTTATCGCTGCCCGTATCGAGAAGATGATGGACAGCAGCATTCCGAAGGACATCCGTGAGGCTGTTTTGGCCAGCTCAAACTTTGTGGTTAAGGAGCTCTTGGCTGCCAGCTCAGCTATTTTCCAAGCCTCTAAAACCGACAGCTACAAGTCAGCCGTGGAAAGCCTGGCTCGGGTCTTCAACCTGGCTGAGAAGGCTGAAGGTGGCGTGACCATCAATCCAGCTCTCTTTGAAAACGAGGCAGAAAAAGCCCTGGCAGCCAGCATGGACAGCTTGAGCTTGGGTCAGGATGCAGCGGACAACCTGGCTAAACTCTTTGCCCTCAGTCCAGTTATCGACGCCTTCTTTGACAACACCATGGTCATGGCAGATGACTTGACTGTCCGCAACAACCGTTTGGCTCTCTTGAAAGCCTTGGCAAATAAGGCAGGAGCGGTAGCGGTCTTTAATAAGTTGAATACGAAATAAGAGGCGAGCGATAGCGAGCTAAAATCGATACTTTTCGCCGTAGCAAGAGTGAAGTCAGTCAAGAGAGCTGACTTCACGGCGGAAATTTTGAGACCTTGGCTCAAAAATTAGCCATGAAACGCCGCTAGGCGGTTGCTGGCGTCCATGCTATCTAAGAAAAGTATCAAACAAGAAAGGAGTTTCCGGTGGAACAAGCAAAAATTGACCGCATCAACGAACTGGCCCGCAAGAAAAAGGCCGAAGGCTTGACTGAGGCCGAGCTTGCTGAGCAAGCGGCCCTGCGGGAAGAATACATCGAGGGCTACCGCCGTGCGGTACGTGCCCATGTGGAAGGGATTAAAATCGTTGATGAGGATGGTAATGACATCACGCCTGAGCGTCTTCGTCAGGCTCAGCGTGAAAAAGGCCTGCATGGCCGCAGCCTAGATGATCCAAATTCCTAAGAGGGCAAACATCTGATTGGTTTCAATCAGATGTTTTTTACTGAGCAGGTTTAACTGCTTGTTCTCATTCCCGAGACTGATTTTTTGACTTTATAATCATGTTTCTTGCTATTTATGGGTTAATTAGTTAAACTAGAGGTGTCTTAATAGATGATAAAAAAGATAAAAGAGGACTGATGATGAAAAAATCACTTAAAACCCTTGCACTGACCAGCTTTAGTTTGCTGACCCTGACGGCTTGCGGTATCAATTTGCCGAGCGTGGAGCAACTCTTGTCGAAAGACAAGGCAGCAACTCCAGCTTCTAGTCAAGTGACTCCAGCTTCTACAACACCTGCTAGTAGCACCCCAGTTGCTGCTCAAGCAACAGTTAGCCAGGAAGATGCTGTGAAAGCAGCCTTGGCTTTGCTCGGTGTGGCTGAAGATCAGGTGAGCAATCTGGTTGTAACCCAAGAGACAGAAGATGGGAAACCTGTTTATGACATTTCCTTTATTCACGAGGAAATGGAGTATGACTACACCATTGATGCACAAACTGGTCAAGCCATCGAAAAAGAAGCAGAGCAAACGAGTGCCGCTGCACCAGTTGCACCAGCAGCTCAAACAGCAGATGTAGCCCTGTCATCGCAAGAAGCGACTGAAGTTGCTTTTGCTGATTTCGCTCAGGTTTACGGTGTTGGATCAGATGCCGTTAGCAATCTGCTTGTCCAAGCATCAACAGAGGATGGACGTCCAAGCTACGAGGTTAGCTTCATTTACGGTGCTTATGAATTTGATTATGAGATTGATGCACAGACTGGAAGCATTATCGGCTTCTCAGAAGACGACCTCGACTAGGCTTATCAACCGTGAGAATAAGGTCAAGAACAGCAGTTCTTGGCTTTTTCCTATCCTCATCAACCTTTCTTTTTCTAAATTGCTGGAAGTGTGGTATAATTGAAGTTATGACTACTGATTTTCACCATGTGACGGTCTTGCTCAAGGAGACCGTGGACCTGCTTGACATCAAGCCTGACGGCATTTATGTGGACGCCACCCTGGGTGGGGCGGGCCATTCCAGTTACCTCTTGTCCCAGCTGAGCGACAAGGGGCATTTGTACTGCTTTGACCAGGACCAAACAGCCATTGACAATGCCCAAATCAAGCTGAAAGCCTATGTTGACAAGGGCATGGTGACCTTTATCAAGGACAACTTCCGCCACCTCAAGAGCCGCTTGGCCGAGCAGGGTGTGACGGCCATCGATGGTATCCTCTATGACCTAGGGGTCTCCAGTCCCCAGCTGGACCAGCGGGAGCGAGGCTTTTCCTACAAGCAGGACGCCCCTTTGGACATGAGGATGAACCAAGATCAGGCCTTTTCGGCCTATGATGTGGTCAATGGCTATGACTACCATGACTTGGTGAAAATCTTTTTCAAGTACGGTGAGGACAAGTTCTCCAAGCAGATTGCTCGGAAAATCGAAGAGGCTAGAAAAATCAAGCCCATCGAGACCACCACGGAACTGGCTGACCTGATCAAGTCTGCTAAACCCGCCAAGGAACTCAAGAAAAAAGGCCACCCTGCCAAGCAGATTTTCCAGGCTATTCGGATTGAGGTCAACGATGAGTTGGGAGCAGCCGATGAGTCCATCCAGCAGGCCATGGACCTCTTGGCAGTAGGTGGGCGGGTCTCGGTCATCACCTTCCATTCCCTGGAGGACCGGTTGACCAAGCAGCTCTTCAAGGAGGCCTCCACCATCGAGGTGCCTAAGGGCTTGCCCTTTATCCCAGATGACCTGCAACCTAGTTTTGATCTGGTCACCAGAAAACCCATCCTGCCAAGCCCCGAGGAGTTAGCAGCCAACAACCGGTCTCACTCGGCCAAATTGCGGGGGGTAAAACGCATAAGAGATTAAGGACATGACAAAAGACAAGCGTAACGATGATTTTAAGAGCCTGGTTCAGGAGCGAATTCGAACATTTACTCGGATTGAAAAGATTTTTTATGCAACGTTAGTGGTAACGGGTTTGATTATGGCCATCAGTGTGGTCTATATGCAAATCAGGCACCAGCAGTTGAAACAAGAAATCACCGCCTTGAACACGGACATTAACCTAAAAAAAGAAGAACTCAATGATGCCAAGCAGGAAATTAATGAATTAACCCGCTTGGAACGGATTACAGAGATTGTCAGTCGGGCAGACATTAAGACCCAGAGTGGCAACTTGCAGAAGGTGGACTAGGCATGAAACGATGGATTGATAAATTTTTAGCCTATGTTACCGAGGAGTATCTGTCTCCGCAGGAAAATCGCCAAAAGGCAGCGGCCAATCTTCGGATTGTGACCACGATGACCTTCTTGATGATTATGATCAATTTGGCCATTATCGTTGGAACTGACAGCAAGTTTGGAGTTGATTTATCCGAAGGGGCCAGGGCGGTCCACCAAACTCAGCGGATTGTTCCTGCCCAGCGGGGGAATATCTACGACCGTAATGGGGTGCCGATTGCAGAAGCGTCGACAACCTATAGCATTTATGCGGTTTTGGATAATAATTACAAGACGACGACAACGGTGGAGCGTCAGAAACTTGACGGTAGTGGCACCGAGACTGTTCGTGTTGATAAGCCCCTCTATGTGCAGGACAAGCAAAAAGAGGAGCTGGCCAGCCTTTTCCAAGAATTTTTAGGTCTGGATAGGGCTTATGTGCTGGAGCAGTTTAACCAAAAGGGTTTGGTCCAGGTCTCGTTCGGTACCAAGGGCAACAACCTTTCCTACAGCACCATGAAACGCATGACCGAGCGGTTGACCAAGGGTGATGAAGACTGGCAAAATGATTTGTCTGGGATTTATTTTACTGGTAGTGCCAATCGCATGTACCCAAATGGTAGTTTTGCGTCTCAATTTATTGGTTTAGCACAGCAGCAAGAAAACCCTGATGGGAGTAAGAGCCTGATTGGGACAACTGGTTTAGAAGCCTCTTTGGACAGTATTTTATCTGGTCAGGATGGGATTTTTGTCTATGAAAAAGACCGTGTAGGTCTGCCACTTTTGGGGACAGAAGAACGTCGCCAAGAGGTGAAAAACGGTCAGGACGTTTACACGACCTTGTCTGCTCCCTTGCAAATCCATCTGGAGACTTTGATGGATGAGTTTCAAGGCAAGGCCCAAGGGGTCTTTAGTAGTGCTACCTTGATTCAAGCTAAGACCGGTCAGATTTTAGCGACCAGCCAGCGGCCGAGTTTTAACTCGGACACCAAGGAAGGTTTGGATGCGGAGAATTTTTCTTGGAATAGCCTGCTTTACCAGACCAGCTACGAACCAGGGTCGACCATGAAGGTTATGACGACGGCGGCAGCCATTGATGCTGGGGTCTTTGATCCCAACGAAGGCTATGTCAATGACCAAATCATGATTGCTGACGCGACTATCCGAGACTGGGATGTTAACTCAGGACTCAGTGAGGGCCGATACATGACCATGGCTAACGCTCTGCCATTTTCCAGTAACATCGGGATGACCATGTTGGAGCAGAAGATGGGGGACGAGCGTTGGCTCAACTACCTGGCCAAGTTCCGCTTCGGTTTCCCAACCCGTTTTGGGATGGGGGGAGAGGCTGCGGGCCTTCTGCCAGCGGACAACATCGTTACCCATGCCATGAGTTCTTTTGGTCAGGGGATTTCGGTGACGCAGACCCAGATGTTGCGGGCCTTTACGGCGATTTCTAATGATGGCATCATGCTGGAGCCCCAGTTTATTTCACGGATTTACGACCCTAATACGGAGACCAATCGCTATACCCAACCTGAGGTGATGGGCAAGCCGGTGTCCAAGGCGGCCACTGACAAAACCTTGGAGTACATGGTCCATACGGGGACTGACCCTTACTTTGGAACCATGTATTCTGCTGCGGCAGGTGGTCCAATTATTCAAGTAGCCAATGCTTCGGTTGCGGTCAAGTCGGGAACGGCCGAGATTGCTGGTCCTGATGGTAGTGGTTACTTGACTGGCCCTCAAGACTATATTCAATCGGTGGTGGCCATGGTGCCTGCTGAGGACCCAGAGTTTATCATGTATGCGACCATTCAGCAACCGCAAGACGGCTGGACCGGTCTCTATTGGAAGGACCTGTTTAATCCCTTGCTGGAAGAAGCCCTCTTGATGGGAGACAGTCTGGATATGACGGTTAGTGAAGAGGAGCCAACTCCTTATGAACTGCCGAAGTTGACAGGTACCAGCCCTGGTGACACGGCTGATGAACTGCGTCGCCAGCTCCTGCACCCCATTGTCATTGGAACAGGTAACAAGGTCAGCAAGGTATCGGCCAAGATTGGCAGCAATTTGGCTCCTGGTAGTCAGGTCCTGCTTTTGACCAATAAGGTCGAGACCCTGCCAGACATGTATGGCTGGACCGAGAAAAACGTTAAAGCCTTTGCCAAATGGACTGGCATTGAGGTCGACATCAAGGGAAGCGGTCGGGTGATTAAACAGGACAAGCCCTTGGGGACTGAACTTAAGAATGTGACCAGCTTGACTCTAACCCTCAGCCAGGAAACAGGGGAGTAGCCTTGGCTACTGCGTCAAGCTTTAGGACAGCAAAAACTAATGAGGCTAGGATTTATTCCAACCTCAATCTGTTTGAAATGATGAAAGGATAATACCATGTTAACCAGTTTGCTCGCGGGACTGACCACTTTTGGGGTGGTGGTTCTTGCCATGCCACACTTTATCACTTACTATAAACTCAAAAAAATTGGTGGTCAGCAGATGCATGAAGATGTCAAGCAGCATTTGGAGAAGGCTGGCACGCCGACCATGGGGGGGACCGTTTTTATCCTCTTGGCCTCCCTGGTTGCTCTCATCTTTGGAGCTATCCGTTTTGCGGGTCAACCTCAGTTTGGAGCTGTTTTAGGCAACCTGTCTGTTCTCCTTATCTATGGGGCGATTGGATTTTTGGATGATTTTTTGAAAATTTTCAAGAAAATCAATGAAGGTCTGACACCTAAGCAAAAATTGGCCTTGCAGCTCTTGGCAGGTCTGGTCTTTTACGTCCTCCATGTGGCTCCAAGTGGCACAGACAGCCTTAATTTCTTTGGTTTAGACATCAAACTTGGCTTGTTTTACCTGCCTTTCCTCCTTTTTTGGCTGGTTGGGTTTTCCAATGCGGTCAACCTGACCGACGGTATTGATGGCCTAGCTTCCATTTCAGTTGTCATCAGTTTGTCAGCTTATAGCCTAATCGCCCTTAAACAGGGGCAAGATGATGTTCTCTTGCTGTGTCTGTCAATGATTGGCGGTCTTGTGGGCTTCTTCTTGTTCAACAAGAAACCAGCCAAGGTATTTATGGGGGATGTGGGCAGTCTGGCCCTCGGCGCCATGCTGGCTGCCATTTCCATTACCCTCAGACAGGAGTGGACCCTGCTACTTATCGGTTTTGTTTATGTTTTGGAAACCACATCGGTTATCTTGCAGGTCGGTTACTTTAAGTACACCAAGAAAAAATTTGGTGAAGGACGGCGGATTTTTCGAATGACACCGTTTCACCACCATCTGGAACTCGGTGGCCTGACTGGTCAAGGGTCCAAATGGAGCGAATGGAAAGTCGACGCCTTCCTCTGGCTACTAGGGCTCATCACCAGTGGCCTAGCCCTTCTGTTTGTCTTAATTGGATAAGTTCTATTAAAAGTCACCTCTGGTGGCTTTTTTCTTAGTTGAAAAACAGAGCATAACATGATATAATGAAAGGGATTACATAGGTGTAAAGGAGTCGTAAATGTTTCATTCGTTTTTATCTTGGCAACGATTGCAACGTTTCTCTATTAGAAAGCTGTCCATCGGTGTGGTCTCGGCGACGATTGGGGCCGCGTTAGTTGGAGCTGGCCTTCAAGAAACCAGCGTTTTGGCCCAAGAATCCGTTGTCCAGGAGCAGCAACAGGTCACCATCACTTACCAGTATGTCGCTTACGAGACTTTAAGGGCAGAGGAGCAGGCCGCTCTCAAAACAGCCGATGACTTGGCCAAAGAATTTGCCCTGACAGATGCCAGCTACCTTTTGGTTTATCGGCAAAATCAGCCAGCCATCAGTCTCCCTCAAACAGGTGATATACCCCAGGAAGTTCTAACTCTTTTGGGAGCTAGTGGGCTTGCGGGGGCCATTATCGCCTTGCGGCGGAAAAATAAGAAGCTCTTGGTTCAGGTGATTTTAATGACAAGTCTAGGCGGTGCAAGTTTGAGCAGCTCAGCCATTTCCGCCCTAGACCGTTCGCTTCAGACCTTTTTCCAAACCAGCCATAGGGTGGCGCGTGGGGCTCAGCTGCCGAGCCCTCAGGCCTTTGCGGATCGGACTTTTTATGGCTACCTGCTTGAGTCGGCGGCGCCATCAGTTTCTTCGGCGAAGCCAATAGCCGAGCAGGATAAGGCAGTTCCTGCTTCGCTTGAAGCGGACAAGGACCAGGGAACAGGCGTTGAGATGACCAAGCCAGAAGGGACCGTCTCAGGCCTTTCAACAAGGGTTCCAGTCGTTGTATCAACTGAACCACGTCCTGACCTCCCACCCCTCTCTAGTGACCAAGCACCTGTTTTGGAGGGGCAAGCAAGTTCGGAACAGCCGACCGTTCCATCAGAGCCCTCAAGCCCTGAGCAGCCGGTTCTGGACAGCCCCGTTCAACCAGCTAAACCAGTTGAAACGACTAGCACGGAGGTCATTCCCTTTACAAGTGAGGTGATTTCGGATGATAGCCTGCCTCTTGGTGAGGAAGTTCTTGTTCAGGCAGGTGTCAATGGTCTATTGACCAACACCTATTTGGATGGTCAATTGGTTTCCAGCCAGGTGACGACCCCAGCTGTCAATCAAATCGTCCGCCGAGGTACCAAGGCTACTGTTGCTCAACCAGTTGAAACGACTAGCACCGAGATCATTCCCTTTACCAGCGAGGTGATTTCGGATGATAGTTTGCCTCTTGGTGAGGAAGTTCTTGTTCAGGCAGGTGTTAATGGTCTATTGACCCACACCTATTTGGATGGTCAATTGGTTTCCAGCCAGATCACGACCCCAGCTGTCAATCAAATCGTCCGCCGAGGTGCCAAGGCTACTGTTGCTCAACCCGTTGAAACGACTAGCACCGAGATCATTCCCTTTACCAGCGAGGTGATTTCGGATGATAGCCTGCCTCTTGGTGAGGAAGTTATCGTCCAATCAGGCGTTAACGGCCTATTGACCCACACCTATTTGGATGGTCAATTGGTTTCCAGCCAGGTGACGACCCCAGCTGTCAATCAAATCGTCCGCCGAGGTACCAAGGCTACTGTTGCTCAACCCGTTGAAAGGACTAGCACCGCGATCATTCCCTTTACAAGCGAGGTGATTTCGGATGATAGTTTGCCTCTTGGTGAGGAAGTTCTTGTTCAGGCAGGTGTCAATGGTCTATTGACCCACACCTATTTGGATGGTCAATTGGTTTCCAGCCAGATTACGACCCCAGCTGTTAATCAAATCGTCCGCCGAGGTACCAAGGCTACTGTTGCTCAACCAGTTCTTGGTATTGAGGTGGAGCGTCAGGAGGTTGAGACGTTTTATAGGGTTCGTGAGGAAAAGGATGATCAGCTTTGGGAGGATAAACGTCAAGAGATTCAGGCAGGTCGCAATGGCCTCAAGGAAATTGTAATTACCTACCAAACTATTGACGGCCAGCGGCAACCCAGCCCACAAGTAACTGAGCGAGAACTGCGTGCCCCGCAAGACCGGGTTGTTAAGGTCGGCACCAAGCCGATTGAAGGTCGGGAGGTTGTGGAGACGTTGGAAACCACTGCACCGCAGACCGAACGGCGTGAGGATGCCGAGGCTTGGGCTGGCGATGTGACGGTTGCGTCGGCTGGTTCAGCTGGCCAAAACAAGATAGTCACCGTTTACAAGACCAGTCGTGGGGTTCGGACAGAAGAGGTTCTGGATCGTCGTGTGGAAACCATTGAACCAGTTAATAATCGGATTGAGGTGATTGGCACTAAGCCGATTATGGGTCAAGAGCTTGATCGTGAGCTTGTCGCCCTTGAGCCGAAAACGAGCCATATCGAGGATCAGAACCTTTGGGCTGGTGATGTGGTGGTTGACAATTCTGGTCAAGCTGGTGAGAAAGTGATATCCAGGGTTTATGAGACGGAGCGTGGTCGTCGGACTGGTAAAGTCTTAGAAGAGAAGGAAGAGGTTACCAGCTCTGCTATTGACCGTATCGAACGTATCGGCACCAAGCCAATCGTGGGTCAAGTGGTGGAAACCAGCGAGGAAGTGGTCAAATTTACCTCAACCACCCGTGATAACCCTGACCTGCCAGAAGGGCAGACGCGGACGGTGACAGTTGGTCGTGACGGGGTGACGGTGGTGACCAAGACCTACCGAACAGAGCGTGGGGTCAAGGTTGGTGAGCCAGCCATTGACCGTCAGGTGAAGGTCGCTGTTCAAAACGAAGTCATTGAACGGGGGACTAAGCCAGTTGAGGGCAGCGAGCCCGTTGTCACATACGAAGATGTTCGACTCGACAAGGAAGTCCGTCCAAATCCAGAAGCCTGGCTTGGCGAGATTAGCGTCCTTGAAGAAGGTCGAGTAGGTCAGAACAAAATCACCACAGTTTACAAGACAGTTCGTGGTGTTCGGACGACCGAAGTGCTTGAGCGTCAGCTTGAAGAGGTTCGTCCAGCTGTCCGTCGCGTCGAGCTTATCGGCACCAAGCCAATCGTGGGTCAAGTGGTGGAAACCAGCGAGGAAGTGGTTAAATTTACCTCAACTACTCGTGATAACCCTGACCTGCCAGAAGGGCAGACGAGGACGGTGACGGTTGGCCGTGACGGGGTGACGGAGGTGACCAAGACCTATCGGACCGAGCGTGGGGTCAAGGTCGGTGAGCCAACCATTAACCGTCGGGTGAAGGTCTCTGTTCAAAACGAAGTCATTGAACGGGGGACTAAGCCAGTTGAGGGCAGCGAGCCCGTTGTCACATACGAAGATGTTCGACTCGATAAGGAAGTCCGTCCAAATCCAGAAGCCTGGCTTGGCGAGATTAGCGTCCTTGAAGAAGGTAGAGTAGGTCAGAACAAAATCACCACAGTTTACAAGACTGTCCGTGGTGTTCGGACGACCGAAGTGCTTGACCGTCAGGTCGTTTCCGTTCGTCCAGCTGTCCGTCGCGTCGAGCTTATCGGCACCAAGCCAATCGTGGGTCAAGTGGTGGAAACTAGCGAGGAAGTGGTCAAATTTACCTCAACCACCCGTGACAATCCTGACCTGCCAGAAGGGCAGACGCGGACGGTGACAGCTGGTCGTGACGGCGTGACGGTGGTGACCAAGACCTACCGAACAGAGCGTGGGGTCAAGGTCGGTGAGCCAACCATTGACCGTCGGGTGAAGGTTGCTGTTCAAAACGAAGTCATTGAACGGGGAATCAAGAAAGCAGAAGTTCCAAAAGGATTGACCATTGACCTGATTACCTCAGACGACCACATCAACGTGACCGAGGCTCAAACCGACCGTTTGATGCTGGGTGGTCAGGCGGATGGGACTAATCCTGTGACGGTGACCATCGGTGACAAGGTGGAAACAGCGGAAGTCCGTGATGGTCGTTACAGCTTGTCGGTAGCGACCAAGGATTTGGTGGCCAATGGCACTTACCGAGTGACGGTGAGCCAAGGCGACCAGACCATCCATCGCCCTTACACCGTTGCCTCAGAAGCCACCAACCAAATCAGGATTGAGGCGGTTGAGACCTTGAACCCAGCCAGCGATACGGTTCGGATTTCAGGTAGCCTACGCCTAGAAGGGCTGGCGGCTCGTTATCACAATGACCTCTTTATCGACACGGTGAAGCTAGAGCTCAATGGTAAGACCTATACGACTGGTTTGGGCCAAGCCCGTAGCAGTACGGCCTTGGTCAATCGCTGGCGTGAAACCGTCAAGGATAAGGACTTTAGTTTCGATATCCCGGTGGCTGATTTGAAGATGGCTGAGGGCAAGGAACTGGTATTCAGTTTGCCTGATGACCACCATGTTATTTACGATGCCAAATTAGGCACCTACGATGACTCGCCAAGACGGATTGAAACCAGTCGCCCAGTTATCTCAGACCAAAGCAAATACCGCCTCAACACCAATCCTTGGCTGACTAATGGCACTGACAAAACCATCGTTTTGCCACCGGCTGACAAGGCAATTGTCAGAGGACGAGTTTCTGGTAATGCCCAACAGGATGATGAGGTTGCCGTTCGGATTGGTGACCAGGTTTACCGAGGTCAAGTTGGTAGCGATAAGCAATTTGTTGTGACCGTTGACCAATCTGCCCTGCAAACTTCTGGTCAGCAGGTCATCACTGCTACTCTTAAGGGTAAGGACTATGCTGGTCAAGCCGTCACTGTCAGTGATTCCATGCTTTATTTTGGTAACCACGTGACCAACCAGAGTGATTTCGTGGCTAAGTTTGAGACAGGCCATGTTTCTGAGGATAGGTTGGCCTACTTCATTAAAGGTATTCGTCACGAACTTTACAACAGCTACGGTCACCTGGCCAAGCAACCAATCGGCAATGACCGTTACCATCTGACCTATCATTTTATTGAAAATAGTAGCGGCGCAGTTAACTTTACAGACGCAGAAAAGGCCATGGTTCGGCAAGTGTTGGATGAGTTTTCATCCCATACACGTCTGACCTTCTCAGAGAAACCGGTTTTGGATCCCAAGGATACCCCAGATATTTCTTTCCACCAAATCTTTTCACATGACGGCCGTTCTCGTGCGACTAGCGGCGGATCAGTTTATATGAATGCTCCTGACGTCCGCGTAACGGATGCTGGCTATGCCCTCATGATGCACGAGACCATGCACTCTCTTGGTGCGGCCGATGTCAAGGACGAGCACTTTGGCCATGAGAATGGTTACATCACCACGGTCATGACCTACAACCTCAGAATGGTTCGTCCAGATGCTAAAAAACCGCTCCGAATGCTGGATTTGATGCACCTTCATTACCGTTATGGGGTCAACCCAGACCAGCACAAGGAGGATAATACCTACACCTTCAAACGCCACACCAGTTATCAGATAGATGACAGTAGCTACATCTGGGATGGGGCTGGGGTGGATACCTTTGATGCCTCCATGGAGGACAAGCCAGTTACCGTTGATTTGACGCCAGGATCTTGGATTTTCCGTGGCGACAAGACAAGGCACTTCTGGGCAGAGGAAACCAAGGAATTCCACCGTCGCCCAGGCACTTTCTTTAACAATACGGCTGCTAAATATGAGGACACCAACATTCCGAGCGTCATGGTCTACAACGATGACCAGGCCTTTATCAGTCACGGCACTCAGATTGAACGCCTGATTGGCTCTAAGCACGATGATGTTTTGCGGGGCAATGTGGCTGCAAACGACATCTTGGGAGGCGCAGGCGCCGACCAGATTTGGGGTGGTGCAGGTGACGACTACCTGGATGGCGGAGCTGGCGCTGACCAAATGGACGGCGGAGCTGGTAACGACATCTTCATTGTTGACAATGAACAGGATGTGGTAACCGAGGGCACCGACCCAGGTCGTGACCACATCATTGCCAGCGTTGACTACGATCTACCAGAAAATGTGGAAGATTTGACCTTGACAGGGGCAGCAGAGCTTGGTTATGGTAACAGCGGTGCTAACCGCATCACAGGTAACTCTCAGGCCAACACCTTGCGAGGCCGTGGCGGTGCCGACACCTTTGTCTTTAACAGCCCATTCAACGGTCAGATTGATGAGATTACCGATTTTGGTGCCGATGACACCATTGAACTGTCATCAAGCATCTTTGCCAATGTAGACAGGGCTCGCGTTCTGGAGTACATCATTTATGATAGCCAGACGGGTAGCCTGTCCTATGACCCAGATGGCAAGGGCCAGACAGACAGGATTCAATTTGCCCAACTGCCAAGAGGTCTTGATATCAAGGCTAACCAGATTGTCATTCGATAACCAAAAACAGACGAGGTAACTCGTCTGTTTTTTAGGGCTCTTTGTCAACTGTAGTGGGTTGACCGATTTAACAGCGAGAGAGGACAGGACTTGTCTTCTCTCTTTTTATGTTTATGGCAATGAAAATACGAGTTTTGAAGTTTTCAAAGTTTCGGAATCCAAAAGCGTTACGCTTAATGACCTTGATGAGATTATTTGTCGCCTCGAGTTTAGCGTTTGAGTAAGGCAGTTCCATGGCGTTGACAATCTTCTCCTTGTCTTTCAAAAAGGTCTTGAAAACCGTCTGAAAGATAGGATTGACAGCTGGCAGAGCCTCTTGGATAAGCCCCAAAAACTGGTCAGCTTGCTTCTTCTGGAAATGAAACAGGAGCAGCTGGTAGAGTTCATAGTGCTCTTTCAGTTCTTGAGAATAGCCGAGCAGCTTAGCGACAATCTCCTGGTTAGTCAAGTGCATGCGAAAAGTTGGACGATAAAAGCATTTATCGCTGAGCTTACGACTATCTTGCTGGATTAGTTTCCAGTAGCGTTTGAGTGCCTTGTACTCGTGAGATTTTCTGTCAAACTGGTTCATTACCTGTACGCGTAGCCTATTCATGGCTCTGCTTAGGTGTTGGACAATGTGGAAACGATCGAGGACGATTTTAGCGTTAGGAAATAGCTGTTTAGCCAGTTTGTAATAAGGGCTGAACATGTCCATGGTGATAACCTTGACCCGGCTTCTGATACTTCTCGAATAGCGTAGAAAGTGGTTGCGAATGGTAGCTTGTGTTCGTCCATCAAGAATGGTCAGGATTTTGAGTGAATCAAAGTCCTGTGCGATGAAGCTCATTTTGCCCTTCTTGAAGCTGTACTCGTCCCAGGACATGTTCTCAGGAAGCCAGTTTAAGTCTGTCTTGAACTGGAACTCTTTTAGCTTTCGGATGACCGTTGAGGTTGATACGGCAAGACTTTCAGCGATAGCAGTCATCGCCACCTTTTCAATCAGTTTCTGGGCGATTTTCTGATTAAGGACAACAGGGATTTGGTGGTTTTTCTTGACCAATGACGTCTCAGCAACAGCTATTTTCCTGCAATTTGAGCAACGAAAGCGGCGTTTCCGTAATCGAATGAGTATCTTGTAGCCAGCACAGTCCAGGTAGGGTATTTTGGATGGTTTTTGGAAGTCGTATTTAGCCATCTGGCCCTGGCAATGTTGGCATTTTGGAGCAGGGTAGTCCAGCTTAGCGATGCCCTCTTTGTGGCTCCCGGCATCCACAATCTCCAAAATAGTGATGTTAGGGTCTTTAATTTCCAGCAGTTGTGTGATAAAATGATTGTGTTCCATATGAGTCCTTCTAATGTGAGTTTCGTCGCTTTTCATTGTAGGTCATATGGGACTTTTTTGATACCCAAAAAGGCTCCATAATCTCTGCGGGGAATTTACCCACTACAGAAATTATAGAGCCTTTTTTAGGTTATTAGCTCTCTTCTTTTGATAACTGAACGAGCGATTTCGTCTAATTTGTGATAGAATAAAAGCATGACAAGAACGACTTTTATTTGGGATTTCGACGGCACTTTGGTCGATTCCTACCCCGCCATCATGGAAGCTCTGGAGCTTCTCTACCGCCAAGAGGCTTGGCCCTTTGACGCTCAGGCCGTGTCCACTCAGATTCTCGACACCTCCGTCGGTCAGCTGCTGGACCAGCAGGCTGAGGCCTATGGCTTAGACGCTCGCCTCATCAAGGCTCGCTTCATGGCAGAGCAGGAAGCTAGAGACCATCAGATTGTCCTCATGCCCCATGCTGAGGAGGTTCTAGCTCAAACAGCCTCGCAGGGCGTCCGCCATTTTATTTATACCCACAAGGGGGCGACGACCACCGCTGTATTAGAAGGACTGGGCATCAGCCAGTATTTCACTCAAGTGGTGACGGCCGCAGACGGCTTTGCCAGAAAACCAGATCCAGAGGCGGTCAATTACCTGATAGACCAGTATGGTCTGGATAGGGCTCAAACTTATTACATCGGTGATCGCTCTTTGGACCGAGACTGTGCTTTGGCAGCAGGTATTGGTTCCATCAACCTGACAGCACCAAATAGTTCAGAAAACAGGAAGATTTCTAGTCTTTTAGACCTGACAGCTCTGCCCTTTCTCAACTAAAAGAGAACGAAAATAGAGTTTTGTGCAGTTTTTGCTTGGCTACGGCTGACGCTTATGGTATAATAATAGAAAAACCAAAGGAGTTGTCATGAAACAGTTAGAAGAGCGAATTGTAGCAGATGGTCAGGTGCTTGGAGAGAATATTCTCAAGGTGGACAGCTTTTTGACCCATCAGGTGGACCATCGCCTCATGCGGGCTATGGGTGAGGAGTTGGCCCAGGCCTATGCCGACAAGGGCATTACTAAGGTAGTGACCATCGAGGCTTCAGGGATTTGCCCGGCCATCTATACCGCCGAAGCCCTTGATGTGCCCATGATTTTCGCCAAAAAGCATAAGAACATCACCATGACAGAAGGCATCCTGACCGCCGAGGTTTATTCCTTCACCAAGCAGGTGACCAGTACGGTTTCTATCGCCAGCAAGTTCCTGAGTCCTGAGGATAGAGTCCTTATCGTGGACGATTTTTTGGCCAATGGCCAAGCTGCTAAGGGCTTGATTGACATCATCAGACAGGCTGGGGCTGAGCCAGTTGGTTTAGGGATTGTCATCGAAAAGTCCTTTCAGGAGGGCCGCCAGTTGGTTGAGGACCTGGGCATTCCAGTGACCTCCTTGGCCAGACTAGACCGTTTTGAGGACGGCAAGGTTGTCTTTGGCCAAGCAGATAGGTAGAGAATAAGGCAAGAGCCGCCCCAATCGGGGTGGCTCTTAGTTGTTGTATAGTGGGCTAAAGTGTTCCCGGATGCCGTCTGACAGGAGGCAGGTGTTCTGGTCGGTCAAGATGATGCCGTCAATGTCAGAAGTCTGATTGAGCCAGGCCAAGGCAGTCTTGATGGGCAGACCAAAAAGCCTGCTGGTCCAGATTTCAGCCGTCAGGGCATTGGGGGCCAGAACGCTGATGCTGGTCATGGAGCTCTGAATGGGATAGCCTGTTTGGTCATCCAGAATGTGGTGGTGGGTTACCCCATTTTCCCTAAACCAGCGTTCGTAGGTGCCTGAGGTGACCAGGGCCTGATTGGCCAGTCTGACCTGACCAATAGACTGGCCCCTCGGAGCAAAGGGTTTCTGCACCCCAACCAGCCAATGGGTCTGATCAGCAGGCGGTTGGCCGTGGGTTAGAACATTGCCGCCTAGGTTAATCAAGACCGACCTGGCCCCTAGCTCCTTAAGCAGATCCAGCAGACGGTCTGTAATGTAGCCCTTGGCCAAGGCTCCTAAATCCAAGGTCATACCAGGCAGGGCCAGGTGGCAGGTTTGCAGGTTCTCGTCCAGTTCAATCAAATCTGGCCGACAGAGGGGCAGGAGCTGGTCAAGCTCAGCTTGACCAGGCTGTCTAGCATCGCTAAACCCAATCCGCCAGGCCTGAATGACTGGCCCCAGGGCGATGTTGAGCTGGCTGTCGGGAGCCAGACTGGCCACCTTTCCAAGAGCAATCAGGTCAAAGAGGTCTTTGGACAACTGGACAGGGGCTGAGCCAGCAGCCTGGTTAAGGCGACTGAGTTCAGACTGGGGCAGGTGGGCGGAGAAGGTCTGCTCCATCTTAGCTAGCAAGTCTTGACAGGCCAGCCAGGCAGTTTCTTCCTGGCCGTTTAGATCAAAGGCCAGGCGAATGCGAGTTCCCAGCCCCTGGCAGGTCTTATCCAACCACATTAGTTCTTGGTTTTCATCTTACCCTGTGGGTAGTAGGTGCCCTCGGGCATGTCATTGATGATGATATGAACCGCTTCTTTAGGGGCCTTGGTGATGCGAGACACGACCTCGCAAACCTCCTCGGCCAGCTGGTCTTTTTGCTCTTGTGTCCGACCTTCAAAGAGGTCAATTTTGATGAATGGCATAGGGATTCTCCTTTTGTGTGATTGCCTCTAGTTTATCATATTTTTAGGGAAAATGGTATAATGGGGTAAGAGATGTTGACAAGGAGATTATCAGATGAACACCATTAAGTGCCCCCATTGCCAGACCAGTTTTACGGTCAATGAGACCGAGTACAGCCAGCTCTTGGCCCAGGTTCGGGGAGTCGAATTCGAGCGGGAAATCCATGAACGACTGGAACGGGAAACCCTCTTGGTCAAGGAACAGGCCAAGGGCGATTTGACGACCAAGTTGGCTGAGAAGGATTTGGAGCTGGAACGGCTGAAAGCCCAACTGGAACAAACTAGGGAAAAAACCGAGCTGGAAGTCAGCTCTGCCATGTCCCAAAAAGAGCGGGAAATCGAGAGTTTGCAGGCCCAGCTGGAGGCTTTGGGCAAGCAGCAGGCCTTGGAGGTGCAGGCGGCCCTGGCCCAGAAGGACAAGGAGGTCTTGGCCTTGCAGGCTAGTTTGGCCCAGCAGGCCAGCCAGCAGGAGTTGGCCCTGACCAAGGCCTTGGGCGACAAGGACCTGGAAATCCAGCGTTTGAGCCAGGCCCTGGCAGGCAAGGAGCAGGAGCGGGAGCTGGCCTTGGCCACCACCCGCCAGGAGTATGAGGTCCAGCTCAAGTTGGCCCAGGACCAGGTGGAACTCTACAAGAACTTCAAGGCCCAGCAGTCCACCAAGGCCATCGGGGAGAGCCTGGAGGCCTACGCCGAAACCGAGTTCAACAAGGTTCGGGCCTACGCCTTTCCACGGGCTCAGTTTGGCAAGGACAACCTGGTGTCCGACCGGGGGTCCAAGGGGGACTTTATCTTCCGAGAGGCGGATGAGAACGGGCTAGAGTTCATCTCCATCATGTTTGAGATGAAAAACGAGGCCGACACCACCAAGACCAAGCACAAGAACGCTGATTTCTTCAAGGAGCTGGACAAGGATCGCCGAGAAAAGGGCTGTGAGTACGCCGTTCTGGTCTCCATGCTGGAGGCCGACAACGACTACTACAACACCGGCATCGTGGACGTCAGCCACGACTACCCTAAGATGTACGTGGTTCGCCCCCAATTCTTCATCCAGTTGATTGGTCTTTTGCGAAATGCTGCGCTGAATAGCTTGCAGTACAAGCAAGAACTGGCCCTGATTAAGAGCCAGAACATCGACATCACCAACTTTGAAGAAGATTTGGAGACCTTCAAGCAGGCTTTTGCCAAAAATTACAATTCTGCCAGCAGCAATTTCAAAAAGGCCATTGACGAGATTGACAAGTCCATCAAGCGGATGGAGGAGGTCAAACGCTTCCTGACCACCAGCGAAAACCAGCTCCGCCTGGCCAACAACAAGCTGGACGATGTGTCCGTTAAAAAACTAACCCGCAAAAACCCAACCATGAAAGCCAAGTTTGAGGGGTTGAAAAAGGATTAGTTGTTTGGCCTTGCTATGACATCTATCTCTGTTTAAGCTGAAAAAAGCTTCATCAGGGGCTTACAGGGGGAATATGCCATACTCTGCTAATCTTCTGAATGAGAGGTCGGAAATCAGAAAGGGAGAAGGGTATAGCTTGAAACTATAACGCTGTCATCAAAATAAGTATTTGTCAGCCCTTCCAAAATGGGGTAAACTGTAAGAGACTAAGAAGACGTGCTGGTTAGGCGTTTTTGGAAGAACAGGATTCAAAGCAATTAACCAGCTCTGCTATTGACCCAAAGAGGAGGACATCCCCATGACAAATCTACGCCAGGCCTTTGAGGCCTTCAAGTCAGCCAAGTTGGTCAATCTGACCCACAAAATCAACGAGACTAGCCCACGTTTCCCAGCCCTGCCAGCTTTGGAGAAGAAGGACATTTTCACTCTGAAAGACGGCTTTTACGTCCAGCAGTTCACTTTGGTTGGCCAGTACGGGACTCACATCGACCCGCCGATTCACTTTGTGGAGGGGGGCAAGTACCTGGACGAGATTGCCTTGGAGGACCTCTTTCTGCCCCTCTATGTGGTGGACAAGTCTGAGGCAGTAGCGGCTAACCCCGACTACCAAATCACCAAGGCTGACATCCTGGCCTTTGAGGCTGAGCACGGCCCGATTGAAGAGGGAGCCTTTGTGGCCTTTCGCTCTGACTGGCACAAGCGTTGGCCAGACACGGCTGCCTTCCGTAACCTGGACGACAAGGACGTCCAGCACACGCCAGGTTGGGGCCATGATGCCCTGGAATACCTGATTACCGAACGCCAGGTCAAGGCCGTTGGCCACGAGACCCTGGATACCGACAGCGGGGCCTCTGTTCCGGGAAATGGCGGAGCTTTGGTTGAAGAGTACTACCTGCTGGCGCAAGGCATTTACCAGGTGGAAGTCCTGGCTAACCTGGACCAAGTACCAGCAACAGGCAGCTTTATCAACATTGCCTATCCCAACTGGGAGCAGGCTGTCGGCTCACCGGTGCGTGCGGTTGCCTATGTGCCCCAGGATTAGACCTGTTAGCACCTTATCAGATGTCCTTGGATAGGATGTTACGGTGAGTAAATCGAGCATGGGGATTGTCTCCATGCTTTTTTTTGCCTTTTTATTCGTCCAGTTTACCACTTAGGAAAGTTAAGCGACTGTTCAGGAAATGATGCTCTAATTGTGGGTAGAACTGTTAGACTAAGAGGGTCTAATGAATGGACGACTAGATAAACGAAGGAGTTCTCACGATGAGGTATCAAAAATCTGAAGATAGGAATCAATCAGTCCAAGCTGTTAATAGGCTGCTGAATCAATTAGAAGTTTCTCTAGGTCAAGGGGAGCCAGCCAAACAGGAGTTTGTGGAGGTTATCCAGATAATGAAAGAACTGATTTCTGAGACGGGCATGGAGAGTCAAGAGGATTGGCAGGTCTTAAAGCTCTACCTTGAGCAGTTTGACCGTTTTTTGGCTAGTAGAAAGCTTCAGTTGAGTTTAATCGAAAGGTGTTGGAGAGACAGTCTGTCCATGAAGATTAGGGAAGATGAGCATCGGCGTCGTACCAAGCTTGGTTGGTTTGACAGGTTATGCCTTCTGTTGAAGTAAAGGCAATCTCGTGACTTTTTGGCATCAGCTCAGGCTGGTGTCTTTTTTGGATGACAAAAACGCCCTCTCGGCTTGGCGAGAGGGCGTTTAGACAGGATTAGCCCTGAACCCGTTTCAGGTAGTCCTGGTAGGATTCAGTTTTCATAAGGGTTTTGGCATTTTGAACCCGGTCCTTGGTTGGCGGTTTGACCCCAGCCAGCGGGTAAGGGATGCCCAATTGGCGCCACTTGAATTCGCCCATGGTGTGGTAGGGCAGAACCTCAAAGCGGTTGACGTTGGACAGGGTTTCGACAAATTGGCCCAGTTCAATCAAGTCTTCATCAATGTCGGTCAGGCCAGGCACCAGCACGTGGCGAATCCAGACAGGTACGCCTTTTTCAGACAGGTACTTGGCACAGGCAATGATGTTGCGGTTGGACTGGCTGGTCACGGTGATGTGACGTTCGTTGCGGATGGCCTTGATGTCCAGAAGAACCAGGTCAGTCACGGCCAGGAGCTTATCAAAGATTTCATGGTATTCGGGCTTGTCACGGAAGGGCAGGGCACAGGTATCTAGGGTACAATGGATGCCCAGTTTTTTGGCCTCGGTAAAGAGGGCGGTGACAAAGTCGATTTGGAGCAAGGCCTCGCCACCAGAAACGGTAATGCCCCCCTCCTTGCCCCAGAAGCCCCGATAGCGCAGGGCCTCCTTGAGGACGTCTTCGACGGTACGTTCCCGAGAGTTGTTGGTTTCCATCTCCCAGGTATCAGGGTTATGGCAGTACTGGCAACGCATCTTGCAGCCCTGCATAAAGACGATGAAGCGGACGCCAGGCCCGTCAACGGTACCAAAACTTTCTGTGGAGTGGACCATGCCGGTCACTTGTTTGTAATCAATTTCTGTCATCTGACCACCTCTTGAAAACGGTTTATATTTTTATTATAGCAGATGTTTGGGTAAAAGAAAAGGCCTTGTGAGGCCTTTCCCAAAAAACTGTTGTCAGACAGGTCAGATTGGTGGCAGACGTGTGATAGTACAGTCTTAATATTTGGACCAGGCCCGCCTGCTAAAGAGCAGGAGGAGGGGGAAGATTTCTAACCGTCCAGCAATCATCATGAAGCCCATGACCAGTTTGGAGAAGGGGCTGAAGAAGGCGAAGGTTTCGGTTGTGCCCAGAATTGGTCCGATGTTGTTAAAAATGCTGGCGCTGGCACTGATGATGACCAAGAAATTATTGCTGTCCAGACTGAGAATAAAGACCAGGCTGACAAAGAGGGCCACATAGACTACGAAGTATTTCATGATGCTATGTTGGGTAGCCTTGTCCAGCTGGCGACCGTTGACATGGACGGTCATGACCCGATTGGGGTAGAGGTTTTGCAAGGTCTGGAGATGGAAAATCTTGGCCAAAATCAAGACCCGCATGACCTTGAAGCCCCCAGCTGTTGAGCCAGCCATACCACCGATGAACATGAGCATGAGGAGAACCAGCTGAGAAAACATGGGCCATTGTGAGGTGTCAACCAGACCATATCCCGTTGAACTGATGATGGTTGCAACCTGGAAGAAGATAACTTCCAAGGCTGTGCCCAGGGTGGCGAACAAGCCACCCACATTGACCCAAAGCAAGAAAGCACTCCCTAAGATGATAGCCAGGTAGGCCTTGAGTTCCTCATCACCCAAGGCCAGTTTGACCTTGCCTAGCAGCAGGAGGTAGTAGAGGTTGAAGTTGACCCCGAAAGCCAGCATACCAAGGGTGACGATGTTGGTGATTAGCGAGCTGTTATAGTGGGCGATGCTGTCGTTATAGACGGCAAAACCGCCGGTGCCCGCTGTCCCCATGCTGATGATGAGGCTGTCAAAGAGGGGCATGCCAGCCCACCAGAGTAGGCCTGTCAGGATGGCAAAGAGAACCAGGTAGATGACGTAGAGGATTTGAGCCGTGTCCTTGAGGCGGGAAACCAGCTTGCCAAAGACAGGACCAGGAACCTCGGCCCGCATGAGTTCCAGGTTGCTGTTTTGGTCGTTGTCCATGAGAGCCAGGGCAAAGACCAGTACCCCCATGCCCCCAATCAGGTGAGTGAAACTCCGCCAAAAGAGGAGGGCTGGCGAGAGGACGCTAACATCAGGTAAGATGGTGGCCCCTGTGGTGGTGAAGCCTGAACTGGTTTCAAAAAAGGCATCAATCAGGGATGGGATTTGCCCCGACAGGACAAAGGGCAGGGCCCCAAAGAAGGACCAGAGGACCCAACAGAGGGCCACAATCAGCATGCCTTCCTTGGCGTAAATCCGTTTGCGTTTGGGTTTGAACCAAATCCCCAGTCCTCCCAGCCCAGCCAAGAGGCTCATGGTGATGAGAATGGCCCGAAAGACCAGGCTATCTTCTCGGTAAATCAGGGCGACGATGAGGGGGACGACTAAGAGGGCTGCTTCAATCAAGAGGAGTTTGGCCAGGATATAGCGAATCATTGAGGTATTCATGCTTGGCCTCCTAGTCCAGTAGGTCGCAGATGTGGTGAATATTCTGCTGGCGGGTGGCCACGATGACCTTGTCGCCGACCTGAATGGTGTCTTGACCTGTTGGGAAAATGGCCTTGCCTTGACGGATAATGCCCATAATCACCACATGGGGCTTGAACGGTAGGCTATCCAGAGGGCGGTCTGTCGCCCTGTTGTGGTCGGTGACGATAAATTGCAGGGTCTCGACTTGCCCGCCTGCAATGTGGTGGAGGGCTTCAAGGCTAGAATCCATGGCATTTTTTCGACCACGGATGAAGTGCATCATGCTGTCAACCGCGATGAGCTTAGGTGTCACAATGGTCGAAAAGTCCCGATCTCCTAGAATTTCCAGCAGGCTGGTCCGATTAACCTTGGTAATGTTTTTGGGAATCCCTAGGTTTTCAAGGTACATGGAGGCGATGATGTTCTCCTCGTCAACACCTGTTAGGGTTGCAACAGCATCGTAATGCTCGACCCCCTCTTCCAGAAGGACGGACTTGGCTGTTCCATCTCCCTTGACAATATGGGCATGGGGAAATTCTTGGCTGAAATACTCGGCCCGTTTTTGGTCGATTTCCAGAATTTTGACCCTGACCTTGGTGTCATTGAGGATTTTCATCAAATAGTAGGCAATCTTGCCCGCCCCAATGACGAGGAAACGCTGAATGGACTGGGACTTGATGCGGTTATGGAAATTGACCATGGCAGGCCGTTTACCAGTGACATAAATGGTATCGCCAGCCTGAATGGTACTGGTGCCATCGGGGATAATGGCCTCCTGGCCACGGGAAACGGCACAGATCAGGATGTTGTTGAATTTCCGACGGAACTCTTGCAGGGACAGGTGGCACAGTGGGCTCCCATCCTTGATTTTGAAGGCCATGAGCATGATGCGACCGCCTGCAAATTGTTCAACGGACAAGGCATTGGGAAATTCAATCGTATTTGCGATGTAGCGGGCAGTCAGCAATTCGGGGTTAATGATTTGTGAGAAGCCCAAGACATTCTTATCTCTGAAATAGGAGTTAGAGTATTCAGGATTTCTCACCCGAACAATGGTTTCTTTGGCCCCCATGGTCTTGGCTAAAACAGCCGCAATCATGTTAACCTCGTCCTTGTCGGTCAGGGCGATGAAGATGTCACAACGGTGAATGTCAACATCCTCCAAAATTTGAGCGTTAGCCCCATTGCCCACAACGCCCAGAATATCCTGATGCCTGCTAATGGTTTTGATGACCTGTTCGTCCTCATCAATCAGGGTAACCGAGTGGCTTTCTTTGAGCAGTGACCGACTGAGGGCTGTGCCCACCTTGCCGCCACCAACAATAATAATATTCATGTTTTTATCCTTTTTGGAAAATCGCAGAGCGGTCTAGTTGACAGGACTAGGCCATCCCACCTCCCCATTATACTCTTTTTTAGGAAAAATGCACCTAAAGATCTTAAAAAAATAGACACAGGACTTGACAAGCTAGGACTTGCTTTGATAAAATTAATCTTGTGTTCCTTGATTTACCTCTGACCTGTTGTGAGTTAAGTTAAGGAGCGACTGCCAGTCACGCCTGTCTGCTGATATTTTCCGGACGGTGTGGCTATTTTTGTATGGAAAGAGCTGACCATGACCTATCGTAATCACATCGTCCTGTACCAACCCCAAATCCCACAGAATACGGGTAATATTGCCCGAACCTGTGCGGCGACCAATTCGCCCTTGCACATCATCAAGCCCATGGGTTTTCCCATTGACGACAAGAAGATGAAGCGGGCTGGCTTAGATTACTGGGATAAGTTGGAGGTTTATTATTACGATAGCCTAGAGGCTTTTTTGGAGGCCAGCTCTGGCCAGCTTCATCTGGTCACCAAGTTTTCTGAGCGGGTTTATTCAGAGGTGGACTATGCTGGTTCTTTTGACCATTACTTTATCTTCGGTCGAGAGGATACGGGCTTGCCAGAGGAATTTATGCGGCAACACGCTGAAGAGACGGTTCGTATCCCCATGAACGACGACCATGTTCGTAGCCTTAACGTGTCCAACACGGTTTGCCTTCTGGTTTATGAAGCCCTGCGTCAGCAAGATTTCCCAGCCTTGGAAAAAAGCCATGTTTATGACCAGGACAAACTAAAATAAGAACCTGTATTCACAATCGAAGTATTTGATTGACTAGGCTAGTTTTGGTGCAATCGAGAAACATTTTTGCAGAAATACTGCCCGTATGACCAAAAAATGTGACAAAGAGTGAGCCAAAACTAGCTAGTCAGGTGAATGCCGAGATGTGAATATAGGTTCTAAGGGGCTCACGAGGTCTGTCAAGAACTTTGTGGCCGCTGCTGTATTCAACGAAAGGTGGCAAGATGCCTAAATTACGTCCTTTGGAGGGGCGGATAGATTTGTCCCTCCTCTTTCCAGTTTTTTGCTTGTTGTTGGTGGGCTTTGCCGCCATCTTTGTCTCCGTGGCTAACGATTACCCCGACCACCTTTACCTAATGATGTTCCAGCAACTGGCCTGGACCATTATCGGCATTCTGTTGGCCTTTGTGGTCATGTTGTTTAGGACCTCCTTTTTGTGGAAATCCAGTCCCTTCCTCTACCTGCTTGGTCTAGGCTTGATGGGCTTGCCCCTCTACTTTTACAGTCCAGAATTGGTGGCTGCAACAGGGGCTAAAAACTGGGTAACCATCGCCAACATTACCCTTTTTCAACCATCGGAAATGATGAAGATTGCCTACATCTTGGCCCTATCAGTGGTCACGGTTTGGTACCAAGAACGTTACCCCCTAACCAACCTCAAGCGAGATTGGGGGCTCTTGTTCTTTTACGGGCTATTGACCCTGCCAGTCTTGGTTCTTCTAGGTTTCCAAAAGGATTTGGGAACGGCCATGGTTTTTCTAGCCATCTTATCGGGCATGGTTCTTTTGTCAGGCGTGAGCTGGAAATTGATTTTATCAGGCCTAACAGCCATGTTCCTGGCCGTCGGTGGTTTTCTCCTGGTCTTTATCAAGGATGGGGGCAAGGAGTGGCTCTACGACTTGGGCATGGATACCTATCAGCTCAATCGCATTTCAGCCTGGCTGGATCCCTTTTCTTACTCAGATGGGATTTCTTACCAGCAGACCCAGGGCATGATTTCAATCGGCAGTGGTGGCTTGGCAGGCAAGGGCTTCAATGTGGTTGATTTACGGGTTCCTGTCCGAGAGAGTGACATGATTTTTACAGTCATCGGTGAAAATTTTGGTTTTGTAGGAGCCAGCCTGGTTCTGGTCCTTTACCTGATGTTGATTTATCGGATGCTTCGGATTACTCTAGCTTCCAACAACCGTTTTTACATCTACATTTCAACGGGTTTCATCATGATGATTCTCTTTCACATTTTTGAAAATATTGGGGCGGCCATCGGTCTTTTGCCCTTGACAGGAATTCCCCTTCCTTTCATTTCACAAGGAGGTTCGGCCTTGGTCTCCAATCTGATTGGGGTTGGGCTGGTCTTATCCATGTCTTTTCAACAAGAACGAGGCTACTGACCTGAAAATGGTCAGTTTTCTTTTGTAAATAAGGTATTTTTCTGTTAAAAAGTTAGAAAATATGCTATAATGAAAAGAAGGATTTGTTGCCTTTCAAGGCTCAAGAAATGAGGTTCGTAATGACAGAAAAAGATTTAGACCAATTAGCTCAGGAGTATGATGCCAGTCAGATTCAGGTCTTGGAAGGCTTGGAGGCTGTTCGCATGCGTCCAGGCATGTATATCGGTTCGACCTCGAGTGCAGGTCTCCACCACCTGGTCTGGGAGATTGTTGATAACTCCATCGACGAGGCCTTGGCTGGTTTTGCTAGTCAGATTGAGGTTTTTATTGAGCCAGATAACTCTATTACGGTTGTGGACGATGGTCGGGGGATTCCGGTTGACATCCAAGAAAAAACTGGCCGTCCAGCCGTTGAGACGGTCTTTACCGTTCTCCACGCAGGTGGTAAATTTGGCGGTGGTGGCTATAAGGTTTCCGGTGGTCTTCACGGGGTAGGGTCTTCCGTTGTAAATGCCCTGTCCACTCAGTTGGACGTCAAGGTTTACAAGAACGGTCAGATTTATTTCCAAGAATACCGTCGTGGTGAGGTTGTGGCTGACTTAGCTGTTATCGGTGAAACTGATCGCACAGGAACGACCGTTCACTTTACGCCAGACCCAGAGATTTTCACGGAAACGACAACATACGATTTTGACCGTTTGGCCAAACGGGTCCAGGAATTAGCCTTCCTCAACAAGGGCCTGAAGATTGCCATCACCGATAAGCGTTCAGAAGAACCAGAAACCAGGGCCTTCCATTACGAAGGCGGGATTTCCAGCTATGTCACTTTCTTGAATGAGAAAAAAGAGGCCATCTTTGAGGAGCCGATTTACACGGACGGGGAGCTAGATGGCATCAGCGTTGAGGTGGCCATGCAATACACTACCGCTTATACGGAGACGGTGCTCAGCTTTGCCAACAACATCCATACCCATGAGGGTGGTACCCACGAACAGGGCTTTAGGACAGCCTTGACGCGGGTCATCAATGACTACGCTAAAAAGAATAACATCCTCAAGGAGAAGGACGACAACCTGACGGGTGAGGACGTGCGTGAGGGCCTGACGGCCGTGATTTCGGTCAAGCACCCCCATCCTCAGTTTGAGGGCCAGACCAAGACCAAGCTGGGCAACAGCGAGGTGGTCAAGATTACCAACCGCCTCTTTAGCGAGGCCTTCAACCGTTTCCTCTTGGAGCACCCGCAGATTGCTCGGAAGATTGTTGAGAAGGGCATCTTAGCCAGCAAGGCTCGGATCGCAGCCAAGCGGGCCCGTGAGGTGACCCGTAAGAAATCAGGTTTGGAGATTTCTAACCTGCCTGGTAAGTTGGCTGACTGTTCGTCCAATGACCCTAGCCAGACAGAACTCTTCATCGTAGAGGGGGACTCGGCCGGTGGTTCAGCCAAGTCTGGTCGGGACCGGGCCTTCCAAGCCATCCTGCCTATCCGGGGTAAAATCCTTAACGTTGAAAAGGCCACTATGGATAAGATTTTGGCCAACAATGAGATTCGGACCATTTTCACGGCTATGGGAACAGGTTTTGGTGCTGATTTTGATGTGGCCAAGGCCCGCTACCACAAGCTGGTCATCATGACCGATGCGGACGTGGACGGGGCCCACATTCGGACCTTGCTCTTGACCTTGATTTACCGCTTTATGCGGCCAATTCTTGAGGCGGGTTATGTGTATATCGCTCAACCGCCGATTTACGGGGTCAAGGTTGGTAGCGAGATTAAGGAGTACATCCAGCCTGGTTTGGATCAGGAGGAGAAGCTCAAAGAAGCGGTGGCCCGTTACAGCCAAGGCCGGTCTAAGCCGACGGTTCAGCGTTACAAGGGTCTGGGTGAGATGGATGACCACCAGTTGTGGGAAACCACCATGGACCCTGAACGTCGCCTCATGGCTCAGGTTTCCGTTGATGATGCTGCTGAGGCCGATCGCTTGTTCGATATGCTGATGGGTGATGACGTGGAGCCCCGCCGTGAATTTATCGAGGAAAATGCCGTTTATTCCACTATTGACATCTAAAAAAGGCAATGACCTTTGTCAAAGTCTAGCAAGTGTGGTATAATCGTCATGATATAGACTAAAAATGACAAATTGAGGAGACATTATGAGCGGAATAATCTTGCTGATTGTGGTAATCGTATTGATTGTCTTGATTGCTTACCTGATTGGCGTTATGACTCGTAAGAAAAATGATGGCCGTTTGGCAGCTTTGGAAGAGCGAAAAGACGCTCTATTAGCTCTTCCGATTGCAGAGGAAATTGAAGCCATTGATCATTTGCACTTGGTTGGGCAGAGTCAAGACGGTTTTGAAACCCTGCGAAGTCAGTGGCAAGAGCTGACGGCGACTACATTTCCCAGATTGACCGAAAACCTAGAAGAGGCAGAATTGCTAAATGACACCTTCCGTTTTCTGAAGGTGAAGCAGATTTTGGCTGACTTGGATGAAGAGCTGACCCTGACTGGTCAGGAAGTTGCTGACCTGCACGCTGGTTTGTCAACCTTGCGGGAGCAAGAGGACAAAAACAGCTCTCGGGTCAAGTATGCCTTGGATTTGTATGAGGAACTGGACAATCATCTGGTAACCTTGAGCCCTCAGTTGGGTCTGGCCGTGCCAGAAATTCAGCGACAGCTGCGGACGATTCAGGAAGAATTTTCGCAGTTTGTTGCCCTCAACTCGTCGGGTGACCCGCTCGAAGCTGCCCATACCTTGGAGCGCGCTGAGGAGCATACCATTGCCTTGGGGCAAATCAGTGAGCAAATCCCTGGCCATGTTCAGCAGTTGGAACATCAGCTACCAGACAAGTTGGAAGATTTAGAAACTGGCTATGCTCAACTCTTGGAGGACGGTTACCATTTTGGTGATTACCCAATTGAGAAACGTTTCCAGACCGTGCGTGAGGCCCTCTCAGCGAGCAAGGCCGACTTGGCAGGTTTAGAGCTGGACAAGGTTGAAACGGGTGTTGCTGATATTGAGGAACGTTTGTCTGACCTTTATGATTTCTTTGAAAAGGAAATTGCAGCCCACAAAAAGGTAAAAAAGAGCATTCGTTTAATCCCTTCCTATCTGGAACACGCTAAGGCCAACCATAGCAAGCTCAACGACGAAATTCTTCGCTTGTCTCAAACGTATATCTTGGATGAGGCTCAAATTGGGGCGATGAAATCCCTGAGCAGAGATTTGGACAAGATTGAGACAGAAGTCTTGCCAGGTCTGACGGACGGCGATTTGCCTGAACAGCCGTTTACGATTCTTGAGACGGTTTATGGTAATACAGTTAAAACCTTGGAGCAGGTTGAAAAAGAGCAGCTGGCCTTGGTTGATGTTTTGAAGCAGGTTGAAAAAGATGAAACAGCTGCCCGTCGTTTCTTGGATAAAATTGTTAATCACCTGCATGTGATTAAACGTTTCATGGAGAAACGCCGCTTGCCAGGTATTCCTCAAGAATTTCTGACCATTTTCTTCAGCACGAGCTCGCAAGTGGAGTCTTTGATGACGGAGCTTGACCGTAACCGTGTGGACATTAAAACCGTTAATGAATTGGTGACTTCAACTGAAAAAGCCGTCTTAAAACTGGAAGAGACGACCTACAGTGTCGTTCAATACGCGACTTTGACGGAGCAGTTGCTCCAGTACTCAAACCGCTACCGCAGTTTTGACCATGGTGTTCAATCGAGCTTTGACCTGGCCTTGGAATTGTTTGAAATCAACCATGATTACCGTGGAGCTTTTGACGAGATTTCTTACGCTTTGGAACTGGTTGAGCCAGGTGTTACCGAGCGCTTTGTAACGTCTTATGAAAAGACGCGAGAAATCATTCGATTTTAATCAACAATCCCTTCATTTGCTTAGTCAATTGGAGGGATTTCTTGTAGGGAAAGTAAAGGAGTTACGATGACAAGTGTTCAAGAACGCTGGGCTTATCATAAATACTGGGTCATGGCCCATTCTCAGGCCCACTACAATGCGATTCGCCAGCTCTTCAAGGGCAATGCCTGGTCAGCAGAGAAGGAGTTGGTCTTTGAACAACTCCTAGTAGAAGCGGCAGCCATTGCTCCAACCCCAGCGACCCTAAGAACGGCCTACCAGCACATCTGGGGCTATTTCAAGAAAATGGCCAATGAGGAGGAGCGAGAGGCCTACAAGGAGATGATTGGGGATCTATCTGTTTATGATGAGTTGGAAGCTTTTTTGTTGCAAATGATTGAAAATTACCAGCCGTACTACTTGGTAAATTCAAAATTTTATGATGAGGGTGGTTTTTAGAGTGAATAAGGTCCTGCAGATTAGCTTTTGCAGGCTTTTTTATGGTATAATTTGAGAGACTGGTGACAATTCAGTTGTCACTCTAGCTAATGTGTATAAAGGAGACCTCATGTCGATTAAGATTGGATTATTGGGATTTGGCACGGTTGCCAGCGGCATCCCCTTCCTGTTAGAAGAAAATGCCCACAAGATTGAACAGGCCATGGGTGGCCGTTTGGAGATTGCCAAGGTATTGGTCAAGGATGAAGACGAAAAGAACCGTTTGGAGGCTGCTGGTCATGCCTACAACTTTGTGACCGATGTGGCAGCTATTTTGTCTGACCCAGAGATTGTCATTGTGGTGGAACTCATGGGTCGGATTGAGCCGGCTAAGACCTTTATCAGCCAAGCCTTGGCTGCTGGCAAGCATGTGGTGTCGGCCAACAAGGACTTGATTGCCCTGCACGGGTCAGAGCTCTTGGCTCTGGCCAAGGAAAACCAGGTTGGCTTCTACTACGAGGCAGCGGTGGCTGGGGGGATTCCGATTTTGCGGACCCTGGCAACAGCCTTTACCTCGGACAAGATTACCCGAATTTTGGGGGTTCTAAACGGCACGTCCAACTTCATGTTGACCAAGATGGTGGACGAGGGCTGGTCTTATGACCAGGCCCTGGCGACAGCCCAGTCACTGGGTTATGCAGAGAGCGACCCGACCAATGACGTGGAAGGGATTGACGCAGCCTACAAGGCAGCCATTCTCAGCCAGTTTGGCTTTGGCATGACCTTGGATTTTGCCAGCGTCAGCCACAAGGGGATTTCGACCATCACGACCGATGACGTGGCCGCGGCTCAGAAACTGGGCTATGTCATCAAGCTGGTGGGCTCGGTGGCCGAGATGGCTTCTGGCCTGGCGGTT
Source organism: Streptococcus sp. ZY171113 (assembly GCF_057748235.1). NCBI lineage: Bacteria > Bacillati > Bacillota > Bacilli > Lactobacillales > Streptococcaceae > Streptococcus > Streptococcus sp. ZY171113. The sequence continues at coordinate 774,490 of NZ_CM173243.1, forward strand.
GATGTGTCGCCGACCTTTGTGCCCGTTTCCCACCCTCTTGCTGGGGTCAATGGGGTCATGAATGCTGTTTTCGTGGAGTCCATCGGCATCGGCCAGTCCATGTTTTATGGGCCAGGAGCGGGGCAGAAGCCCACAGCGACCTCTGTGGTGGCAGATTTGATTGCCCTGGCCAAATCCATTGGCGGCAGCCAGCCAGTTGAGGCGTTCAACGGCTTTAGTCAGGAAACCCGTCTGGCGGCTCCGCAGGACGTGATCAGCTCTTACTATGTGGCTGTCCAAATGAAGGATCAAACAGGCCAACTCCTCAAGTTAGCTCAGCTATTTACCCAAGAAGGGGTCTCCTTCCAGCAGGTCTTCCAGCATGAGGCTAAGGGGGGCCTAGCTCGGGTGGTCATCATCACCCATGAGATGAACCTGGTTCAGCTGGAGCGGGTGACGGCGGCCATCGCGGCAGAGGCGGACTTTGCCCTGCTCAACAGTTTTAAGGTTTTGGGGGCGTAAGATGAAGATTATCGTACCAGCAACCTCAGCCAATATTGGGCCGGGCTTTGACTCGGTTGGGGTGGCGGTGTCCCGTTACCTGACGGTTGAGGTTCTTGAACCAGCGGACAGCTGGTTGATTGAGCATGATTTAGGTGAGGGCATTCCCAGCGATGAGCGGAATTTACTCTTAGAAACGGCCTTGCAGGTGTCTGCGGATTTGCCGCCCCACCGCCTGCGGATGGTTAGCGATATTCCTTTGGCTCGTGGTTTGGGCTCATCGAGTTCAGTCATCGTGGCTGGGATTGAATTGGCCAACCAGCTGGGCAAGCTCAATTTGACCGACCAGGAAAAGCTCCACATGGCTAACGCCATGGAGGGCCACCCAGACAACGTGGCACCGGCGATTTTTGGTAATTTGGTGGTGGCTTCCTATGTGGATGGTGAGCTCAACCACCTGGTGGCCCCTTTCCCAGTCTGCTCGCTACTGGCTTATATCCCAAGTTATGAATTGAAAACCAGCGAGAGCCGTGGGGTTCTGCCGACCGAGTTGTCCTACAAGCAGGCGGTAGCAGCTAGTGCGGTGGCCAACATGGCCATTACAGGCCTCTTGACAGGAGATATGGTTCTGGCGGGCAAGGCCATTCAGAACGACCATTTCCATGAGCCTTTTCGCCAGAGCCTGGTCAAGGAATTTGCCAGCGTCAAATCGACAGCTCTAGAAACGGGCGCCTACGGGGTTTACCTGTCAGGGGCTGGCCCAACCATTATGATTTTGGCCCCTCGGGACAAGGTTGAGGCCATCAGCCAGGCTGTCTTGGCTCTGGGACATGATGGCGAGGTGGCCCAGCTGATTGTGGACACCCAGGGCCTGCGTGTGGAACGCTAAGTCGCAGCTTGGCAAATGAGAAGAGGTTTGGACGGTTCCGACCTCTTTTGCTTAAGGTGGAGAATAGGATGATAGAGATTGCTGAAAAACTTGATCAACTGATTCATGATTATCCGTTACCTACTGTTGATTTGATGAAACTAGAATTGTATCTTGAGCATGATGAATGGGGCTTGGTCTTTGATGAGTTTTGTACCATTTGTCAGGAGGAGGACCTGGTCTTGACGGTGGCTGATTGGGAATGTTTAGCTGGTCTGGGAACCTATTTTGAAGAGGATAAGACCCTGTGGGAAAGAATAAGGAGAATGTGATGTTAGACAAGGATGCCTTGGGGCAGGCTAGCCTGCTCAAGGAAAACAAGATTTCTGCCAGAGAACTGGTGTCAGCCAGTATTGAACGGATTGAGGCCCTCAATCCTCAGCTCAATGCGGTGGTCAGCACCCAGTTTGAGGAGGCCTTGGCAAAGGCTGACCAGCTGGATAGGGAGGGGCGGTTTGACCAGCCTTTTTCTGGGGTACCGATTTTGCTCAAGGATTTGGGCCAGAACCAGGCTGGACAGTTGTCCACCTCAGGTTCACGGCTCTTTGCTGATTATCGGGCCCAGCAGACGGATAACTACGTCAAACGGGTGGCGGAGCTGGGCTTTATCGTTCTGGGTCGGACCAACACGCCTGAATTTGGCTTTAAGAACATTTCGGATAGCAGCTTGCACGGGGTGGTCAACCACCCTCGTGACCTGACCCGTAACGCAGGCGGCTCATCAGGCGGTGCGGCTGCTGCAGTGGCCAGCGGCATGGTGGCGGTAGCTGGGGCGTCTGACGGTGGTGGCTCCATTCGGATTCCAGCTAGTTTTAACGGCCTGATTGGTCTCAAGCCGACCAGGGGTCGGGTGCCAGTGGGACCTGGCTCCTTCCGAGGCTGGCAGGGGGCGTCCAGTCACTTTTTTCTGACCAAGTCGGTGCGTGATACCCAGGCCCTGCTCTACCAGATGCAGACCTGTCAATTAGAGGCACCCTTTCCTCTGCCGACCCTGTCCAAGGACCAGATTTTTGGCCGTTTTAATCGACCGCTGAAAATCGGGTACTATCTGGAGTCACCCGTGGGAACGGTCATGACCCGACCAGCTCAGGAGGCTGTCTTGAAGACGGTCCAGGCCCTGAAAGACCTGGGTCATGAGTTGCTTGAGTTGGACCGCTACCCTGTGGATGCGGTGGCTCTACTCAGGTCCTACTACCTGATGAACAGCGTAGAGACGGCCCAGATGTTTGATGAGATAGAGGCTGGTCTGGGGCGGGCCATGACCCCAGCTGATATGGAGCCCATGACCTGGGCTATTTTCCAGAGTGGTCAAGGGATTCCTGCTAAGCTCTATTCTCAGACCCTTCAGGACTGGGACCGTTTTAGCCATCAGATGGCCCTCTTTCACCAGCACTATGACCTGCTGTTGACGCCGACGGTGGCTGATGTGGCCCCTAAACACGGCCAGCTGTCTCCAGAACCTAGCCTAATGGATGAACTGAGCCAGATTGACCGCTTGGCCATTTCCCAGCAGCAGGACCTGCTATGGGCCATGTTTGCCAAGGCCTTGGCGGTGACCCCCATCACGGCCCACGCCAACCTGACGGGGCAGCCAGCCCTGAGCCTGCCTGTTCACGAGCGGGAAGACGGTTTGCCACTTGGTGTCCAGCTCATGGCAGCCAAGGGGCGGGAGGATTTGCTTTTGGCCATAGCAGAGCAGCTAGAGGGCTTGGGGCTTGTTATAGGATAGGGGAGGAAAAGGCTCGCAACTGTTATAGGATAGAACTTGCTAGAAGTGATATAAATCGGTTGCAAAAATGGGCCGAACTTGGTAAGCTAGAAAACGTGGTAATCTTACCTCAAAAAAATCATTTTTATCATAAGGAGATTTTTCACTCATGTTGAAAAAGTTGTATGCTGTCTTAGCTCTGGCTTTGTCAGTTTTTCTGGTCGCTTGTTCCCCTAAAGCAACTGAGGAAACCCAGTGGGAGAAGATTGAAAAAGCTGGCGTGCTCAAGGTAGCGACCCCAGGAACCTACTGGCCAACCTCTTACCATAACGACAAGGACGAGTTGGTCGGTTATGAAATCGAGATGCTCAACGAAATCGCTAACCGCTTGGGGGTTAAGGTTGAGTACACTGAATTGGCCTTTGCAGAATCATTTGCATCCGTTGATAACGGTTCGGTAGACCTGTTTGTCAATAACTTGGATGCAACAGCAGAACGCCAAGAAAAGTACAACCTCTCTACCCCGTATAAGTATTCTGTGGGTGGCATGATTGTCCGTGCGGATGGTTCATCTGGCATCGAAAAAGCAGACCTGTCTGACTGGAAGGGCAAAAAAGCTGCTGGTGAGGCTGGTACCAACTACATGAAATTGGCTGAAAAACAAGGTGCGGAACTGGTAACTTACGACAATGTATCTGGTGATGTTTACCTGCGTGATGTTGACAATGGCCGTACTGACTTTATTCCAAACGATTATTACACTCAGGTTCTCTTTGTTGACTTGATGAAGGAGCAATTTCCTAATATCAAGATGGGTGATGCCAAGTATAACCCAACTGAGCAAGCGATGGTTATGTCTAAAGCTGATGATAGCCTGAAAGCGAAAATTGACCCAATCATCGAGGAGCTCAAAGCAGACGGTACCCTCAAAAAACTGTCCGAGAAATACTACAACGGCATGGATTTGACCAAGCCAGAAGAGGGAGCTGACAAGCTACCAGTAGTTTCACTAGACTAAGCGTAGAGGAGGCGGTTTTAATCCGCCTCTTTTTGACCAGAAGGGCGTGTTCTGCAACTGCCCACCAAATCAAATCGATAGTTTCTGCTCTGCCATTTTCCTAAAAATTGCGATTAAGTCTGTGGAATTTGACCTTAATCAACTTTTTTGTAAGGGAGTTGGCGACACCTGGTGGTGATTGCCACATTATCTGATGACCTCATCATTGCTCAAGGAGGACTTATGACCATTAATTGGCTGGGGTTGTTTAACCCTGACATTGCACGGGTGGCCATTCCAAAGATTTTGGAGGGCCTTCCCTTTACTTTGTTTCTGTCGCTGGTGGGCTGTTTTCTAGGGACCATCCTGGGCTTTTTCGTGGCCCTAGCCAAGATGTCCAGGGTGACTTTCTTGAGATTTCTGGCCCAGGCCCATATGTCCCTTATGCGGGGTATTCCCCTCATGGTGCTCTTGTTTTTTATCTATTTTGGCCTGCCTTACATTAACATCCGTTTTGACGCCGTGACTTCCAGTATCTTGGCCTTCACCCTCATGTCTAGTGCTTTTATCGCCGAGATTATTCGCTCGGCCCTCTTAGCGGTTGATAAGGGGCAATGGGAAGCGGCTAGGGCACTTGGTTTACCAACGCCGATTATCTATCGGCGGGTTATTATCCCCCAGGCCTTTCGGATTGCGGTGCCGCCCCTGAGCAATGTTCTTCTGGACATGGTCAAGGGAACGTCCATGACTGCCATGATTACGGTACCGGAGATGTTCCAGAAAGCTAAAATTGTGGGCGGAGCCAAGTCGGATTACATGACCGTTTATATCTGTGTAGCCCTTATATACTGGGCAATTTGCACCCTCTATGCTGTCGGTCAGACACAACTGGAAAAACGGTTGGCGGTTTACTAAGGCTAGTCCGATAGAGGCAGCATGAACCAACTGGATTTTATATTTTTCTGTAAATTTCCTGAAAAACTTTCTATGACACCAAAACCAGCTGCTTGTCGGCTGGTTTTTGCCTTGGTGGCCAAAATGGTGTAAAATAGGGGAAAAGGAGGTTTTTATGCAGCATTCAACTTGGCATGACAAGATTAAGGATAAGTTACCAGAGGGGTATTTCGGTCAGATTGGTCACTTTATGGACCAGGTCTATGGGTCTGGTTTGGTTTACCCCCCCAGAGACAAGGTTTTCGCTGCCCTGACCGCCACTCCTCTAGAAGAGGTCAAGGTGCTTATCCTAGGTCAAGATCCCTATCACGGACCTGACCAGGCCCAGGGCTTGTCCTTTTCAGTCCCCAACGACCTGCCTGCTCCGCCATCTCTCCAAAATATCCTCAAGGAGCTGACGGATGATGTGGGCGAGCGGGCCCACCATGACTTGACCACTTGGGCCCAGCAGGGAGTGCTTCTGCTCAACGCTTGTTTGACCGTTCCAGCGGGCCAGGCTAATGGCCATGCGGGGCAAATCTGGGAGCCCTTTACCGATGCGGTGATTACGGTGGCCAATGAGAAGGCGGAGCCTGTGGTCTTTGTCCTCTGGGGAGCCTATGCTAGAAAGAAAAAAGCCCTAATCACCAACCCCCACCACCTGGTTTTGGAGTCTGCCCATCCCAGCCCCCTATCTGCCTATCGCGGCTTTTTTGGCAGCAGGCCTTTTTCTAAAGCCAATGCCTTTTTGACCAGGCAAGGGCTAGGTGAAATTGATTGGCTAGGTTAAAATTAAAGACTTTTCTGAATGATTTTCAGAAAAGTCTTTTTATTTTTAGGAAAATAAGCTATAATAGGAAGGGTAAAACGGATTAACCCACGGAGGAAAAGATGAAAAGAAAACTTTTGTTATTGCCAGCCCTGTCTGGGTTGTTGCTATCAACAGCCATTTTGGCACCAGTTGCCCAGGCTGAGGAAACCCAGCCCCCTCTGAAAGAGCCTGTGGCAGCTGCTCCAGCCCCAGAAACTAGCTCGAAACTGCCAGTAGTGGCGGATAATGGCCCTGAGACAGCGGATATTGTTCTTGAAGGAGAAGACCTTTCTGCTGACAATGGTCGTGTGGCTGGTCTTGAGGGGACGGCTGTGAGAACAGGAGAAGAACAGCTGAACCAGCCTGTGACCATCCTGCACACCAACGACATCCACGGCCGTATTGAAGAGGGCCGTGGGGTGATTGGCATGGCCAAGTTGGCAACAGCTGTTGAGACAGCTCGGGCGGAAGGACCGACCCTGGTCTTGGATGCTGGTGATGCCTTCCAAGGTCTGCCAATCTCCAACTCGACTAAGGGTGAGGATATGGCAGCCTTGATGAATGAAATTGGCTACGATGCCATGGCTGTCGGCAACCACGAGTTTGACTTTAGCCTGGAGCAGGCGGAGAAGTACAAGCAACTCCTGACCTTCCCCCTTCTTAGTGCCAATACTTATGTTAACGGTGCCCGCCTCTTTGAAGCGTCAGCCATTGTTGACAAAACCCCAGAGGTGGCAGGCGATGAGTTTGTGGTCATCGGGGTGACCACGCCTGAAACGTCAACCAAGACCCACCCTAACAACGTGGTTGGCGTGGAGTTTCGTGACCCCATCACTGAAGTGACCAATGTTATCACGGAGATTGAAAACAAGGCCAGCTATAACAACTACATTATCCTGGCCCACCTGGGGATTGATAGCACGACCCCTGTGGCCTGGCAGGGTAGCACCCTGGCAGAGGCTTTGGCAGCCAATGAGCTCCTGAAAAACAAGCGGGTCATTGTCATTGACGGTCATTCCCACACCGTGTCTCAGGCTAAATACGGCACCAACGTGACTTATACCCAAACAGGTAGCTACCTGAGTAACATCGGCAAGTTGACCCTGTCAACCGCAGGTATTGAGGCAGGCTTGATTTCAACCGCAGAAGGGCAAGCCCTGACGGCTAACCCAGCCATCGCTGAAAAAGTGGCGGCCATCAAGGCCAAGTATGAAGCTGAAAACGCTGTGGTGGTTCTGGAAAATTCCCCAGTTGAGTTCAACGGCGACCGGGAAAATGTCCGAGTGCGGGAGACCAACCTAGGTAACCTAGTGACCGATGCCCTCTATGAGTACGGTCAGACAGGCTTTGCCAACAAGACTGATTTGGCGGTGACCAACGGTGGTGGTCTTCGTGCGACCATTGCCAAGGACAAGCCGATTACCAAGGGTGACATCATCGCTGTTCTGCCTTTTGGTAATAGCATTTCCCAAATCGAAGTGACTGGCCAGCAGGTTCTTGACATGTTCAAGAAATCCCTGGGCTCAACCACCCAGGTCAAGGACGGTCAACCTGTTCTGGATGAAAACGGCAACCCGCTCTTGGAAGCCAGTGGTGGTTTCCTCCACGTTTCAGGTGCCTATGTGATCTATGACACCAATTTGCCAGCCGAGGAGCGGATTTTGGGTATCCAAATCTGGGACCGTGCGACTGCAAGTTATAAGGATTTGGACTTGGCCAAGACCTACTATTTGGCCACCAATGATTTCTTAGCAGCTGGTGGTGACGGCTACACCATGTTGGGTGGTGCCCGCGAGGAAGGTCCATCTATGGATAGTGTCTTTTCGGATTACTTGCCCCTTGCCAATCTGACTGACCAGGATTACACCAGCATTAACCCAGGTAAGCGTCAGCTATCTGTCAATAAGAATTTAGACACCGATGGTGATGGGGTTGAAGATTACAAGGAACTCCTGGCTGACACGGATTTGGCCAACAAGGATGATTACCCAGGTAAGCCAGTGGTATCAGAATCGACTAAACCATCAGAGACTTCAGTGGTGTCAGAACCGACCAAGCCATCTGAAGCACCAGTGGTGTCAGAACCGGCTAAACCAGCTGAGCCAGCGGTTGCTGAGGATTTGTCTGGCAAACGCTTGGAACTCCTGAGGGCCCTAGATAAGTCCGCTTTGACAGCTGACCAAAAAGGCCAGTTGGCGGAAGGCATTGCCTTTGCGGAAACGGCTGAGGTCTTGAAGGGGCTAGAAAACCTCTTTAATAAGCTCTTGGCTGATCAAAAACCAGTTGCTGAAGGCAAGGGACTTGCCCAAGGGGCTGGTCAAGTCAGCTCAGCAGCTCAGCCATTGGCCCAAAAAGCCCCAGCAGCCAAGTCAGACCTGGTGTCTAGCGTCGGCTCTCGGGTAGCCAAGCACCAGGCTGGTCTGCCAGCGACTGGCGAGGCGGTTTCTCTTCTGGCCCTTTTGGGAGCAGGCCTCCTGGGCTTGGTGCCAGTTGCTCACAAGCGTCGCCGTGACCGTTAGGGTGCCTACCAGCAGTGCCCTGCTCACAGCCTTTAACGACAACGAGCCTTCCCACCCTCTTAAGTAGGGTGGGAAGTTTTTTGTGACTTGTGTTATAATTTACTCTTGAAGATATAGCGAAACCTCAAAAGGGAACGATTGATATTGTTTTTGGTGCTGGTGGAGGTACTCAAATTAAATTTGGAACTTCAATAAGTTGGTACGAGAAGTTAGGATTGATAGAGGAGATAAAATAATGGAAATTCTTGAATTATATAAACAACAACTTTTAGCAGAAATTCAAAATTTAGGTTACGAAAGTTTAAGGTACTCAATATTTTCCGATAAAAATCCAGATGAATGGGAAGTAGTTATTGAATTTGATAAGTTAGAACAATTATATTATATATATGGGACAATGGACAGAGGTAGCTATAATGGTAAACATTCATTCAAAACTTTTGAGGAAGCAAAAATAGCGTTTTTGCAATTTCTACATAATATTATATTGATAAATAAATATTATGTTGAACAAAATATGCCTACTAATTATTATTCTCCTCTATGGTCAAAGAATCTACCCAAATATTGATTCTAGGATAAATTAGTATTCTTGAATATCTGCTCTTCAGGGGCAAGCATTAAATGGAATGAAGAGCTATTTAGCAGAAGTTCATTATCCGATTATTTTGGTGTTGAGAACTTTAATGCAGGATTATTCCGCTTCTCTCTTGCTTTATAAAGACGGTTATTATAATATAGACGATGCTTCCAAGGCAAAATTGCCGGAGCAAAACCTTACGACTCTTAAGAGTGATTTGGAGGGATTGCGTAATAATTTACAGAATCAGCTTGATTTATTGAGTACTGAGAAGGCTAAGATTAATGATATTTTGACCTATCGAGGGATGAGTCATACGACGACCATTATGAAGTATAATGCTTTGATTAATGATTTGAATAGACTTCATCAGAGTATTGCTCAACTGAACTAGAAAAAGTGGATTTTATTTCGAGTACTTTTACAGATTTTATTAATATGGTGAAGAGTTAGGTTGTGATAAGCAGAGCTTGTTGTCAGCTCTGCTATTGTCCCCAAGCGACAAGTTTGAGGAAAAAAGGAGCTGAGGAAGTGTTGAGGCCCAGTTGGTGGCGTTCATGAAAAAATATGGTACACTAGAAGTATGAAAAACAAGATGAGAACCTTGGTTGACCAGCTCAACCAGCACGCCTATGATTACTACACCTTGGACAAGCCGACCCTGTCTGACCAGGCCTATGACCAGCTCTATCGTGAGCTGGTGGACCTAGAAAGCCAGTACCCTGACCTGGTTCTCCCAGACAGCCCGACCCATCGGGTTGGCGGTGTGGTCTTGGATGGCTTTGACAAGCACCAGCACGCCTATCCCTTGTATTCCTTGCAGGACGCCTTTTCCCGTGAGGAGCTGGAGGACTTTGACCGCAAGGTCAAGGCTGAGTTTCCGACGGCGACCTATTTGGCTGAGCTCAAGATTGATGGCCTGTCCATCTCCCTGACCTATGAGGCTGGCCAGCTGGTGGTTGGGGCTACCCGTGGCGACGGTACGGTTGGTGAGAACATCACTCAAAATCTCAAGCGGATTAAGGATATTCCCTTACGTTTGCCTGAAGCCATCGACCTGACGGTTCGGGGCGAGGCCTACCTGCCCCGAGCGGCTTTTGAGGCCATCAACACCGAGCGACAGGAGGCGGGAGAGGCTGAGTTTGCCAACCCACGAAACGCTGCGGCGGGGACCCTGCGTCAGCTGGACACGGCCATTGTGGCCAAGCGGGGCCTTGCGACCTTCCTCTATCAGGTGGCTGGCCCGACCGACCTGACCAGCCAGGAGGCCGTTCTGGACCGCCTGGCGGGTCTGGGCTTTACGGTTAACCCAACTCGCCTGGTGTCGGGTGACATGGCCGAGATTTGGGCCTTTATTGAGGAAATAGCCGAGCAGAGAGCCAGTCTCCCTTACGACATCGATGGCATGGTGATAAAGGTTAACAGCCTGGCCATGCAGGAGGAGCTGGGCTTTACGGTCAAGGCTCCCAAGTGGGCGGTGGCCTACAAGTTCCCAGCTGAGGAAAAAGAAGCGGTTATCCAGTCGGTTGACTGGACGGTGGGCCGAACAGGTGTCGTGACCCCGACCGCCAACCTGACCCCAGTTCAATTAGCTGGAACAACAGTCAGCCGAGCCACCCTCCACAATGTGGACTATATTGCCGAAAAAGACATTCGGATTGGGGACACCGTCATCGTTTACAAGGCTGGGGACATCATCCCTGCGGTCTTGCGGGTGGTTGAGGGCAAACGGACAGACCAGGAAGTCATGCCCGTTCCGACCACCTGCCCGTCCTGTCAGGCAGGCCTGGAGCACTACGATGATGAGGTGGCTCTGCGGTGTATCAACCCGCTCTGTCCTAGCCAAATCAAGGCGCGACTTGAACATTTTGCCAGCCGAGATGCTATGAACATCGCAGGCCTTGGGCCGTCTGTTGTTGAAAAGCTCTTTGAAGCAGGTTTGGTCAAGGATGTGGCCGACCTTTACAGCCTGACTGTTGAGGACCTGATGACTTTACCAAATGTCAAGGAAAAATCCGCCACCAAGCTCTACGAGGCCATTCAAGCCAGCAAGGCCAATTCGGCTGAGAAATTGCTCTTTGGTCTGGGCATCCGCCATGTTGGCAGCAAGGCCAGCAAGCTCTTGTTAGAGGAGTTTGGCAGTTTAGAAGCCCTAGCGGTGGCTGAAGAAAGTCAAATCGCAGCCATCGATGGCTTGGGTGGGGTGATTGCGTCTAGCCTGCTCAGCTATTTTGCCAAAGATGGGGCCAAGCAGCTCTTGGAAGAACTAGGAGATCGTGGGGTCAACTTGACCTATCTGGGCCAACGGGTGGCGGTAGACGCCCTCCTGTCGGGCCAGACGGTGGTTTTGACGGGTAAACTGGAGCGACTGACCCGCAGCGAGGCCAAGGCCAAGCTAGAGGCCCTAGGGGCCAAGGTGGCGGGTTCGGTGTCTAAGAAAACCAGCCTGGTTGTGGCGGGTGCAGACGCTGGCAGCAAGCTGGCCAAGGCTCAAGAGTTGGGTATTCCCGTCCAAGACGAAGCCTGGTTGGCGAGTTTATAGAAAAAAATCTCCCCAGTCTATGGACCAGGGAGATTTTGTCTAGTCTGGTTTTGGAATTAATCGGATGCCTAAAAGAGCTAGCCAATTGATCATGGAAATGATTAGCAAGTTTCTGGAAAGAATATAGATCTCGTTGATTTGGCCATCTGGCCAGAAGAGTTGAGGTGTGTTGAGGACAATGAGGCTGATAATTCCAGCCAAGCCTAATAGGATTAGACTAAGGTGTATTGGTTTCATAGGATTATTCCTCTAAAGTTCTTATTTTAGCAAGGCGTATTCGTCTCGGATTGGTTTTCGAGCAATATAGGTATTGCGAGAGATTTCTCCTGAGCCATCGCTGACGACACGTGTTCCCTCTTCAATCAAATAGAGTACGCGATAACCGATATAGGCTCGGTGATGGCCACCGATATGTAAGGTGTAGCCGACACGACTTGATACCGTTCCATTCACCGAGACATCAATTCCCTGAATGGAGCCCTTGATACTGCCGCCAAAACTTAGCGATTTTGTTGTGGAAATACTGCCTCCTTTTGGACCTGTCCGAATGGTGTCAGATAGGCGATAATAACCTGACCACTCGTAACGTGTTCGAACATTGGTTTTATGAATAGAAAAATTTACTTATTAGATGTTCCCTTCTATGTTATGTTGAGTTACCGATGCTCAGTTTGTTTGGTTACTTGATTCCCCCCATTGGGTTCACCTTCTTTCTCTTGCTTACGGGTCTTCTGATAGATTAGTCGTATCTGGTGTGAAAAAAATGCCATGGTTAAAAAAATAAAGTTCTGGATGTAATCGTGTGATTTAGTTGGAACATGTTCGCTAGTTGCGTTAAGATTATGTTATAATAGAGGTAACTGAACAGTTTGAACAAGTCTTGTTATAGGGCTTAATTTAGGAGGTTCTCATGGAACGCAAACGTGCACGCTTGATTTACAACCCTACCTCAGGTCAGGAAATCATGACCAAGCATCTGGCTGAGGTCTTGGAAGTGTTGGAGAGTTTTGGCTATGAAACCTCTGCCTTCCAGACCAAGCCTGAGCCTGATTCGGCCAAAAATGAGGCCCAGCGGGCTGCTGAGGCTGGTTTTGATGTGGTCATCGCTGCTGGCGGTGACGGGACCATCAACGAGGTCATCAATGGCATCGCTCCTCTGGAGCAACGGCCGCTGGTTGGGATTATTCCTGCTGGGACGACCAATGATTACGCCAGGGCCCTGAAAATCCCTCGTGGCAATCCTGTGGCTGCTGCCCAGCTGATTGGTAAGGGGCAGCTCTTGCCTATCGACATTGGCCGAGCCTATGGTGATACCTACTTTATCAACATTGCGGCGGCGGGTAGTCTGACCGAGGTGACCTATGGGGTGCCTAGCCAGCTCAAGACCATGTTTGGCTACCTGGCCTACCTGGCCAAGGGGGTGGAACTCCTGCCTCGGATTAGCACGGTGCCAGTTCGGATTGAACACGATGAGGGCATTTTTGAGGGGCAGATTTCCCTGCTCTTTGCGGCCCTGACCAACTCCGTCGGTGGTTTTGAGCAGTTGGCGCCAGATGCCATGTTGGACGATGGGAAGTTCACCCTGATTCTGGTTAAGACCGCCAACCTGATTGAGATCTTGCACCTGATTCGGCTCATGCTGGATGGGGGCAAGCACATCGAGGATCACCGATTGGAATACATCAAGACCAGCTTCATTCGAATTGAGCCTGAGAGCAATCAGCGGATGATGATTAACCTGGATGGCGAGTACGGTGGCGATGCTCCTCTGACCCTGGAAAATCTTCGTCAGCACATCACCTTCTTTGCTAATACCGATGACATCGCAGACGAGGCCATGGTGGCCAGTCCAGCGGAGCTGGAACGTTTGGCCATGGCCCAGAGATTTAGCCATGAGGTGGAAGGTTGGGAGCTTCAAGAACCAGAGGCCTAGTCCAGCTAGGCTGATGGGAACGGCTTGTCAGCTCTGCCATTTTCCCAAAAGATAGAAAGGACGCGACCGAGACTATGCAAGATAACACGGTCATTGTGCATTTTCACAGCCAATACCACAACTATTTCAGCCTCAACCTCTGGCAGTGGCAGGAGGGCCAGGAGGGGCGGGAGGCCAGTTTTAACCGCTACGACAGTTTTGGGGCGGTGGCCCACCTGACCTACCCGGCTCCCCAGCCTTTGGGGCGGGTTTACCTCATGGTCAAGACCAAGGATTGGACGGCCCAGAGCCAGGATTTTGCGGTCACTCGCGACATTGGCTTGCCCAAGGCTGAGGTTTGGCTGGTGGACGGGGATGCGACCCCTTACTACTCTCGCCAGGCTGCGGTGGCCAGTCCCCATTATAGCCGCCGCCAGCCCCATGCCTTTGATATGGGGACCAATAGCAGAGCCTTTGACCACAAGTGGGGCTTTTCAGGCTGGTTGGGAGCCAGATATGGCAAGGCTTCTTCAGACTTTCGCCTCTGGGCCCCGACGGCCGAACGGGTGGAATTGATTTTCTACCAGTCGGTCGATGATCGGGCCAGCGTTAGCCAGGTCTTTTCCATGGAGCGGGGCCAGGTGGCCAGTCCAGATGACCACAGTACCAACACCTGCGGGGTCTGGTTTGCGACCATTCCTGGAGACCACAACTACCAGGCCTACCGCTATCGGGTTTACTACCGCAAGCGGACTTTCAAGGACAGCCGAGACCCCTACTCCATTGCCACAACGGCCAACGGCAGGCGGTCAGTCCTGATTGACCCTGCGGAGCTGGTGCCAGAGGGCTTTGCCGTCCAGCACGGCGACCAGGCCAGCTGGCGACTGGACAACCCCAACCAGGCGGTCATCCTGGAAATGCACATCCGTGACTTCTCTAAATCAGCCAGTTCAGGGGTCTCGCCTGACAAGCGTGGTAAGTTTCTGGGAGCTATTGAAGGAGGGACGGTCAACCAGTTTGGGGACAAGACGGGCTTTGACTACGTGACCTCGCTGGGGGTCAACTACATCCAGTTGCAACCTGTTTTTGACCACCACCAGACCTTTGATGAAAACGGCGATTACGCCTACAACTGGGGTTATGACCCTGAAAACTATAACGTCCCCGAGGCCTCTTTTGCCAGCAATCCCCAGAACCCAGCCAATCGAATTTTGGAGCTCAAGCAGGTCATTCAGGCCTATCATGAGGCTGGTATCGGGGTTATCATGGATGTGGTTTACAACCATACTTATTCTGGCCAGAATTCTGCCTTCCAGTTGACCGTGCCTGATTATTACTATCGTATGAACCCAGATGGTTCCTTCCAGAACGGGTCTGGCTGCGGCAACGAAACCGCCAGCGACAAGGAAATGTTCCGCAAGTACATGATTGATTCCATCACCTATTGGGCGACCGAGTACGGGATTGATGGCTTCCGCTTTGACCTCATGGGCCTCCATGATGTCGCCACTATGCAGGCCATTCGAGCGGCGGTTGACCAGATTGACCCAAGGATTTTGCTTTATGGGGAAGGTTGGGATATGGGAACAGGCCTTAGGCCAGAAGACAAGGCCAAGAAGGCCAATGCCCACCTGCTTCCTGGAATCGGCTTTTTCAACGATGACCAGCGGGATGCTATTAAGGGGGCGGAGGTCTATGGCGGTTTCAAGAAAGGGCTGGTCTCGGGTGCAGCCACAGAAGATGTGGTTGCTAAGGCCATTTTGGGCAGCGATGAGCTGGTGGCCTACCAGTCACCTAGCCAGGTGCTCAACTACATCGAGGCCCATGACAATTACAACCTCAATGACCTGCTTTGGCATTTGCATCCAGAGGATGATGAGGCAACTCACATCAGGCGAATTCAGTTGTCCAATGCCCTCAACCTGCTCATGCAGGGCATGTGCTTCATGCAGCTGGGACAGGAGTTCTGTCGAACCAAGCTCTACCCGACTGGTCCAGATGGTCAGCTGACCCAGGCAGACAAGGAACGAGCTATGAATTCCTACAATGCCCCAGATACGGTCAATCAGGTGGATTGGGATTTGGTGACCAAACACAAGGAGATGGTTGAGCTGGTCAAAGACTTGATTGTTCTGAAAACGACTGAAAGTGCTTTTTCACATGAGTCTTATGATAAGATTAGACAGGAAACCTATGTTTCTTCAGCAAATCAAGGTTCGGGAATTGTAGAATTTTCTGTAAATGGCGAGAAAAATCACCTGGTGATTTTCAATAGTTGTGAAAAAAAACTTGAAATACCGATGACAAGGGTCGAAAATTATGCTATAATAGTGACAACAAGTAAGCTCTTACAGACAGCCTATTGTTTGGAGCCACTAACGTTTGCGATCCTTGAAAAACAGCATAGGGATTAAGCTAGGCTTAATCCCTATATTTTTCAGAAGATTATAAAGAACTTTCTGACAATTGATGTGTCAGAGAACTTCTTATGATGGTCATGTCAAACGTTCAGCAGAAAATCGTTTTCCGTTCAGCCTGCCCTTTTTCAGGGGGACATGGGTGTCTGAACTTGGGTTAACGGTAGGGAGCTTGGTGGTTCAGCAGGAGTAATCTGACCGAGAGCAAGGAAGCTAGTTGTGTTGCTTGTGTACGAGGAAGGAAGGTGGTGTGCCATGGACAGGCAAGCAGAGGTCTGGACCTTTGGACGAGGAGAAAATTATCATGCCCAAAAACTCTTGGGTGTTCATCGGGAGACGAGAGAGACGAGAGACGGCTATGCCTTTCGGGTCTGGGCTCCAAATGCCCAGGAGGTGGCGGTTGTCGGTGATTTTACTGACTGGTTAGCTCAGCCATTAGTCATGGAAAAAGACGAGGCGGGCATCTGGGAGGTCTTTACCGACCAGGCACAAGAGGGCCAGATTTACAAGTACCTGGTGACCCGTAGCGACGGCTCGCAGGTGGAGAAAATCGACCCCTTTGCCCGCTATCTGGAGGCTAGGCCTGGTACAGGGGCCATCATCAAGACCCAGTGGGATAAGAAGTGGGGCGACGGCCTCTGGATGGGCCGGCGGAAACGCTTTGGCTTTAAGGAGCGGCCGGTCAACATCTACGAGGTCCATGCGGGTTCTTGGAAACAGGACAAGGACGGCAGGCCTTATACCTTCAAGGAGTTGACAGCGGAGCTGATTCCTTACCTAGTGGCCATGAACTACACCCATGTGGAGTTTATGCCCCTCATGGCCCACCCTCTGGGGGCTTCTTGGGGTTACCAGCTTATGGGCTATTTTGCCTTTGAGCATTCTTACGGGACGCCTGAGGACTTTCAGGATTTTGTGGACGCCTGCCACCAGCACAACATCGGTGTCTTGGTGGACTGGGTGCCTGGGCATTTTACGCGAAATGATGACGCCCTGGCCTATTATGACGGCACGCCGACCTTTGAATACGCTGGCGAGCACCAGGCGACTAACTACCGTTGGGGGGCCCTCAACTTTGACTTGGGGAAAACTCAGGTCCAGTCTTTCCTGATTTCATCGGCCCTTTACTGGATTGAGCATTACCACATTGATGGCATTCGGGTGGATGCGGTTAGCAACATGCTCTATCTGGACTACGATGATGGTCCTTGGTTGCCTAACAAGGACGGTGGCAACCACAACTTGGAAGGCATTGACTTCCTGCAAAAACTCAATCGGGTCATCAAGGAGCGTCACCCAGACGTCATGATGATTGCCGAAGAGTCAACGGCGGCTACGCCTATTACCAGCACCCTCAATCATCGAGGCCTGGGCTTTGACTACAAGTGGAACATGGGTTGGATGAATGACATCCTGCGGTTTTACGAGGAAGATCCTGTTTACCGCCAGTATGACTTCAATCTCCTGACCTTCAGTTTCATGTATTGTTTCAATGAAAACTTTATCCTACCATTTTCTCATGATGAAGTTGTTCATGGCAAGAAGAGCCTCATGCACAAGATGTGGGGGGACCGCTACAACCAGTTTGCGGGCCTGCGTAATCTCTACACCTACCAGATCTGCCACCCAGGCAAGAACCTGCTCTTTATGGGCAGCGAATTTGGCCAGTTTTTGGAGTGGAAGTTTGACCACCAGCTGGAATGGGGCAATCTGGATGATCCCCTCAACCAGCAGATGCAGGGCTTTACCAAGACCCTCAACCAGTTTTACAAGGACAACCGTTGCCTCTGGCAGATTGACGACAGCTACGATGGCCTAGAAATCATCGACGCTGACAACACCAATGAGTCCGTTCTGTCCTTCATTCGCAAGGACAAGAAGGGCGACCTTTTGGTCTGTGTCTTTAACATGGCGCCTGTGGAACGCCAGCACTTTACCATCGGCCTGCCGGTAGCGGGGATTTACGAAGAAGTCCTCAACACCGAGCTCGAAGCCTTTGGCGGGGTTTGGAAGGAGACCAATCCGATCACCAAGACGGAAAAAGGCCTCTGGAAAGACTACACCAACACCCTGACCTTTACCCTGCCTGCTCTGGGTGCCAGCATTTGGAAAATCAAACGCCGGACCAAGCAGTAGGCCCAAAGACCTTAGCAAAAAAGAAAAAGGAGTTCCTTATGAAAAATGAGATGTTAGCCCTTATTTTGGCCGGTGGCCAGGGCACTCGCCTGGGCAAATTGACCCAGTCCATCGCCAAGCCCGCCGTCCAGTTCGGTGGCCGCTACCGCATTATCGACTTTGCCCTCTCCAACTGTGCCAACTCTGGCATCGGCAACGTCGGCGTCATCACTCAGTATCAGCCCCTGGCCCTCAATAGCCATATCGGAAACGGGTCTTCTTGGGGTCTTGATGGGATCAATAGCGGAGCGACTATTTTGCAACCCTACTCCGCAACCGAGGGTAACCGTTGGTTTTTAGGTACCAGCCATGCCATCTACCAGAACATTGACTACATCGATAGCATCAACCCTGAGTATGTTCTGATTTTGTCAGGGGACCACATCTACAAGATGGACTACGACGACATGCTTCAGACCCACAAGGACAATCTGGCCAGCCTGACCGTTGCCGTTATTGATGTGCCTCTAAAAGAGGCCAGCCGTTTTGGTATCATGAACACGGATTCTAACGACCGCATCGTGGAATTTGAAGAAAAACCAGCCAATCCAAAATCAACCAAGGCTTCTATGGGGATTTACATCTTCAACTGGGATCGCCTGCGTGAGGTTCTGGTCTCTGCGGAGAAGAACGGCGTTGACATGTCTGACTTTGGTCAGCATGTGATCCCAGCCTATCTGGACGCTGGTGAGCGGGTTTACACCTACAACTTCTCAGGCTACTGGAAGGACGTGGGTACCATTGAGTCTCTCTGGGAGGCCAACATGGAGTACATCGCCGTGGACAATGCCTTGGACAGCCGTGACCGGTCGTGGAAGATTTACTCCAAGAACCACATTGCCCCACCAAACTTTTTGACCGAGACGGCCAAGGTGACCGACTCTCTGGTTGTCGATGGCTGCTTTGTGGCGGGTCATGTGGACCACTCTATCCTGTCAACCAACGTCAAGGTTGATGAAGGGGCTGAAGTCAAGGACAGCTTTATCATGAGCGGTGTGACCATCGGTAAAGGGGCCAAAATCACTCGTGCCATTATCGGCGAAGGTGCCATTATTGGTGATGGGGCAGTGATTGATGGGACTGACGAGGTTCAGGTTGTCGGATATAATGAGAAAGTAGGAGTTGGAAATGAAGATTGATAAGTATTCTGCCATTTTAGGCAATGCCGTTGGTTACCCAGATATGGGCAATCTGACTGCTAGCCGTCCCTTGGCCAGCTTGCCTTTTGATGGGAAGTATCGCCTGATTGACTTCCAGTTGTCTAGTCTGGCTAATGCGGGTATCCGCAGCGTTTACGGCATTTTCAGAGGGCAAAACATTCGCTCGATTTTTGACCATGTTCGGTCTGGCCGTGAGTGGGGACTCAATACCCTGCTTAGCCATTACTTCTTGGGCTTTTATCAGACGGATGTCGCCTCAGAAACTGCAGATGCGGATTACTATGAACAGGTCTTGACCTACCTTAGACGTTCGGGTTCCGACCAGACCATTTACATGTCCTGTGATATGCTCTGCAACATTGACCTGGAGCAGATTATCCATGTTCACACGGCTAACCAACGCAAGATTACCGTGGTTTACAAGAAAATGCCAGCTGCAGCTCGGACAGAGGCTAATGCCATCCTGACGATTGATGAGACCGATACCGTTATTGGTGTGACCCAACATGACCCAGCTCAAGCTAGCCAGTCCATGTCAGCTGATCTCTATGTGGTTGATACCCCATGGTTGATTGAACAAATGGAGGAAGAGGCTAAGAAGGAGAACCCTCGCAAGCTCCGCTTCTTGCTCAGAGAACTCTTGGTGGCTGGTGGTGCCTTGGCCTTTGAATACCCAGGCTACCTAGCCAACATCAGCTCTGTTCAGTCTTACTACCAGGCTAATATGGATATGTTGGACCCACAGAAGTTCTACTCTCTTCTCTACTCTAACCAGAAGATCTACACGAAGGTTAAGAACGAAGAGGCCACTTACTTTGCGGAAGGCTCAAAAGTGACCAACTCGCAGTTCGCCTCTGGTAGTGTGATTAAGGGGGAAGTTGACCATTCGATTGTATCACGAAACTGCCGAATTGCACCAGGAGCCCGAGTGGCTAACTCCATCCTCTTTCCGAAGGTTACTATCGGTGAGGGTGCTGTTGTCGAATATGCGATCATTGATAAGCAAATCGATATTCCAGCAGGTGCTGTGATTAAGGGAACACCAGATAACCCTAAAGTGCTCGGTAAGGGTGTTTAAGTTGTAGGAGAGACTTGTTTAAGATGAAATTATTATTTGTCGCGGCAGAAGGGGCACCTTTCGCCAAGACAGGGGGCTTGGGCGATGTCATTGGGGCATTGCCTAAATCTCTTGTTAAGGCGGGTCATGAGGTGGCTGTTATCCTGCCTTATTACGATGTGGTAGCTGGTAAGTTTGGTGACCAGGTTGAGGACGTGTGTTACTTTTACACCCAGGTTGGCTGGCGTCGGCAGTATGTCGGCATCAAGCACCTGGTGCGTGATGGGGTAACTTTCTACTTTATTGATAATCAAGACTATTTCTTCCGTGGCAAGGTCTATGGGGAATGGGATGATGGGGAACGCTTTGCCTTCTTCCAGTTGGCTGCTTTGGAAGCCATGGAACAAATTGGCTTTATCCCAGATGTTCTCCATGCCCATGACTACCATACGGCCATGATTCCCTTCTTGCTCAAGGAAAAATACCATTGGATTGCCGCCTATCGTGGCATCAAGACGGTCTTTACCATCCACAATATCGAGTTCCAAGGTCAATTTGACCCAGGCATGCTGGGTAACCTCTTTGGGGTTGGGGCTGAGCGTTACGAAGATGGTACCCTGCGGTGGAAGGACTGTCTCAACTGGATGAAGGCTGCGGTTCTTTACGCAGACCAGGTAACCACCGTGTCGCCGTCTTATGCCCAGGAAATCATGACTCCTGAGTTTGGTAAGGGCCTGGAAGTGGTCATGCGGATGGAAGCTGGTAAACTAACAGGAATTGTCAATGGGATTGATACCGACCTGATTAACCCTGAAAGTGACCCGCTTTTGCCAGCTCATTTCTCGCTGGACAACCTGGCTGGCAAGGCTGAAAACAAGCGTCTGCTCCAGGAAAAACTGGGCTTGCCTGTTCGAGCTGATGTGCCCCTGATTGGTGTCGTGTCTCGCTTGACCGACCAGAAAGGCTTTGATGTGGTGGTAGCAGAACTCCACCATATCCTCCAGTTTGATGTCCAGATTGCCCTCTTGGGAACTGGCTATGCTGACTTTGAACAGGCCTTTGCTTGGTTTGCCCATGCTTATCCAGAGAAATTGTCAGCCAACTTGACCTTTGACCTGGTCCTGGCCCAGCAGATTTACGCGGCCAGCGATCTTTTCCTCATGCCGTCTGCCTTTGAGCCTTGTGGCCTATCCCAGCTCATGGCCATGCGGTATGGTAGCCTACCTCTGGTTCACGAGGTGGGTGGCCTGCGTGACACCGTCCAGCCTTATAACGAATTTGAGAAAACAGGAACTGGGTTCGGTTTTCAAGGGCTTTCAGGTTATTTGCTGACCAAAACACTTGAAAATGCCCTGGATGTCTACTATAATCGTAAAGAGGATTGGGCAATCCTCCAAACCAATGCCATGTCTCAGGACTTTTCTTGGGATAAGGCTTGTTTGGCCTACCTGGCTCTCTATGAGAACCTCAATAGAGTCTAGGCTCTGCTATTGCCCCAAAAAACTAAAAAAGGATACCTAAAACACAATGACGTTTTTCAAAGAAGAATTGACCGTTGACCAGTTTGTTCGTGATTTCAAGGACAAGCTCCATCAGGAAAATGCCATCAAGGTGCCGGCGGCGACCCCGTCTGAGCTCTTTGTGGCCTTGGCTCGCGTGGTGCGTAAGTACGCAACTCGTCCTTGGTTGGACCGCAAACAGGCCTTGACGGATAACCAGCAGAAAATCGCCTACTATTTCTCCATCGAGTTCTTGCCAGGCCGCATGTTGGAAACTAACTTGCTTAACCTGGGCATCCTTGATTTGGTTAAAGAAGGTTTTGACCAGCTGGGTGTGGACTTTGAAGCGGTGAAAAACGCTGAGCACGATATGGCCATCGGTAACGGTGGTTTGGGCCGTTTGGCGGCTGCCTTTATGGATTCCTTGGCAACGACCGGTTACCCTGGTTTTGGTAATGGCCTTCGTTACCGCTACGGCCTTTTCAAGCAACGCATCGTTAACGGCTACCAGGTCGAGCTGCCAGATACTTGGTTCGGTTCAATCGGTAACGTTTGGGAAGTCCGTCAGGACCACAACATCGTTGACGTTCGTATCGGTGGTCATGTTTATTTGGCTCCAAATGCTAACGGTAAGTACAAGCCAGTTTACGAGGGTTCTCAGCTGCTGCGTGCCGTGCCTTATGACGTGCCACAAATCGGTTTTGAAAACGGCGTGGTCAACAACCTCCGCCTCTGGGACGTTGAAATTCCAGAAGAAGAGGAACTCCACTACCCAACCATCGAGAGCCGTCGCAAGGTAAAGGACATTACTGCCGTTCTCTACCCAGAGGACAGCAGCTATGAGGGCAAAAAGCTCCGCCTGACCCAAGAGTACTTCATGACTTCTGCTGGTCTCCAGACCATCATCAAGTCCTACCTCAAGCAAGGCCTGCCATTGACGGCTATCCATGAGAAGGTCTCTGTCCACATCAACGACACCCACCCTGCGGTAGCTCCAGCCGAGTTCATGCGTCTCTTGGTTGATGAGTACGATTTGGAGTGGGATGAGGCTTGGCAAACAACTGTTAAGACCATGAGCTACACCAACCACACCATCTTGGCTGAGGCTTTGGAGAAATGGGACGCTCGCCTCTTTGCAGAGGTCTTGCCACGACTTAGCCAGATTATCCACGAGATCGACAACCGCTTTGTGGCAGAGCAGGCCCAATTGGGTCGGGATGCTGACCTGATTAACCGAACACGTATCCTGCGTGACGGTCAGGTCCACATGGCCCACTTGGCTATCATTGGTGGTCATTCGGTCAACGGGGTTGCCAAGCTCCACTCAGACCTCTTGACAGAGGACACCCTGCGTGATTTCTACATTCTCTACCCAGAGAAATTCAACAACAAAACCAACGGTATCGTTCAACGCCGCTGGACCCAGATTGCTGCCCCAGAATTGTCAGCTGCTATCGACCAAACCATCGGTAAGGGCTGGCGAACAGACATTCATGAGCTCCGCAAGCTCAAAGACTTGGTTGACGACGAGGCTGTTCTTGACACCTTCTACCGTGTCAAACAAGAAGCCAAGGCACGTTTGGCCAAGTACATCAAGGAAACAACAGGCGTTGAAGTGTCAACGGATGCCATCTTTGACGTGCAAGTCAAACGCCTCCACGCCTACAAACGTCAGCTCCTAAATGTCCTGAACATCGTCAAACTCTACCATGACTTGAAAGACAACCCTGAAAAAGACATGGTGCCACGCGTCTTCATCTTCGGTGCCAAGGCAGCGTCAGGCTACCACTTTGCCAAGTCAGTTATCAAGGTCATCAACGAATTGGCCAACCTGATCAACAACGATGCCAGCCTTAATGGCAAGCTCAAAGTGGTCTTCCTTGAAAACTATAACGTCAGCCTGGCTGAGCTCATCATCCCAGCAGCTGATGTTTCTGAGCAAATTTCATTGGCCTCTAAAGAAGCGTCAGGAACTTCAAACATGAAGTTCATGATGACCGGTGCCATTACCCTTGCCACCCTTGACGGTGCCAACATCGAAATCAAGGACGAGTGTGGTGACGAGAACATTGTCATTTTCGGTATGGACAAGGATGCGGTTTACCGCCACTATGCTGCCCACGATTACTACTCACGCGGCCTCTACGAGAGCAACCCCCTTATCCGTCGTGTTGTCGATACCTTTATCAACGGTACCATTCCAAACTGCCAACGTGAGGGTGGCGACATCTACCACGCCCTGATCACTGAAAACGATGAGTACTTCTTGCTGGAAGACTTCACCTCTTACGTTGAAGCCCAAGAGCGGATCGACGCCCTCTACCGTGACCAGAAGACCTGGGCCCGCATGAGTCTGATGAACATTGCCACCTCAAGCAAGTTCACTTCAGATGATACCATCACCCAGTACGCTGAAGAGATTTGGCAGCTTAAAAAGTAAGACTAGCTTTTATCCAACCCCACGGGGTTGGTTTTTTTGATGGGAAATGGCCGAGCAGGTTAGACCGTCTTGTCAGCCGACTGTGATGAGGTCAGAGCAGAGGCTGGTTTGCTCCATCACTAGCTTGTCCAGACAGGGGAAGTCATGTTCGGAAATTGCCGTAGCAAAAAGTTGCAAAGCTGACATAAAGTGATAAAATAGGTCTATAAATTGTTTAGAAGGAGTATTGCCATGCAATATAAAAACTATGTCAACGGCGAGTGGGTAACATCCGCCAACGAAATTGAAATTTTTGCCCCAGCAAGTGGGGAGAAGTTGGGAACTGTCCCAGCCATGTCAACAGCAGAAGTAGACCACGTCTACGCCACTGCTCGTGCAGCCCTCAAGGGCTGGCGTGCCCTGTCCTACGTGGAGCGGGCAGCCTACCTCCACAAGGCAGCTGACATCTTGGAGCGTGACGCTGAGAAAATCGGTGCGGTTCTGTCCAAGGAAGTTGCCAAGGGCTACAAGGCGGCCGTTTCTGAAGTTGTTCGGACGGCAGACATCATCCGCTATGCTGCCGAAGAAGGGGTTCGCCTGTCTGGTGAGGTTCTGGAAGGTGGTAGCTTTGAGGCGGCCAGCAAGAAGAAAATCGCCATCGTTCGTCGCGAACCAGTTGGTTTGGTCTTGGCCATTTCGCCATTTAACTACCCTGTTAACCTGGCGGGTTCTAAGATTGCCCCTGCCTTGATTGCAGGTAACGTTGTTGCCCTCAAACCACCAACACAAGGCTCTATCTCTGGCCTGCTCATGGCTGAGGCCTTTGTTGAGGCTGGTTTGCCAGCAGGTGTCTTTAGCACCATCACTGGTCGTGGTTCAGAAATCGGTGACTACATCGTTGAGCATGAGGCGGTTAACTTTATCAACTTCACAGGCTCTACCCCAATCGGTGAGCGTATCGGTAAACTGGCTGGCATGCGTCCAATCATGTTGGAACTTGGTGGTAAGGACTCTGCCATCGTCTTGGACGACGCTGATTTAGCCTTGACAGCCAAGAACATCGTTGGTGGTGCCTTTGGTTACTCAGGTCAGCGTTGTACGGCTGTGAAACGGGTTATCGTTATGGACAGCGTTGCGGATGAATTGGCTGAGCTGGTTCGGGCTGAGATTCTCAAACTGACTATCGGCATGCCAGAGGACAACGCAGACATCACCCCGCTGATTGACAAGTCTGCGGCAGACTTTGTTGAAGGCTTGATTAACGATGCGGCTGAAAAAGGTGCCGTTGCTCTGACTGAAATCAAGCGTGAGGACAACCTGATCTGCCCAGTGCTCTTTGACAAGGTGACTACCGACATGCGTTTGGCCTGGGAAGAACCATTTGGTCCAGTCCTGCCATTTATCCGTGTTAGCTCGGTTGATGAAGCTATTGAGATTTCTAACAAGTCTGAGTACGGCTTGCAGGCCTCTATCTTCACTAAGAACTTCCCGCGTGCTTTTGCCATCGCTGAGCAGCTGGAAGTCGGCACCGTCCACATCAACAACAAGACCCAACGTGGTACTGACAACTTCCCATTCCTGGGGGCTAAGAAGTCAGGTGCAGGTACTCAAGGGGTTAAATACTCTATCGAGGCCATGACAACCATCAAGTCTGTTGTCTTTGACATCGAATAAAGCTAAAGCTGAGGGCAATATCTGCCCTCGTTTTTTTGTTTCTCCGCTCGGCTATTGTTCAAAATAGGGAAAGTCATGCAGGTGTCGTTTTTTGAGGGAGGAGTGCGTGTTCAATCCACTGGTCTAGTGTATAATAGAATAAGGGAGGATTTTATGACACGCAAGCTTTTATTGACGATAATTACAGGTATTTTAGTGGCGGGAGGATTATTTATGGCCTTTAGTTTGACTGGCGATAAGCAACTTTCAAAAGAGCAACAAAGCAACCGAGAGTATGAAGTGAGCCTAGTTAAGGCCTTGAAGAATAGTTATCGGGGTATCGAGGAGATTCACCTAAGTGAGCCTTATTATTCTGAAAAGCCAAGTTCATGGTCTTGTACCGTTAACATTGTTTTTGATGATGGTCAATCAATCACATATGGAATCAATCATAATTTGACATACGATAAAAATTTCGACGGAATAATGTATAGTGATAAAGATGAGGAGATAGACGCATTATGGAGGTTTTTGAATTCTAGAAGAGGTGAGACGCAAGCAGAAAATAAAGTAAGAATAATATTTTCTAATGGGGAGAGTGGAGTTGAGTAATGACTTTTGAATCTACCGATAAGCAATTAAACGAATTGGGATAAGAATGTTTGGTGTAACTACTGCTGTTGTTAAAGGAGACTAAATCAACATTAAGAATTATGGATAGAGTGGCGGACATTAATGCAACACCTCTTGAAAATGTAGTCGTTGTCTACTCGAGGGATGTCATCGAAAAAGAATAGCTGTTGGATTTTTCCTCTGGTCAAGGCCTTGAGAGAGGTTTAAAGGGTCAGAAAAGCCCTTGTTCAATTTTTTAAAAAATAATGGAGCAATTCTGTTGACATCGGAGCTGGTCTATGGTAAGATAATTAAGGTTTTGAAAGAAACTGACCTAAGACAGCAGGGGAGCGTGACTCATAAGCATCCTGCCGAGGCACAAAACTTCACAAAAAAAGCGTGATGGATTGTACTTTCGTGTCTGGGTTTGGATACGGATTTTTTCGTTTCCAGCCAAAAATAAAAACGGAGGTAAAACTAATGAGCCAAGCAAGTATTGCTAAAAAAGCGGAACTCGTTGAGGTTTATGCTGAGAAGATGAAAGCTGCTGCGTCAATCGTTGTGGTTGATGCCCGTGGTTTGACCGTTGAACAGGACACTGTTTTGCGTCGCAATCTTCGTGGTGCTGAAGTAGAATACAAAGTTGTTAAAAACTCTATTCTGCGTCGTGCTGCTGAAAAAGCTGGTCTTGAAGGATTGGAAAGTGTCTTTGTCGGTCCTACTGCCATCGCTTTCTCAAACGAAGATGTCATCGCTCCAGCGAAAACCCTTTACGATTTTGCGAAAACAGCGGACAAACTTGAAATCAAAGGTGGTGTTATCGAAGGTGCGGTTGCTTCTAAAGAAGAAATTACAGCCCTTGCAACATTGCCAAACCGCGAAGGATTGCTTTCTATGCTTCTTTCAGTGCTTCAAGCACCAGTTCGCAACGTGGCACTCGCTGTCAAAGCAGTTGCCGAAAGCAAAGACGCTGCTTAATTCAAGCAGCTTAGCCGTGGCCTAGCCACAACCCATTTATATAAAACATTTTTTGGAGGAAATCTACAATGGCATTGAACATTGAAAACATTATTGCTGAAATCAAAGAAGCTTCAATCCTTGAGCTTAACGACCTTGTAAAAGCTATCGAAGAAGAGTTTGGCGTTACTGCCGCTGCTCCAGTTGCAGTTGCTGCTGCTGGTCCTGCTGAAGAAGCTAAAGACTCATTCGACGTTGAATTGACATCTGCTGGCGACAAAAAAGTTGGCGTTATCAAAGTTGTTCGTGAAATCACAGGTCTTGGCCTTAAAGAAGCTAAAGAGCTTGTTGACGGTGCTCCTGCACTTGTTAAAGAAGGCGTTAACGCTGCTGAAGCTGAAGAAATCAAAGCTAAGCTTGAAGAAGCTGGTGCTAAAATCACCCTCAAGTAATTTTAGCAGAGAGGTTGGAAGTTTTCCGACCTCTTTTTTCTGTCTTTTGGTCCCCCAACTATGGTAAAATAGTAGAAAGGAGAAGGACAAATGATTAAACGACCGATTCATCTCTCGCATGAGTTTTTGGCGGAGGTGCTTGATAAGGATGCGGTGGCGGTTGACGCCACCATGGGCAATGGCCATGACACGGCCTTTCTGGCGGAACGAGCTGGTCAGGTGGTGGCCTTTGATGTGCAGGAAACGGCCCTGACCAAGACCCAGGAGCGGCTGGACAAGTTGGGTCTGACTAATGTCAAACTGGTTTTAGCTGGCCATGAGACGGTTGACCAGCACGTGGATGTTATTCGAGCAACGATTTTTAACCTGGGCTACCTGCCCAGTGCGGACAAGTCTATCATCACTCAACCTGACACGACCTTGGAGGCCTTGAGAAAAATTTTAGACCGGTTAGAAGTTGGTGGTCGGGTCGCTATCATGATTTACTATGGTCATGAGGGGGGCAATCTGGAAAAAGATGCGGTCCTAGACTTTGTCAGCCAGCTGGACCAGACCATCTTTACAGCCATGCTCTACAAGCCCCTCAACCAGATCAACACCCCCCCTTTTTTGGTCATGCTGGAACGCTTGCGGGCTTAGTTTTGGGAAAAGGCAGAGCGGTTAGTTAGCCCTAGTTTAACATGTCACTGCTGGTGTTTAAAGGAGAACAGGCTGTCCAGCTCTGCTATTTTCAAAAAAGAAAAATCCGCCAGTAGCTGGCGGATAAGTTTTTAGCGTGCTGTGCGACGACGGGCAGCTTTTTTGCGGTTTTCTTCGATGAAGGCCGCTTTTTCTTCCTCAGGGTCGATGATGGTTTTCTTAACCGCAAAGACGGCACTCGCAACAGCAGTCGCTGTCGCAATCACACCAGTCACCAAACCTTTAGCAAATGAACCTTTTTTACTCATGGTTTTTTCTCCTTTTCTTGTGTTATAATTAGTGTAACCGAAAATGGATGGAATTTCAAGAAAAAAGTGTGAAAGGAGGCTGGTCATGAGGCAATTTCGGTCTGGAGACCTAGTCAAACATTTTAAGCGGGAGTTGGTTGGAGAAGGGGCTGAGTCGACCGCCTACCTTTACGAGATTGTTGGGGAGGCCACTCATTCGGAAACCCGTGAACCGCTCATGATTTATAAGGCCTTGTATGGAGATGGCGGTCTTTATGCCAGACCCCTTGCCATGTTCTTGGAGCCAGTTGATAAGGTCAAGTACCCGACTGTCCAACAGGCCTATCGCTTTGAACTGGTGGAGGTGGCCCATGACCACTAAACTCTTAGTTGTGGTTGGGCCGACCGCTGTTGGCAAGACCGCTCTTAGCATCGAGCTGGCTCAAGCCTTCAATGGCGAGGTCATTTCTGGCGATAGCCAGCAGGTTTACCGCCAGCTGGATATCGGTACGGCCAAGGCCAGCCCTGAGGAGCAGGCGGCGGCCCGCCACCACCTGATTGACGTGCGGGAGCCTGACGCCAGCTATTCGGCCTATGACTTTGTGGCTGAGGCCAAGGCTGCCATTGCTGACATCACCAGCCGGGGCAAGCTCCCCATCATTGTGGGCGGCACGGGGCTCTACATCCAGAGCCTGCTGGAGGGCTATCACCTGGGCGGCGACCTGGACCAGGAGGCCCTCTTGGCCTATCGGGCGGAGCTGGATTCCTGGTCGGATGACCGCTTGTTTGGGGAAATAGCAGAGCTGGGACTTGAGTTGCCTCAGCCCAACCGCCGTCGGGCCATGCGAGCCTTGGAATTGGCCAAGTTTGCCCAAGACCGAGCCAACCAAGCGGTGGATTATGAGCCTTACCTCATTGGCCTAACCGATGATCGAGCCCTGCTCTATGACCGTATCAACCAGCGGGTGGACAAGATGATTGATCAGGGCCTGTTAGAAGAAGCCAAGTGGCTCTACGAGACCTATCCAGAGGCCCAGGCCAGTCGCGGCATTGGCTACAAGGAACTCTTTCCTTATTTTTCGGGAGAGAGCGATTTGGCAACAGCTGTGGACAAGCTCAAGCAGAACACCCGCCGCTTTGCCAAACGTCAGCTGACCTGGTTCCGCAACCGCATGGCGGTCAACTTTTACCAGATTAGCCAGACCAGTTTTGACCAGATTAGGGCTGATGTCGAGGGCTTTTTGGCCTCAAATATGGTAGAATAGTAAGGAAAGACAGAAAGGGATTATATGACTTATTATAACGTTGGAAAAATCGTCAACACCCAGGGCCTCCAAGGTGAACTGCGGGTCCTGTCGGTGACGGATTTTGCGGAGGAACGCTTCAAGAAAGGCAGCAAGCTGGCCATCTTTGACCAGAAGGACAACTTTGTCATGGAGGTTGAGATTGCCAGCCACCGCAAGCAGAAGAACTTTGACATCGTCAAGTTCAAGGGCCTCTACCACATCAACGAGGTGGAGAAGTACAAGGAGCACAGCCTCAAAGTGGCTGAGGAAAACCTGTCCGATTTGGAGGAGGGGGACTTCTACTACCACGAGATTATCGGTCTGGAAGTTTATGAAAACGACCAGTTGCTGGGAGTCATTTCAGACATTCTCCAACCAGGTGCCAACGATGTCTGGGTGGTCAAGCGTCAGGGTAAACGGGATCTGCTCCTGCCTTACATCCCACCTGTGGTTCTCAATGTCGATGTGGCAGCTGGCCGAGTTGATGTTGAACTCCTAGAGGGTTTGGACGATGAAGATTGATATTTTGACCCTTTTTCCAGAAATGTTTGCCCCGCTGGAACATTCCATTGTGGGCAAGGCCAGGGAAAAGGGCTTATTGGACATCAACTACCATAATTTCCGTGACTTTGCTGAAAAATCCCGTCATGTGGACGATGAGCCCTACGGCGGAGGTCAGGGCATGCTTTTGCGGGCCCAGCCCATTTTTGATTGCATCGAGGCCATCGGGGCCAAACAACCACGGATTATCCTGTTGGACCCAGCTGGCAAACGGTTTGACCAGGCCTTGGCTGAGGAATTTGCCCAGGAAGAGGAATTGATTTTCATCTGTGGTCACTACGAGGGCTACGATGAGCGGATTAAGACCCTGGTGACGGACGAGGTGTCCTTGGGAGATTTTGTCCTGACGGGTGGTGAGTTGGCTGCCATGACCATGGTGGATGCGACGGTGCGATTGATTCCAGAGGTCATCGGCAAGGAATCCAGTCACCAAGACGATAGCTTTTCATCTGGTCTTTTGGAATACCCGCAGTACACCCGTCCCTATGACTTCCGAGGCATGGTGGTCCCCGATGTCCTCATGGGCGGTCACCACGAGAATATCCGCCTCTGGCGATTGGAACAAAGCCTGAAAAAGACCCTGGAGCGACGGCCAGACCTGCTGGAGACCTACCAACTGTCAGCCGAAGAGGACAAGCTCTTGCGGCGAATCAAGGCGACTCAGGGCTTGAGGCTGGCCTTGTATGACCTGGATAGTCATCTGCCTGCTTTGATGGCCTATGGTCTTGACGATGAGACCTATACGGCCCACCCTAAAGACCTGTTGGCCTTGATGGAGGAGGACCCTGAACACTATGGTGTTTTGGTCTTTAACGACAGTCAAGGCTTGGTCGGTTTCTTTAGTCTTGATTTTGGGAAGGGGCTGGAGACCTATGGGATTGATGCTGAAAACTGTGGTTTGATTAGAGATTTTTCGATTTCGGATGCCTACCGGAGACAGGGGATTGCCCAGGCCTGCTTTGACCGAATTTTTGAACTTCTAGCTGACCTACCGCTTCCAGAGCTTGACCGTTTGGTCTTAGCCGTCAATGAGCGAAATAAGCCTGCTCGAACCCTTTATCGCCAGGCTGGCTTTGAGGTCATCAAAAAAGGCGTCCAAGGAGAAAAAGGCAAGCTAGTTTTGATGGAGAAACGTCGCTAAACAGTTCTTTAACAAAGAAAGGATGTTATGACCCTAATGACACAAGAAGAAAACCTTGAACAAACCATTTGGCAGGCCTTTGACCTCATGGATCAGGGGCAGAGTCAAGAAGCTCTTGACCTGCTAGCTGGCTTGGAAGTGGCTGAAACCAGCCCGCTCTACTATAACTACCTATCCACCTACGGCTATGTCTATGCAGACCTCAAGCGTTATGAGGAGGCTTTGACCAGCTACCAGACCTATCTGGAGCGCGCCCTTGCCCAAGGTGATACCAGTCACCAGCACATGGCCCACCACCAACTGGCCATGGTCTATCGCCTCATGGGGGATTACCCGACCGCCTTGGCCAGCTTGGACCAGGAGCGTCAGCTCATTGACCAGCACTTTGCGACAGATGATTTGGTGTGGTCGGTTCACCTTTATGAAGTGGCCTACCTCAGCTTTTTATCTGGGGACAATAGCCGAGCAGCAGAGCTTATGCAGTCCAGCCTAGATTATGCCCAAAAGACAGATGACCTGATTGCCCAGGCCTGTGCCCATCGAGGATTGGGAGAGATTTTGGGACAAGCTAGCCATTTTGAAAGGGCAAAAGCACTCTTTGAGCAGGTTGGGGATGATCAGGGAGTGGCGGAAATCAACTTGTTAATGTCAAGACTTGTCTAGATAGGTTCTGCTTGCCTACTTCTTTGATATAGTAGAGAAAGGAAAATTCTGTATGCAAGAAAAGTTGATTTATCATAGCCTTAGAATAGTCCTTTTTAGACTTATTGGTACTTTGGTTGTCAGTACCTCTTTTCTGATTTCAGGAATGATGTTTTGGAAAGATGAGCGACCAATAAGTGGCCTACTGTTTCTTATACTGGGCATAGGCCTCAGTTATTACTTTATCTATTTGCTCGTGCGACTCTTGACCTCGACCCCTTATCTAAGGTTGACTAAGGAAGGTTTTTACCATACAGCTAATTTTCGTCAGCAGTTTATGGCCTGGTCTGAGGTGAAAAAAGTCAGTTACAACTCCTATAATGATGGAGACGGCAGTGATATCTGCGACATCGAGATTACTTTGTTGAATGGGAAAATCAGGTCCATTGATTTGACCTTATTAGGGATAACTGACGACGTGAGAAAGCAGGCCTTTCGGGAGTTTTCCAGCTATTATCGCTCTTATCGGCCGAAAAAGGCTCCAATTCAAACTAGAAAAGACAAGTCTTATAGATAAAACCTATACCCCACCATAAAAATCAGGCACTTTCTTCTGGAAAGTGCCTATGTTATAATAAAGGAAAATCATAAACGAGAAGAGGAACATATGACACAAGAACTTGTTGACATTGCTATTATCGGGGGCGGGCCAGTTGGCCTCTTTACGGCCTTTTATGCGGGCCTGCGTGGGGCCAGCGTTAAGATCATTGAGAGCCTGTCTGAGCTAGGAGGCCAGCCCGCCATTCTCTACCCAGAGAAAAAAATCTATGACATCGCTGGTTATCCAGAAGTGACAGGTGGCCAGTTGACCGAGAACCTGATTCAGCAGCTGGACCGCTTTGCCGATCGAGTGACCATCTGCCTCAAGGAAGAGGTTCTGACCTTCGACAAGACCGATGACCACTTTACCATCACCACCAGCAAGGGCCAGCACCAGGCCCGATCTATCATCATCGCCTGTGGTAACGGAGCCTTCTCCCCTCGTCCGCTGGGACTGGACGGCGAAGAGGTCTATGCCGACACCAACCTTTTTTACAATGTCCGCCAGCTGGACCAGTTTGCTGGTCAGGACATCGTTATTTGCGGCGGCGGTGATTCGGCAGTTGACTGGGCCCTGGCCCTTGAGCTTCTGGCCAAGTCGGTGACCCTGGTCCACCGTCGGGAAGCCTTCCGGGCCCACGAGCACAGCGTGGAGCTCCTTGAGCAGTCCACCGTCCGTGTCTTGACGCCTTACCTTCCTTTAGCATTAAAGGGTGACGGTCAGAGAGCGACTGCCCTGGTGATTGAAAAAGTCAAGGGAGAGGAGCAGGTGGAGCTGCCGCTGGACAGCTTGATTGTCAGCTTTGGCTTCGCCACCTCTAACAAGAACCTCAAGAATTGGCAGGTGGAGAGCAAGCGAACCAGCGTTCTGGTGTCGCCACAGTTGGCCACCAGCCTGCCAGGTGTCTTTGCGGTCGGTGATGCGGCCAGCTACGAGGGTAAGGTGGAATTAATTGCAACTGGCTTTGGTGAAGCCCCCTTGGCGGTCAACCAGGCCCTTAACTACATCTACCCAGGCCGGGACAATCGGGCGGTTCATTCGACATCGTTGATTAAGGAGGGCTAACCAGTCCTTAACTGGATAGTAAACTGGAAACTAAAGTGGTGAACAAAAAGTCCTTGTCGCGCTCTGCTATTTGACGTATAATAAAGGCACTAAGAAAAAGGAGATTGAACAGATGACACATCACATCCATGATAACCACGACCACCAGCACGGCGAGGGCTGCGGCCACCAAGCCATCCAACACGGTGACCACCTGGACTACCTGCATGACGGCCATATCCATCACGAGCATGACGGCCACTGGGATGAGGCTGAAATCGTGGCTTGCGAGGGCCACGAGACTCACGCTGACCATGGCCACGAGCATGGCGAAGGCTGTGGCCATGAGGCTATCCAACACGGTGACCATGTGGACTATGTTCACGATGGCCACCTCCACCACAAGCATGAGGACCATTGGGACGAGTGTGCTATCAGCCACAACTAATTCGCTTGATGGAGGCTGGGACTCAGTCCTGGCCTCTTTAGTTTTTTAGCAATAGGGGACCTCTAAACACTCAATTAAGAAAATTCAAACCGTTGATTTGATAGATTTTTGACTTGGAAAAATAGTCAAAAGCTAGTTTTTAGAGGTCCCCAATAGTTAAACTTGACGCAGTGGTTGAGTGGGCTCTCTTCGCTGATTTTATCAGCTGAACAGCCCTACTCAACTGTGCAGGGGGTGGGACAACAACATCGAACCCTAGGGGTTACCGATTGAGTTCCACACCCAATTTTTTTTGGATATTTAAAACGAAATCCTTGACAAAAATATTCAGAAAATTTATAATGTTTTACATCTTGAAAAATAATGAAAAGAGGAAATCACATGACAGCTGGTAAAGCATATGTTGCACGCGTTTTTGAAAAGGTAAAGGCTGAGAACAGCCATGAGGCCGAGTTTTTGCAGGCCGTTGAAGAAGTCTTTGATTCGTTGGTGCCAGTTTTCGACAAGTACCCTAAGTACATGGAGGAGAACATCCTGGAGCGTCTGGTTGAGCCAGAACGTGTGGTGTCTTTCCGTGTGCCTTGGGTTGATGATAAGGGGCAAGTCCAAGTCAACCGTGGTTACCGAGTTCAGTACTCGTCAGCCATCGGTCCTTACAAGGGTGGTCTTCGTTTCCACCCGTCTGTTAACCAGTCCATCATCAAGTTCTTGGGCTTTGAGCAAATCTTCAAAAACTCCCTGACAGGTCTGCCAATCGGTGGTGGTAAGGGGGGCTCAAACTTTGACCCTAAAGGCAAGTCTGACCGTGAGGTGATGGCTTTTACCCAGAGCTTTATGACCGAGCTCCAAAAATACATCGGTCCAGACGTGGACGTTCCAGCTGGTGACATCGGTGTTGGCGGCCGTGAGATTGGCTACATGTTCGGCCAATACAAACGCCTTAACGGCTACGAAAACGGGGTATTGACTGGTAAGGGCCTGACCTACGGTGGGTCATTGGCACGTACCGAAGCGACGGGTTACGGTGCGGTTTACTTCGCCAAGCACATGCTGGCTTCTAAGGGTGAGGATTTTGCTGGCAAGACGGCTATCGTATCTGGTTCTGGTAACGTGGCCATCTATGCTACTGAAAAACTTCACCAACTTGGTGCCAAGGTTGTGGCTGTCTCTGACTCATCAGGTTACGTTTACGACGAGCAAGGTATCAACCTGGAAACCCTCAAGCAGCTCAAGGAAGTGGAGCGTGAGCGGATTT
Source organism: Streptococcus sp. ZY171113 (assembly GCF_057748235.1). NCBI lineage: Bacteria > Bacillati > Bacillota > Bacilli > Lactobacillales > Streptococcaceae > Streptococcus > Streptococcus sp. ZY171113. The sequence goes on from NZ_CM173243.1 coordinate 810,205, forward strand.
CTAAGTACGTTGATTTGCACCCGCATGCCGTCTTCACCCCAGCTGGTGGCGACAGCATCTGGACCATCAAGGCTGATTTGGCCTTCCCATGTGCCACCCAAAACGAGCTCAACGAAGACGATGCCAAGGCTCTTGTTGCCAACGGTGTGATTGCTGTTGCCGAAGGTGCTAACATGCCATCAACCCTGGAAGCTGTTGAAGTCTTCCAAGCCAACGGCGTCCTCTTTGGCCCAGCCAAGGCAGCCAACGCTGGTGGTGTAGCGACTTCTGCCCTTGAAATGTCTCAAAACAGCCAGCGTTTGGCCTGGACCTTTGAAGAGGTTGACGCCAAGCTCTACGACATTATGGAAAACATCTACAAGAATGCTGCTGCCGCTGCTGAAGAATTCGGTCAGCCAGGCAACCTGGTTCTTGGTGCCAACATCGCCGGCTTCCTCAAGGTCGCTGAAGCCATGTCAGCCCAAGGTGTGATTTAAGCCCTTATTTTGCCCAGCTTTGCTGGGTTTTTCTTTTGGGAAATGGCAGAGCAGGTCATATTCAAAGCCTATCAACTCTAGCCGAAGCCAGCTCCAACAGTCTAAAGGTTTGATTTTCAAGGCCGATCAGTCGGCACATAAAAACACCGCTCGATGGAGCGGTGTCGTGATGTTGTCTAGTCTTTCAGGTTTTTCAGGCGAGGTACCATGACCAGGGTCAGGAGGGTCGCTATGACCACCTCAACTAAGGAGTTGGTGGTCAGGATAGCCGCTAAGAAGCTCTGCACATTGCCCCCAAAACGGTCAGGGAAGAGGAAGAAGATACCGCCCAAAACAAAGAGGGTGTTGGTCAGGCTGCCCAGAGCGCCAGCTAAACCAAGACCGGCAGGGTTTTTGAGGGCCTTGTAAATCAGATAAGGGGTTACGCCAATCAGGACCCGAGGCAGGATAGCGATGATGAGGGAGAAGAGGTTGCCCCCCTCAACGAATGGCGAGAAGATGTAGCTGGCCGGTGTCACCAAAATGGTATTGCGGACGACGCTCATGAGGCCCATAAAACCGCCCAGACTGGCTCCAACCTTGGGACCGTAGTAGATGCTGGCGATGATGACCGGGATATGGGTCAGGGTCGGCTTGACAGGAAGCAGGGGAATGGCCGCAAAAATCGTCTGGCTCACAACCTCGATGACCAGCATGACCGCCATAAAAATAGCGATGGCAGCGATGTCCTTAGTTTGTTGACGTCTCTTCATTAAAAAATCTCCTCGATGGCTTGAATGATGGTGGCCACATCGGCCAGGGCCCCTCGACCCACATCGCCGCAGGCCAGGAGGCTGGATTTTGGCGGAATTTCCTGATAGCCTAGCTCCTTGAGCGTGGCCAGGTTCTTCTGGGTCAGAGGGTTGTCGTACATTTTTGTGTTCATGGCTGGCGCAAGCAGTTTGGGCGTGCTGGCGGGGAGAGCCAGAACCGTGGCAGTGACCATGTTGTCGGCTAGACCGCAGGCCAATTTGGCCAGGGTGTTGGCAGAAGCAGGGGCCAGAACAAAGAGATCCGCTTCCTTGCCCAGGTCGATGTGGTTGATGCGGTCGGCCAGTTTTTCCGTCATCACGTCCAGATGAACAGGATTTTTGGATAAGACCTGCAAGGTCAAGGACGTGATGAAATGGGTAGCGGCCTCAGTCATGAGCACATGGACCTGATAGCCCAACTTGGTCAGCTGGCTGGTCAAGTCCGCCGCCTTGTAGGCTGAAATGGAGCCTGAAACGGCTAGTAGGATGGTCTTAGTCATGGTCAGTCACCCTTTCCAAAATTAACTCAGCAATGGCTTCCTTGGTTGTCGCCAGCTCCTCACGGTCCTGACTGACCAAATAGCCCAAATGCTGGCCTGGCTTGATGTCGGTCAGGTCATTGGCCAAGATGTAGTCGGCCTGGTTCTTGACCAGACTGGCTCTGGCCACCTCGAACAGCTTTTCTTTGCTCACATCAACCAGCAACTTGAAGCCCACCAGCTTGATGGTCGGGTTCCAAGCCTTGATCTGGCTGATGACCTTGGGCGTCTTTTTCAGGAAAAGAACCTGATGGTCAGCATTGGACGATATTTTTCCCTCTTGGTTGCTTTGGGTCAATAGCTGGCGCAGTTGCCCAGTCGCCGCAGCCGCCTCAACCTGGTCCAGGTCGGTCATAAAGACAGGGGTGTAGTCAGAGACAGCCATGCTATGAATGCAAACCTCGTGCGACTTGATCTGAGGCTCCATGGTGGCTAAAAGACTTGCCACATTGGTAATCTCGATGATGGTTAAAAGGGGGTGCAAGTCTGGCTTGACGGCCTGTTTGGTGGTGACCAAGGTTACCTCGTGGCCAGCAGCCAAAGCCCTCTCGGCAATGATTTTTCCCAGACTACCGGTAGCGTGATTGGTGATGCCACGAACGCTGTCGATGGGCTCAGTTGTCCCACCAGATGTGATTAAGATTTTCATACCTGCTATTTTACCAAAAAAAGCCAATTTTGTAAGGGATTTATGACCGATTTTCAAGAAAAGAGCTTCTGGGCCAGCTGTCCTGTTCTGGTGCGGATCTTGACCACAAAACAAAGCGCTTCCATTTTTTGTGAACTTGTGCTATACTGATGGTAATTAGCAAAAAGGAGGACAAGATAATGTTCGATAAATTAGATGCAAAATTGGACCAAGTTACTGGCTCAGCCAAAGAATTAGCTGGCAAGGTGCTTGGTGACAAGGGCCTGGAAGCTGAAGGCCTGGTAGACAATCTAGTCGGTAAGGCTAAGGAAGTGGCTGCAGAAGTTAAAGATAGTCTTGACGGTGCCCTTGAGCAAGCTAAGGATTTGGCAACTGATGCTAAAGACGCTGCTGAAGGTGCCTTGAACAGTTTGAAAGACAAGTTCTAAAGATGGCTGTTGGGGAGGGTGCCTGCTCAGCTGATAACATTAGCGAAGCGAGCCATCTCAACCACTGCGTCACGTTTTACAACTAATGAGGTTAGGATAAGTTCTAGCCTCTTTTTAGCTGAATTTATTTGATAATCAAACAAATAAATGCTATAATGGTCCAAAAAGGAGATTATCATGAGAGATATTGTTTTGATTCACGGGACCTGGTGTGATGGGAAGGTCTGGGGAGCCTTTGCAACCAAGTTGGCAGCTATGGGGATTCGGGTCCACACACCAAGCCTGCGTTACCACGACCTCCCTTATGCAGAGGTTGAACAAAAGGTTGGGATAGTTAGCTTGCAAGATTACAGGGACGACCTGGTTGCCTTGGTTGAGAGCCTGCCTGAGCCACCCCTACTTTTGGGCCACTCGCTGGGGTGTCTGCTGGCCCAGATGGTTGCTGAACGCACGCCTGTCGCTGGCATGATTCTCATGGGGCCTGCCCCGACGGCAGATATTTTTGCCCTCTATCCGACCATGATTCGTTGCTTTATTAAGCATTTCCTACGTTGGGGCTTTTGGAAAAAGCCCATGCCTCCTTACAAGGATGAGTTTTTCCGCTACTGCCTCAACGCCCAGGACCCGGCCATCAAGGAAGACATCTTTAAGGATTTGGTGCCTGAATCAGGCAAGGTTTATACCCAGTTGGCCTTTCCTTTTATGGACAAGAGCCGAGCTGGTCGAGTGGACTTCAGCAAGATTTCTTGCCCTGTTTTGGTCATCACGGGCAGTGAGGACAAGATGACCGTCTCAGCTATCGCTCAAAAAACAGCCAAAAACTACAAGGACTCCCTCCTGGTATCCATCACAGGGGCCGACCACATGTACGAATCTGGCAAGTTTCAGGACAAGACCCTCTCTGTTATCAAGAACTGGCTGATTGATTACAACTTTATCTAGTACAAAACGCCCTCCCAGGGGCGTTTTGTCGTCTTAAAAATCATCATCAAAGGCATCGTTTTTGATGGAGGCACCAGAGACGGTGTCGGACCAGCCCACCAGGGCCTGGCCAGTTTCTTTGAGGTAGCTGGCTAGGATGGGCTTGATGTCCTGAACCTGTTGGAAAATCCCTGTCAGCTGCCCTTGGTTATAGAGGCCCTGATAGGACTGGATAAGGATTTGCTCAAAGGACAGGGAGGGAAGAAGCAGGTGGACGGCATGGTCAGGTTTGGTCTTGATGTCGTCAACAATCCAATCATCAACGGGTTCCTTGTCCAGGTCGTCAAAGAGAAAGGGGTCCTTGGGACGGCCGTTGTGGTAGGTGACCTGGTTGTCCTTGTTGGTCAGGGCGACATGGAGGGGCAGCTGGTCCAGAGGGAGCTGGTCTAAGCTGGCCACAAACTGGCTAATTCCCCAAGTCAGCTGGACCAAGTCAGCTGGGTTTAGCTGGTCAGGGTCCAGGTCCAGGTCAGCTGGCAACTGGTAGCTGGCTAGGCCTGAAATGGCTTCATCTGACAGGGTCAGTTGGCCAGCGTAGGGGCTTAGGTCGGCTGGGCAGTTGGCAGCAAGTTCCACAGTCAGGACAGGACTGAGCAGCTCGGCTATTTTCCCAAAAATAAGGGCATGGTGGTCGGTGGTGCAGAGGGCGAGTAGTTTTTTCATAGCTCCATGATAGCACAAGGCGGACGGTCCCGCAAGTTTATGGTATAATAGGGGAAAACTGAAAATAGGGAGAAAACAATGAAAAAATCTGTGAAACTCAGCCTTTTAACGGCCCTGTCTGTCCTGACCCTAGTGGGCTGCCAGAGTGTGAGTGACTACTTTAAGACCACTCAGGAGCAGTATCTGGGCCTATCAGGTACCGTGCGAACCTTTGATGAGAACTCGCAGGTCATTGACAAGTTGACGGGCAAGTCTGTTTCCATCAAGAGCGATGACCGTTTTGACATGACCGACGAGCTGGGCAACATCAGCAAGGAATCCTCGGTCTTGGACGTGACCATCGGCAACAGCCAGGTGCTTCACGTGGGCTCGACCTTGATCTTTTCAGAGGATGGTCTGACCGACTACATGGACAAGTATGGTGAGGCGGTGGAGCTGGAGACCAAGGACCGGTCCCTGCCCTTTGTTAACCGCTTTTTCAACCAGATTAAGAACGACTGGACTGGTCAAAGCAAGCTGATTTTGATTCGGTCCCAGAACGGGACGCCTTTGGCTACCTACTTTGGTAACCGTGTTTCGACTTCAGCCCCTGAGGGCATCCCAAACACCACCTACCTCTTGATTGATGGCAAGCGTCTCATCATTTACCGAGCGGACTTTACCATTTACGACACCGATTTGTTGGATTAGGGACATGGCAGAGCGACAAGCCTCTTGCCAATCGGTAAGGGGCTTGTAACTGGGTTGATTGGTATTTTCGAAAAAAATAAGCAAAAGGCTTTACAGCTCGGCTATTTTTTAGTAAAATAGTCTAGTATGCTCGTCATACTTGTGGGAGGTAAAAATCTTTAATTACCGCCAAAACCACAAATAGGAGGATTTTATATCATGGCTAAAAAAGTTGAAAGACTTGTTAAATTGCAAATCCCTGCAGGTAAAGCTACTCCAGCTCCGCCAGTTGGTCCTGCGCTTGGTCAAGCCGGTATCAACATCATGGGATTCACTAAAGAGTTTAACGCTCGTACGGCAGACCAAGCTGGTCTGATCATCCCAGTTGTTATCTCTGTGTATGAAGATAAATCATTTGATTTCATCTGTAAAACACCTCCAGCTGCTGTTCTCTTGAAGAAAGCCGCGGGTGTTGAAAAAGGTTCAGGTACTCCAAACAAGACTAAGGTTGCTACTGTAACCCGTGCTCAAGTTGAAGAAATTGCTACAACTAAGATGCCTGACTTGAACGCTGCTAGCCTTGAAGCTGCTGTACGCATGATTGAAGGTACTGCTCGTTCTATGGGATTCACTGTCGCTGACTAATCCCAGTCGCAGATAACTTCATTATCAGATTACAAGGAGAATTAAAATGGCTAAAAAAAGCAAACAACTGCGTGCTGCTCTTGAGAAAATCGACAGCACAAAAGCTTACAGCGTAGAAGAAGCTGTGGCATTGTCTAAAGAATTGAACTTCGCGAAATTTGACGCTTCTGTTGAAGTGGCTTACAACCTCAACATCGACGTGCGTAAGGCTGACCAACAAATCCGTGGTGCAATGGTATTGCCAAACGGTACTGGTAAGACTGCTCGCGTTCTGGTTTTCGCCCGTGGCGCTAAAGCTGAAGAAGCTAAGGCTGCTGGTGCAGACTTCGTTGGTGAAGACGACCTGGTTGCTAAAATCAACGGCGGTTGGTTGGACTTCGACGTGGTTATCGCAACACCTGACATGATGGCTGTTGTTGGTCGCCTTGGTCGTGTCCTTGGTCCACGTAACCTCATGCCAAACCCTAAAACTGGTACCGTAACAATGGATGTTGCTAAAGCCGTTGAAGAGTCTAAAGGTGGTAAAATCACTTACCGTGCGGACAAGGCTGGTATCGTTCAAGCTCTGGTTGGTAAAGTATCATTCGAAGCTGATAAACTCGTTGAGAACGTTAAAGCCTTCCACGACACCATCCTTAAAGCTAAACCAGCTACTGCTAAGGGTACTTACATCACAAGCTTGACCATCACCACTACTCAAGGTGTTGGTATCAAGATTGACACAAACTCTCTTTAATGAGATGACTAAGACCAGCAACCTTTTGGTTGCGGGTCTTATTTTTTTGAAAACTTACAATCCTGTAAGGGCACTAGGCAGACAGGTGGGCTATAATAAAACTATCAAGAACACAAGGAGGCAATTATGTTAGAAGTCAAACATTTGGAGAAGGTTTTTCGGACGCGGTTTTCCAAGACCGAGGTGCGGGCCCTTCAGGACGTGGATTTTTCGGTAAATGCTGGCGAGTTTATCGCCATTATGGGTGAGAGCGGGTCTGGTAAGACGACCTTGCTTAATATCCTGGCGACCTTGGATAAACCAACCAATGGGCAGGTACTTTTGGAAGGGCAGGACATCACCCAAATCAAGGCGGGTGAGGTGGCAGATTTTCGTCTGAAGTATCTAGGCTTTGTCTTTCAAGACTTTAACCTGCTGGACACCTTGTCGGTGCGGGATAACATCTACCTGCCCCTGGTGCTCAGTCGGGTGCCTGTCAAGGAGATGGAGAGCCGTTTGCCTGGCTTGGCTGCTCGGCTCCGTATCGGTGACCTGCTGGACAAGCGGCCCTTTGAGCTGTCAGGCGGTCAGAAGCAGCGGGTGGCCATCGCTCGGAGCTTGATTACCCGACCAAAATTGATTTTGGCGGACGAGCCGACGGCGGCCCTGGACTACCGCAATTCGGAAGACTTGCTCAACCTCTTTGAAACCATCAACGCAGACGGGCAGACCATCCTCATGGTGACCCACTCAGCCAATGCCGCCAGCCATGCCCAACGGGTCCTCTTTATCAAGGACGGGCGGATTTTCCACCAGCTCTACAAGGCTGGCAAGTCCAACAGCGACTTTGCTCGGGACATCTCCCTGTCCATGTCTGCGCTCTTAGGAGGTGATTAAGGTGTTCTATCTGAAACTTGCCCTCAACAACATCAAAAATTCTAAAGGCATTTTCGCCCCCTTTGTCCTAGCCAGTTTGGTCCTTTACCTGCTCAACGGGGCTACGCTCCTGGTCTATTTTAGCCCTGTGGTCAAGACCATGCGGCATGGTCAGATGGCCCTAGCCATCTCCTTAGCTGTTCTGACCCTCTTTTCGACCATCATGAGCATTTACAGCTTTAACTTCCTGCTCAAGCAACGGAGCAAGGAGTTCGGTCTCTACAACATGCTGGGCATGAAAAAGAGCCAGATTGGGCTGGTGGCCAGTCTGGAGTTGGGGGGCATCTACCTGGCGGTCATCAGCTTGGGAAGCCTCTTGAGCAGCGGCTTTGCCAACCTCTTTAATCTAGTCTTTGTCCGCCTGATTCGAGGCACAGACCTGTCCTTCAGCATTTCCCCGACCGGTTTGGTGGCCAATGCGGTCATCTTTGCTGGCATTTTTCTGGTCCTCAACCTGATTGGCCTGACTAAGGTCGGCAAGTCCTCGCCCCTGGTTCTCTTTCGGACCCAGGAGAGCGGGGAGAAGGAGCCGCGGGGCAACATTCTCCTGGCTTTTCTGGGCCTGGCTAGTCTGGCTGGTGGCTACTACCTGTCCTTGACCAGCAAGGGCAGAGGTCTTTTGACGACCTTCTATCTCTTTGCCATAGCGGTGGTCCTGGTCATTATCGGCACCTACCTCTTTTACATGGCCTTTGTCGCTTGGTTTTTGAAACATCGCAGAGCAGATAAGGCTTATTTCTATCAGCCCAACCATTTCATCAGCACCAGTCAGATGATTTTCCGTATGAAGCAGCATGCGGCTGGTCTGGCTAATATCACGCTCCTGGCTGTCATGGCCTTTGTGACCATCGCCACCACAACCGCCCTCTACACGGGCATGATTAACCAGACCGAATGGATTTTCCCCAAAAATACCCAGCTAAAAATTTACAGTGATAGCGAGCAGGAGGGGCGGGAAATTTTTCAAAACCAAGTCCTCAGCCAGCTCCCTGCTGACAAAGAAATCATCGACTACCAGTCTGTTCTCTTTCCGATTGATTTGGGTAAGGACAAGGACTTAGTGTTAACCGAGGAGGGTTTGACAGACGACAGGCCTCGCCAGTTTTTCTACCTCTATGTGCTTAGTCTGGAGGATTTCAGAAAATTTGGCAACGAGGTGCCAAATTTGGCTCCTGGCTCTGCCTATTTCTACCAGCCAGGTGGGGGGCAAGACCTGGCCAGCCTGGACATCTTGGGCAACAAGCTGACCATAGCGGATAACCTCAAAACGGCGTACTTTCCAGACCTAATTCAGATAGTATCGTCAGTCCTCATGGTGGTGGAGAACGCCCAGGTGCGTGACCAGCTCTACCAGGACTACATGGCCATGGGCAATCCTCCAAGACCTAACCATTCCATGTATTCGGTCCATATTGACTTGACTGAGATGGAGCAGGAGACCATTTTTTCAGATGTCTTGGATGTGCTGTCTCCAAGTGGTGAAGTTATCGGTTCTGGTCTTACGAGAACTGAATTTGAGGACTTAGTGATTGGTTTTACTGGTGGTTTCCTCTTTACCGGTTTCCTCTTGGGAACAGCCTTCCTGCTCAGTGCGGCCTTGATTATCTACTACAAGCAGTACAGCGAGGGCCATGAGGACAAGCGGTCCTATCGGATTTTGCAGGAGGTTGGTCTGTCGGCTGCAGCTGTCAAGAAGACCATCCAGTCTCAGGTCTTGACCGTCTTCTTTATGCCCCTGGTCATGGCGGTCCTTCATTTCCTGGTTGCCCTGGTCGCCCTCAAGCAGATACTGGCTGCTTTTGGGCTTGATTCCTCTAGCTTGATTTACACCGTCAGCGGCCTGGTTATCCTGGGCGTCACGGTCACTTACTTCCTCATCTACAAGGTTACCAGCCGGGTTTACTATAAGATTGTGGAGCGGTAAAAGACGGTTCAGAACACACCAAAAAAAGTGGCTAGCTGGCCACTTTTTCGTTGACACATCATGTATATACCTGCTATACTAGGAGAAAAAGGAGGTTTTTATGCTATTAGAACGGGAATATAGTCAGCTCAAAGATTGGGGCAATGGTCAGGCCTTTCGGGTGTCGAAAAAACTTTTGACCGCTCTGGAGTTTGACAAGGCAGATCACTTTAGCCTGCAAGCCATTGAGGAAAATGGGGTCAAAAAACTGGTCATCCAACCCCTGGCCCAGGAAGTGGATAAGTTGGCCTTGCTAGATGATCTTGCTGGTCTTCTGCAAGAGCCCCTTGACCAGAAACACTACCGTCAAGAGAGACATGAGGAAAGGTTGGCCCGCTATGAAGGTCTTGTTTGATGTCAACATCATCTTAGATGCCTTTCTTGACCGCAATTCCAGCTCCAAAGAACTCCTGCTAAAGGCGGTTTATGGGGTCTTCACCCCTTGTATCACAGCAAATATGATGACTGATTTTGCCTACATTCTCAAAAAGCAAGGTCTAGAGCCACGACTTCACTTGGAAAAACTGAGCCAGCTTGTTGAGATTTTGGCGGTGACAAAAGAAGATTGTCTCCATGCCCTGACACTTGATATGGCTGATTATGAGGATGCCCTGATTGTGGCTGTGGCCAAGCGGCACCAGATTGACCTTTTGGTCACTCGAAACGAGCCTGATTTTGCTAACAGTCAGCTCATTGTTTACCACCCAGATGATTTTTTAGAACGGTTAAGCAAACCATGACAAAACGCACCTGTATTTATCTTATCGAAGACGATGCCACCATCGTCAACCTCTTGACCAGCCATCTTGCTGACCGCTATCAGGTGGTATCGGTCAGCAATTTCAGGGACGTCTTGACCGAGATTAGGGCTTGTCAGCCTGACCTCATCCTCATGGACATCGGCCTGCCTTATTTTAACGGCTTTTACTGGACAGCCAAGATTCGGGAGGAGTTGACGACGCCCATTCTTTTTCTGACCAGCAGCGTGGACGAGACCAGTGCCATCACAGCCATGGCCACGGGGGCGGATGACTTCATCAGCAAGCCCTTTTCCCTGCCCCTCTTGGAGGCCAAGCTGGCCGCCTTTCTTAGGCGGAGCCAGCAGTTTGCCAAGAACCAGCTGGTCATCGACGGTTGGCAACTGGAGCTGGATGGGCATTTTGGCAGGGGAGGAGAATCCGTCAGCCTCAGCCCGACCGAGACCAAAATCCTGGCCCTGCTCATGGAGCACCACCCCCAGGTCGTCAGCAAGGACAAGCTCCTGGACCGCCTCTGGGAGGGTGGTGACTTCATCGACGCCAACACCCTCAGCGTCAACATGACCCGCCTGCGGAAAAAACTGGCTAGCATTGGATTTGAGCGGATTGCGACCATTCGTGGAAAGGGGTACCAGCTGATATGATTCGAGCCTATTTCCGAGAGCACGGCATCTGGTACCTGCTCTATGCCGTCTTAGTCGTCAGCTTTCTGGCCCAGTTCCTCCTCTATGGCCTGCCCCTGGACTACTTTCTCTGGCCCCTCGGCCTGGCCACTAGCCTCTTACTGGCTGCCAGCCTCTGGCTATTTTCCCGCTTTTATGGAAAAATGCTGACGCTCCAAACCAAGGCCTTGGACCAGTTGGGCGAGTGGGACCTGCCCAGCGAACGGGCTTGGGCGGAGATCTTGAAGGAGCAGGAGGAGCGGACCAAGAGCCGCCAGCAGGACCTCAAGGTGCGGGAGAAGCAGCTCCAGGCCACAGTCAAGCTCTGGTCCCACCAGATGAAGGTGCCTCTGGCCGCCCTGTCGCTCATGGCCCAGACCGACCAGCTGGAGTCCGCCCAGGTTCAGCACCAGCTCCATCATCTGGACAAGTATTTGGGTAACCTCCTCAACTACCTCAAGCTCAAGGACCAACAACTGGACTTCCGTTTTGAAGTTGTCGATGCGAGAAGCATCATGACCCAGCTCATCAAGGACTACCGCACCCAGTTCCTACAAAAGAACCTGACGGTCACCATCACAGGCGACTACCAACTGACCAGCGACAAGAAATGGCTGGCCTTTGCCCTCTCTCAAATCCTGGACAACGCCCTCAAATACAGCCACCCAGGCGGCCAGATTGTCATTGACCTGACCGACGGCATTGCCATCAGCGACCAGGGCATGGGGATTCTGCCAGAAGACCTGCCTCGTTTGGGTCAGGAGGGCTTTACAGGCTACAACGGCCACCTGCACCAGAAGGCGACAGGCTTTGGTCTTTACATGACCAAGACCATTCTGGACCAGCTAGAGTTGGAGATGACCATCAGCAGTCAGCTGGATGTGGGGACGACAGTTCGAGTGGTCAAGAAGTGAGAACAATGCCAATTTGAGCATTGTTTTTGTTTGGAAAAGACGTCACAAAGGAGTATAATAAGAATAGAGAAAGCGTTACCTTCTTACTGGCTGGTCGCTCTTTGCTCATGCATTTGGTCAAGAAGACCTTGTTATCAGGAGGTGGTCGGCATGCTTGGATACTGGAACAAGTGTTTAGGAAAACTACTATTGGTGCTGATGGGGATTTTCCTAGTTTCCTGCAGTCCCCAAGAGAGTAGTCCTGCTCACTACACCTTACTTTACACGACAGAGTTCGCCACTTTTGGTTCGCAATCCGCCTTGGTTTCCTATGATGATAAGGGGCAACTGGTGGACAAGAAAGCTTTGGGTGGCGCCCTCTACTACAATCTGTTGCCTGAAGAACAAGGGTTTTCGATTGATAACGGTCAGCAGGCTCTGCTATTGACACCTGACGGTCATGAGAAGACGGTTTTCCCTGAATTAAGGGGCTATTTTGAGGCTGGTCATTATCTTGAGAGGGGAGGGCAGCGAATTAAGTTTTATAACTATGGAATTGATGAGGCAAGTGGTCTTTGTTTGACGACGATTGCTGTCGGAGAAAACTTGCTCACCATAAGGGGCTTTTTGCACGGCTTTCAAGCGAGAGAAGATGGTGTCTACCTGCTCTTGCAACCTTACCCTGATAAGGAACACCCCTATTTTCTCTCTAGGCTAGATTGGGACAAACTGTCTGTCGAGACCCTAGGAGAGGTTGCCCTCAACCCCGAAGTTGCCAGTTATTTCTTTTCGCAGGCGGTATCGTCTGATGTGATGTTGGGGCTGGTCACCCATCCTGTGACCCAAACCCAGCAACTTGTCCGCCTTTCTTTGGAGAAATCACCAGAGGTCACAAGCTTTTGGCTACCTGAGTCCTTTGCCCACCAGCTCGACGAACGCACCTTCTTTACCTACGCCAATCGTTATTACATCTTTGATAAGGTCTTGGATCAACTTTATGAACTGAAATTAGACGAGGAGAGCCAGCAAGTTGTGGTGACTGAGACCGGCTTACGCTTGGGCGGCCAAGAGGAAAGTTTTATCATCAAATACCAAATGGACCATCAGCTTTATGTCTTGTCTAGCGGCCTAAATCAGGTAACTGAGATTGACCTGCCAACATTGACGGTCACCAAGAAAACGACCTTGGAACCTGTACCAGGACTGGAGGACATGAAGACCTATTCGTTCTGGGTTCATCAGAAATAACACTCAAACAGAATGATAAGAGAAGCGTGTAACCAGAAGATGACACGCTTTTTTCATGCCGACGACATGCTAGTAAAAGAGAAGTTCTAGCCTTTCCCACACTTTTATGGTAAACTAGACAAATGATTTCAGGAATTATCAATTTAAAAAAAGAGGCTGGCATGACCAGCCATGATGCGGTCTTTAAGCTCCGCAAAATTCTCCAAGAAAAGAAAATCGGCCATGGGGGGACTCTGGACCCTGATGTGGTCGGTGTTCTCCCCATCGCTGTTGGTAAGGCCACTCGGGTTATCGAGTACATGACCGAGAGCGGCAAGGTTTACGAGGGCGAGATTACCCTGGGCTATTCGACGACGACCGAGGACGCTAGCGGTGAGACGGTGGCGGAAACCCCTGTCCCTGCAGACCTGACCGAGGCCGCCATCGACACCGCCATGGCTGGCTTTGTCGGTACCATCACCCAGATTCCGCCCATGTATTCGGCGGTCAAGGTCAATGGCCGCAAGCTCTACGAGTATGCCCGGGCAGGTGAAGCAGTGGAGCGGCCCCAACGTCAGGTGACCATCTCCAGCTTCACCCGCACCAGCCCTGTCACCCACACCGACGGCCTGGCCCGCTTCACCTTCCGCGTGGCCTGCAGCAAGGGCACCTATGTTCGGACCCTGGCCGTTGACCTGGGGGCTGCCCTGGACTTGGCTAGCCACATGTCGGCCCTGACTCGGACGGCCTCCGCTGGCCTTGAACTGGCCTCTGCCCTTTCCCTTGGGGAAATCGCTGAGCGGGTAGCGGCTGACGACTGGGCCTTTCTATTGCCCATTGAGTATGGGGTCTTGGACCTGCCAGCGGTGCAGGTGACTGAAGACCAGGCCCAAGAACTGGCCTATGGCCGCTTTATCCAGCTGGACCAGACGGCAGACCTCTTGGCAGCCTTCCAAGGCGACAAGGTTCTGGCCATCCTTGAAAAACGAGACCAGCTCTATAAACCGAGAAAGGTTTTAGTATAGAAAAAAGAAGGAGTGGGAGGCAGTTGGTAATGTCAAGGGGTCGATTTTTCCTCAGACCTTTATCCTTGAGGCTACCAAGGTCTTTCCCTAGAGCATGGCACGAAACCAAGAAAAAAGATTAACAGGCTGTTTGGCCTATTAATCTTTTTTCTGTTGGTTGAGCAGGTTCAGTCCCCAGGGAACCAGGTTTTCTTGCCTGTTTTTGATGCGAACGAGGTTGTCCTTGTGGCGACTGATGATCAGGCCTGCCACAGCCAGAATTAGACCTGTAAAGACGACGTCATAGCTTGTCAGTAAAAAACCAAGGGCTGGGAAAGTCAAAACCCCGATGATGGCCACGGTGGCAGCCGTCACGCTGGACAGGGAAATCATGCTAAAAAGGTAGAGTACGGCCACAAAGACCAGTAAGAGAAAGCTGAGAAAGGCTGGGGCAAAGCCCAGCAGAATGCCAGCTGATGTGGCCACAGCCTTGCCGCCCTTGAATTGGGCAAAGATGGGGTAGGTATGGCCCAGAACAGCGAAAAAGCCGATAAAAAGGGGCAAACTGCCCTCCAGTCCCAACCAGATGGGTAGGAGGGTTGCCAGGGTGCCTTTCAAGATGTCCACAGCCAGGGTCACAATGCCAGCTTTCTTACCCAAAATCCGAAAGGTATTGGTAGTGCCAGTATTACCTGAACCATGCTCACGCAGGTTCACATGATAAAACTTTTTGCCAATCCAGAGGCCTGTTGGGATAGAACCCAGCAGGTAGGCAATCACAATCAAAACTAAAATCTTCATACCTTCATTATAGCATAAACCTTTGATAATGAAAGGATTAACCTTGGAAAAAGATGTGGCTGTGGTAATGGGTTGCCCTGCTCTGCCATTTTTCAAAAGATAAAACCGACAGAAAAACTTTGCAAAAATCCCTAAAAACCTATAAAATAGTACAGATGACAAAATGGAGGTCATAATGGCTAAGAAAGAGATTAGTATTAACAATTATAATGATGACGCCATTCAGGTCCTGGAGGGTCTGGATGCGGTGAGAAAGCGGCCGGGCATGTACATCGGCTCGACCGACGGGGTTGGGCTCCACCACCTGGTTTGGGAGATTGTCGATAATGCCGTCGATGAGGCCCTGTCTGGTTTTGGTGACAAGATTGACGTGACCCTCAACGCTGACGGTTCGGTGACCGTGGCCGACAGCGGGCGGGGTATGCCAGTCGGCCTTCACGCCATGGGCATTCCCACGGTTGAGGTCATCTTCACCGTCCTCCACGCAGGGGGCAAGTTCGGCCAAGGCGGTTATAAGACCTCTGGTGGTCTCCACGGGGTTGGTTCCTCTGTCGTTAACGCCCTGTCCAGCTGGCTGGAGGTTGAGATTACCCGTGATGGCAGTGTCTATCGCCAGCGCTTTGAGGACGGCGGCAAGCCCGTCACCACCCTGGAAAAGGTGGGGACGGCTCCCAAATCCAAGTCTGGCACCAAGGTTAGCTTTTTGCCCGACGCGCGGATCTTCTCCACGGTTGACTTTAAGTATGGGACAATAGCAGAGCGGCTCAACGAGTCTGCCTTCCTCCTCAAGAACGTGACCCTCAGCTTGACCGACAAGCGGTCAGGCGAGGAAGCCTCCTTCCACTATGAGAACGGGGTTCAGGACTTTGTGGCCTACCTCAACGAGGACAAGGAAACCCTGACCCCCATCATCGCCTTCACAGGTGAGGAACAGGAGTTTCAGGTTGATATTGCCATGCAGTACAACGATGGCTTTTCAGACAATATCCTGTCCTTTGTTAACAACGTCCGTACCAAGGACGGGGGTACTCATGAGACAGGTTTCAAGACCGCTATCACCAAGAGCCTCAATGACTATGCCAGAAAGACTGGTCTCTTGAAGGAAAAAGACAAGAACCTGGAAGGGTCTGATTATCGAGAAGGTCTGTCAGCTGTCCTGTCTATCCTGGTGCCTGAGGCCCACCTGCAATTTGAAGGCCAGACCAAGGACAAGCTGGGCTCGCCCCTGGCCAGACCCATTGTGGACGGTATCGTGGCTGAAAAGCTGACCTTCTTCCTCATGGAAAATGGCGAAGTGGCTTCAAACTTGGTCCGCAAGGCCATTCGGGCCAGGGACGCCCGTGAGGCGGCCCGTAAGGCCCGTGATGATGCCCGAAGTGGCAAGAAGAACAAGAAAGACAAGGGGCTTTTGTCGGGTAAGCTGACGCCGGCCCAGTCCAAGAATGCCCAGAAGAACGAACTCTATCTGGTGGAGGGGGACTCCGCTGGTGGTTCGGCCAAGCAAGGGCGTGACCGCAAGTTCCAGGCCATCCTGCCCCTGCGGGGTAAGGTTATCAACACCGAGAAGTCCAAGATGAGCGACATCCTCAAAAACGAGGAAATCAACACCATGATTTACACCATCGGTGCAGGTGTCGGGGCGGATTTCTCTATTGAAGACATCAACTATGACAAGATCATCATCATGACCGATGCGGATACGGACGGGGCCCACATTCAGACCCTGCTCTTGACCTTTTTCTACCGTTACATGCGGCCCCTGGTCGAGGCAGGCCATGTCTATATCGCCCTGCCACCGCTCTATAAGATGAGCAAGGGCAAGGGCAAGACCGAGAAGATTGCCTACGCCTGGACAGACGGTGAGCTGGAAAATCTCCGTAAGGAGTTTGGCAAGGGCGCCATGCTCCAACGCTACAAGGGTCTAGGCGAAATGAATGCCGACCAGCTCTGGGAAACCACCATGAACCCTGAAACCCGAACCCTGATTCAGGTCACCATTGATGACCTGGCCCGTGCCGAACGCCGCGTCTCCACCCTCATGGGCGACAAGGTCGAACCACGACGTAAATGGATTGAGGATAACGTGCGGTTTACCCTGGAGGAGCAGACGGTGTTTTAGAGGAGAAAAATGCTGAAATTGAAGTTTATAGATCTTTTTGCTGGTATCGGAGGTATCCGTCAAGGTTTTGAGGATGAACATACAACGTGTGTCTTTTCATCAGAATGGGATACATTTTCCGCCAAAACTTACGAAGCCAATTATGGTGAGAAACCCTTTGGAGATATTACACAAATTGATGAAAAAGACATCCCGTCTCACGACGTTTTATTAGCAGGTTTTCCCTGTCAGCCTTTTTCAAATATTGGTAAGCGTGAGGGGTTTGAACACTCCACTCAAGGAACGCTGTTTTTTGATGTGCTGAGAATTTTGAGCTACCACATGCCAAAAATGTTTCTTTTGGAGAATGTGCCGGGCTTATTAACCATTCAAAATGGGGAAACCTTTCAACTTATTTTAAAGAGTCTTGAGGATTTGGGCTATTCTGTTTTTTATGAGATTTTGGATGCCCAGGATTTTGGATTGGCTCAAGTTAGGAAGCGTGTGGTTATTGCAGGATTTCATCCTGATTTAAACGTTCACAGTTTTGCTTTTCCAGTTGGAGACAAAGAATGCCGAGTTCCTGTATCTAGTATTTTAGAGGATAACCCAGAAGGCTATTCAATTTCCAAACATCTACAAGATTCTTACCTTTTCAAGAAAGACGATGGGAAACCACAGATTGTTGATAAGACTTCTAATATTCAAGTGAAAACACTTGTTGCTTCTTATCATAAAATCCAGCGGTTAACAGGGACTTTTGTCAAAGGTGGCGAGACAGGGATTCGATTGTTCTCTGAGCTTGAGTGTAAACGGTTGATGGGCTTTCCAGATGATTTTGTCATTCCTGTTAGTCGAACTCAAATGTATCGACAAATGGGGAACTCGGTTGCTGTACCAATGATGAGAGCTGTTGCGACCGCTATGAAAGAAGAAGTTTTCTTAGCTGAAAAAGAATCGGGGAGAGGACAGTATGCCTAATAAGGTAAATAAAGGCGAGTGGGCAGAATTATTTGTTTTTCTAAAGGCTCTTTCTGTCGGAAAAATTCATGCTGCTGATGAGAATTTGAATAAGGTTGAGCAATTATTTTATGTGATTTTGAGTGCTATCAAAATGGAACATGGTAACAGACGAGAATACCTTATCCAACATGATGAGGCTAATGTTGTTCTTTATGAGAATAATGTAGAGCAAGCAAAAATTCCTCTGACGCAGTTTGTCTCTTTTTCAGAAACTGTTTTGACCGCCATAAAAGAGGGCACAGGAACATTTGAAATTCCAGATGTTGAGCCTTTTCTGAATCAGCTGAAGATTAGTCAGATTAAAGCAAACAGTGACAGTAAAAAGGATATTGTCTTTAAAATTCATGATGATTTTACAGGAGCAGAGCCTGAAATTGGTTTTTCTATAAAATCCTATGTCGGTAGTAAACCAACCTTACTAAATGCTAGTGGAGCTACTAAAATACAGTATCAACTATCCTCTTCTTTACCTAAAACTGTTGTAGCGGAAATTAACAGTATAGGTGGCAAGAGTAAGATAAAAGATAGGATTTCTGCTTTATCTGAGAAAAGTATCCAGTTAGAGTTTGAACAATTACCAAATGCGATTTTTCATCGAAACTTACAACTGATAGACTATCGCATGCCCGAACTCTTAGCCAACTTATTTTTAACATCTTATTTTGTAAAAGGAAAGTCTATACAAGATGTTGTCAAGTTATTTTGCTTAGAATACGATGAAGACGAGGAGTTGGTGTCGTATAAAATTAAAGATTTATTGGTTGCAATTGCTCTTGGAATGGAACCAAACACTAAGTGGACAGGACTTGAAGATGCCAATGGGGGCTATATTGTTGTCAAAGAGGACGGAGAAATTCTCTGTTATCATATCTATGATAGAAATAAATTAAAAGAGTACCTTTACAGGCATACCAAATTTGATAGTCCTTCAAGCGGTCGTACGGGTGCTGGACTTATCTTTGAAGAGAATAGTGTCCAAAAATTTAGTTTGACAGTTCAAATTCGATTTTAAGTTACCGTGTAGGAGAATGATGACCCTAGAAAACAAACTCGGCTTAACCGATTCTTTAGAGTTGGCCAAGTAGGAAGAAAAACTCAGCAAGGAAAAGGCCAAGAGCTTGTTTGGGGAGAACTTGTTGGCAGATAAGGTGGCTGGGCGATTTGATAATTTAGATTTTATCCATAGTGCTCATCCCTTTCGCGAGGGTAATGGCAGAGCGACCAGAATTTGGTTGGACCATATCTTCAAGACCCAGATTGGGCAGGTGGTGGATTGGTCTCGGGTTGATAAGGAAGACTATTTGCTGGCTATGGAGCGCAGCCCTATTCGGGCAACTGAAATTAAACACGTGCTTAAGCAAGCCTTGACCAATGAGGTGGACAGCTCAGCTATTTACCTAAAAGGAATAGACCACAGTTACTACTACGAAGGCTACACGCTGTATAAAACAGAAGATTTATAGGAGATAACCTATGAGGGTAAAAATGACAACCAATCGAGCGGTTGACGAAATTCAGAAACGCTTCAAGCAAGCTGACGCCCTGCTCAAGGACGATTCAAAAATGGAGCCATTTTTGGAGAAGTTGGAGAAGAAGGTCAAGTGGGTGCCATTTGTTGGCGATGAGATTAAGAATATTCCCATCTTGATTGCCATGGTGCGGAGCTACTGGAAAAAGGACTACACTCGTGTGCCGACCCGCAGCATTCTTGCTGTGATCAGTGCTTTGATTTACTTTCTGTCACCGCTTGATGTGGTTCCGGATTTCATTCCTTTCTTGGGACAAATGGACGATGCCCTAGTCATCGCCACCGTCTGGAAATATGTCCATAAGGATATTGATGAGTACAGGGAGTGGAGGAAGGGGAGATAGGGCTCCATTTTTCAAACAGTTATCTCTTGCGTGTTTTCGTAATCTATGATAGAATAAGGTTATAGTCAAGAGCCTTGTTCGTCAAGGAGACGATATTTATTTTATAGAGCCTTGTTCGTCAAGGAGTCGTTAAGGGTGTACTTGCAGGTCAGGTGCACCTTATTTTTTGGAGGTGCTTGTGTTCGATATTGGCGGTGTTTATTTAGTGGCTTTTCCAGATAAAGGCGGCAGGGAGTTTTATGGGAAGCACTATGCGGTTGTCTTGACCGAGCCTGCCTCAGATGATGGGACGCTACTGGTTGCTCCTATTACTGGGAAAAAGCCCAAGACCCGATACAAAGGGGGCATCACCTTAGATAACCACAAATACCAAACAGAACCATCTTATGATAAAGCCTTTGTTTATACACGGAAAATCCAAGAAATTGATAAACGAAAGGTTGTTTTCGTCAAAAAGAAACAGGTTGATGAGACAGGTCAGGCTTGTTTGGACAAGAATGGTCATGAACTGTTTATTAAGCAGTATAAAAAGATTTATCAATTGGATTCTAGCGATTACCAACGATTGCAAGATAGCTTGCGAACAGTTTTACACCTGGCGGATTAAGCTTTTCAGCTCTGCTATTTCCCTAAAAATAAAACCCTTGAATCTTAAAGGAAAGGACAGTTTGGTTCTGTTGAACTGAACATGGGACTTTCTAAATTTTACCTTCTAACTTTATAGAAAGGATTTGAGCACAGGCTAAAAACCTAGTGAAAAAGATAAAGTGGCTAGCAATCAGGAGCTTGCGTCGCCACTTTCCTATTTTCATACGGTTTTCTTGACGCCTTTTGCATCTTACGAAAGGAACTGAACACGGGACTAATTCCCTAGGAAAAATGATAAATCTTCCTAGACGCTAGCGTCTTTGTCAGATTTCTCTTTTCGCTTTTGAGTTTTTTGGCTCAAAGCTAAAACAGTTCACTGAACTGTTTTACTTCTACGGGAATTTTCGGCTAGCCGAACCGTCCCTTTGTATCTTATATTATGTCAAACATTCAACACATGTCCCTTGAGGACATTATGGGGGAGCGTTTTGGGCGCTACTCCAAGTACATTATTCAGGAGCGGGCCCTGCCGGACATTCGGGACGGGCTCAAGCCCGTCCAGCGGCGGATTCTCTACTCCATGAACAAGGACGGCAACACCTTTGACAAGGGTTACCGCAAGTCGGCCAAGTCGGTCGGTAACATCATGGGTAACTTCCACCCCCACGGGGACAGCTCCATCTACGAGGCCATGGTTCGGATGTCCCAGGACTGGAAGAACCGTGAGATTTTGGTCGAAATGCACGGGAACAATGGTTCCATGGATGGTGACCCGCCTGCGGCCATGCGTTACACCGAGGCTCGCCTGTCGGAGGTCTCGACCTTCTTGCTCAATGATATTGAGAAGAAAACCGTGCCTTTTGCCTGGAACTTTGACGACACGGAGAAGGAGCCGACGGTTCTACCTGCGGCCTTTCCCAACCTCTTGGTCAACGGAGCGACAGGGATTTCAGCTGGTTATGCGACGGACATTCCCCCTCACAACTTGGCCGAGGTCATCGATGCGGTGGTTTACCTAATTGACCACCCGCAAGCCAGCGTTGATAAGCTCATGGAATTCCTGCCTGGGCCTGACTTCCCAACGGGAGGCATTATCCAGGGGGCGGATGAGATTAAGAAGGCCTACGAGACTGGTAAGGGTCGGGTCGTGGTGCGTTCTAAAACTGCCATTGAGCAACTCAAGGGCGGTAAGGAGCAAATCGTCATCACCGAGATTCCTTACGAGATTAACAAGGCGGTCTTGGTCAAGAAGATTGACGAGGTTCGGGTCAACAGCAAGGTGCCAGGCATTGCCGAGGTGCGTGATGAGAGCGACCGAACGGGGCTCCGCATTGCCATCGAGCTCAAGAAGGACGCCGACGCCCAGGTCATCCTCAACTACCTCTTCAAGTACACCGACCTTCAGGTCAACTACAACTTCAACATGGTGGCCATCGACAACTTCACCCCTCGCCAGGTGGGTCTCCACAAGATTTTGACCAGCTACATCGCCCATCGGCGGGAGGTCATCATCGCTCGGTCGCGGTTCGATAAGGAAAAAGCAGAGCGCAGACTCCACATCGTTGAAGGGCTGATTCGGGTTCTGTCTATCCTGGATGAGGTCATTGCCCTCATCCGTGCTTCGGACAATAAGGCTGACGCTAAGGAAAATCTGAAGGTCAGCTACAATTTTTCGGAGGAGCAGGCCGAGGCCATCGTGACCCTCCAGCTCTACCGCCTGACCAATACGGACATCGTGACCCTGGAAGAAGAAGACAAGAGCCTGCGTGAGCAGATTGCCACCCTGACTGCCATCATCGGTGATGAGAAAACCATGTTCCACCTCATGAAGAAGGAACTCCGTGAGGTCAAGAAGAAGTTTGCCAACCCTCGCCTGTCTGAATTGCAGGCTGAGACAGAGAGCATCGAGATTGATACGGCAAGTCTGATTGCTGAGGAAGACACTTATGTCAGCGTGACCCGAGCTGGTTACATCAAGCGGACCAGCCCACGGTCATTCGGTGCTTCAACGGTTGAGGAAATCGGCAAGAGAGAGGACGACGACCTGCTCTTTGTCCAGCAGGCCAAGACCACCCAGCACCTGCTCCTCTTTACCAATTTGGGCAATGTCATCTACCGACCGGTCCATGAATTGGCCGATACCAAGTGGAAGGACATCGGGGAGCACATTAGCCAGACCGTGACCGCCTTTGACAAGGATGAGCAGGTCATTCTGGCGGAGATTGTTGATAGCTTTGACGGTGTGACCTACTATGCGGTGACGCAGGCTGGTCAAATCAAACGCTTTGACCGCAAGGAATTCACCCCATGGCGGACCTACCGTTCCAAGGCCCTCAAGTTCGCCAAGCTTAAAGATGCCAGCGACCGTGTCGTGACCGTGTCGCCGATTGCCTTGGACGACGTCATGATCATCACCCACAAGGGTTACGCTCTGCGATTTAACGTGGAAGAAGTGCCAGTAGTGGGAGCCAAGGCAGCTGGGGTCAAGGCCATCAACCTCAAGGACGATGATGTCGTCGCCGCAGCCTTTATGGCCAACACGGCCAGCTTCTACCTCCTGACCCAGAGAGGCAGCCTCAAGCGAGTAGCCGTATCGGAAATCCCAACCGCCAAGCGGGCGGGACGTGGCTTGCAGGTCCTGCGGGAGCTCAAAACCAAGCCTCATACCGTCTTTGCAGCAGGCCCAGTCTGGTCTGAAGCCAGCGGCGAGCTGGATCTTTTTGCTAGCCCAGCGGAGGAGGCTAATGGTCAGTCTCTCATCATCACTGCTAACGATGGTCAGGTGACAGAAGTGGTTCTGGACAACCTTGGTTTGTCTGAACGGACCAGCAACGGTTCTTTTGTGTCAGACAGCATTTCGGATACGGGAGTAAGGATGATTAAACTCAAGAATTAGGAGAACAATCATGAAGTGGTTCATGCTTTTCTTGGCGAGCGTCCTATTGGTGGCTTGCCAGCCCCAAAAGGCAAGTAACCAGACCAGCTCCATCAACTGGGAGCAGGCTGGGCCCGATGCCCAGGCCCAAGAAATCACCTTTGCCCAGGTTGAAGCAGTAGTAGAAGCTGGAGCCAAGTTCTATGACGTCCGCAGTCCCAAGGAGTTCCAAACCAGCAATTTCGGCATCACCGAGAATTTCCCCGTGACCGACATGGAGGCGGGCAAGTTCCCTGACCTGCCCAAGGACACGCCGATTTATGTCCACTGCCAGAGCGGTCGGCGGTCAGCCGACGCGGCCAAGCTCCTGCGGGCGGCTGGCTTCACACAGGTTTATGACCTGGGCGGCCTAGCTGCGGTGGAAGCCATCGGCGGGGTCTTGCAGGATTAGTTTTTTGGGAGATGGCAGAGCAGGTCATCAGGCTTTGTGGCTAAAATCGCCTTTGCTGACGAAAAGACCTTGTCAGCTCAGCTATTTTCCTGTAAAATAAGACAGAAAGGACGTGCAATCATGAGTAAAAAAGACAAAAAAATCGACATTCAAGTCGTGGATGCCAAGGTGACTGTGGAAGGTCAGGCCATAGAGGGTTTGGAGCTGATTATCGGCAAGAAAACCATCGGCCAAATCGTCGAGCTGGACAGCAAGTTTGCGACGGTCAAAAACGGCAAGGTTGACAGCTTTTTCAAGACCTTAGAGTTGGCTGTGACCAATTTGGTGGAAAACTATAACCTCAGCCATTAAAAAAATGAGCAAAAGGGCTTGATATTAACAAGAAATTGTGGTAAACTGTTTCTTGTTGTATGGGAAGATAGCGAAGTGGCTAAACGCGGCGGACTGTAAATCCGCTCCTTCGGGTTCGGGGGTTCGAATCCCTCTCTTCCCATTTTTTGGGGTATCGCCAAGCGGTAAGGCAACGGACTTTGACTCCGTCATTCGTTGGTTCGAATCCAGCTACCCCAGTCTTGGTTTAGGGCTTGCCCAGCGGTTCTTTGAACCGCCGCCTAGAGAAATATTTTTGTTGTCAAAAGTTAGCTTGCTGGCTTTTGTTGGAGGATTTTTTAGAATGAATGAATTTGAAGATTTGCTAAACAGTGTTAGCGAAGTCAACCCTGGTGACGTTGTCACTGCTGAAGTGTTAACCGTTGATAACGGTCAAGCTAACGTAATCATCAGCGGCACTGGTGTTGAAGGTGTATTGACCCTTCGCGAATTGACCAGCGACCGTAATGCAGACATTAACGATTTTGTTAAAGCTGGTGAGACACTTGAAGTGCTTGTTCTTCGTCAAGTCGTAGGTAAAGATACTGATACAGTAACTTTCCTCGTGTCTAAAAAACGCTTGGAAGCTCGTAAAGCTTGGGACAAATTGATTGGTCGTGAAGGCGAAGTGGTTAACGTTGCTGTTACCCGTGCCGTTAAAGGTGGATTGTCAGTTGAGTTTGAAGGCCTGCGTGGATTTATTCCTGCGTCTATGATTGACAGCCGCTTTATCCGTAACACTGAGAAATTTGTTGGTCAAACTTTTGACGCAAAAATCAAAGAAGTATCAGCTGCTGACAACCGCTTCATCTTGTCACGTCGTGACGTTGTTGAAGAAACTTCAGCTGCTGCTCGTCAAGAAGCCTTCTCTAAACTTGCTGTTGGTTCAGTTGTAACTGGTAAAGTTGCTCGCTTGACTAACTTTGGTGTCTTTGTAGAGCTTGGTGGCGTTGACGGCTTGATTCACATCACTGAATTGTCGCACGAGCGTAACGCTTCTCCAAAATCAGTTGTTACTGTTGGTGAAGAAGTTGACGTTAAAGTCTTGGCTATCGACGAAGAAGCTGGCCGTGTGTCATTGTCACTTAAAGCGACTACCCCTGGACCATGGGATGGCGTTGAGCAGAAACTTGCTGCTGGTGATGTGATTGAAGGTAAAGTGAAACGCTTGACTGACTTCGGTGCTTTTGTGGAAGTTTTGCCAGGTATCGACGGTTTGGTTCACGTGTCTCAAATCTCTCACAAGCGTGTTGACAACCCTAAAGAAGCTTTGACTGTTGGTCAAGACGTTACTGTTAAGGTTCTTGAAGTGAACGCTGACGCTGAGCGTGTATCACTCTCAATCAAGGCTCTTGAAGAGCGTCCAGCTCGCGAAGAGCGTTCAGAAGATGGCGAAAAACGCCAATCACGTCCTGCACGTCGCCCACGTCGTGAAGCCAAACGTGACTTCGAATTGCCAGAAACACAAACTGGTTTCTCTATGGCTGACCTTTTCGGCGATATTGAATTCTAAAATGATGAAAAGGACTGAGAGTTTCTCTCGGTCTTTTTTGTGTCTGAAAGAACTAATTCATCTTTGGGTTGAAACATGGTATAATGGAGAGAATGACTGCGAATGGAGAAACCAATGACAAATTTATTAGATGGCATGAATGCCAGACAGGCTGAGGCTGTTCAGACAACCGAAGGCCCGCTCTTGATTATGGCAGGGGCTGGGTCTGGTAAGACTAGGGTGTTGACCCATCGGATTGCCTACTTGATTGAGGAGAAAAACGTGGCCCCTTGGAACATCCTGGCCATCACCTTCACCAACAAGGCTGCCAGAGAGATGAAGGAGCGGGCCTTCCAGCTCAATCCAGCCACTAGCGATACCCTGATTGCCACCTTCCACTCCATGTGCGTCCGCATCTTGCGTCGGGAGGGAGACAAGATTGGCTACAACCGTAACTTTACCATCGTGGATCCTGGTGAGCAGCGGACGCTGATGAAACGCATCCTCAAACAGCTCAATCTGGACCCTAAAAAGTGGAACGAACGAGCCATTCTGGGTACCATTTCCAACGCTAAAAATGACCTGCTGGATGAGGTGGCCTACGAGCGTCAGGCTGGGGACATCTACACCCAAATGGTGGCCAAGTGCTACAAACTCTATCAGGCAGAACTCCGCAGAAGCGAAGCCCTGGACTTTGATGACCTGATCATGGTGACCCTCAAGCTCTTTGATGACAATCCTGAGGTGCTCAGCTATTACCAAAACCGCTACCGCTATATCCACGTGGACGAGTATCAGGACACCAACCATGCCCAGTACCAGTTGGTCACGCTCCTGGCGTCCCGCTACCGCAACATCTGTGTGGTGGGGGATGCCGACCAGTCCATCTATGGCTGGCGGGGGGCAGACATGCAGAATATCCTGGACTTTGAGAAGGATTATGCTGAGGCCAAGGTGGTTCTTTTGGAGGAGAACTACCGCTCGACCAAGACCATCCTGCAGGCGGCCAATGAGGTCATCAAAAACAACCGCAACCGCCGGGAGAAGAAGCTCTGGACCCAGAATGCGGATGGAGATAAGATTGTTTACTACAAGGCCCGTGATGAGCATGAGGAGGCCATTTTTGTGGCCAGTCAAATCGGGCAGGCGGTGCGTGAGGGCAATCGAGCCTTCCGTGACGTGGCTGTGCTTTACCGAACCAACGCCCAGTCGCGGACCATTGAGGAAGCCCTGCTCAAGTCCAATATCCCCTACACCATGGTTGGCGGCACCAAGTTCTACAGCCGTAAGGAAATCCGTGACGTCATCGCCTACCTCAATGTCCTGGCCAACAAGGCCGACAACCTGAGTTTTGAACGGATTGTCAATGAGCCCAAACGGGGTGTTGGCCCAGGAACCTTGGACAAGCTCCGTGACTTTGCGGTAGCGACCAACCAGTCTCTCCTTGAAGCGGCCAGCGAGGTGGTCATGTCGTCCATCAAGGGCAAGGCTGCTCAAGCCCTCTTTGAGTTGGGTAACCTCCTCCTCAACCTGCGAGACAAGCTGGACACTTACAGCCTAACCGATCTGGTGGAGCTGGTGTTGGATAAGACGGGCTATCTGGATAGCCTCAAGCTCCAAGGCACGCTAGAGAGCCAGGCTCGGGTAGAGAACATCCAGGAATTTCTCTCCGTGACCAAGATCTTTGACGACAAGACTGCTGAGACGGAAACCGACGAAACTGGTCTTGATCGCCTCAGCCGTTTCCTCAACGACCTGGCCCTGATTGCCGACACCGACGACGGCGAGGCTCAGGCCTCTCAGGTCACCCTCATGACCCTCCACGCTGCCAAGGGGCTGGAGTTCCCTCTGGTCTTCCTCATCGGCATGGAGGAGGGGGTCTTCCCCCTCAGCCGAGCCAGCGAGAACCCCGACGAGCTGGAGGAGGAGCGTCGCCTGGCCTATGTGGGCATCACCCGAGCCGAGCACCAGCTCTACCTGACCAACGCCAACGCCCGAACCCTCTTTGGTAAGACTGGCTACAACCGCCCTAGCCGCTTCCTCCGTGAGATTTCCGACGACCTTTTGGACTACCAAGGCCTGGCCCGCCCTGCCAACACCTCCTTTGTTGCCTCTTATGGCAATAGCAGAGCCACACAGTTTGGCCAGGGCATGAGCCTGTCCCAAGCCCTGCAAGCTAGAAAGAGCTCGGCTCAACCAAGACCATTTGGTCAGCCTGTCACAGCCAGCTCACCAGCAGCTACCAGCATCACCGCAACCGACTGGCAGGTGGGAGACATCGCCATCCACCGCAAATGGGGTGAAGGTGTGGTTCTCGAAGTGACTGGCTCAGGCAGCAGCCAAGAAGTCAAAATCAAGTTCCCAGAAGTTGGTCTCAAGAAATTGCTGGCCAGCCTGGCTCCGATTGAGAAGAAAGGAAACTAGAAAGCCTGTGTTGAGAGAGGTCAGCTCATCCATCGGTTCTCGGACCTTTCATGGTCAGGTGACAGCAGGTTTTGAAGTAGCCTTCCATGGTCTGGTCCAGCTGATTCCTGAACAGGCGACACCTGGTCAAACCGTTCAGCTTGGTTTCAGTCTCTACACTTTGGAAGCCATTGATCAGCAGCAAATCCGTCTTTTGGCTCAAGATTTCTCTAAAAATCCTTGGCAGGATTGGACAGCTGATTTAAGCACGGCCCTTTACTGCTTGCAGGAGCAGGTCTTGTTTGCCAGTCTTCTCGGCATAGTCCCAGAGGACTGCCGTTTTGATGACAAGATTGTCATTGCCAAAGGTGTTTTTGAAGCTGACCGCTATTACCTGCACAAGTCAGCAGGCAGTTGGTTCATTGGCTATCAAGACAGGGACAATACAGACCTTGTTGCCATCTCTGCCTACCAGTTATTGAGCGTTAACCCCAAACTGATTAAGCTCCTCATTTTACCAGATGAGTATCTGGCCACAGTAGATCAGAGAGAGAACAGCTCGATTGTTGATGAGCACGATTGTCTGATTTTTGGGAACTGACAGTTGTTCAGCCAATTAAAGACTAAAAATCTGCCCTGGTTTGCTACCAAGGCAGGTTTTTCTGCTCTGCGATTGTTCCCCAAAAATGGGAGGGCTAGTCAGCCAGTTTGAGCTGCTCTGCGATTTTCCGACCAGCCTCTTCGGCCAAACGCTGGCGTTCGGTTCGAGCTTTGATGTAGCTCTCCGTATCGCCCTTTTCCATGGCCGCCAGAAACTCAGCTGCCGTCTCCAGTAGGTACTGGTCAATCTCAGCCTCGCTGTTAAAGGCGTAAGGGTCGGTTTCAGACAGGTAGTAGGTCTTGTAAATCCGGCCCTGCTGGGTCAAAATCTGGGTCAGCTCAGGCTTGGTCTGGGCTTCAAACTGGACTAGGCTGCTGTAAGCCCATTTTTCGGTGGCGTAAAGGCCTGTCGGTGAGACAAGTGGTTTGGTCATGGCAATCTCCTTATTCTGGTGGGTGGGGGATTAGGTTATTTTAGGGGGATCTCTAAAAACGAGCTTTTTGACTGTTTTTCCAAGTCAAAAGTCTATCAAATCAACGATTTGAATTTGGTTAATTGAGTTTTTAGAAGTCCGCTTTAACGATGACACTGGCAAAGCTGTGTTCACTATTAGCTAGTCAATCTTAATCATACAAAAAAATCTCTCAACTTGTCAAGGTTTTCTGACCAGTTACGAATAATTCAGTAGAACCTCTGAAAGGACAAGCCATGAACAATTTTGAACTCTATAAGCTGAAAAAGGCTGGCCTTAGCAACCGGCAAATCAACCATATTCTAGATTACCAGAAACGGCAGGGCAAGTCTCTATCCCTACGGGATATGGTTGTTGTCTCCCAGCACAAGCAACCCAGCCTCATCATGGAGGCCTACAAGCAGCTGGATACCAAGGCTCTCAAGGCTGAATTTGCCCGTTTTCCTAGTTTTTCTATCCTGGATGCTTGCTACCCTCTGGAACTAAAAACCATCTACAACCCGCCCGTTTTGCTCTTTTATCAGGGCAACCTGGAGCTCTTAGACAAGCCCAAGCTGGCTGTGGTTGGCTCTCGCAACACCAGCGAGACGGGTATCCAGTCCGTCAAAAAGGTTCTGACCGAGCTCAAGAACCAGTTTGTCATTGTCAGCGGTTTGGCTCGCGGTATTGACACCGTTGCCCATGTGGCTGCTTTGAAAAATGGCGGAGCGACCATTGCCGTCATCGGTTGTGGACTGGATGTTTACTACCCCAAAGAAAATCGCCAGCTCCAAGACTATATCGCTAAGCACCATTTACTTTTGACCGAGTATTTACCAGGAGAACAGCCCCTCAAATACCATTTCCCTGAACGTAACCGGATCATCGCCGGCCTCTCCCAAGGGGTTCTAGTTGCCGAAGCCAAGTTGCGGTCAGGTAGCCTGATTACCTGTGAACGAGCCATGGAAGAAGGACGAGACATTTTTGCCATTCCAGGCAATATTTTAGACGGTCACTCCGATGGCTGTTTGCAGCTGATAAAAGACGGGGCAAAGTGCACAACGACAGGCTTGGACGTGATTTCTGAGTACCAAT
The DNA here is from genome assembly GCF_057748235.1 of Streptococcus sp. ZY171113. Classification (NCBI taxonomy): domain Bacteria; kingdom Bacillati; phylum Bacillota; class Bacilli; order Lactobacillales; family Streptococcaceae; genus Streptococcus; species Streptococcus sp. ZY171113. The sequence goes on from NZ_CM173243.1 coordinate 840,323, forward strand.
TCTAAACCATCTTTTCCTATAGGAAAAAGTTTTCTATTGACAGTTGGGCAAAAATGGTTTATCATGCTATAGATTTGACTTTGAGAGAAAGAGATTTATGGCAACAGCAACAACGTCTAAAAAGAAAACGGCGACCAAGAAAAACCTGGTCATCGTGGAGTCGCCTGCCAAGGCTAAAACCATTGAAAAATACCTGGGCCGCAACTACAAGGTAGTCGCCTCGGTCGGGCATATTAGAGATTTGAAAAAATCGTCTATGTCCATCGATTTTGAGAATAACTACGAACCCCAGTACATCAACATCCGTGGCAAGGGACCGCTGATCAATTCCCTGAAAAAAGAGGCCAAGAACGCCAAGCAAGTTTTTCTGGCGAGTGACCCGGATAGGGAAGGAGAGGCCATTTCCTGGCATTTGTCTCATATTTTGGGCTTGGACATTGCAGACAAGAACCGAGTGGTCTTCAACGAGATTACCAAGGATGCGGTCAAGCAGGCCTTTGTAGAACCTCGTCCCATTAACATGGACCTGGTCGATGCCCAGCAGGCCCGTCGGGTCTTGGACCGCATCGTGGGTTACTCCATTTCACCCATCCTTTGGAAAAAGGTCAAAAAGGGCCTCTCAGCTGGTCGGGTGCAATCGGTGGCCCTCAAGCTCATCATCGACCGTGAGAACGAGATTAAGGCCTTTAAACCAGAAGAATACTGGACCATCGACGGCCTCTTTAAAAAAGGGACGAAGAAGTTCCAAGCTAGTTTTTATGGCTTAGATGGCAAGAAACTCAAACTGTCAACCAACGATGATGTTAAGGCTGTTCTTTCCCGCCTGACCTCGCCAGATTTCTTGGTCGAGCAGGTCGAGAAGAAGGAGCGTCGCCGCAATGCACCGTTGCCTTACACGACCTCATCCCTCCAACAGGATGCAGCCAACAAAATCAACTTCCGTACTCGTAAAACCATGATGGTGGCCCAGCAGCTCTATGAGGGGATTAGCTTGGGTCCAGCTGGTCATCAGGGTCTCATCACCTACATGCGTACCGATTCGACACGGATTAGTCCTGTGGCCCAGGCTGACGCGGCTAACTTTATCAGTCAGCGGTTTGGTAGCCAGTATAGCAAGCACGGCAACAAGGTCAAGAATGCCAGCGGGGCCCAGGATGCCCACGAGGCCATCCGTCCGTCTAACGTCAACCATACCCCTGAGCAGGTGGCCAAGTACCTGGACAAGGACCAGCTCAAACTTTACACCCTGATTTGGAACCGTTTTGTGGCCAGCCAGATGACAGCGGCAGTCTTTGACACGGTCAAGGTCAACCTGACCCAAAACGGGGTCCTCTTTACGGCAAATGGTAGCCAGATTAAGTTTGACGGTTATTTGGCCGTTTACAACGACTCCGACAAGAACAAGATGTTGCCTGAAATGGCTGAAGGTGACAAGGTCACCAAAGAAAACTTGTCACCAGAGCAACACTTTACCCAGCCACCAGCCCGTTATTCTGAGGCCACCCTCATCAAGACTTTGGAAGAAAACGGGGTCGGCCGACCGTCAACTTATGCTCCGACCCTGGAAACTATTCAAAAACGCTATTATGTCAAATTAGCGGCCAAGCGGTTTGAGCCGACTGAACTGGGGGAGATTGTCAATTCCCTGATTGTCGAGTTTTTCCCAGACATCGTCAACGTTGCTTTCACGGCGGAGATGGAAACCAAGCTGGATGATGTCGAAGTGGGCCAAGAAAACTGGCAGAAGATTATCGACAGCTTTTACCAGCCCTTCAAGGTTGAGCTGGACAAGGCTGAGAGCCAAATGGAGAAAATCCAAATCAAGGACGAGCCAGCTGGCTTTGCCTGTGACCTCTGTGGCCATGACATGGTCATCAAGCTGGGGCGTTTTGGTAAGTTCTATGCTTGTAGCAATTTCCCTGATTGCCACAACACCAAGGCCATCACCAAGGAAATCGGTGTGACCTGTCCAGTCTGCTCGCAGGGTCAGGTCATCGAACGCAAGACCAAGAAAAATCGGATTTTCTACGGCTGTGACCGTTACCCAGACTGTGACTTTACCTCTTGGGACAAGCCGATTGGTCGAGCCTGTCCAAAATCTGGCGATTTCCTAGTTGAAAAAGCCGTTCGCGGTGGCGGCAAGCAAGTCGTCTGTGGCCATGACAAGTGTGATTACAAGGAAGAGAAGATTAAGTAAATCAGCGAAAAAAAGATTACCTAAGACGGTCTAGTTTCGGGTAAATTGAATAGCATTTCCCTCTGCGACCAGTTTCTTGTTTGTTACAGGAAACTGTTTTTTTTATCGGCTATGGCTTGCCATAAGAATGAACTGATTACACTTTATCGGTCGTTTTTTAAGGGAATAATGTGGTATAATAAAGGGAAATACGCCTTTAGAAAGGGACTTATGACTGAAACCCAACTTTCCCAACGCCTGCTGGCCGTCAGCACATTTGTGCCTGCTGGCAGCCGCCTCCTGGACGTGGGCAGCGACCACGCCTACCTGCCCCTCTACCTGCTGGAGCAGGGCCAGATCATGGCCGCTGTTGCTGGCGAGGTGGTGGCTGGCCCCTACCAGTCGGCCCTAAAAAACGCCCAGAATTCGCCCTTTGCTGACCGCCTGACCGTTCGTCTGGCTGACGGTTTAGCTGCCCTGGAGCTCACCGACGGCATTGACACCGTGACCATTTGCGGTATGGGTGGTCGCTTGATTGCGACCATTTTGGACAATGGCAGAGCAAAACTGGAGGGCATCAACCGCCTGATTTTGCAGCCCAACAACCGAGAGGATGACCTCCGCAACTGGCTGAGCGAAAACGATTATGCTATTCTTGCTGAGACCATCCTAGAAGAACATGGTAAGATTTACGAAATCATCGTGGCTGAACCTGGCCAGCAAGACTTGACTACAGCCGATTTGCGGTTTGGGCCCTTCCTGCGTCAGGAAAAGTCTGCGGTCTTTGTGACCAAGTGGACCAAGGAACTGAAGAAACTCGAGGAGGCTCTTAGCGAGATTCCTGACCATCACAAGGAAGCCCGCTCTGCTATTTCTCAAAGAATCCAAGCCATCAAGGAGGTGCTGCATGAAAGCTAGTGAACTCATCGCCCGTTACGAGGCCTTTTGCCCGCCGGGTCTGTCTCTGGAGGGGGATGTGGTCGGCCTGCAAATCGGAACCCTGGACAAGGCCGTTCGCAAGGTCATGGTGGCCCTGGACATCCGTGAGGGAACGGTGGCTGAGGCCATTGAACAGGGTGTGGACCTGATTATTGTTAAGCACGCTCCGATTTTCCGTCCGCTGAAAAATCTGGTGGCCAGTCCCCAGACCCAGATGGTCCTGGATTTGGTCAAGCATGATATCGCCGTTTACGTCAGCCACACCAATATTGACGTGGTTGAAGGAGGTCTCAATGACTGGTTCTGTGAGCTTTTGGGGCTGACCCAGGTGGAAGTCCTGTCGGAAACAGCCGACGGCCAGGGCATTGGTCGGGTCGGCAATCTGGAGCCAACCAGCTTTGAAGATCTTGCCCTGAAAGTCAAGGAGACCTTTGGTCTGGACAGCGTGAGGTTGGTCAGCTACGACCGAGCCAATCCGACGGTGAGCCGTTTGGCCCTCTGCGGTGGGTCTGGCCAGTCCTTCTACAAGGACGCCCTCAAAAAGGGGGCCCAGGTCTACCTGACAGGGGACATCTACTACCACACCGCTCAGGAAATGCTGACGGATGGCCTCTTGGCCATCGACCCAGGCCACCACATCGAGGTCCTCTTTGTGGAACGTTTGGCTCGGCTCTTGGAAACTTGGGCAGTCGAAGAAAACTGGTCAGTAGAAGTGCTGGCTAGTCAGGCGAATACTAATCCGTTTTATCACCTTTAGGAGGTTTCCATGAAAATCGCCATTATCGGAGCGGGTATCGTTGGGTCAACGGCCGCTTATTACCTGTCAAAAGAAGAGGGGCTAGAGGTCACCGTCTTTGACCACGGGGTTGGCCAGGCCACCAAGGCGGCGGCTGGGATTATCTGCCCCTGGTTTGCCCGCAAACGCAACAAGAACTGGTACAAGATGGCCCGTTTGGGGGCAGATTTTTACCAGACCCTGGTGGCGGACTTGCAGGCAGATGGCTATGACACTAGTTTTTACGAGCAGGTTGGGGTTGTAGTCATCAAGTCTCGGGAGGACTTTCTCGAAGAGACCCTGCAACTGGCCCTGACCCGAAAGGAAGAGTCGCCCCTTATGGGCGAGGTTAAGCTGATTAGTCAAGAGGAGTTGGATAGCCGCCACCCTGGCATCGCTGGCTTTGACCGCTACCTCTGGGCGTCTGGTGCCGCTCGTCTGGACGGGGCTGGATTGACCCAGACCCTCTTGGCGGCCAGCAAACTCCCTGTTATTACCAAAGAGGTCAAGCTGGAAGTGTTAGAGAATGGTCGCTATGCCATCGATGGCCAGGTTTTCGACAAGGTTATTTTGGCCTGCGGGGCCTGGTTGCCCTTCATTCTGGAGCCGCTGGGCTATCAGGTGGCGGTCCGTCCTCAGAAGGGGCAGATCATCGACTACCACTTCACTGACCTGGACACGGGCAGCTACCCTGTCATCATGCCCCACGGGGAGGGTGACATCATTCCTTTCCGTGAGGGGCGGATTTCGGTCGGCGCCTCCCATGAGAATCAGGCAGGCTACGACTTGGAGCTGGATCCGACTGTCCTGGCTGGACTTGAGGCCAAAGCTCTGCCATTTTTTGGAAAAATCGCTGGCGCAGCCACCAAGAGTTACCGGGTGGGCATCAGGGCCTATACGCCAAACTTTGCCCCCTTCTATGGGCAGGTACCAGGGCTGTCGGGTGTTTATGCGGCCAGTGGCCTGGGCTCATCAGGTCTGACCACAGGGCCTCTTATCGGTCAGGAGCTGGTTAAACTGCTTTTGAGGCAAGAGGGCCAGCTCAGCCCAGCTGACCACCCCATTGAGGCCATGGTGCAGGTTGTTGAAAACTGACAAAATTAGCGATTTGTGCTATAATGGCAATAGTGCAAAACTGACAGTTATGCCAGTTAAGAAAAAGGAGTTCCCATGAAAGGTATTATTCTGGCGGGTGGTTCAGGAACCCGCCTCTATCCCTTGACCCGAGCAGCGTCTAAGCAGCTCATGCCAATTTACGACAAACCCATGATTTACTACCCCCTGTCAACGCTCATGTTGGCTGGGATTAAGGAGATTTTGATCATCTCAACCCCACAAGACCTGCCCCGCTTCAAGGACATGTTGGGCGATGGGTCTGAATTGGGCATTTCCCTCTCTTATGCTGAGCAGCCAAGTCCAGACGGTCTGGCTCAGGCCTTTATCATCGGTGCTGATTTTATTGGTGACGATAGCGTGGCTCTGATTTTGGGAGACAACATCTACCACGGTAACGGACTGACCAAGATGCTCCAGCGGGCAGCTGCTAAGGAAATTGGTGCAACGGTCTTTGGCTACCAGGTCAAGGACCCAGAACGCTTTGGTGTGGTGGAGTTTGATGCGGACATGAACGCCATTTCCATCGAAGAAAAACCAGAAGTGCCTAAGTCCAACTTTGCCGTGACTGGTCTTTACTTCTATGACAATGATGTGGTTGAGATTGCCAAGAACATCAAGCCAAGCCCTCGTGGTGAATTGGAAATCACCGATGTCAACAAGGCTTATCTTGACCGTGGTGACTTGTCTGTTGAGTTGATGGGACGTGGCTTTGCCTGGTTGGATACAGGTACTCATGAAAGCCTGCTGGAGGCTGCCCAGTACATCGAGACGGTTCAACGCCTGCAAAACGTTCAGGTGGCTAACCTGGAAGAAATCGCCTACCGCATGGGTTACATCACGGCTGACCAAGTCCGTGAGTTAGCTCAGCCATTGAAGAAAAACGAATACGGACAATACCTGCTCCGTCTGATTGGAGAAGCCTAATGACAGAACAATTTTTTGGTAAGACCCTGGCGGCCCGTCCTGTTGAGGGCATCCCAGGCATGCTGGAATTTGATATTCCTGTTCACGGGGACAACCGTGGCTGGTTCAAGGAAAATTTCCAGAAGGAAAAAATGCTTCCCCTCGGTTTTCCTGAGAGCTTTTTTGCAGAAGGCAAGCTCCAAAACAACGTCAGCTTTTCCCGTAAAAACGTTCTGCGTGGCCTCCATGCTGAGCCTTGGGATAAGTACATCTCGGTAGCTGACGGCGGTAAGGTTCTGGGAACTTGGGTGGACCTGCGTGAGGGTGAGACCTTTGGCAACACCTACCAGACCATCATTGACGCCAGCAAGGGGATTTTCGTTCCCCGCGGCGTGGCTAATGGCTTCCAAGTCTTGTCAGACTTCGTTTCTTACAGCTACCTGGTCAATGACTACTGGGCCTTGGAACTCAAGCCTAAGTATGCCTTTGTCAACTATGCTGACCCAAGTCTAGACATTACATGGGAAAACTTGGAAGAAGCAGAAGTGTCAGAAGCTGATAAAAATCACCCTCTCCTCAAGGATGTTAAACCTCTGGGAGCTGAAGATTTGTAATGCTTTCGGTCTTTTTAGAAATAGCAGAGCAGCTTAACAGGATTGGGATTAAACCGTTATTGATGGGGGCTGTTGGTTTAGAGCAGAGAACAGGACAAGACTGGCAAGCTAGGGATTTGGATATCCATGTGCCTGGTGATTCAAGAGGCTGGGAAGTTCCCGATGACCAGCGGATTTATCAATTTGAGGCCCTTCATCAGGTCATGACATCTCTAGGTTACGATTTGATTGACCGGCACGAACACGAGTACCAAAAAGACGGCTTGTCAGTTGAGTTCGGTGTTATGGATACCTTACCTGATTTTTCAGGAGTAGCCTTGGCTGACCTAGAAGAGCAGGTGGTGGACGGTGTTCGTTACTATCTGCCTACTCTTGAGCAGTACCTTGCTATTTACCAAGCCTCGTCCAAAGATAGTTATCGAGCAGAGAATAATAATCAAAAAGATTTTGTAAAAATTGATTACTTGAAAGCAAGATTAGAAAAATAAAATTCGGAGAAATCATGTCAGAATTCAAACACATCATCGTCACAGGTGGAGCTGGTTTTATCGGCTCAAACTTTGTGCATTACGTTTATAACAACCACCCAGAGGTTCATGTGACTGTTCTGGACAAGTTGACCTACGCGGGTAACCGAGCCAACTTGGAAGCCATTCTTGGTGACCGGGTGGAGCTGGTTGTGGGCGACATCGCTGACGCCGAGTTGGTGGACAAGTTGGCTGCCAAGGCGGATGCCATTGTTCACTACGCGGCAGAGAGCCACAACGACAACTCGCTCAACGACCCATCCCCATTTATCCACACCAACTTTATCGGGACTTATACCCTTTTGGAAGCGGCTCGCAAGTACGACATCCGTTTCCACCACGTGTCAACTGATGAAGTGTACGGTGATTTGCCACTTCGTGAAGACCTGCCGGGCCACGGCGAGGGGCCAGGTGAGAAGTTCACCGCAGACACCAATTACAACCCATCATCGCCTTACTCATCAACCAAGGCGGCGTCTGACCTGATTGTTAAGGCTTGGGTGCGTTCCTTTGGCGTAAAAGCGACCATTTCCAACTGTTCAAACAACTACGGGCCTTATCAGCACATCGAGAAGTTTATCCCGCGTCAGATTACCAACATCTTGGCGGGCATCAAGCCAAAACTCTACGGTGAAGGCAAGAATGTCCGTGACTGGATCCACACCAACGACCACTCGACTGGTGTTTGGGCTATTCTGACCAAGGGCCAAATGGGGGAAACCTACCTGATCGGTGCCGACGGTGAGAAGAACAACAAGGAAGTTCTGGAGCTGATTTTGGAGAAAATGGGGCAGCCTAAAGATGCCTACGACCATGTGACTGACCGTGCTGGCCATGACCTCCGCTATGCCATTGACGCCAGCAAGCTCCGCAATGAGCTGGGCTGGACGCCTGAGTTCACCAACTTTGAAGCCGGTATCGAAGAAACCATCAAGTGGTACACCGACAACCAAGATTGGTGGCAGGCTGAAAAAGAAGCAGTTGAAGCCAAGTACGCTCAAACCCAGCAAGTGATTAAATAAACCAAGCACTACCGTCCAATCCTTCGATTGGGCGGTTTTTAATCAAGAGGTGTGGTGGAGGGAGCTTTAAGTTTTTCTTTAGCAAATTTTTAGGCTGGTTTTAGTTTTGAAAATTATACTTGTTTTCAGAAAGAAGGTAATAACTATGACAAGAAAAAACAAATTGAAGATGATTTTCCCAACCCTCGTAACGGTGATGACCCTGGCGGCCTGCCAGGCCCAGTCAGCCAATAGCCAGTTGGCAACCAGCTCGTCTGGTCAAGCAACGACAACCACGCAAACTAGCCAAACCAGTTCAACTGGGACGGCAAACACGGCTTATTTCTCAGACCGAGACCTGGATGCCAGCTACGATGCGGCGACAGCCAGCACCATTAACCTCAACGGCTCATCAGCCACAGTTGTTGGTAATGGGGTCAGCGTGACGGGCTCGGTGGTGAAAATTAGCCAGGCGGGGACCTATGTGGTGTCTGGTCAGAGTGAGGGTGTTCAGATTTTGGTGGAGGCCGCTGACAGCGACAAGGTCCAAATCGTTCTTGATGGGGTGACCATGACGGGGACAGATGCCCTGATTGCGGTGACCTCGGCAGACAAGGTCTTTCTGACCCTGGCAGATGGCTCGCAAAATAGCCTGAGTGACTCGGCTAATCGGACGGCGACTGATTACAGCGCAGCCATTTACAGTAAAAAAGACCTGACCCTAAACGGAACGGGCAGTCTCGTGGTGGAGGGCAACTACAATAATGCCATCAAGTCTAACGACGACCTCAAGATTGCGGGCGGAACCTACACGGTAACGGCGGCCAAGCATGCCTTGTCGGCAAATGATGCCCTCAACATCACGGGGAGCGTGCTTAACTTGACGGCGATGGAGGATGCTATCCACTCGGACAATGATGAGGACACGACCCTGGGTAACCTCTATCTAGCGGACAGTAGTGTGACCATCAAGGCTGGGGACGACGCCATTCACGCCACCAACGAGCTGGTGATTGACAGCGGCGACATCACCATCGAGACCAGCACGGAAGGGATTGAGGGCAAGGTGATCACCATTAACGGCGGGACAATCCTTGTCAATGCCACGGACGACGGCATCAATGCCACCGACTGGACCAAGTCCTCCGACAGCATGATGGTCATGGAGGGCGTGAGCCTGACCATCAACGGTGGCGACCTGACCGTTAACATGGCTGAGGGCGATACCGATGCCATCGACTCCAACGGCGATTTGACCGTGACGGGCGGCACCATTAACCTCAACGGTCCCTTTGGCTTTGATTTTGACGGCACGGCGACCTACAGCGGTGGTAGCATCACCCACAACGGCCAACAACTGACCGAGATTGTGGCTTCAGGCCCTGGTGGAATGGGTGGCATGCCCCCACGTTAGGATTTAGGGAAATAGCAGAGCGAAAAAAGGTTTAGCTGGTGAGCTAGACCTTTTTAGCTTGTGACAGGTGACGCTTGCCTGAAACTATGCTATAATAGAAACCATGAAAACATTAGCAACTGTCTATGCAGACCATGCAGAAGTGCCTCAGGTGCCTGACCAGTATTTGGACGAGATCTTGCTCAAGCCCATTGCCAAGCGGCAGATGGAGAGAACTCCAGAAGGGCTCTTGCCAGGCCATATTATCATGCTCTGGCGGCTGCAATTTGGCTCTTACCTGACCACCAGCCCCCACCACAAATACTTTGCCACGACCTATGGGATTGTGGCCCAAAAAGAACTGGACTGGTTGATGGACCAGGGTTATGTGATCTTGGAAAATCCTGTGCAAGCGCTCCGCCATGTTCCCGCCCAAAAACTCAAACTCTGGCTCAAGGAAGCTGAAGTCAAGGGCCTGTCCAAGATGGCTCGGGCTGACCTGGACGCCCAAGTTCTGGCCCTGTGGTCGGAAGAAGAATTGGATCAACGCTTCGAGGAGCGGGCCTACCTCCTGACGGAAAAGGGGCAGGAAACCTTGGACCGCCATCCCGAGATTGTTGCTAAACACCCCCAAAAGAAATTTTAAAAAGGAGATTTTTATGGAACTCAAACAAGAACAGCCCTTCGTTAATGCTTATCACTATGATGCCCGCAACCTGGAGTGGGAAAAAGAGCACGGTGCTCCCCAGTCCAATGCTGAGGTTAAGTTTCAACTGATGGAGAAAAACGAGGAAACTCAGACCACAACCTTCATGTCTGTCCTCCACTTTATCGTGGTGCAAGACCAGTTTGTGGTCAGCGGTGTCATGTCCCAAATCAACTACCTCCACAACCGCTTGGTCGATTCGCCAAATGAATTTACTCAGGCTGAAGTGGAAACCATCTCCGCTCCCCTCTTGCAGCTGCTCAAGCGCCTGACCTATGAAGTGACGGAGATTGCCTTGGACCAACCAGGGGTTAGTTTGGAGTTTTAGGATGAAATTAGCTGTTATTACCGATTCGTCGGCCTATTTTGAGCCCGGCCTCAGGGAACGCGAGGGCCTCTTTGTCCTGGATGTTCCCATCACCATCGACGGGGAGACCTATGTCGAAGGGGTTAACTTAGACATTGCTGAGTTTTATGGGAAAATGGCTGCCGCAGCTGAGCTGCCAAAAACCAGCCAACCCAGCCTGGACCAGCTGGACACCATCTTGGCCAGCCTGCCTGAACAGGGCTACACCCATGTTATCGGCCTCTTCTTGTCAAGCGGGATTTCAGGTTTCTACCAGAACATCCATTACCTGGTGGATGAGCATCCCCAGCTGACCATCGCCTTCCCAGACACCAAAATCACCTCAGCCCCTCTGGGGAGCCTGGTTCGTAATGCCCTCAACTGGGCGGCGGCTGGTCAGGACTTTGAGGCCATTTTGGACAGGCTCAACCAGCAGATTGCCAAAAGCACAGCCTTTATCATGGTTGATGACCTCAAGCATCTGGTAAAAGGTGGACGTCTGTCTAACGGCTCTGCCATGCTCGGAAACCTCCTCTCTATCAAGCCCATCCTCTATTTTAATGACGAGGGGGCGATTGTGGTCTATGAGAAGGTTCGGACCGAGAAAAAAGCGGTGAAACGCCTCTTGGAGATTTTGAGCGAGCGGACGGCGGACGAGGACTACGAGATTGTCGTCCTCCATACCAATGCCCCAGCCAAGGCTGAGGAACTCATGCAGGCCCTGACCGTGCTTGGCAAAGGGGCGACGGCTCAAATCGTGCCCCTTAATGCCGTCATCGCCACCCACTTGGGTGAGGGTGGGATTGCCCTGGGCTTTACGCCGAAGCTGTAAGGAGAAGCCATGATCAAGGTTATTATTGCCGGATTTTTAGGAAAGATGGGGGCGACCGCTGCCCAGATGGTCCGTGAAGATGACCAGTTGGAGCTGGTGGGCCTTTTGGACCCCTTTGCGACCACAACTGAGGTGGAGGGCGTGCCCGTCTTTACCACCAAAGAAGACTTGATTGGCCTGGCTGCTGACGTCTGGGTCGATTTTACCATGCCAAAGGTGGCCTACGAAAACACCCGTTTCGCCCTGGAGCAGGGCTATGCCCCTGTGGTTGGCACGACTGGTTTTACCACGGAGGAAATTGCCGAGCTGACCAGCCTGTCTGCTGATAAGAGCTTGGGTGGTCTGATTGCACCAAACTTTGCCATCGGAGCGGTCCTGCTCATGCAGTTCGCCCAGAAAGCAGCCCAATACTTCCCAAATGTGGAAATCATTGAACTCCACCACGACAAGAAAAAAGATGCCCCGTCTGGCACCGCCATTAAGACCGCTGAACTGATTGCCCAGGTGCGGGAGAGCCAGGACCAGGGAGTCGCAGACGAGGAAGAATTGCTTGCTGGTGCCCGTGGTGCCAACTATGACGGCTTCCGCATCCATTCGGTACGCTTGCCAGGTCTGGTCGCCCATCAGGAAGTCATCTTTGGCAGTCAAGGTGAAGGCTTGACCCTCCGTCATGATTCCTACGACCGCGTGTCCTTCATGGGCGGGGTCAACCATGCCATCAAGGCCGTTGTCACCCGTGACCAATTAGTCTATGGATTAGAGAATTTACTATGAAATTAACCCATCTGCCTTCTGAATTTCAGGAGGCTTTGCCCGTTTTAGAAAAACTAAAGGCCGCAGGCTACGAGGCCTATTTTGTCGGTGGCTCGGTGCGTGATGCCCTCTTGGGCCGTCCCATCCACGATGTGGACATCGCCACCTCAGCCTATCCAGAGGAGACCAAGGCTGTTTTTCAGCGTACCGTCGATGTGGGCATTGAACACGGCACGGTTCTGGTGCTGGACAATGGCGAGTACGAGGTCACGACCTTTCGGACTGAGGACGTCTATGTGGACTTCCGCCGGCCGTCCAGCGTCTCCTTCGTCCGTTCACTGAGCGAAGACCTCAAGCGGCGGGACTTCACCGTCAACGCCTTTGCCCTGGACGAAACCGGTCAGGTCATCGACCATTTTGACGGCCTGATAGACCTAGACAATCAGGTTCTGAGAGCTGTCGGCTTAGCCGAAGAGCGGTTTAAGGAAGACGCCCTCCGTATAATGCGGGGCTTCCGTTTTGCGGCCAGCCTCAACTTTGCCATCGAACCTGCCACCTTTGCGGCCATGGCCGACCAGGCCCACCTCTTGGAAAAGATTTCCGTCGAGCGGGTCTTCATCGAGCTGGACAAGCTCCTGACCGCCCCCCATTGGCAGGCTGGTTTGACAAGCCTGATTGCCAGTTCCGCCTATGATTACCTGCCTGGTTTATTTGGGAAAATGGCAGAGCTGGAGAGCTTGTTGGCCAGCTTGGCAGACGATTTTACCTTTGCCAGTTCTGAACAGGCTTGGTCTGCTCTGCTATTGGCCTTAGCCGTAGATGAACCCACCGCCTTCCTCAAACAATGGAAGACCTCCCGCGACTTTCAGCGTGCTGTCAGCCAGCTGGTGGCGGCCTACCGTGAGCGTCTGAGCGGTCCTGTGACCAAGCAGCTGGTTTACGCCTACGGCAAGGACTGCCTGCTTGCGGTCGAGCACCTGCGTGCCGGCCAGGGCCTGGACAGCCAGCCTGATTTGGTCACAGAACTCGACCAGCTCCTGCCCATTCACTCCAAGCAGGATATGGCCATCACCGGCCGTGACCTCATCCAAGACTTCGGCATTAAACCAGGTCCTCAACTGGGCGATATCCTCGACGAGCTGGAGCGAGCGATTGTGGCTGGGGAAGTTGGGAATGAGAGGGAGGAAGTCTGGGAGTGGGTTAGGAGATATCAGACGATTTAAAACAAAGAATTGATTCTATTAAAATAAATGGAGTGAACTAGTGGGACAACAAAATATTTATGACAATCAGACTTTTTTTGATGGCTACAAAGCATTAAGGCATAAGGCTAACAATGCTAATCTAGTATTTGAAATTCCAGCTTTATTATCTTTACTACCAGATATGAGAGGGAAAAAAGTATTAGATTTAGGTTGTGGTTTTGGAGACCATTGTAAATTATTTGTCGAAATGGGGGCTGAGAAGGTCGTTGGATTGGATATTTCTCAAAAAATGATAGAAGTAGCTAAAATTGAAAATTCTAGTCCTAAAATAGACTATGTCATTTTGCCAATGGAAGATGTGAATGACATCGGTCAAACCTTTGATTTGGTCGTTAGTTCCCTAGCTCTCCATTATGTTGAAGATTTTGAAACTCTAATTAAAGATAGTTATAACTTATTAGAGGAAGGTGGGAGTTTTGTTTTTTCACAAGAACATCCATTAGCTAGCAGCCATTCAACTGGACAAAGATGGACAATAGATAAAGAGGGTAAAAAAGTCTATGCAAATATTTCTAACTACGGTATAGAGGGAGAAAGAACTGTCGGGTGGTTTGTTGAAGATGTCAAAAAATATCATCGAACGTTTTCAACGATTCTCAATACTCTTACTGAAGTAGGATTTAAGATTGAGAAGATTGTGGAGCCAATGCCTGATGATGATACTTTGAAACGTCATCCAGAATACTATGACTTACTTCATAAACCAGACTTTTTACTTGTAAAAGTTAAAAAATAGAATAACACGCAATATTTTTTCTTACCAAAATAACTTACCTAGAAAAGAAACAGATAGAAAGTTAACCATGTCAAATTTTATCGTAGAACACCTCACCAAGTCCGTCGGCGACAAGACGGTTTTTCGGGACATCAGTTTCATCGTCCACCCGCTGGACCGCATCGGTCTTATCGGCGTCAACGGTACCGGCAAGACCACGCTCCTTGACGTCCTGGCCGGCCACACGGGCTTTGACGGCGACCGCTCGCCCATCACCGCTGCCCGCGACCACAAGCTGGCCTACCTGACCCAGGAGCCTGACTTTGACGACAGCAAGTCCGTTTTGGACACCGTTTTGTCTTCCGATTTAAGGGAAATGGCGGTGCTAAAACGCTACGAGGCCCTGATGGCAAGCTACTCCGAAGACAGTCAGTCTGAGCTTGAAAAAGTCATGGCCGAAATGGATGCCCTGGACGTCTGGTCTATCGAGAGCGAGGTCAAAACCGTCCTGTCAAAATTAGGGATTACAGACCTGACGGCAACCGTCGGTTCCCTGTCTGGTGGCCTTCGTCGTCGGGTTCAGTTGGCTCAGGTTCTCCTAGCGGATGCTGACTTGCTCCTATTGGACGAGCCGACCAACCACCTGGACATCGACACCATCGCTTGGCTGACCAACTACCTCAAAACCAGTAAGAAAACGGTCCTCTTTATCACCCATGACCGCTATTTCTTGGACAATGTGGCGACTCGTATCTTTGAGCTGGCCAACAGCTCCCTGACCGAGTACCAGGGCAACTATCAAGACTATGTCCGCCTGCGGGCAGAACAGGACGAGCGGGATGCAGCCAGCTTCCACAAGAAAAAACAACTCTACAAGCAGGAGTTGGAGTGGATGCGTCGCCAGCCCCAGGCTCGAGCTACCAAGCAACAGGCCCGTATCAATCGTTTCCATGACCTGAAAGGTGATTTGGCCACGGAAACGGCGGCGACCAATCTGGACATCAACTTTGAAACCAGCCGTATCGGGAAAAAGGTGGTCAACTTTGACAAGGTCAGCTTTGCCTATGGCGATAAGCCGATTTTGACCGATTTTAACCTGCTTATCCAGAACAAGGATCGCATCGGCATTGTCGGCGATAACGGGGTCGGTAAGTCCACTTTGCTTAACCTGATTAGCGGGGAACTGACCGCCCAGTCTGGTCTAGTTGACATCGGTGAGACCGTTCGAATCGGCTATTTCTCCCAGAACCTCAAAGGCATGGATGAGAGCAAGCGGGTCATCAACTACCTGCAAGAAGTGGCGGACGAGGTTAAGACAACTGTCGGCACCACTAGCATTTCTGAGCTCTTGGAGCAGTTTCTCTTCCCACGTCCGACCCACGGCACTCAAATCGCCAAGTTGTCGGGTGGGGAGAAGAAACGCCTATACCTCTTGAAAATCCTTATCGAAAAGCCAAACGTCTTGCTTCTGGACGAGCCGACCAACGATTTGGACATTGCGACCCTGACTGTCTTGGAAAACTTCCTGCAAGGCTTTGCTGGACCTGTCATCACGGTCAGCCACGACCGTTACTTTCTGGACAAGGTGGCCAACAAGATTTTGGCCTTTGAGAACGGTGGAGTGACTGAGTTCTTCGGTAACTACACCGACTATCTGGATGAGAAGGCCTTTCAGGCTGATAGCTCTGCCATTGCCCCCAAAGAAAAAGCCGACAAGGCTAAGGGCGACAAGGAAAAAGCCGAGCGCAAACGCATGTCCTACTTTGAGAAGCAGGAGTGGGCGGAAATCGAGGGCGTCATCGCAGACCTGGAGGAGCGCATCGCGGCCATCGAGCAGGAAATGACCACCTGCGGAGCCGACTTCACCCGCCTGTCCGACCTGCAAAAAGAGTTGGACGATAAAAATGAGCAGCTCTTGGAAAAATACGAGCGCTATGAGTATTTGAGTGAGTTGGAGGGGTAGATGGCAGATTATGTCATTCGGCGAAATAAGGTCAGAATGTTCTTTTGGTGGCTAGTTATCACTGGAATCGCCGTGGTATGTTCACTGCTAATGCTTGTTTACTTAGTTGACAGCGATCTGGCTCCATTGGATAAATGGGTAGGTATCTTGTTCTTTGCTTTTGCTGTCATCACAACCACCTTGGCCAGTATGGCAATTGCTGGGCAGTTAGTTTTTGGGTCATCAGAGTTTCTGAGATTGACTCAGGAAGGTTTTTATTACACATTATGGCATAGGGAGAAAGGTTTATTTTTCATCTTGGCAAGAGGTGGATAGAATTTTTTATACAGAAATTGTAACCAGAGGGCGTTAAGGTTCTAAAAGTTATAGTCGATTTATTTCTGTCGATTTTCTACAACCAGAACGTTGGCAGAAACAATACCCAATCAATCAGAGTAACAGTAAACTTGTTCGTTCGTTGACTAATCATAGTAAAAGAAAATATAAGAATGGCGATTTAGATATTCCTTTGACGCTTTTTACTGATCATTCTGACAAACAGATTCATGATGTGATTAATTTGATGAATCAATACCATCAGCAAGCCTTGGTAAAGGAGAAAAATCCATGATCATCCACCCAATTACACCCTCTGATACCATAGCTGTTGCAGCCCTTATCCGAAAGTGTTTAGAAGACGAGGGTTTGGCCCTGCCTGGGACAGCTTATTTTGACCCCCAGTTGGATGATTTGGCGGGTTACTATGCTGGTTTGGCAAGGTCTGGCTATTTTGTCCTTGAAGAAGGTGGGCAGGTGGTTGCCTGCGGTGGTTTTGGCCCTATTTTAGACTCGGTTTGTGAGCTGCAAAAGCTCTATGTGGCTAAGGAACATCGTGGCAAGGGTTATGCTGGTCAGCTCTTGGTGGTGATTGAAGAAGCAGCTCGATTGGCTGGCTACCAAGAGATTTATCTGGAAAGCTCCACCAAGCTGGCTGCTGCTTTGAAACTTTATGAGAAGATGGGCTACCAGCACCTCGCTCAGCCATTGACCCAAGAAACGGGACACTATCTGATGGATGTCTGGATGGTTAAGGACTTGTAGCGACTTGGTTTGCTTTATGGTGTCGTTAGTTCGCCTTGCCCTACCATCAGTACTGCCTTCAGCCAACTGCCTAACCCTAAAGTAAACTAAGCCCTATAAGGGTTAGGTATAAGGATTAAGGAAATACCATTTTCTGAAACAGAAAGGAACTTATGAGATACATTTGGTCTTATTTGAAACGCTACCCCAAGTGGCTGGCCTTGAACTTGTTTGGAGCCCTGCTCTTTATTTTGGTCATTCTGGGCATGCCGACCATCTTGGGTCGGATGATTAACGACGGGATTACTCAAAACAATGAAGAGGCCCTCTATTTCTGGGCGGGCATGATGTTTATGACGGTGCTGGCTGGGCTTGTTGGTCGGGTGACTATCGGTTATGCGGCCAGTCAATTGACCACCACCATGATTGAGCAGATGCGCAACGACATGTACGACAAGCTCCAGGCCTATTCCCACCACGAGTATGAGCAGATTGGGGTCTCGTCTTTGGTGACGCGGATGACCTCTGACGCCTACATGCTCATGCAGTTTGCGGACCAGGCCTTGCGGTTGGGGGTGATTACGCCTTTGATGCTGGTCTTTTCTGTCGTCATGATTTTGATGACCAGCCCTTCCCTGGCCTGGATTGTGGCCCTGTCCATTCCTTTTTTGATTGCAGTTGTGGTCTATGTGGCCGTAAAAACAGAACCCCTGTCCAAGGAGCAACAGACCACCCTGGACAAGATTAACCAGTACGTCCGTGAGAACCTGACGGGTCTGCGGGTGGTGCGTGCCTTTGCTCGGGAGGAGTTTCAGGAGGAGCGGTTTGATACCGCCAATCAGGCCTTTGCCCTGACCTCTCGCCGCCTTTTTACCCTGACAGGCTTGACCGAACCCCTCTTTGTGCAAATTCTTATCGCCATGATTATCGCCATTGTCTGGTTTGCTATTCCATCTTTACGGTCAGGAGACCTGAGAATTGGGGATATGGTTGCCTTCATGGATTATGCCTTCCAAGCCCTCTTGTCCTTTTTGCTCTTTTCTAACCTCTTTACCATGTACCCTAAGATGGCGGTGTCCAGCCAGCGGATTCAGGAGGTCATGAATATGCCCATATCCATCAATCCCAATGAAAATGGGGTGACGGAGACGGCGACCAGGGGCTATCTAGAATTTGACAACGTGACCTTTGCCTATCCTGGGGAGACGGAGAGCCCTGTTCTTCACAACATTTCCTTCAAGACCAAGCCAGGGGAGACCATCGCCTTTATCGGTTCGACAGGGTCTGGGAAGTCCAGTCTGGTTCACCTGATTCCTCGTTTTCATGATGTGACCCTTGGGAAAATCTTGGTGGATGGGGTGGATGTCCGAGACTACAATCTCCAAGCTCTACGCTCGAAAATCGGCTTTATCCCTCAAAAAGCTCTGCTATTTACCGGAACCATCGAAGAAAACCTCAAGTACGGCAAGGCGGACGCCAGTCAGGCGGAACTGGACCAGGCGGCGGACGTGTCTCAGGCCAGGGACTTTATCGCCAGCCGCACTGAGGGCTATGAGACCCTGCTGGCCGAGGGCGGTAGCAACCTGTCGGGCGGGCAAAAGCAACGGCTGTCCATCGCTCGAGCTGTGGTCAAACAGGCGGACATCTACATTTTTGATGATTCCTTCTCGGCCTTGGACTACAAGACGGATGCCGAGCTTCGCCGCCGCCTCAAGGAAGTGACCCAGGAGGCCACGGTCCTTATCGTGGCCCAGCGGGTGGGAACCATCATGGATGCGGACCAGATCATCGTTTTGGACCAGGGCGAGATTGTCGGCCGTGGCACCCACGAGGAGCTCATGGTCAGCAATGCCATTTACCGGGAAATCGCCAATTCCCAGCTCAACAGCCAATCCCTAACGGAAGGAGGCTAGGATGCAACACAAAGGATTGATGCGACTGTGGCCTTATTTACGGGCCTATAAGGGGCGATTTGTATTGGCCATCTTGTTCAAGGTGCTTAGTGTGGTGGCCAGTGTCTTGGAACCCTATGTTCTGGGCTTGGTCATCACTGAGCTGACCCAGAACCTCTTGGACATGGCAAAAGGCCTGCCAGGGGCTGGAATCAATGTGACCTATGTGTTTTGGATGCTGGTGATTTACCAGATTCGCTCCACGGTCTTTCAGGCTGGTGCCTTCTGGTCCAACTATTTCATGACCCAGGTTGTTCAGCGGACCACCCGAGACTTGAGACGGGAGCTGATCCAAAAAATCAATCGGATTCCGGTGTCCTACTTTGACACCAACCAGTTTGGTGACCTCTTGGGTCGCTTTACCAGCGACGTGGAGACGGTCTCCAACGCCCTCCAGCAGTCCATTTTGCAGATTGTCAATGCGGTGTTCAGTCTGGTTTTGGTCACCAGCATGATGCTCTACCTCAATGCCCAACTGGCCATGGTAGTCTTTGTCAGCATGCCCCTGACCTACTTGGTTGCCCAGTTTTTCCTGAAAAAATCCCAGCCCTACTTTGAGGAGCAGGCCAAGGTTTTAGGGGAGCTCAACGGCTTTGTCCAGGAAAACCTGACGGGCTTCAATGTTATCAAGCTCTACGGCCGTGAAGAGGCTTCTAGTCAGGATTTTCGCCGGATTACCAGCCAGCTCCAGCGGGTCGGTTTCAAGGCCAGCTTTATTTCAGGCCTCATGTTTCTGCTCAATGTCATCTCCGACTTGACCTATTTGACCCTGGCCTTGCTTGGCGGTTTGCAGGTTTTGGCGGGTAAGTTGACCATCGGTAACATGCAGACCTTTGTTTACTATGTCTGGCAGATTAGCCAACCTGTTCAGACCTTGGCTCAGTTGTCAGGCCAGCTCCAGTCGGCCAAATCGTCCATGGAACGGATTTTTGCCGTCTTGGATGAGGCCGATGAGGCAGACAGTGCTGTCGAGCTGACGGCAGACTTGACCGGCCAGGTCAGCTTTGAACAGGTGGCCTTCCAGTATAGCCCAGACAAACCTTTGATTCGAGACTTTAACTTGGAGGTTAAACCAGGTGAAATGGTGGCCATCGTTGGCCCGACAGGGGCTGGTAAAACCACCCTGATTAACCTGCTCATGCGCTTCTACGATGTAACGGCGGGGTCAATCAAGGTGGATGGCATGGATATTCGGGACCTGTCACGGCGGAGCTACCGCCAGCAGTTTGGTATGGTCTTGCAGGATGCCTGGCTCTATGAAGGGACCATCAAGGAAAACCTGCGGTTCGGTAAATTGACCGCTACGGATGAGGAGATTGTGACAGCGGCCAAGGCGGCCAACGTTGACCACTTTATCCGCACCCAGCCTGGCGGCTACAACATGGAGATGAATCAGGAATCCAGCAACATTTCCCTGGGGCAAAAACAGCTCCTGACCATTGCACGGGCCCTTCTGGCTGATCCGAAAATCTTGATTTTGGACGAGGCGACCTCATCGGTGGATACCCGTCTGGAACTCCTGATTCAGAAGGCCATGAAGAAACTCATGGAAGGCCGCACCAGCTTTGTCATCGCCCACCGCCTGTCTACCATTCAGGAGGCAGACAAGATTTTGGTCCTCAAGGATGGCCAAATCATTGAGCAGGGCAACCATGAGAGTTTGCTGGAGGCTAAGGGATTCTATTATGACCTCTACATGAGCCAGTTTGCCAAGAGCAGTTAAACTGAAAACCCTCACCCTAGCCACTCACATAAGCGGTCGGGGGTGAGGGTTTTATTTGCATGAAGAGGGCTAGGCTTTTTAGAAAAATGGCCAGATGATCAGGAAAGGGTTGTCAATCGTTTAGTTTCTGATGACTTGTTTTTTTTGTCCTGATAGGTCTTGTCCTTGACCTGATTATGGAGATGAAGGAAGAAAACACCATGCACACTGACCAAACCAAAGCCAGCAAGCCAGGTCACAGTGACCGACAAATGTGCCAGTTTCATCAAGTGATAGGCTAGTAAGATGTCCCAAAGAATGACAAAGAAGCCTGTACGGCGAATCAGTTTTAACATGAGTAACCTCCCTGAGATTTGATAAGTTAATCTTATCGTAATTTCTCAAAAAAAGCTAGAAAAAAGCGGTAACAGAGCTGATAGTCAAGCCAGCAGATGGGACGCAGAACGACAGCTGCATGACGAACAGTTAGGTCATCTGAAAAGTTGCTGGTCTCTATCGTGAGCTTGGCTTCTTGACAGTTCAGTTTTTTACAGAATTATGATAAACTATAAAGATAGGAAAACTGGATTTTCCATAGAGCCTGGTAGCTTCCCAAAAACTGACCCAAACCAGCTAAATTGGGCAATAAGAAAACCTAAAAAGGAGAAGATGATGGGATTTTTTGACCATTTTAAGAAAAAAGAAGAACCCAAGACAGAGCTGGAACGCACGCCAGAGGGTTTTATCAAGATTCCTGTCCAAGAGCTGGTGACCAAAGCTGTTTGGCAGGGCTCAGAAGGTTATGGTGAGGGGGCCATTGTCTCGGATAAAATCACCAAAGAGGGTTACAAGGTGGGCTATTTCTACCGTGACGAGCCTAATCCTAACTATCCTGATAGTGGCTGGTGTTTTTTGGCGGGAGATGAAGAAGATGCCTACATGGATGACCCTAATAACCACCACATTTTTGCCCTCAACACCATAGCCAACTATGACCCAGATATTATCCCCCACCTGTCTATGCCAGTCGGCAGTCAATTGATTCGCCAGTCTGGCGGTCAGTTTGTCCTCGACGACGGCAGTCTGCCCATCTGCATCGAAAAACAAGAAAGGTAACCCTATGTTTAGCTCTGCCATTTCCCAAGGCCTCCTCTGGTCGGTCCTTGGCCTCGGTATTTTTATGACCTACCGGATTTTGAACTTCCCTGACATGACCACTGAAGGCTCTTTCCCTCTGGGTGGGGTCCTGGCGGTCACCCTCATTAGTCAGGGGCACCACCCCCTCCTTGCGACCCTGGTGGCCGTGCTTGGTGGCTGCCTGGCCGGTCTGGTGACGGGCCTGCTCTACACCAAGGGTAAGATTCCCACCATTTTGGCTGGTATTTTGACCATGACGGGCCTGCATTCGGTCATGTTTTGGGTCATGGGCAGAGCCAATCTGGGGATTTTGGAAGAGGATAAGATTCAAGACTTGTTGCCATTTTCGACGTCCATTAACCTGGTCCTAGTTGGCCTTGTGGTGGTCAGTCTGGTTCTGGCGGCCATGATGTTCTTCCTCCACACCCAGTTGGGACAAGCCTACATTGCGACTGGAGATAACCCAGACATGGCCAGGAGTTTTGGCATTGCCACAGACAAGATGGAAGTGCTGGGCCTAGTCCTGTCCAATGGGCTTATCGCTCTGGCAGGGGCATTGATCAGCCAGCAGGACGGCTATGCTGATGTGGGCAAGGGGGCTGGTGTCATTGTCATCGGTCTAGCTGCCATCATCATCGGTGAGGTCTTGGTGTCTGGCCAGCTCAGCTTGTTTGAACGCCTCCTGACCATCGTTCTCGGGGCCATCATCTACCAGCTTCTCATGCTGGTCATCATTAGCCTGGGCCTCAACCCCAACTACCTCAAGCTGGTCTCAGCCCTGGTGCTGGCGGTCAGCCTCATGTTGCCAGAATGGCAGAAAAAATTCCTGAAAGGGGGCCACTAAGATGAAACCAGTCATTGAGCTCAGACAGGCCACCGTGACCATCAACCCCGGTAGCGAGGACCAGAAAAACATCCTAGACCAGGTTGATTTGACCATCTATGATGGGGATTTTGTCACCCTTCTCGGTGGTAATGGAGCAGGCAAGTCCACCCTCTTTAATGTCATCGCAGGGACCCTGCCCTTGACCAGTGGCCAGGTCCTGATTGGTGGCCAAGATGTGACCAAGTTACCAGCCCAGGATCGGGCCAAGTACCTGTCTCGGGTTTTCCAAGACCCTAAAATGGGCACCGCTCCCCGCATGACGGTGGCCGAAAACCTCCTGATTGCCCAAGAGCGGGGCCAGAAACGCCGTCTGGTTTCTCGCCAGCTGGCCCAACACCGTTCGGCCTTTCAGGAGCTCCTGGCTCAGGTTGGTAACGGTCTGGAGGAGCATTTGGATAGCCCAGCGGGCAGTCTGTCTGGCGGCCAACGCCAGGCTCTGAGCCTGCTCATGGCCACCCTCAAACGGCCTGACCTCCTCCTTTTGGATGAGCACACGGCCGCCCTTGACCCCAAAACTAGCCAATCCCTCATGGCCCTGACCCAGCGGTTTGTGGCTGAGGACCAGTTGACCGCCCTCATGATTACCCACCAGATGGCTGATGCCCTGACCTACGGCAACCGCCTCCTGGTTATGAAGCAGGGCCGCATCATCCGTGACTTGACTGCTGAGGAGAAGCAGGAGATGACCATTCAAGATTACTATCAGTTATTTGATTAGAACTAAGGTTGGGATTTAGTCCCGACCTTTTTTCAGTCAGGAGTTGTTAGTTTTTTTGATATAGTTTGAAACTATACCTCTCCATAAAAACATAATAACTTGAAACCTATTGATTTTTAGCCTTGTATGCCTTATCATAAAACTGTAAACAAAAACGACCTTATAGTTTGGCTATTAGAAGGAGACTGATTATGACAAAAATTTCAAGTTTGGGTTACCCACGTTTGGGTGAAAACCGTGAGTGGAAGAAGCTGATTGAGGCCTACTGGGCTGGCACCATCAGCCAGGAAGACCTCTTTGCCCAGGCCAAGGACCTGCGGACCAGTTTCTTGACCAAGCAGCTGGAGGCTGGTTTGGACCTGATTCCAGTCGGTGATTTCTCCCTCTACGACCACATTTTGGACTTGTCCTTGCAGTTCAACATCATTCCTGAGCGTTTCCGTGACCTGCCGCTGGATATTGACCTCTACTTTGCGGTGGCCCGTGGCAACAAGGCTAACGTGGCCTCTGCCCTCAAGAAGTGGTTCAACACCAACTACCACTACATCGTTCCTGAGTGGACACCGACCACCACGCCAAAACTGACCAACACCCGCCTCTTGGACCTCTATTTAGAGGCACGCGAGCTGGTTGGCGACAAGGCCAAGCCAGTCATCACGGGTCCGATTACCTATGTGGCTTTGTCAAATGGCCTAGCTGATATCAAGTCAGCCGTTGACAGCTTGCTCCCACTTTACAAGCAGGTCTTTACAGAACTGGTTGCCGCTGGTGCTGGCTATATTCAAATCGATGAGCCAATCTTTGTGACTGATGAATCAGCTGACTACCTGGAGCTGGCAAAAGAGGTTTACGCTTATTTTGCCCAGGAAGTGCCAGAAGCCAAATTCATCTTCCAAACCTATTTTGAAGCTCTGATTAGTCCAGACTTGGCAGACCTGCCTGTGGCAGCCTTTGGTCTCGACCTGGTTCACGGCCTGGAGGAAAACCTGGCTAGCCTGACAGACGGCCGCTTTGCGGACAAGGAAGTCTTCGCTGGGGTGGTTGATGGCCGTAACATCTGGTCAACAGACCTTACCAAGACCTCTGCTCTGCTATCCGACCTGAAAGGTCGTGTCAAAGAACTGGTGGTGCAGCCATCATGCTCCCTCCTCCACGTGCCAGTAACCACTAAAAACGAGACCGACCTGGACCCAGTTCTCTTGGGCGGTTTGAGCTTCGCTGACGAGAAATTGACTGAAATCAAGCTCTTGGCGGAGAAATTGGACGGTCAGGACAATCCAGCCTACGACCAACATGTGGCCGCCTTTGATGCCCTGCAAGCGGCAGACTTCCGTCACCTGGACTTGGAGAAAATTGCTGACATCCGCACCGAGCGGACTTCAGGTCATGCCGAGCGTAAGCTTATCCAACAAGAGAAACTTGGCCTGCCAATACTGCCAACCACGACCATCGGTTCCTTCCCACAATCATCAGAAGTGCGTCAGACCCGCCTGGCTTGGAAGCGTGGCGACATCACCAATGAACAATATGAAGCCTTCATCAATGCAGAAATCGAGCGTTGGATTCGGATTCAGGAAGACTTGGACATCGACGTGCTGGTGCACGGTGAGTTTGAACGGGTGGACATGGTGGAATTCTTCGGTCAGAAGCTGGCTGGTTTCACCACAACCAAGCTGGGTTGGGTCCAGTCTTACGGTTCTCGTGCTGTTAAACCGCCAATCATCTACGGTGATGTCAAACATATCCAGCCATTGACCGTTAAGGAATCAGCCTTTGCTCAGAGCTTGACTGACCGTCCGGTTAAGGGCATGCTGACTGGACCAATCACTATCACCAACTGGTCCTTTGAGCGGACAGACATTTCCCGTGCTGAACTCTTCAACCAAATCGGTTTGGCCATCAAGGACGAAATCAAGCTCTTGGAAGAGGCTGGCATTGCCATTATCCAGGTGGACGAGGCGGCCCTGCGTGAAGGTCTGCCGCTCCGCAAGAGCAAGCAGCAGGCTTACCTGGATGACTCGGTCAATGCCTTCCGCATTGCGACCTCGTCTGTGGCGGACAGCACCCAAATCCACACCCACATGTGCTACTCTAAGTTCGAAGAAATCATCGATTCCATCCGTGCCTTGGATGCGGACGTGATTTCCATTGAGACCAGCCGTAGCCACGGTGACATCATTGAGGCCTTTGAAACGGCTGTTTACCCGCTGGGTATCGGTCTGGGGGTTTACGATATCCACTCCCCTCGTGTACCAACCCAGGAAGAAGTGGTGGCCAACATCAAACGCCCATTGCAGCAGTTGTCAACGGATCAATTCTGGGTTAACCCAGACTGCGGCCTCAAGACCCGTGGCGAAGTGGAAACACTAGCGGCCCTTGAAGTTCTGGTGGCAGCGACCAAGGCTGTTCGTCAGGAATTGGAAGGCTAGCCAGATTGCATTAACTAATTGTTGCTAGAGCCACCCAAGCTCACTCGCCAAGTCTGGCCGAGCAGGGCTGGGTGGCTCTTCTTAGTTGGGAAACGGGTTTGCCTGCTCGGCTATTGGCGAGCGAAAGCGAGCCCCCCTAAAAAATCCCCGAAGGAGAGCTTATGTCCAGATTATTGGAACGTTTAGAAAAAGAAATTTTAGTGGCAGATGGGGCCATGGGGACCCTGCTCTATGCGGATGGTCTGGACACCTGTCACGAGGCCTACAACATCAGCCATCCTGAGCGGATTGCGGCCATTCATCGTGCCTATATCGAGGCGGGAGCGGATATTATCCAGACCAATACCTATGCGGCCAAGGCCCATCGCTTGCGGTCTTTCGGTTTGGAGGGGCAGGTCAAGGCCATCAACCAGGCCGGTGTGGCCCTGGCTCGGGCGACGGCAGGAGACGAGGTCTTTGTTCTGGGAACCATCGGAGCGTCTCGGAGCTTACGCCATTGTGAGCTGAGCTTGGCCGCTATTGTGGCTGAGACGGTGGAGCAGGCGGGCTACCTTTTGGAAACAGGTCAGGTGGACGGTCTCTTGCTAGAAACCTACTACGATTTGGAAGAATTGGTGGCGGTTCTTAAAGCTCTCCGTCCCTTGACCGACCTGCCTATCATGACCAACATCACCCTGCAAGAGGTGGGGCTGACCGCAGACGGTCAGCCTGCTGCGGAAGTCCTGGCCCAGCTCAGCCAGCTGGGGGCAGATGTGGTGGGGCTTAACTGCCACTTGGGCCCTGCACACATGCTCCAATCGTTGGAGAACCTGCCCCTGCTGGACCATGCTTACTTGGCGGTTTACCCCAATGCTAGCCTGCTCAGTTTGCAGGAAGATGGCAACACCAGCCAATACAGTTTCAGCCAGAATGCGGCCTATTTTGGTCAGGCCAGCAAGGCCTTTGCGGAGCAAGGTGTTCGCCTGATTGGTGGCTGTTGTGGGACGACACCAGACCATATCCGAGCCGCTAAAACTGCCTTGCGGGGCGTGGCACCCATTTCTGAAAAAGAAGTGAGAGCTGAGAACCTTGAAGAGTTGGTGGTCAGACTTAGTCAGCCGACCAGATCACTAGCCGACCGAGCCAAGAGAGAAGTGACGGTCATTGCGGAGATTGACCCACCCAAAACCCTTGACCTGGAACGGTTTGTGACTGGGGTCAAGGCTCTGGATCAGGCTGGCCTGTCGGCCATTACCCTGGCGGACAACTCTCTAGCCAGCACGAGGATTTGTAACCTGAGCCTGGCGGCTAGCCTAAAAAACCAGATTGAGACGCCTTTCTTGCTCCACTTGGCCTGCCGTGACCACAACATGATTGGTCTCCAGTCTCGCCTCTTGGGCATGGATGTTTTGGGTATTGACAACATTCTGGCCGTGACGGGTGACCCTTCTAAGATGGGGGATTTTCCTGGGGCGACCAGCGTTTACGACCTCAACAGTTTCAAGCTGATTGGTCTGGTTAAGCAGCTCAACCAGGGCTTGGGCTACACAGGGGCTGCCCTCAAAAAAGCCACCAACTTCACGGTGGCGGCGGCTTTCAACCCCAACATCAAGAACCTGGCTCGCTCCTACCGCCTGATTGAGAAAAAGATTGCGGCCGGGGCCGACTACTTCATCACCCAGCCCGTTTACAGCTCGGCTATTCTTGAGGAAATGGCAGAGCTGGTAAGACCGTATGAGCAGCCGTTTTTTATCGGGATCATGCCGATTGTGACCTACAACAATGCCATGTTCCTCCACAATGAGGTACCAGGAATCACTCTGGATGAGGACCTGTTGGCCCGTTTGGAGGCGGTCAAGGAAGACAAAAAAGCCTGCGAGGCCATCGGTTTGTCTGAGAGCAAACGGCTGATTGACCGAGCTCTGGAACTTGGTTTCAAGGGCATCTACCTGATTACGCCTTTTATGCGATATGATTTGACCTGCCAGCTGGCAGAATATGTGCAGGAGAAGGTTAGTGAGTAGATCGATTTTTTTCTAAAAATGACACGCTAAAAGCTAGGCCCTGGGACCTAGCTTTTAGCTTAGTTTTCGATGATACCATTGCTTGACGAATGGGTCAGCAAGTCTTTGGATTTCTTGATAGCGAAGTAGTAGAGGACAATCAGTCCACCTTGAATCGCCAAGCCAATCAGATTAAACCCGTTCACTTGGCCACCAATCAAATTGAAAACAGCAACAATCCCTCCAATATAGTAAGGCACCAGGCTAGGCTGGTTGGCAGCAATCTTCTTGCGGTTAAGCAGGGCTAAAATGGCAACAATCAAGGGGAACATGGTTGCGGCAACCATGATGAGAATACCGATGGTACCGAAGAGGCTTTGGACCATTTGCAGTTGTTCTGGGCTGGTTCCAGCCCCATCTGCTAAACCGGCTTGAAAGTCTGGATTGCCTAGCATAGCCATCCCAAAGATGATGCCAACAAGGCCCAAGAGACCAAATGCAGCAAAAATAAAGTTGAGGACAATAGTCGTCATATTGAGGGACTGAAGGTCTTGACGTGTTTTTTCTAATGAAATCATGATAAATCTCCTTTTCTTTTATACTGATAGAATAACACAAAAAAGAGAGAAAAGCAAGCCATAACATGCTGTTTTTACTAAATTTTCTGAATTTAATAACGGAAATCTAGGAAAAAATTTCAAAAAAATTTTCAAAACCACTTGACAATTGTTTAGTAAAAGTTTACCATAGAGTTGTTAAGGAAATCGCTTGCAGTGGTTTCGAAACAAAATTGGTTACTCTTTTATCTTTAGAAAGGATAAGTTTTACAATGAAAAAAAGTTTGAAGTATTTGGCTCTCTCAGCCTCAGTTTTGTCTCTCGTAGCATGTAGCAGTGGTGGCGGCGGTTCTGAAGCTGCTGGCGGTGGCTCAGGCAAAACCTACAACGTTGGTGTTGCCATCTACAAATTTGATGACAACTTCATGACCCTCTACCGTGAAGAGTTGCAAACTTACTTTGACAAATTGAGCGAAGAAACTGGTGACAAATACGTTCTTGATTTCCAAGACGGTAAACAAGACCAGGCCACTCAAACTGAGCAAATCAACAACTTCATCGCTCAAGGCAAAGACGTTATCTTGGCTAACTTGGTTGACCCAACTGCGGCTGGTGCCATCATCAACCAAGCTAAATCAGCTGAAATTCCAGTTGTTTTGATTAACCGCGAACCAGAAGTATCTGAACTTGAAATTTGGGAAGGCAAGACAGCCTATGTTGGTGCTGATGCCACCCAATCAGGTACCTACCAAGGTGAGATCATCGCTGCAACTGATTCTAAGGGGGATATCAACGGTGACGGTAAAGTCAACTACATCACCCTCTTCGGTGACCCAGCTAACGTTGACGCACAACAACGGACAGCTTACTCTGTTAAAGCCCTTGATGATGCTGGTATCAAGCGTGAAGCCTTGGCTGAGCCATACCTGGCTAACTGGGATACCGCTAAAGGTCAAGAAGTTACTGCAACTGCCCTTGAGCAATTCGGTGACAAACTGGAAGTTGTCTTCGCCAACAACGACGGTATGGCGGTTGGTGCGGTAACAGCTATCAAGGCTGCTGGTCGTACCGTTGGTAAGGACATCTTGGTAGTCGGTGTAGACGCTATTCCAGATGCCATGGAGCTTCTTGAAAAAGGTGAGTTGACTGGTACTGTTTTGAACGACCACTACAACCAATCACACACTGCAGCTGACGTTGCTGTTAAGTTGATTAAGGGTGAAGATGTGTCTTCTTACTACTGGGTTAACTACGTGAAAGTAACCTCAAAAGCTGATGCTGAACTTAAAGATGCAGAAGCGAAAACTGAAACAACTAAAGAAGCTAAAGCGCGCTACGAAGAACGTGCTAAGAGCGAAAAATCTAGCAACTAATCAGTCATAAAAGAGTAACCCAATTTAGAAAAGTCGAATATGTTCTTGCCTTCTTAGGCCAGTCAGGGTATCTGGTGGCTCTGGACGGTAAGAACATATTTCGTTAAAAGAGAAAGTGAGCCGTGGCGAATGAGTAATTATATTTTAGAAATGACCAACATTACCAAGACATTCCCAGGGGTCAAGGCTTTGGATAATGTGACCTTCAAGCTCCGTCCAGGGACGGTGCACGCCCTCATGGGGGAGAATGGTGCAGGTAAGTCAACCCTGATGAAGTGTCTGTTTGGGATTTACCATCGTGATGGGGGCAAGATTGTCTTTGATGGCAAGGAAGTTGATTTCAAGGATTCCAAGGAAGCCATTGACGCTGGTGTGTCCATGATTCACCAGGAATTGCAGCCTATCCGCATGATGTCTATCGCAGAAAACGTCTTTTTGGGCAACTACCCCCTCGGTAAGTTCAACCTGGTTGACCATGCCAAGATGAATGCTGATACCAAGGAACTTTTGGATGAGGTAGGCCTTTACATTGACCCCAAAACCTTGCTGAATGAATTGACCGTGTCCCAGATGCAGTCTGTTGAGATTGCCAAGGCCATTTCCCACAAGGCCAAGGTCGTGATCATGGATGAGCCGACCTCTTCTCTGACCAGTTCAGAGGTTGAGAAACTCTTTGAAATCATTGATAGCCTCAAGAAGAAAAATATCGGTATCATTTACATTTCTCACAAGATGGATGAAATCTTGCGGATTTCAGATGATATTTCCATCATGCGGGATGGCCAGTATGTGGGCACTTGGCCTGCCAGCGAGATGACCACCGCCAAAATCATCCAGAACATGGTTGGTCGTGAGTTGACCAGTCTTTTCCCACCTAAGACCAATGTGGTGTCTGAGGAGCTTATCCTCAAGGTGGATAACTTGACCTCACCAAACCCGCTGTCCTTCAAAAATGCCAGTTTTGACCTCCACAAGGGTGAAATCTTGGGTATCGGTGGACTTGTTGGTGCTCAGCGGACCGAGCTCATGGAGGCCCTTTACGGGATGCGGGTTCTAAAAGAGGGACAAATCTCTGTCCATGGTCGTCCTGTGACCATCAAGAAACCAGCGGATGCCATCGCCAACAAAATCGCCCTGGTAACGGAAGACCGCCGCTACAACGGTATCTTTGGGGTGCTTTCGATCACGGACAACGCCTCAATCGCGGCCCTCAAGCAATATGTCGGTGGTTTTGGGCTCTTGGATGACAAACGAATGAACGAGGTTGTGGATACCAACGTGTCCCGCCTGCGGGTTAAGACGCCAAACACCAAGACCAAGATTGGTACCCTGTCGGGTGGTAACCAGCAGAAGGTTATCCTGGCTCGCTGGCTGGCCAATAACCCAGATATTTTGATTCTGGATGAGCCAACTCGGGGTATTGACGTTGGTGCCAAGTACGAGATTTATCAAATCATCAATGATTTGGCAGCCGAAGGCAAGGCCATCATCATGATCACCTCTGAAATGTCTGAGCTTTTGGGCGTTTCAGACCGTGTAATGGTTATGTGTGAGGGCCGGGTAGCTGGTTTCCTGGACAAGGAAGAGGCCACTCAAGAGTCCGTAATGACCTTGGCAACGAAATTTATGGTAGGCAATCAAGAAGGAGAATAAGATGACAGACGCTAAAAAAGCCTTTAATCTAGGGGAGTTTTTAACCAAGAACTCCATGTACATCGTTGTAGCCGTGATGATTCTCTATACAGGTCTCACGAAAGACAACTTTTTCACCATGGGGAATGCGGCCAACATCATGGCCAACACCTCAGTTCGTTTCATCATCGCTCTGGGGATTTCAGGGTGTTTGATTACGCGTGGTACTGACCTGTCGGCAGGTCGTGTGGTTGGTTTGACCGCCATCATCACAGCAACACTGGTTCAGAAACCTGACTTTGCAGGTAAGTTCTTCCCTAACTTGCCAGATTTACCGATTATTGTGCCACTCTTGGCTGCCCTTGTGGTTGGTGCACTCTTGGGCTTGCTCAACGGTTCCATCATTTCCTTCCTCAACGTGCCACCATTCTTGGCAACCTTGGGTACTCAAATCATGACCTACGGTTTGGTCTTGATTTACTCACAAAGTAAGCCAATCGGTACCTTCAAGGATGAGTTCGTTAACCTGGGTCAAGGTAAGCTCTTTGGGGTTATCCCTTACATCACCATTATTGCTGCCCTGGTTGGTCTGGGCATGTGGGTTCTTTACAACAAGACCCGTTATGGTAAGTACATGTACGCTATCGGTGGTAACGAGCACGCTGCTGAGGTTTCAGGGGTAAACGTTCGTTTGTCGAAAGTTAAGATTTTCCTTTTGGCAGGTCTCCTCTACGGCTTGGCAGGCTTCCTCTTGACCGCTAAGACTGGTTCGGCTGGTGCTGGTGCTGGTATGGGTTATGAGCTTGACGCCATCGCCTCTGCGACAATCGGTGGTGTTTCTACCGCTGGTGGTCAAGGTACTGTTCCAGGCATTCTCCTCGGGGTATTCGTCTTCGAGCTCCTCAAGGTCTGCTTGACTTACCTGGGGGTATCACCAGACATGACCAACGTTATTCAAGGTATCGTCATCATCGTGGCCGTTGCCCTGGATATCCGCAAAACTATGGTTAGAAAATAAGATAAAAAAGAGCGTCCGCGTGGTCGCTCTTTTCTTATGGGATTACTTATTTTTTTCGCTGTTTTTGTAAAATAGCTGTCGCAGTCTCCAAGTTGAGGTGAGGGGCGGTCAGGAGCTCTTTGACGACTTGGTCAAGTTCCCCAGCTGTCGCTCCTGCAAGGAGTGCCAAGGATTTGGCATGGAGTTTCATGTGACCAGCCTGAATGCCAGCCCCAGTCAGGGCCTTGACTGCTGCCAGGTTCTGAGCCAGACCTATTGAGACAATCAAGCGAGCCAATTCCTTGGCAGTTGGCTGACCTAGCAGATCATGGGCAACTTGAACACTGGGGTTGAGGCCGATGGAACCGCCCTTGGTCCCAATCGGCATGGGCATGGTCAGCTGACCGAGAAGTTTTGTCTTGTCTTCGCTAAGGGTCCAGGTTGAGAGGCCCTGATAGCGGCCGGCTCGGCTGGCGTAGGCATGGCCGCCAGCCTCGATGGCCCGCCAGTCATTGCCAGTTGCCAGCACCAAGGCATCAATGCCATTGAAAATGCCCTTGTTGTGGGTGCTGGCTCGGTAGGGGTCAGCCTGGGCAAAGTCGCTGGCCAGGGCAATCCGCTCAGCCAACTCCAAGGCTTCCTTGGGGTCTCTGCTGAGATAAGGGAGGTCAACAGCACACTTCGCCGTGACTAGGCTCTCGGTGGCATAGTTGGACAGGATGGCCATGAGGCTCTTGCCACCAGTCAGCTCTTCCAGAGGACCACGCAGGGCCTCCATCATGGTGTTGACCATGTTGGCTCCCATGGCCTCCTGGGTGTCCACCTTGAGGTAGGCCACCAGAAAGCTGGTCTGACCGTCGACCAGTTCAACAGTCAGGTCTCTGGCTCCGCCCCCTCGTTTGACGATGGAGGGGTGGGCGTCATTGGCGATTTGCAGGAGCTGGTCTTTCTGAGCAAGGACGGCAGCAGTAGCGGCTGTCACGTCAGCAACCCCATAGAGGGCCACTTGCCCAATCATGAGGCGGTTGTGGAGGGTGGTGGTGAAGCCACCTGACCGACTGATCAGCTTGCTGGCGTAGCTTGCTGCCGCCACAACGGAGGGCTCCTCAGTGGCAAAGGGTACCTGGTAGATCTTGCCGTCCACCAGGACATCGGGCACCAAGGCCAGGGGCAGGCTGAGGGTTCCCAGTACATTTTCCACCATGTTATTGGCCACGTCCAGCGGGAGCTGGCTGTTAGCGGCCAACTTGCCCCAGTTTTCTGCTGACAACAGGCCCTGTTCTTTGAGAATGGTCAGCCGTTCTTCACGGCTTTTCTTGTAAAATCCTGTCCAAGTTCCCATCTTAGTTTACCTTTTTATAGATGCGGCGGTGCTGGTCGATAGCGGTTAGGGCGTAGTCGCCCGTCAGGTAGCTGCCAAAGCTGGCAGAACCGTCAGCGTCAAGCACAGCTTCTTCATAGAAGAGTTTTTCATAGTCTTCTGTGGAAATGGCTGAGCGGCTATCCAGTTCCGCTTGGCGGTCGGTTCTCAGTTGCTCTTCAAAACCGTCTACCAGCGTTGCTGTGAAGACCTCACAAACTGCACCAGAACCGTAGCTAAAGAGACCAATCCGGTCACCCGCTTGCAAAGCTCTGCTATTTTCCAAAAGAGAAAGAAGAGAGAGGTAAAGCGATCCGGTGTAGATGTTGCCCACCTGGCGGTTGTAGGCGATGGCGGCCTCGAAGTTGGCCAGGAGCTGGTCGCGTTTGGCCTCACTCAGGTCAGCAGGCATGAGGCTCAGCAGGCCTTTTTGGGCCAGTTTAGGGAAGGGCACGTGGAAGCAGAAGGCGGCCAGGTCGTCCAGCTTGCTGTCGAAACGGTGCTGGTGCTCGGCCCAGGTCGTGGTCAGGCAGTCTAGGTACTGTTCGGTCGAAAAACGGCCATCCACATAAGGGGTGCTGGAATAGTTTGGTCGCCAGAAGTCCATGATGTCGCGGGTTTGGGCCACATTGTCATCATGGAGAACGAGCAAGCGAGGCTTGCTGGTCACCAGCATGGCCACGGCACCAGCCCCCTGTGTCGGTTCACCGCCAGAGCGGACGCCGTACTTGGCGATGTCGCTGGCGATGACTAGGACCTTGCTGTCAGGGTGCTTGGCCAGGTGGGCCTTGGCGTAGTCCAAACCAGCCGTAGCGGCATAGCAGGCCTCTTTCATCTCGATGGAGCGGGCAAAAGGCTGGATGCCCAAGAGGCTGTGGAGGAAGACGCTGGCCGCCTTACTCTGGTCGATGCCGGTCTCAGTGCCAACGATAATTAGGTCGATGGTCGCCTTGTCCTCGTCGGTCAAGATTTGACTGGCAGCAGAAGCGGCCAGGGTCACAATATCTTCGGTAATGGGTGAAATGCTGATGCTATCTATCATCAGGCCCTTGTGAAATTTGCCGACGTCCTCGCCACGAGCCGCAGCAAAATCCGTCATCTCTAAACGGTATTGACTGGTCGAAAAACCAATCTTATCAATTCCGATGGTCATGTTACAATCCTTTTCTTTCATTTTCAGACTGTACTATTTTATCATAATTTGGGCAAAAAGCTGTGCGAAAAAACCTAGACCGGCTGGAAATCAGTCTCGAGACGGATAGAGTTGTAGCTATTCTGACGAAGCTGGCTAAAAAATCTTTCAGTTTTGTAAAATCGTGGTATAATAGAAGCCACTTATAGACTTTAAGCACTAAAGCAAAGACCTCTTGTATACGAAAGGATTTTTTTACTATGGCGACTATTCAATGGTTTCCAGGCTACATGTCCAAGGCCAGACGGCTACGGGAACTAAAAAAGACACCTGCCGGGAAGATTTTCCCGACAGGTTTTTCTTATGACTGATTGTTTTGGTCTTGGTAGAGCTTATCCTTGACCTGATTGTGAAGGTGAATAAAGCAGACCCCGTGCATGCCAATCAGACCTAAAGCCAGTAACAAGGCCCAGTTGGCAGACAGGATAGCAAAGTTGACCAGGTGCAAGGGAATCAAGATGTCCCAAAAAATGACAAAGTATGCGGTGCGACGAATCAGCTTTAACATGGCAGCCCTCCTTGGTTGTTCTAAGTTTATTATCTCACAATTTTTAGAAAAGGTCCAAGAAAAACAGGTTCCTAGTAGGGAAAAACAAGGGAAGGGCGATAAGGTTCAGACTTCACCTCTTCCTAACTGAAAGCTGTTTACAATTTCTGAAAAAACGCAGCTTGTATCAAAAATTAAAGCATGGGTTTTGGCCATACCCTGACCTCTCTCCCTTTCAAAATCTAGCCATTTGTGCTAGAATGGTCTGATAGACAGAAAGACGAAAGGATGATTACTATGGCGACTATTCAATGGTTTCCAGGCCACATGTCCAAGGCCAGACGGCAGGTCCAGGAAAACCTTAAATTTGTTGATTTTGTGACCATTTTGGTGGACGCAAGGCTGCCCTTGTCCAGCCAGAACCCCATGCTGACCAAGATTGTGGGCGACAAGCCCAAACTCTTGATTCTCAACAAGGCTGATTTGGCAGATAAGGAAGCCACCAAGGCCTGGCGGGCTTTCTACGAGGCTCAGGGCATCAAGACCCTGGCTCTTAACTCCAAGGAGCAAATCACGGTCAAGCTGGTGACTGAGGCAGCTAAGAGCCTCATGGCTGACAAGCTGGTTCGCCTGCGGGAGCGGGGGATTCACAAGGAAACCCTGCGGACCATGATCATCGGCATTCCCAACGCTGGTAAGTCCACCCTCATGAACCGCCTGGCTGGCAAGAAAATTGCTGTGGTCGGCAACAAGCCTGGGGTGACCAAGGGCCAGCAGTGGCTCAAGACCAACAAGGAGCTGGAGATTTTGGACACGCCTGGTATCCTCTGGCCCAAGTTTGAGGACCAGCTGGTCGGTCTTAAACTGGCTTTGACCGGTGCCATCAAGGACAACCTCCTGCCCATGGACGAGGTGACCATCTTCGGCCTGGACTACTTCAAGGCTAACTACCCTGACCGCCTCAAGGACCGTTTCAAGGGTGTGGATTGGGACCAGGACACGCCTGAGCTCATCATGGACTTGACTCAAAAACTGGGATTCAAAGATGACTATGACCGCTTTTACCAGCTCTTTGTCAAAGAGGTGCGGGACGGCCGTTTGGGCACCTATACCCTAGACAAGGTGGACGAGCATGGCGACTATACAGGAGATTAAGGCCCAGCTGGCTGAACTGACGGATTTGGCAGACCCCCTTTTTGCTGTTTTTTTGGAAGATAGCCGAGCAGGGGTGCAGGCGGCCATCAGGAAACGCCGTAAGGAGCTGGAAGCAGAAGTCGCCGAGGACAGCCGTTTAGAAGCTCTGCTATGCTACGAAAAAGACCTCAACCAAAAGGGCTACCAGCTTATCGCAGGCATCGACGAAGTCGGGCGGGGCCCCCTGGCGGGACCAGTCGTGGCGGCGGCGGTTATCCTGCCTGTCGGCTGCAAAATCAAGGACCTCAATGACAGCAAGCAGATTCCTAAGAAAAAGCATGCGGCGGTTTATGAGGCGGTCATGAGCCAGGCTCTGGCCGTGGGCATCAGCGTGCAGGGGCCTGAGGTCATCGACGCGGTTAACATCTACCAGGCCACCAAGCTGGCCATGCTGGATGCCTTGAATCAGCTGGCTGTTCGACCCGACCACCTGCTGATTGATGCCATGACCTTGGAGAGTGACCTGCCGCAAACCAGCCTGATTAAGGGCGATAGTAAGAGCATGTCCATTGCGGCGGCCTCCATCGTGGCCAAGGTGACCCGTGACCGCCTGATGGCGGATTATGACCAGCTTTATCCAGGCTATGATTTCGCCCAAAATTCGGGATACGGCACGGCCAAACATTTGGCGGGTCTTCGAAATTTGGGTGTTACGCCTATCCACCGAAAGAGTTTTGAGCCAGTAAAAAGTATGGTGGAGGAGAAGATGTGATGATTTGGATTGCCGTTTTAGCCTGGTTGGCTTTTTTACTGATGTTTATATTTGAACGCCGTCAGATCTTGATTGGCTTTAGTTTCTTGGTGGTCAGTGGCCTGACCACATTGGCTCTTGGGGCTAATTTACTGAATCAAGAGGGCCCAATCAATCCTTTAGCTTCTCTGATAATCGGTCTCATCGGGATCGTTGTTCTCTTATCCATCGTTTTTGGCCCCTTCTTGCTATTGCTTACCCTCCTGTACAACAGTTGGCAGTTGCTTCGTCGGGAAGGAACCCGTTGGTACAATTTCTTGTCCTTGGGCTTGGCTATTGGATTAGGCATTTACCTTTACTTGTTTCCACGCTTGGGCAATCAGTTGCAGTCACCGACAATCTGGTACTATCTCTACCTTCTTGTCGGTCTTTGGATTTTCTATGCCATAACCCTGAGCATTTCCTACACCGTTGCTAGTTTTCTCAACCTCATCAATCTGGTCACCAACCCCTTAAACTATGTCGTGGTTCTGGGGGCTGGTCTTAATGGTGAGGAGGTTACGCCGCTTCTGGCTTCTCGGATTGATAAGGGCATTGCTATTTACCGTAAACACAAGGGCAGCAAGTTGATCATGTCGGGTGGTCAGGGTGCTGATGAGGTCATCTCAGAAGCTCAGGCCATGACCAACTATGCCCTCAAGCAAGGCGTGCCAGCCGAGGACATTCTCTTGGAGAACCAATCGACCAATACTAGGGAAAATATCCGCTACTCGGTGCGTTTGATGATGGGCGAGAAGCGATTTGCCATCGTGACCAATTATTACCACCTCTTTAGAGCTCTGATTTTTGCCCGCAAGGAAGGGGTCAAGTGTATCGGCTACGGGGCCAAGACCAAGTTCTACTTTAGTCTCAATGCCTTCATCCGGGAATTTGTCGGTTATGTGACCATCAGTTGGAAATGGCATGCTGGCCTTCTAAGCCTCTTAACCCTTGTTTATCTGATTGTCGTTGCTCTGGTTTTGAAAGGCTAATCCATGACCGAATGTGACAAAATGATTACCGGCCAGCTTTATGATGCCAGCCACTCCGACCTAGTTGCCCTGCGACGACAAGCTCGGCAAAAGATGCAGGCTTTCAACCAAGAACTGGATGAGATTAAACGCAGCCAGCTCCTTAAGGGTTGGTTTGGGCGAACAGGCCAGCATCTTGTGATTGAGACTGGATTTGCCTGTGACTATGGTATCAATATCCATGTAGGCGAGAACTTTTTTGCCAACTTCAACTGCACTTTCTTGGACGTCTGCCCCATTACCATTGGTGATCATGCCATGCTGGGCCCTAATGTCCAACTCTTGCCCCCCTCGCACCCCCTGGATGCGGAGGAACGTATTGCTGGTCTGGAATACGGCAAGCCTATCACCATCGGTGACAAGGTTTGGATTGGGGGCGGGGCGATTATTCTGCCTGGTGTTACTTTAGGAAATAATGTGGTCGTGGCAGCAGGGGCGGTAGTGACAAAATCTTTCGCTGAAGATAATATTGTTCTGGCTGGCAATCCAGCCCGTATTATCAAGCGCCTTAATATGGCACTTTAGTTTATAGAACTGCCTGTTTTAGTTTGTCTTACGACGGCTTCTCCATGCCTCTGACTAAGGAGAGATGAGAAGGCCAAGTATAAACTTAGTCAAAATCCAATAGGGGCTGGCGTGTTTCTACCATCAGCCTGATTTCTTATTTCTGGCTCGCTCCTTCAATAGTTCACTAGCTTGTTGGATTTATTGGTGGTAACCATCATCGCCCTAAAAGAAAACCAAAGCATTATAACTAGAACAAGTCGATCAGTTTCTCGACTTGTTTTTTCATTAGCCTTACCGAGCCTTTTCTTGTATCCTACAGAGTTGCAGGATACCAAATGAGGCATTTTTCCGTACGATTTATTTTTCATTAGCCTTGCCGAGCATTTTCTTGTATCTTGCAGTTTTGCAGGAGGTCAAATGAGCCATTTTTCCGTACGATTTATTTTGCATTAGCCTTGCCGAGCCTTTTCTTGCATCCTGCAGATTTGCAGGAGGTCAAATGAGCCTTTTTTCCGTACGATTTGTTTTGCCTTAGCCTTTCTGAGCCTTTTCTTGCATCCTGCAGATTTGCAGGAAGTTGAACGAGCCTTTTTTCCGTACGATTTGTTTTGTATTAAGACTTCTCTTTGCCTCGCAGGGGGGAGGTTTCTCCCTCGAATCGCCATCAAACGAGAGGGGGGCTTAGCCTAGAGTGGAAAGACTTGCGGTTTTATGTTTTATAGATGGCGATTTTCTTTGATAGAAATTGCAGAAGTGAAATCTGGGGAGCATTTTGAGTTGGCTGATAATCTTAGGAAGTAATGGAAATTCCAGTTTTGTGGTATAATGGAGCAATCATCATTTAGGAGAAACCTATGACCTATCATCGGATTGTTTTTAAGGTTGGGACCAGTTCCCTGACCGATGCAGCAGGCAACTTGCTGCCAGAAAAGATTGAAAAAATTACCCGCCAGCTGGCTCAGCTCCACAAGGCTGGCCACCAGTTGATTTTGGTGACCTCGGGTTCCATCGCTGCTGGCTTCAGACGGTTGGGTTTTGATAAGCGACCGACCCGGATTGCGGAAAAACAGGCCTCAGCAGCTGTTGGTCAAGGGCTTTTGATTGAGGAGTACACCAAGTTCTTGCTCCAAGACGGGATTGTCTCGGCCCAGGTGCTTTTGACCCAGGATGATTTTGCCGATGCCAGACGCTACCAGAACGCTTCTCAGGCCATGCAGGTCCTGCTCAAGCAGGGGGCCATTCCCATCATCAACGAAAACGACATGGTGGCTGTTGAGGAAATCAAGGTCGGGGACAATGACACCCTGTCTGCCCAGGTAGCTTCCCTGATCAAGGCGGATTTGCTGGTGCTTTTGACCGATGTTGACGGCCTCTACACGGCCAATCC
Source organism: Streptococcus sp. ZY171113 (assembly GCF_057748235.1). Classification (NCBI taxonomy): domain Bacteria; kingdom Bacillati; phylum Bacillota; class Bacilli; order Lactobacillales; family Streptococcaceae; genus Streptococcus; species Streptococcus sp. ZY171113. The sequence continues at coordinate 880,659 of NZ_CM173243.1, forward strand.
AGCGACCGACCCAACTGCCCAGCACATTCCAGAGGTTCATGAGATTTCACCAGAACTTCATGCCATGGCAGCAGGAGCAGGGACGGCTAACGGGACAGGTGGCATGGCCACCAAGATTCAGGCGGCCGTTTTGGCCACCCGGTCTGGGGTTCCGGTTTACATCTGTTCGTCAGCAGCTGACACGGCCATGATTGAGGCTGTTAGTCAGGCCAACCGTGGCACCCTCTTTCATGCTGACCGGCAAAAACTCAACCAACGCAAGCAATGGTTGGCCTTCTATGCTCGGACAGAAGGGGCTGTTTACCTTGACCAAGGAGCGACCCAGGCCATGAAGGACCAGGGCAGAAGTCTGCTGGTTTCTGGTGTCAAAGCCCTGGATGGCAGCTTTCAGGCTGGTGACATCGTGTCCGTTTATAGCCAGGCTGACCAGACCCTCATCGGTAAGGGACGGGTCAAGCTGTCTTCCGACGAGCTCCGCCAGAAGATGACGGCCCTGAACCCAGAGGGCATTGTCATTCACCGTAACGACTGGGTAAGTTTGTAAAGGAGACCAAATGAGTACAACACAAGAGTTATTAGACAGCCTCTTGGCCCACAAGGCGGCCATCAATTTTGCGACAAGAGACCAGAAAAATCAGGCCCTGGCTGCCATGGCGGATAGTCTGGTTGAGGCAAGCGAGGCTATTTTAGCGGCCAATGCCCAGGACATGGCTGCGGCCAAGGGGCAGATTTCAGAGGTCATGCTGGATCGTCTGCTCTTGACCCCTGAGCGGATTGAGGGGATGGCAGCGGGCATTCGAGCCTTGATTGACCTGCCAGACCCTGTTGGTCGGATTCTGTCTCAGGAAACCCGTCCCAACGGTTTAGTCTTGACCAAGACCAGCGTTCCTTTTGGTCTGATTGCCATGATTTACGAGAGCCGTCCCAACGTGACCTCAGATGCGGCAGCCTTGGCTATCAAGAGTGGCAATGCCTGCATCCTTCGGAGTGGCAAGGAGGCTTGGTTGTCTGCGCAAGCCATTGTGACCGCCCTAAAAGACGGCCTCCAAAAGGCTGGCCTCTCCCCTCAGGTCATCGAGCTGGTTCAGGATACCAGCCGAGCGTCGGCTACGGAGCTGATGACGGCTAAGGGCAAGGTGGACCTCCTCATCCCTCGGGGCGGGGCTGGCCTGATTCAGGCGGTGGTGACCCAGGCGACGGTGCCGGTCATCGAGACGGGCACGGGCATCTGCCACCTCTATGTGGACCAGGCGGCCGATTTGGCCATGGCCCTGGAGATAGCGGTCAACGCCAAGACTAGCCGACCATCTGTCTGCAATTCCGCTGAGGTGCTTTTGGTCCATGAAGCTGTCGCTGGTCAGTTTTTGCCAGCCCTAGAAGAGCGTTTGGCCGGTCAGGTGACCCTCAAGGCAGACCCTGAGGCTCAAAACCATTTGCCTTCAGCTCAGGCAGCAGGGTCAGAAGATTTCGATACAGAGTTTTTGGACTATGTCTTGGCAGTCAAGGTGGTTTCAGGGGTTGCTGAGGCGATTGCCCACATCAACCAGCACTCGACCGGCCATAGTGAAGCCATCGTGACGGCGGATCAGGCTGCCGCTGACCAATTCACCCTCCAAGTGGACTCGTCTTCAGTCTATGTGAATGCCTCTACCCGTTTTACCGACGGCGGGGAATTTGGCTTGGGCTGTGAACTGGGCATTTCCACCCAGAAAATGCATGCTCGTGGCCCAATGGGTCTCGAAGAAATGACCAGCTACAAGTACATCATTCGTGGCAATGGCCAGGTCAGAAAGTGAGGTGCCCATGACCATCGGATTTATCGGTGTGGGCAATATGGGCGGAGCTCTGGCTCAGGCCGTTGCTGCCAGGGGTCAGGATATTGTCCTGTCCAACCACAACCTGGAACGGGCTCAAGCCTTGGCTCAGGCCTTGCCAGGGGCCCAGATGGCTAGCAATGCAGAAATCGTTCGGACCTGCTCGGTCATTTTTCTGGGGGTCAAGCCCTATCAGATTCAGTCGCTCTTGACTGACCTTCAAGTCGAGATTGCTCAAAACCCGACCGCCCTCTGGGTGTCCATGGCGGCTGGCCTAACCTTGAACCAGCTGGCCAGTCAACTGCCTCAAGAAGCTGGTCTAATTCGCCTCATGCCCAACACCCCTGTGGCCATTGGTCAAGGCATGTCTACTTACGCTGTCAAGGTTGGGGAGCGGGAGCAGGCAGACCGAGAGCTCTTTGAAAATCTTCTAGCCACTTCTGGAAAACTGCTCCAGTTACCAGAACACTTGATTGATGCAGCGACTGGCATTGCTGGCTGTGGTCCTGCCTTTGTTTACCAGTTTATTGAAGCCTTGGCGGATGCTGGGGTCAAGCATGGCCTGCAGCGCCAGGACAGCCTCAATTTGGCTGCCCAAACCCTGCTTGGGGCAGCTAGTTTGGTTTTGGAAACTGGCCAGCATCCTGCGGTCCTGCGTGACCAGGTGACCTCGCCTGGTGGGTCAACCATTGCTGGGGTTGTGGCCTTGGAGGAGCATGGCTTCCGCCACGCGGTCATCTCTGCGGTCAGCCAAGCCATTGCTCGCACCAAAGAATTGGGAAACAGCTAGGATTAGAGTTACAGAAGTAGCACATCTCCCCTTTATGATCATGTTGTTTTTTGATAAAATAGAACTAGGTCAATTTCAGTCTCTCATTTGAGAATAATTATCAAGACAGTGTTTAATAAGGAGGGCTTATGCAACCAATTTATGTGACCATTCGAGATAGTATCAAGCAGCGGGTGGACGAGGGGGTCTGGACCATTGGTGACCGCCTGCCCAGCGAGCGGGATTTGGCGGAGGAGTTTGCTGTTAGTCGGATGACCCTGCGTCAGGCAGTCAGCCTCCTAGTCGAAGAAGGGGTCTTGGAACGGCGGGTCGGTTCAGGGACCTATGTGGCCAGCCGCAGGGTTCAGGAGAAGATGCGGGGAACCACCTCCTTTACCGAAATCGTGACTTCCCAGGGCAAGGTAGCTTCCAGCCGTTTGATTAGCTATCAGAAAAAATTGGCCAGCGAGACTGAGCTGCACCAGCTGGGCCTGACTGTTAAGGATTATGTCATCCGAATGGAACGGGTTCGCTACGCAGACGGCCTTCCTGTGGTTTATGAAGTGGCCAGCATTCCTGAGAAATTGATTCGGGGGGTGGACAAGAAGGCCGTCACCGAGCATTTTTTCCAGACCTTGATTGACAGCGGCTATACCATCGGCAAGAGCCAGCAGACCATTTACGCCAAGACGGCCAGCGACCGAGTGGCCAGCTATCTGGGTCTGCAAAAGGGTCATGCCATTTTGGCCCTGACCCAGGTATCCTACTTTACCGACGGCCAGCCCTTTGAATACGTTCGCAGTCAGTACGTCGGCGACCGTTTCGAGTTTTATTTGGAGAATAACTAGACAGTTCAAGGCCCTTGAACTGTTTTTTAAAGTAAAATTTGGTAAAATAGAGGGATAAAACTAGAAATGGAAACAAACATGACAGCAAACTATATCAACGTTATCGGAGCAGGTTTGGCGGGTTCAGAAGCCGCCTACCAGATTGCCAAGCGGGGCATTCCCGTCAAACTCTACGAAATGCGTGGGGTCAAGCCAACGCCCCAGCACAAGACAGACAGCTTTGCCGAGCTGGTTTGTTCTAATTCCTTCCGTGGGGACAGCCTGACCAATGCGGTTGGCCTCCTCAAGGAAGAAATGCGTCGTCTGGACTCCGTCATTCTCCGCAACGGTGAGGCCCACCGCGTTCCTGCTGGTGGCGCCATGGCGGTGGACCGTGAGGGATACGCTGAGGCCGTGACGGTTGAGCTCCACAACCACCCTCTGATTGAGGTCATTCGGGAGGAGATTACCGAGATTCCTGATGACGCCATCACGGTGATTGCGACTGGCCCATTGACCAGCGACAGCCTGGCAGAAAAGATTCACGCCCTGAACGGTGGCTCTGGCTTTTACTTCTATGACGCGGCAGCCCCTATTATCGATAAAAACTCCATCGACATGAGCAAGGTCTATCTCAAGTCCCGCTACGACAAGGGCGAGGCGGCCTACCTTAACTGCCCCATGACCAAGGAGGAGTTCCTGGCCTTCCACGAGGCTTTGGTCAATGCTGAAGAGGCACCCTTGAACAGTTTTGAAAAAGAGAAGTACTTCGAAGGGTGCATGCCCATCGAGGTTATGGCCAAGCGGGGCATCAAAACCATGCTCTATGGGCCAATGAAGCCGGTAGGTCTGGAATACCCAGAGGACTATGAGGGGCCACGAGACGGCGACTTCAAGACCCCTTACGCTGTTGTCCAGCTCCGTCAGGACAATGCGGCTGGCAGCCTCTTTAACATTGTCGGCTTCCAGACCCACCTCAAGTGGGGCGAGCAGAAGCGGGTCTTCCAGATGATTCCAGGTCTGGAAAATGCAGAAATCGTCCGCTACGGGGTCATGCACCGCAATTCTTACATGGATTCGCCAAATCTATTGGAGCAGACCTTCCGCTCCAAGCTCCGTCCCAATGTCTTTTTCGCTGGTCAGATGACCGGTGTTGAAGGTTATGTGGAATCAGCTGCTAGCGGTCTGGTGGCCGGTATCAACGCCGCTCGTCTCTTCAAGGGTGAAGAAGAAGTCATCTTCCCAGAAACAACTGCCATCGGCAGCCTGCCTTACTATGTCACCCATGCGGAAAGCAAGCATTTCCAGCCTATGAACGTCAACTTCGGTATTATCAAAGAGTTGGACGGCCCACGCATTCGTGACAAGAAAGAACGCTATGAAAAAATTGCTGAGCGGGCTCTTAGCGATTTGGAAGCTTTTTTGACGGTTTAAACCTAAATTATTCGCACTGTCACATAGAGACATGAGGGAGCATTATGGCTAGGGAAATCAACAAAACAGAATTTTTACGGTTGATAAAAGCCGTTTACAACCAGCACCACCAAGTCCTGACCGAAGATTTGAAACAAGAACTATTGTTAGCGGCTCGAGAGATTGAAACGGGTGGCAATCTAGATTTAGCTGCCGTTCGTTTGGCGAGCAGAACCACCGCAGAAATTCGTTACTTTAGTCTGGGGCAAACAGCCCCTAAGGAATTGGTTGAATTGACCAATTTTCTCAACCAGAGAAAAGGGAAATACTGGTTCTGGTCAAGTTTAACCCGTCCGCCAGGCGGTGGACGGTAAGACCATCGAGGCGGTTCGAATCAGTTAGCCTCGTCTAGTGGTGACGGGAGCGGACCAGTTGACGGCTGACCTGGTTGGGGCTACCATCACGGGCATGGCTCGTCGGGGCAAGTACCTGATTTTTGAACTGGGCGACCGAGCCATGATTTCCCACCTCCGCATGGAGGGCAAGTGGCTGCTTTTCCCTCAAGACCAGGTACCTAGTAGCAAGCATTTCCAGCCTATGAACGTCAACTTTGGTATTATCAAGGAACTGGACGGCTCACGCATTCGTGACAAGAAAGAACGCTCCGAAAAAATCGCCGAGCGAGCTCTTAACGATTTGGAAGCCTTTTTAACGGTTTAGTTAGCAGGTGTCACGGAACTTTTGTCAAAGTTTTTTGTAACAGGAGTAGGGAACAATGCCAACTAAAATTGACCACGATACTTTGCTAGACCTAATAAAATCCCTCTATAACCAGCTTCATGAGAGATTGAACCGTTAACGATAACAACTTTTACAAGGAGGACCTATGCCAGAATTACCTGAAGTCGAAACGGTCAGACGGGGTCTGGAAGGCTTGGTGGTCGGCAAGACCATCACGGCGGTTGAGATTAGCTATCCCCGTTTAGTGGTGACTGGGGCGGAGCAATTGGCGACCGACCTGGTTGGTGCCACCATAACTGGCATGTCTAGGCGGGGCAAGTACCTGATTTTTGAACTTGGCGATCGAGCCATGATTTCCCACCTCCGCATGGAGGGCAAGTGGCTGCTCTTTCCCCGAGATGAGGTGCCCGCCAACAAGCATTTTCACGCCTTTTTTGACCTCTCGGACGGCTCCACCCTGGTCTATCAGGATGTGCGCAAGTTCGGCACGCTTGAGCTTTTGGAAATGGCAGAGCTGCTCAGCTATTTCACCAAAAAGAAACTGGGGCCAGAGCCTGTCAAGGGCAAGTTTGGCTATGCCCCTTTTGAGCGGGCGGTGCTTGCCAGTCGCAAGCCCATCAAGCCCCACCTGCTGGACCAGTCGCTGGTGGTTGGTCTGGGCAATATCTATGTGGACGAGGTTCTCTGGGCCAGTAGGGTCCATCCTGAGTCTCTGTCCAGCCAGCTCAAGCCTGCCCAAATCAAGCGGCTCCATGCTGAGACTATTCGTATCTTGCAGCTGGGCATTGAAAAAGGTGGCTCGACCATCCGTACCTATCGCAATGCCCTGGGCGAGGACGGCACCATGCAGGCCTACCACCAGGTCTATGCCAAGACAGGCCAACCTTGTGGCCGTTGTGCCACCCCAATTGAAAAAATCAAGGTGGCGGGGCGTGGCAGCCATTTCTGTCCAAAATGTCAGAAACGGGCAAAGTTGGAAATAAGTTGAAAGAAAAACCTATGGAGAAACTAATCTATCGTTCGCAGACCAAAAAATGGTATAACAAATATACAAAAGTTCGAAGTGAGTATTATCAAGATAATGATATTGTTAAAAAATATACCGTAACAATCAGGAAGGGTGTTGGGAGAGGTGAGGGTTGGAGTGAATATTCAACTTTGAAATCAAGTTGGCAGATTGATGATCCATTAATGCCAGATTGGTTGCATTCTTATATTGATTATAAGGCGGTTAGTGAGTTTATGATAACCAAGATTTCTGAAAGAAATGCTAACCAGGTACAGTCAAAACTGATTGAGTTTGAAGAGCTGGGGTATATAATTGATGAATTTGATGCAAATCAATGGATAGTTTTTAGCTCTGATACAGCTTTAGTTTGTACAAATCCCAAGAGTCTTCATCCATGGAACGATATTAAACATTTGATTGTATTAGCCTATCAGCGACAACGGATGAGTTCTAAATTGTTAAAAAAATTTCAAGATGATTGGTTTAGTAAGAGAATTGACTATCCTAGATTACTTGAACAAGCGAAAACCAATGATTTGATTTTGGCAGCGAGTGCTGCACAGCAAGAGAAAGAGAAACAGGATAAAATTAACGCTGAAAAATATGATGAGATTAATTTTTTACTGAATCGCATGCGTGAGAATCTTCAAGCAGTTATTCCCAAGATTAGTGATAGAGCTGCCGATGAGCTTAACTTGATTATTGAATTAAGTCATGACCTTGAGGTAACCCAGTATAATTATGAATTTCTTTACAGGGAGGCTAGAAAGATTATGATTGCCGAGAATAAAAGAAATAATCGTTCAACTTGATTGATGGGGTATAATCTGATTACCTGAGTCTATCATTCGATGGGAGCAGTTGTACTAATTACTTTAAGGCTAGAGAAGTTTCTTTCACTAGCCTTTTATGGTAAAATGAAAGGAGAAGAGGTGCGTGATGACAAAGACCATTATCGGCCTGACAGGCGGGATTGCCTCAGGCAAATCAACAGTGAGTGCCTACCTGCAAAAGCAAGGTTACCCTGTTTTGGACGCGGACCAGCTGGTTCATGACTTGCAGGCTCCTGGTGGCAGGCTTTATGAGGCCTTACTGGCTCAGTTTGGGCCAGCTATCCTGGCAGCTGATGGTCAGTTGGACCGCCCCAAGTTGGCTGAGTTGATTTTTTCCAGTCCAGAGAACTTGGAGCTGTCTAATCGACTGCAGGACCAGATTATTCGTGAGGAACTGGCTGAGGAGAAAGACCGCTTGTTGGCTCAGGCTGACCTGATTTTTCTGGATATTCCCCTCTTGTTTGAGAAGGGGTATGAGGTCTGGTGCGACCAGGTCTGGCTGGTGGCTGTTGATGAAGCTGTCCAGCTGGAACGGCTCATGGCCCGCAACGGTTATAGTCTGGAAGAAGCCCAAAAACGAATGACCAGTCAGCTACCTCTGGCTGATAAACTGAAACGTGCTGACCGAGTGATTGACAACAATGGCTCGCTAGAAACCACCTATGAGCAGGTCCAGAAAATGCTGGATGAATCGAGAATTTTCTAGAAACTATCTGAAAATAGAGCCTGAAAAAATCAAGTTCTATCCCAATCGTAACCAATCAGGCAGGGACTAGCATGACGCTCTGCCATTTTCCTAAAGAATAAGGAGTTTTTACCGTCTTGCCTATGATTATTTTGGCTAGTTTAGCCCTGATTTTCCTTATTTTAGGGTTAACCGCCTGGTTTGTCTTTCGGGTGATCCGTAGGGCCAGAGAAGAGAATACCCAGTACCAGATTTTTGCCCAGGAACATGGATATCAGTATGATCGGGCCCAAGGAAACCCTAATTATCGGCTGATCCATCGAAAGACGACTAAGTCAGCTATCTTAGTTACAGTTGGAGATAATCCCTATGTAACCAAGTACGCTAACTTTAAGACTTACCCTTTTGGTAGGGGTGGTCAGCAAAAAGTGGCGGATGTCATCTCAGGTACTTATGAGGGAGAGACTTTTCGAGCTTTTACCTATTATTTTACTGGCAGCAGTTTAGAAGGAACTGGTCCTGGTGGAACCTTCAGTATCCTATTGATGACAGGAAATCCTGATCGTCTTGATTTACCAGACAATGTCTTTGCGGAAGATGGTATGCTCTGCCATTATTTACCTGAACTACTGACGGTTAGCACCCTACATGATCGTATCAACGACCTTAAAACCATTAAAAGGAGACTCCAATGACCCAACTTCAAATCGCTAAGGGCAAAAATCCTGCCCAGCTTCACCTCAACATGCTCAACCGCCACGGCCTGATTGCTGGGGCGACGGGGACGGGTAAGACCGTGACCCTCAAGGTTCTGGCCGAGCAGCTGAGCCAGGCTGGCGTGCCGGTTTTTCTGGCCGATATCAAGGGCGATTTGGCCAACTTGGCCAAGAGCGGTCAGGTGACCGACAAGCTGGCCGAACGCTTGGATAAGCTGGGGCTGGCGGATAGCTATGAAAACATGGGCTTTCCAGTCCGACTCTGGGACGTCTTTGGGGAGGCTGGTCTCCCTGTTCGAACCACCATTTCGGAGATGGGGGCACCGCTTTTGGCCCGCATCCTCAACCTCAACGAGACCCAGACCGGCATCCTCAACATCGCTTTCAAGGTGGCGGACGATAATGGCTGGCTCCTGATTGACCTCAAGGACTTGCAGGCTCTTCTACGGGAAATAGCCGAGCAGGCCAGTGTGTATTCGGCCCAGTATGGCAATATTGCCAAGCAGTCAGTGGCAGCTATCCAGCGAAGCCTTTTAGTCTTGGAGCAAGAAGGTGGGGACATCTTCTTTGGTGAACCTGCTTTGGACCTGGCAGACTTTATGCAGGTGGACAGCGAGGGCAATGGGGCCATCAACATCCTCAATGCTACCAAGCTCTTCAACTCCCCTAACCTGTATTCGACTTTCCTCTTGTGGATGCTGGCGGAGCTTTTTGAGAACTTACCAGAAGTGGGCGATTTGGACAAACCAAAATTGGTCTTCTTCTTTGATGAGGCCCACCTGCTCTTTAAGGATGCTCCGAAAATTTTTGTGGACAAGGTGGAGCAGATTGTTCGCTTGATTCGGTCAAAAGGGGTAGGGATTTTCTTCATCACCCAGAACCCGCTGGACCTGCCAGAGGCGGTCTTGGCCCAGCTGGGCAACCGGGTCCAGCATGCCCTTCGGGCCTACACGCCAAAAGAGCTTAAGGCTGTTAAAACGGCTGCGGAGACCTTCCGTCAGAACCCTGATTTGGACGTGGCCAGGGTCATCACCGAATTGGAAGTGGGTGAGGCTTTGGTGTCCTTCCTCAACGACAAGGCCCAACCGAGCGTGGTAGAGCGGGCCTTCATCTACCCACCTCAGTCCAGCTTTGAGCCCCTCTCTGCCTTAGATGTCCAAGGCTTGATTAACAGCTCGCCATTTTACAACAAATACATGGACAGCCTAGACCGTGAGTCTGCCCATGAGGTCTTGGAAAAACGCCTGCTCAACCAGCAGGCTGAGGCTGCTGCTGCCCAGGAAGCCAAGGAGGCCGAAAAAGCGGCCAAGGCCCTGGCCAAGGAGCAGGAGCAGGCCAGAAAAGAGGCTGAGAAAGCCGTCCGTGCCAAGGCTCGCCAGCCTAAATCAGCCGTAGAAAAGGCGGCAGACAGTTTCATCAACTCAGCGGTGCGTGCTGTCGGGCGTGAGCTGGTTCGGGGGATTTTTGGTAGCCTGAGAAAACGTTAGGCTCATGCCCCTAGGCGGCAGGCCAGTCTTGTGGTATAATATAGTATCATGTAAGAGAAAGGCTGGTGCCATGCGGGTCAAAATCCACCTCAAATGCCAGGAATGTGGCAGCAAAAATTATCTAACCAGCAAGAACAAGACGACTCATCCCGACAGGATTCAGGTGCCCAAATATTGCCCCAAGGAGCGAAAAGTAACCTTACACCTTGAAACCTGAGCCCGAATGTGTTAGAATAGTCAAGACGATAGTGGAGGACAAGACAGATGTATGACATTTTACTGGTGACCTTGCTGGTCTTATCGGGTTTCTTGGTGATTGCTATTTTTATGCAACCCCAGAAAAACCCAAGCAGCAATGTCTTTGATAGCAGCGGTTCAGAAGCTCTTTTTGAACGGACCAAGGCCAGAGGCTTTGAAGCCTTTATGCAACGCCTAACGGGGATTTTAGTCTTCTTTTGGTTGGCGGTTGCCCTGGCCCTTGCGGTATTATCAAGTAAGTAGTCGGAAAATGAGCTTGACGTGAGTCAAGCTTATTTTTGGCTTTGTCCCCAAGACCATGTCAGGTGGTGTGACCTGAGGCAGTTGGATAGACAAGACGGATAGAATAAGGAAAACAAATGAAAACACAATTATTAGAGTATTTAGCCCAGGTGGGCAAGGTCAGCATGGCTGACCTGTCAGCGGGTCTGGGTCTGCAAGGGGCGGCCCAGTTCCGTGACCTGGTCAAGACCATTTCACAACTAGAAGCCAAAGGTCAGCTGACCTTTGATGACTTGGGCAACATTGCCCTCAACACCAAGAAACCTGCCAAGCAGGAAGTGACCATTCAGGGGATTTTCCGAGCCAACAAGGCTGGTTTTGGTTTTGTCAGCGTGGACGAGGCGGAAAACGACCTCTTTGTCGGCCGTAACGACGTTGGCCATGCCCTAGACGGGGACACGGTTGAGGTGACCATCACCAAGGTGGGTGACCGCCTCAAGGGAACGGCTGCGGAAGCCCGTGTGGTTGGTATCGTCAAGCGGGCCATGGCCACCATCGTGGGCAAGGTGACCCTGGACGACAGCCTGCCAGGCCATGTCGGCTATATCCTCAGCAAGAACGCCAAGATTAACCAGAAGATTTATGTGAAAACCAGCCCGCTGGTGTTGGAAGGCACAGAAATCCTCAAAGTGGATATCCTGACCTACCCATCAGCGGACCAGGCTCATTTTACAGCAGAGGTGCGGGACATCATCGGCCACGAGGGCGATGTGGGCATCGATGTTCTGGAAGTCCTGGAAAGCATGGACATCGTGTCGGCCTTCCCAGAGGCAGTCATGGCAGAAGCCGAAGCCGTGCCTGATCTGCCCCAGGAAAAAGACTATGTGGGTCGGGTTGACCTGCGTCAGGAAATCACCTTTACCGTCGACGGGGCGGATGCCAAGGACCTGGACGATGCCGTTCATATCAAGCGGCTGGACAACGGCAACTTCGAGCTGGGTGTCCACATTGCCGACGTGTCCTACTATGTGACCGAGGGCTCTGAGCTGGACAAGGAGGCCCTGCGTCGGGGCACTTCGGTCTATGTGACCGACCGGGTGGTTCCTATGCTACCTGAGCGGCTTTCTAACGGCATTTGCTCCCTCAACCCCCAGGTGGACCGCCTGACCCAGTCGGCCATCATGGAGATTGACGGCAAGGGTCGCCTGGTCGACTACCAGATTTGCCAGTCGGTCATCAAGACCACCTACCGCATGACCTACTCGGACGTTAATAAGATGTTGGCGGGCGATGAGGAGCTCCTGGCTCGCTACGAGGCTATCGCTGCTAGTGTGGGGGAAATGGCAGAGCTGCACAATATCCTTGAGCAGATGAGGGTTAACCGTGGTGCCCTCAACTTTGACACCAGAGAAAGCAAAATCATCGTGGACGACAAGGGCCTGCCAGTCGATGTGGTCGTTCGTGAGCGGGGCGTGGCTGAGCGACTGATTGAGTCCTTCATGCTGGCCGCCAACGAGTGTGTGGCCAAGCATTTTGCAACGGCCAAGCTGCCCTTCATCTATCGGATTCACGAGGAGCCAAAGGCCGAGAAATTGCAGAAGTTCATGGACTACGCCAGCCTCTTTGGGGTTCAGGTGAGAGGAACAGCCAGCAAGGTATCACAAGATGCCCTCCAAGACTTTATGCGTCGGGTGGAAGGCCAGCCAGGGAGCGAAGTGTTGTCTATGATGCTCCTCCGCTCCATGCAGCAGGCCAAGTATTCGGAGCACAACAATGGCCACTATGGTCTGGCGGCCGAGTTCTACACCCACTTTACCAGCCCAATCCGCCGTTACCCAGACCTCTTGGTTCACCGCCTGATTCGGGACTACGGTCAGGTGACGGCTGAGAAAACCGACCACTATGCTCAGGTTATTCCTGAGATTGCTAGCCAGTCTTCTAACCTGGAACGCCGAGCCATCGATGCGGAGCGCGTGGTGGAGGCCATGAAGAAGGCCGAGTACATGGAAAAACATGTGGGCGAGGAATTCGAGGGCATCATTTCCAGCGTGGTCAAGTTTGGCCTCTTTGTGGAGTTGCCAAACACCATCGAAGGCCTGGTTCACGTGACCAACCTGCCTGAGTTTTACAGCTACAATGAGCGGAACTTGACCCTGCAAGGGGAAAAATCTGGCACGGTCTTCCGGGTTGGTCAGCCGATTAAGGTTAAACTGACCAGGGCGGATAAGGAAACGGGTGATATTGATTTTGAGTATCTGCCAAGCGAGTTTGATGTCAAGGAAAAAGTGGCTAAGTCTGCTAGAGGCGGTCGTCCTCCTCGTCGGAAAGGGCAGCGGTCCGAGAACAAGGATGGCGACAGCAAGTCAGACCACAAACCGCGGCACGGTCACTTCGTCATTCACCAAAAAGACAAGAAAAACGGCAAGAAGTTGAAGGAAAAAGCCAAGAAAGGAGCCAAGCATGGCCAAGGGGCAGGGAAACGTCGTCGCTCAAAATAAGAAGGCACGGCATGATTACACCATTGTTGACACGTTAGAGGCGGGGCTGGTCCTGACGGGCACGGAGATTAAGAGCGTGCGGGCGGCCAGGATCCAGCTCAAGGACGGCTACATCCAGATTAAGCGGGGCGAGGCCTGGCTGGTCAATGTTCACATCAGCCCCTTTGAGCAGGGCAACATCTGGAACAGCGACCCTGAGCGGACCCGAAAGCTCCTCCTCAAAAAGAAGGAAATTGCCAAGTTGGAGCAGGAGGTCAAGGGCACGGGCATGACCATCGTGCCCCTCAAGGTCTACCTCAAGGACGGCTTTGCCAAACTCTTGATTGGCCTGGCCAAGGGGAAACACGACTACGACAAGCGGGAGTCCATCAAAAAACGGGACCAGAACCGCGACATTCAGCGGATCATGAAGAAGGTCAATGGGAGGTAGTTTATCTTCTCATTGAGCCTGCAATCATCGAAAAGGAGGTGCTTGGATGCACCCCCTTTTTCTTATATTTTTTGCCATTCCAGTTCCATATTTTTGTTGCTCAACCTAGAGAAATTTCTGACAATGGCTTCAATCTTACTCTGAACCTCTAATAACCCAGCTTCATCATACTCTCTTTCAGTAAAGAAATCAATGATGAGGGCATCTTCCGTGAAATGCTCTTGTTGTAAGAGATTATCACTGAAATTCCAACCATATTTTAAGCCGTTGATTAAAATCAAACTAGGTGCTAGGAGGTCGTTTTTCAAGAGAGTAGGGTCTTCTGGTTTGATGATTAAGCGTGTTGCTGACATAAAATCTCCTTTTGATATATATATATATATATATCAGTATACCATGAACGAGGATTGATTGTCAAGCCCAAATAGGTTACATTTTGCTGGAAATTTGGTTGAAGCTCTAGCTCGTTGTTGTGGGCAGGTTTTTAAGGTGTTTGTCAGCTGGTGTCGGGGAAATGTTTTTCAAAAACTTTACATTTTATTTCAGAAATCACTTTCTTGCCCAAAATCGCAGTAAATACTTGACAAATTCGGGGGGGGGGGTATCCTATCAACATAGGGAGCCTGGCTTGGTTCTGACCTTGTCCTAGCAGGCCCCTAAGCTATTAAAGAAAGGATCCGCCAGAGCCAGTGGCGGGTTAAGGTAGTTACTTATGGCAAAGAAAATGACTAAAGTCGGTCTGTCCCTGGCCTGTGTGGCAGCTCTTGGAGCTGCACAGCTTGCACCGGTTGCGGTGCCTGTTTTTGGGTACACCTCGGTCAAAGCTGAAAGTCCTACCGAAGAAATTGTAGCCGTGGTTATTAGAGGTGTTGACGCCAATAGCGAACTATTATCTGGGCCAAGTCAAACACTCCATCCTAAATCAGACAACTACACTGTAGTGGCTGAAGATATCGAAGGGTATACTCCTGTAAGCTATCTTGTTTTAGCTCAAAGTTTCCTGTGGGAGACTAGAGGCAATGGAGGCGAAGCTTCTTTTAGTCATCAGGATGCTTTCTCCAGAGGAGAGACTCTGGTTGACGTAATATTCACTTACGTCAAAAACGAATCACAACCCAAATCACCCGAAGCAGTCCCAACCCCACCGTCAACTGATAACCAACCAGGCCAGCCGACTTCACCAACCCCACCGTCACCAGACGAGCAACCAGGCCAGCCAACCCCACCTGCCCCACCGTCAGCTGACGAGCAACCAGGTCAGCCAACCCCGCCTGCTCCACCGTCACCAGACGAGCAACCAGGTCAGCCTACCCCGCCCGCCCCACCGTCACCAGACGAGCAACCAGGCCAGCCAACCCCACCCGCTCCACCGTCACCAGACGAGCAACCAGGTCAGCCAACCCCGCCTGCCCCACCGTCACCAGACGAGCAACCAGGTCAGCCCACTCCGCCTAGCCCACCGTCATCAGACGAGCAACCAGGTCAGCCCACTCCGCCTGCTCCACCGTCAGCTGATGAGCAACCAGGTCAGCCAACCCCGACTACCCCACCGTCAGCTGACGAGAAACCAGGCCAGCTGACTTCACCGACCCCAGCTCCTAAAACAGACGGGGCAGAGGCAGGTAAGGAAGCGGCCAAGCCTAGCACCAACCCAACAAGTGCCCAAGCTCTTCCAGCGACCCAACAGTCGGCAAAAGCTACTGGCTCAAGTTCCAAAACCCTGCCAAACACTGGTGATGTGACCGTAGAACCCCTAGCTCTGGCAGGTTTAGGCCTCTTCTTGGCCAGTCTGGGTCTTCGACATCTGAAAAAAGAGCTAGACTAAAGCAACTCCCCTCTACTGGAGTGAGGCTTAGTTATCAGTCTCCTAGTGAAAAGGCGTTCTGATTGGCCTTCCCTTTGTATGATTGGCCTGTCCACCAGTGGTGGGCAGGTTTTTTTACTGTTTTGACCTATTAAAAATTGACATTTTAATCTAAAAAGGTTAAAATAAAAATGTATGCGTTTACTTTTTAGTCTGATGATTACTTAAATGGAGAATAGCCTATGCCTCAACACAAGCCAAGATTTTTTGACCAGCAAAAACGTTATGCCATCCGAACATTAGCGGTGGGAACAGGTTCGGTCTTGATTGGGTCTTTTTTATTGGGGGGCCAGACGGTTTGGGCTGATGATGTGACCAGCCCTGACGCCTCGCTACTTCCAAGTGCTCAAGAGTTACCCAAGGACCATACGCAAGAAACTGCACCTGTGCTTGCCGAAGACCTTGCACAACCTCTTCCGACAGAGGCGGCTTTGCCTCTTGTGTCTGCCTCACCAGCGGTCATGGCTTCGGAGACGACCGCCCCAGTTTCAGAGAACCTGATTCAGCACAAGCAGGCTGTGACCAGTTCTGGCGTGGATTTGGAGGATTTGGAGCGGTTTTCTCACGACTACGCCTTTGACGGCAATCCTGAAACCCGCTATGCTGCCCCAAAGATGAAGGAGAACGGCAGCTCGATCACCGACCCGCAAACCCCTCAGTGGCTCCAGCTTGATTTGGGGCAAAAGACCATGCTGACGGGCGGCGGCGTGGATTTCTATCGCCTGGTTTACTCGCCCGACTATGAGATTTTGACGGCAGCTCAGCCCGACGCGGCTGACACAGATTGGCGGCAGGTGCTTCATCGGACAGCTTTGGTGGACAATGGCAGAGCTGACCAGTCCGATAACTTCACCCTAACCACTCCCCAGGAGTTAGACCGCCATGTTCGGATTCGTTTCAACAGGGTCAATGCAGGAGCGGGCGGCTATGCTGTTTCGGTCAAGGACATCCGCTTGCAGGGCTACTTGCTGGCTAACCAGTCTCAACCAGCACCAACTGCCCCAGCGACGACAGACCTGACCAACATGGCCCTCAACCGACCAGCGACCGCTTCGGGTGTAGAAGCAGGCACAAACACCGCACCTAGCCATGCCTTTGATGGCAGTAGCGATAGCCGCTGGGCGGGCCTGCCCATGAAAACCAGCACCAGCCCTGACGAGACCCAAACCCCACAATGGTTGCAAGTTGATTTGGGAGCCGCTGGTCAGGTTAAGCAGATTGAAGTGGATTTTTACCGCAAGGTTTATGCCACAGACTACACCATCTTGACGTCCGCCACCGGCCAGGAGGGGTCTTGGCAGGAGGTGGCCCGTTCAAGACAACTGACGGCCGATGCTCAGGCGACTGATTTGACCGACCGCCTCACTTTTGACCAGCCTGTGGCAGTTAACCGCTACCTCCGCTTTACCTTTAACCGCATCAATCACCATGCCGGTGGCAATTCTGTCTCCGTCAAAGACGTTCGGGTGCTCGGCCATTTATCCAAAGAAGTGGCAGTCCCAGCCGACCCTGTCGCTAAAATCACCGCAGCCAAGCTTGAAATCGTCGGCGACCGTGTGCTTGTGACCAATGCCCCAGAAGATGACCAGTACACCTATGAGGTCATCGGCTCGGCCAATGAATATGTGGTGGACAACCAGGGTAATCTGGCCAGCTACCGCCTCAATGACCTGGATGTGGTCATGGTGGTGGCGGCCAGACGCAAGGACAATCAGGAGTTGGTTGCAGCCTCTAAGGTTAACAAGACAATCCATGTGCCAGCCAGCCACCGAGAAAGGGTCCAAGGCACCAATACCAAGCCTCTCCTGGCCTTGGAAATCCAGGAATTTCTACCTGATCAAGGTGTGTTGGAGCTGACCCCATCAGCTACGGTGCATATGGCGGCTGACCAGGACAAGCAGTTGGCCCTCTTTAACAAGGACTTGCAGGGCCTTTTGGGTTACCAGTTGCAGACCGCCCCAGCCGACCAAGCCACCATTAGTTTCAAACTGACCGATGATTATGACCTCAAGGATGAGGGCTACCTGATGCGGGTTGGGGACAAGGTGGAAGTCTTTGCCAAGGAGGCCAAGGCCTTCAACTACGCAGCCGTGACCATCGCTCAGATGTTGCAGGCTCAAGGTCACCTGACCAAGGGTGTTTACCGAGACTACCCTAATTATGCCATTCGGGGCATGCTTTTGGACGTGGCTCGGATTCCCATGCGGCAGGACTTCTTGGAGGAGGTGTCCCATCTCTTCCGCTGGTACAAGCTCAATGAGCTCCACCTTCATGTCAACGACAACCAGTGGCCAGACGGTCCTCGAGGCAGTGTCGAGCCTTGGTCTAAGACTGAGGCAGCCCACCGTCTGGAATCAACGGTCTTCCCTGGGCTCAATAAGCTGGACTTCAAGCATGACCGATACGAGGGCGAGTATGATTTCTACCGTCAGGTCTATGGTAACCCTGCCTATTCGCTGGAGGACTTCAAGACATTTCAAGCGGATAACACCGCAGCTGGTATCAATACCCTGGTGGAAATTGACACGCCAGGTCACTCAGCAGTTTACTCGCTTTATGCCTTGAAAAATCCTGACAAGGTTGATTACCTGGGCAAGCCCATTCATCACCCAAGCGACCTAGAAGCGCTAGCCATTAACCCTGAAGCCTACCCAGAAGAAACGGCTCGTGCCAAACGTTTTGTTAGAGAGTTGCTCAAGGGCTACTTGGATACTGGGGTCTTCACCTACGACCAAATCCATCTGGGTGTGGACGAATACTGGCAGAAAAACGGCAACCTGGAGGCCTTTAGAACCTACCTCAATGAGCTCAATGACCTGGCCAAGGAGCACGGCAAGACCCTGAGAACCTGGGGTGCCCTGTCCATGTTCCCAGGCAAGACGCCAGTCTCCAAGGACATCATTTTTGATGAGTGGGCTCAGTACGAGTCGGTGACGGTTGATCGCATCAACGAGGGCTTCAAGGTGGTCAATGTGCCCCAGCCTTTTACCTATGTGACCCCAGGCCGCAACCACAAGGACATCATCAATGAGCAGTATGTTTTTGACCACTGGAAACCTTACATTTTCAACCTGGATGTAGCAGCTGATAAGCGTCAGGCTCTGGATGGTGAACCGCTCTTGCTGGGTGCTAAGGGGGCCATGTGGGGGGATGAGCATTATGAGGGGATTGAGGAGAGTGACCTCTATTACCGCTTGGAAAAATCCCTGGCCATGATTGGCTTTAAGACCTGGAATGACAAGTCCCAGCGGACCTATCTGGACTACCAAAAGGCCTTTGAAGCGACCAGATTGCGGAATAACTACCTGCCGTATGAGACCAAGTCGTCCCTGGTCCTTAACCTTGACGCTGCCTATGCCAGCGACAAACAACTTCCTGACTTATCTGCCAATGGCCTGACGATTCGGTCCGAGGGGCGGACGGAAGTGGTTGATTTGGACGGGGACAAGTGGTTCAAGTTTGATGGCACCAACCACCTAGAGACGGAACTGGAGACCCTGGGTCTGCCTTACACTCTCGAATTGACCTTCAAACCGACCAATGTGGACAAGGGGAGCTTGCTCTCTTCAGAAGACGGGGCCCTCTTCCTCAATGGCAAGGGGCGTAACCAGGCTGGCGACGTTCTTGAAGGCTTCGGCCTCAACCGCTATTTCTATTCCCAATATCTAGCTCCGAAATTGGAAGTCGGTAAGGATTACAAGTTGACCTTGACAGGCACTCGGGAAGTGCTCAATGTCTACCTCAACGATGAGCGGGTGGCTTCCCTGACCCATGTGGAAGGCTCTAATTTGGGTACTCGGGGGAATTTCAGAACCTCCTTCAACCTGCCGATTAAGACCATCGGCAAGGGCTTTGAAGGCTACATCAAGGACCTCAAGGTCTATAATAGAACGCAGGAAGCTGCTGAAATCGGCAAGGAAAACCTGGAACGGATCAATATCGCCCTCCACAAGCCAGTCTATGATTACCGCCACCAGTCGGATTTTTGGAACCAGCACATCAAGCCCTACCATAAGGGTCGCTTGACGGATGGTGATGTGGATGGAGCCGAGGGCCGCTGGAACTCCTCCAACCATGACCGGGATTACTTCATTGTTGACCTGGAAAAAACGCAGGATTTCAACGCGGTTCAGGTCGTCTTTGACCAGGCTCGACCAGCGACAGCCTTTAAGGTTCTGATTTCAGATGACCTGGTGACTTTTAGGGAGGTTAAGGCTGTGGCGGACAATAGCAGAGCAGATGTCACACTTGATTTGGGGGCGGTCAAGGCCCGCTATGTCAAGTTTGAATCCGTCGCTAGAAAGCAGGGCACCAATGAGGTGGCTGTCAAAGAGTTCAGGGTGTATCAAACTCAGGCAGTTGATAAATCGCTCCTCGCTCAGCAATTTGCCAAAAAAGCAGTGACCCCAGAACAAGAGGACTGGCTGACCATCAGGAGCGTGCTGGCCAACAAGTTTGCGACGGCCCAGGAGGTCGCAAAGGCCCTGTCTCTTGTGGGGCGTTTGGCAGACCAGGGCAGTTCAAAACCTGCTAGCGAGACGACTAAGGAGCCTCAGCCAGACCCAGTCCTGCGTAAGGAAGTCGTCCCCCTGAACGTCGCTCCCGAGCAGATTCTTGATGCTAACCTTGATGCTGGTGAGGTGCTCACGCTTCGTGAGGGCCGTCCAGGTCGCTTGGTCAAGGTTTATGCGGATACCCTTATTGATGGCCAGACCTTATCGAAGCTGGTTGAAATTGAGGAGCTTGTTCTGCCAACCAGCAAGATTGTCCGTGTCGGTACTCGGCCTGTTGCCACCAAGACCACTCGTTCAGTGGTTGAACCGCTTGATTTTCTGGTTGAACGGATTCCTGTTGCCCATCTGGAAGTCGGTCGCGAAGTGGTGGTGCGTGAGGGAGTTGCTGGGCGTTTGACCAAGGTTTATGAAGACCAGACGACAGCTGGCCAGACAACTAGCCGCTTGATTGAGCTCAAAGACCGAGTAGAACCTATCAGCAGGTTGCTATTGGTGGGAACTGCTCCTAAACTCATCACCCAAACCAGCAAGCGTGAGGTGGTGACTGATTGGCCAATTGAGCTAGAACGGGTTGAGACAGCAAGTTTGCCGCTTGGCCAAGAGCAGGTTTTGCGTCAGGGTCGAGCTGGACGGATAGTGACCGTTTACGAAGACACCTACACCAATGGCAGCAAGACCAGCGAACGAGTTTTGGAAATCAAAAATTTGGTAAGTCCTGTTAAGACCTTGGTTCTGGTCGGCACCCGTCCAATAGTGACCAGCCACACCCAACGGCGTGAAGTGGTTGAGACTCTCCCGATGACAGTAGAGCGTGTGGCGACCACAGCACTAAAACCTGGAGAAGAAAGAATTCTACGTCCAGGTCGGGCTGGTCAGGTGATTAAGGTCTATGAAGACACTTATACTAATGGCATAAAAACGGGTGAACGGGTCTTGGCTGTGACCTCTGTGGTAACTCCGATTAGGCAGTTGATTTTAGTGGGCAGTTTGCCTGCTGAGCCAGCAAGACAAGCCTTACCTAGCCCGTCCCCAGCTCAGCCTAGCCGAGTTGTAGAGAGTAAGTCCAAGCTGGATTTAGCAGCTACACCCTTGGCCATGAGTGGAGCAGGACTACTGGCTACACTTGGGGTCGCTGGTCTGAACAAAGAGGAGTAACCTAGTCTTTCCTAGTGTCCAATGACCCAAGTTTCCCTGATGGAC
Organism: Streptococcus sp. ZY171113; assembly: GCF_057748235.1. Classification (NCBI taxonomy): domain Bacteria; kingdom Bacillati; phylum Bacillota; class Bacilli; order Lactobacillales; family Streptococcaceae; genus Streptococcus; species Streptococcus sp. ZY171113. The sequence continues at coordinate 901,939 of NZ_CM173243.1, forward strand.
AAAGTTGATGAGATGATTTACAATAGAGAGGCAAGACTGAATAGGTCTTGTCTCTTTGTCTAAAAGCATAGTCCATCTCAGGTGATGGCTTTTTGGGGTCGAAAACCATGAAAAACAACTAATCGAAGGAGCAATGATGACTTATTTTTATTTTGCCTTGGCTGCCCTTTTGGGTGGCTTGGTTCAGGGCGTGACGGGCTTTGGGGCTGGTGTCATCAGCATGCTGGTTCTGCCCTACCTCTTGCCCCTGCCTGAGGCGGCTGCGGTGTCTGGTGCGGTGGCCATTTGGATTTGTGGACTAGTTGCTCACAAGCAGCGCCAGCACATTGTTTGGGGTAATATTGCCGTGACCTTGGTAGCCTATTTGGCGGCCAGCACCACGGCTATTCGGATTGCCCCTTTACTTGATACGGTCAGTCTCAAACTGGCTTTCGGGGTTTTCTTGCTGGCTTTGGCAGCCTACTTTCTCTTGGTCAAGGATGGTTTGACCATCAGGCCCAATCTGGCGACCAAGCTGGTGGTGGGGTTCTTGTCTGGCCTGTCTGACGGCTTCTTTGGCATTGGTGGCCCCCTCATGGTCTTGCTCTACCTGGCCATGTCCAAGAGCAGGGAGGAGTACCAGGGAACCTTACAGATGACTTTTTTCTTGGTCAGTTTGGTTAATTTAGCCCTACGTTTGCAGAAAGGCATTTTGGAGGCCAATCACCTCCCCTACATCCTGCTTGGTCTTTTAACCATGACCCTTGGCCTGCAAGTGGCCCATCGCCTCAATGATCGCCTCAACCCGACGATTCTCCGTCAGGCCACCTATGCTCTGATTGGGTTTTCGGGCTTGACCACCATCCTGACCACCATCCTGGGAGGTGGCTGATGGACTGGCGGCTTTTTCTAACCCTGGCCTTGCTGGTTTGGAACCTCCTGGTTGCCTGCCTCTATGCCTGGGACAAGCGGCAGGCGGTCAAAGGAGCCTGGAGGGTGCCTGAAGCCCGTTTGCTCCTGACAGCCCTCTGTTTTGGCGGTTTGGGGGCAATGGTGGCCAGTCACCAGATTCGCCATAAGACCAAGAAATGGTACTTTCATCTCGCTTGGTGGCTGGGACTAGCGGTGCTGGCCATCAGCCTCTACCTGATTTGGTTAACCTAAGATTGTCCCAAGTGGGCAATCTTTTTCTTTTCTGTTATAATAAGAGTATGGAAAAAATGACTAAACAAGATAAAATTGACGCTTACAAACTCCTCTTGGCCCAGACTGAGGCCCTCTTTGCCAAGGAGACCAATGCCTTGGCTAACCTGTCCAATGCTTCGGCTCTAATTAACCAGACCCTGCCTAATTCGGTCTTTGCAGGTTTTTACCTCTTTGACGGCCAGGAATTGATTCTTGGACCTTTCCAGGGCAAGGTGTCCTGTGTCCACATCGCCCTGGGCAAGGGGGTCTGTGGGGAATCGGCCGAGAAGCGCCAAACCTTGATTGTGCCAAATGTCAAGGAGCATGATAATTACATTGCCTGTGATTCGGCAGCCATGTCTGAAATCGTGGTACCTATGGTCAAGGATGGTAAGTTGATTGGTGTGCTGGACTTGGACAGCCACTTAATCGGTGACTACGATGAGGTCGATCAGGAGTACCTAGAAGCTTTTGTCGCTTCTCTCTTGTCCAAAACAACCTTCAACTTTAGCATGTTCGGAGAAAACTAATGTACCAAGCTCTTTACCGCAAGTACCGCAGCCAGACCTTTGGGGAGATGGTGGGCCAGGAGGTCATCGCCAAGACCCTCAAGCAGGCGGTGGCGACGGGGAAAATCAGCCACGCCTACCTCTTTTCTGGTCCTCGGGGGACGGGGAAGACTTCGGCGGCCAAAATCTTCGCCAAGGCCATGAACTGCCCCAATCAGGTGGACGGCGAGCCTTGTAACAGTTGCGACCTCTGTGTAGACATCACCCGTGGGGCCCTGGAGGACGTGATTGAGATTGACGCGGCCTCCAACAACGGGGTGGATGAGATTCGGGACATCCGCGACAAGTCCACCTACGCTCCCAGTCGGGCCAGCTACAAGGTTTACATCATCGACGAGGTTCACATGCTCTCGACGGGGGCCTTCAACGCCCTGCTCAAGACCCTGGAGGAGCCGACCGAGCAGGTGGTTTTCATCTTGGCGACGACCGAGCTCCACAAGATTCCAGCCACCATCCTGTCCCGGGTTCAACGCTTTGCCTTTAAGAGCATCCAGCAGACCGACATCCATCAGCACCTGGCAGCCGTTCTGACCCAGGAAGGTCTGACCTACGAGGACCAGGCCCTGGCTCTGATTGCCAACCGGGCCGAGGGTGGCATGCGGGATGCCCTCTCCATTCTGGACCAGGCCCTGAGCCTGTCTGGTCCCGATGGCGTGACGGCAGCGGTGGTGGAGGAGATTACGGGTTCCATCGCCCTCTCTGCCCTGTCGCTTTATTTTGGGGCAATAGCCGAGCAGGACAGCTTGTCTGCTCTAGCTCACCTGCAAACGATTTTTGACAGCGGCAAGTCCATGAGCCGCTTTGCGACTGACCTGCTCAACTACCTGAGAGACCTGCTCATCGCTAAAAACGGTGGTCATGTAGCTTATGTGTCAGCAGATTTTGCCCAGCAATTGGAGACTGACCAAGACAGGCTCTTTGCCATGATTGAGGTGGTGACCAAGAGCCTGCCAGACATCAAGACAGGGACCCAGCCAAAAATCTATGCGGAGATGATGACCATCAAGTTGGCCCAGTCGGGGAAAGCGGTGGGTCTGCCAGCGGATCTGGCTGACCAGCTGCTTAGTCTCCAAAACCAGGTGACGGAGCTCAAAAACCTGCTCAAGGAGGTGCAAAACCGCCCTGCCAGCTCTGCTATTTCCCAAAAAACAAGTTCAAACAAGCCTACGGCCCCAGCCTACAAGCTGGACAAGGGCAAAATCATGGCCATCATGGCAGAGACCGTCCAGGAGGCCCAGCAGTCACGGGCCTATCTGGAGGCCTTAAAAGGAGCCTGGAATGAGATTTTAGACAGCATCTCGGCCCAGGACCGGGCCCTGCTCTTGGGGTCTGAGCCAGTTTTGGCCAACGCAGAGAATGCCATTCTGGCTTTTGACACCGCCTTTAGTGCCCAACAGGCCATGAAGCGGGCCGACCTCAACACCATTTTTGGCAACATCATGAGCCAGGCGGCGGGTTTTTCGCCCAACATCATGGCCGTGGCCAAGGAGGATTTCCAGGCCATTCGGGCAGAATTTGCCAGAAAACGCAAAGGAGACCAGCCAGCTCAGGAGGAACCTGAGCAGCAGGAGCTGGACATTCCAGATGGTTTCCAGTTCTTAGCCGACAAGATTGAAGTGGTTGAAGACTGAGGCCCTGTCCCCTACTTTTTAGGCAGGCCTGTGCTATAATAGAAACAAATAACTGATAGAAAGTGAGGAAATCAGGTGATTGAACGAGAGTTATTAGAGAGCCTGGTTGCTAGTCCTTGGGACATTCTAGTGAACCTGCTAGACCTTTTTCTAGTTGCCACTCTGATTTACCGTTTTATCAAGGCCTTGGCAGGAACCAAAATCATGTCCTTGGTGCAGGGAGTTGGCCTTTTTATCCTCTTGCGTTTCGTGGCAGAGTGGCTACGCTTGACCACCATTACCTACCTGATGAACCAGGTGATTACCTATGGGGTTATTGCAAGCGTTGTGATTTTTGCTCCTGAAATTCGATCCTTTTTGGAAAAATTCGGTCGCTCACCTCAACAGTTAATCAAACAGCAGTTTGTCAGCCATGAGGAGCAGTTGGTGACAGCCTTACTGACAGCGGTCAAATACATGTCGCCGCGTCGGATTGGTGCCTTGATTGCCATCGAGCAAACCCAGACCTTACAAGCCTATATCGCTTCAGGAATCGCCTTGGACGCGGACGTCTCCAGTCAACTTCTTATCAACATTTTCATTCCCAATACGCCTTTACATGACGGTGCTGTCATCATCAAGGGGAACAAGCTGGCTTCTGCTTCGAGCTACCTTCCCTTGTCTGAATCCCAGTATATCGCCAAGGAATTTGGGACGAGGCACAGGGCTGCAATCGGTCTGTCAGAGGTGTCTGATGCCATCACCTTGATTGTGTCTGAGGAAACAGGTGGCATTTCTCTGGCCTACAAGGATGTTTTCAACCATGACTTGTCTGTCGAGGAGTTGGAAACCCTCTTGAAGCGATTGTTGATTCCTGTTCAAGAGCCGTCTGGTCTTTTGAACAAGTGGTCAAACCTGCTGAAGGGAGGGCGTTGATATGCTTAAAAAAGAACACTTGAAGCGGCTAGGTTTAGGGGTGGTGTCCCTCCTCTTTGCTCTGCTATTGTTCCTAACAGCCAAGACGACGGCTTACAACAGTGCGGGAGTTAGGGTCAATCGCTTGACCGAAACCTATGCCCATACCTTGGAGAATGTGCCGATTGATATTAAATACAACAGTGAGGAGTATTTTATCAGCGGGTATTCTTATGAGGTGGCGGTTTATCTGACGTCTACCAATCGGGTCAAGTTGGACTCGGAGATCAATCCTGACACGAGAAGCCTCAAGGTTGTGGCAGACCTGTCCAATCTCCCTGAAGGGACGACCAAGGTGACCTTGGAGGTTAAGGATTTGCCCAGCGATGTGACCGCAGAAGTGAGGCCAGCGACCATGACAGTGACCTTGGGTCGTCGTCAAACCAAGACCTTCACTCCTGAATTGGTCTTGGAGGACAGCCAAATCGCTACGGGTTATGAACTGGTGTCAGCTGAACTGGATTTGGAGGCTGTTGAGGTGACCAGTGATGAGACCACCATGAGCCAAGTGGATCGTTTGGTGGCCAAGTTGCCAGAAGACAAGGTTTTATCAGGTAAGGAGGTGACAGAAGCTGTTTACCTGCAAGCCGTGACGGAAAACGGGACCATTTTGCCAGTCATTACCTCACCTGCTAAGGCAGAAGTGACGGCCAAGTTGAAAAAATTGACCAAGACGGTGCCAATTGTGGTTGACTTGGTTGGTGAACTGGATAGTAGCCTGTCAAATATCCATTACGAATTGGGGCTGAGTGAGGTGATTATCTCAGGAAGCCAGGAAGCCTTGGATGCGACTGATCAGGTTGTGATTAAGATTGACATGACTAACATCAAGAAAGATACTCGGAAAACGGTCACCTTATCAGCGGATAAGGTTAGCCTGACTCCAGAAGTGGTGGATGTGAAATTGACGGTGACCAAGAAATAGTCGCGGTCCAAATAAATTAAAAAAATAGAAAGTGAGTGGCGGATTTCCGCCAGTAAAAACATGGGAAAATATTTTGGAACGGACGGTGTCCGTGGAGAAGCAAACGTTGAATTGACGCCTGAATTGGCCTTTAAGTTGGGCCGTTTCGGTGGCTACGTCCTCAGCCAGCACGAAGTGGGTACGCCCAAGGTCTTTGTGGCCCGCGACACCCGCATCTCTGGCCAGATGTTGGAGGCTGCCCTGGTGGCCGGTCTCCTCTCAGTCGGTATCGAGGTTTACCAGCTTGGGGTGCTTGCCACGCCAGGTGTTTCCTATCTGGTTCGGACGGAAAAAGCTAGCGCTGGTGTCATGATTTCAGCCAGTCATAACCCTGCCCAGGACAACGGCATCAAGTTCTTCGGTTCAGACGGCTTCAAGTTGGCGGATGAGACCGAACTTGAAATCGAAGCTCTTTTGGACGCGCCAAACGATGACCTGCCAAGACCATCAGCTGCTGGTTTGGGTAAATTAGTAGCCTATCCAGAGGGCTTGCGTAAGTATGAGAAATTCTTGGTCTCAACTGGTCTGCCCCTCAACGGGCTCAAGGTGGCTCTGGATGCAGCCCACGGGGCAGCCTACTCATCAGCCCGTTCCATTTTCTTGGACTTGGGTGCTGAGATTACCGTTATCGGTGACCAGCCAGATGGCCTCAACATCAACGACGGTATCGGGTCAACCCACCCAGAAAAACTGCAAGAGACCGTCCTTGCTTCTGGCTCTGCTATTGGCCTTGCCTTTGACGGCGATAGCGACCGCCTGATTGCGGTAGATGAGCGTGGGGAAATCGTCGATGGCGACAAGATCATGTACATCGTCGGCAAGTACCTGGCCGACAAGGGGCTTTTGGCCAAGAACACCATCGTGACCACTGTCATGAGTAACCTGGGTTTCCACAAGGCTCTGGAGCGTGAGGGCATTGACAAGGCTGTAACGGCTGTTGGTGACCGCTATGTGGTTGAGGAAATGCGGGCTGGCGGCTACAACCTGGGCGGTGAGCAGTCTGGTCACGTGATTATCATGGACTACAACACCACCGGTGACGGCCAATTGACCGCCATCCAGTTGACCAAAATCATGGCTGAGACAGGCAAGACCCTGTCAGAATTGGCCAGCGAAGTGGATATCTTCCCGCAGAAATTGGTCAACATTCGTGTGGAAAACAGCATGAAGGACAAGGCCATGGAAGTGCCTGCCATTGCAGAAATCATCGGTAAGATGGAAGCCGAGATGGCTGGCAACGGCCGTATCCTGGTTCGTCCAAGTGGAACAGAGCCGCTCTTGCGGGTCATGGCAGAGGCGCCGACCGATGAGCTGGTGGACTACTATGTGGACACTATTGCTGACGTGGTTCGGGCTGAGATTGGCATTTAAGACCATTGACAGAGAAAAAAGGTTGGAGATTATTCAACCTTTTTGTGATGATTGGGGTAAAAAAGCAGGTGTGTTGTGGTTAGGCTAGCAGTTTCCTAGTAAATCCATTGAGGAGCTATGAGATTATTGAAGCTTTTGAATCTGAGGATGATAGATAGGACTAAAACTGTGACACAATTAGGAGATAAAGGGACTAGTTCCTTATAGGGATGAGGATCGTTCTGACTTTCTATACGGAGTAGTGTTATCGTTATAAGGGAGAAGATGATGAGCAAGAAACAACCTCCGGTAACACCGGAAGAGTACCAACAGATTAGAGTTGAATCTCGGATAGCGGCCACATTATTTGTCATATTTATGATATTTTTTGGAGTAACGAGCCGTCACTTGGCGTCTATAGGGGCTCGTTACCATAGTTTTATGTCTTTAGGAACGACAATTGGCCTTGGTGTTGGTATGAGAGTTTTCATTCCAGTTTTTCATCGAAAGGCCTATCTTGACCTTGATTATCCAACATTGAAAAAGACGGTGCCTAAAGGTGGTCGGCCGTCAACGGACTTTTTGATCAAGCAGGTATTGACCTATCTGGCTGTCTTTATGCTCTTATCAAGTTTGGCGGTCAAGGCCTTGAATGATGTTCGACCTGAAATAGATCTAAGCGAATGGCAAAAATATAGGGAGTTGGAACAGAAAGAACAAGAGTCAAGGGATAGCTTGCCTAGTATTGATTTTCCGCCATCAGAAGAATAGAGGAATAGGAGAAAAGCAATGGAATCTGCTGCAGATCAGGCACTGAGACGGAGTATTTACTCTTTAGAAAGAAAGCGTGAGAAGTACAGAAGAGTCAGTCAGTCAATTTCAGCTAATCAATTGAACTATAAGAGGGGGGAGCAGCAGCCGTTAACCGACAAGGTTATTTTGAAATTACAAATCCAACAGTTATCGTATCTGGAACGTCCAATCGAATTCAGGTACCTGGTATCCTTAAAATTACGAAATGGAGCGATTAAGAATGAAAGACTATCCAATTGCTAGTCCAGATGATTACAAATATTATATCAAGCATTATAGAGAAGCCATGGCAGAGGGAAGAGAAGAAAATCTATTTTTGGGTATAGACCCTAAAGATAGAGTTCTACAGCGAACTTCTCAGGAAGTAGACAAAACCGATTTATGGACCTTAATTAAGTTCTGTTTGTTTCCCTTGTATGTCGAAGGGGATAGGGATATCGCCCGTCGGACCGAAGAGATCTTAAAGGGCTTTGCGAAGAGTACCGATTTGTTAAAGCTGGACCGGGTATGTGACTATATTTTTATTGAACACCGATCATTATCTAAATATAAATCTGTCCCCTTTTGGATTGATATCAAGGCCTTAGTTCCCCTGATACTGGATAGTGTTGACCAACTGACGGAAGCACAAAAAGAAGATGAGTTGTTTGATGGTGTTTCTGGTACTTTAAAGGTTGTACCAGAGTTTAGGGCATTTGACCAAGAGCGGGTTGATGCCATTGTTGAGGCGCATGAGGTTAGAAAAAGTCGTCGGAAACCCTTGAAACCAGCTTCTGAAGTTTATCCAGTTGTTTTAGATACCACCAGTATCGACGCTATCGGCATTGTGGATGGTCACTTGGAGCTACTTTTATTGGATAGTAACCATTGGTATTCATATACCGAACACGACCACCTGTTGAAACTTCAGGAGAAGATTAACAACTACATTCATTATCTTGAAAGCAAGCAGTATGTGGCTCAATATGGTGATCAGTTTGACAAGAAGGTCATTAACATCACTTTCAAGTATTCCCCATCTGATAATGGTTTGGCTTTCCTCGTTCAGGTTCAGAAGGCTTTACAGCACACAGATATGAGTTTGACAGTTGTTTTTCCAGATGAGGCATAGAGAAATGGATTTTTCCATTTTTCTTTCTATTCTCAGAGCTATCTTTTCGGAGGTAGAACATGGTATAATGAAGGTATAAAAAAGGTGGGGGCAGAAAGTTCGTTGCTCAAGGATATCCTTAGAGAAAGAGGTGTCATCGAGCAACTCAGATTTCTGGCCAATCAATTAGCTAAAGTTCACTCCTGTTGGAACGGGTGGTTTATACCCACAATGCTGAGTGAGGAAAAGGAGGACTGAGATGAACAAAACAAATGAACGGGTCTTTAAGATGAGCTTTGGTCGGGTCTATGAGGCCCTGATTGCCAAGGCAGAGCGAAAAGGTCGGACACGGGCAGAGGTGGACCAGGTGACCAGCTGGTTGACGGGCTATTCGCCAGCTAGTTTGGAGGATTTTAGGGAGAGTGACTTGACCTATGGGGACTTTTTTGACCAGGCACCCCAGCTCCATGACAATCGCCATTTGATTACAGGGAAAATTTGTGGCGTGCAGATTGAAACCATCGAGCACCCGACCATGAAGGCCATCCGTCAGCTGGACAAGTTGGTGGATGAGTTGGCCAAGGGGCGCCCCATGGAGAAGATTTTACGCTAAGACGACTGACCTCTGCTGGACAATCTGGCAGAGGGTTTGATTTTTGGTGGTAAAAGATAGCTGGCTGTGTTATACTAAAAGAAAACGTTTTAGGAGGTGTGAGATGACCTTTGCTCCCTTTGAACCGACAAGAAATGTTGAGGATTTTCATCTGTCGGCTTTTGCCTATTAGTCAAACAGTCCAGTGGACTGTTTGAGGTCGCTCCTTGAAAATAAAAAAGGAGCGAGGCTTAGATGTGATTGGTGACTTGACCCACGGGACGGTGGTGGACCTGATGGCTGAGCCGACCAATCCTTATGATTCAGAAGCTGTGGCTCTCTTTTATCAGGGGAAAAAGTTGGGCTATGTGCCCAAACACAAGAATAGCTTTATCAGTCGGATGCTCTTTTATGGGCATGGGGACATCTTGGAGGCGAGAATCCAGTCGGTGGATTTGACTGAGCACCCAGAACGTCAGTTTCGGGTAGTGGTCAAGCTCAAGGACGCTCGGCCGAAAAATTAGGGCAAGCTGTGGTGTTAGCTCTGCTATTTTTCCAAAAAAAATGGTAAAATAGGGGCATGAAGAAACCGACATCAGCCTATGTGCATATCCCTTTTTGCACGCAAATTTGTTACTATTGCGACTTTTCTAAGGTCTTTATCCAGAACCAGCCTGTGGATGACTATCTGCGGGCTCTTGTGCGTGAGTTTGAGAGCTACGGCATCCACCAGTTGCGGACCCTCTACATGGGGGGCGGGACACCGACAGCCATCACGGCCAAGCAGTTGGACTATATCCTGAGCGAGTTGACCAAGTTTTTGGACATTTCCATGCTGGAGGAGTTCACCATTGAGGCCAACCCTGGCGACCTGGATGCGGATAAGATTGATGTCCTGAAAAATTCAGCGGTCAATCGGGTGTCCCTGGGGGTTCAGACCTTCAACAACAAGCACCTGAAGAAGATTGGCCGCAGTCACAACGAGGCCCAGATTTACGAGAGCATTGATGCCTTGAAAGGGGCTGGCTTTGACAATATCTCCATCGACCTGATTTATGCCCTGCCTGGTCAGACTTTGGACGATGTCAAGGATAATGTGGCCAAGGCCCTGGCTCTGGACATTCCCCATCTGAGTTTGTATAGTTTGATTTTGGAGCACCACACGGTCTTTATGAACAAGATGCGGCGGGGCAAGCTCAATCTGCCGACCGAGGATTTGGAGGCGGAGATGTTTGACTACATCTTGGAGCAGATGAAGGGGGCTGGGTTTGACCACTACGAAATCGCCAACTTTGCCCGTCCTGGTTTTGAGAGCAAGCACAACCTGGTTTACTGGGACAACGATGAGTATTTCGGTTGCGGGGCAGGGGCTTCGGGCTACCTGAACGGGGTGCGTTACCGCAACCGTGGTCCTATTCAGCACTACCTCAAGGCGGTTGCTGAGGGCAATGCCCGCCTGTCTGAGGAAGTCCTGACCAAGAACGAGCAGATGGAGGAGGAATTTTTCCTGGGTCTGCGGAAAAAATCTGGGGTTTCGCTCAGCCGTTTTGAGAAGAAATTTGAAACCAGCTTTGAGAACATTTATGGCCAGGTGGTGCGTGAGTTGACCGCCGAGGGCCTAGTTCAGCTGGATGGTGACCGCCTGCGGATGACCCAGAAGGGCCTTTTCTTGGGCGACACCGTGGCGGAACGCTTTATCTTGGACAAGGAGGACTAGCATGGGCAAGATTTACCGACAGGACTATATCATTCCTTTTTACGAGGCGGACGAGACCAGCAGGGTCAAGCTGTCCCACCTGGTCAACAAGTCCTTAGAGGTATCGGGCTGGCAGGCCCACAGTCTGGGCTGGAGCGACCAGCGGGTCTTTGAGGACTATGGCCTGATTTGGGTGGTGACCGACTACCAGTTCACCATCAATCGCCTGCCGGTTTTCGCCGAGAAAATCACCATCGAGACCGAGGCGGTCAGCTACAACAAGCTCTTTTGTTACCGGGAGTTTCGGATTTTCGACGAGGGCGGCCAGCTCCTGGTCAGCCTCCTCTGCAGTTTCGTCCTCATGGACGCCCAAACCCGCAAGGTCCACCCCGTCATTGCGGACATCGTTGCCCCTTTTGAGGCGGAAGCCATCAAGGCCATTCGTCGGGGTGAAAAAATGGCAGAGCTGACTGAGCCAGTTTTAACTGAAAAAACCGTGACCTACTTTGACCTGGATATGAATGGTCATGTCAACAACAGCAAGTACATCGATTGGTTTATCGAGAGCCTGGGCCGAGACTTTCTCAGCCAGCACAGCCCTAAAACCTTGACCATCAAGTACAGCAAGGAAGTCCATTATGGCAAGATGGTACAAGTGGCCTATCAGCTGGACGGTTTGACTAGCAGACACGACTTGCTGACAGAAGATGGTGTTTGTACCCAGGCCAGTATCGACTGGGTGCGACTGGAACAGCAGTAAGCAGAAAAAGCGATGTTCAACCAGAGGGTTGATAGTTTTCAGGCTTAGTTAGGAGCTGCTCTTACTGAAACGGCTGGTACCAACAAGGAAATAAGGAGAAAAGCATGACCAATCAAGACAAATGGCTAGACTGGGCGGTGCGTTTGCAGGCTCTGGCCCAGAATGGTTTGGCCTATACGACCAATGACTTTGACAAGGAGCGGTTTGAAGAAATCAGACAGATTGCAGCAGAGATGCTGGTGGAACCGTCAGGCCAGCCTTTGGAAGTCGTAACAGACCTCTTTGCCAGCGAGACAGGCTACCAGACCCCAAAACTGGATAGTCGCGCAGCCATTTTCCAAAATGAAAAAATCCTCTTGGTTCAGGAAGCCGATGGGCGATGGAGTTTGCCGGGCGGTTGGGTCGATGTGGACCAGTCCTTGATGGATAACACGGTCAAGGAGTGCAAGGAAGAGGCAGGGCTGGACGTTGAGGTTTATCGGCTGGTGGCGGTCCTGGATAAGCACAAGAACCAGCCAAGCCGGATGGCCCACCATGTGACCAAGTGCTTTTTCCTGGCCAGAAGCCTGGGCGGTCAGTTTGTGGCCAACAGCGAGACCTTGGATAGTGCTTACTTTGCCCTGGATGAGCTGCCTGAGCTGTCGGTTAACAAGACGACTAAGGAGCAGATTGAATTGTGTTATGAGGCTTATCAGGCGGAAGTCTGGGAGGCCAGGTTTGATTAGGAGAACGAGATGATTTGGGTCAAGGCTGTTGGACTGATTGGTGAGGACCTAGAAGGTGGTGCAGATGTTTGGTTACAGATGGCACATACGAGATAACATGTTTTGAATACCCAATTGTTCTTGAAGACCATTACCAAGGGGTACTTGGTTTTGAAGGAGAGTGATAAAAAATTTCTATCTCCTGTTTTGGATTGAGACAAGACAGGTGTCCTGAAATATGGTATACTAGGGGTGTTATGAGTCCCGAAAAGGCGGCCTTTGAGTCTAAAATTACTTTATACCTTGTCGGTTGACCTCGCCGTACCTTAGTACTGTCTTCGGTCTACCCTCCTCGTCTAAAGCAATTTTAGCTCTCAAATGCACTTTTTAGCGAGTGTAGGTCGGTGCTTTGTGTTTGCATCTTGTCTAGAGCTTATTACTGATGATTTATGTTGTCAGAAGGAGCAGTAGCTATCAGCTAGTGCTTTGCTCAGGGCAAGCTCATCGCAAAGACCCGACTTTGGTCGGTTCTTTGTAACTCTTAATGCGGTCATTTGGCCGTCAGGGGGGACTGCTAGTGGGCAGTCTCTCCTGAAAATTAATTATTTTAGGGGGGACATTTTTATGTCAGAACGGAAATTATTCACGTCTGAGTCGGTATCGGAGGGGCATCCCGATAAGATTGCTGACCAGATTTCAGATGCCATTTTGGATGCCATTTTGGCCCAGGATCCAGAGGCCCACGTGGCGGCGGAAACAGCTGTTTACACAGGTACGGTCCATGTCTTTGGTGAGATTTCGACCACGGCCTATGTCAACATCGACAAGGTGGTGCGGGATACCATCGCCGAGATTGGCTACACCAACGCTGATTACGGTTTTTCAGCCCAGTCCGTCGGGGTTCACCCATCGCTCATTGAGCAGTCGCCAGACATTGCTCAAGGGGTCAACGAGGCCCTGGAGGTGCGGGACGGTGATGCCGACCAACTTAGCTTGATTGGTGCGGGGGACCAAGGCCTCATGTTCGGCTTTGCTATTGACGAAACGCCGGAACTCATGCCACTGCCGATTTCTCTTTCTCATGCTTTGGTTCGGAAAATAGCAGAGCTCCGTAAGTCAGGGGCCATCTCTTACTTGCGACCAGATGCCAAATCGCAGGTGACGGTGGAGTATGATGAGAACGACAGCCCAGTCCGCGTGGACACGGTGGTCTTGTCAACCCAGCACGACCCAGAAGCGACCAATGAGCAAATCCGCAAGGATGTCATCGAGCAAGTCATCAAAGCTGTGATTCCAGCCAAATACCTGGACGAGGAGACCAAGTTCTTCATCAACCCAACCGGCCGCTTTGTTATCGGAGGCCCGCAAGGGGATTCAGGTCTGACGGGCCGTAAGATTATCGTGGACACCTACGGTGGTTACTCTCGTCACGGTGGCGGTGCTTTTTCTGGTAAGGATGCGACCAAGGTTGACCGCTCGGCTAGCTATGCCGCCCGCTACATCGCCAAGAACATCGTGGCAGCAGGCCTGGCTAGAAAAGCCGAAGTTCAGCTGGCCTACGCTATCGGGGTAGCCCACCCTGTGTCGGTTCGGATTGACACCTTTGGCACCAGCACCGTTCCTGAAAGCAAGCTAGAGGCAGCAGTTCGTCAGATTTTTGACTTGCGACCTGCTGGTATCATCCAGATGTTGGACCTCAAGCGACCAATCTACCGCCAAACAGCGGCCTACGGCCACATGGGGCGGACAGACATTGACCTGCCATGGGAACGCTTGGACAAGGTTGAGGCCCTGCAAGAGGCTGTTTTATAAATTAATCGTCGCCCAACTTAGGTTGGGCGATGTTGCTAAGGAAAGGAAAATGAGATGAGCTTACTGACCTTGTTCAATCGGTTCAATCCTCTTGGTCGCCTAACGGTGACCTGCCATTACCCACAAGAGGAGGAACTGGTGTTCCATCGTCAGCTGGGACGACGGTTCAGGCTTCAAGTCCGTCCAGGACAGGTCTTTGAGGTCCTGGCTTTAGACATCAAACCTGCTGTTCCAGGATTGGACCGTTTTATCTCTGACGGGGCCATTGCAGGAGCTGCCGCTGCTTCTTTTCGTGGACAGGAAGTCCTGAAAGGGGCCATAATCGGTCATTGGTTAGAAAAGAGGTACCAGCCTCAGGGCAGTCATCAACTTTCCCTCAGCTTAGTCAATGTGGCCAGCGGTGAACAGGTCAATCTTGGTTTTTCTCTGAGAGCAGACGACTGCAAGATGGTTTACCGTTATTTTTTAGGTTAGTCAGTTGCTTTGGACAGAATGAGGGAATGAGATGGCCATTAGATGATTGCGTTTAGAAGATGAATCAGATTTTTAATCTTTTATCAGAATCTTGGTTACGGAGCGTGAGGCGGGTAATGACTTGATTGACAGCGACTTGGTCACAGGTTTCCCTACTTTTGATGTCAAAGCCAAGTGATTGGAGACAGAGACCGAAGACTCGAATTGGTTATGGGTGACCGTTTACTATGCCTTTAGTGATGGTCAAGTGGCAGGCTGGATTTCCTGCCGATGGGATTTGGACGAGGGAGACCTGAGCACGGTTGGTGGCCACGTGGACGATGTGACCGAACCCCAGTTCCGCAGGCAAGGGGTCAGGTCAGCCTTTCTGGCCTATGCTTGTGACCGTTATGGGGAAAGAGGGATTAACTGTTTCATTATTACTGCTTTGGAGCAGAAGGAGAGGTTGGCTCGTTATTGGATAAACTTGTTGGGATAAAGAATGAGGCTGGGACAACAGTCCAACCCCAACATTAAAAAACGAACAAAGAAGGATTTCTGAAAAACAGTACCTCTTTGTCCGCTTTTTTTGTTTTCATCAGGGGGTAATTGTATGAGATTTCGAAAACTCAAAATCTTTTTGTCCCAGCTTCATTTTTGTCTTACTTAGGATGATTTATTGGTGAAAATGATGAATTTGCTGAGAAAGTAATTACCGACGATAATGAGGATTTGGGCACTGAGGCTTTCAATCACGTTAATCAGTTCAAGGTCCTGGTTGACAAATTGGCCGATGATGCCTGGGTAACGGTCGATGAAAAGGTAGGCCAGTGCCATGTCCAAAGCTAGGGTTCCTAACCGAGCCGTGACAAACTTGGCAAAACGGGTTTGCCAGCCCTGCCGATTTTGCCGAAAAACAAAGCGGTCGTTGGTGACAAAGGCAAAGAGGATGGCCGTTAGATTAGCCACAACACTGGCATGCAGGGCCGTCACGTTGAGAAGGCTAAAGAGGCTTGTTCGTACGCTCAGATAGACCAGGGTGGCCAAGCCCCCGAAGAAGAGGTAGGAGATAATTTGGTTGTTCATCAATTTTTTCATGTTTCTACTATACCAAAAAATAAAATTTTATGCTACAATGGAGAAGTTCTGGTTATTTTGGTCAGAACCCTTGGTGCTTAAGTCCCTTTCGCCAAGCATATTATACGCGGCATGACCGCTAAAGGAGTACACACATGAAAAAATTATCCCTTGTCGATTTGACCCAGATTGCCCTGGTGGCTGCTGTTTATGTTGTCTTAACGGTGACCCCACCGCTCAATGCCATCAGCTATGGGGCCTATCAGTTTCGGATTTCCGAGATGATGAACTTTTTGGCCTTTTACAACCGCAAGTACATCATCGGCGTAACCTTGGGGGTTATGATTGCCAATTTCTTCACCTACGGTTTGATTGATGTGGTGGTTGGTGGCCTGTCAACCCTGGTCTTTGTGACTTTGGGGGTCAAACTCTTTGCTCGTTACCAAGAAGAGCGAGTTCTCGTCGGCCTCTTTAACAAGGCCTTTCTCTACTTTTCACTCTTCTTTGCTGCCAGTATGTTTACCATCGCGGCTGAGTTGAAGGTGATTGCTGATTTGCCATTTTTCTTGACCTGGCTGACCACTGGTTTGGGTGAGTTGGGCTCGCTCTTGGTGGGAGCTCTTCTGATTGAAGCCCTGGCCAAGCGGTTTGATTTGACCAAATAAGCTTTTACAAGGGTTTGCCTGACCAGCGCAAGCCCTTTTTTAATAAAATAATCGGATAGAAAGCCTCTTATGAAAGCATTTTTTGAAAAACTCAGTATCCTCTCCCTGTCCTTTATGTTGGTGTCCACCTTTGCGGTGTCGCCTGCCCTACCTGCCATGGTTGATTTTTTTGCCAATCAAGGCATCGGCGGCACCCAGGTAGAGTTTCTCATCACGGTGACCTCTCTAGCCATCATGGGTTCGCTCTTGGTCAACCCGATAATCAGTCGCTTTTTACCTGAGCGATCCATGATTAGTTTGGGCTTGATCCTGCTGACGGTCGGCGGTGTCCTGCCTTTGGTGACCAGTTCCTACTGGCTGATTTTTCTGGGCCGTCTGGTTCTGGGCTTTGGACTGGGCCTTATAAACGCTAAGGCTATCACCATCATCAGTAGCCACTATGAGGGGCAGGAGCGGCTCAAGCTCTTGGGCTGGCGAGGCTCTGCTGAGGTTCTGGGCTCTGCCAGCCTGACGGCGGTTGTTGGTTTGCTCCTGCCTCATGGTTGGTCAGCGGCCTTTGGGATTTACTTCCTAGCCTTAGTCATCCTTGGGCTTTATTTGGCTTTTGTTCCTAAGAGAAAAGCTGACGCAGACCAGGTTGATGGACCTGTCAAGGCCACGTTGCCAGCCAGCCAGTGGCGGCAGGCCATTTTCCTGTCATTGATTGCAGGCTTTGTTATCCATGTCAATACCCTCTTAACCCTCAAAATCCCCCTCATGGTTGAGGCGGGCAAGCTGGGAACGCCTCAAGGAGCCAGCCTGGTCCTGAGTGCCATGATGTTGATGGGGATTGTGGCTGGGCTTGTCTTCAGCCGCCTCTTTGAGCTCTTGGGCCGCCTGCTCTTGCCTTTAGCCATCTTGATATTTGCGGCCGCCATTATCCTGGCAGGTCTGGGGCAGAGTTTCGTGACCCTTGCGGTCGGAGCAATCCTGTCCGGTTTTTTTTACAGCATTGTCCTGACTGTCGTTTTCAATAAAACTTCGGAGAATACACCAGCTCACCTGCTCAACCAAAAAATGACCATCGTTTTGGTGGGGTGTAACTTGGGTGGGGCCAGTTCCTCTCTCTTGCCAGCCTTGCTGGAGCAGGTTATTCCCAGCACCAGTGCTGTTCTGGTAGCCTATGCAGGCCTGGGCTTGCTTTTAGGCTTGGCTTTATTGGGTCATGCCCGCCGTTAATGCTAAAAAACCAGCTTTTGGGCTGGTTTTGGTCGTTTATCTGGGGGAAATCCGAGGTCTGCTCGGCTATTTGCCCAAGCAAAACTGGCTAAAGAGTTGGGTGATGAGCTCGTCAGGTGCCGCGTCACCAGTGATTTGTCCCAGAATCTCCCAGCAGCGGGTCAGGTCAACCTGGAGGAGGTCAACAGGCATGCCCAAAACCAGCCCCTCGTTGACGGCCTTGAGGCTGTCGAGGGCCTGTTCAATTAGGGAAATGTGGCGGGCGTTGGACAGGTAGGTGGCGTCCTTTTCCACCAAACCAGCGTTGTCGAAGAAGAGCTGGTTGATGCGGTCCTCAATCTGGTCGATGTTGGTATTCTCAAGGACAGAAATGCTGATGACGTCCTCTGGCAACTCGCTACGCTCGATGGCCTCGGTCAAATCGGTTTTGTTGAGGAGGATGATGCGGTTGCTGGTCTGGCTGATGGCCAGAAGTTCTCGGTCTTGGGCGGTCAGAGGCTCGGCGGCACTGAGGACCAGGAGGACCAGGTCAGCCTCGGATAGGGCCTTTTTGGAGCGCTCGACCCCGATTTGCTCAACGATGTCGTCGGTCTCCCGAATCCCAGCCGTGTCAATCAGTTTGAGGGGCACGCCTTTGATGTTGACGTATTCTTCGATAACGTCACGGGTGGTGCCAGCGATGTCGGTCACGATGGCCTTGTCTTCCCGCAAGAGGTTGTTGAGGAGGCTGGACTTGCCCACGTTTGGTCGGCCGATGATGGCGGTAGCCAGACCTTCACGGAGAATTTTTCCCCGTTTGGCGGTCCGCAGCAGGTTTTCCAGTAAGGTCTGGAAGGCTGCCGTTTTTTCTCGAACCATGGCTGTGGTCATCTCTTCCACATCGTCGTATTCGGGGTAGTCGATGTTGACCTCAACTTGAGCCAGGGTGGCCAGGATTTCTTGACGGGTATTGTCAATCAAGTCCCGCAGGGAACCCTCTAACTGACTGACCGCTACGGCCATGGCCTTGTCGGTCTTGGCCCGAATCAGGTCCATGATGGCCTCGGCCTGGGTCAGGTCAATCCGACCATTGAGAAAGGCCCGCTTGGTAAACTCACCTGGCTCGGCAAGTCTTGCCCCATTCTTAATCAGGAGCTGGAGGATTTCGTTGGTGACGGCAAGTCCGCCGTGGGTGTTGATTTCCACCACGTCTTCACGGGTGAAGGTCCGAGGGGATTTCATGAGGCCGACCATGACTTCGTCCACGACTTGATCGCCGTCCACCAGATGGCCGTAGGTCAGGCTGTGGCTGGCCACGGTGGTCAAATCCTTGCCCTGAAAAATCCTGCTGGCGATAGCGATAGCGTCCGTTCCCGACAGGCGGACAATCCCGATGGCCCCTTCGCCAAGGGGGGTTGAGATGGCTGCGATGGTGTCAAATTCTTTGGTAATCATAGTTTTCCTTAATCATGTGAGTGTTACTATTATACCATGTTTTTGATTGAGGAGGGGAGATAAGCTATGCTCAGAAACTTAACCACTAATCTTTTTTAACTTGTCAAGCTCTGCCATTTCCCCTATAATAAAAGGGAAACTAGCGAAAAGGAGTGCAAGATGTCATTGCCAAATTGCCCACAATGTGGGTCAGAATACGTTTATGAAGACGGTAGCCTCTTGGTCTGCCCAGAATGTGCCTATGAGTGGTCACCGAGCGATAGCTCAGCAGAAGACGAGGGCCTGGTGGTCGTAGATAGCAACGGCACCCGCCTGGCTGACGGCGATACGGTGACGGTTATCAAGGATTTGAAAGTTAAGGGAGCTCCTAAGGACATCAAGCAGGGAACTCGGGTAAAAAACATCCGCCTGGTTGAGGGAGACCATAACATTGACTGTAAGATTGATGGTTTTGGAGCCATGAAACTCAAGAGCGAGTTTGTTAAGAAAATCTAGGTCAAGAGCCTGCCAGTTGGCGGGCTTTTTGCTTACTGAGGTTGCGACAGGAGTAGTGGTGTGATTTTTTCAGAAAATTTTCGAGATTGTCGTTAAAATCTTGGCAAAATTCGGCAGTTTCTGATATAATAGACCGCAAACTATCATTTTGGAGGCGTTATGGCTTATCTTTTGGAGGTCCTGCCCAGCCTGTTAGCAGGGGCCTGGGTGTCCTTGCAGGTGTTTTTCCTGGTTATTATGTTGTCCCTGCCATTGGGGGCTCTGATTGCCTTTGTGATGCGGGCCAACATCAAACTGGTTAATTGGCTCTTTAATATTTACATTTGGATTATGCGGGGAACGCCCCTGCTCTTGCAGTTGATTTTCTTCTATTATGTTTTGCCAAGCGTTGGCATCACCTTTGACCGAATGCCAGCTGCGATTTTGGCCTTTACCATGAACTATGCAGCCTATTTTGCGGAGATTTTCCGTGGCGGTATCGGGGCTATTCCCAAGGGCCAATACGAGGCAGCTAAGGTCTTGAATTTCAGTCGTTTTCAGACCATCCGCTATATCATCTTGCCCCAAGTGGTCAAGGTGGTTTTGCCTAGCATCTTCAATGAAGTCATTAACCTGGTTAAGGACTCGTCTCTGGTGTACGTTTTGGGGGTGGGCGACCTGCTTTTAGCTTCCAAAACAGCTGCCAACCGTGATGCCAGTCTGCTTCCCATGTTTATCGCTGGAGGCATCTACCTCTTGCTGATTGGTGGCGTGACCATCTTGTCCCGCTATGTTGAAAAGAAATTTGACTATTACAAATAGGAGGTTGCTATGTTAGAACTCAGAAATATCAGTAAAACCTATGGTAATAAGCAGATTTTTGATCAGTTTAACCTGACGGTAGAAGAAGGTAAGGTCCTGTCCTTGGTAGGGCCATCAGGTGGTGGAAAAACAACCCTCTTGCGGATGTTGGCAGGCCTGGAGCCGCTGGATAGTGGAGAGATTATCTATAACGGCCAGTCGGTGCCCATTGACCATTTGGAGAACCAGCACTTGTTGGGTTTTGTCTTCCAAGATTTCCAACTTTTCCCACACCTATCTGTCTTGGAAAACTTGGTGCTCTCCCCTATCAAGACCATGGGCATGGCCAAAACTGAGGCAGAAGCCAAGGCCAAGGAGCTTTTGGCCAAGCTGGAGTTGACAGAACAGGTCAGCTCTTACCCCCACTCCCTCTCTGGTGGTCAAAAACAAAGGGTCGCCCTGGCTCGGGCCATGATGATTGACCCAAAAATCATCGGCTATGATGAACCGACCTCAGCTCTTGACCCGACCCTGCGTCAAGAGGTGGAGAAGTTGATTTTATTTAACAAATCCCAAGGGGTTACCCAGATTGTGGTGACCCACGACCTGCAATTTGCAGAAAACATTTCAGATACCATTTTGAAAATCAATCCTAAATAAAGGAGTTAAGCATGAAAAAAATTGCACTTAGCCTTTTAGCGATCATGACAGGCTTAGTCCTAGTTGCCTGCGGCAGCAAATCGGCGACTTCAGAAGACCAGTGGGCCACTTATGACAGCAAAAAGGAAATTACCATCGGTTTTGATGAGACCTTTGTGCCCATGGGCTTCAAGGAAAAATCAGGTCAATACGCTGGTTTTGACATTGACCTGGCCACAGCTGTTTTTGACCAGTATGGCATTGCCATCAACTGGCAGCCCATCAACTGGGATTTGAAGGAGACCGAGCTCAACAACGGCAAGATTGACCTGATTTGGAACGGCTACACCATGACCGAGGAGCGGGCTAAAAAAGTCCTCTTTACAGCTCCCTACATGGCCAACGAGCAGGTTCTGGTGGTTAAAAAGAGTTCTGGTGTGACCAGCTTTGCGGACATGGCTGGTAAGACTCTGGGGGCTCAGTCTGGTTCTGCGGGTTACGATGCCTTTACCAACAAGCCTGAGGTCCTCAAGGATCTGGTCAAGGACAATGACGCGACCCAGTACGAAACCTTTACCCAGGCCCTGATTGACCTCAAAGCTGACCGGATTGACGGCGTTTTGATTGACCGGGTTTACGCCAACTACTACCTGACAGAAGAAGGGGAGTTGGATAACTACACCATCGTTAAGAGCGAGTTTGACGGTGAAAACTTTGCGGTCGGTGCTCGCCAGAGCGACAAAACCTTGGTTGACAAAATCAACGCGGCCTTCCAGCAACTCTACAAGGATGGCAAGTTCCAAGAGATTTCTAACAAGTGGTTCGGCGAAGACGTGGCCACTGAGGACATCAAAAACTAACTATTTTAACAGCCTGGGACGTCCCAGGCTGTTTTTTAGCAAACTTTTTCACATGCAATTTATTGGATTTATGCTAAAATACTAGCATGAAGATTTTTACCATAAGAGATTACAAGGATTTAGTGGCTGGGGACCCTGTGGTTTTGGTCCTGGGCTACTTCGATGCCCTTCACTTGGGCCACAAGGCCCTTTTCGACCGAGCTAGGGCAATAGCAGAGCAGAAAAACTTGAAAGTAGCTGTTTTGACCTTCCATGAATCCCCAAAACTGGCCTTTACTCGCTTTACACCAGACCTCTTGCTCCATTTGACCTCTCCAGACAAGCGTTACGAAAAATTTGCAGCCTACGGTGTCGACGAGCTATATTTGACGGATTTTACCAGCGATTTTGCCAAGACCAGTTCTGATGACTTCATTGATCGTTATGTTCTCGGACTCAATACCCAGGCCATCGTGGTCGGGTTTGACTACCATTTTGGTCATAACAAGACCAATGCAGATTATCTGGCTCGCAACTGCCAGTTTGAGGTGGTCACGGTGGCTGAAGTTCAGGATGATGCTGAGAAAATTTCCTCGACCCGCATCCGTCGTGCGGTCAGCAAGGGGCATATTGAGACCGTTAACCGCCTCTTGGGCTATGAATTTTCAACCCGAGGCATCGTGGTGCACGGGGATGCCCGTGGTCGGACCATCGGATTTCCGACGGCCAACCTGGCTCCCATTGACCGAACCTTTTTGCCAGCTGACGGGGTCTATGTGGCGGATGTCATTGTCCGAGGGCAACGCTACCGGTCCATGACCAGTGTCGGTAAAAATGTGACTTTCGATGGCAAGGAGTTGCGACTGGAAGCCCACCTCTTTGATTTTAATGGGGACATCTATGGCGAGACCATCGAAATCCTCTGGTTGAGCAAGATTCGGGACATGGTCAAGTTCAAAAACATTGACCAACTGGCCAAACAACTAGAAATCGACAAAAAAATCTCAAAAACTTGGAAAAAAGGCTAGAAATCCGAGCAAAAAACTTGTATAATAGAATTAAGTATGTTAAAGGAGGGGGCAACCAATGATTACTTTATTCTTATCACCGAGTTGTACCAGTTGCCGAAAAGCTAGAGCTTGGTTGCAAAAGCACAAGGTGCCATTTCAAGAACATAACATCATCACCAACCCCCTAAGTCGTGCTGAATTGATGACGATTTTGTCCTTCACTGAAAATGGGACAGAGGACATCATTTCAACTCGATCCAAGATTTTCCAGAAATTGGATGTTGATGTGGAGGATTTACCGATTTCAGAGCTCTTGACCTTGATTACGAAAAATCCTAATCTTCTGCGTCGTCCGATTATCATGGACAAGAAGCGGATGCAGATCGGTTTCAACGAAGATGAAATTCGTGCCTTTTTGTCCCGTGATTACCGCAAGCAAGAATTAAAACAGGCCACCATTAGAGCGGAGATTGATAAGTATTATGAGTAAAGCCTATTCATACCCCCTAGACCTGTCTTGGAGCACTGAGGAGTTGACCGCAGTGCTTCATTTTTTGGGTCAAGTCGAGGAGGCCTACGAGGGTCAGGTATCTGCCCAAAAGCTGCTGGACAGCTATGCCATTTACAAAACCATCGTCAAAAGCAAGAGTCAGGAAAAGCAAATCGACCGTGAGTTTGAGCAAGTCAGTGGCTACTCAACCTATCGGGCGGTTCAGGCGGCTCGGCAGGCAGAGAGGGGTGTGGTGCGACTTGGACGCTAAGTTTGCCTTCGCCAAAGACCTGATTCGTGAGGCTGGTGCCTTGATTAAGGACCAGCTAGTCACTCGTTTCGAGGTCGAGGTCAAGTCTGATCCTAGAGACCTGGTGACCAACGTGGACAAGCTCAGTCAGGCTTTTTTGGTGGAGCAAATCCGTGCGGCCTACCCGACTGACCGATTTTTGGCTGAAGAGGAAGGGCTTCAATCGCCCTTGACCGATGGTGCTGTTTGGGTCATTGACCCCATCGATGGGACGGTCAATTTCATCACCCAAAAGCGGGATTTCGCTGTTATCCTAGCCTACTTTGAAGATGGGGTGGGGCGTTTTGGCCTTATTTATGACGTGATGGCTGATCAGCTCTATTGTGGTGGGCCTGGTTTAGGCGTGACCTGCAACGGTCATCCCTTGCCACAAGCAACAGACCGACCTCTTGACCAGTCTTTGGTGGCTTGCAACACCCGCCTTTACGCCCAAAATGCCTATGGGCTGGCGACTTATTTTAATCAGTCCTTGGGCATTCGAAACTACGGCTGTGCTGGCCTCAGCCTGGCTCGGGTTCTGTCAGGCCAGCTCTTTGCCTACGCTTCCAAGCTCTGCCCCTGGGATTACCTGGCTGCCAGCATCATGGGCCAGGAGCTGGGTTATGACCTTTTAACTCTGGACTTGACCGCTCCTGACGGCCACAGTCGCCAGGACATCATCGCCTTTCCTCGGACTTTTTTAGGGGAAATAGCCGAGCAGCTGAGCAAGTGAGACCATCTCCCTAGTGTTTCAAGCTAGGGAGTTTGCTTTTGCCTGTCAAGGTGTAGTATAATAGACCTATGTTATTACCAAGTGAGTTTAGTGACAAATACCGAGATATACTGGGGCAAGATGCCCAAGATTTTCTAGCCAGTTTTGACCAGCCAGCCGTGTCTGGTTTTCGGGTCAATCCCTTGAAGGAAGGCCAGAAAGACTTTCCTAATCCCATTCCTAACACCCCTTGGGGGCATTATGGCAAGGTGTCAGGCAAGTCAGCTGACCATGTGACTGGTCTGGTTTATTCCCAAGAGCCAGCTGCCCAGATGGTGGCCCAGGTGGCTGGGATTGAACCTGGCATGCGGGTCCTGGATTTAGCGGCCGCACCGGGCGGCAAGTCCACCCATGCCCTGGCCTACCTCAATAACACGGGCCTTCTGGTCAGCAACGAGATTTCCACCAAGCGGAGCAAGGTCCTGGTGGAGAACATCGAACGGTTTGGGGCCAGAAACGTGGTGGTGACCAATGAATCAGCCGACCGCTTAGTCAAGACCTTTAAGAGCTATTTTGATATCATCATCTTTGATGGGCCATGTTCTGGAGAGGGCATGTTCCGTAAGGACCCAGATGCCTGCCAATACTGGAATACCGACTACCCAACCTCTTGTGCCAGCTTGCAGCGGGAGATTTTAGAAGATGCTTTGACCATGTTGGCACCTGGTGGGACCTTGGTTTATTCAACCTGCACCTGGTCGCCTGAGGAAAACGAGGGCGTGGTGGCCTGGTTACTAGAGACCTATGACCATTTGGAACTGGTTGACATTCCCAAGGTAAATGGTATGGTTGCTGGGATTGGTCAGCCTGAAACGGCTCGGATGTATCCCCATTTGTTTGAGGGGGAGGGCCAGTTTGTGGCCAGGTTGCGTGATACCAGAGAACCCAACCGTCGGTTGGTCAAGCCTGCCAAGTCCAATCTGACTAAGGCTGAACTGACTCTCTGGCAGAGCTTTGCCAAGGAGCACCTCTTGGTGGATTTGGACGGGGTCTTGCAGACTTTCGGAGACCAGCTCTATCTTTTACCAGCTGATTTGCCAGCCCTGCAGGGTTTGAAAATCGCCCGCAATGGTCTCCACCTAGGCACCTTTAAGAAGAACCGTTTTGAACCCAGCTTTGCTATTGGGCTTGCCCTAAAACCTAGTGAGGTTAGGCAGTCTATCGAGCTGAGTGAAGACCAGTTTAGGGCTTATGTGAGTGGCTCGACGGTGAGTCTTGGCGAGAGCCTGAGCACGGGCTGGTACCTGCTGACGGTGGGCGGCAATGGTCTGGGCTTTGCCAAGGTGGTCGGAGACACGATCAAAAACCACTTCCCGAAAGGTTTACGGTTCAATAGTTAATCCTATACAAGTGGGACGAACTGTTATATAATGGAAATGAGGCGGTTAACGCCAAAATGAAAGGAAAACAATTGTGAAAAAATCATCATTGTTCATCAAGGCGACAGCAGTGGCCCTTTTAGGTCTGAGCCTGTCAGCCTGTGCCAGCTGGATTGACCGTGGGGAATCCATTACTGCAGTAGGGTCAACGGCCCTGCAGCCGCTGGTTGAAGCAGCTGCGGACGAGTTTGGTTCGACCAATCTGGGTAAGACCATCAACGTTCAAGGTGGCGGTTCGGGTACTGGCCTGTCTCAGGTTCAGTCAGGAGCGGTTCAAATCGGCAACAGCGACTTGTTTGCCGAGGAAAAAGACGGGATTGATGCCAGTGCCTTGGTTGACCACCAGGTGGCCGTTGCAGGTTTGGCAGTCATTGTCAACAAGGAAGTGACGGTGACCGATTTGACCACCGAGCAACTCCGCAAGATTTTTACTGGCGAATACAGCAACTGGAAAGAAGTGGGTGGCAAGGATTTGCCAATTTCCATCATCAACCGGGCATCTAGTTCTGGTTCTCGGGCAACCTTTGACAGTGTCATCATGGATGGTCAGGCAGCCAAGCAGAGCCAGGAACAGGATTCTAACGGGATGGTTCGTTCCATCGTGTCTCAGACGCCAGGAGCTATTTCCTATCTTGGTTTTGCCTACATTGACGATAGTGTTAAGCAGTTGAGTCTCAACGGCTTTGCGGCGACCACTGAGAATGTGGCCACCAATGCTTGGCCCCTCTGGTCCTACGAGCACATGTACACCAAGGGTGAGCCGACTGGTTTGACCAAGGAATTCTTAGATTACATGATGACCGAGGATGTCCAAGAGGGCATCGTGGTAACGACTGGTTACATCCCAATCGCTGAAATGCAGGTGGTTAAGGATGCTGACGGTAACGTGAGTCCAAAATAAAAGGAGACGTTGTGAAAAATCAAGAACTCGCAAAAAAATTGCTATCCCCGTCTAAGAACTCTCGTTTGGAGAAGTTTGGACGGTCTATCACCTTTGCCTGCTTGGCCCTGATTGTCTTTATCGTCTTTATGATTTTGATTTTCGTGGCCCAAAAAGGCCTGTCAACCTTCTTTGTTGATGGCATTAACCCCATTGATTTCCTCTTTGGTAAGGAGTGGCAACCTGGGGTCAAGGGGGACAATGGTAAGCCCCTCATGGGTGCTCTGCCAATGATTTCAGGCTCCTTCATCGTGACCATCTTGTCGGCCACCATTGCCACCCCATTTGCCATCGGTGCGGCGGTCTTTATGACTGAGATTTCGCCCAAGTACGGGGCCAAGATTCTCCAACCAGTTATCGAGCTTTTGGTGGGTATCCCGTCGGTTGTTTACGGCTTTATCGGTCTGCAAGTGGTCGTGCCTTTCGTCCGCTCCATCTTTGGCGGCACAGGCTTTGGTATCCTGTCAGGGATTTTCGTCCTCTTCGTCATGATTTTGCCGACCGTGACCTTTATGACCATCGACAGCCTCAAGGCGGTGCCTCGTCACTATAAGGAAGCTAGTCTTGCCATGGGGGCAACTCGCTGGCAGACCATCTGGCGGGTTATCCTCAATGCGGCCCGTCCAGGGATTTTCACGGCGGTTATCTTCGGCATGGCTCGCGCTTTCGGTGAAGCCTTGGCCATCCAGATGGTTGTGGGTAACTCAGCTGTTATCCCAACCTCTCTGACCACACCAGCTGCTACCCTGACCTCCGTCTTGACCATGGGTATCGGTAACACGGTTATGGGCACGGTTCAGAACAATGTCCTCTGGTCTCTGGCTTTGGTGCTCTTGGTCATGAGTTTGGCCTTCAACATGCTGATGAAATTGATTACAAGAGAGGGTAAGAAAAACTATGCACGCTAAACAGGTTAACAAGCTGGCGACAGGGATTCTCTACACCATCGCTGGCATCATCGTCACAATCTTGGCATCGCTCTTGCTCTTTATCTTGGTGCGGGGGCTGCCACACGTTAGCTGGAACTTCCTGACTGGCAAATCATCGTCTTATCAAGCAGGCGGTGGTATCGGGATTCAGCTCTATAACTCCTTTTTCCTTCTGGTCGTGACCCTGATCATCTCTATCCCCCTGTCAATGGGAGCTGGGATTTACTTGGCTGAATACGCTAAGAAGGGGCCTTTGACCAACTTTATCCGGACCTGTATCGAAATCCTGTCTTCCCTGCCATCAGTTGTTGTTGGTTTGTTCGGTTATTTGATTTTCGTGGTTCAGTTTGAGTACGGGTTTTCCATCATTTCTGGTGCCTTGGCCCTGACCGTTTTCAACCTGCCGCAGATGACACGGACGGTTGAAGATAGCTTGCGAAATGTCCACCATACCCAGCGGGAAGCTGGTTTGGCCCTGGGTCTGTCTCGCTGGGAATCGGTCATCCACGTGGTTATCCCAGAAGCCCTGCCTGGTATCGTGACGGGTATCGTCTTGGCCTCTGGTCGTATCTTTGGTGAGGCGGCAGCTCTCATCTACACGGCGGGTCAGTCAGCCCCAGCCCTGGACTGGAACAACTGGAACGTCTTGAGTGTTACCAGCCCTATTTCCATCTTCCGTCAGGCTGAAACCCTGGCCGTTCACATCTGGAAGGTTAACAGCGAAGGAACCATCCCTGACGCGGTTCAGGTATCAGCTGGTAGTGCGGCAGTGCTCTTGATTTTCATCTTGATTTTCAACCTCTCTGCCCGCCATATCGGTAAGACCCTTTATAAGAAACTGACCTCAGCGGAGTAAGCAGCTCTGCTATTTCCCAAAAGAAAAAGGGGAAGCCCTTTGACACAAAACAAGGAGTAGCCATGGCTAACTATAACTGGAACGAACGCCATATCATCACCTTTGACCCTGCGACCATTGCCCTTGAAACCAAGGATTTGCATGTCTATTATGGGGGCAAGGAAGCCATCAAGGGCATTGATATGCAGTTTGAAAAGAATAAAATTACGGCCCTCATCGGACCGTCTGGTTGCGGCAAATCGACCTATCTGCGTAGCCTCAACCGCATGAATGATACCATTGACATCGCCAAGGTAACGGGTGAAATCCTCTATGAGGGCATCGACGTTAACCGCAAGGACATGAACGTTTATGAGGTGCGTAAGCACATCGGGATGGTCTTTCAGCGGCCCAACCCCTTTGCCAAGTCCATTTACAACAACATCACCTTCCCGCATGAGCGGGCTGGGGTCAAGGACAAAAAAATCTTAGATGAGATTGTTGAGACCTCGCTCAAACAGGCGGCCCTTTGGGACCAGGTCAAGGACGACCTGCACAAGTCGGCCCTGCGGTTGTCAGGTGGTCAGCAGCAGAAGCTCTGTATTGCTAGAGCTATCTCGGTTAAGCCAGACATCTTGCTCATGGACGAGCCAGCAGCCTCTCTTGACCCCATTGCGACCATGCAGTTGGAGGAGACCATGATGGAGTTGAAGAAGAACTACACCATCATCATCGTGACCCACAACATGCAACAGGCGGCTCGGGCTAGCGATTACACGGCCTTCTTCTACCTGGGCGATTTGATTGAATACGACAAGACAGCAAATGTCTTCCAAAATGCCCAGTTGCAGTCCACACGTGACTATGTTACGGGCCGTTTTGGATAGGAGGGCAGCATGACCAATTCTATTTTAACCATCAACGACTTATCGGTGTATTTCGGCAAGAAAAAAGCCATGAACAGTGTGTCCATGGACTTCAAGGCCAATGACATCACAGCCCTTATCGGCCCGTCTGGTTCGGGTAAATCCACCTTGCTTAGGGCCATCAACCGCATGCACGACCTCAACCCTGAGGCAACGGTAACGGGCTCTGTGACCTATAACGGTCATAACGTTTATAGCCCACGAACCGATACGGTTGAGCTCCGCAAGGAAATCGGCATGGTTTTCCAGCAACCCAACCCCTTCCCCATGTCCATCTACGAGAACGTGGTTTATGGCCTTCGCCTCAACGGCATCAAGGACCAGGCTGTGCTAGATGAAGCGGTGGAACGGTCCCTGCGAGGGGCTTCCATCTGGGACGAGGTCAAGGATCGCCTGCATGATTCGGCCCTTGGTCTGTCAGGTGGTCAGCAGCAGCGGGTCTGTGTGGCTCGGGTTCTGGCCACCAGTCCAAAAATCATCTTGCTGGATGAACCAACGTCAGCCCTTGACCCGATTTCAGCGGGCAAGATTGAGGACACCCTTTATGGTCTGAAAGAGAACTACACCCTGCTTTTGGTGACGCGTTCCATGCAGCAGGCCTCTCGGATTTCTGACCGCACGGGCTTTTTCTTGGACGGCGAGCTGATTGAGTTCGGACTGACCAAGGAGCTCTTCTTGGGGCCTAAGGACCAGCGGACTGAGGACTACATCACTGGTAAGTTTGGCTAAGCCAACTGCCACGAGTTATAGAAAAGAGGTAGCGTATGTTACGTTCACAATTTGATGACGAATTAGCAAAATTGCACAACCAATTCTACGCCATGGGGACAGAAGTTTTGACCCAAATCAACAAGACGGTTCGGGCCTTTGTTAGCCACGACCGCGAATTGGCTAAAGAAGTGATTGAGGCCGATGAGGTGGTCAATAACTTTGAGACCAAACTGGAGAAGAAGTCTCTGGAAATCATTGCCCTCCAGCAACCCGTTTCCCACGACCTGCGGACCGTAATCACGGTGCTCAAGGCCTCAAGCGATGTGGAACGGATGGGTGACCACGCGTCAGCCATTGCCAAAGCCACTATCCGCATGAAAGGCGAGGAGCGTATCCCTGAGGTCGAGGCAGAAATCAAGAAGATGGGCAAGGCCGTCAAGTACATGGTTGAGGAGGCCCTTGAGGTTTACATGACCGGTGACGAGGAGAAGGCCTACGAGATTGCGGCCAAGGATGAAGCCATCGACCACATGTTCAAGGACATTCAAGCTCTTGCAGTTGAGCGAATCCGTGAGCACCCAGATACAGTCTTGGCTGGTAAGGAATACTTCCAGGTCTTGATTTACCTGGAGCGTATTGGTGACTACGCCAAGAACGTCTGCGAATGGGTGGTTTACCTGAAAACGGGTAAGATTATTGAGTTGTAAGATAAAAAGCCAGGGGAACCTGGTTTTTTTGCTGACAAATTTCAGTGTTCTTGCTAAAATAGTTTTATGATTATTAGACCCGTAACCCCAAATGACGCGGCGGCCATCGCTGCCATCTACGCCCCCTATGTGACCGACACCGCCATCACCTTTGAGATTGAGGTTCCGACAGCGGCCGACTTTGTCCAGCGGATTGCCACCATCACCAGCACCCACCCCTTTTTGGTGGCTGAGGATGCGGACGGGACTGTCGTCGGCTACGCCTACGCCAGCCCCTACAAGGGCCGAGCTGCCTATGACTGGACGGTTGAAGTGTCCATTTACATTGACCAGACCGTCCGCAGTCAGGGCATGGGCACAGCCCTCTACGATGCCTTGGAAGACCAGTTGATTGAGGCTGGGATGGTTAATTTCTTGGCCTGCATCGCTCTTCCTAATGACCCTTCGATTACTTTTCATACCAAGCGAGGTTATGAGCAGGTCGCCCATTTCAAGGGTGTCGGCTACAAATTTGACCGCTGGCATGACATCGTCTGGATGCAGAAACGGGTTGCGCCTGCAAGTGACTAACTCTAGAAAATCAGACTGCGGTCTGATTTTTTAGTCCCGTAGCGAAATTCTGACAAGCCTTTTAAAATTTGCTAGACTAATGTAAGAAGATTAAAAAATGGAGGTTGTCAAAATGACACATTACGACTTATTGGTGATTGGTTTTGGTAAGGCCGGCAAGACCCTGGCGGGTAAATTGTCGGCGGCTGGCAAAAAAGTTGCCCTGGTTGAGCGGGATGCGGCCATGTACGGCGGCACCTGCATCAACATCGGCTGTATTCCGACCAAGACCCTGATTGTGGCGGCGGAGAAAAACTTGGCCTTTGACCAGGTCATGGCCCAAAAAGAGACAGTTGTCGGCCGCCTGCGGGGCAAGAACGAGGCCGTCCTCAAGGGAGCTGGCGTGACCCTCTACAATGCTCAAGCTCGTTTTATCTCTAACACGGTGGTTGAGCTAGCAGCTGGTGAGGACCGTGAGGAAGTGACGGCTGACCTCATCGTCATCAACACAGGTGCTGTGACCAACAGCCTGCCGATTCCTGGCCTCTTGGACAGCGATAAGGTCTATGACAGCACGGGTATCCAAAGCCTGACCGAGCGTCCTGACCGCCTGGCCATCATTGGTGGCGGCAACATCGGCCTGGAGTTCGCTAGCCTCTACACCAAGCTGGGTAGCCAGGTGACCGTCTTTGAGGCTGCGCCAGCCATTCTCGGCAGAGACGAGCCAGAGGTCGCCAAACTGGCCCAAACCTACCTGGAGGAAGACGGCGTGACCTTTAAGCTGGGCGTGGCTATTTCGGCTGTCGCCAATAGCGGAGCAGAGGTCGTGATCAGTGCTGATGGCGAGGATTATGCCTTTGATGCGGTTCTCCATGCTACTGGTCGCAAGCCAGCCATCAACGGCCTGGGCTTGGAAAACACCGACATCCAGTTGACCGAGCGTGGGGCAATCCAAGTGGACGACTACTGTGAAACCACCGTGCCAGGTATCTATGCTGTCGGTGACGTCAATGGTGGCCCACAGTTCACCTACACCTCGCTGGATGATTTCCGCATTGTTTTTGGCAAGCTGACTGGCAATGGCGACTACAAACGCAGCGACCGTGGCCAGATTCCAACAACCGTCTTCATCGAACCAGCCCTGTCACGGGTCGGCCTGACGGAAAAAGAAGCCATCGAGCAAGGTTACGAGGTGGTGACTAACCAGCTCCCTGTGGCTAACATGCCGCGTGCCCATGTTAACAATGACCTGCGTGGCCTTTACAAGGTGGTTGTCGATAAGAACACCAGCCTGATTCTGGGAGCAAGTCTCTTGGGCACTGGTTCTCAGGAAATCATCAACCTGATCACCATGGCCATCGACAACAAGATTCCTTACACCTACATCAAGAACCAGCTCTTCACCCACCCAACCATGGCTGAAAACCTCAACGACGTCTTTAATTTCTAAGAGTCAGAAATCGCTTGCCCAGCAGGCGATTTTTTGCTATCATGAAGTCATGATTACGATTATTCCTTACACACCCGAATACGAAAAAGCCTGGGTTTACACCAAGGCTTTGGCCTATCTTTTTTCTGATTTCTTTGATGACAATAGCAGAGCTAAGGACAGTTTTCCATCAGATGTTTATGAAGACACCATTGAGCTGATTGCCCTAGAGGGTGACCAGCTGGTTGGCTTACTGGACATCGCCATTTATAACAGAGACTATAGCCGGTCTTACAAGTACCATCCTGCTGAGAAGGTTGCCTACTTTGCTAATCTGGCAGTTCACCCTGACCACCAAGGCAAGGGCATCGCTGGTCGTTTGTTTGAAGAGGCTGAGCGGTTACTCAGAGAAAAAGGGGTCCAAGCGCTAGCCATTTTTACCCGAGGCGGAGAAGCAGCCAACCACCTCTACCAGAAGTGGGGCTGCAAACTGGTCTGCCGGAACTGGCTAGTGGTGGGCATCCCTAAGGCAGAAGAGGGGGACTTTGTTTTTCAGGTCAAGCTGGACGAACAGCGGCTAGCCTTTGTTAAACCTGATGGGGAAGAGCAGCCCTACTACCTGCGGGAAGGCACCTATGTAGTGGCCAAGGAAGACCATTTGGCCCTCTTTGACATCGACCAGGTCTATGAGGAGCGAACTTATATCAAGGTTTATCGTTAAGTGATAAAGTGCGAGACCGCTGGCAAAAGCCAGCGGTTTTGTGGTATAATGAATTAACCTTGAGGAAGGAAAGGTGTGGCGATGAGTAGTAAGAAATTAAAAGCCGTTCGTCTCTTGAAGAAGGGCAATATGCTGAGGGCTATTTTTAGTCGGGCTACCCTTCTAATCATCTTGATTGGCCTGCAGGTTTGGTTTTTGACGGCCTTTTATGGTTGGTTCAGCCAGTACCAGGTGCATTTTCAGGTGGTGGAGGTCCTCTTTATCATCGGGTCAATCATTTACCTCATCAATAGTCGGATGGACAGCACCTCAAAAATCACCTGGCTCATGCTAATCATGCTGTCCCCCCTCTTTGGCTCTCTCTTTTTGCTTTACAGCAAGACGGATGTGGGCTATCGTTTTTTGAAAAAACGCCTGTCTGAGGTGGTGACCAAGACTTCTGGGCATTTGGCTCAAGATCAGGCTGTCTTGGCTGACTTAAAAGCTCAGAAAAGCTCTGCCCTTAATCTGGTTAGCTACTTCCAGCGACACGAGAACAAGTTTCCAGCCTATGCTGATACGGCGGTCACCTATTTCCCGTCAGGGGAGGAAAAGTTCGCTGCCATGAAAGCGGCTCTGCTTGAGGCCAAACGCTTCATCTTTTTGGAGTATTTCATCATCGATGAGGGGGAGATGTGGGGCGAGATTTTGGCCATCTTGCAGCAGAAGGTTCAGGAAGGTGTGGAGGTTCGGGTTCTCTACGATGGCATGAACGAGTTGTCCACCCTCTCCTTTGACTATGCCGAACGCTTGGAGAAACTTGGGATTCAGGCTCGGGCTTTTGCCCCCATTCGTCCCTTTATCTCGACCTATTACAACTACCGCGACCACCGTAAGATCTTGGTCATTGACGGCCAGGTGGCCTTTAACGGTGGCGTCAACCTGGCGGACGAGTACATCAATCGGATTGACCGCTTCGGCCATTGGAAGGACACGGCCATCAAGTTGGAGGGCCCTGCCGTGGATAGCTTCACCGTTTTGTTTTGGCAAATGTGGACCAGTATGGGAAGGGATGAAGACCTGAGTCCCTACCTTGGCTTAGCCAGTCCCCAAGAAGGGGCCAGAGGCTTGGTCATCCCTTACGGGGATTCGCCCCTAGACCATGACCAGATGGGGAAGAATGTCTACATTGACCTGCTCAATCAGGCCAGGGATTACGTCTATATCATGACCCCCTACCTGATTTTGGACAGTGAGCTGGAACACGCCCTCACCTTTGCGGCTGAGCGTGGCGTCACCGTTAAACTCATCATGCCAGGCATTCCTGACAAGAAAATCCCTTATGCTCTAGCCAAGACCTACTACTCCAACCTCATGGCTTCGGGGGTTGAGATTTACGAGTACAGCCCTGGTTTCAACCACTCCAAGGTCTTTGTCTCGGACGACAAGCGGGCTGTTGTCGGTACCATTAACCTGGACTACCGCAGCCTCTACCACCATTTCGAATGTGCGACCTACCTTTACCAAGTTGACGCCATTTCAGAGATTGCTGACGACGCCTTAGCGACTTTAGCCCTCTGTCATAAAGTGACCGAACTGGATCTGGAAGGTCGAAACCTGATGACCAAACTGACTGGCCTCTTGGCCAAAATCATTGCACCGCTATTATAGGAGGAAGAGATGTCATTGTTTGCAAAATTGTTTAAGAAAAATCAGGCTGCTGTTGATAAAGAGCAGGCAGCTCTTGTTGAAGATTTAGAAAAAGCCGCCTTTTGGGCAGCCGATAACCTAGAGGGATCAGGCTACCTGGCTGATTATAGTTTAGAGAGTTTGAAAGATTTGGACCGCTTTTTTGATGAGGAGCGACAAGGCCTGCTGGCTGAACATGAGGACAAGGGGATTATTTTGTTTACCCTGGGTGCTTATTTTGGTCAAGTAGCCATCAAGACCTATGGTGGGCAATGGGAAGCAGATGACCAAGACCCTCAGGTAGAATTGCATGTGGCTGTTCGTTTGACGACTGGCCAACGCTTTTTACCTGTCCAGGCCTGCATTCGTCGCTACAAACGGGCAGACAGCCAGTCCCTGTCTCAGTTTTTGGCTGGGTTAGTTCATGAAGCTGGCCACCAAAAACGCCAAGAAGAAGCAGGTGAACAGGCCCTTGAACAAGCTCTTGATTTGGATTAACTGAGCATTAGACTTTACAAAAAGTCGGCTTTTCGGTAGAATAAAACCATGCGATGAGCCGAATTTAGCCTCTGGCTAAGTTTACGCTAGGGAGGTCAGACCAGTTTGACTGGTCACGCAAGGAGCGGACCTTGAACACTTGTTGTGAACCCTGTGTTCTCATATCAGCTGATATGCCCTGTCCCCCTAGGGGGACTTTTTTGTTTTCAGTTATTAAAAATTCCCTTGGACCATAGGTTCAAGGGAATTGTGTTAGCTTAGGGCTTAGTTGTCTGTCTTGCGTTTGAAGGTCAAGATGGCCATTAAACCAAGTCCCAGGCCCAGCAGGCTGAGGAGGTGAGTGGTTTTCTCACCAGTTGCTGGCAGGGTTCGTGGGCGACTAGCCTGGCTAGAAGTTGGTGTCTCAGGGCTAGACTTGCTTGGGCTGACTGGAGATGTCAGGCCTTTACGAGTAGTGGTTGCTGCACCAGCCTGAGGCTTGCTCAGAAGAGTTTGAGTTGGTGTCTCAGGGCTAGACTTGCTAGTGCTGATAGGTGATGACATGTCCTTACCTGCACCAATCGCTGAATTAGCTTGTGATTGGCTCAGAAGAGTTGGTCTTGCACCTGTAGTTGGTTTGGTCTCAGTTTTGCCAGTTTCAGTCACCAGAGGGAAGACAGGCAGGTCATCAGCTGTTTCAGCAGCCCCATTCTTGCTCTGGTCACCTTTGGCAGTTTGTGGGAAATCAGCCTTGTCAGTAGGGTCAGTTCCCAGTGTCAGCTCTTCTTCAGAAGAGAAACCATCGCCGTCATGGTCAGCAGTAGGGACAAAGACAGGCAGGTCATCAGCTGTTTCAGCAGCCCCGTTCTTGCTCTGGTCACCTTTGGCAGTTTGTGGGAAATCAGCTTTATCAGTAGGGTCAGTTCCCAGTGTCAGCTCTTCTTCAGAAGAGAAACCATCGCCGTCATGGTCAGCAGTAGGGTCAAAGACAGGCAGGTCGTCAGCTGTTTCAGCAGCTCCGTTCTTGTCTTCTACGTCACCTTTAGCTGTTTGAGGGAAGTCGTTGGCGTCAAGTGGGTTGTGACCCAGGTTGAGTTCTTCTTCAGAAGAGAAACCATCACCGTCATGGTCAGCAGTAGAGTCAAAGATTGGCAGGTCATCAGCTATTTCAGCAGCTCCGCCATTTTCCTCAACATCGCCCTTGGCCCAAAGTCCCAAATCCTTGCGGTTGGTTCCATCAGGGACAATGCTGTAAGGGAAATCGTTTTCCGTCGCATGGTAGCCCTCCGGCAACTCAATGGCAATGGTGTAGTCACCTGTTACAATGTTTTTCTCAAAGATATCCTTGGTGTAGCGGCCTTGAGGGAGTTCAATCTTCTTGCCGTCCTTGTCAACCAGGTAAATCTTGGTGCCAACAGGTGGCTCGGTGTCAAAGTCAATGGTGAAAGCTTCACGTTTGAGAACTTGAACCTTGAAGCTGATTGCTTCGAGTGAGTTTTCTTCGGTGACGGTGAAGGTCTTGATACGCTCGTCAATCAGGTAGGCATTCTCCTCGTCGTGGAGGAAGAGTTCCACAGTGTAGGTGCCAAATGGCAGGATATGGTGGGTTGCTCCGCCACCAACTGAGGTGAGGTCGTGTACCAAATCGCCATCCTCGTTGCGAATCATGTAGCGAAGGTCCAGTTCAACCCAGTTGTCTGTTTCAGGATCGAGCAGACCAAATTGAACCATCGCCGACTCGTTACCGATTGGAAGAAACTCGGTAATGTTGGCCGCCAATTGAATACCAGCCAGGTTTTCAATGCGGTACCAGAAGGCGGAGAGGTTAAGCTCCTTGCCGTTTTCATCGTGGGTTGGTAAAGTGTAAACACCGTTTTCATCGGCTTCGATGTAAACCCGTTTCTCGTTGGAGTGGATGGTTTGACGACCAGAACCGTCTTCGCTTTCTGTTGAGCGTTCCGCAACTGGGATGGTGTAGTAAACACGCTCACGGTAGATGGCTGGCCCACCGTTGGCAATGCTTGGACGTGGTTTGAAGGTTCGAGCTTCTTCGTCAATGATGGCAGTTGTGGCCGCTGGACGAATGCTGTTAAGCTCGATGTTGAACGTCATTTCTTGCTCTTTAGCACCTGGTACGCGAGGGGAGTAAGTTACCACATAAACGTATTTGCCATCAGGCAGGATGTTTTTAGACTGGTCTTTACCGTCCCAGAAGGTTTCCAAAACAGCGGTAGCCTTAGCATTGCTTGGGTCGTTACCGTAGTGGTTTTTGCTACCAGAAACAGGGGTGCTCTTCCAAAGAGGGCTTGTTCGCTCAGTGTCATCAGCTCGATAAACAGTGGCAACCAAATCTTTGAAACTACGCAAGAAGACACCGCGGAACATGAGGCCGTCATGGGTATTGTCAGCGTTGCTTGGTGACAAAATCAGGTAAGGTTGACCATTTTCGTCACGTTTCAGGACAAAGTTTCCATCCTTATCTTCGTAGGTTCCAGCAATTTTTGGAACCTCAGGAAGGTAAGCTCCTTTTTCATGGTCCCAAATGGCTTCTGAGAAGAGAAGGGAGGTAAAAGGACGTTCTTCACTAAAAGGAAGTTCATCTGTTACTGCATCTTCAGCTTTGTCGTAGTAAAATGGCAGGTCACCATTGTTGATATCAAAGTCATAAACTGGTTTTTCGATGACTGGCAGGTTCTGGAATTCCCCACGGAAACCAACAAATGGAATGCTGACCAAATCACCGCCGTCAACCGCATCAAGGAAGCGGACAAAGCCTTCCAAGAAGTAGCCGTTGACCATGAGCTTGGACAATTCTTCGGCAAAAGTAGAAGCGTCCAAGGTGATTGGGATAGTAAGGCTAGAGTTAGCTTCAACAGTCACTTGGCTACCCTCTACCTTAGCCAGTTCACGTGGTTTGAGGGTGAAGCGACCATCCTCAACACCGTCAGTATTGAGGTGGGTGACGTAGGTAACAGTTTTTGCTTGATTGGAGATGTTATGGAGACGGACAGCAAAGCTAAAGGTATCTGCAACATTTCCAAGGGTAATACTAGAGAGGTCATCTAAACCAGTGACAATCAGGTCAGAGTGAATAGCATTATAGGTATCGGCAATACCAGCACCTTGACGACGTGGTGAGGTGTAGGCCTTGGTGTCCTCGTTGATGTGTGGGAGGGCTGTACTCATGAGGAGTTGTTTGAGGCGGGTTTGGAGCTCAGCTGGCGTCAACTCCGGCCACTTGTCTTTGAGGGCCTGTTTCATGAGGGCAACCACACCTGCGATGTGCGGTGAGGCCATGCTGGTACCGCTGCTTGAACCGTAGGTATTGTCGTTGTAAGAAGAGAAAATCTCCCCACCAGGAGCGGTCACATCAGGTTTCAACTCACCATCGATTGAAAGACCCCAGCTGGTGAAGTCAGCCATCTGACCAGCATCTGGGTTTTCAGCCACTTCGAAGCTACCGCTAAATTTAATTTTGTAGG
Organism: Streptococcus sp. ZY171113; assembly: GCF_057748235.1. Lineage (NCBI taxonomy): Bacteria > Bacillati > Bacillota > Bacilli > Lactobacillales > Streptococcaceae > Streptococcus > Streptococcus sp. ZY171113. Next base: position 940,952 of record NZ_CM173243.1, read on the forward strand.
TGCCCGTTCCAGCCTTGGCAGCCAATTCATCACCGAACTCCTTGGCGATGAAAACAGAAGGGAAAATAGCAGTTTCTGAACCAGGAATGGTCATGGTGAAGAGTTGGGTCTGGGTCACATTGTTAAAGACCACAGCACCAGCTGCACCAGCCTTCATGGCATTGGCAACCTTATCAGAGAAGTTGATTTCTCCGCGTTGAATCAGGGCAATCTTACCTTTGAGTTCCTTGCCTTCAAAGTCTTCTTCTTTACCAAGGTTAACGTAAACATAGTCGTATTCCTTGCCTGTTTGGAAATCTCGTTTGCTGTTTGAACCACGAGTAAAGGCAACATTACCATTGTTGAACGCCTCCATGCCCTCCATACCGACGATGTTGAGTACCTCGCGGGTCACATGGGTGTTGTTGTAGGCGGCAACAGCGATGCCATCACGGGCGGTCGCAGGAGAAGCGACAACACCAAAGTCAGGGTTGCTGGCGTAAGGGTGGGTTTGGCCACCAAAGTTGTAGTCGTTACCAGCAGCCATAACCACCGTAACCCCATTGGCACGAGCAGCTGAAATGGCACGGGTCAAATGGTCGCCGACATTGATGAGGGAACCGTTAGGGCTACCCAAACTCAGGTTGATGGTATCAGCTCCCAGTTTCACCGCATCTTCAATGGCACGAACATAGAGGAGGTCTTGGGTACCGCCACCACGCACATCTGAGAAGACCCGCATGAACATGAGCTGGGCTTCAGGAGCCACACCATAGATGTAGTTACCGCTGGCATCAGGTTTAGATGGGTTGCCGACAGCTGTACCAGACACGTGCATGCCGTGGGATTTGGCATTGCTTTCCTTGAGGTCGTCGTTGACATCGGTGTAGTTGTAGGCAAAAATCAGCTTGTCATTGTACCATTGGCCATAGGAGATGCCCACCTCAGCCTTTTTAGCCTCCATTTCTTCTTGGGACTTGAATTTTGCTGTTTCGACATTTGTCAGCTGGAGCACGTCATGCTCCACATCGATACCAGAGTCGATAACCGCAACGACGGTGCCCTGCCCCTTGTAGTTTTCGTCCCAAACCTTTGGCACATTGATGATGGTGTTGCTCTCCACACCATAAGGTTTGGCGGTTTGCTCGGACGAGGCGGTGTTAGCAGCTGTATTGCTATCGGTCAATGGCTGAGCGAAAGCAAAAACTGGCGAAGCTGAGCTTGTTTCAGCTGGGTGATTGTTCTCAGTATTTTCGGCTGACGCAGATGACGGAGTTTCAGTAGCCTTAGCAGCTTCTGAACCAGAATCGTCAGTTGCTGTTGTATCAGATGATGATTCTGTAAGTTCTGCCATCGGTTCAGTTGCCGAGTTAGTAGTAGACTCAACAGCTGTCGTCTGAGGGAGCGTGTCTTGTACAGACTGTGTAGTAGTATCCGCAGCAACAGTGACGCTGTTGAGGGACAAACCAAACAGTGTTGTCAAAATCATCGGTCCCCAGAGCTTAACTGGTGAAGGTTTGTGATGACGCATTGTCAATCCTCCTTTTTCGAAATCCCATATCCTAAATGATTGGGTTGATACAATTGTCGCACAATTCTCTATTTTCTGCAAGCAGTTTTTTAAGAAAAGTTTAAGAATGGTTTGTTTTTAATCTATTTTCTTTTCAAATTTTCTGAAAAATAGTATAATGGGAGCATTAAAAAGAAATGAACGAGGTAACTCATGGGCTATACAGTAGCAGTAGTCGGTGCCACAGGTGCCGTTGGAACACAGATGATCAAGATGTTGGAGGAATCAAGCCTTCCAATTGACCACATTAAACTCTTGTCGTCAGCTCGTTCAGCTGGCAAGGTCTTGTCTTACAAAGGACAAGAGGTGACGGTTGAATTGACCATGGAAGACAGCTTTGAAGGGGTGGACATTGCCCTCTTCTCAGCTGGTGGTTCAACTTCAGCCAAGTTTGCTCCGTATGCTGTTAAGGCTGGTGCCGTTGTGGTGGACAACACGTCATACTTCCGCATGAATCCTGATGTGCCTCTGGTTGTTCCTGAGGTTAACGCGGATGCCATGGACAGCCACAAGGGCATTATTGCCTGCCCTAACTGTTCAACCATTCAGATGATGGTAGCCTTGGAGCCCATCCGTCGCAACTGGGGCTTGGATCGGGTCCTGATTTCGACTTATCAGGCGGTTTCTGGTGCTGGAGCGCAAGCCATTGAGGAAACCAAGACTCAGCTTCGCCAAGTCTTGGTTGACGGCCTAGACCCTAAAGACGTGACGGCCAATATCCTGCCATCAGGTGGCGATAAGAAGCACTACCCGATTGCCTTTAACGCCTTGCCACAAATCGACCTCTTCACGGACAATGGCTACACTTATGAAGAGATGAAGATGACTAAGGAAACCAAGAAAATCATGGGAGACGATAGCATTAAAGTGTCAGCGACCTGTGTGCGGATTCCTGTCCTGTCAGGTCACTCAGAGTCGGTTTACATCGAGACCAAAGAGGTGGCGGACATCGCTGCGGTTAAGGAAGCCATCGCTAACTTCCCAGGTGCGGTTCTTGAGGACGATGTGGCCAACCAGGTTTACCCGCAGGCCATCAACGCTGTTGGCAGCCGTGATACTTTTGTCGGACGTGTTCGTCGCGACCTGGATATCGAAAACGGGATCCACATGTGGGTGGTCTCTGACAACCTGCTTAAGGGTGCAGCCTGGAACTCGGTGCAGATTGCTGAGAGCCTGCACCAGCGTGGCTTGGTGCGTGCGACCCAAGACCTGGTTTTTGAGTTGAAATGAGAGTGGGACAAAAATCGATAACCCGAAGGGTTCGATTTTGTCGTCCCGCCTCCGCACAGTTGAGTAGGACTTTAAAAGCTGATAACATCAGCGCCTTAAAGTCCACTCAACCACTGCGTTTTGCTTTTCTGATTAAATAACATTGAAAAGTTAGACCTTTTGCTCCAGCCTTGCTCTGAGGAGTTGAGCGAGCTTGGTGTCTTGCTCCCAGAAGATTCTGACAAAAGTCTAGCCAGGGCGAGCCATTTGCCTAGGCTAGCTTTTCTTGCATATGAGAGGGTTTAGATAAGATGGACATTAAAGTGATTGCTGGCGATTTTGCCATTTGTAAGGTGGCTGATTTTTCTCAGGTCAACTGGGACAGTCCCTACTGTTTTCCAGGTAAAACAGACCAGGAAAATTCCTTGGTCTGCTTGGTGGATGCTGTCCCAGCCAACGCCAGTCATGTTGATGAGGGCTGGTCGGCTTTTCGAGTGGAAGGGGAGCTTGATTTTTCCTTGGTCGGCATCTTGGCCAAGCTTTCTGGTCTCCTTGCCCAGGCTGGCATCTCGATTTTTGCCCTGTCAACCTACAATACCGACTATATCCTAGTCAAGCAGGATAGGTTTCAAGAGGCCCTTGACCTCTTGGCCGAAGCTGGTTACAAGATTATCAGCAACTAGTCGTTTTAGTCTTTGTCACAGAGGTTGGGCAAGCCCGATTAGCTAGCTGACGTTTATTATCGTAAGGAGACGTTTCTAAAGGAGGTTATTATGACCAAAAAATGGTGGTTTTATCTTTTGCATTTTGCCGTTGCGGTTGTGATTGTGGGTCTCTATGCCCTGATTAGCAACCAATTTTTCGGTGGCAGCAAGGACTGGATTGATGTGTTTGGAACGGCTGGTCTGGCCACCCTGATTTCCCTTGCCATCAATCATTTTCGTAAGAACTGACAAGCAGTAGTAAGATGTCTTAGGAGGAAAAATCATGTCTATTGATCAATTAAGAAATGCTAAAATTATTACAGCTCTGGTGACCCCATTTCATGAGGATGGGTCTATCAATTTTGAGGCCCTGCCAGCCCTGATTGAACACCTGCTGGCTCACCACACCGATGCCATCTTGCTGGCGGGGACAACGGCGGAAAGCCCGACCCTGACCCATGCCGAGGAGTTGGAGCTCTTTGCGGCGGTTCAGAAGATTGTCCAAGGCCGAGTACCTTTGATTGCTGGGGTCGGAACCAACGATACCCGAGATTCCATCGAATTTGCCAAGGAAGTGGCAAAGTTTGGTGGTTTTGCGGCTGGACTTGCCATTGCTCCCTACTACAATAAGCCCTCTCAGGAAGGCCTTTACCAGCACTTCAAGGCCATTGCTGACGCCTCTGACTTGCCCATCATCATCTACAACATTCCTGGGCGGGTAGTAGTTGAGATCACCCCTGAAACCATGCTCCGCTTGGCTGAACACCCTAACATCATCGGGGTTAAGGAGTGTACAACCCTGGCCAACGTGGCCTACCTGATTGAGAACCGCCCTGACGACTTCCTCATCTACACGGGTGAGGACGGGGATGCCTTCCACGCCATGAACCTGGGGGCGGACGGGGTGATTTCCGTGGCATCTCACACCAACGGTGATGAGATGCATGCCATGTTTGAGGCCATTGAACGTAACGACATCAAGGCTGCGGCCGCTATCCAACGCCAGTTTATTCCTAAGGTCAATGCCCTCTTTAGCTACCCGAGTCCTGCCCCTGTCAAGGCTGTTCTCAACTACCTGGGCTTCAAGGTTGGTCCCCTCCGCCTGCCCCTGGTCGCAGCACCAGCAGAAGATGCCAAACGCATCATCAAGGTCGTGGTGGACGGCGACTACGAGGCCACCAAGGCGACCGTTACTGGCGTTATTCGGCCTAAGTACTAGGATTTTTTATGACCATAGCAGAGCAGTCAGACGGCTGCTCTTTTGCTAGAGAGGATTTCTCATGACCATCACCACCCGTTTTGTCAGCCCAGCTGACGCGTCAGCCATTTGCGACATTTGCTCATCCGCCTGGCGGGTGACCTACACGGACCTCAATACACCTGCCTACATCGACCAAGTCATCGGAGACTTTTACAACCTGGACCGAGTGACCAGAGAATGCTCCACTAGTGACCAAAACTGGCACGGTTATATGGTTGCCGAACTGGACGGACAAGTCCTTGGAGCCATCGGTGGCGGTGTCAGTAGCGACAGCTTGGGCCATATCTATGTCCTCTATGTTCACCCAGACCACAAGGGCAAGGGACTGGGGCGAGCCCTGGTTGACTTTCTGACCGACCACCAGAAAAGGACCTATGGCATCAGCCAGCAACAGGTCACTGTCGCCCAAAACAATCAGATGGGCATTCCCTTTTACGAACGCATGGGCTTTGTCAACCAAGGTCTGATTTCAAATTGGTATCAGGCAGACGGCAAGGACAACCTGACCTTTGAACGGGAGGTATGAGTGATTCTTGAAATTCCATGAAAGTTTTAGCAAAAATCTCTTGACAAAGTGACTAAACTGTTAGATAATATAAGAAAGAAAACACTTTCAAAAGGAGGTTTGCCATGCAAATTATCAAACGTAACGGTCAATTGGCTGATTTTGACCCAGAAAAGATTTACCAGGCTATTATCAAGGCTGCTCAGACAGTTTATGTCATTGATGACGCCTGGCGGGAAAAGCTGGCGGAAGTGACCAAAAAAGTGGTCATTGATCTCCACGAGGCCAAGGTGGAGCGGTCGACCATCTCCATGATTCAGTCCATGGTGGAGTATCGTCTCATGGAGGCTGGGCACCTTAACATTGCTGAGCATTACATCGCCTATCGTCTCCAGCGTGACCTGGAACGCAACGGCTATGGTGATACCATCAGTGTCCACCTCAAATTTGAGCATATCCGCTAGGTTTCAATCACCTGATAGTTAGTTGTGTATTGGACATGTGATAAAAAATTTTTTCCTAAGTATTTTCAAATGACTAAAAATGTGTTATACTTAGGAAGTAGCCAGCCTTAGTGTAATGGATATCACGTAAGATTCCGGTTCTTGAGATAGGGGTTCGATTCCCTTAGGCTGGAGTGTTTCCCCCTGCTTGCAGGGGGATTTTTACTTTCCCCCAGTTTGAGAAAGTCTTTCCCTGTTTGCTCGTTCATTTTATCAAAGTATGTTATAATTAGGGAAAAGGAGCTGTTTATGAACCAATCACAGAAAAATATCATCTCTCTTTATTTAACAACTATTGGTTTGTTAGGTTTAGTTCTCATGAGTTGGTGGCCTTATCTGACCCTACAACCCCAGACAGTTGTAGAGGAGCAATCTCAGGAAACGCCTGTTGTTCAGACGGCACGAGTGGTGGCCAATGGTGATTTACTCTACCATGACCGCCTCTACACCAGTGCCCTTTACCAACATGGTGCTTATCATCTACATGACCATTACGCCTACGTCAGGGATTGGATTACAGGTGCAGATTTGGCTATTGGAGATTTCGAGGGCACCATTAACCCAGATATGCCCCTGGGTGGCTATCCCCTTTTTAATGCCCCAGTAGAGGCTGCTCATGCCATCAAAGAAGCCGGTTATGACGTGGTTGATTTGGCCCATAACCATATCTTAGACACCTACTTGGAGGGTGCCCTTAGCACCCATCGCATTTTTAGCGATTTGGGCATTAGCCCTATCGGGCTTTATGCCAATAGCCGAGCAGAGGACGGCCTCGTCATCAAAGAGGTTAACGGGATTAAGATTGCCATTTTAGGCTATGCTTATGGTTTCAATGGCATGGAAGCAACCCTGACCGATGAGGAATACAACCGCCACCTGTCTGACCTCAATGAGGAAAAGATGCAGGCGGAGATTGAACGAGCAGAAGCAGAAGCTGATGTCACCATCGTCATGCCACAGATGGGAGTCGAGTACGCCCTCGAACCGACCGAAGAACAGGTTGCCCTTTACCATAAGATGGTGGACTGGGGAGCCGACGTGGTCTTCGGTGGCCACCCTCATGTCCCAGAACCATCAGAAACCCTGGAAAAAGATGGCGACAAGAAGTTCATCATCTATTCCATGGGTAACTTCCTGTCCGATCAACGCTTGGAGACGGTGGATGACATCTGGACCGAGCGTGGGGTGCTCATGGATGTGACCTTTGAAAAAACTGGCGACAAGACCATTGTCAAGACCGTTCAAGCTCACCCAACCCTGGTTTGGGCAACGGGACTTGGAGCCTATGGGGTGGAGGGCTACGAGTATTTTGATTACCGGGTTATTGTTTTGGAGGACTTTATCGAAGGTGGCCGCTACCGAGACCAGCTGCCCGAACACATGCTGGAGCGGGTGGACACGGCCTATCAAGAGATTACCCAGCTGGTGAATGTCCAATGGTAAGGCTGATTTCCAAACCCGTCCTGCCCTTTTCCCAGGCTTCTCGTGACGTCAAGCAACTCTACCATGCCGCCTTTCCAGCTGAAGAACGGCCACCTTATGCCTTGTCCGTTCTCTTTTCCCTCCAGCCAGCCATTGACTTCCGAGCCTACTACGACGGCCCTGCCTTTATCGGCTTTGCCATCACGGAGCGGACGACGACCGCCCTCTTTGTCTTTCTCTTTGCCATTGCGGAGGACCAGCGGTCCCGTGGCTATGGGTCGGCCATTTTAGGAGAAATAGCAGAGCAGGCAACTGGTCTGCCCCAGGTCCTCTGCATTGAGCCCATGGACGCGTCAGCCCCTAACTACGCCCAACGTCAGCAACGCCTAGCTTTCTACCAGAAGAACGGCTATGTCCAGCAGCACCGCTATTTCCAAGAACTAACTGAAACCTATGAAATCCTAGCCACACCAGGGACTATCGACTATGAACAGTTGGACAAGGAGCTCAACCGCCTGTCGCTAGGGCTCTTACGAATAAAAATCGAGAAAAAAGACTAAAATCCTTGCCAAATCCCACCAGCTGTGGTAAAATAGGACTGTTGACTAGATGCACACCTGTGCAACCGCACGACTAGCGTTCCAAGTGGCCCAGCCCACGCTACAAGGCGAGTCTTCACACGGGGATTTCCCCAACCATATTTTTATAGGAGGTGCACTATGAGCACATACGCAATCATCAAAACTGGTGGTAAGCAAGTTAAAGTTGAAGCCGGTCAAGCCATCTACGTAGAGAAACTTGACATCGAAGCAGGACAAGACGTGACCTTTGACCAGGTTGTTCTTGTTGGCGGTGAGAAAACCATCCTTGGTGCTCCACTGGTAGCTGGCGCTACTGTTGTGGGTACTGTCGAAAAACAAGGCAAGCAAAAGAAAGTTGTTACTTTCAAATACAAGCCTAAAAAAGGTAGCCACCGTAAACAAGGTCACCGTCAACCTTACACTAAAGTTGTTATCAAAGCGATCAACGCTTAATAATAACCTGATCACGAAAGAGAGGACATTCTTATGTTGAAAAATCTTGAAAACTTGTTCTTGCTGGCCCACAAAAAAGGTGGGGGTTCAACGTCAAACGGACGTGACTCACAAGCAAAACGCCTTGGTGCTAAAGCTGCTGATGGCCAAACCGTAACTGGTGGCTCAATCCTTTACCGTCAACGCGGAACTCACATCCACCCAGGTCTTAACGTTGGCCGTGGTGGCGATGACACCCTCTACGCTAAAGTAGAAGGCGTTGTGCGTTTCGAGCGTAAAGGCCGCGATAAGAAACAAGTTTCTGTTTACCCAATCGCTAAGTAAGCTTGAGAAAACATCGACTGCGGTCGGTGTTTTTTGCTAAGAAAGGAAAGAAGATGCGTTTGATTGCGAAAGGTTGCGGTATCTTGTTGCTTGTGGTGGTGTCCATCTGCTTAGGGGTTATTATGGTGTTTGTATCTCATCAGAAGTCCAAGGATAAGCAGGATTGGGAGGAGTATCGTCCTTATATCGTCCAAGAGTCTGCCCTCTATATCTATAATCATTATGAAGGGGTTGAACGATTGGAATATAGCGATTTTTTGGTTGGCTCTTTTGGGTTAGGCAGTCATACCTATAATGTTGATATTTTGGTTAATAAGGACCATGAATTTAGTCTAGGTATGCTTTGGGATCGTGAGGTTTATGAGTCTGGGGCCATCTGGGCCTATGAAAATAGGGACCATCCGATTGCTAATTTACCGAGGAAAGACAAGCCGACCAGTTTTACAGAATTACCTGATTCGGTGATTTTGATCGATAAGACCGCTAAAGCCCAGTAAGGTCACCAGTAAAAGGTAAGCTGTTGTTAAAAATGTTAAAAACTAAAGGTTTTCTCTTGACTGCTCTGCTATTATCCTGTATAATACTAAAGAACGTGAAAATGTTACATTATCTTGAGGAGGTGAAAAATATGTCAAAAACAGTTGTACGCAAGAATGAATCGCTTGATGATGCGCTCCGTCGCTTCAAACGTGCGGTTGTTAAAGCTGGTACCCTTCAAGAGGCGCGTAAACGTGAACACTATGAAAAACCTTCTGTGAAACGCAAACGCAAATCAGAAGCAGCTCGTAAACGCAAGAAATTCTAATCTTGACCGAGCAATACTAGTTAAAAAGAGTTGGGGTTTCTCCCAACTTTTTTTATGAAGAGGAGTTTTTATGGTAAATTTTCAAGAGGCCTTTGACTGGTTGACCACGAGTTTAACCTTCGGCATCAATCCAGGTCTGGAGCGGGTCCAGTGGATTCTGCATGAGTTGGGCAATCCCCAGGACAAGATTAAAGGCATTCATGTGGTGGGGACCAATGGCAAGGGATCGACAGTTAACTACCTCCGTCACATCTTTCAGGAGGCGGGTTATGAGGTGGGGACCTTTACCTCACCGTCCATCATGGATTTTCGAGAGCGGATTTCCGTCAACGGCCAGATGATTTCTAAGAGCGACTTTGTGGAGGCAGTCCAGCTGCTCAAACCTGTGGTGGCTCGAATGGAAGCAGAAACTGACTTCGGACCTGCGACGGAGTTTGAGCTGATCACCCTCATCATGTTCCTTTACTTTGGTCACTTGCGGCCAGTGGACTTGGTGGTGGTTGAAGCTGGTCTGGGAGGCCGTTACGACTCGACTAATGTTTTCACCCCTCTGGCCCTTATCTGCACCTCCATCGGCTTGGACCACCAGAATTTCTTAGGCGACACCCATTTGGCTATTGCTGGGGAGAAAATCGGGGTCCTTAAACCTGGTGTGCCCTTGATTTTCTCAGAAAATCGGCCTGAGGTGCGTCAGCTATTTTACCAAACTGCTGAAAGCCTAGGGTCGCCCGTCTATGAGCGGGGTCAGGACTTTGACCTTGAGGCGGGTACCTTCCGTCATGGGGAGTTTGAGCTGACCGACCTGACTCTGGCCATGCCTGGTCGCCACCAGGAGTCAAACGCTAGTCTGGCCATCATGGCCAGTTTGCTGATTAAGGACGCCTTTCCTGCCTTGACCTTGGACCACTTCAAGGCGGCTCTCGTCAAGAGTTACTGGCTGGGGCGGACTGAGTTTATCAGGCCCAACCTCATGCTGGACGGGGCTCATAACGACGAGAGCGTGGCGGTTTTGGTGGACGTCCTCAAGACCCACTATGCCGACCGTCGCCTCCACCTGCTCTTTGCGGCCATTGACACCAAGCCTGTGGCCTCCATGCTGGCCCAGCTCAGGATTTTCCCTGACGTTAGCGTAACCAGTTTTGACTACCCCAACGCCTATGCCCTAGCTGCCTACCCCGAGGGCTTTCCTCGGGTGGCTTCTTTTGAAGAATGGCTGACGCAGGCAGATGACGCCGATGAGGCCGACCTCTTTGTGGTGACAGGGTCCCTTTATTTCATCGGCCAGGTTAGACGCTATCTGCTGGCAGAATCCTAGCCACTTGACCAAAATTTTGCTATAATAGTAGTGCTGGTAGAATCAGCAGAATGACTAGAAAAGAACGAATTGACATGACAGAAACACTGAAAGAGGCTTGGGCGGGGATTGACATCCGCTTTGACGAGCCTCTCAAAGATTACACTTACACTAAGGTCGGGGGCCGAGTGGACTACCTGGCCTTCCCTCGCAACAAGATGGAACTGGAACGCCTGGTCCGTGTGGCCAACGAGCAGGCTATTCCCTGGCTGGTTTTGGGCAATGCCAGTAACCTGATTGTCCGTGACGGCGGTATCCGTGGCCTGGTCATCATGTTTGACAAGCTCAACACGGTGACCGTCAATGGCTATGTGATTGAAGCAGAAGCCGGGGCCAACCTGATTGAGACCACCCAGGTGGCTCGTTTCCACAGCCTGACTGGTTTTGAATTTGCCTGCGGTATCCCAGGGAGTGTCGGCGGAGCGGTCTTTATGAACGCTGGTGCCTACGGTGGCGAAGTGGCTCACATTCTCCTATCCGTCAAGGTCATGACCAGAGAGGGTGACTTTAAGACCCTTGAGGCTAGGGACCTGCGGTTCGGTTACCGTCACTCTGCCCTCCAAGAGACAGGGGATGTGGTGGTATCAGCCAAATTTGCCCTCAAACCAGGTGACCACACCCAGATTAGTCAGGAAATGGACCGCTTGACCCGCCTGCGGGAGCTCAAACAACCCTTGGAATACCCATCTTGTGGTTCGGTTTTCAAACGCCCGCCAGGCCTTTTTGCAGGTCCGCTTATTGAGGCCGCAGGCCTCAAAGGCCACCGTATCGGTGGGGTTGAGGTCTCAGAGAAACATGCTGGCTTTATGGTCAATGTGGCAGGCGGAACAGCCCAAGACTACGAAGACTTGATTGCCCACGTGCAGGAGGTGGTTAAAACCAACTCAGGTATTGACCTGGAAACCGAGGTTCGGATTATCGGTGACCAATTGATTTAGAAACAGAAACTTGGTTGGGGACAAGCCCCAACCTTACTTAGATTAAACGGAGGAAGATTAGGAATTGACCAAACCCATCATCGCCTTTAAGAATGTCACCAAGACTTTCGAGGACAGCGGCACCCAGGTGCTGAAAAATATCAACTTTGAGCTGGAAGAGGGTAAGTTTTACACCCTCTTGGGGGCTTCAGGTTCAGGTAAATCAACCATTCTCAACATCATCGCTGGGCTTTTGGACGCCAGCACGGGTGATGTTTATTTGGATGGGAAGCGGATTAACGATGTACCCATCAACAAGCGGGACGTTCATACCGTCTTTCAGAACTACGCCCTTTTCCCTCACATGACCGTTTTTGAAAATGTGGCCTTCCCCTTGACCTTGAAGAAGGTGGATAAGGCTGAAATTGCTCGTCGGGTGCAAGAAGCCTTGAAAATGGTTCGTTTGGAAGGCTTTGAGAAGCGGCCGATTCAAAAACTGTCTGGTGGTCAACGCCAGCGGGTGGCCATTGCTCGTGCCATCATCAACCAGCCTCGAGTGGTTCTCTTGGATGAGCCTTTGTCTGCTCTTGACCTCAAGTTGCGGACAGAGATGCAGTATGAACTGCGAGAGCTCCAGCAGCGTCTGGGCATTACCTTTGTCTTTGTGACCCACGACCAGGAAGAAGCTCTGGCCATGAGCGACTGGATTTTCGTCATGAATGATGGTCAGATTGTCCAGTCTGGTACCCCTGTGGACATTTACGATGAGCCCATTAACAATTTTGTAGCGACCTTTATCGGAGAGTCCAACATTCTGCCTGCTGTCATGATTGAAGACTACTTGGTGGAATTTAACGGCAAACGTTTTGAAGCGGTTGATGGTGGTATGCGGCCAAACGAGGCGGTTGAAGTGGTTATTCGCCCAGAAGACCTGCGGATTACCCTGCCAGAAGAGGGCAAGCTCCAGGTTAAGGTGGATACCCAGCTTTTCCGAGGGGTGCACTATGAAATCATCGCCTATGACGATTTGGGCAATGAGTGGATGATTCACTCCACCCGTAAGGCAATTGTTGGCGAGGTTATCGGCCTGGACTTTGAACCTGAAGACATCCACATCATGCGTCTCAACGAGACCGAAGAAGAGTTTGACGCCCGTATCGAAGAGTATGTGGAAGTGGAGGAAGTGGAAGATGGCCTGATTAATGCCATCGAGGAGGAGCGTCATGAAGAAAAGCTCTAGTTGGCTCTCCCTGCCCTACTACCTCTGGCTCTTGCTCTTTGTTCTGGCACCTGTGACCTTAATTATGGGCCAGTCCCTCTTTGACATCGAAGGCAAGCTGACCCTGGCCAATTACCAGACTTTTTTCAGCAGCCAGACCTACCTTAAGATGGGCTTTAATTCCATTCTTTACGCGGGCATCATCACCCTGGTCACCCTCCTTGTGGCCTACCCGCTGGCCTTGATTTTGACCCAGCTCAAGCACAAGCAACTCTGGCTCATGCTGGTTATCCTGCCCACTTGGGTTAATCTTTTGTTAAAAGCTTACGCTTTTATGGGGATTTTCGGTCAGCAGGGCGGGGTTAACGGCTTTTTGACCTTTATGGGCCTAGCTCCCCAGCAAATCCTTTTTACGGATTTCTCTTTTATCTTTGTGGCCAGCTACATCGAGCTGCCCTTCATGATTTTACCCATTTTCAATGCCTTGGATGACATTGACAAGAACCTGATCAATGCCAGTCGAGACCTGGGAGCTACGGAAAGTCAGACCTTTACCAAGGTGACCTTTCCCCTCTCCCTTAACGGGGTTCGGTCAGGTGTCCAATCGGTCTTTATCCCAAGTCTGTCGCTCTTTATGCTGACACGTCTGATTGGGGGCAACCGTGTCATTACTCTGGGAACGGCCATTGAACAGCATTTCTTGACCACGGAGAATCGTGGCATGGGGTCAACCATCGGGGTAGTGCTGATTGCGGCCATGATTTTGACCATGTGGCTGACCAAGGAGAGGAGAAAATAAGATGAAAAAATTTGCAAAATTCTACCTGGCCTTGGTCTTTATTATCCTTTATGCCCCAATTTTTTACCTGATTGCCTACTCTTTTAATGAGGGAGGGGATATGAATGGGTTTACGGGCTTTACCCTGGAACACTACGGGGCCATGTTTGGTGACAGCCGCCTCATGTTGATTTTGGTCGAGACCTTTTTCCTGGCCTTCTTGAGTGCCCTTTTGGCAACGGTGATTGGGACCCTTGGAGCCATCAGCATCTACCAGGCCCGTCAAAAATACCAGACGGCCCTCTTGTCAGCCAACAATGTGCTGATGGTGGCTCCTGATGTCATGATTGGTGCTAGCTTTCTCTTGCTCTTTACGGTGCTGGGCTTCCAGCTGGGCATGGTATCTGTCCTGCTCAGTCATGTGGCCTTCTCTATCCCTATCGTGGTCCTCATGGTCTTGCCAAGGCTGAAAGAGATGAACGCTGACATGATTAACGCCGCTTATGACCTGGGAGCGACCCGTTGGCAGATGTTGCGGTCGGTCATGTTGCCTTACTTGACCCCTGGTATTATTGCAGGTTACTTTATGGCCTTTACCTACTCGTTGGACGACTTTGCGGTGACCTTTTTCCTGACGGGTAACGGGTTTTCGACCCTGTCGGTGGAGATTTACTCGCGGGCCCGCCAGGGGATTTCCCTGGACATCAATGCCCTGTCTACCATTGTCTTTCTCTTTAGTATCCTTTTGGTGATTGGTTACTACTTTATTTCTCAGGACAAGGAGGGCAAGCATGCGTAGATTATACTCGTTTTTGGCTGGGGTTCTAGCCATCGTTGCTCTGCTATTTGCCACAAGCGTCATCATGAAAAAAGCCAGCGATAGCGGCTCTAGCAACAAGTTGGTCATCTACAACTGGGGCGACTACATCGACCCTGAGCTTTTGACCCAGTTCACGGAGGAGACGGGCATCAAGGTCCAGTATGAGACCTTTGACAGCAATGAAGCCATGTACACCAAAATCAAGCAGGGCGGCACGACCTATGACATCGCCGTGCCCAGCGACTACATGATTGACAAGATGCGTCAGGAAGACCTCTTGGTCAAGCTGGACAAGTCCAAGCTGGTGGGCTTTGAGAACATTGGTCAGGAGTTTTTGGCCAAGTCTTTTGATGAGACCAACGATTACTCCATCCCTTATTTCTGGGGGACAGTGGGGATTGTTTACAACACGACCATGTTGGAGACCGCCCCTGAGCATTGGGAGGACCTCTGGCGACCAGACTACAAGAACCAGGTTATGCTCTTTGACGGGGCCCGTGAGGTCATGGGCTTTGGCCTCAATAGTTTGGGTTATAGCCTTAACTCTAAGGAGATGGCAGAGCTGGCAACTGTTGAAGAGCACCTCACCCAGTTGACCCCAAACATCAAGGCCATCGTGGCCGACGAGATGAAGGGCTACCTGATTCAAGGAGACGCTGCCATTGGGGTTACCTTCTCAGGTGAAGCCAGTGAGATGCTGGATGCTAACGAGGACTTGGTCTATGTGGTGCCAAGTGAAGGCTCCAACCTCTGGTTTGACAACCTGGTCATTCCCAAGACCGTCAAGCATACCGAGGAGGCTTATGCCTTTATCAACTTCATGTTGCGACCAGAAATTGCAGCTCAAAATGCCGAGTACATCGGCTATGCCACCCCAAACACCAAGGCTAAGGAACTCTTGCCAGAGGAGATTACCTCTGATGAGGCTTTCTATCCTAACGATGAAACCATTGCCAAGTTGGAAGTCTATGACAACCTAGGCAAGGAATGGACAGGTATCTACAACGACCTCTTCTTGCAGTTTAAGATGTATCGGAAGTAAATAGAGATGAGAAGACTAGGATTTGTTTCCTAGTCTTTTTCTGTCAGATTAATGCCTTAAAAACATTTACATATAGTGATGATAATGATAGAATGAAAGTAGAGGAGGTCATGCCATGAGCATCATGATACTGAATCAACTGAGATTAGAATTTGGTGACAAACTACTATTTGAAACAGAACGATTGACCATTGAATCTGGTGATGTCATTGGTTTGATTGGTAAAAATGGTGCTGGTAAAACCTGTCTTTTACGGCTCTTGGCTGGGCAGTTAGAGGGTTTTTCAGGTCAAGTTCTAGGTCAGGCCCACTGCTTGTTTAATGAAGTCACCTTAACGGAGGATGTGGTTAGGAGTGGTGGTGAAGTAGCCATTGCCAGTTTTTTGTCGACCTTGTACCAGCCAGCTGACCTATTTTTATTGGACGAACCGACGACTTTTTTAGATGCTAAACATGTTGATAAGGTCATTAAAACCATTAGACGATCACCAGCCGCTTTTTGTATAGCCACTCATGACCGGACCTTACTGTCAGCACTAGCGACCAAAATTTGGGTGATTGAACAAGGAAAAATCAAGTCTTATACTTGTTCTTATCCTGACTACCTCAAGGAGCGTGAGCTTGAAGCAGCTCAGTATGCTGCTGATGTGAAACAATATGCCAAGGAAAAGAAGAAACTCAAGCAATCCGTTCAAAGCATGAAAGAAAAAACGGACCAGAAAAATGGCAAGCCACGGAAACTGAGTGGATCAGAATACCGATTGCCCGGGACCAAGACAGCCATAGCCAGTAAGCAGAAAAAATTACAAAAGGCAATTACTCAGCAGGAAAATCGATTGGAGCAGTTAAAAGCTCCTGAACGTGTGACCGATGACTATGACGTGTCTTTTCTGAGTCGAGTTAGCCAACGTCCTAAACGCCAAATCCTGATTCCTGCTCATCAGGCGGTTGTTGAAGGAAGAACACTCTGGAAAATTCCTAGCCAGACCCTGAGAAGTGGTGACAAACTAGGTATTTATGGACCTAATGGCTCTGGCAAAACCACTTATCTGACTTATCTGCTTAGTCAGGTGTCGCCAGCTTATAAGGTGGGTTATTTTAAGCAGAACCAATTTTATTTTAAAGATGAGGAAGTGACTGTTTATGACGCAGTCATGGCAGAAGCGGGGCAGGAATTCGAAGAGAGCCAGATTAGGACACTTTTGGCTCTCTTGGATTTTAGGAGAGAAAAAGTCTTCCGGAAAATCAAGCAACTCAGCAGGGGTGAACGGGTTAAGGTTTCCCTTCTTACCTTACTGGTTAGTGATTTGGATGTTTTGGTTTTGGATGAAATCACGAACTTTTTGGACTTGAAAACCTTGGAAGCTGTTGAAAAGGTTCTTGTTAATTTTCCAGGTATTTTAGTCTTTGTCAGTCACGACAGAACATTTTTGAAACAGGTCGCAAGGGCGTTTTTGCCTATTGGTGACGACAAGAGTAGTGATTGGGCCTAATCATAGAAGATTACTTTCCTAATCAGGCTTGCCTATTCAAAACGTTCAAGGTCTTGACAAGATTTTGGCCAGGTGATAAACTAATCCTAAGAAATCTCAGGTGAAGGATTTTTGATATGAAGCGATTACAATACTTAGCCTGGTGGGATGTCTTGGTTCTAACCCTTATCTTGTTTGGTCAACCCATCTGGCTCTCAACAGAGCTTTACCTAACAGGAGAAGCAGCAGGGACAGCAGTCAGCACAGAACTCACAGCCAATCAAGATTATTACATGATTATGGTTCAGGGGGGAACTCTACTCCTGGCTTTTGCCTACCTTTGGCTTCGAAAATTTAACTTCAGGCAGTGGCTATTCAAGATTGACCTCAAATCGACCGCCCAAGCCATTGGTCTCTTTGTAGCCTTTTCAGCCTTGATGGAAGTCCTTTTTTGGTTTTTCTCTCCTGATTATGCCAGCTATTTCCTGGAGTCTCACCTGGATATTCCTGGTGGTTTTGCCTACTTTCTCTCCCAGGTTAGCCTGTCACGGGTCCTTTATGCCCTGCTCAACGGCTTTTATGAGGAGGTTTATTTCATTGGCCTAGCCCTGTCAGTCAAACCTGAGCACCGTCGCTGGTCCTGGCTCTTTTCCCTCCTGGTGCGGATTGCCTTTCACACCTATCAGGGCCTCCTATCAGCCTTGGGCATCGGCCTGATTTTGGGCATCGGCTACTACCTCTGGTACGAGAAACTGGGCAAGAAGAACCTTTACCCCATTTTCCTCTCCCATGCCATCGCTGATGTTTGGGGGCTTAACCTCTTGATTTACTTATTTGTTCAATAAAACTAGCCCTCCGAACCATCGGAGAGCTAGTTTTTTAATGGTGACCAGGAAAAACCAATTCGGTTTCCTTGGCCTTGTCAAAGTAGGCCATCTGCCGCAGGTCTAGGACTGCCGTGTCACAGAGAATGTCCAAGAGGTGCTGGCGTTGAGGGGTAACAATGAGAATCAGGGCCAAAAATGGGGCGAAGTAGAGAATGGTGCGGCCGGCCAATTCCCTCAGGAGCAGGGTCTGGCGGTCCAGTTGGCCGGTCGTGATGTTGACCACCTTCAAGCCAAGTAAGAATTTGCCAACGGTTTGACCATCAAGGACCAGACTGGTTCCGACAAAGTAGGACAGAAAGAGGGCCAGTTTAATCAGCTCGTACCACCAGCTACCTGCTGCTAAGTCTGGGCTTACCAGACGGTGGACGGTTAGGTTGAGGAGGATTTTACTGGCTGCCCCGATGAGGAGGCTATCAATCAGAAAGGCCCCATAGCGTTTCCAAAAACCGCCAAAGCAGGGCTTATGCCATTGGGAAAGGGGGAGTTGGGTCATCTTAGCGACCTCCTTCCATGCGGTACTCTAAACTCATGTTATCCAGGGACTGGATTTTCTCGATGGCTTGGTTGAGCTGGCCAGCTGGTGTGCTGGCTTGGTCCAAGCCCAGCTTGCCCAGAATGCTTGGGAAGTATTTGCCAAAGCCCAGGTCGCTTGGCTGGTAGCTGAAGACTTGGGCCCCTTCAAGGCCGTTTTCAGCCATGAGGTCGGCTAGGGCATCTGATTCGTAGCCCAGCTGGTCAATGAGCCCCAAGTTCTTGGCCTGTTGGCCGCTGTAAATCCGACCATCAGCCAGCTTGCGGACAGCCTCTTCCGACAGGCCTCGTCCCTCGACAACCACATCGACAAAGCGTTGGTAGGATTCGTCAATGTAGGTCTGGAGGACCTGGCGTTCTTCCTCCGTCGCGTCCCGTGACCCAGACATGATGTCTTTCATGGCACCAGACTTATAGACGACTGGTTTGACGCCCAGCTTGTCAAGGAGACCGGCCGTATTGTAGCCGCTCATGATGACGCCAATAGAACCGGTAATGGTTTCTTGAGAGCCGTAAACCTTGTCGCCCAACATGGCCAGGTAGTAGCCACCGCTGGCAGCTGTACTGCCCATGGAGGCATAGACAGGCAGATCAGTTTCGGCCTGAACCGCCTTCATGCGGTCGTAGAGTTCACGAGTGGCATAAACCCCACCACCAGGTGAATCGATGGACAGCAAAACGGCCTTGATGGTCTTGTCTTCTTTAATCTTATCAATGGAAGCTAGAAGATGGTCGTGTTGGTAGGTAGCACTCTCTTGGCCGATAACCCCCTCGATAGGGATAACGAGGACACGATTCTGCGTGTCACCATCTTGGATAATGTCCTCGGTCATTTGGTTAGCCAGATTAAAGAGCTGATTAAAGGTGGCCTTGTTCTGGTTGACCAGCTGGGCCTCATCGACTTGTGGGGTCTTGCTAAAGAGGGAACCAACCAGCACCAAACCAGCTAAACCAATCACAATTGCATGTTTCTTTTCCATAAGGAGACTCCTTTGTCTTGTTTTTCTTTATGATAACATGAAATTGTATGGTCGTCAAGTTGTTTTATTAAAATAGAACAACTTTTTTTGCCTCTTCTTCAAGGAGACTTATGGTATAATAAGGCTATGAAAGCAAGAACTGTCGTTTATTTGGGCCTGCTTGGTCTGACCATCTTTTTAGGTCTCTTGTCCCGTATGTTTCCTGCCCTGCCAGCTCAGACAGGGGATGCCCTCTGGGCCATCATGATTTACTGGGGCTTTCGGGTGCTGGCTCGCTCGCCCAAAGAGGCTGCGGTCCTGACCCTGATCATTTCTTACTTGGTCGAGTTTTCCCAGCTCTTGACCTGGCCTTGGCTGGTGGCTTTTAGAAGCACTCTGATTGGCCATTTGCTCTTGGGCCAGGGCTTCCTCTGGTCTGACCTCTTGGCTTATAGCCTTGGGGTGGTTCTTGCTGCTGCCTGCGACAGCTATTTTTCCAAAACGAAAGGATAAGCCATGATTAGTCCACAAGTTGACGCCTACTACGAGAAACTCCGCGAGGGCCGCCGTCAGGCCTACCGCCGCCAGAACGCCCAAACTCTAGTTTACCCCGAGCTCATTTTTGTGGGCGACTCCATCACCGAGTGGTTTGATGTTGAGAAATGGCTGACGCTGACCAGAACATGGGCCAACCGGGGCATTGCCGCCTCCAACAGCCAGCATGTTCTGGACCATGTCGATGTGCTGGTTTTTGGGGCCTCGGTCAGAGAAGTGGTGCTCCTGATTGGAACAAACGACTTGGGCTATTCCCTGCCGCTGGCGCAGACCATGGACAACGTCCAACAGATTATCGAGACCATCAAGGCTGATTATCCCCTGGTGACCATCCACCTGCTAGAAGTCCTGCCAGTCAACGAGTCCGGCCAGTTTGCTGAGACCGTTGATGTTCGTACCAATGCCAATATCCAGGCCCTTAACCAGGCCTATGCGGACCTGGCAGACCAGTATGACTATGTCAATCTGGTCCCGACCTACCAGGCTTTTTTGGATGACCAGGGCCAGTTGGCTGTCGAGTTAACCAAGGACGGCCTCCACCTGTCTGACCAAGGTTATGCGGTCTTGTCTGAGATTCTTGGAGAGGTGGTGCGGTAGGTGGGTGCGGCAACTCAATTTTATCCTGTAACAGAGCTTGAGATACAAGAAGCAGAGGCAAATCTTTGATTTTCATTGCCAGAGGATTTTGAAAAGAGCCCCTTATAATGGACAGTATAAATACTGTTCTTAATAAGGTGGTTCTTTTTATCGACTAAAAACTCAGCAATCCCTACAACTTTCCTCGGAGTTTGAACGACCAGGTGGGCGTGTATTTCGCACTCAGTCGTTTTATCCCTAGTTAAACGTGCTCCAGTGCTTGAGTGCTGCAAGCTCTACAAGTTCCGACATCCTGTTCTATGAGCAACAAAAGTTAGGGAATTGCAACCTTGCGTTTTATGGCAGGAGGTCCAACGGTCAGCTAGGTTCATCATAAACCGAGAAAACCATCTATTATAATATATTCTTTAGTCAATCTATCATAGACGACACCTTGTCAGATTTCAATGACATGATGAGTCAGGAAAAAGACTTATTTTAAGGGAATTTTAAGCAAAAATAACATATATCAATATCAAAAAAAAAAAAAAATAAACGTCGTTATTTTTTATTTGTTTTTTCAAAGGAAATTTGTTAAACTAGTCATTGTATGATGGGATGTTTGTAAACTCCCACATAACGTTTTTAATATTTGGAAGGAGTTTTTCTTAAATGGAAACTAACAAGCGATTGCGTCGGGTAGACAAGCGTGATAAACGCGAGCGGTTCTCGATTCGTAAATTCAATGTTGGTGTTGCTTCGGTTGCCGTTGCCGCTTTTTGGTTGGTGACAGGTAGTCAGGCAGTAGCAGCTGAGCAAGTCTCAACAGCTACCACTGCTGAAGTAACAACCACAAGTACGACCACCAGCTCAGAGGAGGAGACGCCTGAAGCTGAGACGGAAACAGAAGGCGAGTCGGCCATTGCCCTTAAAACTGACGAGACGTCAGAGGTGACTAGCGAAGCGTCAGGACCAGCAGAAAAGGCTGTGGAAACTAAGGAAGCAAGTGAGCCAAGTGCTGAAACTGCTGAGGCTAAGACCGAGGAGGCTTCTAAAGAAGAGGCGAAACAAGACGAACTTAAAGTTGAGGAAACAGCACCTTCAACTGAGGCTAAGGATGAAGTTCCAGTTGCTGAATCCAGAGCAGCTCTGCCAACCCGTGATGTGGCCACAACATACCGAGTTCAGTACGTTGACGAAGAAACAGGTGAGCAAATCAAGCAACAAAACTATTCGGTTTCTGAGAAAAGCTCGACACCAGCTGGTCAACCGCACACTTTCAATATCACAGTTAAACTTGACTTGCCAGAAGGTTATGTGGCTGTAGGTGCAGCCAATAACGCGGGTACAGCTTTTGATGTGGTTAACAATGCCATCGCAGCGGCCATCGTAGAGCGTGATTCATCAACC
Organism: Streptococcus sp. ZY171113; assembly: GCF_057748235.1. Classification (NCBI taxonomy): domain Bacteria; kingdom Bacillati; phylum Bacillota; class Bacilli; order Lactobacillales; family Streptococcaceae; genus Streptococcus; species Streptococcus sp. ZY171113. The sequence goes on from NZ_CM173243.1 coordinate 962,787, forward strand.
CGTACCCTCAAGGTAACGGTTCGTCGTGAAAATGCTGCTGCCCCAGCACCAGAAACTGGTTCTGGTTTCCGTAGCACGGTTCCAGTGACAGATGCAACAGCTCGTCCAGCTAATCCAGCTCAGAAGATTACCGCAGGCGATGAAGCCAACAATGGTAAGGATCCTAAACAATTGGGTCAACAAATTTCATGGATCAACTTTGCTGACTCTGCTGCTTGGACTGGCTTGAACTCGCTCACTGCCCTGAATGTGGGGGCAACATATACCAAAGAGATTGCTCCAGGCTACATTGTCACAGCTAAAATCAAGGCTCTCCAAAACTTTGGTGCAACGGATACCTATAAGGATCGTGGTGGGCCAGTTATCGATACACAAAATATCGGTATCTCAACGAATGGTGCACAAGCAAATGCTAACCAACCCGTTAATCTCGTTGCCGTTCGTCAGAACCAGTGGGCAGTTGTTCGTAATATTCAGGGGGCAGATGGTTCAAGACCGTTTAACACCGGTACAGCAGCAACTGTTATTCGTTCGGCTAAGGATGGTGCCAACGTTGGTATTGTATTTGAATTATCAGCGACTTATAATGGCGAACCAACGAAACCATCTGTTATTACGGTAACAGGTGAGGAAGCTCACGCTGGTGAGGCGGAAATCTCGACGACAACAGGCGGAAATTGGGCACTGTTGGGTCTGTTCGGTGAAGGTGCTAACACGTACTCAACAGCGAATGCTGGAACCTTGACACCAACTTCACCAGCAGGTTTGACCGGCTATAATGGTTTTGGTCGTGAAGATACGGCTCGTGTGGCGACAATTTATAAAGACACTCCAGAAGTTGGTCGTGCTTACGCAAGTCCAGACCAAGTAACTGGTGGTCTAGGAAGCCAAGTTTTTGGTCCAGTACAAGGACAAGGACGAGCTAAAGCCTTTGTCGTATCCACAAACACAGATGAGCTGGGGGTTTACATTGCGTCAACAGGTCAGCAAGGTGTTATGGTTGGTTTTGTTTTCACCGATACGGGTGATGCACCAGCTTCTTATGGTGATGCCATTCACTTGTTGAGCACTGTTTCTTCTATCGATGGTACAGCGATTCAACAGCCACAATTGGGATCTATTAAAGCAGATACTGAAAAGTCAATTTCAGGTACAGCTTGGCGTAAAGACGACGAAGAGTTTACAGCTGATGAGGGCGTTCGCCAATTGATGGGTGAATTTACCGAACCTGGCAACAACTACACTTTGAAACGTGCTGACACTGGTGAATATAGCCTGAAAATTTTTGCAAATGCTAACGGTGCTGCTCCAGCCTACACACGTGGTTTTGTTGATTTTAACAATGATGGTGACTTTACTGATGAAGGTGAAGCGTCTGATATTGTTACTGTTAATGGCGATGGCAATAGCTACACCTTGACATGGAACACAACCAAACAAATCGTAGACACTAACATTCAGAAACTGGGTGTTCGTGTCCGTATTGCGACGAATGAGAATGACATTAAATTGCCAACAGGTACAGCTTACTCAGGTGAGGTTGAGGACTTCCAAACTCAGGTTATCCATCCACCTCGTGGTGAGCGTGAAGAAACATCAGGTGGTCCAGGTGAAACACAACGTGCGAAGATTGATTTTACAGCGTATGGTACCTTGTCTTATGATGACAGCAAGACCAACGCAATTGATACGACGGTTGATGTCAAAATCGTTGCTCCAGACGGTAGCCTTGTGTCAGAATACACTGAGCCAGGAGAAGGTAAGTATACAGTTGATGGTTCAGGAAATGTAACCTTTACCCCAGAACCAAGTTTTGTGAACAAAACAGCTAAGGGAGTTGCTTTACGTGCAACAGATAAAAACGGCTTAACAACTGGTTGGACAGCTGATGTACCTGAGAACCAACTTGGAGACAACAAAGTTGTGAATGTCAACGATGGCACGCATACTCTTGCGACAAAAACCATGGACTCAGTCTACATTCCACGTGTAACAGAGCCTATGGTTGATACGGTTGATAAGCGTACAGAAGGATTGCAGGGTCAGCCGCAGAGCGATACTCCTGAGTTTAAGCTGAACGATACAAGTTCAGAGACTGATTCAAATGCGACCTCTAAACGTGAAATCTCTGGTTACGCTCTTCAAGGTGCAGACGCTGAAGGTAAGGTTGTTGTTCCAAACCAAGGGACTTACACCATCGATTCAGCAACTGGTAAGGTAACCTTTACCCCACTACCAACCTTCACAGGAACTGCAACACCAGTAACGGTTGAAGCGACTATCAAGGTAACCAACGCTGATGGTACAAGTGCTGAATTGCCAGAAAAAGCGACAGCTACTTACACACCACGTGTTGAGCCAATCAAGCCAACAGCAGAACCAGCTCGTACAACTGACAAGCAAGGCGTGAAACAGTCAAGCGACGCTGACGCCCTCTTCAAAGAAGGTGATAAGGTTGCCCCTATCCAAAACGACACCATCACGCTTCTTGGTGCAGATGGCCAACCAACAAACCAACCAGTTCCAGCGACCATCGATGACCCAGAAAACCCAGGTCAGAAGAAAACCGTTGGTACTTACAGCCTTGTTAAGGGTGCAGATGGTCAGGTAACGGTTGAGTTCCAACCAAACCCAGACTTTGTTGGTACACCAGACCCAGTTAAACTGCGTGCAGCTGATAAGAACGGTACCACAGTTGACACAACTTACACGCCAACTGTAACGCCAATCACACCAACAGGCACACCAGACGAGACCACAGGTCTTCAAGGTCAACCACAAACGTCTGAACTTGTCTTTACACCTGGTGATGACTCAGCTCCGATTACCATCACAGAAGATCAACCAGCTAAGTTTATCGACCCAACAACTGGTAAGGAAACAGACGCTAAGGAATTGCCAGCCATGAAAGATGGTGAGCGAGTTGGTACTTACACTATTGATCCAACAACTGGTCAGGTAACCTTCCAACCAAATCCAACCTTTGTTGGTACAGCAGACCCAATCACTGTTCAGGTTAAGGACGCTAACGGCACTCCAGCGACAGCTAAGTACACGCCAACTGTAACCCCAGTTAAACCAACAGGCACACCAGACGAGACCACAGGTCTTCAAGGTCAACCACAAACGTCTGAACTTGTCTTTACACCTGGCGATGACTCAGCACCAATTACCATCACAGAAGATCAACCAGCTAAGTTTATCGACCCAGCAACTAAAGAAGAAACTAACGCTAAAGAATTGCCAGCCATGAAAGATGGTGAGCGAGTTGGTACCTACACCATCGATCCAGCTACAGGCCAGGTAACCTTCCAACCAAATCCAACCTTTGTTGGTACACCAGACCCAATCACTGTTCAGGTTAAGGATAAGAACGGCACACCAGCTAAAGCTGCGTACACACCAACTGTAACGCCAGTTAAACCAACAGCAGAACCAGCTCGTACAACTGATAAGCAAGGCGTGAAACAGTCAAGCGACGCTGACGCCCTCTTCAAAGAAGGTGATAAGGTTGCCCCTATCCAAAACGACACCATCACACTTCTTGGTGCAGATAATCAACCAACAGACCAACCAGTTCCAGCGACCATCGATGACCCAGAAAACCCAGGTCAGAAGAAAACAGTTGGTACTTACACTCTTGTTAAGGCTGCAGATGGTCAGGTAACGGTTGAGTTCCAACCAAACCCAGACTTCGTTGGTACAGCTGATCCAGTTAAACTGCGTGCAGCAGATAAGAACGGCACCACAGTTGACACAACTTACACGCCAACCGTAACGCCAATCACACCAACAGGCACACCAGACGAGACCACAGGTCTTCAAGGTCAACCACAAACGTCTGAACTTGCCTTTACACCTGGCGATGACTCAGCACCAATTACCATCACAGAAGCTCAGCCAGCTAAGTTTATCGACCCAACAACTGGTAAGGAAACCGACGCTAAGGAATTGCCAGCAACTAAAGATGGTAAGGAAGTTGGTAAGTACACTATTGACCCAACAACTGGTCAGGTAACCTTCCAACCAAATCCAGACTTTGTTGGTACACCAGACCCAATCACTGTTCAGGTTAAGGACTCAAACGGTACACCAGCTACAGCTAAGTACACGCCAACTGTAACGCCAGTTAAACCAACAGCAGAACCAGCTCGTACAACTGACAAGCAAGGTGTGAAACAGTCAAGCGACGCTGACGCCCTCTTCAAAGAAGGTGATAAGGTTGCCCCTATCCAAAACGACACCATCACGCTTCTTGGTGCCGACGGTAATCCAACAGACCAACCAGTTCCAGCGACCATCGATGACCCAGAAAACCCAGGTCAGAAGAAAACTGTTGGTACTTACAGCCTTGTTAAGGGTGAAGATGGTCAGGTAACGGTTGAGTTCCAACCAAACCCAGACTTTGTTGGTACAGCAGACCCAGTTAAACTGCGTGCAGCAGATAAGAACGGCACCACAGTTGACACAACTTACACGCCAACTGTAACGCCAATCACACCAACAGGCACACCAGACGAGACCACAGGTCTTCAAGGTCAACCACAAACGTCTGAACTTGCCTTTACACCTGGCGATGCGACAGCACCAATTACCATCACAGAAGCTCAGCCAGCTAAGTTTATCGACCCAGCAACTGGCGAAGAAACTGACGCTAAGGAATTGCCAGCAACTAAAGATGGTAAGGAAGTTGGTAAGTACACCATTGACCCAGCTACAGGCCAGGTAACCTTCCAACCAAATCCAACCTTTGTTGGTACACCAGACCCAATCACTGTTCAAGTTAAGGATAAGAACGGCACACCAGCTAAAGCTGCGTACACGCCAACTGTAACGCCAGTTAAACCAACAGCAGAACCAGCTCGTACAGAAGACAAGCAAGGTGAGCCACAAAACACTGACGCTAAAGCACTCTTCAAAGAAGGTGATAAGGTTGCCCCTATCCAAAACGACACCATCACGCTTCTTGGTGCCGACGGTAATCCAACAGACCAACCAGTTCCAGCGACCATCGATGACCCAGAAAACCCAGGTCAGAAGAAAACAGTTGGTACTTACAGCCTTGTTAAGGGTGAAGATGGTCAGGTAACGGTTGAGTTCCAACCAAACCCAGACTTTGTTGGTACAGCAGACCCAGTTAAACTGCGTGCAGCAGATAAGAACGGCACCACAGTTGACACAACTTACACGCCAACAGTTACTCCAGTTGCTCCAACAGCAGAACCAGCAACAACTGAAGACAAGCAAGGTGTGACTCAAAACACTGATGCTAAAGTTCTCTTCAAAGAAGGTGACGCGGTTGCTCCAATCGACAACAGCACCATCACTTTGGTTGACGCTGGCGGTAAAGAAGTCAAAGAATTGACTGTTCCAGGTGAGGGTACTTACACCCTTAAAGAAGACGGCACCATCGACTTCAAACCAGAACCAACCTTTACAGGTACAGCAACTCCAGTTACTGTTAAAGCTAAGGATGAAAACGGCACACCAGTTACAACAACTTACACGCCAAAAGTGACACCAGTTACCCCAACAGCTGAACCAGCTGAAACAACTGATGTTCAAGGTAAGAAACAAAACGGTACACCAACCTTTACAGAAGGTGATGCCGTTGCTCCAATCAATAAGGCCAGCCTTACTCTTGTTAACGCTCAAGGTGAAGAAGTTAAGGAAATCGTTGTTCCAGGCGAGGGTACTTACACGCTTAAAGAAGATGGCAGTGTTGATTTCCAACCAGAGCCAACCTTTACAGGCCGTGCTAAGGGTGTAACCGTTAAGGCTAAAGACACCAACGGTACCCCGGTTACAACCACCTACACGCCAACTGTAACCCCAGTAAGGCCAACAGCTGAACCAGCTGAAACGACTGACAAGCAAGGTGTGAAACAAACTGGTAAACCTGAGTTCAAGGCTGGTAACGACGCTGTTCCAATGAATGACACTGTTCCAGCAACCTTCGAAGATGGCACAACAGAGAAAGTTGTTCCAGGTGAGGGAACTTACACAGTTGCTCCAGACGGCACAGTAACCTTCACACCAGAGAAGACCTTCACAGGTCGTGCTAAGGGTGTAACGGTTAAACGAGTTGACACCAACGGTACGCCAGCGACAGCGACTTACACGCCAACCGTAACCCCAGTAAGGCCAACAGCTGAACCAGCTGAAACAACTGATGTTCAAGGTAAGAAACAAAACGGTACACCAACCTTTACAGAAGGTGATGCCGTTGCTCCAATCAATAAGGACAGCCTTACTCTTGTTAACGCTCAAGGTGAAGAAGTTAAGGAAGTCGTTGTTCCAGGCGAAGGTACTTACACGCTTAAAGAAGATGGCAGTGTTGATTTCCAACCAGAACCAACCTTCACAGGCCGTGCTAAGGGTGTAACCGTTAAGGCTAAAGACACCAACGGTACCCCGGTTACAACCACCTACACGCCAACTGTAACCCCAGTAACGCCAACAGCAGAACCAGCTGAAACAACTGATATTCAAGGTGCTAAACAAACTGGTAAACCTGAGTTCAAGGCAGGTAACGACGCAACGCCAATCGACGAAAAAGTTCCAGCAACCTTCGAAGATGGTACAACTGAGAAAGTTGTTCCAGGTGAGGGAACTTACACAGTTGCCCCAGACGGCACAGTAACCTTCACACCAGAGAAGACCTTCACAGGTCGTGCCAAAGGTGTAACGGTTAAACGAGTTGACACCAACGGTACGCCAGCGACAGCAACCTACACGCCAACCGTAACCCCAGTAACACCAACAGGAGAGCCTAAGGAAACAACCGGTCCTCAGGGTGAAGAACAATCAGACAAGCCAGTCTTTAAGCCTGGTAATGAAGCTGTTCCAATGGACGACACTGTACCAGCAACCTTCGAAGATGGCACAACTGAGAAGACTGTTCCAGGCGAAGGTGTCTACACCGTTGCCCCAGACGGTACAGTAACCTTCTCACCAGAGAAGAACTTCACCGGTCGTGCTAAAGGTGTAACAGTTAAACGTGTTGACACTAACGGTACGCCAGCGACAGCGACTTACACGCCAACTGTAACGCCAGTTGTTCCAACAGGTACACCGGTTGAGACAACTGATCTTCAAGGTAAGACACAAACTGGTAAACCTGTCTTTGAACCAGGTGATGAGTCAACACCAATTGACTTGAAAGAGCCTGCAACCTTTGAAGATGGCACAACTGAAAAAGTTGTTCCAGGTGAAGGTACTTACACAGTTTCTCCAGACGGCGTTGTGACCTTCGTTCCTGAGAAAGACTTCACAGGTCGTGCCAAAGGTGTAACGGTTAAACGTGTTGATAACAACGGCACGCCAGTTACTGCGGATTACATCCCAACTGTAACGCCAGTAACACCTAAGGGTGAGCCAGAAACAACTAAAGATGTTCAAGGTAAACCACAATCTGCTAAGGTTGAGTTCACACCTGGTAACGAGGCTGTTCCAATGGACGACACTGTTCCAGCAACCTTCGAAGACGGCAAAACTGAAAAAGTTGTTCCAGGCGAAGGTACTTACACTGTTGCTCCAGACGGCACTGTAACCTTCACTCCAGAAGAGAACTTCACTGGTAAGGGCACAGGCGTGACTGTCGTTCGTCAAGACGTTAACGGCACCAAGGCCACTGCAACTTACACACCAGAAGTAACGCCTAAGACAACATCTTACGTTGATGAAGCAGGTAAGAGCTTGATTCCAACGGTTGATGGTACCTTCGACCCAGCGAAATTGGCGGACTACTACGTCAAAGAAACTAAGGTTGATGAAGCAACAGGTAACACCACTCACGTCTACGCTAAGAAGACAACCGAGCATGTCGCTGAGAATGGCACAGTTCTTAAACCTAAGGAAGACGGTACTAACCCAACTGAAACCTTTGACGGCTACTACGTCAAAGAGACTAAGGTTGATGAAAATGGTAACACCACTCACGTTTACGCTAAGAAGACAACTGAGTATGTGACTGAAGATGGTACTGTTCTCAAGCCTAAAGAAGACGGCACACTTGACCCATCAACCTTTGACGGCTACTACGTTAAAGAAACCAAGGTTGACGAGAAGGGTAACGTGACTCACGTTTACGCTCCAGTTCAAACGACTTACGTTGATGAAGCTGGTAAGCCAATCAAAGACCCAGCAAACGGTCAAGATCCAAACGCTCCAATCGAAGGCTACGAGATTGTGTCATCAGTGACAGACCCAGAAACTGGTAACGTTCGCAACGTTTACAAGAAAGTTCCTGTGACGACTTACGTTGATCTTGACGGTAAGGAAATTTCACCTGAGAAAGCTGGTTCTAACCCTAATGAACCAATCGAAGGCTACGAAATTGTTACAAGCGTAACCGACAAAGATGGTAATGTTCGTAACGTTTACAAGAAGACTGTAACGCCAACAACAACCTTCGTTGATGAAGCTGGTAACCCAATCAAGTCACCAGAAGAAGGTACCAACCCTAACGCTCCAGTTGAAGGTTACACTATTGTGTCATCAACAACTGACAAAGACGGCAATGTTCGTAACGTTTACCGTAAGGTTGTAACGCCAGTTACTCCAGTAACCACATTCGTTGACGAAAAAGGCAATACCCTTTCACCACAGAAAGATGGTTCTAAGTCTTCAGAAACTATCCCAGGTTACGAGTTGGTAACAACTGAGATTGCTGAGAATGGCGATGTGAAACACGTTTACCGTAAGGTTGAAACGCCAGCTACTCCAGTTACTACTTTCGTTGATGAAGCTGGTAACCCGATCAAGACACCAGAAGAAGGTCAGAAGACAGGTGTTCCTGTTGATGGCTACACCATCGTGTCAACAACGATTGACCCAGTTACAGGTAACGTGAAGAACGTTTATAAGAAAGTTGTTCCACCAACAACAACCTTCGTTGACGAGTCTGGTAACCCAATCAAGTCACCAGAAGAGGGTACTAACCCTAATGTTCCAGTTGAGGGATATGAGATTGTTTCAGTAACAACCGACAAAGATGGTAACGTGAAGAACGTTTACCGTAAGGTAACACCACCAAGCACAACTTACGTTGACGAGAACGGTAACCCAATTCAAGACCCAACAGAAGGTCAGCATCCAAACGCTCCAATCGAGGGCTACAAGGTTGTCTTGACGGTAACAGATGCCAAAGGCAATGTGGTTAACGTTTATAAGAAAGTTGTTCCACCAACAACCACTTATGTTGACGAGAATGGTAAGCAAATTCAAAACCCAACTCAAGGTCAAGATCCAAACGCTCCAATCGAGGGTTACGAGATTGTTTCAACGACAACAGATCCAGATGGTAATGTGGTTAACGTTTATAAGATGATTCCAACACCGAACACAACTTATGTAGATGAAGCAGGTAACACTATTTCACCTCGTAAGGACGGTCAGGATCCAAACGCTCCACTCCCTGGTTACGAAATCGTTTCAACTCGAACTGACGAGGCTGGCAATGTGGTCAATGTTTACCGTAAGATTGTAACACCAACAACGCCTTCAACCATCTTTGTTGATGTGAATGGAAACCCAATCAAGTCACCAGAAGAAGGTGCGAAACCAAACGTTCCAATCGAGGGCTACGAACTTGTTTCAAGTGTTCCAACACCAAATGGCGATGTGGTTAATACTTACAAGAAAGTTGTTAAGACCAACTATGTGGATGAAGCGGGCAACCCAATTCAAGACCCAACTCAAGGTCAAAATCCAAATGCTCCAATCTCAGGTTACGAGATTGTATCGACTGAGACGGATGCTGATGGCAATGTGAAGAACGTTTACCGCAAGGTAACACCGCCAAGCACAACTTACGTTGATGAGAACGGTAACCCAATTCAAGACCCAACTCAAGGTCAGAATCCGAATGCTCCAATCTCAGGCTACGAGCTTGTATCGACTGAGACGGATGCTAAGGGTAACGTGAAGAACGTTTACCGTAAGGTAACACCACCAAGCACAACTTACGTTGATGAGAACGGAAACCCAATTCAAGACCCAACTCAAGGTCAAAATCCGAATGCTCCAATCTCAGGCTACGAGATTGTATCGACTGAGACGGATGCTAAGGGTAATGTGAAGAACGTTTACCGCAAGGTAACGCCACCAAGCACAACTTACGTTGATGAGAACGGTAACCCAATTCAAGACCCAACTCAAGGTCAAGATCCAAACGCACTAATCCCAGGTTACGAGATTGTTTCAACCACAACTGATAAGGATGGCAACGTGATTAACGTTTACCGCAAGGTTAAGACCCCATCTAAACAAGTTGTGACCAGCTTCCTTGATGAAAATGGTCATCCAATTCAAGTAACAGAAGGTGGTAGCCATCCAAACGCACCAATCCCAGGTTACGAGATTGTTTCAACCACAACTGACAAGGATGGCAACGTGATTAACGTTTACCGCAAGGTTAAGACCCCAACTAAACAAGTTGTGACCAGCTTCCTTGATGAAAATGGTCATCCAATCCAAGTAACAGAAGGTGGTAGCCATCCAAACGCACCAATCCCAGGTTACGAGATTGTTTCAACCACAACTGACAAGGATGGTAACGTGATTAACGTTTACCGCAAGGTTAAGACCCCATCTAAACAAGTTGTGACCAGCTTCCTTGATGAAAATGGTCATCCAATCCAAGTAACAGAAGGTGGTAGCCATCCAAACGCACCAATCCCAGGTTATGAGATTGTTTCAACCACAACTGACAAGGATGGTAACGTGATTAACGTTTACCGCAAGGTTAAGACCCCAGCGAAGCCAGCTACTCCTGAAACATCAGTTAAGCCTGTGACACCTGCTCAGTCAGAAGCTCCAAAAGCTCCTGCCGCAGTTGCTCAGCCAGCTCCGAAAGCAGCTGAGAAAGTCGCTAAGGCTCTGCCAAGCACTGGTGATTCAAGCTCGCTTGCTACTCTTGTGGGCACTAGCCTCTTAACAACGGCTCTCGGCCTTGTAGCCCTGCGTCGTCGCAAGAAAAATTAAGTCTGAATAAGACAAAGAAGAGATGATCCTTGGATCATCTCTTTTTGGTTTTTAACACCTAGAGAGGACAAATTTTGGAGCCCACTGAAAAAATAAAAGCTTTATCGTCTACCTGAAACGAAAAAGAGGAATATATCTCATGATTGGGATAGATTCCTTTTTGCTTTTCCTTATTTTGGGTTTATTAGAGTTATAATCCTCTTCATATTAACCACGAGGATGGTTGTGGTTGCTTGTAACTCCATGTTGAAAAGACTTGATGCCCTAGCCACATCAAGACCGTGTCTCTGTTTAAGTTCCTCGTTTTTGGCTTCTATTTTGTAGCGAAGCTAAAATAGGGCGTTTCTTCAAACCTCTTCTGAAAGAGGTGCTCATCACTTTTAAGGGTTATGGAATACGTTTTAGACATAGCACCTTCTTTATAACAGCTCACTTTTGAAGGGCAGGTTTGACAGTGATTAATGTCAAAATAGTGGGTTTCCTGAGGGGTATATTTTTTCCTTGTTCTCCCTGTTTTTGCTTTCTTTATTGCTATATGCCCTTCAGGACAACCAAAGAGACCGACATTCTTGTTATAGAAAAACTCATCTTCCTTCCTACGACAGCCTTTTGAAACAGCTGGATGTCGCTTAACGACTAAATGCACTTTTTCTTTCTTGGTAAATTGACTATTATTCTTCCCAGAATATGCTTTATCTGCAACAATAGCTTCGATTGTTACAACATTTACTTTAGATTTGTGATACAATTCTTCTAAAACAGGGCCGTCACTTTTTTCACCAGACGTCACCACACAGGCTGTAATAAGCCGTTCATCTGTCATGGCTAAATGCTCTTTATACCCGTAAAAGAACGTATCCGCACTCTTATGACCAATTCTAGCCTCTTCTTTAATAGAGGGCTCCAAGTGCTCTAAATCATACTCCACAGCTTCTTTGAGATAATTAAGTTTTTGTGAGACAGCTGGTATTCCAGTCAATTCGTCATGGGTCTCAATGACCGATATTAATTCTTGAGTATAGCTTAACTCAGTTTCCAGTGTATCTTCTTTAGGCTTGCTAGGAAATTCTGCTTTGATCTCTTCAGAATATTGGTAGACGGTTTTTCGCAACGTTTTTGAACGTTCTCGGAGGATTTCCTGAGGTTTCTTATTATAATGAGCTTTTGGTATGACTAGCATCCACGATGAGAATCTTGCTTTTAATCAAATGGTGTTCAATCGCGATTTGCACGGACTTATTAATCAGTAAATCGAGCAGTTTCTCATCTTTAATCCGAAGTTTTCGGAATGTAGTCAATTAGGACGGTTCAATGACAAGGTCTTCAGGAGCTAGACCAAGAAAGTATTTGAAGGCCATTTCGGAAAAGGAGCGCTCCACCACATCCACATCAGATAGCTGATAGATGTCTTTTAACAAGAGATACTTGAACATCATGACTGGCGAATAGGCATGACGTCCAAAATCAAGACGGTAATTCTTTTCCAGCTCATCATAAATAAAGCTAAAATCACAAAGTTCCATTAACTGATGTAAAAAATGAATTTTAGGAAGCACAATATCATACAAAGTAGAATAGGCACTAATATCTAATGTCAACTGATTATCAAGCATGCCATCACCTCAACTTTAGTAAAGCAAAAAAAGCCATCAAACGATAACTTTTTCAGTGGGTTCCAAGACTTGTCTACTCTCTTTTTATGTTTATGGCAATGAAAATACGAGATTTAAAGTTTTCAAAGTTCCGAAAGCCAAAGGCATTTCGTTTAATGACCTTGATGAGATTGTTTGTCGCCCCAAGTTTACCGTTTGAGTAGGGCAGTTCTAGAGCGTTGTATAAAGATAAAAAAGTAGATTCATGTTTTAAAGAACGGGCAAGTCATATCCATGTGGTATGGCCATTATTATTGGCATAAAACTTTGATAATGTGATACAATATTAGCAGGGTAAAAGCAAGGGGTTAGGAAATTGTTAAAAGATGTAGGCAGCCCAATTGCACTTCCTTGAAAGGTAAACGGTTTCTTGTATGATAAAAGTGATTGCGACAGATATGGACGGGACTTTTTTGGACAGTAAGGGTCATTATGATCGGGAGCGGTTTGAGCAGGTCTTAGAGGATTTGGATGCGCGTGGTATCCAGTTTGTGGTGGCCAGCGGTAACAACATGGGCCGCTTGACCCTCATGTTTGAGGGCTTTTTAGACCGAATTTCCTTCGTGGCTGACAATGGGGCTCACGTCATCGACCGAGGTCAGGAGTTGGTTCGCCACACCATGCCTAGGGACTTGGTTCAGCAGTTTCTGGCCTATATCGGTGACAAGCAGGCGGCTTATCGGGTGTCCATTAGCACTGCAGAAGCGTTTTATCTGCTGGAGGCGACTGATTTTCCTGCTACATTTTCTGGGATTGAAGAGGAGCAGTTGGCCCTTTTCTTATCACGGATTAAGCGCCTCAAGACTTTTGATGACCTGCCTGATGAACCGATTTTGAAGATGGGCATGCTCTTGCCTGAAGAGGACTGTGAGGCCATTTTAGCGGATTTCAATGCCAATTTCCCAGGCAACTTGACAGCTACCACCAGCGGCTACGGGTCGGTGGATGTGATTGAGACAGGTCTCCACAAGGCCTGGGGGCTCAAGCACCTGCTGGATAAGTGGGGAGTTGCTCCGCATGAGGTTATGGCTTTTGGTGATGGGGGTAATGATATTGAACTTCTGCAACTGGCTGCTCAGTCTTATGCCATGGCAAATGCACCCGAAGCAGTTAAAGTAGTGGCCAGATATGAGGCCCCAGATCATGACCAGGCAGGGGTTTTGGCTGTTTTGGACCAGTTTATCGGTCATTAGACCTGTCGGACACTTTTTTAGTTGTCCGATGTGTGAGGTCGTGTTATACTGGTTTTTAGTGATGTTGAAAGGACTGTTCAAGTGAACCTTAATAAATCTGTTTTTACAACCTTAGTCGCCAGTTTTCTGGTCTGTTTTCTGATTTGGACCTACTGGTCATCGACCGCTAATTTGGTTGAAACGGGCCTGACGGCAGCTCAGCCATTTTTCATCGGAGCAGGCATGGCCTACATCATCAATATCGTGATGGCAACCTACGAAGGGCTTTGGGATAAGCTTTTTGGGAGGAGAGGCGGGAAGCTGAAGCGGCCAGTTGCTCTCTTGCTGTCTTACCTGAGTTTTTTTCTCCTCTTGTTTACCGTTTTTAGTGTGATTTTGCCAGATGTAATTGCCAGTCTGAGGCAATTGTTGGTTGTTGATTGGGAGCAGTTGCAGTCTTCTTTGGAGCAGCTGCAGGAACAAGCCTGGCTCAAGGAGGTAATGGCTAAAACGGGTCAACAGGTGGACCTGAGCCAGCAGGTGGCCTCATATAGTCAGAAGTTTCTGAGCCAGCTGCTAGGTTTTTTGACCGGCTTGGTTACCTCCGCCAGCTCCATTGCCAATGCCTTGATGACTGTCTTCATCAGTTTGATTTTTTCCATCTATGTTCTTGCCAGTAAGGAAGAGTTGGGGCGGCAGTTCAGGCTCTTGCTTGACACTTTTGCGGGGCGATTTGCGGCTACGGTTTACTACTTGCTTGGGATTTTTGACCAGCGATTCCGTGGTTTCTTTGTTAGCCAGAGTTTGGAGGCTCTTATTTTAGCCACCTTAACAGCCATCGGGATGACGGTGCTGGGCTTGCCCTATGCAGCAACTATTAGCCTCTTGATTGCTTTAACGGCTATGATTCCTGTGGTGGGTGCCTATATTGGGGTGACAGTGGGAACGATTTTGATTCTGACCCAGTCGGTGAGAGAGGCTGTAATCTTTTTGATTTTTATCATTCTATTGCAGCAGCTTGAGGGCAATCTGATTTACCCTCGAGTGGTTGGCGGTTCTATTGGTCTTCCAGCTATTTGGGTTCTGGTTGCAATTTCTATCGGCGGTGCTCTGGCTGGTATTTTGGGCATGCTGGTTGCTGTTCCAGTGGCTGCAAGCTGTTACCAAATCTTGAAAGATATTGTCCATAAACGGGCGAAAAACAGTCAAAAATCATAAAAATCTCCCTCTTCTACGAATAAGTAGGTGGAGGGATTTTTTATGTATCACGTTGAATTGATGACTGAACCACTCTTGCCTCGTGAACGCTTGCTTGCCTGTGGAGCTGAACAACTCAGCAATCAGGAGTTACTGGCTATCATCTTGAGAACTGGCACTCGTCGAGAGTCGGTCTTGACCCTAGCTAATCAGTTTCTTGAGGGGTTAGGGAACATCGCTGAGCTGAAGGACTTGTCCATCCAGGAACTTCAAACCTTTCCAGGGATTGGTCAGGTCAAGGCTTTGGAACTCAAGGCCATGTTGGAATTTTCCAAGCGGGTTCATCAGGCTGAACAAACTCGGCTAGATCAGGTGGTATCAAGCATAGCCCTGGCTAAACGCATGATGGCTGAACTTGGTGATAAGAAGCAGGAGCACCTTGTTGCCCTTTACTTGGACAGTCAGAACAGGATTATTCACCAGCAGACGGTCTTTATTGGTAGTGTGAGGCGGTCGGTGGCTGAACCTAAGGAGATTCTCCACTATGCTTGCAAGACCTTAGCAACTTCTTTGGTTGTTATCCATAACCACCCATCTGGCTCCTGTCAACCTAGTCCGCAAGACATTAGTTTCACCACTAGCTTAAAGCGGTCTTGTGATGATTTGGGATTGGTCTTTTTGGATCATCTTATTGTAGGAAAGAAAACATATTATAGTTTTCGGGAAAAATCTGATTTGTTGGATTGAGCTGCTGAAAAAGCGAGGCCTGAGCCTCGCTTGCTGGTTAGAGGTGATTGACCACATAGTCAAAGAGCTTGAGGTCGTCTGGGCTGACCTGATGGATGAGTTCGGGGTGCCATTGGACACCCAGGAAACGAAAATTAGGGTCTGTTGATTCAACGGCTTCGATGGTTTGGTCCTCAGCTCTGGCGACAACGGTCAAGTTGTCTGCCAACCGGTCAATGGCCTGGCGGTGGTAGGAGTTAATCTGAGCAGCTCTGCCATAGACCTTAGCCAAAAGAGACCCCTCTTCAATGCTGATGGCGTGGGTGGCCACATGGGGCAAGTCGCTCTGCCAATGGCCAGGAATGTCTTGGTGAAGGCTGCCACCGAGGGCCACATTGACCAACTGGGTGCCTCGGCAAACCGTAAAGAGGGGTTTGCCCAGCTGACGGCTCAGGTCGATGACCTTGAGCTCGCAGAGGTCACGCTCCAGGCTGTAGTCGTCTTCGAAGGCGGCTTTTTCTTGGCCGTAAAATTGGGGGTCAACGTTTTGGCCACCAATCAGGATGACCTTGTCCACCAGATTGATGTAGGTGTTAAGAATGCCTTCGTCGCAGGTCATAGGAAAGAGGACAGGCACGCCCCCAACAGCCTCAACCCCCTTGGAAAAGCCAGACGGGACGTAGGTCCAGGGGATATTGTCCAGAGCGATGTTGAGGCGTTGGTTGGCAAAAATGCCGATGAGAGGCTTAGTCATAGGGGCTCCTTTTACAGTCATGCTAACCAGTATAACAGCTTAAGGAGGTTTTGCCTAATAGGTTTTTTCTATCACCGTGATAGGTAATGGCAAGCTGGTTTATTTTTGCTGGTTCATGAAATAGAGTAGGGTTTGGAGTTCGCTGGTCAAATCAACATATTGGACCACGACATGGTCTGGAACATCTAGATTGACCGGTGAAAAGGACAGGATGCCACGGATACCAGCGTCAACCAGAAGGTCAGCGATTTCTTGAGATTTGACACTTGGGACCGTCAAGATGGCGGTTTCGATGTCTGTTCCCATCAGGCGTTTCTTGATTTCAGAAATGCCGTAGATGGGAACATCATCGCCGATTTTACCACCGACGATAGGGTTTTCGTCAGTATCAAAGGCCATGGTGATTTGCATCTTGTTGCGATCATGGAAGCGGTAGTGCAGGAGAGCTCGACCGATATTTCCGACACCGACAATTAAGACATTGGTTACGGCCTTATCGTTGAGAATGTCAGCGAAAAAGTCCATGAGTTTCTTGACATCGTAACCAAAACCACGGCGGCCCAATTCGCCAAAGTAAGAAAAGTCTCGACGAACAGTGGCGGAGTCAATACCGATAGCCTCGGCGATTTGTTTGGAGTTGGCCCGCTCAATCTTTTCAGCATTGAAGCGTTTGAAGATGCGGTAGTAGAGGGACAGGCGTTTAGCCGTTGCGTTTGGGATGGTTTTGTCAGTCATGACAGGCTCCTTGTTACAATTTTCTCATTCTATTATATAAAAAGTTTGTGAAAGTAGCAAGAATTTTCACAAATAAACCTAAAAAAAATCCCTCCATTTTGGGTTTGGAGGGAAGCGTGTTAGAGGTAGCTGCTCAAATCTTTGTTCAGCAAGTGGAAGTAGAGGTCGCCAAATTGACCAGTATAAGGGATATCATGGCCATTTAAGGTGACCTTGACCACCTTGTAGTGGTCGGCTAAAGGGGCTGTACAGGACAACTGAGCCCGCTCAAAAGCAGCATAGTCATCGTACTTGAGTTGGAACTCCTGCTGGGAGGCGTTGAGGTAGGTGATGATTAACATGGCTTATCTTTCTGTCTTTTCAAAAATTTGACGGTCAACCAGACTATCCATGAGGAAGTAAAATTTGTCCCGATGAATGCTGTGCTCTGGGTGTTTGAAAATATTGACCAAGCGAAGGCCGGATTTATCCGTGATGGCTAATTTAGCTCCTGTTAAGTTGGCATTGATGGTCAGCTTGAGGGGAAAACCGTCGCCAGAGTTGGGGACCTCTTCTAAGAGACGGGTCAGTTCGTAGTTCCCGAGCTTGTTTTGGATAAAGGTGGTGTCACGCAGGGTATATTTTTTGATGTTTGGGCTGATAGTGTAGCTGTACTTGCAGTCTTTGAGGGTAATGGTTTGTTCAAATGCCATAATCTTATCCAATAATCCTTTTCAGTGTTTGGGTAAAGCTGGTGATGTCAGCCAGACTGGTCTGGCTAGACGTGCTGATGCGAATGGATTCCCTCAGCTGGGGAGCGTCAGGTCCAAAGAGGGCAGCCAGGACATGGCTGGGTTCGATGTTACCAGCAGTACAGGCTGAACCGGTAGAGACAGCAATTCCTTCCAAGTCCAATCGGGTTAGAAGCAGGGCGTTATTGGCCCCTGTGATGCCTAGATTGATAACCTGAGGGAGACCGTTAGCAGGGCTATTGTAGTAAACAGGCCAGCCCTCCAGTTGGTCCATCAGGGCCTGTTTCAGGTCATCAGCTCTTTGCTGAGGTTGTTTAGCGAGAGCCGCCTTGAGGGCTGCGGTCATGCCTGCAATGCCAATCAAGTTCTCAGTCGAGGCCCTGCGGTGGTTTTCTTGATTGCCCCCGTGGAGGAGCTTGTCCAGCCGGTGCTCCTTGGTATAGAGGAACCCCACCCCTTTGGGGCCGTGGAATTTGTGGGCGGAGGCGGACAGGAAATCCACTCCAGCAGCTTCAGGCAGGACAGGGAGTTTCCCAATCGCCTGAACAGCGTCCACATGAAAGACCGCCTGGTGGTCAGCTAAGACCGAAGCGATGGCCGCAATAGGGTTGATGTGACCCGTTTCATTGTTGGCCCACATGAGGCTGACCAGGATGGTATCAGGTCGTAGGGCCTGGGCCACCTGCTGGGCGGTGATGGTACCGTCCTCAGACGGCGGCAACAAGGTGACCTCAAAGCCGAAACGACTTTCCAAATAGGCCAGGACATCCAAAACCGCATGGTGTTCCATCTGGCTGGAAATCAGGTGCTTGCCCTTGGCTTGGTTGGCCAAAGCGTAGCCCTTGATGGCCAGGTTATTGCTCTCAGTCCCACCAGAAGTGAAAATCAAGCGTTGGGGACTGGTTTCCAGCAAACGTGCCAGGTCAGCACGGCAATCTCTAAGGAGCTTGCTGGCCTCACGGCCAAAGGTGTGGAGGCTGGACGGGTTTCCCGCCAGTTCCATGGCTTCTAGCATGGCTTCCTTGGCCTCTTGGCAGAGGGGGCTGGTGGCGGCGTGGTCCAGATAGATAGCCTTAGTAGTCATTGTCGTCCTCGTCATGGTAGACAAAGAGTGGGCTGAGTGGTTGGCGTTCATGGATACGGATAATAGCGTCCGCCATCAACTCGCTGGCTGAGAGGTAAGTGATATTGGCTGGTTTTGCTTCCTTGGTCTTGACAGAGTCAGTCACTAGGATTTCCTTGATTGGAGCGGCATTGAGGACCTCGGCTGCACCACCAGCAAAGAGACCGTGGCTGGCAACAGCGTAGATGTCGGTTGCCCCACCCCGTTCGACAATCTTGGCCGCCTCAGCAAAGGTTTTACCCGTGTTCAAAATATCATCAATCAAAATCGCATTTTTACCCGCAACATCGCCGATAATGTAGCCTTCCTCTCGCTGGGAGTCGTCCTGGGCGTAGTCGATGATGGCAATCGGAGCGTCCAGGATCTCAGCCAGAGCCCGAGCCCTGCGGATGCCAGAGTTTTTAGGGCTGACCACGACCACATCGTTACCCTTGAGGCCCATGTCGATGTAGTGTTTGGCAAATAGCGGAGCGGTCAGGAGGTTGTCCAAAGCAATGTCAAAGAAACCTTGGATTTGAACCGCGTGCAAATCCAGGGTCAGGATATGGTCAGCGCCAGCCTTGACCAGCATGTTGGCCACCAGCTTGGCGGTAATCGGTTCACGGTCCTTTGCAATCCGATCTTGGCGAGAGTAGCCAAAGTAAGGCATGACCACATTGATGCTGTTGGCACTGGCCCGCTTACAAGCATCAATCATAATCAAGAGTTCCCAGAGGTGATCATTGACCGGGTTGTTAGTGGATTGGATGATGTAGATGTCATCCCCACGCACACTTTCCTCGATGTTAATCATGATTTCCCCATCAGAGAACTGGCGAGAAGAGAGCTTCCCTAGGGGAATTCCTGCCGCGTCAGCAATCTTTTGGGCGATGTCCTGGTTAGAGGTCAGGGAGAAGAGTTTCAGTTGTTTGTCAGCGTAACGCTCAGTCATGATTGGCTCCTTTTTCCATAGTTATTCCCATTTTACCAAAAAATAGAGAAAAAGACCAGCTGAAAACGCATGGTCTTGTGTGAAAAAGAGCTAGTTGGTTCTGGCAGTCCAGTCCTCTGCAAGGATTCCATAGTGACAGAGGGTGACAAATTTACCCTTGACCAGCCGTGCCTGCCGAATGGTGCCCTCATAGGTCATGCCCAGTTTTTCCATGACCCGTCCAGAGGCAGGGTTGCGGTCATCGTGAACCGCCTGAATGCGGTTGAGGCCCAAACGGTCAAAACCAAAGGTTAGGATGGCCAGCCCAGCCTCAGTCGCATAACCCTGCTGCCACCAGTTTTTTCCAAGGGCATAGCCCAGCTCAGCCACTTGGTCACGGTCAGAAAGACCGACAAAGGCAAAGGTACCAATCAGCTGGCCTGTCGCCTTCAGTTCAATGCCCCAAGTATAAAAGTCAGGCCTGTCGTACTGGCTAGCCCAAAAGGCCATGAGTTCCTGAGTTTCTGCCAGATTGGCATGGGGAGCCCAGGTCACATAGCGGGCCACCTCTTCATCGGTCGCCCAGTTGGTGTACATGGCCTTTGCATCATCAGGTTTCAGGGGGCGGAGCAGTAAGCGGTCGGTCTCAAGACTAATCGTTCCTAAATGATTCATCTTATTTCCTCCTATTTTTTGGTTTTGGGTGTTCTGTTTTTAGGGTGGCTGCAAAACGGGCCACCTTGCTCTTGGCATACTTGAAATTGATTTGGTGTTTGGCTAAGAAGGCATCAAAATCAGCCTTGCCCTGAACAGGGTCAGCGACCTCAAGCTCCAACTCGTAGTCCTTAATCCCAGCGTAGGTGTTGCTGTCGATGGCCAAAAGGCCCATGTCCAGCTGAACCTCACGCCGCCTGGTGGTCAGGTGTCCCAAGATGGTTAAACGGCTCAAGTCAATACCTGCGGCCACCAATTTGTCCTTAATTTCCCCATCGGGTAGGGTCAGCAGGTGTTTAAACCCTTTAATCAGCTCCAAGTCCAGGTTTTGATTATGCTCCAAATTTCCTACCTCTTGAGGAATTTTCAAGGTCAATTCAGCTCGGTCTGGGTAGGTTCGGATACGCAGAGACAGGCGGTTGCTACGCAGGTCAGCTTCAGGACTATCGATGTAGTAGTTGGTCTGTTGGATGGGTTTGATGTGCTGGTAGAGGCTGTCCAGGCGCTTAAACTCATCGATGGTCAGTAGGCTCTTGTATTCAATTTCTAGATGGTTCATAACTCCTGTCCTCCGAGGCTTTTTCAAAAATATTGTGGTATAATAAAGTGTTGCCTCTATTTTACTATAAAATTCAGGGCTTGTATATGGAAGGAGAGCGAAGATGTTTGATTGGGAAGAATTTTTAGACCCCTATATTCAAGCAGTTGGGGAATTAAAGATTAAACTGCGTGGGATTAGGAAGCAGTTTCGCAAGCAAGGCCTGCATTCGCCCATTGAGTTTGTGACGGGGCGGGTCAAATCTGACGAGAGCATTTTAGAGAAGGTTGACCGTTTGCGGGTCATTGAAGGTGAAAAGGGCCCAAGGACAGGCTTTCCCTTGGCTGGGTCAGTTGAACGGGCGGAGGTCCTGGGGCGGGTTGAAGACGTTGCTGGTCTGCGGGTCATGGTTCAGTTTGTCGATGACGTTTACAAGGTGGTTGAGCTTTTGCGAGAACGCCAGGACATGACCATTATTCGGGAAAAGGACTACATTGCCAATATGAAAGAGAGCGGCTACCGCTCCTACCATGTGGTGGTGGACTACCCAGTTGAGACCATCAAGGGGCGCAAGGTCGTCCAGGCGGAAATCCAGATTAGGACCCTGTCTATGAACTTCTGGGCCACCATTGAACACTCCCTTAACTACAAGTACCAGGGGAATTTTCCAGACGACATCAAGCACCGTTTGGAGATTACGGCTCGCATCGCCAGGGAGTTGGACGATGAGATGAGCAAGATTAGAGATGATATTAGAGAGGCCCAGTTGCTCTTTGAATCGCCAGTTAGCGGTCTGATCGACGGGGTTGGAAACAGTGATGACACAGATGAATTATACCGATAAGCTCAAGGTGGCAATCATTGCCAACCACAAGCCCCAAAGCAAGCGAATTGCCAGCAAGCTCTTTGCCGCTTTTAGGGATGACGCCAAAATTTACCTGACCAAGAAAGAGCCTGATGTGGTCATTTCAATCGGTGGGGATGGCATGCTCCTATCTGCCTTTCACATGTACGAAAAGGATTTGGACGGGGTGCGGTTTGTGGGCATCCATACGGGTCACCTGGGCTTTTATACCGATTATTTGGACAATCAGGTTGATGAGTTGATTAAACACCTGCGTTCGGACAAGGGGGAACGGGTGTCCTATCCGGTGCTCCGAGTGTCCATCAGTCTGGCTGATGGGCGACGGATTACGGGCCTTGCCCTCAACGAATCCACCATCAAGCGAATTGAGAAAACCATGGTGGCTGATGTGGTCATCAACAAGGTCAAACTGGAGCGGTTCAGAGGAGACGGGCTTCTGGTGGCGACCCCAACAGGGTCAACCGCCTATAACAAATCTCTCGGCGGAGCCGTCCTCCACCCCACCATAGAAGCTCTGCAATTAACCCAAATCGCCAGCATCAACAATCGGGTTTACCGCAGTCTTGGCTCATCGGTCATCGTGCCTAAGAAGGATAAGATTGAGATTTTGCCCCTCAAGTCCGGCCGCTACATCGTGTCGGTTGATAACAAAACCTATACTTATCGGGACATCACCAAGATTGAGTACCAGATTGACGACCAGCAGGTGCATTTTGTCAGCACCCCTTGGCACACCAGCTTTTGGCAGCGGGTCAAAGAGGCCTTTCTGGGGGATGTGGAGCGATGAGGTTTGAGTTTGTAGCAGATAAGCCCTGCCAGGTTAAGACCTTTCTTCGCCAGCAGGACATTTCCCGTGGCCTTTTGGCCAAGATTAAGTACAAGGGCGGGGGGATTTGGGTCAATGGCCGAGCGGAAAACGCCATTTACCAGTTGGCAGTTGGTGATGTGGTGGCAGTCGAGATTCCAACAGAGGCCCCCTTTGAAACCTTGGAGGCCATTCCTCACGACCTGAAGATTGTCTACGAAGATGACCATTTTCTGGTTATCGACAAACCCTTTGGCTACGCCTCTATTCCTAGCAGTATTCATTCCAACACCATGGCCAACTTTGTCAAGCATTATTTGGTCAGCCAGAACTACCCCAACCAGCAGGTTCATATCGTGACCCGACTGGACAGGGACACCAGCGGTCTCATGCTCTTTGCCAAGCACGGCTATGCCCATGCTAGACTGGACAAGCAGTTGCAGACCAAGGCCATTCAGAAACGCTATTATGCTCTGGTAGCTGGGCCAGACAATCTGCCAGATGAGGGCGAGATTTTTGCCCCAATTGCTAGAGATGAAGCGTCAATCATCACTCGACGGGTGCATGAGAGTGGCAAGCCAGCCCACACCAGTTACAAGGTGGTTGGCCGTTACGGTGACATCAAGCTGGTGGATATTCAGCTGCATACGGGACGAACCCATCAGATTCGGGTGCATTTTTCCCATATTGGGCAACCGCTCCTGGGAGATGACCTCTATGGCGGTTCCTTGGAACGAGGCATTGGTCGTCAGGCCCTGCATTGCCACCTGCTTAGTTTTTACAATCCGTTTACGGAGAAGCAGCTGACCCTGACCTCGGACTTGACAGCGGACATGAAAAAAGTTACAATGGAAAAGATAGAAAGCGGATACGACCGCTAATCTAAAACCCAACACATAAGGAGCAACTCATGGAAATTCGGAATTTATTCGGTGAATTGAAAAACAAGATTGTGGGCAAGCACATTAAGATTGTCTTCCCAGAAGGTAACGATGACCGCGTGGTGCGTGCGGCAGCTCGTTTGAAATTTGAAGGTTTGGCTGAGCCAATTATCTTGGGTGAGCCGACAGCGGTTTACAGCCTTTTGACTGAACTTGGTTTCTCAAACCCAGGTATTCAGGTCATTGACCCTAACAACTACCCGCTCTTTGACCAGATGAAAGACCTTTTTGTGGAAATTCGTAAGGGCAAGGCAACACCTGAGCAAGCTGATAGCATCCTGCGTGACGTTAACTACTTCGGCGTTATGTTGGTTCAAATGGGCTTTGCAGACGGCATGGTTTCAGGGGCTATCCATTCAACGGCTGATACTGTTCGTCCAGCCCTGCAAATCATCAAGACCAAGCCAGGCATTTCACGCACCTCAGGTGTTTTCCTCATGAACCGTGAGAACACCAACGAGCGTTACATTTTTGCCGACTGTGCCATCAACATTGACCCAAATGCCCAAGAGTTGGCTGAGATTGCCCTTAGCACAGCTGACACGGCTAAAATCTTTGACATCGACCCTAAAGTGGCCATGTTGAGCTTCTCAACCATGGGTAGCGGTAGCGGTCCAGATGTGGAAAAAGTGGTTGAAGCCACTCGTATTGCTAAGGAAACTCGCCCAGAATTGGCTCTTGACGGAGAATTGCAATTTGATGCTGCCTTTGTTGAAGCGACGGCTAAAATCAAGGCTCCAGACAGTCCAGTTGCTGGTCAGGCCAACGTCTTTGTCTTCCCAGACCTGCAAGCTGGTAACATTGGTTACAAGATTGCCCAACGCTTGGGCATGTTTGAAGCCATCGGCCCAATCCTGCAAGGTCTCAACAAGCCAGTTAATGACCTGTCTCGCGGTTCAAGTTCAGAAGACATCTACAAATTGTCTATCATCACAGCAGCCCAAGCCTTGGAAAACTAAGTCAAAAACGCAAGAACCAGATGGTTCTTGCGTTTTAATGTGCTAGATTTTTTGAAAATCTAAGAACCTGTATTCACCATCGAAGGAGTTGATTGACTAAGCTAGTTTGGGTGCAATCGAGAAACAGTTTTGCAGAAATACTGCCCGTATTGCAAAAAAATGTGACAAAGAGTGAGCTAAAACTAGCCAGTCAAGTGACTGCTGAGATGTGAATACAGGTTCTAAAAGATACGACCGTAACTTTTCTTGTTTTTTCAACAGTCCACTGGCCCGTTGGAACTGTCTGCGATTTCATCTTTAGTATGTTTTGATTTTTTTAGAATTAGTCACCTGCCTCAATCTTGTCCAGAAATTGGCTGAAGGGGTGATGGATGAGGGCGTAGCCCAGCCCAGCGACAAAGAGGGTCAGGGTCAAGAGGCTAAAGCTGACGGAGGCTGGGGAATAAACGGTGGTCAGAATGGCCGATACCGCCATGGAAGCAATCCCCAAAATCATGCTGGCAAAGGCAATCAGACCTACCAGCCAAGGGCTACCGCCTCGGTTGAAGAGTTGGCTGATGTTTTGCCAGGTCAGGTTAAGCAGGCGGTAGTCCCGCTTGTACATAACCATGCCCATGAGGTGGGCAGAAATAAAGAAGCCGAGGGCATAACTGGCTAAGAGTACCAGAGGGACTTTAGCGATGAGGGCAGCTAGACCAACTTGCAGGCTTAGAACAGGTAGGGTTTGGGCCCAAAAGAGCACCCAGTACTTGCTGAGGAGAAAGTCTTTTAAATTGATGGGCAGGCTCTTGATGAAGGTCAGGTTTTCTCGCTCCAAGGAAATGCCCACACTGAGCAAGCTATTGGCACCGCTGGTCAGGGCTCCAAAGTTGAGACCTGCCAGCATGGCCAGGCCATAGTAGCTCCAGTCCAGACCAGAGAGGTCAAAGCGACCACGGGAATTGGCCAGGGCAGGGCCAATCATGCTGAAGCAGAAAATCAGTGGCATCAGGTAAGCCTGAATCAAGAGGGTGCCGTCTTGGATGGTGGACAGGTGGTGTCTGGTCAAAACTTGCTTGAGAGACCGCTCTTTGTTGCTGGCTGACCCTTTCTTTTTGGGTCTAGCTGAGCTGGCTTGGTTGTCAATCTGGTGCAGCTGGTCGAAATAATTTGGCAGGATGGTCTTGATGATATAAGTAATCAGACCGCCTAAAATCAGCAGGGGAAGCCAGAAATGCAGCCCTGCCATTGTCCCAAAAGGCTCAGCGACCAGGTGATAGAAGCCGATGAAATAAGGGATTTGTGGCAGATGGATGCCACCTGTGGCAGTCACCGATGGGGTCAGGGACTGGAGAAAGAGGAGGAGACCCAGACTCAGAAAGGTTGATAGACCCAGGAGCAGGGTTGAAATCCGCTTTTTGTGGGGGCTTTTGGTCAAGAGTTGGCCGATAAAGTGGAGAACAATCAGATTGATGGCGTTGACGGCGACCAGGAGAATGAGGGTGGCTGGCAGGGCCAACAGGATTAAAAGAGGTGACTGGCTGAGCTGCCAAAAGACGATCCCCATGAGGGATAGACAGGGCATGAGGTAGGTCAGGCTGGTTCCTTGAGCTGATAGGAGCTTGGCCAGATAGACCTCGGAAGCCTTGACAGGCAGAGATAGGTAGAGCTTGTTGTCCTGGCTATCGTAGAAGACCGAAAAGAGGCTGGAAAAGCCTGAAACCAGGGCAATCAGGCTAAAAAGTCCTAGCTGAACGGAGAAGTACCCTGTGGACTCGCGGTAGTTAATTCCCATAAACATGGGAACATAGATGACCATAAAGAGGGTCATCATGATGAGAAACTGGTTGCGGAGCTTCTTAAAAAGAGAGAACTTTTTATGAGGGTTCTTGGCCCGTTGGGCTTGCAAGGCCCCGAGGGTTTGGGGATTGGCATAGAGGAAGTTGATTTTCACCAACTCCTTGACGATGCTCCAGTTCATGTCACTCACCTCCCTGTTCGACTTGCCGACCTGCCAGCTCTAGGTAGATGGTCTCCAGGTCTTTGTCTGGGTGGGCTGCTTGTAGTTCTGCCACAGTCCCCACGAAGATGAGTTTCCCTTTTTTGAGAATGGCAATGCGGTCACACAGCTGTTCAGCGACCGACAGGACATGGGTTGAAAAAAGGACGGTCTTGCCCGCAGCAGCGTGTGCTTTCATCAAGTTTTTCAAGTCAAAGGCGGCCTGAGGATCCAAACCAGTCAAGGGCTCATCTAAGATCCAGATGTCAGGGTTGGGAACCAGGGCTCCGATCAGGATGGCCTTTTGCCGCATACCGTGAGAAAAACTATCAATCAAATCATCCTGCCGTTCGGTCATGTCAAAGAGGGCAGCCAACTGGGTCATCCGTTCCTTGGCCTCCTCTTGCTTGACCCCGTAAATCTTGGCCATAAAGGACCAGTATTCCCTAGCGGTCAGATTGAGAAAGATGTCAGGTGAGTCAGGCACATAGGCAATCCGTTTTTTGATGGCATCTCGGTGCTGACTGAGCAGGAGGTCATCCACAAAAATCTCCCCATAGCTGGCTTGAATGATGGAGGTCAGAAGGCTGATAGTAGTCGTTTTACCAGCCCCATTGTGACCAATCAGGCCAAAGATTTCTCCGTTTTCGATGGTCAGGTTGAGGTCAGCCAGGGCTTCCTTGTCACCGTAACGCTTGGACACGTGTTCAAACCGAATCATAGTTTATCTCCTTAATCTATTGAATTAACCTTATTGTACTACTGTCACAAAACAAAGTCAAGGGATTTTCGGTCGTTTTAGTAAAAATATGGTAAAATAAAAGAAAAGCTGTAAAAGGAGAAGATGATGTCAGAAATTGTATTAGTAACAGGGGCTTCAGCTGGTTTTGGCAAGGCCATCTGTCAAGATTTGGTGGCCAAGGGCCACACCGTGATTGGGGCGGCCCGCCGCTTGGAGAAACTCGAGGAGCTGGCCCAGCAGTTGGGTGACCAGTTTGTCCCTCTAGGCCTAGATGTGGCGGACAAGGCTTCTGTCAGCTCTGCCATTGCCCAAATCAAGGAAAAAGGGCTGACGCCAACCGTTCTTATCAATAATGCAGGTCTGGCTCTGGGCTTGGACAAGGCCCAGGAGGCGGATTTTGCCGACTGGGAGACCATGCTCATGACCAATGTGGTCGGCCTGACCTACCTGACCCATCAGCTCCTGCCTGATTTGGTGGACCAGCAGGGTTACATCATCAACATGGGGTCCATCGCTGGCACCTACCCTTATCCTGGGGGTAATATTTACGGGGCGACCAAGGCTTTTGTTCAGCAGTTTAGCCTCAATTTGCGGGCGGACTTGGCGGGCACAGGCGTTCGGGTGACCAATATCGAGCCGGGACTTGCAGGTGGCACCGAGTTTTCTAACGTTCGTTTTAAGGGGGATAGTGACCGGGCGACCAAGCTCTATGAGGGCACCAACAGCCTGCAGCCAGAGGATATTGCGGCGACTGTCGCCTGGCTGATTGACCAACCCAAGCATGTCAATGTCAACCGCATGGAACTCATGCCAACCAGCCAGAGCTTCGGCCCTCTGCCTGTTGTTAGGGATTAAGGCCCTGGCCTTTTCTATCACAATAGAAAAGGTTTTTTGTTTTCGGCAAATAGCAGAGCGGGAAAACTGTGGTATAATGGAAAAACAAGACCTTCAGGAGAACAACATGATTGAAACCCAAAAAAGCCAGGAGCGGGTGCTTCTGGTTGGTGTGGAATTGCAGGACAGCCACAATTTTGCCATGTCCATGACCGAGTTGGCCAGTCTGGCCAAGACAGCAGGGGCAGAGGTGGTGGCCAGCTACACCCAAAAACTGGACCGCTATAACAGCAAGACCTTTGTCGGATCTGGTAAGTTAGAAGAACTGAAAACCGTGGTTGAGGCCGAGGAGATTGACACGGTGGTGGTCAACAACCGCCTGACCCCTCGCCAGAATGCCAATCTGGAAACAGAACTGGGCATCAAGGTCATCGACCGCATGCAGTTGATTTTGGACATTTTTGCCCTGCGGGCTCGGAGCCATGAGGGTAAATTGCAGGTTCACCTGGCCCAGCTCAAATACATGTTACCTCGCCTGGTTGGTCAGGGCATCATGCTCAGCCGTCAGGCAGGCGGTATCGGGAGCCGAGGACCAGGTGAGAGCCAGTTGGAGCTCAATCGCCGGTCCATTCGCAACCAGATTTCAGATATTGAACGCCAGCTCAAGCAGGTGGCCAAGAACCGCTCGACCGTTAGAGACCGTCGGGTGGCCTCCCAGGCCTTCAAAATTGGCCTGATTGGCTACACCAATGCGGGCAAGTCCACCATCATGAACGTTCTGACCGATAAGAGCCAGTATGAGGCGGATGAGCTTTTCGCCACCCTGGATGCGACCACCAAGAAAATCCACCTTCAAGACCGCTTTGAGGCGACCCTGACCGATACGGTTGGCTTTATCCAAGACCTGCCGACCGAGCTGGTGGTGGCCTTCAAATCGACCTTGGAAGAAAGCCGTCACGTTGACCTGCTGCTCCATGTCATCGATGCCAGCGACCCCAACCATGAGGAGCAGGAGCAGGTGGTTTCGGACATCTTAGCCGATTTGGAGATGGCGGATATCCCTCGCTTGGTCATCTACAACAAGATGGACCAGGTGGTGGATTTTAGACCCAGCGTCTTTCCCCATGCGACCCTGTCGGCTCGGGACAAGGATGCCCAGACCCAGCTCCGCCAGCTGATTTTAGAGCGGGTAAGAGAGCTCTTTGAGCCCTTTAGTGTCTCTGTCGCTCCTGACAAGCTCCACAAGCTTTACGACCTGAGCAAGCTGGCCCTCTTGGACAGCTATGACCTGACCGATGACCAGCCTCTGACTGGTCATATCGCCGCCAGCAACCGCTGGCTCTTGGAGGACTTCTATGATGGATTATCTTGATTTAGCCCTCAAGCACGGCGGTTTCACTAGTCTGGACAGGGCCTACCTGACCCAGCTTTTACAAGGACTGAGCCATGACCAGAAGCTGGCGGTCATTACCCCGCCGCCTAGTGTCATCAACGCCTATTTTGCGGAGCACTACCAGAAGGGCTCGCCCCAGGCGGCGACCGATTACTTGCTGGAGCTCTCGACGGCCCTGGACCTCTTTGTGACCGAGCCTGATTTTACCGAGGCCAAACCCTTTGTTCGGCTTAATCTCTCGGGGCGGAGTTTCGGTTTTGCTTTTGTCAATGCCAGAGGGTTGGCTCAGGCCTTCCCAGAGGACGGTCTGGCGGTTTCTCAGATTGAACAGTGTGAGTTGGCAGAGCTCTTCCCTCACCTGGTCGTTTATGAGGACGGGGGCAAGGTCTTCTTGGAAGACTTGGTTTTTGAGGAAGAAGGGGCTGAGGAGTTGGACAGCGACGGTCAGCTCTTGATTGACCTCCACCGACTGGCTGACGGAACGGTTCGGGTCAGCGGTTATAATAGGGAAGATGTGATGGAGACGGCCAGCCGTTTTACTGGCCAGACTTATGTCGGATTTTCCCAAAGGAAGTACACGGTGCATGTGACGCCGTTTAGAAAGTGACGTATGGATATTCAATTTTTAGGGACGGGTGCGGGCCAGCCGTCCAAGGGGCGCAATGTGTCCAGTCTGGTGCTCAAGTTGCTGGACGAGATCAACGAGGTCTGGATGTTTGACTGTGGGGAGGGCACCCAGCAGCAGATTTTGGAGACCACCATTCGACCGCGTAAGGTCAAGAAGATTTTTATCACCCACCTGCACGGTGACCATGTCCTGGGCTTACCAGGTTTTCTGGCCAGCCGTGCCTTTCAGGCCAGTGAGGAACAGACTGATGTGGACCTTTATGGACCTGTTGGCATCAAGAACTTTGTCATGACCAGCCTACGGGTGACAGGGAGCCGTTTGCCTTATCGGATTCACTTTCATGAGTTTGATGAGAACTCCCTGGGTCTGATTTTGGAGACAGATAAGTTTACGGTCCATGCGGAGGCTCTCAATCATTCCATTTTCTGTGTGGGCTATCGGGTGACCCAGAAGGATTTGGAGGGAACTCTGGATGCGGAGGCCCTCTTGGCAGCTGGTGTGCCTTTTGGTCCCCTCTTTGGTAAGGTCAAGAATGGTCAGGATATCACCCTGCCAGATGGCACTGAGATTATTGCTAAGGACTTCATTTCTGAGCCGAGAAAAGGCAAGGTGGTGACCATTCTGGGCGATACCAGAAAGACTGATGCCAGCGTGCGATTGGGTCTGGGGGCCGATGTCCTCATTCATGAGGCCACCTACGGCAAGGGGGATGAGCAAATCGCCAAAAAGCATGGCCACTCGACCAATATTCAGGCGGCGGAGGTGGCTAAGGCTGCCTTTGCTAAGCGGCTCTTGCTCAACCACATCTCAGCTCGCTTTATGGGGCGTGATGTTCGCCAGTTGGAACGGGATGCTCAGGAGATTTTCCCTGAGACCCATGTGGTGCGTGATTTGGAGGAGGTTGAGGTTTGATGACCGGACGAGTGATTCTGATGACGGGGGCCAGCGGTGGTCTGGCTCAAGCCATGGTTGCCAACTTGCCTGTGGCGGACCACTTGGTCTTGCTGGGGCGGAGCCAGGAGCGTTTGCAGGCGCTCTACGGTGATCGACCTCAGACCACCTGCCTGGAGCTAGACATCACTGACAGCTCGGCTATTGCCCAAACCATCGACCAGGTTTACGCCGAGTTTGGGCGAGTGGACGTCCTCATCAACAACGCGGGTTTTGGCACCTTCAAGGCCTTTGACGCCTACACGGATGAGGAGCAGGCGGCCATGCTTTCGGTCAACACCCAGGCGGTCATGACCTTTTCGCGGCTGGTCGGTGGGAAAATGGCAGAGCGAAGGAAGGGGCATATCATCACCATTGCCAGTATGGCGGGGCTGATGGCGACCAGCAAGGCCACGGTTTATGCGGCCAGCAAGTTTGCGGTCATTGGCTTTTCCAACGCCCTGCGGCTGGAATTGGCGGATCAGGGTGTCTATGTGACCACGGTTAATCCAGGACCGATTGCCACCAGCTTTTTTGACACGGCTGACCCAAGTGGCCAGTATTTGGAGAAGATTGGCCGTTTTACCCTCCAGCCCGACCAGGTAGCTAAGAAGGTCGTTGCTCTTATCGGCAAGAACAAACGGGAACTCAACTTGCTTTGGAGCCTGAACCTGGCCCACAAGTTCTACACCCTATTCCCAGAAATCGGGGATTGGTTGGCGAGAAGAGCTTTTAATTATAAATAGGAAAACGAGGCTGGGACAAAAAGATTTTGAGTTTTCGAAATCACATACCCTTATCCCCTGCTGAAACAACAAAATCAAAAAAACGAACAAAGAGAAATTCTGGTTTTCAGAAATCCTTCTTTGTTCGTTTTTAATACTGGAGTTTGGACTTTTGTCCCAGCCTCGTGTCTTATTAATCCTTCAAACCGAACTGATTTTTGGTTTTTAAGGCATTGTTTTCAAAGAGGAGCTGGATACGTGCTTCTTGATCGGTTTTTAGGCCACTGACCCAAATGGCTTGGAGTTCTTCCTTGTCTGAGGAGACTGCCTGAGACAGGACATCAGGTTCGCCCAGTTTCTCAACGGCCTGCTGGTAGCTTAGTTTATCA
This sequence comes from Streptococcus sp. ZY171113, assembly GCF_057748235.1. Classification (NCBI taxonomy): domain Bacteria; kingdom Bacillati; phylum Bacillota; class Bacilli; order Lactobacillales; family Streptococcaceae; genus Streptococcus; species Streptococcus sp. ZY171113. The sequence goes on from NZ_CM173243.1 coordinate 995,214, forward strand.
GCAAGACCGTCGAAGTCTTTGAGGCCAATCTTAGGGTCGCGAATGAAGTAGAAGTTGGAAATGGATCGAACCACAACGTTGTCTTGGTAGAATTGCACGGTCAAATCAACTTGGTCAAATTGCCAGTTGTAAACATCTAGGGTCACATCACCAGCAGGGACTTGTTCGTGCTTAGCAGGTTCACCAAACAGTTCCTTTACCTGAGCCAGGCTACTACCGCCCTTGAATTCTTGGTCAGCCTTGGCCATTTTAATGGCGTTAAATTTCAAACGAATATCGGAGTGTTTGGCCACAATTTGTTGGGACTGAACAGAAGAAGCTGTCTCGTCAGTTGGTTTAGACTGGCTACAAGCCGCCAAACCAAGGGTCAGGAAGAGTGTGAGCGGAAAAAGTAATAATTTTTTCATAATGGTTTCCTTATGGTAGTGAAGATAGGCTTGAAAGCCCTTGACTTTAGTATAGCATACCTCGGAAAAAAAGGAAAGTCTTGTGGTAAATCTGAATTGCTCTGCAATCTTTCCAAAGTTAGGACGAGGTAGCGGTTAGGATGGTCTGGGGGAGAGCTCTTTATGGCTTCTAGTCAGTTTTCTCGTAGAGTCAACAAGAAAACCACCAGCTATGCTGGCTGACAAGACCTTTAGCTTCCATTTATTTTTCCAGTATAAGTCTTGTTCAGGCTAAATAAGGAGGACTCAACTAGTCCAGTGGACTAGTTGAGCTTGAGCCTAGAAAAGGGAAAGCGAGAGAAATAGCTCAACCAGCTACAGTTTATCACGCACCAAATGGATGTGCTCAATCATATCGTGTTTACACCTTCTATCGCCGTAAGGCGATCTATTATAAGGTTCGTGAAGATTTAATTAGTATCATTCGGCAGTTGTGTCTTTACAAAGGTGTAGAAATCATAGAAGGACACATGATGCCTGATCATATTCATATGCTCGTGTTGGTACCACCAAAGCTTGCGATTTCCGATTTTATGGGTTATCTGAAAAGTAAAAGTGCTTTGATGATTTTCAATAAACATGCTCTTTGAAGTATAAGTACGGAAATCGCTCTTTTGAGCTCGGGAGTATGACGTGAGCACTGTTGGCTCGAACGAGAAAACGTAGCGAAGCATAGTCGTTAGCAAAGAAATTCTCCAGTTTTTTGGCCAAATGGTTTTGGTTTGTCTTGATTTTTGTTACAATAGAAACAGATTATATTCCAGAAAGAGACGACATGATTTCAGCCAAGTATGAGTGGACACGAGCAAGCCAGCAGCCTGATGAGGGCTTTTTGAAACTGGCCAAAAAAGAGGGTTTGGACAAGTTGGCAGCGGCCATCTTGTTTAACCGAGGCGTGCAGACTGGGGAAGAGCTGACAGCCTTTTTGCAGGCAGATTTGAGCCAACTACATGACCCTTACCTCCTAAATGACATGGACAAGGCGGTTGAACGTATCCGCTCTGCCATTTCCCAAAATGAACAAATCCTGGTTTACGGGGACTATGATGCGGACGGGATGACGGCGGCGTCCATTGTTAAGGAGACTTTGGAGATGCTGGGGGCCGAGGTGGTGACCTACCTGCCCAACCGCTTCACGGACGGCTACGGCCCCAACCTGTCGGTTTACAAGTACTTTATCGAGCAGCAGGGCGTGTCTCTGATTGTGACGGTGGACAATGGGGTGGCGGGCCACGAGGCCATCGCCTACGCCCAGGAACAGGGGGTTGATGTGGTGGTGACCGACCACCATAGCCTGCCTGGTGACCTGCCTGAAGCCTATGCTATTGTTCACCCAGAGCACCCTGGGGCTGATTACCCCTTCAAGCATTTGGCGGGTTGTGGGGTGGCCTTCAAGCTGGCCCAGGCTCTCTTGGAAGGTGTGCCGACGGAGTTTCTGGACCTGGTGGCCATCGGCTCCATTGCCGACATGGTCAGCCTGACGGGGGAAAACCGCATTTTGGTCAAGGCGGGCTTGCAGGTGTTGCGGGAGACCGAGCGGTTGGGCTTGCAGGAGCTCTTGGCCCTAGCTGACATTGACCCTGCCACGGTGACCGAGGAGACGGTGGGCTTCACCATCGCTCCCCAGCTCAACGCCCTGGGGCGCTTGGACGATCCTAACCCTGCCCTGGAGCTCCTGACAGGCTTTGACGAAGAGGAGGCTGCCAGCATCGCTCAGATGGTGGCAGCCAAGAACGAGGAACGCAAGGAGCTGGTGGCCCGCATTTACGAGGAGGCCAGCCAGCTGGTCAAGCCCGACCTGCCTGTCCAGGTGCTGGCCAAGGAGGGCTGGCACCCTGGCGTTCTGGGCATTGTGGCCGGTCGGCTCCTGGAGCAACTGGGTCAGCCGGTGATTGTCCTCGGCATCACGGATGGCCTGGCCAAGGGCTCGGCCCGCAGTCCCGAAGCCCTGGACCTCTTTTCTGCCCTCAGTCCTCATCCTGAGCTTTTTGTGGCTTTTGGGGGACATAGCGGAGCAGCTGGCATGACCTTGGACGTGGACAAGCTCTCGGAGCTTCAGCAGGTTTTGGTCAGCTATGTGGCCGAGCAGGCCATTGACCTCAGCCAGAAACCAAGGTTACAGGTGGATGAGCAACTGGATCTGACTGACCTCTCCCTAGACACCATCAAGAGTTTAGACAAACTGGCCCCCTTTGGCATGGACCATAAAAAACCAGTCTTTGGGCTCAAAGAAGTCCAGGTCAAGCAGGCCAGAACCATGGGTCAGGGCGGTGGCCACCTCAAGCTACGGCTGGTTCAAGGCGAGACCCAGGTGGACCTGGTTGCCTTTGGTCAGGGAGCTTTGGCCCAGGAGTTCCAGCAGGCCAAGGGCTTGGAGCTGGCCGTGACCCTGTCGGTCAACCGCTGGAACGGGTCGACCAGCCTCCAGCTCATGCTGGAAGACGCCCGTGTGGAGGGGGTCCAGCTCTTTGACATCCGTGCCAAGAATGCCCCCCTGCCAGCAGGCCTGCCTGTCCTGACCGCTGATACGACCAGCAAACAGGTGGTGGTGGCCGACCTGCCCGACAGCCTGGCCGACCTGAAAGCCCTCTTTGCAGGCAAGCAGTTTGAGGCGGTTTATTTCAAGAACACCATCAAAACGCCTTACTACCTGGCAGGTTACGGCAGCCGTGACCAGTATGCCAAACTCTACAAGACCATTTATCAGTTCCCAGAATTTGATGTCCGCTACAAACTCAAGGAGCTCAGCCATTTTCTCAAGATTGACCAGATTCTCCTGGTCAAGATGATTCAGATTTTCGAGGAGCTGGGCTTTGTCACCATCGCCGATGGGGTTATGACCGTCAACAAAGAAGCTGACAAGCGACCGATTGCTGATAGTCAGATTTATCAAGACCTGGTCGAAACCGTCAAGTACCAAGAGCTGATGGCCTTGGGAACGCCTGAGGAGATTTATGAGCGGCTTAAGGAGATTAGGCAGGACTAAGTTTCCAAGTCAGCGTGCTTTAATTCAAGAGGCGGTTGATTTACTATTGCAGACTTCCTTCTATCAGCACGGGTATTATCATTTCAAGCCGATTCAGAACTTGTTTGATTCCACTTATCATGACATGATGATTAAGATATCCTATGATGAGGAAAGTGGCTGTGCTCAGGTTTTTAGTCAAGAGCGTGGGCAAGGCTTTGAGCTGTATGAAACGGTTAAGAAAGAAGATTTGGTGTTTATCATATTGTACCAAGTCACTAATAGCATCGTTCGCCAGTTGATTGCTTATAAACGTCACTTGTTTAGAACATGGAAGGACGAGGAGAAGGCTCGAAAGAACTTATTTGACGTTTTTGTTGCTGAATTTCCAGAACCTTATAGGAGCTATTTTGAGGCAGGGAAAGACCCATTTAGACTAGATAGCAATTAACCAATGAAAATCCCCGTCAGGTCTCTGTGAGGCCTGGACGGGGGTGTTTTCTTAGTCTTTGTTTTTCTGTTCGTGTCGGTCTTTGAAAAAGAAATAGGTGTGACCGAGAATGTAAATGATACCTAGAACTAGGCCGATTCGGAAAAGCCATAGGAGGACCCTGAGGTTGAAAAAGAAGGGCTGGAGAGAAAAGTTGAGAACGATGACCAACAACCACCGTTGTCCCCAGGTCATCTTGCGCTGGATAAACCAGTAAATGAAATCTTCTTGAGGTGTGCTCCGGCTGTCTAGGTAGTCTTGATGGAGTTTGGGAAATAATCTTTTCACGGCTAGCCTCCTGTCTTAATCTTTTGGCTAGTTTACCATAAGTGAGGGATTTTGTCTAGACAGCTCTGCCATTTCCACAAAAACGACTAGTGACCATCACACGTGGGGACAATTATCCGTGATCTAAGAATCTGTTTGTTTTTTTGGACAAGTGAGGGTCTTTAGGAGGGGGCTCTTATAAGCAGTCAAAGTTGCTATTTTTTGGTATAATGGAACTAGCACATTCTAAAAAGAGGCTTTATGAACATTCAACAATTACGTTATGTAGTGGCCATTGCCAACTGTGGTACCTTTCGGGAGGCGGCCAGCACCCTTTACGTTAGCCAGCCCAGCCTGTCGGTGGCGGTCAAGGATTTGGAAGAGGAACTGGGCTTTAAGATTTTCAAGCGGACCACATCTGGAGCGGTCCTGACCCAGCGAGGAGCGGTCTTTTTTGAGAAGGCCCAGAAGCTGGTCGGCTCCTTTGATTCCTTTGAAAATCAGTACACCAGTTCTGGCGGCAAGCAGCGGGAGTTTTCCATTTCCAGCCAGCACTATGACTTTTTGGCTCCCTTAGTCACCCAGTTTGCGACGGCTTATCCTGAGTTTCAGAACTTCAGGCTCTTTGAATCGACAACGGTGCAAATCTTGGACGAGGTCATTGATGGCCACAGTGAGCTGGGCATCATCTACCTCAACGATCAGAACCGTGAAGGCATCCAACGCAAGATGGACAAGCAAGGGCTTGAAGCCGTCAAGCTGATTGACTTTCAGACCCACATCTACCTGAGAAAGGACCACCCTCTGGCTGCCAAGGAGAGCTTGACCATGGCAGACCTGAGCGGCCTGCCAGCTGTGCTCTTTACCCAAGAAAAGGACGACTACCTCTACTACTCGGAGAACCTGGTGGACCGGACCGAGTCCAGCCTGATTTACAAGGTGACCGACCGAGCGACCTTGAACGGGATTTTGGAGCGGACGGATGCCTATGCGACGGGGTCTGGTTTCCTGGACAGTGCCAGCGTGAACGGGATTACGGTCATTCCGCTTGAGAAGGCGGTGGGCAACCAGATGGTCTATGTCAAGCGGGCCGAGATGGAACTGTCCACCTGTGCCCAGAAGTTTGTGGGCGTGATGGAAGATTATTTTGCTGGCTTGGGCCAGAAGGAGTTAACATGAAAAAATTACACTTAGTGCTGCTGGGGCTGGTCCTCTTGGTTCTGGACCAATGGACCAAGGTCTGGGTGGTGGCCAACATCGGTTTGGGTGAGGTGAAACCCTTTTTCCCGCCCCTTTTTAGCTTGACCTACCTGCAAAACCGAGGGGCGGCCTTTTCCATCTTGCAGGACCAGCAGTGGTTCTTTATCCTGACCACGGTGATTTTCTTGCTGGTGGCGGGTCGCTACTTTATCAAGACCCCTGAGCGAAGCTTGAGTTTGATTCCCTTGACCCTGATCATGACAGGCGGTATCGGCAACTTTATCGACCGCCTGCGGCTGGGCTATGTGGTGGACATGGTTCATTTGGACTTTATGGATTTTGCGATTTTTAATGTGGCGGATAGCTACTTGACCGTGGGCGTGGCCCTCATGTTTGTGGCCCTGTGGCTGGAGGAAAAAAATGACAGAACTACACATTAAGGACGGCGGCAGCCGTTTGGACAAGGCCTTGGCGGACTTAACGGTCCTGTCTCGTAGCCAGGCCAACGAGGAGATTAAAAAAGGGACGGTTTTGGTCAATGGCAGAGCAACCAAGGCCAAGTACGTGGTCAAAGCAGGCGATGTGATTAGCTACACGGTGCCAGAAGAAGAGGTCTTGGACTACCTGCCAGAAGACCTGCCTCTGGACATCATCTACCAAGATGAGGACGTGGCCGTGGTTAATAAGGAGCAGGGCATGGTGGTTCACCCATCAGCAGGTCACCCGTCAGGGACCCTGGTCAATGCCCTCATGCACCACATCAAGGACCTGTCATCGATTAACGGTGTTGTCCGTCCTGGCATTGTCCATCGGATTGACAAGGACACGTCGGGTCTCCTCATGATTGCCAAGAACGACGAGGCCCACAATGCCCTAGCGGCCGAACTCAAGGACAAGAAGTCCCTGAGAAAGTACCTGGCCATCGTCCACGGCAACCTGCCAAAGGACCGCGGTGTCATTGAAGCACCGATTGGGCGGAGCGACAAGGACCGCAAGAAACAGGCGGTAACCAGCAAGGGCAAGCCTGCGGTCACTCGTTTCCAAGTCTTGGAGCGGTTTGGGGATTACAGTCTGGTTGAGTTGACCCTGGAAACCGGTCGAACCCACCAAATCCGTGTCCACATGGCCTACATCGGTCACCCAGTGGCTGGTGACCCTGCTTATGGGCCTCGCAAGACCCTGCCAGGTCAGGGGCAATTTTTACACGCCCAGACCCTGGGCTTTACCCACCCTAAAACGGGCCAAGAGCTGGTCTTCACGGCCCCTGCGCCAGCTATTTTCCAAAAAACGCTAGAAACCCTGAGGGGCAAGGCCAACTAGGAGGTTAGGATGAAACGTAAAGAGATTGTCGATGGCGTGACCATGCAGCGGGCCATCACGCGGATGACCTATGAGGTGATTGAACGCAACAAGGACCTGAGCCGTGTGGTGCTGGCGGGGATTAAGACCCGCGGGGTTCATATCGCCCGTCGGATGCAGGAGCGGATTTTGAGTTTGGAAGGTCTGGATTTGCCGGTCATTGAGCTGGATACCAAGCCCTTTCGGGACGATGTCAAGGTGGAGGAAGACACCAGCCTTGTGTCGGTTGATGTGACAGATCGGGATGTGATTTTGGTTGATGATGTCCTCTACACGGGGCGAACCATTCGGGCGGCCATTGATAACTTGGTCAGCCTGGGGCGTCCTAGCCGAGTGGCTCTGGCGGTTCTGGTTGACCGTGGCCATCGTGAACTCCCTATCCGAGCGGATTATGTGGGCAAGAACCTGCCGACAGCTCAAACAGAAGAAGTTCTGGTCGAAATGGTGGAAACCGATGGCCGGGATGGGATTAGTATTTTGGATCTGACGGAGTAATAGGAATGGATTTTACACGATTGATGGTGGCGGATGATCAGCCGACGGTAGTGACTGAACGATTGTCCTATTTTCAAGACAAGAGTCGGCCATCTACCTATTGGAGTAACTACCTGCTTTATGAGGTTTTGCCAAGTTTGGCTGAGTTTGAGGCTGATGTGGCTTGGATAAAGGAACAACAGAGTGGGTATGAGAGAACCTACGTTCATGTTTTCTTTCCAGACCAGACAGATTTGTCTGAGGAGTTGGCGGCCTACATGGCGATAGAGGATTATGAGGTGACCAAGCATTTGGTCATGACGGCTCCTGTTTCAGCTCTCAAGTTGGCTGATAAGCCCTTGGATGGGATTGCCATTGTAGAACTGTCAGAAGAGCTCTTGCCGCTCTATCACGATTACCGTTATCAACAACGCTTGGTTTATGGTGAGGACTATGCCAAGGAAGCTAGACAGGCTGAACAAACCATTTTAGAAGAGGACTGTCGTGTTTTCCTGGCTCTGCATGAGGGGCAAATTATCGGTGATGTGACGACCTGGTATTTTGGTGACTATGCGGAAATTGATGATTTCAGGGTAGATGAAGCCTTCCGTGGTCGTGGCATTGGTAGCCAGCTTCAACGAGCTGCTATTGGTGATTACCAGCAGGTCATTCTCCTCTCAGAAGAAGAAAACCTTGATATGTATCAACATCAGGGCTATCAAGTGGCCAGTTACCACTACAATGTCTTGAAGGAGTGGGACTAGAGCAATCGTCCTGCGGACGATTGATGCCCCGAGCCTTGAAACAGGGGGCGAGGGGAGTGATTTGACAACTTTGCTCACAAGAACTGCGTCCTACCCCTGCGATAGTCGTCCCAGAACAAGGAGCTTGGCGACGCAGTGATGAGCTTACAGCGAATCGCTGGAGCAGAGCAATCGTCCCTCGGACGATTGGTGCCCCGAGCTTTGACATAAGAAAGCGAGGGGAGTTTGTATCCCGACTAATCGATTACATTTAGGAAGTGGATGATACTTTTTAGAATTTCTCAAAGAGCTAAGGCTCTTTTTTTTAATGGGCACCTCTAAAAACTAGCTTTTTGACTAATTATCCTAGTCAAAAGTCTATCGAATCAACGATTTGAATGTTGTTAACTGAGCTTTTAGAGGTCCTCTTATATATTTTGAAAGTTTTTGATAGATTTTGCTTGACATCTGCAAAATTTGGGGTATAATGAAATGGTAAACGATTGCAGAGGAGGTGAGAGACATCTTAAAATCGGAACGAAAACGGCTGATTGAAGAGAAAGTGATGGCGGAGCGTGCGGTTTCCTTGGAAGACCTGGTTGCCATGCTAGACACGTCTGAATCAACAGTTCGTCGGGATTTGGATGAGTTGGAGCTTGAAGGCAAGTTGCGGCGGGTTCATGGTGGGGCGGAGAAAATCCAAACCTTACAGGAGGAATTGACCAACCAGCAAAAATCTGTCAAAAACGTGCAAGAAAAACAAGCTCTGGCTCAAAAGGCAGCCCAACTGGTTTCGGATGGGGATGTGATTTTCATTGACGCAGGCACGACGACCGACCTCTTGGTGGATCTGTTGACAGCGAAACAGCTGACGGTGGTGACCAATTCCATTCATCATGCGGTCAAGCTGGTGGAGCGTGGGCTGAAGACCATGATCATCGGTGGGGACATCAAGTCCTCAACGGACGCTTCTATCGGTCCTCTGGCATTGGAACAAATCCAAGGCCTCAACTTCGACAAGGCCTTTCTGGGCATGAACGGGGTTGACGAGGAGGACCTGACCACACCAGACCTGGCAGAATCCGCCATCAAGCGGGCAGTCATCCGCAGCAGCCGAGAGGCCTATGTTCTGGCGGATGGCTCCAAGTTGGGGCAACGGTCCTTTGTCAAGGTGGCCAAGCTGACAGACGTCACGCTCCTGACCACGGCTAGCAACCCTGCCATCGTGGCCAAATTAAAAGAGAAAACGAGGGTGATTGAGGTATGATTTATACTGTGACGCTCAACCCTTCCATCGACTTTATCGTCCGGCTGGATAGCCTGGAGCTGGGGGCGGTCAACCGCATGACCAGCGACGACAAGTACGTGGGGGGCAAGGGCATTAACGTCAGCCGTATCCTCAAACGGCTGGGCCAGGATAGTACTGCGACTGGCTTTGTGGGTGGCTTTACTGGCCGCTTTATCGAGGAGGGCCTGGTTTTGGAACAAATTAACCATCGCTTTATTCAGGTGGATCAAGATACTCGAATAAATGTGAAGATTAAGGCTGATTTGGAAACCGAGATTAACGGGGCAGGTCCCTATATTGGTCAGCATAAGCTGGAAGAGCTTTTGGGTCTCTTATATCGTTTGGAAGCCAATGATGTGGTAGTTTTTGCGGGATCAGCACCTGCAAACTTGGGAAATGAGTTTTATAAAACTCTTATTGGTGCTGCTAGATCTCGGGGTGCCCAAGTGGTCTGCGACTTTGAAGGCCAGACCTTGTTGGATAGCCTGGCTTACCAGCCACTTCTGGTCAAACCAAACAACCATGAGCTGGAAAGCATCTTTGGGGTTGAACTCAACGGCCTTGACGATGTGGAACATTATGCCCGTGAGATTCTGGCAAAAGGTGCTCAGAACGTTATCGTGTCTATGGCTGGTGACGGAGCTCTCCTAGTAACCCAAGAAGCGGCCTACTTTGCCAAACCCATCAAGGGTCAGGTCAAGAACTCGGTCGGTGCAGGCGATTCTATGGTGGCTGGTTTTACTGGCAGCCTGGTTCAGTCTGGTGACCCGATTGAAGCCCTCAAATGGGGCGTGGCCTGTGGCACCGCGACAGCCTTCTCAGACGATTTGGCTGACGCTGACTTTATTAAGCAAATTTACAACCAAGTGGAGGTAGAAAAACGATGAAACTTCAGGACTTACTGAACAAAAACGTCATGTTGCTTGACTTGCAAGCAACCACTAAAGAAGCAGCCATTGATGAAATGGTCGCTAAACTGGCTGAGGCTGGTGTGGTCTCTGACTTTGAGGCCTTCAAGGCGGGTATCGTTGCCCGTGAAAACCAGACCTCAACAGGTCTTGGCGATGGCATCGCCATGCCACACGCTAAAAATGCAGCGGTTAAAGAGGCAACTGTTCTCTTTGCCAAATCAAACAAGGGTGTTGACTACGCCTCACTCGATGGCCAGCCAACTGATCTCTTCTTCATGATTGCCGCTCCAGAAGGGGCTAACGACACGCATTTGGCAGCTTTGGCTGAATTGTCTAAGTTCCTCTTGGCAGACGGCTTCGCTAGCAAGCTCCGTGCGGCTTCATCAGCAGAGGAAGTGCATGCCCTCTTTGCTCCAGCTGAAGAAGCGCCAGCTATTGCCCCAGAAGCTCCAGCAGGCAAGGACTTCATCGTTGCGGTAACGGCTTGTACGACTGGTATCGCCCACACCTACATGGCGGAAGAAGCCCTCAAGAAGCAAGCAGCAGCGATGGGCGTTGGGATTAAGGTTGAAACCAACGGTGCCTCTGGTGTCGGCAACCGCTTGACGGCTGAGGACATCGCAAACGCCAAAGGTGTTATCATTGCAGCGGACAAGGCAGTTGAGATGGACCGTTTCAACGGCAAGCCATTGGTCAACCGTCCAGTTGCTGATGGCATCAAGAAAACTGAAGAACTCATTAACCTGATTTTGGACGGAAAGGCGGACACTTACGTGGCGAAAAACGACGGTCAAGCAGCAGCGGCTGCAGCGCCAACTAGCTTGGGTGGTGCCTTCTACAAGCACCTCATGAGCGGTGTGTCTCAAATGTTGCCATTCGTTATCGGTGGTGGTATCATCATCGCCTTGGCCTTCTTGGTTGATGGTGCCCTTGGTGTGCCAGAAGCCAACCTGGGCAGCCTGGGTTCATACAATGAATTGGCCTCTATGTTCATGCAAATCGGTGGTGCAGCATTTGGCTTCATGTTGCCGCTCCTTGCAGGTTACATTGCCTACTCTATCGCTGAAAAACCAGGTTTGGTAGCTGGTTTTGTAGCTGGTGCCATCGCTAAAGACGGTTTGGCCATCGGTAAAATCAACTACGGTGCTGCCGCAGAAGGTGCGGTTCCAGCAGCGGTATCATCAGGTTTCCTTGGTGCCCTGGTTGGTGGTTTCTTGGCTGGTGCGGTTGTGCTTGGTCTCAAAAAAGTCTTGGCTAACCTGCCAAAATCACTTGAAGGTATCAAGTCAATCCTCCTCTACCCACTCCTTGGTGTATTGATTACTGGCTTCTTGATGTACTTCGTCAACATCCCAATGGCAGCTATCAACACGGGTATGAACAACTTCCTGGCTGGTCTTGAAGGCAGCTCTGCCATTCTCCTTGGCCTTGTCCTTGGTGGCATGATGGCCGTTGACATGGGTGGTCCAGTTAACAAGGCGGCTTACGTCTTTGGTACAGGTACCCTGGCAGCGACTGTTGCTAACGGCGGTTCTGTGGCTATGGCGGCGGTTATGGCCGGCGGTATGGTGCCACCACTTGCAGTCTTCGTGGCAACCCTCCTTTACAAAAACAAATTCACTCAAGAAGAGCGTAACTCTGGTTTGACCAACATCGTTATGGGTCTGTCCTTCATCACTGAAGGTGCCATTCCATTCGGTGCTGCTGACCCTGCCCGTGCCATTCCTAGCTTTGTGGCTGGTTCAGCCCTTGCTGGTGCCTTGGTTGGCCTTGCTGGCATCAAACTCATGGCTCCTCACGGTGGTATCTTCGTGATCGCCTTGACCAGCAACCCATTCCTTTACCTGGTCTTCATCGCTATCGGTGCGGTGGTGTCAGGTGTCCTCTACGGTGCGCTTCGTCAGCCTAAATAATGAGCTTAAAAAGTTGGAGTTTTTCCAACTTTTTTTGCTGTTTTGGAACATGGCAGAGCTGAGAATAAGGTTTGGTGACTTTTTAGGTTGAATTTATCCTAAAAAATGTTAAAATGGAGAAAGGAGGTTGCTTACTATGCAAATCAATCTAGAAAATCTTGTCTCCATTTCGGAGGCAAATCAGAACTTCTCCAAAATTGCTCGCTTAGTCGATGCCAATGGTACAGCTGTCATTCTGAAAAATAATGTCCCTAAATATGTCTTGGTGGATTATCAAACGCTTCTTGACCAACAAGCTAAAGACACAACTATTTCCGATGACACATTAGATTCAGTGGCTAATGCCATTCTAACTCGGCATTTGGATGCCTTTAAGGAATTGGCCAAATGAAGCAACTCACTGTTGAGCACATCATCAGGTTGCACTCTCAGTTGATTGAAGCTACGGGTGGTTTGGCGGGTGTTAAGGATAAGGGGCTTATTTCCTCTTCGCTTGCAGCTGTTTTTTCGACTTATTTCGGTGTTGAAAAATACCCTACCCTTGAGGAAAAAGCTGCGAGACTTTGTTACTCACTTGTAAAGAATCATGCCTTTCTTGATGGCAATAAGCGTATTGGTGTGTTTGCCATGCTTGTGTTTTTCTGGAAATAAATGGCATTGTTCTTGAGGTTACAGATGATGAATTGGTTTGGCTAGGTCTGGGTTTGGCAGATGGTCAATTAGAATACGACCAAGTCCTAGAATTTGTTAGAAATCATTAAGTGACTGATAGAAGAATCATCCCAGGATTTTTCTACCTAAAAAGTACCTTTTGCTCGGTTCAGCCTTGAACTGCTCTCACTCACTTTGACTTTAGTTTGCTTCATTGTCGGATTGGGCAGCCTCGGTTTCGAGGCTGTTTTTTTTTGTCTTTTTTGGGGAAATGGCAGAGCGGAAAATCTTGTGAGCAACTTTCCAAAACCTTCTGTCTATGTTATAATGGTTATAGTAAACGATTTCAAGGAGGTCTTTATGGACGTTAAAGACATTTTAGGCATTTTAGAAGAGATGGGGGTGGCGGTTTTTGCCACGGTGGACAAGGAGGGCCTGCCACACGCCCGCCATTTCCATATTGGAGTGGCCAATGAGCAGGGGATTTTCTTCATGACCAGCCCAGAAACCAAATTTTTCAGCCAGATTGCTGACAATCCCCATGTGGCCGTGACCGCTATGAGTCAAGAAGATTACCTGATTCAGGTCATCCGTATTGAGGGCCGAGTTCGGCCTGTTGGCCCTGAACTTCTTCACGAAATGCTGGCTGGTAACCCTTATGTGGATTTTGTTTATCCAGATAAGGAGAAGCAGGCTGATATTGAGGTTTTCCAACTCTACGAGGGCAAGGGCTTCTACCACAGCCTGACCCAGGGGCATAAATATGTCTTTGCTATCGGGGAAGGGAGCCCAGAAACCGCTCGTAGCATCACCTAGTCTGAAAGGACAAACTCTGCCAACCTTTCTTTTTGATAGACAAGCTAAAATTTGAAAAAATCCTTAAAAAATTGTATACTGAAGTGTATGCAATTTTTTTGATTGCAGCGGCAGTAATTCGACTCGGATTGGGTAGCTCTGCCCCAACGAGGACCGTTTGTCTATGGAAGAATAGGACTTGTTAGTGAGATTAAATCAAGCTCCCTCTTCTAGTATTTACCTAAAAAACCAAAAAGGAGAACAAGGTGACAGCTATTAACATTATCGCCCTGGGCGGTGTCCGTGAGAACGGTAAGAATTTTTATGTGGTGGAAATCGGGGAGTCGATTTTCATTTTGGATACAGGGCTTAAATACCCTGAAAGTGAGCAGTTGGGGGTAGATGTGGTTATCCCTAACTTGGATTATTTGATTGAAAACAAGGACCGTGTGCAGGGGATTTTCCTGACCCACGGGCACGCGGACGCCATCGGAGCCCTGCCTTATGTTCTCCAGCACATCAAGGTGCCTGTTTTTGGTTCGGAGTTGACCATCGAGCTGGCCAAGCTGGTGGTAAAAAATGCTAATCTTTTCAAGAAGTTTGACAACTACCATGTGGTGGATGCTCAGACAGAGATTGAATTCGGTGACAGCACGGTGTCCTTCTTTAAGACCACCCACTCCATTCCAGAGAGTTTGGGCGTGGTTTTAAGCACAGAAAAAGGCAACATTGTTTACACGGGTGATTTCAAGTTCGACCAAGCAGCTAGTCCGCTTTACCAGACTGATTTTGGCCGTTTGGCTGAGATTGGTCGTGATGGTGTTTTGGCGCTTTTGGCCGATTCGGCCAATGCGGAGAGCAACGTGCAAATTGCCAGTGAATCAGAAGTCGGTGCTGAGATTGACCGAGTGGTGAGTGACTGGGAGGGGCGGATCATCGTGGCTGCGGTGGCCAGCAACCTGTCTCGGATTCAACAGGTCTTTGACGCTGCGGCTGCCAATGGCCGCCGGGTGGTTTTGACAGGCTACGATGTGGAAAACATTATCCGTACAGGTATTCGCCTCAAAAAATTAGCCCTGGCTGATGAGCGTCTCATGGTCAAGGTGACAGATATGCACAAGTACGAGGACCACGAGCTGATTATCCTGGAAAATGGCCGAATGGGTGAACCAATCAACTCCCTCAGCAAGATGGCCCAGGGGCGTCACCGTCATGTCAACATCAAAGAAGGCGACCTGGTTTACATCGTCACCACACCTTCGATTGCCAAAGAAGCTGTGGTGGCCCGAGTGGAAAACCAGATTTATAAGGCTGGCGGGTCTGTCAAGTCTATCACTAAGAACTTGAGGGTGTCTGGCCACGCCAATGCTCGTGACCTGCAACTCTTGATTAACCTGCTTAAACCGACTCATCTTTTCCCGATTCAAGGGGAGTACCGTGAGTTGGCTGCCCATGCCAAGTTGGCCATGGAAATCGGTCATTTGCCGGAGAACATCTATATCATGAAAAAGGGTGACCGCATGGTTCTGGGCGAGGAAGGCTTCCTTCACGAGGGAACGGTCCCAGCCAGTGATGTCTTGATTGATGGTAACGCCATGGGTGATTTGGGCAATGTGGTTCTTCGTGACCGTAAAGTTCTGTCAGAAGATGGGATTTTCATCGTGGCCATGACCATCAATAAACGTCAGAAGAAAATCATTTCAAAAGCCAAATTTCATACCAGAGGTTTTGTTTACGTCAAGAAAAATCGAGATATTCTTTACGACAGTGCCGAATTGGTTAATAAGACAGTAGAAGATTATCTGGCTCAAAAAGACTTTGACTGGTCTGAGTTGAAGAATCAGGTGCGTGACAATTTAGGGAAGTTTCTCTACGATCAAACCAAACGTCGCCCTGCCATTTTACCAGTAATCATGGAAGTAAGATAGTAGAAAAAACGGGTGGGGCATGGCCCTGCTCGTTTTTGACGAGACAGGAGCTTAAACTGTTCTAGTCTTTTTTGCTTAAAACCTGAAACTGTGCTATAATATGCCTATGAACCTTTGGATTGCTTTGGCACGTTTCGCCAGTTTTGAGACCCAACGCTTACAGGCAAGGCCTCTGACCTTTCAGGATGCGGGTGTCTTCTATCAGATTTGCTCGTCATCAGAAAACGCTCGTTTCGCCTTGCCGCTGATGAAGAGCCAGGCTGAGAGCGACCGTCACTTTGTGGAGCATTTCTTGCGTCGTCCCCTGGGAATTTGGGCCCTAAGCCTGAAAACCAGCGACCAGCTGATTGGGCTCCTTCGCTTGGAAGGGCTTGATATGGCAAATAGCAGAGCAGAAGTGGCTTATGTGCTCAAGCAAAGCTACTGGGGTCAGGGCTACATGACAGAGGCTCTTAAAACTTTGACTTTTTTAGCCTTTCAAGAATTTGGCCTCAAGGAATTGCTTATCGTCTGCCATTTGGACAATCCAGCCAGCCAAGCGGTGGCCAAAAAAGCAGGTTTCAAACTGGCCAGTCGTTACAAGGCCAGCGACCGTTACAGCCACCAGGTTAGAGACTATCTCAGCTACCGCCTTCGACGAGGAGATTACCGCTATGAGTAAACACCAAGACATTTTAGCCTATTTGGAGAAGTTACCCGTTGGTAAACGGGTCAGTGTCCGCAGCATTTCCAACCACCTCAAGGTCAGCGATGGCACGGCCTATCGGGCCATCAAGGAGGCCGAAAATCGCGGTTTGGTGGAGACCAGACCCAGAAGTGGTACAGTACGGGTGGAAAGCAAGACCAAGGACAAGTTGGATAAACTGACCTATGCAGAGATTGCTCGGGTCAGTGACTCAGAAGTTTTGGCTGGCCATTCAGGTCTGGGCCATGAGTTCAGCAAGTTCTCCATCGGGGCCATGACCAGGGAAAATATTCTCCGCTACCTGGTTAAGGGGGGCTTGCTCATTGTTGGGGACCGCGAGGACATCCAGCTTTTGGCCCTGGAGCACTCCAACGCTATCCTAGTGACGGGTGGTTTTGAGATTTCCGATAAGGTCTTGGCCACCTCAAACAAATTGGGTATCCCAGTCATGGTGACCAGTTACGACACCTTTACCGTGGCGACCATGATTAACCAGGCCCTGTCCAATGTCCGCATCAAGACGGACATCAAGACTGTGGACCAGATTTACCAGTTCAAGAACGACTATGGTTGCCTTTTGGATACAGATTTGGTCAGCGACTACATCGTCCTCCTCAAGCACCATAACCACGTACGTTTTCCAGTGGTTGACAAACAAGACAGGGTTCTGGGAGTTGTCAGCATGAGAGACCTAGCTGGTAAGGACGGCAACATCAAGATTGCCGATGTCATGTCCAAGGACCCTGTGGTGACCACGCCAACTGTTAGCCTGGCCACCATCAGCCAGAAGATGATTTTTGAGGACTATGACATGTTGCCTGTGGTCAATGACCAGCAAAAATTGCTGGGGGTTATCACCAGGCGGCGGGTCATGGAGAGTTTGCAGGACAGCAAGAACGCCCACCTGCACACATTTAGTGAACAGATTGTCTCCAACCTCAAGCTGGATAATCAGGTTTATCACTTTACGGTTGAGCCTGCTATGGTGGATGGGTCTGGTAACCTGGCTCAGGGTGTTCTGGCTGAGCTGATAAAAGAGGTGGTTCACCGCCGCCTCATGGCCAAGAACAAGAAAAACATCATCATCGAGCAGATGGTCATCTACTTTATCCAGTCGGTCCAAATTGACGATAACCTGACCCTAGTTCCGACCATCATCACGGAAACCCGTCGCAGCTCTGCCATTGACATCGAAATCCACCTCAACACCCATGTCGTGGTCAAGGCTTTGGTGACCACAAAACTAAGTTAGAAAAGAGAACCTATGATTACATTAAAATCCCAACGTGAAATTGACGCTATGGACCGGGCTGGTGACTTTTTGGCCAGCATCCACATCGGCCTGCGTGAGGTTATCAAGCCTGGCGTGGACATGTGGGCGGTTGAAGAGTACGTCCGCAAACGCTGTAAGGAAGAAAATGTCCTGCCCCTGCAAATCGGAGTGGACGGCCACCTCATGGACTACCCCTATGCGACCTGCTGTGGCCTCAATGACGAGGTGGCCCATGCCTTCCCTCGTCACTATATCCTCCAAGAAGGCGATTTGCTCAAGGTGGATATGGTCCTGAGTGAGCCGATTGACAAGGCTATTCTGGATGTGTCTAAGCTGGACTTCAACAATGTCAAAGAGATGAAAAAGCACACCCAGTCTTATCAGGGTGGCTTGGCGGATTCTTGCTGGGCCTATGCGGTTGGTCAGGTGTCGGAAGAAGTTCAAAACCTTATGGCCGTGACCAAGGAGTGCATGTATATCGGGATTGAACAGGCAGTGATTGGCAACCGCATTGGTGACATCGGTGCTGCCATCCAGAAGTACGCTGAAGAGCGGGGCTACGGGGTGGTGCGTGATTTGGTTGGCCACGGGGTTGGCCCAACCATGCACGAGGAGCCTATGGTGCCCAACTACGGTGTGGCTGGCCGTGGCCTCCGCCTCAAGGAGGGTATGGTCCTGACCATTGAACCCATGATTAACACGGGGACTTGGGAAATTGACACCGACATGAAAACGGGTTGGGCCCACAAGACCTTGGATGGTGGTTTGTCTTGCCAATACGAGCACCAGTTTGTCATCACCAAGGACGGCCCACGAATCTTGACCAGTCAGGGCGAGGAGCGGACTTATTAGACTTGTCCGAGGAGAGCTTTTATGCGGTTAGATAAGTTTTTAAGCGAGGTGGGCCTGGGGTCACGGACCGAGGTCAAGGCCCTGCTCAAGAAAAAGAGAATCACGGTCAATGGCCAGGTGGCAACCTCGCCCAAGGCCCAGATTGATGAGACGGCTGACCAGGTGGCTTACGATGGCCAGGTCTTGGTTTATGAGGCCTTTGTGTACTACCTCCTCAACAAGCCTGCTGGGGTCATTTCAGCCACTGAGGACAAGCGTCACAGGACCGTGTTAGACCTCCTGGACGACACGGCTCGCCTCAAAGAGGTCTTTCCAGTTGGTCGTCTGGACATGGACACGACAGGCCTCCTGCTTCTGACCAACAACGGCCAGTTGGCTCACGCTCTGCTATCTCCCAAAAAGCACGTGGATAAAACCTATCTAGCGGAGGTCGCAGGGGTCATGACGCCAGACGATGTGGCCCGTTTTGCGGCCGGCATCCAGCTCTCGGACCACCTCTGCCAACCGGCAGTTTTGGAGCTTTTGGACATGGCAGAGCAGACCAGCAGGGTTAGGATTACCATCCGAGAGGGCAAGTTCCACCAGGTCAAACGCATGGTGGCGGCCTGCGGCAAGGAAGTGACCAGCCTCAAACGCCTATCTATGGGACCCTTGAGCCTGCCAGATGACCTGCCAGAGGGCTCTTGGCGACGGTTGACGGCAGCAGAAGTGGCTGAGTTGTTGGCCCTGATGTGAGTTTTTCAAGCTAAAAAGACACCTGGTCGGGTGTCTTTTACTTGTCTTCAACAGTTGCTTCTGGGGTTAAAATCTCAGCGTAATGGCTGTAAGCTTTTTTCACCTCATCAGGCAGGCCAGAGTCGGTGATGATTTTGTCAAATCGGCTGGTGCTATAAAATGGATAGAAGTCATACTTGCCAAACTTGGTGTGGTCTACCAGAAGGTATTTCTCGATGGCACTATCAATAGACAGTTGCTGGGTCTTGCCTTCAGTCTCGCTATATGTCGAAATTAAGTCCTTGTAGATGGCATTGGCACTGACAAAAACCTTAGAGCACTTGAGGGTCTGAATATTCTGGTCGGCCAGACTTCCAATGAAAGACCCCGTGATTTCACGGTACTTGCCTCCAATCAGGATAACGTCCAGGTTAGCACCAGTAATCAGGATATTAAAGACAGGCAGGCTGTTAGTAATAATACGCAGGTTTCGGTCTAAAAGCCGTCTGGATAGGCACTCCAGAGTAGTTCCTGGTCCGATGAAGATGGTTTCACCGTCTTGGATAAATTGCAGAGCTAACTCAGCAATTTCTTCCTTTTCCTTCATTTGCTGGGTCAGTTTTTCAGTGTTTGAACGCTCGTAGTTGTCATTATTTTCCAAACTTTGGGCCCCACCGTGAACCCGAATCAGTTTACCAGACTTTTCCAATTCGTCTAAATCACGGCGAACCGTCATATCAGACACACTCAATTCCGCAACAATTTCTTGAACCGTGATTAAGCCTTTTTGATTGACCCGTTCTAAAATGCGTTGTAAACGCTCATTTTTTAACATTATTTTCCTCCCTTTGCCGTCTATTCTTTTCAGATGTTTATCATATCACAAGAGCGAACGAAAATCAAATCAGACACCTCCTGTTTTCTGAAATTTCCACTGCAAAAACCAAACAAAATCAAACAAAAGCTATTGACTTTTTTTGTTTTTTATTGTAAGATTGAAGTGTAAGATTTGGAAGTAGAAAGGAGGTCAAGCATGATTTTAACCATTACCATGAACCCTTCGGTGGATGTGGCCTATCAGTTGACTAGCCTGGCTCTGGACAGGGTCAATCGAGTGACTGAGGTCAGAAAAACAGCGGGTGGTAAGGGACTCAATGTGACCAGGGTTCTTACAGAATATGGCGATCAGGTTCTGGCCAGCGGTTGCCTGGGTGGTCGCCTGGGAGATTTCATCGAGGAAAATCTACCTGAATCGGTGATACCAGCCTTCTTTAAGATTGCTGGGGAGACCCGAAACTGTGTGGCTATTCTTCACGATGATGGTCAGCAGACTGAAATCCTGGAAAAGGGACCAAGTCTCAGTCCAGAAGAAGGTCAAGCCTTTCTAGCCCACTACAAGGAACTCTTGGGCAAGGCTAGTGTGGTCGTTCTCTCAGGTAGTTTGCCAGCAGGTTTGCCGACGGACTACTATGTGGAGCTGGTTGGTCTGGCTCGGGCAGCTGCTAAGCCAGTTGTTCTGGATTGTTCGGGTGCTTCTCTGGAAGCGGTGCTTTGCTCAGACCAGAAGCCAACGGTTATCAAACCTAACAATGAGGAACTGTCTGACTTGCTGGGGCTGGAAGTGACCAAGGACATCAGCCAACTCAAGGCTGTCTTGCTGGATGACCTTTTTGTAGGCATTGAGTGGATTGTGGTGTCTCTGGGAGCAGGCGGTGCTTTTGCCAAGCACGGTGATAAGTTCTACAAGGTCACCATCCCTAAAATCGATGTGGTCAACCCTGTCGGGTCTGGTGATTCGACTGTCGCTGGCATTGCGTCAGCCATTTTCCATCAAGAAAGCGATGAGGAACTCCTCATCAAGGCTAATGTGCTGGGCATGCTCAATGCTCAGGAAGAGATGACTGGTCATGTCAACATGGCCAACTATGACAAACTGTATCAACAATTAAATGTAGAAGAGGTATAACAATGACTTTAACAGCTAACAAACGTGCATTTATGGACAAACTGTCAGACAGTAAGGGCGTGATTTCAGCCTTGGCTTTTGACCAACGGGGTGCCCTCAAGAAAATGATGGCCAAGCACCAAACCGAAGAGCCAACCGTTGCTCAAATCGAAGAACTCAAGAGCCTGGTATCTGAAGAGTTGACTAAGTACGCTTCCTCTATCCTGCTTGACCCAGAGTACGGCCTTCCTGCTGTTCAAGTCAAGGATGAAAAGGCTGGTTTGCTTTTGGCCTATGAGAAAACTGGTTACGATGCCAGCACACCTGGCCGTTTGCCAGACTGCTTGGTGGAGTGGTCAGCCAAACGCTTGAAAGAGCAAGGGGCTGATGCCGTTAAATTCCTCCTTTACTATGACGTTGATGGCGACGAGTACATCAACCTGCAAAAACAAGCCTATATGGAGCGTATCGGTTCTGAGTGTAAGGCCGAAGACATTCCATTCTACCTGGAAATCCTCAGCTACGACGAAACCATCGAGGACAACGCAAGCCCAGAATTTGCTAAAGTGAAGCCACGCAAGGTGATTGAAGCCATGAAAGTCTTCTCAGACGAGCGTTTTGGCGTTGACGTCTTGAAAGTTGAAGTGCCTGTCAACATGAACTTCGTTGAAGGTTTTGCGACTGGCGACGTGGTTCATACAAAAGAAGAGGCTGCTGAATTCTTCCGTCAACAAGAAGCAGCAACTCATTTGCCATACATCTACCTGTCAGCCGGTGTATCAAGCAAACTCTTCCAAGAGACCCTTGTTTTCGCTGCTGAAGCTGGTGCCAAATTCAACGGTGTGCTTTGTGGCCGTGCCACCTGGGCTGGTTCCGTTGAAGTTTACATCAAAGAAGGCAAAGAAGCTGCCCGTGAGTGGTTGCGTACAGAAGGCTTCAAGAACATTGACGAGCTTAACAAGGTTCTTGAGACAACTGCAACTCCTTGGACTGAAAAAGCTTAATTTTGGTTATCCATTTGCCCCTGCTCTACGGAGTGGGGGATTTTCTTTTTCCTAGAAGAAAGGCTGAGGTAGCTTACCTTGAGATAAGCAATCGGGGGAAGTTTTTGCCCATAGGTCCTAACTTATGCTATAATAGGAACATGGTAAAACGAGATTTTTTGACAACGATTTTATTAGTTTTGTCTAGTATGATTATTATGATCTTATTGCGATTGTTTGTTTTTGCAACACACACGCTCAGTGAAGCAGATGCAAACAGTTACCTCAATAAGGGAGACCGTATCTTACTGCTGAAGGAAGAACAGCCTGATTATGGGGATTTTGTTCTCTATCGGATTGATGGCAATGCCTACGTTGGTCGTGTTATGGCCAAAGGAGGGGACAAGGCAACCTTTTCTGAGGATGTTTTTTATCGGAATCAAGACATTGTTGATCAACCGTTTTTGAGGCGATTGGAGCAGGCTTATGTGGCTGATATTGCAAATGATTTGCCCTTTACGGAGGATTTTAGCTTGGATAGTTTAATGAATCAGCAAGATGCGACGGTTCCCCAGGATAATTTCTTGATTTTGAATGACAACCGGCAAAATCGGGCAGATAGTCGTCAATTTGGACTGATTCCACGGTCAAAAATTGATGGTGTCCTGACTTTTAGGCTCTATCCCTTGGATAAATTTGGTTTTTTGACAACAGAATAAGTGGCGAAGTGGAGTTTAGATTAAATTTCCTTGAAAAAGCAGGAAAAATAGGTAAAAACGCTTGACCATTGGGAAATTTTCGGGTATGATAGACACTGTTGAGAAAACCAACTCATAATATTTTTGGAGGATTTAGCAAAAATGGCTAACAAACAAGATTTGATTGCAAAAGTTGCAGAAGCAGCTTCATTGACTAAGAAAGATTCTGCTGCTGCAGTTGATGCGGTATTTGCAGCAATCACTGACTACCTTTCTGCTGGTGAGAAAGTTCAGTTGATTGGTTTTGGTAACTTTGAAGTTCGTGAGCGTGCTGCCCGTACAGGTCGCAACCCTCAAACTGGTAAAGAAATCACTATCGCTGCGTCTAAAGTACCTGCTTTCAAAGCTGGTAAAGCTCTTAAAGATTCAGTTAAGTAAGTCTTTATTGAACAACTTCTTATCAACTTCTAGTTGGTAGGAAGTTTTTTTATGCCCTTCCTGTGGTATAATAGAGAAAATACCTGAGGAGGTTTGACCATGACCAAAGCGATTAAATTGGTTCTTGTGACTGGTATGAGTGGGGCGGGTAAAACGGTGGCCATCCAGTCTTTCGAGGATCTGGGTTATTTTACCATTGACAATATGCCACCGGCCCTGGTGCCTAAGTTTTTGGAGCTGATTGCCCAAAACCAAGAGTATGATCATCTGGCCTTGGTGGTTGACATGCGGAGCCGTCAGTTCTTTGCGGAGATCACGACCATCTTGGATACTCTGGAGAGCAGTCAGGACCTGGATTTCAAGATTTTGTTCCTGGATGCGACTGATAGTGAGCTGGTGTCTCGCTACAAGGAGACCCGTCGGGCTCACCCTCTGGCTGCGGACGGCCGGGTCCTTGACGGCATCAAGAGGGAGCGCGAGCTATTGGCCCCATTGAAGAACTTTAGCCAAAACGTGGTGGATACGACCGAGTTGACGCCCCGTCAGCTTCGTCAAGCAATAGCAGAGCAGTTTTCAAGCAGCACGGAGACCAGCAGTTTTCGGGTTGAGGTGGTCAGTTTCGGCTTCAAATATGGTCTGCCCATCGATGCTGATCTGGTCTTTGATGTGCGGTTCTTGCCAAACCCTCATTACCAACCAGACCTGAGGGAAAAAACGGGCCTGGATCAGGAGGTGTCAGATTTTGTCATGGCCCATCAGGTGTCGGAGGATTTCTACCAGAGCCTGACCAACCTCTTGGTGCCAATCTTGCCAGCCTACCAACAGGAGGGCAAGTCGGTCCTAACCATCGCCATCGGTTGTACAGGCGGCCAGCACCGGAGCGTGGCCTTTGCCCACCGTCTGGCTGAGGACCTGACCAAGGACTGGTCGGTCAATGAAAGCCACCGAGACAAGGACCGCCGCAAGGAAACGGTGAACCGCTCATGAGAAAACCAAAGATTACCGTTATCGGGGGCGGAACAGGAATTCCTGTTATTCTCAACAGCCTCCGTCACCAACCCGTTGACATCACTGCCATCGTGACGGTGGCTGATGATGGTGGCTCGTCTGGGGAACTGAGAGAGAGCCTCAAGCTGACCCCACCAGGCGACCTGCGAAATGTTCTGGTGGCCATGAGCGACATGCCCAAGTTCTATGAAAAGATATTCCAGTACCGATTTCAGGGAGAAGGGGCCTTGTCTGGCCACCCTTTAGGTAACCTCATCATCGCTGGGATTTCTGAGATGCAGGGCTCGACCTACCAGGCCATGCAGATTTTGACCAAGTTCTTCCACATCACGGGCAAGATTTATCCCGCCAGCGAAGAGCCCTTGACCCTCCATGCCGTTTTCACCGATGGCCACGAGGTGGTTGGCGAAAGCCGAATTGCGGATTACCCAGGCACCATTGACCGGGTTTACGTGACCAAGACCTACACCGATGGTCAGCCGACTGCCAGCCGCAAGGTGGTGAAGGCCATTATGGACAGCGACATGATTGTTCTGGGACCTGGCTCTCTCTTCACCTCCATTTTGCCCAATCTAGTTATTCCTGAAATCAAGCAGGCCTTGCAGGAGACCAAGGCACAGGTGACCTACGTCTGCAATATCATGACCCAGCGGGGCGAGACCGAGCACTTTAGCGATAGCGATCACGTGGCTGTTTTGGCCCGTCACCTGGGCGAGGGAGTTGTGGACACCGTTCTGGTCAACATCGCCCCCGTCCCTCACGACTACATGGTCTCCCATCGTTTCAACCAGGACTTGGTTCAGGTGGACCATGACTTTGCGGGCCTGCGTCAGCAGGTGGATCGAGTGATTTCCTCTAACTTTCTTCGTTTGGAAAATGGCGGAGCTTTTCATGATGGCTCCCTAGTGGTCGAGGAGCTCATGACCCTCTTGGGGGCCAAGGCATGAGTTTTACGACCAAGATCAAAGAAGAACTAATCAGTCAGGTGACCGCTGACAAGCACCAACTGGCTGCGCTGATGAAACTCTCAGGGACCCTGGGCCTGACCGGCCAGGGCCTCCGATTGACCCTGACCACGGAAAACGCCAAGATTGCCCGCCATGTTTACGAACTCTTGGAGGAAGCCTATGGTATCCACCCTGTCCTTGACCACTACCGCAAGTCCAACCTGCGAAAAAATCGGGTTTACCAGCTGACAGTCGAATCTGGGGTGGAAGACCTCTTGGCTGACCTCCAACTGGCCGATTCCTTTTTCGGGTTTGAAACAGGGATTGCCCCACATATTATGGCCGATGATGAGGCTGGCCGGTCTTATCTTCGCGGAGCATTTTTGGCGGCTGGTTCTAGCAGGGACCCAGAATCTGGCCGTTACCATTTGGAGATTTTCTCGGTTTACCAGGACCATGCTGAGGACTTGGCCAGTCTCATGCAAAAATTCATGTTGGATGCCAAGGTCATCGACCACAAGCATGGCACGGTGACCTATTTGCAAAAGGCCGAGGACATCATGGACTTCTTGATTGTCATCGGGGCTATGGCAGCTAGAGACGAGTTTGAGGG
Organism: Streptococcus sp. ZY171113; assembly: GCF_057748235.1. NCBI lineage: Bacteria > Bacillati > Bacillota > Bacilli > Lactobacillales > Streptococcaceae > Streptococcus > Streptococcus sp. ZY171113. The sequence continues at coordinate 1,020,800 of NZ_CM173243.1, forward strand.
CATCAAGCTCCTGCGGGAAACCAGAAATGACCTCAACCGAGCTAACAATGCGGAGACGGCCAATATTGCCAAGACCATCACGGCCAGCATGAAAACCATCAACAACATCGCCAAAATCAAGGACACGGTAGGCCTGGATAGCCTGCCTTTTGAACTCAGGCAAGTAGCGGAAGCTCGTTTGGCCAACCCGGACTATTCCATCCAAGAACTGGCAGATAGTCTAGAGACGCCCCTGACCAAGAGCGGGGTCAACCATCGCCTGCGACGGATTAACGCCTTTGCTGAGGGGTTATAGGCAGTTCTTGACCTTACCGCTAGGAGTAAGGAGAGCTAATCTTGTATTAGCTCTTTTTGTTTTTGGGGCTAGTAGAATCCATCTGGCCTGCTCGGCTATTTTTCAAAAAAATAGTTGGAAAATGGGTTAGTTTATGGAAGCAAATGGAGGGATTTTATGGTAAACTAGAAGGCAGAGTGAAATCGAGAAGGAGAATCTATGGCAAGACAAGGAAAGGCCAGATCGCAAAAGGGATTTGGACTGGTCATCGCTCACAGGCTGAATAGCTTATTTTTTTTGGTGGTGTTACTGTTTACAGTGCTCTTGTTGCGGCTGGCTCAGATGCAACTGATTGATCAGGCGTTTTACCAAGAAAAATTAACCCGAACCCAGACCTATACGGTAAAAACTGCCCATCCACGGGGTCAGATTTTTGACGCGACGGGACGTCCCTTAGCTAAGAATCTTGTTAGAGAAGTGGTGGCCTTTACTCGGACCAATACGCAGACCGCAGCTGATTTGAAACGGTCAGCCAATGCCTTGGCTAGTTTGGTTCCTCTGCCTCAGGCTTCGGTGACTAGGCGAGATAAGGTGGATTATTACTTGGCAGACCGTGATGTTTATGTTCAAGTGGTCGAGGCCTTGCCAGATGATCAGCGGTTTGATCGGTTTGGCAACCGCCTCAAGGAAGCAACGGTTTATCAGCACGCTGTGGATTCGGTTAGTGAGGATCAGTTGAACTACAGCGAGGACGATTTGAAACGTGTTGCCATCTTTAGTCAGATGAATGCAACGCCAGCCTTTGACACAGTGTCTCTGAAAACAGAAGCCTTGTCGCCTGAGCATATTGCGGTCTTGAAGTCGGGTAGGCCTGATTTGGACGGTTTTTCCGTTCGGACGGATTGGGAGCGGCAACTCTTGCCGACCAGTCTTAGCCCACTGATCGGTCAGGTTTCAAATAAAGAGACCGGTCTACCCGCCGAGGAAGCTGATCATTACTTGGAGTTAGGTTATTCCTTGAATGATCGAGTAGGGACCAGCTATCTGGAAAAATTTTACGAGCCCTATCTTCAGGGGAGCAAAACCAACAGAACTATTACCCTGGATAAGGACAATCAGGTGATTGGCGATGAGATTAGCCAGGTCGGAGAAGAAGGGAAAAACCTCAAATTAACCCTTGATTTAGCCTTTCAAGAAGGGGTTGAACGGATTTTAGAGGATCATTTCAAAGATCAACTGGGGCAAGGCTTAGCCGCCCATTCAGAGGGCATGTATGCTGTCGCCTTGAACCCACAGACAGGGGCTGTCTTGGCTATGGCGGGCATTGAGCATGACACCAAAACGGGACAACTGGAAAAAGACCCGCTTGGTACCATTACCAAGGTCTTTACACCAGGTTCTGTGGTCAAGGGTGCCAGTATTGCGTCGGGGTGGGAGCATGGCGTTATCTCTGGAAATGAGGTTCTGGTCGACCAGCCTATCCAGCTGGCTGAGTCTAAACCCATCAATTCCTGGTTTACGCCGAGTGTGGGTAGTCTTCCCTTAACGGTTGAACAAGCCTTGGAATATTCTTCCAACACCTATGTGGTTCAAATCGCCTTCAAACTGATGGGGGTTGATTACCTTCCAGGCATGCTCTTGCCAACTAATTATGACCAAGCCATGACCAAGCTGCGTGAGACCTTTGCCCAATTTGGGATGGGGGCTGCCACAGGGATTGACGTGGTGGGTGAATCGACAGGTTATGTGCCAGAAGACTATGCCCCAGGTAATGTTTTAACCGAGAGCTTTGGCCAGTTTGACAACTATACCCCACTTCAGCTGGCACAATATGTGTCTACGGTTGCCAATGGTGGTCGTCGCATGGCACCACACTTGGTTGAAGGCATTTACAAGGGTACTGAGCCAGGTCAGCTGGGGGAATTGGTGCAAATGATTGAACCCCAAGTGCTTAACACCATTCCAATTTCCCCTGAAAACATGGGCCTTATTCAATCAGGTTTCTACCAGGTGGTTCATGGGGCTGGGGCCTTTACGACAGGTGGTGAACTGAGCTGGGATGTCAATACCCTCATTTCAGCCAAGACAGGAACAGCTGAAACCTTTGTGACCACTCCTGAGGGCCAGCCCATCCAAACCGATAATTTCAACGTGGTGGCCTATGCCCCGAGTCCAAATCCTCAGATTGCGGTGGCTGTGGTCTTTCCCCACAGCACGGACACCAATTCCCTGGTCAGCCTGAGGGCGACTAAGGACATCATCAACCTCTACCAGGCCATGTACCCCATGAATTAAAGGAGTTTTTGTGTTATACCCAAGCCCTATTGCCAAATTGATTGATAGCTATTCTAAACTGCCTGGTATCGGCATCAAGACGGCTACTCGTCTGGCCTTTTACACCTTGTCCATGTCGGATGAGGACGTCAACGACTTTGCCAAAAACCTCCTGTCGGCCAAGCGGGAGTTGACCTATTGCAGCACCTGCGGCAATTTGACCGACGAGGACCCCTGTGCCATCTGTTCTGATGACACCAGAGACCCCAGCCTTATCATCGTGGTCGAGGAGAGCAAGGACGTTTCGGCCATGGAAAAAATCCAGGAATACCGTGGCCGTTACCACGTCTTACAGGGCCTGATTTCGCCCATGAACGGTATCGGTCCTGACGACATCAACCTCAAGAGCCTGGTCAGCCGCCTCATGGATGGCCAGGTGACAGAGGTCATCATCGCCACCAACGCTACCGCAGATGGGGAAGCCACGGCCATGTACATCTCCCGCCTGCTCAAACCAGCAGGCATCAAGGTGACCCGCTTGGCCCGTGGTCTGGCAGTTGGCAGCGATATCGAGTATGCCGATGAGCTGACCCTGCTCAAGGCCATCCAGAACCGAACCGAGGTTTAGCAACCTAACCAGTCCGAGTGGCTGGTTTTTTGATGGCAATGGCTGAGCTGACAGATTGTTTTGAAATTTTTTAGAAATTATGCTAAAATAGAAATCGATTTAAGAAGTGAGGAAAAACCATGTCAAAAGAAACCTTAATTCTCCTCTACGGTGGCCGGTCGGCCGAGCGTGAGGTGTCTGTTTTGTCTGCTGAGAGTGTCATGCGGGCAGTCAACTACAACAAATTTTTGGTCAAGACCTATTTTATCAGCCAGGCCGGGGATTTTATCAAGACCCAGGAGTTTACCAGCACCCCATCTGCTGAAGAGAAGCTGATGACCAATGCCACCATTGATGCCAGCTCTGCCATTGCCCCAAGTGCCATCTATGAAGAAGGAGCTGTGGTCTTTCCGGTTCTCCACGGCCCAATGGGCGAGGACGGTTCCATCCAGGGCTTTTTGGAGGTCTTGAGGTTGCCTTATGTGGGCACCAATATCCTGTCATCTAGTGTCGGCATGGACAAGATTGCGACCAAGCATGTGCTGGAAACCGCAGGCATTCCGCAGGTGGCCTTTGTGACGGTTTTGGCCGGTCAGGATTTGGCGGCTAAGCTAACCGAGGTTGAGAAAAAATTGACCTACCCTGTCTTTGTCAAACCAGCCAACATGGGCTCCAGCGTAGGCATCTCTAAAGCGACGGACCGGGCCGGCCTTGAGACTGCTCTGGAACTGGCCTTCCGCTACGACAGCCGTGTTCTGGTTGAGCAGGGGGTTGTGGCCCGTGAAATCGAGGTTGGTCTCTTGGGCAATGCCGATGTCAAGACGACTGAAGCAGGTGAAGTGGTCAAGGATGTGGATTTCTACGACTACGATGCCAAGTACATCGACAACAAGATTACCATGGCCATTCCAGCTGAGATTCCAGCCGATGTCATGACCAAGATGCGTGACTATGCGGCCCAGGCCTTCCGAGCCATCGGCGGTTGTGGCCTGTCGCGTTGTGATTTCTTCCTGACAGAGGACGGAGAGGTTTACCTCAACGAACTCAACACCATGCCAGGCTTCACCCAGTTCTCCATGTTCCCACTTCTGTGGGCTAATATGGGACTAAGCTACCCAGACCTGATTGAGGAGCTGGTGGCCCTGGCCAAGGAAAAATTCGCTGAACGCGAAAGCCATTTGATTTAAGACCTGTTAAGGGGCGGTTGGCCGCCCCTTTTGAATGAGAAAAGAGGAATCATGTTTTTAGCAATTGAAGAAATGTGGCAGAACAAGTGGCGGTATGGCCTGATTTTAGGTCTCTTGACCCTGGTGGCCTATCTGGTATTCTTTTTGACTGCCCTGGCCAATGGCCTGATGCTGGAAAACCGCTCTGGAGTGGATAAGTGGAGTGCTGATACCATCCTCTTAGCCAAGGAGGGCAATAAGATTTTGGGGGCTTCGCGTATTGACAGCAAGTTTTTGGATGACATTGAGGCTGACCAGCAGGCCCAGATTTGGCAGCAAACCACAGCAGCCTGGCCCACAGGCAAGGAGGATGACAAGGATCGGGTGGCAGTCTTTGGCCTAGAGAGCGATAGTTTTTTGTGGCCTGATGTGGTCAATGGCCGAGCGGTTAAGGAGGAACTGGAGGTGCTCATTGACCAGACTTGGTTCGCAGAGCTAGGTCTCAGTCTGGGGCAGAGCATCCAACTCTCAGGAACTGATCAGACGCTCACTGTTGTCGGGACCGTTGCCAAGGCAAGGTATAATGTTGCTCCCTTGATTTACATGAGCCAGGACAGCTATTTGACCCTCTATCCTCAGTTTAAGGCTCCCCAAGAAGTGGTCAACGGCATCGTCATTAAGGGAAATTTGACCAGCTACCCCGAAGAGGAACTAGAAGCCCTGAGTCTGCCAGAATTTATCGACCGTCTGCCAGGTTACAGGGCCCAAAACCTGACCTTTGCCTTTATGATTGGGTTCTTGATTTTGATTTCAGCTATCATTATCGGGATTTTCATCTACGTTTTGACCACCCAGAAGGCTCCGATTTTTGGCCTGATGAAGATTCAGGGCCTGGCTACCAGCTACATTGCAGGCTCTGTTTTGGGACAGACCTTCTTGCTGACTGGCTTAGGAACCCTGATTGGCCTAGGGTTGACCTACCTGAGTGGCCTGGTCCTACCATCGGCAGTGCCTTTTGAGCATAGTGGCTTCTTCTATGGTGGGATTTCAGCTAGCCTCTTGATTTTTGCCCTGCTGGGAGCGAGCTTTTCTGTCCGGTCTATCGTCAAGGTTGACCCCCTCAAACACATTGGTTAGGAGTGAGCAGATGACACAAGCATTGAGTATGGTTTTAAAGGGTGTGACCAAGTCCTTCAAGGACGGCAGTCAAACCATCGAAGCCTTGAAAGCAACAGATTTTGCCATTGCACCGAGCGAATTTGTGGCCATCATCGGCCCGTCTGGTTCCGGTAAGAGTACCTTTTTGACCCTAGCGGGCGGGCTTCAGACCCCAACCAGTGGCCAGGTCATCATCAATGGCCAGGACTATGGTAGTCTGTCTGAGAAGAAGCGGGCCCAGCTCCGCTTCCAGGACATCGGCTTTGTCCTCCAGTCCTCCAATTTGATTCCTTTCCTGACGATTGAAAAACAGCTGGAACTGGTTGACCGGGTCACCAAAAAACCAAACAAACAACGGCAGGAGGACCTCTTGACTGACCTGGGCATCTGGGACTTGCGGCGGAAATTTCCCAAAGACCTCTCAGGCGGTCAACGCCAACGGGTGGCCATCGCCAGGGCCCTTTACAATGATCCTGTGCTAATCCTAGCTGATGAGCCGACGGCTAGCCTGGATACGGAGCGGGCCTATGAGGTGGTTGAGCTCTTGGCCAAGGAGAGCAAGGAGCGGAACAAGGCCATCATCATGGTTACCCATGACCAGCGGATGATTGAAGCCTGTGACAAGGTTTACGAGATGAAGGATGGTGTCTTGCGACAAGTTGGCTAAGACAAATGCCAGCATTTATAGTATAATAGAGTGCAATAGCACTCTTTTTAGTTAGGAAAAACGCATGAAATTAACCCTGCACGAGATCGCCCAGGTTTTGGGCGCCCAAAATGACGTGACCCGCTGGCCTGATCTGGCCATCACTGGCCTGGAGTTTGACAGTCGTCAGATTGCTGACGGCCACCTCTTTGTCCCCCTCAAGGGGGCGCGTGACGGCCATGACTTTATTGATGTGGCTTTTGGCAATGGCTGCGCAGCTACCCTGTCGGAGCGTGAGCTAGCTGACGACCAGCCCCATATTCTGGTTGCCGACTGTTTGGTGGCCCTGCAAGACTTGGCGGCCTACTACATCGACAAGATGGGGGTTGAGGTCATTGCGGTGACAGGGTCAAACGGTAAGACAACGACCAAGGACATGCTGGCCCAGGTCCTGTCCAGCACCTACAAAACCTACCAGACCCAGGGCAACTACAACAATGAAATCGGCCTGCCCTACACCGTTCTCCACATGCCAGACGAGACGGAAAAACTGGTCCTGGAAATGGGCCAAGACCACCTTGGTGACATCGCCCTCCTGTCCAAGATTGCTCGACCTAGTGTCGGTGTGGTGACCCTGATTGGAGAGGCCCATCTGGAGTTCTTTGGCAGTCGGGACAAGATTGCTGAAGGCAAGTTGCAAATCGCAGATCATATGCCAGCAGGTGGCTTGTTGTTAGTACCAGACGATGAGCTAGCTTTGCCATTTTTACCCAAAAACCAAGAGGTGGTGACCTTTGGCAAGGATATCCAGGTACTGGACCTAGTGGAACACAAGGAGAGCCTGGACTTCCGGGCCAGCTTTATGGAGCGGGCCATCCACCTGCCGGTGACGGGCAAGTACAACGCGACCAATGCCATGTTGGCAGCCTATGTGGCCAAGCACCTGGGCGTGACCGAAGAGGCCATCGTGGCTAGTCTGGCTGAACTGGAGCTGACCCGCAACCGCACCGAGTGGAAGACGGCGGCCAATGGGGCCGACATCCTCAGTGATGTTTACAATGCCAACCCAACCGCCATGCGACTGATTTTGGAAACTTTTTCCAGTATTCCCAAGAACGAGGGCGGACGGAAACTGGTGGTGCTGGCTGACATGAAAGAGCTGGGCGAGACCAAGGACCAGCTCCATGCAGGCATGATTGACAGTTTGGACCCAGCTGTTTTGGACCAGGTCTTCCTCTATGGGCCTGACATCAAGCCCCTCTATGATTTGGCGGTAGCCAAGTTCCCTGAGGGAGCTGTCAGCTACTTTACCAAGACTGAGGGAGAGGACCAGTTGGCCGACTTGACCGCAGCTGTTGAGGCCAGCCTTCAACCCGCCGACCAAATCCTGCTTAAGGGCTCTAACTCCATGGGCTTGGCTAAGTTGGTTGAGGCCTTGGAGGGCTAGTTATGGGTGAGTTTTTCAGCAACCAGCCGACCCAAGTGCCTGATTTGGGCCTGCCTGGCCTGGTTGCCCTCCTGGCCAGTTTGGGCTTGACCCTCTGGTTGACCTCTCGTTATTATGGTTTGCCCGCTTACCGTCTCGCGTTCAAAACCTTACAAGCCCTGCAGTTGGTCGCCATTTACAGCTGGTATGCCTTGGCAGTTGGTTTTCCCCTGGCCGAGAGCCTGCCCCTCTACCATTGCAGGATGGCCATGTTTGTCGTGCTCTTGTGGCCCAAGCCGTCCAAGGTCAAGGATTATTTTGCCTTTTTGGGCCTGGGTGGCACCATTGCCGCCTTTATTCTCCCTGATTTTGACCCCTACCCTTTCTGGCACGTGACCATTTTTTCCTTGATTTTTGGTCATCTGGCCCTTTGGGCCAATAGCTGGGCTTACCTCATGATCCATGACCGCAGACAGACCTTGTCTGTTAAGGCCATTCTGACCTATACGCTGGTCCTCAATGCCTTCCTGGTATTGGTCAACCAGATGACGGCTGGCAATTACGGTTTCCTGACCCAACCACCCCTTCTCAACACGACCAACCTGCTGCTAAATTACATCGTAGTCACAGGAGCCGTCGTGGCTATTATCTTACTAATTCAGCAGGTTTATAGCTGGGTTTGGCAGCATGTAACGAAACAATAAAGACAGGTTTTAGCCTGTCTTTATTGTTTGTTTTTATACATGTCGTTTTTGGTGTAATAAGTAATGCTCACTTGGGCCAGTTGTTTGTCGTAATGACCAGCCAGAAGTTCTTCCAAATTGGGGTAGACGCTATAATCTACTTCTTTATCAATTAGTGAATTCTGCAAGTTTTTAGGCTCTAGATACATAACATTGCCGTAGTTCTCTAGCGTTTCAGGTGTTTCGTTGGTCTCAATATCAAAATCGAAATAGATTATTTCAGTTTTATTGACCAGAGCCGTTGCTGTAAATTGCTCCCCACCATCTACTCCTTGGTAGTGCGGATCTTCGGAAATATCGATGAATTCGATGGTTTTAACATTTTCATAATGTCTAAGAATATCCATAGCCATGAGCTTTTGGAGATTGGTCATATGGTCAATAATCTCATGATTAGTATAGAACAGGGTCTGCTGAGACAGCTCAATTTTGATGAGACGTCCAAATGTCGTAGGATTATGTTGAGCCAAGAAAATACCTGCCCAAATCAAGGTGGTCAAGAGGAGCTGAACTTTAGCCATCTTGTTGGTTTGTCCTTTTTTGTGTGCCAAGAGGTTGGATAGGATAAGACTAATCAGGCTGATGACCATGAGCCAAACATAGGGGGCCATAAAATAGTGACCATAGGCAAACATCAGGGGGAGAAGGGGGAAGGGGTAGGTTAGGAAGGCTATTCCGCCAACCGGGATAAGGAGTAGAATTGTCCAAATCTTTTTAAGCCTTAGTTGGAAAACCAAGAGAGTTAACAGAATTGGGAGAATATAAATGGGCAGATAGGGAACGACTTGGGTAATCTTTTTACAGACCCATTCGACCAAACTATTTTCTACTGGCACATATTTTATTTTTCTACTTTTTTCGTAAACAGTACCTCTAGTTTGGATAGTAAAATAGAATACAGAGTTTAATGACGTTGGTAGGTGTGCTGACGCACAACAAGAAGGACCAATACCTCAGCCCTCTCAGACACGTATGCACGTGCCCAAATTCGATATTATTATTTTACATTGATGGACTATAGTTATTTGGAACGAAATTTTATATAATATTTATTGAAATCAGATATTTTTTTGAAAAACTTTTCACAAAGAATATATGTCTTTCGGTAAATTAAACCGACGGGCATTTTTTCATACGTTTATCCTGCTAAGCGCCGATAAATCGTTGTAATATGGATTTTTTTGTGATATACTTCACAGAAGGGGGATGGAAAAGAAAGACCTGTTGTTTATAGCATTGTCTTCGACGTCCATTAATAAGACAATTCCCCTTAATATATTTTGCAAAATTATATGTGTTGAAGCTGCTATCAATTCATTCTAACACTTTGTATATATTTTTTGAAAGAGGTACGAATATGAAAGTTATTTCAGAAGCATCAAAAGAGAAAATCATTACTATGTGTGGAGCTAATCAGTTTTAACACCATGCATCTGCCCCTAAATTCAACGTTGAAGCGGATAAGGAAATTGTTCTCGAAAGAGAAAAAATCAGTTCATAAACCAATAGTAATCATTATTTACTAGTTAATGTTTTAAAAACTAACACATAATTTTTGCAAAATATTTCTTCATAGGAGACTGGAAAATTCACAAAGATATTTCAGTTTCCATTCTTTGAAAAAAAGGAGATGTTGTTAAATGGCTTACTATCTGAAAAAATGTAAATTGGAATTCATTTTGTATTTTTGCGTATCCATCATTTACGCACTGATTTTGGCGGCAACGGGTTTCATCTATGCTAGGGTTTCTGAAGCAGCTCTATCTGGAAATTATCAACAATTTTTGACAAGTTCTCTTCTAGCCCTAGGATTTTTTATTTGCGATACCTATTTTGATTACTTACCGCGCTATTTGAAATTCAAGTTGGTCAATCGTATAATGGAGCTGACTAGAAATCAATTAGTAAACGTCTATGCACGGGATAGGATTGCACATGTTGAGGAAGAGACTAGTTCGGACAAGGTAAATGTCTTGGTCAATCACTTAACTGTCTTGGAAAATAATTACTTAATCCCGCTTCTATCCATGGTAACAAGCCTCCTTGTATTTACCTTTTCCCTCATAGGGGCACTTTACTTGCAGGGAACGATGACCATCATCATGTTAGCCCTCTGTTTTATTCCTTTTTTGGCACCATTGATTAATAATAAAATCCTTGCTCATGCCACAAAAGATAGCCAAGAGGAAAAGAATCGCTACTTAACATTGTTCAGTGAATTTGTCCAGGGCCTTTCTTTTATTCGCATCAGCGCTATTACTCCTGTATTCGAGGAAAGATTAGAACAATCTAGTCAGGAATACGCTAGCCGAGCAAACCATTTTTCAAAAAAACAATCCCAAACCTATGCCGTTTCTTATGGACTAAGCAGTGTTGTCTATTCTGGTGCTTGGATCATTGGTGGCTTCTTCGTCTTTAAGGGCCAATTAAAGATTTCAGATCTAATTGCAATGACAACGCTAATGGGAACTGTTGCAGGACCTATACAAACAATGTCAGGCCTCATTACTGACTATGTTTCGAGCAAAACGGTGGTTAATGAACTGACGACTATTCTAAAAAATGAATCTCAAGCAGAGTCAGAAAAACCAGCGCTGACGGAGACAATTACCAGCCTATCCTTAGATAGCATTAGCTTGCAGACCAAGCAGAAAGTGCTCCTTGAAGATTTCTCTTACCAGTTTCTGGCCAATAAAAAATATGTCATCATGGGCAAGAGTGGAAGTGGGAAGACCAGCCTGCTTCGATTGCTCCTAGGTATTCAGTCTCCAAACAGCGGAAATGTTTTGGTCAATCAGAAGCATCTTGCAGAAATAAATCAGACCTCATTTTTCAATAAAGTCTATTATCTCCCGCAAAAAACAGTTCTATTTGAAACTAGCATAAGGGAAAATCTTACTTTATTTGGACCATTCGATGAGGCAAGGGCGCTTGAATGTTTGGAGCAAGTCGGCTTGGTGGATTGGTTCAGTCGGCAAGAAGAAGGATTTGATACCATTCTCTCTTCTTCTCAACCATTATCGGGAGGGGAAGAACGTCGCTTTGATCTGGCACGAGCTCTCTATAAAAATGCGGAAGTTTTGCTATTTGATGAGCCTACAACAGGACTCGATCCGAAGAATGAAGACTTGGTTGCAGACAGCCTCTCGAAGGTTAAGGACAAACTAATGATTGTTGTCACTCACTCGCAAAATGAACCGTTTTTAAGTATGTTTGACGAGAAAATTAGTTTGTAATAGTTTATTTTAATATTGTTATAGTCAGGGAGATGATTCCCACTAGTAGCAGTTAATTCGCTCTGTCTAAGGAGGACTACAATGATTCTTTCTAAATTTGTGAGGGTTATTCCTAATTCAGCTGGTTACATTCTTTGTCATACATTGAATAGATGTATTGTTCAAATAAAAAAGACAGACTATTTAGACGGAAAATTAATACTAAACAATTTTTCAAGTGATGAAATTAGCTATTTAAAAGAAAATGATTTTTTCTCAAATAGTACAAAAACATATATTGAACAAACAAAGAACTCCGCTAGAAATATTACAACTATAACAATTAATATCACGGAACACTGTAATTTTGGCTGTACCTACTGCTATCAGAATGATTTTGAAAGCTTTAATATTCTACAAAAGAGTCAAATTCATAGAATTATAAAATATGTAGAATATGTTATAAATCAAGGAGAAAAGAATTTTTACATATATTTTTTCGGTGGCGAACCACTTTTGTTCAAGCCTATCATATTCAGTATTAAAACTGAACTAGATAGGCTAATTAGTAAGCATAACATTACTATTTTATATGGAATAGGAACCAATGCATATTTTTTAGATATAGATTTTGTCTCTCAATTCGATAAACTTATTGTTGATACTACTTTAACATTGCCTAAAGATCATGATAAGGTAAGATGTTTGAAAAGTGGTAAACCTACATTTAATAAAATATTAAAAAATATTACAGAGGTCAGCAAGTATTCTAATTTAGTACTTCATATTGGCTACAACACCCATCATGGAAATATTAATGACTTCGAGCAATTTTTAAAATTATTGAGAGATAATGAGATAGATGCTAGAATTGGTATTTATTATGTCAATAATTATGATTTCAATAAGGAGTTCTCTAATGAACTTAGTTATAAAGATTTTTTAAAATGGAAATCTAGTACAGCAATCTCACTTTTGATAAAATATGGTTTTATGATTCATATATTTCCTTTCACCTCCTATAAAGTTGAATGTGATGCCTACAACCCTTGGTCAGTAAAATTTTTTGCTGATGGTAGTCTGGGTGTCTGCAATGCTACACACTATAACAAGCGAATATTGGAACGGTCAAGTACAAATACCGATGCAGAATATGTACAAAAAATTTTAAGTCCATATAAAAATAATATTAGTAAAAATAATAACCAATGCTTAAATTGTTCGTTGATTGGAATATGCAGAGGTAAAATATATTGCGATAATGGCTTATGTAATCCAATGAATAACGTTGACTTCGATATTTTTATAAAAGAATATGTTGAACAGCTCAATAATAATAATGGCAAATACTTTACTTTTTTGGGAACCAATTGATACCAATCAACTCTACTATCTGAAAAAAATAGTAATTTGTTAAAATAGGGGGAGAATGTATGAAATTTTCTAGATATACAATCATAACAGAAGTCGAAGGCGAATATATCCTCTATAATTCCATATATTCATCAATGGTACTATTGACTTTTGATGAGCTTGAATTATTAAAGCAAGATATTAAAAATAATACAGATAAAAGCAATCTGATTACCGAAATGGAGAATCAGAATATTATAGTAAAAAATACCATAGATGAGGAAGAGGAATTATATAGAGTTTCAGACAAATTAAGATTTCAACCAGAGCAAATTACCTTCACTATCGCTCCTACAATGAATTGTAACTTCGACTGCCCTTATTGTTATGAGAAAGGATTCCGTTGCTTCACGATGAATGACGAAGTTGCGGAGAAGGTGGCTTACTTTATTTTGGACAATATTTCAAAAAACCAGACATTAAAGATTATATGGTACGGTGGCGAACCATTGATGGGGATGAAGGCTATAAAAATCATTAGTGAGATAATAATCTCTAACAATGAACGCTATAAAGAGTTTATAGCAGAAATAGTTACAAATGGTTACTACTTAACAAAAAATACAGCTAATCTCCTAAAATCTTTACATATCAATTACGCACAAGTTACATTAGATGGTGATAAAGAAACTCATGATAGTAGACGTTGTCTAATTGACGGCACTCCTACTTTTGAAAAAATTCTAAAAAATATACAAAACTCTATAGATTTTATCCCCATCACAATAAGAGTGAATATTGATAAAAACAACAGTTCTGAACAAGTTCTGAAATTAATGGAAATATTGAATGATAATAATTTACTTAATAAGGTAGGCTTCTATCTAGCTCCAGTTGAGGAGTTTGATGACGTTGTCAATCCGTCTTGCCTCACACCTAGAGAATTTTCAGTAGAAGAATTAACCATTTATAAAAAATTATTTAACCAAGGGTTGAATATTACCAAAATACCTAGAACAACCCTTGGTTTTTGTGAAGCCATAAACAGAGATGACTATATTATTGACCCGAATGGATTTTTGTATAAATGTTGGGTGCATATTGGAAAACAAGTTGGTCGAGTCGGAGATATTTTTAATGGAATTGATAATAATATATTTCATAAAAAATTTACTAGTTTTACACTTATGGACGATTCAAAATGCAGAAATTGCAAAGTCCAACCGCTATGCTTAGGTGGGTGTCCACTGATAAAGATGAATACTGGCCATTCAAAATGCGTGTCATTAAAATATAATATTTCTGATCAACTTCAAATAGTTAAAAAAGTTACAGAATAAAGAAAAACAACAATGAAAATTGTGTGGAGCCTGAGACAAACACCCACGAGAACGATTGGACATGGGGTTATTTCCTTTCTTAAATGATTAAAGGTACGGAAATTGCTAAAAAGAAAAAATAGTAAAAATAAACATCTGATGGTTCCTTTCTCTTACCATTATACCATATTTGAAAAATTCTTCTTTTTCCGCTATAATAATAGGGTTAGAAGAGAGAAAAGGCAGACTCTGCTCTGCTATTTCCAAAACCATAGAAAAGAAAGAACACGTCATGACACTAGAACAAGACATTCAAAAACGCCGCACCTTTGCCATCATCAGTCACCCGGACGCGGGGAAGACCACCATCACCGAGCAGCTCCTCTATTTTGGGGGCGAGATTCGGGAGGCTGGTACCGTTAAGGGCAAGAAGACCGGCAACTTCGCCAAGTCCGACTGGATGGACATCGAGAAGCAGCGGGGGATTTCCGTGACCTCGTCTGTCATGCAGTTTGACTACGCTGGCAAGCGGGTCAACATCCTGGACACCCCAGGGCACGAGGACTTCTCTGAGGACACCTACCGGACCCTGATGGCGGTGGACGCTGCCGTCATGGTGGTTGACTCGGCCAAGGGTATCGAGGCCCAGACTAAAAAGCTCTTTGAGGTTGTCAAGCACCGTGGCATTCCCGTTTTCACCTTCATCAACAAGCTGGACCGAGACGGTCGCGAGCCTTTGGACCTGCTCCAAGAGCTGGAAGAAGTCCTGGGCATCGCCAGCTACCCTATGAACTGGCCCATCGGTATGGGCAAGAGCTTCGAGGGCCTTTATGACCTCCACAACCAGCGTCTGGAGCTCTATAAGGGTGAGGAGCGGTTTGCACCTTTGGAAAATGGCGGAGCTTTGTTCGCTAATAACCCCTTCTATGAGCAAGTTTTGGAGGACATCGAGCTCTTGGCGGAAGCAGGCAATGAGTTTTCCCGTGAAGCTATTCTGGCAGGGGAGCTGACGCCAGTCTTCTTCGGCTCGGCCCTGACCAATTTTGGGGTCCAGACCTTCCTGGATTCCTTCCTGGAATTTGCCCCAGCACCGCATGGTCACAAGACCACCACTGGCGAGGTCATCGACCCCCTCAACAAGGATTTCTCTGGATTTGTCTTCAAAATCCAGGCCAACATGGACCCAAGACACCGTGACCGTATCGCCTTTGTCCGTGTGGTTTCAGGCCAGTTTGAAAAGGGCATGGCGGTCAACCTGCCTCGGACAGGCAAGGGAGCCAAACTGTCCAACGTGACCCAGTTTATGGCTGAAAGCCGTGAGAATGTTGAAACGGCCGTTGCAGGCGACATCATCGGGGTCTACGATACGGGGACCTATCAGGTCGGAGACACCCTGACTGTTGGCAAGAACAAGTTTGAATTCGAGCCCCTGCCAACCTTCACCCCAGAGATTTTCATGAAAGTGACTGCCAAGAATGTCATGAAGCAGAAGTCCTTCCACAAGGGCATTGAGCAGCTGGTGCAGGAAGGGGCCATTCAGCTCTACACCAACTACCAGACGGGCGAATACATGCTGGGTGCTGTCGGCCAGCTCCAGTTTGAAGTCTTCAAGCACCGCATGGAAGGCGAGTACAACGCCGAAGTGGTCATGACCCCGATGGGTAAAAAGACCGTCCGCTGGATCAAGCCAGAAGACCTGGACGAACGCATGTCCTCTAGCCGAAACATCCTGGCCAAGGACCGCTTTGACCAGCCTGTCTTCCTCTTTGAAAACGACTTTGCCCTCCGCTGGTTTGCGGACAAGTACCCGAAAGTGGCACTTGAGGAGAAGATGTAAGCAGTATCATGAGCCAAAATCAGCCAGATATCATCAAGATTTCTGGTTTTTTGGTTGCGTTTTCTTTGACATTGAATTAGTTTTATGATACAATTTAGTCATAAAATAAGAGGAGGTAACTATATGTTCCCAATTTCAGAACCTATTTCTAATCATTTTCTTTTATCCCTACTCATTTTACTGTCAGGCTTAGGCCTGGTAGCCTACCTTCCCTGGCACCGGCTGGGAGAACTGAGGTTATCTGTTGATGGGAAGGCCTTGATTTTTCAGCAACAACACCTGACTGCCTTCCTGAAAGGTCTACTGATTTTTTCATCAGTCTTCATCAGTTTATCAGTCTTTACTGCAGGTTTGCCGGTAGGTTTTTACTGGTTACGCTACCTTTATCTGCTATTAGCCATTCTCTTAAGCTTATGGGCTAGCCGAAGACAGATACATTAAGTAAAACATCAGCACTCATTAAAAACCAACTCCGAATGGGGTTGGTTTTTAGCCGTTATATCCAAACTAATTCTTGCAGGCTGAAGCGAATTCTTCCTTGGCGAAGGCTTCGTCGATGATAGCCTTGAGTTGGTTAGCAGAAGCCTGCATTTTTTGAAGCTCAACATCGTTGAGGGGAACTTTAACGTTGCGAACGATACCGTGGGCACCAATGATAGCTGGTTGACCGATAAAGATGCCAGACACGCCCTCGTACTGGTCTGTTTGGTAAACAGAGAGTGGGAGCACCGCATTTTCATCGTCAAGGATGGCCTTGGTGATACGGGCCAGGGCAACGGCGATACCGTAGTAGGTGGCACCTTTTTTGTTGATGATAGAGTAGGCGGCATCACGAACAGACACAAAGAGGTCAACCAAGCCTTGCTCGTCAATGTCGCGGTTGTCTTGCAACCATTGTTCCAGCTTCACCCCAGCAACGTTGGCGTGTGACCAAACGGCAAATTCGGAGTCACCGTGTTCACCCATGATGTAGGCGTGTACGGAACGAGCATCAATACCAATTTTGTCAGCCAGGGCATGACGGAAGCGGGCTGAGTCAAGGGAAGTACCAGAACCGATAACTCGCTCTTTGGGGAAACCTGAGAATTTCCAAGTGGAGTAGGTCAGGATGTCAACGGGGTTGGCGGCCACCAGGAAGATGCCGTTAAAACCAGACGCTACAACTGCCTCAACGATGCTCTTGTTGATCCGCAGGTTTTTTTCAACCAAATCAAGACGGGTCTCACCTGGTTTTTGGGGAGCACCAGCAGTCAAAACCACCACATCAGCGTCATGGCAGTCGCTGTACTCGGCTGAGTAAATCTTCTTAGGTGAGGTGAAGGCCAAAGCGTGGCTCAAGTCCTCGGCATCACCTTGGGTTTTTTCCTTGGAAATGTCGATAATCCCCAGCTCCTGAGCGATGCCCTGAGTTACCAAGGCGAAGGCGTAAGATGAACCAACGGCACCGTCACCAACCAAGATGACTTTTTTGTGTTGTTTTGTGATTGTCATGATATGCTCCTTTTTTCTAGTTTGGGCGAACCCATATGATTATTGTATCACTAAACCCTTACCTTGTCAGCCGTCAGTTGTGAAAAACATAACAGAAACCGTTTTCCATATGGAACAGAAGTTGCTTTTATATAACAAAGACCAGGCTTTTTCGTAGTTCTAAGGGGAAATTTTTCGAGAATTATGCTATAATAGAAAGCGACTTAAACCCTAGAAAGAGTGTGGTTATGCAAGATAGAAATCTGGTCAGTGTAAACCTGACCACGGAGATGAAATCCAGTTTCATCGACTATGCCATGAGTGTTATCGTCTCACGAGCCCTGCCTGATGTGCGTGATGGCCTCAAACCGGTTCACCGTCGGATTCTGTACGGCATGAACGAATTGGGCGTCATGCCTGACAAGCCCCATAAAAAATCAGCCCGTATCACGGGTGACGTCATGGGTAAATACCACCCGCACGGGGACAGCTCCATTTATGAGGCTATGGTTCGTATGGCCCAATGGTGGAGCTACCGGGCCATGTTGGTTGACGGCCACGGAAACTTTGGTTCCATGGACGGCGATGGGGCGGCTGCCCAGCGTTACACCGAGGCCCGCATGAGCAAGATTGCCCTGGAGATGCTCCGGGATATCAACAAAAACACGGTTGACTTTACCGATAACTACGACGGCAACGAGCGGGAGCCTATGGTGTTGCCAGCCCGTTTTCCTAACCTTTTGGTCAATGGTGCCACAGGAATCGCGGTCGGTATGGCGACCAACATTCCTCCCCATAACCTTGGAGAAACCGTAGACGCGGTCAAATTGGTCATGGATAGGCCAGAAGTGACCACCAGAGAACTCATGGAGGTCCTGCCAGGTCCTGACTTCCCAACAGGGGCTTTGGTTATGGGCAAATCGGGCATCCACAAGGCCTACGAGACAGGGAAGGGCTCGATTGTCTTACGGTCACGCACCGAGATTGAAACCACCAAGTCAGGCCGTGAGCGGATTGTGGTGACTGAGTTTCCTTACATGGTCAACAAGAGCAAGGTCTTGGAACACATCGTTAAACTGGCTCAGGAGAAGCGGATTGAGGGCATTACAGCCGTTCGAGACGAGTCCAGCCGTGAAGGGGTTCGCATGGTCATCGAGGTGCGACGGGATGCCTCAGCCAGCGTTATCCTCAACAACCTCTTCAAACAGACCCAGCTCCAGACCAATTTCAGCTTTAACATGCTGGCCATCGAGAATGGGGTGCCACGTATCCTGTCCTTGCGAGCCATCTTAGATAATTACATCGCCCACCAAAAAGAGGTTATTGTTCGTCGGACCCAGTTTGACAAGGACAAGGCAGAGAGCAAGGCCCACATCTTGGCTGGTCTCCTGATTGCCCTGGACCATATTGACGAGGTCATTCGGATTATCCGAAACAGTGCAACCGACGCTGAAGCTCAGGCAGAATTGATGAGCCGCTTTGACCTGTCAGAACGCCAGAGCCAGGCCATCTTGGACATGCGTCTGCGTCGCTTGACCGGCTTGGAACGTGACAAGATTCAGGCTGAATACGATGAGTTGCTGGCCTTGATTGCTGACTTGGCTGATATTCTGGCCAAGCCAGAGCGGGTGGTGACCATCATCAAGGAAGAGCTAGACGAGGTTAAACGTAAGTACAACGATGCCCGTCGCACCGAGCTCATGGTCGGCGAGGTTCTCTCTATCGAAGACGAAGACCTGATCGAAGAAGAAGATGTCCTGATTACCCTCTCCAACAAGGGCTACATCAAACGCCTGGCCCAAGACGAGTTTCGTGCCCAAAAACGGGGCGGCCGTGGGGTGCAAGGGACTGGCGTCAACGACGATGACTTCGTCCGTGAACTGGTCTCAACCAGCACCCACGATGCCATGTTCTTCTTTACCAACCAAGGTCGTGTTTACCGCCTTAAGGGCTATGAAATCCCTGAATACGGTCGGACAGCCAAGGGCTTGCCAGTGGTCAACCTGCTTAAATTAGATGAGGGTGAGACCATCCAGACCATCATCAATGTTAAGGCAGATGATTTCACCGACAAGTACCTCTTCTTCACCACCCGTCAAGGTGTCATCAAGCGGACCAGCGTGTCTGAGTTTGCCAATATCCGTCAAAATGGCCTTCGTGCCATCAATATGCGGGAGGGTGATGAACTGATCAACGTCCTTTTGACCAGCGGTCAGGAGGAAATCATCATCGGTACCCAAACCGGCTACTCGGTTCGCTTCAAGGAAGAAGCCGTTCGTAGCATGAGCCGGAGTGCCACTGGGGTTAAAGGTGTCAGTCTTCGTGATGGCGACCGAGTAATCGGTGCCGCACGAATTTCAGATGACCAAGAAGTCTTGGTCATCACGGAAAAAGGTTACGGGAAACGCACCTCAGCCACTGAATACCCAACCAAGAACCGTGGTGGTCTGGGTATCAAGACCGCCAACCTTACTGAGAAAAACGGTAGCCTGGCTGGCCTTGTCACCGTCTCTGGTGACGAAGACATCATGATTATCACCGATACGGGTGTCATTATCCGAACAACGGTTGCCAGCATTTCGCAAACCGGCCGCTCCACCCAAGGGGTTAAGGTTATGCGACTGGATGATGAGGCTAAGATTGTAACCTTTGCCCTGGTCAAGGCCGAAGAGGAAGACCCAACAGAAAACGAGGAAACAAATGACTAAAAGAAAACGACAAAACACCATTCGCAACTGGATTTACAACAGCCTGATGGTGGTCTTGGTTGTGGTTGGTTTACTCTTGATTTTTAACAAGCCCATCCGCAACTACATAATCGGTCAAAACAGCAATAAGTATCAAGTCACCCAAGTGACAAAAGAGGAATTGCAGGCCAACAAAGAAGCCGAAGCCTCCTTTGATTTTGCAGCCGTTCAGTCTCTCAGTACGGAGGCCATCTTGACCGCCCAGATGGAAGCCCAAAACCTCCCAGTAATCGGTGGCATTGCCATCCCTGAGTTGGAAATGAACCTGCCGATTTTCAAAGGTGTTGGCAACACCGAGATTGCCTACGGTGCTGGTACCATGAAGGAAGACCAGGTCATGGGAGAACGCAACTACGCCTTGGCCAGTCACCACATCTTTGGTATCGAAGGAGCTTCTAAGATGCTCTTTTCGCCCCTGGACAACGCCCAAAACGGCATGAAGATTTACCTGACAGACAAGGATAAAATCTACACCTACGTCATTTCAGAAGTGAAAATCGTCTCTCCTGAACACGTGGAAGTCATTGATGACCGCCCTGGTCAGACCGAGGTAACTCTAGTGACCTGTACCGACTTTGATGCCACCAACCGCATCATCGTTCACGGCACCTTTGTGGAGTCGGTTGATTTTGAGAAAGCCCCTGCGGAGGTGTTGAAAGCCTTCGAAATGACTTATAACCAACGCATTTTTTAAGCCAAGCCCTCGCAGTAGCGAGGGCTTCTTGCTAGAAAGGATTACCCATGACCTTAAATTTGACCGCCATCCATCATGTGGCCATCATCGTTTCTGACTACGACAAATCTCGCGACTTCTACGTCAACAAGCTTGGCTTTGACATCATTCGGGAAAACCATCGCCCTGAGCGGCATGACTACAAGCTGGATTTGCGTTGCGGCACCATCGAGCTGGAGATTTTTGGCAATAAGTTGAGCGACCCAGCCTATGTAGCCCCGCCCAAACGGGTTGGTCGACCAGACTATCCTAGCGAAGCCTGTGGCCTACGGCACCTGGCCTTCTATGTGCCAGATGTCCCAGCAACGGTGGCCCAATTAGAAGCCCTAGGGATTCCTTGTGAACCCATCCGCTATGACACTTACACCGGTAAGGCCATGACCTTCTTTTTTGACCCAGACGGCCTGCCCCTGGAACTTCACGCCTAAACAAACGAGACTGGGATAAAAAGATTTTGAGTTTTCGAAATCTCATACAATTATCCCTTGATGAAACTAAAATCAAAAAAAGCGAACAAAGAATGGTTCTGATTTTCAGAAATCCTTCTTTGTTCGCTTTTAATATTTGGGTTTGGACTTTTGTCTCAGCCTCATATTTTATGAAAAGCTAGGATGACGTCCTAGTCTCGAGCCAGTTCCCAGTGCTTGCTGAGGTGGCGAGAAAGCTGGGAAATGCTAAAGTTGACTACAAAGTAGAGCAGGGCAAGAGTCACATAGAGGGTAAAGACTGGACCAGGCTCAACATTTCTGCCCATGATGATTTGGCTGGCTCCAAACAGTTCCTGGAGGGCGATGACCGAGTAGAGGAGGCTGGTGTCCTTGATGACAGTGACCGCCTGAGAAATCATGGCTGGCAACATCTTGCGGATGGCCTGGGGGAGAATGATGTAACGCAGGATTTGCAGTTGGGAAAAGCCTTGAGCTAGGCCAGCCTCCGTCTGCCCCTTATCGATGGCGTTAAAGCCCCCACGGATGATTTCAGCCAGGGCAGCCGAGGTAAAGATGGTAAAGGCTGTGATACCAGCAGGTCGTGACTTGAGTTGAAAGACCAAAAAGACGGTGAAAATCCAAAGCAGGTTAGGGACATTACGGATAAATTCGATGAGGACACTGGCCAGGAAACTGACCAGCTTGTTTTTGCTGTTACGCATGAGGGCTAGGACAGTCCCGAAAATGCTGGAGAGGCAGATGATGATGGCTGACAGGTAGAGAGTTAGTCCCAAGCCCCGAAAGAGAAAGGCCAGGTTGGTTGGGGTAAGAACTTCTGAAATGCTTGACATGGGTCACCTCCTTAATAGGCCTGCTTGTTCTTTCTCTCCCAACGACGGGCCAGGCTGGCCAGGGGGAAGCAAAGAGAGAAGTAGAGCAGGGCTGCTGTGACAAAGGGTGGGATGTAGTTGGCGTGGACCGCCGACCAGTGCTTGGTCATAAACATGATGTCCACCCCGCCGATGATGGCCACGGTCGAGGTGTTTTTAATCAGATTGACCACCTGATTGGCCAGAGGAGGCAGGATGGTCCTCACGGTCTGGGGAAGGATGATGTAACGCATGCCCTCCAGGTAGCTAAAGCCCTGAGACAGGGCAGCCTCCATTTGACCACTAGGAACAGCTAGAATACCCGTCCGAAAGACCTCGGCCATGTAGGCCCCGTGGTAGAGGCCTACACAGAGAACAGCGGTAGCATAGATAGAGGGCATAAGGACAAAGTTGGAAATCAGAGGTAGGCCGTAGTAGACCAGAACAAACTGAACCAAAATCGGCGTGTTCTGGTAAAATTCCACATAGACCCGAGCCAGGATCCGAAGGCTCTTGGATTTGCTGGTGGCTAGGATGGCGAAGAAGCCACCTAGGCTAAGGGCCAATAGCAGAGCACCACAGGCGATGAGAAGGGTAAAGAGAAATCCCCTAGCAAAGAGAGGCCAGTCTTGGAAAAAGCTCGCCCACAGGTCAGGAGAGAAAATAGATTCAAGGGTCATAGCAGCTCCTTTCTAGTTGGTGGCCAGTGTCGTTGGTTTGAGGGTGTTTTGCTGGTAGAGCTTGTCCAAACTTCCATCAGCCAGCCACTCAGTGACCCAACTGTCTAAATAGGCATGGAGATCGGTGTTAGACTTTTTGGTCACAATCCCATACTGGGAGGGGTTATAGTCCAGATCCAGGATTTGGTTCTTTTTCCCAACAAAACCAGAGAGAATGGACCTGTCGATGGAAAAGGCATCGACGCGTTGGGCTGCCAGACTGATGGCCACTTCAGGGTTGCTCCCGAGTTCGGTAAACTTAAGGTGGATGCCCTTTTCAGCTGCCAGTTTGGTCAGGACCTGCTGCTGGATTGACCCTTGAGTAACCCCAATGGTCTTGCCGTCCAGGTCTTTCCAGGTCTTGATGGGGCTGGTTTTCTTGACCAAAAAGCTATTAGCATCGGTGTAGTAGGGAGTGGTAAAGTTATAAAGTTTCTTGCGTTCCTCGGTGATGGTAAAGGTAGCAATAACCATGTCCAGCTGACCGTTATCAAGCAAGGCCCCTCTGGTCTGGGCAGTTACAGGTGTAAAGACAACTTTAACCTCTAGCTGCTCAGCTATTTTTTTAGCCAAATCAACCTCCAAGCCCGTGTAGGCTTGGGTCTTGGGGTCTCGGTAGCCGAAGTTAGGCACATCCTGTTTGACACCAACGCGGAGTTCCCCCCGCTTGATGATTGTGGCTAACTGCTGGCTAGTTAAGAGTTCCTCCCGCTGGCTATTGGCCTTAACGGGTTGAGCCAGGCCGAAAAGAAAGACGAGTGAGAGGGCAAAGAGGGTTTTAAAAAAAGTTGCTAATCTCATCATAGGCCAGCCTCCTCTAGGGAAACCCGCTCACTGGTGTGGTTGATAATCTTGCTGAGGAACTGTTGTACCCGTGGTTCAGTCGGTTGGTCAAAGAAGTCATCCACCGCTGTGCTATCGACCAGAACCTGGCCGTCGGCCATAAAGATGATACGGTCAGCAACTTCACGGGCAAAGCCCATCTCGTGGGTGACAACAATCATGGTGATGCCTTTGCGGGCCAGATTCTTCATGACAGTCAGGACATCACCGATGGTTTCAGGGTCAAGGGCAGAGGTCGGCTCATCAAAAAGTAGGAGCTTGGGTTCCATGGCCAGGGCTCTAGCGATAGCAACCCGCTGTTTTTGGCCCCCAGAGAGCATGGCAGGGTAGGCCTCTTTACGGTCCCACATGTTAACGTAGGTTAAGTACTTTTCTGCCCGTTTTTCCGCCTCTTTTGGGGTCAGCCCCAAGACTTTCAAGGGTGCTAGTGTAACATTTTCTAACACAGTTTTGTGAGGATAGAGGTTAAAATGCTGGAAAACCATGCTGGCTTCTCGGCGGAGGGTCATCAATTCCTTAGAAGTCGCTCCCTTGACTTGGTGACCATTGACCACTAAGTCTCCCTGGTCGATGGTTTCCAGGGCATTGATGGTGCGGATGAGGGTGGACTTTCCAGAGCCTGATGGCCCTAAAAGAACGACCACCTGCCCCTCTTCAAACGCAAGGTTAATGTCTTTGAGAGCGTGAAAGTCTCCATAGAACTTGTTGACGGCTGTAAAGGATATCAGTGGCATAGGCAACTCCTTGGTTTGTATTTGTTAGTTTTTCTAACATGACACTAAAATACCACAAAAAAAGAACGATGTCAACAAAAATAACATCGTTTCAAGGGGTTTTTGTGATATTTTTTTCTAATTGTGGTGGTTTTTGTTGAAAGAACCTTGTTTTTTAGCCTCTTGGTTGAGCAAATCACTGATTAGGTTGCCAATCCGAACAATATCATCAGGTAACCCCCTTAGTTCAAAATTATCCAGAAGGGGAAAACCAAACCGCTGACTGTACTGTTTGGCCGTCAGGCAATACTGGTGGTTGAAATTGCGGTTACCGCTACCGACAATACCAAGGCAATGCTTATAGTTGTCGTAGGCAGCTAAAAAATCACCCAGGGGCGTGGTCAAGATTTCCACGTCGCCAGTATCGACCCCGTTTCCCCCCTCAAGGTAGGTGGGAAGAAAGGCAATCACAGGGGCCTCAAGAGGAAAAATCTCCCCCTTGAGAGACTTGACATTGAGGGAGGTCGCCTCAAGCTCATGCTGGCTACTCAAGTAATCGGTCAATTTAGTGACAAAATGCTGGGTATTGCCTGTCAGGCTGATGTAAAGGAGGGTTAGGGTCATGGTTTACCTTTCTCTGGTGTTGATAGTGTTTGGGTTTATCGCGAAGGTTACTGGTCTTGGTTGGTCTGTCGCTTGCTTATTCAGTTCAAGATTCCTTTCTCAACCAACCGATTTGACAGCCAGAATGCCTGGCGACAAGAGATAGTTTGGGGACTAGGTACTCTTCCAGTTTTTTGAAGATGACCCTGTCCCCTTCTTAAATTAGTTGCCTTGCTGGTCAGGTTTTGGCTGATAGGACTATTATAGCAAAAAAGCTCAAACATTCACAAGAAAACCTAAGCCACTCTCCAAACTCTCCCGCTGATTTTTGCCCCACAAGACGCAAGGGATGAAGCAGTTGACAGCGGAACTTGCCCATCAGAAAACCTCCCCAGGCTGACTTCTGGGGAGGTTTTGGCTGTCAGGCAGTGGCTTGGTCCTGAGGGAGCTTGCTAGTCTTGTGGTGGCGTTTGGCCAAGAGGTCAGCGTAGTAGTGGCGGCTATTGTTAGCCACGACCAGCAGGTCCTTATAGAGTTTGAGGGACTTGGCCCGGCTCATGAGGTCAATGTAGTCAACCACCAACCGATAGGCCTCAAGCACTTGCTGGCGAAGGGCGGTGAGGTCATAGGCTTGGCGGTCAATCTGTTCTTTAGACCGACTAGCAAAGAGGGCTTCGAATTCCTGTTGGGCGATGTTCAGCTGATCCACAAAAGGTTTAACGCCCAGGCTGGCAACCTCCTCCTTGTTGGGGCTGGTAGTCAGTTTACCCAGCAGTTTGGAAATCAGAATGGACTGTTCTTCATAGTTGTGGCGACCGCCTCCCTGATAGTGGGCTAAGAGTAGTTTGAGACTGGTGTAAGCCGACCGCAAAGGCTCTGTACTGTCATAACGGTGGGCCCGAATACTCTCTTTTAGGCCCTGAATCGCCCGTTGTCGCCGCTCATCAGCTTCTCGTATGAGTTGAGATTTGTTGCTGACACGGATTGGCTTGACGGCTTCCTTATAGGTTGTGGTTTCTTGACGAAGTTTTGCCACCAAAGAGACAAAGAGCTCATCACTGCTGTAACGCAGGCCAGACCGGTCGAGATCGTCGAGGAAACGGGTCAAAAATTGAGCCATCTCGGTGTTTTTCAACCGTTTCAAGTTAAGTGATGTTAAGGTCATGGGATAACCCTCCTTGATAAATATGTTTGTCTTGTTTGCTCCAGTCTCAGTTTTAGCTTGAACCTGGGGCTCTAGAGGTTTTGCTTCACCTCCTGTCATCTTATTATTCGTAAGCACCTAATAAAAAATAGGTTTTCGTTAATTTTTTTGAAAAATTTTTAGAAGGAGAAGACGGCCGTTTCTTCTTCCCTCAACAAGAGACTAAAGCCATGTTTATCCAAGTCCAATGCCACGGGGAAATGACCAGGTCAAGCTCTGACCAATCCCAATGCCACGGGGAAATAGCCAGGTCACGCTCTGACCAATCCCAATGCCACGAGGAAATGACCAGGTCAAGCTCTGACCCAAGCCAATGCCACGGGGAAATGACCAGGTCAAGCTCTGACCTAAGCCAATGCCACGGGGAAATGGCCAGGTCAAGCTCTGACCAAGCCCAATGCCACGGGGAAATGGCCAGGTCAAGCCCTGACCTAAGCCAATGCCACGGGGAAATGGCCAGGTCAAGCTCTGACCAAGCCCAATGCCACGAGGAAATGGCTTCTTTTGTGACGTAAAAGGTGCGGACGGTAAGGTAAAACTGTGTTATAATAAGAACAAGGATAATAAGACGAGGAGGGAAAGCATGACCGAGCAACTGATAAAATCTAAAAAGCGTGTTCAGCAGCATGGTGAGGTCTTTACACCAAGATGGATGGTGGATCTCATGTTGGATATTCCTGAGGTGGCTGTAGCCTGTCAGTCTATTGATGCCACTTTTCTTGAGCCAGCGGCAGGAGATGGCAATTTCTTGTTAGCTATCTTGGAACGTAAGCTCACTTTTTTAACCAGCCACTACCCATCGTCTGACTGGGCTAGGGAAAGCCTCTGGGTTCTAGCTTCTATCTATGGCATAGAGTTCCTAGCGGATAATCTGGAGCTGGCTTGGCTAATATTATGAGGCCCCTTACTAGAGATGGGATTTCAACGGTGACAATTATTTCCAATTGTGGTATGATTGAATTGTCTGACAACCAAGTTGTTAACCGAAAATTATTTCAAAAGTCTTACCCGGGAACTTTTTTTGAATTAAAAATTGATGCGTCCAATGAAAGTTTGTATGATACGGAGGAAGAGGAGGAGTTTGAATGGTAGTATTGGTAGTAAAAGATTTGGTGGCTAATGCTTCTGACAATCAGTCAGGAACTGCTTTGTTTGAACAAATTCAGCATGCCTTCCAGCAAGGTCAAACAGTAACAGTCTCTTTTGAAGCTGTCCCTTATGTCAGCACCTCTTTTGTCAATTCAGCTTTTATCAATCTGTTGGAAACTTACTCTTTTGATGAGATTAGAAAACAGTTAAGATTTACACAGTCGACGGTGCAGATTAACGCTTTGATTAAAGACCGCTTCGCCTTTGAAACGCAAAAGAGATCGACAGTTGCCTGATAATAACTAGCCTTAGCAGAAGCTTTAACGTCTATACAAAACAACCCTCCCTCGCCTTGGTCTCGGCGAGGGAGGGTTTGTCATTAGTTATTCCCACTCAACAGTTGCTGGTGGTTTGCTGGTGATGTCGTAGACGATGCGGTTGACGTGGTCCACTTCGTTGACGATGCGGACAGAGATTTTTTGGAGGACTTCCCACGGAATCTTGGCGAAGTCGGCGGTCATGCCGTCAATGGAAGTGATGGCACGGATGGCGATGGTGTAGTCGTAGGTACGGCCGTCACCCATAACGCCGACGGAGCGGACACCGGTGTTAACGGTGAAGTATTGCCAGATGTCACGGTCAAGGCCAGCCTTGGCGATTTCTTCACGGAGGATGGCGTCTGATTCACGCACCGTTTGGAGTTTTTCTTCGGTGATTTCACCCATGACACGGATGGCCAGGCCTGGGCCTGGGAATGGCTGACGCCAAACAATTTCGTCTGGCATGCCAAGGGCAGTACCAAGAGCTCGCACCTCGTCCTTGAAGAGGGTGTTGAGGGGTTCAATCAATTCAAACTGCATGTCCTCAGGCAGGCCGCCCACGTTGTGGTGGCTCTTGATGGTCTGAGCTGTTTCAGTTCCTGATTCGATGATGTCGGTGTAGAGGGTGCCTTGAGCCAGGAATTTAACATCCTTGAGCTTGCTGGCCTCGTCATCGAAGACGTAGACAAATTCGTTACCGATAATCTTGCGTTTTTGTTCTGGGTCTGACACGCCAGCCAGTTTGTCCAAGAAACGTTTGGCAGCGTCAGCCTTGATGATGTTGAGGCCGAACTTGCCACCCAGCATTTCCATGACCTGGTCAGCTTCGCCTTTTCTGAGCAATCCATGGTCCACAAAAATACAGGTCAACTGGTCGCCGATGGCCCGCTGGAGCAGGACGCCAACCACAGAGGAGTCAACCCCGCCAGACAGACCGAGGAGGACCTTCTTGTCGCCCACGGTGGCACGGATTTTCTCGATGGCCATGTCGATGAAGTTGTCCATGGACCAGTCCTGGCGAGCGCCACAGATGTTTACCGCAAAGTTTTTGAGAAGGTCGTTACCGTAAACAGAGTGGCGAACCTCAGGGTGGAACTGGATGCCGTAGATGCGTTTGTCAGCCCGCTCGATGGCCGCAAATGGGCAGTCGGCAGAAACAGCGGTACGAACGAAACCTTGAGGAATCTCAGTCACGGCGTCACCGTGGCTCATGAGTACCAGCTGCTCTTCAGGGGTTTCGCCAAAGAGGGCAGAGGTCTTATCATGGGTCAATGGGGACTGGCCGTACTCACGGTGACCAGCCTCGTCAGCAGGGACAACCTTACCACCCAGGGTTTGGGTCAGGAGCTGCATACCATAGCAGATGCCCAAAATGGGAATGCCCAGTTCGAAAATCTCTGGGTCGATGGAAAAGCTGTCCTTCTCGTACACGGAGTTTGGACCGCCAGACAGGACGATACCAATCGGGTTGATGGCACGCACCTCGTCAGCAGAAATCTTGTGACTGAGGAGCTCAGAGAAGACACCGAACTCACGGATACGGCGGGTAATCAGCTGATTGTACTGGCTACCGTAGTCGAGGACGATGATTTTTTGCACGTCTTGTGGGGAAGAAGTAGTGGTCATGATGGTCCTTTCTATATAAAACCTTGTAAACATTCCCATTTTACCATAATTTTGGTAAATAGGGTAGGGAAAAATAACAGAAAAAGAGGGCAAGGACGAAGAAAAAGCCCATCCCTCATAAGAGCTGGACAGGACTAGACAGTTGGTTTCGAAGCATGGCTCAGCCATTCTTTACCCAGGCCGGGGTCAAACCGCCTGAGGGGAGTGATTTTTTCGAGGAGAAAGTGGCCAGCCAGGCCGACAAGGAAGCCAGATAAAATCCCACTAAAGGCCAAAATAGGCAGGTAGTTGAGGGGGGCTAGGGAGCGGGCGATAGCTGAGAAGACCAAAAGCTGGCCCAGGTTATGGAGCATCCCCCCCAGGGTGGAAATGCCAATCAGGCTGACCCGCTTGGGCCCCAGCTTTTTAGCAGTCAGCATGCCCAGATAGCTGATTATGGTGCCAGAAAAGGCGTAGAGAAAGCTGGAAAAACCGCCAGCCAGGAGGGTGGTCACCCCTAAGCGGAGCAGGATGACCTTGAAGCTATCACGAGGTGGCAGGCTGAATAGGGCGATGAGAGTGACCAGGTTACCTAGTCCTAGCTTGGCTCCTGGAGCAAAAGCGAATGGAGCAGGAATCAGACGTTCAAAGAGACCGATGATGACAGCCTGGGCGGCCAACATGGTGATAAAGAGGGTTTTGCTGATGGGTTTTGACATGATGGCCTTTCTAGAGGTGTTTCTTCTATCTTACCTGTTTTTGGGAAAATAGGCAAGTCTCCTTACTGAGCTGGACTATGAAGCTTACTGGTTAGGTCAGGGAGGTCGTCTTTCTTGTCCTTTTGAGAAAATATGCTATAATGGTCTTTATCAATAGTTAGAGAGGATTTTTCCAATGAAACGCATTGTGATTGTCGGTGCTGGTTATGCTGGAGTGTCAGCTGCCCGTCACTTGGCAAAGACTTTTAAGAAAAATCAAGAGATTTCCATTACCTTGATTGACAAGAACCCTTTCATGACCTACATGACCGAGCTTCATGAGGTGGCTGCTGGTCGGGTGGAGCCTGAGGCCGTTAAGCATGACCTGCAACGGATTTTCAAGAAATACCCTAACGTTAATCTGGTGACCGACAAGGTGACCAAGGTGGACTACGAGAAAAAGGAAGTTCTTGCTGAACACGGCACCTTTGCCTATGACTACCTGCTTCTGGCAATGGGTGGTGAGGCCAATGACTTTGGCACGCCTGGTGTGAAGGAAAATGGTTTTACCCTCTGGTCCATCGAAGCAGCAGAAGCCTTGCATGCCCAAATCATCGATGCTTGTTACCAGGCTAGTCGTGAACACGATGAGGCCAAACGTCGTGCCCTCTTGACCTTTACCGTTATCGGTGGTGGTTTCACAGGTATCGAGATGATTGGTGAGCTGATTGACTGGGTGCCAATCTTGGCCAAGCAATTCCGTTTGGACGAGAAAGAATTCTCCCTCAAATTAGTTGAAGCCACACCAAACATCTTGGCCATGGTGACTGAGGTGGAGCGTGAGAAAGCCACCAAGTATCTGACCAAAAAAGGGGTTGAATTGATTTTAGCAGACGGGGTAACCTCTGTTGACAAGGACCAGCTCAATCTGGCTTCTGGCCGTTCCATCCCGACCTACACCTCTATCTGGACAGCTGGGGTTCAGGCCAACTCTGACACAGCTGACTTTGGAATTGGCAAAGGCCGTGCTGGTCGCCTTATGGCCAACCAGTATATGGAAGCTCTGGACCAAGACGATGTTTACATCGCTGGTGACCTGGTTTACTTTGAAGATGCCAGTCAAGAAGGCCGTCCTGTGCCGCAAATCGTTCAGGCCGCTGAACAAACTGGCCACACTGCCGCTGCCAACATCGCGGCAGCCATTACCGGTGGGGAAAAGCATGAGTTCAAAGGCAAGTATGACGGCTTTATGGTCTCTATCGGTGCCAAATATGCCGTGGCCTACCTCAACGACAAGTACCACCTGTCAGGTTTCATGGCGACCTTGGTTAAACACCTGGTTAACCTGATTTACTTCTTCAGCATCAGCTCCCTCTACAACATGGTGACCTATGTTCGCCACGAGTTCTTCGATGTTGAAAACCGCCGTAACGTCTTTGGTGGTCACCTGTCCAGCAAGGGCAACCGCCTCTGGTTGGTGCCTCTGCGGGTCTTCTACGGTAGCGTTTGGCTCTATGAGGGGATTAAAAAGGCTTTTGGCCTCTTTGGTACCAACTCTTGGTTGGGGGATAAGGTGGTCTTTCCTTTCCCTTGGTTGCAGGAAACCGTCTCTGGTGCCTCTCAGGCTGCTGAAGCGACTAGTGGCGCCTCTATGGCAGCAACCGCTGCGGAAGTAGCAGAACCTGTCTTTAGTTTGAGCTACACCTACGGTGAAGCCCCGATGACTGTCTTTGAAAAGATGCCAGACTGGTTTGCGACGGTCATGGAGTTCCTGATGCCTAACCAGGAAGTGGCCCTGCTCATGCAGAAGGTCATGGTCTTTGTTGAGATTGCCATCGGCTTGGCCCTGATTGCTGGTCTCTTCGTCTGGTTGATTTCAGCCATGACAGCTGGGATGGTGGTCATGTTCAGTTTGTCTGGCATGTTCTTCTGGGTCAACATCTGGTTCATTCCAGTTGCTGTTGCCTTGATGGGTGGGGCTGGTCAAGCCCTCGGTCTTGATTACTGGGTGATGCCGTGGTTGGGCAAACACCTGGACCGTATCCTCTATGGTAAGGAACGGCACCTCTACGGCCAGAAGAACTAACGGATTTATTTTTGGGAAATAGCAGAGCTGAGGTTCTGGTTTTTCTCAGATAAGAACAAAAAGAAAAGCATAAAGAGGTTAGGACAGTTGTCCCGACCTCTTTATGCGACAAGAATAAGAAAGGAGAGGTTATGGTACATCCGATTTGGGATAGCTTTCCCCAGGTTCAGGCTGGCCTGGCAGAGGTTAAGCAACTGATGCTTGATGAGCTAAAAGGTTTGCCCAAACCGATGGCTGACCAGGTCGCCTTAGCCATTCAGGCTCCAGGTAAGTACCTGCGATCTGGTCTCTGCCTCTTGCTGGCTCAGGAGCGGCAAGGCAAATGTTCCACTGGTCACTATTATCTGGCGGCAGCCCTGGAGTATTTTCATCTGGCGACCCTTTTTCACGATGATGTCATTGACGGGGCTGATCAGAGGAGGGGCCTGCCAGCCCTGCATCAGGTGACCTCTAACCGCCTAGCCATCTACATAGGGGATTACCTGTTGGCACGGGCAGGTCAACTGGCAGCCCGAGGTAGTCAGGCTCTGGGGATTGAGCAGGCCCCATCTGGTCTGAAAACCCAGGCTATCGAGGGGGTCTTGGCTGGTGAAATCCGCCAGCTCCTCAATCACCACAATCTGCAAATGACCCTCAAAGACTACCTCAAGCAAATCCAAGGTAAAACTGCTCTGCTATTTGCCCTAGCCTGTCAAGCAGGGGTTCTGGAAGCGACCAGCTCCCCAAGAGACCATCACCTAGCCTTTCAGGCGGGGCGGGCCTTGGGCATGGCCTTCCAGTTAGCAGACGACCTTTTGGACTACGAGCAGGCCCTGAGCCAGTCTGGTAAGCCCCAGTTCCAGGATGTGCAAAACGGCATTTACACAGCTCCCCTGCTCTTTGCCTTGAACGACCAGCCAGCCCTGGCAGAGTGGTTGGCTCAGCGGCAGGGTCAGGCTTGGTCAGAGGTAGAGTTGACAGATTTGTTAGAACAGCTTGAACAGTCCCAGGCCCTAGCCAAGACCAGGCAGCTCAAACAGGCTTATCTGGCCAAGGCCAAGCAGGCCTTTGAGCGGTTGGGCTTATCTCAAGTTGTTCTGGAGCATTTGATAAAAAACATTTGACAGCCCTATCATCATATGGTAGACTAACAAAGTATCAAAAAAAGAAAAGGAAATTCCTATGTCTAAAAAATGGTTTTTGAACAGTGCCCTTGTTTTGGCTACTAGCTTGACGCTGGTTGCTTGTGGTGCTAAAAAAGAAGAAGCTGCTCCAGCAGCTAGCTCATCTGTTGCCGCTTCAAGCTCTTCAGAAGCAACTTCAGGTGCAACAGCTACTAAGTTGGTAGACGGCACTTACATGGCTGAAGGTGCGGAGTACGATGAGCGTGGTTGGAAAATCAGCCACACCATCGTTGTTAAAGATGGCATGGTTGTTGAGTCTAAGTTTGACTACGTTAACGCTGAAGGCAAACTCAAAGGTGAAGACGAGGCTTACAACACTTCAATGAAGGAAAAAGCAGGTGTTTCTCACGCAGAAGCCATCGAGAAACTCAACGCTGGTGTTGTTGCTAAACCAGGCTTTGATAACATCGAAGTGGTTTCAGGTGCAACTCACACGTCTGAGGCTTTCAAAGCATCTATGATGGAACTGATCAAAGCTGCTAAAGAAGGCAAAACTGAGACAATCGTCTTGAAATAAGCTACTTGTTAAGCCCTCATTTGGGGGCTTTTCGCATACAGATAGAAAGGTTATCATGAAACGATTGCTTTTAGTGCTGGCCCTGGCCCTCCTGGTTCTGGTGGGTTGTCAGCCCAAGACGGACCAGGGGCTGGCGGTCAGCAAAACACCTCTGACACGGACCGAGTCCCTGATTCACACCGTCGTTACCCTCAGCATTTACCACGATGGCCAGGAGGCGGTCATGGAGGAGGCTTTGGCGGAAATAGCAGAGCTGGAAAACCTGCTTTCGACCAATCTGGAGACCTCGGACATCTATAAGATTAACCAGGCCGCTGGAAAAGAGGCGGTCAAGGTTGACCCGAGAACCTTCAGCCTTCTTGAGGCAGCGCTTGAGGCCTCTGAGATTAGCCAAGGAAGATTTGATGTCTCTATTGGGGCTGTCAGTCAGCTCTGGCGAATCGGCTCACCAGAGGCTCGCAAACCGTCTGATGAAGAAATCGCTGAGGCTCTGACCCATATCGACTATCAGAAGATTGAGCTGGACAAGGCCAAACAGACGGTCAAGGTGCCAGCTGGCATGGTGCTGGAGATGGGAGCCATTTCCAAGGGCTTTATCGCTGACCAGATTAAGAAACTCTTTGCCGAGAAGGGCATCACGACAGCTGTCATCAACCTGGGTGGTAACGTGGTGGTTATGGGCAGCTCGCCTAACAATGCAGACGGCTGGAAGGTCGGGGTCCAGGACCCTGACGAAATCCGTGGGGCAACGGTGGGAAGTGTTCCTCAGAAAGACAGCTCCATTGTGACCTCTGGTATTTACGAACGCTACCTGGAAGTGGATGGTGTCCGTTACCACCACATCCTCAACCCTGAGACGGGCTATCCGATTGACAACAGCATCTCTGGCGTCACCGTCTTTACCAAGTCCTCCACCCAGGCCGACGCCCTGTCCACCAGCCTCTTTGTCATGGGGCTGGAAGAAGGACTGGCCTACATCAACCAACTAGAAGGGGTCGAAGCGGTCTTTATTGACAAGGACCGCGGGGTTCATGTCAGCGATGGGCTCAAAGACCGTTTTGAATTAAGCAACGAGGAGTATCACCTTGCCAACTAAGACCAAATTGACCCTACCGATTTTTTTAGAATTTGTGGAACTCAAGACCAAGGTGGCCAGCGTCTTTCCGCTGGTGGCTGGTCTTCTCTGGTACCGTTACTGGTATGGCCAGCTGGATGTGGTCAACACGGTTTTGTTCAGTTTAGCCGTTCTGGCCTTTGACCTGACCACCACAGCCATCAACAATACCATGGACTACAAGAAGGCTCTGGATGCGGCCTATAAGGCTGAGGACAATGTCATCGGCCGCCACCAGCTGGACTACGGGCAAATGGTGAGAATCATCTTTGCCCTCTTGGGGTTGGCGACAGCCCTGTCTCTGGTCTTGGTCTGGCGGACGGACTGGTTGCTTTTGCCCATGGGTATGGTTTGTTTCTTGATTGGGATTTTCTACACCTTTGGTCCCATGCCCCTGTCCCGCCTGCCTCTGGGCGAGGTCTTTTCTGGGGTGACCATGGGCTTTGGCATTTTCTTTCTGGCCAACTACATCCAGTTTCCGACCTACTTTGTCAAGAGCGGCTGGGTGGAGGGTTACCTGAGTATGGAAGTCCATGTCTGGCCACTGGCTGAGCTAGCCTTAATCAGCCTGCCTCTGGTGGCTCTGATCGCTAACATCATGCTGGCCAACAACATCTGCGACTACGAGCAGGATTTGCGAAATGCCCGTTACACCCTGGTTCACTACCTGACCCCAGCCTGGTCGGTCAAACTCTATCAAGCCTTATCAGCCCTGCCCTGGGTGAGTTTGGGTCTGGCTGTCCTACTGGGCCTGCTGCCCTGGTGGAGCCTGGTCATCTGCTCGGCCATTCCCCTCCACCTGAAAAGTGTCAAGCGATTTAGCAGCAAGCAGGTCAAGCGGGAGACCTTTATCGAGAGCATTAAGAGTTTTGTGCTCTGGAGCGGGCTTTATGTCCTGGTCCTGCTGGTCGCTGGTTTCCTTAGGTAAAGAAAAAGCCCTGCTTGGGGCTTTTTTGCTATCGCGGTAAGATCAGTTCGTCTGGGCTGTCGGTGAGGAATTATTGAGACTGTCAGCTCCTAGTCCAACTTTCTCCCTTAATCTTGACCCTAGTGATTTGGCTAACTGGCTAAGAGAAGGGGGAGGGAGATGGTAATCGTCAGGCCTGGCTGGTCAGGTCTAAAGTCTGTTCTTCCTTTGTGAAGGGCAATGATTTGCTTGGTGATTACGACTCCCATGCCGTGTGCGCTGTAATTACTGGTCTTGGTAGCTAGTGTAGCAACCATTTCTGGGGAAATGCTGCCTCTGTCAGCTAGGGTCAGGACGGCTTGGTCTCTTTCTTTGCTTAGCCTAACGGTGATTGGGACATCAGGGCGATTGTGGGTGATGCTGTTGAGCAGGCAGTTGTCAATGGCTCGAGACAGGAGGACTGGGTGGGCAAGGACGAGAATGCTCTGAGCAGGCAGGTCAATCGCTAGCTGGGTTCCTTCGTGGTGGTTGAGAAAGTCGGCTAGCGTTTGCCGCACCAAGGCGGTCACATCGATTGTTTGAAACTCAGTTTGGATTTCTTGACTTTGTAGGCGATAGACCAGGTTGAGGTTGTCAATGATGGTCTCCATGCGGTGGATGGACTGGGTCAGTTGCTGGGTGTGTTTACTTATGCCGTATCCCTGCTCCAGCTGGTCGGCGTAGCCCAAGGCTAGGGTCAGAGGCGTTCGCAAGTCATGGGTCACCCCTCTTATCCAATGACTTTGCATGTCCTTGGTTGCCTGGAGGAGCTGGGAGGTTTGGTTGATGGCGGTCTTGATTTCAGAGAGGTTGCCTCGTTCATCCAAAAGAACAGGCTGGTCCTGAGACAAATTGTGCAGGGCTTGGGTGATGGGGGAGATTTCTCGGAGCAGCTTGAGGCGGCTTTTCCAATAGATGATAAAGTAGGTCACCAGCAGCACCACGACAATCCCTAGTAAGAGGTAGAAGAGTTTATCGAAAGCACTAATGAGGATTGTACCGCCAATGCGTGTGTAACTATCTTTGGAATAGCCCAAGACGACAATCTGGTCGTCCAGTAGGTAGGTAAAGACAGGATAGTCCTCCAAGTACCAACGACTAAAACTGGCAATGTCAGCTCGTGAATAGGTTTTGTTTAGTTGCTCAGGCAGGCGGTAGTTTTGGCTAATGTTTCCATTTTCATTTAAGACCATGAGCCAGATGTCTTTTTCGTCTAGCTCTTTTTTTATGTCCTTGTCAAGAATGACTGCATCATCGACAATCAGGCGGTCATAGAGTTGGGAAGGATAGCTATTGCTGGTGAGATTATCCTGAAAAAGGTAGAAAAAACCACCAATAAAGAGGCTCAAAGCCAGCAATCCCAGCCCTAAAACGGTCACAAAATAGCGTAGTAGGGTTTTGGAAAAATAGTGAAGGGTTGTCATATCAGTTTACTTTCAGTTGGTAACCGAGCCCCTTAACGGTCAGGAGGTGACGAGGGCTAGAAGGAGTGGCTTCGATTTTCTGGCGGATTTTGCGGATGTGAGCCATGAGAGTATTTTCATAGCCTTGGTAATTGACACCCCAGACTTGTGTCAGAATTTGCTCGAATGTCAGGATTTTATTGGCATGGTCAGCTAGGAGTTTGAGGAGGCTATATTCCTTGGCAGTCA
Source organism: Streptococcus sp. ZY171113 (assembly GCF_057748235.1). NCBI lineage: Bacteria > Bacillati > Bacillota > Bacilli > Lactobacillales > Streptococcaceae > Streptococcus > Streptococcus sp. ZY171113. Next base: position 1,058,337 of record NZ_CM173243.1, read on the forward strand.
AGGGGATTTCCTGGCCAGTTTTAAGCACCAGAGCTCGCTCAAAGTCAATCTGGCTGGCAGAGAGCTGAAGGGTCTGGGGCGTTTCGGGGTAGGTTCGCCGTAAGATGGAGAGGAGACGCAGTTCCAATTCCTTGGGGCGGAAGGGTTTGACCAGGTAGTCATCTGCTCCCAGCTCAAAGCCTTGGTATTGTTTTTCAATGTCGGAAATAGCTGACAAAAAGAGTACAGGAAGCTGAGAAGTCGCACGGATATGGCGGAGGATATCAAAGCCGGATCCGTCTGGTAGCATGATGTCCAGCACAGCCAAGTCTACTTTTTCCGTATCTAGCAAGTCCAGGGCTTGAGATTGACCAGTCGCTGTCAAGAGCTTGGAAAATCCAGCGATGGTCAGGCTATCCACAATCATCTCTAAAATCTCTGGGGTGTCTTCTACGATGAGAAGGTTTTTGTCTTTTAAGTTCATCTGGCGCTCCTTTCAAGATAAGTATAGCACAGCCAGCAAGTCTGCGGCAGCTATTTTCCAAAAATTAAGGCAAAAGTAAGGAAGGCATCATGGAGAGGTAAGGTGGTAGCGCTATACTGGGGGTATTAAGAAGATGGAGGTGCTCAGATGACAGCAATGATTGAACTCAAAGGCGTGACCAAATGCTTTGGCCAGCAGGTGGCTGTTGACTTGGACAAATTGCAGATTGAAAAAGGGGAGATTTACGGCTTGATTGGCCCCAATGGAGCGGGAAAATCGACTATTATGAAGATGGTTTGTGGGCTTTCGACTCCAAGCAAGGGGGAGATTTGCATCAATGGCACTGCGATGAATGAGAAAAATCGGACGGCTATTGTTGGCCAGATTGGTTCCTTGATTGAGGAACCTGCTTACTATGATAACTTGACAGGACTTGAGAACTTGCAGATTGTTCAGACCCTCAAGGGCTTGTCCGATCAAGATGTGGCAGAAGCACTAGCCATTGTCCGCCTGAGCGACCATCAGAAAAAGCTAGTCAAGCACTATTCGTTGGGGATGAAGCAGCGGTTGGGCATTGCCATGGCCATTATGGGTCGGCCTGATGTGGTCATCTTGGATGAGCCGACCAATGGACTGGATCCGCAGGCACGGGAAGAGATTCGCCGCTTGATTCGGAGTTTGCCAGAGCGGTTTCAGACCACGGTCATGATTTCCTCTCATGCCTTGGATGAGATTGAAAAAATGGTGACCCAGATTGGGATTATTGGCAAGGGCAAGGTGCTCTACCAGGGAACGGTGGAGCAGTTCAAGCACCGTCACGCTAGCCAAATCTTGCTACGGACATCCGACGATGCCTTGGCACAGACCGTCTTGTCCGCTTATCCGTCTGAACGGACGGCAGATGGTCTGCTCTTGCCCTATGCGGCAGATGAAGAGGTGGGGAGTTGGGTACAGGTGCTGGGCAGTCAAGGTGTTTCTTTGTACCGCATCAGCGATCGCAGCAAGTCGCTGGAAGAGCTCTTTATTGCCTTTACAGAAAGCACACAGTTGTAGGAGGTGGGTATGAAATTGTATCAGATTGAGCGGCGGAAGTACCGCAGGCAGGGCCTGGGGATTTTGCTGGCAGTTTTTATCGGTTTGCAGGTTCTAATTGCAGGTGTTCAGCTCTTTCAAAAGGGCGGTCTATCCGTTAGCGATAGTGTCCGTGTCTTGCGTGTCTTTGATGGTTTGGCAGTCTTTAGTGTGATTCTGTTGCCGATTTTTCTGGCTAGTCTAGTCAGTATCAGTGTGCAGCTGGAAAATCGCCACCAGATGTGGAAGGTCTTGCAGGCGACAGGCGTGTCTTTTCCAGCTATTTTTTGTCGGAAAATCATCTATGTTTTTGGGCGTTACCTACTAGCACAGCTGGTGACATGGGGGATAGTGCTTGGAATGGTCTGCCTGTCTGGTCTGGGGCAAGCCTTGGACTGGGGGCGCCTGGCTTGGTATGGAGGCAGTTTTCTAGTTGTGTCGCTGGCCATTGTGGAGCTGCATTTTTACCTGTCTCTGAGGGTGGCCAATCAACTGATTTCCCTAGCCGTGGCCCTTTTGGGGTCCTTGGTGAGTGTGATTCTGGTCTTTCTGCCCTTCCCGCTCATGTGGGCCATCCCTTATGCTTGGTACGGCTACCTCATGAGCTTGCTTCCCGAAAAAATGGGTGATAGTTTTACCTTCCAAATCCGTGAGGTGAACTGGCTGGCGTTGGGACTAGGGCTTTTCCTAGCGATTTTCCTACATCTTATCAATCAAGGTCAGAAAGCGAGGAACTAAGATGCTATTTTTGAAGATGGAAATCCTGAAAATTCGCAGGTCCAGGCTCTGGCTGCCCCTCTTGGTCTTGCCTGTCTTGGCCATTCTCTTTGGTACGGGCAATTATCTGGGCAATCGTGAGGTCTTGCAACGGGAGTGGCTCAGCCTCTTTACCCAAGTGTACTTGTTCTACAGCATGCTCTTTTTTCCAACCTTGGTCGGCCTCTTGGTGGCCTTTGTCTGGCATAATGAACACAAGAAAAATGCCCTCAAACTCATGCTGGTCTCTCGCTACTCGCCGCTGGCGATGGTAATGACCAAGACTGGTCTGGTCTTTGGTCTGGTGATGGTGGCACAGTTGTTTTTGTTGCTGCTCTATGGTCTGGTAGGAGCATTCTTGCACTTTGAGATGGACTTCCCCTGGGTCTTGTGTGCCTATACGCTGGCGGGGACTCTCTTTATCCTGCCCCTCATCGCTATCCAGTCCTACCTCTCCTTGCGGGTCAAATCCTTTGCCTTACCTGTTGCCTGTGCCATGGGGCTAGGTCTGATTGGATTTTTTGTATCGGCTCAAAGCCACATTCCTGAGCTGGCAAATGTCTTTGCTTTTTCCAAAATCACCCTAGTCTTGAACAACCTAGATAGCCTGATGATTGATTTGGCTGTGGGCGAATGCCTAAAAATGAGCGGCTGGTCGTTTCTTGTCACCGTTGGTTTTTCCCTGCTGCAACTCTACTATTTTGAAAAAATGAGACGCTGAAGACCACGTGTCGCAATGACCAGGGCAACAGGACTAGTGCCTTTCGGTGAACATTTCGGAAGTAGATTTTTAGACAAAAAAGCCCTGCTTGGGGCTTTTTATATTGGTAAAATCAGTTCTTCTTGACTGGCTTGGCCTTGGATTTCGATCAGGAATTGGTGGGGCAGACAGACCAGGACTTGGCCAGCCTGGCTAATCCAGCCGGTACGGACGGCAATTTGGTCAGGACTGTTATCTTCCTTGACCCGGATACGGGAACCGTCGATTTCCACAATGTTGTACTGACCAGGATTGGGGTGGTAGGTGATGGTCTGCTTGGAGCCGTCAGTAGTCAGTTCGAACTGGTCAATGACCTCCCCTTTGATTTTAACCACAGCAACCAGACTGGCTGGCTGGGGTTGCTGGGCCCGCCAGACGGTATAAAACCAGGGCGACAGGCTGATGAGCAGGGTCAGACCAATCAAGAGGTAGTCGTAAGGCTTGAAATGTTTTAGAATGGTTTTCATGTTTCTATTGTACCAAAAAATGAGGCAAAGGTCACGGGGCTATGCACCTAAGGTTTCTGTTAATGGGACAAGTTTTGTTAGACAGTTGACATCAGATTGTAAAGAAATAGAAGCTTAACTTCAGCTTTTTTTAAGCCTTCCTTGCATAGGAAAGCCTTTTTATCTATAATGATTACTAGTTAGTGTTATTTGGTTTGTATTTATTGACAGGAAAGAAGGGTATTTGATACGATGTAGGGGTATTATTTTAGAAAGGTTTTTCAGTTATGAAAAAAATTATTTCAATCGTTGTTGGGGTTTTGGCCCTCCTTGCTGCCGTGATTAACGGCTACCTCCTCTTCTTCAAGTCGGATAAGGCGACTGAAACAGCGGCACCAGCCTCTTCAGCACCTAGTCAAGCGATTAGTTCATCAGAGGCAGTGGCTTCAAGCAGCGAAACTGCCACTAGCTCGTCAGAAGTAGTAGCCGAAGCAGGTCAATACACTGATGGTACTTATACTGGTGTCGTGACCTCTACTAACCGTGGTGATTATCAAGTACAGGTGACCATTGCTGAAGGTAAGATGGCCGATATTCAAGTTATCCTCTTCCCAGACGGTAACGAGATGTCTCAGCAAATCAACGGCACCAACCTGCCAATCTACACGGCAGAGGCTTTGGAAAAACAGTCAGCTGAGGTCAGCCAGATTTCTGGTGCCAGCGAGGCCTTCAAAGGCTTTACAGGCTCTCTTCAAGATGCCCTTAACCAAGCTAAAGGTTAATGGTTAAAGTTATCTATCAAACGGTGGTGGCCATGACCATGCCCTTCACCCTCAGCCTGGCTGTGACCGATGAGGTTGCAGGCCAGGCTTTGTTGCAGAAACTGGCAGGAGCTGTCCTAGCAGACCTCAAGGCCATCGAAGACAAGTTTTCAGCCTTTCGGCCTGATTCTCTGGTTTCCCGGTATCGGGCAGGCGAAAAGGCGGTCATGTTGGACAGGGATTTCCAAGAAGTTTACGTTCGTAGTCTGGCTGCCCAGGAGGAGACAGCTGGTGGTTTTGACCCTTATTTTGACGGGTCCTATAACCCAACTGGTCTGGTCAAGGGTTGGGCTATCGAGAGGGTCTTTAACCGCCACCTCAAGCCTGTATTAGCTTATGGCTATGTGGAGGCAGTTTGTCTCAATGGTGCTGGGGATATGCAACTGGCGACGTCACCAGTTAGTGACTTTATCTGGCAGGTTGGGGTTGAAGGGGCTACTAATCCTCAGGAACTGGTGACCCGCCTATCTTTGAAAGATGGGGCCGTGGCCACCTCTGGTTACAGCAAGAAGGGCAATCACATTGTAGGCGCAAGCTCTGACCTTACTCAGGTGACTGTGGTTGCTCTGTCTCTGACTGAGGCTGACCTTTGGGCGACAGCCCTATTGGCTCTGCCAGAAGAAGACGCTCGGGCTCAAATCGCCCAACACAAGCTCAGTGGCCTCTACCAGACGGCGACTGGGACGATTTATTTTCAACATGGAGGATTTCAAAATGTTTAAGACAACACAACTTAGTCGGCTGCTTGTCTGGCTAGTAGGGGCGGTTCTTTTGCCCCTGCCTTTGGTGGCGACTTACCTAATCGGTTTAACAGGTGTTCAATCTGGTTCAAAATTGGGTGTCGTGTATGGGATTGTGGCCTATGTTTGGCTCATGCTGGCACTTTATCTCAGCACTAAGCCAAAATGGGTCAAAACCTTGGTCGGCTTACCTTTTGCCAGTCGCATGAGCCATATCCTGAGTGGGGTTTCTCTGCTTTTTACTGGTTTTCACAAGGAATTGAGCCCGGCCTTTGGCTTGGTCGAGCTGACAGGTCAAGTGGCTCTGATGGTCTTGATCAGTGCTGGTCTTTACTGGGCGGTCTTTTCTGGCTCTGGTCTGAGCAAGTATTTGCCTAGTCTGTCTAAACTCACTATGTCGGCTGGTTTTAATCGAAGTTTAGTTAACTTTGTTCAAGGTCTGCTGGCGGTTTCAACTGGTTTGGTCTTTGTCCACACTCTTGTTTTGCCGTCTCTGCGTAGTAACCTGATTTTCCTGGCCACTTTCTTGGTTTTTAGCCTGCCGATTTTTGTGGCCTACGCCAAGAGCAAGCTTTCGCAACCTGCTCAAGAAGTGGCGACAGAAGACCTGATTCTGACAGAACAAGCCTAATCCTATTGGAGGTTATCATGTTAAAAACCCATAAATTTAGTGTGATTGTTGCTTGGCTGGTGGCGGTATTTCTCCTGCCCCTGCCCTTTCTATATACCTACATCAATGGCATTCAGCCTGGATTTGGCAGCCAGAAGTTAGGGGTTTCCTACGGGATTATCGCCTACGTTTGGATGCTCTTGGCCATCTACATTGGTACACGCCCTCGCTGGATTGACCGCTACATCGGCCTGCCTGCGGCCTACATGCTGCATGGTATCCTGAGTTTGGTGGCGATTGTCTTTTCCTTTTTCCATAAAAATATGAACCCGTCCTTCGGACTGGTTCAACAAACTGGCAACATTGCCTTTATGATTTTTCTGAGTTTGGGGCTTTACTCTACTGTTTTCATGGCAGGCTGGTTGACCAGTCGTGTGCCCGCTCTAGGTAAACTCAAACGCCAGTTGGAAACAGTCTTTAAGCACGAGGTATCGGTTTGGTTGCACCGTCTCAATGTGGTTGCAACGCTCTTGATTTTTGTCCATATCCAGTTGATTGACTACATCCGTGCCAATAAGCCTTTCTTGGCTCTTGTTTACCTGATTAGTATTTTTGTTTTCGGAGCCTATCTCTACAGCAAACTCAAGCCGACAGCTAAGGGTTACACCTCAACATTGATTAGTAACAAGGAAATTGCTCCTAACATTTACGAGTTGAGGATCGCCCTCTCCAGCAAACGTCAGGCCAAGTCTATCCGTCCTGGTGACTTTGTTTTCATCTCTTTCCCAAATGTTAAGGGATTAGCTGAACCACATCCTTTCTCAGCGGTCAACAACCCGGCAGATGACAAGAATGAGCTGGTCTTGGCCATCCGTGGTGATGGTGACTTTACAAGAGGCCTACAAGCTGTCTCTGCTCCTGCGGAAATCTTTGTTACGGGTGGTTACGGCATGTACCAAACGGTTATTGACGACCTGCAACCTGAGTCCATTATCATGGTGACGGGTGGTATTGGGGTAACCCCAATGTTGTCTATCATCGATGGTAATCCAACCATTCCGACCACGGTTTTCCATAGTGCGACTGTTGAGGCCTCCCTTATCTACGGTGATAAATTTGCCCAATGGGAAGCTGAGCGGCCTCATTTCAAAGCCTATCGAACTGTTGGTCTGTTTGACCCGAGCGGCATGGATGCCTATCTGCCTAAGAATAAGACCAAGGTTCTTGTTTTGGTTAGTGGTCCAGGTGTCATGGCCAACTTTGTTATCAAAGAAAGCCTCAAGCGTGGCGTGCCACGCGGCCAGATTTTCTATGAAGAATTTGGATGGTAACCCATTCATATCAACACCTCCGAGAAATGGAGGTGTTTTTCTATCCTTGTCTCCGTAAACAGCTCCGCCATTTCCCAAAAGAAGTAGCTGTTTATAACCGTTCTCATGTTTGCGAAATGGTTTACAAGGAGCTTTCATATCTCGTATAATATAAGTATTAGAAAGAGGTTAAAATGAACAAGATTTTGCGTTATTCCCTTTTGGCGGTGGCAACCCTGAGCCTGGCCGCCTGTGCCCAGACTAGCTCAACAGCGACACCTGCCTCATCGGCGGAGACGGCGGTCCTCAAGAACCAGAATCAGCTGGACCAGATTACCCAGGACTATCGGGCCTTTGTTGAGGGCCAGATGGATCAGCTCCTTGCTGATACGGAAAAATGGGCAGAGCTGCTCAAAGAGGGCAAGCTAGAAGAAGCTAAAGCCCAGTACCCCATCATTCGCATGGCCTATGAGCGGAGCGAGCCAATTGCCGAGAGCTTCGGTGAACTGGACGTTCGGATTGACTTCCGACTGGTGGACTACGTTGACGAGAACCAGACAGAGGAAGGTTGGGCTGGCTTCCACCGCATCGAGTGGATCCTTTGGGAAGACAAGACCACGGTCGGTACAGAAAGTTATGCTGACCAGCTGGTCAAGGACATCAAGGAACTCCGTGCCAAGGTTTCAACGGTTGAGGTGACCCCAGACATGATGACCACAGGTGCCGTTGACCTCCTCAACGAAGTGGCTACCAGCAAGATTACAGGGGAAGAGGAGATTTACTCTCATACCGACCTCTACGATTTCCGAGCCAACATTGAGGGGGCAAAAACCATTTTTGAACTCTTCAAACCGCTCTTGGAAGAAAAGGACAAGGATTTGGTGGCTGAATTGACCAAACGTTTCGCTGAAGTCAATAGCCTTTTAGATAGTCACATGACCGATGAGGTCAACTACAAGTCCTACACCGATTTGACCAAGGACGACACCAAGCTGCTGGCTGAGGCGGTGACCAAATTGGGTGAGCCCCTGTCGCAGATGGGACTTGTTATAGAATAGGAGTTGCCATGACAGATCAGAACAAGCCTGAGTTCTTGGAGCAAAAGATGAGCAGGCGAGACTTTCTTAAGAAAGCCAGCTTGGCAGGAGCAGGAGCGGTTATCGGCTCAACCGTTGTCGGTGGCCTCTTGACCAAACAAGTGGCTGAGAAAAGCAAGCAGGTGGTCGGTCAGGAGCAGTTTGACTTCTACGGCCGTCACCAGGCTGGTATCATCAGCCCTGTTCAGAAGAATCTTTACCTGGTTGTCTTGGATTTGGCCACGACAGACAAGGCTACCGTGATTCAAATGTTCAAGGACTGGACGGCCTATTCCGCCAAGCTGATTGCTGGTGAAAATGTCGAGACTGAGCCTGACAACCCGCATTTGCCACCCAAGGATACAGGAGAGACCGTGGGGCTTAACCCCTACCGCCTGACCCTGACCTACGGCATCAGCAAGTCCTTCCTGCAAAAATTGGGCCTGTCTAACAAAGAAATGGCAGTCTTCCGTGACCTGCCACCCTTTCCTGGTGAGCAGCTGGAGGACCGCTACACAGGGGGGGACATCATGATTCAGGCCTGTGCCGATGACGAGCAGGTGGCCTTCCATGCCATCCGAAACCTCATTCGCAAGAGCCGAGGCAGCGTGACCATGAAGTGGAGCCAGTCTGGCTTTACCGCTATTGGTGACGGTAAGGAAACCCCACGCAACCTCTTTGGCTTCAAGGACGGTACCGCCAATCCAGCCACCGCAAAAGACCAGCAGGACACCATCTGGTATGAGGGCAATGATTGGCTCTTTGATGGCACCTTCATGGTTGTCCGCAAGATTCGCATGCACCTGGAAACCTGGGACCGAACCAGCCTCAAGGAGCAGGAGAACACCTTTGGCCGCCACAAGGTCAGCGGAGCTCCGCTTGGTAAGCACCACGAGTTTGATGAGGTCGACATCGAAGCCAAGGACGACAAGGGCGAACCTGTTATTCCCATTAGCTCCCACGTCCATCTGGCCAAGAAGTCTGGCAAGACCATGCACCGCCGTTCCTATTCCTACTCGGATGGCATCAACGAGCGGACCGGCCAGTTCGAGTCGGGCCTGCTCTTCATTTCCTTCCAGAAGGACCCTGACCAGTTCATCAAGATGCAGACCATGATGGGGGCGACCGACAAGCTCAACGAGTACATCACCCACATCGGGTCGGGGCTCTTTGCCTGCTTCGGCGGGGTCGCAAAAGGAGGCTATATTGGTCAAGCCTTATTTGAATAAATGCCTGGCGGTCATCAGTCTCCTTTGGCTGTTCATCCAGGTGCCAGCTGTATCAGCCCAATCCCTGAGTGACCTCTACATCCAGATTTCGGATGCCAAAACAGCCCTCCAAGCTGACCAATCAGCCCAGGCTCTAGAGCAAATCAAGACCTTTTCAGCTGAGTTTGCCCAGCTGGAAAACAGCCAGTCTGAGGCAGGTCAGTCGGTCTCTGAGGAGTTGACGGCCATTCTGGCTGATGAAGCAGTTACCAAAGACGAACTGGCTAGTTTGTCCAAAAAACTCTTGGCCTTTGAAAAAGAGCAAAACCCTGTTGACATGGCAGCTGAATTGGACAAATTCACCAACAAGGTATTTCCAGCTTTGGACCGCCTGCGGGCGACCATTGAGACCGAGACAGATGTTGAGGAGCTCAAACGGGCCTTTCTGACCTTCAACACGGTCTGGACCCGCAACGAGGCCTTGGTTCGACCAACCATGGCCCATTATGGGCGGATAGAGACCAGCCTGTCCTTCCTGCGAGCCTCGCTGGAGGTCGAACCTCTGGATAAGGTTGCGGTGGTGGCTAATCTGGATGAACTCGAAACAGCCCTCAAGAGCTTTGTGGCTGGGGAAGACCTGTCTCAGAGCTCTGCCATTTCCAGCCTCAGCCAAGGGATAGAGACCTTGGAGGCGGTCCACCAGGCTTTTGTCAGCGGGCAGACCGCTAAGGGCCAGGGGCTGATGCGGGACTTTATCAGTGCTTGGCCAAGTTTTGAGAGTGCGGTTAGTACGCGATCGGCTAGTTTGTATAGCCAGGTTGAGGGCCAGTCACCCATTATCATGGCTCGGGGACAGGACAAGGGCCAGCAGGACAAGCTGGCAGCCTTGATTGACCAGCTCAAGGGCATTGACACCAATGGGGCCTACTCGATTTGGGACAGCATGTTGATTCTGCTCCGAGAGGGAGTGGAGGCCCTCTTGATTGTCCTCAGTCTGGTCAGTATGCTCAAGGCAGCTGGGCAGAAGAAGGGGCTGAGCTGGGTTTATGGCGGAGCCGTGATCGGTTTGGTCGCCAGCGGCCTGGCTGCGGTGCTCTTACACCTGCTCTTCCCAGCCCTGACTTCGGGTGCCAATCGGGAAATCTTGGAGGGCTTTGTCGGCCTCTTTGCCGTAGCCATGATGTTGGGTATTGGCATCTGGCTCCATAGCAAGTCTCAGGCAGTTGCCTGGCAGGCCTACATGGAGAAGCAGATGGCCTTGGTTTTATCAACGGGCTCTTTTGTCTCCATGTTTGCCCTGTCCTTCTTAGCGGTCTTCCGTGAGGGGGCAGAGACCATTCTCTTCTACGCAGGAATTTTGCCTAACATCAGCCTGACGGATTTTCTATTGGGAATCGGTTTGGCTATTTTGGTCTTAGTGGTGCTGACGGTCGTCTTTCTCAAGTCGACTCAGAAACTGCCCATTCATCGGATTTTCCAAGTTTTGGGTTGGTTGATTTACCTGCTAGCTTTCAAGATGTTGGGCGTCAGCCTACATACCCTGCAATTGACTAACATCATCACCAGCAGCCACATCAAGTGGCTACCCAGTGTGGATTGGCTGGGCATTTACCCCTCTTGGGAGGTTGTCCTGCCTCAGCTAGGCTTTGTGGTTCTGGCTGGTCTAGCCTGGGTCATTCAGAGGAGGTCAAGCCATGTCCACTAAGGAAGAACGGGTTCTGGACCACTTGGCGGAATTCCGCAGGCGACTGATTGGAGTTCTGGGGGTCTTTGGATTGACATTTCTGGTCAGTTTATATTTCTCGCCAGCTTTTTATCAGTTCTTGACCAGCAACTTGGAGCAAAAATTGCTGGTGCTGGGACCAAATGACATCCTCTGGATTTACGTGAGTTTGGCCAGTTTAGCTAGTTTTAGCTTGATTTTACCTTTTACTTGCTACCAGATTTGGGCCTATATCAAGCCAGCCCTCAAACCACAGGAGGCCAAGGCCCTTCTGACCTACATTCCAGCGGTCTTTGCCTGTTTTGTGGCTGGTCTGGCCTTTGGTTTTTACCTGATTGTGCCAGCCCTTTTCGGGGTGCTCATGTCCCTGGGTGAGGGGCTCTTTCTGACCCAGATTACAGCTCAAAACTACCTGGCCTTTGTTCTCCACACTTGCCTGCCCCTGGCCATCCTCTTTGAGTTTCCGGTGGTAGTGGCCTTCCTAACTAAACTGGGGCTGGTCAGCGCTAGCTATTTACAACAACACCGCCGCTATGCCTATTTCGGCCTGATTTGTTTGGCTGTTGTGCTAACCCCAGCCGACCTGGTGAGCGACCTGGTCCTGTCTCTGCCCTTGATTTTGATTTATGAGGTGGGGATTGTGGTCAGTCGGACGATTGAAAAGAAAGGAAAACCTTAAATGGGATTTTTACGTGATATTGGAACGCCTGGCGTTCTGGTCATTCTAATTGCTGCTCTGGTCATTTTTGGCCCGCAAAAACTGCCCGAGCTAGGGGCTTCCCTGGGCAAGATGATTACCGAGTTCAAAAAAGCCATGGGCACCGACAAAAAGGAGGAGGAGTAGATGTACGACAGCCGCGTTGAAGGCCAGGGCCTTTTTGAGGTAACCTCCCAGGGCTATGGTCAGCCCATCACCACCTTTGGCATGACCGACAAGGGCGAGACCCCCATGAGTTTGGTCAACATCGCCCTAGCTTCCTGCGTCACCATGTGCGTTCAAGGCTATTTTGCCAAATGGCAGAGCAGAAAAGACATCCGTATCGCTACCGACAGCAGTTATCGGGAAGGGAGATTTACCCTGACTGTCCAGCTGGAGGAGGACTTGACACCTGAACTCGAGACAGACGTCCGAGCCTACGTTGCGGAGCGTTGCCGGGTCAAGCAACTCTTCCGTGAGGATATTGCGGTTAGCATTGTATTCAAACAGTTTCCAAAATAAGTCCACATAATTTATTTTATGTAAAAAATAAACCAACTGCCGTTTAAGGTAGTTGGTTTTTGCATGTCTAGGAAAAAAGACAAGAGCAATCAGCCTTGTCTTACAAGATTTTCACGACCTTGCCATAGATAGAGCTCCGAGATACCCAACCATTGACATGCTTGTGGTTGTTGGAAATCTGAAATTGCCTGTTGTTCTTGATGGCTGAAATCAGGTGGAGGTAGATGTGGCCGTTGACCTTGACAAAGACGATGTCTCGTTTCTTCAGAACTGTCTGATCTGTCACGGGTTCTACAATGACTGACTGACCTGATTTGAGCCGAGGTGTCATGCTTTGGCCATAGCCCGTCACCTTACAAGTTTCACCAGCCTGTAAATGCTTAAGAGTATTGGCATCTTCCTTACCTGAATAAGTGTAGTCCATAGAAGTTTCCTTTCTCAAATATTTTTTACATAACTAAAATTATGTAAAAAAAGAGAGGGTTTGCTCAGATTAACATAATTTTAGTTATGTTACAGTTTATCCAGAGCATTTTTTTGTTCATCGTTGACGATATGGGTGTAGAGGTCGGTGACCTGGGTACTGGCATGGCCCAGCTGGTGGCTGACCAGAACCTGAGACTTGGTGGCATCGTAGAGTCTTGTAGCCAAGGTGTGACGGAGTTTGTGGGGGGTTACCCTGACCTTGAAGCCTTGCGAGTACTTAGCCACAATTTTTTCCACGCTAGATGCCTCAATCCGATTAACCTTGCCACCGTATTCGGTAAGAAAGAGAGCGGTGTCGGTCTTGTCAGCCTTGTAACGTTGCTGACGAATGGCCAGATAGGCCTCCAAGTAAGGCTGGGCAAAACTGGCCACGTGAACCGAATCCCGTTTACCGCCTTTTCGAATAACCTCAATCATCATGGTTTTGAGGTTGAGCTCACGTAAGTCCAGATTGACAGCCTCAGACAGGCGGACACCCGATGCCAGCAACAATGCAATCAGGGCCAAATCCCGCTCCTTATTTTTCAGGAAGGAGGATAGGGCTCGCTGAGACAGGCCCTGCGGGTAGTCCTGCTCGATGTAGTCTAAAAAGCCCTGCGTTTCTTCCCCCAAAAAGAGCTTCTGCTTGATGTTTTCCGCCCGAGCCGCCAGGGTCTCCCGCTTTTTCTTGGTGGCGACTTTTTTCATCACATTCCGATAAAAGTAGGGCTCGCCATTTTTGTCTTCGACTTCTTCGGTCAAATACTTGTAAAGACTAGACAGGGCGGACAGGGTGCGGTTGATGGTGGTCTGGGAGACACCCTGTCGTTTGCTGACGCTGTTCAAAAGTGTCCGCTCCCGCAGATAGAGGATAAAGGCCTCCATGTCTTTCTTGGACAGGTTTTCCAGGGTTTCCAGGGGAATGTCGGCTGGCTCCGTCACCGCAACCAGGTCACTGTCAATTAACCAGTCAAAAAAACGTTTGTATTCTTTCAAATACTCGTAGAGGGTGGTAAAACTGTAAGGCACCGCCAGCTTGGACTGATAATAATCCAAAACATACCAGGGCATGATGGCTTTTAGTTCCTCAATTTTTTCCAGTAAGACCTCACGTCGCATGTTGATTTTCCTCCGATAATGTTCTTAATAGTAGTATATCATGGCTGGGTTTGTTTTTCAAGAAAATTATAGTTTTTCGGAAAGATGTGAGGGCAAAATGGGAATTCTGGTTTTTCCTTGTGAATTTGCTAAAATTGGTTTATAATAAGATATCGACTTGAAAGGAAGATCTTGCCTATGTCCCATCCAGAATTGATTGTCATGCTGACCCACAATGATAGAACGGTCTCAAACGCTGCAAGTCTCTTTGAAGCCTGCAAAGCCACCAAGGCCAAGTATTGGGGGTTCAAAGAGAAACCCCTGCCCCTGGAAGACATGAAAAGACTTTTTGCTCAGATGAAAGCCTGCGGGAAAACGACTGTCTTAGAGGTTGTTGAGTACACTGAACAAGCTGGTTTAGAGGGGGCTGAAATCGCTCATGCCTGTGGTGTTGACATTTTGATGGGAACCATATATTCTGAAAAAATACATGACTTCTGCAAAAAACACGACTTAAAATACATGCCTTTTGTTGGGCAAATCACTGGTCGCCCTTCGATTTTATCGGGTTCTATTGAGGACATGGTTGCTGAAGCTGAAAGCTACCTCGCTAAGGGCGTTGATGGCATTGATTTGCTGGGTTACCGTTATACTGGAGACCCCGTGGCCCTTAATAAGACCTTGGTCAGTCAAGTAGAGACCTCTATTTGTCTTGCTGGTAGTATCGACAGTTACCAACGCTTAGACGAAGTCAAAGCAGCAAATCCTCGCTTTTTCACCATTGGCAGTGCCTTTTTTGATCATCAATTTGAGGGCAGTTTTGCAGAACAGATCGATAAGGTTTGTGATTACATGAGCAAGTAAAAAAGACTTTAGGCCATCCTAAAGTCTTTTTTGGTTTAGCGTAACAATTCTTGTGGGATATACTGGGGATCATACATGACTTCGGAACGGTTATCCAGGAGCAAGTCGGTGGCTAACAGTTCCCGGCTTGCTGCGTCTAGGGTTTGTTTGTAGATTTTAGACCGTCGGTAATATTTTTCCCCTATCTGGGTGAAATGATGGTCTTCTTCGATAATCTCATAGGCCCAAGGAAAAGGTTTTTCGCTCCGCAATTCCCCATAAAGCACCTCATCCTGGCACCAAACCAAGAGTTGAACGTCTTGATCGGTGGTGTTTTTGAAACGATAGTCCTGATTGTTATAGGAGACGGACGTCCCATTGGCAAAAGGCACCCGCGGGCCTTCATCTGGGGCTAAGGCATCAGAATGAGCGTGGAATTCTGTGATTTCTAGGGGGCTTCGGATAACCATTTGATGGATGGTATTGGCTAAATTGCAGAGCCCGCCACCAATATCAGCCACCAGTTTGCCCTGATGGATAACCCGACCGTCTTGGTAGCCCTTGGCTGCGGTAATCTTGCCCACTAATTTCCAAAAGGAATACTCTTCGCCTGGATGGATGATTAAGCCCTGCATGGTCTCAGCGGCGATGGCAATGTTTTTAGCCTTACCAACTTGCAAATCAAGCTCTACCCCAGGTCCCCGCTTGATAAGGTTTGACTGCCGTTGATCAATCAGGTGGGGCAGGGGAGTTTGCTGACGGGTCAGGGCAAAATTTGGACGGTCCCGCCAATTTTTCAGGTGACGCTTGAGGATTTCCTTCTGCGTCGAAATCTGATAGCAAGTGGAATTAATGTCGCAAAAGAGGATTTCACGACGCAAGAAACGTTTGATGTTATGAAAGGTCATGCTTGCTCTCCTCCTAACTTTTCCAGTTGCCCCAGGCGATTATAGTAAGGTGAATGGCGATAAAACCAAAGGATAAGCTGTTCCAGTCGCCGTCGTTTTCCTAGTTTCACCTCGTGCTCCCGTCGGATAAAGGTGACCAAAATGCTGGCAAGACCAGCTCGATTGGCTCCTAAAACGTCTGTAAAGACTTGGTCGCCAATCATAATGACCTCTTCTGCTGACAAGCCTAAACGCTCCAAAGCCTGATGGTAGGCCTGAGGCTTGGGTTTATCAGCCAAGGCAATGAAGGGGCTGTCAATGTTTTGGGTAAAGTCCAAAATCCGTTCCTCATCGTTATTTGACAGGAGCATGGTCTTGAAGCCTTGTCGCTGCAAATCAGCAAAGAGGGCTTCAATTTCTGGTGTCGCTGGATCTCCGTGGTTGACCAAGGTCTGATCAATATCAAAAATGAGCCCACGATAACCTAAGGCAGCCAACTGCCCGTAATCAATCCTAAAGACGCTGGCAACTTGATTAAACGGAAAGAATTGCTTTAACATAATACCCTCCAATTTCATATCTTATAAGATTAGTTTAACACAAACAAGTAGAGAAGACAAGATAAAACAAGGCCTCTTCCAAGACCTTGTTTTATCTGATTAGTTTTTTTCCTTGGCCAATCGCTCCCGCTCCAAACGGAGTTTGCGATTGGGATTGAGGGTGTTGAAGAGTTCTTCTAATTTTTCAGCCGTCCAAA
The DNA here is from genome assembly GCF_057748235.1 of Streptococcus sp. ZY171113. Taxonomy (NCBI): domain Bacteria; kingdom Bacillati; phylum Bacillota; class Bacilli; order Lactobacillales; family Streptococcaceae; genus Streptococcus; species Streptococcus sp. ZY171113. Next base: position 1,074,590 of record NZ_CM173243.1, read on the forward strand.
CATCGGCGGCCGACACAAAGTTACCATTCTTATCCTTAAAGGATATGGGTTTATCTCCCATAACCGACCTCCTTTTTTACATAAATAAAATTATGCAAAACTGTTTTATTCTAGTCGCTTTCACAACTCTAGGCGACAAGCTGATATAACCTATTACTCAGTCTCTATTCATTTTCAGGCTCGGGTTGATAAGGTCACCCGAAGCCCTACTCGCTTTTTCATTTTAGGGCGAGTAGCTCAAACTCCCCGAAAAACAAGATTTTCTATCCAAAGCGAACTGTGCCTTTACTCCGTGAGTCCAGTCGAACACGGCCTACGTTCTATGCAAAAAAGATAGATTTTCCTAGAAACTACGTTTCTTCGTCAAATCTCCTGTTTTTGCTGTGAACGTTTAACGGCCTTTGTATCCTAGTCAACAAACTCAAATTCAAAGTTGCCGATGCGGACGGTGTCACCGTCCTTGGCACCACGTTCGCGAAGAGCCTCATCAACACCCATGCCCCGCAACTGGCGGGCAAATTTCATGATGGACTCGTCACGCTCCATGTTGGTCATAACAAAGAGGCGTTCCAGTTTCTCACCAGACAGTACCCAAGCCGCATCGTCATCACGGGTAATGTCAAATGGCCGCTGATCTTCGGTAAATCCGTAGTAGGCTTCTTCTTCCAAATCAGTCTCGTCATAGAGCAAGAATTCGTCGGTCTTATCAAGCAATTCCGCTGTCGCTTCCAAGAGGGCATCCAGCCCCTGGTGGGCAATCCCTGAAATCGGGAAAATCAGCGGCAGATCGTCAAACTCATCGTAGTTTTCAGCCAACTGCTCCTTGAAGAGCTCCAGATTATCCTCGGCCCCTGGCATGTCCATCTTGTTGGCCACGATAATCTGCGGCCGCTCCATGAGGCGGAGGTTGTAGGTTTCCAGCTCGCTGTTGATGGCCACATAATCCTCGTAAGGGTCACGGCCTTCGCTGGCCGCCATGTCAATCACATGGAGGATAACTCGGGTCCGCTCAATGTGGCGGAGGAACTGGGTTCCTAGACCAACACCCTGACTGGCCCCTTCAATCAAACCCGGTAGGTCAGCCATGGCAAAGCTCTCTCCAGATTTGGTCCGCACCATGCCCAGGTTAGGGACAATGGTGGTAAAGTGGTAGGCACCAATTTTGGGCTTGGCTGCTGAGACAACGCTGAGCAGGGTTGATTTACCGACAGACGGGAAGCCAACCAAACCCACATCCGCCAAAATCTTGAGTTCCAGCTCCAGCTCACGTTCTTCACCTGGTTCACCGTTCTCAGCAATCTCAGGAGCTGGGTTGCGGGGGGTCGCAAAACGAATATTACCACGGCCACCACGACCACCTTTGGCAATGATAAACTCCTGACCATGCTCAACCAGGTCAGTAATGACCTTACCCGTTTCGGCGTCACGGACAGTCGTTCCCTGAGGGACACGAACATAGAGGTCCTTGGCCCCCTTGCCGTGCATGCCCTTGGTCATCCCTTTTTCACCTGCCTGGGCCTTAAACTTGCGGTTGTAGCGGAAATCCATGAGGGTTCTAAGGCCCTCATCCACCACAAAAATCACATCGCCACCGCGACCACCGTCACCACCCCAAGGACCGCCGTCCGGCACATATTTCTCACGGCGGAAGGCCACCATACCATCGCCGCCCCGACCAGCCTTAACGCTGATCTTAGCGGTATCTAAAAACATACTCATCTACTTCTTCTTTCTTTTTCTTTGGGAAATAGCAGAGCTGCTCTGCTATGACCAAAAAACCTAACATCTACGACCATAAAACCAGGCCTGTCACCAAACAAAAAACGCTGGTAAGCGTTTATCTAGGGCGGAGAGCACTGTAAGCACTCAGCACAATCCCGCCGATAGTGATGATCACCATCAGGATAACGACCAAGAGGGTCAACCGTTCAAACCAAGTCTTTTTACGGGGTCCTTTATCACCAAAAGCCACTCAACTTTACCTCTATCTACTTATTTCTTTCAGTATTTTACCACAATGCCGAAAAAATCGCAAATAGAAGGCTAAAAACATCAGGAGTTGTTGTGACATTTCTGAAAATATGATAAACTGGAAAGGTACTAAAGATAAAGGAGACGCACATGGTTTTACCAAACTTTGACGAAAACTTGAAAAAATACGCCCAGCTTTTGATTGCTAAAGGGATTAATGTCCAAAAAGGACACACCATCATCATCACGATTGGTGTTGAGCATGCGAAATTCGCCCGTCTCTTGACAGAGGAAGCCTATGCCCGTGGTGCAGCTGAGGTTATCGTGGATTATACTGATGAGAAAATTTCTCGTCAACGCCTGATTCATGCTGACATCGAGCGTTTAGAAAATGTGCCAGACTACATCGTTGAACGCTCTCGCTACCTCTTGAGCAAAAAGGCTAGTCGCCTGGTTATTCTCTCATCTGACCCTAATGCCTATGGTGGTGTTGACCCAGACCGTATCCAGACAGCTCAAAAAGCCATGGCCATCGCCCTGGAGGAGCAACGCAACGCCAGCCAGGCCAACAAAATCAGCTGGAACCTGGCCTCTGCTGCTAGTCCAGAATGGGCTGCCATGGTCTTCCCTGACTTGGAAACTGAGGAAGAACAGGTTGATGCCCTCTGGGATGCCTTCTTCAAGATGAACCGCATCTACGAGGCTGACCCTGTTAAGGCTTGGGACGAGCACGAAGCCCGCTTGACAGAGCGTGCTGCTTGGCTCAACGAGCAACAGTTCGATGCCCTCCACTACACGGCTCCAGGAACTGACCTGGTTCTGGGCATGCCGAAGAACCACAGCTGGCAAGCAGCAGGTTCCATCAACGCTCAAGGCGAGAAATTCATCGCCAACATGCCAACTGAGGAAGTTTTCTGTGCCCCTGACTACCGCCGTGCGGATGGTTATGTTTCTTCTACAAAGCCACTTAGCTACGCTGGCGTTGTCATCGAAGGCATGACCTTCACCTTCAAAGATGGTCAAATCACCGAAGTCACTGCTGAAAAAGGCGAGGAAACCATCAAACGTTTGGTGGAAGAAAACGACGGTGCCCGTGCCCTGGGTGAAGTCGCACTCGTGCCACACAAGACCCCAATTTCTCTCTCAGGTTTGACCTTCTTCAACACCCTCTACGATGAGAACGCCTCTAACCACTTGGCCATCGGTCAAGCCTACGCCTTCAGCATCGTTGGCGGTACAGAGATGACCCCAGACCAGCTCAAAGAGGCTGGCCTCAACCGCTCAACTGCCCACGTTGACTTTATGATTGGTTCCGAACACATGGACATCGACGGCATCAAGGCTGACGGCAGCCGTGTGCCAATCTTCCGTGGTGGTGAGTGGGCCAACTAAAAAACGTCACCTTCCCCTGACATGAAAAGCCCCCAAAATTAGAACGAAAAGTCTAACTTTGGGGGCTTTTCTTATAGAGTTTTCTTTTTGGTTAGCCCCTGATTGAGCGTGAGGTTAGCTGTGGGAAAGGCCCTCAAAATGGCCCGGCAGAGCAACTGCTCACTCTCCCTGAGGTCAAGCTGATAGACCAACGCCATCTGATTGTTCTTGACGGTTAGGCTCAATAGCTCCGCTCTCTGACAGCAAGCGGTGATGACCTGATTGAGTAGCCCCTCATCGGCCTCATCTACAGAAAGGCTGAGGCTGAGCTGACGCTTCTGACTGCTGACTTGAGCGAAGCTGGCATGTTCCAAAATCAGTAATACCCCAGCTACCAAAAGCGTCACCAGTCCAGCAAGCATGAGGTAACCCATCCCTGTCGCTAGACCAATGGCTGTCGCCATAAAAATCAAGAGAAGCTCCTTGGCAGAGGCCGCAGGTGAGCGGAATTTAATCAGGCTAAAGGTTCCCGCAACAGCCACTGAGGTGCCTAGATTACCATTAACCAAGAAAATAATCACGGCAATCAAACAGGGAAGAACGGTCAAGGTTTGAACAAATTCCTTAGAATATGCTGAACGGTATTTGTAGAGACTGGCCAAAATCAAACCGAGGACCAAGTTAACCAAGAGGCTGACCAAGACCCAGAGGGGACTAATCGTCAGATTGGTTTGAGTAAACACACTATCAAGAATGGTACTAGGCATGGGCAACCTCCTTTTGCTTGGTCAATCTGGCCTGATTGAGCAGGTAGGCTTGGCCGTATTTAGAGAAGGAAATTTTCTCTAAACCATAGGCCTCAAGCAAATCAACCAACCACTCTGGTTTTTCTCCTGCCACCTTGACTTCAATGATGACCTGATTGCTGGGCAGCAAGGCATGACCGTGGCGATTAGCATAGGCGGCTAGCTCATGGTCACGGTAAATCAGGTTTTGATCGATGGTCAAACGAACCGTTTTATCAACCTTCCCCTTGAAAGATTGGCGGTCATAGGCAATCACCATCTGAGGTTGGAGTTTGCCGTAACGGTGACGCAACTGCTTTAAGTGAGCCGTCACATCTTCTTCAACCATGGTGTTCAAAACCTGGCCTTTGGTAACACAGTCAACAACGGCCACAGGTTTAGCGGTCAAGCGGTACTTGAAACCAACCCCATTCACCTTTTTCTTAATTTCTAGAAAAGCCTGGCTATCAGCTGTTGGTTCTTGGTCGTAGAGCCGCATGCGAATCTTCTCCTTACCATGTTTCTTGGCCAAGGCGTCTTCAATCATCTGGAACTCAGGGTTATCAAAGTAGACGTTGGTAATTGTGGACTGGGCAAAATTATCCGCCTCCATGTGCTTGACTAAATCTTTTATCAGTTGGTTTAAGCGGGTTTTCTCTAAAATATATTTGGTTTCTACTCGTTTGAAGTGTTTTTGAATAACTTGGTTGTTCATAATGCTGTCCTCATTTCTTTTGATGGTCTTAGTTTACTGGGAGAGACTTAAGGACCTCTTAAAAATAAGTTAAAGAACTCTTAAACGTGCCAGCTGGGCTATTTTATGGTAAAATAAAGAAAACGCATAGAAATGAGACGCTTATGACCTACGAACTGAGTTTAGAATACGGCAGCTACCCTGTGAAGGTCCGTGATGGCCTGTGGGGGGAACGCAAAACAGCACCTGAGTTTTTGCTGGGCAACCAGCCCCTTTTGGATAAGATTGAGACCATGAACCAGCTTTTCCACGAGCTCTTTCTGACCATCGAGTGCACCTTCCACTATGTGGGCAGCCAGTACCCGGAGAAAATCCAGACCATCAAGGCCATGTATGAGGATGTGGCTGAGGAGTTGACCCAAACCTACCCTGAGCAGGGCGTGGTCATTGAGTACTTTATTTTGTAGAAGCAACAAATGAGGCTGGGACAAAAAGATTTTGAGTTTTCGAAATCACATACCATTATCCCCTGCTGAAACAACAAAATCAAAAAGACGAACAAAGAGAAATTCTGGTTTTCAGAAATCCTTCTTTGTTCGTTTTTAATATTGTTTTGTCCCAGCCTCATTTTTCTGTCTCGTTCGTTGGCTGGTCAAAAACAGCAAAGCCGACTACTGCACCGCTACCACTTCAACCTGAGGACCGCCCAAGAGTACCAGGTACTGGTCCACTCGGTCTACGCCGTAGGCCTGTTTGAGGGCTTGGGCATAGAGGCCCATCTGAGCTTGGTAACGGGAGACTAAATCCGCTGGATTTTTGTACTTGTCCGTCTTGTAGTCAAAGAGGACTAGGCGGTCATCTAGTTTCAAGAAACCATCCACAATCCCCCGAACCACAAAGTCCTCACCGCTGACCTCATCGGTCATGAGGAGGGCAAAGGGTGCCTCACGCACCAGGTTCTGGTGCTGGGCCTGCAAAAGCTGGCCCAGGTCAGTTTGGAAAAAGCTGTGTAACTTTGGCAAGTCCAGGGCGACCTTGACCTGCTCAGGCAGGTTCATCCCAGCTAAAGCCTGCTCCAAATCCGCTAGACTTACCCTCTCACGGATAGGCAAAACCTGCATGAGCTCGTGGACCGCCGACCCAATCGCGGTCGGCGACAGGTCCTCAACCTGACCAAAGCTCGGCAGGTCAAAACTGACCGGCTTGATGGCCGTCTCCATCACCGCTAGGCTATCTCCATCCACCAGAGGTTGGTAGCGGGCCTTGATTTGGCTGGGTGTTCTCAGGGTCGGTAGGTTAATGGCCGAGCGGTAGGTCTGGTTCAGGTCTTCCACCCGTTCCAGACTAGCCAAAGCCTGCTCCAACTCCTCTGTCTGACGGACCTGGCTCTGACGCTGACTGTCCATAGCCAAACCAGTTGGCAAGTCTCCAATCTGGTCTGGGGTCAAGTCCTCATCCGTCACCACCGTCAGTTCAATCGGCAACTCCTTATCGGTCGCCAGAACAGCCAGAACCCAATCTTGGAAGGAAGCCAAGGCTTCCCTCTGGGCAAAAGGCAGCCGCCCATCAACCAGTTTTCCGTCAAAACGGTCCGTCAACTTATCCGCCTGGCCCTTGCCAACCAGATAGAGCTTCTTCTCTGCCCGGGTCATGCCCACGTAGAGGAGCCGCATTTGCTCGGACAGGCTGGCTAGTCTTAGGTCACGCTGGTTGGTCTGATAGGCTAGGGTATCCAGGCTCACCAGAACCCTTGGCAGGTCAATCTGACCTGGCTCAAATTCCCCCTTCATATCGGCAAGGTAGCGAATACCAGCCCCCTTGCTCCGACTCAAGACCAACTTGGACCGCTCATCCCGCTTGTCAAAAGACTTGTCCATATTGAGGATAAAGACATAAGGAAACTGGAGGCCCTTACTCTTGTGGATGGTCATGAGGCTGACCGCATCAGCAGGCGGAGCCACCTCCACACTGGCCAGGTCATTTTCCGTCTCCAAAATTCGGTCAATCATGCGGATAAACCGCCCTAAGCCCTTGAAACCCGTCTGCTCAAACTGGTTGGCCCTCAGGGCCAGAGCATAGAGGTTGGCCTGCCGCTTGTCCCCATTGGGCAAGAGCCCCACATGGTCATAGTAGAGCCGGTCCTGGTAAATCACCCAAATCAAGTCGTAGAGGCTATGGCTCTTGGCGTAGCGCCGCCATTTTTCCAGATACTGGTGGAAATGGCTGAGCTTCTGAGCCAGATTTGGGGTGATGAACTGGCTTTCCTCCCCCTGACCAGACAGGGCCAAGAGAACTTTCTCGTAAAAATTGAGCCCCTTGGCCTGCAAGGACAGGCGGGTCAAATCGTCCTCGGAAAAGTCAAACATGGGTGACTTGAGCAGGGCCACCAGGGCGTAGTCCCGCAAGGGGTTGTCAATGGCCCGCAAGCTGTCCAGCATGACCATGACGTCCACCGATTTGAGGTAGGTCAGCTCGCCCCCGTCCGCCACCAGAGGAATGCCATGACGGTCAAAGGATTTCAGAATCTTGTCATTGCGGGAACGAGAAGCCACCAAGAGGGTCATGTCCCCAAAGGGCACCCCTTGCTGGTGAAGGGCAATGATTTCCTTGACCACCACATCCACCTCGCCCTGGCTGACCTGATTGTCCCCCTCCTGGTCCTCATCTTGGTCCTTTTCACCCGTTTCAGGGCTGTAAAGCAGGTACTGGCAGGTGTTGGCCGTGTCAGCGATTTGCTGGCCTGGCGAGCCAGCCACCAGCTGGTGGGTCTGGTCATAAACCAAATCACCCAGGTCCTCGTCCATAAGGCGGGTAAAGATGGCGTTGGTCGCTTCCAAGACCTCCATCTGGCTACGGAAGTTCTCCTTGAGCACAATCAACTGGCCAGCCGTCGGGTCCTGCTGGTAGAGCTTGAACTTGTGGTTAAAAATCTGCGGGTCGGCCTGGCGGAAGCGGTAGATGGACTGCTTGATGTCCCCCACCATAAAGCGGTTGTTGCCACGGGCCAAGAGCTCCAAGAGACTTTCCTGGGTGTGGTTGGTGTCCTGGTACTCATCCACCATGACCTCCACATAGCGGTCCTGGTAACTGGCTCGAACCTCTGGAAACTCCTCCAAGAGCTGGATGGCCAGGTGGCTAATGTCCGAAAATTCAAAGGCATTTTCAGCCCGCTTGACCTGCAAGTACTGGTCACAAAAATCCAGCAGAAAGTCCTGGAACAGTTCCAGCAAGGGCTGGGCCCCGTCCTGGTAGGCCAGGACCAACTTGGTCTGATAGGCCTGGGCCAGCCAGTTCCGCACCTGGTCCATCAGGGCCTTACGGCCAGCATTGTAGGCCTCCTTGATGTCTTTGGTATCTTCTTTCCGAGTGGCGTTGGTCAGACCACGCCCATTGGAAGAGCTGGCCAAACGATCCACAAAGCCCAAAACTTCTTCTAACCTGGCCAGGTCGGCAGTCAAGTCTACTTCCGCCAAGCGGTCAACAATCTCAGCCACATGGTCCAAATACTTGGCTTTAGGAAATAGCTGAGCTTCATTATCCAGATGGTGGCGGAAAAACTTGTCTAAGTCATCAACCAGGCTCAAACCTGACTGCCTGAGCTGGTCAAGCACCAGCTGGCTAGAACTGGCCTCTGGGATAAAGGTCTCCCTCAGCCACTTGGTCGGGTTTGGGGTGGATTGGACAAAGGTGTAAACCTGGTCCACCACTTCTCGGAAGCCCTTGGTGTCCTTGCGGTTGCCTGAGAAATTCCCAACCAGCTGCTTGAAGGTCTGGGCCTGAGGCCCTGCCGCATAGTCTTCAAAGAGGTCATCAAAGACCTCTTTTTTCAGAATGTCTTGCTCGCTCTTGTCGGTTAAAATCCGAAACTGGGGCGACAGGCCGAGCAAGTAACCATGCTCCATAACCAGTTTCTGGGTAAAGGCGTCCATGGTCCCAATGTCTGCGGTCTGTACACCGGCCAGCTGGGTGGCCAAATGGGCTTGATGGGCTGGCTCAGTCGTCTTGGCTAGAGCCGTTGCCAACTTGTCCTCCAAACGTTCCTTGAGCTCGCCAGCTGCCTTAACCGTGAAGGTGGAGATAAAGAGCTGGTTGACCCCAACGCCCCGCTGAATCATATCCACAATCCGCTCAACCATGACAAAGGTCTTCCCTGAACCTGCAGAGGCTGACACTAGGATGTTATTGCCGTGGCTGTAAATGGCTTGGAGTTGCTCCGCCGTCCGCTTCTGCTTCTTATCACTAGCGGCTTCCTGGGCCACCAGGTCCCTGATGGCTCCCTGGCTTAAAAAGTCCTCAAACATGCTTGTCCTCCTTGGTTTGGTCTAACTGCTCGGCCATTGCCTCCAAAATCAAGGACCGCTGGTCCTTGCGTGGGAAGTTGGTCAGGTGCCGGGCCTGGTTCAGGTGCAGGTCGGCCTCAAAACGGGTGATGCTCTTGAGCTGGTCGCCAGCCACGCTCTTGCCATCCTTAGTGTAGGGGTTGATAGCGAACTGGCCACTCAAAATGGTCGCCGCCGCCTGACGGTAGGTCTCTCGGTTGTAGGCCAAGAGCAGGGCCAGCTCCTCCTGGCTAAAGGTGTTGCCCTTGCTGGCGTAGGCTGGGCCCAAGGGCAGGCTATCCTCGGCCACAAAGAGGCCCTTGTAGGTTAGCTCCTGGGCCAGGGTCTGGCGAATATCGTCCAAGGACCCTGTCTTGGTCAGGTTGACCTGGGGCTCCTGAACCTGAAGGTACATGGCCCCAAAGATGGCCTCCACCTGAGCGAACTGGTCCCTGTCACTCAGGGCAGCCAGGTAGGTCATGAGCTGGGGACTGAGACGATTGTAGAGGTCGCTAAGCTTGAAGCGTTGGTCGCTGGACTTGTAGTCCACCACACCATGGGTCTGGCTGCCTACCAAGCGGTCCAGTCGGTCAATCTTGCCCCGAACCGTAATCTGACGGCCATCAATCTCATCCAACAAGAAGGGCTTGTCCATGCCAAAACTGGCCTCCTGGGCCACGATTTGCACAGGCTCCTGGTCTGCCAAGAGCCGACTGGTAGCCACAATCATAGCCGTCACCACCTCTTGGGCATAACGGGTCTGGGCCGTCTGCTGGTAGGCACTTGCCAATTCAGGCTCGCTCAGGGCAGTAGTCAAGGCCTGGGTCAACTTGTCGTCAAAGGCCCGGTCTGACCGATCATCCCCCAAAAGCTCAAAGACTCGATGAAAGAAAATCCCGTGCTGGCGGGCGTCTGGCAGGACACTCTCCTCCTCCCGCAAGCCCAGCAAATGATTGAGGAAGAACTTGTATTCATTGTTGTAGAAATCGCTGAGCGCCGAAGCGGATAGGTTGAGGGGACGGTCTGCGGGGTAACGCACCGCCAAGGCTTCAGGACTGACGGGTCTGCTGGTCGGGTTGGAATTGACCTCAGGTAAGGTCAGGCCCTGCTCAGCCAATTTTTTCCGTAAGCGTCGAATCAAGACCGCCCAGTAATCAGCTGCCTCCTTGGGTAAATCAGAAAGGTCTAGCTTGTCCTGGTGGGCCTCAACCAATCGAGCCAGAAGGCTCCGATAGGTTCCCAGATTCTCAGTTTGCTGAGACAGGCCCTTGCTGAATTTGGTCTCCACAGGCAGGCCCAGGTCCTTTAGGGTCAGAAGATAGCTGGATTGGCTGTCTTCTGTTTCTCCCAAGAGGGTCGGACTGGATAGGACCAGTTCTTGAGTGGCGGCATTGAGCAGGGACATCATGGTATAGTTGTTGCGTTTGAGGTTGTCCTGGCTAGGCAGGTCCAGCTGCCCCTTATCCGCCAAATGGCTGTTAATCAGGCCCCGATCCTCGTCAGTCAGGAGGCTGACATTTTTAACCACTTCCGGGAAGTTAGACTGGGACAGCCCAACAGCAAAGACAAATGGCTTGGTGTGGGGTTCAATCAGGTTGTAGGCGGTCACATTGACCACATCCACCGTGGATGGAACCAGGCGGTAGGTGGCCGATAGCAGGCCTGACCGCAAGAGACCCAGGTAGTCTGCCTGAGACAGGTCCTCCCCAGCCAAAATCAGGTTCATCTGCTCCAAGAGCTGGGTAAAGACCTGCCAAACCTCAGCCTGACGGTCCGCCTCCAACTGGCTACCTGATTGGGCCAGGTGAGACAGGTGGTTCCGCACACCAATCCCTTCGAGTAAGGCCAGCAAACGGATCAGAAAATCTGTCACCGACTGGTTCTGAGTGGTCAAAAAACTGTCCAAATAACCCATGATAGTCTGTCGGGTCGCATTGAGGCTGGCCAGGTCAAAGCGGCCAGTTGTCTTGGTAAAGGGACGGGAAAAGGCTGAACGCCCCTTGAGGTTGGCATAGGTCACGTATTGCTCAAATTTGTCGATGGCCAGCTGGTCAAACTGGCCAAAGAGACCAGATTTGAGGAGGTTGAGCAGGTCCTCAGCCCGAAACTGGTAGCGAACCAAGCGTTCCAAACTGTCAATCAACTGAACCAGCGGGTGGTCAGCCATGGCCTCGGCCTTGCCCAGATAATAGGGAATGGCATAGGTATCAAAGACCCGTTTGAGGTGGAGCTGGTAGGCCTCAACATCCCCCAACAAGACCAGCATGTCCTTGTAGCGGTGACCTTGGTCCAGCTTGCTCCGAATGGCCTTGGCCACCTCTTCCAATTCGTCCTTGACGGTCGGTAAGTTCCAAATCCTAAGGGCTGACTTATCCTGGTCGGTCAGCTCCATCGGCTCGGGGCTAAAATCATATCGGGCTTCCAAGGCCTGGGTTATTCGGCTAAAGATGGTCTCTCGGTCAGGCTGACCCAGGTATTCTGGCTTGACTGCAAATTTAGCAGCCAGACCTCTCAGGAAATCTAGACTGGCCTGGTAGAGGTTTCCAGCCAAAAACGGTCGCTTGTAGGCCTTGGGACTGGCATAAACCCCGATGACCACGTCATGGCACAGGTGATTGAGCTCACTTAAAAGGATTTCTTCTTCCGCCGTAAAGCGGGTAAAGCCGTCCACAAACACAACCACTTGTGACAAATCAAGGGCGGTCTGACCAGTCGCTAAGGCTTGACGGAGGTGGCTGATAGGGGTGGATTGGGACAGGTCAAGGCCTGCTAGAACAGCCGAAACGCGGTCGAAAATGAGCCTGATGTCCGCCAGTTTGTGGCTATCCAAGCCTGCTAAATCCTCCCAATCAAGAGTGCTGCTCTGCCATTCCTTATAAAAATCAACTAGCTGCTTGATAAAAGCCGGGTCCTGCCGCAGGCGAGCGTAGAGCCTCAGGTCCTGGTCGCTCAAACCGTTCAGAACCTTGTAAAAGACCATGCTCAGGCCCGTGTCGTTGAGACTGGTCGGCTGGTGCTTGGCCGTCAGGGTCAGGTAGCGAGCCATCTGGCCGAAGCGGGTCACGGTGATGGCAAAGGAAGCCTTCTGGGGCAAGCTCTCCAAAACCTGCCGCTCCTTGTCGAAGGACAGGGAGTTTGGGGCCAGGTAAAAGACCCGCTTGCCGCTGGCAGCGTAGGCCTCTGCTTCTCTGGCCAGGAGCTTGGTGAGGTGGTTGGCCACATCGGTGTAAAGTAGTCGCATAAAAAAACCTTTCGTGCACGTTCTCCCTCTATTATAGCACGATTTTTATGACATTTCGTGTATAAAAATAGAACCACTAATGGTAGTTTCAGAACTGACATTAGCGGTTCATTGATCCAGCTTGCTATAAAAAATTAATAATTGTATACAGGTTCTATGGGGAATTCCCCTCGAAAATGACTTATCTTACCTCTTGCTGGTAAAAGGCCTCCAAGGCCTCCTGCCAGGTCGGAATGACAAAACCAGTCGCCTTGGTCTTTTCCAAACTCATGGTCGAATTGAGCGGCCGTTTGGCCTTGGCTGGGAATTGGCTAGAATCCACAGGTGCCACTTCCACATCGGTGTTTTTCAGAATTTCCTTGGCAAAATCATACCAGGTCACATCCTCAGCCGCATCGTTGGACAGGTGGTAATAGCCGTAAGGAATGGTTTTGTCAATGGCGTAGGTCATAAACTCCGCCAGGGTCCGTGTCCAGGTTGGACGGCCGTGCTGGTCGTTAACCACGGTCAATCGAGGGTGTTTCTCGGCCAGAGCCTGCATGGTAAAGACAAAGTTCTTACCGTAGTTACCAAAGACCCAAGCCGTCCGAATGATGTAGTGCTTGCTGGCGTAACGCTCAACCGCTTCCTCACCCAAACGTTTGGTGCGGCCGTACTCGGTCTGAGGGTCTGGGGTGTCAGTTTCCAGCCACTCTTGACCAACTGGCTTTTGGCCATCAAAGACATAGTCCGTCGAGATGTAAACCAGGGTCGCCCCGTATTTGTCACAGGCCTTGGCGATGTTTTCTGTCCCCGTCACGTTAACGGCATAGTTGAGGGCCTTGCCCTCGTCTTCTGCGGCGTCAACCGCCGTATAGGCCGCACAGTGGTAGACCAAGGTCGGCTTGACTTCTGCAAAGACCTCATCCACCTTGTCCCAGTCCGTGATGTCCATTTCGGCCACATCAACAGCCACATAGTCTTCTTTTCTTTCGTCAAGCAAATGGCGGAGCTCTGTACCCAGTTGCCCCTTGCTACCTGTTACTAAAATCATCAGTTTGTCTCCTTTTTCTTTCTATTCTACACCAATTTTCCTAAAAAATCAGCCCTTTTCTTTGACAATATAGACGGGACGCTTCTTGGTTTCTAGGAAAATCTTGGCGATGTATTTACCAATAATGCCCAAACAGAGCAGCTGAATGCCACCGATAAAAAGCATGATGGTTACCAAGCTGGCCCAGCCGGCCACAGGGTCACCAAAGAGCAGCTTTTTCCCTACCACAAAAGCGATACCAAGGATGGATAAGATAAAGGACGAAGTCCCAGCCCAGATGGCTAGACTGAGTGGCGCGTCCGAAAAGTTAATAAAACCATCGATGGAATACTTGAGCAAGCTCCAGAAATTCCAAGAAGTTTCCCCAGCTACCCGCTCCCTGTTTTCATAGGACAGGTAGGTCACCTCATAGCCCACCCAGGAAAAAAGCCCCTTAGAAAAACGATTGACCTCACCTAGCTCTAAAATACTGTCCACCACTTGGCGGGTCATGAGGCGGAAATCCCTGGCACCATCAACCATCTCAGTGTCTGAAACCTTGTTGATGAGGTAGTAAAAGGCCTTGGCAAAGAAGGACCGAATGGGCGGTTCTCCCGTTCGATCCGCCCGACGGGTCCCGACCACATCGTAACCCTCTTGGATTTTCTCATACATCTCAAGCAACAATTCTGGCGGATCCTGCAAATCAGCGTCCATAACCGTCACCAAGTCCCCCTTGGCCGCCTCAAGACCAGCCAAAAGAGCTGCCTCCTTGCCAAAATTTCGTGAAAAGGACAGGTAATGGACGTTGGTAAATTGATTAGATACCGCTCTCAGGACAGTCAAGGTCCCGTCCTTGGAGCCATCATTAACAAAGATATAATCAAACTGGAGTTGACCAGCCAGCTGTTTTTCCACCGCCTGGCAGGCTGCCAGAAAGGGTCGAATAGTGGCCTCTTCATTGTAACAAGGCACGATAATTGCTAATTGTTTCATTTTTCTCTCTTCAAACGTTGAACGTTATGGTCAGCCAGTTTTTATAAGACGAGTTCTCTAGCCACGCTTCTTCTTGGCTTTTTTAATCTTATTAGCCTGGCGTTTCATGGCTGATTTCATAGCAAATTCGCCAATCTTGCCCTTGAGGCCGCCGCCAAACATATCTGACATGGATGGCATACCGGAACCGCCCATCATGCCGTCTAAGGCAGATAGGTCCATGCCTGACAAATCAGGCATACCGGAGCCCATGCCCATATTTGGCATGTTTTTTGGCAGGTTGTTGGGGTTAATGCCCATTTGCTTCATCATCTGGCTCATGTCACCAGTCATGATGCCCTGCATCATGGTCTTAGCCTGATTGAAGTCCTTGATAAATTTGTTGACCTCAACAAAGCTGTTACCTGAACCGGCCGCAATCCGACGGCGACGGCTTGGGGTCAAGAGGTCTGGATTTTCCCGTTCTTCAGGTGTCATGGAAGACACGATGGCCCGTTTACGGGCAACCTGTTTCTGATCCACCTTGAGGTTGGCAAGGGCTGGGTTACCAGCCATACCTGGCAGGAGCTTGAGCAGGTCTTCCATTGGTCCCATGCTTTGAACCTGGTCCAGCTGGTCGATGAAATCGTTGAAATCAAAGGTGTTTTCCCGCATCTTCTCAGCCAGTTCCAATGACTTCTTCTCATCGTACTCAGCTGAGGCCTTCTCAATCAGGGTCAGGAGGTCACCCATGCCCAAAATCCGGCTGGACATGCGGTCTGGGTGGAAGGTTTCAATGTCAGTGATTTTCTCACCAGTACCCGTGAACTTGATTGGTTTGCCAGTGATGTGACGGATGGACAAGGCCGCACCACCACGGGTATCGCCATCAATCTTGGTCAGAATAACACCAGTAATGTCCAGCTGGCGGTTGAACTCGTCAGCCACGTTAGCAGCTTCTTGACCAATCATGCTGTCAACAACCAGGAGAATCTCGTTAGGTTGGGCCAGAGCCTTGACATCACGAAGTTCTTCCATGAGGTGCTCGTCGATTTGCAGACGACCAGCTGTATCAATCAAGACGTAGTCATTGCGGTTTTCGCGAGCCTGTTTGAGACCTTCAGCCACGATTTGAACCGCAGGCACTTCTGTTCCCAGGTCAAAGACTGGCACCCCAATCTGGCCACCTAAGGTTTTAAGCTGGTCGATGGCTGCTGGCCGGTAAATATCCGCTGCAATCATGAGCGGACGGGCGTTTTGCTCCTTGATGAGCTTGTTGGCCAGTTTACCCGCAAAGGTGGTCTTACCCGCACCCTGAAGACCCACCATCATGATGATGGTCGGAATCTTAGGTGATTTTTCTAACTCAGCCGTTTCAGACCCCAAAATAGCTGTCAGTTCTTCGTTGACAATTTTGACAATCTGCTGACTAGGGTTAAGGGTGTCGATAACCTCATGACCGATGGCCCGCTCGCGGATTTTTTTGATGAATTCCTTGACCACAGGCAGGGCCACGTCAGCCTCAAGCAGGGCCAAACGGATTTCCTTGGTCACCTCTTGGACGTCTTTTTCACTTAATTTTTTCTGACCACGCAGGTTCTTAAAGACACCTTGCAAGCGTTGGGTTAATGATTCAAATGCCATAATTAGTTTACATAATAAAAATTATGTACTTCCTCCTTTATCTTATCTCTTACTGGTTAACGACAGGGCAAAAACTGTTAGCTCTGCGATTGCCCCAAAACCACCTAATCCCGGTTATCGATGCTGGTCAAAATGGCCAACCGCTCCTCCAGGAAGGGGTCACCAGCATAGTGCTGGGCCAACTCTTCGAAAATCTGGGAACGCACGATGTAGTCCGAGTACATGTGGAGCTTCATCTCGTAGTCCTCCAGAATCTTTTCTGTCCGCTTGATGTTGTCATAAACAGCCTGGCGACTAACCGCAAACTCCTCGGCAATCTCGGCCAGGCTATAATCATCGGCATAATAGAGCTCGATATAGTTCATCTGCTTGTCGGTCAAGAGGGCCGCGTAAAACTCAAAGAGGGCGTTCATTCGGTTGGTTTTTTCAAGTTCCATGTCTTTCATTTTACCATATAATTAGCGTTTTGTCAGCGACTGACCGCTTTTCCCTTGAAATCATTCATTCCAAAGCTATTTCTCCGCATTCAAATGATTATTGCTCAGTTTCGAATCGTTCAGTAACCAAAGAAACGATGATGATCTCCACACTTCCTTACTCTTTCTTGAAAAATCATTGACACTCCTTCTCTAAAGAAGAGTTTGCATCAGCCTGTAAGAACCAAAAAAACAGCTAGACTGAGCCTAACTGATTTTTTTGGTCACTTCCTTCCATCTGCTCCGCTATTTAAAACGATTAGGAGAGTTCCTCGAAGGATTATTCCAACAAGACCGGTTCAACAAGCCAGCCAAACCCTTTTGATATTCAAGTGCTTGCTACAAGGTAAAGATTTCTTCTGGATGACCAGCTTGATTCAAACTTGTTTTTAAGGTCGCAATCCTTTCTTCTCTCTCTCTTTTCTGGCAGGTCAGGTCATTTTTTTGTCCTAGCTATTGTCCCAATTTCTGTGAAAAAACCAGCTTGAAAAAGCTGGTTTTTACTATCTTACTTGGCACCAAGTGCAGCCATAGTGATGTAGTTGTATGGTTTGTTGAAGTGTGGCAAGAAGAGGATGTCAAGCAGAGCCAACTTGTCGATGGTTACTTGCTCTTGGATAGCCAATGAGAAGAGGTGCATACCCATAGAGATGTCTTCTTTAGAGGCCATTTGCGCACCAAGAATCACACGAGTGTCTGCATCGTAAACGATACGGATCTTAACGCTGTGGTTGTCATGCTCCATGAATTCTGGTTTTTGCAGGTCTTCAAAGTCAGTTGCAACAGCGTTGAAACCGAAGCGTTTTGCTTTCTCAAGGGTCAAACCAGTTGATACCATCTTGAGGTCGAAGATCGCGATACCGTTAGAACCTTGAACACCAGCTGTTTCAAGCTCAGTACCACAAGCGTTGTGAGCGGCAACAATAGCTGTACGAACAGCGTTTGAAGCCAAAGCGATGTAGTTAGTGTCTTGAAGTGAGTTGTCATAGATGGTCGCACAGTCACCAATCGCATAAACGTCAGGAATGTTTGTTTCACCTTTTTTGTTAACCACGAAGGCACCGTTACGGAAGAGTTCAATCTTACCGTCGCCAAGACCAGTGTTAGGACGGAAACCAACAGCCAAGATAACCATGTCAACGTCGAAGGTTTCTTTGTCAGTTACCAAACGCTCAACTTTACCGTCACCTTCAACTGCTTGTACAGTTTGACCAAAGGCCAACTTGATGCCGTTCTCTTCGAGGTTTTTGTTCATCAAGTCAGTGAATTCTGGGTCGTAGTAACCACCAAGTGATGTTGTTGCGATATCAACAAGGGTAACTTCTTTGTTAAGGCGTTGGAAGGCTTCAGCAAGCTCAACACCGATGTAACCAGCACCAACAACGGCAACGCGTTTGATGTCTGGGTTGTTGAGTTTCTCGATAACTTCAGCAGAGTTTTGGTACAACTTAACGAATTGCAAGTTTTCCAAAGTTGCTTTGAACTCACGAGAACCTTCTTGGATTTCAGCACCCTTGATTGGAGGCAAGATTGGTTGTGAACCAGTCGCCAAAATCAACTTGTCGTAGCTCTCAACGTGTTTTTCACCGTTAACAAGTGCGTGAACTTCTTTTTTGTCGTAGTCGATGAACTCAACTGGTGACTCCATGTAAACTTTAGCACCTTTTGCTTCAAGTTGCTCTTTACTTGAGTAGAACAAGCCTTCAGCACCAGCGATTTGCTTACCAATCCAAAGGGCCATACCACAGCCCAAGAATGAGATGTTATTGTTTTGGTCGAAAACAACAACTTCGTTTTGCTCGCCGTAGTTGTTCAAGATAGTGTTAATAGCTGATGTACCGGCGTGGTTAGCACCGACAACAACGATTTTAGCCATGTGTAAATTCCTCTTTCTTAATTTTTCTTAGATTTACTTTCCCATTATAGCATGTTTGTGAAGTTAATTCAAGTTTTTTGTCACCATTCTGTGAAAAATTCTTCAATGACAGGGGTTACACCTCTATACATTGTGAATTTATTCTCATTCTTTAAAAAACCAACCCTTGATTTAGGGTCGGTTCTCTTGCTTCTTATGGATTAAATGAGATGTGAACGTGGTCATAGTGGTTCTCTGTGACGCTGCCACGATCCTCCATGAGGTTCCAAGTGTAGGCAGGACCGTACTTGCTATCAAACGGTGCATAAAAACGTTGCTTCCAGATGATGTAAGAGATGTTCTTGCTACCCATATTAGCTGCGGCATAGGCTGCAATTTGGTCACCCAAGTCAGAGCTAACTGGTACCATGAAGTCCAAAGCAAGACCCTTGCCATGATCACCTGAATCAGAACGGTAACCATTTACCCACATGTCACCAAATACTGACAACACCTCATGCTTATAGGCAACCACATGGGGTTGCAAACCAGCTTCTGAACCTGTAAATGTCGTCACTGTCGAAACAACAGGATTAGGAGCAGGTGCTTCAACAACAGGTTCGGCTGGAGTGGTTTCTGCTGCTGGTGCTTCAACAACAGCTTCGGCTGGAGCTGGTTCTGCTACTGGTGCTTCAACAACAGGTTCGGCTGGAGTGGTTTCTGCTACTGGTGCTTCAACAACAGCTTCGGCTGGAGTGGGTTCTGCTACTGGTGCTTCAACAACAGGTTCAGCTGGAGCTGGTTCTGCTACTGGCGCTTCAACAACAGGTTCGGCTGGAGTAGTTTCTGCTACTGGTGCTTCAACAACAGGTTCAGCTGGAGTTGTTTCTGCTACTGGTGCTTCAACAACAGCTTCTGTTGGAGTAGCTTCTGCTACTGGTGCCTCAACAACGGGTTCGGCTGGAGTGGTTTCTGCTACTGGTGCTTCAACAGTAGAATTCTCTACTGTTGCTGACGCAGGAAGGGGCACCTCGTCAAGGTTAACAACTGTTTCATCTACTGTTACTTGATTAGTTTGCAAATCAACATGAGCCTCAACAGCTTCTGTCGTTTGCTGAGTAGCTGGTGCTTGAATGGCCAAACCAGTTACTGCATTATTCTGGTTAACCTGAGTGGTCAAGACAGTATCAGGGAAAATCAAATCCCAGTTGCTGATTTGGTTAAGTTTAGCCAAAAGCTCAACATCAACAGACAAGGCTTCGGCAATGGTGCTCAAGGTGTCACCGTATTTGATGGTGTAAGTAACTTGACCACCGTCTTGTTGAAAATCTGCTCGCACATCTTCAACGGTCCGCGGGGTCCAAACCAAGGCCTCCGCCTGAGCAAGATTAGCTGTAAACAATGATAAAACAACACTTGATGTCAACACAACTTTTTTATTTACTGTCATTTCAAATACCTTCTTTTCGTATTGGATTATCTCCATCTTACCATAAGCTGAAACAAAAACAAGCCCAGAGGGCCTGTTTTAACCAAATTGTAGTTTTGAGACACAGTTGTAACAAAAGAGACTGGCTGAGCCAATCTCTGTAACATTAGTGACGGAAATGACGGACACCCGTAAAGACCATGGCGATATCATACTTGTTGGCTGCGGCGATGACTTCCTCGTCACGCACCGAGCCGCCAGGTTGGATGATGGCCTTGATGCCTGCAGCGGCGATTTCTTCCACGTTGTCAGCAAATGGGAAGAAGGCGTCTGACGCCAGAACAGCACCGTCCAGACGGTCCTTGGCCTGCTCGATGGCGATCTTAACAGAGGCCACACGGTTGGTCTGACCAGGGCCCACGCCCAGGGTCATATGGTCGTTAGAAATGAGGATACCGTTAGACTTAACGTACTTGATGGCCTTCCAGGCAAACTCCAGGGCCACACGCTCCTGCTCGCTCGGTTGACGGTCAGTCACGATGGTCCAGTCCGCTGGATCCACAGTCGTCACGTCCTGGTTCTGCACCAGCATGCCGCCCACAACGCCCGTGTACTCGGCTTCCACTTCGCTCTTGTCCTGCTCGTCAAACGGCAGTTCCAGCACGCGCAGGTTGGCTTTTTCTTGAAGAATGGCTAGCGCTTCTGCCGTATAAGACGGTGCGATGATGATTTCCAGGAAAATCTTGCTCATCTTCTCAGCCGTCGCCCCATCTACCTCTCTGTTAAGGACAACAATCCCACCGAAAATGGATACTGGGTCTGCTTCGTAGCAGTAATCCCAAGCTGACTCGATGTCGTTAGCCTGACCGATACCGCAAGGGTTCATGTGCTTGAGGGCCACCACCGTTGGCTTGTCCTTGAAGTCACGGATAGAACGGATAGCCGCATCCGCGTCACGGATATTGTTGAAGGACAGTTCCTTACCATTGAGCTGTTTAGCTGAAGCAATCGAATAATCTGTTGGAATGGCTTTTTGGTAGAAGTCCGCATCCTGTTGAGGGTTTTCCCCGTAACGCATCGGCTGTTTGAGGTCGTAGGTCAGGGTCAATTTTTCTGGCTTGGTCTCGCCAACTTGAGCCGTGAAGTATTCCGCAATCAAGGCATCGTAGGCTGCGGTGTGACGGAAGACCTTGGCAGCCAAACGCTGTCTGGTTTCGTAAGTCGTGCTGCCCTGCTCTGCTATTTCACCCAAAACCACCGCATAATCCGCAGGGTCCACCACCACGGTCACGCTAGCGTGGTTTTTAGCCGCCGAGCGGAGCATGGACGGGCCGCCGATGTCGATGTTTTCCACCGCCAAATCGTAGGTCACGTCAGGGCGAAGGATGGTCTCCTTGAAGGGATAGAGGTTGACCACCACCAGGTCGATGAGGCCAATCTCGTGGCTGGCCGCCGCATCTAGGTGGCTGTCCAGGTCACGACGGGCCAAGAGGCCACCGTGAATCTTAGGGTGGAGGGTCTTAACACGGCCGTCCATCATTTCAGGGAAACCAGTCACATCGTCAATGGCAATGGTCGCAATACCAGCATTGTCCAAAGCCACCTTGGTACCGCCAGTTGAGATAATCTCCCAACCCAGGCTCGTCAATTCTTGGGCAAGCTCTACAATGCCTGCCTTGTCTGATACGCTAATTAAAGCACGTTTAGTCATGGGGTCTCCTTTTTCTTTTTTTACTATTTTTCTTTATTTAAAGCTTTTAAAATTAATCGTTCTACTCTAGATGAATATAAGTATCTCCGTAATGCATTGCTTGCCCGTCGCAGTTTATAAAGTAATTCTAAACTATCATATATAGACATTGCAAGCAACCATTCTTCTTCTACTTTTTTCTTCTCCATTTCCTCTTTAGAAAAATCAAAAGAGTCTGTATATCTATTGAGTAATTTAATTTTCATTCCTTCGCTAGTATAGAAAGACATTTGAAGTTGTTCCAGATTCCTCAGAGAATGAAATTCTGACCAATAAAGATTCCAAATATCATGTTGTTTAACTGAAAAAAGTCTTGTAAATTTCCTTAAACGATCACTAGATAGTTTATCAACTATTCCTTTTAAATCATTTAAATTGGGTAACTCAACAAATGAATACCTTTTTATAGTTTTTAAATTACGCCCACGTGTCCCCTTCAGGTATGAGTAGTTAGGAATTTCTTTATCCAAAATTAAATCAACAATCAGTTCTTGAACTCTAATAACGTAATCAAAATTTTTAGAGAGCTCATAAATATGTTTGTCAATCCATAACAACAACTTCTCATATAGAAGTACAACCTCTTCAAAATACTGACTATTCTCTTTATCAATTATTCTTCTAATTTCACGCTTCTGGCTATAGAAATAGAAAAAGAAAATAACTGGCATTAATGTTGTAAGAGCAACTAGAGCAGGTAGTCTAGAAAACACATCACCTATGTTTACTTTCACTTGTGATATATTTTTAACTAGCTCTTGAATTTTAGGTAAATAGTAAGCGATGTCTATTTCTAACATCCCTAGAGAAAAACAAGAGAGTAAAAATGCTAAAGCCACAGGAATACTAAATAAAACCCTAAATAGGGTGATCATGCTTAGAAAAATAGGTGGCTTAGATAATCCTAACCATACTGGACTTCTCTCATTACCGCCAGAAACTAGCCAACCTAGTCTTAAAAATCGACAAATTCGTAATCCATAGTAATTTAATCTAATAGTAAATAAAGCTAACCATACAATCTTCTTGCGTGTTGCAAGCCTTCCTAATTCACTAATATAGTAACTTGAAAATCCATATATTTGTGAAATTGAAAAATCATATACACACAAACAGAAAATTAATTCCAGCCAATATATAAAAGTTAACAATAACAAATTCCCTTGGGAACTTTTCAAATTACTCGAAACTATTGCAGATATTATTTGTTCTCTAAACAAAATTGCTAAGATTAACGAAAGTGGCAATAGAACTAATTTCAATAGTTTCATATTTAAAGTTACCTCTAAAACACAAATCTATCTTTACTTACTTTCTTAAAACACCTAGATGACAGAGCACTTCCGGATACAGCACATACTCCGCCTCGTGGATTCTGGCTTCAAAGGTGTCGATGGTATCGTCTGGTAATCGAGGCACACGCACCTGCTTGATGATGGCACCTGTGTCCACACCTGCATCAACATAGTGGACAGTGACGCCACTCTCAGCCACACCAGCCTCCCAGGCATCTTGGATGCCGTGGGCACCTGGAAACTCTGGCAGGTAGGCGGGGTGGATGTTGATGATACGGCCCTCGTAGGCTGACAGGAGGGTCGGCCCCACGATTTTCATGTAGCCCGCCAGGACCACCAGGTCAATCTGGTTCTGGTCGAGGAGCTCCACCAGGGCGGTCTCGTAGGCGGCCTTGTCGGCAAAGTCCGCTAGCTCAAAGCTGTAGCTGGGCACGCCTAGTTTTTCTGCCCGCTCTAGGGCATGGGCGGTTTTTTTGTCGGAAAAGAGCAGAGCGATGGGAAATTGTTCCGCTAGAACTTGAAAATTAGAGCCATTACCAGAGGCAAAGACGGCGATTTTCTTGGTCATTAGGCAATCACCACGCTCTTGTCGGTCTTCTCTGTGATTCGACCGATTTGGTAGACCTCTTCGTCAACCAGTTCTTTAACTTTTTCAACATTTTCTGGGGAAACAGCCAAAATGAGGCCGATACCCATGTTGAAGATTTCAAACATTTCCTCGTGTTTGATGTTCCCGTAGGTCTCCAAGGCGGTGAAGATTGGCAAAACTGGGATACTAGCTTCGTCAATGTGGGCAGCCAGATCTTCGCTAAACATGCGAGGCACGTTTTCGATAAAACCGCCGCCGGTGATGTGGGCAATGCCGTTGACCAGACCTGCCTTAACCAGAGGCAGAACCTGCTTGACATAGATACGAGTTGGTTCAAGGAGGACATCCTTTAGAGCTCTGCCATTGAGCTCTGGCAACAGAGCGTCCCCGTCCACATCCGCAAAAACGCGGCGGACCAGGGAATAACCGTTGGAGTGGATACCGCTGGAGGCCAGGCCCAGGAGGATGTCGCCACTCTTGACCTTGCTGCCGTCAATGAGCTGGGACTTCTCGGCGATACCGACAGCGAAACCGGCCAAATCGTAGTCCTCTTCGCCGTACATGCCAGGCATCTCGGCAGTCTCACCACCAATCAGGGCAGCACCTGCCTGCACACAGCCCTCGGCCACGCCAGCAACCACCTGCTCCAGCTTCTCAGGGACGTTCTTGCCAGTCGCGATGTAGTCCAGGAAGTAGAGGGGCTCAGCGCCCGCAGCAATGATGTCGTTGACACACATGGCCACACAGTCCTGACCGATAGTGTCGTGCTTGTCGTACTTGATGGCCAGCATGAGCTTGGTGCCCACGCCGTCGGTACCAGAAACCAGAACGGGCTCCTTGACATCCAGCTGGCTCAGGTCAAAGAGCCCGCCAAAGCCACCCAGGGCGCCTAGAACGCCCAAACGCTCGGTGCGTGCCACGTGCTTTTTGATGCGTTCCACAACTTCGTAGCCAGCCTCAACATCAACGCCAGAGGCGGCGTATGCATTTTTGTTTTCAGACATTTTCTTCTCCTATTCGGCCTTTTGTAAAACTACTTTTCATCCAAGTCTTTTAATTCCTTAGCAATCATTAGCCATTGATAAGCTGCATAAATCCATGCCAAGGCCCAAATACCGTAACCTATACCGGCAAATAGATGGTTTTTGATAAGGGATACCACTGTTAAAAAGAGCAACAAGGGAACTAAAATAAGACTAATGGCTAAAATTAAGTGATTTATTTTTTGAATTTGCTTTTTCATTACTTCACATTATCAATATAAAAGCTAGTATGCTCGTTGAGACTGCGTTTGTACTCTTCCTCGTAATCGTAGAGTGGGGTTGGGAATTCGCCGTCGAAGTAAGACACGCAGAGGCCGCCTTTTGGGGCATCGGTGTCAATGCCGATGGCCTCAATCAGGCTCTCCACAGAGAGATAGGTCAGGCTATCTGCTCCAATAATCTCGCAGACCTCATCCACCGTGTGGTTGGCTGAAATCAGCTCACGGCGGGTCTGGATGTCAATCCCGTAGAAACATGGGTACTTGAGTTCTGGGCTACCGATGGCCACGTGAACTTCTGCCGCTCCTGCTTCCTTGAGCAACTGGACAATGCGGCGGCTGGTTGTTCCACGGACAATGGAGTCGTCAATCATGACCACCCGCTTGCCCTTAACCACGCTGGACACGGCAGAGAGTTTCATGCGAACCCCCTGCTCACGCAGTTCCTGGGTTGGCTGGATAAAGGTCCGTTGCACGTATTGGTTTTTGATCAGACCCATCTCATTTGGCAAACCAGATTCTTCTGCGAAGCCCATGGCTAAGGACAGAGAGGAGTTTGGTACACCGACCACGATATCGGCTTCTTGCTTGAACTCCTGAGCCAAGCGACGGCCCATTTCTTTTCGGGCTAGATGGACATTAACCCCATGAATGACCGAGTCAGGACGGGCAAAGTAAACGTACTCCATGGAGCAGATAGCCAACTGGGTGTCAGTCGTGTAGTGGTCGATGTGCATGCCAGCATCGTCAAAAACAATCACTTCCCCTGGTTGCATGTCCCGCACCCACTCGGCACCAATGACTTCAAAGGCACAGGTTTCAGACGACACCACCCAGGCACCGTTCTTCATCTGACCGATAGACAGCGGACGAAAACCGTTGGGATCAAGAGCCGCCACCAGCTTATCTTCCAAAAGAAGAACGTAGGCAAAGCCACCCTTGACAATGTTGAGGGATTCCTTAATCTTGTCCATCAGGTCCTCCGCCTTGCTGCGGCGGATCAGGTGCATGAGGATTTCCGTGTCAGAGGAGCTGGAGAAAATGGCTCCTTGGGCCTCCAATTCTTTTTTCAGAGACACGGCATTGGTCAGGTTACCGTTGTGGGCCAGACCCGCCTTCATGTCTGAAAAGCGGTAGTGGAAGGGCTGGACATTGTTGATGGAGGCTGAACCCGAAGTCGGGTAACGCAAATGACCGATGGCCGCTTGCCCCTCTAATTTTTCCAGGTTTTTAGGGTCTTTAAAGACATCTGCCAAGAGACCCAGGCCGTGGTGGCGTTTGAATTTGCCTTGGTCGTTGGCCAAGATACCGGCCCCTTCTTGGCCTCGGTGCTGGAGGCTGTGTAGGCCAAAGTAGGTGATTTGGGCGGCCTGGGGATGACCCCAGATGCCAAAGACCCCGCATTCTTCGTTAAGAGATTTGACGTCGTAAATCATGATTTCAATTCCTTTTTCTCGCTATCGCTCGCTGTTCTGCTGCTTATTTCCCTGTAAAATACTTCACGGCACTTTCAAAGAGTTTCTGGTCCTTGTTGCCTGGCACGTTCTGGAAGAGGCCATTTTCAGTCCGCTCAGAGTGGGCCATCTTACCGATGATTTGGCCGTTTTCACTGACGATGCCCTCAATGGCATAGAAGGAACCGTTTGGATTGTAGCGGCTGTCCATGCTTGGCTTACCGTCAAAGTCCACGTACTGGCTCCAGATTTGGCCCTTGTCACGCAGACGGGCAAATTCTTCAGCCGTCACCACAAACTTGCCTTCTCCATGAGAAACTGGCACCGTGTGGATGTCGCCAACAGCCACGCCTGCCAACCACGGTGAGTTGACATTGGCGATGCGGGTTTCAACCATCTTGGCCACGTGTTGGTTGGCATCGTTATAGAAGAGGGTTGGGCTGGTCGCTGTCGCATCCTCAAAGTTGCCGTAAGGCAGGAGACCTGATTTGACCAAGGCCTGGAAGCCATTACAGATACCGATGATGAGGCCACCACGAACCACAAAGGCATCGATGGCTGCCCGCACCCGCTCATTGAGCAAGATATTGACGATGAACTTGGCCGAACCGTCTGGCTCGTCCGCCGCCGAGAAGCCACCCGCAAAGAAGATGACGTTGGCCCGCTCGATGGTCGCCACCATCTCAGCGATGGACTGGCCGATAACCTCCTGATTGAGGGTTCTAAAGGGCACCAGCACCACTTCCGCACCCGCCTGCTCGAAGGCCTTGGCCGAGTCGTACTCAGAGTTGGTGCCTGGGAAGACTGGGATGTAAACCAGTGGCTTGTCCACGCTCTCCTTGGCTTTTTGGGCAAATGGCAGAGCGACTGACGGCACCTCCTCCAGAACATCAGCTTGCGTAAAGGTGGTCGGGTAGAGGTCTTCTAAGGTTCTCTCAAAGGCAGCCAAGAGCTTGTCACCAGCTAAAACCTGGCCATTAACCGTCAGGGCAAAGTCAGCCACCGTGCGACCGATTGGCTCCAAACCAGGGATTTCTGTCGCAGAAGTGAAGACAAAGCCACCCAACTGACCAGCCAAACTGGTTTCCAGAGTTGCCAAGCTCACCTCAGCACCAATCCGGTTACCAAAGCTCATCAGGACCAGGCTTTCCAGAAGACCACCGTATTTCACCGCAGAGATAGCAGTTAGGTTGTACTTGGCCTGCAAGTCAGACAGGGTTTCAAGATTAGCCTTAACCGTTGCAAAATCAATGTCAGCCGTCAAACCAGCCCCTGGCAAGTAATAAACATAATCACCAGCAGCCTTAAATTCAGGCGAGTAAATCGACTCCACATGACCAGTAGCCACACCAAAGGCTACCAAGGTTGGCGGCACCGTCAGTTCTTCAAAGGTACCCGACATGGAGTCCTTACCACCGATAGAAGGTAGCCCCAGCTGAATCTGAGCTTCGATAGACCCAAGCAGAGCCGATACAGGCTGACCAAAACGCTCTGCCTGCTTGTCCATACGCTGGAAGTATTCTTGATAGGAGAAACGAGCTTTCTGCCAGTTGACACCCGTCGCCGCCAAACGAGCCGTCGCTTCAATGACCGCGTAGGCTGCCCCGTGGTAAGGTGACCAGGCCGCCAGATAAGGGTTATAGCCTTGGGCTATGGCGGAAACCGTTGTGGTCACCCCATGCTGAACAGGGAGTTTTTGCACCGAACTTTCCGTTGGTGTGAGTTGGTAGCGACCGCCCAGCGGGTGGTTAACCGTTGAACGACCAACTGAGGAGTCAAAAATAGTTTGCAAGCCCTTCTGGCTGGTGTGGTTGAGGTCAGCAAGAACAGCCGTCAGATCCGCCTCAAGGCTATCAAGGCTAGTCGTCACTTGGTAGGGTTGCTCGGTCTGACTGTCCACCACCTTGGCAGTCACCTGAACACGGACACCGTTGGTGTCAAGAAAGGCCCGCTCCAGGTCCACGATGGTCTGACCCTTCCAAGTCATGACCAGACGAGGCTCCTCGGTCACGGTCGCCACTTGAACCGCATGAATGTTCTCACCTGCCGCCGCTGCGATAAAGGTCTCTACATCCTGGGCAGCCACCACAACAGCCATCCGCTCCTGCGATTCTGAAATGGCAATCTCAGTACCGTTAAGACCAGCATACTTGAGCGGCACCTTGTCCAAGTCGATAAAGAGGCCGTCTGCCAGTTCACCGATGGCCACGCAGACACCACCTGCACCAAAGTCGTTGGATTTCTTAATCAATTGGGTTACGGCCGGGTTTCTAAAGAGGCGTTGGATTTTGCGTTCTTCGATGGCATTCCCCTTTTGCACCTCTGCTCCTGCTGTTTCTAGGGATTCGGCCGTTTGCACTTTAGAGGAACCTGTTGCCCCACCGATACCGTCACGGCCAGTTTTTCCGCCGAGAAGGATAATGGCATCCCCAGCCTCAGGCTTGAGTCGGCGGACATTGTCCTTAGGCGCCGCACCGACCACTGCACCCAGCTCCATCCGCTTGGCCATAAAGCCAGGGTGGAAATACTCGCGAACGTAGGTGGTCGCCAGACCAATCTGGTTGCCGTAAGAGGAATAGCCGTGAGCAGCGGTCTTAGAAATCACCTGCTGCGGCAACTTGCCAGGACGGGTATCCGCCACCGACTGGGTCACATCGCCAGCCCCTGAAATCCGCATGGCCTGATAGACGTAAGAACGGCCGGACAAGGGGTCACGAATGGCCCCACCGATACAGGTCGCCGCCCCACCAAAGGGCTCGATTTCTGTTGGGTGGTTGTGGGTTTCGTTCTTGAACATGAGGAGCCAGGGCTCCTTGACGCCATCCACCTCAACCTCGATTTCCACCGAGCAGGCGTTGATTTCGTCCGAGACCTCCAGGTCGTCCAAACGCCCATTGGCCCGCTCGTAACGGCCAAAGATGGTCGCCATGTCCATGAGGGTGATGGGCTTGTCAGAACGGCCCAACTCCTCCCGCATGGCCAGGTACTTGTCATAGGTCTCTTGAAGGTTTTGGGCAAAAGCTGACGCTGAAAAGTCGATGTTGGTCAGCTCGGTTTCAAAGGTGGTGTGACGGCAGTGGTCAGACCAGTAGGTGTCCAGAACCTTGAGTTCCGTTTCCGTTGGCACACGGCCGATGGACTTGAAATAATCCTGAATAAAGAGCAAATCATCCACTTCCATGGCCAGGCCTTGGTCACGCTTGTAGGCCACAAATTGGTCACGGTCATGGGTCGCAAATTCTTCCAAGCTAGGAATGAGCTGGCTGGAGCTGGCAAAACCATCCAGAACCAAGTCAGCCTCCAAATCCTTGAAGCGGGAATCAACAGGGTTGAGCAGGTAGGTCTTGATGGCCGCCAGTTCAGCCTGGTCAATGTCCTTGTTGAGTAAGTAGAGGTGGGCAGCCTTAACCACCACCTCATCAGAAGCACCCAAGAGGAAGAGGGCTTCCTCGGCCGAAGCTGCCCGCTGGTCGAATTGACCTGGCAGGGCTTCGATGGCAAAGCTGGTCCAATCAGCCAAGGCAGCTGCCTCTTCTTCTCCTGTCCAGATGCTGTCGGTCACCTGCTCTGAGAAGATGTGCTTTTTAGCCTTGTCCAAGAGGGCTTCGTCCAGACCAAAAACATCATAGACCTGAACCAAACGCAGGGCTGACAAACTGGTCAGCTGCAACTTGTCCTGCAAGTCCTTGAGCAGGGCCTGAGCCTTGATGCCAAAAGCCGCCTGTTTCTCAACAAAAATCCGTTCTGCCATTAGTTTTTAACTCCTTTTAATTTGTCTAACACTTCTTCATAAACAGCGGTCAGGGAACCCAGGTTCCGCCTAAAGACATCCTTGTCCATGTGTCGGCCGTCTGCATCCCAGAGACGACAGGTATCAGGGGAGACCTCATCAGCTAGAACCAGCTGGCCATCAACCGTCCGACCAAACTCCAACTTGAAGTCAATCAGGGTCAGGCCAATCTGAGCAAACAAGTCTGTCAGTACGCGGTTAATCTCCAAGGTCTTGGTCCGCAGCTCTGCCATTTCCTCAGGGGTAGATAGGCCCAAGAAAAGCACATGGTCATCGTTGATAAAGGGGTCGTCCAGCTCATCTCGCTTGTAGTAGAACTCCAAGATGGGTTGGGGGAGCTTGCCGCCCTCGTCCAGACCGAACCGCTTGGCAAAGGAGCCAGCGGCATAGTTTCTCAGAACCACTTCCAGAGGGATAATGGTCACCTGCCGATTGAGTTGCTCGGTTTCTGACAAGAGTTTGACAAAGTGGGTATCAAGACCAGCCTGGTTAAGGTGCTCAAAAATCAAGCCTGAAATCAGGTTGTTGAGTCGTCCCTTGCCTGCCAGTTCTTCCTTCCTGGCCCCATTGAGCATGGTCACCTGGTCCTTGTAGTGGGCAACAATCAGGCCCTGGTCCTCTGTTGCATACAGGTCCTTGGCCTTTCCTGAATAAAGAAGTTGTCGTTTCACCATTTTATTCGCCTTTCTTGCGTTTAATGTTATTTTATCATAGCCTCATCAGTTTTTCAAATAGAAAAACGAATTATTTTCAGAATTCCATTGTTTTTGGTCAGATATAGTGGGTTTACAACTAAAAACAGCGGTGGGCATAAGCCTAAAATACTACGGCAACAAACTATTCAGACAAAACTTGACTAATCATAATATTTTCAAGACCTTACTCAGCTATGATAACAAAAGAAAAGGACAATCAATTTTGATTAACGGTAAGCCAAAAAAATAAGATGAGCAATTGCTCATCTTATTTGGATTTGATGTAGTTAACTCCTCCTGCTTTTGGTCCAACAGCCTTACCAAAGAAGGCAGCCAGAACCACGACGGTCAGGAGATAAGGGAAGATTTGCAGGTAAACGTTTGGGACCTTGGCCAAAAGAGGCACCTGGCCACCGATAACCGCCAAACTCTGCGATAGCCCGAAGAAAAGGCTGGACAGCATGGCACCAATCGGGTTCCAACGGCCAAAAATCATGGCTGCCAAGGCGATGAAGCCTGGACCCAAAATGGTGGTCACGGCAAAGTTAACCGATACCGATTGTGCATAAAGCGCTCCGCCCATTCCCCCAAGAAAACCTGAAATCAAGATGCCGTAATATTTCATGAGGTAAACGTTGATACCAAGGGTATCGGCCGCCTGCGGGTGCTCGCCGACCGAGCGAAGACGCAGGCCAAAGCGGGTCTTGTAAAGGACGTACCAGGCCATAAATGAGAAACCAATAGCCAAGTAACCAGCCAGGCTGGTGTTTTTGAAGAAAATATCACCCAAAACTGGAATATCCGCCAAAATCGGGAAGTTGAACTTACCAAAAGCGTGCTGGATATTATCCGTTTGCCCCTTGCCATAGAAGACTTTTACCAGGAAAATAGCTAGCGCTGGGGCAAGCAGGTTGAGGACTGTTCCAGAAACCACGTGATCCGCACGAAGATTGACCGTGGCTACCGCGTGGATAACGGAGAAGGCCAGACCAGCCAGACCAGCCACCAAGAGGGTCACCCAAGGGGTTGCCTTGCCCAGACTGTCCGCCATTTCAAGGTTGAAGACGATGCCAGAGAATGCCCCGATAACCATGATGCCTTCCAAACCAACGTTGACCACGCCAGACCGCTCTGAGAAAACCCCACCAATAGAAGTCAAAATCAGGGGAGCGGCATAAACCAACATGGACGGGATTAAAATCGCGAGTACATTCATCTTATTTCCCTCCTTTTGCTGCTTTTTTCGGCTTGATGTGGCGTTCAATCAAGTAGTGGACACCCACGAAGAAGATGATTGAGGCCGTTACAATCTTCACCACTTCTGGTGGAATACCCGCCACGTTCATCCCTGGGGATCCAACGCTCAAGGTTCCAAAGAGGAAGGCTGCAAAGACGATACCCACAGGGTTATTGGTCGCCAAGAGGCTCACCGCCATACCATCAAAACCGATGGCCAGAGAGCTGGATTGGACAAAGACGTTTTCAAAGGTACCAATCCCCTCAACAACACCAGCCAGACCAGCCAGGGCACCTGAGATAATCATGGACAGGATAATGGTTCGTTTTGAGGACATGCCTGCGTATTCACTGGCATGGGGGTTAAGACCAACCGAACGAATTTCAAAACCGAGGGTGGTTTTGTTGAGCAGGTACCAGATGACCGCTACGGCAATCAGAGCCAGGAAAATGCCCAAGTTGGCCCGAGAGTTGTTGGTCAACTCGGATAACCAAGCCAAACGGTAGCTGGCTTGTTCTGAAACAGGAAGGCTTGAGTCGATGGATTTCTTGATGGATTCATCCATGACATTCTGGATGATGTGGTTACCAGAGTAGAGGATGATGTAGTTCATCATGATGGTCACAATCACCTCGCTGGTTCCCAGATAGGCACGGAGAATGCCTGGAATAGCGCCAGCAATTCCCCCAGCCAACATGCCAATAAGGACCGTGCAGAGCAAGAGGAGTGGGCGAGCCATCTCAGGGTTTTCCAGGGCGAACCAGCCCGCAGCAATCCAGCCGATGAAGGCTTGACCGGCCAAACCGATGTTGAAGAAGCCAGCTCGGCTGGCCACCGTGAAGCCCAGACCAACCAAAATCAGCGGTCCCATAGCCCGAACGATTTCACCGATGTTTTTCAGGCTACCAAAGGCGGTCAAAAAGAGCCCCTCGTAACCCCAAATCGGGTCGTAGCCAAAAATTAACATGGCTACTGCCCCCAGCAGGAGACCCAAGATAACGGAAATCAAGGGCACTGCAATCTGTTGTGTTTTCTTAGACATGACTTACCTCCTTGTCAATCGATCCACCTGCCATCAGGATACCCAACTCTTGTTTGTTGGTTTCTTCTGGCAACACAATGCCTTGAATGTGGCCGTCATGAATAACGGCGATGCGGTCGGACAGGTTAAGGATTTCGTCCAGCTCAAAGCTGACAACCAGAACAGCCTTGCCCTTGTCCCGCTCTTCAATCAAGCGTTTATGGATGTATTCAATGGCACCAACGTCCAACCCACGGGTTGGCTGGCTGACAATGAGGAGGTCAGGATTGCGGTCAACCTCACGGGCAATGATGGCCTTTTGTTGGTTACCGCCTGAGAAGCCCTTAGCTGGTACCAATTCGTTGGCACCGCGAACGTCAAACTCCTCCATGAGCTGACGGGCATAGGCGTTAATCTTAGGATAGTTAAGAACCCCGTTCTTACTGAGCGGTTCCTTATAATAGGTCTGCAAAGCGATGTTTTCAGCCAGGGTCATCTGAAGGACCAGGCCATCACGGTGGCGGTCTTCTGGCACGTGACCCACGCTCAGTTCCGTGATTTGACGGGAACTAGACTTGGTCACGTCTTGGCCCTTGATGGTAATGCTACCGGATTTGACCTTGCGTAGTCCAGTAATGGCCTGGATTAATTCGCTCTGGCCGTTGCCGTCAATACCTGCGATACCGACAATCTCACCGGCCCGAACATCCAATGACAGGTTTTTAACCGCAGGAACACCACGGTTCTCGTTGACAACCAAGTCCTTGATGGAAAGAACCACTTCTTTTGGTTCAGAGGCTTTCTTTTCTGTCTTGAAAGACACCGAACGGCCCACCATCATTTCTGCCAAATCCTGAGCGGTTGCACCAGCAACATCAACGGTCTGGATAGACTTACCACGACGGATAACCGTTACTCGGTCAGCCACCGCACGGATTTCATCCAGCTTGTGGGTGATGAGGATGATGGATTTGCCTTCCTTAACCAAGTTTTTCAGGATGGTCATGAGTTCCTGGATTTCAGAAGGGGTCAAAACGGCTGTCGGTTCATCAAAAATGAGAATATCTGCCCCACGGTAGAGGGTTTTGAGGATTTCAACCCGCTGTTGGGCTCCGACAGAAATGTCAGCCACTTTAGCCTCTGGTTCTACAGCCAAACCGTATTTTTCAGACAAGTCCTTGATGTTTTGACTAGCCGTTTTGAGGTCCAAAACGCCGTTCTTGACAGTCTCATTGCCCAAAATGATATTTTCAGCAACGGTAAAAGCCTCAACCAACATAAAGTGTTGGTGAACCATGCCGATGCCCAGCTGAGATGACTTGGATGGGGAATCGATACTGACCGTTTGACCATTGATGGCAATTTCACCACTGGTCGGCTGCAAAAGGCCAGCCAGCATGTTCATCAGGGTTGATTTTCCCGCACCATTTTCACCCAAGAGGGCATGAATTTCACCCTGCTTGACCGTGAGGTTGATGCGGTCGTTGGCCACGAAATCACCGAATTTCTTGGTAATCTCGCGCATGTCGATGACAGGTTGTGTCATAAAACTATCCTTTCGGTATCTCTTTATAGTTCAGCAAAACCTGCCAGCCTAAGTTGGGAATGGCAAGTTTTACTGAAGCATAAATGCTTCAGCTCGGTAAAAGGCGACCGACAGCGTCGGTTCGCCCCTACCAGTCATGCAAATTAGTTTTCTGGAACAGTTACAGTACCGTCGACAATCGCTTTTTTAGCGTCTTCGATCGCTTTCTTAGCTTCATCGTCCAAGCCAGTTGTTGCCAATTCAACACCGCCGTCTTTCAAACCGTAAACCGTTACGGAACCGCCAGGGAAGTTGCCGTCTTGGGTTTGTTTAGCAATCAATTGAACAGCTTTACCAACTTCTTTGATGGTTGACGCCAGAACGAAGTTAGACTCTTTACCGTCTTTAGACGTGTATTTACCTTCTTCAGCCTGGTCACGGTCAACACCGATAACCCAAACTTTTTCAGCTTCTGGTTTTGTTTCGTTGAGGGCTTTAGCTTCTGAGAAGACACCCGCACCAGTACCACCTGCTGCTTGGAAGATGACGTCTGCACCAGCACCGTATTGAGCGGCAGCAATGGTTTTACCTTTAGCAGCGTCACCAAATGAGCCTGCGTACTGAACGTCAACTTGGATAGATGGGTCAACGGATTTGACACCAGCGACAAAACCTTTTTCAAAACGTGAGATAACCACACCTTCAATACCGCCGACGAAACCAACCTTTTTGGTCTTAGTGGCTTTAGCCGCAGCGATACCAGCTAGGTAAGATGCTTCATGGTCAGCAAAGGTGACGCTAGCCACGTTGTCAAGACCTTCAACAACACTGTCAACCAGGATGAAGTTAGTTTCAGCATTGTTCTTAGCTGATGTTTCAACCGCATCGGTCAAGAGGAAACCAATACCACCAATCAGGTTGTAGCCGTTTGATACAGCGGTGTCAAAGTTAGTAACGTACTCAGATTCGCTGTTTGACTGGAAGTAGTCAAAACCATTTCCTTTTGACAAACCGTTTTCTGCACCCCATGCTTGGAGACCTTCCCAAGCTGATTGGTTAAATGATTTGTCGTCAACACCACCAGTGTCTGTTACGATAGCAACTTTAAGGTCCGTTTTTGCTTCAGTTGAAGCCGCTTCTTTAGAAGCACCGCGGTTACCGCAAGCTGCAAGTCCAAGAACAGCAACTGCTGTCAAACCAACACCGATATATTTCTTGTTCATTGAAATGAACCCTCCTAATTTTTTTTGCAGCCTGGGGCTGCGTGTGATAGTGGTTGCCTACAAACTAAGTTAAGTCTGTAAACGAGTATGGAAGTAATTCCCCGACCGTCATCTCGACCGTCTGGCCGTTTTTAGCGACCAATGTAACTTTGGAATCCGATTTGAAAAATTCGACCATGACCTGACGACAAGCGCCGCAAGGAGAGACTGGTTCTTCGGTCTGGCCATAAACAGCCAATTCAACCAAGTCACGATGCCCTTCGGAAACAGCCTTGAAAATGGCTGTTCGTTCACCGCAGTTGGTCAGGCCAAAACTGGCGTTCTCAACGTTACAACCCGTGTAGATGGTACCGTCTGCCGTTTTGAGGGCGGCACCGATAGGGAAGTTTGAATAAGGCACATAGGCCTGTTTGCTGGCAGCCATGGCCAGGTCAACCAGATTAGTAGCCGCCATTGACTGTTTCTCCTTCAACGATGGCAACGCCTGATGAGGTCCCGATGCGAGTCGCACCAGCCTCAACAAAGGCCTGGGCATCTGCCAGGCTACGGGCACCGCCTGCCGCCTTGACCCCGATGTCTGGACCAACGGTCTGACGCATGAGAGCCACATCGGCAATGGTCGCCCCACCCGTTGAGAAGCCTGTTGAGGTTTTAACAAAGTCGGCACCAGCTCGCACGCTGGCCTCACAAGCCTTGACCTTTTCCTCGTCGGTCAAGAGACAGGCTTCGATGATGACCTTAACCAGTTTGTCCCCGCTGGCTTCAACGACGGCACGAATGTCATCTTCAACCAGTTGCCAGTTGCCGTCTTTGGCAGCACCGATGTTGATGACCATGTCAATCTCATCTGCACCTTGAGCAATGGCTTCCTTGGTTTCAAAGGCCTTGACACTACTCAGCGTGGCTCCCAGAGGGAAGCCGACAACGGTACAAACCTTGACTGAGGAGCTCTGCAATTTTTCCGAACAATAGGCCACCCAGGTCGGGTTGACACAAACGCTAGCGAAAGCGTATCGCTTAGCTTCCTCAAGAATCTGGTCAATCTGCTCCTGACGGCTGTCTGCCTTGAGCAGGGTATGGTCAATGTATGTGTTAATGGTCACGAGTCTTTCCCTCCTAACGAATGATGGTGATAATCTCTTTAGGGGTGATTTCCTCACCTCCTATTGTAACATGTTTTTGGAAATTTGTAAGCTTTTCAGCCTCAATTT
Organism: Streptococcus sp. ZY171113; assembly: GCF_057748235.1. Taxonomy (NCBI): domain Bacteria; kingdom Bacillati; phylum Bacillota; class Bacilli; order Lactobacillales; family Streptococcaceae; genus Streptococcus; species Streptococcus sp. ZY171113. The sequence goes on from NZ_CM173243.1 coordinate 1,111,413, forward strand.
TTTCATTCGAGTAGATTTTGGCAATGAGGTTGCCGTTGGTAACCCTTTCACCAACTTTTTTATCGAACACTATTCCTGTTTCAAAATCTAAACTATCGGTTTTGACAGCACGGCCTGCTCCTAGCTTCATGGCATAGAGACCAAATTCTAGGGCTGGGAGGGCGGTGATAAAGCCGTCTTTTTCAGCACGAACCTCGGTCACGTAGCTGGCAGAACTTGGTCGGAAGAGGTCGTCCAGGTCACCGCCTTGAGCAACCACCATCTCCTTGAATTTGTCCAAGGCCTGGCCGCCAGTCAGGTGACTTCTGATGTCTTCAAGCGACTTGGTCACGCCAGCCAAATCCAGCATGAGCTGGGCCAGTTCACAGATAAAATGGGTGATGTCTTCTCTACCCTGGCCTTGCATGATTTCCAGAGCTTCCAAAACCTCCAAACGGTTACCAATCGCCCGGCCCAGAGGCTGGCTCATATCGGTAATCACAGCGATGGTCTGACGGCCAACGGCCTTGCCAAGAGACACCATGGTCTTAGCCAGTTGTTCCGCATCCTCGATGGTCTTCATGAAGGCCCCATCACCAACGGTCACGTCCAGCAAAATGGCATCGGCACCCGCAGCAATTTTCTTACTCATGACCGAGCTGGCAATCAGAGGAATAATGTCAACAGTAGCCGTCACATCCCGCAGGGCATAGAGCAGCTTATCCGCCCGAACTAGCTGGTCGGATTGGCCAATGACTGCAATGTTGGTCTCCTGAACCTGCTTGATAAAGGCTTCCTCAGTTTGTTCAATCTGGAAGCCCTTGATGGCCTCCAACTTGTCCAAAGTACCGCCGGTGTGGCCCAGGCCACGACCACTCATTTTGGCCACAGGCACGCCAAAGCTGGCCACCAGTGGGGCCAAAATCAGGGTCACCTTGTCCCCAACCCCACCCGTCGAGTGCTTGTCGGTCTTGATACCAGGGATGGCTGACAGGTCAAACTGCTGACCAGTCCCCACCATGGCCATGGTCAAGTCGCTGATTTCCCGAGTAGTCATGCCCTGGAAATAGATGGCCATGGCTAATGCCGACATCTGATAATCAGGCACCTGCCCCTTGGCATAGCCCTCAATCAGCCAGTAAATCTCCTCAGTGGACAGCTCCAGGCCGTCCCGCTTTTTCTGAATTAAATCAACTGTTCTCATGGTAGCTCCTTAAAATATAGTAGCCCTTGTCCTTTTTCAAGACCTCACAATTACCAAAAACGGCTTCCATCTTGGCCTTGGCACTCGGGGCCCCCTGCTTCTTCTGGATAACGATGGTCAGATGCCCACCCGCCACCAGATAGCGAGGACTTTCTTCTATAATAGCATGCACCACCTGCTTGCCTGCCCGAATGGGCGGGTTGCTGATAATGGCATCAAAACTCCCCGTCACCGCCTCATAGAGGTCTGACTGGAGGATAGTGGCTGCCAGCCCATTTTGGTCGGCGTTTTTTCGAGCAAGCTCAATGGCTCTGCTATTCACATCGACCATGGTGGGAACCACGCCTTGTGCTTTTGCCAAAGCGAGGCCCAGAGGACCGTAACCACAGCCCACATCGAGGAGCTTGGTCCCTGCTGGCAAATCCGTCAGAGCAGACAGGAGGACCTGACTACCATAATCAATCATTTTCTTGGAAAAAACCCCAGCATCTGTCAAAAAAGTCATGGACTGACCCAGTAAAGTCACCTGTAAACGGTGAATATCGTGGGCAGCATCAGGATTTTTAGCGTAATACATTTGTGTCATTTTCTATCACCTTCTTTCAGGTCACTTTTTATTCTAACACATTTTGAAACTGTTTTCAACGTTTTTCCTAAATATATTTGTGGAAACGTGGTATAATGAAACTATGTCTCAAGAATTTATTAATTTCAACCAGATTAGCCGAGCGGATTGGCAGGACCTCCACAAGACCAGCCAAGTGCCTTTGACGGCAGATGAACTCAACGCTATCAAGAGTTTCAATGACAAGATTGACATCCAGGACGTGATTGACATCTACCTGCCCATCATCAACCTGATTAAGATTTACAAGAACAACCAGGAAAACCTGGCCTTTGCCAAGAGCATTTTTTTGCAAGATAATTTTGGTCAACGTCCCTTTATCATCGGGGTTTCTGGTAGCGTGGCCGTCGGCAAGTCCACCACCAGTCGCCTCTTGCAGCTCCTGCTCTCACGCACCTTTGAGGGTAGCCGAGTCGAGCTGGTCACAACCGACGGCTTCCTCTACCCCAATGCCCACCTGATTGCCCACAATATTCTCCATAAAAAGGGCTTCCCTGAAAGCTATGATATGGAGTTGCTCTTGGACTTCCTAGACAAGATGAAAAATGGTCAAGAGGCGACAATTCCTGTTTACTCACATGATAGTTATGACATCGTACCTGACCAGAAACAGACCATCTCAGCTCCTGATTTTTTGATTGTGGAGGGGATTAACGTCTTTCAGAACCTGCAAAACAATCGGCTGTATATGAACGATTACTATGATTTTTCCATTTACATGGATGCTGATAGCCAGGACATTGAAAGCTGGTATCTGGAGCGGTTCGAGAAACACTTGGAACGGGCCAAGGAAGATCCGACCAGCTACTACCACAAGTTCACCAGCTGGGACCTGACAGAAGCTCGGCTATTTGCCCAAAACATCTGGAAAACGGTCAACCTCATCAATCTGGAAAACTACATCGAGCCGACCCGCAATCGGGCAGAGCTCATCCTCCACAAGGATAAAAACCACCAAATTGATAAAATTTTTCTGAAAAAGTAATTTTTGCTTGTCAAACGAGGAAAATTGCTATATAATGGGATAGTTAAGATAAATGGAGGTGAAAACATTGGCAAACATCAAATCAGCTATCAAACGTGCTGAGCTTAACGTGAAACAAAACGCTAAAAACTCGTCACAAAAATCTGCGATGCGTACTGCTATCAAAGCTTTTGAAGCAAACCCATCTGAAGAGCTTTTCCGTGCTGCTTCTTCTAGCATCGATAAAGCTGAGTCAAAAGGCTTGATTCACAAGAACAAAGCAAGCCGCGACAAGGCACGCCTTGCTGCTAAATTGGCTTAATAAAAAAGAACCGTCACGGTTCTTTTTTATTTTTTCAGATGAAAGAGATTGTAATCAGCTGACTATGCGGGTTGTAAGTGTAGCGATAACCGCCATAAGTCGCCTCCCCCTGAAAATGCTGGTGGATGAATGAGTTTTCTGAAGCTAACTCAGCCACTAATCGCTCGTAGTCTTCTCGCTGTTCAAATTGAAAATCAACGGTTTGCTGGCCATGATGAAAGCCCTGGTCCAGGTGGCTCGTGAGTTCTTCGAGATGAAAACGCCTAAAATAACTTCCTCTTTGCTGATAGTAGCCTAGGGCCTCATGCCCCAAATCGGGGTAGGTCAGAAGCTGATGGTCTTCTTGATGGAATCTTTCCCAAGCCGTATGCGTTGCTTCGAATAAAGGTTTAGGCATCAGGAAATAACTGTAATCAATGCTGGTGCGTACTTGCTGACTAACTTCAGACTCAAAAACAGGGTCGCCCCAGGTGGTATCAACGGGGTAATACTGGCCATCTAGTTGAACCAGATTCCAAGCATGGGGCAGGTCATAGGCAACGATATCGCCTGCCACATAGATACAGGGAATGCCAGCTTTTTGGCAGAGAAATTGAAAGGCACGACTATAACCCGCACAGACCGATTGTTTATCGAGAAAGACGCTGCGAATGCTCTGGTCCTGCCAGCCCAGATCAAGATCTGTCAAAGCTTCGGTATGATAATCGGTCTCCCTGATAAGGTATTCGTAGATGTACTTGACCTTATCATGGTCAGTACCATCAGGTAATTGAGAAACAATTTGATCCCCAATCTCTTGTAATTGCTGGTAGGTATGGCGAGCGTCTGGAGGATAGCGATAGTCTGAAAAAACAATACTACCGCTCTCTTCTGACAGCCAATAAAACTCTGGAAAGTCATGAGTAACAGCCAAATAGACCCGAGATAATTGAGAGGCATCCAAACTCTTCAGAGAAATTTGCTCATTAAACTGCCTCAGAGCATGAACCAAACGCAGATAGTCCTCCTGCTCTGTCGAACTAAGCTGATTAAAATAAAAGCCTTGCTCTGCCTGTGGGCGTTCCGCCTCAAGAATAGCCTGGTCCGCTAATCTCTCTTGCAAAATAAGCTGGGCCAAACGCTCCTGCTTCAGCTGGTCTTGAATGATGGGATAGGTCGCAAGCGTCAGCAACCCTAGAACTGATAGCCCGACCAAAGTAGCTTTTTTCATCCTGTCCTCCTTGCTCCTATTATAACATGTGGTGGTTTATCAGACAAACAGTAAAGGCATAGCAGCTCTCTGCTATGCCTTTCTTGCAAAAGCTTAACCCTGTGTTTTGGGCAATTTGACCTCAAACACTGTTCCCTTGGGTTGATTATCACTAATGGTAATCTGACCACCGAGACTGGTCGCAATCTGTTGGGCTAGAGAGAGGCCAAGTCCGAAACCACCCTTGTGACGGGTTCTAGCCTTGTCCACCCGATAAAAACGGTCAAACACCCGTAATTTTTCTTGGTCAGTAATCCCTAAACCGTTATCGCTCACTTTAATGAGAAGCTGTTTCTCCAAACACGTTAGGCTGATGGCGATTTCCCCATCGTCTTCTGTGTACTTGATGGCATTGTCAAAGAGGATGGTGAGCAGTTGTTTCAGCAAGGTTTTATCTGATAAGAGGGGGGCAGTCAAGCCCTCAGCCCTGCCTTGAAAGGCCTTGCCATGTTCCTCAGCTATGAGGCTGTAATTGGCAAAAAGGTCTTCAAAGAAAGAAGGTTCAATGGTCACCAAATCTGGGGTCAGACCATCATCTCGCCTTGCTAGGTTGAGGAGGTTAGTCGTTAGAAGCCTCATGTTCCGTACCTCATCCAAACTAGCTGCGATGCTCTCGCTATTGGCCAAGATGGTTTCATCAGGCTTGCGAAAAAGGCCCTCTAGGCGGTTCTGCAAAACCGCAAGCGGGGTCCGTAGCTCGTGGCTGGCGTTCTCGACAAAGGTCTTTTGCCGCTCATAACTCTCCAAAATCGGGCGTCGCGTCCACTCAGCCAGATAGGTGCTGGCAAAAAGGGAAATGACCCAGAAAAACACCATAATGCTAACGATAATCTTGACCGAACGGGAATTACTAGCCTCCAGCTGGTCGGTGTTTATCAGTATGGTCGCAAAAGCCACCTCAGGGTGATTTAGGTTGCTAATCTGGATGGTCAAGGTCCGATAAAGTTCCGTTTTGCCCCAGTAGTTCTTGAGAGGTACTTGGATAATCTTATCCAAATTGCCCGTGTTAAGCTCCAGTTCTTCAAACTGACCATAAACATCTAGGAGATTGAGAACTTCCCCATCTGCATTGTAGAGAACAATGTCAGTATTGGTCACCAATTCATTATCAGGACGATGCTTGGGACGACCATAAAAGGCTTCTAACACATCAAACTGAGTCGCTTCAACCCGAGCCATTTGGAAATTGACATAATGGTTGATGTTATCCCTAGCTGACCGCAGGTTTTTATCAACCGTCCGATATATCCCCACATTCATAACCTGGAGAATAATGACCGTCATGACAAAGAAAATCAAGGTGAAGACCGAGAAAAAGAGCTTAAAATTTGACCGCTTGTCCGAACTTAAACGTGGTTTCAGTTTACTTACCATGTTTCAAAATGTACCCCACACTTCTCAGGGTTTGCAGGTTACGGCCAAAGTCACTATCCTTGAGTTTCTTACGAATCTTGGACACATAAACCTCAACCACCGACACCGTCGTGTCGCTATCAAAGCCCCAAATCCGGTCAAAAATCTGGGTCTTAGGCAAAATCACGTTCTGGTTTTGCAGGAAATAAACCAGCAAATCAAATTCCTTACCAAGAAGCTCCACCTCAACCCCATCAACCGTTGTTGTATTGGTTGTCGTGTCCACCTCCACATTACCAAAAGTCAGGTTGTTGTTGGTCAGCTTGCCCGTCCGCTTGAGCAGGGCCTGAATCCGCATCTTGAGCTCTTCCAGGTAGAAAGGCTTGGTCAGGTAGTCGTCTGCCCCCAGCTCAAAGCCCCGACCCTTGTCATCCAGGTCTTCCTTGGCGGTCATAATCAGCACAGGGGTCGTGTTGCCCTTAGCTCGCAACTCCTTGAGCAGGTCAAACCCATTCTTCTCAGGAATCATGACATCCAAAAGAATCAAGTCATAGACCCCGCTCTCGGCTTCGTAGAGCCCCTCTTCCCCATCAAAAACCTGCATGACATCAACAAAATCATCCAGAAAATCAAAAATCGAATTGGACAGGTTCAAATCGTCCTCAACTAACAACACTTTAATCATAGTATCCTCCTTATTAGTGGTTCAGCTAAGGTTTAGAGCGAGGCAGTTGACTGAAGACAGTACTTAGGGTACGGCAAGGCCAACTAACGCCGCTATAACCGATAAAATGAACCAGTATAGCCTATTATAGCACGCTTGCTGTCTAGGGTAAACCCAGTAGCTGAGCTTGGAGATAGTATAGCCCAGGAAACTTAAAAGGGGCTGAAAGAGGCGTATCAGGCTAGATTAAAATTCAGTCAAATCCTCTGCCTCAACCACCGTCACATGGCCCATTTTGCGGTTGTGTTTGGCTTCTGCCTTGCCGTAGAGGTGGAGGTGGGCTTGGGGGTTGGCTTTGCAGAAGGCTTGAGCCTGCTCCATGTGTTGGCCCAGAACATTGAGCATGACGGCTGGTGCGTGGAGGGTGATTGCTGGGAGAGGTTGCCCCAGTACACCTAGAATATGGGTATCAAACTGGGAGAAATTGCAGGCTTCAATCGAATAATGGCCTGAGTTGTGCGGGCGTGGGGCAATCTCGTTGACCATGATGTCGTCAGCAGTCGCAAACATCTCCACGCAAAGGGTACCTGAGAGCTGGAGCTGTTTGGCAATCTTGATCGCCATGCTCTTAGCTTTTTCAGCCAAGGCTTCCGAAATCCGAGCTGGCACCACCGTCTTAGACAGGATATTGTTGCGGTGACTATTTTCCTGAACGGGAAAGACAACCACATCAGAACCGTTACCTGATACGATGACCGAGATTTCCAGGTCGAAGTTGACAAATTCTTCCAAAACACAGTCAGCTGAGTCCGCTAATTGTCTCGCGTCAGCCAAGTTTTCCTCGCCTTTAATGACCACCTGACCGTGGCCGTCATAGCCGCCAGTTGCTGTTTTTAGAACGTATTTTTTAGACAAATCAAGGTCATCCAAGTCGCGGCTAGAGGTCACCACCCGATAAGGGGCAACCGTCACGCCGGCCTGCTGGCTCAAAAAGGCCTTCTCGGCGATGCGGTTCTGGGAAATCCGCAGCAGGTCGGTCCCCTGAGGGAGCTGGCCGTCCGCCACCACTGCATCCAGGGCGTTCGCATTGACATTTTCAAACTCGTAGGTCAGGACGTCGCACCGTTCCGCCAGCTGACGCAGGGCGTCCACGTCGTGGTAGTCAGCCACAATCATCTCCGCCACCCGACTGGCAGGGCAATCCGCCTGAGGGTCCAGAGCAATGACCTTATGCCCCCCATAAATGGCGGAAATGGCCATCATCTGGCCCAGCTGCCCGCCTCCGATAATCCCGATTGTCTTAGAGTAACTCATCGCTCGACGCCTCCGCGATTTTCCCTTGTTCCATAGCAAAGCTGGCCAGTTTGTCCGCAATACCGCTATCCTGGATAGACAAGATACGCAGGGCCATGAGGGCCGCATTGGTCGCTCCCGCTTCTCCAATGGCCATGGTGGCCACCGGCACACCGCCTGGCATCTGAACGATGGAGTATAGCGAATCCACTCCCGACAGGGCCCGTGACTGAACAGGCACACCGATAACTGGCAGGGTCGTCTTGGCAGCAACCATACCAGGCAGGTGGGCTGCCCCACCTGCTCCAGCGATGATAACTTCGATGCCACGGCCACGGGCTTCTTCCGCATGTTTGAACATGAGGTCAGGCGTGCGGTGGGCAGAGACCACCTTCTTCTCGTAGGTCACACCGAACTTATCCAGAACCTCAGCCGCCTTTTTCATGGTGGCCCAGTCGGACTTAGAGCCCATAATGATTGAAATTTTTGTCATGATTTCTCCTTTTTCTGCTTCTTTTCTTAAGTGCTGGCGGACGTCAGCGACTGCCTTTGGCATTCCATGACTAAGTTCTGAGCTTACCGTCTCAAAACTTCCGCATAGCCTCATCAGCTCCTGATGAGGCTATTTTCAGCACGGCGAAAAGAATCCTAACATGATTCGCTTCGCTCGCCATTGTTACTTAAGGGCCTTGCTTCCAATATCGTTTCGGTAAAATAGTCCGTCGGTCTTCTGGTGTTTCAGTTCATCGTAAATCATCTTCTGTCCTGTCAGAACGTCTTCAGCTGTGGTGACCAGCATGTAAACTCGACCACCGTTAGAGAGCAGGGCTCTGCTATTGTCCACAAAACGAGCACCAGCATAATAGGTGATGAGGTCTCCATCGGTCTTGGCAGGGAGCTCGACGCCTTTTTCGTAGTCCAGAGGGTAACCGTCGGAAGCAACCACCACGCCCAGGGTCACGCCACTGTCTAGCCAGCTGATGTCTGGAGTTCTCTCGTCCAAAATGTCGGTGATGTTTTGAGCGAAGTTAGAGGTCAAACGAGGCAAGATAATCTGGGTCTCAGGGTCTCCAAAGCGGGCGTTGAACTCGATAACCTTGGGGCCGTCCGCCGTCAGCATGAGGCCGCAGTAAAGCACGCCCAGATAAGGTCGGCCTTCGGCAATCATGCCAGACAGCAGGGGCTTGACAATAGTCTCCACCGACTGGTCGATGACCAACTGAGGCAGGTGGGGAACTGGTGCATAGGCCCCCATTCCACCCGTGTTAGGCCCCTTGTCGCCGTCGTAGGCCCGCTTGTGGTCTTGGGCAGTCGGCATGAGGGAGAACTTGTCCCCGTTGACAAAGGCAAAGAGGGAGAACTCCTCGCCAAAGAGACACTCCTCTATGACTACGCGAGCCTTGGTGTGGCCAAACTTGTTGTCCACCAGCATCTCATGGGTGGCTTCAACCGCTTCTTCAACCGTTTCCGCAACGACAACACCTTTGCCCAAAGCAAGACCGTCAGCCTTAATCACGATTGGAGCCCCGTGCTCTTCGATGTAGGCCTTGGCCTCTTCAAAATCGGTAAAGGTGGCGTACTTGGCAGTCGGAATGCCGTACTTGACCATGATGGACTTGGCGAAGTCCTTGGACCACTCCAGCTCCGCAGCGGCCTTGGTCGGGCCAAAGGCCAAAAGACCAGCCGCATTGAAATCATCGACCAGACCAGCCGCCAGGGCATCGTCTGGGCCGACAAAGGTCCAAGCGATGTCATTGTCCTTGGCAAAGGCAATCAGCCTGTCATGCTCAGAAATACTAATATCAACCAGATCCAAGCCGTCCAAAGTCATGCCATCATTGCCTGGTGCGACAAAAACTTGCTCCACACCAGCCGACTCCAGCAATTTTTTCCCAATGGCATGCTCACGACCACCAGAACCGATAACCAACAGTTTCATAAGAACTCCTTTGACGTATTTTGTAAAACCATTATAACAAAAACGGTCGGTTTTTTCCACAGAAAACTAACTCAAAATAAAAAACAACCAAATGATATTCGGTTGTTTTAGTATTGAAGGGGAATAGGAACTATAATCAATAAAACGTCATGCTTACTCTAGTTCACAAATTCATTTGCATAAATATCCACATGCTCGAAAGAACGAATAAGAATCGGATCAAAATACCAAGCCAATTCTCCATCAACTGGGTAACGTTTTACCAGAGAATCTTTGAAAAAATTACCATAAATAGCCACATAGCCGACTTCTGATGAATGCTGACCAAGGCTAGCACTATATGCTTTTAATTGGCCGTCGCCATCATAATAAGGCAAAAATTCATTATAAGCAATAGTAATATTAGAACTCATCAAGCGATTTTGACTATTTTGAGCATAATGAGGATCTAATGGCCCCATCATGCCACCATCCCAGGGGACACTGGCATCTGAAACATCCAGCTGGATAGCTTCAGCATAAAAATCATGGGCCTGACGCCCTTCAATCGAAGAAACCTCCACCAGCTCAGGAGCATAACCAATAAATTGGTTGTAAGAAAAAACGGAATCTTGTAGACCACCTAAATCGAAAACGTGGCTCCCTAGTGCATGAACAAGTGTAAAGCTATTTCCACTAATGTACCAATTACTGCCATGGTTAGGCATAATGATAAACCGTGCACCGCGAGTCAAATCTTTGGCCCTGATTGCCAAACCGGTCATGGTGAAATTGCTGACCCCGTCATGGGCAGCTGGTCCCGTTGCAAAACCAAACCATCTGGCCGACCCATCAACCAATAAGGTCGTTAAATTGCCACGAAACCACACATTGGAGGTTAGAACGAGGTAATTATCTTCTTCTTTTTCGCTACCAATAGCAAATTCACCCTCGGGAAAATCAAGGACTGCATAGGGAAATGCCTTGGATTTTTCAAGGTAAGTTTGGATAATTTGATGGTTTTCTCTGCCACTATTCGCTTCTTGAAGTGGCAGTTTGAAAATTGGGCTCAACTCAAGTAAACTTGCTTCAATAGTTGTGGACTGGTCTGGAAAATTGACTTTATAGCGTAAGTCTGCCGTATTTGAACGATTAGGAACCAAAATCTCCTCAACACGCCCAACACCCATGCTATCATCATCAACTAATTCTACTTCTTGACCAATCTCTAATTGTGTCACAATAGGAATAAGAATAGTTTCATCAACTCCTACGATTTCTTGTCCATTTGGAAAGGTTAGAGTGTATCTGACTTCCTTATCAAAAAGATGTCGAGGGGGCAAAATAGCTGAAATATAGCCCACCTGATGAACATCTACTGAAGCGTCAACCGATTGTGAGAGGACAATCAATTGATTTTTCTGATATTTTGCCATGCTTGTTGCTTCTTCACGTTGCTTGAACAGGGAAAGAACAACTTGGTGTGGTGGCACATCAAATTCAATATAGATAAATAAAAAGGTTAGAGACAATAACAGGGTCAATAAGCTTAAAATGACTCGACGCTCTCGTTTTTGCCGATGTCGTCGCAAGTCGACGTTTTTCTTTTTCATAATACTTCGTCACCCCATATTATAATTGTAAGGATAAAAAGAAATAATACGTAAACAGAGGAAAGAGACAGGCTAACACAATGCCGATTTGAGACATTTTTGTTGAAAATACACTCCGAGGCCGTATTGACAGCAATAAGAGCCAAAACGGTAAGAAGTATCGTGGCTGAACCCCATCAATAGTTAAAGCAGCAACCGCAGTATACTGTAGATATAAAATAATAAAGATAAATAGGGTAATGCCTACAAAAAGCAAGACTTTGATGGCATCAAACCAAGCTACTAACTTACGCCCAGTCAACTCTTGAGCTTCCTCAATAAAGACACTACAAACAAGACCAACGCCTGCTACTAAGCTGGGAAACATTGGAATCGCCATATAGGAAGGCTGGTCAGCGTAACCTAATTGGAGTGCAAAAAAATTATAATTCAATAAACTAAATCGAAGAATGTCAATAAACCCTCTAGGATTAGTTTTAATGAAATGCAACTGCTCTGAAACATTAGCTACCGAACCAAAATACTTCGTGCTATCAACATGACGAATCACATACAACCAGCCTAAGGTTATTAGGGCAAAGGTAACCACACTGGCCAATAAACTCAAGGCCTTGGCAGTTGTCAAGCTACCTTTTAGCTTACCAAAAAGAGCCAAAGGAAGGAGCAAGGCAACCAGGAAACAAGCAGGAGGCTTTGCCAGGGTAACTAATAAACCCAGAAAACTCAACAAGGAAATTTGCCCCCAGGACAAACTGTCTTTTTTTATGAGCATCGTCAAAATTTTCAAACTATAGGCGATGAACAAGGGGGCGACACCAAATAAATAACTATCTGCTGTGACGCTAGCCATGCTTAAAAAATACGGAGGCAAGGTTGCTAATGCTAACAAAGCAATTTTCGCATAGGGCATGGTCCGAACAGCCAAGAACAAGAAAGTGAATGAAAAAAGAAAACCAACAATTTTCATCACCAAAAATTCTTTAGCAACGTCTAATTTCAGTAATTTATTTCCCCAAACTACTAAAACATAGGGGAAATAGGAAATAGGCATATAAGAAGTTGCCGTCACACTCACACGATAGATTGATTTGTTGCTATAAGGCAAATCACTGTAATCTGACAACCAGCTCGTTTCAATCGCTTGAATGTCCTCGTTAAACAATTTACTGTTGAAAGAACGTTCAACAAAAGCATTCTGACTTTCTGAAATCATGCCACCATATTGGCTATTGTCCTGATTTCGAGTTCTGAGAATATCTCCGTTAGCAATTTGAACACTACGAACGTAATGAATCTCCTCATCAAACCAGCTACTGGGTTGACGACTGATTATCGCAAATAAACCTGAACTAAAAATAATCAGAGTGAGGAAAAGCAAGATGACTGCTTTAAAAGGGTCTCGCTCTTGATATAATTTTTGAATAGTCGTTTTCATTCCTTTCACCTCAACATCTTCTTTTCTACCCTAAAATAGATTAGAGCCATCGCAAGCAACCATATCACCATCACAGAAAGAAAACTATAAGCTGTTCCATCTATACCGAAACTAAAAATCAGCGGTCGCGATAGACTTAATGATAGAATCACTGCAAGGCCATAAGGAAACATTAACAAGCGTTGACAACGAAAAATAGTCAATAAATTATCAAATAAGGTCGCAAAAGCACTCATTACGCCACCAATCATAAGGAGCATAAAAGCAGTTTTATAAGAGGTCAAGGCCGTTCCGAAAACCAAACTTAAAACAGGTAGGCCCAGAAGGTAACTAATGCCTAAAATCAGAAAACTAAGACCTGACAAAATAAGGATTAACTGGCGACGTAGCTGACGAAAAGCTAACCAATCCCCTTTTTGTTCATAAATAGCTAGCTGTGTTAATTGCGGTCTCAGAAACAACATCATCAAATTCATCACAAATATAGGCATGAATAAAATGTTAAAATCCTTTTGTAGGCCTGTAACCCCTAATCCAGAAACCAAAAAATCATCTAAAACATACTTGGGCTGATTATAAATAAAGGTAATGAAAAAACCTGTCAAAAAAAGAGGAAGGGTCTCCTTTAAGAGATGGAAAATCGCAGAGACTGCTGGAACCTCCCAATTGATTTTAAAATTGGCCTGCAACGGTTTGATGTCCATCAGGTAAAAAGTAACCGCAGAGCCTAAACAAGCACAGCTAAGAGCAATGGTTAATCGGTGACTAATCAGCAACGAACCTAGAAAAACTAGTAGGGTCACAAGGTTTCTAAAAAACAAAGATTGGCCTGCTAAATCAAGTCGCTCTTCTTGTTGAAAAAAACCTTGAAAAACGTCAGAAAGAGCATCTATCATTCTTAAAATAGCAACCCATAACAAGATTTCTGCCTTCTCTTGGTGCTTTACCAGAAAAAACAAATACCCTAACGTCACCAATGCCATCAACACTGTAGTAAAACAACGAGTAAAGAAATAAGTGCTAAAGGAATAAGCCCTTTTTATATCTGTACTCTGAAAATTTCTAACTTGAAAAAGCCCAATAATGACAAGTAAATGGCCGACAGAATAGGCATAGGCAAAAGTGTCTGCTTCTTGATTTTCCATAAAACGTGAAACAATCAAGAGTAAAAGCACTGATAGAGCTGCCGTTGAAAAGCTACCAGCCATATTCCAAATAAATACACGATGTTTTGCCATTATCTTCTACTACTGTTTCCTGTCTCTGATGGCAATCACTTGAATCAATTCCTTTAATTTAATATCAAGCGAAGCAACTTTTTTCATCATTCTGTATTGATTGACAATCAATAAGAAAATCATCGTCAAGAAAACAAAGTTTGCTGGTGATTCAAACCCTAGAACCTTAGAAAACCAAATGATAACTTGTGGAAAAATCGCAAAAAACAATAAGATAAAAGAGAATAGAAACCAAAAAATACTATCTTCAATTTTGATATTGGATTTTCGAATATTATGCAACATCACGAATACGGTTATAAATGCTACAACCAATAAAATACTTTGAAGCAAAGCTATCATAGCGACCTCTTTCTAAATGACTGAACAAGCAAAATCGAGATAAACATGTGCAACATATATTGTAAAGATCTTGTTAAGGTCAGATATGACTGGCCAGCCTGGCGTTCTTGCATGGTAACTTGAACTTCCTTTACTTTTTTTCCTTGGCGAAGGAGATAAGAAATCGTATCCGGTTCAGGAGTATAATTGACTTGTGTTGCAAATGTTTTTATCAGTTCTTTGTTGAAAATTCTCATCCCCGATGTTGGATCAGAAATGGTCTGACCAGTTGTCAACTTAATGGTCCAGCTAATCAATGTATTGCCCAACATTCTCAAAGATCTATTTCTTGCTTGCGTTACAAATCGTGACCCAATGACGCAATCATTACCCTGTTCCAATTCCGATACCATCAGTTCAATATACTCTGGTAAATGCTGGCCATCGGCATCAAATTGTAGAGCATGTTCATACCCCAATTGATTAGCATACTTAAATCCCGTTTGAACCGCACCAGACAAACCCAAATTGACTGGCAAATCAATAATATTAAAGTCATGATAATGGCAAATTTCCGAGGTGCAATCCTTTGAACCATCGTTTATTATGACATAATCAAATTGTGGATAGTGCTTTCGAAGGTGATCAACAACTGCAAAAATGGATTCCTCTTCATTATAAGCAGGAATAATAATTAAAGTATTTGATTGACGTTGTACAGTCATGTGTAACTCCTTTTATATAAAGAATTATTTCAATTTAGCCGCAAAATAATCTTCTAGAACTTTTTTAAGTTGTTCTTTTTCTGAATCCTCTACAAAGCTAATTTTACCATCCACTGTTGAGTAAAGTTTATCTTCAGAATAAAAGATGCGATCAAACCTAGTCTCATCACTTGAAAACAAGCTACTGCCAAGGAAATAATTTGCTTCACTAATATCTAAGAAATCCAAAATTGTCGGTGACAAATTGAGGGAATTTTTTCCGTTAACATCAATGACTTGTGGCGTCACTCCCTTGTAATAAATTGATAATGGGACCTTATCCAGATTACCAACAGCCCTATTTTTACCAAATGATTTCAAATAGCTATCATCAACATAAGTTGCGTGGTCGGTTGTAAAGACTAAGATGGTATTATCAGCAAGCGGACTATTATTAAATTTTTCTAAAAAGTCCCCCAATTGCACATCCATATTATAAAATTTATTCAGATTGGGATCCTTGCCATCACCAAATTTTTTATCTGGAGAATCCAAACTCAGATGGGTTCCAAAGGTATAGATAGAAATAAAGAAAGGCTCTTTTTTCTCTGATAAATCCGTTGCCGTTTTCCAAAGTAAATCATAGGCTTCTTTATCCGTCAGGTTTTTCTCGCTTTTTTTGGTAACAAGTTCATCATAATTAAAGCGTTTTAAATAAGCAGTAAACTCTTTATTGCTTGGTTCAGTATTGACAAAGGCCGAATGATAGCCCTGTTTTTCTAAAATACTTTCAAGAGATTCTAATGAATTGGAATCAAAATTGCTGAATTGATAACCCGAATACAATTGACCGATTAACCCCGCATAAGTTGCAAAAGTATGGTTGTAATAATTATCAAAGGTAATGGATTTTTGCTGCAAGTCCCGAAGCTCCGGCAATAAGTCACGCTCATCTTCAATAATACTTTGAGAAAGTCCCTCAGCAAAAATCAAGATAAGATTAGGCTTATCTACCAAGTCGGACGGTTTTTTAACACCATCGCTAATACCTTCTTGATAAAATTTTTGAGCAACTTCTGCTCCTTTTTCCCGAATACGACGAGAAATTTCAGCCTGCTCTGTCTGATATTCCCAGAGAAGGAACCAGTTATAATGAGGGGAATTCTCGATATAACCATGATAAAGCAAATTAAAAACAATAACCAAGCTAGAAAGTGCAGCTATAAGCTGGCTCTTAACATCGATTCGAACAGGACTTATCGGAATGAGTGAAAAAATGATTAAACCAATACTTGACAGAACATACAAATCCATCCGTCCCGATAAGGCTTCAAGAGAATCAACGTTAGATAGCATAACTGGACTCACATAGGTTCCTGCAAAGAGGAGAGACAATTGTTCAACATTGTAGAAAAACATAAGAACAACTGAGATAAATTGAGCCAAGTATTTATTTAAGCGAAAAACAAGATTGGAGAGTAGAAAAATGATAAACAACTCTAAAAAACTAACCAAAATTGTGAGGTCGCTTTCTGCACCCTTCCAAGTAAAGAGGGTTAATAAAACAGCTGCTAGATACTTTGTGCCCGTTCCTTTTGAGTCAATAAAATCAAAAATGTGATGACTAGCTCTTGAAACTTGTTTCTTAATCTTTTGAAATTGTTCGTTTGATAATATATTTAATTGCACTACCTGGTCCTCGATAAATGTATTTTAGGGCTCCTTTTATTCCCCCAATATGATTAAAATCCACATAGGTATTTGGCAAGGTATCTGGTCTAACATTGATGACCGTATTATCCACAAATGGCGTTATCAAAATCGGGTTATGAGAAATCCTGTAATCATACCCCTTAGCCCAAGCTAGATAAACCAAGATACGCTCGATAGAATGCAAAATGGTATGCTGTGGGAGAGGCTCAGCTGGGATATCCTCATCTTTTAAATTCAGGTCAAATAGAGGTTCTAAAGCATCGTATTTGAACCAGATGAAGGTGCCATAACTCATGATAAAGGTGCTCAACTGATTAAAATCAAGCTGACGTCCCAAATCCATCTTCTCCCAGAGGACGTTCATACCTGCCGCAAACCGGTTTTCATTGACTGGGTCAACTATTTTGGTATAGCGGAAAAAACTTGGGATATCAGCAATGACTAAGCCAAGGTCTTCTCGCTTGTCTAGTTCTGCAATAATAGTATCGCCAGCTTCAAACATCATGGTAAAGAGTTCATCCCGCCAAGAATCACCAACCCAGTAGGGGTATTCGGGTGATTTTTTAGTATGGAAATGCCCAATGATGTCATAACCAGATAGGGTATCCTTGAGTTTCAGCATAGGAATAACATCCCGTCCCTTATTCCCCGTCAAAACTACCTGACCAGCCTGCTGGAAATCTGTTAGAATACTCTCAATCTCAGCCTTTTTAGCCTCTGTATCTGTTGTCAAATATAAGTCATAGTTAAAACTGAACTGCTTGAAAGCCTCTAAGAACAAGGGTAAGAGGTCCACATAGTAGGTGTGGAGATGAACAGCAATTTTTTTATCAGACTGAACAGCAAGGTCTTGTTTGACCAAGAGCTTGCGATCCAGCAGATAGGCTGGAGTTGGTAAACTAACCGCCGTCATGTGTTTGGTAATCAACTCTGAAGGGTAGCTGGTCCGCTTCTCAATGTCCTTCAAGAGGTAGGGAGCCAGGTGTCTGGACAAGTCAAAAGTTTTAATTTTGATAAAAGGAACCTTGGCATCCAGCAAAACTTGAGGGTAATGGATAGTAAAGTTGCGATGAAAATAATCTTGATGAATTGGTACGGTATCCAAAACAGCCGTGTATTTGAAACCAGCCTTAGTCATCAGTTGAGTGTATCGGGTTTCATATTGGTCAATGACCAGTTGCACATCAGTGTGGGACTGGACTGATTTCCAAAAATCAAGAAAGGCTGACGCAGAAATCATGGGCTTTTTGAAACTCATGAAATAGGATTGCAGGTGTTCTGGGATATAAAGGTCATGCCCCTTAACCAGAGCATGGTTGGTAATCCCCCAGAAATCAATACTATCATCCTGTTCATACCGCTCATAATAGTCTGCCATGTCCCAGAGGGGGCCAAAACAGGTATCATTCATAACCGTAACGCTGTCATAATCCGCTAAGGTTTCAAAACCAACGCGTTCCATCCCAGATTTCCAAGCGGCGAAGTCATAACCAGAATTTTCCCGTTGAATAAAGTCGTGAATCAAACCAGCTTGCTCAAGTCTCGCGACAACATCCCCTTGCAGGGAACTATTTGAAATAAAGACAACCCTACTAAAGAGCGGTCGCAGCTTCTCTAATTGGTAATAAACGTGCTCACTAAAATGATTGTATTTATTAAAATGCACGTATAAAAGCAAACGCTTCATGTGTTTCTCCTAAAAATCTCGTTATTAGCACCATTCAAAAGGCAAAGTGGCTTTAGACGGACCACTTGCCTTGACGGTGCAACATGCCAGTATTGGAATCCAGTTCAGAAAAATCATCCTGGGACACTTTGCGGTCAATCGAAAAGACTGGCGGCATATGAACAGAGGAAACTGCCAAATCTTGTTGCTTCTCATCTCTGACGAAACCGATCAATTTCAACTTAGCATGGTTGAAGTAGGGCAGGGAACACTTGTAAATTAAGCGTTTTTTGCCTGCACCCAACTGGGTTTGGTCCCATGAATTATCATTGTAGAGACCAACATTTGAATCAATATCAATAAAAGAAAAGGCAACGTGAGTTTTCAAATGGTCTTCCATAACGGTATAAGTAAACTCGAATTCCAATTCTTCATGAGGTTCCACCTTGTTTTTAGACAAGAGCTTCACTTCAAAATCCTTTACCGGAACCCGAACGGAAGCCTGTTCAGCGGGTTCGTGTGAAGGAGACGGTGCAATTTGCACATTGTCAAAACTATACTGGTTAGCCACTTCGAAGGGCTCACCTTCCACTTTTACCAGACCTTTCTCAATCAAGACCGCACGGTTACAGTATTTCTTAACAGCCCCCATATCATGGGTAACCAGGATGGTGGTTTTCCCTGACTGTTTGCGTTCCATGAAATAGTCGTTACACTTGCGTTGGAAAGCTTCATCGCCAACCGCCAGAACTTCATCCAAGATAAGAATATCACCCTGGGCCTTGATGGCCACAGAGAAAGCCAAACGAACCTGCATGCCGCTGGAATAGTTTTTGAGTTTTTGGTTCATGAATTCGCCCAGCTCGGCAAAATCAACAATGTCATCATACATACCGTCAATCTGTTCCCTCGTGAAGCCCAACATGGCACCATTAAGGTAAACATTCTCACGACCGGTCAATTCAGGGTTAAAACCAACACCGAGTTCGATAAAGGACACCAATTTGCCATCGACCTTTACAGAACCCTGCTCAGGCACATAAATCTGGGAAATGATTTTCAGTAGGGTTGATTTCCCTGAACCATTTCGACCAACAATACCGAAGAAATCACCCTCATGAACCTCAAAACTGATGTCCTTGAGGACATGCTGTTCCTTGTAGCCTTTGATGCCTTTGAAGCGATTGACCAGAGCTGTCCGGAGGCTCTGGGTACTTTCGGTCGGCAATCTAAAATACTTGCTAACATGGTCAACCTTGACCACTACTTTTTTATCTGTCATTACAAAATCTCCGCAAAACGCTTGGCTTGTTTTTTGAATACCACATAGCCCAGACTGAAAATCAGAATCGGTAACAGGTAAGGCACAAAAACAACAAAGGGATTGGAAATCACATCTCTAACAGTCATGTTACCCGAATAAATCACAAAATGCCGCAAGTCTTGCACAATTTGAGCAATAGGGTTGAGCATCATGACTTTTGCCAAAGTGGTCTGACCACGCTGAACAATAAAGGTCAAGGTGTAAATAATCGGGCTGGCATAGAGACCTGCCTGCAAGACAACCTCCCAAATCGGTCCAATATCACGAAACTTGACGAACAGACTAGACAGGAAAAAGGCAACACCCGCAGCCAGTAAAATCAGTTCCAGAACCAGTGGCACCATAGCCAATGTTGTCCACGACAACTGCACACCGCTCACCAAACCAAAGGCAAAAACAACCAAGAGGTTAATGGCATAGTTGATTGTCGCTCCGGTCACAGCTGAAAACACGATGATTTCCTTAGGAAAATTCAGCTTCCGCAAGAGGTCACCGCGAGACACGATGGACATCATCCCCATGTTGGTAGCCTCCGTAAAAAAGTTCCACGTCACCATGCCCAACATGAGACCGACAGCATTGTGGGGAGTTCCATCATCAAACCGCAAAAATTTCACAAAAACCAAATACATGATGGTAAAGAGCATCATGGGTTTCAAAATTGACCACAAATGACCAATCAAACTCCCCTGATAGCGGAGCTTAAAGTCCGTTTTCACCATTTCCCGCAAAAGAATGCGGTTTTCCTTGGTTAGTAACATCACAATTCCTCATTTCTTTGTGTAGCCAAACTTGGTCACCACCAGGGTCCAAAAGACCAGAGTGTGGAACCAACGGTTCTTGGCCAGTTTATAGGTTTTCAGGCGGCGGATCCGCTCACCCAGCGGCTGGTCCATAAGCCCAACATAGGCCTCAACCAAGGCTCTTTTGTCTTGGGGCAATGGCAGAGCGAAGAGCTGATTGGCCTGGACCTGACTGGATTTAATCAGCCACCAGTATTTTGCCACCAAGGCCTGCGGTCTCAGCCAGTTTTTCAGCCGTTTCCGCCAGGTCCTGGCTCCCAGGACATTGTTGCTGTGCTGGCGGTAGAGCTGGGTAGCCTGGTCGATATAGATTAGCTTACCCAAGGCAGCGGCCACCAAGGCCAGGTACCAATCGTGCATAAGCAAGTCATCAGCTGTCTGCCAGAGGTCGGCCAAGGCTCGGTTAATCATCATGGTCCCACCGGTCACCGTGTTTTCGGTCAGCTCCTGACGGAGTTCTGTGTTGGCATGGTGGGACTGGCTGGCAATCATGCTCTCATGCAGGACATTAAGGCCCTCATCCACCACTTTCAGGTCAGTATAAACCAAGAGGGGCTGGTCAGCAGGTTCTTGCTGGGCCCGTTTTAAGGTCACTTCCAGCTTGTTTGGCAACCAGACATCGTCCTGGTCACTGAAAAAGTAATAGTCTGCTGGTTCAAATTTAAGTAGGGTGTAAAAACTCTTGATGACCCCCAGGTTAACCTGCTGATCAGGATTGACCCAGCGGATACGACGGTCACTTGCCACCAGGTCTCGGATGACCTCATGTGTGCCGTCAGTCGAGCCATCATCTCGTATCAAGAGTTCCCAGTCCGTTATCGTCTGGGCCTGAATGCTCTTGACCTGCTCTGCCAGATACTTGTGACCATTGTAGGTCGCTAATAAAATCTTAACTGTCATGTAAAAACAAGTCCTCGTAGGTGGCCACAATCTTGTCCCAGGTGTAGTGGTCTCGGATGATGGCCTTGGCCTTGCGACCCAGGTCTGCAAAGGCCTCTTGACCGTCCACCTGATCAATCAAAGTAGCCAAGTTCCCCCTTGATTTGTCCCAATAGAGGGCACCATCAGCTGCCACGGTCTGGTTAAAGCTGACGTCTAGAACAAGGTTGAGGTCGGTCTGGGCCAGGGCCTCTAGCAAACTGGGGTTGGTCCCCCCAACTTCATGACCATGGAGATAGGCAAAAGCCTGGCCACGGAGATAGGCCACCAAATCCTGGTCGTAAACCGTGCCAACAAACTTGACCCGAGGGTCCTGGTCAAAGTGCAATGTTTCCTTGAGCTGGTCAAAGAAACGGGAGCCCTCATGGTTGGTCACGATGACCAGGTCACGCTGGGTTGAACTGGCCATAAATTCGCGAATTTGGGTTTCATAATTATTTTCAGGGACAAACCGCCCCAAAATCAAATAATAGCCCTTCTCCGTCAGGCCATGTTGACCAAAAAAGGTTCGCACCTTCTCATCTTGACTGGTCAAGCTGGATGGCACAACGGCTGTGCCGTAGGCGATGCAGGTCGTTTTGGCCTTGGGGTAGTTGGCCTTGATATAAGTTTCAATACCTGGGTTGTCTGCGATAACCAAGTCAGCGGTCTGGCACATGAACCGTTCCGCCACTTTCAGGTAGGCACGAACCGGCTTGGACCACTTGGTCCGCTGCCATTCCAGACCGTCAGGGTTGATATAGAAAATACCGCCAACAGCCCTAATCCGCTGAGCTAGGATAGGCATGATGCCACCTATGGTATTGCCCAAAAAATAGAAAATGGGATGCTCCAAACCTTGAGTTTTGACCAGCTTGAGGGCATAGGTCAGGGCCATGAGGTCGTAGGCCATGACGCGGGCAGGCCCCAGCTGGGGCGGGTTGATGGTAAAGCAGTCCGCTCCCTTATAATCAAAGTGGGTCTGATGCTGGTCGTCCGACAGGCAGGCAACATGATACTGCAGCTGGTCGCTGGTCTGGTGGCTAACCAAGTGGTCAACAAAGGTCTCAAAGCCACCGTAATGGGCGGGTAAGCCCCGACTACCGATGATAAACACGTGACGCATGTGGCTCTCCTTTCTAGAATTGAAACAGCATATCACTTCATTATAGCACAGTTTAGAAATATTTGCTAGAGAAAACCGGCTCTATAATTTCTGTAGTGGGTAAATCCACGACAGAGATTATAGGGTCTTTTGAGTATGAAAAAAGTCCCATATGACCTACAATGAAAAGCGACGAAACTCACATTAGAAGGACTCATATGGAACACAATCATTTTATCACACAACTGCTAGAAATTAAAGACCCTAATATCACTATTTTGGAGATTGTGGAGGCTGGAAGTCACAAGGAAGTCATCGCTAAACTGGACTACACTGCTCCAAAATGCCAACATTGCCAGGGCCAGATGGCTAAATACGACTTCCAGAAACCATCCAAAATACCCTACCTAGAATGTGCTGGTTACAAGACACTCATTCGCTTGCGAAAGCGCCGGTTCCGATGCCAGGAGTGCGGAAAAATAGCTGTCGCTGAGACCTCATTGGTCAAGAAAAACCACCAAATCCCTGTCATCCTTCATCAGAAAATCGCCCAGAAACTGATTGAGAAAGTTGCCCTGACGGCCATCGCTGACAGCCTTGCGGTATCAACCTCAACCGTCATCCGAAAACTAAAGGAATTCCAGTTCAAGACAGATCTGACTTGGATTCCTGAGAACATGTCCTGGGACGAATACAGCTTCAAGAAAGGCAAAATGAGCTTCATCGCTCAAGACTTTGACTCGCTCAAAATCATCACAATTCTAGACGGTCGAACCCAAGCTACCATTCGCAACCACTTTCTACGCTATTCTAGAGCCGTCAGAAACCGCGTCAAAGTCATTACAATGGACATGTTTAGCCCCTACTACGACATCGCTAAGAAACTATTTCCAACTGCTAAAATCGTCCTCGATCGTTTCCACATTGTCCAACACCTAAG
The DNA here is from genome assembly GCF_057748235.1 of Streptococcus sp. ZY171113. Classification (NCBI taxonomy): domain Bacteria; kingdom Bacillati; phylum Bacillota; class Bacilli; order Lactobacillales; family Streptococcaceae; genus Streptococcus; species Streptococcus sp. ZY171113. The sequence continues at coordinate 1,134,764 of NZ_CM173243.1, forward strand.
CAGATCCATGAACAGGCTACGCATCCAGGTAATGAACCAGTTTGACCGAAAATCCCACGAATACAGGGCCCTCAAGCGCTACTGGAAACTAATCCAGCAAGATAGTCGTAAGATCAGCGATAAACGCTTTTATCGTCCAACTTTTCGCATGCACTTGACTAACCAGGAGATTGTCGCTAAGCTGCTCAGCTATTCTCAAGAACTGAAAGAACATTACGAGCTCTATCAACTGCTCCTGTTTCATTTCCAGGAGAAACAAGCTGACCAGTTTTTTGGACTGATTGAGGAGACCATTTCAAACGTCAAGCCTGTCTTTCAGACAGTTTTTAGAACCTTTTTGAAGGACAGGGACAAGGTTATCAATGCTTTGGAATTGCCTTACTCTAATGCCAAACTCGAGGCGACAAACAATATCATCAAGGTCATTAAGCGGAATGCTTTTGGCTTCCGAAACTTTGAAAACTTCAAAACTCGTATTTTCATTGCCATAAACATAAAACGAGAGAAGACAAGACTTGTCCTCTCTCGGTGTTAGATTGGTCAACCCACTACAGTTGACAATGAGCCAGAAAACCAAGCGCCTCCCTTCTAATTTCTTTTGTGAGATAGCAAGGTGGAGACCTTAGTAGAGGGAACAGAAAAAAGAAACCGCTCAGCGATTTCTTTCGAAAGATAAGACTTAGAACCTGTATTCACATCTCAGCATTCACCTGACAGGCTAGTTTTGGCTCACTCTTTGTCACATTTTTTGGTAATACGGGCAGTATTTCTGCAAAAATGTTTCTCGATTGCACCAAAACTAGCCTAGTCAATCAAATACTTCGATTGTGAATACAGGTTCTTAGACAACTGTCCGAACTCCCCTTCTACTAATCCGACCATAAGGTCATGGCCAAACGAAAATCGTCATCAGCAAGCACCTGTTGCTGAGACAGGCCCTCACGCTCCCTGCGACGTTCTTCCACCTGACGCAGGTTGACAATACCTTCCTGCCGCCAATTTCGCAAAATGGCCTGGATGTACTTCCAGTTGCGTTTGTCATTGAGGACAGCCTCTTTGAGGGCCTCCCTAATCAAAACCGAATCCGTTTTATTCTCAAATAGTAACTTTTGCAAATCTTCCAATTCAAAAGGACTTAGCAAACGACCGAACTCCCTCTCAAAGTCCGCTACCAAGTCTCTTAACTCCTGGCCATCAAGACCGACTGGCTGACTCGGTGAAACAGTCGTCACCAGCCGAGGATTCAGCAAAGCCTCCAATTTCTCAAAGGCTGGACTGGTATCAAAAATCGTCTCAATTTCCCCAGCCACCTCGATGGTCTTGATGACCAAAAGCTCCTTCTCCGTCAAGCGGCCCAGAGACCGATTGACCTCAGCCACCGTCGTTCCCAAGGCCTGGGCCATCTGGCTTGGCAAGAGCTCGTCCAGCTTGGTCGTGTTCTGCAAATAACAAAACTGCCAGACCAAAAAATCCTCGGCCCGCTCAAACAGGTCCTTGTAATGAAACAACAAGCTCCCTGGCAGAACCAAATGCCCCGCCTGATAAGTCGCTCCCAGGCTCATGCCCACCTCCTATAATTGTGCCGAATTCAGCCCGTCCTCCTGCAAATCCTCCAGGTGGTAAGGCGTCTCCTGATAAACCGCATAGTTGATCCAATTGCTAAAAAAGGTCGCCGCTGGCAGGTTCCACCGCATGATGGGCTCCTGGTTAGCATCGTCATTGCGGTAGTAGTTTTGGGGAATAGCCGAGCTGGCATCCAAAGCCAGATCCCTGCGGTATTCCTTATCCAGAGTATCCCGATCGTACTCCAAATGACCAAAGCTGTAGACCTCACGCAGGTCAGGGCTGGCCAAAATAGACAGACCAACCTCTGCTCCCTTGGCCAAAATAGCCAGGGGCGTCTTGGTCAAGACCAGCTCCTCAGCCACCGTCGTGTGCCGAGAATGCGGGGCCAAAAACTCATCATCAAAGCCCCGCAAAAGCGGGCAAGCCTTGTCTCCAACCTCTTGGCTGAAAACCCCTGTCAACTTCTGAGCCAGCAGGCTTTTATCCACCCCATAGCGGTAGTAAAGCCCAGCCTGAGCCCCCCAACACAAGTGCAGGGTTGAGTAAACATGGGTCTTGGCCCAGTCAAAAACCTGACAAAGTTCCTCCCAATAATCCACCTCTTCAAAGGCCAGCGTTTCCACCGGAGCCCCTGTCACAATCATACCATCGTAGAGCTTGTCTTTGATGTCCGAAAAGGTCTTGTAAAAGGTCTCCAAATGGGCAAATTCCGTGTTCTTGGACTCATGACTGGTCATATAGAGAAAGTCAACCTCCAACTGCAAGGGGGTATTGGAGAGTAACCGTAACAACTGGGTCTCCGTCGCCTCCTTAGTCGGCATCAGGTTGACAATCAACAAATTCAGCGGCCGAATATCCTGATGGCTGGCCCGCTTGTCATCCATGACAAAGATGTTCTCAGACCGCAAAATAGCAACCGCAGGTAATTTTTTATCAAGTGTAATTGGCATTCCTATAACCTCGCTTATCCTCTCTTAACTCTATTATAAAAGAGGTGTCAGAAGGTTTCAAATAGGGATTTTTTTTAGCACATTATAAATTTTAGCTATAACTGTCATAGACAAGACCTATGGCAGTTAATCACGCATTAACCATTCTGCTGACGGTATTTCTCCATCTTAGCCTTAAACAGCTCGCCATTACTAGGCGGAGTGTAGGTCACCGCGTTAGCCCCAGCAGCAATAACTGCACGGATGGTTTCTTCGGTCGGACCACCAGTTGCTATAATTGGCACATCTGGAAAGTCATGACGTACCCGACGTACGATCTCCACCGTCTTAGTACCGCCAGATACATTGAGAATATCCACTCCTGCTTCCAAGCGTGAACGAATATCTGCCTTGTCTGAGACGACCGTATAGATGATTGGAATGTCAACCAACTCGTTCATTCTCTGCAATGTTGCCACATCTGTCGGCCCATTGGTCACAACCGCCAAGGCCCCTTCTGATTCCGAAAAAAGGCTCATATTGGCTGAACGTTGACCGCTGGTTAAACCGCCACCAACACCTGCAAAAACAGGCACATTGGCCACTGCCATGATGCTCTTGATGATGGCTGGACTAGGCGTGAACGGGTAAACGGCTAGAACAGCATCTGCATTGGTATTAGCAATAATCGCCACATCTGTTGTAAAAACAACCGCACGAATCAACCGCCCATAAATGTCGATTCCTGAAGACTCCCAAATCGCTTTAGGCATCTTGACAATATCCTGACGCAGATGCGAGAGAACCTTGGGAGCCTTCGTTGTTTCTGTCACGAACCTATCTCCCTAGTAGTGCATGAGCACCTTGTAGTCGTAGTCGCCGATGGCTTCACGGCCCTTGAGCTCATCCAATTCAATCAAGAAGGCACAGCCAGCAACCACACCGCCCAGCTTCTCAATCATCTCAATGGTGGCCTTCACGGTACCACCAGTTGCCAAGAGGTCGTCCACAATCAGGACCCGCTGACCTGGCTTGATGGCATCAGCGTGCATGCAGAGGGTGTCCACACCGTACTCTTTTTCGTAATCCGCCGAAATCACCTCACGTGGCAATTTACCAGGCTTACGAACAGGAGCAAAACCGATGCCCAATTCAAAGGCCACAGGACAGCCCACGATAAAGCCACGCGCCTCAGGACCGACAATCATGTCGATGTCCTTGCTGACCGCATATTGCACAATCTCACGAATAGCGTAGCTGTAAGCATTACCGTCCGCCATCAGCGGGCTAATGTCACGGAACTCAATCCCCTCTTTAGGGTAGTCCTTAATGGTTGCAATGTAATTCTTCAATTCCATCTTCAATTCCTCGAAAAGTATTTTTACACCCCATTATAGCACGTTTTTATCTTTTTGGGAAATAGCAGAGCTGTGATATACTTAAAGAAAGATAAGTTTAGGAGGTTTTTATGGTAAAAACTGGTTTGAAAAATACCCTCAGCAAGGGCCTTGGTGCCGCTAGCAAGGTCTTTGCCCTGTTAGACACTGTGGCCATGGTAGACAAGGTGTCCAAAAACACAGCTCCCATTTTAGAAAAGGCCATCGACCGTCACCATGATCGCCAAGAGGGACTGGTGCTACTACCCGATGTGACCCATCTGGACGTGACCAAGGCCAAGGCCCACTTGGAAGACTTGGGCTTTCTGGTAGCCATGATTGTGGCCAAACCCAGTCAGGTCAAAAAAGACCACCAGTTGGACGAGGTGGTAGCCATGGTGCCCAAGTCAGGCAAATTGCCCAGCGGCAGCCTGGTCAAACTCTATTATGTCACCGCAGACAATCTGCCCAAGTCACGGACAGCTTTGGAGCTAGGCCAGTTGAAAGGACTGGATGTGGAGGTCGCTACCCAGCTCCTTAACCAAGATGGTTTCCGTGTCCTTGCTCTGCCCATTGCCCCCAACAAGGCCTATGCCAAGGGGACCCCGCAAACCGTGGTCATGACCGAGCCCAAGAGCATGCCGCAGGTAGGGGGGCTGGTCAAGATCTTCTACCTGAGCCCAGAGGTCATCGCCGCCAGCCAAGACCTAGCAGACCAGCAAGCCGCCAAGCAAGAAGAACTCAAAAAATCATTGGAGCAAGCCATCGGCACCGCCCACAAAGCCGCCAGCGACCTGGCCAGCAAGCTGACGGGGTTGATCAAGTAAGTAAACAATATAGATGACTATCAAGGTTAGATAGCTTTGAAGACACTACTTCGAATGAATAAGAGGGCAAAGGGGACAAAAATCCAAACCCCAATATCAAAAACGAACAAAGAAGGATTTCTAAAAATCAGAACCTTTCTTTGTTCGCCTTTTTGATGTTTCTGTTTCAGTAGGGGATAATGGTATGTGATTTCAAAAACTCAAAATCTTTTTATCCCAGCCTCTGACATAGTCCTTAAATTTGCAACACCTGTAATTCTGAAGAAAATTCCTTAGTTGCTGAGGCCAATCCTTTCAACAAATCGTCTGAAGCCTGCCTGGCCAGCCTCGTCTCGTTTATAGACGCCAGCATCTTCCAGAACACGAGCAAAGACTTGGCCAACAGCTTCTTGGACGACAGCTGTCACGCTTTCAGCAGTCACTTCTGGATGGGCTGATTTAAGGTTTTCAGCCCAAGGCAGGTGGTAGTCTGCGACCTGATGGTCTTGACCAAGCAGGTAGTTTTCAACCTCTTTCAATTCTGTTTTCAGACGTGGTGGCAGAATGGCCAGACCCATAACCTCAATCAGGCCGATGTTTTCTTTCTTGATGTGCTGAACATCCTTGTGCGGGTGGTAAATGCCGTCTGGGTGTTCTTCTGAGGTATGATTGTCTCGCAGGACAAGGTCCAACTCAAAGAGGTCTGCCCGTTTTCTGGCAATTGGGGTCACGGTGTGGTGAGGGGTATCACCTGTATAGGCTAAAATATCCAGTTCTGGGTCAGAATACCCTGCCCAAGCCAGTCTAATTTTATCCGCCAAGTCCACCAAGCGTTCCTTGTTTTCCCCGGTCAAGCGGATAACGGACATGGGCCACTTGACGATACCAGCTGTGACGTCCTCATAGCCTGCAAAGGTGAACTGGCTGTCCAGCTCTGCTATTTCCATCGGGAAGGTATGACGGCCACCCTGGTAGTGGTTGTGGGTCAAGATGGAGCCGCCCACGATTGGCAGGTCGGCATTTGAGCCCGCAAAGTAGCCAGGGAAGGTATCCACCAAATCCAGCAGCTGCTCAAAGGTGGTGCGAGTGATGACCATAGGCAGGTGCTCGGTGTTGAGGAAGATGCAGTGCTCGTTGAAATAGGCATAAGGCGAGTACTGGAAGCCCCAAAGTTCCTGCCCCAGTGGCAAGCGAATAATGCGGTGGTTGGCCCGTGCAGGGTGGTCCAAACGGCCCTGGTAGCCCTCGTTTTCCATGGCCAGCTGGTCTAGCGGGTAGCTGGACTGCTTGAGGAGCTTGGCTGCTGCGATGGCCTTGGGATCCTTTTCAGGCTTGGACAGGTTGATGGTGATTTGGAGCTTGCCGTAGTCGCTAGTCGTTTCAAAGGCAACGTTTTTGGCAATGGCCTCCAGCTTGATGTAGTCGTTGCGTTTGGACAGGTCGTAAAAGTCAGCAACAGCCGCTTCTGGCTTTTCCTTGTAGCTGGTCCAGAAGCGGTCGTTGACCACACTTGGTGGCGGAGTGATGAAGTTCATGAGCTCCGCACCGAGGCAGTCTCTTTCTTCCAGAAGTTCACCACAACGGCCATTTTCAACCGCCAAGTCAACCAGTTCCTCTTTGAGGGCAATAATCGCTTGGGCGGCTGTTTCTCGGTCTGCTCCCTCCTCACCAACCAGGGCCAGGACACGGTTGACCAGGTAAACATGGTCCATGTCCGTATAGTCTGACTGGGCAATGACCTCTTGGACAAAGGTATCAATTAGTTTCGTCATTTCGTTTTCCTCCAGGTTCTCTAAACCTATTGGTCTTATCAATTCAGGAGCGGAACCCTGCAGCCTCCTTATCTAGGCCAAGCAGCAGAGAAAACCGCTCAAAAATTGATTAGATTTTTGCGACTTACTTGCGTGACAGCACACGGCTGCCACCAGCGATTTCGGCGATGTAGAAGGATGGAGCATAGCCGATAGTCTCGGTGTAGAGACGGCCGACGTTTTCAGTAAAGGCGTCCACCTTGTCCTTAGCAACAATGGCAATGCCACAACCACCAAAACCAGCACCCGTCATACGAGCACCCAGGACACCTTCTTGTTCCCAAGCGGTGTGGGCCAGGGTATCCAGCTCGATACCAGTTACTTCGTAATCATGTTCCAGAGACACATGGGAAGCATTGACCAGACGGCCAAAGTCTTCCAACTGGCCTGCTTGAAGGGCTTCAAGGGCACGCAGGGTCCGCTCATTTTCAGAGACTGCGTGGCGGGCCCGCTTGATGCGGTTGGCATCCTTAATCAAGTAAGCATACTGGTCAAATTCTTGGCTGGTCAACTCACCCAGGGTCTTGATGTCCAGAACAGCATTGAGTTCCTCAACGGCGGTTTCACACTCAGCACGGCGTTCGTTGTACTTGGAATCTGCCAACTCACGGCGTTTGTTGGTGTTCATGATGACGATGACGTTGTCTTTCAAGTCAAGCGGCACCAGCTCATATTCCAGAGTATTGGTATCCAAGTAAATGGCACGGCTGTCAGCCCCCATACCGATTGCAAACTGGTCCATGATACCTGAGTTGACACCGATGAACTCATTTTCAGTCTGTTTACCAATTTTTACCAGGTCCAGACGCTCTAGTTTGAGTCCAAAGAGTTCTTCAGCGATGATACCAATCAGGAGTTCCAGAGAGGCTGATGAAGACAGGCCAGAGCCGTTTGGAATGTTGCCGAAAACATAGGCCTCAAATCCGCTGTCAATCACATGACCAGCTTCTTGCAAGAACTTGAGCACACCCTTGGCATAGTTGGTCCAGTTGTCAGCCTTGTCAAAGACCAGGTTATCCAAGTCCACCTCGATAACGCCCAAGTCTTCAAAGTTACCTGAATAGAAACGCAGTTTCTTGTCCTCACGCTTGCGGGCCGCACCGTAGGTTCCTAGGGTAATGGCTGCTGGGAACACGTGACCGCCGTTGTAGTCAGTGTGCTCACCAATCAGGTTAATCCGACCTGGTGAAAAGAAGGTGGCATCAGCTTCTGTTCCAAAAACAGCAGTAAAGGCTTGGTTGAGTTGTTGAATATCCATAGGAAGTCTCCTTTGTAATCGTTTTTCTTTTATTATACGCTATCAAAAAAAATATTTCAATAGTTTTTAGTAAAAGTTTACTAAAATATTTTTTTGTGTTATACTGGAGGAAAGACAACTGAGGAGCCCCTTTATGGTTACCATCAAAGATATTGCAAAAAAAGCCCAGGTATCAGCAGCCACCGTTTCTCGGGTACTCAATCAGGACCCCAAGCTATCGGTCAGCCCCGAAACTCGGCAAAAGATTTTGGACGTGGCCCAAAGCCTCAACTACACCAAGCATCTCCGCTCGGCTATTGGCCCCGAAAAAGCCCCGAAAACTATCGCCATCGTCGAATGGTACAGCGAGCAGGAAGAGCTCAACGACCTCTACTACTATGCCATCCGCCTGGGCGTGGAGGAGCGTGCCCAGGAGCTGGGCTACCAGATTGTGCGGGCCTTCAACAACGACCACTACAACCTGGATAAGAACCTGGCCGGCCTTATCGCCCTGGGCAAGTTCAGCCCCCAGCAGGTGCGTGAGTTGGAAGACCTCTGTCCGACCCTGCTCTTTGTTGACAGCGACACCCTCAAGGACGGGCATTCTTGCGTGACCACTGACTTTGACCACGCCGTTATCAGCGTTTTGGATTATTTTTTGGGCAAAGGGCAGAGCAGGATTGGCATGTTGGTGGGTGAGGAGGCGACCACCGATAGTAAACTGCCGCTGATTGACCAACGCTTCCGAACCTACAAAAATTACATGACCGAACTAGGCCTCTACCAACCCGAGCATGTTTATGTTGGTCCCTTCTCAGCCCCATCTGGCTACCAACTCATGAGCCAAGCCATCACCGACCTGGGCGATGACCTACCTGAAGCCTTCTTCATGGCCAATGACACTCTGGCTCTAGGAGCCCTACGGGCCCTCCAAGAACGCCAAATTCCCGTCCCAGGTCGGGTTAGTATCATCTCCTTTAACGACACCCCCATTACCAGACAAGTCTATCCAGCCCTGTCCAGCGTAACGGTATACACCAGTGAAATGGGGAAAACCGCCGTTGACATGCTCCACCAGCGACTGGAAACCCCAAGCCATTCCATCCCAACCCTGGTTAAACTAGCTACCAAGCTGACCATCCGAGAGAGCAGTTTGTAGGAACTTCCTTACCAGGTATTTCATTAGATGTTCTAAGCAACTAAAAGGACCTTGTGCTAGATGACGCAGCACAAGGTCCTTTTCACTACTAAAACTTCTGACGTTAACCATGCCAAGATTAAAAAAGCAGTTCACTACCCGCAGTCATTTCGTTTTCTGAGGGATATCCTTATTATTAACAACCACCTCTTCTTCCTCTTTCTCAAAGGAATTAGCCCGTTGGTAGAGCTTGGTCAGGTAGGTCAGGTAGTCCAACTTGTCTTGACTGATGTCGCTGGTCTGCAGCCGCCATTGCCAGTTGTCTCCCAGGGTTGATGGGGTATTCATCCGCGTATGGGCTGGCAGGTCCAGAATGTCCTGCATGGTGGCAATGGCCGTCCGACTTGGCATGGCAAAGAGGGCCCGCAACATGACCTGATTGATAGGCTCTGCCCACCGGCTGTGCAGGTAGTCACAGACATAGGCCTGCTGGTCTGCTGTCAAGTCCTCAAACCAGCCATTGACCACAGGATTGTCATGGGTGCCGATATAGGCCACGCTGTTAGTCACCGTGTTGTGGGGCAGGTAGGAACTGTCATTGGTCGGGTCATCAAAGGCGAAGGCCAAGACCGCCATGCCTGGATAGCCACAGTCTGCCAGGAGCTGGCGAGCCTGGTCGTCGATGTCACCCAAATCCTCCGCAATAATCGGCAGGTCGCCCAACTTCTCCTTAACCAGGGCGAAGAGCTCATAGCCAGGACCATCCTGCCAAGAGCCGTCCTTAGCCGTCTCCGCCTGACCATCAATCTCCCAGAAGGCTGAAAACCCACGGAAATGGTCGATTCTCAGGACATGGTAGAGGTCAAAACTCCGCTTAATCCGCTCCAGCCACCAGGCATAGCCTGTCGCCTTGTGGGCCGCCCAATCGTAAATCGGGTTCCCCCAGAGCTGGCCCTCATCGCTGAAGGCGTCTGGCGGACAGCCCGCCACCGACAGGGGCTGACGGTCTGCGTCAACCTTGAAGAGCTCAGGCTGGCACCAGACCTCCACACTATCGGCCGACACATAGATGGGCATGTCGCCAATCAACTGGATGCCATTGGCCTCGGCATAGGCCCGCAGGTCCTGCCACTGGCTAAAGAAGAAATACTGGGTCACCTGATGGTAGTGGATGGTCTCTGCCAAGAGCTGGCGATAGGCCTCTAGGCTCTCTTTTTTTCGGGAAATAGCCGAGCGGTCAGGCCAGTCCTGCAAGGGCAGGTTGCCAAAGTGCTCTTTGAGGGCCATAAAAAGGGCAAAATCATCCAGCCAAACAGACTCCTGCTCTAAGAAGGTTTCATAGGCTGCCTGCTCTGCCATGTCCCCAAAAAAACCAGCCACCGCAGCCTCCAAGAGGGGACGACGGCCAGCAGAAACCGCATCGTAGTCCACACGGCTAGGGTCAGCCCCCAGGGTCAGGCCAGCCAATCGGGTAGGGTTCAGCCAGCCAGCCTCAGCCAGCAGGTCCAAGTCGATAAAGTGGGTGTTGCCCGCAAAGGCCGAGTAGGACTGGTAGGGCGAGTCGCCATAGCTGGTCGGGCTCAAGGGCAGGACCTGCCAATAGGTCTGCTTGGTCGCTGCCAAAAGGTCGATAAAGTCATAGGCCGCCTGGCCAAAGGTACCAATCCCGTAAAGACTGGGCAGGGAACTGATGTGCAAAAGCACACCGCTCGCACGTTGGGTCATTATTCCTCTCCTCATCAAGTTCTGAAAAGGCGGGCAGAGCCCGCCCCCTTGTTGTCAATCAATCACTCTCAACCGGGTCCGTCAAGCCAGCGATAAAGTCTTCAAAGCTATCTGCCAAATGAAGAATTCGGTAACCAAGCTCCTGGTCCACATGGACCACCGCTGGTTCACCCTGAGAGCCACAAGCACGGTAATCCAGAAAAATCAGCTCATGCCCACCACTTGGTGTATCAGCAATGGCTAGACCGATATTAGTTGGGTAACCCCATTCGGTTGACCAAAAGTCTTGGCCACATTCCCCAAGCAGAGAATTAGGCTTGTCATCACCGATACTAAAAAATCCATCCACATCAATGGCAACTTGTTCCAATCCAGTAGCACCACTTGCCATAAAACAAGTTTTCTTGGGAAAGCCACCATTTTGAACCCTCATTAGGCTGATATAACTGGCTGGCAAGCGGTAGCCAAGCCTTTGTTCCACCTGGCTGATCAGGTCGTCACTTGGATAGGAACCAACATAGTGCTGGTTAGCGTAGTCGCTGTCACGCCAAAAATCGGTCAAATCGAGGTTCTTGAACATGATTACTTCTTTCCTTCCATAGCTTCTAAGAGCTGTCTCACAGGCTTACCCAAAACAGGGTGAACAAAGTGTGGGACAATTTCCACCAGAGACCGAAGGACAAAGTCCCGTTCGGCCACATAAGGGTGGGGCACCACCAACTTATCGCTGTAAATCTGCTCTTGGCCAATAAAGAGAACATCCAGGTCAATCAGACGAGGGCCCCATTTGATTTCTCGAACCCGACCCATGTCAGCCTCAATGGCAAGGAGGGTATCTAGCAGGCTCTCTGGGGTCAGCCAGGTCTCCACTTCCACCACTTGGTTGAGGAAGCTGTCCTGCTCCACACCGCCCCAGGGCTCGGTTTCCAAGAGGCTAGAGGCTTTGGTGATGACCAGACCAGCTGCTTCTAGGCGGTTTCTAGCATCAAACAGATTAGTATCCTTGTCACCCATGTTGGTTCCAAGTCCGATAAGGGCCCTGCTTTTTTCCCGACAAATGGTCACCGAACAAGTGTCCAGCGGCAAATGCACAGGGGCCCAAGGTTTTTTGAGGGTCAGCTCTACCGATTGCACCAGAGGATAATGGCGGAAAATCCGAGCCACCAAATCATAGGCCGCAGACTCAATCAGGTCATGGCTGACTTCCCGAGTCCAATCGGTCAACTGCTGGCTGAGCTCGCCGTAGTGGATACTGGCGGTCAAGTCGCCCGTAGTCGCAGCTTGCGTCATGTCGTAGCTCAGAATGACGTCCAGGACAAACTTCTGACCCAGCTCTTTTTCAGCCGCAAAGACCCCGTGGTGGGCAAAGACGGTCAGGTCCTTGATACGTAGTTTATCCATCCTAGTACCCCATGAGGCGATAGGCCTCGTTTTTCAGGTCCTTGTCCGTGTCCAAGAGGCCACGGGAAATGCTGGTTACGGTTGCCGTGCCAGGTTTTCGCACCCCCCGCATGTTCATACACATGTGCTCGGCCTCGATAACTACCATGGCTCCCTGGGCACCCAGATAGTTCATGAGAGCGTCAGCGATTTCCATGGTCAGGCGTTCTTGAATTTGTGGTTTCTTGGCATAGACTTCCACGGTCCGAGCCAGCTTGGACAGGCCAGCCACCCGGCCGTTTGGCACGTAGGCGATGTGGGCCTTACCATAGAAGGGCAGAAAGTGGTGCTCACACATGGAATGGAAGAAAATGTCCTTCTCCACCACCATGCGGTCATCCACAATCTCAAAGGACTTGGACAGGTGGCTTTCTGCCGTCTCCCCCAGACCTGAAAAGACCTCAGCATACATCCGAGCCACACGGGCAGGGGTTTCTTGCAGGCCCTCGCGCTCCTTGTCCTCTCCGACCGCCTCAATAATCAGGCTGACCGCCTGCTCAATTTTCTCTAAATCCATGACAACTCCTTTTCTTTACCCTTATTGTACCCTTTTTCAGCCAAGGTTTCAACGGTTTTTCACGCAAAAAGCAGGCCCTCGCGCTCCTTGTCCTCTCCGACCGCCTCAATAATCAGGCTGACCGCCTGCTCAATTTTCTCTAAATCCATGACAACTCCTTTTCTTTACCCTTATTGTACCCTTTTTCAGCCAAGGTTTCAACGGTTTTTCACGCAAAAAGCAGGCCCTAAGACCTGCACCTTTTACCTTATGACCGATAAGCCCCGAAGTGCTTGTCCGCTTCTTTCTCCCCTTGGGAAATAGCAGAGCCAACTACTAGTCCCATGCGGTGAGCTGCCACATCGTGAACACGAACGACTTCTACTCCCTTGGCCGCTGCGATAGCAGTCAAGTAGCTGGAAGCCAGGTCACGGTTGGTGAAACCAGTTTCCGTAGCCACATCGGTCTCAAACCCATGCTCTTCCAAGATGTTCATGACAAAGCGTTTGCGAGACACCCCCAGGAAAATTGGGTAGGCCTTGTCATGAATCTGACCCAGCTGGTCAATCAAGACTAGGTTTTCCCGCTTGGTCAAGCCAAAGCCGATGCCTAGGTCTAAGACCAACAGGTCTCTATCCAAACCTGCTCGGTCAGCCACTTCAAAACTCCTCTGGAAATAGGCCCACATGAGCTCGACGATGTCCATATCCGCAAAACTGGCCAGTTCTTCTGCTGAGAAGGCCCAACCGCTGCCAAAGGTCGGGAAGATCTTACTGCCAGGGTTATCTGGACGGGCGATGACGGGGTTGAACATAACGATGGCCTGTTTGCCAGACTTGGCCACCACACCAGCCATGTCTGGGTCACCCAGCAAGCCAGTGATATCATTGACTACATCGGCTCCAGCTTGCAGGGCTGCTTCAGCCACCTGAGCCTTCCAGGTGTCGATGGAAATCAAGACATCGCTAATTTCGCGAATAGCCCTGATAACAGGCACCACACGGGAGATTTCTTCTGCCACCTCAACATAGGTTGTTGAGCCTGGTCGGGTCGATTCACCGCCGATGTCCAGCATGGTCGCCCCAGCCGCAAGCAGGTTTTTGGCCTGCTGGACGGCTGCTTCCACCGCCAGGTATTGGCCCCCGTCAGAAAAAGAATCAGGGGTCACGTTGATAATGCCACAGAGGGCTGTCTTTTGGCCACCTTCAATCCGCTTCATCATGCCAGGAACCTCCACCAAGTCATGTAAACCACCAAAATCAGGAGAGGCACCAGAACCGTCATGGCCAGGCCATAGCGGAGCATGATGCGGTCAGGATAGTATTTTTTACCACTGCCAATCAGCATGGTCGCATGGTGGAAGGGCAAAAGAAACTGGGTGTTGGTCAGGACATAGACCATGAGGACGATAACTGGCGCGGTGTAACCCGCCTCCTGCATGAGGGGCAGGAGAATGGGCAGCACCACCGAAATGGTGGCCACCACCGACCCGATGGCCATGTGGAGCAGGATAACCACGGCCATGATGACCAAGAGGTAGAGGGGCGAGCCAGTGCCAGGGATAAAGCCCTTGAGGTGGTCAAAGACGATGGCCGTCACGCCCGCCTGACCCAGCACCCGCCCAATGGAGAAGATGGTCATCAAAAAGAGAATAAAGTGGGGGTTGACCGCTGACAGGTCCTTTTTGTCCAGAATCTTAGTAGCAAAGAAAATCCCGACACCCGCCAAGGCCACCAGCCAGGCAGGTAGGCCATGCCAAGATCCCATGGCCCAAAGCAACAAAACAGCCACCATGATGCCCAAACTGAGCAACTGTTGACCTTTTGACATGGTCGCTTGGCTGTCTGGCTCCGCCAGCATAGCAGGGCTAAAACCAGCCAGTTCCTTGGCAAAGAGGGTTTTAATCAGGGCAAAAACCAAAATCCCTGTTACCACAACAGGCAGGGCCATCATCTGAAACCAGGTGCCATAGGACAGCTGGCTAGCCACTTCTTCTCCTGCCATGGTCAAGAGCGACTGGTTGAGGACGATATCCCCTGTGCTAAAGAGCATATAGACAATGGTCGCACTGATAAAAGCATTAAAAATCAAGACCGACTTGGTCGCCTCTTCTTGTGGGTTTCGAGCTTTCAAGAGACCATCCAAAATGGTCCCCAAAATAATCACCCGCACAAAGGCTTGGGGAATCAAAATGGTCAAGACCAAGCCCAAAGCATAGGGCAAGAGCAAGAGCAAATTTGGCCGTGTTGCAAAGCGTTTAAAGAGCCCCTCAACATGCTGATGAATCAAGCCTGTCTTCATCATACCCAGACTGAGCAAGGTTGTGGTGATGATCAAGAGGTTCATGTCTCCCCAAAGGAAGCTAAAGATGTCCTTGGCAGGGGTCTGACCAAAGAGGACAAAACTCCCCAACAAAAAGACGCAGGCCAAGCTCTTGTGAATGGCATCCGTGGCCCAAACAGCCACCGTCATCATCAAACTAGCCACCAAGATCCGCTGGTTAAAGTCAAAGCCCAAGGGATTCCACAGGGCCAGGGCCAGCGACAGACCAACGATAATCAATAAAGTTCTGATTTTTTCTATTTTCATGAAAAAACTCCTTTCTAAGGCTCTATTGTAACCCCATTTTCCTCATTTTGCAAGTAATGTCAAACAAACATTTGGTTTTAAGAACCATTCCTAAATGTATAAAAAACCAGCAAGAGTGACTTGCTGGCTAATCATATATATTATTGGCGATGGCTGCTGACGCTGATACGGTTAAGGGCCCGCTGGAGGGCGACCTTGGCCCGCTGAACCTCATCGGCCCGGTGGGTCAATTCGGCTTCGGCCAGCTGACGTTCCGCCCGAAGTTTAGCCCGTTCGGCCCGGCTGACATCGATGTCGCGTTCTCGCTCGGCGGAATCAGCCACGATGGTAATCAGGTTTTTCTTGACCTCAATGATACCACCGTTAACGGCTACCCAGTCCACGTGGTTGTCATCGTCAATCCGACGAATCTTAACCTCGTGAACTTCTAAGGGAGCAATCAGGTTGGCATGGTTGGGCAAAATGCCCATCTCGCCTGACTTGGTATGAACCAAGACAAAGGAGGCATGGTGGTCATACTTAATGCCGTCTGGGGTCACGATTTGGACAGTCATTGCTTGTTTTTCCATCAGTCTGCCCCTTAGTAACCCATTTTCTCGGCTTTTTTCACCACGTCTTCGATTGGGCCAACGTTGCGGAAGGCGTCTTCTGGCAGGTGGTCGTATTCCCCAGCCAGGATATCCTTGAAGCCTCGTACAGTTTCAGCTACTGGCACATAAGAGCCTGGCTGACCTGTGAATTGCTCGGCCACGTGGAAGTTCTGTGACAAGAAGAACTGAATCCGACGGGCTCTGCCGACCAAGACCTTCTCATCCTCCGACAACTCGTCCATTCCCAAAATGGCAATGATGTCCTGGAGCTCCCGGTAACGCTGGAGGACCCGCTGAACCTCGGTAGCCACGGCGTAATGCTCCTCACCGACAATCTCTGGCGAGAGGGCCCGCGAGCTGGAAGCCAGAGGGTCAACCGCAGGGTAAATC
This sequence comes from Streptococcus sp. ZY171113, assembly GCF_057748235.1. Lineage (NCBI taxonomy): Bacteria > Bacillati > Bacillota > Bacilli > Lactobacillales > Streptococcaceae > Streptococcus > Streptococcus sp. ZY171113. The sequence continues at coordinate 1,150,857 of NZ_CM173243.1, forward strand.
CCCATCTGGGTCAGGCGGCGTTCCAGGTTGGTTGTGGAATCCAAGTGGGCAAAGGCAGTGGCTGGCGCTGGGTCGGTGTAGTCATCGGCTGGAACGTAAATGGCCTGGATAGAGGTTACTGACCCCTTCTTGGTTGAGGTGATCCGCTCTTGGAGCTGACCCATCTCGGTGGCCAGGGTCGGCTGGTAGCCCACCGCTGACGGCATGCGGCCAAGGAGGGCCGACACCTCAGAACCCGCCTGGGTAAAGCGGAAGATGTTGTCGATAAAGAGGAGCACGTCCTGACCTTCCACATCACGGAAGTATTCGGCGATGGTCAAACCGGTCAAGGCCACCCGCATCCGAGCCCCTGGCGGTTCGTTCATCTGGCCGAAGACCATGGCGGTCTTTTCGATAACGCCCGATTCCTTCATTTCCCAGTAGAGGTCGTTCCCCTCACGGGTCCGCTCACCGACACCAGTGAAGACCGAAATCCCCCCATGCTCCTGGGCGATATTGTTAATCAATTCTTGAATCAGGACGGTCTTACCAACACCCGCACCCCCAAAGAGACCGACCTTACCACCTTTAAGGTAAGGGGCCAAGAGGTCGATAACCTTGATGCCTGTCTCGAGTATTTCTGACGACGTCGCCAGTTCATCAAAGGCTGGTGCTTTCTTATGAATGGGTTGGCGTTCGGCTGTCTCATCAAAAGGAGCTTCCAAGTCAATGGTATCTCCCAAGACATTGAAGACCCGTCCAAGGGTTTTAGGACCGACAGGAACGCTGATGGGACGGCCCGTGTCCAGAACCTCCAAGCCCCGCTTGAGGCCATCGGTGGATTCCATGGCAATGGTTCTTACCAGACCATCCCCCAGTTCCAGAGCAACCTCCAAAACGATTTTCTGCTTGGGATTGCCGTCCTTATAGACCACGAGGGCGTGGTTAATTTCAGGGAGTTTGTCGCCTGCTGCGAATAGGACATCCACAACAGGGCCAACCACCTGAGCAATCTTACCTGAACTCATAACTTTCCTTTCTGAAGATGACTTTCTTTTTGATCGTTTCTGATGTGGTCGGGGACGGCAGCAGCCCCTTCGGGTCTCATGCCTCATTCGGGAGCCTAGGTCTCCCGAATCCCCCGCCAATCAGCGACAAGTCGCAACTATGGCTTTGACCACGGCGAAACGATCAGATAACTGGCTCGCCCATCCACTAGGCTCGCCAGTTGCGGAGCAGATAAACCGCTCCATCTGTCAAGTCATTTTCCTATTACTAATCAAGGGCGTTTGCCCCTGCGACAATTTCTGTAATTTCTTGGGTAATGTTGGCCTGTCTGGCTCGGTTATACTTGATGGTCAAGTCGCTGATGATTTGCTTGGCATTATCAGTCGCCGTTTGCATAGCAGTCATGCCAGCGGCATGTTCCGCTGTCTTGGCGTCAATAATGGCCCCGTAAATCATGCTCTCCGTGTATTGCGGTAGGAGCTGGGCCAAAATGGCCTCCCGATTGGGTTCCAAATCAAAGCTGTTAATCCGCTCCAAGTCCGCCTCATCAGCCACCAAGTCCGTGATGGGCAACATCTGTTGCACCCGCACCTGACTGGTCAGGCTGTTGACGTGGTGGTTGTAGCAGACATAGAGCTCATCAAAGAGGCCATTGACATACATGTCAACCGAGCGGGAAATGATCCGCCCAACCTCTTCGAAACTCGGCTGGTCAGCCAGCCCCCGCAATTCAAAGGCCACAGGCATGTTGCGAGCCTTGAAAAAATCCGCTCCGACACTCCCGATGGCAATGATGCTGTAATCCTGCCCATCAGGGTGGTAATCCGCAATCAAATCCATCATGGCCTTGAGAATCTTGGCATTGTAACCACCGACCAGACCACGATCTGAGGTGATGACGATGTAGCCCGACTTCTTGATGTCCCGAGAGGCCAGCATGGGATTGTCCGACCCCGTCACCAGCTCTGTCCGCAACAAGTCTGTCGTGATTTGGCGAATTTTGCTAGCGTAAAGCTGGAAATCCCTGGCCGCAGCCTCCGACTTGACCAACTTGGCCGACGACACCATCTTCATGGCCGAGGTGATTTTGCTGGTCTTTTCTGTCGATAAAATTTTGGCCTTGATATCACTGAGTGATGCTGTCATAGGGCCTCCTTACGCCGTGAAAATGGCTTGCGCTTTGAAGGCAGAAATGGCCGTATCTAAAACATCACCCTCAGGTAAGTCCTTGCTGTCCCTAATCCCTGACAAAATGTGGTCATAGTGGGTATCAAAGTAGGCGTAGAGGTCTTCTTCAAAGGCTGAAATCTGGTCAACCGGCACATCGTCCAAGAAGCCATGAGTCAAGGCATAGAGAATCAAGACCTGCTTCTCCATGGCCAACGGCTTGTGGAGGGGCTGCTTGAGCACTTCCACCGTCCGACGGCCCCGATTGAGCTTGGCCTGGGTGGCCGCATCTAGGTCGCTACCGAACTGAGTAAAGGCCTCAAGCTCCCGATAGGACGCCAAGTCCAAACGCAGGGTACCGGCCACCTTCTTCATGGCCTTGGTCTGGGCCGAACCACCCACACGAGACACGGACGACCCTGCGTCAATGGCTGGTCGAATGCCCGAGTTAAAGAGGTTTTCTTGAAGGAAAATCTGACCATCCGTGATGGAAATCACGTTGGTGGCGATATAGGCCGAAATGTCGCCTGCCTGAGTTTCGATAAATGGCAGAGCGGTGATAGAGCCCCCACCCAACTCATCAGAGAGCTTGGCTGACCGCTCCAAGAGACGGCTGTGGAGGTAGAAGACATCACCTGGATAGGCCTCACGACCTGGCGGGCGGCGGAGCAAAAGAGACAGCTCTCGGTAGGCTACCGCTTGTTTAGACAAATCATCATAAACAATCAAGACGTGCTTGCCATTATACATGAATTCCTCAGCCATGGCCACCCCAGCATAAGGGGCGATGTAAAGGAGGGGCGACGGTTGCGAAGCTGATGCCGTGACCACGATGGTGTAGTCTAGGGCACCGTAGCGACGCAGGGTTTCCACCTGGGTCCGAACCGTTGATTCCTTCTGACCAATGGCCACATAGATACAAATCATGTCCTGACCTTTTTGATTGAGAATAGCATCGATGGCCACTGAGGTTTTACCTGTCTGACGGTCACCGATAATCAATTCCCGCTGACCACGACCGATTGGCACCAAGGCGTCAATGGCCTTGATACCCGTTTGCAGGGGCTCAGAAACGGATTTCCGCTCCATAACACCAGGGGCTGGCACCTCAACAGGACGGGTTCCTGTCGTTGCGATTGGACCCAAACCATCGACCGGTTGCCCCAGCGGATTGACTACCCGACCAATCAAGGCCTCACCGACTGGCACTTCCATAATCTTGCCGGTCCGTTTGACACGGTCACCCTCACGGATGCCCGAAAACGGCCCCAGGATAATAATCCCGACATCATTTTGCTCCAGGTTTTGAGCCATGCCATAAACGCCATTATCAAATTCCAGGAGCTCGCCACTCATGGCCTCGTTGAGACCGTGGGCACGGGCAACCCCGTCACCCACATAGGTTACAACGCCCGTTTCCGTGACGTTAAACCGTGGTTGAAACTGGGAAATCTGCTGGCGAATTAACTGACTGATTTCTTGTGTATTGATTGCCAAAGGGCTCACCACCTTCTATCTTTCTTTGGTTTCTTGTTTGAGCTCAGCCAACTGCTGGCGAATACTAGCGTCGATAATCTGGTGATTGGCTTCCAAAATAAAGCCTCCGATAATAGCTGAATCAACTTTCTCTACCAATCGACCTACCAGAACACCCAAACGGCGTCTAGCCAGGTTCATGAACCGCTCTTTTTCGCCGTCTGTCAAGGCAACAGCAGTTGTCACATAAACATCCACCTCGGCTGATTCATAGCCCAGAAGCTCATTGATCCGCAATAAAATCGGATAGAGATAGGCTTCCTGTGACTCAGCCAAGATTTGCTCAAAAAAGCTGGCCAAAATATCTAAACTGGGCTCACCCAGGGTTCTGGCCAGGGTCAGCTTGTCCTCATGACTGAGAGACAAGTCTGAAAAGTAGGCCTGCAAGTGATTGGCCTCAAAAATGGTCAAGAGGTCAGCCACCTGATTATGGAGCTGACCCACCACTTGCTTGGAACGAGCGAGCCGCAAAAGCTGCTTGGCCTGGCGGTCAACCAGGGCTTGAACCTGATTTGCCATTAGCCTTCTCCCAACTCTGTCAAGTAACGGTCAATCAGCTCATGCTGGCTGGCCTCGTCCAACTCCCGCCCCAAAATCTTCTGGGCAACATCAAGAGACAGCAGGGTAATTTCCTGTTTGGATTCTGTCATGGCCTTCTCACGGTCCGCAGCGATTTCCAAACGGGCTTTCTCCTTGACGGCTTGAGCATCCAGCTTGGCTTCCTTAACCAAACGGTCGGCCTGAGCCTGGGCCACAGTTTTGCTTTCTGCCACGATACGGCTGGCCTCGATTCTAGCCTCACGCAAGGCTTCTTCACGTTCTTTAACCAGGTCTTCAGACTGCTGGCGCAAGCTATTAGCCTTATCCAGGTCACCACTGATTTTGTTGGCCCGCTCCTCAAGGGTTGCAGTCAGCTGTTTCCAAGCGAAGGTTTTGATTAGGAAAAATAGCAGAGCTACTGATCCTGTTACGATGATAAAATTCCCCAGCAAGGTGCTCATAGGGGTTGCTGTTAAAATAACCACGTCCTCGTCCTTTCTAGCCGTTCAGCTTTTTACCCAGATAGATTGACACCAAGAGGGTAAAAACATAGGCCTGAATGAATGAAATAAAGATTGAAAATGCCGTCCAAAGCATGTTCAAAAGAAAGGCCACAGGCCAAGCCACAGGTGTCAGATTGCCCACCTGCAAAATCAGGTCCATGACCACCTCACCCGCAAAGATGTTTCCGTAGAGACGCAGGGCCAAAGAGACCACATTGGTAATCTCTTCCAGAATGTTCATAGGAGTCATGGCTGGCGGGGTCACAAATTCCTTGAGGTAGTGTTTAAGCCCGCGGTGACGAATGGCCTCGATGTGAATAATCAGGGCCATCAGAATGGCCAAACCAAAGTCATAAAAGAGGTTGGCCGTTGGTGACGTTACCAGATTAACCCCATGAGACGTCTGAATTTTGGTCAAGAGACCGATGTTGTTGGCCAGGGCCAAAAAGGTAAAGACCGTAAAGAGCAAGAGGCTATACTGCTTGGTATAGACCGGCCCCAGGTTTTTTTCTGCCGTGTTATAGACAAAGTCATAGCAGTATTCCAGGGCATTTTGCTTGCCAGTCGGTCGCAGGGTCATCTTGCGGCTGGCCCAAAAGACCCAACCGAAGACCAGGACCACAATCAGCAAAGACATGGCCAACATGACCAAATCAAAACTGATGGGACCAATTTCAATGCTAGGGGAGACATGTGATGTCATAAATCGACCTCGTGTTTCCTGTCAGTAAGCTTATCTCAACACAAAGGCCATGGCCAAGGTGACAAAGAAGGTACCCTCGATAAAGGCCACGCCCATCAGCATGATAGCACGCAGCTGGTCAATAATTTCTGGCTGACGAGAAGCAGCCTTCATCAACGAACCAACCAAAAATCCCTCACCGAGACTCACACCCAAACAACCCAAACCGAGGGCCAAAATACCAAGATTCATGATAGAATACTCCTTTAATTTTTTTACTTGTCTAGTTTAGTCCTATTTTTGGCGTTTGTCAATGAAAAATACAAGGAATTTCAATTTTTTTACACTCTTTCTAAAGACTACTTCTACTTTCTTCCTATTTAATAATACCGTTTCAGGTAATAAGTAAAAAACAGGTCATCAAACCTGTTTTTTACTTAGAACCTGTATTCACATCTCAGCATTCACCTGACTGGCTAGTTTTGGCTCACTCTTTGTCACATTTTTTGGTAATACGGGCAGTATTTCTGCAAAAATGTTTCTCGATTGCACCAAAACTAGCCTAGTCAATCAAATACTTCGATTGTGAATACAGGTTCTTATTTTGGATTAACATCCGATGTTCAAGGCAGGTCTGACCCAGTGTGACCTCCTTAGTTACCCCGTCAAAGACAAAGCCGACCTGTTCATAGAAGTTGATAGCCCTATTGTTACCCGCCAAGACCCAGAGACAAACTTGGTTGTAGCTCTGCAATTTCCCCAAAGCAGCCTGAATGAGGGCATAGCCAATCCCAAGGCCATAATGCTCCTTGAGGACGTAGAGCGTGTAAAGCTCACCTGCCTGGGGTAAGTATGAGCTATCTTCTGGCAGTTTTCGATAGTCAAGTTGTCCAAAAACTCCTGGGGCCAAAGCCCTGCATAGGCCTCCTGAAAGGCTTGATAGTGAACAAAGGCCTTACCATCAATCTCTTCTGGCGTCTCCATCAGTTTAATCTGCATAACTTTCTCCTATGGTGACGTCTATTCTAGACCATCAATAGTGGCCTGAACAGGCTTACTAATCATGACCACCTCCGTCTTGAGGTCCACCGCCTCAAACTCAGGATCAATGCACTCCATCCAGTAGGCCATGTGTTTCTTGTCAATGTCAGATTCCGATTCCTCAACTTGGATTCCGCCCTCACCTTGGACAGAGTACCAGTAGAGGTATTCTCGTCCGTCTAAGATTTCTCGGAAAATGGTTTCGACATACATCTTCTCCCCTTCCAGGGTTAGGAGGGTATCCTCCATATGGTCATTGAGAAAGGCCAACCATTCGTCAACCTTCTGAGACTTGCCTTCTTTGACACGGAAACGGGTTAGTTCAACGCTAATAGCCATCTGCTTCTCCTTAAAAGCTTCTCTATCGAAAATCCCCTCCTAGGATAAACCAGAGGGGATCGTAATGATTAGTCAATTGACACGTATTCTTTAGAGAGTTCAAGCACTTCTTCAGCAGTTGAACATTCGGTAAGAGCACGGTGAGCGTATTCTTCCATTTTCGCTGAATCCAAAGTCTTCATGAGACTACGGGTACGCAGAACAGAAGTCGCTGACATGGAGAACTCATCCAAGCCCATGCCGACAAGGAGTGGCACAGCCTGTTGGTCACCAGCCATCTCACCACACATACCAGCCCATTTGCCTTCAGCGTGAGCTGCCTTGATCACGTTATTGATCAAGCGAAGGATAGATGGGTTGTATGGTTGGTAGAGGTAAGACACCTGCTCGTTCATGCGGTCAGCCGCCATGGTGTACTGAATCAGGTCATTGGTACCGATTGAGAAGAAGTCAACTTCTTTGGCAAACTGGTCAGCCAGCATAGCCGCAGCAGGGATTTCAATCATGATACCCACTTGGATGTCATCAGCAACCGCAACGCCTTCAGCAACCAATTTGGCCTTTTCTTCATCGAAGACCTTCTTAGCTGCACGGAACTCGGTCAAGAGGGCAACCATTGGGAACATGATACGAAGTTGACCGTGGACAGAAGCACGCAAGAGGGCACGAATCTGGGTGCGGAACATGGCATCACCAGTCTCAGAAATCGAGATACGAAGAGCACGGAAACCAAGGAATGGGTTCATTTCGTGTGGCATGTCAAAGTATGGCAACTCTTTGTCACCACCGATGTCCATGGTACGAACCACAACTGGCTTGCCGTTCATGCCTTCAAGAACAGCCTTGTAGGCTTCGTATTGCTCGTCTTCAGTTGGGAAGTCTTGAGAGTCCATGTAAAGGAACTCGGTACGGTAGAGACCAACTGCCTCAGCACCGTTGTCGTTGACACCTTCAACGTCTTTTGGCGTACCGATGTTGGCTACCAATTCGAAGTGCTTCCCATCAGCAGTTACTGTCTGAGCATCTTTGAGAAGTGCCCACTCAGCTTTTTGAGCCGCATAGGCTTCACCAGCTGCTTTGAATTCAGCAATCACATCATCAGATGGGTTGATGACAACCTCACCGGTAATCCCGTTAACCGCCAAGAAGTCACCGTTTTTAACAATCTCAGTGATGTTGTTGGTACCAAGTACCGCTGCAATCTCAAGCGTACGGGCCATGATGGCAGAGTGAGAGGTCCGACCACCGATGTTGGTCACAAAGGCCTTAACAAAGTTCTTGTCCAATTGAGCGGTATCAGACGGGGTCAAGTCGTGAGCAATCACGATAGACTCTTCTGAAATTGCTGCTGGGTTAGGAAGGGTAACGCCCAAAAGGTTAGCCAGAACGCGCTTAGCCACGTCACGAATGTCCGCCGCACGCTCTTGCATGTAGGGGTTGTCGTCCATGCTCTCAAAGATGTTAACGAACATGTCCGTCACTTCTTTAAGACCAGTTTCAGCGTTGGTTTGTTTGGCACGAATCGTTTCTTTAATCTGACCAATCATTTCTGGGTCAGCAAGAACCATGAGGTGAGCGTCAAAAACTGCCGCTGCTTCTTCGCCAAGGGTATCTACCGCCTTGTTTCTAATTGCAGAAAGCTCGTCTTGAGACTTGGCAAGCGCCGCATCCAAACGAGCTTCTTCTGCACTTGTATCTTCAACTGTTACAGTTTCAAATGACAAATCTGGTTGAACAAGGAGATAGGCCTTAGCAACTGCAACGCCGTCTGACGCCGCAATGCCCTTAAGCTTATCTGTCATGTGTTTAGATCAACCCTTCTTTTGTCATTGTTTCTTCGATAGCTGCCAAAGCGTCATCAGCGTCTGCACCATCAGTTGAGATAACCACGTCTGCACCTTGACCAACACCAAGGCTCATCACGCCCATGATTGATTTGAGGTTAACTGATTTACCTTTGTAATCCAAAGTGATGTCTGAAGCAAACTTGCTAGCAGTTTGAACAAGCAAGGTCGCTGGACGAGCGTGGATACCTGTTTCTGCAACAATGTGGAAGTCTTTTGAAGCCATAGTTATGGTTCTCCTTTGTTTGATTTTTTGAGTCACCTGATGGTAACCCTTACAAAAACAATTATATCACATTCCTCTCTTTTTTTCAAGACAAAACCTTCTTTTATGGAAAAATTTTGAAATCCCTTCCGATGATTTTCATTTTCTTCTATTAAAAGGCCTTTTTAATTTTTCCAGCTCTGCCATTTTTTACAAAAAACACTATATCTAGTGGCTTACAAAAAAATCGTCCCTATATCTTGTATTTCAATCCATTTTTTGGTATGCTAGTTGGGTACTATATTTTTAGGAGGCCAGCATGGCTAAAATTACCGTATTTACCAAAAACAACTGCATGCCCTGCAAGATGACCAAGAAGTTCCTGACGGAAAACGGGGTCGATTTTGAGGAAATCAATATTGAAGAACAGCCAGACAAGGTGGACTACGTTAAAAGCCTGGGCTTTTCAGCCGCTCCTGTCATCGAGGCAGGCGACGTCGTCTTCTCTGGTTTCCAGCCAGCCAAGCTCAAAGAACTGCTCTAATGCAGCTGGTCTTTTTTTCATTGACCGGCCAAACCCGTCGGTTTTTAACCAAGCTGGACGTGCTTGATCTGGCCATAGAGCTTAAACCAGGCCAATCCTACCAGCTCAACCAAGACTTTGTCCTCATCTGCCCCACCTATGAGAGCGGGGTGGACCATGTGGACCAGTTTATGGACCAGCACAAAACTTTCTGCAAGGGGATTATCGGCATCGGCAACCGTAACTTCGGCCCTGATTTCTGTCACCTGGCCAAAGGCTACGCGGCCAGCTACCAGCTCCCCCTACTTTATACATTAGAATTCAGCGGCACGCCAGACGATGTCGCGACAGTTAAAGGAATATTAACAAATGAGTCTTAAAAATCTCGGCGATGTGTCCTACTTCCGCCTCAACAACGAAATCAACCGCCCAGTCAACGGCCAAATTCCCCTCCACAAGGACAAGGAAGCCCTGAAAGCCTTCTTTGAGGAAAATGTCATTCCCAACACCCTGACCTTTGACAGCACAACTGCCAAAATCAAGTTCCTCTTGGAAAACGACTACTTAGAAGAAGCCTTCATCAAGAAGTACCGTCCAGAATTTATCGAAGAACTGGCTGACCAGTTAAGAGCTGCCAACTTCCAGTTCCAGTCCTTCATGGCAGCCTACAAATTCTACCAGCAGTACGCCCTCAAAACCAACGACGGCGACTTCTACCTGGAAAGCATGGAAGACCGGGTTCTCTACAACGCCCTCTACTTCGCTGACGGCGACGAGGAACTGGCCCGCACCTTGGCTGACGAGATGATTCACCTCCGCTACCAGCCTGCAACGCCATCCTTCCTCAACGCTGGTCGCAGCCGTCGAGGCGAATTGGTGTCCTGCTTCCTGATTCAGGTCACTGACGACATGAATGCCATCGGTCGTTCCATCAACTCAGCTCTGCAATTGTCCCGTATTGGTGGGGGCGTGGGCATCTCCCTCAGCAACCTCCGCGAGGCGGGGGCTCCTATCAAGGGCTACGCAGGTGCTGCCTCTGGGGTCGTGCCTGTTATGAAACTCTTCGAGGACAGCTTCTCCTACTCCAACCAGCTGGGCCAACGCCAAGGGGCTGGTGTGGTTTACCTGGATGTTTTCCACCCCGACATCCTCAACTTCCTTTCGACCAAGAAGGAAAATGCTGACGAGAAAATTCGAGTTAAAACCCTGTCGCTGGGGCTGACTGTCCCAGACAAATTCTACGAGCTGGCGAGAAAAAATGAGGACATGTACCTCTTCAGCCCATACACCATTGAAAAAGAGTACGGGGTGCCATTTAACTACATCAACATCACCGAGAAATACGATGAGCTGGTAGCCAACCCTCGCATCACCAAGACCAAAATCAAGGCCCGTGACTTGGAGACTGAAATTTCAAAACTTCAGCAGGAATCAGGCTACCCTTACATCATCAACGTGGACGTGGCCAACCGGGCCAACCCGATTGACGGTCGGATTGTCATGAGCAACCTCTGTTCAGAGATTTTGCAGATTCAAAAGACCAGCCAAATCAACGACGCTCAGGAATTTGAAGTGCTAGGAACAGACATTTCATGTAACCTGGGCTCAACCAACGTGGTTAACCTCATGACCTCACCTGATTTTGGTAAGTCTGTCCGTGCCATGACCCGAGCCCTGACCTTTGTTACTGACAGTTCAAGCATCGTGGCCGTGCCAACCATTAAAAACGGTAACGACCAGGCCCACACCATCGGTCTGGGAGCCATGGGCCTCCACTCCTACTTCGCCCGCAACCACATGCACTACGGTAGCCCTGAGTCGCTGGAGTTCACCGACATCTACTTCATGCTCCTCAACTACTGGACCTTGGTCGAATCCAATAAGATCGCTCAGGAGCGTGGTACCAGCTTTGTTGGCTTTGAAAATTCCAAGTACGCTGACGGCACTTATTTTGATAAGTATGTGACGGGTAAACACCAGCCATCATCAGACAAGGTCAAGGAGCTCTTTGCTGGCCATTTCATTCCGACTGGGGAAGACTGGGCTACCCTGCGTGATGCCGTTTCTCAGCACGGCCTCTACCACCAAAACCGTCTGGCAGTGGCACCAAACGGCTCTATCAGCTACATCAATGATGTGTCAGCCTCCATTCACCCAATTACTCAAAGAATTGAGGAGCGTCAAGAGAAGAAAATCGGTAAAATCTACTACCCTGCTTCTGGTCTGGCGACTGACACCATCCCTTACTACACGTCTGCCTATGACATGGACATGCGTCAGGTCATTGATGTTTACGCCGCAGCCACCGAGCACGTGGACCAAGGCCTGTCTATGACCCTCTTCCTGCGGAGCGAGATGCCACTTGGCCTCTACGAATGGAAGACCGAGACCAAGCAGACCACCCGTGACCTGTCTATCCTGCGTAACTACGCCTTCAACAAGGGCGTCAAGTCCATCTACTACATCCGCACCTTCACCGATGACGGTGAAGAAGTGGGCAGCAACCAGTGTGAAAGCTGTGTGATTTAACCCGCTACTGCTTATTGGGACTAAAAGTCCCTAATAAGCAGACGGGAAGTCCTAGTAGACCTTCCCTAAGCGTCTTACTAACTTCGAAATTTAGGCATTATCGGCCTAAATTTCTTCGTGTCGTAACCTAAGTAGGTTATCTTAGAACTAAAGTTCCTAGCTAATCACGGCAAGCCCTATTGGGGCTTGCCTAACTCCCTTCCTAACTACAATTTTTAGGCAGGTTGGTCTAAAAATCTCCGTGTCATCAACTAACATGGAGATAAAACCAATAACTGGACGAACAAATTAGCTCCAGAAATGAGGGACAAAAACTTTTCAGATACCCTCCAGGTATCTGAAAGGTTAGAATACCGACCAGATAATGTCTTAAAGTCCAAAAGTCACCTTCGTGGTGACTTTTTCAATTCTCATCTGGGTACCATATATTTTCAAAAACTCCCACAGAAAGACAACTTCTGTGGGAGTTTTTAGGTACAGATTAGGACATTTGCCTATCGATGCACACCTTTTTTAACCAGCTCTTCCAACTCGGTCAAGCGGCGTTCAAAGACAGCAAAGGCGGCGTTGAGGTAGTCAACCTCTTCCATGTCAACGCCAGCTTTCTTGATGACGTTAAGTGGGTAGTCTGAGTTACCAGCCTTGAGGTAGTCTAGGTACTTGTCCTTATCCTCTTGGGTACCGTAAACAATCTTGTCCGCCAAGAAGTTGGCCGCCGCAAAGCCTGTTGCATACTGGTAGACGTAGTAGTTGTAGTAGAAATGCGGAATCCGAGCCCACTCGTATTGGATAAAGTGATTGTCCTCAGCCGATAGACCATAGTAGGTCTCGTTCAACTGGCTGTACAGGTTGTTGAGATAGTCACTGGTCAAGACCTCACCAGCCTGGTCAGCCTTGTGGATGGCATGCTCAAACTCAGCAAACTGGGTCTGACGGAAAATGGTCCCTCGGAAGCCATCCAGGTAGTTATTGAGAATGGCAAAGCGTTGCTTCTCGTCCGTTACTTCATTAAGCAGGGCTTCGGTCAGGATGTTTTCATTGGTGGTTGAAGCAATTTCAGCCAGGAAAATAGAGTAATCCCCGTAAGGATAGGGCTGGGTTTCACGGGTGTACATGGAGTGCATGGAGTGGCCAGCCTCATGGAGCAAGGTGTAGAAATTGTCCAGGGTGTCCTGCCAGTTCAGCAACATGAAGGCATTGGTGTCGTAAGACCCGCCTGAGTAGGCTCCTGAACGCTTGCCCTTGTTGACATGCACATCAATCCAGCGTTCAGTAAAGGATTTCTTGATGCGTGAAGCGTAGTCTTCGCCCAAGATGGCCAGAACTTCCTGACCTTTTTCCAAGGCCTGGTCATAGGTGATGGCCATATCAACCTCTGACAGGGGCACATACATGTCGTACATCTTGAGGTCATCCAAGCCCAAAATCTCCTTACGCAACTGAACGTAGCGATGGAGCAAAGGCAGGTGCTTGTGAACAGCTTCTAGCAGGGTCTCAAAGACAGCTTCTGGAATGAAGTTAGCTGAGAGGGCAGCATGGCGGGCAGAATCATACTTGTGGACCTTGGCATTGAAGTTATGGACCTTGACGTTGGACTGGAGGGTCTTGGCGTAGGTGTGTTGGAACTGCTCATAGGTGCCATACATGGCTTCATAGGCTTCACGACGGACTTCTCGGTCTTGGTTTTCCATCAGGCTAATGTAGTTACCGTGGGTCAGCTCAATCAGCTCACCCTTGCCATCTGGCACATGAGGGAAGGTCAAGTCTGCATTGTCCAAAATAGAGAAGGTCTCCGACGGGCTATTGAAAATCTCCGTGGCCGCCCCCAAGAGCTTCTCTTCAGCTGGCGAGAGGACATGAGCTTTCTTGCTAAGCAAACGCTCAAAGGCATGGCGGTAGAGTTCCAGACCTGGTTCAGCTGCCATAAACGCTTCTAGGGCATCCTCAGACAGGGTCATAAGGGTCGGCTCGTAGGCTGCAAAAGTCGTGTTCAGCTGAGCGTACAAGGACATGGCCTTAGCCTTAAAGCCCTGATAGAGGCTAAAGGCTGTATCCTCATCACTCTTCATGGAAGCATAGACGTAGAGCTTCTCCAAGCGACGCATGAGACCATACATGGTTTCAGTGATCTCCAAGAGACCTGATGCCGATGCTGTCATAACCTCGGTAAATTCTGAGACGGCTTCTAGAGCCTCGGTTAGGCTGGCGAATTCAGCCTCCCAAGCCTCGTCGCTAGGGAAGACAGTTGTCAAATCCCAGGTGTATTTTTCCTCTAAATGGGCACGATTTTCTGACATGGTAGTCACTACTGGGTCTTGAACCCAGTCCTTTCTAGTGTTCTACCTTCCATTATAGCATAAAAAGAAAAAGCCCGCTATATCGTCATTTCTGACAATTCTTCCCGATGTAGCCCCGACCGACCTCTGGACAAGGTCTTTTTTCTTTGCCTACTGTATCTTACTGTATTCTACTGCGTTTTACTGTAACCTACTGCGTTCAGACCACGCAAAAAAGCCCCTGGCACTCGCCAAGGGCTTTTTGAAATACAATGATAGCGGCTGGGCGGCGTATCCAGCATCTCAGGTACTCTTGCGAGTGTGTCAGGAGCCTTTCTGACCTCGTTATCATTCTGCATCTCTATCTTAACACGTCACAATCTATTTGTCAAACGGTTTAATACGACCGTTTTGTTTCATGTGTTCTAGTTTTGAGTCGGTAACATCATACACCGAAGCAACATAAAAATAGTCATGCCTCCTGTCTAGCTTCACAACAACCAAAACATTATCCTCTAAAACCTTAATCACCTCAAAGCTATCGGATTTGACATTCCTATTTTGTCCGACATAGTCGGGGGATTCTAAAATACCCGCAACATCTGGGATATACTTGACCATATTTTGATGACGACTTTTTAACATATGTTTTTCAAGATTCTCTTCATTGACGAGAATATCTGTAACACTCGTCTCAAAGTCAACAATCCCCATAATCTTAGGATTGATTTTCACATTGTATTTCATAATTTTGATTATACCACACCTTTCGTACTAGTGTAACAATATCAGATAAAAAAACCGCCCAGGAAGCCCTGAGCGGTCGGCTGCATTATAATCGCTTAGTATACTTGAGGGCAATCCAGCCCGTACCACTTTTCAGGCGGCCCCATTCGTAACCATCAGCGGTTCTGGTCTCGGTAATCGTGTAGACACCGGGCTTGATAAAGCCTTTGTTTCCGCCTTTAACAGATGGTTGCTTTTGCAGGTAAAGGTCTGTGATGGCCACCTGCACTCGGAAATGCCCAGGAGCTTTTTGAGCTGGGGCAGCCGAACGAGTGGCCACGCCCTGCTTGCCCATCATCTCTTCCACCGTTTTGCCAAGGCTGGCAAAATGCTTCATCCGTTCAATGAAATAGGCCTTGGTGCTGGCAGTCGTGCCACCATGTAGGGCCATGGAACGATGTGGGCAGGTCGTTGGCACGAATTCATGGTGGAGCTTGACGGTATCCGCATTGATTGGCAGGCCGTAGTAGAGCAGGTCCTCCGTGGCCTGCATGAGGGTCACATCCTCATTGGCCAGAAAATCCTTGTCGCTGGCTGACAGGGATTGACAGACCTCGTAACCGATGAAATGGCTGTTGCCTGTTGGGTGGCCTGTGTGCCAAGCAACGTTGTAAGTGTCAATAACTCGTGCGATGCAGTCCCGTGTGATGTAATAGTGGGCAATGCCCAGCTCTTTGTCTCGTGGGCCTAACCAAGCCACATACTGTTCAGCCGTCATGGAACCAGCATCGTTGTGAATCACTACGCCACGAATGGATGGCATCTTGCCAGCGTTCAGTAGATTGGTGTTGATTTTTTTAATCGTCATTCTTCTTCTCCTTTGTTAAAAAAAGTTATCGCTTCTTAGCACCAAAGAAGCTCAGCTCTTCGTCCGTCCAAATGCCCAGCTCCCACATGACCCGAATGGCGTTCCGCTGGTTTTCTTTTGAAACAGGGTCTGTATCTTCGGGATTGAGATAGGCCGCTGAAAAATCATAGGCCTCCCTGTCGTTAACAGGATTCAGGACCACGCAGTCATCTTTCCAATGAACCCAGACCCCACTGTAACCCTTGTAACGGGTGATATAGGGTAGAATGCCTAAGATATTCTGCAAAAGAAAAGCCTTAACGTTCTTCTGTGGCACGGGTTGGGTAAAGTCCATCGGCTGGTTAACCCCATAGACCCCAGGGTTCCTGGGGTTGCTTGGAAATTGCAGACCGCAACCATTGTCAAAGTTAATGGTCCAAATGGGATTGGTTCGCTCCATGTTCAAAGCCAGAGGTCCCCGACGCTTCTTGGTCACATCAGCCTGAACTGCCAAGTCAAGCGGGTTGGTTCGCTGTCCCAGATACCGCATAGGCTAGCCCACCACCACGGCCGTCAGGGTCTCGGTAAAGCTCTCTGCCACCGTCACTTCTGCTGCGGTCTCAGACACCAGACGGACATCTGCCAAGACCTGATGGCCCAGGCTATCGTAGAGGCTGACAGACACGAAGCGACGGCCCAGATTATGGGACACCTCCTGGGTCGCACCCGCCCCGAAGTTCAGCTCCTGAGTATGAACCCGAGCCGTGTTGGCAATCTGTGCCAGAGCTTCCTTGTTCTCCTTGATGGCCTCAGCGATTTCCTGGAAGGTGTTGAGCTCTTCTGGTGCCGCCTCAACCAGCTTGGCCACCTCAGCCTGAGCCAGCTCCTGAGCCTTGGCCTCAAGACCAGCCTGCAAGGTAGGGATGACCCCGCCAGGGGCTTTCAGTTTCTCTTCCAGCACAGGGGCCAGCTCTTGACCCAGGCCTTGCTTGACCTCATCATCCAAAACAGCGGCTTTCAACTCCGAAATCAAGTGGTCCTGAGCTCCATTAACCAGGGCACTGTGAAGTGCCTCTGATACAAAGATCTCCCCATTACGGCCACCAGCTTCGTCGTCCAAAATCCTTGTTAAATCGGAAGAAGTCAGAACCCCAGTCACATGACCCTCGAAAGCCTCCTGATTATCACGAACATAGGCCGCCATAGCCTCTGCTGTCAGCTCGCTAGCCCCTGTCGAAGCCCCCACAGCCTGCCAGCTACCGCCCGCATAGACCTTGACCGCTTTCTCAGCCGTGTCAAAGTAGATTTGCCCTTCCTTAGGACTAGCAGGGGCTACGGCCAAGTTCTGCAAGGCCACGTTAAGCAGCTGGTTACCCTTGAGGTCGATGTTAGTTAAAAATGTTGACATGTTTTTCTCCTTTTAATTCAAAATAGCTGTGCCTGAAAATTCGGCACTAAACGAAACGACGATACGGCTTTCGCCCTCATAGAGGACATCGCCAAAAACCTCATTGCCAGCCGTATCGACAACGGTCACGCTAGGACGCTTCCCCAGCTCGTGGTCAATGGTCCAGACCCTACTGGCCTCAATCTGGCGGTGTTCGTAGGTCTGACGCCTGGCCAGCTCACGGATTTCCGCCATGGGCTCCATGGCGAAAAGCTCAGCCGTCCCATACTTGGTAGCCGACTGGGTCAGCCTCAGCTTGACCTTCTGGTCAGACGGGAAAACATAACCCCCAGCCTTGACCTCTACCCAACACTCCCCCAGAGGGATAGGCTGGTCGATGGTAAAGCTGACACGGTCACCAGCCACCGTCACAGCCGTCTCATAGATGATGCGGAAGTCCTCCCCCTGCACCAGCTGGACCAGAGCCTCCTGACCATCTAGGTCGATGCCTTTTAGGTTCTCATCCACCAGCTGAAAGGCGATGACCGAACTCCTGTCCCCTTGCTTGATTCGGTAGCCACCGTCCACCTGGACCAGGCCTGTTGAGTTTCGGCGGTCTTCTTGTTTCATGGACCCACCTCCTTCTCCTCCTGATAGTGCTTGCTGGAGATACCCAGCACTGTTCCCGCAAAGGTCGTCACCAAGGCCAAGGTTCCAGCTACGGCCGTCACATCAACACGGTAGAGACTGCCAAGGCCAGTAATCAGCGTGATGGTTGCTGGTGCCCAAACCGTGATGGCCCGCTTGGCCACATCGTACTGTTTATTGGTCAGCTTCATGTTAGCCCTCCTTAATCGGCAATTCTTGGTAATCTTCAAACAAGCGGTCAATGTAACCATTGCCACTCAAGGCCTTGTAATTCTGGTACATGCGACTAATCAACTCATACTCCTTGGAATTGGTCTGACCAAGAGTTAGGGCCTGCTTGATGTCCTTATCCAAGTGCCTACGCATCTGGGCTAGATGGCTTTCATCATGAAGGTTGAGCTTGTCTTGGACCTCTCTCAAGGTCATGTTGTTTGCCTCAGCTGTTGCCTGCAAGGCATCCACATTGTTTGTAATGGTTGACAGATTGCCCTTCAACTCGTTGAATTGCTCCTTGCTAAGATTGTTGGCCCGTGAGGCCATGTAGCCAAAGAGACCAGTGGCGATAACACCGATGGTCGGGGCTAAAGCCCCAACCGTTGTTAAAAGCTCGCTTTCTGTCATCCCTACACCTCGATTTCTACACTATGCTCAATTGGCTTAGCCTTGCCCTTCTGGACACGCTTCAAGGCCTCAATTTCCGAAAAGATACGAGCATCGACTTCCTCCTGCCGCTCTTGGTAGTCCTTGAGACCAGCTAGAACCTCTGCCTTAAATTCGGAAATTTCCCTCTTATTTTCTTCTAAAGCTTGCTCATGTTCCGAAAACTTTTCTTTCTCAAAGCGTTGAGGGAAATTATCTTGATAGTGCTTGTCCATAGCCTGCTCATAAAGCTCGCTATTCGGAAGGTCAATCACCTCGGCAGAGAGAAAGACAGGTACACTAGCTCCCTCGTTATTGACTAAAATCACCTTTGTCGCAAAGGCCTTACCAGCCCCATCATACTCCTGAGACTTACTAAAAAATTCAAGCATTAGTTTTTCCTTTCTAATCTAAATTAGCCATGTTAATGTCGTTTTCAGCGTTTCATTTATTGACAAATAGTTCCCAATGGTGCAACTGCCTGTTCTATCTATCGTCACCACCTTTTCGTAAGACAAACTAGAAGAACTGGTATTTTGAGCGATAACAGGGAACTTGCTATCAACACCAGCTATTGGCAGAAGTGTGGTCGGTATCTTTCCGAGAGAGAAATTTGACACATAATTCGTTGCCGTGACATTTATCCTAAGTGCCACCACCGACCCGTCCCGCTTGTAGTGGACACCCGACACGCCAGTCGATGTCCAACCGACCTGGACCAATCCTGGATTGTCGGCTTGGGCATATTCGACCCAGGGTGTCCAGTTTCCTCCGTGTCTGGTTCGGGTAAACATACGGCCTGTATTCTTTTGAATTGCATTCTGAGCAAGAAAGTTGTCGCTTTCGCTATACACAGAAACAAAGAATTGGCTCAGTCCGCTACCAACATTCGGTCCGTTAGATGGCTCGTTGCAGGAAAAGAAGCTATTGGTCAGCTTGGTGTTAAGGTCAACTGTCCGAGAGGCGTTGTAAAGCGACCGACCTGAATGCCCTGTCAACTGCCATTGCTGAATAGGGTTATTATTGGCATAAATATCCCCAACAACATCAAGAGCACCTCGCTCACGAGCTTTATTGATGCCTACACCCGACCTATCGTAGGTCAATGAATAGCGTTCTGTTGGTGCCGCATCTTTAAAAGTAACTGGCCCGTTAAAATTATCTGACAAACTGCCCAGCACTTCAAAAGATGACAGAGAACTAAAGGTCCCAGCTAATGTCGCTTGCGAATTAACCAGCTCCGCCATCGTCGTGCTATCCACATTGGCAGAACTGTTGTTAGCCGAAAAGCTACCGCCATAGGGAGCTGTTTGAAAATCTAACTTCAACCGATTGTTTTGACGACCGTTCCAAGTCAAGGGAGCCACCTTGACCGTCCGAGTGACAACCAGCTGGTCTCGCTGAGTTCCCCCTCGGGCTACTGTAAAGGACAGGATTGGATTGTGGTAAGGCAAAACCGTAACCGTCCTAGTCATCGGCTCGCTAGTTCGACCACGGCTGTCCGTAACCGTTGCACGAATGGTAACCTGGCCATGATAGGCCATCGGACCCAAAGTTCCGCCGTTAGTGGTTGTGGACTGATTTCGCCCAACAATTTCTACCCGAATGGACTGGATACTAGAGCCGTAGATACCATTACCAGAAGCATTTACCCGAATGTTAGACAACCCCTGGGCAAAGGCTGCACTCCCCAGAGCAGCATGGACCTTGGCATTGGTATCTGTCAAGGTTAATGTGGTGATGGTCGGCTTAATATGGGATGGGATTTCGCCAATAAACGGTATCCAGATTGTATGGGTGTATCCATCATTATCTTTCCTCGCCTCTAAGCGAATATACCCTGTGCCACTAAAATTATCTGGAATATCATCCCAAAAATTAGAAGGCAAGGTCCAGGAACTGGATTGGTTTGAAGACCAGTCCATGATGGTACCTTGCTTACCATACCAGTAATAAGAGAGCTTAAAACGGTTGGCTGAAGTTATGCTAACGTTTTTCAAAGTCAGAGACACTTGGCTACCGATAGGGGTCGTAAATTTAGAAATATACGGCGCATATTCGCTGTACTCTGAGATTGTAACCTTACCTTTCCGACCAAATTGCCCCAACCATGGGCCTTGCGTTCGGTCAAAGAAATTGGTTCGAACATCGTACTCCAAGCTAGACACATGCTGGAAATTCGGTCGGTCAAAATAGGCCAGGCCAATAAATTCGTAGCCACGATTTAAAGTGCTGGCTAAATTTTGGTAGCTCGTACCCAAGTCGGATGATACTGGGTAAATTTTCTTGGCCAAAGACACACGTTTAGTCACTCCTTCATGACTAACCTCAAAAAAAGCCTCCCCACCACTACGAAGGTCAATCCGCTTCATCAAACGGACTTCAAAATAGAGGCCAAAGCCCGTTCCCTTGGGCTTGCCGCCATCTTCCCTAAGCCCCATCGCTTTGGGGTAGCACCTAATTTCCGCTAGGTATTCCCTACGGACATCGTCGTAAATATAAAATCGAGCGTCGGAGTCCGCCTTATAGGTTGTTGCCGCACCAGGAGCACGATACTCCGCCTCAATTGGGCGTGTTACT
The DNA here is from genome assembly GCF_057748235.1 of Streptococcus sp. ZY171113. Lineage (NCBI taxonomy): Bacteria > Bacillati > Bacillota > Bacilli > Lactobacillales > Streptococcaceae > Streptococcus > Streptococcus sp. ZY171113. Next base: position 1,171,856 of record NZ_CM173243.1, read on the forward strand.
AATGCCATATTACCTCCTTATCCAACATACCTGATGACATTCATGTCAAGATTTGTGTGGTGTTGCTCCATGCGGTAACGACCCACCTGCAAGGTTTTGGTAAAGATACCGTTGTCAATGTGGATGAGCCCCTGACTGATATACATGACCTCTCTACCAGCTGACATCATGCTTATCCTATCCTTGGACACACGCAAGGTCGCAGAGCCGTCAGTCGCCCCAATCATAAGGCCTTCCTCCGACCTAGACATGTAAGTCGTCAGAAACTCCGTCCGTTCTGCAAATTCACCCAAATTCTGCTGGATGGCCACTATTCGCTGAGCAGCCTGGACCAAGGCTTCTTCGTTAGCCTTTGCTTCAGTAGCAGACTTCTCTGCCAAGGCCAGGTACCGTCTGGATAGCTCGTCAACCGTATCCACCGCCGCCTTGGCTTCTAGCTCAGTCTTGACCAGCTCAGTCTGCTCACGGATAATTCTGAGTTGCTCTTCGGTTAAGGTTTTGTCAGCCTTAGAGTTGATTAAATTCTCAACATTACCCACCATATCCACCCACTTATACTTAGTCGGGTCTTGACTATCATCCTGGATAAAATCGGTATAAGTCCCCATATACCGCTTATTTCCTGTCTGGGTCAGACTGAATCCTGTTCGGCCGTCTGCACTTTCGGCGTAAGCAACGTGAAAATAGGGTGTCCTACCGTCTGCTCCTTTAGGACCTGGCACTCCCTGGGCACCGTCAGAACCTTTCCACTTCGTCCAGCGATAGCTAGCTGGATTAGTGCTGTCAGTAGCGTTAAAGTCCTGATACATGCCGATATAGGCCTTGGTCTGGTCAGTCTGACTAAAACCACCACCTGTCGCATTGTCCGCATAAGCAATGTGAGTGTACTGGGTTCGACCGTCCGCACCTCTAGCACCAGCGATACCTTGCTCACCTCGTGGCCCTTGCAGCCCTTGGAGGCCTCGCTCACCTTTCGGGCCTTGAGGTCCACGGTCTCCTTGTTGTCCCTGTGGACCCTGTGGGCCAGCAGCTCCTGTCGCACCACGGTCTCCTTTCGGTCCCTGTGGCCCTTGCGGGCCAGTTGGACCTGTTGCTCCACGAGGACCGGCTACTCCATTTTGACCAGGATCTCCCTTGTCACCTTTAGGACCAGGCGTAAGTGAGATTCTGTTCAATTCTCCTACTGTGGCTAATTTTTCATTGCCAACTTTCAGTTCCGAGGTGTTCATTGTGATAATCCCACGCTCATCGACGGTAAAGACTGGCTTGGTTGAGCCTGGAACAACGATACGATTCGCTTGCACATCAAAAGTTTCGACGAAATTCGCTAAAATTCGCTGAGAGACCAACTGGCGCATCCAGGCTTCGTTGGTCACCGTCAACTCTTCCATCTTGGCTTTTTGGATTTCCGCGACCTTTGTGACCATAGCCGCGGATTCGACATAATCTAACACGGCCGCCTGGCCACTCTTCTGAGCCAATTGCTTAGCTTCTACCATCTCCTTGTCGAAATCAGCCTGTCGCCTGTCAAATTCGCCATCCAGATGCTCAATCTTTTGCTCCAATTGGGCAGCCAACTCCCGCGAAACCTGTTCGATTTTCTTGCCAAAAAAGCCCTTGTACTCGTATTGAGTATCGCTCCCAGACTTGCTATCGGCACTAATCGTCCCAGACAGACCGCCGTTAAAGCTAAAGCTCTGAGACAAGACAGGGACCTTAAACCGCTCTCCTTTATTGGTAACAATAGTCACCCATTGGCCAACCTGGAGCTTCAAATGGCCACGGTATTTAAGATGATAGGGATAGTAAGTGATGTATTTGATGTTGTTGTAGAGCTCACTGAGCATTTGCCTATCCATGAAATCATTCTCAATCTCAAGGCTCTGGCCATTTCTAACACCGACAGACAGGACTTCTTGCCCTTGTTTGCAAGTAATCCCTGCCAGTTGGTACAAGACCTCATTTCGCTCAAGGCCATGCATCAGGTAGCCTGCAGAGGTGATGGTGAGATTCGAATCTGTCAGGCCACGGATTTCCAGCTGACCTTGCCTGTTGAAAAATGCCGAAAAGCCAAGCAGTTGAATAGCTTGGCTTAAAACATCTCGAAAGGTCAGGCTGGCCTTGCTCGGGGCAGTCATAATGCGGTTTCGGATGGCGTAGTAGCCTAGATTGTCAGTCGCTAGGGTTACACCAGTCTTGGTCGCAATCTCTCGAACAACATCACGAATTTGAGCGGGAAATACTAGGTCGGTTTGGTAGGGTTGATTCAGCCGATACATGGCATCTATCAACTCCAGCTTGGTCGTGTTGCTGTTGCGGTCGATGGAGATGGTATTGACATAGAAATGCCCCATGTCAACCCACTCAACCACCCCAGCCACTTCCAACCCAATCTGTGGCCGAACCAAATCCAGCTTGTTGAAACTGTCGATGGCCTCTGCAAACGTGATGGTCGCAGTTCCTGAAACCGTCCCTCCAGGCTTGTAACTGTCGCCAGAAATGTAGCCGTACTTAAAATCGGCCGTCTTGATTTGATAGGCTGGTGCATTTACCAAACGAATGGCCAAACGACGCTCAGGAGCTAGCATTGCTTCGTTAAATCGGTGCATAGCTTACCTCTCAATCAAATTAAATTTAAGACCAGACCAGGGCTTCAGTCGGTCTGTCATAGAGTAAGCCGGCGAGCTTCTGTCGCCGACATAAAACGTCTTGGTTGTTTGACCCAAGATGGGGTCAGGGTAAGAGACCGAAAAGAAAACAGGCGATACCGCATTTAGTATCGCACTGCACTCCTGTTGGGTAAGCAAGCCCCACTCCAGGTCTAGTTTTCGCTTCGTCGTGATACGGTCTCGAACCATGTCCCCATTGGCATTACGACCAGTCTCTCCATCAATGTCCTGGATGCTGACTTGCAAGGATTTCGGAGCCTTGACAGCAACACCGTTAATTCTTAAACTTGTCATTTAATCCTCCTAAATATTGAGTAATAACTGGCCAGCCTCTTCCTGGGCTCGATTTATTTCTCGGATGGCTACACGGCCGAACTCATGACCGGCAATGTTGATGACGATGTCTCCATTTCCAGAGAACCCGCCAGTATTGAAATCCGAGCCACCGATGGCACTCAGTACCGCACCACCAACAACCCGACCCATGGTTTGGAGGAAGCCGGTATTTTCTAGAGGCATAACCACCTCTTTACCTGCTTCACCAATCATAGCAATTGTCGGGCTGTCCACAATACCACCACGAGCTAGTCGTGGCAGATTGACAGGGCTGAAACCGCCAATACTTACACCTGGCAGCAGCTTGTTAATCACGCTAACAGCACTGTTTAAGATGCTAATCCCTCGGTTAATGGTCCCCTCAACCGTGTTAAGCACCCCATTGATGACACTACGAACCGCACCGCCGATGGCCTCACCGACCATGGTTCCGACGTGGGTAAAGGTCGATTTTATTTTGGACCAAATCCCTGAGAAGAACTCAACGATGCCGCTGAAAGCACGTTTCACACCCTCATAGGCTTCGTTAAATTTTCCAGTAAACCAAGAACCCACCTCACCTAAGACAGATTTGACCTTGCCCCACTGTTCACCGAACCAACCTCCTAATTTTTGGAAAATGTTGGTCAAGGCCGTCCAGGCGTCTTGGAATTTGGTGGTAAACCAGGTATTGATTTCAGCCAGTTTCGACTTAGTTTCTGACCACCGCTCGCCAAACCATGATGAAAATGGTTTGAAAATATTGGTCAAAAAGTTCCAAGCTGACTGAAATTTCTCCTGGAACCAGGTTGGAATATTGGCAAGGTTCGAGGTCAATTCAGACCAACGAGATTGGAACCAACTGCCCAGCGATTTGAAAATATTGGTTAGCCCTGTCCAACCCTCTTTGAATTTAGAGGTGAACCAAGAGCCAACCTCGGCTAGCTTGGACTTTGTTTCAGACCAGCGTTCACCGAACCAGGTACCGATGGGACTGAAAATCCTGACGATACCGTCCCAGGCTGTTTGGAAGAGACCAAGAATGACCTGCCAAGCAGTATCAATACCTTGTTTGATTTTCTCCCAGGTGTCATTGAAAAAGGAAACCATGTTGCCCCAAACATCTGAAGCAACTTGCTTGACCGTCTCCCAGTTCGTCACGAGAAGGTAGCCCACTGCAACGAGGGCTGCTATTGCAGCAACAACTAAAGTAATAGGACTGGTCAAAACTGCCAGAGCAGCATTCAGTGCCCAGGTTGCTACGCTGAGGGCTGTTGTCCCTGCCGCCGCCGCCCAGCTGGCAACTGCGTCAGTCGCTTTACCGGCTGTAGACGCCGTCCAAGCGACAGCTTCTTTGCCCTTTTCGAGAATAAGGCGACCAGTATTGACGATAAAATCCTTTGCATACATCGCGTTCAAAGCCATTGTTTCCAATTTGTCCTGAATTTTAGCAATGGTCACAGCGTGTAAAGAAGTTTTAAGATTGTCAAAGGCTGTCTTCATCGACGATAGGGCTCCAGCAGCACCACCAGCTTGTCCCAGCACAGAAAGAAATTCAATTGTCTTCCAAACGCCCACAAAGAGCCCGATAGTTTTAGCTAAATCCGCAAACAGAGGTTTGTTCTCTTCGTAAAGTGTTTTCACACCGGTGCTGAACTTGCTGATAAACGGATTGATATGGTTCGACCAAGCATCAAGTAGTGCCCCAACGATTTCCGAAATGCCCTCGGAAAATGATTTGATGAATGGCGATACGTGCTCATCATAAAACCGACTAAAGGCAACGCCAACATCATTCACAATTTCTTCGACAGTCTCAGCTAGTGGCGCTATTGCCTCGAAAAACCCACTCATAGCCTTCTCTAACTTCGGGGCGTTATCGGTCACGATTGTTTCCAACCCGCCCATTAAATCAGCTCCGAACCGACTACCAATATCAATAATCGTGCTACCTGCACTGAGTAATGCCGAAGTAATGGCACTGCCTATCCTGATTGCACCGGACGACGTCATCACTTCGTAGAAGGTATTAGAGAGTGACTGAGCAATATTACCAGCTGATTGACCGATATTTCCTAAGTTGGTGAACAAGCTTGTCAACGCTTGAATAATTCGCTCTTTCTGTCTATCTAAACCATTGGCGATACTCTCGGCAATAAAAACACCAATGCCTAAGGCTACGGTTGCAACCGAACCTGTAAACTGCCCCAAAGCATACGCCCATTTTTCCAACATGGTGTCGAAGGCAGTTATCACTCTAGGGTCAGTAAAAATTTCACCCAAAACCGTCTTTATGCGGTCTAAGGCTGCCATGAAGCGGTCAATACCATCTGCACGAAAAGCGGCATTAAATCCTTTGCCAAATAAATCAGCTAGTTCTTTTAATTTTGGCAACCAACCATCAAATATGGACTTAAACTGGTTATCCATGTCAGTCAGCTCAACGGTCGGTAGGATGTCGGCAGGTGAGCCAGAGCCCCCCTTGCCACCTTTACCACCGCCTCCGCCACCAGGAGAACCGCCTTTACCGCCACCTCCATCACCATCGTCTTTGTTGACGTTGAGGGTGGTGATTTCGTCAAAGCCAGCCAGGCCCATGAGCTCTTTGACTGCTTTTTTAGCGGATTTGGCCGTGTCATCAAGGTTGTCTGCTGCGCCACCTGTGGCGTCACCCAAACCTTGACCAGCATCTCCTAGGTCTCCAAGAGCGTTACCTGCTCCTTCTGCGGCTTTTTGGACATCTTGGATGCCACCTGCTGCTGACCCAGCTTTACTGGTCGCCTTTTTGTTAAACATCAAGGCGACAAACTCAGCCAGCTTGGCGGTCACGTTTTTCAGGACCATGGCCAGAGAGTTAAGGACGGGCATCATGGCGTTGATGACTGGCAACATGGCGTTACCGACATTCAAGGCCGAATCCTTGAGCAAGGACTTAAAGAGGCTAATCCGACCATTGACCGAGTTGGCCAAGGTGTCACCATACTTGGCCGTTGCCTGCTCCAGGATAGCCATAAGACGGATTTGTTGCTGGGTCTGGAAGTCCAGCTGGTTCCAGGCCTGCCCGTTGGCGAACCGCCTAAAGGCTTCCGTGGATTCAATCATAGCTACATTGACGTTGATGCCAAGGTCTTCTCAATAATGTTATCGCACGGCTTTTTATCCGTACTTCTTACAGTTTCCTGCAAGTTCGGCATACATTTTCACCTCCAGCCGAACTGATGAGGTGCTTACCACTCGTGGGGATGTTTTATTCTATGCTTTTCAGTAAAAACAAAAAGCATAGGTTCAATCCCTATGCTCTACGGTGACTAAGCCCTTTTAATTGCTTAGTTTACCTCGGTATCGTCATATTTTAACTCTCGGATTTCAAGTTAAAACTTAGAGTTCTACCGATTTTGGTAAGTTCTTAATCCGCCTATTTCTAGGCGGTGCGACAAAAGTCTATCGCTTCGGTATTCCCCAACAAACCCGACCGAATCCGCTCCATGACGTCGGTAATGCTCCGCCCTGTCCCTTCAGCCACCACAGCCGAGGTTTGAAGCATTTTAGCCGTATAGGCACTAAGCTTAGAGCTGTCCTTGATAAAGCTGGAAAAGAGGTTGGAATACACCGCCCCGTACTTGACCGCTTCACCCGTGGACATGTTCATGGCGTTAGCGTTACGTTCCGCCCATTTCAAAAATGCTTGCGAGGACTCGCCCATCTGCCGCTTGACCTGGTTCATGGCAGCCGAAACTTCCAGAGCCATCTGGGTCCCGTACATGCCGATGTCCAACAATTTCTTGCCGATATAGGCAAAGACTGCTAGGCTGGCGAACCGCCCTAACATGCTAGCTAGACCGTTCATCTTCCCGCCCATCCGCTTGGTTAGGCCGCTAGTCTGCCTTTCAACCGCATTACTTGCCTGTTTGGTCTTGGCTTCCAGCTCCTTCATCTTCCGCTTGTAGGGCTCAATCCGAGCGTCAATCACGACCTGCAGTTCCTCAAGTGTCATGGCCATGTGCTAATCCCTCCTTTCGTCTTTGGTTAAATCGCTCTGCAAATAACCGCATCCGTTCCCTATGCAGTAAGAGTTCCTGTTCCCGTCTAGCTTGCTCAACCTGCTGGCGCTCGTCCTCGAACAAGGCTGGTGCAAACTCCCAAATATCGGGAACCTTAGCATCCTTACTCAGGACAGCCGACACCTGATGGGCAATCATCTGAGACAGGCGGTATTCGCTGATGACTTTTTCTTTCTGTTTTTGCGTCTGGGTGCGGTTGTAACTAGCAATCACATCCAGCACCTCACCGACTGTGTATTCCCAAAAATCAAAAGGCCCTATGCCCACATCAAGCGACATGGGATAGAGCCTTGCAACAAATTGGGTCGCCGTCTGCAGCTGGGTCTCTACTCGACCGCTGTCAATGTCGGAGCTTCCTTGGTCTCGCTCCGAGGAATAAAACCCGAATCTTCAAAGAGTGGCAGGATAATGTCCGTCAGGAAGGACACCTGACTACCGCCTACATCCACATAGTCGTCAAAGAGGTCGTAGACCGCCTCCAAATTCAAGCCGTGATGGAACTTCTGCAAGGCCCCGTGGGCAATGACCAGCATGACCTTGAGCGGTGGCAGAGGCATGTCCTCACCCGCCTTGGGCATAAAGACCTTGAGCAGGTTCAGACCCAGTTTTTCCTCGACGGCCACTGCCTGGCGAGTGGTCAAACGCAATTTATAATCGGTCTCACCGACTGTCCACCTTGTGTATGGTTTGTTCATGATGCTTATCCTCCAATTGGGTCTGTAAAGGTCAGATCAGACTGCAAGGCAATCTTGAGTGTAAATTCGATGACAGAGTTGACCCCACCACCGCCGACTTTGAGGGCTACTTGCCCCTTAAATTTGACCTTGGTCCCGTCTGGATAGGTCTGCTGGAAAGTTGCGGCAGCTTTTGAGGTTTCTAAGGATTTCAACTTGCGATAAGAGCTGTCTGTCTTGGTGTTATCCCAAGCAAACTTATACTCCAATTCACCAGCATCGCCGATACCCATTTCGTACTGTTTAACAGTATCTGCCAAGGTGGTGTTTTCAACTTTTTCTGGGTCAATACCCAGCTCAGGCACTTCTTTCAGTCCTTTTAAATCGACGAAACTAGTGCCTGCATTGGTCGTATCCAGACCAAGCGTGATTCCATTTGCTAACATTAGTGTTCTCCTGTTCTTCTGTGATAGACCTGCTCCGTGTTGATGTCCACAATGCCCTCGAACCGCATGACCTTGTGCTTCAAGTGACTTGCTTCTGGAACATCGGTGGCATCCATCCGTTTCAGGCCGAGTTTAGCAAAGACCTCATTGATTTTAACAGACAAATCGCTGGTCGAAGCTTTGTCAAAGACGTCAATCATGTAACGGATTTCCGACTTCTGCTCCCTGTCATCGTAGTAATCATAAGGTTTGTTTTGTTCTTCCAAAAAAATGACGACTGGGAAAGTCTCCCAATCGTCAGGGTATGTGTCTGTGACATTTTCGGTCAGTTTGCTCAATTCTTGATAGATGAGCGGTTTAATGTTAATCATTTTGAAGCTTCCTCTCTGATTTTTCGGGCGACATAGTTGCCAATGTTTTTCATTACCCTATCTTCGTTGTTTTTGAGTGCTGGGTACATAAAAGGCTGGGCAGCTTGACCATACATCTTGTAAAATTCACCGTGTTTAACAAAATGATAAGGACCTGGGTCAATCTGCGACTCGTGGACATACCAGGGCGTAGAGCGATAGCTCACACTCACCTCTGGCGAGATACCAGCATGGCTAGCCGCCCCTTTTGGCCCTGTTCCAAATTCCACATAAGGTGCATGTGGAGCGTCGTTGTAGAGGGTGCCCAGGACCGAGGTTGCTTTGAGTTCTACCCTGGTCTTGGTCCGTTGACGAAGCTCGCCTTGGTTGGCAGGTGCTGCCAATTTAGCAGCTGGCTGAACCACATTCTTGAGGGCGTTGTGGACAGCTTTTTCCATATAGGGCAGGCTACGAGCTGATAGATTACCGAACTTACGTGCCAACTTATCAGCATTGATTAGTTTCGGCATGCTTCCAGCTCCAGTAAGACATGGTTGGTATAGACTTTCTTGGAAATGACCTTGTGGGTCACATCCTCGCTATCGATGCAAATCCCGTCACGCTCTGAGATAACAGTTCCCTTGTCCACCAAACAGTTTAGGATATAGGACAGCCTGTTGCCGTAGAGCTCCGCCTGGAGCTTGCCACCAGCTGGCCAGATTTCAGCCCTAATCACCCGCTTTTCAGCTTCATCGTAACCCTCAATGGTTTGCCCTTCAGCCCCCTTGGTCGCCTTGTAAGGCTTCAAGGTGTAAGGTTTTAGCCTATTTCGCTTCAAACGCATGTCCTGCCACCCGTGCCAACCTGTAACGCCTAATGCTGCTCATCAGATGGTCTGACAAGCCATCCTTGTACGTTACCGAAACGCCCCCTTCGCTACGTGATTTCTCCCCCTCGCTCCCCTGACGGTTATAGAGCTCTAGGGCCACTTCCAGCTGGATACGGACCAGCGGCGGGGTTAATTTCTCTCGATTGGTTTCCGTCAAAATGATGTTTTCTGACCGCAACAACAAAGACGAGAGGACATCATCGTCCGTCTCGCCTGTTAATGTCTCTAATTGTTCAATCAGTTCCATGGGACCTCCTACTTAGCAGGAGCTTCCCCTGCCGCTTTCTTGCTTGGTTTGATGATTTCCACGACGTCATCAATTTCAACACCTTGTTCGGCAAGATTGGCTTTGAGCTCGTCATACCGCTCTTGGCTGACCTCGAACACATCACCAACCAAACGGCGGACACCCGTCTGCCAGTCGTTAAAATCTTGTTTGACTTTGATTTTGATCATGATTCAGTTCCTTTCAATTTTTCTAGCAATTCTTCTTTGGATAGCTTCGAGACCCCTTTGAGGCCTCGCTCCTTGGCCAAAACCTTCAACTCATCCAAAGACAGGACGTCAGTAGTCATCGGTTTTACCCGATGGCGACGAAGTAACATGCCCATAGCAACCTCCTTACGCCACCGTGATCTTGACGGCCTTCTTAGCGTCATAGAGGTAGGTGCCGTAGATGGAATCCGCAGAGATAACCGTTGATTTCTTCAAAATATCACGGTCTGTCTCAAGGTTGAGGTCGCGTTTCTTGAGCAATCGCAACGCTCCGACCTTAACCAAGTAGGCTTCGTTGTCCGCCAAACGCTTAGAGCGGACCACTGTGGCACCCAAGACCTTAGCAAAAGCTCCTGTTACCAGGGCATCTGCCCCAAGCTCCGTGTTTAAGGTCAGCTTACGGGCGTCACCAACCAAGGCGATAGCGTTCTTAGGATTGGTAATCAGCACCATGTCGGCCAAGTCTTCGTCATCAAACTTGGCGATGGCTTTTTCCAAATTTGCAACCGTCAAACCACCCGTTGCCGTCTCCGTCAGAGTGGCTGTTTTCAAAGCCGTCAACATGTCCTCATCTTGCTTCTGAGCATGGGCAAGGGCGATTTGTTGGGCAGCAGCCGCAAGGGCATCATCATAGCCTACCTGCAAGGCGTAGTCGGTAATTTCGACTGCCTTACCAATCTGCTTGATTTTCATTTCCTTTTTAGTGGTTGACATTTGGGTGATCTCGATAGTTTCGCCTTCCGTCAAATCCGTAGCGTCGCCAATGTAATCCCAGGCTGGGACGGTCAAAGTGTCCCCAGGCTGGCCCTGCAAAGTTGTGTCAACCGTTGCCAGAGGGACGAAACGAATCTTCTTGTCCAGCTCAGCTTGAACCATATCGGCCAATACTTGAGGGATGATGAGTTGTCTTGATAAAGTTGTTCCTGTTGTCATGTTCTATTCCTTTCTTGTGAGCTTATCGTAGAGCTCACGGTCTTTGTTGAAAAGGTCTGCCCGCTGGGAGACCGTCATCTTGTCAAACTGCTCCTTGGTAACCGCAGACGGTTCACTCGGAGCTTGTTTAATCGGTGCCCCACCCTTCATCTTGTCGGCAACGCCCTTCTGGACTGCCTGTTCCCAAGATTTCTGCAGGGCGTCAATCGAGCTGTGGACACTATCAGCGTCCGTCAGATTGACCACATCAAGTAGCTCGTTTGGTAGGCCACGTTCGCCTAGGATGAGCTTAGCTTCTGCGGTCAATTCCCGCTTGGCAATCTCTGCCTCACGTTCCGCAAGAGCCTGTTCACGCTGTTCCAGCTGATACTTCTGCTTGTCGTCGGCGTTCATCTTGGCCAATTTCTTAGCCTCAGATTCCTTGGCCTCTTGCTCTGCTTTCCACTTAGCAAACTTTTTGTCGATGATAGCATCGACATCTGCGTCCGTGTACTTCTTTTCGTCTTGCGGTTGCTTCTCCACTGGCTCTGCAGGTACCGTAGATTCTTCAACCGTTTCGACTGTTTGTTGTTCTTCTGCCATGATTGGCACCTCCTATGTTTTCAGCCGTCCCCGGCTATTTATTCCGTAGCTTTTAACGCCATCCACGCCTGGGCAAAGAAAAAATCCGTATCGCTACGACTTTTGATTATTTCCGACCAAACCAAGATTTCTTAGAAACCTTGTCAGCAACCTTTTTCTCAAGATAGTCAAATCTTGCATTGGTTGCCTGAGCATTCCGCTCCACAATCGCCCGCAAGTCAGCCAGCTCACGCTTGGCCTCGCATAACTGGAGACCATAGTCGTCGATGACTTCTTGTTGCAGGTCGTTGGCACGTTGCAACTGAGCGACCAATTTTAGCAGATCAAGCCATTCTCGTTTCTTCTTAATCCGTTTGTTCATTTTTTCCTCCTGTGTGAAGTAAAATTAAGTAGTGTGAAGTAATTTTGAGTAGCGTGAAGTAGTTTTGAGTAGCAAAAAAGCACCGCTGGGGTGCTATAATGACATAATTGATTGCCTAATATCAGCAATAATTGCTTGACGCTCTTCCTCTGACACAGCGACAACTTCAATATTTTCGGAGAGTTCAGGTTCGTCTGGTAAAGATAACCAAAATTTCTCTTCTTCTTTAGTCAAAGTATATGTCATGGTTATTCAATCCTCCCGAATTCGAAATCAAACTTCTCAGACAGTATTTTCATCGTTTCTTCCTGAGCTTTGACCTCAGTATACCCTAATTTCATAAATTTTTCAATAGAATTAAGGTATTCTCGCTCTGCTTTTCTTGGTATTCGCTTATTAGGCCTAGTATACCAATAAACACTCCCATCATGCCCAGCTGTCAAACCATATTTGACCGAGTTGTTTTTACTTCTTTGTTGTAAAGAAGCTAAATCACTTAGCGATGGAGGATAACCAGATGGGTGATTGTGAATTGAGACGAGCCCTTTTTCAGAACTTGTCTTAAAAGCTTTCTTAACTTGTTCGTTATAGACAACTTTTTTGGGAACTCTGGCCTTATTCGAAATTGCAATCACTTTCCCAGAAACTGCGTTAAGCAAATAGTAATCTTCGAACTGTGTTCCATTTCTGTGTTGCAACATCTGTCGAGATGATTTAGCGATAGAATCTGCAATATTTTCCGTAAGAGGGTGACGTCGTATTTTATCCAAATACTTCTCACTTCTAACGTAATCTAGGTCTACCCCAAACTCTCTCCCACTTAACTCCCGTTCCCTCGGCTCCTCCACATACTTGGCATACCATTCCTTGTAGGTCATGTCCCCTGGGACGAGGATATTCTTGCCTGTCTCTGGGTCTCGGGCTCTACGTTCCAGCTTAGACAGCCATTCCTTGTCATCGCTGGCAATGGTCGTTGAGCGACACCAAGGGTGCAAAGGCGGATAGGTCACGCCTGTCACCGCCTCAGATACCTTGTAGGTCTTGCCGTCCTGGTGCTGGCACTTGCTAGAAGTTCGCAGGTCAAGCACGGCCACAAAGCGGTACCATTCCACGTCAGCTTCCTCGTAGCTCTTCAGTTCCATCTGCCCGTGGAAAAAGGCTGATTCCGTCCGAACCAGCCTGCGAGAGTTATATTTTCCAGCCTCAAACCGTTTGGCAATAGCTTCCGCAGTTTCTCGATCACTCCTGCCAGACAAAAGACTAACCAGCAACTCTGTTTTCAACCCCTGAGACAGGCTCTGCGTGTTGTTCCAGATACGACTGGAGAAAGAGCCACCCTCCCACCTAGAACGCAGGAGAGAGGAAATCTCGGCCTCTGAGGGACTGTTGAAGTGATAGGCTAGACCAGACTGCTGCTGAAGCTCGAAAGTTGACCGATGAAAAGAATCCTCAGCCAAGCCAGCATAGAACTCTTCTGACCGCTTGGATTCAATCCCAGCAAGAGCTTGGACAATCTCGCTAGCCTGCCTCTGGGTCCGTTCCAACTGCTCAAGCCGATGGGCATAAGCTGGACTGTCCAAATCTGCCAACAGCCGTGTGATGTTAGGGTCATCAGGCTGGGCAGCCAAGACTTGCTTTAGGTCGTTTAAGTTATCCAACTGACCAGCCTGCTTGAGGATTTGTCTGGCCTGCTGCTCGGTTAATCCGTAATCACGCCGAAACTTGTCAAAGATTTTGTCCGTCTGCCCCTGCAAATACCGACTAGCCTGGTCATAGGCCAGAGCCAATTCATCCGCAAACGCCTCAGCCTTACCCATCTGGTCAACCATGAGCTGGGCCTTGCGTCGTTCCCAGTAGGATAACTTACTCATCTAGCTCTTCCTCAATAGGGTGGTTAGCTATCTGTTGGTCAAAAACAAAAGCCGCTTCCTTGTTTCTCTGTTTCTGATCTTCCAGGGCCTCAATTTCCGCATCGGGGTCCTCTACGAATGGCAAAAGAGAAATAAGTTGGCGCAGGCTGACCTTATCGTTGAGGTTGCTGATGATTTGCGAAAGCTCCAGCAGGTTCTTAGGCAGGCCACGGCTGAAGTTTGGCACGATGGCACGGGCATTGTCATAGATGGTCGTCAGGTTGTGGTAATAAGCAAAGAGCCTAATCCGCTTGTGCAGAGATTGGACATACTGACGTTGCTTGATTTTGGTGATCATTTCAAGCCCTAGCAGCTTGAACTCCATCGCTACGCCCGAGGTATTCCCTGCAAATTTTTCATCAGTCAAATTCGGCACATGGCTGAAGGTGTAGATGTCTTCCTTAACAGCCTGACGCAGAACCTCGACCGCCGTCTCATCTAGGGTATTGGTCAAAAACTCTGCCTTGGACGAATCTGGAAGCTCTAGCAGCCCCTCCTCCCGCAGGATTTGCATGGCTTCCTTTGCGTCTTCTGGCGTATCTGCCAGCGTTGTCCCATACACGGTCAAGATGGACTCGATAGCCTGCTCCTTATCGTTGACACGGTTGCCCATGAGGCTGTTGTAAGCGTCAATCAGACCTAGCTGCTGCTCATAGTCGCCGATACAGTGGGTATTGTTGCGGTACTCAATAATGGGCAAGTCGCCAAGGTTGTGAGCAACGGGCTGACTAAATGTCACGGGGTCATCTCCTTGCAAGGTCAAACTGTAATGCCAGGTTTCTGTCACCACCTCTGCTCGATAGGTCGTGGTGTTATCCTCTCCGTTGACCACCTCATAGTAATAGACCCCAAAAAGAGGTGTCTGTTCAATGCTGTCATCGTGGACGATAAAAGTATTTTCAGGCTCCAGCACTCGGATAGCCAGCTCATTCTCACCCTCTCTGGCATAGACGAACTCGTAAGATTTGCCGTAGATAGCCATGTTGAGGGCATTCTCGCTGTCCACCTGGTCAACGCTAGCCAAATCAAAGGCAGCTAGCAAACTGTCCAAATCCCCATCGCCTGTGTTGGTATACTTGATAGCATTGCCCATGAAATAGCCTGTTGCCGTATCTGCAATATCCTTAGCGTGGTTGCAGACCGTCTTAAAATTGGGCTTACCCTCCCGCCGTTTATGGTTGAGGATGTCGTGCTGGCCCAGGTAATAGTCTTTCAACCGCTTCAAGCGTGGCACTTGGGCCACATGACTGCGGATGAGCTTTCTGATAAGGTCTCCGTCAAGCGAACGCTCATTGTATTGTTCTCTTGGATAGGTTAGTTGTTTCATGGTTCCTCCTTTACAATCCAATTTCTGATTTCCTGCGGACAGTAGCCACTCGCTTGTCCTCGATACACTGCAAGGCATACCGCAGAGCGTCCATCAAGTGATTATTCTTGTCCTCTGGTTTATTCAACCAATTACCCTCTTTGTCTCGCTGGTAACAGTAGCTATAAAACTCATCCATGATATGCTTACAATCTGGATGAACAATGATTCGATAACCTTGCAATTTAGACACTCCTGCCATGATGGAATCCTTACCCTTTCGGCTGGCCTGAACCCTGCGCAAGCCATGTTCCGACCGAAGCTCCTCAATCAAGCGGCTCTCCGCACTATCAGCTACCAGCTTAGACTTAGCATAACCTTTGCGACGGATAAGGTCCGCCACCTCACGGGTAATAAGTCCCGTCTGATAGGCTTCGTCAAAAATATGGATAGTGTTGGTCGTATTATTGATGAGGCAGGCTACCAAAGCTGTCGGGTCATGGGTGAAACCAAAGTCAAGCCCAATACAGAGCTCGTTGAGCCTGTCCTTCATCAGCTCGTCCTTGTCAAAATCCTCGACCGTGACATTCTCGTAGATCAACCCCTCAGCCACACCCCATTCGCCATCACAGACGATACGGGCCCGCCTCGGGTTGGTCAGGTAGAGGTCTTCGTATCGCTTGACATCGACCTCGTCCAGCCATTCATTGCAGCGGAAAGTCGTTGTCATCGAAAGCGTATCTGCTCGCTTGGTTTCCTCATCAAAAAATACCCGTTTGAGCCAATGCCTCTCGTTCCATGGATTGAACGTCACCGTGATTTGCTTAAAAAAATCAGGGACGTCTAAGCTGCCACGGATGGACTCGACGACTGTTGAAAACTTGTCCTCGGTCTCTATCTGGTAGGCTTCTTCACAATATGTTGCGAATGTATCGTTTCCATACACTCTCTCTATGTTTCCACAGAGTTCAGACTATATCATCACTCTAAAAAGAGTGCCTCCCGCTTCGGATTCACTTGAACCCTACTCTACTCCATTAAAAAAACACCCACTCGGATGTTTTCTTTGTTTCGATAGTCGTTGCACGTTTTTAATTGACATCTTTGTAACTTAACCCTCTTACAACCAACCCAATAACTCTCGGCGTAGTGCCAAATTTTTTGGACAAACCTACCGTACCGAATATTTTATCTTGTCGTTTATAGTGGGCCCTTATATACCGAACATCATCATCTGATAATTTCGAATGGATATTCGAAGAACCTTGTTTTGATTTTTTCAACCCAATATCGTATGCGTGTTGCATATTTTCTTCTCTTGTCATCCATTCCAAATTATCAACACGGTTGTCTAATTTGTTGCCGTTTTTATGATTTACCGTAGGTTTATTTTCCGGATTTGGGATAAAAGTTTCAGCAATAAGACGGTTAACTCTGTATTCTTTACTTTTTCCATCTTTTACCAAACTAACTCTGGCGTAACCATCCCTTGTAAGACGATTCTTTGAAAGGATGCGTTCATCTCTATAACATGTTCCCGACCACTTTCGTAAAGACTTCACATCTCCTTGGTCGCTAACTTGATATATCCCTTCGTAACCCTTTATATCTTTCCAAATCATGGCACAATTCCTTATTTATTTGATAAGTATATTATACCACTCCCGTTCATAATTGTCAATCAAACTTCGCTCATGATTGCCCTCGTCTCTACGTTAGGGGTTCCCATGAATTCAAGAGGTTTTACTTGGTCTGATTAGTTAAACCAAGCCCAGCAAAGACTACCAACATCAACAGTGATGGATGTGATTTTCAACTCATCATCAAGACCTCGAAAAAGGATTTTCTGACCAGTCGCCTTTACAGTAATTTCAGGTAAGCTCTCGTTGAACTTGAACAGATGGCTGACCTTGAGCTGATTACAGGCCCATTTAAAGTCTGTATAGGTTGATTGCTTATTGGTGTTGGAATACCTGCGGACGACCAAGAGATTTGCCCATGGGTATTTCAGCAATCGAACAATAAAATTAAGGGCCGTGGTCTTGGACTTTTTGCTTCCACGGCTGCCTTTGACGACTCTGTAAAAATTCCTTGACCGCCAAAAACGGCCGTAGCCCTGACCAACAACTTGGGGTAGACTAAGCTCAATCTGGGATGTCGTTTTCATTCAAAAACACCACCGTCCCTTGCACTTCCGCCTCAACCTTATCCGTCCACATGCGGTACCGTTTGCCTAAAAGTTCTGCAGCAGCCTTTCTTGTGGCCACGTTCGGTCTCACGTCAACCAGGCGTTGCACGCCATCACCATCAAGTATAGCTAAGGGCTCTGTCACCTCACCTCTCATGGCAGCTGTTAAAAACTCCATGACCTCTTGCTGGTCAGCTACTTTCTCAGACTTGAGCTGTTCCAACCGTTCGGCTATATAGGCTTTGATAACAGGTTTTAACAAGTTTTCAGCACCGATTTGTTGAGCCGACCTCTTAGCATACCCCGCTTTTATCGCCGCCTGAGTCGCATTCAGGCAGATGATGTACTCATCTGCAAACCGTCGCTGTTTCTCTGTCATTTTGCCATTTTCCATCACCTCCAATCACGCAAAAAAGACAAGACCACCTGGCCTTGCCTCAATTCTTGATACTACCATAATACCACCTCTAGCAGTATTTTTGAGTATCAATTTGTACCGTTCCAGTATTGTTTTGTACTGATTTTGTACGATTTAGTAACGCATTCAGGCTATCCACGCCCTTGCGCTTCAGCATGTAGTAGTTGTTGCGGTTCATTTCGAGCCGGTCGATAGCTTCGTCGAAGGTCTGGCAGTTGACGTAGGTCGTGACCAGGACGTGCCGCTGCAACATGTCCGGCAAGGCCATGAGCAAGTCGATGATTTCCTGCCGTCGTTTGAGCAAATTTTCAATCTGCTTAGTGTTGTAGTCAGTAACATCCACGATCAAGATGTTCTTATCCTCCTGCGACTTCCTCAGGCCTCCCTGAACCTTCATATCGGACCATTTCGGTGAGCTCAGCACAGAGCTTCGGGTAGTCTCAATATCTGCTCGTAACTCAGCAATCAGCTTCGGGATAATCCGCAATTCCTCCAACAAATAATGGGCTGGTGTCTTGTCTTTCGCCATTCTTCGCCCTCCTTATGGTATAATATTATTAGCAAACATACCCAAGGAGTCAGCAGCCGCTGGCTTTTTTGTAAAATAGCTGAGCGGTTAAACCAGCCGCCGATGCCGGCGAATAGGTCAAAAAATTTCATCTATCCACCTCAAAATAATTCTATCTGCCTCTTTGGCTCAAAATTAAGCCAGAGCACTTCTGTCCTCTTGAGACCTTTTTCTGCCGTCACAGAAAATTCCAATCTTTCCCAATTCTTGAGTCTCTCATTGTAAAGCGGACTGTCATAGCCACTTAGTAAAATTTGGGCCTTCGAACGATTGAGTGTGTCCAGCAAGTTCACATGGTCATCGTCCGTCATCTCGTGACTGTACTGCTTACCTGTCCGAGTAGAGAGGACATAGGGCGGGTCAACGTACATACAAACATCTGACCGGTCAAATCTCTGGATTAAGTCCAAGGCTGGTCGATTCTCAATCTGCACTTGTTTTAATCGCAAGGCCATCTCCTGTACAATCTCTGGCAGGTCGTTCCAGTGCTTGACTGCATAAGACCGCTCTCGACCGTTAATGTCATTTTTCCACCCGCTCTTTTCTAGCACTCTAAAGCCGTGCGACATGGTGGACTTTATAATAAACTGCACTGCCCGATTTAACTTATCTGCAGGGATGTTTTTAAAAGCATCATCATAGACTTTGCGAGCATACGGCGTGAGAAATAGCTGAGCAGCCAATTCGTCCGGCCTAGCTCTGATAACCTCAAAGAGATTAACCACATCATCATTGAGGTCGTTGACCGTTTCGATAGCTGATGGGCTTTTGGTAAATAGCACCGCCCCAGAGCCAAAATAAGGCTCTAAATAGCTTTTGTGTTCAGGCAGCAGAGCCACTATTCGACTGGCCAGATTCCATTTGCTACCGGGATAGCGTAGTAGAGATTTTATAATCCCTCCACCTCCCTCGCAAACTGCCACAGGCGTTCGTCGACGGACTTGATTTCTTTTTCGGTCAATTTACTGATGTAAGTGTAAGGACTGTTAGCCGATGTGATGTGGTATTTGTCAACCATTTCAAAACGGACATGATTGTCAGATATTGCCTTAAAAAGCGATGCTCCCAATATCTCCACCGTGTAAAGCTTTTCCCGCTCCACATCGTACCGATCCAACCAGGCACGGGCGAAAAGCTCTTGATTATCTCTGTTTCTTAACCAACCATCTACCTTCTCGGTCCGAGGGAAATAATCCATGGATTGATGCAGCGATAGATGCTTCTCTCTTGCTTCCTCAATCCACTCCGCCACAAACTTGGGCACAACCACCTTCTGCGGTTCCTCCAACTGCCTCACCAACTCCAGCACGCTGTCCTTGGCCACCATGACCTTGGCACCGCAATTTTTCCAGCCTAACACGGACGGCAGCTGATTGATTTTGCCGTACAATTCCTGATTATTCATTTCACTTCCTCCATTTTCTTCTGCTGCTCACCCAGGAAATCAGCAATAGCTCCCGTGATAGCCAGCACCAGACTATCATTTTGATAATGCTGGCAGAGCTGGCCAAGAGATTTATAGACCCATTGCCAGTAGGCCAGAGAGCCAAATCCCAGCTCTTGGGCTTTTTGATTGCTGGCAGCCATCCACTTCGGGATAGTAACCGACATAAATTCGATGTAGTTCATCCTAACGCCTCCAACTTGACATAGATGCCCACGGTGTCTGACCAGAACTTCTCCGCTATCTCGCTGGCCACACGACTATCGTTGACATAGTAGCCCGACTGCTCCAAGCAGTCCTTGAGTAGTTTGACCAGGTTGTCCGTGTCTGGCTTCGTGTGCTTGTACTGGCCGTGACTGGTCCCCCTCACTTTCGGGAATAGCCACTTGGTCGTCAGTCGCAATGGACCATCCAAGGGTTCAGGCGGTTTATGCTTGACCAAGAGGCTCATGAACATGGCTCGCACATCCTGCAACTCAGCTGGCTCATAAAACTGTGGCTTCCCTCTGACCACACGGACTTTTTTCATCTGGTGGGTGGTGGTTGGGATTTCTGCCATAGGTAAGAAAAATTCAATCATGATTTTTACCTTTCGATTTATCGTAACTTTCCACGCCCCTTGTCAAAGTTGGGACAAAGGATAAGGGGGCAGGACTTACAGCCCCCCTTTCCTTTTCCCTTTGACTTGACGAAGGAAAAGTCCTTTATAACTCTCTGTAAGAGAGTTACCTTGTATTTTCTCGGAAAATAACTAGTCTTTTTCTAATTTTTCTACCTTTGACTAGAAAAGAAAATAACTAGTCTTTTTCTAATCTTGGAATAGAAAATAACTGGATTTTTCTTTAGAATTCTTCTAGTTTTTTTCTTTCTTTTCCATTTCTTGATTTGCTAAAACTTTGAAGACAATACCTTTTTTGACATCAAATTCGTCGTGCTCTTTAACATAGTTTTCGACACTCTTGTTTGACTTGAGGTCTAAATATTCACGGATTTCTTTGACGGTGACAGGGGTCGTACCATCAAACAAGGCACTATAAGCAGTCTCTAATTTCTGGTTACGCTCTTTCAGGTACTCATCTTTGGATTTCCGCCCTTCCCTGGCCTTCTGCCATAACGGCTTACTATCCTCTAGCTGAATATCCGCCAGCACCCCTGTCGTGTCCACAGAGTGAACAGGATAGCTGAACCACATGTTGACCGGCTTGAACTTGGCGAACTCCCGCAAGGTTCCCTCCACTCGCCAGGCAGAGCTGGCCTCAATAGCCTGGGTCGCCTGCTTGATTCGGTCCTGATAGGGTTGCCGTCGCAAGATGTCTGGCACAGCCTTGTCAAAGTGTTTCCGCATCTGGGCCGCGCTCTGGAGGTCGTCCAGAGTGATTTCCGACTGGTAGTAGGCCAGATTTTCCGCTTGGATTGCCTCTTTGAGAATAGCAGAGCTGCTACTGTTGACCCGTTGCTTGGTAAGGTCCTCAGACACTTCCAGCTCTACCAGGTCGATGAGGGCATCTGGATCGCGGGCAAATACCCCTGAACCGCTGGCCCTATCCATGGACTTCTTACCTCCCTGGGCACCCTTAGAATGGTGGTGGCAGTAGATAACACTGCAGCCCAATTCTGTGGCCACCTTGTCAAACTGATTGGTAAAGTGAGCCATCTGGTCAGCTGAGTTTTCGTCACCCGTCAGAACCTTGTAGATTGGGTCGATTATGACTGCCGTGTAATTCTTCTTGAGCGACCGCCTGATGAGCTTAGGGGCCAGCTTGTCCATCGGTACCGTCTTCCCACGCAGGTTCCAGATGTCGATGTTTTGGAGGTTGTTGGGTGCAACACCTAGCCCCTCGTAAACATCCTTGAAACGGTGCAGGGCTGATGGCCTATCCAACTCTAGGTTGACATAAAGGACCCGCCCCTGCTCACAATCCCAGCCTAGCCACTTGCCGCCCTCAGCGATAGCAATGGTCAGCTCAATCAAGGCAAAGGACTTACCCGCCTTGGACGGCCCAGCCATCAGGAGCTTGTGACCTTGTCGCAGGACACCCTTGATGAGCTCAGGCGCCAGGTCAGGCAGGTTATCCCACTCATTAGCCAGCCCCTCTGGATCAGGCAGGTCATCGTTCAAGTCCTCAATCCATTGGAACCATTCCTCATAGTTGTCCTTGCCGATGTTGGTGTCAATCAAAAATTGTTTCTGACCGTTTCGGATCACACCAGGCATGCGAGACAGACGGCTAGGGTTGCGGTTCTGAGTGTCAATATCCAGGCCATTCTTCTTACAAATGGCGTAGATATAGTCAACCCGCTTGCGGTATTCCTGGTAATCCCTAGCGTCCACCTTGACGATGGCGTGGAGAGACTTTTTCCCAGAGTGGACCAAGGCTGCAATCGGCAGTTCTAACTCCTTGAAGAGGGCGTACTGCTTGCCAAGGTCCATGCTGTCGGATTCCACCAAAGCATAGCGGAAGTCCGTCACGTTGTCATTCTTAACTCCCTTACCGTCAAGAGGGTTAAAGCGAATCCAGGCTCCAGCCTCTTCCTTGTAATCACCAAAGACCGCTCCGATGTCACCCTCACACTTCTGCAAGGCCTGAATCAGTTCCCCTGCCGTGCGGTCATAGTTGCCCTGCGTTGGCTTATAGATGGGGCCATCATCAGTCTCAATCGGGTAAGTCGTCGTCACATAACCGACCAAATCTGTGGAATCAAAGATAGTTTCCAAGTAAGTGATGAGTTCCTGCACTGGTGACCAGTTGACAGGCTCCTTGATTTCCTTGGCCTCAACCCAGTTCTTGTCAATGATTTTATAATCACGGTCGATGGTGCTGTCCCAGTCCAGCTCATGGGCGTCGTCTGCCAAGCGGAACTCAGACACCCAGCCGTTGTCCTTGGCCATCTGGGTGATAGTAGCACCTGTCACAGTACCCATACCGCTGCCCTGGAAGGTATCCCATTTCTTGAAACATTCCCCCCGCTTGTAGCGCTTGGTGTCTTTTTGCGACCACATATCCCAATCCATGGCCGTGTAACCTTCCTGCTTCAGGGCCATGCCTACGTTGACCCAGTCCTGATAGGACAGGAACGCAGGGTCAATGTAGTCCAGGAGTGGGATGAGGTCAAAATCTCGTTCTGTCATTTAATCTCCTATTCTGGTTGGTACTCTTTCGGTCGCACACCTGCTGGCAATCGCCATCCAGCCGCTGCAATACGGTCAATCATGTTCTTGGCCACGTCAAACTTCCACATGCCCACATGCTGGAAACCATACCGCTCGAGCAAGCGGATTTGCTTCGGTGTAGTCAATCCTGAATCCCGGCGTTTTGCCAGTCGGTCAAAGAGCTTGCTTGCTTTTCCATAATTTCCGATTTCATCAGTAAAAATACCGAATTTTTCCAGAGCTTTTAATTGCTTATCTGTTGGTGGTGCCATGTCTATTCCAAACTCTGGCACATAATCCACCAGGTCTTCGGCGTTGATAGACATCTCAAACTGGAGAGGGTCAACCAGGGCTCGCTTGCGTTTCCTCATTTCTTCCAACTGTTTAGCCAAGGCCTCTTCCCGTTCGGCGATGACGTCCTTGGAGGCCACTTCCTCAGCCTCCAAGAGCTCAAAAGCCACCTCGGTTTCCTCGGTCATGTTCTCGACCATCTTCTGGGCAACTTCTGGACTGCCAGCAATGAGGTGGGCTGGCCGACAAAGCTCGTGTCGCTCAGTGTGCCAGAGGAAATCCAGTAAAAGCAGATTTTCCTTGCCAGGATAGAGGCGTGTGCCACGGCCCACCATCTGACTATAAAGAGCCCGCACCTTGGTTGGTCGTAGGACCACAACGCAGTCCACACTTGGGCAGTCCCAGCCCTCAGTCAAGAGCATGGAGTTACAGAGGACATTGTACTTGCCCTTGTCAAAGTCTGCCAGCACCTCTTCCCGGTCCTTACTCTCGCCATTAACCTCGGCAGCCTTAAACCCTTTGGCATTTAGAATATCCCGAAACTTCTGCGAGGTCTTGACCAATGGCAGGAACACGACCGTTTTGCGGTCAGCACATTGCTTGACCATTTCATCGGCAATCTGCTCCAGGTAAGGGTCTAAGGCCGTGCCAATCTCGCTGGCCTTGAAATCCCCAGCCTGCTGACTGACCTTCGACAGATCCAAAGTCAAGGGAATGGTGATGGCTGTAATCTTGGATAGGTAGCCCGATTTGATGGCATCAACCAGGGAATACTCATAGGCTAAACTGTCAAAATACTTGCCCAGGTTCTGTTTGTCACCCCTGTCTGGGGTGGCTGTTACACCCAAAACATTTGCTCCCTCGAAATGCCCCAGCACCCGCTGGTAGCCATCTGAGATAGCATGGTGGGCCTCGTCGATGATGATGGTGTCAAAGTGATTAGGCGGGAACTGGCTCAGTCGTTTTTCCCGTTGCATGGTCTGGACAGACCCAACCACAACACGATACCAGGAACCGACTGATGTGCTTTCGGCTTTTTCCAGAGCTGTTCCCAGGCCTGTTGCCGTCATCAGCTTGTCGCTGGCCTGTTCCAAGAGTTCTGACCGATGGGCCAGGACCAGCACCCGCTCGCCCAGCCTCACCCGGTCCTCAATGATTTTTGAAAAGACAATGGTCTTACCGCACCCTGTTGGCAGGACTAAGAGGGTGCGTTTGCGACCCTCTTCCCATTCCTGCTGAACGGCTGACCGTGCCTCTGTTTGATACGGTCTCAGCTCCATAGCTTAGAACCCACCCCAGCTTTGTTGACCAGCTGGCTGTTGTGGTGACTGCTGGTAGGCTGGCGTACTAGGCTGACCACTACCGTTCAAAACCTTGGTCCAGTCCACATCGTCAGCATAAATCATGGATTTCACATCATCGTATTCGCGGTCTGCATACTGGCCAGTTCCCTTTCGCTTGCCAATCCGAGCCACACCCTTGGAGCCAATCACCGTGTTCCAGTTCATTCGGAGCGGTTGCCCGTGCTTCTTCTGGCCAATAGCCCCAAAGAATGCTGACAACATCCCTTCTGTTGACGTGTGCAAGAACAGGTTGTGAGTCAACTGTGCAACACCTTCGGCCGTCTCAATTTGTAGCGTGATAACGGCCTTGTTGCAAGCTGGCAATTTTCCTGGATTTTGGGGATTCGGCGTGTGACGGGCCCGTTCAAAGCCTGTGACAGTAAACTGGTAATCACCAGGTTTTAGCTGGACAAAACCCGACCCGTCCTGGACGATTTCATCATCCCAATTAAGCTCGCGATCTGGTTGGTTGAATTGTTGTGTCATGTTGATTCTCCTTTTTTAGGCCAAAATAGTGATGTTAGTCTGCTCTGCCAGATTGTCTCGCAGGTACTGGGCAATGTTGTTAACTGCTTCCAGTCGCCAAGCACCGCCGTCTGCCTCAAACAAGGCCATTTCTGCACGCTTATTAACACGGAAGATGAATTGGCTGGCTGGTTGCTCAACCTCCGCAAAGGTGCGGTAAGGACGTAGGGTAACTGGGTTAGGTGCCTTGGCTTTGGCCATGCTGGCCACACCGTCCTTAATCGTTGTGACCTGAGCGATGCCATCATCGACAACCTCTGCCCCATTTTCAATCCGCAGGGCACTGGCAAACTCAAGTACCGCCCAGCGGTCGTCGCTATCCTGGAACTTGGACTGCAGGAGGACGTTGAAATCTGAAGCCTCATTCCACACTGCAAAGTGAATTGACGGCGTCAGAGCCTGAACATTGACCAGCTGCGTGCGGACTGACTGCTCATCGTCTTGAGTGTAAACAGACACTTCTTTAGGATTTTGGACCACTACCATGACCCGCTCTTGGTTAATACCGTTGAGGTCGCTCTTGAGGTAGTCCACCAGACTAGCCAAGGTCCGCAACTCCAAGCAAGCAGGATAGCGTTTTGGTTCCAGCTCAACCATGCGGTGACGGTTGGCATCATAGAAATCCTTGCCATCAATCGTGATGACTTTTTCTTCACGTCCTGCAAGCTCCACACCATATTCCACAACTGCTTTGATATTTTCTGACATATTAGTTACCTACTTTCTTTTTGTTAAAATCAATGACACCCTCGTTGATGCCTTTCTCCAGCTCAGCAATTGGCTGGCCAATATCCGTCCGCAGAACCGCCTCTTCGTCGAAGAAGGTCTGTCCTGGCATGGCACTCTTGAGCTCGTTGGCATGGATAGTGCCAGCCTTTTCACCCACCAGCACCGTCGTGGCCACCCCGGTCTGTGGTGCCAGGGTGGATTTGACATCCATAACCGTGTTGACTGTCTGACGGGCCTCGTCAGGCTTCATGGTCAATGTGATGACTACCTTGCGGGCCGTCTTAACATCCGTGTTAGGATCAAGGATATTGTCAAAGACCTTGGCCAATTCCTTGTCCACTTTCTCTTGCAGACCTCCGCCGCCAATGACGGACAGGTCCAGATTGATTGTTTTAGTCATAGGTTCCTCCTAAAATTGTCTGTTTTTCAAAATGATGTCCTTAATGCTCATGCCATTAGAGCCTGGGCTATTCCAGTAACTTACCAAAAAGTCAAAGTACCCATCTGGATAATTTTCAAAAGGCGTGTCTGCGGGGATATGGTTCAGTTCAGATTGAATGCCTCTGAGTTCCACCTCCGTCACCCCGTCCAACTGCATGAGTTGCCTCAAGCTCTCAGGAATCGTCTCAGAGATGTCAGAGACTTCTCGTGCAAAGTTAGGAGTAGCTGGCGGTGCCACCTGCGACATATCCATGGCAAGGCTAGTCTGCTCTTGAATTGGAGCTGGTCGCTCGACAGGATTTGGCCCCATAGTACCTGGTTGAGGTTCTTGAGGAACAGGTTGAGCTGGTGCTGGTTGGCTTTGCGGGGCAAAGATATGAGCAATAGCCTCATAGTCCAACGGTAATTCGTCTGGCAAACCATGACGGTTCTTGGCATCCCAAGCGGGGTGATGTTGAGTATAGAGGACACGTTGGCCACCTTGGGCTTTCTTCTTGCCGTTGTCAGCTGTCATGACGACCGTCTTATAATTGGCAAAAAGTACCATATCAACCCATTCCTTAACCAGAGGTGCCGTTTGTGAGCCAGTTTTCTTACCCAACTTCAATTCCCAACGGTCATAAGCTCCCATTTCATCAGGTTGTTCAAACTTTCTAATTTGAGCATGAGCAGTCAAGACCACATTGATACCCAAGTCAACCAGCTCACTGAGAAGATTTAGCAAACGTCCTACTTCTTCCTTGACATAGGTGTAGCCCTTGCCCCATCCGATTTCTTCAATCCCTCTGACATTGTGCTGAGCACAAACATCATCATTAACTAAGGTCTCCGCCCAGTCAATGGTATCAATGACCAAAGTCTGACAGACTGTTGGGTTAGCCTTAACCCAGGCAATCTGATTTTTTAGCATGGTATAGCTAGTCGGCTTGTCCAAGCGAGCCACATCCATGTTGTCCGTTGACCCCTCCGTGTCGATAAAGAGCGGATTAGGAAACTGAGCCGCAAAGCTAGACTTCCCGATACCTTCTGGGCCATAGACGACCACCCGCTGGGCTCTTGCCCGCTTCCCTCGTGTGATTTGCATGTGTTACTCCTTTCGTTTTTTGGTAATTTCTCTGTCTAATGCAGTTGAAATCACCCGATTTATCATCAAATCCCTAAATCCTCTAACAATTGAATCGTACTCAGGAGGCATGAAATGAGTGCTTTTTTTGATTTCATCAATAGCCTCTTGCCATGTAGAATTATTGGTTAAAGCTAGGCGTGTGACTTCATCTGCCAATCCATCAATTCGACTAATTAATAATTGATGGATGACAGATTCCTGTGAGCTTTTCATTCTCTTTTTAAGGTCGTCAATGTAATTTTCTTTATCCAAACAGTTACTCCTTTCTAAAATGTCCAATTAGGTACTGTTGCTGGCTGGGCAGGCGGTGCTGGTTGATAGTCTGGGTTCTCCAAAGAGTAACCGTCCTCGATAATGATGGCGCACTCTTCCCCGGTTGACACACGGGTCGCAATGGCCTGCAAGCCCTCACGTTCCAGCCATGCCCCGAACTCTTCCAGGGTCTGCTTGTCCATCTGCTCCAGCTTGTCGATGAGGACAAAGCCACACTCTGGCTTGAGCTTGCGGACGATAGCCGTGGCCACCATGAGCTGTTGAGAGCCAGACATGTTGTCCCACTCTTGACCAAGGTAGAGCAGTTTGCCGTCATCAACGGACAAACCTTCCAGAGGCAGGTCAGCATTGGTTAGCAGATCACGTTTAGCCTGTCGAACATCCTCGATTTTAGTAGTCAGCTCCTGGTATTGGACACGGTAGCCCTTGGCATCTTCCTCAGCCTTGTCCTTGTCCAAGTTGGCCCGCACTTGACGATTGACCTCATCAATTTGGGCAATGTTGGCTTCAATCTCGGCCGTGTTCTCGTCATGCAAATCCATGGCATCAGCTCTTGCAACAGCCAAGTCATCGTTCAACTGAGCCAATTGCTTTTCAGCCTCTTTAAGCTTACGCTTGAGCTCATCCACCTCTGCCTGCTTAAAGGCCTGGTTCTGCTCAATGACCGTCACATGTTGCCGTTTGCGGGCATTCTCCCCATTTTTGGCCAAGATAGCCTGCTGCTGTTGGATAAGGTCTGAAATGCTGACAAGTTCCTTGGGGGCACCAGGGTAGTCTGGCATTTCCTTGGCAAACTTCTCTTTCTGGTCAGCAATAACCCCAATAGCATGTCGCTGGTCGTAAAAAGCTTTTTCCTGTTGCTCCAGCTCAAAGAGTTGCGGGCCCACACCGATAATTTGAAGTAGAGTGTCCGCCTTTTCCTTAGCCGTGCCGTCCATAAACTTAGGCAGGTTGATGGCCAATTCTTCCACAAAGCTATCCAGCAACTGCTGACCAGCCTTCTTACCGTTCGGGTCAATAACCTTGAGGTCAGAGTTCTTACCTTTACGCTCCACGATGAGGCCGTTTGACAGGGTCACCTTAAGAGTAGGTGGTACCTGTGACCCCTCACGAGCAGCCTGACTTGGCTTGTAGCGACCGCCACCCAGGGCCCATGCGATTGCATCCAGTACGCTTGACTTGCCTTGGGCATTGTTGCCACCGATAATGGTCAACCCCTTGGCTGACGGCTCAATCTTGACCGCCTTGATACGCTTGACATTTTCGATTTCCAGTTTGTTAATCGTTACCATCTTCGAAATCCTCTCCGCCAATTCTAAATGAGCAAACCTCGACAGTTTTTTGCTCCGTCACAATTTCGCTATTTGCAAGAGCAAAACCAAGCAAAGCATTTGTAACCGAGGTCAAGGTCATGTTACACTTCTCAGCGATTTCCACAATATCGTTGTAATATCCCATATCACAACCAATCCGACCATAACCCGTTGATTGGGCACCAATTGTTTTTCTAACAGCCATCTTCTTCTCCTTTGTAATCTAAAATTCGGTATAAATCTTGATAATGCTCATCATCACCCGTGGACAACCAAAGACGATAAGACTTGAGCAATAACTTTAAGCGTGTTGTCCGTTCTATTTGCCCACCTCCTCAAAAATCAACCGCTCCACGTCAACCTTGACCCTCTTAGGCTCAGGTCGTCTGACTGCCAGATTAGTCCTGATAATGCCCAGGAATGTCCGGCACTTGCCTTTTTCGATTCGACCCATCGCCGAATCCTCGATGGCCTGGCCCACGATGTCCAGAGCCTTAGTTAGTAACCACTGTTTCATCTTATCCTCCAATCCCACGGATCTCCGCCGTGATTTCTGTCAATCGGGACCTAAGCAGGTCCAGTTGTTCGGCCACCTCTCGCAACTCTCCCAGGGTCTGCAAGGCCATAGCGAGGGCGATGATAGCGACCATGGTCGTGATGGCCAGCCCTGTAAATAGCAGGCCTGTCAGAGCATCTTGGCGTTCCAGTTCTGTTTCAGCGTGGCCTAACCGCTCGGATAGACCGATTTTGTCTTTTGTCATTCTTCAGTTTCCTTTTTACCTTGTCCAGAGGTATTTTTTAGATTTGATTTTCGAGCCAAATGATTAAGGCTCGCTTTGACCAGCGCTTGGCTGGCAGTTCTTTTGGAAATCCTGGCAGATAACGGTATTGTTCGTTAAACGTTGTCTTGGAAATCCCCAAGAACCGTGCCGTCTGACCAATATCCATAGTTTCCTTGTACTCGTCGCTTCGCCGGTAGATTGCAACCAGCTCCGCAACCGTATCTTTGATTATGCTTTTTATCCATTCGGACAAGTCTAATACAATCTTGTCCATCAGCACCTCCTGTGGTATAATCTAAGTAAGTAATTTTTCTTCAGCGACTGTTCCCGCAGTCGCTTTTTGTTTACCGAATTTTAAAATCATCGATAACCCGTACAATGAACCGATGAGCCGTTGGGTCGTTTTTCTTGCCATGCAAGATATTACTCACATCAGTTCGTGCCATATCGTACTTGACCGCCAGAGAAGACAACTGAATACTGTTCTCTTCCAAGTAAGTCAAGATTTTTTGACGCCCAGCGTCCGTATTAGGCATAGACCTTACCTCCTTCCTCTTAGTAAAAGTTCTTGGCTTGTCAAGAACTTTTTTGTATCTTTATGATACAAAAAGCGTTATTAGAAAAAATCGTAAAATTAAGCGATTATCTCTTGACAAAAACTAAGATTTGTCTTAAAATCGAGGTATAAGAAAGACCTAGCCAAGGCTTTATCCCATTCTTACCGCTCCAACAGTAACAAAACAGGTAACGCTATTGACTACGATTTTTCCTAACAACTAACTTACAAAAACTATTTTAAGACATATCCTAAAATTTGTCAAGCGATTTTTACGATAAATCTTAAATATTTTTTGTCATACCCTAGAAAGGTTGATAAATCAATGTTTGAGACATTTGAGATTGTCAAAAATTTAGCCAAAAAACAGGGGCTATCTCTCAATCAACTAGAAGAAAAACTAGGATATAGTAGAAATACCTTGTATGGGCTTAAAAGTTCAATCCCTAAGTCAGACCGACTGCAAGAAATTGCCGACTACTTCGGCGTATCTACCGACTACCTGCTAGGTCGTACTGATAATCCAGCTATTACAGGAGCTCTACCAAAAGATAGCTTGGACGAGACACCACAATACCGTGCCATCCAGCGTAAAGCCAAATCTCTTAGTATCAAGGATCAAGAGCGGCTGCTGCAACTCATGGACATCACTTTCCAAGATGTCCTGAACGGAGGTGGTGATGACGACCACGATTTCTAAGAAACCCAACTACAAGGCCATCAAAAACCAGGCCTATGATTTCCTAGAGCATTACACAGACGGCAATTTGCCTATAAACCTTGTCCACATCATCAACCAGTTGGACAACCTCCACCTCATGAAATACAGCACCTTTGCCAAACAACATGACCTGCCACTACTGCACGTCATCGAGTATTTCCAAAGCGAGGACGGTGCCCTCTGGTACCAGCCAGCGACAGAGACCTATATCTTGCTCTACAACGATACTGTGGAGAACAAAGAGCGAATCCGTTTCACGATTGCTCACGAGCTTGGCCACTACGTTCTGAAGCACAACGAGCTGACCGATAAAACGATTATTTCCAGAGGCGGATTGACAAATGAAGAGTACGACTTATTTGAACAGGAGGCTAACTTCTTCGCTAAACACCTCCTGGTACCTTTTCCAGTTCTAGGGAATTACCTGCAATTCTTCAATGAAATGGATGTCGCCTTTATCCAGCAAGTCTTCCATGTATCCTATACGGTTGCCAGCTATGTAATCAAGAACCTAAAATCAATGCAGAGCTACGGTGTGGTCAAAGACGGACATCATGTGGAGGAACGGTTCACAACCTACATCAGCACAACCCAGTCTACCCGTATCTGCAAATCTTGCCACAGCAAGATAAACCGTCACACTCACTACTGCCACATCTGTGCAATGAAACAGTACGAAGGACTAACCACCTTGGAAGCCTATCTGGAAAATCGAGAAATAGAAAGGGAACGAATGAGATATTTTAAGTACTCCATCAACGAATCTGGCTATCCAGTTAACTGCCCTCGTTGCGAAAACGAAGAAATTGAAGCAACTTCCTACTGCAATGTTTGTGGGATTTATACTCAAAACATCTGCCTGGGAAGTTACGAAAGTAATTTCGACCGTTTTGGCTACCCACTCCCCATCACAGACTTCCTAGACGGAGGCTGTGGTAAACATCTAGCAGGCAATTCACGTTACTGTCCTGATTGCGGTGGCAAAAGCTCCTACTTCTTCCAGGGCTTACTGAAAAATTGGGACATAGAGAAAAAAGAGCAGAATACTTTAATGGAATTTCCATTCTGACATTCACCAACCGCCGAAGCCACTCGAGTAATCGAGATGGTTATTGGGCATTTTATACTGACAGAAAAATAAAAATATGGATAGGAATTTTTATGAAATCGTCCAAAATCATATTCTATTTACTTTTTTGGCCTTTTTATGCAATCTACTTCTTTGGAACTCTATTCTACCGCCTCATTCGTTGGGGGTTAAAAGAAAAATACTTTAGAAGCGAGGAATTTATCGAACATAAAAAAGCGATTAGTGGAGCTGTTTCAGAGTACAATGAATTAGCCGATTATGTCAACTCATTCGAACAAATGTCTCTCACCTCAGAGAGTAGTGACCGTTTCAAATACTCCCATTTAGCTACGACTGAAAATTTGAGTAGTCACAGTATTAAACGAGACCGCAACACCAAAAATTATACCAACAACGTCCATCAAACATCGTTACAAGTTGTCATAAAAGCTGCTGAACAGCCCTTGAAATACCTCTGTAAATACTTCGGCGTTAAACCTACCGAAGAAAATCTCAGACATATCCAAGAAATGAGTAATACTATTTCAAGATTCTCCAATGCTAAAGAGAATCTTCGAAAACGCCTTGCAAAAATCGAAGCGGACTTCAATCCACCTAAATTCATCCAAAAGCATTATCACCATGAGTTGCTCAAACATTTGGAAATTGAAGTCCCAACTATTGATTTTGAAGTGCCTGTATATCAATTTGAATATGTTAGTTCAGGAGGTAACAGTTCCCAACGAACGACGATTAAACTCGATGAACTGACACTTGAAAACCTCTCGGAATACCTTTCTGAAAGGATAAAACATAGTAAATCTGCCCAATTTCAACGTGCCCTAATGACTAAAAAACTAAGAGAATTCATCAAAAATCGTGACAGTTACACTTGTCAAATTTGCTCGGCTTCAATTGCTGAACAAAGCTTGTTACTACTCGAAGTTGATCATATCCTACCAGTTTCCAAGGGTGGGTTATCAACCGAGGATAACCTTCAGACACTCTGTTGGAAATGTAACCGAAGTAAATCCAATAAAACAGCATAAAAAAAGTCCACCACTCTCGAGCCGTCATTTCAGTCGTGGATATTTACAGATAAAACTAACATACGTGCAACCCTGAACCACGTTAAAAGCTGGAAGGAGAAAAGGAAATGGCAAAAGCCCCGAAAAAGAAAAAAGGCTGCTTAGGCTGCCTTGGTGTTCTAGTAGCTGTTGGTGTTGTCGGTGCTGCACTTGGTGGGGGCAACAACGAAACCACTACGGCAGAGCCAGCAAGCTCAACTGTGGCCAAAGAGGCTAGCAGTAGCGCTGAAACAAGCAACTCATCAGCTACTGAGACCTCAAGTAGTAGTGCTGAAGCTTCTGTTCCAGCGGAGTACAAAACCGCCCTTAAAAAAGCGGAAAGTTACTCTAACACGATGCACATGTCCAAACAAGGGCTATACGATCAGCTAACCTCGGAATACGGTGAAAAATATTCTCCCGAGGCTGGTCAGTATGCTATCGACAATCTTAAGGCTGACTACAACAAAAACGCTCTTAAAAAAGCGGAAGACTACTCAAAAAATATGCACATGTCCAAACAAGGCATCTATGACCAACTCGTTTCTGAACATGGTGAAAAGTTTACAGCAGAAGAAGCCCAGTATGCTGTGGATAATCTCAAGGCTGATTACGGCAAGAACGCCCTTGAAAAAGCCAAGAGCTACCAAAAACAGATGGCCATGTCACCGGAAGCCATCCGCAATCAGTTGATTTCGGAATACGGCGAAAAGTTTACGCCTGAAGAAGCAGACTACGCAATCGCAAATCTACCGCAATAACAAAAAAAGCCACACGTCCTACCGCCAAGTAAGAAAACGTGTGGCTACCATACAAGGACCTCTAGACAGGGGCTCTTTGCTATACCCATTATACCACATTAAAGGAGGTGATGCCAACATCCTAACAGTAATTTTTACCTTGTCCAGAGGCCCCAAACTGAAAGGATATAAAAAATGAAATACACTAAAACCAAATACCCAAACATCTTTAGCTACGAAACTGCCAACGGCAAGAGGTACCACGTCCGCAAGGGCTACTTCCTTAAAGGCAAGAAAAAAGAGGCCAGCAAGAGCAACCTCAAAACAATCTTAGAGGCCCGCCAGGCCCTGGCCGAGATTGAACGTAAAATCGCAGACGGCGAATTTAACAAAAGCAAAAACATGACTGTTGAGCAATATTGGGCCAAATACTGGCAGAAGAAAATTGACAAGAACCAATGGTCGCCAGACACCGAATATCAGAAGGTTAATGTTTTTAAGAACCATTTTGAACCACGGTACGGCAAGACAAAACTCAAAGACCTTGACCGAGAAGAGTACGAGGAGCACATTAATAGCCTCCTGGTCAAGCACAGACGGACGACCGTCTATCAAATGCACGGCATCTTCATGGCTATGCTCAACGATGCCGTGGCCTGTGGCTACCTCTACCAGAACACGCTCCAGAAAATCTACATCGGCGAAAGCCCGCTAGAGCCCTTTGATAAAGAGTTGTCCATGGACCAATTTAAGTCCATCGATGCAGCTGCTAGAGAGTTGTTTGACGACTACACCTACGCCATGGTCCGACTGACCTACTTCGGCCTCAGACAGAGTGAGGTGATTGCGGTCAAAATCAAGACCATCATCAACCGTCCTGACGGCCTGGTCGCCCTTGCCCATAGCAACTCCAGGAGTAAGTTCCGCCCTGACGGCAAAGATCGGCGAGGCAAAGAGCGGATGAAATCCAAGAGCTCCGAGCGTGTGACGGTCCTCGACCAAGAGACCAGCGAACTAATCTTAAAAGCAGTCAACAGAGCAAAAGAGATAGCCAAGGATTACAATCGCATACTAGGACCAGAAGATTTCATCTTCCTCGTTGACTACCCAGGGGCCAGATATAAAGGCGAGCCTGTGCCAGTAGGACGACTAGCTTACTTGTTTGAAGCAATCAGCACCAAATCTGGCATCCATGTCACACCACACATGATGAGGCACTTCTTCGTCACCCAAGGCCTGCTCTCTGGCATCTCTTTGGAGCAGATGGCCTCTGCTGTCGGTCATACAAAATCTTACATGACCGAAAAGTATAGCCACACCCAAGAAGAAATGGCCGCCCAAGCCAGCCAAGCCTTTGCCCTGGCCATTAAATAAAAAAAGGTCGGGGACTCCCCGACAGATTCCCCGACTAAAACCAAATATCCCGTGATTATATGCGATTAAGTCATTAGAACCTTGTTGCTAAAACCGCAGAAATAAGCCTTTTTACAGCCATATTTAATCACGAAGATTTCTAGTTTCCATTATAGCATAAAATTTGGGTGGATAAAGCGTTTGCCGTGATTTATCTGTCTGATTTTTGTAAAAAGCCTCAAACTGGCGGTAATAGGTGGTTAAATCTGCTGTAATCTGAGGAAACTCCCCGCTAATTGGTCGCACCTGCGGGTAAAACTCCTCGGCCGTCTGAGCCAAGAGATTGCCTCCTGCCTCATAGGCAGCTGCCTGCCGCGTCAGCCATTTCCCATTTTTTTGAAAAAGCTGGCGCTGGATATAGGCGACGGGGTCTGTTTCAAGGGTTGGCTCCAAAACAGACAGGGGCTGGCGAGCAAAGGGCTGACGCAAAACATCGAGCAAGGGACTGGCTAGGGACTGCTCTCGGACCAAACCACAAACCCGTCCCCGAAGGTCTTCGTGAAGCAGGTAGTGGAGACGGATAACTTGCCTGTCCCCATCCAACTCCCAGAGGTGAAACCCCATGTTGGGCGACCAGTTGAGAAAGCCCTTTTGACCCTCTGCTAAATAGCGGACCAGCCAGAGTTTTTTACCTAAGAGCCAGATGACCTGATAACCAGCCTGCCGATAGGTTAGCGTTCTCTCTAGTAAGCGTTCTTGACTAAGCCGACTGCATTGGACTTCTAAGACCAGGCGGTTATCAACCAAGAGGTCGGCCACCTGACCGAGTTCTGGCAAAACCGCCTCAATCTGGACAGGAACCCCAGCTGATACCAAGTTTCGGTAGAGAGCAGCTTTCAAATCCAGGTGCTCAGCTGATTCATTTTCCTGAAAAAACTGGCACTCAGCCAACCGCACATGGGCAAAATGCGGCCGCATGACCCTGCCCTGTTTGAGGCAGACAGGTTGTTGACAGGCTGGACAGGTGTAAGCCGTCTTTTTATCTACCTGACCATCCAAAAGATTGACCAGCCGTCCCTCTTCATCACAAGCTAGAAACATAACCTACCTCCTGATTAACTATTCGTATTGCTCATGAAAAACTGGCCATAAACATAAAACGAGAGAAGACAAGACTTGTCCTCTCTAGGTGTTAAAAACCAAAAAGAGATGATCCAAGGATCATCTCTTCTTTGTCTTATTCAGACTTAATTTTTCTTGCGACGACGCAGGGCTACAAGGCCGAGAGCCGTTGTTAAGAGGCTAGTGCCCACAAGAGTAGCAAGCGAGCTTGAATCACCAGTGCTTGGCAGAGCCTTAGCGACTTTCTCAGCTGCTTTCGGAGCTGGCTGAGCAACTGCGGCAGGAGCTTTTGGAGCTTCTGACTGAGCAGGTGTCACAGGCTTAACTGATGTTTCAGGAGTAGCTGGCTTCGCTGGGGTCTTAACCTTGCGGTAAACGTTAATCACGTTACCATCCTTGTCAGTTGTGGTTGAAACAATCTCATAACCTGGGATTGGTGCGTTTGGATGGCTACCACCTTCTGTTACTTGGATTGGATGACCATTTTCATCAAGGAAGCTGGTCACAACTTGTTTAGATGGGGTCTTAACCTTGCGGTAAACGTTAATCACGTTACCATCCTTGTCAGTTGTGGTTGAAACAATCTCGTAACCTGGGATTGGTGCGTTTGGATGGCTACCACCTTCTGTTACTTGGATTGGATGACCATTTTCATCAAGGAAGCTGGTCACAACTTGTTTAGTTGGGGTCTTAACCTTGCGGTAAACGTTAATCACGTTGCCATCCTTGTCAGTTGTGGTTGAAACAATCTCGTAACCTGGGATTGGTGCGTTTGGATGGCTACCACCTTCTGTTACTTGAATTGGATGACCATTTTCATCAAGGAAGCTGGTCACAACTTGTTTAGATGGGGTCTTAACCTTGCGGTAAACGTTAATCACGTTGCCATCCTTATCAGTTGTGGTTGAAACAATCTCGTAACCTGGGATTAGTGCGTTTGGATCTTGACCTTGAGTTGGGTCTTGAATTGGGTTACCGTTCTCATCAACGTAAGTTGTGCTTGGTGGCGTTACCTTGCGGTAAACGTTCTTCACATTACCCTTAGCATCCGTCTCAGTCGATACAATCTCGTAGCCTGAGATTGGAGCATTCGGATTTTGACCTTGAGTTGGGTCTTGAATTGGGTTTCCGTTCTCATCAACGTAAGTTGTGCTTGGTGGTGTTACCTTACGGTAAACGTTCTTCACGTTACCCTTAGCATCCGTCTCAGTCGATACAAGCTCGTAGCCTGAGATTGGAGCATTCGGATTCTGACCTTGAGTTGGGTCTTGAATTGGGTTACCGTTCTCATCAACGTAAGTTGTGCTTGGCGGTGTTACCTTGCGGTAAACGTTCTTCACATTGCCATCAGCATCCGTCTCAGTCGATACAATCTCGTAACCTGAGATTGGAGCATTTGGATTTTGACCTTGAGTTGGGTCTTGAATTGGGTTGCCCGCTTCATCCACATAGTTGGTCTTAACAACTTTCTTGTAAGTATTAACCACATCGCCATTTGGTGTTGGAACACTTGAAACAAGTTCGTAGCCCTCGATTGGAACGTTTGGTTTCGCACCTTCTTCTGGTGACTTGATTGGGTTTCCATTCACATCAACAAAGATGGTTGAAGGCGTTGTTGGTGTTACAATCTTACGGTAAACATTGACCACATTGCCAGCCTCGTCAGTTCGAGTTGAAACGATTTCGTAACCAGGGAGTGGAGCGTTTGGATCCTGACCGTCCTTACGAGGTGAAATAGTGTTACCTGCTTCATCTACATAAGTTGTGTTCGGTGTTGGAATCATCTTATAAACGTTAACCACATTACCATCTGGATCTGTTGTCGTTGAAACAATCTCGTAACCCTCGATTGGAGCGTTTGGATCTTGACCTTGAGTTGGGTTTTGAATTTGCTTACCATTCTCGTCAACATAAGTGGTTGTTGGTGGAACAACTTTCTTATAAACGTTAACCACATTGCCTTTGGCATCTGTTACCGTCAAGACAACCTTGTAGCCCTCGATTGGAGCGTTTGGATGCTGACCTTCTGTTGGGTCTTGAATTGGGTTACCGTTCTCGTCAACGTAAGTTGTGCTTGGTGGTGTTACCTTACGGTAAACGTTCTTCACGTTACCATCTTTGTCGGTTGTTACTGAAACAATCTCATATCCCTCAACTGGAACATTAGGGTTAGTACCCTCTTCTGGTGACTTGATTGGGTTACCAGACTCGTCAACGAAGGTTGTTGTTGGTGGAACAACTTTCTTATAAACGTTCTTCACGTTACCTGTAACTGGGTCAATCGTTGTTGACACGATGGTGTAGCCATCAACAGGAACACCTGTCTTCTGACCTTCTTCTGGTGTCTTGATCGGGTTACCAGCTTCATCAACGAAAGTAGTAACTGGAGTAGCTGGCGTTTCAACCTTACGGTAAACGTGTTTCACATCGCCATTCTCAGCAATCTCAGTTGTTACCAACTCGTAACCTGGGATAGTTTCTGAAGACTTAGAACCATCTTTCTGTGGTGAAAGGGTATTGCCTTTTTCGTCAACGAATGTGGTTACTGGAGTAACTGGCGTTACAACCTTACGGTAAACGTTACGAACATTGCCGTCTTTGTCAGTTGTTGATGACACAATAGTGTAACCTTCAACTGGAGCGTTAGGGTTGGTACCTTCTTCTGGTGACTTGATTGGGTTACCAGCTTCATCAACGAAGGTTGTTGTTGGCGTTACAGTCTTCTTGTAAACGTTACGAACATTACCATCTTTGTCGGTTACGCTTGTAACAATTTCGTAGCCTTCGATTGGTTCATTAGGGTTAGAACCAGCTTTCTCAGGTGAAATTTCCTTACCGTCAAGATCAACGTAAGTCGTCACAGGAACTTTCTTGTAAACGTTGCGAACGTTACCAGTTTCTGGGTCTGTCACTGATGACACAATCTCGTAGCCTTCGATTGGAGCGTTTGGATCTTGACCGTTTGCTGGGTCTTTGATTGGCTTACCAGCTTCATCAACGTAAGTCGTTTGAACTGGAGCGTAAACGTGAGTCACGTTACCCTTCTCGTCAACCTTGGTTTCTTTAACGTAGTAGCCGTCAAAGGTTGATGGGTCAAGTGTGCCGTCTTCTTTAGGCTTGAGAACAGTACCATCTTCAGTCACATACTCAGTTGTCTTCTTAGCGTAAACGTGAGTGGTGTTACCATTTTCATCAACCTTAGTCTCTTTGACGTAGTAGCCGTCAAAGGTTTCAGTTGGGTTAGTACCGTCTTCCTTAGGTTTAAGAACTGTGCCATTCTCAGCGACATGCTCGGTTGTCTTCTTAGCGTAGACGTGAGTGGTGTTACCTGTTGCTTCATCAACCTTAGTTTCTTTGACGTAGTAGTCCGCCAATTTCGCTGGGTCGAAGGTACCATCAACCGTTGGAATCAAGCTCTTACCTGCTTCATCAACGTAAGATGTTGTCTTAGGCGTTACTTCTGGTGTGTAAGTTGCAGTGGCCTTGGTGCCGTTAACGTCTTGACGAACGACAGTCACGCCTGTGCCCTTACCAGTGAAGTTCTCTTCTGGAGTGAAGGTTACAGTGCCGTCTGGAGCAACAGTGTAAGTACCTTCGCCTGGAACAACTTTTTCAGTTTTGCCGTCTTCGAAGGTTGCTGGAACAGTGTCGTCCATTGGAACAGCCTCGTTACCAGGTGTGAACTCAACCTTAGCAGATTGTGGTTTACCTTGAACATCTTTAGTTGTTTCTGGCTCACCCTTAGGTGTTACTGGCGTTACAGTTGGGATGTAATCCGCAGTAACTGGCGTGCCGTTGTTATCAACACGTTTAACCGTTACACCTTTGGCACGACCTGTGAAGTCTTTCTCAGGAACGAAGGTCACAACGCCGTCTGGAGAAACTGTGTAAGTACCTTCACCTGGAACAACTTTTTCAGTTGTGCCATCTTCAAAGGTTGCAGGCTCTTTCAAGTCAATTGGTGTTGACTCATCACCTGGTTCAAAGACAGGTTTACCAGTTTGTGTCTTACCTTGAAGATCAGTTGTCTCAACCGGTGTACCTGTTGGAACAACTGGCGTTACAGTTGGCGTGTAAGTCGCTGTCGCTGGCGTACCGTTAGTGTCAACACGTTTAACTGTTACACCTTTAGCACGACCGGTGAAGTTCTTCTCTGGTGAGAAGGTTACTGTACCGTCTGGGGCAACGGTGTAGACACCTTCGCCTGGAACAGTCTTCTCAGTTGTGCCATCTTCGAAGGTTGCTGGTACAGTGTCGTCCATTGGAACAGCTTCATTACCAGGCTTAAAGACTGGCTTGTCTGATTGTTCTTCACCCTGAGGACCGGTTGTTTCCTTAGGCTCTCCTGTTGGTGTTACTGGGGTTACGGTTGGCGTGTAGGTTGCTGTCGCTGGCGTACCGTTGGTGTCAACTCGTTTAACCGTTACACCTTTGGCACGACCTGTGAAGGTCTTCTCTGGTGTGAAGGTTACTGTGCCGTCTGGGGCAACTGTGTAAGTTCCCTCACCTGGAACAACTTTCTCAGTTGTACCATCTTCGAAGGTTGCTGGAACTTTTTCGTCGATTGGCGTTGCGTCGTTACCTGCCTTGAACTCAGGTTTACCAGTTTGTTTAGCACCTTGAATATCAGTTGTTTCAGCTGGTTCTGCTGTTGGCGTTACTGGGGTTACAGTTGGCGTGTAGGTGGTTGTAACCGGGGTACCGTTGGTGTCTTTAGCCTTAACGGTTACACCCTTAGCACGGCCTGTGAAGGTTGGTTCTGGTTGGAAATCAACACTGCCATCTTCTTTAAGCGTGTAAGTACCTTCGCCTGGAACAACGACTTCCTTAACTTCTTCACCTTGAGCGTTAACAAGAGTAAGGCTGTCCTTATTGATTGGAGCAACGGCATCACCTTCTGTAAAGGTTGGTGTACCGTTTTGTTTCTTACCTTGAACATCAGTTGTTTCAGCTGGTTCAGCTGTTGGCCTTACTGGGGTTACGGTTGGCGTGTAAGTCGCTGTCGCTGGCGTACCGTTGGTGTCAACTCGTTTAACCGTTACACCCTTAGCACGACCTGTGAAGGTCTTCTCTGGTGTGAAGGTTACTGTGCCGTCTGGAGCAACTGTGTAAGTTCCCTCACCTGGAACAACTTTCTCTGTTGTGCCATCTTCGAAGGTTGCTGGAACAGTGTCATTCATTGGAACAGCGTCGTTACCAGCCTTGAACTCAGGTTTACCAGTTTGTTTCACACCTTGCTTGTCAGTCGTTTCAGCTGGTTCAGCTGTTGGCCTTACTGGGGTTACAGTTGGCGTGTAGGTGGTTGTAACCGGGGTACCGTTGGTGTCTTTAGCCTTAACGGTTACACCCTTAGCACGGCCTGTAAAGGTTGGCTCTGGTTGGAAATCAACACTGCCATCTTCTTTAAGCGTGTAAGTACCCTCGCCTGGAACAACGATTTCCTTAACTTCTTCACCTTGAGCGTTAACAAGAGTAAGGCTGGCCTTATTGATTGGAGCAACGGCATCACCTTCTGTAAAGGTTGGTGTACCGTTTTGTTTCTTACCTTGAACATCAGTTGTTTCAGCTGGTTCAGCTGTTGGGGTAACTGGTGTCACTTTTGGCGTGTAAGTTGTTGTAACTGGTGTGCCGTTTTCATCCTTAGCTTTAACAGTAACTGGAGTTGCTGTACCTGTAAAGGTTGGTTCTGGTTTGAAGTCGATGGTGCCGTCTTCTTTAAGGGTGTAAGTACCCTCACCTGGAACAGTCAATTCTTTGACTTCTTTACCGCCAGCGTCAACCAAAGTGATGGTGCTGTTGTCGATTGGAGCAACCGCGTCACCTTCTTTGAAGAGAACTTTAGCATCAGTGTTTTGAGTCACACCTTGCTTGTCTTCAGTTGTTGCTGGTTCTGCTGTTGGAGCAACTGGAGTAACTGTTGGCGTGTAAGTTGTGTCAACTGTGGTGCCGTTCTTATCTGCTGCACGCAGTTTAACTGGGTCTGCTGTACCAACAAAGTCTGGGTTTGGTTGGAACTCAACCGTTACCTGACCATCTTCACCCTTAACAAGGCTGTAAGTACCAACTGTTTTCTTCTGACCTGGGTTTTCTGGGTCATCGATGGTCGCTGGAACTGGTTGGTCTGTTGGATTACCGTCGGCACCAAGAAGCGTGATGGTGTCGTTTTGGATAGGGGCAACCTTATCACCTTCTTTGAAGAGTGCTTTAGCGTCAGTGTTTTGTGGCTCACCTTGCTTGTCTTCTGTACGAGCTGGTTCTGCTGTTGGTTTAACTGGCGTTACAGTTGGCGTGTACGCAGCTTTAGCTGGTGTGCCGTTCTTATCCTTAACTTGAACAGTGATTGGGTCTGGTGTACCAACAAAGGTTGGATTTGGTTGGAAGGTTACCTGGCCTGTAGCTGGGTCAATGGTGTACTTACCAACTTCCTTACCATCTTTAGTTGCTGGCAATTCCTTAGCGTCAGTTTCTTCGCCAGTTGCTGGGTCGATAAACTTAGCTGGCTGAGCTTCTGTGATGGTAATTGGTGCTGTCGCATCGCCAGGTGTAAAGGCAAGTTCAGACGTTTGTGGTTGACCTTGAAGACCTGTGGTCTCGTCTGGTGTGCCTGTTGGTGTGATTGGCGTTACAGTTGGCGTGTAAGTTGTGTCAACTGTGGTGCCGTTCTTATCTGCTGCACGCAGTTTAACTGGGTCTGCTGTACCAACAAAGTCTGGGTTTGGTTGGAACTCAACCGTTACCTGACCATCTTCACCCTTAACAAGGCTGTAAGTACCAACAGTTTTCTTCTGACCTGGGTTTTCTGGGTCATCGATGGTCGCTGGAACTGGTTGGTCTGTTGGATTACCGTCGGCACCAAGAAGCGTGATGGTGTCGTTTTGGATAGGGGCAACCTTATCACCTTCTTTGAAGAGGGCGTCAGCGTCGCTTGACTGTTTCACACCTTGCTTGTCAGTTGTACGAGCTGGTTCTGCTGTTGGTTTAACTGGCGTTACAGTTGGCGTGTACTTAGCTGTAGCTGGTGTACCGTTTGAGTCCTTAACCTGAACAGTGATTGGGTCTGGTGTACCAACAAAGTCTGGATTTGGTTGGAAGGTTACCTGACCAGTTGTTGGGTCAATAGTGTACTTACCAACTTCCTTACCATCTTTAGTTGCTGGCAATTCCTTAGCGTCGGTTTCCTTACCAGTTGTTGGGTCGATAAACTTAGCTGGCTGAGCTTCTGTGATGGTAATTGGTGCTGAGTCATCGCCAGGTGTAAAGGCAAGTTCAGACGTTTGTGGTTGACCTTGAAGACCTGTGGTCTCGTCTGGTGTGCCTGTTGGTGTGATTGGCGTTACGGTTGGCGTGTAAGTTG
Organism: Streptococcus sp. ZY171113; assembly: GCF_057748235.1. Lineage (NCBI taxonomy): Bacteria > Bacillati > Bacillota > Bacilli > Lactobacillales > Streptococcaceae > Streptococcus > Streptococcus sp. ZY171113. The sequence continues at coordinate 1,215,421 of NZ_CM173243.1, forward strand.
TGTCAACTGTGGTGCCGTTCTTATCTGCTGCACGCAGTTTAACTGGATCAGCTGTACCAACGAAGTCTGGGTTTGGTTGGAACTCAACCGTTACCTGACCATCTGCAGCCTTAACAAGAGTGTAAGTACCAACTGTTTTCTTCTGACCTGGGTTTTCTGGGTCATCGATGGTCGCTGGAACTGGTTGGTCTGTTGGTTGATTATCTGCACCAAGAAGTGTGATGGTGTCGTTTTGGATAGGGGCAACCTTATCACCTTCTTTGAAGAGGGCGTCAGCGTCGCTTGACTGTTTCACGCCTTGCTTATCAGTTGTACGAGCTGGTTCTGCTGTTGGTTTAACTGGCGTTACAGTTGGTGTGTACGCAGCTTTAGCTGGTGTGCCGTTCTTATCCTTAACCTGAACAGTGATTGGGTCTGGTGTACCAACAAAGGTTGGATTTGGTTGGAAGGTTACCTGGCCTGTAGCTGGATCGATGGTGTAGGTACCAACTCGCTCACCATCTTTCATGGCTGGCAATTCTTTAGCGTTAGTTTCTTCTTTAGTTGCTGGGTCGATAAACTTAGCTGGTTGATCTTCTGTGATGGTAATTGGTGCTGAGTCATCGCCAGGTGTAAAGACAAGTTCAGACGTTTGTGGTTGACCTTGAAGACCTGTGGTCTCGTCTGGTGTGCCTGTTGGTTTAACTGGGGTTACAGTTGGCGTGTACTTAGCTGTCGCTGGAGTGCCGTTAGCGTCCTTAACCTGAACAGTGATTGGGTCTGCTGTACCAACAAAGGTTGGATTTGGTTGGAAGGTTACCTGACCAGTTGTTGGATCAATAGTGTAAGTACCAACTCGCTCACCATCTTTCATGGCTGGCAATTCTTTAGCGTCAGTTTCTTTAAGAGTTGTTGGGTCGATAAACTTAGCTGGCTGAGCTTCTGTGATGGTAATTGGAGTCTCAGCATTACCTGGTGTAAACACCAACTCAGATGTTTGTGATTTACCTTGTGGGCCTGTTGTTTCATCTGGTGTAGCTGTTGGCGTTACTGGAGTAACGGTTGGGGTGTAAGTTGAAGTAGCTGGGGTGCCGTTGGTGTCTTTTGCTTGAACCTTGATTGGAGCAACAGCGACATTTCCAGTATAGTCTTTGTTCGGCTTGAAGGTCACGTCACCTGTGCTTTTATCAAGCTCAAAGCTACCGATAACCTTGCCATTAGTGTCTTTCGCTGGAACGGTGGTTTCCTCAATCGGATCACCTGCTTCGTTCAAGAACTTAGCTGGGTTTGTCTCGCTCACAATCACTGGAGCAGAAACATCACCTGGGAAGAAGTCCAAACGCTTGCTTTGTTCTTGACCTTGTTTGCCTGTTGAAGTTTCCTCTTCACCTCTTGGGGTTACTGGCGTTACAGTTGGGGTATAAGTTGAAGTAGCTGGGGTGCCGTTGGTGTCTTTTGCTTGAACCTTGATTGGAGCAACAGCGACATCGCCAGTATAGTCTTTGTTCGGCTTGAAGGTCACGTCACCTGTGCTTTTATCAAGCTCAAAGCTACCGATAACCTTGCCATTAGTGTCTTTCGCTGGAACGGTGGTTTCCTCAATCGGATCACCTGCTTCGTTCAAGAACTTAGCTGGGTTTGTCTCGCTCACAATCACTGGAGCAGAAACATCACCTGGGAAGAAGTCCAAACGCTTGCTTTGTTCTTGACCTTGTTTGCCTGTTGAAGTTTCCTCTTCACCTCTTGGGGTTACTGGCGTAACGGTTGGGGTGTAAGTTGAAGTAGCTGGGGTGCCGTTGGTGTCTTTTGCTTGAACCTTGATTGGAGCAACAGCGACATTTCCAGTATAGTCTTTGTTCGGCTTGAAGGTCACGTCACCTGTGGTTTTATCAAGCTCAAAGCTACCGATAACCTTGCCAGCAGCGTCTTTAGCTGGAACAGTGGTATCATCAATCGGATCACCTGCTTCGTTCAAGAATTTAGCTGGGTTGGTAGCACTAACAATAACTGGGGCAGAGACATCGCCTGGGAAGAAGTCCAGACGCTTACTTTGTTCTTGACCTTGTTTGCCTGTTGAGGTTTCCTCTTCACCTCTTGGGGTTACTGGCGTTACAGTTGGGGTATAAGTTGAAGTAGCTGGGGTGCCGTTGGTGTCTTTTGCTTGAACCTTGATTGGAGCAACAGCGACATTTCCAGTATAGTCTTTGTTCGGCTTGAAGGTCACGTCACCTGTGCTTTTATCAAGCTCAAAGCTACCGATAACCTTGCCAGCAGCGTCTTTAGCTGGAACAGTGGTATCATCAATCGGATCACCTGCTTCGTTCAAGAATTTAGCTGGGTTGGTAGCACTAACAATAACTGGGGCAGAGACATCGCCTGGGAAGAAGTCCAGACGCTTACTTTGTTCTTGACCTTGTTTGCCTGTTGAGGTTTCCTCTTCACCTCTTGGGGTTACTGGCGTTACAGTTGGGGTATAAGTTGAAGTAGCTGGGGTGCCGTTAACGTCCTTAGCTTGAACCTTAATTGGCTTAACAGGAACATCACCAGTATAATCCTTGTTTGGCTTGAAGGTCACGTCACCTGTGGTTTTATCAAGCTCAAAGCTACCGATAACCTTGCCACTAGTGTCTGTCGCTGGAACAGTGGTTTCCTCAATTGGATCACCTGCTTCGTTCAAGAACTTGGCTGGGTTGGTAGCACTCACAATAACTGGGGCAGAAACATCACCCGGGAAGAAGTCCAGACGCTTACTTTGTTCTTGACCTTGTTTGCCTGTTGAGGTCTCCTCTTCGCCTGTTGGGGTGACTGGTTTTACCTCTGGAATGTAGAGAGAATCCCAAGTCTTGGTCTTGAGGTTCGCTTTTGCACGCTCTTCGGCAGTCTCTTCTGTACCAGCTGTGTTGGGTTCGCCAGTATTGGCGTTTGCCCAGTTTGTGGTCAAACCGTTAGCGTCTGTCGCACGAACGATAACACCGTCAGCAACACCTGTAAACGATGGAACAGGTTGGAAATCAATGGTCACCAAGCCACCGTTACCGTTGACAATGGTATAAGTTCCTTGAGCGGTCGTCAAGCTTTGAACTAGGGCACCACTTGCTGGGTCAACGATACCGAAGTCTGTTGCCTTCATGGTGTTGGTTTCCGTCAAGGTTTGCTCACGAACAATCTGACCTTCTGTAATTTTAGTGCCACTTGCAGTAAAATTAAGCGTGCCCGTTTGTTTCTGGCCTTGGAGACCTTCTGTATGTTCGTAAGTTCCTTTTGGAGGAATGGCTGCCAAGATTTGGAAATCTTCTACTTCACCTGAATAGGCTTGACCAGTAGCTTGCTCAATATCTTTCTGGTCACTAGAAATACGAACCCGAGCACCCAACTTAATAGTAGATTTAACAGACTCAATTGCTGTCCAATCAATATTGCTGAAGGTCAGTGCAACATTCTGGTCACGACCTGTCACAGAAACAATCTCGGAAGCTTCACCTTCATCAAACTGATTGTTGTTGTTAAAGTCAACCCAACCACGCACAAACGCAGGAACGTCGCCATCATTGCTAGCCTTGACCGTCAAGGTATAGGTATCTAAACCTCTGTTTGCAACTTCATAAAGGCCATTTGCTGCCAGCTGACGTTCGCCTTCGTCAATTGTTGCAACATCATCGTTTTCATCATCGGCATAAAAATCTGCTTTCGATGTGTTTGTTCCTGTCACATCAACGTCCGCAAGGTCAGTACCCAAATACGGTTGCTTGGCTCCAGTGATGATATGGGTTGCTTGGCCAAAACTATCTGGTGCATCGCCTGTATCAAAGAAGACAAAACCAAAGGTTGCGGCTTGTGCTGAGGTTGTCGAGATAAAGATACCAATCTCTGAGGTATCTTTAGCCAAGTAAATCGGCACACTCTTATTTGGAACGTTATTTCGACGAGCACCCCCAGTAGAGGCAAGAGGACCAACAACTTGTGTTCCAAGACCACCGTTTGGATCAGTTGAAGCATAGCCTGTCCGAATCGAACCATTTACCGGTCTTAGTTGAGCGTCCGTAGTCAAACGCGTAGAGTTATCAATCTGACGGCCCTCTTTAGCAATCTCTGCAAACAATTCAAACGGTTGACCATTGGTTGTGAAGATTACCGCCTCTTCGTTCGAAGCCTCTTCTGAATCCAGCAAAACAACGTTGGTCGGTACTTCAACCCCATGATAAGTTGTCTTGATGTCAAAGAGAACACCTGTGTCTGCATTTGCAACCCGAATGGCTTGCATAGCATTAAAATCAATCAAGCCTGAGTCAGAAGCACCAGAGAATAAGTTGTTGGTGTTTTGGATAAGGAGATGGTCCGTATTTGCGGCCGTTGCAGGCTGTGCAGCAGGATTGTAGTTGGACATGGCTGCCGTGCCATCATTACGCTGGGCAAAGTATTCCGAAGCCTTAAACGGCAAAATGTTTTTAACGGTCAAGGTCACCACATAACCAGGACGAATCTCGTTGGTAATGACCGAACCAACCTTGAGACGGTCGAAAATCGCACCTTGTTGGTTAAAGAAGTTAGCAGGGAAAACCGAACGGACGTTTTTGTCTACGTTTTCAACAGTGATGTTCGGTTGGCTATCATCCAGGCTCAACCAGGCGATACTATTTCCCAAATCCCGAACCGCATCGCCTGTCAAAACAGTAGAGGCATCCGTAGCCAAGGTTGTTCTGGTATCTAAGGCCGTGTCGGTATTTACCGCACGAAGGCCTGAAAATCCTTCTTTCTCAGTATTGTTGCTTGCTGAAACCTCATCACGACGAACCGTTACCTTGAGGGTACGGGTTGATGAGTCACGCTCAACGATAGCCGCTGCGATGGCATTGTTAACTACATCAAAAGCTGTACCCGCGTTATTGGTTGCTGTTAGAGCTACATAGCCTTTCGGAAGGTCAAGGTTAACCGTGACATTGAACGTATGTGGTTGGTCCGCAGGAACTGCTGTTGTTTCTGAAACAGAGTAGCTTTGTTGCTTGATTTGCTCGCCTGTTTCTTCGTCGATGTATTGGACACGGTAGGTTGTGGCCGCAACACGGGTTGGCAAGTCTACTTTTGGCTCAGTAGCTGGAGCTTCATCCTCGACCTCAGTTGAAGGTGCTGTTAGCGCAACTTTAGGCTCTTCTTGTTTAGCCTCAGCAGTTTCAGCACTTGGCTCACTTGCTGCCTTATTTTCCACAGCCTTTTCAGCTGGTGCTGACGCTTCGCTAGTCACCTCTGACGTCTCGTCAGTTTTAAGGGCAATGGCCGACTCGCCTTCTGTTTCCGTCTCAGCTTCAGGCGTCTCCTCCTCTGAGCTGGTGGTCGTACTTGTGGTTGTTACTTCAGCAGTGGTAGCTGTTGAGACTTGCTCAGCTGCTACTGCCTGACTACCTGTCACCAACCAAAAAGCGGCAACGGCAACCGAAGCAACACCAACATTGAATTTACGAATCGAGAACCGCTCGCGTTTATCACGCTTGTCTACCCGACGCAATCGCTTGTTAGTTTCCATTTAAGAAAAACTCCTTCCAAATATTGAAAACGTTATGTGGGAGTTTACAAAAACCCCATCATACATTTACCATTCTAACAAATTCCCCTTGAAAAGACAAATAAAAACAACGACGTTTATTTTTTTTTTTTGATATTGATATATTTTATTTTTCTTGAAATAAAGGGTTTTCTTAAACGCTTAATATAAAAATCCCTTCAAAGCTCTGCCATTATCCCACACGAAAAAACCAGCCTAAAGGCTGGTTAAGGCTTAGAACCTGTAGTCACATTTCAGCATTCACCTGACTGGCTAGTTTTGACTCACTCTTTGTCACATTTTTTGGTAATACGGGCAGTATTTCTGCAAAAATGTTTCTCGATTGCACCAAAACTAGCCTAGTCAGTTGAATACTTCGATTGTGATTACAGGTTCTTAAAGGCTGTCGCCGTTCCAGATGGAGTTTTTCACCACCACATAGTCCACATGGCGGAGACTCTCCAGGTCACGGCCACCTGCATAAGAGATAGACGATTGCAAATCCTCGGTCATTTCCTTGAGGGTGTCGGCCAGATGGCCCTTGGCAGGCAGGAGAATTTTCTTGCCTTCAACGTTTTTATGCTCGCCCTTTTGGAACTGGGAAGCTGAACCGAAGTACTCCTTGAACTGCTGGCCGTCTTGTTCCACCAGCTGACCTGGGCTTTCGATGTGGCCCGCAAAGAGGGAACCAATCATGACCATGCTGGCTCCGAAACGGATGGACTTGGCAATGTCCCCATGGGTACGAATGCCGCCGTCAGCGATAATAGGCTTGCGAGCCGCCTTGGCACAAAGTCGCAGGGCCGCCAGCTGCCAACCGCCAGTTCCAAAGCCTGTCTTAACCTTGGTGATGCAGACCTTACCTGGGCCGATACCGACCTTGGTGGCGTCCGCACCAGCGTTCTCCAACTCACGCACCGCCTCAGGCGTGCCGACGTTACCAGCGATGACAAAGGTCTCTGGCAACTCTTTTTTGATGTGCTTAATCATGTTAATCACGCTGTCCGCATGACCATGGGCGATGTCAATGGTGATAAACTCTGGGGCGTCACTCTTGAGCGAGGTCACAAAGTCGTACTCGTAGTCCTTGACCCCAACCGAAATGGAGGCAATCAAGCCCTGGTCGTGCATCTTCTTGATAAAGGCAGGGCGACCTGCTTCATCAAAGCGGTGCATGATGTAGAAATAGCCCTCACGTGCCAGTTGCTCAGCAACTGCCTCATCAATAATGGTCTGCATGTTGGCAGGTACAACAGGGAGCTTGAAGGTATGACCACCAAAAACGACGCTGGTGTCAGCCTCTGAACGGCTCTTGATGATGCACTTGTTAGGGATAAGCTGGATATCCTCATAATCAAAAATAGGGACGTTATGGTACATGATGTACCTCCTTATTGAGATGATGACCTTCCTATGCGGAGACAATCCACATCGCTAGGTAATTTCTTACCTTTCCTCAACTATTATACCACATCAGGCCCTGCTTACAAGAAAAATCCTAAAAAATAACAAAAACGTCCGTTATAAACGAACGTTTTAGCCATGTTTCTCACATCTGCTGTTAGATAGCTAGTTATGGTTTGAAAACTCCTGACCTTGCCTCTCCAGCTCCTGTTTGCGGGCATGCAAGCTCTGCCATTTCTGATAAAGGTCATCCAAATCCTTGGTCAAGTCAGCCATCTCATCATTGAGGTCCTCGATGTCCTCCTCCAAATCAGCCAACTCTTCGGTGACATCCTCCAGCTCATCTTCCAAATCATAGCGGTTCTTATACTTAGTCTTATCACCCGCCTTAAACTGGAAGGCAAAGCCATTTTTCTCAAAATCAAATCCTTTGCCATCCTCAGAGGATGAGGCATACTGACGCATCGCCTGGCTGCTCTTGTTCAAGGCATTTTTAAAGATGGATTTAATCATCCCTTCAAAACCGGTATCCTTGAGCTGCCGATCAATCTGATTGTAAGCCTCATCCATCTGCTCAAAGACTTGACCAGTAAACTCCATAGCTGTTCGGTGGGTGTCTTGCTGGCTATCGCCGCTTGTTCGGTAATCATTTTGTTTCATTTCTTTCTCCATTCTAAAACTCATTTGCTTGGTAACTGGGCTAGTCTCCTGACCCGTCAGGTCAAAATCACTGACCAACTTCTTAGTAACTTGGCTGAGCAATCCCTTATTAACCTTGTACTTGCTGTCAGAATCTGTCGCATCAACCAAGAGCAGGTTGGCAGTCATCAACTTTTGGGTATGAAAGGAAACTGCGGCCCCCGTAATACCCAGTTTTTCAGCGATGTCCTTGTTCTTGGCACCTTGGGTCAATTCCTGCAAAACCTGATAGCGGGTCTCGTCACTCATGGTCTTGAGCAGGGTGGAAAAATCATCCATGTCCAGCTCATCTTTGAGAGAAATCAATTCTTCCATCCGAGTCGAAATGATCAGGAAAACATCCATGTCAAAATCATCTGTAAAGAGCATGGTCATGACACGGATATGGATGGGACTGAGCACAAACAGCTCATAATCCTTACCGTATTGGGCCGCTAAATCCTTGACGCCTGTTGTCGGGACATAGTTGAAAAAGTCGTCCAGGTCAAAATTAGCCAGATAAGCCTGACGCTCAGCTTCAAAGCGATCGTAGTAGGGTTGATAAAGCTGGTCAACCTGAGCCATCAAGGTAACCAGGGCCTGGACCGTTTCTACTGGCTTTTGAATAGCCTGGAACCAGTGCCATTTTTCATCGGCAGGCAGGTCAATCTTATCCAGATAGGCCAAAAGTCCAATGTCCTCGACCTTCTCCTCCACATAGTTGCGGCGGATTTGGTAGGTGTAGCAGGTACTAATCTCCTCGACCGTCAGGGTCTCAAAGAGGGCCAGGGTTTCAGCCACCGACTTGGGGTCATGCCCTTTCTGATAAAGCAGGTAAAAATAAAGAATATGGGCCAGGGAATAGGCCTCTCCCCAAAGGCAGAGGCGTTTGATGTCTTCTGTTAAAGGGGCCAGCTGCTTTTTCAAGTCTTCCTTGATGGGCCAGATGTCTTGCAGGGCTTCTCGCTCTTTTTGACTCATGTCCCATTCTATATTTTCAGGTGTTTCAAGAGCAAATAGTGGCACATAGAACACATCCATAATCTGGCTGCGGTGGGGGTGATGGCTATAGGTTGGCATGGTGGTCTCCCTTTTTCGGTGTCGTTTCTTCTATTATAGGCTTTTCTGCGCCATCTGGCAAGCTAAGCCTGGTCCTGATGAGCAGCTCTGCTATTGTCCCAAATCATCACCGCCACTAAGCCAAGCGACAGCACCAAGAAGAGGCCAGACAGTTGACGGGCGGTGAAAACCAGGACCAGGCCTGACACCAAAAATCGTGATAAGAGCATGCCCGCTGTGAAATAGGTACTAATCCCAGCACCGATGGTGGCCAGATGCTCCTCGGGCATGGTGTTGACGACGAGGGCGTTGAGTTTAGGGTTGATGAGGCCGATGAGGCAGGCGGTTAAAAAGAGGCTCAGGAGAAAAATCGGGGTTTTGAGCCAGAACAGGCTGGCAAAAATCAAGGCTGGCATGGCGGCTATGAGGCGAATCATAAGAAACACGTCCCATTTTTGAGCCACCGTCATGCCCAGACTACCACCCAAGAGATTGCCCACCATAAAGACCATGCTAGAAGCTGATAGGCTAAAGGCCAGGTTAAGCCAGACCAGTTCCGGGTTTTGGGTCAGGGAGAGAACAAAAATGGTACTCAAAACAGAACTGAGGGCATTGACAATCGGCACGATAATCATGAGTTGTTTGAGAACAGGAGAGGTCTTGATAAAGTCAAAAACCTGCTTGGCACTTTGCCACATCTCTTTGAAAATTGGACGCTTGCCCTCAGACTGATTAGCCACCTTAATGGGATCTCGGTCTAAGAGTTGCTGGATAGCAGGTTTCAACCCCAGGAGAACCAGAGCTGCCACCGCAAAGGTCCCTGCGTTCACAAAGGCTAGCTGCTGGTAGGACAAGATACCGACCAAGACTGCTCCCGATGCTTGAAAGACCATGCCCATAAGGCTAGAAATGGTCCCACGAAAAGCCATCGACTGCTCCCGCTCCTCGGCAGCCACCAGCCGTAGGCCAATGGGGCTGTACAAACCGTTCTCATACTGGCCTGCCAAATCCGACACAAAGTTAATCAGGCTGGCCACCAGAACCACCCAAAGGGCTGGCGTCAACCCCATGAGCAACCCGACCAGGCTGTAAAGCCCCACCCGAACAAGCAGGGTTCCCAAAATCAACTCCAGCTTCTTCTTGGCTTGGTCGGCCTTGATGCCAATGGCAAAGCTGAAGAGCATGGGTAGGGTTTCTGACAGGGAAACAGCCGATAAGCCCAGCTGGGGATCTGGTAACTGGGCCACATAGGTCATCAAAGCCAGATAATAGAGACCATCACCAAAGTTGGACAACAAGTCTGCCGCAAAGAGGCTGATAAAGAGCTTGTTTTTTAAGAGTTTTTTCATCACCGATACTCCATTTAATTTTTTGATAAGCACTTATTTAATTTTATTGTACTCCTCCTTGAAAACCTTGTCAAGTATTTTGTTAAATATTTGTTTAATTTTTTGTTAAGTGAAAAACCACTCTTCTTGGAGTGGCTTTCGTGATTTAACTACTGCTGATTTAATGAGCTGTTTCAATTAGCTCGGTCAAGGTCTCTTCTGTCACTTGACCAGCAAAGGTTGAGGCAACGGTACCGTCACTATTGATAACGATATGGGTTGGAAAGGCACGAACACCATAGGTGTTTAAAACATTATCTTCCGTGTCAAAGACCAGAGGATAAGTGGTTCCAGCGTCCCTTGCAGTTTTAACAATGGTTGCCTGCTCCTCATCGGCAGGCTTCTTATTGGCAAATTGGCTATCATTTGGGGAGGCTAAGGATAGGAAAACCACATCATCCTTATCTTTTAGGGACTGGTAAACCTTTTCCAGTTCAGGCAACTCCTTCTTACACGGCCCGCACCAGCTAGCCCAGACATTGAGATAGACCTTCTTGCCAGCATAATCTGACAACTTGACTTTTTCTCCAGCCTCATTAACCATGGTCACATCTGGAGCTGTTTCTCCTTGAACTAAGGTTGGTTCATAGCTACCACCACCAAAGATAAGGGAACAGGCTGATAGACTAAAGACTGCCAAACAGGCCACAGCAAAAAGTTTCATTCGTTTCAACATCATGATTTCCTCCTTATGATGTAAAGTTAGTTAAAACAGGGTTACTAGGCCAGCCACTAAGATAGACAGGCCGATCAGCACGAGCAAAGCTCCTGACAAGAACTTGGTCACTTTTAAGAGATGAGTTTTTGTTTTAAAGTAGGCCAGTACCTTTTGTGAAAAGAAAGCAATAAGTATAAAAGGTAGAATAAAACCTAGACAATAAACACCGATGAGAAAGGCACTAAAGAACCCCTGGTGACTGCTGGCATAAAGAAAAACGCTGGCTAAGATTGGACCAATACAAGGGCTCCATGAAAAACTAAAGGCAAAGCCCATTACAATCGCTAAGAGGGGCGTCACCTCTTGCCCTGCCTTATAAACCTTATTCTTGACTGAAAATTCTCGGTTGGCTAGAGCAGACCGCCAGACACCCAGCTGCAAGAGACCCATAAGAACAATCAAGCCTCCCCCAAGTAATTTCATTAGCAGCATATGCCGGGCTAAATAGCGACTAATCAAACTGCTGGCAAAACCAAGAACAAAAAAAGTTAGGGTAATGCCTAAGACAAAGCATAAGGTATTGATGAAGACACGACGTCGGTTCAGAACCAACTGCCCATCCTTATCCACATCACTCTGACCACCCAAAATCCCAATATAGACAGGTAAAATTGGCAACACACAGGGTGAGAAAAAAGATAAGATTCCCTCGAAAAAGAGGGCTAAGATTTTAAGACCATCCATAGGACACTCCTTCCTTGTTTTATTATACCACTATCTTAACACAAACAGAATTCATTATCAACTATTTTTGTGCCTTTTTGATAAAAAAATTTTACTCCTATCAAAAAATCAAACAAAAAAGGCTAGAAGCATATCGTTCTAACCTTTATAAAAGCAACCTTAGGCTTGGAAATCTAGTACCATACGGCCTTGGATGGTCCCTTTTTCCATCTCATCAAAAACAGCTGGTGCCTCATCAACCGAACGTTTTTGGACAACTGGGACAACCAATCCTTCTGCACCAAACTGGAAGGCTTCTTCCAAATCCTTACGGGTACCAACAAGTGAGCCGATAATCTTGATACCATCCAGAACGGTCTTCACGATAGACACGTCCATGGTTTCTGATGGCAGACCTACTGCCACAACTGTACCGCCAGCTCGCACAGAATCAATAGCCTGGTTAAAGGCAACCTTAGACACTGCTGTCACACAGGCAGAATGGCAACCACCAGTTTTCTCCTGAATCAAACCAGCAACATCCTCAACTTCTCGGCCATTGATGACAAAATCCGCACCCACTTCCAAGGCCAAATCCAGCTTATCTTGGTTGATATCAATGGCCACAACATGAGCATTAAAGACCTTCTTAGCATACTGAATAGCCAGGTTTCCTAGCCCACCAGCACCATAAACCGCAATCCATTGACCAGGAGCTGCACCACCCTCCTTAATGGCCTTATAAGTGGTCACGCCAGCACAAGTGATGGAACTGGCTTGAGCTGGGTCAAGACCTTCAGGAACCTTAACAGCATACTCAGCAGAAACAACTGCATACTCACTCATCCCGCCATCAACACTGTAACCAGCATTTTTCACACTACGACAGAGGGTCTCACGACCAGTCGTGCAATACTCACAATAACCGCACCCTTCAAAGAACCAAGCGATAGACACCCGATCTCCAACCTTCAGGGCTGTGACATCATCTGCAATTTCTGTGACAATACCAATCCCTTCGTGGCCTAAAATACGACCTGGAACCTGACCAAAATCTCCGTGAGCCACATGGAGATCCGTGTGACAGACCCCACAATACTCCACCTTAACCAGGGCTTGACCTGGGCCAACTTGTGGCAGAGTATGGTCAACAACTTCAACACCAGTCGATTCTTGGTTTACAACAACAGCTTTCATCTTCAAACTCCTTATGTGTTTTTTTCAGAAAGGTGGCCACCTTTGGTAATCGTTTACATCTTTATTTTATAACTTTGTGATATTTCTGTCAATGATTTCCCAAAACAATCGTTTCACCAGTTAAGGACATCACCTTGCTAAAAACAGTCCCTCATGCCTCCAAGCAGGACGCCTTCAGCAAAATATGGTACAATGATAAGCATGAACACAAAAGATTTTGATTTTTACCTGCCCGAGCACCTGATTGCCCAGACTCCTCTGGAGCAACGGGATGCCTCCCGCCTCCTGGTCATCGACCGAGACAGTAAGACCATGACCGACACCAGCTTTGACCACATCATTGACCAGCTCAACCCTGGCGACGCCCTGGTCATGAACGACACCCGAGTTCTGCCCGCCCGCCTCTATGGCCACAAGCCTGATACCGGCGGTCAAGTCGAGTTCCTCCTCCTCAAAAACACCGCCGGCGACCAGTGGGAGGTCCTGGCCAAGCCAGCCAAACGCCTCAAGACTGGCACGGTTGTGAGCTTTGGGGACGGTCGCCTGACGGCAACCGTCATGGCAGAGCTGGACCACGGGGGACGGATTGTGGAGTTTGCCTACGATGGCATTTTCTTGGAGGTTCTGGAAAGCCTGGGCGACATGCCCCTGCCGCCTTATATCCATGAAAAGTTGGAAGACAAGGATCGCTACCAGACTGTTTATGCCAAGGAAAATGGCTCCGCAGCCGCCCCAACAGCTGGCCTCCACTTCACCCCTGACCTGCTCCAGAAAATCGAAACCAAGGGTGTCAAGCTGGTTTACCTGACCCTTCATGTGGGCCTAGGCACCTTCCGTCCCGTCTCCGTAGATAATCTGGACGATCACGACATGCATTCCGAGTTCTACAATCTGACCGAGGAGGCCGCCCAGACCATCAATGCTGTCAAGGCTGCTGGCGGCCGTGTCGTCGCCGTTGGCACAACCTCTATCCGAACACTTGAAACCATCGGCAACAAATTTGACGGCCAGCTCCAAGCCGATTCTGGCTGGACCAATATTTTCATCAAACCAGGCTACCAGTTCAAGGTTGTCGATGCCTTCTCCACCAATTTCCACCTGCCCATGTCCACCCTGGTCATGCTGGTTTCCGCCTTTTCCGGCCGAGAATTTGTCCTGGACGCCTACAAACACGCTGTCGAGGAAAACTACCGCTTCTTCAGCTTTGGCGATGCCATGTTTGTGAAATAGCCCAACTACATGAACAAGAAAAAGCCCCTTCAAGGGCTTTTTCTTGTTCAAAACTTACTTAATCAACTCATAGATGGCTTCTGCGTAGATGGCTGTGGAGCGGAAGATGTCATCCAGAGCCATGAATTCATTGGCCTGGTGCATGGTGTTGATGGAATCTGGGAACATGGCCCCGTAAGCGACCCCACGTTTGAGGAGACGGCCAAAGGTGCCGCCACCGATAACCATTTCGTGGCCCTTGAGGCCTGTTTGCTTCTCGTAAACACCCAGAAGGGTCTGCACCAATGGGTCTTCCAGTGGCGTGTAGTGTGGGGTGTGGCCGTGTTCAGACAGGGTCACCTTGCCCACACCCTCCAGTTTTTCAAGCTGGGCTTGAATGGTTTCTGGGTCTGTGCCTTTTGGATAACGGAAGTTGAGGGCGATGGTGTTGTCGGCACGGTCAGCCTCAAAGCTAAAGACACCTGCGTTGACGGTCAAGTCCCCCATGCGGTCATCGGTGTGGGCCACGCCCAGGTTCACCGCCAAGAAGTCTTGGTGAAGCTTGTCCGCAATGATGGCCACATAGGCCTTGGCTGAGCCTGCCAAATCCAGCTGGTTAAGGAAGCAAGCCAGGTAAGTGGCTCCGTTGATGCCCTCTTCTGGGGTTGACCCGTGGGCTGATTTGCCATAGATGGTCAGGTTCAGTTTGTCTCCAACCTCTGCTACTTCGCCACGCACCTCTGGGTGCTGGCTCAAAAATTCGGCCAAACGGCTCTCGATGTCTGACAAGGTCAGGCCAGACAGCTCTGCTGCGGCTGACTCAGGCACCATGTTCTCACGCAAACCGCCTTTGAAACGGTGCAGGGTTACCGCTCCGCCATTGTCCCCAGCATAGTGGAGGTAGGCCGTGATGTTTCCCTTCTCACCGTTGATAATCGGGAACTCAGCGTCAGGCGAGAAGCCGAAATCAGGCAGGGGCAGGCCCACGTGCTCGAAGTAGTAGTCCATGTCGGCCCAGCCAGATTCCTCGTCGGTGCCCACGATGAAACGAACCTTCTTAGAAATCGGCAAGCCCAGCTCCTTGATGATTTTGAGGCCATAGTAGCAGGCCAGGGTCGGGCCCTTGTCGTCAGAGGAACCGCGGGCGTAGAGACGGCCGTCCTTGATGACTGGCGTGTAAGGGTCGGTGTCCCAGCCAGAACCAGCAGGCACCACGTCCAGGTGGCCAAAGATCCCCAGAACCTCGTCGCCCTCACCAAACTCGAAATGGCCCGCGTAGTTGTCCACGTTGGTGGTGGTGTAACCGTCCCGCTCCGCCATGGCCAGGAAATGCTCCAGGGCACGGACTGGTCCAGGGCCAAATGGGTGCTTGGCGTCTGCCTTGTCGTCCTCACGCTCGGACTTGATAGCCAAGATATCGCACAGGTCGCTCAACAGAGCCTCTTTGCGTTTTTCTACTTCTGCTTGAAAATTGATGGTCATGTGTTCTCCTTTAGTCTAAATCATCCACACAAGCCTGGTCAACTTGCCTGACTCGTTTTTGTTATTTTTTGGGAAATAGCAGAGCTAACCACTTTGTTAACTCTCCACCCCTTCTCCCTAACGGTGCTCAATCACCTCATCAACTGGCAAACGGTAGCTAGGCTCAGGTTTTTCTTCGCTGTAACCTACCGTCACCAGGACCTCTGGGCGGAAGCGTGGGTCAATGTCCAGGACCTCATTGGCCTTGGCCTTGTCAAAACCAAACATCATGTTGGAGGCAAAACCTTGGTCGGTCAGGGCCAGAACCAGGTTCATGGCCACCAAACCCGTGTTAAAGGCCAAATAGTCGCTGGTGGTCGCCGCATCGTACTGGCCAAAGAGTTTGGGATAGGACTGGGCAAACTTGGCCAACTGGTCATCAGGCAGGTCATGGACACCCACCCGGGCAATCTTACGGGCCCGCTTTGGCAGGTCGGTGTCGCTAAAGATGGCCACCACATACTGGGCGTCCCTGATTTGCTGGCCATTGGCATTGAAACCAAGCTCTGCCAACTGGTCCTTCTTGTCCTTAACGATGACAAACTTCCATGGCTGCATGTTGTGGGCAGATGGAGCCAGGGTCGCCACCTCAATGGCTGTCCGCACATCGCTCACGTCCACAGGCTGATCAGAAAACTGACGCACCGCATGGCGTTTCTTATTAATCGCTAAAAATTTCATGGCTTTTCCTCCGAAATACTTTTATTCTATTATAGCATAAATTGGGAGGGGTTACAGATTTTTTTCAATAGCTCATCGCATTTCTACTTCGGATCAATACCTGTATCTTTTCTACCAATAGTTGACTAATCTGCTCAACATCACACAAATTGTCAAAATCTTGTGTATCAGATAACAGAAACGCTATATCCGGAAGCTCCACATAGTCATCAAGTTCACAAATGCCGTGCTCAATCGTAACAGTATACTCCTTGATAAACACTGTCAAGGAAAAATACACATCATTTGGCCGCTCTCCAGTACGCTCATCTTCAATATCCTCAAAAAAGTGTACTGAATCCCAAAAACGTAAAGTTCCCCAGGAAAACAAAGACGTTTAGCCTTGTCACCACTATTAGGTTTTTTCTTCTTGTTCACTTATCATTTGAGCCAATTCCGCCCGTTTATAAACTAGTTCAGGTAGGGGAGAACGAGCTTCTTCCATACTCACCATAAGATAACGATAGTTCCAATGTGGTAAACGATAGGAAGGCAATGGAAATTCTTGGATGCACAGTCTAGCAACAACATCATAGATTTCCCAAGCCTTGGGTCGAAGGTTGACATTAGTTAGGATGTCAGGAGTTTTATCAATCAACCAAGTCAAAATACTCGGGTCATCTAAAAATGTCTCCTTATCCTTATCATAGACCAGTACCATAGGAATAAAGGGGCGCCAATAATTCCGCCAATAAGAAAAGTTTGTCCACGAAAAATTCCCGAGGACCACCTGTAAATGACGTTCTTCCTCTTGGAAACCAGCATAAAAGTCTTCTGCAAACTGCTCTCGAGGAGACTTCTTCTTTTTGAATAATGATTTCAACTTAGTTAAAAAACTCATCTTTATTATTCGCTTTCTTGATTTAAATTCAACCTCCCCAACACCCTCTCCGCCACCTGCTCAGGTATCCCCAGCTGACGGATATCATCGACAGAGGCCTCCTTGATGGCCGTTAGATTCTTGAAGTGTTTGAGGAGGAGCTGTTTCCGCTTGGGTCCTAGACCCTCGATGCCATCCAACTGAGATGAAAAGCTGTTCTTGCTTCGGACTTGCCGGTGGAAGGTGATGGCAAAGCGGTGGACTTCGTCTTGGATGCGGTGGAGGAGGAAAAATTCTTGGGAATTGCGGGCCAGCTCCACCACCTCAAGCGGGTCGCCAAAGAGCAAATCGTTGGTCTGATGGCGATCATTTTTTTGCAGACCTGCAACAGGAATGACCAGGCCCAGCTTTTTCAGAATAGCCTTGGCCGCATTGACTTGGCCTTGGCCACCGTCCATGATGATGAGGTCTGGCAGGACACCTCCCTCACGCACCGCCCTACTGTAGCGCCGCTCGATGACCTCCCGCATAGAGGCATAGTCATCAGGTCCGACAACGGTCTTAATCTTGTACTTGCGGTAATCCGCCTTTTTAGCTCGGCCATTTTCAAAAACCACCATGGCAGAAACGGGGGAGGTCCCCATGATGTTGGAGTTGTCGAAGGCCTCGATGCGGTTGGGGGCAGGAATCCCCAGCAGGGCCCCCAGGTTATCCACCGCCCCCTGGGTCTTGACCAGGTCCTTCTCGGCCAGGTCGAACTGCTGCTGGAGGCTGACCCGGGCATTTTTGGTCGCCAAAGCCACCAGCTGCTTCTTCTCCCCCTGCTTGGGTTTGACGATTTTTGTGGGAACAATGGCTGCCGCTAGGCTCTCGTCAATGTCCTGGGGCAGGAAGATTTCCTTGGGCACAAAGTGCCGTTTGTCCCCGTAAAATTGACCCAGGTAGGTCAAAAAGTCCTCGTCAGGGTCATTGTAATAAGGGAAAAGTTGGACATCCCGCTCAATCAGCTTGCCCTGGCGGACAAAGAAGACCTGCACGCACATCCAGCCCTTGTCCACGGCGTAGCCGAAGATGTCTCGGTCCATCATATCGGCACTCATGACCCGCTGCTTGGTCCGCAGGGTGGCGATGCTGGACAGCAAATCTCTATACTCCGCCGCCCGCTCAAACTCCAGCTTGCTGGCAGCGTCAGCCATTTTGACCCGCAAATCCTCTAAAATCTTGTCATCACGGCCGTTGAGAAAGCCCTTGACGTCTTCTGCCATCTGCCTGAAATAGGACCTATCCACCCCGCAGATGGTGTGAGCATGGCATTGGCCGATGTGGTAGTAGAAACAGACCTTCTCAGGAGGGTTAGTGCATTTGCGAAACGGAAAAATCCGGTCCAGCAGCCGCTTGATGTCGTTGGCCGACCCCGAATCAGGGTAGGGACCAAAGTAGATGCCACCGTCAGCCCTCTTGACCTGACGGGTAATGAGCAGGCGAGGATAGGGCTCGTTGGTAATCTTGATAAAGGGATAGGACTTGTCGTCCTTGAGCTTGATGTTGAATTTGGGCTTATTTTCCTGAATCAGGTTAATCTCCAAGAGCAGGGCCTCGGTGTTGGACCCTGTCACGATAAACTCAAAATCCGCAATCTCTGACACCAAAAGCTCGGTCTTGGTATCATGACTGCCTCGGAAATAAGACCGCACCCGATTTTTCAGGTTCTTGGCCTTGCCCACGTAAATAATCTGCCCCTGCTTGTCCTTGTGGAGGTAACACCCCGGACTGTCTGGCAAAAGCTCTAGTTTGTGTTGTATCAGTTGGTTCATAAGACTATTTTATCATTTTTTCAGGGAAATAGCAGAGCAGACTGCCAGCTCTGCCATTTCTCAAAAAATCAGCCCCTTGTGAGCGTCAAAAAAGGCTAGAACCAGCGTTCCAGCCTTATGGTTAAGGATTAGTGGGCCACAATTTCTTGGGCAATCTCACGGCCAGTCAGGCCAGTGTCGTAGTAGGTCGGCCAGTTTTCCAGCTCTTCAAGAAGAACCTTGTGGTCCTCGGCACCCCAGTAGAGGTGGAAGTGAGCGGAATCCTGCGGCGCGATGGCGTGGTCGCTGAACTGGATGTTCTTGAACTCGCCAGCGTCAGCTTCCTTGGCTGTGAAGAGGTAGCGAACCCCACGGTTGCCCTTCTTATAGGTCAGGACTTCCTTGCCAACATAGTCGTAGGTAAAGGTCTTTTTCTCCCCACCACGGACAAAGGTCATGGTGTTCTTGTCCCCATCTATGATGATGTTATCCACGTCGGTCTTGTAGCCGATGGTGTAGTAGTCTTTGTACTCTGCGGCCGTCATGGACTTAGTGGTCTTGGCCTTATAGTCCCAAACTGGATCCAAGGTGCCGTCAACCAGGTAAGGGTAAACTGATTGCCAGTCACCAGTCCAGTCCACCAGGGTCCGATCCATGATGTCCTTGTCCTCAAAGTAGCCCTTGTAAACCGTCTTGGTGGTTTCAACCTCAGGTTTGATGGCTTCGCCTTTTTGACTTGTGGTCAATAGCAGAGCAGCCAAGTTATCTCTCATGACTGAGAAGTAGTCTGCTCCCTTGGCCATTTCCTGTTCAGTCAGGCTTTCCAGCGGGTTGAGAACAGCTGCCTCCACCCCAACCTCGTCCGCCAGAGTCTTGGCAACTTTTGACGAAGCATTTTCTTCAAAATAGACGTAGGTGATGCCGTTGTCCTTAACGTAGCTGGCCAATTCACCCAGGCGTTTGGCTGATGGCTCGCTGTCTGCTGACACACCTGCGATTGGGATTTGGGTCAGGCCGTATTCCAGAGCCAGGTAGCCGAAGGCGGCGTGTTGGACAACGAAGCTGGTTTGGCCAGGTTCAGCTAGAGCCTCATCGTATTCCTTGTCCAGTTCTTCCAGTTTCGCGATATAAGCGGCAGCATTTTTATCAAAAGCATCGGCCGACTCAGGGAACTGGGCCTTGAGGTCGTCACGGATATTTTCCACCAGCTTGATGGCCAGGCTCGGTGCCAACCAAACGTGAGGGTCCAACTCATGGCTGTGGCCTTCTTCCCCGTGGTCGTGGTCATGGCCTTCCTCAGCCACACCAGGAGCCAAAATCATGTCGCCTGTAGCCTTGATGATGTTGACCTTGTCAGTATCAACGGCCTCCTCGACGTCATGAATCCAAGTCTCCATGTTGTCATCGTCATAGACAAAGGCATCCGCCTCCTGAATCTTGGCAATGTCCTTGGTCGATGGCTCAAAGCCGTGAACCTCGGTGCCAGCCTTAATCAGCAGCTCAACACTGCCCTCGTCACCAACGATATTTTTGGTGTACTCATAGATAGGGTAGAAAGAGGCAACTACCTCAATCTTGTCATCGTCCTTGACTGAGCTTGCTTGGTTGCCACAAGCTACCAAGGTCAGTGTTGCCAAGGTCACCAGACCCAGGGATTTAAGAAAACGTTTGGTCATTGAAAACTCCTTTTCATATTGTTTCAAACCGATTACACTTAACCAGTTAATACTCAACCAGTAAATTATAACACAACTGTAATTTTTTGCAAGAGGTTTTCTGAAAAAACTTAACTGGCTTTCTAAATCGATGAAAATTAATAAAACGATATTACTTGTTCAAATAAGCTGTTGACCAAGGGGGAACTCTGGAACTAAGCGAGCTGTCACAAAACCACCTGACAACTGTTAAGATAAAAAACCTGCTAGCGGACTAACAAGTTTTTCTGTTGATTAAATGGCTTCTGTTGTGAAACTTCTGCTTTCCAGAACCCGGAGCATGGCCTTGGCGGTATCTAGGGCGGTGAAGAGGGGAACGCCATTTTCAACGGCAGCCTGACGGATTTTTGCCCCGTCTTGACCGGCTGTGCGGTCGGTGCCTGAGGTGTTGATGATGGCTTGGACCTTACCTTGTCGAATCTGGCTGAGGATGTCCTCATCGCTCTCGCCAATCTTGGTCACGGTCTGGGCTGCAATGCCTTGTTCCCTCAGGTAGCTGGATGTTCCAGCGGTAGCCATTACCCCATAGCCAATGGCCTCAAAGCGACGGGCCAGGTCAAGGGCTTCCGCCTTGCTGTCGTCGGCAATAGTGAAGATGATGTTGCCGAAGGTCGGCAGGTGGAGGTAGCTGGCCTCAAAGGCCTTGTAGAGGGCTTTTTCCAGGGTTTGGTCAGAGCCCATGACCTCGCCAGTGGACTTCATCTCAGGTCCCAGGAGACTATCAACCTTGGCCAATTTGGTGAAGGAGAAGACTGGGGCCTTGATGTGAACCTGCGGGCTTTCAGGGTAGAGGCCGTTAGCGTAGCCCAGTTCGTCCAAGGTCTTGCCCAAAATCAGCTGGGTAGCCACCTGAGCCATGGGAATACCCGTCACCTTAGACAGGAAAGGCACGGTTCGGCTGGCCCGAGGGTTGACCTCGATGACGAAGACCTCCTGGTCCTTGATGACAAACTGGATGTTCATCATGCCGATACAATTGAGACCGACAGCCAGGCGTTTGGTGTAGTCTACAATGGTGTCCTGAACCTGCTTGGACAGGGTCTGGGGTGGGTAAACCGCCATAGAGTCACCCGAGTGGACACCTGCCCGCTCAATGTGTTCCATGATGCCAGGAATGAGGACGGATTGGCCGTCCGAAATGGCATCCACTTCGCATTCTTGACCGACAATGTAAGAGTCAACCAGAACAGGGTGGTCTGGGCTGGCCTTAACGGCTGTCTGCATGTAGGAGCGGAGGTCGATTTCGGTTTCCACGATTTCCATGGCTCGACCACCGAGTACGTAAGAAGGGCGAACCAGAACAGGGTAACCAATGCGGTTGGCAGCTGCGACTGCTCCTTCTTCATCCATTGCGGTTTGACCTGGCGGTTGCGGAATGCCCAATTCTTTCAGGGCTTGTTCAAAAAGGTCACGGTCTTCAGCCCGGTCCAAATCAGCCACCTGAGTGCCGAGGATTTTCACGCCAGCCTCAGCCAAAGGCTCCGCCAAGTTGATGGCAGTCTGGCCACCGAACTGAACCACAACCCCAAGCGGTTGCTCCAGATCAATGACGTTGAGAACGTCTTCTAGGGTCAGGGGCTCAAAGTAGAGCTTGTCAGATACTGAGAAGTCGGTGGACACCGTTTCTGGATTAGAGTTCATGATGATGGCTTCATAACCAGCCGCCTGAATGGCTTTTACCGAGTGAACGGTGGCGTAGTCAAACTCGACCCCTTGACCGATACGGATTGGGCCTGAACCAAGCACCAAGACCGATGGCTTGTCGGACCTGATGGATTCATTTTCCCAAGCGTAGGTGGAGTAGAAATAGGGGGTGCTGGATTCAAACTCAGCTGCACAGGTATCCACCATCTTGTAAACAGGAATCAGCTGCTTATCCTTACGGAGCTGGCGAATGGCTGCTGGTGTGGTCTGCCAGAGCTCGGCAATCTTGCGGTCGGAGAAGCCATTTTGCTTGGCCAGCTTGAGGGTTTCAAGGTCATCTGGTTGAGCCTTGAGCTCTGCCTCAATCTCAGTAATGCGCAGCAATTTGTCCAAGAAAAAGAGGTCAATCTTGGTCAGGTCATGGAGTTTTTCCAGACTGTGGCCTCGGCGAATGGCCTCAGACAGGTAAAAGAGGCGGTCGTCTTGAGCAAGGGCAATCTTGTCAAAGAGGACTTCATCGCTGACCTGGGCCAATTCTGGCATTTCATTGTGGTAAACACCAATTTCCAGAGACCGACAGGCCTTGAGCAGGCTCTCTTCGATGTTGCGGCCAATGGCCATGACCTCGCCCGTCGCCTTCATCTGAGTCCCCAGACGACGCTCGCCCGACTCAAACTTGTCAAAGGGGAAACGAGGGAGCTTGGCCACCACATAATCCAGAGCTGGCTCAAACATGGCATAGGTGGTGCCTGTCACGGGGTTGGTCATCTCGTCTAGGGTCAGGCCAACAGCGATTTTAGCCGCCAATTTGGCAATGGGATAGCCCGTTGCCTTAGAAGCCAGAGCAGATGAGCGAGACACCCGAGGGTTAACCTCGATGACATAATAGTTAAAACTGTGGGGGTCAAGGGCCAGTTGAACGTTACAGCCACCTTCAATTTTAAGAGCACGGATAATCTTGAGACTAGCATCTCGGAGCATTTGATGCTCACGATCAGACAAAGTTTGAGTTGGGGCAAAGACGATGGAGTCACCCGTGTGAATACCAACGGGATCAAAGTTCTCCATGTTACAGACCACCAGGGCGTTGTCTGCCGAATCCCGCATGACTTCGTACTCGATTTCCTTGTAACCCGCAATGGAGCGTTCAATCAAACACTGGGTTACTGGCGACAATTTGAGGCCATTCTCAGCAATTTCACGGAGCTCTGCTTCATTGGCACACATGCCCCCGCCTGTTCCTCCTAGGGTAAAGGCTGGACGGACAATGAGGGGGTAGCCGATGGTCTGGGCGAAGGCAACCGCCTCCTCAACCGTGGTCACAATGGTTGATTCAGGAATGGGCTGCCCCAAATCCTCCATGAGTTTCTTGAAGAGGTCACGGTCTTCCGCCTGGTCAATGGCTGACAGCTTGGTGCCCAAAAGTTCCACGCCCAAGTCATCCAAGATGCCTTCCTTAGACAGGAGCATGGCCATGTTGAGACCAGTCTGGCCACCCAGGGTTGGCAGGAGGGCGTCTGGCCGCTCCTTGCGGAGAATCCGAGTGACAAATTCCAGTGTAATGGGTTCGATATAGACCTTATCGGCAATTTCCTTGTCGGTCATGATGGTGGCTGGGTTGGAGTTGACCAAGACCACCTCATAGCCCTCTTCCTTGAGGGCCAAGCAGGCCTGGGTGCCGGCGTAGTCAAATTCTGCAGCCTGGCCGATAACAATCGGACCAGAACCGATAACCATAATCTTTTTAATATCTGTACGTTTTGGCATAATTGATGATACAAGGGACTAGTCATTTTACAACGATTGTCGCCCGTGTTTAAGCTGAGAGAAATTCCCCCAACCAACACTGTATCTACTCCTTTCTCTTCCTTATCTCAAGCAGGGGAACGACGGCAAGCCACTACTTCTTAAAGCCGTCAATCATATCCATGAAGCGGTCAAAGAGGTAGCTGGCATCATGGGGACCTGGTGCGGCATCTGGGTGATACTGGACCGAAAAGGCTGGGTAATCCCTGTGCCTAACCCCCTCAACGGTCTTATCGTTGATTTCTTCATGGGTAATGATGAGGCAGTCAGGCAGCTGATCACGGGACACGGCAAAGCCGTGGTTTTGGCTAGTAAAGTCAACCCGACCGGTTTCCAGCTCACGCACCGCATGGTTAAAACCACGGTGACCGAAGGCCATCTTGTAGGTCTGGGCCCCATTGGCCTTGGCAAAGAGCTGGTGGCCCATACAGATTCCAAAGAGTGGAATCTTGCCCTGCACACCACGAATCATGTCCAAAACCGCTGGCACATCATCTGGGTCACCTGGGCCGTTGGACAACATGACACCGTCTGGTGCCAGAGCCAAAATCGCCTCCGCAGTCGTGTCGTAAGGCACAACGGTCACATCACAATTCCGCTCCGCCAATTCCCGCAGGATAGAATGCTTGAGGCCAAAGTCCACCAGAACCACACTCCGTCCTGTTCCAGGAGCAGGGTAGGCGGTTTGAGTGGAGACCTGAGCAATGTTATCGGTCGGCAAGACAGCTGCTCGCAAGTCAGCCAGCTGCTGGTCCATATCAGCCTCGCTATCGGTAAACCTAGCTTTCATGGTCCCATGTTGGCGGATAAGCCGTGTCAGGGCTCGGGTATCGATTCCAGAAATCCCAGGAATATTCTTGGTTTTGAGAAACTCGTCCAGGGTCATCTGATTCCGCCAGTTGCTTCCACGGCGGGCCCACTCATAGACAACAACCCCCTTACAGGTCGGTGTGATAGACTCATAGTCATCACGGTTAATGCCATAATTGCCCACCATGGGGTAGGTAAAGGTCAAGATTTGACCATTGTAAGACTGGTCGGTGATGGATTCCTGGTAGCCAGTCATGCCCGTGCTAAAAACCAGTTCTCCCACCGTTTCCATGTCAGCCCCAAAGGCCTGACCTTCAAAAATCGTGCCATCTTCCAAAATCAGGTAACGTTTGCTCATGCCTATCTCCTTTTTCAGTGTTTTAAGGTTTCTCTACTAAGGTTCCTGAAAAACTCTACTTGCTTTCTTTTTGCTCACATTCGATAGTCAGTTCAAATAATATACCTACCATTTGAACGTTATTCTAATCAAATCAACAAGACGCAGTGGTTGAGTGCTTCAAGGCGTATTAGCCTTGAAGGTGGGAAATCTTGAGTTGCCTTGCAACTCGACCCTCTAAGGCGCTGATTTCATCCGCTTTTACAGCCCTAACGAACGTAGCGAGCTTTGCTCGCTCAATCTGCGACCTCAAAGAGCCTATTCCCAGGCTCTTTGAGCTATGCGGGGGTGAGAGGGAAATAGTCCAGTGGACTATTTCAGCCCGAACCCTAAAAATTAGTGAGGTGAGGGAAAATCGCCCCCTTCGGGTTACCGATTTCTGTCTCACTCCCTTACAAGTACTGCAATTTGCCACGGAAATCATCCAGAGAGGTGTAACCTTTCTCTGCCATGATGGCCAGGAGTTCCGTCTCCAAGCGTTCAAAGATTGCTGGGCCTTCTTCCTGCAGGGCGGTGCCCACCTGAACCAGGCTGGCCCCACAGAGGATGTGCTCAAAGACATCCCGACCTGTATTGACCCCGCCCGTGCCGATGATGGCGATGGACGGCTTCAAGCGTTGGTAGAAGGCATGGACATTGGCTAGGGCCGTCGGCTTGATGTAGGCGCCACCCAGACCGCCAAAACCGTTCTTGGGCTTGATGGCCACCGTCTCGTCCTCAATGTAGAGGCCGTTGCCGATGCTGTTGATGGTATTGACAAAGGTCATCGGGAACTGGTTGAGGACCTCAGCGACTTGGTCAAAGTGGGTCAGGTCAAAGTAGGGCGGCAGTTTCACGCCCAGGGGCTGGTCAAAGTAGGCGAAAACTTCCGTCAGGAGTTCTCGTACACCTTCGGTGTCATAGCCGAGCTGGGGCTTGCCAACGATGTTTGGGCAGGAAAGGTTGAGCTCCACGAGACCATTGTAGTCAGAGTCCTGGATTTTCTTGAGCAGGGTATGGGTTTCCTCACGAGACAAACCAGTCACCGATAGGAAGGGTGAGCTCTCGCCCACCTCTACCCCTTTCAGGTAGTCCAGGTAGTAATCGATGCCCAAATTTGGCAGGCCCATGGAATTGATAGAGCCCAGGGGAACAGCCTTGTAGCGAGGGGTCGGATTGCCCTCACGCGGGTTGAGGGTGGCTGATTTGGTCACGAAGGTGCTGGCCTTGGAAGCCCGCAGGCCGTCCAACTCCTCCTTGTCGTAGCAATGCACCCCAGAGGCGTTCATGAGGCAGGTGTCAAATGAGAAATTTCCGAGTCGTGTCGCAAGTGTCATAGCAGCTATCCTTTCTCTAATGGAGCAACGGTTCAAACCGTCTCAGTTTTGTCAGCAGGCTATTGATTGCTCAACAGCTTAAAAAGCAGCATCTCTGTAAACAATCTTTCCTTGGCAAACCGTTAGGAGGGATTTGCCGTAAACGTCCTGACCTCCGTACGGGGTGTTGCGGCCCTTGGTCAGGAAATCAGTTGGGTCAATCTGGTAGGGGGTGTCCAAGTCCAGAACCAGCAAATCTGCGGAGCTGCCAACTTCTAAACGGCCATAAGGCAGGCCAAAGGTGTCAGCCACTCGGCTGGTCATCAGCGCCAGCAATTTTTCCAAAGAAAGAATGCCCGGCTTAACCAAATGGGTGTAGAGGAGGGGCAGGGCGGTTTCGCTGCCCACGATGCCAAAGGCGGCCACGGCCATAGAGCAATCCTTCTCCTCTGGTGCGTGCGGGGCGTGGTCGGTGGCAATCAGGTCGATGGTGCCGTCCAGCAGGCCCTCAATCAGGGCAGCCCGATCCTCAGAAGCCCGCAGGGGCGGGTTCATCTTCCAGAATCCCGTGTCGTGGGTGATGTCGTTCTCGTCGCTGACCAGGTGGTGGGGGCAGACCTCGCAGGTTACCTTGATGCCCTTTGCCTTGGCTTCACGCACCAGGCGAACCGATTCCTTGGTGGACACGTGGCAAACGTGGTAGTGGCAGCTCGCGGCTTCAGCCAGCAGGATGTCTCGAGCAATCTGGACACTCTCGCAGACCGAGGGAATGCCCTTGAGGCCCAGTTCCTGGCTCTTCTTGCCCTCGTGCATGCAGCCACCACGAATGAGGGAGTTGTCCTCACAATGGGCGACAATCGGTTTTCCTAGTCTTGCCGCCAATTGCATGGCTTCATACATGGTATTAGCGTCCTGAACCCCACGACCATCGTCGCTGAAGGCAAAGACTTGGTCAGCCAAGTCCTCTAGGTCGGCCAGCTCGGCTCCCAGCTCTTCCTTGGTAATGGCCCCGTAAGGCAGGGCTCGGATGACGCTGTCGGTGTTGAGCAGATCCAGTTGGACTTGCAAGGTGGTCTTGCTATCTGGAACAGGATTGAGGTTGGGCATGGGCATGGCCGTTGTGAAACCACCTCTGGCTGCCGCTCGGCTGGCCTGGGCAATGGTTTCCTTGTAACTAAAGCCAGGTTCCCTCCAATGCACATGAACATCGATGAAGCCTGGCGATACCTTGCGACCTGCTAGGTCAATGACCTCACCGTCCGCCTGGTCAATCTGCTCGGCCAGGTCAGCAATGACACCGTCGCGAATCAAGATGTCCCGGTCAACCCAAGCACCGTCCAAAAACAGTTGGGCATGTTTAAGTAGCATAAGTCCTCCTTATCAGAATGGTCAGCGGCCCTGCCACTGATGGTCTTGTCTCTTAGGCAGATTTTGAGGCCGTTGAGACTAGAGTTGGTTGCTTGCAATAATGTGTTCCAGTATAGCCTGCCGCATAAACATGCCGTTGGTCATCTGCTCAAAGATGACTGACTTGCCCGCCTCAACCAGGTCGGTTGCAATCTCTGCTCCACGGTTAACTGGTGCTGGGTGCATGACAATGGCCTGGTCTTTCAGACGTTCATAACGCTCCTGGGTCAAGCCGTAGGCCTGGTGGTAGCTGGTCACATCAGATAATTTGGTGCCAAAATGGCGTTCGTGTTGGAGGCGGAGCAGCATGCAGACGTCTAAATCTTGGATAACTTGGTCAAAGTCCACCATGTCACCCAGGGTCGGGTCTGCAAAGACCTCTGGTCCCACAAAGACCACGTCTGCTCCCAAGCGGGTTAGGGTGTGGTAGTTGCTTCTGGCTACTCGGGAATGCTTGATGTCACCGACAATAGCAACCTTGAGGCCGTCCAGACGGCCGAACCGCTCATAGATGGTCATGAGGTCCAGCAAGCATTGGCTCGGGTGTTCGCCGCTGCCATCGCCACCGTTAATGACTGGGGCAGTCAGACCGACCAATTCCCGCTCGTAATAGTCCTCTTGGGGGTGGCGGATGACCAAGATCTGGCAACCGATAGCCGACATGGTCTGGCAGGTGTCGTAAAGGCTCTCGCCCTTGTTGACTGAGGACGTGTCGGCATCAAAATTGATGACGGTCAGGCCCAGCTTGTGCTCGGCCACTTCGAAACTGTGTTTGGTACGGGTCGAATTTTCAAAAAAGAGGTTGCTGACAAAGAGGTCAGGCCGCTGGATGGGCTGGGCACCTGCTTTCAAGTCCAAGGCCCGCTCAATCAGCTGGTAAATCTGGTCAGTTGTCAAATCTGACATGCGTAGCAGGTTAATCATGGCTCCTCCTCTGGTTTTCTGGTAAAGTTGGGCTGGTCGGCTAGACCTTGTCCAAGCCCTCAAAAAAGTCGGTCACAATGGTCACTTGGTCAGCTTTCAGGTCCCCCCGTTCCTGGGCCACTTGCAGAAGCTCGTCTCGGTTAGACAGGGTGTAGAGGGGCAGGTCTGCTTGAGCAAAGGCTGCCGCTGCTTTTTGCAACTGGTAGGTAAAGATGGCCAGAACAGCCACAACTTCAATGCCAGCCTGGCGGAGGACACCAACAGCCTCTAAGACGCTGCCACCTGTTGAAATCAGGTCCTCAATCAGGACAACTTTTTTACCAGGCTCATTGTAACCTTCAATTTGTTGGCTGCGGCCATGTTTTTTCTGACTGCCACGAACATAACCCAGGGGCTTGTTAAGGTAGTCCGCCAGGATAGAGGCCATGGGAATACCAGCTGTCGCTGTTCCCATGATGGCATCGTAGTCCAAACCAGCTAGGATGTCAGCCAGACCGTTACGAACGGCTGTCCGATGTTCTGGAAAGGCCAGAACCCGACGGTTGTCGCAATAAATGGGCGACTTGATACCGCTGGCCCAAGTAAAGAGCTCGTCTGGGGAGAGAAAAACAGCCTTGGTCTCTAAGAGTGAATGGGCGATGCTTGTCATGCTAGGGCCTCCTCGATGGCTTGATAGGTTTGGTAAGGGGTGTCGGATTGGCTGATAGCTCGGCCGACCACGATGTAGTCTGAACCAGCCACCTTGGCCTGGTCTGGGCTTGCTACCCGCTTCTGGTCAAAAGCTCTGCTATTCCCCAAAGAAATCCCCGGGGTCACACAGATGAAGTCCGAACCACAGGCCTCGTGGATGGCTGCCACCTCGTGGACGCTGCAAACCACCCCGTCCAGACCCGCCGCCTTGGCGTTTTGGGCGTATCTTAGGGTCGCCTCCAGAGCCGTCCCACCAAAGCCCAGCTCCTCAGCCACCGCCTGGTCGTCCAGGGAAGTCAGGATGGTCACGGCGATGCAGAGGGTGTCAGGGTTGGTGGTCTTGACCGCTTCAGCCGCCGCCCGCATCATGGCGACACCACCCGTGGCATGAACGTTGAGCATGTCCACCCCCAGCTTGGCCAGGTTGGTCAAGCCCTGGGCCACCGTGTTGGGGATGTCGTGGAGCTTGAGGTCCAGAAAGACCTGGTGGCCCGCCGCCTTGAGATCCCGCACAAAGTCCGCCCCCAGGGCGTAAAAGACCTCCATGCCCACCTTGACGTAGATGGGCTCCGGAAACTTGGCCAGAAGCTCATCAGCTTCCTTGCGGCTGGAAACATCCAGGGCGACGATGGTTCTTGTCATCTTGTCCTCCTTTTTTTGGAACATGGCAGAGCAGGCAAGCAGGCACAAAAAAGTACCCTGCCAAAGCAAGGTACTGGATTTTTTTCTTTGCAAAAAATCGGCAAAGCCCTAGAGACTTTCCCCTTTTGTTCAGATTTTCTTACCTTGCTCGCCTCTCTGGACGAATTTAAAGCTATTCTGAACTGATATTAGCATACATTTCTACAAAATGCAAGCATTTTCTGGTTAAAATTTCAAATATTTTCGAATGGACAGGCTAGAACCAACCGCGCCAATCACGACACCGATGGCAAAAACACCTGCAATCAGGTAATAAATGAAGGGTTCTGGCTTGTAGAGGGACAGGTTCTGCAAGACCAGCTCAGGGTTCCATTCCGCATAGGCAAAATGGTAGCCCAGATAAACCAAGAGGGATGGGCCGATGGCTCCCAGGAAGCCAACCAAGGCCCCCTCGATGAAGAATGGGCCACGGATATAACCACTCTTGGCCCCCACCAGACGCATGATTTGAATCTCCGTGCTACGGGAAATAATGGTCATTCGAATGGTGTTTGAGATGAAGAAGATTGCCATCAAGAGGATAACCGCCGTCACCACCAAGCCCCAGACACGGACCGCATCAGCTACCTTGAAGAGGTTCTCAGCCTTGAGACCTCCGTAAGACACTGACTCGACCCCACCGATTTTCTCGATGGCAGCAGCCACATCTTTGACCGCGTCAGCATGGGTAGTGGACACGATATAGACGTCCGACAGGGGATTATCCTGGTCATAAATCTCCCAGTCTGCTCCCATGGTTTCCTTCAGGGACGCCAACTGCTCATCCTTGCTAGAGAAGGTAATACCCTCAACCTCTGGCAGGCCCATAATCTGATTATAAACCTTATGAAAATCTGGGTTAGGAATGGTTTCTCCTCGATCATTGACAACCGTTTCACTGTTGTCAGTGGACTCGAACAAAAGGAAAGTGTTGATTTGAATATTTCCCTCAACCCCTGTCGTCAATCGCTCAGCATTTAGAACAATGGCTGAAAAGAAAGCCAAGAGGGTCAAGGTCAGGCCTACTGATGATATGGCAATAAAGCTCATCAGGCCGTTACGGAAGAGCCCCTTGAGGGCCTCCCAAAAATGCTTAAAGGGTCTCATCATCGTAACCGTAGTCTCCTTCCTCCTGGTCTCTCACCACACTCCCCTGCTCAATGGCCACCACACGGTGACGGAGGGTGTTAACGATTTGGCTGTTGTGGGTGGCCATCAAGACCGTTGTCCCTTGCAGGTTGATACGCTCCAAAAGGTTCATAATATCCCAAGACGTCTCAGGGTCCAGGTTACCCGTCGGCTCGTCCGCAATCAAGAGTTTGGGATTGTTGACAATAGCTCGTGCAATAGCCACCCGTTGTTGCTCACCACCAGACAATTGGTCTGGGAAAGACCGCATCTTGTGCTTGAGACCAACCAGGTCTAGAACCTCCGGAACCCGCTTCTTGATGGTGCTGCGTCTAGCCCCGATAACCTCCATGGCATAGGCCACGTTTTCAAAAACAGTCTTTTTGGGCAGGAGCTTATAGTCCTGGAAAACCACCCCAATCGAGCGACGCAGGTAAGGCAAATGGCGGGGTTTGAGTTTGGTCACATCAAACTCCCCCACCTTAATGCTGCCGCTGGTAGCCTTCTCCTCATGGTAAATTAGCTTGATAAAGCTAGATTTCCCTGATCCAGACGGGCCAACCAGGTAAACAAATTCGCCTTGATTGACGTCCAGATTGATGTCTCGCAAGGCTGTTGTTGAACGATGATACTTTTTCGTCACATCGCGTAATTCAATCAGTGCCATAAGCACTCCTTTCATTTTTTCAGTTTGTAGAGATGACAGGTGTTGTTAGCATTTTGACCAGTAACAATCACTTATCCCTCATCCAGCCCCATCTTCCACTTGAGGTAGGCGTCGATAAAGCCGTCGATGTCGCCATCCATGACCTTGTCCACCTGGGCCACTTCGTGGCTAGTTCGGTGGTCCTTGACCATGGTGTAGGGGGTGAAGACGTAAGAACGAATCTGGCTACCCCAGGTGATTTCTTTCTTGTCACCCTTGAGGGCTGAGACTTCTGCTTGCTTCTTCTCCTCTTCCAGCTGGTAGAGCTTGGCCTGGAGCATCTTCATGGCTCGGTCTCGGTTTCCGTACTGGGTTCGGTCAACGGTAGAGGCCACCACAATCCCTGTCGGAATATGGGTCAACCGCACACCCGTTGAGACCTTGTTGACGTTCTGACCACCTGCACCGCCTGAGCGGAAGGTGTCCATCTTGATCTCGTCATCCCGAATATCAACTTCAATGGTATCATCCAGTTCTGGCATGACTTCCACCGAGGCAAAGGAGGTATGGCGACGCTTGGCCGAGTCAAAAGGTGAAATCCGCACCAAACGGTGGACACCCATTTCCGACTTGAGCAGACCATAAGCATTTGGCCCCTGGAAGGACAGGGTCACCGACTTGATGCCCGCCTCATCACCCGCCTGATAATCCAAGGTTTCCACCTTGAAGCCCTTGGCATTACCAAACCGCATATACATCCGCAGGAGCAAGTCACCCCAGTCCTGGGCCTCAGTTCCACCCGAGCCTGGGTGGATTTCCAAAATGGCGTTGTTGCTGTCATAAGGCTCCGACAAGAGCAGGGTCATCTCGTAGCTGGTCATGAGCTGGTTCAAACGCTCCAAGCCCTCCACCAACTCACCCAGCAGGCTCTCGTCCTCGTCCAACATCTCCTGCAAGAGCTCGCACTCATCGCAGAGGTCCAACATGTCGTGGAAGGTCTGGTACTTGTGCTTGAGCTCGTTGAGCTCCAAAGACACCTTCTGGGCTGCCTGGTTGTCGTTCCAAAAGTCTGGCTCGGTCATGCGGTGCTCCAAGAGAGCAATCTCTTCCTCTAACCCATCCAGGTCAAAGAGACCTCCCAAAGCTGGTTAGCTTTTCTCTCAGGTCCAGGAGCATGTTGCGGCAATCGATTCTATCCATACACACCTCATTCATTTATTTTTTGGGGCAATAGCAGAGCTAAGACCCCTTTATTTTTAGTTCAGTTTAGTCTGGCAAGTAACTGCCATAACTTATCTATTCTATCACATTTTTAGCCAACTTGCCAGCAATCCAGCAAGACTTCCCACGCCGTCAAGATATCTCGGTTGGCCGTCCGACTGGCCCAAACCAGGGCAAACAGGGAGTGGGCTAATCTTGCCAAAACATCTCATCAGCATTAACCAGCCTGCCAGCGTTGCAACAAGAGTTCACGTTCCGTCAGGATGTCCTCGTTGTCTGTTCGAATCTCCAAAACCATGTCCAACATATCCTGACTAGGCTGTTTAATAATTTCTCCCAGAGCCCAGAGGGCTGTTGCTGTGTGAATAGGGTTATTGTTCTTGTCGATAATTTCCAAGAGCTTGACCACAGCCGTCTTGTCATGGGCATTGGCCAGGGCGATGATGGCATTGCGTTGGAGGATATTTTTCCCCCGCCAGGCCCCTGCAATCATGCCAAACTTTTCCTTGAAGGTCGAGTTGGTCAACTCTAAGAAGGGAATCAGCTCAGGATGAGCCAGGTCAGGGTCAATCTCGCTGGCCAGGGGATTGTTAAGCCCCTTGTTGTAGGGGCAACAAATCTGGCAGATGTCGCAACCATAGATGACGGTCTTGATTTTCTTACGAAATTCCAGGGCCATCATGCCCTTGTCCTGGGTCTGGAAGGATAAACACCGCTGGGCATCCATGCTGCCATCCCCAATCAAACAGGAGGTCGGACAGGCGTCCAAGCAGCGGGTGCAGTCGCCACAGTCGTAGTCAACTGGGCTGTCTGGCTCGATGTCCAGGTTGGTAATCAATTCCCCCAGATACATGTAGGAGCCGTATTCCTTGGAGATGACCAGGCCGTTCTTGCCGATAAAGCCAATACCGGCCCGTCTGGCCACGGCCGTGTCCACCAGTGCACCTGTATCCACCATGGCCTTGTGTTCCAGCGGGTAGTCCTGACAAAGTTCCTTAATGCCGTTGGCTAGTCTGGTCAGCTTGTCCTTGAGGACATGGTGGTAGTCCAGACCCCAGCTGTTAGGGGTGATTTTGCCCCGTTTGTAGCTGGTTTTCTGTGGTTCAATCGGCAACTTATGCGGGTAAGCGACAGCTATGGAAATGATGGTTTTGGCCGATGCCAGACTGAGCTTGGGGTCCAAGCGTTCGTCGATGTTCTTATGCTCGAAACCTGTTGTCCGCCCTTCCTCGTAGGCCGCGCGCAAGCTTTTTTCCAAATACGAAAAATCATCAGCCGTGGTAAAGCCGATTTTTGAAATGCCAATCTCTTTTGCCAGTTCCTGAATTTTCGTCTTTAAGTCCATACTACCAGTTTACCCCAAAAGCATGACAAGTGCAAGAATAAGCCGTTACAAGTTGGTGACAAGAAAAGTTCCCAGCCAAAGACTGAGAACCTTGTTTACAAAATATTATCAAAATCCACCCGAACCTGGTCAGGCCAGACGCTGGATTGAACTTCGCCGATGTGCTGCTTGCGAAGCAGGAACATGGCCAAACGAGACTGACCGATACCCCCACCGATGGACAGCGGAAAATCGCCTGCCAGAAGGGACTGGTGCCAGTCAAAATTGAGGCGTTCCATATTGTTTGTCAGGAGGCACTGGTGGCGAAGAGCCGCCTCGTCCACCCGAATCCCCATCGAAGACAGTTCAAAAGCTGTGCCTAGCTGGTCATTCCAAACCAAGATGTCACCGTTTAAGCCCTTGTAGCCTGCTTCTGTCGGGGTTGTCCAGTCGTCGTAGTCTGGGGCCCGCCCGTCATGGGGCTGGCCATCAGCCAATTCACCACCGATACCGATAAGGAAGACGGCGCCGTATTCTTTGGCGATGGCATTTTCCCGTTCTTTAGAGGTCAAGTCAGGGTAACGAGCCACCAAATCTTCGGTGTGGACAAAGGTAATTTGCTTGGGCAGGACAGACTCAATGTCGTAACGAGCCTCCACCGCCAGCTCGGTCAAACGAATGGCCTTGTAAATCTGCTCTACGGTTTCTTTGAGGTAGGCCAGGTTCCGGCGACCAGCTGGGATGACCTTTTCCCAGTCCCACTGGTCAACATAAACCGAGTGGGTCGGGTCCAGAGAATCCTCGTCAGGTCGCAAGGCCTTCATGTGGACAAAAAGTCCCTCGCCTTCGTTAAAGCCAAACCGAGCCAGGGTGTGACGTTTCCACTTGGCCAGGGAATGAACAACTTCGTAAACAGCATCTGGAATCAGCTTGACGTGAACCTTAACGGCATTTTCGATGCCAGACAGGTTGTCCTGCATGCCATCGCCAACGCGGCTAAGAATAGGTCCCTGAACCTCAACGATGTCTAACTTGTCAATCAAATATTGGGTGAAGGTGTTCTTCACAAAGGAAATTTCTTCCTGCTGATGGATAAAACTTTTTTCCATGATTTGCCTTTCACAATGGTGATAGTTTATTGTAGCACAATTCGTCTTTCCTGGCAAAGAAAATCTGGCCAGCGTCAGCTATTTTTCTCAAAACTAATCGGAAAAGAGGGCCACCAGTTTGACCAAGCGGAGGTTGACCGCCACCTGCTTGGCGTAGTAACTGTTGCCCCCGTTGCGGTAGAGGCTGGTGCCACCATGCCAAAGGGCGACAGGGTTATAGTAAGGGTAGGTCTGACCGTCAGTGTTACCAAGGCTGGGTGCCACCACCTCTCGGGAATAGGTCTTGGCCAAATCAACCGTGGTCACGCCACCCCGTTGAGAGACGTAGTCAATGTAAGACAAGCCGAAATTGTAGGCCTGAACAGCCGTCCAAACATCGACACCCGCCTCGTCAGCCACCACAAAATTCTCCGAAAGGACGGTGATGCCCTGCACCAAGCTCTCCTTATTATCGGTAATATCGCCTGGAAGGCCAGTCAGGCTCTCGCTGGACTGAATGAGGTCATCGGACCTGCCCTTGGTCTCAGTATAAATCATGGCCAAAATCAAATCCTGACCAGCAGGACTGCCTGTTTCAGCCAGAACCTCCTTGACCAAGGGCCGGTAGGTCAGGACATGCTGGATTTGCTGGTAGGTGCGGACACTCCATAGACCCGCCAAAACCAGCACCAGCAAGAGTAATAGTTGCAAAAAACGCTTCATTATTTGCTGGTGATGTCCTGAATGTTCTTGATGAGAATGGAGTAGGTCCCATCATGATTTTGGATAAATTCCACACTGTCGGCGTCTTCGTAAACGTGGTTGGGCACCAGAAGCTCGATACCGTTGGACAGAGACAGTTTCTGGTTTTCCAGTTTTTTAAGCTGGCGGGAATGGTCAATGTCCCCTAGCTTGATGGGCTCTGGGATAGCTTCCTTGAGTTGATCCACAAAGGTCAGTCGAGCCGTCAAGTTATCATCAAAGAGCTGGTCTGCCAACTGCTCTGGTGACAAGGTATCTCCAGCCTCCAGGCTCTTATGGAGGGCAGATTTCATCTTGCCCTGAAAGGCAAAATCATCTCGGTTAAAGTTATCGGCAATCTTCTGAGCTGTCTGTTCCATGAGCTTGATGGACTTTTTCACCGACTGCTCGGGCTGAACCGCCAGGAGATTCTCCGAAAAATAATTGGCAAAAGACCCATTGTGCTTGATCCGCTTTTCAATCAGGTAGTAGGCCTTGGTGGCCAGGTTGATGACCAGGGCCTCATCAGGAGTTTGGCTGGCACTTGGCAGGTTGTTGCTGGTCAGCTGGATGGGGCACTCCTCGTCACCGCCGGCGTGAACCAGGCTCTCCCGCAAGGTTAACCGCAGAAAGGCAAAATGCTTGACCCCCTCCTTGTCAAAGTCGATAAAGACCAAATCATTGGTCTTCTGGTTGTCGCTGATGACGAACTCTTCCTTCCAAAGCTGACTGACAGCCACCGAGGACTGGTAGAGGTCGTCCCCAATCAGGCTGAAAAAGGGGTTGTCCTCGCCAAACTGACCCCGCTTGGCCTCGTCCGAAAAGACCCGAGCCAACTTCTTGCGAAAATACTCGTCCAACCTCGGGGTCAAGGTCAGCGGCCCCTCAGCCAAGTTTAACTCCGTATCGTCTGGACTAAACTGGTGGATAATCACCCGCTTCACATAAAGGTCCATGTCCGCCTCCTTCTTTCTTCTCCACGCTCTTATCCCTTTTTAGGGAAATGGCAGAGCGATGAACTGTTTTTCCATTTTACCATAATCACAAGGTTGTAACAAGGTAAAATCAAAACCTGCCAACTAAATAAAAAGAAGACCTAAGTCTGCCAACAAGCGATGACGAACCAGTTCTAAACTAGCTAAATTCTGACGAACCTTAACCAAGAGCACCCCTCCCTGTAAGCTCGCCATAATTGCCACAGCCTGCTCTTGTGCAGCCGCCATATCCAGTTCCGGCTGACGTTCTCGTAAAACACCAGTCAAAGCCAATTCCCAATCAGCGACAAACTCTTCTAATAGAACCTGAAAATCCCCTTCCTGACTAGCCAGCTCTGCAATCAGATTACCTAAGGGACAGCCATGAAAAACCGTTTGATTCCGATGAAAATCATAAAACCAATCCACCATATCCAAAAGAGCCTTGTCAGGATTAGCTTGACTCAAAATCTCACCTAAAAGCTCCTGTCGCCACTTGGTCAAGAGTTTTTGAATGACCTCCAAACCAATAGCCTTCTTGGACGTAAAATAATGATAGAGCTGTCCCTTACCGACACCACTAGCCTGCATAATGTCGCTGATAGAGGTCGCCACGTAACCCTGTTGGTAAATCAATTCTTCTGTTTTTTCTAAAATGAAATCTCTTGTTGTCATCATCATATCCTTAACTGTTTTTCTAAATTATACCACGTTTTCAAACAAAAAACTTTACAAACCCGTTTTGAGGTGGTAAGATAATTCTGTACCGACCGGTAGGTACTTAATTTTGCTCAAGAAAAATCACCGTCAGGCAAACAGCATGCTCTATTAGCCATGTCTCTTGGTGCTTTTCAGAGCCTATTATCAAAAAAAAAAAGAAAGAGGTAAAAACTTATGTTTAACCCTAAAAACGTTGCCATTGTCATCACAGACCCTCAGGTTGAATTTTTGAAGCCTGCTGGTAAGGGCTTCGGAGCTACCAAAGACATTCTGGAAAAGGTTAATACCATTGAAAACCTCATCAACCTTTTTGCCGTGGCCAAAAACAAGGGCTACAAACGTTTTATCTCAGCCCACTACTTCTACCCTCACGACAGCAAGTGGCAATTCAAGGCTGCTGGCGAAACCATGATGATTGAAAATCAAATGTTCTGGCGGGATAGCCAGTATAGTCCTGTTGTCGAGGGCTCTGGAGCCGACATCATCGAAGAGATGAAAGAGTTGATGGACGAAGACACCATCTTAGTCAGCCCCCACAAAATTTTTGGCCCTGAAAGCAATGACCTGGCCCTCCAACTCCGTAAAAACGGCATTGATACCATCATCTTGGCCGGTATGAACGCCAACCTCTGTGTTGATTCCCACATGCGTGAACTGATTGAGATGGGCTTCAATGTGATTGTTGCTAAAGATGCCATCGGTGCCCCTGGTCAAGAGGCCTACGATGCCGCCCTGACCAATTTTGGCTACATCGCTAACCAAGTTTTAACCACCGAGGAAATCATCGACGCCCTCTAAGTTAACAAACCGAGCTGGGTTACAGCTCGGTTTTTAGGTTGTCTAAACGAAAAGCAAAAACAGCCCTAGTTGGGCTGCTCTGCTATTTATCAAAATCTTAGCTATAAAGTGGGAAAGCGTCGGTGATGGCACGGACTTCGGCACGAACCTCGTCCAGCACTTCTGGCTTGTCAGCGTTTTCCAGGGTCTTGATGATGAGTTCAGCAATCTTGGTCGCTTCTGCTTCACCCAAACCACGGCTGGTGATGGCTGGTGAGCCAATACGGATACCTGAAGTTTGGAAGGGCGACAGGGTTTCAAAGGGAATGGAGTTCTTGTTGAGGGTGATGTTAACCTCGTCAAGGAGGTGCTGGGCAACCTTACCGCTTTCAACAACGCCAGTCACGTCCACCAAGAAGAGGTGGTTGTCGGTACCGCCAGAGATGACCTTGAACTTGTCATGCTTGAGGAAGACATTGGCCATGGCCTGGGTGTTCTTGATGATGTTCTCACCGTATTCTTTGAAGGCTGGGTCCAGAACTTCCTTGAAGGCAACTGCCTTGGCAGCAATGACGTGCATGAGCGGACCACCTTGCAGACCTGGGAAGATGGCTGAGTTGATTTTCTTAGCGATGTCTTCATCATTGGTCAAAATCAAGCCACCACGTGGGCCACGAAGGGTCTTGTGGGTGGTTGTTGTGGTGATGTGGGCATGCGGCACTGGGCTTGGGTGGTGACCTGAGGCAACCAGACCAGCAATGTGGGCCATGTCCACAACCAAGTAAGCCCCAACAGCGTCAGCGATTTCACGGAACTTAGCGAAATCAATGATGCGAGAGTAGGCTGAAGCTCCCGCCACAATCAGTTTTGGTTGCACTTCTTTGGCCTTTTCAAGGATGGCATCGTAATCCAAGAGGTGGGTTTCTGGGTCAACGGTGTAGTGTACAAAGTTGTACTGCTTACCAGAGAAGCTCACGGTCGCCCCGTGGGTCAAGTGACCACCAGCTGACAGGTCCATCCCCATGACCGTATCGCCTGACTGGATCAACGCCATGTAAGCCGCCGCATTGGCCTGGCTACCTGAGTGCGGCTGCACGTTGGCAAACTTAGCTCCAAAAATCTCCTTGGCACGCTCGATGGCCAGATTCTCCACCACGTCCACGCAGTCGGTACCACCGTAGTAGCGTTTGCCTGGATAGCCTTCGGCGTATTTATTGGTCAAAAGGGTGCCCTGGGCAACCATCACAGCCTTAGAAACGACGTTCTCAGAAGCAATCAACTCAATGTTATTCTGCTGACGCTCTTCCTCAGCATGAACCGCTGCCCAAAGGTCAGCGTCGAAGGCTTCAAAGTTCTCTTTGTCAAAAATCATGGCGATTTCTCCTTAAAAATATTTTTTAATGTAACGTTTATCAATGTTATCAGTCAACCAAACCCCGTTGGCTGAACGATAAAAAACCTGACCGTCTGCATGAAGCTGACCAGCAGCAATTTCCAAGACACAGGGCTTGCCATGCCGCCGACCAACTGCTTGAGCAGTCGCAACATCAGCCGACAAGTGGACATGTTGACGGCTCATCTTCACAATGCCCTGAGCTAAAATAGATTCCAGCTGATGCTCTGCCGTCCCATGGTAAAGGACTTCTGGCGGTTCAAGCTGAGAAAGCCCCACATCAACGGCAATCGAATGCCCCTGTCTGGCTCGAATCTTGGTGCCGTCAGGGCTGTACTCGTAGCGTTTCTTATTATTAGTCGCCACAATATGGTCCAAACGGTCACGGGTTAGAGAAAAACCAAGCTTTCGACTGACACCAGCCAGTAAAGCTGGCACAGGCAAGTAGCCCTCATCATCCAGCTGACAATCAATCAGCTGGGGATCGTGCCGCAAAATCAAACTTATCAGACGACCAATCGACCGATCGTCATGTGGTTTTCCCATAACAACTTCTCCTTCTCAAAAAAGGGCAATCTAGGTCTCAAATACTAGCTCTGGCACCGCAGCCTCAAGATCGGCCTGGGTGATGGCACCCTGGCGTAAAATCCGAGCGGTCTCCCCAGACAAGTCCAGGATAGTTGAATCTCGGCCAGTCAAGGCCTCATCGTCGGCGTAACCCGCCACCTGACCGCCAAAGGCAGCCATGATGTCGGTAAAAGCCACCCCGCTCTCTTGGCCCGATAAATTGGCCGAGGGGCCAATCAGGGGACCATGCTGGGCAATGAGCTCAGCCGTCACAGGATGGGCTGGTAACCGAAAACCAACCGTGTCTAGGCCTGAATTAATCCAAAAAGGCACCTTATCGTTCGCTTTTAGGATGATGGTCAAGGGTCCAGGCATAAATCTATTATACACTTTTTCTAGAAAAAGTGGTGGATTTTGGCTGAATTTTTTTATTTGTTCGAGATTTGATACATTTAGATTGAGTGCCTTGTCACGAGGGCGGTTTTTGAGGGCGTAAACCCGATTGACCGCCGCCTCATCCAAGGCCTGGGCGAAAAGCCCGTAAACGGTCTCGGTCGGCAGGACAACCGCCCCACCGCTGGCTAAAATCTGGCCCAAATCAGCCATTGTCCACCACCACCATTCTGTCCTTATCAAAGGCGTCTTGCAAAACCCGAACCCGCTTGTCGGGAAAAGCTGCCTGCATGAGGGCCGACACGCTGGCCCCTTGCTTGTAGCCGATTTCCAAGTAGATTTTCCCGTCTTTGGTCAAATGAGCTGGCGCACCGTCAGCGATTTTACGGTAGATGGCCAGGCCCTCTTCCTCCGCAAATAGAGCGGTATGGGGTTCGTGACGGAGAACATTGCTACCAACTTCGTCTTCATCAGCGTAAGCGATGTAGGGTGGGTTGGAGACAATCACATCAAAGACCCCATCAAGCTGGTCAAAGACATCCGACTGGATGAGGGAAACTGTCACCCCATGCTTGTCAGCATTAGCTCTTGCAACGGCCAAAGCATCGGCAGACAGGTCACTGGCCGTCACCGCCCAGCTGGGCTGGCTCTGGGCTAGAGATAGGGCAATAGCACCGCTGCCTGTTCCAATGTCTAAAACCCGCAAGTCCGCTCGGCTATTTTCCAAAAGCATCAGCTCTACCAGCTCCTCAGTCTCGGGACGAGGAATGAGGACACGGGAGTCAACCGAAAGGGTCAGGTCACGGAAATGGGCCCGCCCCGTGATGTACTGGGCAGGAACATGGGCCATGAGCTGGTCGGCAATCTGCTGGAGAAGGGCCTGGTCAGCTGGCGTCAGGGCCTCTCGCAGGTGCAAAATCAGGTCCGTCGTGGTCCAGCCCTTGAGCTCCTTAAACACATAGGAGAGGGCTGCCCGCTCCTCTCCTACTGCTTCCAACTGGTTTTCGAGGGCAACAAGTTGTTCACCTAAACGCATTAGTTGGCCAACTTCTCGAGTTTTTGGGTCTGGTCATAGAGGACCAGGGCGTCAACCACCTCATCCATCTTACCAGCCAGGATGGTGTCCAACTTTTGCAGGGTCAGGCCGATGCGGTGGTCGGTGACACGGTTTTGCGGGAAGTTATAGGTCCGAATCCGCTCGGAACGGTCACCCGTACCGATGGTTGATTTCCGCTCAGCGTCCTGCTCGTCCTGGGCAATCTGGGCAAAGTGGTCAGCCACACGGGCACGAATAATCTTCATGGCCTTTTCACGGTTCTTCTGCTGAGTCCGTTCTTCCTGCATTTCAACCTTGATGTTGGTCGGCAAGTGGACAATACGGACGGCCGTTGCCACCTTGTTGACGTTCTGACCACCCGCACCAGAAGCGTGGTAGATGTCCACACGAAGGTCTTTAGGATCGATGTCGTATTCCACGTCTTCGATTTCAGGCATGATGAGGACGGTAGCTGTTGAAGTGTGGACACGGCCCTGGCTCTCGGTCACAGGAACCCGTTGCACCCGGTGGGCACCGCTCTCGTACTTGAGTTTGGAGTAAACCGACTGGCCAGACACCATGGCCACCACTTCCTTGATGCCACCGACACCGTTGTAAGAGGTCTCCATGATTTCAAAACGCCAGCCCTGGCTTTCTGAAAATTTCTGGTACATGGCCAGGAGGTCACCCGCAAAGAGGGCCGCCTCATCACCACCAGCAGCCCCACGGATTTCCAAGATGATGTTCTTGTCGTCGTTAGGGTCTTTTGGCAGGAGCAAGATTTTCAGGCGGTCTTCCAGCTCTTCCTTGGCTGCCTTGGAGGCCTTGAGTTCTTCCTTGGCCATCTCTTCCAGGTCACTATCCCCACCAGCGTCCTTAATCATCTCCTCAGCGTCAGCGATGTTCTGGATAACCGCCTTGTACTCGCGGTAAACGGCAACCATTTCACGGGTGCCTGCCTCCTCCTTGGACAGTTCCATAAAGCGTTTGGTGTCACTCACCACCTCTGGATCGCTCAAAAGCTCGCCCAGCTCCTCGTAGCGGTCTTCCACCGCCTGTAATTGGTCGTAGATGTTCATGATTTCTCCTTTTCTGTTGGGAAATAGCCCAGCAGGTCAGCTGGTTCCCTTCTCATTCTCTTTTCTTGGTTAGATTGTTGGTACTGTGACTGTTGACTGGTCGTCAAGCAAGTTCAGCCTTAGCATTTGGGTCTGCAAACTCTTTTAGCAAAGCTTGTTCACCTGTCAGCAGTTTTTGTGTGGTTGTTCTAATTCAAAAACAAAAACCACTCTAAATCAATGGCTCCTTATAGTGCCTGCGGCAGACTGGGATGTAAGTCTCGTTACCACCGATTTGGATTTGCTCGCCCTCGTAAACTGGTTGGCCGTTCCGGGTTCTCAAAACCATGGTGGCCTTTTTCGAGCAGTACTGGCAGATGGTCTTGATTTCCTCAATCTTATCTGCCAAGAGCAAGAGGTACTGAGACCCTTCAAAGAGCTCATTTCGGAAGTCATTTTTGAGGCCAAAGGCCATGACTGGCACATCCAGTTCATCAACCACCCTGGCCAGGTCATAGACATTACACTTGGTCAAAAACTGACACTCATCAATCAAAACACAGTAGGGTTTGTCCTCCCGCTCTGCGATGTAGCCAAAAATATCCATATCGTCTGTAATGGGAATGGCTTCGCGTCGCATACCGATTCGGCTAGACACCACCCCAATCTCGTCTCGATTGTCCAAGGCCGAGGTCATGATAACCACAGGCTTGCCCTGCTCCTCGTAGTTGTGGGCCACTTTGAGAATCTCGATGGTCTTGCCCGAGTTCATGGTCCCGTACTTGTAGTATAACTGTGCCACGTCACGGCTCCGTTCTATTGGTTTGGGGCCAAGCCCACTCCTTCTTATTCTACCATAAAATGCTTCACTTGGGCAGTCCCAGTCCTCAAAAATTATCGAAAAACCAACGGTCAGTCAGAACCGCTGGTTTAGGAGCTTTCTCTAGTCGCCCATTTGCCCCAGATGAACCAGGTTGAAGGCTTGTCGGGCTTGGT
Organism: Streptococcus sp. ZY171113; assembly: GCF_057748235.1. NCBI lineage: Bacteria > Bacillati > Bacillota > Bacilli > Lactobacillales > Streptococcaceae > Streptococcus > Streptococcus sp. ZY171113. Next base: position 1,259,537 of record NZ_CM173243.1, read on the forward strand.
CTATCTTGTCAGCTGAGACAAAGGCGGTCTGGTAGCCCATGGTCATGGCCTTGTCCAGCAGGTCAGCCACTTGGTCCAAGTCTTCAAAGCTGCAGGCCAAGACCTGATCATAAATCCGCTGACGAAGCTCATCCGTGTAGCCCTCAAAAATGGCACTGACCACATGGTGAATCTTATCGGTTTCTGAAATAGGGCGAGACAAGTCGCCAACAGTCCCCACGATAAAGCCATCCAAACTTGGGTAATGGTCTTTGAGCTGGCGGAGGTAGTTGCCCATGCCAGCCATGGCCGCCAGAGTAGTGGTCAGGTTAGGGTCCCTAAAACTGGTCGCAATCAGGCTGCCGTCAGCCGTAACAGCCAACTCAGCCCCATAGGCACCACCCAGCACCCGAATCTTGTCCCAGAGGTACTCGGCGTTGAGGATTTTACGAGCCACTTCCATGGCACCACAATAGTGGCCACCCAAGGCCTTGAAGTCATAGCCCAGAGCTAGAGCGTTGACCTCGCCATCAATGACCAGGGCTTCTTGCTTGTTGGTCAGGACAAGGTCTGCCAGCAGGTCCCTCTGAATCACTTGACCAGTCCTTGGCCTCAGGGTCTGGGCTAACTTGTCCAAGAAGGGCTGGATGCCATTCCCCTGATAGACCACCGTGACAGCTTCTCTAGCAAAGGCCTGCTCAGCTAGGGCCTGCAAATGGCTAATCAGCTCGGCTTTTTTACCCTCAAAAGACGCTACCAAATCCCGTAAGAACCAATAGAAATCCAGGCCAGACAGGTGGGATTCTAGCAAGCCCCTGGCGTTCAGGTAAGACCGCAGCCGCTGAAAGGCCAACTCATTGCCCTTGTCTAAGACATCGTAGTCAAACTGCTGGAGCAGGTTGGTCAGAAACTGGTAAAGCCGCTCCTCATCGTCCCAAATGGTCCCATAGGCCATGTCTTTCAAGAGGTCAAGCACCGCTTCTTCCTGCTGATGCAGGTACTTGCTGAAAAACTGAATGGCCACATAGGGCTCGCCATTCTTTTCAAAGACCCTGGTCCAGAAATAGGTGGTGCCTGTTTTCTCCGCCAGGTCATTGCTGAGGGTAAAGGCGTCCCTCGTCGCCGTTCCCAGATAGCCAAGGAGGCCACTCATGAGGGCCAGATAAGGCAGGTCAGCCACTGTCAGGTCTCTCTGGTCAAAGACCAGAGAGACCTGCTGAATCGGTCGCTTGGCTACTTTGTCGGACTGGACTGCGTAGGCTACCAAGGCATGGGGCACCCGCTCGTAGGAAGTGGTTTCCAAGCTCGGAGCCAAATCTGCCACCGCCAGCTTGGGAAGGCTGGCCAAACTGCTGGCTGAGTTCGGGGTTTCCTGCATGGTTTTGAGGTCCAGCAAATCAGCTTCCAGCTGGGCCAATTCCTGCTGGGTCAAGCTGTCTTGGTAGGCTGCCAAATCAGCCTGAGCCTCTGCTGCTTCTGCCTGATACTGGTCCAAGCTGGGCTCCAAGGACAGGTAGAGCCAATGGGGATTGTCCAGATAGTAGGTCTGAATCAAATCCTCAAAATAGCCCTGCTGGCTCTTTTCCACCACCTTGGCCAAGAGACCAGCATAGTCCAATTTTTCAGCTGGCGACAGGCCCCTATCTACATGAGCCAGGGCGTCCAAACTCAGCAGGATACCCTTGGGCAGGCCCTGATTGTCAAAACCTTCCAGCAAGAAAAACTGCCACTGGTTAATGACTGAGGTCACCAGATTCTGGTCCAGCCCCTGGACCACCAGATCTTTCAACTCTGCCTCAACCAACTCACGCACCGCCTCCAAATCCTCCCCGTAACTGTCCAAAAAGGTCACGGTCGTGTAGGGCTGGAGCAGGGTGTCATCAAAGCTCGCATAAACATCGCTGACCAGCCCCTTGGCCACCAGTGCCTGCTTGATGGGCGAACTTTCCATGCTAAATAAAATGGAGGCCAAAAGCCGAAGGCCGAAATTATCCTCCAGCTGGTCCAAACGCCCCTGGGCAATCCCGATTCCCGTCAAGGACGGGGCATAGTCAGGCGAGGCACTTGGGTAGGTTTTTCGGAGCAATAGCGGAGCGGCAAAGCTGGTCGCAACCTCCTCTTCCAAAAGAGGAGGAACAGCTTGCTCACTATCCAGATAGGCATCAATCCGTTCCAAGACAGCAGCGATGTCAAGGTCACCATAGACAGCCATAACGGCCTGGGAAGGGTGATAATGCCGCTTGTAGAAGGCCACCATCTCCTCCTGGGTCAGGCTGGGAATATCCTTGGGATTGCCGGCCGCATGCCAGCGGTAGCTATTGTCAAACAAATGGGTCAATAACTCAATACTCAGGGCATTGTCAGGTGAGGCCAACATGCCCTTCATCTCGTTGTAAACAATGCCGTTGACCGTCAGGTTCCCCGCCTCGTCAACCTCGTAATGCCAGCCTTCCTGGGCCAAAATCCGTGGGTCATTTAGAAAATTAGGATGAAAAACCGCATCCAGATAGATGTCCAACAGGTTGAAAAAATCTTGGTCATTGGTCGTGGCAAAAGGATAGACCGTTCGGTCAGGGTAGGTGATGGCGTTGAGGTAGGTGTTGAGCGAGGACTTGGCCAGCTCCGCAAAGGGGTCCTTGACATTGTACTTGCGGCTGCCACAAAACACCGAATGCTCGATGATGTGGCAGACCCCATTGTGGGATTCTGGCAGGGTCCGAAACTGGATGGTAAAGGTCTTTTCAACCGCAGCCGTTTCCAAGTAAAGGACGCTTGCCCCTGAGGTCTTGTGGCGAAACCGGTGCAAGGTCCCGTCTGCTAGGTCAAGTGGACGGCTGTCCACCAGAACAAAGTTATCCATGCTTGTCATCTTTCTCCTTGTCTAGTGTTTAATGGCTATCGGTTCAGATAATAAGGATTAGCACCAACCGTCGGTCAAACAGTCCGAGTAAACAAAACCCAACTGACAACCTAAAACACGATAAGAAAAACCGCTAAACGATGGCACCACAAGGTCATCTACCGTTTAGCGATTGGTCAGATTAGTCTCTCCTTAGTAGAGGTACTGGCCGGCAATGTCCATCAGTTGCTTGCTGCTCAGGGCCCCCATATCCCGCTTGACAATCTCTCCGTTAAGCATGAAGAAAATGGTTGGCACACCCAAGATACCGTGTTCTTGGCAGAATTCTGCATTGTCTGGATCGCTGGAATTGAGCTTGTAGATATTCACAAACGGGAAGTCAAAGTCAATTTCCTCCAGGCTCTTGCCCAAGGCCACACATGGGCCACAGTTGATGCCATACACATCCACAATCGAAAAGCCTTCTTTGGTTGCTTGGGCGAATTCACTGGCTTTAATTTCTTTAATCATTTTCTGTTCCTCTGTTTCTCTTTTTATTGTTTTCCTTAGTCATGGTCCAAGGCCATATCCTCTTGCAAGTGGATAAAGCGTCGGTAGAGTGGTGAGCATTGATAGAGCTCTTGGTGGGTTCCTTGGGCGACAACTTGGCCGTCTTCCATTAGGATAATCTGATCTGCCTTCAAGATGGTCTTGAGGTTATGAGCCACGATGATCATGGTCTTGTCTGCCATCGCCTCCATGAGGTTGCTGGTGATTTCCTGTTCATTGACCGCATCCAAATTGGCAGTCGCCTCATCCAGCAAGAGAATCTCTGGCTGGCTCATCAGGGCACGGGCTATGGCTACCCGCTGGCGTTGGCCACCTGACAACTTGAGCCCCATATCTCCCATATCGGTATCCAATCCCGCTTCCAAGCTAGGCAAAAATTCATCCAACTTGGCCAGTTTAACCACCTGGTCAAGATCAGCTTGAGAGACATCCGACCTAGCACCGTAGAGCAGGTTGTCACGGATGGTTCCCGATAGAAGCGGGCTGTTCTGAATCACATAGCCAAAGGCTTGTCGCCACTCGTCTAGGTGAATGTCATTGATATTGATCCCGTCCAAAAGAATTTCCCCTTGAGTGGGTTCATAGAAGCGTTCTAAGAGCTTGAGCAGGGTGGTCTTGCCACAGCCTGACGGTCCGATGATGGCAGTTGACTGGCCCAAGGGAATGGTCACATCGATACCATTCAGAACCGCATCACCACCCTCCTTGTAGGCAAAATGAACCTGCTGAAAGGTCAGCTGACTGCCCCTGACCAGGCCCTGGTCTCGCTGAATAACTTCTTTTTCCAAATCAGCAATCTCAGCCACCGCACTGGTTGACCCCTTGATGCCCTGCATTTGCAGGAGGGTCTGGAAAATCATCTGGAAATTGTGGGGCATCATGGCACTGAACATGTAGAAAGAAATCAGGTCGTCCAAGGTCATCTGGCCTTGCTGAACCAGAATATTCCCACGAATCAGAACCAGACCCGTCAAGAGCACATCGACAAACTGCTGGAAACTGCTCAGGAACACCTCGTAGCGAACCTTGCTGAGGTCCACCTTGAATTTTTCTTGGTTGATGGCCTTGCCTCGTTCAAACTCACTGGCCTCTGTTCCGCTGACCTTAATCAGCTTCATATTGGCCAGACGCTCTGAGAAATAGCCTGTCAGCTCCGAAATGCTGTCCTGCAGGTAATAATGAATGGTATAGACCCAATTGCTCCCGAAAATGAAGAAGAGGGCGTAAATCACAACAATGGGTAAAATCAGCAAAGTCAGGCTGGCGGAGTAAGAAAACATGGTGAACAAGCTCAAACCCGCGAAAAAGATGACGCTGAGCAAGGTCAGAAAATCATCGACAATAGTGCCCAGAAGAATGGAATCCTGGGTCACCCGACTGATCAAGGTTGACGGCACCAGTTTTTCATAAAGACGAATCGGCAGGTCGATAAAGGACTTCCAGGTCGCAATCTGTATCCGCTGGTCAAAGAGGACCAGGACATAGGCTACAAAAATAGGAACCAAAGCCGCCAAGGTCGCCAGGACATTGGCAGAGATAAAATCCTTAATCAACCCCGGTTTTTCGATGGCACCAGCTGTGATGTCTCCCATAATATCCACCGAATAAACCGCTAGGTTGGTGGAAAAATAGATAATCACCCCTTGGAAGGCATAGAGCAACCAAGGGAGTTTAGATTTTTTCAAGAGATGAAGCAAGGGCTTCCAGGACGTTTTAGTTTGTTTTGACATATCTCTCCCCCCTTACATGCTAAGATCCGCTTGGAGCAGATCCTGATAGAGGACACAAGACGCCTTGAGCTGGTCGTGACTGCCAACAGCAACCACCCGCCCCTTGTCCAGAACGACAATCTGATCGGCCGCCTCGATGGTTCTCAGGCGATGAGCCACAGCCACCACCGTCCGCCCCTGAGCCAGGGTCTGCAAGGAGGTCAGAACCTCTTGCTCGCTATCAGCATCCAGATTGGAGGTCGCCTCATCCAAGAGCAGGATTTCGGGTTGTTTGAGAAATAGCCGAGCTAAAATCAAGCGTTGCCGTTCGCCACCTGACAAGCCCTCACCATTTTCAGCCAGGACCGTATCGTAGCCCTCAGGCAGAGCGGTAATCGCCTCATGGATGGCAGCTTGCTTGGCCGCTAAAACCAGCTCCTCCTGACCAACCTCCCGCTGGAGACCATAGGTGATGTTGTCTCGAATGCTCCCAGAAAAAAGACTGAGTTCCTGGGTCACATAGGCGATTTTGCTCCGCCATTCCTGCAAGTCATAAGCCCCGATGGGCTGATTACCGTAGGAAATCGCTCCGCTATCGACAGGGAAAAACCGTTCAATCAAGGCCAGCAAGGTCGATTTCCCTGCACCAGAAGCCCCCACGATAGCGGTCAATTTCCCCTTAGGGATGGTCAGGTTCAGCCCTGACAAAATCGGACGGTCTTGGTAAGAAAAGGTCACGTCTGAAAAGACCAAATCCTGGGGCTCAGCCACAAGGGGCAGTCCCTCGTAAACTTCCGCTTCTTCCTCCATAAAATCCACCACCCGTTCAACCGAGCCCTGAACCCCCTTAATCAAGGGCCAGATATTGGTCAGCAAGCCCAGATTGGACGAGATGGTCTGGGTGTAGAGAAAGTAAGAAATCCAAACCGCCACCGTCATCTCACCAGCCCTAATCAGACTAGCACCGACAATGACTGACAAGAGGGTATTGAGCACCCCCATGGTTTCATCCAAGGTGTTAAAAACAATTTCGGTCGCCTTGAGCTTAAAGCGGGCACGATTGTACTGCTTGATCACCGCCTCGCCCCGTTCCTTCTCAAAGTTTTCTTTCAAAAACACCTTGACCAGAGGGATGTTGACCAAGATTTGTGACAGGTAGGCGGTCAAAGCGGACAAGCGTGTCTGTTGCTTGTAGGTGTAGCTAAAGACCACCCGCCCTTGGATGTACTTGATGAGCAGGGCAAGGGGAATCAAGCCCAACTGAATCCAAACAAGGGTCTTGTTATAGGAAAAAATGTAGGAAAAGGCCAGAAAAAGCCCATAAAGCCCCGACAGGAGGTTGGTCAAAACGGTGACAAAGAGGTCACCAGCCGTCCCTGTATCCACTGTAATCCGGGAAATCATTTCTCTGGGACTGGTTTTTTGATAGACCGACATTGGCAACCGCAACACCTTACCCCAAACGGTATTGAGGACATTGCGGTTAATGACCGCCGTCGTGTAGCCGTTGATGTAGGTGCTGGCAACCACCGACAGGGCTGACGCCAGCAAAATCACAATGGCTGTCACAACGGTCTTGGTCGAAATATCCCCAGAGGTCAGCTTCTGCTGGTAGTCTGGGAAAATGGCTCCAACCCGTGTTGACACAAGGCTAACAACAACAGACAGGACAATCAAGGGCCAAGGCAAGTGTGAGGACTGTAAAAAACGGATAAAGCGGGACCAAACCTGCTTTTTTCCACTAGATGGTTCGCGTTGGCTCATCGGCATCTCCACTCATCAGACCACTTCCAAATCCAGTTCCGTGTAGAACTTGTTCAAAATACGATTCTGGGCTTCCTCGATGTAGGCCCGCTTGATGGCACCAGAATAAGGCATCATGGCCTTGAGCTCCTCCACCGTCTTGTCCCCTTCCGCTGCCCAGCCTGCTAATTCCGCCTCATAGTCAGCTTCCGTTGGTGGCGTGACCTCATCTTTTAGGGTATGGTAGGCATAGACATAGAAGACAAAATCCCGTTTGATGGTCTCTTCCACCACCTGGTAAATGTCCTCAACAGGTTGGTCATCGTGGGTAAAGACCGTGTGGAGGTAAGGCTCAAACTCGCTCTCCATCTCCTTGGCCTCCAGTTTCAAAGATTCCCAAATTTCCTCCTTGAAGGCCTGGTACTCAGCCTCGTCGCTGGCCACCTCGATAGACTTGAGCAACAGATCACTGATGTAGCCGGCCGCGCCATTGAAATACTGGTCATACTTGTAGTCTTCCAAACGGTCTTGGAAAAAATGCTCTTCAAACTCGGCCACCGTCTGGGCTTCTGGGTAAAACTCACCAAACTCTTCCGCCAACATGGCTCCCGTCACTTCTGGAATCAGTTTACGCTTGGCACTGAGGATGGTGATGGTCACGGCTTCTTCCTGAACCGTGATGGTCTTCTCCTCACCAACTGCCATGCCGACCATAGCTGCTTCAACTTCCTTGTCAAAAAAGCCACGCCCCAAGGCCAGAGGTACGGTCTTGTTAAACTTCTCCAAGACTGAGACAAATGTCGCTTCAACAATATCCCCGTCGCCAATAGCCACACCAGCCTCCAGCTGGCTAATCTGGCCATGCTGCTTGGCCACACGGGCAAATTCCTCAGCGATAAACTGGTCAACCTCTGACTTATTAACCGTCAAAGTCAACTGCTCTGGAAGAAAGGCCAATTCTTCAATTTTAGGCCCAGCAATCAAGCTACTTTTCATCATCAACTCTCCTTTTCTTAACTCAAACTCCCTAGCCAAAAATGAGGGAGCAAGCGATAACAATCTAACTCTACCATATCAAAAATTAGGAGTGTTGTCAATCAGAATTGGAAAGCCCTTTCCAACACCTGCAAGCCCTCTCTAACCTTCTGCTCTTGTCAAAAAATAAGGCCAGGATAAGACTCCCAGCCTCGATAAGTCGTCTTAAGCAAAGAAAGGCCAAGCTCATCGCTCAGCCATGTCCCAAAACAGCCATCTACAACAGGTCAGCCAACAAATCATCAACCTCATCCGCCTCTTCTTTTGGCGTGATTTCGGTGATCATGATACCAGCCACAGCCCGTTCCACCAGGGCCTCGACGTCCATGCGGGCCTCATACTGCTCGGCGTTTTTGAGCTTGGGATTGGTTTTTGGCCGATCAGGGGCAAAAATCGTACAGCAGTCCTCAAAGGGCTGGATGGAGACCTCAAAGGTGTCAATCTTCTGGGCCAGCTCGATGATTTCCAGCTTATCCATGGTCACCACAGGGCGAATCACCGGCGTGTTGGTCACGGCGTTAATGGCCACCATGCTCTCCAGGGTCTGACTGGCCACCTGACCCAGGCTTTCGCCGTTGATGATGACCATGCCCTTACGGACCTCACGGATGCGATCCGTAATCCGCATCATGAAGCGACGGGTCAGGGTCATGAGGTAGGCCTCAGGGGCCTTGTCCTTGATTTCTTCCTGAATTTCAGTAAAGGGCACCTCGATAAAGGTGATGTTGCCACCGAACTTGGTCAGCTTGCGGGTCAAATCATGGGCCTTTTTAAGAGCACCTGGGCTGGTGTACGGCGGGCTGGCGAAGTGAACCGCCTCGATTTCCACGCCCCGCTTGAGGGCCAGGTAACCCGCCACAGGCGAGTCGATCCCGCCCGACAGCATGAGCATGCCCTTAGGCGAGGTGCCGACGGGCAGACCGCCCGCCCCCTTGACTTCCTCGTGGGACAGGTAGGCTGCCTCGTCACGGATTTCAACCTTGAGGGTCACGTCAGGATTCTTCATTTGGGCTTTGATGGATGGCAGAGCTGTAAAGACCGCGTCACCCAGGGTCAGGTTGAGCTGGTAGCTGTCCAGCTCAAAGTTGTGGTCGCTGCGCTTGGCCGCAATCTTAAAGGTCATGCCATCTTGATACAAACCAGTCATGACGGTCACGACCGCCTCTTTCAGGGCTTCGACCGATTTTTCCACCTTATAAACTGGTGAAAAGGCCTGGATGCCGAAAATCTGTTTGAGGGACTCGGCAACTGGCTCGTAATCTGCCCCGTTCAGGTAAACGTGGCCCCGGTCCCGGTCAGCCGTGACCTTGACCTCTGGGTAAATGGACAAAACGTCCGCAATGTTTTTCCTCAGTTTGTTGATGAACCGCATCTTGTTCTTGCCCTTGGTGGACAACTCCCCGAAGCGAATCATGATTTCTTGGTAACGCATCTAACCCCTCACCTTCGTCGTTTTCTGATAAATCTGCTTAAAAATGGTCAAAAATTGCTCCACCTGTCCCATGTCATTGTGGCCATCCAGGCTAACTCGGACAGCGGTCTGGGCCTCCCGAACAGGCACACCCATGGCAATCAGGGTCCCAGCTGGGCTTCCCGCCTTGGAGGAACAGGCCGATGTCGTGGACACATAGATGTCATGCTCCTCAAAGGCATGGACCGTCACCTCACCCCGAACCCCCTTGATGCCAAAGGTCAGGATATGGGGCGAAAAGGCCTCCCCAGTCCCCGAAAAGACCCGCACGTCCTCAAACCTACCCAACTCCTCATGGAGGAGGTCACGCATGGCTCGGACACGCTTCTGGTCGTCTTTTTCCAGGGTCAATCGCAGAGCTTTTGCCGTGGCTGCGATGGCTGGCAGGTTCTCAGTGGTTGAACGGAGGTCGCTCTCCTGGCCGCCGCCAGTCAATAAAGGCGCAATCCGCTTGCCTTTTTTCTTGTAGAGCAGGCCAACGCCCCGCAGGCCATGGAACTTGTGACTAGAAAAAGAGGCCAAGTCCACTCGGTCAGTCAGGTAGTCTGCCAGGTCACGCTTGCCGATAGCCTGAACCGCATCCACATGGAAGGTCACGCTAGGGTAGGCCGCCAAGAGGTCTGAAATGGCCTTGATGGGCTGGAAAACCCCGATTTCATTATTGAGGGCCATGACCGAAACCAGGATGGTATCTGGTCGCAAGAGACCTGCTAAAGCCGCCACATCCACCTGACCAGTTTCATCAACTGGGGCGATGGACAACTCAAAACCCTGACTTTCCAGCCAGCGGGCAGAGGCCAGCACCGCAGGGTGTTCCACCGCCGACACGATGAGGTGCCGACCGAAACTGGCCTTCTCAAAGGCGATGCCCTTGATGGCCCAGTTGTCACTCTCCGTCCCGCCAGAGGTAAAGAAAATCTCCTCTGGCAAAACGCCTAGCAGCTCTGCGATTTGCTTACGAGAAGCCTCCAAGACCCGACTAGCCTGACTGCCCAAGGCATGCAGGCTGGATGGGTTACCAAAAATCCGCGTCGCCACCTCCTGGTAGGTCACCAGAGCCTCTGGATAGGGCTGGGTGGTGGCTGCATTGTCAAAATAAATCACGCTATCACTCTTTCTCTTATCGTCTCAGTGGCCAAGGCCACAACAGTCTATTATAACATAAAAGCACCAAAATGGTGCTAATCAAGTCACTTGCTCCGACGGGCCAGGGCCCAGAGCCCCAGAAACAGCCCCTCGTAGAGCACAAAAAAGATGAGGAAGCAATGGAGGAAAAACTCAGCGGGCAAAATCAGAATAACCGGATCGGTCGCTGGGTTAAAAAGCCAGGAACTATCGCCTGGGAACAGGACCGTGTGAAAGAGGGTAAAAAAGGTTTCAAAACCCACTAAGACTCCCAAACCCGCCACCAAAAGAGGCAGGGCCGCCATGCCCAGCAGAGACTGGCGGTAGAGCGTTAGCACTTCTTTTTGGAAAAATCGCAGAGCTGGATAGGCCAGAACCAGACAAACAGCTTCTGCCAGCAGGAACAACCGCTTCACATCGACAAAGTGCTTGGCACCGCTGGCAGAAACTGGAAAATCAGCCATCTCCAGAGGATTGACCCAGGGCAGGAGCAAATAGGCCATGAGCTGGTCAAAATTAGCCTTAATCCGCTCGGCTGATAAGCCTGAAGCTAACTCCAGGTTTAGCTCGGCTATTTCCCAAGGGAAAATCAGCCAAGCTAGGAGAAAGGTCAAGACAGCAGCCAGGGCCACCAGCCAAAGGGCCGTCGCTAGAAACCGTCCCCTAGTCATGGTCGAAACTCCAGTCAGCCAGACTGGCCAGCACATGGGTCGGAGCCACAGGCAGGTCAGCCACCTCATCAGGCTGCGTGAAACCAGTCGTCACCAAAAGGCTAGCAATCCCGTTATCAAGACCCGCCCGAATGTCGGTCAGGTAGTTGTCGCCGACCACGATGGCCTCCTCTCGGGCCACACCCAGTCGGGTCAGGGCCTTGTCCATGATGATGGCCTTGGGCTTGCCGATAATCGTAGGCTCAACCCGAGTCGCCGCCTGCAAGAGGGCTTGCAGGGAACCCGCCCCTGGCAGGAGCCCTCGCTCAGTCGGAATATTGAGGTCAGGGTTGGTGCCGATAAAGACCGCCCCCTTTTGAATGGCCAGGGTCGCAATCGCTAATTTCTCGTAAGTCACATTCCAGTCCAGACCAACCACCACATAGGCAGGATTTTCCGTATCCTCAGTATAGCCAGCTCCGAAGATAGCTGATTTGAGGCCCTCTTCGCCGATAACGTAGACAGTCTTGCCCTTGCCCAGTTCATTCATATAATCAACTGTTGCCAGACTAGCCGTGTAAATGCTCTCCACAGGCACATCCAGTTCACAGAGGTCTGCTAACAGGTCACGCACCGCCTCTGGCGTCCGTGTCGTGTTGTTGGTCACAAAAAGGTGAGGGATTTTCCGCTCCTGAAGCTCTTGCACAAAGGCCTCCCCAGCAGGAATCCGCTCCCTTCCCTTATAAATCGTTCCGTCTAAATCAATCAAATAGCCCTTGTAGGTCATGAGGTGTCTCCTTATTCAAATCTTAACTGTGGCCACTATTCTGACCACTTTTTCCTAGCAATACGACGATGATAAAGAGCCAGTCGTTCTGTATCATCGCTAAAATGAGGAGTTGGCCGCACCCGAAATTGGGCAATATCCTCCAAGCCATAAGGGGCAAACAGCTCCAACTCTCCACCCCATAATCGAATACCAATAGCTGTGCACCTTTCAGGATACTTCCTAATCGCCTCACAACTACTGCCATAAGGTAAGGTATTGGGACTATGAAGGTGCATATAAACTTGGTTTTTCACTTGCCAGTCAAATTCAGGATAAGTAGCTTGCAGATTCGCTTCAATCCGTTTGGTCTCTTGCTCAGAAATCAGCGGGTCAAAAAAGACCACATCAACATCCGTATCGTCATCAAAGGTCGGCTTGCCTGACAAGGCATTCCAGATGGCATTACGGACCGTGCCAGCTGCAATCCAAGCATCTGGCAACTCTAAACCATCCACAATCTGTAAGATCTCATTTATCTGCCTATCTGCTAATAATAATCTTTTACATGCTTCAACATTGAATAGTCCCTCAGTCAAACCTAACCTCCTAGACAGTCCCTTATTTAGGGGGATAACCCTTCTTTTACGGTAAAAATATTAGCTCAGCCTTGCAGTACATCTAGCCAGAAGAACTCACACAAAGGCCAGCACTAAAAGAAATAAAATCACTAAACTGATAATGATGGATAGGGAGTTGACATTGGCTGGGCGAGAGGATTTGTCCCCCAACTTCAAGGCATAAATTGGAGCGACTGTTGACACAGGCGAGAAGAGACAGATGACCACCATTTGCTTAGCCACTTGATCCAGTGGCAGGAAGAAATAGGCAACAGCTGCCAAGATGGCACTCAAGCCAAACCGAAGTCCGAGGATGGCCCTTAAATCCTTAATTTCTGCGTGATCAACGTTGATGTCAACCAAGAGGCCCAACATAAACATGGCTAAAAAGCCATTAGCCTTAGCCGCTGTTTCGGAAAAGAGCAAGATTGTATTGGGGATTTCAATCCGTAAAGCGGACAAGGCAAGAACCAAGCCATAGACCAGTAGGGGAACAGCTCGTGACAGGTTTTTGAGTACCCCTGACAGCCCTACTTTCTCCTGCTTATCATCCAAACTGGTCGCAATCATGTAGTTGCCCCCTAGTACCAAGAAGGCATTGCCCACATCAAAGAGCAAAACTGGAGCCAGATAAGAGGCAGGAAAAAATGCCTGGACAAAGGGGAGGGCGACACCGCCGATACTGTAACCTGAGAGCTGCATAATGGCAGACCCCTTGGTCAAGGCATCTGACTTAGCAACCCGCAGATAGGCCGCAAGATCCATGATGAGGTTGCTGGCAAAGCCGATGGCAAAGGGTAAAAAGAGCCCCCAATGAAAGTCCAAGGCTGAGGCTGATGACAAAAGAGCAGCTGGTAGGGTTACATTGATAAAGAGATGGGAGAAGAGTTTCGCATCCTCCTTAGTCGCCCACCCTTTTTGCTTAAAACCATATCCTAAAGCAATGACTGCCACCAGACCACCCAGTCGTGCGAGTACGTCTAGCATAATTTCTCCTTCAAATCAATTAGCATGAAAAGACCTTTTTTCTCAAAACTGAAACCAACTCTTTAGTTTAGATCATAAACCCACTCTTCTCCCTCTTTTCGGTAGAAGAATTCGCTGAGCTCATCATCAAGCATGACCTTAATCATGTCCTCCATGTCCAAAGAAAGTTGAAGATTTGGCAAATTATCCAGCTCTTCCCACCAAACTTCCCCCTCATCAGAGGAAACCAATTCCCCCTCGAAGCGGGTTGCCTGATAGAGGTAAACCACATAACGCTGGCCATCTTCATACCAGTCCTTGATACCGCAGAGTTTGGGGGAGAAAATGGTCAAGCCTGTTTCTTCCTTGACTTCTCGGATGACCGCTTCGGTGAAAGACTCTCCTTGGTCAACGTGACCCTCTTATGTCAAGTAACTGACACTATTTATTTACTAGATTTCACACTAATTATATCACAATGCAACCTATTGAGAAAGAGACTTGATAGGCTTCAAGTCTCTTCCTCAACTATTTATAGATAACTGTAAAAAATCCGAGGCAGTCAACGACTACTTTTTCAATGTGAATGCTAATTATTTCTTTGGTTAACTTATCCTTAGTCAACAACTGAACTTTATTAGCTTCATTCAGCTGTTCTTCTAAATTATTAACAGATTCGTCGATGTCCATTTTCTTTGTAATGTATTCTTTCCTGGTCACCAGGTTATCCTTGTAATCTTGGTAACAGGATAGTTTTTGTTTCTTCAACCGTTCAATTTCTCTAAGCAATCTAGTCTTAGAAGCAATTTGACGGGGCTTAACCACCTCTTGTCCAAGCTTCTCCTTGATTGATTGTTCAATCCTATCTACTCGGCAGGACTTCATTTTTTCACCTTGTCCTTTACAATAGCGGCAGGAAAAATACTGATAACCTTGATGGTTATATGAACCAATCAAAGAATGGTCACAATGCTCACAACGAATCAGTCCTGTTAAAATGCTCGGAATTTTCGGAGGCTGAGAGTGTTTTTTCTGAGTAACCTTCTTAGCCTTTAGTTGAGTAACTTGTGCAAATAGTTCTGCCGAAATAATCGCTTCGTGATTATTCTCAATTCGTTCCCACTCTGATTTTGGTAGAGAAACATGCTTCCCCCTTATGTAGGTTCGAGTATTATAGAGATAAGTTCCCTTATAGGCTTCATTCTTCAAAATTTGAGCAACGTTTATAACGCTCCAAACATTCCTCTCTTGCTCCTTTGTTAGTCTGAGAGACTTTTCGTAACGTGCCTGACTGATTTGCATTTTTCTCTCTGCTGGGGTAATGACTTGTTCTTTATTCAAGATTCGAGCAATCTTTTGGTAACTATTACCATCAAGGTACAAGGTGAAAATCCGTTGAACAATCGGAGCAACTGCCTCATCAATGATAATCTTGAATCGGTCTTCTGGATCCTTGATGTAGCCAAATGGTGGCAACCAACTCATGTTTTTTCCAGAGCGTTTCATGCTGTTCATGGCACTCTTAACCTTTTCAGAAACATCCTTGGAATAGAAATCATTGAGGAGGTTTCTAAAGGGAACATCAATATCCAGTCCATTCTGTTCAGATATCAAACTATCATATTGGTCATTTATAGCTATGAAGCGAACTCCGAGAAAAGGGAAAATATTTTCCAAATAATTCCCTAATTCCAGATAATCACGCATAAAACGAGACAAATCTTTAACAATGATATGACGGATAAGTCCCGTCTTAACATCAGCCATCAAGCGTTGGAAGGCAGGTCGATTGAGACTTGTTCCTGAAAAACCATCATCTACAAATTCCAAGCGTTCCCAATTATTAAAGTCTGATGACTGATCAAGGTACTGATTCAATAGATAGCGTTGGTTGGTAATGGAGTTACTTTCGTCTGTCCCGTCCTCCTCGACCGATAAGCGAAGGTATAAAGCCATTTTAGACATGGTTATCACCTCCAATCAAGCAGGTAAAAGTTACTGTCACAGACTTGTTCACTTCAACATCTATCCGTTCTATCACTTCATTAAGCAGTTCTGCCGTTAAAACTGATTGATTTTGGCATTTAGCAAGATTCTTAACCCAACTGACCTGCTGACTGTGTTTCTCCTCATTTCTAATCGCTAAAACCTCATAATGGGTTATTTCTTTTGAGAGAGTTTCAATTTTTGAGGTAATCATCGCCTTTTGAGACAAATAAGTCCCTCGTTCCAGAGCCTCAAGGCGATAATTCAGGTAAAGCTCACCTTGCTCAGCTTGTAGACTAGCCAAAGTCCTTTGAAGATTTTTTGTTTTCTTTTGGCAGTCTCTAAGGCATTCATCCCTCTTCATTTCTAATTTGGGCAATAAGTTTTTAACCGTGCCAAGCCGTTTCATCTCTGTCTGAATCAAGCTCAACACAATCTTATCTAAGGCTTGTTCACTGATATAGACAGTTTGTTTCTCTGAAGCTTCTGAACCATGAAGATAGTCCATAAAGTAATAGTAATCATACTCTGATTTTGAATTTGAGAAATGCCTACAGTACCTTCGCATTTGAGTTGATTGCCCCTTGACATAGATAAGACCCTTATAACGATTAGTAGTACGATGTTGAGTCTGTTTCCTTATGTTACGACGTTCGCTGATTAGTTTTTGAAGTGTTTGATGCTCTTCTTTAGTAATATAAGCTTCATGACAATCATCTACTTGAATAAAATCTTTCTCAGTTAAGGTTTTATTATGCCGACGTTGAATGAGACTGCCATAAAACGCAGGATTTTGAACAAGCCGCTGAAGGTTCGCAACTTGCCACTGTCGTGTATCATTCTCTGTTCTATACCTTTCTCCTGTTTGGCGATAAGCCATTGGCGTAGCAACTTTCTGCTGATTAAGGTATTTTGTCACTTGGTTGATAGATTGGCCTGCCATTAACTTTTCAAAGACATCTACCATAACAGATTGAACTATCGCATCAATGACTAAACGATTACCACCCTCTCTTCTTTCTAACTTATATCCATAGGGAGCAAAGCCAGCGATGAAGTAACCTTGCTTTGCTTTCTGAATATGACTAGCGGTAACTTTCTTGGAAATGTCCTTAGAATAGAGGTCATTGACCAAATTCTTAATTTCCACCTCAAAGGATTTCTTTTCTTCTAGTACTTTGAGAGTGTCTAAGTTATCATTGATTGAAATAAACCGAACCCCCATAAAGGGAAACACCTTATCAATCAGTAGACCCATTTCAATGTAGTTGCGACCCAAGCGTGACAGGTCTCGAATGATAATACAGTTTATGACACCATTTTTAATGTCTTCCATCATGTCCAGATAGGCAGGTCGATTAAAGGTTTTACCAGAATACTCATAGTCGATGTAACACTTCGTTATAGTTAAACCTTTTTCCTTCGCAAAGGATCTAGCTAGACTTTCTTGCGTCTCTAAGGACTGAGATTTGTTTCGCCAACTTTCTGTACGTTCATTCGACAAACGAATGTAAATGCCTGTTCGATAGGTTTTAAGAGATAACCCTTCTTCCGTTTCCTTACGGTAGCGGTTCTTGGTACGTGCCATTAGACCACCTCCGTCACTCTTTGAGATAACTGTTGGAGGATTTCTAATTCTGCTATATCATGAAACACCAGAGTCAGCTCCTGATTTTTGTGAACGACAATTCGGTCAAGTAAGGTAACTAGAGTGATACGATTGAGTTCGTCGTTTTTCTGCATCTCACTCAACTGGTTTAGCCATTTTTGCTTATCCTGGAGTTTATCATACAAGGTTTGGGCTAACTCTTTCTTTTGAATGATAGTATCTTCAATTTTCTTTAGCTTCTGGCGATAGCTTCGCTGAAACTCTTGGTATTCTGTTTCATTGATTAGGCCATCGTCTAAATCTAAATACAAAGACTGGAGCAACTGTTCATACTTCTTTCGATTAGCAAACAGCGAAGTAAAGTCAACTTCCAAAAACTGTGCTTTATTCAAATAATCAGGAACAGTTTTAATAAAATAAGATTTCCAGTCAAGGTGTTGATAGATGAGCGTCGAAACCAAGTCAAGTAACATATCTTGCTTAATCGCATGGCGACTACAGCCTCGTCCGTTATTATAAGTGCTACAAATATACTGAACAGTCTCTTTGTCCTTGTAATGGAGTTTTCGTTGTAACAGCTGCGACTGACAATCACCACAGAACAATAACCCTGCAAAGAGGTCAGGTAACATCTTCCCATGTTTGACATCTCTAAGTAAGAGGTTATTAGCTACTTCAAAAGTGCTCTTGGAGATAATCCCCTCATGTGTATCATCAACTCGTACCCAATCTTCTGGATTCACAGCCACAGACTTTTGTGACTTGTAATTGATTTTGGTTTGCTTCCCCTGTTCCAAACTACCAGTATAGACACGATTTGTCAAAATACGATTGACCATTTTCGTGTCCCACTTATAGCTATGTCCATAAAAGCCTTTAATCTTTTCCTGACAGGCTTTCTTACGTTGCAACGGAGTTTCTATCCCTGCCTGGTTAAGAAAGCCTGCGATAGCGTTTGACGAATATCCCTCTAGTTTAAGAGCAAAGATTTTCTCAATAGTAGGGCGTACATTCTCATCAACCACTAGATGATTCCGTTGCTTGTCATCTTTGCGATAGCCATAAGGGGCAAAAGCTCCAATAAACTCGCCCTTTTGCCGTTTAGCTTTTTGGGTGCTTCGAACTTTTGTTGAAATGTCTCGACTGTAACTATCGTTAATGAGACTTTTGATAGGCATGACCAAATGCGTTTCATTGGTATCAGCCGTCAAGCTATCATAGTGGTCATTGACTGAGATAAACCTAACTCCCATAGCAGGGAAAATTCGTTGAAGGTATTTTCCAGTTTCAATGTAGTCTCGACCGAAGCGTGACAAGTCCTTGACAATTATGGTATCAATGACCTTATCATTCACCATAGCCATCATACGGTTAAAGTCAGGACGGTTAAAGGTTAAGCCACTAATGCCATCATCCACAAATTCTTCTAAAATGGTAAAATTATGATTACTGGCATAGTCTCGCAAAAGCGAGCGCTGATTGATGATGGAATTGCTTTCCACATTATCCCCATCATCTCGTGATAAGCGTAAATAAATACAGGCTTGTGTCATGTTTATCTCCTTAATCAGTATTTAGGTGCTTACCGATTAAGGATTAAGGTTCTACTATTCTATTTTACATAATCTACCAAGACTTGTCCGCTAAAATATCAAATTTTTTCCAGCCGTCGCCCCAGTAAATCATCTAAAAGGTCTGTAAGATTTAATGGCTTATCGGTCACTCTTACCGTCACCTTATAGCCCTCAATCACAACTTGCGGTAAATCAGCACCTGTTCGTGTTTTTTTCATAAATGTTATTTCCTTTACTTTAAAAGTTATGACCTCGGTGGGCAGAACTGGTTAGATTCTACATGGGGATCGCACCCGCTGTCCTTTCTCGCTGGCAGCCTAAACGCTTAGAAGTATCATTATCTTCACTTGTTATCCTGGCAGATAGGTTACCAACCTATTTTATAGTCAACATTAGTCGCTCATATCCTAGCGTGCCTAACTAAATTGCTCAACAAGTGTAAACGTCCCACTTTAGTCTATTCAGTTGTCAAAGGGCAAAAAGAGACTAAAAGTTCCTCTCACTATTAAGAGTGAATTTTTTAGCCTCTTGTTCCGTTATTTTTCAAAAAATTTTCGTAGATTGTCCAAGATAGTATTTCTCATCCGAAAAAGGCTAGTCGCAGACATCTCATGCTCTATTGCTACTTCTCTGATGGTATGCTCTCTGAAATACAGAGCGTCAATAATTTCAAACTCTTTATCAGATAAGGTTAATAAAGCCTCATTTAGTTGCTCAATAAGGAGCTTGGTCTCTACTAAACGTTCAACATCCACAGTAATATCGGGTAGTATATTTTCTAGTGGCAACCCATCTACTTCAAATGCCGAAAAAGGTAATACTCCAAATTTCCTATCTTTTCTATTCAGATACTTCTCGTGATTGACCAATTGCCAATAACTTTTATAAACTGCTTCTGTTACAGGAATTTTACCATCTCTAACATGAATATAATATTTCATTTTATCCTCCTTTTATGATTTTTTCTTGATCATAAAAGGAGGGGCCCTTATCTCAACCATAGCTATTTCTCACTTATTGTTCAGCTCGAGAAGTTCTCGTCACTATTAGAGTGAAAATATGGTGTTCTTGTTCCAAAAAAATGAAATGCGAAAAAACAGCAAGCTCTCTTGAACTTGCTGTTACAAAATTTTATTGGGAGCCGATTTAATTATGATTAATTGGCAGATTAAAAGGAGTACTCTTTACTCTTCTTAATAGCTAAACAGTATAGTAAAATAATTGCAATCATTACCACACTATACTGACTGACTGACATTGTATTTGAAGCTGCAAAAACTGGTAACGAGTATAGAGGCAAAATTTCTATAATTTTAATAAGAAAATCATAACTTGAATTGATTAGAATAGTATTCAATATATTCGGTAAAAAAAGCAGTAAACCTACCAAAATACCAAAAACAAATCCACTTTTAAAATTATAAAGGTATAAGATATAAGATAAGAGAAAATAAAATAAAACCAATAAAACTGTATTTCCTAAGAATGCTGTTAAAAAATGAAACCCTAGTTCTCCTGGAACCCCTAGCTTACTTACAATTAAAAGTAGCAAAATACCATTCAGTGCATAAATTAGGGAAACAACAATAGCATATAAAACATTCGAAATTACATAATTAATGCGATTTTGATTTCTATTATAAAATAGACTAATAGTATTATGAGAAAAATCCCTGTTAATAATTCTATTTGCATGAATAACTGCCATCAACATTCCCATCATGGCATAAAAATTTGAAATATGCTTTATTCCAAAAGATGTTCCTGGATTATTCAGGATAAATAGTGTAACCAGTATCGGAGGTAAAAAAGAGATTAACTGCCCAAAATATATCGCTCCTGACGAATATAATTCTCTTATGCTTTCTTTAAGAAAATTCAATTTATGTAATGTCATAAGTTTTCACCCTTTCTTTATTTTGACCGTTTCAAATAAATGTCCTTCAGTGTTTCTTTTTTTGTTTCAAAGTCCACTACTTTAATAGAGTGCTCATTGAAAAATTTAAACAAATCACCACTTTTAATCACTCCCGATAAAGTAATTTTCAATCCATCCTGGTGGATGACCTCCCCAAATGATTGCCTGCTAGTAAAAATTTCCAAATCATTGAGCGATTGAAAAACGATATCAATCAAAGAAATATTACTATTTTTTCCAAGTGTTCGAGATGTTAATAAGCCATTTTCCAAAAAAAGAACTCTAGTACAAATTTCTTCAATATCTTCTAATTGGTGGCTTGATATTAAAATTCCTACATTTTCACTTGATGCTAAATGTTGTAATAATCCTAAGACCTTTTGAGAAGTTTCAACATCTAAACCATTCGTAGGTTCATCTAAGATTAAAAACTCAGGTTCAGTAACCAACGTTGAAAGTAATGCTAACTTTTGTTTCGTTCCTAATGAATATGTTTTGACTTTCTTATTAATTGACTGTGTTAAGTCCAGCGTTTGGATAAAAGATTCAAATTTTTCTTGATTAAAATCTACACCATATAATGTTGACAGATACTTCAAATTTTCTAAACCTGATTTGGATAAAAATAATTTGGGTTCTTCAATCAAGTATCCAACATTACCAGTACCAGTTACTGTTCCTAAAGTCGGTTTACTATTTTGTACAAGAATTTTCATCAACGTACTTTTACCAACGCCATTTCTTCCTACTAAGCCGACAATTTCACCACACTTAAGTTCAAAATTTATATCCTTTAGAATGGTCATATCGCCATAATTTTTACCTAAATTATTAATTTTCATGTTGAACTTCCTCCATAAAAATACTACCATACATATCGCTTTGAGTCAATTATTTTTATGACGATTTAAACTTTTTTTTTTTTTTATTCCTTTTAGTTATTTTAGGTTTTAAAAACTTGCCATTTTGGACTAAAAGAAATATAATAAACTCAATAAGTAGAAAGGATTAATATTTTTCATGAATTTACTAGCCGAAAAATTTAGATTAAAGAGAAAAGAGTTGGGCCTTTCCCAACAAATCCTTGCAGAAGGAATTTGTGAACAAAGTCAGATTAGTAAAATTGAAAGGGGGCATTTCATTCCTTCCGCAGACCTTTTGTTCAAACTTTCTCAACGACTCGAAGTCCCACTAGATTACTTCTTTAATGAAGAAATTGAAGTTAAGTCTAACCTATCAAACTTCAAACATCTATCCTCTCATCTACTGAATGACAGAAATTATGATGATTTAGAATATATTTATAAAATAGAGTTAGATCGCAACACTTTTCTTCCACTAGAAGACAGGATGTATCTTGAGTGGATTAAAGCTATTATTGACTTCTATCAATATGACCGCAAGTATGAGGCAATTTTATACTTGGAAAATATATTATCAAGAGTATCTTCAAATACTCTGATTTACTTAAAAATATTGAACAC
Organism: Streptococcus sp. ZY171113; assembly: GCF_057748235.1. Taxonomy (NCBI): domain Bacteria; kingdom Bacillati; phylum Bacillota; class Bacilli; order Lactobacillales; family Streptococcaceae; genus Streptococcus; species Streptococcus sp. ZY171113. Next base: position 1,281,581 of record NZ_CM173243.1, read on the forward strand.
CCTATCTAATTTCTATTCCTTAGTTGGCCGTGAACAAGATTATGAAGCAAACTACTCTCGTTTAATGGAATTGTATCAGACAAAAGATTTAGAGCATCAGGAGTTTTTGTTTGGTTATATCAGAGTTCGTTATAACTACGCCCATTATTTAGTATCAAAGAAAAAATATAGCGAAGCTATCCAAGAATCTCTTGAGACGATTGAAGTCTGTAAAGAGAGACAAACAAGTTACCAACTAGCTCCTCTACTCACCCTCGTCGGAAATGCTGGAGCGCACTTTCTAGACAAAGAACAGGTCAAAATTTATTATATAGAAGCAAGAGAGTTATGCAAGATTTATAACAATCCTTTAATGCTGATGAAGATAGAGAATTATTTGAAGGAATTAGAGACTTTTTAATTTATCTTGATATTGGAGTTCTACTTAAATATGTTAAATAACCTGTAAGACTGATAGTTAGATTAGTACTATCAGTCTTATAATCTTTCCAGTGTACCTCAAGCAACTAGATTAATTTAGTTTCCTGTTCTAAATTGGCGATATTTTGATGCCTTGTGTTATCAAGTATGTTGAAAAAATTCCCCAATCTCCTAACCTTATATTCGTAGTCGTCTATCCATTTTATTAGAGAATTTTGATTTTCTTCAATCTCTTTCTCCAGCTGCTCCAGTTTAATGACTGGTGTCAGATTCATCTTGGCATAATCATACCGGGCTAGCCTTCGGTTTTCTGGGTCTGCGTTATTAAGATTTAGCAACACTTCCGCCACCTTGTTAAGGTAAGCAAGTTTATCCTGATAATCCGTAATCATCAACTCCAGTTGAGCAATATCCTGAATCATTTCGTTCTTAATCTCTTGATAGGATTTATTGTCAGTATCCAGGTCAATCAAAAGATTAAGCTCTGCGATTTTTTCTTTGAGGGTATCAAGTGTTGGTCGTCTGCGTTTAGGGATATGCTTGCTGTCGTGTGAGAGTTGACGAATCAGGTCTCGGCCTCTCATATACTTATTGAGCTGGGCATTGTCTTTGTGATAGATAAAAAATTGGGCAGTCTCACGAATAAAAACGTGATAGGTTTTGCCCGTTTCCGTTTCTTTAATATCCAGGTTACGGTTTGGTATGAAGACCAAGCCGTCTTTTTTGATACCATAATTGATTCTGACAAAGAGACCGTCCTTGACTAACTTGTCAATCTGGTGCTCTGCTAAAACAACTTCAAACTCCTGAACCTTGTCCCGTTTTTCTTTGAAGTCTGTATAGGCTGGCCAAAGTTCTTCGACTGGTAGCCTATCTTTGCTTTTCTCTTCCTCGTACTTTTCAAAATCTGACACAATAGTTTCCAGATTTAGGTCTGGCTGCTCTTTTTCCTTGGAGAAAAACTCCTCAAAGAATTGGACATCGTAGAGGCACTTGGCACTCAACTTCTCATTTTTTATGGCTATGCTCCTACCATTCTCTGATAAAGTAAAGACAACGTGTTTCTGTTTGGGAGAAATGATCAGGTTCAGCTGCTCTGCCATTTTAACCAAATGCTCCAGGCTCCTAGCCTTGGGTAAAAGAAACTCCAGTCGCTCTTCAATACCTCGTTTCGCAAACTGCTCCCGAAAATAATCCTCGGTGTAGGGGTGGCGTTTGTTGAGCTGCTCGCCGCGAATGACCTGTTTCATGTTACGGTCAGTCATCAAAAAGCGGGCATGCTTACGAGAAAAATCCATCTCCACGTTTAGAGCAGGAGCCTTGGCCAAAAAATCTTCAAAGCTCCTGCTATTTTCCATGAGAAAGTAAAGTCGCTGCTTGAGTTCGAACTTATTGTTGGTTCTGCGATAGGTCTCAAACTTCTCATGCGAGTAACGATTAGGGGTGATGATTTTTGCTCCAGCCTCTTTGGCAATGCGGTCAGAAATCAGACGAAGGTTTCTCTCCTGGGCATAGTCCCATTTGAGTTTTTTATCTGACTGCTTATCCACGGCGTTAATCAAGATATGGTTATGGATATGGTCCTTATCAACGTGTGTCGCAACAATAAAACGAAAACTCCCACCTGTTAATTCTTTAATGGTCTCATAGCCAATGCGGTTAATCTCTTCAGGTGTGAGCTTGTCATCAGGGGAAAAGGATTGAATCAGGTGGTGGGCATGGATTTTCGTTTGCTTGACCTGTTGCCGATCATTTCTTGAATCGTAGAGCCTATCATTATTGACGAAGTTAGCATGGTACATTTCCACCAATTCTTCATAGCTAGGAAAGTCCAGGTAGTTACTCATGCCAAAATCGGAGACCAGCTTCAGCTGCTCTGTCTTGTCAGGATTGAGGATATACTTGATAAGGCTCTTACGATACTTCTTCCCGTGTGTGGCATAATGCTTAGTCACTACCATAGAAGGCCCTCAACTGTTGACACTTGATGTCAAAATCCTTTTCCACTTCCTTGATGAGCTGGCTAATGCCCTGACAAAGATTAGCTCGATCAGTTGGTGTTAAGATATGGGACTGGTTGACTGTCCGTGCAATCTGGTTAATATTATTCCCAATCCGTCTCAGCTCAAAAACTAACTCCTGGTAATTGCTGGTGTCAATGGTCAGAAAAGTCATGTTGGGATTTAAGAGAACTCTCCTAGCGTACTGGGAAAAATTTTTACAGCGGCTCTGACCAATACAGTCGTTCAATATCGCCAACTCCTGGTCCGTCAGAAACACTTTTTTGAGATTGGTGCGGTAGCGATTCTCCATGCCTAACCTCCCATGTACTTGCCACGAAAATCTGGACTGAGTGGGATAGCTTTCTCGACTTCAGCCATCAACTCCTGCACACAGGTCAAGATAATTCGTAAGTGCTCTGCCGTGACCTGCTGGGTCTGTTCAGCCAAGACAGTCACCTGTAAGATGTCACGGCTAATTTGTTCAATCTTCTGGGACTGCCAGAGGGTAAACCAATCCGTCACCAACTGTCTTCCCTCAGCCAACTCCTTCAGCTTTTGACGAACAAAGGGAGAAAATTGCTCGGCGTGTTCTTTCCTCATCAGCTCCTGAATCTGCTCTAGTTCCTCTAGTGTCAGATTGATTTCCTTACGGATAATGCGGTATTGGTCTGTCATAGTGCTCTACTCCTTTTCTACTTACCTCTATCGGGTCTAACCCGATACCGTATCAGATACGGGTTTCTTCCAAAAAGCCTCAAAGGTTCCTTTTCGGCTTTTGCGAGCTCAGTTATTGTGTCCACAATAACCCAAAATCTAATCGCCAGCTGACCCCAAACCTTACAGGTTGGTCAGCCGACGATAAGAAACTATGGTGGCTTCGCCCCCAAACCCCCAATTAAAAATCAAGGATTGATTTTCTAAAGATAGATACAGTTTAACAAGCTAGTATTGAGGAAATTATCACAGAAAATGGACGTGCTCAAAATTTCTAGTTGCTAAAGAATTTATTTTTTGATAAAATCTTGTTGAGTTATAACTTAACAAAGAAAGGTGAATCTCATGTTTTCAAAAGACCGCCTAAAACAAAGAAGAGCTGAATGCCAGCTCTCTCAAACAAATATTGCTAATAAACTTGGTGTTAATCGAAGTGCCTACCATAACTGGGAGAGTGGGAAAAACATTCCCAATCAAAAGAACCTGCAAGCTCTAGCTACCATTCTTAATGTTGAACAATCCTACTTTGAATCTGAGTATAACATCGTCTCCAATTTTCTTCAGCTCAATGAGAAAAATCAATTAAAGGCTGAGACCTATGTTGAACAACTACTCGCTACTCAACGAGAAAAAGAAAACAAAATCATCAACCTCACCGCCTATAATGTCATTAAGAATGTGGCACTTGCTGCAGGACCAGGTTATGGATTCGATGATGAATATGAGACAGAGGTTGTCTATTCTGATGAGCAACATTCTGGATTTGATATTGCTGCTTGGATCGATGGAACATCTATGGAACCTAAATACTTGGACGGTGAGGTTGCTCTTATCCGTGCTACTGGATTTGACTACGACGGAGCGGTTTACGCTTTGGTATGGGAAGGAAGAACCTATATCAAAAAACTCTATCGTGAACCTGGAGGCTTCCGTATGGTATCTATCAATAAAAAAGGAAACCCTGATCGCTTTATTTCTAGTGAGGACGAGTTACGAATTGTTGGTAAAGTCGTCGGCCACTTCATGCCAATTGTTGGAGGTTAGTTATGGCTACTAACATAGAAGAAATGATTTACATTAAAGATAACAGAATATACTTCACTCCATTTCTCAAAGAATATGACGTGACAGACCATGTTACCACACTACTCGAAGAGCTGAAAAGACTCAAAGAGAGGTGATAGCTATGGGCTTTATTGACTACTCAAAAGAGCCTAAATCCGATATTGCATTTTTCGATATGAAGTCCTACTATGCAAGTGTAGAATGTGTCAGCCGTGGCCTCAATCCGTTGACCACTTCTCTCTGTGTCATGAGTAGAGCTGATAACTCTGAGGGGTTGATACTCGCTTCATCCCCCATGTTCAAAAAAGTTTTTGGAAAGGCTAATGTTGGCAGGTCCTATGACCTTCCTTTTGACATCAAGACAAGAAAATTTAGTCGCTATAATGCTCAAAAACAAGGGTTAGAAATCACTCCTAAGTATATTGATTTTATTGAACATTGGGCTAGACGAACCTTGATTGTTCCACCACGCATGGACAAGTACATTGAGGTTAATATCCAAATCCAAAATATCCTTTTGAATTTTGCGGCTAGAGAAGACATTCTCCCCTACTCAATAGACGAAGGCTTTATCGATCTGACCTCATCATTGAATTATTTTGTAAAGGATAAAAAACTTTCTCGTAAGGAAAAACTTGATCTGGTATCAGCCAAAATACAACATGATATCTGGAAGGAAACAGGTATCTACTCTACCGTTGGCATGAGCAATGCCAACCCGCTCCTTGCAAAACTAGCTCTAGATAATGAGGCTAAAAAATCTCCAACTATGCGGGCCAACTGGTCCTACGATGGCATTGAAAACAAGGTTTGGGCAATCTCTCCTATGACTGATTTCTGGGGAATTGGCCATCGTACCGAGAAACGGCTCCATAAGCTAGGGATATTTTCAATCAAAGATTTGGCTAACGTTAACCCTGATATTCTTCAGAAAGAGTTTGGAATAAATGGCGTACAGCTTTGGTTTCATGCTAACGGCGTTGATGAAAGTAATGTCCATGAGCCCTATAAACCAAAATCAAAAGGGCTGGGTAATTCACAAGTCTTACCTCGTGACTACATCAAGCAATCCGACATCGAGCTAGTCCTAACTGAAATGGCTGAACAGGTTGCTATCAGGCTGAGACGGGCTCATAAGAAAACAACTAATGTTGCTATCCAGGTGGGATACTCAAGGACAGAGCTGAAGAAAGCCATCAATACCCAAACACGAATAGAGCCAACCAACAGCACTCGGATTCTCAAAGATACTGTCCTTAAACTGTTTAGAGGTAAATATACTTCAGGAGCAGTTCGCAGCATTGCCGTACGCTATGATGGGTTTGTGGATGAGAACTACTCTCTGATTTCCCTTTTTGACGATGTTGAACACATCGAGAAAGAGGAAAAGATACAGAGTACCATTGATTCCATTCGTGATCGCTTTGGCTTTCTTGCTGTCCAAAAAGGAACCGCCCTCTTGGACAGCTCCCGAAATATTGCACGCAGTAAACTAATAGGAGGCCACTCAGCTGGTGGTTTGGAGGGACTAAAATGATTGACCGCTCATATTTACCGTTTGAATCCGCAAGACACTACCAAGACCGAAAAATGCAAAAATGGATGGGCTTCTTTTTATCCGAGCATACCAGTGCCCTATCTGATGACCTGAATAAAATCAGCCTGATAAGTGAGCTCACTCTTGAACAGAAACTGCTTCTTATTAGCCAGGCTTACACCAACCAATTGACCGTTAAGCTACAAAGCTTTGACGGCAAGCAACTCCAGACTTTGGTTGGTACGATTACGACAATTTCAAGAGAGCAGGTAATTATTCGTACATCAGACGGGCATACCAATGTCCCACTTTCGATACTCCACAGTATTGAAGCAGTCGAGGAGGTACGTTATGAATCAGCTTGAGTTTCATAGAAATGAACTGCAGATGGATTATTTTAGCGACAGCTACCTGAGGTTTGAAACAGACTTCTATCGCTATTCGGCATTAAACACCCCCTTAACGTTTTTAACGGATGATATTATGCGAAGCATGGCCAAATCTCAGAAACCATACTTTAAACTGAATAAGGAAAATGCGAGAGATAATCGGGATCACTACTTCTTATTCAACGTTGAAACCATTGATAACAACAAACTTATAAAGAAATTCACCTACTTAAAAACTGTCTATTCTATAAAATAAAAAGGAGCAAAATCGCTCCTTTTTAATATCATAAATCATTCCTCTTATTTATATTTTTTATCTAGCAATTCAATTCCGTAATCTTGTGGATTTCCATTTACCGTATCCAGTAACCATTGATTAATAGATTGATTTGTACTTTCCAGCGGGAACCATACTGCAGGAGTTGAAATAATGGTATGTGCTGTTAAGTTTCTTGGATCATCGTAAACTTCCTCTCTAGGAGATATAACAAATATTTCGCCAACAGCCGGTTTTAAGTTACTCTTTTCAATAACCTTAAGTTGATATTCCGATGCCTTTTCTGTAAAGAAAATATCCAATTCTCTCTGAGTTGCTTGATCTAAATTGTCATAACGTTCTTGCGCCTCATAGCTACTAGATTTTTATTTGCCAGTAATTACCTCCATTTAAGAAATTATCCGCCCACTGCATAGCATCCTGTACATCTTATTCTTTGGACTAATACTATTGTCTTATCGTTTCATTGGTTAATTCAATTTTATTTCATCTTCAACGTCATCGCATTGATGGCAACAATGACTGTTGAAATCGACATTAAAATGGCTCCAAGGGCTGGGTCTAACACAATTCCAAAAGGTGCTAAAATACCTGCTGCAATTGGGATAGCCAAGAGGTTGTAACCCGCTCCCCACCACAAATTCTGAATCATCTTAAGTCTTGTCTGCTTAGCCAACTGAATAAAATGTAGAATATCCATCGGATTACTATTTGTTAAAATGACATCCGCCGATTCAATTGCAACGTCCGTTCCAGCACCAATAGCAATGCCGACTGTTGCACGTGCTAAACTTGGTGCATCATTGATTCCGTCGCCTACCATGGCTACTTTTTTGCCAAGTGCTACAAATTCACCGACTTTTGCTTCCTTATCCTCTGGCAACATCTCTGAAAAGTAGGTTTCTATCCCTAAATACTCTGCTACTGATTTTGCTGACCCTCGATTATCCCCCGTCATCATAACCGGTTCAATTCCTTGCTCTTTTAAAGCAGTGATAAAGGCCTTCGCTTCTGGTTTTATTCGATCTCCTAAAGCAATCATTCCTTGTAAAATACGATCAACAATGATAAAGCTAATCGTATTTCCTTGTTCTTGGAATTCTTTATAGATTTCTTCTTCTACTGTGTACCCAAGATCACGCAGCGCTTTTAGGCTGACAATGTTGATTTCTTTGCCGTTAACAACCCCCCATAGTCCTTTTCCGGAAATAGTAGTTGACTCACTCGCCTGATAGGGTTGAATCCCTTGCTGTTTGATATAGGCCATGACACTTTGAGCGATGGGGTGATTCGATGTGCTTTCAATAGCACCCTCATATTTTAATAATTCTTCTGTTGATAAATCACCCAGTGCTGTGATTGCTGTCACTTCAAATTTTCCTTCTGTTAACGTCCCAGTTTTGTCTAGCAAAATCATGTCTAACTCTTTGGCAGCCTCTAAAGCACTACGTTTTTTTAACAATAAGCCATTTTGGGCAGCTATTGAGGTTGAACGAGAGACAACAAGTGGAATAGCTAAGCCAAGCGCATGAGGACAAGCAATGATTAGCACTGTAACAGTGAATGTCAATGCTGTTGGTAAATCCGTCAAGAATAACCAAATTACAAAAGCTAATGTCCCTACGCCAACCGCACCGAAGAACAACCACTTAGCCACTTTATCAGATAGCAACTCCAATGATGACTTATCACTTTGGGCTTGTTTGACCAATTGGATAACCTTTGCTAAATAACCGCTCTCCCCAGTTCCTGTCACTTGAATTTGAATGGTTCCTTCACCATTAATAGAGCCTCCAATAACTTCATCTCCTACTGCCTTAACAACCCCTTTTGATTCACCGGTCACTGCGGATTCATCCACCAGTGTCTGGCCTTTGACAACAATCCCGTCTGCTGGCATTTTATCCCCCGATTTAACGAGCAATATATTCCCAATTTTGACTTCTTTTAAAGAAACTTCTGCCCTTGTTTCACCCTGTATAAGCGTTACCTTATCAGGTAATAATTCAGCTAATTTTTTCAAGGCATTACTCGCATTTGAAACAGCGGTCATCTCAATCCAATGCCCCAATAGCATAATTAAAATCAATGTTGCCAGTTCCCAAAAGAAATCCATGACATGAGGTGATTGGGTAAAATTATTCATTATAAAGGCATAGATACTATAGGCATAGGCAACACTGATACCCATTGCAATCAAGGTCATCATCCCTGGCCTTTTAGCCCTTAATTCAGATTTTGCCATACTAATAAATGGTTCGCCACCATAAATAAACAAAATAGTAGAGAAAATCAATACCACCCATTGTGAACCAGGAAAAGTCAATTGAAACGGCAAATCAACCCCCATCATGGGCGCTAAGAAGATAATCGGCAGGGACAAGAACAAGGACACAAGAAACTTTCTTTTAAATAATTCCCCATGACCGCTATGATCATGCCCGCTGTGCCCATCATGATGACAAGAGTGCGCTTCCTTTTGTGAGACTTGGTGCTGGTGTATATTTGAATGATGATGCATATGATGATTGTGTTCCATTTGTATTTCCTCCTTACGATTGTTAACAATTGCATTGTCCAGCTTGGCAATGACAGGTGACTTTTTCTGGTGCTACTACACGTTTTTCCTCAAGAATTGAGATGAGATGATCTATATCATTTTGCGACAATACCAAATAATCTAACCACTCCTTTAAATGTTCGTAATGTTTTGTTTGGCAGATATTTTCTATAATCAGCTTTATCTCTGTCTGAACATGATCGATTTCGGGTATAGCAGGTGAATAGGTATAATATCTTCCTTCTACAATGACGGTAACATATCCTTTTTTTACCAATCGATTTAAGAGCGTCTTGATGGTTTTATCATTCCAATCCATATCATCAATCAATCGTTCAACAATTTGACGACTGGTTAATTGACTTTCTGCCCATAAAACCCTCATGACCTGCCATTCTGATAAACTAATTTCTCTTTTCAATACCTTTCCTCCTTTCGACAGACTACAATTGTAGTCGATTGATTACATTTGTAATTATATCATCTAAAAAATGAACTGTCAAGAAAAATATTCTCGACAGTCTTTTAATGTTTTAAAAAATTCAAGAAGTAGGTGTAAAGGGTTCTGTTGCAAAGTTTTAAATAAAGAATAAAATCCCTTACGGTATCTATAATTTAAGCTGGGATTCCCAATAATACCTTGATTTCAGTACAGACCGAAAACCCGAAGAGAGTGCCTTCTTTCCGGGTTTTCTTATATAATCCTCGAATGGCTTCCATGCCTTTAATCGTGGTAGAGGCAGTGCGTAAACTTCGATAGAATTTATTGCGTCTCTTTACTGGACGATGGTCTTGTTCAATGAAATTATTCAGGTATTTAATGGTACGATGTTCTGTCCCTTGATAAAAGCCGTATTCTTTTAGTTTCTTAAAGGCACTTGTAATAGAGGGGGCTTTATCTGTGACTACAACCTTCGGTTCATCAAACTGCTTCACTAACCGCTTAAGAAAAGCATAGGCTGCTTGTGTGTCCCGTTTTTTACGTAACCAAATATCCAAGGTTAAACCATCTGCATCGATGGCTCGATACAAATAATGCCATTTTCCTTTAATTTTGATGTACGTTTCATCCATTTTCCATGAATAAAAGGATTTTTTTCTTTTTCCAAATTTGATAGAGTAGTTTGCCATATTCTTGCACCCAACGATAAATCTTCGTATGAGAAACGTTAATGCCACGATCATATAAGATTTCTTGAACTTCACGATAGCTAAGGTTATAACGAAGATAGTAGCCCATGGCTACAATAATCACATCCTGCTGAAATTGCTTTCCTTTAAAAGGATTCATCGTCATTCCTCCTGCTATCTTTTTCTATTATTCTACCTTATTTGATAGTAGATTTAAAACTTTGCAACAGAACCGAAAAGGGCTTTCCAATCTGTCTGGAAAGCCCTTTTCCCTTTATTCTTTCACTTTCATAAGTCGCAAACTATTTAATGCTACCAGAAGGGTTGCGCCCATATCTGAAAGGATGGCAAACCAGAGCGTTAACCAACCTGGGATAACCAATAATAAGGCAAAAAATTTAATAGCAATTGCAAAAGTAATGTTTGCTTTGATTATATTTAGAGCTTTTCGGCTTAATTTTACAGTGAATGGAAGTTTTCTTAAATCGTCTCCCATTAAAGCGACGTCTGCCGTTTCCAGGGCTGTATCTGTACCAGCTCCACCCATTGCGATTCCAACTGTAGAAGCTGCTAACGCAGGTGCATCATTGACACCATCTCCAACCATGGCTACGTTTCCATACTCGGACCTTAATTGTTTAATATAGTCTAATTTGTCCTGAGGCATCAGTTCAGCTTGAATATCTGATACTCCGACATGCTGACCGATTGCATTCGCAGTACCTTTGTTATCACCTGTAAGCATAATTGTTTTTTTGATTCCAAGTTGATGTAACTTTTGAATAATTTCCTTACTTGATTCACGAACCTCATCAGCAACTGCAATAACTCCAAGTATTTCTTTTTCGGTTCCAATAATCATGGCTGTTTTACCTTGATTTTGAAGAGTAGTAACATTTTGCTCTAAGTCTTTATCGAAGCCAGTAGTCAATAATTCCTTAAAGAGTTTCGGGCTACCGATATAATAAGTCATCCCGTTTACAATACCTTTTATACCCTTACCTGTAATAGAAGAGAAATCCTCTACTAGTACGTCAGAATAAGAAATGTTTTCTTCTTCTGCTTTTTTCATGATTGCTGAAGCAAGAGGATGCTGTGAACGATACTCTAATGCAGTAATGATCGCCAATAATTCTTTTTCATTCATTTGATTATTCAACACTTTAAAATCAGTTACAACTGGAACACCTTTTGTTAATGTACCCGTTTTATCGAATGCTATGGCCTTTAAGGCACCCATTTCTTCTAAATACACTCCGCCTTTTACAAGAACACCTTTTTTCGCAGCATTCCCAATTGCCGAAACAATAGAAATCGGAGTCGATATGACCAACGCACATGGACAACCAACAACAAGAACAGCTAATCCTTGATAAATCCATGTTTCCCAACTGCCATCAAAGAATAAAGGAGGGACTATAGCCACTAATGCTGCAATGATCATAATGATCGGTGTGTAATATTTTGCGAATTTATCGACAAATGCCTGCGAAGGAGCGCGTTCTCCTTGTGCTGCCTCAACAAGATGAATAATTTTAGAAATGGTTGTATCTTCAACAAGTTTTGTTATTTTTACTTCAAGTAATCCTTCTTCATTTAAGGTACCTGCAAATACTTCATCATCAACCGTTTTCTCAACAGGGACTGATTCGCCTGTAATAGCTGCTTGATTGACGGCAGAGTAGCCACTTACGACTACACCATCCATGGCAATCTTTTGACCAGGTTTTACAATCATGATATCGCCAACAGCAATATCATCGACATGAATCATGATTTCTTGTCCATTCCGTCTAACGAGTGCCTCTTTGGGCGCGATATCCATTAATGAACGAATCGATTGTCTTGCTCTATCCATAGAGAATCGCTCAAGTGCTTCACTAATTGCAAAAAGAATAACAACAATGGCAACTTCTGCCCATTCTCCAATAATAGCACCACCTATAACAGCTATTGTCATAAGGGTTTTCATGTCAAATTCAAAGCGTAATAAGTTTTGTAATCCAACTTTAAAGAGTGATAACCCTCCGATTAACATGGATGCTAAAAATAATAAGGTAGTAACAATGTTCTCTTCTCCATTCACAAACGAAGAAAGTAAACCGAAGACAATTAATAAGGAAGCATAAAGTAGAGTACTATGCTTTTTATAAAACGGCGCTTTATCTTCTTTCGTATCTTCTTTTACCTCTTGTGAAACTTGGCGAGCAGATTTTTCAGGAGTCACTTTAAGATTTTCGAATGCACCTGCTTTTTCTAGTTCTTCAATTGTTGCATTACCGTAAACAGCAATTTTAGATGCACCAAAATTTACTTTTGCATCCTCAACTCCTGGAAGTCTTTTAACATTTTTTTCAAACTTTCCTGCACAGTTTGCGCATGTAAACCCCTGAACACGGTACACATTTTTTTCAGTCTCTAATGCTTTTGCTTCAGACATTTTTAACAACCTCCTTGTGGTGTGCAAATGCAACCTGTATTAGTTTCATTACATGATCATCATCTAATGAATAGTAGACTAACTTACCTTCTTTTCGATATTTAGCTAATCCAAGATTTTTAAGTAACCTCAAATGATGAGATGTTGTGGCAGTTGTAGCACCAACAATATTCGCTACATCACATACACACAATTCATCTTCTAAAGAGAGAGCATACGCAATCTTAATCCTAGTATCATCCGATAAAGCTTTAAAAACTTTGGCTACTTCCAAAGGATTTTGTTTGAGTAGTTCTTTTTTACCTCTTTTGACTTTTTCCTCATCTATACACGTAACTTCACATGCATCATTTTGCAAATTTTTCACCTCTTATCAATCAAATGTATGTTTGATTATCATTATAAGTTAAAAAAATCAAATAGTCAAGTATATGTTTGAATGTAATTTACATAAAAAGCAATTTTTCTTTAGATTGCAGTCATTAATTTTTTTTTATAGCTGAATTTATTTTCCTTTTTTACATTTGATACACTAGAGGGAATATTGTCAGAATGCAGTTTTAAAACATTTAAAGTTTCGCACTATAAAAAAGCCCGATTTCTCTCTTTGTTAGAGAAAAACGGGCTTTTCTTTTTCGACTCTCCATTAAAATTAGGGGGTCTACTTATAAAACCGATTTCCGATGATTACGGAATCAACTTTTTTCATTTAGCTTGTTAGTCTAAAGGCGAACTGGTTCTGTTGCAAAGTTTTAAATAAAGAATAGTCCCAATCGGACTAACTCTCTTTTTTCTTCCTAAACTGCTCTATTTTTTTCTCCAGCTCATCTGTTTTCAGTTGTGCTCTGGCTTCTTCAATCTGTTCATCAAGACTGGATTCAAGGGGCTGTATCGTCTCTGTTATCAGATTGTCTGTGTTAGCTAAAGACCTCTCCTTACCATCAAAGACCAGTTCAAGTAGCCGCTCAACCTTTACCAACTCTTCCTCAGTCATAGCTGATAGGCTGTGAATCAGAGACTTGAATCGATCACTAGAGGGCTGAGCAGTTGCTTCCTTTCCGAATAGTTTTCTAAACATTTCCTTTGCTCCTTCTCATTGAAAAACAGCCCACAAGGGACTGTTTCCTAGTTAAGACTATCAATGGCCATAAGAATAGCCTTGATGGTTTTGACGGTTGTTTCCTTTTGAGACACCTGTTGCTGAACCTGCTCGAGTTGCTCTTGGTAGTTTTCCAACGCTAACTGATGGCCACTCAATAGCTGGGTAAGGTGGTTCTTGTAAGAGGCTGTAATATCATCTTCTGAATCAGTCTGCGGCGGAGTTTCCTGCTCTCGTTTTACTTGCTCCTGGGCTTTTAGCTCTGGGGCTTGTTTCCCCTTATGGGCCGCAAAGGCTGCCGCGTAATCAATCGGCTCACTGGCCTTCTGCTCTGGAGCTGGCTTGCCAAATAGTGCTGCAATCTTGGCCCGTTCTTCTGCTGGGCTAGTTGTTGGTGTTTCTGTTGCATCTAACTGGCCATCAAAAGCCCATTCTTCGGTCTTAGTCATGGTCTATCCTCATTTCTTCATTCTTTGTCTGACGGGGTCTATCACCTTGGGATAAGGACCCAAATGCCTTATCCAAGGCCTGGTCAAAGCTCAACTGACTGTGAGCTTGTCGAGCCATAAAGCTACTAAACATGGCTTCCTGGAGCTGTTGTTGAAGCTCATCTAAACGATTCTGCTCCTTTATGACCCGTTCAGTCTGTTTAGCCACCTTATCCTCTAAGCGAGCCACCTGGCTCATACTCATAGCATTTCCTCCTTCATCTATTTTTTCTAGCTTATCAAAGCCTTCTTGATTTTTTCATCACAGGTCTAAGCTCATGGCAGAGCGGACAAGTACGGGCCCGTGTGGCAACCCCGCCTTGGCCTGGGCAATCATATCTTCCAGCTCAGGCTCCTTCCCTTGCCTGACCAAAACATCGTTCCAATCCGCCTTGTCCTGACCTGAAATAAGGGGTGGTAAATCAAGTTGGACGGGAAACCCCTGCTCCTTAAAGTTAGCCACAAACTCCCGTCCTGCTTCATCGTTATCAACGGCCAAGGTTATAACATGCTCATGGGTCTGAAAGAATGTCGTGGTATCCTTAACCAGGTCCAACAAATGGGATAAACGGTTATAATCCACATCATTATCTAGGAATTGAAAATCACCTCTTTCTTCAGAAACCAGTCTCAAAATATGATAGGCTACACAGGACTTCTTTAATCCCTCCATACCGACCAGACGAACATCTCGCAGCTCATGCTTGTGACACTCATAATAACTCATGGCATCAATGGCCGATTCGGTGAAAATTAGTCGCTTGGCTTGACCAAGGGTCAAACTGAATCCAATCGAGCCTTGACTGTCCTTCATCATCCTCTTTAAGCGGCCACGGGAATGGCGGCTCCTATCCTCCACAATCCCTTGTAGATTAGCCCCTACGACCCTTCCGTGATGGTCTCTTAGCTTAAACACCACCACAGGCTCGGCTCCCTCTTTAGTGGGCAACAAGGCTTGAGCAAGAAGACCCTGGCGACCAAAGGTATTGATGGTATCATCAGATAAGCCTCTAACCTCTTTCAGATACTGCCTGGCTTCCAAAAATCGATGATCTTCCTGATTGGACAGATAGTAGCGAAATGGCTCTAATCGTCTTGGCTTAACGTCCAACTCTGGAAAATTACCGGCTCTTAGAAAGTGCAGAGCCTCCTTAAAAGACACATCCGCCATCACTTGGACAAACCGAATGACATCACCCTGTAAGTCTCGTGAGAACCACTTGAAGGTGTTGGTGTCCGCAAAAATTTTGAAGGAGTCATGGTCTGCGTGTTCATAAAGTTTTCCCGATAACTGTTTTAAAGGCACACCTAAGGCCCCTGCAACCTCCACGATTGATTTTTTCTTGATTTCTTCTAATCCTGTCATCATCTTCTCCTTTCAAAAAACAGGACATTTCTGTCCTGTTCGTCTTATGGTTTGGTTGTGGAAACAGGCAAATCAGGTACTGCCGATGTTGACTGTGGGCTATTTGCTTTAGCTTGATTCAAGAGGTCATCTAGGGGCGTAGAATAACTCTGAATATGATTGACCAAAAGCTTATCTCCCACCTTTGAATAGCCCAGACGAAGCAAGCGTTTCTCAACTTGATTGGTCATGGCCTGCTCCTTTTTCTCCAGATCTGCCACATAAGTCACAGTATAGGACACTTCTACCAAGACCTCTTGTTGGTTGGAATCTAGGAAAATCTGAGCTTCTGAATAACGGTAGTCCAAAATATAATCCTTATATACCTGGTTCAGAGGCTCATCTTGTCGAGCCAGCTCCTCTCGGTAGGCTGAATCTGTCAGATAGGGCTTTATACGACCATTATTCTCTCCCATTTTCTGTTTGGTGTAATAATGGACTAGAAACTCCTCAACCAGTTCCTGAGACAGTACAGAAGCCCTCTCCTTGTCGTGACGCTCTTTGGCCAATTGTTCTGCTTGCCTGTTAATCTCAACCTGATTGGCTCTAGTGACACTTTGTTTGCCTAAGCTAAAGCCCATGGTCAAAAAGAATCCGACAATAAGAATTGTCCCAATCGCAAACATAATGACCTGTTTGGTCTTATCAATCATCTTGATACCTCTTTTCTGTTATGGTAGACCAAGCATACCATGATGGGATTGGGGATTTTATCACAACAAAAAAAGACACCAGTCAAAACTGGTGCCATCATCAAAAATCTAGGCTAAGCGTTTATTGAAATAAGAACTTGTCCTCTTTACCAAGTAAAACAATAAGGCAAGGTTCACTCCAATAAAAGCTGTTGTGAAACTGAATACCCCATTATCCTGAATATCCTTCAGGAACAAGGCTGTCTCTGTAATTAAAAGATAAAGACCATAAACCTCCACAAAAAGCCCAAAGGAAACAAGGCCGATAATCACTAATCCCGTTGCCACAAGGAAAAGTCGATACAAGACCAGTCCCACCATACCAATAGCGACAAGAAACAAGAGCACTTGTCCAATTTCTTCTAACATACTAGGCCTCCTCTAATTGCCTACGGTAGTAGCTAGCTTGGTCGCCATCAAGTGGCTCCAACCGTTCAATTAACTCTAGGTATTCTGCCCGAACACCACCGTCAAGGTCTGGGAAGGCATTCTCCCGATTGCTCATGATAACCTCTAATTGACCGGTCAACTCACGGACAGAAAAGCTCCGGTCGCCTGTCACAGTTTCGTATTGGATTTTCAGGTCCTGATAAGCCTCAACCTGCTCAGGCGTAGTGAAACCTTCACTCAGGAGGTTATCTAGTTGGGTTCTCATGTGTTCAAATTGTTCTGTCATTGTCCTACTTCCTTTCTCTTATACCTCTAGTTTACCGCGCTCAATCACTTTTGTCAGCTCACTGCTACTAAATTTCTAAAGAAACTTGATCTGCTTTTTCAAGATTAGCCTCTGATTGCCCAAAGTAGGGAGCCATTGCCTCATCAATATCATCAACGTCTATCCCTGCTTCAATGAGGGGAGCCAAAACATCATACTGGGCTTTAA
Organism: Streptococcus sp. ZY171113; assembly: GCF_057748235.1. Lineage (NCBI taxonomy): Bacteria > Bacillati > Bacillota > Bacilli > Lactobacillales > Streptococcaceae > Streptococcus > Streptococcus sp. ZY171113. The sequence continues at coordinate 1,298,684 of NZ_CM173243.1, forward strand.
CCTCTTGGTAGTGTTGCTCCTTGGGAAAGACCTTGTCTAATTCCTGTCGGGCAACCCTAGCTTTATCAACTAATTGCTGAGCGAGAGCTTGCGTGGTCTCCATATCCTTACGAATATCGTCAATAATGTTGTTAATCCGTTGGATGGTTCCCAGCGGCGAAGACATGGTGAGAGAGACAGAATACTGGTTATCCCCCACGACCCTAACGGTGAGGGTATCTGGTAATGGCTCGCTGAACTTCCTGGTCAAGGCTTTGAGACTAAAACCACGATAGGTTGCGAGGGTCTTTACTTCAGGTGTTTCTGAGCGATTCTGACGAAGCAACTGGTGAAGATACTCCCCTGCTTCTGCCTTATCAGTATAGGTTTGGCTACCAAAACTCATGCTAAAGTCCTGGCCCTTGGTGGTCTCTGACTTGATAATATCCTGCTCATATTGGGTCAGGCGCTTCTCCATCGGAGGCAAGTCCTGCTCAACCTTCCTGATGGTATAGCGATAATTGTCCTTTGTACGGTCAAAAGCTCGTCTCTCGTTCTCTAAGAGCCCCAGCTCATTCTCCAACTCCATCTTGAGTTTGAGGTAGGGATTTCCAGTCGCTAGAGCCTTAAAGTCAGAGGCCGTCATGGTTTGCTCATCAATGTCATCCGCAGATCGAACAGGGTCTTTAGAGGTCATGATTTGGGTAATGTATTTGAGCTTGTTTTCCTGGGTCTGCCACAAGTAATTGTCAAAAGACCCTTTGGTAATGTAGTGATAGATGTCAACGTTCTGGTGTTGATTGCCTTGACGGATTAAACGGCCATTTCGCTGCACAATATCACTTGGTCGCCATGGCACATCCAAATGATGGACAGCTTTCATCTTGGCCTGAACGTTGAGACCTGTTCCTCCTTTTTCCGTTGAGGCCATGAGTACCCTAACCTCACCACTATTAACTTGTCGAGATAGGCTATTGCGTTTATCATCAGTATTAGCGTCATGTACAAAGGCAATCTGACTGGCAGGAATACCACGGTCAATCAAGAGTGATTTGATTTCGTTATAGATGTCAAAGGTTTCTCCATCTTTCTTGGGTGTGCCAATATCAGAGAAAATCATCTGGGTACTTTCTGTCGCCATATTTTCCCGATAAATTCGCTCCACATTATCTACCACCTGAAGAATTTTTTGGTTGTCAGACAACTTATAGTAGGGGTCAATCAACCGCATGTCAATCGCCAGTTTCCTTGCCTCGCCTGTAATTTTGAGCATGTTGTCCTTACTTGGGTCAACCTGACCTGACTTAATTGCATCAGACCGTTCTACCAACTCTTCCAAATAGAGTTTCTGATTCTCGGTCAACTCACTCTCAACGGGAATAATCCGTGCCTCTGGCACAGGCAAATCCAGCATATCTGAGGTTTGAATATCAGCCGTCTCACGGTACATTCTCATCAACTCAGGTAGGTTGACAAACTTCTTAAACCGTTTCTTAGGCTGGTACTTGTCTCCAGTTGGGGCAAGCTCCATAGAGTTCTCAATCAAGCCAAAGGTACCGACCCAAGAATCAAAATGCGAGACCTGGTAACGGTCTAAAACATCCGGTTGAACATAGGACATCATGGTATAAAGCTCACTAATAGAGTTTGACACAGGGGTCCCAGTCGCAAAGATAATGTTTCTGTTGTCATGTTCAGACTGGATATGGCGAACCTTCATCTCCATATCAATGTTCTTCTTGGCGGTGATATTGGTAATGCCAGCCACATTTCCCAATCCCGTCACAGGACGGATATTTTTGAAATGATGGGCTTCATCCACAAAGAGGCAGTCAATCCCCAAATTCTCAAAATCAATAAAGGTATCCTGATCAATCTTTTGGAGTTTTTCAAGTCGTTCCTCTAGGCCTTTAATAGCTCGTTCTGATTCTTTAACCGTGTAGCTGTTCTCACTAGAGCTATAAATCTCTCTAAGTTCATCCAGCTTGTCGATGATAAAAGCCACTTGACTTTCCCTACTCATGGGGATTTTTTCAAATTGGCTGTCTCCGATGACAATAGCATCATAATCACCCGTAATAATCCGTGAGACAAACTGTTTCCTCTTAGCTTTGGCAAAGTCTTTTTTCGTGGTCACAAAGACCTTCTTGGTAGGGAAAAACTTGAGGATTTCCTGGCCAAATTGAGCAGTCAGACTAGATGGCACCACATAGAGAGGTTTGTGAACCATACCTAACTCTTTTAGCTTAAAACCAGCCCCAAGCATGGTCAAGGTCTTTCCGGACCCCACCTCATGGGCTAAAAGTGCCCGTTTCTCCTCCACAATCCGTTGAATGGCATGGCGTTGGTGAGGTCTGAGGTCAATATTCTTGGCCAAACCATCAATGGTTAGGTTAGTCCCATCATAGGTCTTAGAGACGGTGCGATTAAAAAGGTTATTGTAGGCATTCTCTATCCGAACCTGAGCCTCACTTGAGCCTTCCACATATTTCTTGAAAAGGTCCTGTAAGTCGGCTTCTTTTGACCGTAAGAGGGCTGTCTTTTCAACATCGGTCACATACTTTTGTTTCCCATCTTCTACAATAGCCTTAGTAATGGTTGGCTGATTGGAGTTCAGTAAGTTCTCAAAGATTTTCCGACCATTATTATATCTGGAGCCTGAAACACCCAAGGCTTCTTCTTTGGCGGTCACATAAAACTTGAGGAACTGATTTTGAAGATGAAACGACCCATCCACCTGACTTTCGTTAATGACTTCAAACAAGCGATCATCGTCAAATGACAACTCCTTACCTAAAAATGTTTCAAAAGCAAATTGACCATAGACTTCTTGTGGAATCCAACGTGAACCTATTCGATAGGCAATATCAGCCAGACCAATTCTCGGAGGTCGAATAACCTCTAGGAGGTCTTGATAATGCCGCCAATCAGCCCAAGGGTTCTCTTGCTTGGCCAAGAGGTCAACTTGGTCTAGCTTATCAACAATATCCCCGGATAAGAAATCCTGGCGAGAGACATAAAGACGATTTCCCCTGAGAGCCTCATCAGGTGCCAAAAGGATTAACTCGCCCAATTCTTCAATCAGTTCTTCCTCTGACGTATCAGGGTAAAGACTAAGCATAAATGGAAAATCAACACCACGGCCTTCCGCCAAACTGGCATTGAGGGCATCTTGGGCAGTAGTTACCCGTGATAACACTTTCTCTGGTCTAACCAGGGCTTTTTCAAAGGCCAATGACTTTTTATACTTGACCTTTTTATCGACTGGATCAATGTACTCATCTTCTAAACTGGCTAGAAGAGAATACTTATCATCACTATCAAAGAGGTTACGATTGACGCTGGCGTTGAGATAGCCATGCTTTTTAACAAAGCGGTCATAGAGGTGGTTGAGGTCTGCCAAGAGTAAAGCAAACTCCTGCTGGTCATAGTTATAATCTCGTTGCAGGTCAATCATGGCCTGATAGGTGTCTCTAATATCGACCATGCCCTTAATGCGAGCTACTTCCTTCTCAGATAACGGTCCCTCGTAAAAGACTGTTTTCTTATACAATCCCTTATAGCGACCAGTCTTACTTGCTTCAGGAGACAAATAAACATCGATCGCCTCATCATCACTTAAATTCATGGCTAGAAAACTCTCAACCGTCGCTGGAGAGTGTTTAGAATCAAAGGCTTCAAAAGTCCCATCTTGATGAACATAATAGCTAATCTCCTCCGTCAGTGACCCCACACGAATCCCATCACGGTCACGATAATAAATGGTATCACCGACATAGCCAAAGCTATACAAGTCTAAAGTCTCTGCTATGGTTGTTGGGACAGACTGATCAACGACCTTTTCTGCTAAGACCTGGGGATTGATGAAGACATCTGGCTTAATGGTTGGTGCTGAGACCTGTTCAAAAGCCTGCCGAATAGCTGGCAACAACTCCTCAGGGTCTCCTTTAACTGTCAGGGTTCCACCATTGAAATTTCTTACACCATAGGTCCCCAAGACCTGTGAATTATTGCTACCATCAAAATAAGGGTTTAACCAAATACGGTCGTCCTCACTAAAGCGGACAGATCCAGAAAAGGCAAGGTCATCATGATCATAGTCCTTGATTAGGGCCTTTTGAAAAAAGAGTATGTCCGTTGTCACGTTGGTCCCAGCGATAGCCTTAAAAGCAGTATCCGGTAAACGAACACCTCCAAGGAATGTTGTTGTGTCTTTTATATCTTGTAGAACATTATCGACACGTTTATCCATCGTCCCGATTGAGGAAATCACCACCACTTGTCCCCCATCATGGACCACATCAAGTGACTTCTTGATAAAGTAATCGTGGATCATATAAGGCTTGTCATAGCGATTATCCGCTATCCGAAAATTGCCAAAAGGGATATTAGACATGACCAAATCAAAACTATCGGGTTGGAAGGGCACTTCCTCAAACCCTTGGACAAAAATACGGGCATTGGGGTGAAGTTGTTTGGCAATGGCCCCCGTGATGCCATCAAGCTCTACCCCGTAGAGTTCGCTTTTCACTTTGAGATGAGGGGGCATGGCCGCAAAGAAATTACCCGTTCCCATTGACGGGTCCAAGACACGCCCCCCTGAAAAGCCATCGGCCTCAAGTTTTTCCCACATGGCCCTAATAATGGCTGGGTCGGTGTAGTAAGCCGTTAAGGAGCTCTGCTTCATGTCCGAATACTCCTTATCAGAAACCAGTTCTCGGAGCTGGTCTCGCTCAGCGGCGTAGGTTGAATTATACTCATCGAAGAAACTATTGGCTAGACCGCCCCAACCCACATATTTGGCCAAAACCTCTTGTTCTTCAAAACTAGCCTGTCGCCCATGTTTCTCTAACTCTTTTACCAGGGCAATGGCTGCCAGGTTCGCCTCAATCTTTGCCCGCGTTCCTTTGGGATAAAAGGCAGTTAAATCATCTGGAAAGACAAAGTCATCAGCTGGCTCAAGACTAGCTGGCTTTGGCTCTTGGTCAACCACAACAGGCTCGTTTGGAGCAGGATTTTGATTCAAGGACGCTTCTGTGACCTCATCATGCCCTTGGTCTAACACAGGCTCAACTTTCTCCTCAACCTCTTGTTCTGAAAGAGATGCCGTTGAATTGTCATCTAGGAAAGAAAAAAGGTCAAATTCATCAGGATTGCCCGTTTGGGCCACCTTAGCTTCCACACTAATAGGTGAGACATTTTCTGGCCGATAAACCAGCTGGCTCTTTTCCAATGCATCAAGCGATCCGACATAAAATACAGGACTGTGTGGCACATCATCATCGGGTAAAGCAGCTAACTCAACTCTAATCCGCCCCTGGTCTTCCCAAATCCCTGCGACCTCAAACAGGTGATTGCCATAATGAGCTAAACTCCCCAAAGGGTAGATTCTATGCACCTGTTCCTTGAGTTCCGACAGACTATCATCAAGGGTAGTTTCCTGTTCTTTAGCCTGAATAACAGGCTGTGGTTCTTCTGGAAGATAGGGCACGACCCGACCGTCCAAATCGCTCATGGAACTAACATATAAAACAGGATTGAGTTCAAGGTATCCACGAGCATCATTGATAAGCTCCAGTCTAACCTGATTGTCCTCCTTATCGACGGCAATAACCTTGAAAACCGTATCGTTATAGGTGACAAGACTACCAAGTGGGTAAACTGCCTGGGCTTGCTCAAAAAATTCTTGCGACCTCCTTTCAGCCTCAACTGCCCTAATCTGTGAATTCGCTTCTTCCAAAAGAATTTCCGCTTCCTTATCAGGATTAGTTTCTCTTAAAACCTCGTAAGTCTTGAAAATCTCTGAGCTCAATTCATTGCTCATTACCAGCCTAGCTAAAAATAAGAGGTCATCATGGGATAAGTCGCTCTCAATAAAGTCAGACGCTCGCTCAAGTGGCAAACCTTCCGATAAAAGGTCAACAGTCATGGCCAAGCTGGTCATTTTAGCCTGGGGATACTTACCTAAATAAGCCAGTTGCTCCTGTGTCAGGTGAAACCGTCCAGCAGCGTCAAGGAGAATGTCCTTATTCTCATCTGAGAACTCTTCATAGGGCACTCCTGCCTCTGCTACAATCATGGCATTCTGAAGCAACAGCTCTCGACTTAACACAACCATTTCTGCGGTCTCAGAGGCCGTTAATTCCCGTGCCAAGACACCTGGGGATCCATTGGCCTCAAAGTAAGTCAAAATCTTATCTCCCTCATAGACTGGGGTTAATTCCTTCTCTGTATCAAACTCACCCAATCGAAAACGAGGGAGGGTCATCTCCTGCCGTAATTTGTCATAATGGCTAAGAATGGTAAATTGTTGTTCCAATGGAAGGTCATAGTAAGACAACTTATGCTTACTTCGCCCAAATCCTAACTCATATTGGGAAACCAGGTCCGTCCCTGCATAAGCAAAAACATCATCTCCCACCGTTTCAAAGCTAATCGCTAGGTCTTTCTCCTTGAGACGTTTCAACTCAGCTTTTTGCTGATCAAAATGAGCGATAATATCAGCTTTAATGGCTAAATTGAGGTTGCCATAAGCAGGCAAATGCTCTATCAGAAAACTGCTCTTATCTAAGCGAGCAACAACTTCCTGGTAAACCGCCATAATACCAGCCTCATCTTCTTCAAACCTCAATCTTGGCTCAATGACCTGCGGAGGCTCGTAGTAAAGGATAAACTGGTCTAGATCTCTGGCAATTCTTGCGGCCAAGTTATTAGCTACCTTAGAAACATTGATAAGGTTAACCTGGTCAACTTCAGCTAACAAGCTCGCCAAAGACACTCCCTGATAAGTCCCATAAGAATCCAAGAGTTGGAAGCGAACTGCTAGGTTATAGGTAGCCACATCAACGACCCAATCTTTTTCCATTGAACTTAATTGTGGCAGCTTGTTTAGGCCAGCTTGGGCAAATTGTTTGGTATAGGACTGTAAACCATCAAAAGACTGCTCCTCCTGAGATAAAAATGCTAGTATCTCCGCTGAGACATCAAAGGGCTCTCCAAAGAGTTCTACTTGCCCTTCTTTCTCGATAAAGAGTTCTAACAATTCCTGCCAAGTCGTTTCAAAATGGTGGGCTTGAAACCGAAGAAAAGCCTCTTTGATAGCCAAATCCTGTCTCTGGTGATTCCGTAAACGGTCACTAATGTGTTGAGTGTTCATGAATACCTCCTTATTCTAAAAAAGGACTGAGAAAATCTCAGTCCCTATGGTCTTATAGTGCTAATGAAAAATCGGGCTGAGGTGCTTGTTTCGGAACTAAATCAGCCAGATAGGCCTCTAAAAACTGTGCCTTAGAATCCAATCTCTTCTGTCTGATGGCAAGTTGTACCAAATCATCAAAGTAGTCCGTGCTATCCTTTGGCAATTGATTCAAAATCAAATCATCAAGGGTTTCAAGGCTATAATGGTCATAACTCCCTAGATTCCAAGACTGTGGTGAAACAAGCTCCCGAGAGGTTTGGCCATCAAGGACAGCTTGGATAAACTCATTTCCATCTCCAAATCCATAGAGCTTTTCAAACAAGTTAGCCAAATCATCTTTAATAATCTCCTCATGCCGTTCAATCTCTTGTACCAAATGCTCATCAAGAAGGCCAATGTTGTCCTCAGCCCTGTAATAGAAATAATACAAGTCATTCAGAAGGCTTTCGCTGGTGATTTGGTGCTCAACCGCAAACAGAGCCTTAACATAGGTCTCGTAACTCTGCTTCATAAAAGCCTGCAACACTTGCCTCATCTCATCAACCGTGGCTTGGCGTCCTGATAATATTTCCACCAAGTCAGCTTGACCATCACCATCTGAATCAGGGTTCAATGGATTAGTCCCAAGAGCCATTTCTTGAGCATCTGTCAGACCATCCAGGTCACTATCTTGAGTATAAATGGTTTGTCTAGGCATGTTATGCCTCACTTTCTAACTGATTTTTCTTGCGAGAAAGCCCATAAGCTAAGCCAAGCATGAGGCCACCACCAATCAAGCCAAACAAGGAAGAAGCTTCACCAGTTTCGGGCAAACGTGGCCCTGGTACCTGAGGAGTTGGTGGCGTTTGTACTGGTGGGGTAGGAACATCCTGTTTAGGTGGTGTCACACTTGGTGGTTTAACTGGTTCAGGTGTTGTGGTTCGGACGGTATTGGAGCTAATGGCCACACCATTGACCGTATGCACAAAGGTGTTTTCGACCTCACCTGCCGCAATCCGTTTCACCTGAAGGTAAACATCCGCCTGGAAAGTGGATTGGTCTGAAATAGAGGTCAAGAACCCTTGGTCAAAATGAATGGCAACCTGCCCAGACTGGGTATCAACCGTTTGAAGTGTGTGACGTGTCACTTCGGTTCCAGCTTTTAGGATAGTTCCATCTGTCAAGGTCACATCGACTGTCACAAAAGCCTTATAGACCCCATCATACTGGTCATGAGCTTCATCATAGTCATCTGAAAAACTATAATCCGTCAGAGCCGTTGCTCGATCGGCTGGAATAAGGGCACCTGTTAAGCGGTAATTAAAGACTTGGCCCAAAGCAACTTCCTTGCCGTCAAGGCTCTGGTCTTTATTGGTCAAATCAATAACCACATCTTTTTTAGGGTCAAGTTTAGGCACGTTATTGACCACCGTCTCGGTCACATAGGCCAATCCAAAATCCAGTTGATAAGCGGTGTTTGTGTACTCCCCACCCTCTTTATGGAAATCAGCCTTAATGGTCATGGGGTTGGTCACCAAAATGGTCAGACCGTTCTTGACATAGGTCTCATAAAAGCTAGCTGGATCATCTGCCGAAAAGACTTGGATAGCTCCATTTGGCTTAAAACCTTTTGAAGCCATGGCCTCCTGAACAGCTTGTGGGGCTTCGGTAAGAGAGGTATAAGCCTTAACCGTTAGACCTTTGACAAGCTCACCATTACTATCAACCATCTGAATACCATCTAGGTTCAAGTCCAAAGCTTCCTCTGGATAGTCGTCCACCATGTAAAAGCCCTTGGCAATTTGGTCTTTGGTGACTGCCATGCCTTTGTAGGCACTATAATCCATGACAACCTTATAGTAGTTGACCGTTCCTGGAAGGACAGACTTGCCATCAATGGTAACGCCTTTATCATTGGTGTTAGACTTTTTCGGAGTGACAATCGGGATAAAGTTGGAGACTTCCTCCGTCTCATAAGCCTGGCCAAAATCAACCTGGTAAGCCTTGTTGGTATAGGTCTGACCTGAATTGTAAAGACTGGATTTGACCGTCATCGGGTCAATAATGGTCAAGGATTGACCAGTCTTGACATAGGTGTCATAGAAAACTTGGTTATCTTTGGGACGAAAGACTTGGAAAGCACCAGTCGGACGAAGCTGTTTAGCAGACAAGGCCAGTCGCAATGCTTCTGGAGCTTGGTCAAGACTAGAGTAAGTCTCAACCAAGAGGTCTGAAACAACCTTGCCTGAGGTCGTTACCACTTGAACCGCTGCGGTATCAATATCCAGAGCTTCTTCTGGATAATCGTCCACAAAGTAAAACCCTTTGGCGATTGCCTCCTTGGTTGCTTCAATGCCCTTGTACTGGTCCAAATCCCAAGACAGGGTGTAGAAATTGGTTGAACCAACTAACATGGCTTGACCGTTAATATCGACCTTATCTGCGTTCAGATTTTTCTTGACAGGCTCAGGGGTCACCAAGGTATTGGTCACTTCCTTAGTCGCATAACCATTGCCAAAATCAATCTGATAGGCCTTATTGGTATAGGAAACATTCTTACCAGTCAAGTCCGCTCGAACGGTCATCGGACTGGTCACTAGAAGACTTGTACCAGCTTGGACATAATTGTCATAAAAGGCTTGATTATCCTCTGGGACAATGACTTGGAAGGCTCCTTTAGGACTAATCTTGGCATTGGCCAACTGGTCTTGAAGGGACTTTGGAGCTTGTGAAATATCGGTATAGGTGCTTGCAGCAAAGCCTGTCAAAACCTGACCCGTCAAATCCGTCACCACTACTGCCTTGTCATCCGTTGTGAGGGCTTCTTCAGGGAAATCGTCCAACAGGAAGAACCCCTTAGCAATCGTCTCCTGAGAAGACTTATCTCCCTTGTATTGGTCCAAGTCCCAGGTCAAGGTATAGTGATTGACCGTACCAGCTAGAACAACCTTGCCATTGATGATGGCCCCATCACTATTCTTGTTTGCCTTGTCAGGTCGGATCAGCGTGGTTGTCGTCCCATCACCCGGTGTTGATACCGTAACGGGATTTGACGTTACAGTATAGGCTGTAGGTGTCCCTTGGTTGATATGGAGCTTGTAGGTATTGATATAGGTTGCACCATCATTGACCACCGTACCATAGAGTACAGGAGCAGTCAGGTGATAAGATTGAGACAAGTTCTTATTTACCTCAGCCAAGAGGCTATCCTTGGCACTAAGACGGACCACATGTTTGGTCGAATCATATGCCACCTCATAGGAGCTATTATTCGTAGCAGTCAGGCCCTCATCAAGGACATAGCCTCTTGGAAGATTGTCCTCAAAGACCAAACTTGTCGTTGTCACACGATTAGGAGATAAGTCATCAACCACCAAAGGGTAGTTGACTGGTGAACTCTTAGCCACCTGGTGCTTATCAATCGATTGCTTATCACTATTGGTCACTTCCTTATGGATCATTGATGTTGTGCCCAGGCGGTAACCGTGATAAGACACGCTAGGAACAGCTGGTGGTTCTGGCAGTTTTTCATAAACTGGCTTAGTCGGTGGAGTTACCTTAACAAGAGTTAACTTAGGTTGTTCTACTGGTGTCGTTGGTTTAGGGGTAAAGCTAACCTCTGGTTCTGGTGTAAATGTCTTAGGTGTAAAGACATCAGGTGTCACCTTAATCGGATCAGGAAGAGGCTCCAAATTCACCTTAACTGGTGTTTTAGGAGTATAAGGGGTTACTGTTCGAGCTACGGGTAGAGTATTTAGGGCAAACCAATAGGTTTTACCCCCAACTTGGGTTGGCATATCCCCTTGTCCAAAAGTCACTCGGTAGGTATTACCAGAGGTAACAGTAGAGACGATTGCCCCCTTGTAGGCATAGCGGCTGGAAGTGGTGTCCCACTCTTCAGGTGTTCCAATCTCATGGGCTCGATTTGACCCTAAAGACCGTGCCAAGCCCTCATTAGTAACTTGAATAGTAGAACCGTTAATGGTTACGAACTTACCTGACGTGTCCTTAACATACTCCAAACCAATGTTGTTATGGTTGAGAGACGAGTGGGTAAACACCCCTGGTTGGTCCTTAGAAAAGGTCACTCGGCTACCATCAGATAGGGTGTAGGTAGCTGCAACTTCAAATTCCATGCGGTCTGTCCGCCAGTCTCCTGTCCCATCACCACGATAGGCGATAAAGCCTTCTGTTGGGTCATTGGGAACAACCAAGCGAACACTATTAGTCCCCGTTGGTGAGACTAAATTGGTGATGTCATATTGGACACCTGTGATTTTCTTTCCTGCAAAGCTAGCGTTTTGAAGATTTTGATAGGTAAACCGCAAGGTTTCACCCGTCTGGAACTGGTCATAGACAAAGAAGCCTGTTGAATCAAGGATATTGCTATAACCTCCCAACATTGGGTCTCCAGTTGGAATGGTGCTATCTGGTTGACGAGTGACAGCTGAATGCCTTGCCTGGGGTTCACCTGAGTTCAGATTGAGTGCTTGTGCAAGTGCTTCAGAAATATAGCCCTCCTCACCACGTTGAATCTCGGCCAGTTCTCGCTCATAGCGGGCTCGCTCGGCAAGGTTATAGGCTTCAATATCCCGATTTTGTGCAGCAACTTGGTCTTCCTTGGCTTTATTGCGTGCTGTAATGGCTGCAATCTCAGCTTGACGGTCACTTGCTTGCTTTTCTTTATCCCGATTAGAAGCATCTACCGCTGCTTGACCACGACGGTTTTCTTCATCAATAGCTGCCTGCCCTTCTTGGTTTCGCTTAGCGATAGCTGCGTTTTCTGCCTCCGCCTTAGCAAGTCCAGCTGCATTGTCTGCTTCAATTTGCTTATTTTGGGCAAGTTGTTTATCTGCTTCAATTTTTTTAACGATATAACCATCAATAGACGATCGGTTTTGGCGGTCTAGGTCCGTAACAGATGACACATAATCCAGATAAGCCACGGGTGAAGTCCCATCTCCTGATGATACCTTCTTTTCTGTTACCTTAAGGTCCACATCATTAAACCGTTTGTTTAGGTCCGCTTCTTTTTCATCCACCGACTGATTGAGGTCATTTGCTGATTTTTCCGCCCCTGCATGAGCGGATTTCAATGCCTCATTTTCTCCATTGATTCGGTTTGTTTCTTTAAGATGTTCGGCCTTATCCTCACGGTATTGGCTAGTAACATTCTGAATGGTTTCCACCTGTTTGGCCTGGTCAGTTGTGGCAAGCTGGAGAGCTTCAGTCGTAGCCTCTGAACTCGTGGTTGTCCCTAAGTCTAAAGCCACTTCTTCAACAACTGTCACGCCTTCTGCTTGGGCAACTGATACCGCTTGTTCCAGCGAGGATTGGTCAATAGTGACTGGCATAACACCCTGAGCTTGGCCTGTCTCCGCAAGGCTAGACTGATGGCCAGAGGTGTCTTCTGGTTTGGCTTCTGGTAGATTGGTTGCAGGATTATCTGTTAGAACCACTTCTGGTGTTGTGGAAGCGGTCAGTTCATCTGCCTTGACCAAAGGACCACCTAAAGCGATGATTGCGGTCGCTACGGTTCCCAAAGCAACCGAACACAAGGTACGGTACTTCTTACTTTTACGAAAAACGTGTTTCTCACCCTTTTCTTGGGTAACAATTGGCTTGACATGAATTGGTAATGTCATGATAGTCTCCTTTTTTCTTAGAATGGTCTCATCATAACAGGACTAGCTTGACTTTTTTATCACGACAAAAAAGCCCGCAGCATAAAGCTACGGGCTAGAGGTAATTCAATTAGATAAACAAAATATCCTTCCAATTATTTGGAAAACCTATTTTACTTGGTTGAATAACGAGAACATGCTCTTTAAATTTTGAATCAAGAGCACCTAAAAAATTGTTCCACTCCTTTTGAAATGACGGTGAGTGGTGTTGCACCAAATTCTTCATTGCAAGTAAGTAGGCAAATAAATCTTTATTATGGGTTTTTAGTTTCTTAGTCGTTGCATTCTTGTTAATTCTTCTCAAATCATCTGAAAAGAAACTTGGACTTGCGACTGTAAAGTTTTGGCCATAGAGACGTAAATGATGGGCTGTTCTATTTCTAATATGCCATGTAGCAGACACCCAACCAAAAAGTTTACTCTGTATTTCTTGACCGTGTATCTTGGCATTCACAACATCTGAAGAGAGAAATGTTTCAGAAATCCACCACTCTCTATATTCTTGTTTAAGAGAGCTAATAAAACGAGTTGTTTCACCAAAGGTCATTTCTTGAAACAGAACCCAAATTGGAAATTTTCCATTACGGTTCATCAAATGGTGTTTGATAGCAAGACTTTGATTCTCTGATAAATGTTTCTCGATTATAGCAATAAACTCTTGATACAAGGCTTCAGATTCATATATCTCAGGATCAAGGTAACATTCACCTTTCTGAAAGTCACCATCATACTTGTTACATAAAGCCTCGATAAAAGTAGCCTTAATGAATTGTTCCAGCTTTCCTGAAAAATGAAAGAGTGTATTAGATAACCAGGCATTAAAATCATAGAGTGTTACTGCCGCAAAAAATTTCCATGTTTCAATTTCTTTAGGAACCTGCTTCACATAGATAGAAAATGAATAATAGTTATTACAGCGTAAAAACTCTCTCGCAAATTCAAGTTCGTTATCATCCATACCAAGTTTGGTAGTCAGATACGAGACTAAATTATCCAACGAATAAAACTCTTTCATTTCTGCTTGATCATCTTTTGCTAAACGAACACCAGATTCTTTGATTTCCATAACAAACTTTCTATAAAAAAATGACTCCTATTGCTATGAAACAGGGAGCAATGAGGAGTGCTTGTAACTATATTCTAAATTAAACTTGATAAATTGTCAAGTGAAACATAGAAAATTTCTACTTCACCGTATAAGCAAAACTCATGGCTGCGTCCGGTCCACTAATCTTGCGAAAGGTGTAGTTTGGGTTGCCATTAATATTAGTCTCTGAAATGAGGAAACACCCGTCTGGATAAACCTTTTCCACAAAAGAAACATGGCCATACTCGGCAAGTGTGCCGTGACTGCCACCCGCAAAGGAAATAATTGCCCCCGCACGAGGGGTTGAACCTGTTTCTCCACCAAGAGCTGCCGCTGACCTGACCCAATCTTGTCCATTCCCCATGACAGAGGTAATAGAAATTTTCTCACCGTTTCTGCCTTTGAGTTTAAGGCCAAGTTGGTTGATTCGAGCTGCGACACCCCAGGTACATTGACCAAAAGCATAACCCATACCGTCACCACCACCTGGGATTGAGTTCTCATAAAGGTCTCCTTTGACTGCTTCAAGGGCAGCTGGATCACTCTGAGCTGTCCCCCCATTTGGTTGGCTAAAGCCTTTTTCAATCTGATAATGCCACTCTGTTGCACGGGTTTGACGCTCGATTAGTTTATCACCACTATTGCCCTCCCAATAGATGAGGAAGGCTTGAGCCAAACTAGCTGGGCTACCAGATTGGCCAAAGAAGCCTTTTAACCAATTGGTGTAGTAGGGATTATCCCCATGAAGCATAAAGTCTAGCTGGAGCTCTAAATCATACCAGGGTTTTCCTTTTGCCTTGGCATACTCTAACAAGAGGGTATGTCTGCGAGAGCCATCTGCTGTATCCGTCCATTGCCCTAAACCAAGGCCGCGGTGAATAATGTTCGGGTAGCCACCATTGTAAATTGCAGGCCCACCAAGTGATAACCAAGCAGGGTCGTCCCAAGAGGTTTCTGTTGCACCAACTGGTGGGGAAAGATAGTCTCCTTCTGCTCGTTTGGGGTTGATTCCTGATTCAACTGACCAGTTGCCTAAAATCGCTGCGATTGCTTGATTGGTTGCCCCCTTAGCTTTCAGGTAAGTATAAATGGCCTTGGCACGTTCAAATTCATCACCTCCAAATTGACCGATATGAGGTAAAATGGTTGTCTGAAGTTGGACAACTTTTGGAAAATAGAAGGCTGGATTGACCGACACTAAGGACTTCTCATCAGGGTCATATTTTTGATAGGAGACTTTTAGACCTGAACCGTCCTTGGTCTGGCCAATAATATCACCCGCGGATACCTTCTGCCCAGTTGCCAATCTCCCCGTGTGAATGCCATAAAGCCGTAGCTTGACCTGACTGGCTTTATTACCTGTTTCAATTATCACATCAGCACCATCAACTTCAACTGTCCCGTCTAGAGGAGCCGCAATCACTTGCTCACTTGGAGCCTCAAGAATGATAAAGTCCTGTAAAGTAGGTTGACCGTCCAAATGGTAATAGCCATAGCGGTAGGACATGGAAAGACTATCGTCTTCTGATTGGCCCTCAAAAGGGTTGTCTAATTCCTGTAAACTGGCATAAATGCCATCTTCTGATAATTCCTTTAGGTCCTCTTTCTGTTCCTCAGATAATTTGTAGGGAGGATGGTCAATCAGGTCTGACATATCTTTTAGGCTAGAGCCACCATTTAAGTCCTCCCACAAGTTTGAGAGGTAATCCTTAACCGTTAGGCTCGTGCCTGATTCCGTCGGCCCCCGGCCCAAATCATTGATTGGCACCAAACCTCCAACGGGTGAGGATAAGGTATAATCTTGAAACTGGACATTCATATAAGCCATGACTTCATCCACTTTCGTGTAATAGGTAATCCCCTTGTCATTGGTCTTGGTATGCGTGGCATCTTCCCAAGTCATGTGGGTATAGGCCTTGGTCAATTCAAACTCATCCTGTTGGATAAGGCTCTGACTGGCAAACCCTAAAAAGAATGCCATCATCAACAAGAGGAAACCCAGAATGCCTGAAACAAACCAGATCATCGGATTTGACACCACGGTAATGACAGCCTTAGTCAGACTTGAAACAACTGTCTTTACCATCTTAACCCTCGCTTTTAGGCTATGGGCTCGGCGAACAGCCTGTTTTTTGAAGCGACTTATATGGTCTTGGTTCTTCTTGTCTAAGATCCATCCCTTTCCTGCTCTCAGGTTTCTATACCGTTGCCTGGTGTTTCCTAGCCGCCTGATGACAAACCGATGACTAGCCTGACCTGTTTTCATCAGAACCTTACCTGATTGCATCGTCACTTTACCGTATCGCCTGACCTGATAACTGGTGTCAATCAGGTCTTTGGCTCCAGCCAGGTCTTCATCTTGAGCTAGTAGCTGTAGGCTATCTTGAACCAACAAATGCCCCAGGTACTTGGGGAGTTTACTTGGTGCCTTAGAGGCCTTAGCCCGTTTAAGTGTCTGATACTCCTCCCTAGCTTGAAATACTTCTTTTTCTGCTTGTAGCTGGTCTAGGGACTTGTCTTTCTGATAGAAAAATCTGCCAACCTTAGAGCGAGTTTCTCCTTGTGCTGATGTCGTCTTAACATCTTTTTTTCTTTGCTCTGTCACTATTTTGAGGTGCCTGCGAGCCTGTTTGTGCCTTCTCTTTGCTTGAGGGAGACGCTGCTCCCTTAACTCTTTTGAGGTTAGGTCATAGGGGTTAGCCGCTGATAGAACGTCCTCAAACTGATCTTGTGTCTCCCTTTGGTGGTCTGACCACTCTGACTTAGCTTTCTGGATTGCCTCCTGATAAGAGAACTGATGGGGAGTTGCCGCCACCCTTTTGAGCTTTGGGAAATGGCTGAGGAGGACCGCCCGTCTACTGCTTACCTTTTTCAGTTCACGCTTAGCCTCTTGCCGTTTGAGCCGATAGGTCTTACGACCAGCCTTTAGGTTTGTTTTCTTCTCCTTGCGTGCTCGCTTCAATTCTTTCTTGCTCACTACCACATCAACCGCCTCCTTTAGAACCAGCCATCTTATCAGGGTCGGTGCTCATGAGGTCAAAGAGCTGGGTGTTGCTTGGAATCCGGTTCTTGAAGGGCACTACGGTATGACCTGCCTTAATGAGACCTGCCCCTCGCTCTGGATTGACCAGATACTTCTCTAACTCCTTGGAAAGGCCAAGGAGATGGACCAATTCTTCTCGGTCATTCTTGGCTTGTTTGAGAAGAATCATGAACTCACTATTGGCTAGAATCCGTCTGCCATTAGCATCCAAAAGCAAGGTCTCTACGTTTTGTGTAATGCCTGTTGGGATAGCCCCATACTTACGCACACGGCTCCACAATTTGAAGAAGAAATTTGACGCATACTGGTCCAGCAACAAGAGCTGCATTTCATCAAAATAAATCCAGGTGGTCTTACCCAATTGCTGGTTTTTTACCACCCGATTCCAGATTTGTTCAAAGACAACCATGAGGGCAATGGGTTTTAGAGCCTCTCCCAATTTTTTAACGTTATAGACCACAAAGTTACTATCTGGAGCACTATTGGTCCGATGGGCGAACATATCCAAGGAGCCTTTGACATACAACTCCATATCAAGGGCTAAATTCTTAGCCTCTTGTTCGGGCTGATAAGCCAAGACAAATACCCATTCTTCCAAGGTCGGCTCTTGGAAATGTTGGTAAGTCAAACGGGTAACACGGTCGATGATTGACTTCTCCCGACCATCAATAGGTCGGTCAAGAAGTTTACCAATCCATGACAACAGGAATTCAGATTTGAGTTTTACCGGATCATCATCAAAGCCATGGCTGGATAAATCAAGCACATTCAGATAGGTCTGACTGTCAGGGGCAATGACAATGGTTTCGCCACCAAAGGCTTGGCCAATGAGGCTATACTCGTTCTCTGGGTCCACCACGATGATTTCGGTGTTGAGGTCCCCCTCTTTAAGTTTGGTGGTCAGAATCTCATGCTTGGTTGCCATGCCCTTACCAGACCCTGATGTCCCAAGGATTAAGCCAGACGGTGTATTAAGGGTCTTTCTGTCAATGGTGATGATATTGTTTGAAATCTGATTCAAGCCATAATACTTCCCACCCCTATCCTGTAAATCCACAGAAGTCCAAGGGGACTGAACGGCAATATTTGAGGTTAAAAGGCTCCGTGAGACACCTTTTAAGAAATTTTTCCCTAGTGGCAAAAGGGTATTAAAGGCTACCTCCTGCATATAAGGCAAGGTATCAATAATCAAGTCATGTGAACCTGCAATTTGTTTCATGTCATCAAGAGCTTCCTTGAGTTGGTCAGGGCTCTCCGCCCAGAGGCCAATCAAAAAGACTGTTTCAAAGAGTTTGTCCCCGGTCTGATTCATGGTCTTTAGGAGGTCGTCTGCCTCATCAATAGTCGTCTCCAAGACATGGCCAACCTTGTCCAGGTAAATACCAGACCGAGCCATTTTTTGTTGTTCCCCAATCTTTTGGGATTCCATGAGGGTTTTCTTGGTTCTGACCTTGGTGACAGCCTCTGACTTGGTCGCACCTTTGGCGTGTAAACTGATGATCAACTCACGGTCTGCCTGCATGAGGTCCCGAATAAAGCCATCCCCTAACTCGGTTCCATAATCCCTGACATAGACAATTTGGAGGAATCGGTCATCCACTCCGATATAGTCCTTATGCTTGAAATTCATGCTTTGAGGGGCAATAAAGTGTTTGGTCGATAGACCAGAGGGGGTCATCTCATCATAGGAGAAGGTCAGGTGGTCATCACCTCTAAGCATATCCGCCAAGAGATTGACCCGTTCAGCCCCCTCTAAGAGATTAAAACTGGCATCAATCTCTGAGAATCCACTTCTGACATACTCCCCTAATTGTGAGAGGCTGCGATGGGCTAACTTGGGCGATTTCTCCGCCTTACCAAAGGTCAAGAGTTTAATGGCGGTAAAGTTGTTCTCCCCTGCCTCCAGGTTCTGGTTCATGGTCTGATTGAGTTCTTCTCGGTAGTGGTCGTAGCCATCCCCTTTTAAGGCATATAGGACACCTTGGCGGAATTTTTCAAGGTTAATCTTACGATTAAAGAGGGTCAGTTGAAATTGGGTCCGGTCATCTAGTGCATTGATTAGGTCTGAATACTTATCAACAATCGCCGCTTTATCATCAAGCCCAACTGTCTGATAATTGACATCACCTAAGAGGTAGGACTGCGAGTAATCATCTGGGGTGACTTGCATAAGGCCATTTTCAAAAAGGCCCTGGTAGGCAATGGTATTAACAGTAGTTGGCAAGAGCTCATCTCTCAGAGCTTTTTTCTTGTCCTTATTTGAAGGCTTTGTTTGAGGTTTCGTCCAAGGTTTTTTTAGAAGGGACATGGGTTCTTTTCTCCTTTTGGTGTAATGTTCTGATTGGCACGGTTAAGGCAAACCGTAAGCGATAAGTCAAATAATGTTCAAAGGCCAAATCGTTTGGACGATAGACCCCAAAAAGTAAGAGGGGCAGCGTGACGGTCAAGGTAAAACCATAGACAAACCAGTCCCCAAACTGCCAATAAACCAGGTTCAAACCCAGTACTAAAACAGTCAACACGAGGGCAGGAAAGACAAAAATGACTTGCCTCGTTGTAAAACCTAGCCAGGCCCTGTGTTGGTATTTTGAAATGTCCTTAAAGACACGAGTGTTCATAAAAATCCTCCTTAACTAAGATATAAAGGGCGTTAAGCGGACACCGTCAAAATAGGAAATTGGCCGACGAGTCTTGCGACTCTAGGAAAATTTTTCTTTTTGACACCGTCCGTAGCCCGTATTCGATTCATAAAAACGGAGCAGGTGACCTACTCCGTTAGTTAATGTTATGGTCGCATTCACGTCTTACATGCCTAAGATACTTCTAGCTGTCCGCTGTGACCCAACCAAGGCAATGATCAGTAAGATGGCTTGAATAAGACCACCAAACATGATCGCTAAGGCTTGTCCAGACCCTGCTCCACTTGAAACAGCAATCTTACCAGCTGATTCAAAGAGCGGGCTCAGGGAGACAATCAAGAAAATCATAATCCCCTGAATACCATAAACCATAATGTTCTTAAGGTAGCCAATACCGACACCTCGCCAGTCATCACTCAAAAAGGTTGGAAGGGTAAGAGGGGCAAATGGCACCATGAGGTAGAGTTGGATAAAGCGAATGGTCACCATCAGATTCACCATCGCGGCACTCACCATTCTGACTAACCAAATCAGGAGCGCAAAGAAGGCAATAATCATCTTACCAACCACACCTGACCCTTTTAGGCCTGACAGGGTGTCATAGGTGGCTCCCCCTTCAGAAACGAGGCTGGCAATTTGGGTGAGAGCATGAGAAGCTAGACCAAGTATAGCCTCAACAATTACCGTAGTATTGGCCATCACTACCCCAACCATGATGTAACTGACAATCATCGGGGCAATGGATTCAAAGGTCATGGCCCCGCCTGAATTGGCGATTTTCTTAGCCATCTTATTAAATTCTAGAATCATCACCACCGCTAGAATCGCAACACCAATGGGTTGCATGATGTTCTTAGTGATAGCAGTCATGTAAGACCAGACCGTGGGGTTATACTCGGCCAAGGACTTGACCAAGTCCGCCGTTGATTCTAGGTCCACCGAAAAGCCTTCAAAGAGACTATCTGAATTCACCTTCTCAGACGTCAGAAAGACCAGGTGGGGTAAAAGTAGTTCCTTCATCACATCTTCTCTTCTCCTCTACTTAAATAGTAATCTGGGTCACAAAGGCCCCAGCAGCACCAACCATAACGCCACCGACAATTTCTAGGATAGCGTTACGCACACCAGGACCACCGTCCTTAATGTTGGTTGAGAGGTTGATAATGCCCATGACGACAAGAAAGGCTCCGACCGCAATCAGCCCTTTTTGAAGCAAGGCCATGCCCTGAGAAAACATGGAGCTGGCATCAACCCCATAGTAAAATCCGTTGAGTTGTTTTAACATGAAATATCCTCTTTTCTATTGATTAAGTTAAGCTGACCTCATCAAATCAGTTTCCAGACTAAGGTCTCTGATATGGTGTCCGGTCAAATCTAGTTGTTCTGGTTGGTTGGGGAACCCCTCAAGGTCCCACCACCACTCATCTTCCTCCTGGTTAGCTAGGAACTTCCAGTTGGGGTGTTGGGTTGGGTCAAATTTCTTGCCCTTAAAGACTGGCATATTGGCAATGCGGACCAGGCATTCGTCACGGCTCATTCGACCGACTTCATCAGGTGTCATGAGGTCACGAGCAATTTTCTGATGAGACAGAGAGCCTGAACCCGTTTGTCCAAAAGAACGGCTAGTGGTTCTGACGTCAATGGTTTGTTTGCCAAGAAGGCCACTCATGAACTTAAAGGTTTCTTCATCGTTCCCACCCAAGTAGAGCAGGCTGTCACAGTTACCTAGAATGGTTTTCCAGGCCTCTTTTTCCTTGTAGTTACCCTGTAGTTGGGCGATATTTTGAAGAATCGGCACAAGACTGATGTTTCGAGAGCGGACCGTTGATGTCAACTCCGCAAAATCAGGAATTTCACCGACATTGGCAAACTCGTCTAAGTAGCTCCTCACATGAATAGGCAGTTTTCCCTTAAAGTCCACGTCAGCCTGACGGGTTAAGGTGGAAAAGACCGTTGAGAAAAAAAGTGCCGATAAAAACCTGAAGGTAGAATCATTGTCAGGAATCACCAAATAAACCATGGTCTTTTGGGTCCCCCAGGTTTTCATCTCTAAGGTGTCAATTTTGGTCAAGTCAATGACCGATTGAATGTTAAAGAGGGCAAACTTGGCGGTGGTTACGGCAATCACACTATCAAGGGTCTTATCCTTATAGTTCTGAAAGTCAGCCCAATTTCGCATGGTAAAATTCTCTGTGCCGTACTTTTTAGCGTAACGCTCAAACATGACCTCTAGAACACTTTTCTCAGCCTGGTCAGATTTAGCTAGGAGCTTGATGAGCTTTGAAATCTCAGGAAACGACGGGTAGCGACCGCGTCGCCGCCTTGCCGCCAAGTCCTGTTTCTCTTGGAGGTAGAGGCGGTCCCGCTCTGCCTGAGACAACCTGCTTTCTTCTATCAGCTCTTCTCTAGTCTTAGGTGGGTTATAAAAATCCACTAGGTAAGAGGCAAGAGCCCTGACCAAGGTCATTGAAGCCTCGTCCCAAAAAGGGTCACTACGAGAACCAGACCCACGGGTATTGTTAAAATACACCGTCAGCATTCTGTTCAAATCATTCTCATTGTCCAGGTATCGAAAAGGGTTGAAGCCGTCTGAGTTGGTCAGGTTTACCAGGTCCAAAATCTTAATTTGGTAGCCCGCTTTTAGAAAGAACTTGCCCGTCTTTTGTGGCAAATGGTCTTTTGGGTCAACGACAATATTAGAGCAGTTAGCCTGAATCAGATTGGGTTTCACAAACCGAAAGGTCTTACCACTCCCTGACCCACCAATAACAACCAAGTTCTTGTTTCGGTCATACCTGGGTGATTTCTTCTCAAGTAGGGTTACCCGTAGGCCTCTCCCAAGAATCATGTCCATAAAAGGGTTTTTACTGGCAAAGGGCTTCAGTTCCCTAGACCTGCCAAACCTGGCTGAGCCATACTCTTCTCCTTCACGGTAAACCTTGGCTCCCGTTGAGGCATAAAGATAGATTAGCCAGCTACTTACCAGTCCAAGCAAGAACCATAGACTTGACCTAGCTGTAAAAGAAAGGTTCACGGGGTTCTTTATCAGCTCTTCTTGCCCATTCATGACAAGGTATGCCCAACGCTCAACTACTGGTAAATTGGTCAGCTGATCATAGAGCAGGCTCATGCGGTGACAGACATAGCCCAGAGCTAGCCCTAACATAGCAAAGACAATCTGTTTGGGACGGTTTGTCATGGCAGTTCCACCTCCTTCACCTTGACGGCTGATGGTTCTACCAATGGCACTTGGGCTTTGGCCAGAGCGATTTCTTCATCAAGGGTTTTATCACTCACCAGACCTTTTAGCTTTTCTGGATCGCTGGTCAGCTCCTTCATAAGCTTGTCCAGGTGCTGGTCCAGGAGCGACCGGTCCTTGGTGTAAAAATAGAGGTAGTCCTCCTGCCAAGCTAAAGCTAAAGGAAGGTCCTCACGATTAAGGAGCTCCTTCAACTTTTCAAGGTCTATGGGTTTATCAAGTAGGTCTGAAGTCACCTGTATCGTATCAATCGAAAAGGGTGTTTTGACCAATTCCGCCAAGGTCTGCGGACCAATCTTGTAGGCTGTCTCTTGACGTTGAGCCTGTCTAGCAGACCACTCTAGCAGTCGCATTAGGCCTCTAATCGTTAACAGGCTTGTCCGTTCAAGGTAGCTAAAGGCCTGGCGTTCCTGTTGTTCACTAGACATCTTATCCTCCTTTCGCTTCTTATTCTGTCCCTATCCTAGCTTAGATGAGTTGATAGTTTTATCACACCAACTGAGTTAGACCCAAAACAAAGATATTCCAAAGCGTATGAAGACCTATCGCCATTTTTAGACTTGCCTGATGCCTGACTGTGCCAAGCACCAACCCCATTGAGGCGTAGAGGATAAAACTGGTAAAACTATCGGGTTGATGAGCCAAAGAAAAAGCCATTGAAGTCACCACAACTTTTGAGACCCGTCCAGGCAGAACCTCCCACAATAACCCTCGATAAACCAATTCCTCTACCATACTGGCATTGATTAAAAATAGGACAATGATGAGAACAGGAAGCTGTTCAAACACTTGCAGTAAGGCTTCTTGGTTGCTTGAAGAAACGGCACTTATCAAAGAAACTAGGTAGGACACCAGTAACAGAACTAAAAATCCTGTTCCCAACCATTTCAAGGATTTTGACCTTGGTGTTACCTCCTGTTTTTTTCGATAAACTAGGATGATTAAGCTACCTAGATAAGCTAGTTGAAAGACAGTTACACCCATTAACCCAATCACTCTCATCACATAGGCTGATACGATTGCGGCATTGAGGTATTGGTAAAGGAAAAGTGCTAGTAAGGCACCATACCTAACGACAGAAAAGGTCTTCATAGTCCACCTCCAGTACCGCTACAATCTTTTCCACCCACTTGGTTTG
This sequence comes from Streptococcus sp. ZY171113, assembly GCF_057748235.1. NCBI lineage: Bacteria > Bacillati > Bacillota > Bacilli > Lactobacillales > Streptococcaceae > Streptococcus > Streptococcus sp. ZY171113. The sequence continues at coordinate 1,322,690 of NZ_CM173243.1, forward strand.
AGGCATTTGACCAGCGGACTTATAGTGCCTGATTTTCTGGTAAAGGCGGTTAAACTCGCTGGGGTATTTGTAGGTTCCCACAAACATTTTTCGGGTTAGATCTGCCCAAGTCATCTCTTTTTCAGCCAAAAGTATGGCCACATTCTCCCAAAACAATTCAGCCATAACCGTCCTCCTAAACCCTCAGTAGGGGCAAGACCAAATCCCGGGACAAGAGCTTTAGGTTTCGAGGGAGGAAGGTTCTCAATTCCTCTTGGCTGACATCAGGGTAGATTTGTCCCTTAGCAAGGATAAGGGGCAAGCGAAGGTTTCTACTAGGTTTTCTTAACACCAAGTGAACCAACTCATTGAACCTCATCTCCTCTTGACGCTTTAGGGAAAGGAGATGAGGTGATAAGAACTCAAAACAATCCGTGGCAGAGGTCATTAACTCCAAAAGATGGCAACGGTCAATCTGGTCACAAGTGACGCAGTCGTAGGTCAGTCCATAGCGTTCTAAGGTTTCAATAACCTGCCGATTACGAGCTTGGTTTGTACTCAGAAACAGTTTCATAATGTAGCCTCCTTCTTGTATTCTAAATCTGGCTGATGTAATCTGGATAAAACAGGGCTAAAATCAACTGGTTTCCCCTCTTGGTCAAAGGCCTTAACCAAGACCTGTTCCTTAATGATGTCATGTTTTCCTTTGTAGGAATAGCCTTGCCCATAGGCGATAAAAGCCAAGTCTCCTTCATCTGTCAGAAGGGCATCCACACCATTTTTTATATCTCGTGTCTGCACGAGATTAAAAACCTCATGAAGGGTCGTTGACAACTCAACTGGTTGATTTTTCAGTTTGTGGTAGTCATCTAGGTAACGTGTCTCTACGTCACAAGTCCAATCATCAAGATTGAAAATAGCTTCAATCACTTGTTCCAGTTCAGCATGATGAATTTCTACTTCCAGTTCATCACAAGATAAAATACTACGGCTTGTTAGTTGTTTCATGGCACTCCTCCAATTCTTTTAGGTATTTGGCAATAGTCGCAATGACAGGAACTGATACACTATTTCCTGCCTGCTTATAGAGCTGACTCTTACTTGAAACCGCCTCTGCTCTGTCGAAAGCCCAATCAGGAAATCCCTGGAGACGGAAACATTCTCTTGGGGTTAGTCTACGGATTCTCAAACGATAGAGCTTGTCTTCAACAAGAAAACCAGTCACCTCAAACCATTTGTCCTTGCGGTATTCCAGGGCTGCGACAACGACTCCTTGCTGGGAGCTGGTCGTTAAGGTATTTGCGATTTGTTTTCCTACCCTTCCTCTCTTGGTCTGGGATTCAGGATAAGAGAGATTGACCGAATCGCCCAGCTCTGCTTGGGCAAAACCTTGTTTGGTCGCCTCACGAATTTTTAAGTGTGGAGCTTCTTGACGAAGCAAGAGCTTTGGAATCTTATCCCCACCCTGCATGGTTGTAAGTGTTGGGGACAGGCCTACTGGATCATAAACTCGTCCAGCTTGGTCAAAAGCCGATGGCAATCTCCCGGCAAGCAGTACGCCGTGCCTATCTTGAGCCGTCAAAGTAAACATGGGGTCTTGGTTAGCCTTGAAACGTCTGCCATTCTGTCGTTTATCAAGCCTGTCTGGTGTTAAGACTGGAATGGCAATCTTAACACCCTCTCCCTTATTTACGGTTAAGGTTGGAGATAGACCTGTCGAGAGATAAACCGCTCCACTCATCCCTCTACCCGACGGATTAACATTACCTAATCGGTCAAGATGAGTTGGGCTACCTTGTCCTCGGAGAGGAAATACTGGTCGGAAACCTCGCTTTCGAGAATGTCCGATAATAAAGACCCGCTCCCGATTTTGGGGAAGGCCGAAATCTTTACTGTTAAGCACCTGCCACTCGACATGATACCCCAATTCATCCAGCGTATTGAGGATTGTGGCGTACGTCCGTCCCTGGTCGTGACTGAGTAACCCCTTGACGTTCTCAAAAAATAGATAAGATGGTTGAATTTCCTTGGCACATCGAGCAAGCTCGAAAAAGAGAGTGCCTCTAGTGTCCTCAAATCCCAGTCGTCTGCCTGCGAGAGAAAAGGCTTGGCAAGGAAAGCCCCCACAGAGGACATCCACTTGTCCTCGGAGTTTTCTGAGTTGATCATCGGTGATTTGGGTAATGTCATGGTATTCTAATTCTCCTTCTGTGTCGTGAATGGCCTGATAAGACCGTCTAGCGAATTTATCTATTTCGCAAAAGCCAATGCAGGTATGACCTTGACTTTCCATTCCTAAGCGAAAGCCGCCAATCCCTGCAAAACAATCAAAAAAGTTCATCTGTTTCTCCTTTCGGGTATCAAAAAAGACCTTACATCTCATAAAGCCTTGGTTAGATATGGTCCTCCATCTCTGGAGCATTGATAATCTCAACCACCAAACTGATGATTGACACAATAAAAATGCCTAGTGCAAGTTTCCACCACATGATTCTCACCTCCTCTCCTGTTCTTGTCGGCGTTCCTTATTCCACTCTGCCAGAATCCCATTAAAAACATACTCAGCTATAACCTCTGCCGTTCTGGCAAATCTCATGTTGTCCAAAGCATACTGGTAACGGTCATCAAAGTGCCTCATGACAAATTCAGCAGCGTTCCTAGAAAAGCCTTCTCGCCTAAACTGATCATGAACCAGTCCCCAAATGTAGTCCTTATCATAAGGGCTCATTTTTTCAACCTTTCGAGTAAGCCCAATCTCCTCCTCGTCCTCTGAAAGAAATTCAGTCTCACTCCTATTAGTCTCACTATCTTCAGTCTCACTAGTGGCTGAATCTAAGACGGGGCCCGTCTGTTTTTGAGACTGGCCCCGTGTTTTTTTAACACCACCCCCGTCTAAATTTAAGACGGGGGTCGGTTCATGTTCCAACTCACCAAGGTAAATCTTATTGGCGAGCCGTCCTTTTTCACTTGATGACTGTTGGACTTCCTCAATCAAACCATAGTCTCGCAGTGATTTCTTAATAGTTAAAAGTTTTGACTTTGAACAGCCTAAAAGTTCCATCAATTTTGAGTTGGAGTAAATCAAGTAGATAAAGCCTTGCTCATCTATCCAGCCCCTACTCAAAGACAACTCAAGTCGATCTTTCAAAACGGCATAGGCAACCTTGACCTCCAGCTTCATGTCCTTGTATCGATCACTCTCAAACAAGAGCTTTGGAAGTTTGTAATATCTTTCCGATGTCTGATAATGATTGGCACTAATGCGTTTCATGATTGCCCTCCAATAATTTGATTTCTAGTTGACCCCCTGTTTTGACGTTAATCAGGCCACTCATTTCTAATTCTTTCAGTATTTCTGTCGCTTTTGGTAGTGTTATTCCCATAGAAAGCATGAGATACCCAACAACACCAAGGCGAGTTGATTCTGCAAGTTCCACGATTTTCCTCCTCTTAAAATAAAAAAGGCAAGAACACTCTAAACTGTTCTTGCCTAAGCAATAATATTTTATAAACTGTGATGAAATCCTCCTTAATGACAGATTGTAGAACGCTCAAATCCTTGATTTATCAGCGTTTTAAGCACCTGTCATTATTATGACACAATCCCCGCCTGGGAAGACAATTCCAGGCCAGTCTTGTTTAAGTCGCTCCATAACGACAACCTTTTCACAGTCACGAATCATGCATAGATTGGTAAAAATCGCTTGTTCTGGCATTGCTTTCTCCTAAAATTAGGCCATCTTATTGAAATCCCAAACGGCATCGACCCAGCCTTCGTAGAAGTCGGGTTCGTGGCAGACCATGAGAATGGAGCCCTTGTAGGCTTGGAGGGCTCGTTTGAGTTCATCCTTGGCATCCACATCCAAGTGGTTGGTTGGCTCGTCCAGAATCAGGACATTGTTTTCACGGTTCATGAGGAGGCAGAAACGGACCTTGGCCTGCTCACCACCTGAGAGGACCTGAATCTGGCTCTCAATGTGCTTGCTGGTCAGACCACAACGAGCCAGAGTTGCCCGTACTTCCGCTTGGTTGAGGGCTGGGAAGGCATCCCAAACCGCCTCAAGTGGGGTCTGGCGGTTACCACCAGCCACTTCCTGCTCAAAGTAGCCAAGTTCCAGATATTCGCCCCGCTCAACCGAGCCACCCAGCGGTGGAATGATGCCCAAAAGGCTCTTCAAAAGCGTCGATTTACCGATACCGTTGGCACCGACAATGGCGATCTTCTGGTTGCGTTCAAAGGTCAAATTAAGCGGTGCCTTGGTCAGAACACGGTCATAGCCAATTTCCAAATCGGTGGTTTGGAAGATGAAACGGCTTGGGGTCCGAGCCATCTTGAAGTCAAAACTTGGTTTTGGTTTCTCAGCTTGGAGCTCGATGATATCCATCTTATCCAGCTTTTTCTGGCGGGACATGGCCATGTTTCGCGTGGCCACCCGAGCCTTGTTACGGGCAACAAAGTCCTGAAGATCCGCAATTTCCTTCTGCTGACGCTCGTAGGCCGCCTCCAACTGGGCCCGTTTCATGGCATGAACTTCCTCAAACTGGTAGTAATTTCCAGAATAGCGGGTCAAGAGCTGGTTCTCCACGTGGTAAACAATGTTAATCACATCATTCAAAAACGGAATATCGTGGGAAATGAGGACAAAGGCGTTCTCGTAGTTTTGCAGGTAACGTTTGAGCCAGTCAATGTGCTCGGCATCCAGGTAGTTGGTCGGCTCATCCAGAAGCAAAATGTCTGGTTTTTCCAAGAGCAACTTGGCCAGAAGAACCTTGGTCCGCTGACCACCAGACAGGGCTGTCACATCGGTATCCATGCCATAGTCCATAACCCCAAGGGCACGAGCCACCTCGTCAATCTTGGCATCCAAAGTATAGAAATCCCGACTCTCCAGACGGTCCTGGAGCTCGCCCACTTCTTCCATGAGGGCATCCATATCTGCCCCCTCGTCGGCCATAGACATGTAGATGTCATTGATCCGAGCCTCGGTCTTGAAGAGCTCATCAAAAGCCGTCCGCAAGACATCACGGACCGTCATGCCCTCTTCCAGCACCGCATGCTGGTCCAAATAACCCGCCGTCACATAGCGCGACCACTCCACCTTGCCCTCATCTGGCTGGAGCTTGCCCGTCACAATGGACATGAAGGTCGATTTCCCCTCACCATTGGCCCCGACAAGACCGATATGCTCGCCCTTGAGCAGGCGGAAGGACACGTTCTCAAAAATGGCACGGTCACCAAAACCGTGGCTCAAATTCTTAACTTCTAAAATACTCATGATTCGTCTTTCTATTCTTTAAGGAAATAGCAGAGCCAAAAGCTCGCTCCTTCTATTTTAGCAGATTTTACCAGAAAAAAACAGGCAGGCCCAGTAAAATCCCCAGCGCAAATCCGACCACAACATCCTTGGGGTAATGAACCCCACCCAGGACCCGCAAGACCGCAAGGACTGCCGCCACCAGCAAAATCAAGCCACCTAGAATCGGCTGATTAGCCAAGGCAACGGTGCCGATAACACTGGCTGAAAAGACGTGGCGGCTGGGGAAGGACTGACCAACCGTATCCTTTTCGATGATGGGTTCAATGGCCCAGGCCTCATAGGGTCTGGCTTTATTGAGGTGTTGGCGTAGCCAGGACACTAAAACAAAGCCCAGAGCTGGGCAAATGACCTGGCCCCAGAAAGTCGGCCAGTCCTGTCTCAGACCTGTTCGTAGTAATACCAAGGGATAGAGGCCATAAACGCCTCTGGTCAAGGCCGTGTTGGCCTGAACAACAAGAAGCTGACTGCTCGGCCATTTTTCCAAAAAAGCCAATAAATGGGCGTAAAAATGCTGGTAATCTTTCTGTCTCATAGCTCCATTTTATCACATTTGCCTGTAAAAAACAGGCTAGGAGCAGTTGAAACCGTTCGCTCCTAGCCCGCCTGATTGCTTCCACTTCAGGTCATTCTGGCATGGGTCCTCCTTAAAAAAACGTTCGGTGGAGAATGCCGTCCTCGTCCCGCTCATAAAAGAGCTCTGAACTCTCCTCCTCCAAATAAAACTGCAACAAATCATCCATAGAATCTGCCAAATCCACTTTGCCCTGAGCAATGTCCTCCTGGGAGACCCAGATGACCTCACCTTCCTCAGACGACCGCAGCTGACCAGTAAAGTCATTGGTTCGGTAGAGAAAAACCAGGTAACGGGTCTTGTCGTCTCGGGTGTGGAAATGCTTGACTCCAACCAGCTTAGGATTGGCAATGATCAAGCCTGTCTCCTCATAGATTTCACGGATAACCGAGTCGTGAATGCTTTCTCCGATTTCCATTTTTCCCTCTTATGTCAAGTAACTGACACTATTTATTTACTTGATTTCTGACTAATTATATCACAAAACAACCTATCAAGAAAGAGACTTGATAGGATTCAAGTCTCTTTATCAACTATTTATAGATAACTGTAAAAAATCCGAGGCAGTCAACGACTACTTTTTCAATGTGAATGCTAATTATTTCTTTGGTTAACTTATCCTTAGTCAACAACTGAACTTTGTTAGCTTCGTTTAGCTGTTCTTCTAAATTCTTAACAGTTTCGTCTATTAGCATTTTCTTAGCAATATAATCTTCTCTGGTCATCAGGTTATCCTTGTAGTCTTGGAATAAGGATAGTTTTTGTTTCTTCAACCGTTCAATTTCTCTAAGCAATCTAGTCTTAGAAGCAATTTGACGGGGCTTAACCACCTTTTGTCCTAGCTTCTCCTTGATTGATTGTTCAATCCTATCTACTCGGCAGGACTTCATTTTTTCACCTTGTCCTTTACAATAGCGACAGGAAAAATACTGATAACCTTGATGGTTATATGAACCAATCAAAGAATGGTCACAATGCTCACAACGAATCAGTCCTGTTAAAATGCTCGGAATTTTCGGAGGCTGAGGGTGTTTTTTCTGAGTAACCTTCTTAGCCTTTAGTTGAGTAACTTGTGCAAATAGTTCTGCCGAAATAATCGCTTCGTGATTATTCTCAATTCGTTCCCACTCTGATTTTGGTAGAGAAACATGCTTCCCCCTTATGTAGGTTCGAGTATTATAGAGATAAGTTCCCTTATAGGCTTCATTCTTCAAAATTTGAGAAACGTTTATAACGCTCCAAACATTCCTCTCTTGCTCCTTTGTTAGTCTGAGAGACTTTTCGTAACGTGCCTGACTGATTTGCATTTTTCTCTCTGCTGGGGTAATGACTTGTTCTTTATTCAAGATTCGAGCAATCTTTTGGTAACTATTACCATCAAGGTACAAGGTAAAAATACGTCGAACAATTGGTGCAACTGCCTCATCAATGATAATCTTGAATCGGTCCTCTGGATCCTTGATGTAGCCAAAGGGTGGCAACCAACTCATGTTTTTTCCAGAGCGTTTCATGCTGTTCATCGTACTCTTAACCTTTTCAGAAACATCCTTGGCATAGAAATCATTGAGGAGGTTTCTAAAGGGAACATCAATATCCAGTCCATTCTGTTCAGATGTCAAACTATCATATTGGTCATTTATAGCTATGAAGCGAACTCCGAGAAAAGGGAAAATATTTTCCAAATAATTCCCTAATTCCAGATAATCACGCATAAAACGCGACAAATCTTTAACAATGATATGACGGATAATTCCCGCCTTAACATCAGCCATCAAGCGTTGAAAGGCAGGTCGATTGAGACTTGTTCCTGAAAAACCATCGTCCACATACTCCAAGCGTTCCCAACGACTAAAGTCTGGTGATTGATTAAGGTACTGATTCAAAAGATAGCGTTGGTTGGTAATGGAGTTACTTTCGTCTGTCCCGTCCTCATCGACGGAAAGACGAAGGTATAAAGCCATTTTAGACATGGTCATCACCTCCCATCAGGCAGGTAAAAGTTACTGTCACAGACTTATCCACTTCAACATCTATCCGTTCTATCACTTCATTAAGCAGTTCTGCCGTTAAAACTGATTGATTTTGGCATTTAGAAAGATGTTTAACCCAACTGACCTGTTGACAATGTTTCTCCTCAATTCTCATCGCTAAAGCCTCATAATGGGCTATTTCTTTTGAGAGAGTTTCAATTTTTGAGGTAATCATCGCCTTTTGAGACAAATAAGTCTCTCGTTCCTGAGCCTCAAGGCGGTAATTCAGATAAAGCTCGCCTTGCTCAGCTTGTAGACTAGCCAAAGTCCTTTGAAGATTTTTTGTTTTCTTTTGGCAGTCTCTAAGGCATTCATCCCTCTTCATTTCTAATTTGGGCAATAAGTTTTTAACCGTGCCAAGCCGTTTCATCTCTGTCTGAATCAAGCTCAACACAATCTTATCTAAGGCTTGTTCACTGATATAGACAGTTTGTTTCTCTGAAGCTTCTGAACCATGAAGATAGTCCATAAAGTAATAGTAATCATACTCTGATTTTGAATTTGAGAAATGCCTACAGTACCTTCGCATTTGAGTTGATTGCCCCTTGGCATAGATAAGACCCTTATAACGATTAGTAGTACGAGGTTGAGTATGTTTCCTTATGTTACGACGTCCGCCGATTAGTTTTTGAAGTGTTTGATGCTCTACTTTAGTAATATAAGCTTCATGACAATCATCTACTTGAATAAAATCTTTCTCAGTTAAGGTTTTATTATGCCGACGTTGAATGAGACTGCCATAAAACGCAGGATTTTGAACAAGCCGCTGAAGGTTCGCAACTTGCCACTGTCGTGTATCATTCTCTGTTCTATACCTTTCTCCTGTTTGGCGATAAGCCATTGGCGTAGCAACTTTCTGCTGATTAAGGTATTTTGTCACCCGGTTGATAGATTGGCCTGCCATTAACTTTTCAAAGACATCTACCATAACAGGTTGAACTATCGGATCAATGATTAAACGATTACCACCCTCTCTTCTTTCTAACTTATACCCATAGGGAGCAAAGCCAGCGATGAAATAACCTTGCTTTGCTTTCTGAATATGACTAGCGGTAACTTTCTTGGAAATGTCCTTAGAATAGAGGTCATTGACCAAATTCTTAATTTCCACCTCAAAGGATTTCTTTTCTTCTAGTACTTTGAGAGTGTCTAAGTTATCATTGATTGAAATAAACCGAACCCCCATAAAGGGAAACACCTTATCAATCAGTAGACCCATTTCAATGTAGTTGCGACCCAAGCGTGACAGGTCTCGAATGATAATACAGTTTATGACACCATTTTTAATGTCTTCCATCATGTCCAGATAGGCAGGTCGATTAAAGGTTTTACCAGAATACTCATAGTCGATGTAACACTTCGTTATAGTTAAACCTTTTTCCTTCGCAAAGGATCTAGCTAGACTTTCTTGCGTCTCTAAGGACTGAGATTTGTTTCGCCAACTTTCTGTACGTTCATTCGACAAACGAATGTAAATGCCTGTCCGATAGGTTTGGAGGGATAACTCTTCCACCGTTTCCTTACGGTAGCGGTTCTTGGTACGTGCCATTAGACCACCTCCGTCACTCTTTGAGATAACTGTTGGAGGATTTCTAATTCTGCTATATCATGAAACACCAGAGTCAGCTCCTGATTTTTGTGAACGACAATTCGGTCAAGTAAGGTAACTAGAGTGATACGATTGAGTTCGTCGTTTTTCTGCATCTCACTCAACTGGTTTAGCCATTTTTGCTTATCCTGGAGTTTATCATACAAGGTTTGGGCTAACTCTTTCTTTTGAATGATAGTATCTTCAATTTTCTTTAGCTTCTGGCGATAGCTTCGCTGAAACTCTTGGTATTCTGTTTCATTGATTAGGCCATCGTCTAAATCTAAATACAAAGACTGGAGCAACTGTTCATACTTCTTTCGATTAGCAAACAGCGAAGTAAAGTCAACTTCCAAAAACTGTGCTTTATTCAAATAATCAGGAACAGTTTTAATAAAATAAGATTTCCAGTCAAGGTGTTGATAGATGAGCGTCGAAACCAAGTCAAGTAACATATCTTGCTTAATCGCATGGCGACTACAGCCTCGTCCGTTATTATAAGTGCTACAAATATACTGAACAGTCTCTTTGTCCTTGTAATGGAGTTTTCGTTGTAACAGCTGCGACTGACAATCACCACAGAACAATAACCCTGCAAAGAGGTCAGGTAACATCTTCCCATGTTTGACATCTCTAAGTAAGAGGTTATTAGCTACTTCAAAAGTGCTCTTGGAGATAATCCCCTCATGTGTATCATCAACTCGTACCCAATCTTCTGGATTCACAGCCACAGACTTTTGTGACTTGTAATTGATTTTGGTTTGCTTCCCCTGTTCCAAACTACCAGTATAGACACGATTTGTCAAAATACGATTGACCATTTTCGTGTCCCACTTATAGCTATGTCCATAAAAGCCTTTAATCTTTTCCTGACAGGCTTTCTTACGTTGCAACGGAGTTTCTATCCCTGCCTGGTTAAGAAAGCCTGCGATAGCGTTTGACGAATATCCCTCTAGTTTAAGAGCAAAGATTTTCTCAATAGTAGGGCGTACATTCTCATCAACCACTAGATGATTCCGTTGCTTGTCATCTTTGCGATAGCCATAAGGGGCAAAAGCTCCAATAAACTCGCCCTTTTGCCGTTTAGCTTTTTGGGTGCTTCGAACTTTTGTTGAAATGTCTCGACTGTAACTATCGTTAATGAGACTTTTGATAGGCATGACCAAATGCGTTTCATTGGTATCAGCCGTCAGGCTATCATAGTGGTCATTGACCGAGATAAATCTGACTCCCATAGCCGGAAAAATTCGCTGGAGGTATTTTCCAGTTTCAATGTAATCTCGACCAAAGCGTGATAAGTCCTTGACAATTATGGTATCAATGACCTTATCATTTACCATTTCCATCATACGGTTAAAATCAGGACGGTTAAAGGTTAATCCACTGATACCATCATCCACAAATTCTTCTAAAATCATAAAATCGTGATTTCTGGCATAGTCTCGCAAAAGCGAGCGTTGGTTGATGATGGAATTGCTTTCCACATTGTCCCCATCATCTCGTGATAGGCGTAAATAAATACAGGCGTTTGTCATGTGTCTCTCCTTAATCAGTGTTTAGGTGCTTACCGATTAAGGACTGAGGTTCTACAACTCTATTTTACATCATTTCTAAAAACATGTCCGCTAAAAACTCAAATTTTTTCAAGCTTTCGACCTAATAAATCATCTAAAACCTCGGTAATCTTTAATGGCTTATCGGTTACTCGAACCGTCACCTTATAGCCCTCAATCATAACTTGCGATAACTCCGCACCTGTTCGTGTTTTTTTCATAATTATTATTTCCTTTACTTTAAAATGTTGACCTCCGTGGGCAGAACTGGTTAAGTCCTACATGGGGATTGCACCCGCTGTCCTTTCTCGTTGGCAGCCTAAACGGTTAGAAGTATCATTATCATCACTTGTTGTCCTGGCAGATAGGTTACCAACCTATTTTATAGTCAACATTATTCGCTCATATCTTTGCGTGCTTAACTAAATTGCTAGACAAGTGAAAATGTCCCACCTTAGTCTATTCAATTGTCAAAGAACAAACTAGGAGGAACTATTTTTTCTTATATCGTTGAATCCGTTTAGGAAAATTTGTTAATCCCAGTAGATAGTCAACACTGACGTTATAAAGATTTGAAATTTCAATAAGTACTTTTGCAGTTAATTCTCTCTCTCCTCTTTCAATTTTTGAATAAGCTGAATGACTAAAAGAAAGATAGTTAGCAACTTCTTTTTGAGTAAGATCATGATCTTCTCTCAAATCTCTTATACGTTGATACATCAAGCACTCTCCTACGTTAAGTATAGAGTATTCTTCTCTCTATTCTTCAAAATTGTCCAATTTGGACAGTGGGAGTCAGCCATATGTGTGTAACACAGAAAAATGCACCAGATTATCTCGTGCATTTTTTTAATATAATAAAGCAATTGCTTCCAAATTCATTGAAACTTTTGAAAATTTTTCACTCGAAGAATAATGAATCAAAATCCCATGACATTAACTTTTTAGCCAATATTTTTTTTAGGTCAAAAAAATCAATTTTTCCTATGTTTTTTATCGCTCTCTCTTGTCCTATTATATAGCTAGCCGCATAAAAGGGTGGTAACTCTTGAAATAATGACGTAAAGCTATCCGTAACCATTACACCATATGAGGAAAAGATTGAACTATAAAGAATTTCTTTCGATGTTTTTGTTCTATATTTTGAATAATTTTTAAATAATTCTATTTGAAAATCCAACTTGCTTCGATTCTCAATTAATAAATTTGATAATAATTTTCTATATTCACTAAGTTCTTCCTTTATTATAATATTACAAATAGAACTCTCAATAAAATGAGCAAGACCTTCCTCATCTTCAATAGACAAAATAACATCATAATATATCTGGTAATAATTCAAGATTGCATGTGAAATTTCATGAAGAATATAAACATTTCGAAATGCTTCTTTCTTCAACGTCGGAAATACTAAAACACTTGTATTACTTAATGGAAGATGTACACACCTAAACGTATCTGTATCAACATAAACAATTTTTCTCTCTACTATATCCTTTACATATTTAAACAGATCTATATCTAGTTTTTTTAACAATAACAATATATTTTCTATTGTTAATTTTTCAAAGTAATTATCAGAATCAAAAATTGTATACATGTATTTAGACAGATCCATTTCTTTTATGCTTCTCAAACCATTTGTTTCACGCCAAATATTGTAATCAAATTTATTTTGAAAAAGTAATTCATTTAATTTAATATTATATTCTTCTTTTTCCAAACAATCTAACTTTTTTGAAAAATCACCATAAAGTTGTGGCAAATTGACTGGAGAGACGTTCATAATTTTTTGCTGTACACAAGAAGGTAAACGCTCTAACTCTTCTATTTTTTTATGTAGATCAACAATATATTCGTCAAGTTCTCCCTCTTCATAAAAATCTTCTAAAAAAACTAAAGAACTATATTGTTCTACAATTGAATAACCAACTCTTCTATTATCCATTCTTCTTACTCAATAACTTAGTAGATAAATACAATAAAATACAGATGACCGCAAATGCAAAAATTAGCCAAACTTTCAAAACAGGGAATGCATCCGATAACCACCCGTTTATATATATAAATATACTCATAACAAGTGATTCTAGCGCGTAATATAGAGATACAATCGTAGTCCTGTATTCATTATTTAGTATGATTTCATTATGAAGAATAACATTGATTCTAATTGATAAAACTGTAAAAGTTACAATATAAACTAAAAACAGCAGAAGTGTAATAATAGATACTTTAGTATTACCGATAATAATTACTAATAAAGTACTTAAAAACAATAAAACTGTAATAAATTTTTTATTATTCTTCACATTTGCTACTTTATCCGAAATGCCCCCTCCAATCATTCCAGCTAAAGAAATAAAAATCCAAATATAACCATGAAGATTTGAAAAAATCGGAACCTGAAATACAGCTTGCCATTGATTAGAAGGTCCGACATCTAGTACAGCTGGCAAAAGAAAAAGTACCAAAATCACTTTAAGTTCTTTAATCATCACTAATTCTGCAAATGTTGCCTTAAGGGTTTTAAATGAATTACTAAATATACTTGAAAAATCTACGTTTTTAATAGTAGAATGAGAAGAAAATACAATCGAAACAAAAAGACCTAGTAAACAGAATATGAGCACACTAACTATAATGGGCAACTTTACATCATAATTATATAAAAACTTTGAACTGGTAAATCCAAATATCAGTGTTAAAATTGAAGATAAAATTGAACTTCTCGAAAAAATTTGTGCGACCTTTTCTTTTTTACCAATTTCATCTAGAGAATTAACCATCCAACTTTGAACAGTTCCAGATTGAAAAGACTCAGCTAGTGCCGAAATAAACGCTGACATTAACAATAATGGAAATATGTTAGATAATAGTAACACCAGACCTATAGCTCTCAAGAAAAAACTCATAACAAGTGTTTTCTTAACACCGATCGTGTCGGTAATAGCTCCACACGGAACTTCTGTCAAAAAGGAAAATATAAAAAATAGACTTAGGTAAATCCCTAACTGATGATGAGTGAAACCTTGCGTGAGCAAAAATATATATAATATAGGATTAAATAACGCCGTCCCAACTGAAATACCTGATAGTATTATAAAATACTTAGTCATAATGTTCTTCATTTTTATTTCCTCTCTCCTTAATGACTATATACTCAATACCAAATTTATCTCTACTTAAAAAACCGAAGTCTACTAGATATCTCCTTAGTAAAGCGTAGTCATCGTAGTATACTTTTAAAATTTCGTTCAATTCTTTCTCAGAAAAAGAAGTTCCTTTTTGTTCGATTTGTTCTAATAAAAAATCAAACACTGCCATTTTTGACCGCATTTTCTTCGGAATTGCTGACAGTTTACCATTTATAAAAAATCTGCTTATTTCACTCATTGAGTTTCCCCTCATTAATAAAAATTATTTTTCTATAATAAATAGCTAAGTACTTATAAATTTCATTTTCTAGTTTAGGCACATTTCCTACCAACCGAATATTACTAGTGTGAATTAAAGACATGTAATCTGCTTCGAAATAATTGTCCAATGAATTAAATCTATGAACAGAATCCAAAGCCGATTCTATAATTCTAGCAACTTTTTCCGTTTTTTGTCTATCTTCTTTACCGATCAAATAAAATTTTAAAATTTTAAATCTTTCATATGAAGACAGCCCAAAGTGATCAAATAAATATATAGTATTTTCTAAAACCAATTCATATATATTTGTTTCACTCAAACTATCAAAGTCAATAGTATTTAATAATGTTTTTAAAATTCTAACGGAATCTTTACATGAGAAGTCTTCAAATTTATCTATCCCCATGTTATAATATCTACCTGTTTCTTTAATATATGGTTTTATAATAAAATCTTTTAAATTACCCTTCTTAAGAATTCTAAGTATTTCTGAGATCTTTTCAATATTTTTACATCGTAACCTTAAAACTTTTTCACCGTCATCATTGACATAAAATATATAGAAAAATTCTATTTTCTTTCTCATCAACTCCGCCATCACTTCCAAAACATTGTCAATAAAATTCTCCAATACAATTTCAAAAAAAATCCATTTATCAAGAGTATCAACATCTTTCACCGTATTTAGTATTGGAATATCTCTGTAATTTCCGTAGTGCTCTTCTCCTCGTTTCAATGATACTACTATTTCATTCGCATACTGCTTATTATCGATTAATAAGCAACTTTTCTCTTGTATAGCCTCTTTAATACAAAGTACTCCATATTTTTTAAGCTCTTTAAATAAATACTTAAAAACGCTCTCATCCGTAAGATCAATAAAAATTTCAACGTCATCCTTAGCATAACAGAATAGATTGGCAATAGAGTTATCTATATTATAAATAATTGATTCCTTAACAGCCTCAGCTGAATTAAAAACTAATTTATTATTTTTAATAAAGAATTGTTCCCTATAAATTATCAACTTGTTATCCACTGTTACTCTCGGCAAATAGTCAAATGTCTCCGAAAAATCTGGGAGAAAATTAAAAGGAATATTGTCAATGTCAGATAGCATTAGCAATAACTGGCATGTTTCATCAAGTAAAGCAATATTAAGCGTCGAATTTAAACTTATATTAAGAGCGTTATTGTTTGAGTCTACAACAATAAATCTATTATGTGATAAATCAATGGTGATATATGTATCAGATAAATCAATTCCCAATGTCGAACTTGAACAAAAATTGACATTTATTCTATTGCTATATTTATTTCTCAGGAAAAAATCAATAGTTCTATCACTAGATATATAATTAATAGAATAACGATTCTCTGAAAACTTGGCATCTGCATTAATAGAGAATAATTTATACAGTGGCTTGGAATTATCTAAATTTAATAATACCGAACTATCTTCTGTAATCATTGTAGTTACCACATCAATAGAAAAGTTACCACTTTTAGAGAAATTAAATTCTCTAGTATCTAACTCTACAAATTTTTTATCATTTGTTATATGGTATGCACCAATTCGATCCATCAAATATTCATGCCAAGCAATTCCACCTTGATACTCATTGCTACGCTTTAAAACATCTCTTGCAATTCTAACAAAATTTTTATCCCGAATTAAATCAGAAAAACGAATTTTATTAATTGAGTAAGTATCCATGAAATATTCTAACAACTCACTATACGTAGAAATTGTTCTTTGAGGTAATAGTCTACTTAAAAATGAAGACAGAATATTCAAATCTCGATTAGTAATTTGTGGTATGTTTATACATCTGGTATTGATAGGACGAAATAAAATCCCTTCTGAACCACAACTATTTACACTTTCTAATTCTTCATACTCTGGTATTAAAAAACCAGCACCAATCAACTCGTTTATAATGTCAAGTGCTTTATCTTCTGAAAGTTCACCACCGCAATATTCTTTGGTTAATAAATGTACCAATTGATCAATGTAAACTCGATTTTTATGATTAATGCATTGAAATATTTTATCTAGCATAGATCGCTCTATCCTAGAAACTTCTTTGTTGTTTTTAACTATAAAATATTTATTATTGCTTGAAATAAGTGAATTAACAGCTAATTTCCCTGTAAAACTATATTCTAAGTTATAAAATTGTAAATCATTTACTTCAAATTTAGATTGCATTACTCCATTCTGAATATAACATTCATTACTCATTCCGAATAAAGGGGTTGTTCTATACCTCATTCGCTCCAAATATTTTTTTTGTTTAGAGGTAGTAGTGACATTCATATAATCAAAAATAACGGAAATATCTTTAACCTGATTTCCAATACTTCCATCCAATGGCAGTATTGGAAATCTCAATTTCATTTTAGAAATCATCTATGGAATTCTACCTCTCAAAAAGTCTGCGAACTTAGTTTTAGTATTTGAAACAAAATGTGATTAATAGAACTTGCCCCAACTTTAGAATAATCGTTTTTTGAATTATACTCGACAATATCACAACCCAATATTTCAGAATCAAGGGAGAATATAAAGCTCAAACATTTTTCTAAATCTGTCAGGCTCAGCCCATTTGGAACAGGGTAAGTAACTCCTGGATTATAAATAGGATCTAAGCAATCAACATCCACAGAGAGATATAATGGGATATTTACGTCATTTTTCAAATACTCCAATAATGTTTCCAAATCATGAAAAGTCTTTATATTTTTTGACGAATTCAATTCATCAAAAAATAACGGTCCTCGTTGTCCAAAATTAATTATTTCAATTTCACCATCAAAATTTTCTTTAATTTTCCTAATCACATTACCATTATGTAACGAATCAATTTGAGAAATATCAAAATGAGCGTCAAAATAAAGTAGCCTTAATTTATCAATTCCAGATTTGTTTATTCCACTAACAATAGAATATGTTAGTGTATGGTCTCCTCCAATAAAAACTGGAAACACTGTATTGGATAAAAAGATTCTATATGCAACCGATTCAATTTCCCTCAACATAGAGTTAGAAAAATTAATATTAAAGAATCCATAATCACAAATAGGAATTCTACTAAAGAGGTGTCCATCTTCCACAGTCAGCATACTCTGATTTGGATTCGGCCATTTGTGTGAACAATCTTTCAAAGTTATTATAGAATCTCTTTCAAAATCATGTTTTAAAGTACCTTGAAAGTAAGGTACTTCAACTATACCTACCCTTTTCTGAGAAAGATTCTTATCATTTAAATCCTCTAATAAGCATCTTCCTTCTAGACCAAAAAATGTGTACCCTAAATTCGGAATTAGATTATAATAGTTTTCTATATTACTTAGAATACAATAATCTTTAAGTAGCTGAATTTCGATATCATTTAATTCTACCTCAACACAATTACCTCGATTACTAATAAGAAAATCGGCAAAATCCTTAGGCAGCTCTAAAAACACCTCAGAGACTCTGACACCATTTTCTTCTCTACATAAATATTTATTTACATAGTATTTCATTTTATTATTCCTAACTAAATAATTCAATACAATTTAATTGTTTATTCTCTTCTCGCAATATCTTAGAAAGCCTTGGAGTTATTCTACTATTAAAATTATCAATATCCTGTAATCCTGGAACTATTACTCTCACACAAGATAGAGGAGCATCATCTCTAGTTAAATTTACACATATTACTTCAAAATTGTTACTTTTTAAATTATCCACTAAAAATTCAATATCATTCTTAATATTTCCCGTTGATAAATTCAAAGTATTCCTGATGTCTATCTCGCCAGAAGAAAATTTAGTTAAAAAAGGCTCTACAGAGTCTTCTTGACCACTTCCCCACTTAATAAATGGGGAATCTTTTAAACTTTTGTCGTTAATATTATTCATTTCAATTTGAGAAACTCGCATTTGTAAAGCTTCATAAAGAGCCCTTTTTATTGCTATATTAACATTCAAATTAGCTCCCGAACCGTGTGTAAATATCGGAAAAGTATCCGACTCCAAAGTACAATGCACGACATATACAAAATCAAATTGATTGATTAGTGATAAATGAACTTGTATTTTTTTATCCTTTAAAAATTGAATTATGCTCAATATTTTTTTATCTGCTATTGTGGATAAATCTATTGCTTGAACAGATAGTAGCGCCTTATGCACAATAGAATATGAATCTCTCTCAAGAATCTCCAATAACGCTTGTAAGATTGCTCTCGAAAGAGTTACTTCCGCAGAAAGACCTGTGGTTGACTGAGAGTGTAACATCATTTTATTTTCTCTATCATAAGGAAAAAAAACAGAATTGGCTGGGACATAAATTGTTTCTGATTTTGTTAAAGAATAAGCTTCAATCCACTCAAATACCTTATTGTCGGAAAATTGATTTGTAAAATTATTATCTAAAACTAGAGATTCTGGAGACAATACATTATTTTTTTGTTTCAAAACACTTAGACTCTCACAAATAAGACCATGATTATCATAATCAAAAATTCTTGCTGAATACCTCTCATATGCTTCTCCTATCGCACTGCACTTTGATTGGATATCAGTTGCCCCTTTTCCTCCATGAACTGAAAAAATATTTTCAAAAACACCCCTAGACGAATAGCTTTTATAGATTGGATAGCCTAAATCATTAAACTTATCTAATTTTTCTACTTTATACACAGGACATAATTCACCAATAGAATTTAACAATACACGAATATTTTCTTCCGAATCAGAGTTACTTTCAACACGTGTATCTCCCATAATATATGATTCATCTTGGAGTATAACTTCCGAATATTCAATCGTTTTTTGAGTTGGATATAAAACTAAGTCAAGACACTCAAACGTTTTATTACTTTTTCTATAAACTAATGGAAAATCAAAATTATAGACACCGTCAATTGTCTTAATCTGTATATCAAAATCATTGTTATCGAAAAATGATAAATAAGACACTACGCCATATTCACCACAAAATATTTCTAGTAAAGAGTAATCTATATTTTCCCGAATTCTCTTAAGTGTAGAAATAACTTGGCTATTTTCTATATAATAAATATTTTCGTGTGTTTCTATTATATAAAAATCATAACTATATATTTCATGTTCGGATGAACTTAATAATTCTATAATATCATCACATTTACGATAATCATGAAGTGTAATAGAAAATATTTTATAACCCATACAATTAAATATATTCAATCTGTTTTCACTATAAATGGTTAGTCCAGTTTCATCAATATATTTTTCTGACAATATATAAAAATAATCCTCTATTTTACAAATAAACTCATTTTTGTTGTTAATATATATTATATCAAGTGATTTCATATTTATAACTACCGAAAAAGGCTGGAAAATCCAGCCCCTATTTTAAAAATCAATAACTAACTATAAGAGGTTAGTTTAATGAACTGTGCAATAATTAAATTCTAGTTGTAGCAGTAGAATATCTACATTTTGATTGGGCAACAACTGGCTTTGAAATAGAAATTTTTTTGATCAAAATTTTCTCATTTTCATTAAGTTTGCTCATTTTTGACAATCTCCTTTCCTATAAATTTAAACATGTTTACAAAATTATTTTTTAAAAATCTCTCGAGACTATCTCACAATACCATTCGCTGGACCAGGATCAATCTCATTCAGTGGTTTCGGTTTATTTGTTCCACCTTTACCAACAGCTAAAACTAGTCCTCCCAACAAAGACATGACAATGAGTTTCTTTAAAAGCTTCTTCATAAGAATCTCCTTTAAGTTTTGATAAGCTTATTATAGCACCCAAAAATTCATTTGTCAATCTTTTTTATATTTTTTTTTGATACTTTTTTTTTTTATACCTTTTTTGTATTTGCAGAAACAAGAAAACGATACCCGCAAGCATCGTTCCAATATCTAATTTTGAAATTTATCTGAGATATAGTGCTCTACTGCCAGAGCCTTCTCAGTATTATCTTCGATTTGCTTATACAAAAAATGTGCAGTCTCAAAGTAGGTTTTAACCGTCGTTCTTTCTGAAAAGTTTTGACTTAGATTTCCCAACAACAAAAATGAATCTGCTAATAAATAAGTTGTTCGATACTCTTGGCATAATTTAATAGTCGCAGTTACTTGTTTAATAGCTGCTTCCATATTCTTTTGTAGCCAAAAATAGCGACCTAGGTTATAGTTAAATTTGATAGACAACTCCAATTCCTCTATTGTATTTAAAGTCAGTTGCTGCAAATGACTCGCCAACTCTTCCTTCATCATATCAAACCTAGCTAGATTATCTGTATCATGATAGAAATTAAAAAGTGTATTGGAAATTTGAAGGTAGTTTATATCTGTCTTATGAGTTGATTTTAACGCCTTCTCTAACCGTTCTATAGCAACTTCTCTTCTATCACGAACGTAAAAATCAACCAATGAAGCAATCCATTCCAGATATATTTTATCTGACAGTGATAAGCGATGAGATTTTTCTTTCTCTAACTCATAGATATATTTCAAAGAGTCATAATTTCTTTGAGTAATGAATGTTTTAGCTATTTTTTTAAACTCAATAAGCTCTGTACTCTCATTCAAAATTTGCTCGTCAAAAAAATAATCCATACTAACATTAAGTTTTTTAGCTAATTGATGCAATAATTCTGAACCAGGAGTATATTCTCCGTTCTCCAAACGACTAATTTGGCCTTGTTTACAAATACCTTCTGCTAATTCTTTTTGAGATAATTTCAATTCTTTTCTTCTGCTCTTAATCCTAGTAGCTAATAAGCTTCCCAC
Organism: Streptococcus sp. ZY171113; assembly: GCF_057748235.1. Classification (NCBI taxonomy): domain Bacteria; kingdom Bacillati; phylum Bacillota; class Bacilli; order Lactobacillales; family Streptococcaceae; genus Streptococcus; species Streptococcus sp. ZY171113. The sequence goes on from NZ_CM173243.1 coordinate 1,343,936, forward strand.
TCTGTTTACTCCAATCTATTATTTCTAATTATTTTATCACGATTTCTAAAACGATTCAAATACGGTATATTTAAAATACATTTAAATTACTCTAGTGGAATGTCAAAACCTCTCTCTTTACTATCGATTGCAAAATTTATAGTGTTAACTAATTTCTCCAATCTCCTCACATGATGTTCATAGTCATCTATGGCTGTATTCATCTGTTTTTGATAATCTTCAATCTCTTTCTCCACCTGATCCAGTTTAATGGCTGATGTCAGATTCATCTTAGCGTAGTCATATCTGGCTAGCCGTCTGTTTTCTGGGGATGAGTTGTTGAGATTGAAAAGAACTTCTGCTACCTTGTTGAGATGAGCGACCTTGTCCTGCAAATCCGTAATAGTCAAATCCTGTTGGGCGATGTCCTTGATTAACTCATCTTTGATTTCCTGGTAAGATTGGTTGTTGATGTCTAACTCAATGAGAAGATTAACCTCTGCGATTTTCTCTTTAAGACTGGCAATCGCTGGCCGCCTACGTTTAGGAATATGCTTACTATCGTGAGTAAGTTGACGGATTAGTTCACGGCCTCTCATGTAACGATTGAGGTCTGAACTTTCTTTGTTATAAATAAAAAACTGCGCGGTCTCTCGTATAAAGACATGGTAGGACTTATCTTGTTCGTTCTCATGAATATCCAAGTTTCGGTTTGGGATAAATACCAAACCGTCTTTTTTAATGCCGTAATTCATCTTGATGAAAAGACCGTCCTTGACCACCTTATCAATCTGATGCTCGGCTAGAACAACTTCAAACTCCTGAATCTGGTCACGTTTCTCTTTGAACTCCTTGTAGGCTACTAGGAGTTCCTCACTTGGAAGTTTGTCCTTGTCCTGCTCTTCTTGATAGATTTCAAAGTCTGCGACCAGGTTAGTCAGGTCAAGGTCTGGCGTGGTCTCTCGTTTGTCAAAATAATCTTCAAAGAACTGGACATCGTAAAGGTGTTTGGTGCTGACCTTTTTATTCTCGATAGAAATGGTTCGACCGTTCTCAGTAAAGGTAAAGGTCACATACTTTTTCTTCGGAGAAATTTTCAGGTTTAACTGCTCTGCCATTTCCAAAAGATGAGATAAGTCTCGTGCTCTGAGCAAGAGAAAATCCAGTCGCTGCTCAATGGCTCGTTTGGCAAACTGCTCTCTGAAATAGTCCTCGGTGTAGGGCTGTCGCTTATCCAGCTGATGGCCGCGGATGACCTGCTTCATGCCCCGGTCGGTCATGAAAAATCTGGCGTGCTTGCGAGAGAAATCCATCTCCACGTTGAGAGCGGGAGCCTTGGCCATAAAATCCTCAAAGCTCTTGCTGTTCTCCATGAGAAAATAGAGCCGCTGCTTGAGTTCAAACTTGTGATTGGTCTTGCGGTAGGTTTCAAACTGTTCATGCGAATAGCGATTGGGCGGAATAATCTTTGCCCCTGCTTCTTTTGCCAAGCGGTCAGAAATCAGGCGAAGATTTCTCTCCTGAGCGTAGTCCCATTTGAGCTTCTTGTACGAATTGAGGTCAATGGAATTTATCAGGATATGGTTATGGATATGGTCTTTATCGGTGTGGGTTGTGACGATGAAACGAAAGTTGCCCCCTGTCAACTCCTTGATAGTCTCGTAGCCAATGCGGTTAATCTCTTCAGGTGTCAGATTATCTTCAGGAGAAAAGGACTGAATCAAGTGATGAGCATGAATTTTGGTCTGCTTGATTTGCTGGCGGTCATTTCTGGAATCGTATAACCTATCGTTGTTGACAAAGTTGGCATGATACATCTCCACCAGCTCCTCGTAACTAGGAAAGTCCAAGTAGTTACTCATGCCAAAATCGGAGACCAGTTTCAGCTGCTCTGTCTTGTCAGGATTGAGGATATACTTGATGAGACTCTTACGATACTTGGTGCTATGCACCGCAAAATGCTTAGTAACAACCATAAAACTCCTTCAGCTGCTGGCATTTGATGTTAAAGTCCTTCTCCACTTCCTTGATGAGTTGATTAATCCCCTGCACCAAGAGCTCACGGTCGCTTGACGTTAGAAGATGAGTTTGGTTGACGGTCCGTGCAATTTGATTGAGGTTATTTCCGATACGTTTCAGTTCAAAGACCAGTTCTTCATAGTTACTGGTATCAATGGTCAGGAAGGTCATGTTAGGATTAAGCAGCACCTTTCTGGCATAAGCAGAGAAATTTTTACAGCCACTCTGTCCGATACGGTCGTTTAAAGTTGTTAATTCCTGCTCCGTCAGAAAAACTTTTTTGAGGTTAGTGCGGTAGCGATTTTCCATATCTACCTCCCCATGTACTTGTCACGAAAGTCTAGACTGAGTGGGATAGCTTTCTCGACTTCAGCCATCAGATCCTGAACACAGGTCAAAATAATTCGTAAGTGCTCTGCCGTGGCCTGCTGGGTCTGTTCAGCCAAGACAGTCACCTGTAAAATGTCTCGACTAATTTGCTCAATCTTCTGGGACTGCCAGAGGGTAAACCAATCCGTTACTGACTGCTTCCTCTCAACCAAGTCCATCAGTTTTTGACGGACAAAGGGAGAAAACTGGTCCGCATGTTCCTGCTTCATCAGCTCCTGGATCTGCTCCAGTTCCTCTGGTGTCAGATTGATTTCCTTACGGATAATGCGGTAGTGGTCTGTCATCTTATCATTCTCCTTCTCTACTTGCTCCTATCGGGTCTAACCCGATACCGTATCAGATACGGGGGTCTTCCTTCAGCCTCATCACTTCGCTTTTCGGCTTTTGCGAGCTCAGTTATTGTGTCCACAATAACCCAAAATCTAATCGCCAGCTGACCACAAACCTTACAGATTGGTCAGCCGACGATAAGAAAATATGGTGGCTTCGCCCCCAAACCCCCAATTAAAAATCAAGGATTGATTTTCTAAAACTAGATAGAGTGTAACAAGAGAAAGCTGAAAAAATTATCACAGAAAAAGAAAAAGAGCCGAATGGCTCTTTAGAAATATTAAGCATTAAAATACTCAGATTTTATTTTAGATACTAGGTTGCTAGCAACAGTTGTTACACCAACGTGCATTAACATAGCATCTGAATAATCTAATTGCTTCGCATACTGATACGCAATTTTTTCTGCTACCGCTTCATCTAAACGGTAATCAGAGACTTTCAACAAGGCTTCTACTAATGACTTGCTATAAAGTTCTATTTGACGATCTATTGTTAGGGTTACCATTGGTCTAGCTCCTTTCCTGTATCTGATAAGTATACTTTATCTATCTTCATTATATCACAAAATTCTTGATTATGGATTGATAATTGCTTAAATGAGTAAGGTTGACGAAAATTTTCTAACACTTCTTGCTTGCTTAACTCTCCAGCTTCATACTGTACGATAACCTGAGTCGGGTTATCATCTGTCTGCACACCGTAAATAAAATCAAATTGGTGTTTAGGAATTCCTGTATGAATCCGATTTTCAAAAACAAATTCCGCAAAATCAATATCATCTTCAGATTGTTTATGCTTTGCAAAATAATGACAACAATATTCAGATGATGTAAAAATTTCTTCAAAGTTCTCTATACAAAATTCTAAAACAATGCCAACTTCTTTACTTGTTTCTAAAAATGTTTGTTCGCTACCTAATCCATTATTTAATGCTGAAACTTGTGCATTTATATATTTACAGGCTTGTTCAAAATCAGAAGTGATATAAAAACCAGCACCAAAATCTAATTCACGTCCAGTGTTATAATCAGCACGAATCCCCTTTTTCAATGATTCTAAATGTTTCTCTAAGGTTGCATGATACCACTTCTTTTTTTGTAATTGCCGACGTTGTTTAGTTGTCAGTTCCAAAAAATAATCTCTCAATTCTATCCAATTAACTTAGAAAAAGGCCACCTAGTTATACATTACTGTACCTTCAATGACTTCTAATCTGGCTAGATTATACCACAACATTCCCTAATAAGCAAAAATTCTCTTACTTCTTACTCTGCTTAAACTGCTCTATCCGCTTTTCCAACTCTTCTGTCTTTAGTGTTGCTCTGGCAGTCTCAATACGGTCATCTAAACTTTCTTCCTGAACAACAGGGCTCGTTGATCTAGGATAACTTGCTGGCGCTTCTTGCTCCTCTTGGCCAAAAACTAAATTGATTAACTTTTCAACCTTGTCTAGTTCTGTGTCTGACATACCTGATAAGATGTGAATCAAGGACTTAAATCTATCGGACGATGAATAAATAGTCTCTTTGGATTTGAATAATCTTTTTAACATGGTTCTCCTTTCGCAAAAAACAGTCCCAGGAGGACTGTTAGCTTAAACAAGTGTATCAATCGCCTTTAGAATAGCGGTGATGGTTTTGATGGTGTTGCCTTTCTCATTGACCAACCCCTGCAAACGATCAAGCTCCATCTGATAGGTACTCATGTCTGCTTCGTGGTTGGCGAGTTGTTTCTGAAGGTGCTCCTTGTAAAGCGTGGTTGGGTCTTTGTCCAAAGTAGGGCTGGGAAGTGCTACTACTGCTGGTGACACTTCGGTATTTTCCTGCGGGGCTTGCTGCTTGTCACCAGCCTTTAGCTTCTGGAATTCTGCCTGATAATCAATACTTTCTGTCGTTGACCCTGCTTCACCCTTACCAAAAAGTGCCGCAATCTTGGCTCGTTCCTGGTCAGGTGTCGTCGCTGGTGTGGGTTGGTCTAGTGAACCCTCAAAGGTCCAATCTGCTTGTGTGGTCATTCTGTTCTCCTTGTGTCATTAGATTCTTGTGGGGTATGTGGTTTGGTCATTTTCCCAAAAGCTCGCTCTAAAGCCTCGTCAAAGCGTATTTGACTGCTAGCTTGACAAGTGATAAAGGTTGAGTACATGGCTTCCTGAAGTTGGTCCTGATAGATTTTGAGGCGCTCTTCCTCCTTGGCCACTTTCTCAGCCTGTTTGCTGACTTTTTCTTCTAAACGAGCCACTTGGCTCAAACTCATAGGCATTCCTCCTTCTTTGTGTTTGGGTCTAGCTTATCAGAGACCTGTTGATTTTTTCATCACAGGTCAAATCTTGGGGAGAATAACCAGTCAAGGAACGCTCCTCATAAAACTGGCAGAGCCAATCGTTCAAACTAGGTTCCAGCTTTCGCCTCATCAACTCCTCATTCCAATCTGATTTACCATCAAACATATCTAAAGGTGGTAAATCCTGCTCAACTGGATACCCCTGCTCTCTTAATTTATCAATAAAGTCTCTCCCTGCCTTATCATGATCGACAGCCAAGGTCAAAAGGTTAGTATATTTCTTGAAGTAAGTGGTAGTTTGTAAAATCACATCCAGATAATGACTTAATCGTCCCTTGTCCAGGCTATCAAGAAAACTAAAGTTACCTTTTTCTTCTGATACTAGTCGGATAACATGATAAGCAATAACACTTTTCTTGAGCCCTTCCATAGACACCAGACGAACATCAGATAGTTCTGCCTGATAACATTCGTAATAGCTCATCAAATCAATGGCAGATTCCGCAAAGACAAGTCGCTTGGGATTTCCTATGGTCAAGCTAATCCCTGCGTAACCGTGAGAGCCTTTCATGATTTTCTTGAGCCGTCCCCGCTTGTATCTTTCTGGGTGTTCCTCAATCCCCTGAAGGCTAGCTCCTACCAAATGACCGTGGTGGTCCTTGCTTTTAAGCACAACCACAGGCTCTGAATGCTTGTCGCTCTGCCATGTCCCCTGAGCAAGTAGCCCTTGCCGACCAAAGGTGTTAATGGTCTCATCAGACAGGTGGCGGATGGTCTTTAGGTAGGTTCGAGCAGAATCAAAGTCCTTACTTTCGGGGAGGTAGTAACGAAAAGGCTCTAGTTTTAACTCCTGAACCTCCTGCTCTGGAAAGTCTCCCTTGTCCAAAAAGTGAATCGCCTCCTTGAAGCTAACCCCTGCCATCAGCTGCACAAAGTCGATGACATCGCCCTGAATATCCCGTGAAAACCACTTAAAGGTATTGGTGTTAGTAAAAATCTTGAAGGAATCGTGCTCCACCTGCTCATAAAGGGTGCTTGATAACCGTTTGAGAGGAATACCGAGGGCTCCGGCCACATCCACGATAGACTTCTTTTTAATCATATCTAATGCAATCATCTTATTCTCCTATCAAAAAAAGCAGAAGCCCAACCTTCTGCTTAGGGTGTTGTTGTTGAAACAGGTAATTCAGGAACAGCCGCTGGCTCTGGTCTATCAAACTGAATTGTCGTCAGTGCTTCTGATAGGCCAACCGAATAGGTCTGAAGGTGATTGACAAGGAGCTTGTCTCCCAGCTTGGTGTAGGTCAATCGCAGGAGACGTTTCTCCACTTGATTGGTCTGAGCCTTGTCCTTTTGCTCCAAGTCTGGAACGTAGGTCACTGTATAAGACACCTCGGCTAAGACCTCATTTGAAGCATGATTGAGGTAAATATCGGCCTCCTGATACTGATAGTCCAAGATATAGTCCTTGTAGACCTGCTGGAGGGTATCTTCTTGGCGAGTCAATTCTTCACGGTAGGCTGAATCCGTCAGATAAGGCTTGATACGCTTGTTATTCTCGCCAAGTTGTTTCTTGGTAAAGTAGTGACGGAGAAACTCCTCGACCCCCTCTTGGGACAAGTGACTAGTTTTCTCCTTTTTGGCCTGCACTTCTTGTAGCTTCCTGGCCTCTTGCTTAATGGCTGCCCTGGTCTCGTTGGCCACACTCTGTTTTCCTAGACTGTAACCCATAGTCGAGACAAAGGCTAGTAAAGCAAGACTGGCTAGACTCACTAAAACGACCTGCTTAGTTCTATCAATCATCTATTTTTCCTCTTTTCTGTTATGATAGACCAAGCATACCATGATGGGATTGGGGATTTTATCACAGAAAAAAAGGACACCCGCAGGTGTCCAAATCTAAGATTAAGCCAGATGCCTTGTGAACATAGTCCTCAGTTTTTTAACCAGTAGTCCGGCCAATAAAATATTTATCCCAACAAAGAAAGTTGGAAAACTGAGCCAACCATCGGTCTGAAACTCGCTCACAAATAAAGAAGTTTCTGTAAACAGGAGGTAGAGACCATAAACCTCCACAAAGGCTAGAAAGAAGCCTCCTCCGATTAACACTAAGCCAGTTGCCATAAGAAACAAGCGGTAAAGCAAAAGGAGGATTCCTCCTGTAGCGATGAGGATGAGGATAATTTGTCCGATTTCTTCAAGCATCTTAACCCTCCCCTAACTGTCTCAGGTAATAACCTGCCTTGGCACTATCCAATGCTTTTAATCTTTCAACCAAATCCAAATACTCTACCCGTGTCCCCTCATCAAGGTCTGGGAAGAAGGTCTCACGATTGGTCATGATAACCTCTAATTGACCAGTCAACTCACGAATGGAAAAACTCACATCACCTGTTGCTTCCTCGTATTGGTTTTTCAAGTCACGATAAACCTCATACTGGTCAGGAGTGCTAAAACCCTCACTCAAAAGGTTATCTAGCTGGTGCTTCATGTTTTCAAATTGGTCTGTCATAATGTCTCCCCTTTTGTTTTTCTACCATTAGTCTACCGCGTTCAATTCTTTTTGTCAGCTCATTGCTGCTAAATTTCTAAAGAAAGTTGGTCGTCAAGGACGATTTCTTGCTTATTGAGTTGATTAAGAAAGGGAGCTAGGGCTTCTTCAATGACCTCTATAGGCTCCCCAGCTTCAATCAGGGGCGCAAGGACATCGTATTGGGCTTTAAGGTTTTGATAATGTTCTTCCTTACTAAAAGTCTTATTGACCTGTTCCTTGGCAACGGCTGCCTTATCCCTCATGGTCTTGGCCAAAGCCTCGGTTGTTTCTTTGTCCTTTTCAATGTCGTCAATGACATTGTTAATCCGCTGGAGCGTTCCAATGGGGGATTTCAAATCCAGGCTCACCGAATACTGGTTGTCTCCCACAACTCTAAGCGTGACAATTTCAGGAACAGGTTCACTCAGGCTTCTGGTCGTCACCTTCAAGGCAAAGCCTCGGTAATGGGCTAAGGTACGGAGTTCCTTGGTTTCAGAGCGATTCTGACGAATCAACTGGTGCAGGTACTCCCCTGCCTCACTTTTTTCGGTGTAGGTTTGGCTGCCAAAGGACATGACAAAATCCTTTCCTTTACTATTTTTTGACCGCTCAATGTCCTGGTCATAAAGACTAAGGCGTTTCTCCATAACCGGCAAATCTCGCTCCGCCACCCGTATGGTTTGACGGTAATCGTCCTTGGTTCGCTCAAACGCACGCCGTTCATTGTCCAAAAGCCCCAACTCATTTTCCAGCTCCATCTTGAGTTTAAGAAAGGGATTGCCTGTAGCCAAAGCCTTGAAATCAGAAGCGGTCATGGTCTGCTCATCAATGTCTTCTGCCGCCCGAACAGGCTCTTTAGAGGTCATAATTTGCGTGATGTACTTGAGCTTATTCTCTTGGGTCTGCCAGAGGTAATTGTCAAAGCTCCCTTTGGTGATGTAGTGATAGATGTCCACCTCTTGGTGCTGATTGCCCTGACGGATAAGCCGACCGTTACGTTGGACAATATCAGTCGGTCATTTTTTGCGGACAGTTCATACATGCTATCCTTTTCTGTTCTCTGCTCCTGCGTTTGCTCTCGTTTGATTTCTCCCTCCGTATCTTCTTGGCACAAGCAGGACAATACCTTGATGCACCAGAGCCCGGGACATATTCAACGCCGCACACCGTACAATTTTTAGCGGGCATTGCTGCCCACCGTTTTGTAGGTATGATATGTAATTCATCGACAAAGCCGATGAATTTATAGTAAATCTTGATTTCCTGCTTCACTGTTCCGTCTGCCATCTTCTCACGCTCCGAAACAAGTATCTTGTCTATGAGTGCGTTTATAACTGTTGCATCCAGTTCTTTTAAGCCTTGATAATTTCGGATAAGGGCGAGGAAGTCACGGATTCCCCGTGATTTCTCGTAGCTTTCATTAAGAGTTTCCGTCACCTCTTTCAGCCTTGCTTCAATTTCAAGCTGCTCTTTCTGGTATTTCCCCGACATCATCTCAAAATTCCGCTCGGTAATACGCTCCATGACCTTATCCTCGTAGAGAGAGGAAAACAGCCTGTCCAGTTCCGCAAGGCGTTTGTTCAGCTTCTTACGTTCTTTCTCTAATGCTTTCGCCCTGCTCTGGTCTGTTTCCGTGAGCCGCTTTTCTATGGCCCTGACCGCCTTTTCATCATTCACTGCCATATCCGCAAAACAGTTGATGTCGGCAAGAACGGCATTGAATAAATCCCTTGCTTCTATATTGTGGGCACTACACTCGCTTCTTCCGTTTCTTGCATAATTATTACATGAATACTGTACACAGTCGATAATCTCTGGGCGTTTCCTCCTGTGTACGTTCATTGCCCGCAGAGCACATCCGCAGTCCACACACTTGATAACGCCTGCAAAAATATTTACAAATCCTCCCTTGTTCTGTGGAAGCCTACGACTTGTAATAAGCTGTTGGACAATATCAAATTCCTCCTGCGTGACTATTCCCTCATGGGTATTGGGTATCACTTCCCATTCTTCGGGCAGCTTAGAGGGGCGTTTCTTGCTTTTCATATTGGCGGCAATCCGTTTGTAGCCTACAAGATTTCCCGCATATATCGGGCTTCTTAAAATGCTCCTCACGCTGTTCCCACTCCAAATATAGCGTTTGTCCTCGTTCCCCTCAAAATGACGTTCAAAGCCTGTTTCGCCACGCTCCGCCGCATAAGCGGCAGGGCGTAGGATATGCTGTTTATTAAGATGTCTGCAAATTTTGGCAACTCCATTCCCTTTTAATGCAAGGTCGAATATCTCTTTTACAACATGTGCCACTTTATCATCTATCAGCAGATGGTTGTGGTCGGCAGGGTCTTTGATATAGCCATAAGGGGCGGTAGTTCCCATGAATTTCCCCTGTTGAAACCTCGCCCGATATGCCGATTTTATCTTAACAGATATGTCAGCGGCATACATTTCGTTTAAAATGTTGCGGAAAGGCGTGATGTCCATAGCAGATTTATTCAAGGTATCTACGCCGTCATTGACCGCTATATACCTCACGTTATGCTCTGGGAAGAAAACTTCCAGATATAACCCACAATCAAGATAGTTTCTCCCCAGACGGGATAAATCTTTCGTAATCACGCAGTTTATCAGACCGCTTTCAATGTCTTTTATCATATTCTGGAAACTTGGTCTTTGGAAATTTGTACCAGAATAACCATCGTCCACATACGTTTTTGCTATGTGCCATCCCTGCTTTTTCACATAATCCGTGAGGATGGATTTCTGTGTCGCAATGCTCGCACTCTCGTTATCCGTACCATCGTCTTTAGATAAGCGGCAATAAATGCCGACTAAATAGATTTTCTTTTCTTCTTTGATTCCTGCCATACTGTAAAACCTCCGTATCTGTCCTATCTGTTTTCATGTCCCATTGCGTACATTCTAAGCGGACAGCCCCTCATTGTCGAAGGTGTCGCCCTCGGCAATCTTCTTCCGAATATCCTCGGAGATAATCGGGACAAACGCTTCTGTAACGGTCTGTGTGCCGACATATTCACGGCTGATTATCATCTGCACTGGTGCTTTTGGCACGATACGCTTTCTCTTTTTATCTGCTTTCTTATCCTCGCCCATACTTAAATCTTCCTTTCCAGACAGGGCAGGGAAGAGTTTGGAAATGTCCCCGCCCTGCCAATCAGATACCATTAATCCTCGCTGTTTAATTCTTTCTGTAATGCTTTAAGGAGTGCCGCCGCTTCATCAGCGTTCAGCGTGATTCCCTTGCCGCACTTTTCACGGTTCGGGGAAAAGCTGCGGATGTCATACTTCGGCTCTTTCCCATTCCATGAAATGAGATTGATTTCCTTTGTGTAGCCACTGTCGCCCGTAGACAATACTGCGATTTCCTTTACGATTTCATACTGGATTTCTCTCATTCTCCATACCTCAACTCTCTGTATTTACTTCCCGAAAAAAGAAGATTAGCGGCTGTCACGGTTGCGTTTCCTCTGCAACTCACGCTCCAAAAGTTTGATGATGGTTTCCTCCATCTGCTTCGGCGTTGTGTTCTTCGGAAAGTATTTTTTCAGCTTGCTTGTGTTGATTTTCAAGGTTTCTTTCTGGTTGCCCTTTTCCTCCGTCATAATCGCAAATATCGTATCCATGTCAAGCCGCCCGCTCTGGCTTAACTGTTTCATCCGCTGTGCCTGTGAGAGTGAGGGCGTTGCTTCTTCGCTCTCCATCGTGGCAAAGAGGTTTTCCTGCTCGTCTTTCTTCAAGAAGGACAGTTCCACCGCAGGCGTGAGGGCGATTTTCCCCTCGTCCACCATCTGCAAAATCGGCGGTATCAGTTCCGTCAGGCGGATAAAACGCTGCACGGTCATCCTGCCCACGCCGAAGCCCTGTGCCACCTTGTCGTCCGTCCGCAACTTCGTCACAACTTGTGACGAGGTTAAGTCTGTGCGGAAACCCTGCCGCTTCATGGCTTCGGATTTCATCTTGTAAGCAAACGCCCGCTCCGATGGCAGGATATTCTCACGCTGCAAATTGCTGTCTACAAGGGTGATGATGGCTCGGTCACGGTCTAAGGGCAGGACAAACGCAGGCACGGTATTTATCCCTGCAAGTTCAGAAGCACGGACACGCCGCTGTCCTGCAATCACTTCATAACCGTCCCCGTCCTCTTTCGGGCGTGTGATTATCGGCGTGACAATGCCAAATTCCTTGATGCTTTCCGCTAACTCTGACAGTGTTTCATCTTCTGCCACATGAAACGGATTGTCGGGGAACGGGTACAAGTCTTTGGTCTTTAACACCTTAAAATCCTGTTTCTTCATTCACATATCTACCTTTCTTTCGCTCTGCTTCTATGATTTTTCTGCAATTCTTCCAACACTTCGGGCGGTATTTTTGACAGCAGCCGCCCCATCTGCTCGTTGGTTCTCTGCAATTCAAATATCTTCTGATTCGCTTTCTGCACCTTTAGTTCCTGCTCGTACTTTTCATCACGCATACGCCCCGCATAGTCTGATTCCTGCCCAATTCTCTCTTTCAAACTGTCGATATACGCCTGCTGTTTCCCGATTTCCTTAGAGAATTTCTCCACGTCTGGCAGCCATGCAGAGAGTAAATCTAACGCTTTATCCCTTTTCTTCCCTGCGTTAAAGGCGTTGATGTCGGATAGGGCAGACACGATTTCTTCATACTGTTTATCAAGCCTGCCGCCTAATTTATAGAGCCATGTGGGGACGTGTTTCCGCTTGGTTTCCATTGAGGACTGCCCCCGTTCAAGCTGATTCCACCGTGAGGACATCCGCTCATGGTAGGCGGTCTGCCACTCGGATAATGATTTCTGGTTGCCTAAGATAGCTTTCGCTGACAGCTTATTGTCTGGCGTAATCGGCACAAAGCAGAGGTGCATATGGGGCGTTCTCTCGTCCATATGGACGACAGCGGAGAGGATATTCTGCTTTCCAACACGCTCCGAAATGAAGTCAAGAGCCGTCTGGAAATACGCTTTTTGTTCTTCGGGCGGTAACTGGTTCATAAATTCTGGTGAAGCTGTGATGAGCGTTTCCACCATCATCACGCTGTCTTTCCTTGTCCTGCACCCCGCTTCGGCTACCATGCGGTTAATCTCTTTCTTGTAGGTGTACTTTGGTGGTGCTATGAGATGGTAATTGTTTTTAGAGCGTTCCATATCTATATCTGGGTTGCTTTTGTAGGCTTCTTTCTTCCGCTCGTTGTGGCGTTCACAAGCCGCAACGCCGCCCGCTTTTCGTTTCTGGAAACGCAGGATTGCATAAGGCATAGGCGGATTCCTCCTTTCTTTCGGCGGGTGACCGTCCTTTGGGGTGACAGCGGTGACGGTGGTGACAGCAGTTTTGGGATACCCCCTGCCGACTGCCGCAACTGTCACCCTCACCCCCTGCATGACGGTCATGTCGATGATGACGGTGTTTTTGGGATACCCCCCTCGCAAGAGCCGTCACCGTCATGCCGCCATTCTTTTATCCGAAGCCGTAAGGCGTAGGATAGCAGGGCACAGCCCTGCCTTAAGGGAGTCCAGAGGGAACGTCTGGCACACGACTTTGCAGGGCAAAGTGTAGTGTGTTACACCCTGTAAACGCAGTCGGAAAAATCGGAATGATTTTTCTGACCGCAGGGGTGGTTTTACACGACCGAAAAGGGCGAGTAAATCTCACGCCTGCATTTTGCGTTTACGGGGTGTTCTCCCGTAGGGATGACAGCGGCAGGGTATCCTAAAATCACTGTCACCACCGTCACTGCTGTCACCCGCAGGGCAGAGCCGCCAGCTTTACATGGCTTTAAGCGTCAATGACAGTAACAGGGGGGTATCCTAATATCGCTGTCACCACCATCACCGCTGTCACCCGCCCTCCTTGCAAGGGCAATCCGCCTGCCGTCTTTCCTGCGGCTGTACTGGTAGCAGATACGGTTCTCGCTTAAAAATGTGGTGCGGTATTCATTCAGCCATTTCGTAATCACCGTGGGTATGGTTTCCGTTTCCCCCATAGCGGCTAACAGTTCCGTTGCCGTGCCTATCCATTCTTCCTTATCCCTCATAAAATCCACCAACCGAAAAAGGACATCTGGTATCGTTTCTTTCGCAAGCTGCTCCTGCGTTTTCCGCTCCACAAGCTCCCAACGGCAATCACGGAAACGCAGCGTGTATTCCTGATAAGGCGTGTCCCTGCCCGTCACATACAGCTTGGCGGTGTCAGACGCACGTTTCTCCTTTTCCAGAACAAAGGTAGCGTCCGCACTCCCCGTTAATCCTGTCGTCCCAGACACCTTGTTGAACACGTCGCTGTCATTCTGCTTTCGGATGTGGTGTACGACAATGACCGCCAGAGAGTGCCTGTCGGCAAAGTCTTTGATGAGGGAGATGTCCCCATAGTCGCTTGCATAGGCATTGTCTTTTGAAGCTGTACGGACTTTCTGCAAGGTATCAATGACAATGAGCCTGCTGTCTGGGTAATCTTTCAGATAATCTTCAAGCTGCACGATAAGACCGTCTGACAGCTTGCAGCTTGCCACGGCAAAGTGGAGCCGCCCGCTTGCTTCGTCCGTCAAACGAAATAACCTGTCCTGTATGCGGCAGAACGTGTCCTCAAGGCAGAGGTAAAGCACATCGCCCTCCATTGTCGGCATATCCCATAAAGGGATTCCCTGCGACACGCATAAGCATAGCTTCAGCATGAGCCAGCTTTTGCCTATCTTCTGTGAGCCGCAGAACAGCGATAAGCCTGTCGGGATAAGGCTGTCCACCACAAAGGATGGTTTCTCAAGCGGTTCATAAAGGAGCGTTTCGGCGTTGACTGTCTGTAACTTCTGCATGGCTTTCCTCCTTTCGGGCGGTGTCTTTGTTTTCGTTGCACATAGGCGTTGACCTCCTTAAAAATAGATTTACTCCCACGGAAAAAAGTGAGAGTATGTAATGCCGCCAATCCCACACAAATAAAAAACAGATTTCTTTTTCGGGCGGTGTCGGTCACGGTTGGAGATATTTCTTCAATTTCCGCCTTTACTTTCTCCTTTGCAATCGCAACAGATTTCTGTATTGCCGAAGCGGTGCAATGCTCCATAGCGGCGATTTGGTAAAAATTGAACTCATACTCGTAGTAGAGCAGGAAACGCCGCCTTTGTATCTCTGGAAGGCTCCCAACCGCCTTATAGAGCGTTTCATTCCGTTCTTCCTCAACCATGCGTTCATCAAGGCTCTTAGGCACACGCAACGCCCGTCTGTAAAGGGTTTCGTCCCATACCTCGTTAAACTCCCTGTGCCGCTCGTCCCATTAGAAAAGATTCCTGTTCCTGCGCTCCATCTGCCGAAACTCCATAAAGAACTGTTCCGACACTTCCAACTCGTGGGATTTGCCCTGCCCGTCCTTAAAGCTGATAAAATACCTTGTGCCGCTTTCCGTGGATTCCTCCCGAAGCGTGTATGCCTTAACCCTGTATGCCATCCTGTTGTCCTCCTGCAAAAAATGAGTGAGGGGATTTCCATCCCTCACCCAGTAGCCCGCAGGATGGCAGGCTGTTTTAGAAGCTATAAAATTTTCCGCAGCTTCTTCCGCAGATGGTCTAACCTCGCATAGATGGCACCAGTCGTCAAATGCACAAGCGGGGCAATCTCCTTTGTGGAATACCCCTGCATTTTCAGCAGGACGATTTTCAAGGTACGCCCGTCCACCGTGACTAATACTTGATAGAGATTTTCGCTCTCAATCTCTTCCAGTAACTCCGCAACCGTACCCACTTCCGCCTGCCGCTCCCTGCCTGCCATGTCCTCAAGATATTCCGCAACGTCATTCGTCCATCGGTAAAACCGCCTGTTGGAATTGAAGTCTGCCCTGTCCGCCATGCGTATCTGCTCAATGGTCGCTTCATCAACGCCGCACTCACGCAGCAGCTTTTCCTCCGCTTCTTTCCAGATACGCCATTTCCTGTCCTCCCGTCCGTGGTTGTATGCCATTCTTACTTCCTCCAATCAGAATTGATTGAGAGGGCAGAGAAAAGCCCCCTCATCTTCCCAAAGGAAAAAACAAGGGGGCTGAACGCCTTAAATTTTAATTTTCTATTATCTTTCTTAGTTTTATTAGGATTCTGGCTTTGCGTTTGTTTACAACGCTCTGGGTTATGCCCAACCTCGCCCCGACTTCACGCTCGGAAAGTCCGTCAAAAAAGATTGCCTGTATCAGCTCCTGTTCACTATCCGACAGCAAAGGCAGGGCGGCTTTCATCCTGTCCACCATGACCGCATTGACAACGGTTTCTGCAATGTCCACCGCTTCATCAGTGATAAAGTCCAGAGGATTCCCCTCGCTGTCCGTAAATCCGTCGAGAGATAGCAGTCTATTCTTTGTATCTAATTTTTGCAGATAACGCCACCGTTCCTTGTCACGGTAGAAGTCTGTGTATTGCTCCCTCACGACTTCAAGCAGACAGCCTTGAATGGGGATAAACAGCTTGTCCATATAGGTCTGGTCGGATTCCCTGCAACGGCAGAACTCCGTGTAGGATAATTCCACATAGCCGCCACTTTCTCTGATATATACCTTTCTTGGTGCATATTTCACCATAAATACCTCCCATCTGAATTTTTGAAATGTAAAAAATCCAGATGGAGAGGCGGAGAACGACACCGCATATCAGAAACAGCCCTACGGCACTTTCCAACAAAAATCGACAAAAGAAAAACCGCAAAGGCTCTGTGACCTTTACGGTTATAGGAAATAGTAATTCTATTGTATGGAGATTGTACTTCTACTTTCAAGGTGAGAAGTACCGTTGCACTGGCAGAAATTTTTTTAACTGGTTTCCTGCCGTTCTCTGATATGCTATGTATTGATAAATTTTGCTTCGTATGAGCAGATAGATAACTGCCCGAAAAAAGGACATAAAAAAATCCCTCCAAATTTAAAAACAAATTCAGAGGGTAATTTAGGGTATAACAAAATAACCCACCCGAATATCGTTTTTTTTATTTGGTGAGTTTGTTCTTTCAAATACGAAACAAAAAGAGCCGATGATTCGTGAATTGTTCCACAATTTCATCGGCTCTGCGTCTTAAGCGTCTGGCTCTTTGATGACAGTTATCTTCAAGTTGTCAACTTTAATCAATCTTTCTTGTCTGCATTTTGGACAATAAAGGGGATAATTCTCCAAAACAGTGTCCTTCCTAATTTTATTACGGGTTTTGCTCCCACAAACAGGACACAATATCCATTCGCATTTCATCATAATTAGTCTCTAATCCTTTCAAATCTCATTTTATATGACTTTTGCAAGCTGTTAAGCTAACTTGTGGAACATATGCCGAACCTTATCTATACGGCTATTCGGGCGGCGGGGTTGGCAAATAAATTTACCAATAGCTGGCTGGTATCCTTTTAACTCTGTCAAGCAGACTCCCTGCCCATTTGTGAAACAAGTTAAATCGTTCCTGTATTCTTGAATACATCTAGCAGGGATTTCTCCTTTCAGAATGACCTCGTCATTCTTTATCTGAGTACTTACAATATCTGCACAATACCTTGGAGCATCATGATACGCCCGTGAGAGATATTCCTGCGGTGCATAAATTTCAAAGTGGAGATATGGCTCTAATAGTTCTGTCCCTGCTTTTTTTAAAGCCTGCTCCAATACGATAGGGGAAAGCAGCCGAAAGTCTGCGGGGGTACTTACAGGACTATAATACAATCCATATTCAAAACAGATTTTACAGTCTGTCACTTTCCATCCATACAGCCCCTGCTCGCAGCCATAAAGAACCCCCTCCATAACCGCATTTTGGAACGATTGATTTAAATATCCAAGTGAAACTCTGCTTTCATACTGCACTCCGCTTCCAATAGGGAGCGGCTCTATGGACAACCCGACAGAAGCCCAGAAAGGATTTGGCGGGACTTCTATGTGGATGGTATATTCTGCTTTTCTAAGCGGTCTTTCCATATATATAACAGTAGGCTCTTTTATTTCTGCCTCCACATGATATTTTTCCTCAAGGATGGCACAAATGACTTCCATCTGCACATTCCCCAAAAAAGAAAGTATAATCTCATGCGTTGTAGTATCCACATAATATTTTAAAAGAGGGTCGCAATCTGAAATTTCTGTAAGTGCCCCAAGCAATATTTCCCGCTGTTCAGATTTCTTTACTGCAATCGTTGTTTGGAGCATAGGGAGAGGATTTTCAATAAATTTTCTCTGCGGCAACAGTATTTCGTTCCCCAAAATACTGTTTAGCTGCAAAACATCATTTGGTAAAATTACAATATCACCAGAGCAGGCTGTATCGGATGAATATAATTCACCGTTTGTCGGAACATACATCTCTGTGATTTTTATTTTCTCTTTTTCAGATATTCTAATAACATCCCTCAAATGCAATGTTCCGCTATATATACGCACATAAACAAAACGCCGCCTTTTCTCTGAATATTCAATCTTAAAAACCTGCCCGCATAGTTCAGATTGACCTTCAGGCGTTGATGAATAAAATTTACTGGCAATTACTTCTATAAGCTGCCGAATCCCCAGATTGTTTTTAGCGCTTCCGTGATAAACGGGAAATAACGTTCCGTTTTGGAATCTCCTGTTTTCTTCCTGTTCCAGTTCTGACATTTTAAACGGTTTCCCTGACATATATTTCTCTAATAGTTCATCGTTTCCCATAATTACCGCATCCCACTGTTCCATATCGTCATTGTCCGTTACATTTATATGGGGATGCTGCCCAACCTTTTGCTTCACTATAATTTCCGAAGAAAGCTTTGCTTTCATTTCTTGATATACCATTGGCAAATCAATCCCCTCTTGGTCAATTTTATTGATGAAAAAAATTGTCGGAATCTTCATTGTCTGTAGTGCATGAAACAGTATACGGGTCTGTGCCTGTATGCCATCCTTTGCAGAAACTAATAATACTGCTCCGTCTAATACGGATAAAGAACGGTATACTTCCGCCAAAAAATCCATATGGCCTGGCGTATCTATAATGTTGACTTTTACATCCTCCCACTGAAAAGATGTCACTGCTGTCTGGATAGTGATTCCCCTTTGACGCTCCAAATTCATTGTATCTGTCCTTGTTGTGCCTTTATCTACGCTCCCTGGTTCTGCAATTGCACCACTGGTATACAATAAACTCTCCGTTAATGTTGTCTTTCCTGCGTCAACGTGAGCCAGAATGCCTAAGTTAATTATTTTCATGTGATTTTCCTCCTATCAACACCCAAAAAAGGGCATAAAAATACCCAGTGATAAATACTCCTATCACTGGGTAAATAACTCCAATAGCCCCAAAACACTTATATGTTTTCGGGCATATAAAATTACATGATAAAAGTATTTTTAAACTGGGTACAAAAAACTAAGCCCCATATTAAAAGTGAAACGGGACTGCTACTTTTTGTTCCCACTATCAAATTGACAGTTTATTTAAGAATACCTTGCCGCATATTTATTAACTCCGTGTATAATACTGAATCTAATTATATTCCTTAACCCTTTATTTGTCAAGCTGACAAACTAAAGCAGAAAAAGCGGCAGGATTTCCCCCTGCCACTAATCATCTGTTTATGCAAAAATAATTTCCTTTTCCACAATCTCCCTCGCACAAGCCCTTATGTTATTGAGGCATCCTGTCCATTCTAAGGCGTTTTCTGCCTTTAGCTGTTCCGTTATGCCCTGTGCCTGTTTCATACCCTCTATGAGCCTTTCAAAGCGTTCCTGTGCCTGTCTGTCAATGTCGGCAAGGTAAGCGTTAAGTCTGCCGCTTGTAAGAAGATTGGTGTATGTAACTTTGCAGTGATGCTTCAGATAATCCAAATGCCGCTGTCCCCAGATGCCTATCGGCTGTTCTTCTTCGGCGGGTACAGTTAAGCACGGTATTAAATAATCGCCTTGCCTTTCGTATTTGCCGCCCATTTCCTCAAAAATTGTCTTTGCCATTGTCTGTTACCTCCACATTCTTTTTTATTTTGAATGTCCGCAAAATCCGTCCTACATCTGAGGGACGCCAAGGAACATCTAAGTGGTGGACAGCTTTCATGCGTGATTGTACGTTTAGACCAGTTCCACCTTTTTCCGTAGAAGCCATGAGAATTCGGACCTCACCGCTATTTACCTGACGAGATAGACTATTCTTCTTGTCGTCAGTATTGGCATCATGGACAAAGGCAATCTGGTTGGCTGGAATACCACGATCGACTAAGAGGACTTTCAATTCGTTATAGATGTCAAAAGCATCTCCATCTTTCTTAGGTGTGCCAATATCTGAGAATATCATCTGGGTACTTTCTGTCGCCATATTCTCCCGATAAAGCCGCTCCACATTATCCACCACTTGAAGAAGTTTCTGACTGTCAGACAGCTTGTAAGCAGGGTCTATCAACCGCATATCAATAGCGAGTTTTCTGGCCTCACCCGTTATTTTGAGCATATTATCCACAGTCGGCTCTACCAGACCGTTCTTGATGTCTTCAGACCGTGCCACTAACTCCTCTAAGTAATAGCGTTGGCTATCCGTCAACTCACTCTCTACTGGGATAATCCTAGCCTCTGGCACAGGTAAGTCCAACATATCTGAGGTTTGAATATCAGCTGTTTCCTTATAAATCCGCATGAGTTCAGGCAGGTTGACAAATTTCTTAAAGCGTTTCTTAGGCTGGTACTTATCTCCCGTTGGAGACAGTTCCATTGAATTCTCAATCTGACCAAAAGCTCCCACCCAAGAATCAAAGTGAGCCACCTGATACCGCTCCAGCACATCAGGCTGAACATAGTTCATCATGGTGTAGAGCTCACTGATGGAATTGGAAACAGGGGTTCCTGTCGCAAAGATGATATGGCGATTGTCATGCTCTGACTGGACCTGCCGCACCTTCATCTCCATGTCCACGTTCTTCTTGGCTGTGATATTGGTAATACCTGCCACGTTGCCCAAGCCTGTGATGGGACGGATATTCTTGAAATGGTGGGCTTCGTCCACAAAGAGGCAGTCAATGCCCAAGTTCTCAAACTCAATAAAGCTGTCCCTATCCAGTTTTTGAAGCTCCTCTAATCGTTCTTCCAAAGATCGAATAGCTCGCTCGGATTCCTTGACCGTGTAGTCATTCTCGCTCTTTAAGCAAATCTCTCGCATCTGGCTCAACTTGTCTATGATATAGGCTTCCTGTTTGGCCTTACTCATGGGAATTTTCTCAAACTGGCTATCGCCAATGACAATGGCATCATAATCTCCCGTGATAATCCGCGACACAAACTGCTTGCGGCGAGATTTGACAAAGTCCTTTTTGGTGGTCACAAAAACTTTCTTGGTCGGGAAGAACTTGAGGATTTCCTGACCAAATTGAGCAGTCAGACTAGATGGCACCACATAGAGGGGCTTGTTGACCATACCTAACTCTTTTAGCTTAAAGCCAGCCCCAAGCATGGTCAAGGTCTTTCCTGAACCCACTTCATGGGCTAAAAGGGCTCGTTTTTCCTCCACAATCCGTTGAATGGCATTCTTCTGATGGGGGCGTAAGCTAATATTTTGAGCCAAGCCATCAATAACCAAATGGCTACCATCATAGGTCTTAGACACCGTACGGTTATACAGGCTATTGTAGGTGTCCGCAATCAAGGTCTGAACTTCTGGAGAGGATAAGACAAAGTCCTGGAAAAGCACCTGCATATCCGCTTCCCTGCTTCTCAAGAGGCTGGTTCGCTGGGCATCGGTCACTTGCTTTTGCTTATCACCCTCTTTGACCGTCTGTGTAATAGTAGGCTGATTGGAATTAAGCAGGTTCTCAAACACCTTCCGCCCACTATCATAGCGTGACCCCCTCACCCCCATAGCCGCTTCTTGGGCAGACACACGACGGTTGGTAAACTCCTTAGACAAGGTATAGGTTCCATCAATAGGACTAACCTCAATGACATCTATTAAACTTGGGTCATCCAGAGGTCTCTCCTCCTCCAAAAGCACTGTATAGGCAAATTGCCCATAAACCTCGTTTGGAATCCAACGAGAGCCAATGCGGTAGGCAATATCTGCTAGACCAATCTGGCGTGGTTTGACAGCCTCAAGCAAAGTCTGATAGTGTCTCCAGTCTGCCAAGGCATTGTCCTCTTTTTGAAGCAAATCCACCTGGTCAAGCTTGGTTAAAATATCCCCTGATAGAAAATCCTGACGAGAAACATAAACCACTTTTCCTAAGAGGGCATAAGCAGGATCTAACAAGACCAAATCCCCTAATTCCTCAATCACATCATCTTCTGTTTTGCCTGAATAAAGAGACATCATAAAGGGAATATCTACTCCACGACCATCAGCTAGACTAGTATTGAGGGCATCTTGGGCAGTCTTGACTTCCTTTAGGACACGGTCTGGACGGACTAAGGCTTTCTCAAAGGCCATCGACTTCTTATACTTTACCTTCTTATCTACTGGGTCAATGTATTCATCTTCTAAACTAGCAAGAAGAGAATACTTGTCATCACTGTCAAATAGATTGCGGTTGACATTGCTATTGAGGTAGCCATAGCCTTTGACAAAGCGGTCATACTGGACATTTAAATCCCCAAGTAAGCCCTCAAAGACATCACGGTCATAGTCATAATCCCGCTGGAGATCAATCATTTCCTGATAGGTGTTGCGAAGATTGACCATGCCCTTAATACGGGCAACCTCCTTATCAGACAAAGTTCCTTCATAGAAGACCGTTTTCTTAAAAAGTCCCTTGTGTCGTCCTGTCTTCGTCGCTTCTGGTGACAGGTAAACATCAACAGCTGTCTCATCGGTCACATTCAAAGCCACAAAACGGTCAATGGCTGCTTGAGAATGTTTGGAATCCCAAGCCACAAAATCCCCAACTTCATTGATATAATAGCTAATTTCTTCTGTCTTAGCCCCTACTCGAATCCCATCACGGTCTCGATAGTAAATAGTATCTCCCTCATAGCCGAAACTATAGAGTTCAAGGCTATCCCAAATGCTTTGTGGAATGCTTTTATCCACCTTTTTCTCCATCAGAACTTGGGATTGGATAAAGATGTTGTCCTTAACTTGTGGAAGTGACACTTGCTTCAAAGCCTCATTTAACTCTAACAATAGGGGATGGTCACTTCCCTTCAAAGATAGTGTACCACCATTAAAATTCTTGACTTCATAAGTTCCCAAAACTTGGGAATTATTATCACCATCAAAATAAGGATTAAGCCAAATACGGTCGTCCTTGGCATACCGCTTACTTCCCGAAAAAGCAAGATCATCTGTGAATGCTCTCTTGTTCAAATCCTTTTGGAAGAAGAGAATATCAGTCGTGACACTCGTTCCTGCGATAGCCTTAAAGGCCGAATCGGGCAGACGAACCCCACCCAAAAACTGGGTCGTGTCCTTGATGTCCTGCAAGACATTGTCCACCCGCTTATCCATTGTTCCCGTTGAGGAAATGACCACCACTTGCCCAGTATCATGAACCACGTCCAGGGACTTTTTAATAAAATAATCATGGATCATATAAGGCTTGTCATAACGGTTGTCCGCGATTCTAAAATTACCAAAGGGAATGTTTGAAATAACCAGGTCAAAACTATCCGTCTGAAAAGGCACATCCTCAAAACCCTGAACGAAAATGGTGGTAGTGGGGTGAAGCTGCTTTGCAATGGCTCCTGTAATGCCATCTAACTCCACACCGTACAGTTCGCACTTCTCTCTTAACTGAGCTGGCATGGCCGCAAAGAAATTCCCCGTTCCCATAGACGGATCCAGCACTCGTCCGCCTGTAAAACCGTCTGCGATTAGCTTGTCCCACATGGCTCTAACGATGGCTGGGTCGGTATAGTAAGCAGTTAGAGAACTCTGTTTCATATCTGAGTATTCCTTATCCAATACCAAACTTTTGAGTTCTGCTCGTTCTTCTTCAAACTGAGGATTGTAGTCATCAAAAAAACTATTAGCTAGACCTCCCCAACCGACATACTTAGCTAGTATCTCCTGTTCAGGTGGGCTAGCCTGTCTCCCAGACTTGTCCAGTTCCTTAACCAAGCGAATAGCTGCAAGATTGGCTTCCACCTTAGCCCGTGTCCCTTTAGGGTAAAAATCGGTCAAGTCCTCTGGAAAGACAAAGTCCTGGACTGGATAAGAAAGAATAGTCTCTTCCACAACCTCTCCTGTATCTTTCTCACTTGATGGTTCACTCTGTTCTTCAGTTGGGGCAATTTCGTCTAAAAAAACAGACTGATCAGGTATAACCTGAACTGAACGAGGAGCTATATCGTCATCAAGAAAAGAAAAAAGGTCTAATTCATCCGGATGACCTGTTTTGTCCATCTCAACTTCCACACTAAGATGAGAGACCGTATCTGGCCGATAAAACAGCTGGCTCTTTTCCAACGCACCAAGCGAACCAACATAAAATACAGGACTGTGTAGCACATCATCATCAGGTAAAGCAGCTAACTCAACTCTAATCTGACCCTGGTCTTCCCAAATCCCTGCGACCTCAAACAGGTGACTACCATAATGAACTAAACTGCCCAAAGGGTAGATTCTATGAACCTGTTCCTTGAGTTCTGACAGGCTATCATCAAAAGGAGTTTCCTGTTCTTTAGCCTGAAGTTCTTCCAATAATAAGCGAGATGCCTTGTCTGGCTCTGCTTGAGCCATCAACTCAAAGACTTTGGCCTCCTCTAGCTTCAGCCCATCTTTGGTCATGCGATTGACCAAAAATACCAAACGCTCATAAGGGAGGCTGCTCTCAAGGAAAAATGTAACGCTATCTCTGTCTAATCCTTGGTCAAGCAACTCCACCGCAAGCCTCAACTGATAGACTGAGGCATGAGGATACTGCCCTAAATAAAGTAACTCTTCACTGGACAAACGGTATTTCCCAACCGCATCTAACAAGACACCTCGACTATCCTCTGGGAAATGCTCAACAGGGAAACCAACTTCCTCTAAAAGCTGGTAGTTTCTTGTCAAGAGCTGACGACTGAGGTCTACCAATTCTGCCAGTTCCTGAGAACCTGGTACTCTAGCCAACTCATCTGCCGACCCATCCGCTTCCAGATAGGTAAAAATGGTCTCACCTTCATAGACAGGGATTTGCCTACGTTCTTCATCAAAGTCACCCAAATGAAACTGTGGAGGTCGCACTAGTTTGGCTAATTCATCGTAGTGGCTTAAAATCGCAAACTTTTGGGTCACGTTCAGCTGGTCATAAGCCTCATAGTGCCGACTTTTGCCTAAGCGACGGTCATAAGAAGAGAGTGGTCCAGCTTGATTGGTCAGATAAGCCGTTACCACATTATCAACTTCTTCAAATCTGACAGTTTCTTCCTGCTTCACCCGACTGAGCTCTGCTTTTTTCTGGTCGAACTGAGTAATGATGTCTGCTTTAATGCCCAAGGGCAAGTCCTGATAGGCTGGTAAATGTTCCACAAGCAAACTCGCCTTATCTAGCTTGGCCACAGATTGACCGTAACTGGCAATGACAGATTGGCTATTTTCCTCAAAGGTCAGTTCAGGCTTAGGGATAACCAGAGGCTCATAGTCCAAAATAAAGAGGTCCAGTTCTCGGCTAATGCGGTCCGCTAGATTATTAGCTACCTTGGACACATTGATAAAATCCACCTGATTCATCTGAGACACCAAACTCCCCAAGGACACACCATAATAGCTTCCCACTTGGTCCAAAAGCTGAAAGCGAACGGCGAGGTTATAGGTCGCTACCAAAACCACCATGTCTTTTTCAACAGGACTGAGCTGGGGGAGTTGTCGTAGGCCAGCCTGTGCAAAGCGATAAGTATAGGCTCCCAAATGTTCAGAAGGCTGGTCTCCTTGGCTCAGAAAAGCTTCTAGTTCCGCACTCACATCGTAGGGAGTTGGGAAAAGATTGACACGACCTTCCTGCTCAATAAAGGTTTCCAAAAGCCTTTCCCAAGGCTCATCAAAATGGTGGGCTTGAAAACGTAGAAAAGCCTCCTTAATAGCCAAATCTTGATGCTGATGTTGACGGAGGCGGTTGCTGATGGATTGTATATTCATCCAGTAGTTCTCCTTTGATTTTCTTTAGTCAAAAAGGACTGAGAAAGCTCTCAGTCCCAATCGCTTAGAGGGTCATTGACAGCTCTCGCTGTGCGTCTACTTGAGGTCTTGCCAAGTCTGCCATGTAGCTTTGTAAAAACTGAGAACGGCTATCCAACTTGTCCTGGGCAAGAGCGAGATGAACCAAGTCCCCAAAATAATCATCGCTATCCTCAGCCAGTTGATGACGAATCAAGTCATCTAGGGTTTCTAAACTATAAGGGTCAAAGTCACCCAGCTGCCAACCATCGGACGACACCAAATAAGTAGCCGACTGACCTTGTAAAACATCTGAAATAAACTCATTTCCATCCCCTGTTCGGTAGAGCTTGTCTAGCAGTCGGGTCAGGTCTTGTTTAATCACCTCGTTCTGCTCATCCGCAACCAGACGGAGTTGCTCATCCAGCAGATAAATGTTGTCTGTAGCCATATAGTAATCATAAAGGTCATTAAGGAGAGTTGAGCTAATGATTTGGGTCTCGACACTCAGAACCGCCTTGGTAAAGGCTGACGTATCTTGGTCCAAAAAATACTGCATGACCTGTCGCATCTCCTGAAAGGTGGCGGTTCGTCCAGATAGGATTTCTGCCAAGTCAGCTTGTCCATCGCCATCAGAATCAGGACTTAGTGGATTGGTTCCCAGAGCCAGTTCTTGAGCATCTGTGAGACCGTCTCGGTCACTATCTTTGGTGTAAATGGTCTTAGGCATGGCTGTCCTCACTTTCTAGCTCTTTCTTCTTACGGTGTAACCCATACGCTAGACCTAGCATCAAGCCACCTCCAACAAGACTAAGGATAGAAGCTTCCTCACCAGTTTGTGGGAGACTGGCAACTGGGGTTGGAACTTGTGGTGGAACAGGTGCAGGTTGATTTGGAACGACTGGTGGCGTTGGAGGTGTTGGTGGTTGCACAAGCTCTGGTGTTGTGGTCTTAACCGTGTTAGAACTAATGGTCACGCCATTAACACTATGGCTAAAGGTGTTTTCCACGTCACCAGCCGCAATCCGTTTCATCTGAAGATAAACATCGGCTTGGAAGGTGGAATCTTCTGAAAGACTGGTCAAAAAGTCTTTATCAAAGGAAATAGACACCTGACCAGACTTAGTATCCACTTCTTGAAGGGTGTACTTGGTCACTTCTGTGCCAGCTTTCAGGACTGTCCCATCTATCAAGGTTACGTCCGTCATCAGATAAGCCTGATAAACACCATCATACTGGTCATGTTTTTCATCGTAATCATCGTTAAAGCGATAGTCAGTGAGAGCTGTCGCTCGATGAGCTGGAATGTGTGCTCCTTGAAGGCGGTAGTTAAAGACCTGATTAAGGGTAATCTCCTTGCCATCCAAACTCTGGTCCTTGTGAGACAAATCAATCACCACATCCTTTTTGGGGTCTAGTTTTGGCACGTTGTTCACAACAGTATCCGTCACATAGGCTAGGCCAAAATCAATCTGATAGGCGGTATTGGTGTAGTCACCACCTGTTTTAACCAAGTCTTTCTTTATGGTCATGGGATTGGTTACCACCAAGGTCTGACCCGTCTTGACATAGGTATCATAAAAGGTCTGTGGGTCATCTGCCGTAAAGACTTGAATGGCTCCTTTAGGCACAAATCCCTTACCTGCCATAGCCTCTTGAACAGCCTTTGGTGCTTCAGTTAGAGAAGCGTACACCTTAACGGATAAGCCCTTGACTGCTTGCCCTTGACCGTCAACAATCTGAATCCCGTCTGGTTGCAATTCCAAGGCCTCTTCTGGGTAATCGTCCACCATATAAAAGCCCTTGGCAATCTGGTCCTTGGTCGCAGCCATGCCCTTATAGGCACTATAATCCATGACAATCTTGTAGTAATTGACCATGTCAGGTAGAACCGTCTTCCCATCAATGATCACTCCCTTGTCAGTGGTGTTGGATTTTTTAGGCGTAACAATCGGAATGAAGTTGGATACGTCTTCCGTCTCGTAAGCCAATCCAAAATCAACCTGATAGGCCTTGTTAACATAGGTCTGACCCGAATTATAAAGGCTGTCCTTGACCGTCATAGGGTCAATAATGGTTAAGGATTGGCCTGTCTTCACATAGGTCTCATAGAAAGCCTCATTGTCTTTAGGACGAAAGACTTGGAAAGCTCCTTTTGGTGAGATTTTCTTGGCAAATAGAGCCTCTTTCAAACTATCTGGAGCTTCTTCCAAATTCTGATAGGTTTCAATCATCAGGTCAGATACAATCTTCCCTTCTTGTGTCACCACTTGAATAGCCTTGGTGTCAATCTCAAGAGCTTCCTCTGGGTAGTCATCCACAAAGTAAAACCCCTTAGCAATGGCGTCTTTAGTAGCCACAATACCCTTGTACTGGTCTAAGTCCCATGACAAGGTATAGAAGTTTTTAGAACCAACAAGCATGGCCTGACCATTGATGTCTACCTGGTCGGCATTGAGGTTCTTCTTCATCGGTTCCGGTGTAACAAGCGTGTTGGTCACTTCCTTCGTCGCATAACCATTACCAAAATCAATCTGATAGGCAGTATTGGTGTAGGTTAAAGTCTTGTCCTTGAGGTCAGTACGAACCGTCATGGGACTGGTCACCAAGAGGCTAGTTCCTGTCTTGACATAAGTGTCATAAAAGGCTTGATTGTCTTCTGGAACAATGACTTGAAAAGCTCCTTTAGGGTTAATCTTAGCCGTTGTCAGTTGATGTCTAAGTGTTTCTGGAACTTCTGACAAGTCCTTATAAGTCGTTGCCACAAAACCAGATAAGGCTTTTCCATCTAGGGTTGTGACACTTACTGTCTTATCATTAGTCATCACAGCTTCTTCTGGAAAATCATCCAAGAGGAAAAAGCCCTTGGCAATGGTCTCCTTGGAAGACTGGTCACCCTTATACTGATCCAGGTCCCAGGTCAACGTATAGTGATTGGTTGAACCAACTAAGACCACCGTATCATTGATAACAATGCCATCGCTGTTTTTGTTGGTCTTATCAGGGATTATCAAGGTCGTTGTAGTCCCATCACCTGGTGTCCGAACGGTCACAGGGTTTGAGGTGACGGTGTAGGCGGTTGGTGTTCCCTGATTGATGATGAGCTTGTAAGTGTTAGTGTAAATCGCACCATCATTGACCACCGTACCGTACAAAACAGGAGCTGTCAGGCGATAGCTCTTAGTCAAGTCCTTATTAACTTCAGAGAGGAGACTGTCCTTAGCTGTCAAGCGAACCAAGTGCTTAGAGCTGTCATAAGCCACTTCATAGGCGGTGTTATGTTCTTTGGTTGTCGTTTCGTTGAGGACATAACCTGCTGGTAGGTAGTCCTCAAAGATGAGGCTAGTTGTCGTGATACGATTTGGGGATAGATTCCCCACTTCCAAAGGATAGTTGACGGGAGATGCCTTAGCAACCATACTCTTGTCAATAGACACACGGTCACTATTTTCCACCTCCTTATGAATACCTGGTTGGGTCGCTAAACGGTAGCCATGTACTTGAACACTTGGAACAGCTGGTGGCGTAGGCGTTTTTTCATAGACGGGTTGAGTTGGCAAAGACACTTTCACCAATGTCAAACTCGGCTCCTCAACAGGGCTGGTTGGTTTTGGTGTGAAAGTTACCAGAGGTTCTGGCGTGAAGGTCTTTGGCGTATAGACAGACGGAGTGTAGGTTAAGGGATCTGGTACAGGGTCAAGGTTAGGTTTGACCAAGGGTTTAGGTGTATAAGGACGTACCGTCCGTGCCACAGGCAGGGTATTGAGGGCAAACCAATAGGTCTTACCTCCCACCTGAGTGGGCATATCTCCCTGACCAAAGGTCACTCGGTAGGTATTGCCAGAAGTCACCGTTGACACAATCGCCCCCTTATAGGCATAGCGGCTGGAAGTCGTGTCCCATTCCTCAGGTGTGCCAATCTCATGGGCTCGGTTAGAACCAAGTGACCGTGCTAGACCCTCACCTGTTACTTGAACAGTTGAACCATTGATAGGAACGAACTTGCCTGATGAATCCTTGACATATTCTAAGCCAATGTTGTTGTGGTTCAGTGATGAATGAGTGAATACTCCTGGTTGTTCCTTAGAAAAGGTCACTTGACTACCATCAGCTAAGGTGTATTTGGCCTCCACTCGAAATTCCATCTTGTCGTTTCGCCAGTCACCTGTTCCGTCTCCCCGATAGGCAATAAACCCTTCTGTCGGGTCATTTGGAACAACCAGCTTAACACTATTGGTTCCTGCTGGGGAAACAAGATTGGTAATATCATAGGTCACGCCTGTAATCTTCTTGCCCGCAAAGCTGGCGTTTTGAAGGTTCGAATAGTTGAACCGCAAAGTCTCCCCTGTACGAAACTGGTCATAAACAAAGAAACCCGTCGAATCAAGGATATTACTATAACCACCCAGCATAGCATTTCCCGTGCTAATAATGTGATCGGGATTGCGAGTAGCTGCCCCGTGTTGGGCTTGAGGTTCTCCACGATTAAGGTCAAGAGCCTGGGCAAGGGCTTCTGAAATATAGCCCTCTTCTCCCTTTCTAATCTCTGCCAGTTCTCTGTCGTAGCGAGCTTTTTCAGAGGCATTATAGGCTTTGATGTCTTGATTTTTAGCGTCTGCTTCTGCCTGTTTCTGGGCATTGCTTTTTTTGATGGCTTCAATCTCTGCTTGACGATTGGTTACTCGAGCCTGTTTATCCTTGTTGGCCTGATCCACAGCTGCTTGACCACGGCGATTTTCTTCGTCAATCGCAGCCTGACCCGCCTGATTTCGCTTAGTAATAGCATCGTTATCTTCTTTTGCCTTTGCTAGACCAGTTGCATTTTCTGCTTCGATTTGCTTGTTTTTCGCTGTTTGAGCGTCTGCTTCAGTTTTCTTAGTCACATAGGTGTCAATAGCAGCTTGGTTCTGCTCACTAACACCTTGGACCAGTTTAGTGTAACCCTCATAGGCTTCAGGCGATGTGCCATCACCTGATGTGATGGTCTTATCTGTCACCGTTATCTTGGCATTTGAAAAACGGTTGGTCAAATCAGAAACAGTGGCATTGACGTCCTTCTCAAAGTTTTTCGCCACATCATCTGCCTGTGTATGACTGACTTTCAGGATAGCATTCTCTCCTTCAATCCGCGCCACTTCTGCCGCATGGTCTGCCTTATCTGATTGATATTTAGCTGTCACATCTTTCAGCTCTGATACCTGCTTATCCATATCGGATTTAGCAGTATCGAGAGCTTGATTGGTTTCTTCAGATGTCTGAGTGATTCCAAGGTCCATGTCCTGACCTGATGTAATTGTCACCCCTTCAGCCTTAGCTTCAGCAATCGCTTGCTTTAATGGTGTCTCATCAATGGTCACAGGCATAGTTCCTTGGGATTGCCCTGTTTCCGAAAGACTAGTGTTATGCTCTACTGTCTCAGTAGGCTGTGCTTCAGGGAGGTTGGTAGCTGGATTATCCGTCAGAACAGTCGAAGGTGCACTCGGTGTCAACAATTCATCAGCCTTGGCAACACCACCACCTAAAGCTAGTACAGCTGTTGCGACTGTTCCTAGTGCAACAGAGCAGAGAGTACGGTACTTCTTGCTTTTGCGAAAGACATGTTTCTCACCCTTTTCTTGGGTAATAATGGGTTTTACTTGAATGGGTAGGGTCATGGGACACTCCTTTATGATATTTTTTGTCGATTACCAGAACTACTGGCTAACCTTGCCCCATCATACCAAGAAGGATTTGCGGATTTTATCACGAAAAAAAGCCAGTAGCACACGGCTACTGGCTAAATATCCTCTTAGAAAGCTTCTCATAATTGCTATTTGAAGTAAACTTTGGTAGAATGTAACATAGAAAGTAAAAGGAGGAAAATTATGGCTACAATTAGTATGACAAGAGATATAAAAATAACAACCGCTGATGCTGAAAAAATTCTAAACAGCAAACCATCTGAGTCACTAGAAAATCTACTACAAGTCATTAAGCCTGCGAAGAAAACTACCTCAAATAAATTGATTGCTCAATACCTATCAAAATCATGATACAAACATTATCGCTGACAGACTACCTAGCAACTATTAGTGAGCAAGCTGATGATCTAACACTTGAAGAAAGCTATGATATTTTCAGAAAGATTATAAAAGACACTGTTGATTTTCATGGTAACAATGATATGTTATCTTACTTATTAGATAAAGCTCTTCAATTTGAAAACCATCACCGCTCACGTAATTTTATTGTTGAAAATAGCGAAACAAATGATATTGTGGGGTTCTTTAGCCTTTCTCTTAAAGTTATAGATATTTCAGATTTAGAGAAATCTATCAAGAAGAAACTTATTCTTAAAGGGAAAAGTCCTAACAATGTTGACACTATCCCTGTCCTACTCATTGGTCAGTTTGGTAAAAACACTAAAATCAATCAAATTACTGGTGCAGAATTATTTCAAGAAGTCTTGAAAAAGATTGAACAATTTAGAAGTATTGTAGGTACTCAGATAGTATTTTTAGACAGCTTAAACCACCCTAAAGTGGTTTCATTCTATGAAACATTTGGATTTGTGACTTATAGTAATTTAATTACTGACGAACAGAAAATCACTTACCAACCTATGGCTCTAAATATGTCTCTTTATAATAAATAATCCAGCTAGTCTAAAATGATTAGCTGGATTATTTATTTTTAATAGCCGTACTATCTCATCTGTATTGATAATAAGATAAGACTTATAACATTTGTAAATGTCATAGTAATACCTCAATGTAGGATTGTAACTTCTTCTCCACTTTGAATAGACGAGCATATTCAAAGAGTTTGCCAAGATTGACCTGTCCCATCGCCATATACCTCCTAAAAGCAGGGGCGATGATTTGAATATCTATTTTATAAATTGGTCGTAAACACTCAACAAGTGTCCGCTCTTTATCGTAGACCGCAATCTGTTGATTTGGCTGTCTTTCTATATAAATAATACCAAGGTCATGATGCGACCTGGTAACCACAGGCTCAATACCTGCCTCTCGGATATTAACGGTATTAGTGCCATAAGGAAAGGTCATCTTCGGCTCGAAAGAAATCGTCAAAGACAGCCCGTGTAACCATAAAGCAGTATCTAATGAATAAATGCCTTTTGGAAAACGATACTGCAAGCTATAATACTCATCAATATAGGTCTCTGGTAAACGATAAATCCCACGCTCATCCGTTTCTAAGACACCTTCCGCAACTAACTGATTGACTTGATGATATGGCCAATTTTCCTTTTCAATATCACGATAAGTCAGAAATCCACCATTCAAAGTTACTCGATTTAATACAGCATTCATCTCAATTCCTCCCTTTAAGAATAGATATGCTAACACTTTTATTAAACGTTAGCATATTCTAAAGAAAAATCAATTTATTTCACCGTATAGGCAAAACTCATAGCTGCGTCTGGTCCGCTGATTTTTCGGAAGGTGTAGTTTGGATTGCCATTGACATTGGTCTCTGAGATGAGAAACGACCCATCTGGGTAGACTTTCTCGACAAATGCCACATGCCCGTAAGGAATAGGTGTGCCGTGACTGCCTCCCGCAAAGGAGATAATAGCACCTGATTGAGGCGTTGAACCTGTCTCACCACCTAATGCTGCAGCCGACGCTACCCAATCTTGACCGTTACCCATAACGCTAGTAATAGAAATTTTCTCTCCGTTTCGCCCTTTGAGCTTGAGACCCAATTGGTTGATACGTGCCGCAACTCCCCAAGTACATTGCCGTAGGCATAACCCATACCGTCACCACCTCCAGGGATAGAATTGTCAAAGAGGTCTCCTCTAACGGCTTCTAGGGCAGCTGGATCACTCTGAGCGGTGCCTCCATTTGGTTGACTAAAGCCTTTTTCAATCTGATAGTACCACTCAGTAGCTCTGGTTTGGCGTTCCAAGAGCTTATCACCACTATTGCCCTCCCAATAGGTCAGAAAGACCTGAGCTAGACTGGCTGGACTGCCCGTATTCTGGAAGAAACCGTTAAGCCAATTGGTGTAATAGGGATTGTCTCCCTCAAGCATAAAGTCCAACTGAAGCTCTAAATCATACCAGGGCTTGCCCTTTCTCTTGGCGTACTCCAAAAGTAAGGTGTGGCGACTTGACCCGTCTGCGGTGTCCGTCCATTGCCCTAAACCAAGGCCTCGACGAAGAATATTGGGGTAGCCACCGTTATAAATGGCAGGGCCTCCCATCGCCAGCCAGTTAGGGTCGTCCCATGAGCTATCGCTTGCCCCAACAGGCGGGCTAAGATAATCCCCTTCTGCCCGTTTTGGATTGATAGCTGATTCAACCGACCAGTTGCCTAAGATGGCTGCGATAGCCTGATTGGTCACCCCCTTGGCTTTTAGAAAGATATAAATGGCTTTGGCTCGTTCAAATTCATCCCCACCAAATTGACCGATATTGGGTAAGATAGTGGTCTGGACTTGAACCACCTTGGGAAAGTAAAAAGCAGGATTGACCATCACCAACTTCTTTTGGTCAGGATCATACTTCTCGTAGGAGACTTTAAGTCCTGTACTATCCTTAGTCTGACCAAGCACATCTCCTGCTATTACTTTTTGCCCCTCAACCAAGCGACCTGTGTGAATGCCATACAAACGCAAAGAGACTGAACTGACCTTTTTACCAGCGGTAATAACGACATCATCACCCTCCAGATGAATCGTCCCATCAAGAGGGGCGAGAACCGCTTGATTTTCCTGAGCTTCTAGGATAATAAACTCTTGTAGAGTGGGCTTGCCGTCCAAATGATAGTAACCATAGCGATAGGTCATGGGCAAGACATCATCGTCTGTCTTCCCCTCAAAGGGATTGTCCAGTTCCTGCAAGCTGGCATAGACACCTTCCTCCGACAGTTCTTTGAGGTCATCTTGTTCCTCTTTGGACAATTGATAAGGCGGCTTATCATAAAGCTCCGCCATAGTTTTAAGGCTATCTCCACCATTTAAGTCCTGCCAAAGCGTGGATAGGTAATCTTTATAAGTGCTAGAGGGTGGCAAGACACTTATCCTATCTTCTAAGGCATAATCCTGAAACTGGCTATTCATGTAGGCCATAACGTCATCTACCTTGGTGTAGTAAGTGATACCCTTTTCGCTTGTTCGGGTCTGTTCCGCATCCTCCCAAGTCATGTGAGTGTAAGCCTTGGTTAACTCAAACTCATCTTGTTGGATAAGGGTCTGACTGGCAAAACCTAAGAAAAAAGACATCATAAGCAATAAAAACAACAAGAAACCTGAAACAATCCAAGTAACAGGATTGCCCATCAAGGCCATAAAAGCCTGTTTGAAACTAGAGATGAGGCTTTGAATAATCTTCCCAACCTGTCTGGTCTGGTGTGCTCGTCTGGCGACTTGCCGTTTGAGGCGTTGGGTGAGTTGGTCTTCCCTTCTGTTCAGACGAAATCCCTTACCTGCTTGCCAGTTTTGGTAACGTTCCTTGGTGTGTCTCACCCGTTTGACCATAAACCGTGTACTGGCTTGTGAGAGCTTGACAGCTGACTTACCGGTGTCAATCCCTGCTCTGGAGTAACGTGCCACCTGGTAGCTGGTGTCCACTACTTCCCTAGCACCAGACAAGTCGTCATCTTGACTGGCTAGGTAAAGAACTTCACGACCAAGGTATCTTCCGGCTCGCTTGAGCTTGGTCTTTGGAGACTTATGCCTAGTCACAGCTTTAACTCGTTTCAAGTCTTGTTTGCTTTGTGAGACCTCTTGTTCCGCCTGCAGGCGGTCAAGGGATTTTGCTTGATAGAAAAAACGGGAATGCTTTGCCTGATTCACTTGGTCAGACAGCTTACTCTTTGCCTTCTCTTTTTCCTTGACTGTTTTCAAGTGTTGCCTGGCCTGCTTGTGCCTGGTCTTTGCTTGGGGTAAGCGATGGTGCTTTAATTCTTGATGGGATAGGTCATAAGGATTGGCGGAGGATAAAAGGCTGTCAAACCGCTTGTCTCCCTCTTCTTTGAGGTCGTCAAATTCTTTCTTAGCACTAGAGACCGTTTCCTGATAAGCCACTTGTGCTGGAGATTTAGACGACACCAGACGATGAAAGAGAAAGCCTCGTCTACCTGACTGAGAAATCAAGTTTTGCCGTGCTTCCTGTCGTTTGAGGCGATAGGTGCGTCTTCCCTGTCTTAGATTGGTTTTCTTGGTCAATCTCGCTCGCTTCAATTCTTTCTTCGTGACAGCCATCTTATTCTCCTTCCCTTGTGGCTTGGACCATCTTATCAGGGTCTGTGCTCATCAGGTCAAAGAGTTGGGTATCGGTTGGGATACGGTTCTTGAAGGGTACAACCGTATGACCGGCCTTAATGAGACCTGCCCCACGTTCGGGATTAACTAGGTATTTCTCCAACTCCTTAGACAAACCAAGCAGATGGACCAACTCTTCTCGGTCATTTTTAGCCTGTTTGAGCAGAATCATAAACTCACTATTGGCCAAAATCCGTCTCCCGTTGGCATCCATCAATAGAGTTTCCACATTTTGTGTTATACCCGTTGGAATCGCCCCGTACTTCCGCACCCGGCTCCAGAGTTTGAAGAAGAAATTGCTGGCATATTCATCCAACAACAACAGCTGCATCTCATCGAAGTAAATCCAAGTAGTCTTACCCAGTTGTTGGTTTCTGACCACCCGATTCCAAATCTGTTCAAAAACCACCATGAGAGCAATGGGTTTGAGGGCTTCTCCTAGTTTTTTGACATTGTAAATCACAAAGGATTTATCTGTCGTCACGTTGGTTCGGTGGGCAAACATATCCAGCGACCCTTTGACATAGAGTTCCATATCAAGAGCTAGATTACCTGCTTCTGGTTCAGGTTGCTTGGACAATACAAAGACCCATTCTTCCAAGGTTGGCTCTAGGAAATGTTGGTAGGTCAGCCGCGTCACTCGGTCAATGATTGACTTCTCTCGGCCGTCCATTTGGCGGTCTAAGAGCTTGCCAATCCAGGACAATAAGAACTCTGATTTAAGCTTGACAGGGTCCTCATCAAAGCCATGACTGGATAAATCAAGAACATTGAGGTAGGTCTGGCTATCTGGGGCAATGATGATACTTTCCCCATCAAAGGCTTGACCAATCAATCCATACTCATTTTCTGGGTCGACCACGATAATCTCTGTTTTATCATCCACCTCTTTGAGCCTGGTAGTTGTGATTTCATGCTTGGTTCCCATCCCCTTACCTGACCCCGATGTCCCTAAGATAAGACCAGATGGGGTGTTGAGAGCCTTGCGGTCAATGGTGATGATGTTATTTGAAATCTGGTTAATGCCGTAATATTTCCCTCCCTTGTCCTGCAAATCCACCGAGGTCCAAGGAGATTGTACGGCGATATTGGAGGTCAAAAGACTTCGAGAAATGCCTTTTAAGAAGTTCTTCCCAAGAGGGAGAAGACTATTAAAGGCGGCTTCCTGCATGTAGGGCAAGGGCTCAATAATCAGGTCATGAGAACCTGCCACTTGCTTCATATCGTTAAAGGCTTCTGTGAGAGCTTCTGGGCTATCTTCTAAAAGTCCAATCAGAAAGACGGTCTCAAAGAGTTTATCCCCTGTCTTGGTCATGGTAGTTAGAAGGTCAGCCGCTTCATCAATGGTCGTTTCTAGGACATGACTGGCCTTTTCCAAGTAGATGCCTGAGCGAGCCATCTTTTGTTGCTCACCGATTTTCTGGGATTCCATCAGGGTCTTCTTGGTTCTGACCTTGGCCATAGCCTCAGACTTTTGTGACCCCTGAGCATGAAAACTGATGATGAGTTCCCTATCTGTCTGCATGAGGTCACGGATAAAACCGTCCCCTAACTCTGTCCCATAATCCCTGACATAGACCACCTGCAAGTAACGGTCATCAATAGCTAGGTAATCCTTGTGCTTAAAGGACATACTTTGTGGGGCAATAAAGTGTTTCGTCGTTAGACCCGACAGAGCTAAGTCCTTATAGCTAAATGGCAGATGATTGTCTCCTCGAAGCATATCCGCAAGGATATTAACCCTAGCCTCACCCTCTAGGAGATTGAAGGTGCAATCAATCTCAGCTAAACCATTTTTAACATACTCACCAACTTGAGATAAGAAGCGATGAGCTTGTTTGGTTGAGGTGTCCGTCCGGCCAAAGGTGATGGCTTTAAGAACATTGAAATTATTTTCGCCATTATCCAAATTCTTGTTCATCATTTGATTCAATTCCTCACGAAAATGATTATAGCCATCACCATGCAGAGGGTAAAGAACGCTTGAACGGAACTTATCTAGGTTGACCCTTTGATTGAAGAGGGTTAGCTGAAAATGCGTGCGGTCATCTAAGGCGTTAATCATGTCCGAATACTTGTCCACAATGAGGGCTCGCTCTTCCAGACCAACTGTCTGGTAATTGACATCACCCAAAAGATAGCTTTGGGAATAATAGTCAGGGGTGACTTGCATGAGGCCATTCTCAAATAAGCCTTGGTAAGCAATGGTATTGATGGTTGTTGGTTGTAGTTCTTGACGCAACTCCTTTTGGCGCTTCTTATCAGTCGCAGATCGCTTGGAATTCGTTAATGGGTTTTGTCGTTTTCGCATGAGTATTTTCCTTTCCAGTTAGGGTACGTACAGGGACAGTAAGGGCAAACCGTAGGCGGTAATGCAGGTAATGTTCAAAGGCTAGGTGATTGGGGCGATAGAACCCAAATAGAAGCAAGGGAAGGGTAAAACTCCCTGTAAAACCATAGACAAACCAGTCCCCAAACTGCCAAAAAAAGAGGTTTAAGCCCAAGACTAAAACTGTTATGACTAGGGCTGGCAAAACAAAGATAACCTGCCTGGTCGTAAAGCCCAGCCAGGCTCGGTGTTGGTATTTTGAAATGTCCTTGAAGACACGGGTATTCATTCAATAATCCTCCATAACAAAGATATTCGTTACAAAAACGGAGCAGAACCTCTACTCCGTTATTCTATTAAGCTAGTGCACATTTGCCCTACATCCCTAAAATGCTTCTGGCTGTTCGTTGGGAACTTACTAGGGCAATAATCAATAAAATGGCTTGGACAAAGCTACCAAACATGATAGCTAGAGCCTCACCTGCTCCTGCCCCGTTTGAGACCGCAATCTTACCTGCCGATTCAAAGAGTGGTAACAGAGACACAATCAAGAAAATGAGAATGCCCTGGATGCCGTAAACCATGATGTTCTTTAGGTAGCCAATCCCTACTCCACGCCACTCATCACTCAAAAAAGTTGGGAGAGTGATTGGGGCAAAGGGAAGCATGAGGTAGAGCTGAATAAAACGAATAGTCACCATGAGATTGACCACAGCGGCACTTGCCATTCTGACCAGCCAAATCAAGAGGGCAAAAAAGGCAATAATCATTTTCCCGACGGTGCCTGACCCTTTTAGACCTGATAAGGTATCGTAGGTTTGACCACCTTCAGCTACCAGCCCTGCAATTCGAGTGAGGGCATGGCCAGCTAAGCCCAAAATAGCTTCCACAA
Organism: Streptococcus sp. ZY171113; assembly: GCF_057748235.1. Taxonomy (NCBI): domain Bacteria; kingdom Bacillati; phylum Bacillota; class Bacilli; order Lactobacillales; family Streptococcaceae; genus Streptococcus; species Streptococcus sp. ZY171113. The sequence continues at coordinate 1,383,021 of NZ_CM173243.1, forward strand.
TCACCGTGGTATTGGCCATCACCACACCAACCATAATAAAACTGACAATCATTGGTGCAATAGCCTCAATGGTCATGGCTCCACCAGACCCTGCAATCTTCTTGGCTAATTTTGAAAACTCCAAGATTAAGATAAGGGCTAAGATAGCCACGCCAATCGGACGCATGACCTGCTCGGTGACGGCTGTCATGTAAGCCCAGACGGTTGGGTTATAGTCTGATAGGGATTTGACCAAATCAGCTGTCGATTCTAAATCCAGCGAGAAGCCCTCAAAGAGGTTATCTGAGGAGACTTTTTCTGAGACCAGAAAAACTAGCTGAGGGAATAAGTTATTCATCACATCGCTCGTCTCCTTCTTAAATGGTAATTTGGGTCACAAAGGCCCCTGCAGCTCCGACCATCACCCCACCAACAATCTCTAAGATGGCATTTCGGACACCTGGTCCGCCATCTTTGATGTTGGTCGCTAGGTTAATGACCCCAATCACGACAAGAAAGGCTCCTGTCGCCACCAAGCCCTTTTGAAGGAGGGACATGGCCTGGGCAAACATGGAGCTGGCATCAACCCCATAGGTTAGGTTTGGTAGTTTTTGTATCATCTATTTTCCTCATTTCTATTTTAGTGTTGCGGTAAAGCGAGGGTCTTGACTCAGGTTTCGCACTCGGTGTCCCCTTAAATCAAGCGGTGGTTCTCCTGTCAAGGCAAGGTCTGGCTCCCACCACCAGTCGTCCCCTTCCTCATCTGCCAAATACTGCCAGTTGGGGTGCTTGAAGGGGTCATACTTCTTGGCATAGAAGGCAGGGGTATTGGCAATTCTGACCAAGCAATCCCCTCGATTCATGTTGCCAACTTCGTCTGGTGTCATGAGATCACGGGCAATCTTCTGATGGCTGAGAGACCCAGACCCTGTTTGGCCAAAGGACCGACTGGTGTTTCTGACATCAATGGTTTGTTTCCCTAAGAGAGCCGACATAAACTTGAAGGTCTCCTCATCATTTCCCCCTAGATAGAGCAGGCTGTCACAGTTGCCTAAAATAGTCTTCCAGGCATCTTTTTCCTTATAGAGACCTTGGAGTTGGGCAATGTTTTGTAAGATAGGAACAAGGCTGATGTTTCGGGAGCGAACGGTTGAGGTCAATTCCGCAAAGTCTGGAATCTCCCCGACATTCGCAAACTCGTCTAAGTAGGCCCTCACATGAATAGGGAGCTTGCCCTTAAATTCCACATCAGCCTGTCTGGTCAAGGTCGAAAAGACAGTTGAGAAAAAGAGGGCAGACAAGAAGCGAAAGGTAGAATCATTGTCTGGAATAACCAAGTAAACCATAGTCTTCTGCCGTCCCCAACTCTTAATGTCCATAGTGTCTAGCTTAGTTAAGTCAATGACCGACTGGATATTAAAGAGTGCAAACTTAGCCGTCGTCACAGCAATGACTGAATCCAAGGTCTTATCCTTGTAGTTTTGAAAATCCGCCCAGTTTCGCATAGTAAAGTTTTCAGCCCCATAGGTCTTGGCGTAGCGTTCAAACATGACCTCTAGTACACTCTTTTCAGCCCCGTCTGCCTTATGAAGGAGTTTAATCAACTTGGAAATTTCCGCAAAAGACGGGTATCGTCCCCTCTTACGACGGTTCTCCAAGTCTTGTTTCTCTTTTGCATGTAGAGCTTTTCTCTCTTTTTTTGACAAACGATCTTCTTCCATCAGCTGTGCTCTGGTCTTTGGTGGGTTGTAAAAATCAACCAGGTAAGAAGCGATGGCACGAACCAAAGTCATCGACGCCTCATCCCAGAAGGGATCGCTGCGTGACCCATTGCCCTTGGTGTTATTGAAATACACCGTCAGCATACGGTTCAAATCATTCTCAGTTTCCACATAACGAAAAGGATTGAAGCCATTGCTTGTCATCATGGACACTAAGTCTAAAATCTTTATCTGATAACCCTCTTTCAGGAAGAATTTTCCTGTCTTTTGAGGCAGGTGGTCCTTGGGGTCAACCACAATATTTGTACAGTTGGCTTGAATCAGATTGGGTTTGACAAAGCGAAAGGTCTTGCCTGCCCCTGAACCACCGATGACAACCAAGTTTTTATTGCGGTCAAACTTAGGTCGCTTCTTCTCCAGAAGGGTAAGGCGAACGGTCTTAGCTAGTATGGTATCCAAAAAGGGATTTTTACTGGCAAAGGCTTGGCTCTCTTGTTTTGTCCCAAAGCGAGCTGACCCATATTCCTGCCCCTCTCGATAGACCTTGGCTCCTGAAGTCGTGTAGAGATAGGTCAAGCCCATCGCACCAAGACCAAACAGAAACCAAAGGCTAGAGCGAAGGGTAAAGTGAAAATTCCAAGGGTTAGAAGCTATCTCATCCTGGCCATTCATCAAGAGGTAGGTCCATCGTTCAAGAACTGGCAGATGATTCAATTCATCATAGAGGAGGCTCAGGCGATGGCAAACATAGCCTAAAGCCAATCCCATCATGATGAAGACAAGTGGTTTTGCTTTAGACATCACAGCACCATCTCTTTCGTTTTGACGCTAGAGCGATCACTCAGAACAATGCTTTCCTTGGCTAAAGCAATTTCCTCATCTAGTGTCTTGTCCGTCACCAAGCCTTTGAGCTTGTCTGCGTCATTGACCAGTTCTTTTAGGAGGGTGTCTAGGTGGGTATCCAGCAAGGATCTGTCCTTGGTGTAAAAATAGAGATAATCGTCTTGAAAAGCGATAGCCAAAGGCAAATTGTTCTTAGCCAACAGCTCTTTTAACTTCTCGACATCCACGGGCTTATCTAAGAGTTCTGTTTTTAAGTCAATGCCATCAATGGCAAACGGGGTCTTGACCAAATCTGCCAGAGTTTGAAGGCCAATTTTATAGGCTGTTTCTTGATGAAGGCCACGTTTGACAGACCAGTCCAGAATCTTAAGCAGGGTTCTCAGCGTTAAGAGACTACTTCGCTCTAAATACTGAAAGGCTTGGCGTTCCTGTTGTTCACTAGACATAGCTTCTCCTTTCTTTGTAGGGATAGGCCTATCTTAAACTAGTTGCCTCGCCTTTTTTATCACAGAAAAGTAGCTAGTAGCACTAAGCCATTCCAAGAAAGATGGAGACCTGTCGCCCCTAATAGGTCAGTTTTTAACCGCATGAAACCAAGGCAAAGTCCTAAACTCCCATAGACCACCCAACTCCCTAAACTATTAGGCTGATGAGCCAAGGCAAAGACGATACTAGTTACCAGTAAGGCGTGATAAGGCTTTGGAAAGACTGACCAGAGGTAACCACGGTAAACCAGTTCTTCGACTAGACTGGCATTGATTAAAAACAAGGCAAAGACACCCAAAGGCAGTTGACTTTGGACAGAGACGAGACTGGTTTGATTGGTGGAAGTAACGGGAGATACGACACCAATAAGAACAGACACCAGAAACATGAAGCCTAGACAAGTAAGTAACCAAACAAATCTTGATTGAGCGGAAAGAGGCCGAGGATACTTGTTCAATAGCCAAACAAGACTGACTAAGTAAAGCAGCTGGAGAATGACAACTTCCCACAAGAAAAGGTAGGCCAACAAGTAACAACTGACCAATAAGCTATTCAGGTACTGGTAGAGGTAGAGACCAAAAATTTTCCAGATTCTAGCGTCTAAATAGGTCTTCATAATCCACCTCCAATACCAATACGATTTTCTCCACCCACTTGGTCTGGGGCATTTGGCAGGTGGACTTGTAATGTCTAATTTTCTGATAAAGCCGATTGAACTCGCTGGGGTACCGGTAACTCCCCGCAAACATCTTCCGTGTCAAATCAGCCCAGCTCATCTCCTTTTCCGCTAACAAGAGGGCAAGATTTTCCCAAAATAATTCCGCCATAGCTCCTCCTAAACACTCAATAAGGCTTTAAGAGCCCGACGCTTTTCTGCTTTCATCTCACGAGGAAGAAAAGCAGGCAAATCCTCTAGGGTCACATCGGGATAAACCTGTTCCTTATCAACAATCAAAGGTAAACGGAGGCTTCTCCCCCGATTGTCCCAGATAATGTCAACAAATCGAGAAAAAGGGAGGTTATCTCTGCGTTTATAAATCAGACAAGTAGAGGTCAAAAAGTCAAAACAGTCTGGGGACAACCGCATCCATTCAAAAACATCTTCTTTCTTGAGCTGGTCAAAGCCCACTGTATCGCAAACAATGCCATAGGCTTCCAAGCTCTCTATCAGGAGCTGATTGCGTTCCTGGTGCTTGCTTAGATAGAGTCGCATGTGATACCCTCCTTCCCCTTGGTTAGGTCTTCCATCACAAACCCACCAAGGATTCTGGTCATATTGACAGGAACCCTGCCCTCACTAAAGCACTTGACCGTCACTAAACTTGTCAGAATACCGTCTTTTTCTTGATGGGTGTAATTCTGCCCATAGGCTCTAAAGGCTAAATCCCCATCGTCAGTCAGGAAACTATCCACACCATTTTTAATGTCCCTCTCCTCCAAAAACTCAAAGACCCGATGGAGATTGGATTCGTAAAAGAGGGGGACATTCATCTCCTTATGGTAGTCATCTTCAAAGGTCACGGTTATCTCACAGTCATAATTAGGCAAGGAAAAGAGGCGATTTGTTATCCTCTCCATTTCTGCCTGATGAATGACCTCATCCAAGTCTGAACAGGTTCTTATGGATTCTTTATGTAGTAGTTTCATGGTTCTCCTCCAATTTCTTTAATTCTCGTGCGATAGCAGCGATAACAGGTACAGACACACTGTTACCTGCCTGCTTGTAGAGCTGACTGTTACTAGACACAGCTTCTGCTCGGTCGAAAGCCCAATCAGGAAATCCCTGGAGACGGAAACATTCTCTTGGGGTTAGCTTGCGAATTCTCAGACGATAGAGCTGGTCTTCAACAAGAAAACCAGTTACCTCATACCACTTGTCCTTGCGATATTCCAGAGCTGCGACAACGACACCTTGTTGGGAGCTGGTCGTTAGGGTGTTGGCCATCTGTTTGCCTACCCGTCCACGTTTAGAATTTGACTTGGGATAGGACAGGTTGACCGAATCGCCAACTGTCGCCTTGGCATAGCCTTGCTTAGTCGCCTCACGAATTTTCAAATGCGGAGCCTCTTGACGAAGCAAGAGCTTTGGAATCTTATCCCCACCCTGCATTGTTGTAAGTGTTGGTGACAGGCCTACTGGATCATACACTCGTCCAGCTTGGTCAAAAGCCGAGGGCAAGGTCCCAGCAAGCAGTACACCATGCCTATCTTGAGCCGTCAAAGTAAACATGGGGTCTTGATTAGCCTTGAATCGTCTGCCATTCTGTCGTTTATCAAGCCTGTCTGGTGTTAAGACTGGAATGGCAATCTTAACACCCGCTCCCTTATTTACGGTTAAGGTTGGAGATAGACCTGTCGAGAGATAAACCGCTCCACTCATCCCTCTACCCGACGGATTAACATTACCTAATCGGTCAAGATGAGTTGGGCTACCTTGTCCTCGGAGAGGAAATACTGGTCGGAAACCTCGCTTTCGAGAATGTCCGATAATAAAGACCCGCTCCCGATTTTGGGGAAGGCCAAAATCTTTACTGTTAAGCACCTGCCACTCGACATGATACCCCAATTCATCCAACGTATTGAGGATTGTGGCGTACGTCCGTCCCTGGTCGTGACTGAGTAACCCCTTGACGTTCTCAAAAAATAGATAAGGTGGTTGAATTTCCTTGGCACATCGAGCAAGCTCAAAAAAGAGAGTGCCTCTAGTGTCCTCAAATCCCAATCGTCTGCCTGCGAGAGAAAAGGCTTGGCAAGGAAAGCCCCCACAGAGGACATCCACCTGTCCTCGGAGTTTTCTGAGTTGGTCATCGGTGATTTGGGTAATGTCATGGTATTCTAGTTCTCCTTCTGTCTCAAAAATGGCCTGATAAGACCGTCTAGCGAATTTATCAATTTCGCAATAGCCAATGCAGGTATGGCCTTGGCTTTCCATTCCCATACGAAAGCCACCAATCCCTGAAAAGCAATCAAAAAAGTTCATCGATTTCTCCTTTCGGGTATCAAAAAAGACCTTACTTATCGTAAAGCCTTGGTTAGATATGGTCCTCCATCTCTGGAGCATTGATAATCTCAACCACCAAACTGATGATTGACACAATAAAAATGCCAAGTGCAAGTTTCCACCACATGGTTCTCACCTCCTCTCCTGTTCTTGTCGGCGTTCCTTATTCCACTCTGCCAAAATGCCATTAAAAACATACTCAGCTATGACTTCTGCCGTTCGGGCAAACCTCATATTGGCCAGAGCATACTGGTAACGGTCATCAAAGTGCCTCATCACAAATTCAGCAGCATTCCTAGAAAAGCCTTCTCGCCTAAACTGGTCATAAACCAGTTCCCAAATATAGTCCTTATCATAAGGGCTCGTTTTTTCAACCTTTCGAGTAAGCCCAATCTCCTCCTCGTCCTCTGAAAGAAGTTCAGTCTCACTCCTATTAGTCTCACTATCTTCAGTCTCACTAGGGGCTGAAATTAAGACGGGGCCCGTCTGTTTTTGAGACTGGCCCCGTGTTTTTTTAACACCACCCACGTCTGAATTTGACACGGGGGTCGGTTCATGTTCCAACTCACCGAGGTAAATCTTGTTTGCGAGCCGTCCTTTTTCACTTGATGACTGTTGGACTTCTTCAATAAGTCCAAAGTCTCTCAGTGATTTCTTAATAGCCAAGAGTTTTGACTTTGAACAGCCTAAAAGTTTCATCAATTTTGAGTTAGAGTAAATCAAGTAGATAAAGCCCTGCTCATCTATCCAACCCCTACTCAAAGACAACTCCAGTCGATCTTTCAAAACAGCGTAGGCAACCTTGACCTCCAGCTTCATGTCCTTGTATCGGTCACTTTCAAATAAGAGCTTTGGAAGTTTGTAGTATCTTTCCGATGTCTGATAATGATTGGCACTAATGCGTTTCATGATTGTCCTCCAATAATTTGATTTCAAGTTGACCTCCTGTTTTGACATTAACCAGTCCACTTGTTTCTAATTCTTTCAGTATTTCTGTCGCTTTTGGTAGTGTTATTCCCATTGTAAGCATGAGGTAGCCAACAACACCAAGGCGAGTTGATTCTGCAAGTTCCACGATTTTCCTCCTTGTAAAATAAAAAAGACAAGAACACTCTAAACTGTTCTTGCCTAAGCAAAAATATTTTATAAACTGTGATGAAATCCTCCTTAATGACAGATTGTAGAACGCTCAAATCCTTGATTTATCAGCGTTTTAAGCACCTGTCATTATTATGACACAATCCCCACCTGGGAAGGCTGCACCCGACCAGGCATAACGTTCTGGCGAGCGGATTTGCATAACGAAACGGCCTTGGCCGTCTTGGATAAAGCACATGTTGGTTAAAATAACGGGTTCAGTCTTAGCCATGTCACTCTCCTTTTCGGTGGTAATGCCCCTATTATACCACAAGCCAGCCTGACAAAAAAGAGACCTGCTGTAACACAAGTCCCCCTGAGAATCGATAGGCGATGATTTAACAGGATTAGCAGTATCTTGATAATACTCCTCTAGTGCTGAGTTGGTAACTATCTTGTTTGACCATAGACGACATCTTTCAGTTTTTTATGCTCTCGGTAAATGTCATTGATGACAATGCCCTGGTCGAGTAATCCTTTCAGCAAATCATTAAAGGATACGGCCTTAGTATATCGTATTTTGACCAGGTTATCATCCAATACCTCAAGACTATAATTGTTCTCACTCTGTTTTAATTTGGCAATGTCTGGCGTTTCCAAGATGACAACTTCTTCTGCAAAATTAGTTGTTAAAATCTGTTTTACAGTCCCCTCCTTAACAACTTTGCCTGAATCTAGGATATAAACATAGTCAGACACCTCTTCTAGCTCATCTAGGTTATGTGAGGTCAATAAAATTGCTTTTCCTTGTTCTCTCAGAGCCACAACAATGTTGAGCATTTCTAAAGCAGATGGCGTATCAACACCCGATGTCGGCTCATCAAAAATATAGGTATCAAAATCACCAAGAGCTGCTTGAATGAAACTAATCTTCTTCCTCATCCCAAAAGAATAACTTTTTATTTTCTTTTTCAAGTCAGCCCCAAGCCCCAATCGTTCACTCAATTCCAAGGCCTGAGACACATCAGGCAAGTTCTTAAAACGACTCATTGCTTTCAGAAATTCGTAACCTGTTAAATCATCATAAATCTCATGAGTATCCGGCATGACAGATACAGTCGAACCCGAAATGTCTCCCCTATCCTGACGATAGTAATCCATAATCAAGCCAATAAGGGTTGATTTACCTGCACCATTGCTACCAATAAGAGCTGTAATCTGATTATTTTTCAAGGTTAAATGAATGTCAGTTAAAACCGTTTTTCCAAAAAATGATTTATTGACACAATTCAATGTTAACATCTTATATCTCCTTTTTTTCAAATAAATAAAGACCTAAGCCAATAAAAGTGGCACTCAAAGCTAGCAGATAAAGAATCTCTACATCGACATCCAAGTAGGGATAGGGGGTCAGCCATTGAAGAATTTGTAACCACTTCTTATCGGTAAAATACATAGCTGAAATACCGACAGCTGGAAAAATAAAACTAATCAAGGTTGTCAACAAGGCAGAGGTTTTCTCCGATTTACTGATAGAAGAGACAAACACAATAATTGCCTCAGTATAGAGATAGATAACCAAGGTATTAACTGCTAATTGCGTACTAACCGGAACATTTCCCTTAAAAAGCATTAACACTAAGAATGACATTAAAAAGACTGTTACAAAATAGATCATGGTCACGCTATATTTGGCAAGAAAAATTTTCTTTCTGGAAAAATATGGCGTGATGAATCTTAGATTTCTACTTTCAATATCATGGGATAGAATGCCAGAGAACAAGACTGATGAGCAAATAAATCCTATCATGACGTAGATTGAAATGATGATTGCTGCCGCCTGTGACGAACCGTCTGGCGATGCCTTGAACAGTTCCTCCGGCATATAAATCGCTATCAATAATGTGATCGTTGCAAAAAACGCACTGACTATCAATGTTCTAAACGTTTTTAATTCATTTTTCAAATAAAATACCATTAAATTCTTCATAACTTCCTCCTGTCTTCTATTTTCTATGATCATCAGATGACTGCACACTTGGTAACAGACAATGCTAAACTAGAAAATCACCTAAACATCATAACCATTTATTGTCGCAAACCTTTTTTACCCATTAGCGGACCTCCTTTTTAGTGTAACAAGCTTGATAAGTTTAGTATAGCAGTTTATTCCCCAAAAAATTGGCTATTTCCTAAATGGTCATTTAACCGTCCTAAACGGGAAAATAGTGACCCTAAAACAGCTTATTGCCTCAGTTATTTTTTCAACCAAGCACGGGATTAGACCGTATTGGGCTAGATGTTCCAGTATCGAGCATTTTTTATCCAACAAAATCGCCTGAACCAGATAAAAATATGGTGCTGTTCCGACACAAAAAAATGGCCCCTATAAGCTTTCGGTCTGGTGGTCAACAGAAAGCTTATAGAGCCAAGACATTAAGGCTCGATTTCCAGCACTTGCGTAAAAGTAAAGTGCTGACTGGTCGTACGCAAGGAAATGTTGGGGTAGGCTTTTAGAATATCAGTCACGTTGGCTAAGCCCAGTCCACGCTCCCCTACTTTAGAAGAGACGCCGCGTTCAAAGATTCTAGCCAAATCCACCTCCCGTTCAGCCGTAGCATTTTGAATAATCAGGACCTGTTTGTTCAATCGCCTATCTTCAAAAAGGCAGACGGCCAAATTGGCCTTGTCTCCTGCCTCTGCTGCCGCTTCGAGGGCATTGTCCAAAAGGATGGAGACAATGGTCAATAAGTCAATTTGTTCGATATGGCTGATAGCAATCGGCGCTTCAACCTCTAAAGAAATGGGGATGGACAAGCTTTGAGCTTCGGATAATTTTGATAGCAACAAACTTTTCAAAGGCAGGTCTTGGACATTGACCAATCTAGCGACTTCAAATCGCTCTCCTTTTAAGGTTTTCCCTGATTCCTTCAGTACACTATCATAGATGTCCGAAATGAGTTGGAGGTCTTTTTTATCAATACCCAACTTCAAACTGGTCAAAATATTGGCGTAATCATGCCTAAAACTCCGGATTTCTTGATAGAGCCCTTCAACCTGTTTGCTGTAATTGTTAATATTTTGTAATTGAATTTCTTTTTGCAGTATCACTTGCTCCTGCAATTCCTGCCGCAGGTTTCTGTCTAAGATATTGACAAAACAGATGAACAAGAGAAAATAAATAGCTGTCAATGACTCTTTATAACCAGTCATTTTCTCCCAAACCTCTTGATTAATATAGCTTAGGTAAGGTGGTAAAACAAAGTAAATTAACATGAAAATATTAGCCGTGATGAGAGCAATTCTTGTTCGCTTATCTAACAGCCTTGTTTTCAAGTGACTAAAGTCATATTGAAAAATACTAATAAGGACTAGTACAACAATTTTAGCGAAGAGAGAGAAAAAACTGACCCCTAGACTAGTTTGGTAAAGATTATACAATACCGGATGATTATAAACAATAAAATAACCAATAAAATTTTTAACCACATCCCAAAAACCAAGCGGAAACAATGAATAAAAGAATAATAAAGAAAGTCTATTTCCCAGTTTACCCATAGACAAGGTATACAGAATAAAATAAACAGGGTAAATCAATACGGCTCCAATAATATAGTCCCATCCAGTAAACTCAAACACGCCAACAAATAGTACAGTCACAACGTAGAACAGAGCAGTGGCGATCACTGCTTTCCTCGGAGTCAACCTCTGGCCTAAAACCTTCGTATGAATCCATAACAAAAGATAAATATCCAGGACACTTAACAAGACTGCCATCTCACACCTCATTTCACGCCACCACAGGTAGCTCTCTCCCCATTTTATCATAACTCACCGAAAATCGCACTAGGACCAAAAAGCGGCTTGCCAGCCGCAAACCGCTCTGCTTAGCCCAGAAGGCCCAACTCCTCAAGGCCACGATAGAACAGGAACAGCGGGTGGGAAGGCCCCAAGCCCATTCGCTTGAGCCGGTCCGTGAACCGCTCCTTGGTCCCTGCTTTCTGGTCCGCACGGACCGTTTTCCCCGTCAGTTCCCCTTCTTTTGGGACCATAGCAGAGCTGGACAGCTGCTTCATGGCCTGGAAAACAGGGGACCGCTTGCCCAAACCGGTCAAGGATTCCTTGACCAAGTTCCCTGGTCCAGTCAGGTAGTCCTGTCCAGGCAAGTTCTCGTGACCAAGCGAGACCAGCTCACCACCAGCCTGACCAGACCAAGTCGTTCCTATCTGACCAGCATGAGCCTTGCCATAACCAGCCAACAAGAGGGCCAAGAGCAGGGCCACCAAGACCCGTAAGATCTCCTGCCCCTTAGGCAAAGTTACCGTCTTCCCAAAACTAGTTCTCTTCATCGAGCAAACCTCCTTGTCCTATCTTCTTAATAAGCCTATTTTACCAGACCATGCTCACCTTTTTTCCCTATTTCCTAAACGGTCATCCAATCGTCCTGAATGGTTAAGAGTTTTCCAAACTGTCAAGGCCACCTGCCGAGCAAGCATAGCCAGCAAGACATAGGCACAACCTGTCACTAGGCTGACACAGGCCCAAAACTCTGAAACACTCAGCAAACCAACCGCCAAGACAGTCGTCACTAGAAACACTCAGTTGATCACCTCGAACGCCCCCGCCGCAAAGGCCAGCCAGATTAGCTTGTCCAGCAGACTTGGTTTGGACACATCAGTCTTACTCATCTTTGCCATCTCAATGTCTCCTGTCTACTCTTTTCTGGCTAGACCCTTAAAAAGGATGAGTCCACTGTTTACTCACTTCCCGTGAATTGGCCAATTCGGAAATCCTTGAAAAAGCCTTTCTGGCCTCATCAGACAGGACGATGCCACCTGGTGCAAACTCCACACAGAATCGGGTGTAGAAATACCGCAACTTGAGGGCAAAAGCAGCTCCCTCCAGGTGGTTGCCGTCGATGAGTTCTTCCCTCGCCTCCTGGAGCAGTTGGTAGGCAATCCGGTACCTCACAGGGGACAGTTTCATGGCTAAAAAGCTTTTCTCGAAGTCCTTAAAAGCGGCTGCACAATTTTCTTTTAGTTCTTTGGTCATTATCATATCCTCCACTAATGGTTTTGTCAGTTGCAACCTTGACACCTTTATTCTAGCATAAAAAGGGGGTCTTTTGGGGGCATTTCCTAAACAGTCATCTAATCGTCCTAAATGGTAAAAACTGAGCTGGAAAAAAGCTTGTGGCCAAGAAAAAAATGACAGAAGCTCTGCCATTTTTCCAAAAAAAAGCTAATCCAAGCCAATCTCCAGCACCTGACAAAAGGTGTGGTTGGAGCTGCTGGTGTTGAGCGACACGTTGGGGTAACGGTCAATCAGGCTCATGGCGTTATAAAGGCCAATCCCCCGCCCCTGGCCCTTGCTGGTCACGCCGAAAGCGTAGAGGTCTCCGATAGCGACGCTGGCGGCCTTGGTGCTGTTTTCCACTATAAAGACCTGCTTGTCCTTGGCGGTCAGGTAGGCGATGGTCAACTGGGGCCGGGCGGCCTCCAGAGCAGCCTCGCGAGCATTGTCGCAGAGGATAGAAACAATGGTGATGAAGTCCACCAGGGCCATGCCGGCCGGCTCGATGGGGTCAGGAACCTCCAAGGTGACGGCCACGCCCTCTTCTGAGGCTTGGAGAAATTTGGCCGCCAAGAGGCTTTTGAGGGCAGAATTGTTGAGGTTGATCAGGCGGCCGACGTCATATTTTTGGTGCTTCAACCGACTATTGGCTGTCGCCATGACCGAATCATAAACCATCCGAATCTGGTCCAGGTCCTCCTCCTCAATCCCCAACCGCAGGGTGGTCATGAGGTTAGCGTAATCGTGCCGAAACCCACGCACCTCCCGATAAAGGCCCTCAATCTGCTGGCTGTACTGTTCCAGGTTCGTCAGCTGCATGTCCTGCTGGAACTGCAGCTGGGCTTGCAATTTCTGCCTCAGATGGCCGTCGAGTTGTTTTACTAAACCCATAAAGAAAATCAAGTACAAAATCAAAATTAACTGGCGACCAGCCAAGGTCGGTAGGCCTTTTTCATACTCTAAGAAAGCCAGGGTCTCAATCACAACAAAGTAGCCCGCCATCACCCAGTTTGCAAACATCATCACCCGTCGATCATCAACCTCCAAGAGTATCGTTTTTAACTGCCTGAAATCATAATTCAACCACTTTAGGAATACCAACACCAAGCAAATGACAAAAACATAGGTCAGTAGGGCTGGTATGGGAGTGCTTAACAGACTGTCCCTATCACCAAAAAAGGGAATGATGAAATATTCCGTAGCACGAAAGAAAATATCGAATAGTATCGTAACAAATAGCCCATAAAAGATGAGTAAAGTCCTGGATATGGGTCTAAGGAAATACCCTGCAAGAAAGATACCGTACAACGGATCATCCAAAAAATTAAAGATTGTTGTTCCTGACAAGACCATCAATAACAAGAGTAAAGCAACCATGGGAAGCCGTAACAGATAGGCTAGTAAAATGTTCTTCACAGATAAAGTCACACCATTAACCTTGAAAAACAGCCAAATAATACCAAAAATAATGGTTAACCCTGTCATCGTATTCAGCATTCTCTAGCCCCTCTCATGCAAACGCTCAATAGCTGCCAGAACCGCCTCCAGCTTGTTTCTGGCAACCATGCAGCTGCTGCCATTTGGAAAATAGAGCAGGCGTTGGCTCCGGTCCACCTTGACCACATTGGCTGGATTGATGGCAAAAGAGCGGTGACAGACCAAAAGCCGCTTGTCCTGTTTAATGATGTCAGACAGGCTGGCCGTGAACTCCATCCGGTCCGACTTGGTGTAAAGAATGACCCGATGAGGCCGAGGGGAGGTCTCCAGGTAGAAGACTTCCTTAAAGGGAAACTGAACCTGAGCATACTTGGACTTAAAATAAAAGGAATCCTCGGCCAGGGTCTGACTGTCCTTGCCCCGAGCATAGAGCAGGGCCGTCTCCAAGCGAGCCTCAAAGTCTGCCGCCCCCAGTTCCTTATCAATGAAATCCAGAGCCGACACCTGATACCGAAAGGACAGGGGCATAAATTCCGAATGAGTGGTCACAAAAACGATGAGGGCATAGGGGTCAATCTCCCTAATCTCCCTGGCCACCTGCAAGCCCTTGAGCTCCTCGGTCTTGATTTCAATGTCCAAAAAGAACAACTGGTGGGCCCCCTTCTCCTCCACCGCCGCCAAGAGCTGATCCGGCTTACCAAAAATCTCAAAGGTCTTGGGCTTCACACCATGTTTGGCCAAAAGCTGCCCCAAGACCCCCTCAATCCGCCCCTGCTGGATCGGATCATCTTCAAGCACAAAAATATTCATCGTACCCTCCTAACAGTCCTTTACTTCTAGTTTACCATAAAGCTAAAGGCTTTCATACGGGAAAATAGCCGAGCTGGACAGGCATTTTCCACCAAAAACCACCAGCAAAGGGCAACTAAGCTTCCTTACTTCTAGCCAGTAAAGAGGATAGTTGCCCAGGCCAGACGGGCCCTTGCCCTAACGACAGCAATCACCAAGACAAGCTTCACCAGCTTGACCGAGCCTTCTTGCCAACACCTAATCAAGCCCAAACAAGGAAAGGACACCAGCAAACAGACCAAGCTGTGACCGGTCCTTGCGAACCTGACCCTCAATCAAGAAATCCAGCTCCCGTTTCCAGGCTGCTTCCGCCAAGGATAGGCTAATGCCATCACTCAAGAACCCCCGTCCCAGAGCCTCCAATTCCTGCTTGACCACCAGACAATCGCCCATACGAGCTAATTGGGAAGCCTCAATCCGATACTTTACCTGCTGCAACTGGAAGAGCTGGGTCGGCTTAGCTCGACCGGACTCAACCAAAGAAGACTCTAACCGCTCCAACAAGGACAGCATTTTTTCAACAACCATTATCATTTCCTCCAATTTTTCTAAGAGCCTGTATTCACAATCGAAGTATTTGATTGACTAGGCTAGTTTTGGTGCAATCGAGAAACATTTTTGCAGAAATACTGGCCGTATTACCAAAAAATGTGACAAAAAGTGAGCCAAAACTAGCCAGTCAGGTGAATGCTGAGGTGTGAATACAGGTTCTAAAATCTTATAGCACTGTCGTTTATCGTTTATGACTGATTCAGTCTGCCTTGCCCTACCATCAGGGCTGCCTGCGACAAACCATATCGCCCTAAAATAAACGAACGCACTCTATCAGCTGACACCCTTAGTTTAGCAAAAAAACGTCCGAACCCAACTACCTTTTCCTAAACAGTCATCCAAACGTCCTAAATGGTAAAAACTGGCCAGACATCTGACCAGTTTCTGAGTTACTGTCGCCTAAAGTCAACAAACCGAGTGCCCTGATAGGTCAGGATTCCTTGGTCGCCCTCGGCCAGTTGGCCGTAGACCCGACCCTTGACCTTGAATTCTAGGCGGGTCTTGTCCATAAACTCAAAAGTCACATAGTAATCTGTATGGCTATGGTCACCCCAGACATGTTGGCGTTTGGTCACTAGACGGGCTGGTTTTTCAAGAACTTCAGCTTGGTTATTGCTCTGCCATTGTCCCAAAGATCGTAAAAGGCGAAAGACAATAATAGCGACAATCAGCCCAGCAAAGAGGTAAAAGGGCATAAAGGGATCTGGAAAATAGGTCATACTACCACCTCGGTTCTGCATCAAAGGTCCAGCGGCGGGTCCAAGTGAAAGTCTCGCCAGGGGTCACAGTAATGGTCTGGATAATCTCAGGGCTGACGATGTGGTCGGTCGCCCAAATTAGGAGGCTGGTCGGCTTGACGTCGTCCACGCCCGTCACGCTGGCCTTGGCCCCCTTGTGGAGGAGCTTCCAGGTGAAGCTGTCCTTGAGGTCAGCCTGGTCGGTCGCAAGCACACTCAGCGACACATCGGTCTCCGTCTTCTCAAAGCGAATGGCCTTGCCGTCAGCGATGAAGTTGTTGTGGTCATAGCCACCCCAGCCCTCCAGCCGCTCGCTGCCCAGGTCCTTCATGTCCGGAAACTCCAGGCGGTAGTCCGGCGAAATGGCCATGCCGTCGATGCTGAGGAAATTGTGGCAGTACTCCTCGGTCACGATGGTCTTGTCGCCCACATTGGTGATGGCCCCCTCCAAAATCAGGGTATTGCCCTCAATACGGATGGTCTTTTTGGTTTCCGCGGCGTAGCCGCGACATGGCAGAGCTGCTGTCACAAACTCAGCAGAGGTCTCCGTATGGGTAAAGGTCACCGGATAGGGCTCAACCTCCTCATACTTATGGGCAAACTGGTAGCCCAGCTGGCTGTCCTGCTTAATCAGACCCACCCCCAGTTTCGGGAAAAAGTCCCCGATTGGCGTGTCCTCGCTGAAATCACCGCTAAACTCACAGCAAAGCCCACGACCACCAGAAGACAGGTGACGGAGATTCATGGGCTCATTGGCCCCAAAATGGGTATCCCCATCCAAGACAACGTTGGAAATAAAGCCTGCTCGGTCAAAGCGGAAGGTGTCATTTGGTCGCTCGCCTGGCTCTGCAATCTCCACCCGCAAACGCTCATTGGTCAAATAAAACATGCTTGCCTCCTTGAAATCATGGTTTTCTTCATTTTATTATAGCATATCCAAGAGTGTTTGTAAAACGGTTTCAATACTTCTCATCAAAAAACCAAGGCCTGTTCAGCCTTGGCGACTTGGTTTAGGATAGCCGTTCCCGCAACTTCTCCACAAAGAGGTAGGCTGCTGGGCAAATGACCGTGTTTTTCAGAGTCAGGTGATTGATTTGGTAAATCTTCTTGCGGTCGGTATGGGGAAAGGCTGCGCAGGCTTTAGGACGGACATCATAAATGCTGCACAGGTTATCATCACCCAGAAACGGACAGGGCATGGACTTGAAGACCTTATCACCATCCTCATCCACCTGCAAGTAGAGGTCTTCAAAAACAGGCAATTTCATCCGAAAATGCTTGGCAATCCTGGTAATGTCAGCTTCTGTAAAATCAGGCCCAAGGGTCCGACAGCAGTTGGCACATTCCAGACAGTCAATTTCGGCAAAGACCTCCCTATGAATCTCCTGAACCAGCTTATCCAGGTTTTTGGGTGGCTTTTGCTTGAGTTTGACCAAGAACAGCCGGTGCTCCTTCTGCTTTTGCAGGGCCAGTTGTTTGTATTTTTCAATGTCTAAGGTCTGTTTGGGCATGGGCTTATTTCCTAAAATATTCTGTAAATAGAGCTATCATTAGACTCTATCTGAATTATTTTGATTTTAATCTTTTAATTAATTGACCGGCAAATAACAACGCAATCTCATCTGAATTATAAGATTTTGACGATATTGCCTGTATATTACTAACAGATGGATATTTCTTAGATAAGTCTTCATGAGAAATATTATGAATAATAGGTAAAATTAATTTCTGACCTTCGACAGTCTGTCTTGACAAAAATTCATACAATTCTTTCTCAGTCCACTCTCGATCAAAAAAATTATTAGAGATAACAATAATTGCAAAAGTTGCTTTTTGTACACCTTCTAAGATACGTTGCTTCCAATTATCTCCCCATTCAAGAGAGTTTTTATCATAAAAAATATTTATACCAAGCTTTTGTAACGAGGAATTTAAGTCATCTACAAAATCTGGTTTATCAACATTTGCATGGGATAAGAAGACATCGTAAATGGAGTTCTTCTGCTCCTCAATCATAAGTTTTTTCTCATCTTGTTTAGATTTATAAAAATAACCATCCTTCAAAACTTGAAGATAATATGGAATGTTGTCTGCCCAAGTAACCTTAATTAGCTCTGCATCTTGTAATTCTTTGAAACACCCTCGCAAAATAATATCTTCTTTTTTGTTCAAGCTATTAAATCGAGTTCTCCAATAATCTGATACTTCTTCATTATCAAGAATTTCTTGTAAAACTTCTTCAGCTTCCTTCGATACATACATCTCAATACCTGCTTAGTTTTAATATCTATTAAATTCTAGTATTCCTTCTCATTATACCCAAAGTCAGCCAAGTCCAGCTTCTTATCCCGCCAGTTTTTCTTGACCTTGACCCAGGTTTCGAGGAAGACCTTGTCGCCCAGCATGAGCTCGATGTCACGACGAGCAAGAGATCCAATTTTCTTGAGCATGGCCCCTTGCTTGCCGATGATAATGCCCTTCTGGCTATCACGCTCGACCATGATGGTGGCTCGGATATGAACCTTATCGGTCTCTTCGTCCCGCTTCATGGACTCGATGACCACGGCCACCGAGTGGGGCACTTCCTGTTGGGTCAGGTGCAGAACCTTCTCCCGAATCATCTCAGAAACAAGGAAGCGCTCTGGGTGGTCGGTGATCTGATCTTCTGGGAAATACTGGAAGCCTTCTTCCAGATTGTCCGTCAAAATTTCCATCAGGCGGTTGACGTTGTTGCCCTGGGTGGCTGAAATCGGCACGATTTCCTTAAAGTCCATCTGGCTGCGGAAGTCGTCAATCTGTTCCAAGAGCTGGTCAGGGTGAACCTTATCAATCTTGTTGATGACCAGGATAACCGGCACATTAGCCTTTTTCAGGCGTTCAATGATCATGTCATCGCCCTTGCCCCGCTTCTCATCGGCAGGCACCATGAACAGCACGGTCTCCACTTCACGCAGGGTCGAATAGGCCGCCTCCACCATGAAATCCCCCAGAGCCGTCTTGGGCTTGTGGATACCTGGCGTGTCGATAAAGACAATCTGCTCAGTCTCTGTCGTGTAAATCCCCATGATTTTGTTCCGAGTGGTCTGGGCCTTATCGCTCATGATAGCGATTTTCTGACCCATGACATAGTTCAAGAAGGTCGATTTGCCCACATTTGGGCGGCCTAAAATGGCTACAAAGCCTGACTTGAATGACATGCTGTCTCCTTTTTCTATTTCTCTTAATGCCCCATGGCAAAGCTGCCAGAAGCGTATTCTTCAATCATCAGACGATGGCTATCAAAAGCCAAGTCCAACTGGTCAATCTCTTCTTTGCTGAAAAAACGCAGGTCAAGACTTTCCGCATTGCGGTGCTGGCTGATATTAACCTCTTCCAAGGCCTGCATTTCATAAATAAAACTGATGGACTGACACTTGTCCCCATTAGGGTAATGATGTTCAGCCTTGGTATAAACATTGAGCAGGCGTTTGGCTTCTACCGCAAGCCCAGTTTCCTCTCTGAACTCACGGATAGCCGTTTCTAAGGAACTCTCGCCTAGCTCCATTGCCCCACCAGGAAGGCCCCACGTGCCAAAATCACTCCGCCGCTGCAGCAAAATCCTGCCTGCCTCATCCGCCAAAATCCCGCCAGCAAAATTCAGAATAATCTTGTCATGCCCGACCCTTGAGCGGATATAGCCGATATAGTCTTGTGTCATCTTTCCCTTTCTTAAAATAGCAGAGCTAAAACCTTAGGCACAAAGACAAGCAGTCCAACCAAAGCAGCATAAACAGACCAAAGCAAGACTGCTCCTGCTGCCATGTCTTTTGCTGCCTTGGCAAAATCTGAAAACCGTGGGCCACAGACCAGGTCAACCAAATTTTCCACAGCAGAGTTAAACAACTCCAAAGCCATGACGCCGAAAATAGCAGATAATAAGAACAGCCACTCGACGACGGTCACCTGAAAAAGAAGCCCTGCAACCACAGCAATCCCAGCCGCCAACAGGTGTTTTTTCATGTTGCGTTCATCACGCACCCCTTGCTTGATACCAGACCAAGCAAATTCCAAACTTGATAAAAAGGTCCGATTCTTCCAATGCTGGTCGATGGCTCTGGTTTCAAAACTGATGGTGTGTTTTTCAGTCCGAAAACCCTTAACATCAAAAATCTTCAGGTCCTCTTGGTCAGGTTCCTGGGCTAAATTAGTCTCTTGTAAGTCCATAAGCCGTCAAAATCTCCTCTTGTAAACCAAACATCTCCGCCTCATCTTCGGGCGTGTAATGATCGTAACCGTTGATGTGTAAGAAGCCATGAACCGCTAGAAAGCCCATCTCCCGTTCATAGGAGTGGCCATAGTCCTCAGCCTGCTCGGCCGCCTTGTCGATGGAAATAAAGAGCTCGCCGATGTAGCTATCCATTTCACCCAAAATCTCCGCCAAATCAGGGTCTTCGGCCAAATCCTCTACGTCAAACTGAATGCCCGTCTCTGGCTTGTACTCCAAGCTGATGACATCGGTCGGCCGATCCGTATCACGATAGAGGAGATTGAGTTCGTGACTGCGGGCATTGTCCACAAAAGTCACCGCCATCTCCTTGTCAGCCTTGCCCAGCCTATCTGCCGCAAAGGCCAAAATCTCCCTGGTCTGGGTCAAAATGGCCTCAGAGACCTGACCCGTTTCATCAATGAGTTCAATATACATGATACCACTCACCTCTCTTTGTTATTCCCTTTATTATAACATACGTTGAGCTGATATTCACTATGAAACCTTCAACAGACCAACCTTCTCTACAAAAAATACCAATCGCAATTGTGAGACATGGACAGGTATTGACCAATTAGCTAAAAAGAATACTCAAAATTATTCGCTACGATTAGGGAAATCATGACGCCTCTGGAATTTTTCTCTATCGAAATAATCCCCACTCCGTCAGACTGTAGTAGCTGTTTGAAGCATAAAAATTCTTAGCACCCGCTCATACTCTTCTCAGGTTACGATTGATGTCATCAAATCGATTAGCTGTTTTGCCCAATTGTTGTTACCTCCCTACATTCCCCCACTAATTAAAAACAAGGTAGAAAATAAAGTTAGTATCTCTTTTTGTATCAGGGCTTCCTACTTGTCAACTGATTTTACTGATGGTGGTGGGGTCCTGCTTAACATCTCCCTACTCTCGTACCTGCTGTGACAAAAAAAGCGGCTCTCACCGCTTTTAATCTGATTTAAGCTAACTTGCTGGCTGCTGCTTCGTCCACAATAACATAGACTTCAGGATGGTTTTGAAGAACGCTGGCTGGCAAATCTGAGGTAACTTCCCCATGAATCATGCCGTAAACAGCGTCAGCCTTATTCTCCCCATAAGCCATAAGAATGATGGCCTTGGCGGACATAATCGACTTAATCCCCATAGAGTAGGCACGGCGAGGCACATCTTCTTCTTTTTCAAAGAAGCGGGCGTTAGCCTGAATGGTATCTTCGGCCAAATCAACCAGGCGGGTAGTCACATCAAAGGATGTTCCAGGCTCGTTGAAACCGATGTGGCCATTTTGACCGATGCCAAGGATTTGCAGGTCAATCGGGTACTGCTCAATGAGGGCATCGTAACGCTTGGTTTCGGCCTCAACATCCTCAGCCAAACCATTTGGCAAAAAGTTTTCCTTGAATGGCTTGTGCTGGAAGAGGTGGTGATTCATGAAGTAAGCGTAAGACTGATCATTATCAGCCGACAAGCCCTCATACTCATCTAAGTTGATGCTGCGAAGGTCTGAGAAGTCCAGGTCGCTCGCTACGATGTTTTCATAGAAAGTAATCGGGGTACTGCCAGTCGCCAAGCCTAGAGTCTTAGCACCAGCTTCCAATTTCTCCTTAAGCAAGTCAAAGGCAACCTTGCCACCCTCAACCGTGTCCTTAACCTTAAATACTTTCATTGATAGCCTCCTTTTGGTCTATACCGATTTAATACCTCTATTATATGGTATAGACCAATTTTTGTCAAGTGTCATTTTTCATTCCCGATAAAAAACACCCATTCATCATAAGATGAAGTGGGTGTTACACTATCTATGCCAATTTTTCTGCAACGGCTGCCAAGAGGTCAGCTATCTTGCTGGCATCTGAGCCACCGGCCATGGCCAGATCTGGTTTACCACCACCGCGACCTGCGATGATTGGGGCCAGTTCTTTGACCAGGTTACCAGCGTGGGCGTCAGCTGATTTGCTGGCCACCAAGAGGTTAACCTTGTCACCGATAGCTGCAACCAGAACGAGAACGTCTGAGTGATCGCCCTGCTTCCAGTTGTCAGCAAAGGTGCGGAGGGCACCAGCGTCTGATACATCAACCTGGCTAGCAATGTAGCGAAGACCATTGGCCTCCTGAACGGCCTTGAAGAGGTCGCCAGCAGCTGCTGCAGCGGCCTTCTCTTTGAGGCTAGCGTTCTCTTTTTGGAGGTCACGGAGGTCAGCTTGGAGGCTGGCTACCTTGTTTGGCACTTCCTTGATTTGAGGGGCCTTGAGGGTGGCCGCAATCTGCTTGAGGGCATCCTCGGTCTCACGGTAGGCCAGGAAGGCTTCACGGCCAGTCACGGCCAGGATACGGCGGGTACCTGAACCGATACCTTCTTCTTTGACAATCTTGAAGAGGCCAATTTCAGCAGTGTTGGTCACGTGGGTACCACCACAAAGCTCGACGGAGTAGTCGCCAACGGTAACAACACGGACAAGCTTGCCATACTTCTCACCGAAGAGGGCCATGGCACCCATGCTCTTGGCGGTATCCACATCAGTCTCAACAGTCACAACAGGGATGGCTTCCCAGATTTTCTGGTTAACGTCTTCTTCGATGCGACGAAGTTCCTCTGCAGTCACGGCTTCGAAGTGGGTGAAGTCAAAGCGGAGGAAACCAGCTTCGTTGAGGGAACCTGCCTGAGTGGCATGCTCACCGATAACCTCATGCAGGGCAGCGTGGAGCAAGTGGGTGGCCGTGTGGTTTTTCTCAACTGACAGGCGGCGAGCCTTGTCAATTTCCAAGACGTAGTCGGTGCCCAGAGACAGGCTGGCCAAGACTTCAACCGTGTGAAGTGGTTGACCGTTCGGCGCTTTTTGAACGTCGATAACACGAGCAACCGTATCGCCCTTGTCATTTTTTAAGACACCGTGGTCGGCCACCTGACCACCCATTTCAGCGTAGAATGGGGTTTGGTCGAAGACCAGGAGGGCCTGACCTTCTGACACCGCTTCGGTCCGCTCATTGTCCGCAATGATAACAGAAAGCTTACCAGTCAGGCTATCTGCACCGTAAACAAAGGTCGATGGCTCAACGATACCAGCCAGGGTCTCGTTTTGCATGCCCATAGAGCCGCCTTTGACAACGCTGGCCCGTGCCCGTTCTTGTTGCTCGGTCATGGCTACCTTGAAGCCCTCGTGGTCGATGGCAAAACCTGCATCTTCTGCCAATTCCTCCGTCAATTCAACAGGGAAGCCGTAGGTGTCGTAAAGTTTGAAGATTGCCTTGCCGTCAAGGGTGGTCTGACCGTCCGCTTTGAGCTGCGCCAGCAATTGGTCCAAATGAACCGAACCAGCGTCAATGGTGCGAGCGAAGGTTTCTTCCTCACGCTTGACGATTTTCTCGATGAAGGCCCGCTTCTCCAGAATCTCAGGGTAGTAGCTCTCCATGATGGTGCCAACAGTCTCAACCAGCTTGTAAAGGAAAGGCTCGTTGATGCCCAAGCGACGGCCGTGCATGACGGCACGACGGAGGAGGCGGCGAAGGACATAGCCACGGCCCTCGTTACCAGGCAGGGCACCGTCGCCAATAGCAAAGCTGAGGGCACGGATGTGGTCAGCGATGACCTTGAAGCTCATGTTGTCGCCATCTTGGTCATAAACCTTGCCAGACATGTCCGCCACACGCTGGATAATCGGCATGAAGAGGTCGGTCTCAAAGTTGGTCTTAGCCCCTTGAACGATGGAGACCAGACGCTCCAGACCGGCACCCGTATCGATGTTCTTGGTCGGCAACTCCTTGTACTCGCTGCGTGGCACGCTAGGATCAGCGTTAAACTGGGACAGAACCACGTTCCAAATCTCGATGTAGCGGTCGTTCTCGATGTCTTCCTCAATCAGGCGGATGCCGATGTTTTCTGGGTCAAAATCGGTACCCCGGTCAAAGAAGATTTCCGTGTCCGGTCCTGACGGCCCGGCACCGATTTCCCAGAAGTTATCTTCCAAAGGAATCAGGTGGCTTGGGTCAACGCCCAACTCAATCCAGCGGTTGTAAGAATCGGTGTCCGCAGGGTAGTAGGTCATGTAGAGTTTTTCCAGCGAGAAATCAAACCAGTCTGGACTGGTCAAGAGTTCAAAGGCAAAACCGATGGCCTCATCACGGAAATAGTCACCGATAGAGAAGTTGCCCAGCATCTCAAACATGGTGTGGTGGCGAGCCGTCTTACCAACGTTTTCAATGTCGTTGGTTCGGATGGATTTTTGGGCATTGGTAATCCGTGGGTTTTCAGGAATCACGGTACCGTCGAAGTATTTTTTCAGGGTGGCCACACCAGAGTTAATCCAGAGCAGGGTTGGGTCGTTAACAGGCACCAAGTTGGCTGATGGCTCAACCGAGTGACCTTTTGAGGCAAAGTAGTCCAGCCACATTTGGCGAACTTGGGCAGATGTCATGTATTTCATGGGGTTCTCCTATTCATAATCGTGTTTTTTTTCAAAGAGTGAGATGTGTGAGGGTGGTATGGGGATTGTTAGCCCCTATTGTGTGATTGTTATAGTTCAACAATAGATATGACAGAACAACTGTCAAACAAATCACTACCACAATTAAAACTGAGTTGGACAACTAGGAACTGCTGGGTTGGATGTTTTCAACTTGCGTTATCTGATTGTTCAAGTTCAACCACAGCAGTCAAAGAACAACTTCCATTCAAACCTTTACCAAATCCAATCCGATCGCTTAGGTTGCCGCTGAGCTTGCTGCGGCTGCTTCTTTTTCTTTAACGTAATCAATGGCGATGACCAAGGCCACCACCAAGTCGGCATAAGCCTCATCATAGACGGTCACTTGGTAGGTTGAGGTCAGCTTAAACCATTCTTGGTTGATGACCGCAATAGTCTGGCCGTTCTTGGTCAGGGTAAAATCCATGTCCCAGAAATTGCCCTGAATGACCATGTCCAATCCCTCGATATGGTAGCGGGGTTTGAACCAGGTGAACTCTTTTTGCAGGGCAAAGGTTTGACCGCCAGCTAGGCTGATGTCAAACCGGGGTAAAAACCAGGAAAATTTTTCCTTGATAAAGGCGACTTCCTGCTCTGCCATGTCACAAATGGTAAACTCCTTGAACCAACGCAGGAGGGAACCGGTGACCTGGTAGCAGGGCTGGTCATGGCTATCCTTGACCAAAAACTTACCGGACAAGGACCAGAATTTTTGCTTGATATAAAATTGCTTCATCTCTACCTCCTTATGAGCTGCGTCCCTGCATTTCCACATAGTCAATGGCCACCGCTAGAGACCACCAAATCAGTATAAGTCGCATCCAAAACCGTCAGTTGGTAGGTCGAGGTCAGGCGAAAGACTTCCTTACTAATCTAGGTAACTAGCTGACCAGTCTGGTCCTTGAGAACAAAGTCCAGGTCCCAGATATTGCCCTCAACCAACCAAAGGCAACTTGTCGAATTCGTAACGGTCACGGAAAATCGTCAAAGTCTTCCGAATGGTGAAGGCCTGACCATCAGCCAAGGCCACCGTAAACCGAGGCAGGAAGGTCAAGAGTTCTCGGCTAATCCGACTGACCTCCTGGCCGTCTGCTCCGAAAATGATAAAGGTCCCCTCAACCCGATAATCGACCCGGCCCTGCTGGTCCTTAATCGCGAACCGCTCGCCTCCCAGACGAAAGTCTTGCTTTAGCTGATAGGTTTTCACCCTGTCGTCACCACCAAAAAATGACAAAGCCAATCAAACGAGGGGCGAAAAACCGCGGTACCACCCTCATTCAATGACCTTGTCATTCTCATTAGCTATGCGTTTTGACCAGCAAGTAGCAGGACCATTCTCAGGTGACTGGCTCACAGCAACCGCCAGCTTTCTGAACACCTTATCAGAATCATCCATTCTTGCTAGTTGGGACTAGCCCCTTGATGTTATTGGCCTTCGCTACTGCTTGAGCTTTCCGCCGCCTCAGAACTGCTGCTTGACGCAACGGCATCGGTTGTTGCGTAAACAGACAGGATGTTGGCAAAGGTATCATCCTTGATTTTCACGTTGGCTTTTTCAAGAGCCGCAGCAACCACTTGACGTTGGAAGTTGCTGTCAGCTTTTTTCTGATCCAAAAGCCACTTCTCTAACCGCTCCTTGTAGGTCGTCCAATCAGCATTTTTCTCAGCCTTAGCAGTTGGTTTAACAATGTAATAACCTGTTGTAAAGGTCTGCTGGTTAGTAACCGTTACAAGGTCTGAAATGGTATTGACAGCCGTTTTAGCTGCGGCCTCACGCACCTCAGCTGGCAGGTTGTTCTCAGCAGAGTCAAACTTGTACTCAGACTGGCTGGCCTTGGTTTTTTCCTTGGCGATGGCTGCAAAGTCTGCCCCCTCGGCCTTGACTTGTTCCAAAACAGCCTTGGCTTCTTCCTCTGTTTCCAAAAGAATCACTTGGGCCGTAATTTCTGGCGTGTACTTGTCGTAAGCCTGCTTTAAAGCCTCATCTGTAAGATCTTGCTTAGCCGTCTCTTCAACCGCTGTTTCCAAGAGCAGGTTCTTACGCAACTCTTGCTTGTAGGTTTCTGGGGTCAAGCCAACACCTGCCAAGGCTGTCGCAAAGTTGTCGCCGTATTGCTCAGCCGTCTTGTTGTAGGCTTCCGTCAATTTCTCCTCAGTCACCTTGTCACCGTACTGCTCTTCAAAGACACGGGACAAAATCAGGGTCAACATGGCCTGTTGAGCCGCTTGGGTGCCCTTAACTTCTTGATAAAAATCAGCGACAGTAATAGTGTCACCCTTCATGGTCACCAGCTTGGTATCCTCAGTTGTGCCTTTAGCACAGGCAGCCAGGGTCGCCACCGACAAGAGGGTCACAAGCCCCATTGCGAAACGTTTCTTCATGTGTTTACTCCTTTTTACATTAACTTGACTATTATACCACATTTTCTAAAAAATAGCTTAATCAAGTAGATTGATTTGCTCAGTATTTTTTCGGATGATGAGTAGGCCGTCACCCAGCGGGACCAAACTAGCGGTCAAGTCAGGATGATTGAGGGTGGCATCAAAGAGCTTATGGAGGCCACGGTAGATGGCCCGCTGGCCTCGGCTAATGGCTTCCGCTGGCAGGGTGATGTCCCCACCTTGAAAGACGTCATCGATGACCACCAGGCCGCCGACAGTCAAGCGTTTCAAAATTTCTGGCAAGAAAACAATGTACTTGGACTTGGCCGAATCCATAAAAGCAAAGTCATAGGTCTCAGTCAGCGTTCCAAGAACATCTACCGCATCCCCTTCCAGGAGGGTAATTTGGTTTCGGCTGTCATAGTTGGCAAAGTTGGCCTTGGCTAGGCCAATCATTTCCTCGTTACGGTCGATGGTGGTCACCTTAGCCTCAGGTGAACTCTCCGCCATCAGGAGAGCTGAAAAACCGATAGCCGTTCCAATTTCCAGAATGTTCTTGGGCTGTAAACTCTCCAAGAGCAGACGGAAATAGGCTACCGTCTCGTGGGGAATGACAGGAATGTTGTGTTCCTTGGCGAAGGCTTCCAGTTCTGCCAGGGGCCCTGAAACAGGTTTCTGCTGAGTCCGCATAAAATCAACCACTTCAGGTTTGACCACGGGACGTCTCATGTTGTGATTTGAATGTTCGTTATATGTTTTTACCATAACCTCATTATACCACAAAACCACCTGTCTCCCCTTCTAAAAAATGGCAAAACCAAAAAGAAATGGCAGAAGCCATTTCCTTTTCTTATTCAACCGTTACCGATTTGGCCAGGTTACGTGGCTTGTCCACATCCAGACCACGCTGGAGGGAAGCATAGTAGGCCACCAACTGAGTTGGAATAACCATGGCAATGCTGGACAAATAAGGATGGACCGCCGTCACCAGCACGTCGTCGCCTGCCTGGGCAACGCCTTCTTCGGCGATGGTCAGCACGCTGGCCCCACGGGAAGCCACCTCAGAAATGTTGCCACGCGTGTGAGCCGCCACGGCAGGATTGTTGGACAGGAGGGCGATGACAGGCGTGCCGTCCTCAATCAGGGAAATGGTGCCGTGCTTGAGCTCGCCCGCTGCAAAGCCCTCACATTGGATGTAAGAAATCTCCTTGAGCTTGAGGCTAGCTTCCATAGCCACATAGTAGTCGCTGCCACGGCCGATGTAGAAGGCATTTCTGCTGGTCAATAGCAGAGCTTCCACCTTGCTGGCGATGGCCTCTTTTTCCGACAGGCTAGCTTCAATGGATTGGGCAACCAGAGAGAGCTCCCGCACCACATCAAAGTCTACCGCTGGCTGGTGCTGGTTAGCCCGACCGACCGCCGTTGCCAAAAGAGCCAGAGCCGCAATCTGGGCCGTGTAGGCCTTGGTTGACGCCACCGCAATTTCTGGACCTGCGTGAAGGAGCAAGGTATGGTTGGCCTCACGAGACAGGGTTGAACCAGGCACGTTGGTGACAGTCAGGCTTGGAATGCCCAGTTGGTTGGCCTTGACCAGAACCTGGCGGCTATCGGCTGTTTCACCAGATTGGCTGATGAAGATAAAGAGCGGTTTGGCACTCAAGATAGGTGTGTGGTAGCCCCATTCGGAAGCAATACCCAGTTCCACAGGGGTCTGGGTCAGGTCTTCCAAAAAGTTCTTGGCTGCAAAACCAGCATGGTAGGAGGTACCTGCTGCAATGATGTAGAGGCGGTCAGCCTCCTGCACAGCCTTGATAATAGCCTCATCAATGACCAGGTCACCAGCCTCATCGGTGTACTTCTGGATAAGTTTCCTCATGACGGTCGGCTGCTCGTCGATTTCCTTGAGCATGTAGTAAGGGTAGGTGCCCTTACCGATGTCAGACAGGTCAAGCTCTGCCGTGTAGGCTGCCCGTTGGCGTGGGTTGCCTTCAAAATCTGTTACCGTCACGCTGTCCTTGGTCACCACCACCAGTTCCTTGTCCTGGATTTCCATGAACTGGTTGGTTTCACGAATCATGGCCATGGCATCTGAGCAGACCATGTTGTAGCCGTCACCAAGACCAATCAAGAGAGGTGACTTATTCTTGGCAACGTAAATGGTGTCCGCATCCTGGTTATCAATCAAAGCGAAAGCATAAGAGCCTTCAATGATAGACAGGGCTTTCTTGAAGGCTGACAGGGTATCCAGACCTGCGCTAGCAAATTCTCCCACCAAATGAACCGCAATCTCGGTGTCGGTCTGGCCCATGAAGTCGTGGCCGGCCAGGTAGGTGTCCTTGATGGCCTGGTAGTTCTCGATGACGCCGTTGTGGACCAGGGTGAAACGCTTGTCCTGGGACTGGTGAGGGTGGGCGTTGACCTCGCTCGGCTTGCCGTGGGTGGCCCAGCGGGTGTGGCCGATACCAGTTCCGCCATGAATGTCGATGCCCAGCTTGTCCCGCAGGTTGGCGATACGACCAACCGAACGAATCAGACGACTGTCACCCTCGCCCGCCGTCACAAAAATCCCCGCCGAGTCGTAGCCTCGGTACTCCAGCTTTTCCAAGCCCTGCATCAAAATATCGGTGGCATTCTTATTACCAACCACGCCTACAATTCCACACATGTGATAAACTCCTTAAATTGGTCTAGTCTGATTTAATCGACTAAAAAATCAGCTAAACCAGCATATCACATCATACAAAAGCTGTCAAATATAAAAATTGGTCTAGTCTAATTTTATCCAGTAAAAAAGAGGGGCAGTTCCCCCTCTTAGCTGTCATCACATCAAGGCTGGCTACTGAGCAAACCCTGCCAAGAACAGCTGACGGCATTTATCAACAATAATCTCATCATCCAGTGCCACATGGCCATGATTGAGGTGACGCCCCCGATCCCACTCACAGAGGAAAACATCACCAGCTGCTCCCTCCTCAAGGGTAAAATAACGTTGCTGGTTAAAATTCTTGTCGAAAAAGAGCAAAATCTTATGGCAATCTGGCACCTGCTCTGGTTTAGGAAAACTCAACCGCACCAAAAAGCGGTCCTCACTGAGGCTAAAATAGTCCACTGCAAACTCTTCCTCTTGATAAGGGCACTCACTATTGGCCAAAAGGTAAGCATTTCTAAAGGAGGCAAACAAGGCCTTGCTACCTGCTGACAGATAGGCAATAAAGAGCTCTTTCTTCTCAAAAAACTCCTGGGGAAAGAGCTTGTGTTCCAAATGGTAACGAATGTGTTGCGACATCAACTTAACCTCCGACTTTTTCTTATATTATAGCATAAAACGCTCTCATCTGAAAAGTCATTTTCCCTTTTTTTGGAAAATAGCTGAGCTGATAAGGCCGTTAAGGCTTGACAAGCCAGCTCCTCTTCTGCTAAACTAAAACTAACAAAAAACGGAGGTAAGGTGACGTGAACAAGTAAATCTACTGATAAATTCTTATCTGGTAGGTTCACCCAGTTAAGCTGGGTGCTTGTTTCTGGTCCTCAAAGTCTTTTTTGGCACAGTCTTTTTGGCCTTCCCTACTGGATAAGTGGAGAATTTTTTCGTGCCAGAAAGAGGTGTTTATGTTAGAACTCAGAAATCTCACCATCAATCACTTGAAGGACTTGCGACCCTTGGTTGAGCAGCTAACCCTGACGGTCCAGCCAGGAGACCGAGTGGCCCTTATCGGGGAAGAAGGCTCAGGTAAGTCCACTCTGATGAAACTCTTGGTCAATCCAGACCTGATTGTCCCCTATGCCCAGGTCAGCGGAAACTGGACCATCTCAGCCAAGCAGGTGGCCTATCTGCCCCAGGAAGTGCCTGAGGAGCTTTTGAACTTGGCCATTAGCGACTTTCTCTATCGAGACCTGGACTATGCCGTTTTTGACTTCAATCTCCTCTATCGCTTGGCTGGGCAGATGGGCTTTCCAGCTGAGAAATTAGAAGATAGCCAGCAAACCCTAGCCCAACTCTCAGGTGGGGAACGGCTCAAACTCCAGTTGCTCAAACTCTTGGCCACCGGACCTGATTTGCTCCTGCTGGATGAGCCCTCCAGCGACTTGGACCAGGCCAGTCTGACCTGGTTGGAGAGCTTTCTAGCTGACACAGGCCTGACCATGCTCTTCATCTCTCACGACCAGAGCCTGCTCTGCCATTTAGCCACAAAAATCATCCATCTGGAACAGGTCAGAAAACGGCGAGTGGCCAAGACCCAGGTCAGCCACTTGGGCTACGAGGCCTATCTGGAGGCCAGGGAGGCAGCCTTTGAGCGGAACTTGCAGGTGGCTAGAAAGGAACGGGAGGATTACGAGAGCCAGATGACCAAGCTGCGGGGGCTCAAGTCGGCCGTCCACCACCAACTCAATCACACCAAGAATGATGTTGCCGGCAGACTGCTCGCCAAGAAAATGAAGAATCTCCTGTCTCAGGAAAAACGGTTTGATAAGGCCGCCGAGGGCTTTACAGAACTTCCTGACCAGCTGGAGGCCATCGGGCTTGACCTGAGCAAAATCACTCCCCTGCCCAACCAAAAAATTCTGATCAATATTGACACCCAGCTACCAACAGGTCAGACCTGCCAGCTGATCCTAAAGGGCCAGGACAAGCTGGCCCTGGTCGGAAACAACGGGGTCGGCAAGACCAGCCTCCTGAGGGTCATCTACCAAAACCTGCTAGAGAAAGGTAACTTGGCCGTCACCTACCTGCCCCAGACCTATGCCGACCTCCTACCTGATGGCCTGTCTGCCCTGGATTTTCTCTGTCAGGTTGCTGAGATAGAGCCTGCTAGAACCCTGCTGGCCCAACTCCAATTCACTCGGGAAGAAATCTTCCACGCCACCAATCAGCTGTCGGGTGGCCAAAAGGCCAAGCTCTTTCTGGCTAGGGCTTACTTGTCTGGCAGCCAGGTCCTATTACTAGATGAGCCGACCAGGCACCTATCGCCGACTTCCCAAAGGGAGTTTTATGACATTCTGTCTAACTACCCTGGGGCCGTGGTCTTGGTTAGCCACGACCGACAACTCTTGGAAACCTTGAAATGGCCAACCAGGGAATTGGACAGGGAGGGCCTGCATTAAGCGAGAAAAAAGACGAGCCCAGGCCCGTCTTTTTAACTACCCAATCTCAGCAATGGCTTCGATTTCAATTTTCACATCACGTGGCAGGCGAGCAACCTGAACCGCTGAACGGGCTGGGAAATCACTCTTGAAGACCGCCTGGTAAACCCCGTTAAAAGCCGCAAAGTCATTCATGTCAGCCAGGAAGCAGGTGGTCTTGATGATATGGTCAAAATCTGTTCCCGCCTCAGTCAAGATGGCTGCCAGATTTTTCAAGACCTGCTCGGTCTGTTCTTCGATGGTCGTTCCCACAACCTCACCTGTTTCAGGCGACAGAGGAATTTGACCGCTGGTAAAGAGAAGGTTGCCGACCACCTTGGCCTGAACGTAAGGGCCGATGGCTGCTGGTGCCTGTTTGGTATCAATGGTTTTCATAAGAAACTCGCTTTCCTTTTTCTTTCATTTTACCGCAAACAACCAAAAATTGCAACCGCTACCCGATTATGGTATAATAAATCAAAAAAGGAGTTTCCCATGATCATCAAAGAATTTTGTGCTGAAAACCTGACCGACCTCTATCGCCTGGTGGGGACCGACATCACCCGTGTTGAGCTCTGCGACAACCTGGCTGTTGGTGGCACCACGCCCAGCTACGGCGTGCTCAAGGAGGCCGCCCGCTTCCTCCACGACAACCAGATTAACCTGGCCACGATGATTCGCCCCCGCGGCGGCGACTTCGTCTATAACG
The DNA here is from genome assembly GCF_057748235.1 of Streptococcus sp. ZY171113. Taxonomy (NCBI): domain Bacteria; kingdom Bacillati; phylum Bacillota; class Bacilli; order Lactobacillales; family Streptococcaceae; genus Streptococcus; species Streptococcus sp. ZY171113. The sequence goes on from NZ_CM173243.1 coordinate 1,415,692, forward strand.
ACACCGAGCTCCGCATCATGGAGGAGGACATCCTCAAGGCTGTCGAACTAGAGAGCGACGCCCTGGTCTTTGGCTGCCTGACACCTGAGGGCCTGATTGACACCGAGGCCATCGAACAGCTTCTGCCCGCTTGCCAAGGGGTGGACATGGTCTTCCATATGGCCTTTGATTTGATTCCAATAGCCGAGCAGCCAGCCGCCTTGGAGCAGCTGATTGAGCTCGGGTTTACCCGACTGCTTCTCCATGGTTCAGCAGAACGCCATAACATTTTTGACAACCTGGATCATCTCAAAGCCCTGATTAAACAGGCTGATGGTCGGATTGAATTCCTCCTCGGCGGTGGTGTCAACAAGACCAACTACCAAGAACTCTTAGCCCAGACAGGCACCAACCAGGTCCACGGGACTGGCCTGCTCTAAGACCAAGTCTGATGAACTTACAAGCCCCCTTGGGAGAGCTTCTCAAACTCCTCCACTACCATCACTTCTACCACCTCCCTGTCCATTTTCCTACAAGCAATCACCATCAATCGCTTGATCGGCTCTTGATAGCCTTTTTAGAAGATGGACAAGTCAACTTCGTCGCCCTAGATCAGGAACGGGGCCTCACCTCTGCTCCAGCCAAAGCCAATAGCTTTAAGCAAAAAGATGTTCTAGCAGGACTGAGTGCCGTACCCCTCAGCAGACTTAGTAATGTGGAACTCTTTGCTTTAGCCCCAAAAGACCAGCCTAGTGTCCGCAGGCTTCACCAACTTTACCCTAATGTCAAGCTCTTGGAGCCTCTCTTTCTGGCTAACCAGCAGCACTTGACTGACGACTATGACCCCTACCGCTACACGCGAACAGCCGACAAGACAAAAACAGGTCTCCCCACCACCAGCGAGGGGCGTTCTGACATCAATTACGACCAGGCTCTGCAAGCTTTTTCAAGGCGGCGGACTGGCGAACCAGCTGAGCTCGCCATGATTTACACCGACCCCAAATCTCAGCAACAGGTCAAAATTTTTGTCCGTGGCTGGTATTTTCTCAACGGTAAACCACCCTTACAACTGAGCTGGCAACCGACTCACACTCGAAAAAGCCCTTATCGAAGTTCCCATATTTTTATTGATAAAACGAGTAAGGCCTTCTTTTTCCAAGGTGAAATCTATAAACAGAGACAAGCACCTGTCTTTATCAAAGACCTGAAATTTTCCAGTAAACCATCTGCAAAGGTGGAACAAAATTGGTTAAATTTCCTCCAAAAAATGGAGGCACTCGATTACAAGGGGCTGATTGAACTCAAGTCTCTTAGCTGATAAACAGCTCTGCCATTCTCCCAAACCACCAAAAAAGGCCCAAGGGCCTTTTTTTTTTTACTCTCCTAAAATGGTAGCGACCTTGGTGTTAATCAGGTCGATGGCTACCAGGTTGCTGACGCCCTCAGGGATAACGATGTCCGCGTAACGCTTGGTTGGCTCGATAAACTGATGGTACATGGGCTTGACCACGCTGGTGTACTGGTCGATGATGCTGTCTAGGCTCCGGCCACGCTCCTCCATGTCTCGCTTGATGCGGCGGATAATGCGGATGTCGTCGTCGGTATCCACAAAGAGCTTGATGTCCATGAGGTCCCGCAGACGCTTGTCCTCAAGAACTAGGATACCCTCAACGATGAAGACATCCTGAGGCTCCTGGCGGTAGGTCTTGGCACTCCGGGTGTGCAGGGTGTAGTCGTAAATGGGAATGTCCACCGGACGACCAGCAATCAGCTCGTTCAAATGCTCAATCATCAAGTCCGTGTCAAAAGCCAGCGGGTGGTCATAGTTGGTCTTGACCCGCTCCTCAAAGGTCAGGTGGGCCTGGTCCTTGTAGTAGGAATCGTGCTCAATCATGGCAATCTTGGCATCCGGGAAATTGGACAGGATGGCCCGAGACACACTGGTCTTACCGCCACCTGAACCACCTGTCACACCGATAATAATGGGTTTTTGTCGCATCTTGCTCTCCTCTTTTTTTCATTCCTAACCATTTTACACCATTTCGGAAAAAGTCGCCAGCCTTTTGTCGCTCCTCTCCTTTTGAAAACCAAAGAACAAAACCTGCCATTTATTGGAGAAAATAGCAGAGCTGACAAGTGAAAATTTGCCTGCACAAAAAAACTGGGACAGTCCCAGTTTTGTCTAATAGGTCCTAAACCGCTGGTAACGGGTTTCTAGTAACTCTTCCAAGGGCAGCTGGCTCAATCGATCCAGTTCGCTGATGAGATTGTCCTTGATGGTCGCCACTACTTCGCTGGTAAAATAACCGTGTTCAGGGATGACCTTGTCCACAACCCCCATGCGGAGGAGCTCGCCAGCTGTGATCTTCATGAGCTCGGCTGCCTCCGCCGCTCGGCTCCCATCCTTCCAAAGAATAGAGGCAAAGCCCTCTGGGCTGAGAACCGCATAAATGGTGTGTTCCAGCATCCAAACCTGGTCGGCCACACCGAGTGCTAGGGCACCCCCAGAGCCACCCTCGCCGATGATGATGGCGATGATGGGCACTCTTAGGTTGCTCATCTCCAGGAGGTTTCGGGCAATGGCCTCGCCCTGGCCCCGCTCCTCAGCACCCACGCCAGGGTAAGCCCCCGCCGTGTTGATAAAGGTGATCACAGGACGGCCAAACTTCTCCGCCTGTTTCATCAGGCGAAGGGCCTTGCGGTAGCCTTCAGGGTTAGGCTGGCCGAAATTCCGCTTGAGGTTGTCCTGCAGGTTTTTCCCTTTTTGGATGCCGATGACCGTCACTGGACGGCCAGCCAAACGAGCCAGACCACCAACAATGGCCCCATCATCCGCAAAAAGCCTGTCGCCATGCAGGGGGAAAAAGTCCTCAAAAACCTGTTCCATGTAGTCCAGACTGGTCAGACGGGTCTGACTTCTGGCTTCTTTCAAAATCCGTGCCACATCACTCATCGGTCACCTCCATGTAGGGCAAGCAAGTCTGCCAAGCGGTCTCGTAAGTCCATCCGATTAACGATGGCATCCACAAAACCATGTTCCAAGAGAAATTCCGCCTTCTGGAAATCATCGGGCAGGTTCTCCCGAACCGTGCTCTCAATGACCCGACGGCCAGCAAAACCAACCAGGCTCTGGGGCTCAGCTAGGATAATATCCCCCTGCATGGCAAAACTTGCCGTCACCCCGCCCGTTGTCGGGTCAGTCAAGACCGTCAGGTATAGCAGACCAGCGTCAGAATGCCGTTTAACGGACGCAGAAATCTTGGCCATCTGCATGAGGGACATGATGCCCTCCTGCATCCGAGCCCCACCAGAGGCTGTAAAAATCACCACGGGCAACCGCTCTATCAAGGCCAGCTCAAAGAGGCGGGTGATTTTCTCACCAACCACGGTTCCCATAGAGGCCATGATAAAGTGTGAATCCATGACCGCCAAGGCACAGGCCTGGCCCTTAATCTTGGCCCGCCCTGTCACCACGGCCTCATCCAGACCAGTCTGTTCACGCACCGCTGCCAATTTATCCACATAACCAGGAAAGTTGAGGGGATTAGTCATTTCAATACCCGTAAAGAGTTCGTCAAAACTCCTCTCATCAACCGTTATGGCCAGACGCTCCTGGGCCGAAATCCTAAAGTTATAGGCACACTTGGGGCAGATTCTGGCCGCCCCCAAGTCCTTGCGGTAAACCATGGCCTTGCAGGCAGGGCACTTGTCAAAAAGCTCATCAGGGACTTCTGGTGTCACCAACCTATCCGACAAAACATCACGGCTAGGCTTAATTCGGATGTACTTTTCCTTACGCTTAAATAATCCCATTAGTCACCCTCCTTGTCCGCCTGATAGGCTGGCAAGAAAGCCTCCATAAGAAAGGAGGTGTCGTAGTCCCCAGCCACCACATGGTCGTCCGAAATCAAGTCAAACTGGAAGTCGGCATTGGTCACCACACCGTCCACCTCAAGCTCGTAAAGGGCCCGCTGCATCTTCATCAGGGCCTCAAAGCGGTTGGCCCCATGCACTATGACCTTGGCAATCATGCTGTCATAGTAGGGCGGGATCACATAGCCAGGGTAAACCGCACTATCCACCCGAATCCCCACCCCACCGCTGGGCAGGTAGAGGTTCTTAATCTTGCCCGGGCTCGGAGCAAAGTTAAACCGCGGATTTTCCGCATTGATGCGGCACTCGATGGCATGCCCCTTGATTTGGACGTCTTCTTGGGAAATGGCCAGAGGCTCGCCTGCGGCGATACGGATTTGTTCCTTGACGATGTCCACACCCGTCACAAATTCTGTTACAGGGTGTTCCACCTGAATCCGAGTGTTCATTTCCATAAAGTAGAACTCACCGATAGCCTCATCCAAGAGGAATTCAATGGTTCCCGCATTTTCATAGCCCACAGCCTGGGCAGCCCGAACAGCCGCCTCACCCAGCTTGTCCCGCAAGGTTTTTCCGATAGCGATAGACGGGGCCTCTTCCAACACCTTCTGGTTATTCCGCTGGAGGGAGCAGTCCCGCTCACCCAGGTGAATAATGTTGCCATAGCTATCACCCAAGATTTGCACCTCGATGTGACGGGCTGGGTAGATGACCTTCTCAATGTACATGGCCCCGTTGCCAAAGGCCGCCTTGGCCTCCTGAGAAGCTGATTCAAAGGCTGCTTCCAGGTCTTCGCGGGCCTTGACCTTACGAATCCCCTTACCACCGCCACCAGCGGAAGCCTTGAGCATGACAGGGTAGCCAATCTTGTCGGCTACTGACAGGGCTTCTTCAGCGGTGAAGACTTCACCGTCCGAACCAGGAATAACAGGAACCCCAGCCTTGATCATCTCAGCACGGGCATTGATTTTGTCCCCCATCTTATCCATGACGCTGCCGCTAGGCCCGATGAAACGGATGTTCATCTCCTCGCACATGGTGGCAAACTTGGAGTTCTCACTCAAAAAACCAAAGCCAGGGTGGATGGCCTGGGCCCCTGTCACCATAGCCGCTGACAGGACCGCATTCATATTGAGGTAGGAATCGATGGACTTGGCTGGGCCGATACAGATGGCCTCATCTGCCAAGAGGGCATGGAGGGAAGACTTGTCAGCTTCCGAATAAACCGCCACCGTCTCGATGCCTAATTCTCTAGCTGCACGGATAATCCGCACCGCAATTTCGCCACGATTGGCAATTAAAATCTTTTTGAACATGATTTTTTCTCTCTCGATTGTTTTCTAAGGTGGGGCGGTCGCAAGCAACCACCTCACGGTGTTTCATTGCTCATCGGTGAGCCTAAGATCTCACCGATACCGCAGTGGTCTTAGCGATGTTATCGCTAAGACCACTTGTCCCACAGCGAAAACAATCATCTTATGGCAGGTCCTCGTGAGGACCTGTCAACCGTCAAGCAATGACTTGTTCAAGAAAACAAGTTAAGACTAGCTAGCACTAGGCAGCTTGTCAAAGCTCTGCTATTGGCTCCAAAAGCCCAAATAGAAGCTTAAACCAAGCCTTAGCTCCCAATCGCAAAGGTCAGGGTGCCACTAGCTGCCAGCTTGCCGTCTACCTCGGCCTTGGCCTCGACGACAGCAATGCTGCCACGGCGTTTGACAAAGGTCGCTGTCATGACCAGCTGGTCACCAGGCACCACTTGCTTTTTGAACTTGACCTTGTCCATGCCAGCGTAAAAGACCAGCTTGCCCTTGTTTTCAGGCTTGGACAATTCCAAGACACCGGCCGTCTGGGCCAAAGCCTCCATAATCAGGACGCCAGGCATAACTGGGTAGCCAGGAAAATGCCCCTCAAAGAAGGGCTCGTTGATGGTCACATTCTTGATGGCCACGATGGTGTCATCGCTGACCTCCAAGACACGGTCCACCAGCAAAAAGGGGTAACGGTGAGGCAGGGCCTCTTTGATTTGGTTAATAGCCATCATTTCAGTCGCACCAATCCTGTTCCAAACTCGATAACGTCCTCATTGGCCACCAAAATCTCGGTCACCACCCCATCGCGTGGGGCTGGAACTTCGTTCATGACCTTCATGGCCTCGATGATGAGGAGGGTCTGCCCCTTCTTGACCGTGTCGCCGACCGCCACAAAGGCTGGCTTATCAGGCGCCGGACTCAAATAAGCCACGCCCACCAGCGGGCTTTCCACCACCTCGCCTTCGGCCGCTTGACTTGAGGCAATGGCAGAGCTAGCAGGACTTTCTGCCACCGCAGGACTAGCTGACGGGGCTGGAGCTAGAGCTGCCGCAGGTGCGGTAAGAGGAGCCGTTACAGGGGTAGCTGGTATTGGCTTGCCCTCATTTTTTGAGAAAACCAACTCCTCGCCACCTGTTTTATAAGCAAATTCACGCAGGCTCGAGGCATCAAACTGAGCCAGCAAGTCCTTAATTTCAGCAATATTCATTTAGTTCTCCCAACGTTTGAAGGCAAGCACCGCATTGTGACCGCCAAATCCAAAAGTGTTGGACACGGCATAAGCCACTTCCGCCTGACGACCTTGACCGTAAACCACATCAGCTTCAATGTCATCAGACAATTCCTTAGTTCCAGCTGTCATCGGAATGAAGCTATGACGCATGGACTCGATAGCCGCAATGGCTTCAACCGCCCCAGCAGCCCCCAGCAGGTGGCCTGTAAAGGACTTGGTTGATGAGACAGGCACTGTCTTACCAAAGACTTGAACGATAGCGGCACTCTCCCCTTTTTCATTGGCAGGGGTTGAGGTGCCGTGGGCATTGATGTAACCAACCTGGGCTGGCTCGATACCAGCCTCATTCAGGGCCAATTTCATAGCCTTAATAGCACCCAGACCTTCTGGGTGCGGTGAGGTCATGTGGTGGGCATCACAGGTATTGCCGTAACCAACCACTTCAGCAAGGATGGTCGCACCACGTTTTTGGGCGTGCTCCAAGCTCTCAAGAACCAACATGGCAGACCCTTCACCCATAACGAAACCGTTGCGGTCCTTATCAAATGGAATAGAGGCACGGGTTGGGTCTGCTGTTGTTGACATGGCCGTCAGGGCTTGGAAACCAGCCATGGCAAACTTGGTGATGGAACTCTCCGTACCACCAACCAAGAACACATCTTGGAAACCGAACTTGATGTTGCGGAAGGCTTCACCAATGGCATCGTTGGCTGAAGCACAGGCCGTGTTGACCGACTTACAGATACCGTTAGCACCAAAACGCATGGCCACGTTACCAGAAGCCATGTTAGGCAAACATTTTGGCAGGGTCATTGGTTTGACCCTCTTGGGGCCCTTGACAGCCAAACGAAGAACCTGGTCTTCGATTTCATAGATACCACCGATACCAGTCGCTACGATAACACCGAAACGGTCGCTATCAAGGTTCTCAACATCCAACTTGGCATTAGCTACCGCTTCTTCTGCCGCATAGAGGGCATAGAGCGAATAATCGTCAAAGCGATTGGTGTCCTTCTTAACGAAGTACTTGTCAAAGGGGAAATCCTTGATTTCACCCGCATTTTTGACATCGTAGGCAGAGGCATCAAACTTGGTGATGGGGCCGATACCGATTTTACCTGTTTCCAGGCTTTTCCAAAACTCTTCTGGGGTATTTCCGATTGGTGAGGTCACACCGTAACCTGTTACAACAACTCTAGTCATGATTTTTCTCCTTTTGAGAATGGTTTTCTTATGGCTAGTTTCTTAAGTGGTCAGGGACGGTAGCAGCCCCTACGGGTCTCATACCTCATTCGGAAGCCACAGTCTTCCGAATGCCCTTGTTCTATCAGTGATAAATCACTGATAGAACCGTGACCACGGCGAAACTCGCCAGTTAAGCTCACTTCGTGAGCCTCTAGCAGAGCATCTCATCAACAATCTTTAACTGTTAATGCCCAAAAATTTACTGCATGGTCATGCCGCCGTCGATGGCAATGACTTGGCCAGTCAGGTAGTCTTGGCTGGCCAGGAAGGTAGCGACGGTCGCTACTTCTTTGGCCTCACCAATCCGTTTCATGGGAATTTGAGCGATGGTCAATTCCTTCATCTTGTCACCCATGGCGTCCGTCATATCCGAGGCAATAAAACCTGGTGCGATGGCATTGACCCGCACATTGCGGCTGGCCACTTCACGAGCCACCGACTTGGTAAAGCCAATCAGACCAGCCTTCGAGGCCGCATAGTTGGCTTGACCGACATTGCCTGTCAGACCAATCACGCTGGACACGTTGATAATGGCACCTTGACGGGCCCTGGTCATGGGCTTGAGCACCGCCTGGGTCATGTTGAAAGCTCCAGTCAGGTTGATGGCCAGGACCTGTTCAAAGTCCGCCTGGGTCATCTTGAGGAGGAGCTTGTCCTTGGTAATCCCAGCGTTGTTGACCAGGATATCCACGCTGCCCAGCTCTGCTATGGCGTCAGCAACCATGCGGGACGCATCCGCACCGCTGGACACATCGCCAGAAATAGCCACCACCTTGACGCCGTAGTCAGCGAAACTATCGATCAGGCTTTGGGCAATGGCAGAGCGGCCATTGAGGATGACGTTGGCACCTTGCTTGGCAAACTCATGTGCCATAGCCAGGCCAATCCCGCGGGTCGAGCCCGTGATAAAAACATTTTTTCCCTTGAGTTCCATGCGATCTCCTATTCTTCCAAAAAGGCTGTCAGACTAGCCAAATCTTCGACCGTCTGGCAGGCCAGGGTCTTGTCAATTTTCTTGATAAAGCCACTCAGCACCTTACCAGGACCAATTTCGATAAACTCGGTCACGCCCAGTTCCGTCATGGTTGCAATGCCCTCATAGAAACGAACAGGCTCCTTGACCTGACGGGCTAGGAGGGACTTGATGTCGCTGTGGGCCATGACCTCAGCAGTCGTATTGCTGATGAGGGGCAGGTTAAAGTCTGAGAAAGTCACGCTTTCCAGTTCCGCAGCCAGGACCTGACTGGCAGGCTCTAAGAGGGCAGTGTGGAAGGGACCAGAGACATTGAGTTCAATCAAGCGTTTGGCACCAGCTGACTTAAGCAGGCCAACGGCCTTGTCCACCGCAGCCACCTCCCCACCGATAACGATTTGGGCTGGGGTGTTGTAGTTGGCTGGGGTCACGATACCGAGCGAGCTAGCCTCCTGGCAAGCTGCTTCGATGACCGCAGGGTCGGTGTTGAGCACCGCCACCATTTTACCAGAACCTGCTGGGGCTGCTGTTTCCATGAACTGGCCACGTTTGGCCACCAGGCCAACCGCTGTTTCAAAGTCTAGGGCACCCGAGGCCACCAGGGCCGAGTATTCTCCCAAAGACAAGCCAGCAACCACGTCAGCAGTCAAGCCCTTGTCCTGCAAGAGCCGCCAGATAGCCACCGAAGTGGTCAAGATGGCTGGCTGGGTGTAGCGGGTCTGGTTGAGCTTGACCTCGTCCTCGTCAATCAAGGCACGCAGGTCGTAGCCCAGCACCCGACTGGCCTGGTCAAAGGTCTCACGAACAATATCAAACTGGTCATAGAGGTCCCGTCCCATACCCAGGTACTGAGCCCCTTGCCCAGCAAATAAAAGGCCTGTTTTTCCCATAGTCTCCTCACTATTCTGCCCAGACTTGGGCTTGTTTGGCGATAACAGCTTTGGCCCCTTCATAGAGGTCAATCAAAATCTCCTCACAGGTCTCTTCCTTGGTCACTAAACCAGCAATCTGACCAGCCATGACTGAACCGTGGTCAACATCACCGTCCACAACGGCATTGCGAAGGGCACCAGCTCCCAAGGTCTCAAAGATGGACAGGTCTGGATTTTCCTGCTTGAAGCAGTCCAATTCCGCCTTGTCAAAATCACGGGTCAGTTTGTTTTTCAAGCCCCGAACAGGGTGACCAAAGTGCTGGGCTGAAATGACGGTGTCAATGTCCTTGGCCTTGATGACCTTGGCCTTGTAGTTGGGGTGGGCGTTGGATTCTTTAGCCACCAGAAAACGAGTGCCGACCTGGACGGCTTCCCCGCCCAGCATAAAAGCTGCTGCCACACCTTCACCGTCAGCAATTCCTCCTGCCACAATAACAGGAATCTCTACTGCGGCAGCGACTTGCCGGGCCAGAGCCATAGTGGTCAATTTACCGATGTGGCCACCAGCTTCCATACCTTCTGCGACTACGGCGTCAGCCCCTAATTTTTCCATCCGCTTGGCCAAGGCCACGCTTGGAACAACTGGGATAACGGTAATGCCAGCCTCATGGAAGCGTTCCATGTACTTGCCAGGGTTACCCGCACCCGTTGTCACCACCTTGACCCCTTCTTCGATGACCAAATCGACGATGTCGTCCACAAAAGGCGATAGGAGCATGATGTTGACCCCAAAGGGCTTATCGGTCAAAGACTTGATTTTATCAATATGGGCCTTAACCACCTCTTTCGGAGCGTTACCGCCACCGATAATGCCCAGACCGCCCGCCTTGGACACCGCACCAGCCAGGTCGCCGTCCGCTACCCAGGCCATGCCGCCCTGAAAAATCGGGTACTTAATGCCTAACAATTCTGTGATACGTGTTTTCATGTGTCGTTTACTTTCTATACATAAGGTTTAGCAAGATGTGCTAGGAAAACAAGGAAGCACTTCTCTTGCTTTCCTAACAGTTTGATTATCAAAAACTTTGAAAATCAAACTATAAGACTAAGAAGTGGAGGCCAGATAACCAGCCTCGGACCTTCTTATTAACATGTAAGTCTTGACTGCTTTAAGCCGCCTGAGACTAGGCGACTGGTCGTAGACGATACCAGGGTGTAGCAGACCTTAAACACCAAGCCTTATGGGCATTGGATAAGGCCTCCACTAGCTCTGCCCTTGGAGTAATATGGACTCCAAGGACTTCCCGTCGCAAGACCAGGCAAGGACCTATCAGGCGAGCTTAAAGAGGTTCTTAGATTTTGCCTTCAACGTAGGCAACCAAGTCGCCAACCGTGTTCAAACCGTCTTCGGTTTCGATTTGGATGTCAAAAGCGTCTTCGATTTCTGAAATCACTTGGAAGACGTCCAGTGAATCAGCGTCCAAGTCATCAAAGGTTGTGGTGAGGGTAACTTCCTCAGCATCTTTGCCGAGTTCTTCAACGATGATTTCTTGTACTTTTTCAAATACTTCCATGGGTAGGGTCTCCTTTAGGATAATAATAATTTTATAAACGGGTGCTAGCCCATTGATAACAAGTTAAAGGTTAATAAGGATGCTGCCCCAGGTTAGCCCGCCGCCGAAACCTGAGAGCAAGATGGTCTGGCTACCGTCCAGTTTGATGTCACCTCTGTCCACACACTCTGAGAGTAAAATGGGTATGGAGGCGGCACTGGTGTTACCATAGGCCATCATGTTGGCTGGAAATTTGCTCCTGGCCACACCGATTTTCTTGGCCATCTTATCCAAGATACGATCATTGGCCTGGTGGAGCAGGTAGTGGTCAACCTGGTCGCTGGTCAATCCTTGACTGGCCAGAAGGTCCAAGATACTTCTCGACACGGTCTTGACGGCAAAGTCAAAGATGGCTCGGCCGTTCATCTGAACGTGGCTGTCTGCCTGCTCTGCTATTGCCGCAAAAGGGGAAGAAAAGCCCAGCTGACCTGACTGAAGGGCAGAACCAGAGCTACCGTCGGTATTGAGGCTCTCGGCCAAGAAGTGTCGACTGTCGCTGGCCTCAAGTAAAACACCACCGGCCCCGTCCCCGAAGAGGACAGCGGTCGAGCGATCAGACCAGTCCAAAATCTTGGAAAAGACCTCGGCACCGATGACCAGGCCCCGCTGGTAGAGGCCCGACTGGATAAACTTGTCGGCCGTTGACAGGGCAAAGGTGAAGCCAGAACAGGCTGCCGTCAGGTCAAAGGCGAAGGCCTTGCTGGCCCCGATAGCCCCCTGAACCAAGGCAGCCGTCGAGGGCATGAGGCTGTCGGGTGTGATGGTCGCCACCAGGATAAAGTCCAAATCAGTCGCCGCCAAGCCAGATTTGGCTAGAAGTTTCAGGGCCACCTGTGTGGCCAAGTGGCTGGTGTTCTCGGTCTGGCTAATCCGCCTCTGGCGAATCCCAGTCCTTGTGGCAATCCACTCGTCACTGGTGTCCAGGAGTTTAGCCAAATCGTCATTGGTGATGATCTGGTCGGGCACATAGTGGGCCACCTGGCTGATTTTAGAGTAGGTCATCACTAAGTTCCTCAAGAAACTGGTGGAGCTTGGCCAGGCCGTTTTGCAGGGCCTCGACTTCACTCTCAGACATGTCATCAATAATCTTCAACACCATGCGTTTGTGGAACTGACGATGGAGGCGGTAGAGCAGACGACCTCTGCTGGTCAAATCAACATAAACCACCCGACGATCCGTCAGTGAACGGGTTCGGGTGATGTAACCCTTAGCCTCCAGTTTATTGAGGCTGGTAGTTACCGTTCCCAGGGTCAAGAGCAATTCCCTAGCAATTTCCGTCGGAGTCACCTGCTCTGACTTTCCAATAATGTCGATGGTGTGCATCTCCTTAATGGTCACGTCACTAAACTTACTGGTCTTGAGGCTATTTTCCTCAACAATCAAAACCTTGTTAAAGATGTCCACCAAGTAACTATTGATTTGATTGTAGTCCATGCGACACCTCCTTTTCTGCTCACGCTTAAAACTATTTGACAATCAAATTATATCAAAACACGAGTGCTTTGACAAGTACAAATCTGATGAAATTGTTTTCTTGCTCTATTGACCAGTGAACTGAGGGCGGCGTTTCTCGGTATAGGCTCGGACACCTTCCTTGAAATCCTCTTTGAAGGCCAGGTCAGACTGTAAGTTCAACTCCAGCTTGGCATAGTCTTCCCAGCCGGCAAACTCGCTGGCCCAAATCATCTGCTTGATGGCGGCATAGGATTGGAAGGAGGCCCGCTTGAGTTTGATAATCAGGCTATTGACAGTCTTGTCCAACTTTTCAGGCTCACAAGTCTTGTAAACAAAGCCGTATTCAAGCCCTTTTTCTGCTGAAACGGCCTCTGCGGTCATGGTCAGCTGGGTGGCTCGGTTGATGCCCAGGGAGCGGGTCAAGAGGAAAATCCCACCAGCATCTGGGGCCAGGTTGACATTGACAAAGGCCTGAATGAATTTTGCCTTGTCCGTTGCAATGCAGAAATCCGCTGCAATGACCAGGTTGAAGGCTGCACCAGCAACTGGCCCATCCACCGCCACAATAACTGGCTTAGGCAACTGCTTGATAGCAAAGGCGATGGTGTTGACCAGCTCTGCTATTTCAACCAAGGAAGACACATCGTCAGCGTCCACAGCCCGCTGCATCTCTGCTAAGTCACCGCCGACCGAAAAGACCTGGCCATTGCCCTTGATAAGGAGGATTTTGACCGCCTCATCTTGACCCGCTTGGCCAATGGCAGCCAAAATCTCCTGGCAAATGGCCACATTAAAGCCGTTGGATACCTCTGGTCGGTTGAGGGTCAGGGTCGCAATGCCGTCTGCCACCTCATAAAGAATGCCTGTAAACATGAGCTTCTCCTTATTTTTATTAGAAGTTTTAATTATTTGATAATCAAACTTTATAACCATTATAACGGATTTTCCTAAAAATGCAAGTAAAAACTGCAGATTTACTGACAAAGCCTGGCAGGTCTGCTATAATGTTAGGGTATCACACAAAAGAATAGGAAGGAACCCATGAAAGTTATCAAATTCGGAGGCAGTTCCCTGGCCTCTGCCCAACAGTTGCAAAAAGTTCTCGGCATTGTCAAAAGCGACCCTAGCCGCCGCTTTGTCGTCGTCTCTGCCCCAGGTAAACGGTCTGCCGACGACACCAAGGTCACCGATGCCCTCATCAAATACTACAAAAACTATGTGGCTAATCAGGATGTGACCGCTGACCAGACCTGGATCATCAACCGCTACAAGGCCATCGTGGACGAACTGGGCCTTTCTGCTAAAATTCTGGATGAGATTGCTGTCAATATTGTCAGCCTGGCCAGCCTCCCAACCGACAAGAACCCCTTCCTCTACGACAGCTTTTTGGCCGCAGGTGAGGACAACAACGCCAAACTGATTGCCGAATACTTCCGCAAAAACGGCCTCTTAGCCCGCTACATCCACCCTCGAGAAGCAGGAATCATCGTGACCCCTGAGCCTGGCAACGCTCAGATTCTGACCTCCAGCTACAACCAAATCCAAAAACTCCGTGATGTGGAGGATATCTTGGTCATCCCTGGCTTCTTCGGCGTGACCGAGACCGGCGACATCTGCACCTTCTCCCGCGGCGGTTCGGACATCACGGGTTCCATTGTTGCGGCAGGGGTAAAGGCAGAGCTCTATGAGAACTTCACCGATGTGGATGGGATTTTCGCTGCCCACCCAGGCGTGGTTCAGAACCCCCACTCCATCCCAGAATTAACCTACCGTGAAATGCGGGAGTTGGCCTATGGTGGCTTCTCAGTCCTCCATGATGAGGCCTTGATTCCTGCCTACCGTGGCAAGGTGCCCATTGTCATCAAAAACACCAACAACCCCGACCACCCAGGCACACGAATTGTCCTGGAGAGTGCCAAAAAAGACAACCCTGTTGTCGGTGTCTCTGGGGACGACAAATTTGTCAGTATTAACATTTCCAAGTACATGATGAACCGCGAAGTCGGCTTTGGTCGCAAGGTCTTGCAAATCTTAGAAGACCTCAACATCCGCTTCGAGCACATGCCAACAGGCATTGACGACCTGTCCATCGTTTTGCGGGAGCGGGAATTGACCCCAATCAAGGAGCAGGAAATCATCGACCAATTGACCAGAAAGCTGGAAGTTGACCATGTGGATATTGAACGAGACCTGTCCATCATCATGATTGTCGGTGAAAACATGAAGAACCACATTGGTGTGACCGCTACGGCAACAACAGCTCTGGCTGAGCACAGCATCAACCTGGCCATGATTTCCCAAGGTTCTAGCGAGGTTTCTGTTATGTTCGTCGTCAAAACAGCTGACGAAAAAGAAGCCGTTCGAGCCCTTTATCACGCCTTCTTTCACTAAACCATAAAGAGGCTGGGAATTGTCCCAGCCTCTTTATTCATCTCATTTTCCTGTCCGAAGATTGGACCTAGTCATTGTTATCCTGTTCCAATTTTGCCGCAAACCGCCTCAGTTCAGTAACCAACACCACCTGGTCTGTCAGCAGGTTATAAAGGCCGTCTTCTGACAAGACTCCCCGTTTGAGGTCAACAGGCAAGTCTCCCCGCTCGTCAGCTTCAAAATCAACCCGCCAGTCAGTTTCATAGTAGGTCTCCAAACCAGCCAGGAGCGGCTTGATGGCTTGGGCTTCTTCTAAGAGAGCCTCCAAGCGGTTAAAAAAATCTTGCACTTGGTCAAAGGCTGCTTCTTGTTGTTTTATACGGTCAATCTGAGTCATTCCATTTCCTCCATAGTCCTTGCGGCCTCATAGGCCCCTAAATCAGCTCCCTTGAGGTAGCTAGGGTCAATCACATCATAAAAGTCAGACAGGGGCAGGCTGAGGCCGCTGTCAAAGACCAGGAGGCCGTTTTTCACCTCAAAACCATCGGAATAATAACCTCTGGCTGCCAACTGGCTAGGCAGGTCCAAGGCAAAGGTTTTGGATAAGAGAAAGTCCTTATCAGCTCGCCCCTCTAGGTCGACTGCCAATCGGTCCACTGCATAACTACCATAGTAAGACAGAAGGTCATTCAGGGTAAATTGGCTCTGATCATCCTTCACATGTTGCCGAGTAATGACCTTACTGGCCAGGAGCTGGTAGCCAGTCTTAGCCTTGGCATAATCGGTCTGATAAACCACCAAGCGGCTAACACCGACCAGCTCAGTTGCTTCCAGCTGTCCACGGATAACCGTCACATCTGCCTGGGGTTGATTTGCTGTCAAGAGCTGATAATTGCCCACCATCATGCCTGTCAGATCGGCCTCAATACTAGCTGGACTAACCAGATAGGCTGGGGACCCATAATGATGGTCCTGACCTGCGTAAGCGACTGGGGCATATTGGGCAGACAGGGCCTTCTCCGTGGCCAGTACCTGGGCTAGAGAGCGAGACAGAGCTTCCCGGTCCCTGACCCACCAGCCCAGAGCTAGGCCTCCAACCAGCGTCAGAATGGCCACCACACTAATAAACCATTTTTTCATCAGTTCCACCTCCCTTGAAATCGTTTCCTTACTTCTATTATAGTCCTTTTGGGCCATTTTTGCCAGAAAAAACCTCCCAGATGGGAGGCTGCTTGAGCTATTTGGACAGGCCTTGGAACCGCCATTTGAAGCGGAAGAACATGTAGGTTGGATAGATGAGGTTGAGGACGCCATAGGCCAAGGCGTAGCCGGCCAGAACATCACTCGGATAGTGCACCCCCAAATAAATACGTGACAGACCAACCAAGATAATCAGGGCAATGAGACTGGTCTGGATAAGCACTTTCTGCCAACCCTTATCAAGGCGTTGACTGGCCACAATCAGAAGGCTACCGAAAATCAGCAAGGCTCCGGTCGCATGACCGCTAGGGAAGGAATAGCCGCCTGCCTCCACCAGATGGGGGAGGCCTGGACGAACCCGTCCGTAGAGGAGCTTAAACAAGGGAATCAACATCCCTGCCAGAGAGCCGCTGGCCAGCACCAAGGCTGCTTCTGCTCGCCAGTTTTTCCAAAAATAAAACAAACCAGCAAAGAGGGCGACCCAGAGGACCTGAGCCAGAGGGTCACCAAGGAGCGTCAGCTGACTAAAGAAGCTGGTCAGAACTGGGGGTAGACCGCCCCGAACCAGGGTTTGGATGCTGCTATCAAAGCCCACCAGTTGGTCGGGGTAGAACTTAACCACATAGCCTAGAAGGACAAAAATCAGGAGGCCGTAAGAGGCCCTGGTGTAGAAGGCCGTCCGATTAGGCATGACCGACCCTCCGCAGGACCCGCCAGAGCAGGGCGAAGGCCAGACTAAAGAGCAGGCCCTGAATCAGGTTGAAGGGCAGGACCATCCCGAAAAGGTAGGGGTTGACCCCGATATAGGCCGCAATATCAAAGTTAGCAAAGGTCGCGTAAAGGGGAATGGCGTAAACCAGGTTAAGCAGGAGCATGGCCACGGTCAGACTGAGGGTGCCAAGGCCACTAGCTAGAACAAAACTCTTGGCTGTTCGGCTCTTTTTCCAGAACATGGCAAAGCAGGCCACAAAGAGCCCCAAGGCCAGGATGTTCATGGGCAGGCCGATATAATCATTGACCCCACGGTTGTTGAGCAAGAGTTTGAGCACCGTCCGCAAGAGCAAAATCACATAGGCAGACTTGAGATCTAAAAGCACCAGGCCAACCAGGACGGGCAGAATACTGAGCTCCACCTTGAGAAAATCAGCACCCGGAATAATGGGGAAACTAAAGAACATGAGGACAAAGGACAGAGCCCCCAAGATAGCGATGTGGGTCAAACGTTGTGTTTTTGACATGAAAAAATTCCTCCAATTTGAACAATTGAAAGAAGTCCCAAAGAGTATGCAACTATGCAGAAAAACCCTTTGTCTTCTCCCATCCAGACTTTTTACTCGTGATTACCGATTTGGATTTGATGACCACTCGTTTTAACTGTCGGTTGTGGAATTGCACCACATCAGCTTTCGCTCACGGACTTCTGATAACCCTTGCTAGACTAGATGGGCTTAGTCTAGGCGACGAGCCGCAGGCAGTACAAGTGGTACGGCAAGGCTCGGCAACGACGATTAAGCCTATCTAGTCAGCAAGGGCAAGCAGTCACCGCCGGTCGGGAATCTCACCCTGCCCTGAAGACAAGACTAGGATACCAAAAAATCTCATTGATTGCAACCGTTTCGTCTCACTAGTTAGTAATTGTTGGAATTTGATGACGAACGAGGTCAAAAAATGACAGAAAGCCTGATTTTATGATAAAATAAAGGTTATGACAGTAAAGACTTTTTTAGCAAAAACAGTGGGGAAATCAGCCCACTTTGCCCTCAGTAAACTCGGACGAGGCTCAACCCTGCCTGGTAAGTTAGCCCTCTCCCTCGACCCGCACATCCTTCAAAATCTGGCCAAGGACTACGAAGTGGTGGTCATCACTGGAACCAACGGTAAGACCCTAACCACTGCCCTGACCGTGGGCATTCTCAAGGAGGCCTTTGGTGAGGTGGTGACCAACCCTAGCGGGGCCAACATGATTACGGGGATTGCCTCGACCTTTTTGAGTGCCAAACCAGGAAAATCTGGCAAGAAGATTGCGGTCCTAGAGATTGACGAGGCCAGCCTGGCCAAGGTGACCGACTACATCACACCTAGCCTGATTGTCCTGACCAATATTTTCCGTGACCAGATGGACCGCTTCGGCGAAATCTACACCACCTACCAAATGATTTTGGATGGAGTTGCCAAAGCACCTACTGCTACCATTTTGGCCAACGGTGACAGCCCGCTCTTTAACTCCAAACCCCTGACCAACCCTGTCCGCTACTATGGCTTTGACACCGAAAAAACGGAGCCAAAACGGGCCCACTTTAACACGGAAGGGGTGCTCTGCCCTCACTGCGACAGCATCATCACCTACCGCCTCAACACCTACGCCAACCTGGGCGACTACACCTGCCCTAACTGTGCCTTTGAGCGGCCGCAATTAGATTATGCCCTGACCCAGTTGACCGAGCTGACCCACCTGTCTTCAGGTTTTATCATTGATGGCCAGGATTACAAAATCAATGTCGGTGGCCTCTACAACATCTACAACGCCCTAGCTGCGGTGGCGGTTGCTGAATACCTGGGGGTTGCACCTGCAACCATCAAGGCTGGTTTTGACAAGTCACGAGCGGTCTTTGGTCGCCAGGAAACCTTCAAGGTTGGAGACAAGGACTGTACCCTGATTTTGATTAAAAACCCTGTCGGTGCCAACCAGGCCCTGGAAATGATCAAATTGGCCCCTTACGACTTCAGCCTGTCTGTCCTGCTCAACGCCAACTATGCGGATGGGATTGACACCAGCTGGATTTGGGATGCTGATTTTGAGATGATTCACCAGATGGACGTCACGGCTGTCAATGCTGGTGGGGTTCGCTACCCAGAAATCGCCCGTCGCCTACGAGTGACTGACTACCCGAGCGACCAGATTACCCCTCAGGCCAGCCTTGAAGACCTCCTTGCCAGCATCGAACAACAGCATAGCCAGCACGCCTACATCTTGGCCACCTATACTGCCATGCTGGAATTGCGTGACCTCCTGACCAAGCGTCAGGCTGTCAGAAAGGAGAGAAACTAATGGTCTACACCTCATTAAAATCAGCTGACAATCAGGACTACCGCTACCAACTCAACATCGCCCACCTCTACGGCGACCTGATGAACACCTATGGCGACTACGGTAACGTGCTCATGCTCAAGTACATCGGGGAAAAACTAGGAGCTCGCGTTCAGGCAGATGTCGTGTCTCTGGGAGACGATTTCGACAAGGACTTTTACGACATTGCCGTCTTTGGTGGTGGCCAGGACTATGAACAATCCATCGTTTCCAAGGACCTGCCTGCCAAAAAAGAGGCCCTCAATGCCTTTATCCAGGAAAACAAGGTCATGGTAGCCATCTGTGGTGGCTTCCAGCTCCTGGGGCAATACTACGTGCAAGCCAATGGCGTCAAGATTGACGGGGTTGGGGTCATGGGCCACTACACCCTCAATCAGGAAAATAACCGCTACATCGGGGACATCAAAATCCACAACAAGGAGTTCAACGAAACCTATTATGGTTTTGAAAACCACCAGGGACGGACCTTCCTGTCTGAGGATGAAAAGCCCCTGGGCGAGGTCCTCTACGGCATCGGGAACAACGATGAACACAATGGCGAAGGGGTTCACTACAAGAACGTTTATGGCACCTACTTCCACGGTCCAATCCTGTCCCGCAACACCAACCTGGCCTATCGCATGGCGGTGACGGCCCTCAAAAACCGCTACGGGCAGGACATCCAACTGCCGAGCTACGACGACATTCTCAGCCTGGAAAGACCTGAAGAATACGAAGACGTGAAGCGTAAGGTTGACATGAACTAAACGACAAAACCTCGGCCGGGACTCGACCGAGGTTTTTCTGCCATGCTTTAGAAAAAGAAAAAAAGAGCCTAGGCTCTTGATGATGGAATCTAGGGGGATCGAACCCCTGACCTTTTGGCTGCCAGCCAAACGCTCTCCCAGCTGAGCTAAGACCCCAAAATCTCAATTTGGTAACTTAAATGTTACTAAACGTGATTACTTTTATAGTTTACCTTAAAAACTAACAACTGTCAAGACCTTTTCAAAAAAAATTATTTTTAATTCACCACAAGCTTAACGAAAAACCTCAATTTAATGTGTAAACCACCTGATCTCGTCTCAACTAGAACTGGGTACACGTTCATCTTGACTTTTCAGTGCTTTAACAAACTATTCAAAATGTCCTGCTCAACTTGCTCAATAAAAATAGAAGGCAAGGATGAAATCCCCGCCTCTAATCTATTCATTTCATTGTAGATAATGTAATCTACTTATCGCCCTTGTTACGAATGACAAAACCTGGTTGTTTTTCGCTTGATGTGCGGTGAGGCTTCTTGTTGTCCTTATTGGCAAAGTCCTTGTAGTTCTTGTTGGACTTGCGTTTGAAATCGCGACGCTCTCCATCTCGGTCATCTCGACGTCGGTCGCCTCGGTAACCACCCTTGCGGTCACGAGAACCACGGTCATCACGGTCACGACCCCTGCCACCTCGACTGCCCTTGCCCTTGGCCTGGCCAGGGGCGAACTTAAACGGCAGTGGTTTTTCCTGGGCAATTTCAACCTTAGGCATGGTTTCTGGATCAGAAACCGTCAGGCTGAGGATGTATTGGGCCAACTCTTCTGGGCTAAATTCGGCCGCCAATTTGAGTGCGTCAGCCTTAAACTTATCAAAGTTGGCACGGATGTTCTCGTCTGCAAAGTCCCGCTCAATCTTCTTGAGGGCCACCTTTTTGGTCGCCGCAAAGGCTTCTTCTGCCGTTGCAGGCTTCATCCCCTTCATGCGTTTCTTGGTCAAATCCTCGATAATGGCCAAATAACCCATCTCGTTTGGCGAGACAAAGGTGATGGACTGGCCAGATTTACCGGCCCGACCCGTCCGACCAATCCGGTGAACATAGCTCTCAGGATCTTGGGGAATGTCGTAGTTATACACGTGGGTGACACCTGAAATGTCCAAACCACGGGCCGCCACATCAGTCGCTACCAGAATGTCAATGTTATCATTTTTGAAATCACGCAGAACCCGCAAACGCTTGTTCTGGTCCAGGTCACCGTGGATGCCTTCGGCACGGAAGCCACGGATTTTCAAACCACGGGTCAATTCGTCCACCCGACGCTTGGTCCGACCAAAGACGATAGACAGCTCAGGCTGGTCCACATCCATAAGGCGGGTCATGGTGTCAAACTTCTCATGCTCACGCACACGAATGTAGTACTGGTCAATCAGCTCTGTGGTCAATTCCTTGGCCGCAATTTTAACATGCTCAGGCTCTTTCATGAACTGAACGCCGATGCGTTTGATCGGATCTGGCATGGTAGCTGAGAAGAGCAGGGTCTGACGGTCTTCGGGCGTGCGGCTGATGATGGCTTCGATGTCTTCCAAGAAGCCCATATTGAGCATCTCGTCTGCCTCATCCAAAATCAGGGTCTCAATGCCGTCCAAACGAAGGGCCTTACGCTTAATCAAGTCCAGAAGACGACCTGGTGTCCCAACCACCACATGAGCACCTGATTTGAGGGCCTTGATTTGTTTCTCAATGCTAGAGCCGCCATATACTGAGCGGACTTTAACACCCTTTTCACGGCCAAAACGGAAGAGCTCTTCCTGGCTCTGCACAGCCAATTCACGGGTCGGGGCAATGACCAAGGCCTGGATGGCTGGGTTGTTGGTGTCAATCTTGTTGAGGGTCGGCAGACCAAAGGCTGCCGTCTTACCCGTACCCGTCTGGGCCTGACCAATCACGTCCTTGCCTTCGAGGGCCAAGGGAATGGTCATCTCCTGAATGGGTGATGGGGTTTCAAAGCCAGCTGCTTCAACAGCGGCCAAAATCTCTGCGGACAGAGCAAGTTCATTAAATTTCATGTGTCTTCTTTCTAAAAAGGCAGTGCGAAGCTGCCTTATAAGGCGTTTTATCTTGTCATGGAATCACAACCTACCTAGTATAACACAATTTCCATAAATAAACAGAGATTTGCCTTGAAACCCTAACTAACACGTTTTCATACAAAAAGACTGGTAGAACCAGCCTTTCGTGCCTTCATGTTGTGTCCAATGCCAATAGGCTGTTTAAGCCTTAAAGGCATCCAAGAGCACCTTAAACTCCTCGTTGGTCAGGGTAATGCCCTTGCCCATCTTGCTGTGGTCTGGGCTCCAGGTACGGATGTCATACTTGGCTTCTGCACCATTGAAGCTGACCCGGTTGAGTTCCTTGGTCCAGCCCTTGTCGTTGGTGGACAGCACCAACAAGTGTTCTGTAATCTCAAAGCTAAATTCTGCCATAGCTTACTCCTTCTAACGGCTCAGCCGTTGTTTTTTCTTACTGAGTTATTCGTAAGACTAATGAAAAATAAGTGATTTAGGGACAATAGCTTGCCTTGCCCAGATAAAGGAAGAAACCGTCAGTCTCGGAAATCGGTGCCTGGTCAGCCTCATAAACCAAGATGAGGCTATTGACTGGATCAGCTAAAACATCTGGAAACTGGGGCATGAGTTGGTCATCATAGGAAAAGCCAGTCAACAAGTGAGGCAGGTCCGAACTGGCTTGGTCAAACCACTCCGCTTCCAAGAAATCTGGGTCTAAGTCAATCCCGAACGCTGTTTCAAAGGCTGATGGGACGTATTCTCCCTCCTCGTCATAAAAACCTGTCACATAGGCTTCTAAGTCGTCCGCGCTAGCCATTTTTCCAACAAAAAGATGGACGGTGGACTGCGAATTATTCCTCATCATCTGATGCCTCCCCTAAAGCACTGGCGAAAAATCCTACTAAAAAGTCAGCCAGACTAGAAAAACTGGTGACAAGTTCACCTGATGGTTTGTCCAACTCTTGATAAGACTGGCTCTGGCGGTCGTAGACCCACCAACTCATATCACTGTCACCCAAATAAAGAAAGTCTGTCGGGTTCACGTCGTGCCAAATGGCATTCATCAGCAGTAAATCATAGCCTTCTTTGTCGGTAGCAAAGTCACGGTCAGCCACATGGCCGTAAAGAATATGACCGTCCCACTCCAGCCCGTTCACCACCGCTAAAATAGCCCGATATGCCTCAGGAAGAACCAAGTCTTCCGACGATTTAAAAGGGCCACAGGTTGGATAGGCCTCTTCATCATGAGATTGGGCCAGAGACTGCAAGGTTTCCAACTGGTTTAACCACTTTTTCTCTATCATTTGTTCAACAACTCCCTAGCCTGCTGTCTGGCCGTCTCGGTCACATCAGCCCCCGCCAACATCTTGGCGATTTCCTCAATCCGCTCATCTGGGGTCAAGAGACGCACCGTTGAGACCGTGCTGGTCTCGCTGCTGGTTTTAGAGATAAAGAACTGGTTGTCCGCGATGGCGATGACCTGAGGCAGGTGGGAGATGGCCAGAACCTGACCGTTCTGGCCGATTTTATAGATTTTTTGGGCAATAGCTTGCGCTACTCGGCCGGACACGCCCGTGTCCACCTCGTCAAAGACGATGGCTGTCTTGTCTTCCTTGCGTGAGAACGACGACTTGATGGCCAACATGAGGCGGGACAATTCCCCGCCAGAGGCCACCTTGACCAGGGGCTTGAAATCTTCACCAGGGTTGGTTGAAATGTAAAACTCCACCGCCTCGTTGCCCTCTCGGCTGAACTTGCTCTTGGTGAAGGTCACCTGGAAACGGGCCTTCTCCATGTAGAGGTCTTGGAGTTCCTGATGAATATCAGCTTCCAGAGCCACCGCCAATTGGTGTCTGGCCTCAGACAGGCTCTTGGCCTCCGCCACCAGTTGCCGCTCCAAGCCTTTCAATTCCTGCTCCATGTCTTCTGAAGACAGGTCCGAACCCGTCAGGTGGTCGTATTCCTTACTGATTTGAGCATAGTAAGTCAGAACATCGTCCACCTGGCCACCGTACTTGCGGGTCATGGTGTGAATGGTATCCAAACGAGACTCGACTTCCATAAGGCGGTTGCCGTCAAATTCCAGACCGTCAATGGTTGCCTCCAGCCGCTTGGTCACATCCTCCAAGACATAGTAGGCCTCAGACAAATGCTGGGACATGTCCTTGTAGCTAGGGTCAAACTCCTCCAAACTCTCCAGGTCGTTCATGGCCGTTCGGACATTGGCTAAACTGGAAAAGTCTTCGTTATCCAGCATGGCATAGGCTGAAGCCAGGGTATCAGCGATGTTTTTATGGTTGAGCAATCGCTCCCGCTCCGCAGTTAGTGCCTGGTCCTCACCAGGTTTGAGGTCGGCCGCTTCCAGCTCGGCCAGCTGGAAGGCCAGCATATCAATCCGTGCCTTGTGCTCCTCTTGATTTTTCTTGATGGTCAAGACCCGTTTGCGGTGCTTGCGGTAGCGGTCAAAAGTCGCTTGGTAGCTGGTTTTCAGTTGCCAAAAGGCCTCGTCCCCAAAGCTATCCAAGAGGCCGATGTGGCGTTGGGGCCGCATGAGCTCTTCCTGGTCATGCTGGCCGTGAATATCCACCAAATGCTCTCCGATGGCCTTGAGGGTGGTCAAGTTGACCAGCTGGCCGTTGACTCGGCTAACTGACCGCCCGTTGGCAAAGATTTCTCGGCGGATAATCAGCTCATCCGTCTCCTCAATCCCGTTGTCAACCAAGACCTGCTGAAGAGCTCGGCTATTTCCCAGAGAAAAAAGCCCCTCAATCTCGGCCTTGGGCTGACCGTGGCGAATGACGTCGTGGCTGGCGCGACTGCCCAGCATCATGTTCATGGCGTCGATGATGATGGACTTGCCTGCCCCGGTCTCCCCGGTCAGAACTGTCATGCCCCGGTCAAAGGTCAGGCGAATCTCCTCGATAATGGCAAAGTTTTTAATGGCAATTTCTAGTAGCATGCCTCTTCCTTCCTAGTCGTCCTTGGGCTTAAAACTTTGGTGGGCTTGGTCAACCAAGGCCTTGATCTGGCCAGCCACCTGATTGATCGGCTGGTCTGTTTTTTCCAGGTGGGCTAAAAATTCCACATTGCCCTGGCCACCTTGAATGGGTGAGAAATCCAGACCCAGAACAGAAAACCCTGTCTCAACCGCCATGGCCGTCACCTCTTCCAGAACCTTGACATGGACAGCAGGGTCCTTGACAATCCCATTCTTACCAATCTGCTCACGGCCCGCCTCAAACTGAGGCTTGATGAGGGCCACCACCTGGCCGCCAGCCGCCAAAACCCCCTGCAAGGCTGGCAAAATCAAGCCCAGCGAGATAAAGCTGACGTCAATTGAAGCAAAGCTGGGCTGGCCTCGGTCAAAATCAGCCAGCTGGGCATGGCGAAAATTGTACTGCTCCATGGAGACCACCCGTTCATTTTGGCGAAGTTTCCAGACCAGCTGGTTGGTGCCCACATCAACAGCATAAACCAAGTCCGCTCCAGACTGGACCATGACATCGGTAAAGCCACCTGTCGAGGCCCCGATATCCAGACAGAGCTTGCCCTCAACAGACAGGCCAAAGACCGCCAAGGCCTTCTCCAACTTGAGCCCGCCTCGGCTAACGTATTTTAGTTTCTCGCCCTTGAGCTTGAGCTCGGTGGTCTCGTCGATTTTCTCCCCCGGCTTGTCGTAGCGGTGGCCGTTAATGACCGCCACCACCAGACCTGCCATGACGCCCCGCTTGGCCTGCTCCCTGGTCTCAAAAAGCCCCTGTTTGTGGGCCAGCACATCAACCCGTTCCTTAGCCATGCAGTCGCAACCTTTCTATCACTTCCTTGCTTCCTGTCAGGTCCGCCCCCAGCTTTTCTTCCAGTTTTTGGAAAATGGCTGACGCTGCTGACAGGGTCTCGTCCAAAATCTCGTAGGACTTGTCCAGTCCCAAGAGGTTGGGGTAGGTGGACTTGTCTGCTGACAGGTCCTTCTTGGGCGTCTTACCCAGGTCTTCAAAACTAGCAGTCACATCCAAGATGTCGTCACGCACCTGGAAGGCCAAACCAACTAGGTCACCCGCCGTCCGAAAATCAGCCTGGGCCTCCCTGTCCAGCTCGGCTATTAGCCCTGCTGCCACAAAAGGAAAGGCCAAGAGTTTGCCCGTCTTGTTGGCGTGAATGGCCTGCAAGTCAGTCAAGGACACCTGCTTCCCCTCGCCAGCCATGTCCAACATCTGACCGCCTACCATGCCGTAGCTGCCCGCCGCATAGGAGAGCTCCCGAATCAGGTCCAACCGCACCTGGGCCGGCAAATCGCTCTCAGCCACCAGGCCAAAGGGGTCCAGAAAGAGGCTGTCCCCAGCCAAAATGGCCGTGGCCTCATCAAACTGCTTGTGGTTGGTCAAGCGGCCCCGGCGGTAGTCGTCGTTGTCCATGGCCGGCAGATCATCGTGAATCAGACTGCCCGTGTGAATCATCTCCAGAGCCGCCGCCACTTGGAAGTGGGCAGGAGCCAAACTCAAGCCCAGCCCCTCCAAAAGCTCCAAGAGCAAGAGCGGACGAATCCGCTTGCCCCCTGCCTCAAGCGAGTAGCGAATGGCTTCAACCAAGCGGTCAGAAACCGCCGCCTGACCATAGTAGGTCGCCAAAGCCGCCTCAATCCCTGCTAACTTGGTCATCTAGTCCAGCTCCTTCTCGCTGCCGTCAGCCTGGACCACCTTGAGCAGGGTCTCCTCAGCTGCCGCCAAGGTCTTCTGCAAGTCCTTGGACAGGACCATGCCTTCTTGAAAGGCTGAAATGGCCTCTTCCAAAGGCACTTCACCATTTTCCAAACGGGTCACAATGGCCTCCAAGGCCTGCAATTTTTCCTCAAATGTCTGTGTTTTACTTGGCATGATTTCCCTCTTTCATTTACTGGGCCAACTCGCCCTTGATTTCTGTCACTTCTGCCACAAATTGGCCGTCAGCCAGGGTCACCTCAACCTGGTCCCCGACCGCTAGACCGGCGACTGAACTCCGACTTGCTCCCTCTTGCTGGACGATGGCAAAGCCTCGCTTGAGGATTCGACTGGTATCCAGAGACAGCAACCGTGCCTCATTTTTTTCTAGCCGAGCGGCCAACTGGGTCAGGGTCTGGCGAATCTGCTGAATCAACTTGGCTTCTTGAGCCGCAACCCCTTGCTGCAAGTGCTTGACCTGACCAGGCAAATTGGTCGCCAGTAGCCGTTGCTGGAGCAGGGCCTGACTGGTCTGGCTAGACCTGACTTGTTCCCTGAAACGATTGACCAAGGCCAAACGAGCACGGTCCAGCCCTTGCAGGTAAACATCGTAGAGCCGTTCAGGCTGACGGAAGATGACTGAATTGGCCAACTTGGTCACCCGCTCCCTGCGGTAGTTGATTTGGCGTTGCAGGGCCTGATGGGCACGTAACTGTCTGTCCTTGACAAAGGCCAGGACATCCGCTTTGGTCACAGGCGTGGCCAATTCAGCCGCAGCAGTCGGAGTCGCCGCCCGCCTGTCCGCCACAAAGTCGGCCAAGGTGGTATCCGTCTCGTGACCCACTGATGAAATAACTGGCAAGCGAGACTCGAAAATGGCCTCGACCACCACTTCCTCGTTGAAGGCCCAGAGGTCCTCAATGGAACCCCCACCCCGACCGACAATCAGGACATCCAGGTCATCACGCTCATTGGCCCGACGGATATTAGCGGCCACTTCCTGGGCGGCTCCTTCTCCCTGAACCTTGGTCGGAAAGAGAACAATCTCCACACCCGGAAAGCGACGGCTGACTGTGGTGTGAATGTCTCTGATAACCGCCCCGCTGGGACTGGTCACCACACCTATTTTCTGGACGAATTGGGGCAGGGTCTGCTTGTGACGATCATCGAAGAAACCCGCCTCGCCCAACCGTTTTTTCAACTGCTCAAAGGCCACCGCCAAGGCACCGATGCCGTCTGGCTCCGCTCGTTCAATCACAATCGAGTAAGACCCACCAGGCTCATAGAGCTGAATCCGACCGATGACATTGACCTTCATCCCCTCTTCCAGCTCAAAGCCCAGAGACTTATAAACCCCAGCCCACATGGTGGCCTGGATGACCGCCTTGTCGTCCTTGAGGGAAAAATACTGGTGGCTGGGCCTACGGCGGAAGTTGGACACCTGACCGGTCAAATAGACCCGCTCCAGATAGGGGTCACGGTCAAATTTTAATTTCAAATACTTGGTCAAATCCGTGACCGACAAATAGTCTGGCATAGGCCCTCCTTACTCTCCTATCTCTAACTGGCTATGAAAACAGAGCAAGGCTCCATTTTCTACTCCTTCTATTATAGCAAAAAGTCAAAAAAGTGACTGGGTTCAGCCACTTTTTCACTTATGATTTGGTCTTGTCTTTATCTTTAGTCGATTGGTCTGACTTGTCCTCTTGTTCCAAACCTTGAATCAGATAAAACAGGCTCACCGCAAACATGGGAAGGCCAAGAAACCAAGGTTTGAGCAAGAAACTCATGGTTAAGCCGTTGAAGAAGAAAACAAAAGCTAACACCAGCTTGTCATTTTTCATAGACCAATCCTCCTACTGAACTGACCGCACCGCAGAGTCATAGGTCTGCTCCATGAGCATGGTGATGGTCATTGGGCCAACACCGCCAGGAACAGGGGTGATGTGGCTGGCAATCGGCTCAACCTCATCGTACTTGACATCGCCGCAGAGCTTGCCGTCCTCGTCACGGTTCATGCCCACGTCGATGACCACAGCTCCTTCCTTGACAAAGTCCTTGGTCACAAAGTTGCCGCGACCGATGGCCACCACCAAGACATCCGCTGTCCGCGCCAGCTCTGGCAGGTTCTTGGTGCGGGAGTGGGCAATGGTTACGGTAGCGTTTTGATCCATGAGGAGCTGGGCCATTGGCTTGCCGACAATGTTGCTCCGGCCAATCACCACAGCATTTTTGCCCGCCAGCTCAATGTCGTAAGCCTTGAACATCTCCATGACACCCGCAGGTGTACACGGCACCATGACCGCGTGACCGCTCCAGAGGCGGCCCATGTTCATGGGGTGGAAGCCGTCCACGTCTTTTTCTGGGGAAATGGCCAGCAAAACCTCTTCCTCGTTGATGTGTTTAGGTAGGGGCAGCTGAACCAGAATCCCATGGAAACTGTCGTCTGCATTGTATTTGGCGATGAGGGACAAAAGATCCTCCTGACTAATGGTATCAGGAACTCGAACCACCTCGCTCTTGAAACCAGCCTTGAGGGCAGACCGCTCCTTGTTGCCCACATAGACTTGACTAGCAGGATCCTCACCCACCAAAATCACCACCAGACCAGGCACGATGCCCTTGTTTGCCTTCAACTTGGCCACCTTTTCTGCCAGTTCTGCCTGCATCTTGGCTGCCAGAGCCTTGCCATCAATAATTGTTGCCATGATAACTCCTTTGTTCTTGATAGGTCTATTTTAACAAAATATTAACAAAAATAAAAGTATTTTTATTTCTGTTCGTCATTTTTGTCATCTAGGTAGTTTTCTTGAGTTTTCTTAGCCAGTTCATTCTTTTTTGTCTGATCTACCAAGAGTTTGGTGTACTTGCTAATGCCAAAAATTTTGACCAAGGAAAAAACGGCCAGTAGGAGAATCACAATCTGTTTCGGTGTCATAAACCCTCTCTTTCTTTTCCTCATTATACCCCGACTGAACCTGAAAGGCAAGAAGAATGACATTTTCCCGCAAATACCGTATAATAGAAGGACATTAGTCAAAGGAAAGGCATCATGAAAACAGACAAGTTACGTCAGAGTAATAACATTGAAGACCGCCGTGGACAGGGCCATGTTGGCAGTTCAGGCACACCGTTTGGCCGTCAAGGCTCATCTATGGGGAGTAACCTCCTGCTGTCTTTACTCTTCTCCCGCATGGGCTGGAAGGGCAAGCTCCTCTTGGTTCTCTTTCTTCTCCTCTTTGGCCGCGGTGGTTTTGGAAATCTCTTCGGTAATAGCGCAAGCTATTCTCCCTACCAGTCCACTCAAGTGTCCACCAACCGCACCAATTTGACTGATGCGGACTCTGAATTTGTCAGCAAGGTTTTGGCCAGTACAGAAGATTTTTGGGCCCAAGAATTTTCCCGTCATGGCATGACCTATCAGCCACCGTCTCTAGTCTTTTACGAAGGCCAAACTCAGACGGCCTGTGGTCTTGGACAGGCAGCCGCTGGGCCCTTCTACTGCTCTGGTGATGAAAAGATTTATCTGGACATGTCTTTCTATGAAGAATTGACCACCAAGTACAGGGCCCAAGGTGACTTTGCCATGGCCTATGTTATCGCCCACGAGGTCGGCCACCATGTTCAACACGAACTCGGAACCATGACTCAATACGCTCAAGCCAAACGTGGCCTGTCTGAAAAACAGGCTAATGCCTTGACCGTTCGTTTAGAACTTCAGGCTGACTACTATGCAGGAGCCTGGGCCAAACACGTGGACGGCCAA
Source organism: Streptococcus sp. ZY171113 (assembly GCF_057748235.1). Lineage (NCBI taxonomy): Bacteria > Bacillati > Bacillota > Bacilli > Lactobacillales > Streptococcaceae > Streptococcus > Streptococcus sp. ZY171113. Next base: position 1,446,170 of record NZ_CM173243.1, read on the forward strand.
GGTTACCTAGATGTTGGTGACATTGAAGAAGCCATGAACGCTGCCCATGCCGTTGGTGACGATACCCTCCAACATGAGGCCTATGGCCGAGTGGTTCCTGACAGCTTTACCCACGGCACTTCTGAGCAACGTAAAACCTGGTTTGACCGTGGTTACCAATACGGGGATTTGGAACACGGCGACACCTTTAACAGCGACATTTAACCCTCACATAGACCGCCATCAGGTGGTCTTTTCTACTGGTTTTGAGACAGCGATTGCTTCCAACAGACAAAGCTCTGCTATGGCCTAAAACAGTAAAACCTCCTCTGAAAACATCAGAGGAGGTTAGCTACTACTGGGATGTGAGGCAATCTGGGCAAATGCCGTAAATCAGAAACTGTTCTCGGGTTACCTGGTAGCCTGTTTTTTCTTCGGCTTCTTTTTTGAAAATGGACAGGTCAACATCCATAAAATCTGCAATTTTGCCGCAGACTTCACAGACCACGTTGAGGTGCTCGTGACCTAAAAAATCAAAATAAGTGGTGTTGTCATTAGACACCTTGAGCTCAGACACAAAACCTTCCTCAACCAGAACCCGCAGGTTGTTGTAGACCGTGGCCAGGCTCATGCCAGGAATAAGGGGCAAGAGGTCACGGTAAATCTGCTCCGCACTGGGGTGGTGCTTGGCCGCAATCATATAACGCAAGACAGCTTTCCTGGTCTCGGTAATTCGGATGTGTTTGCTCTTGAGGTGACTAATCACCTGACCATAGTCCTCTTGCTGAGTGGCCGTCAAGACAATCGCCTCTGCCATAGTGTCCTCCTCGGTGGTATTTCCTCTATTATAACAAATTTTTCAAAAAATTGTCTAAAAAGAAACCTTGCTCACAACTGACCATAGGTCTGGCAGAAAGCCACCTTGAGCTGGGTAAAGGTTCGCAGGTCGTTGAGCAACTGAAAGAGCAAGGCCCGGCTCTCAAAAGCTGCCCTGGTCTGGGGCAGGTCCCGCTGGCGAAACCTGGTCAGATAGGCATCAATGGCCTGCATGAGCTCCTGACCTGAGTTTTCCTCACTCAACTGGTCAGCTGTTTGGGAAAATAGCTGAGCTAAGAGCTGGCTTTCTTCTGACTGATGGTTGAGGTCGTTGACTAAAAGGGCCATCCGTCTCAAGACCTGAAGCTGGGCCATACGCATGTCAAAGTAATGAACCTGGTAGTTGGTCTGGTGAAAAACCTGATTATGCCGATCACGGTAGACTAGATTGAGGGCCGCCTCAATCTCCTCTTCCAATCGGTCAATCAAGATGCCTTCATTTTTACCATTGCCAGACTGGAGAAACACCTGAAACCGTCGCAAAATCACTCGTAGCCCCTCTTCAACCCGCTGGTGATAGGCCTCAATCTGCCTGACCTTAGAGGGCATGTAAAGATTAATCAAGAGAGCCAGACCTGCCCCCAGCAAAAACAGCGCCAGCTCATTTCCCAAAAGAGACCAGCTAAGTTTTTTTTCCTGCAAGAGATGGAGGACCAGAACCGTACTGGGAGCCAGGCCAACCTCCAGCTGAAAGCGATAAACCAAGGGGATGTAGAGGGCTAAAAAGAGGGTAAACGTTAGAAAAGAAAAGCCCAGAAAACTAAAGAGACCGCTAGCCAAGCCCAGGGCCAGAAGGGTGGCCAAGAGCCGGCCACGGGCCACCTTAAAGGAGCTCCGTCTGGTGTCAAGGACGCTGAGCAGGGCAATGACACCTGCCGAACTAGCATAAGCAAGCCCCAGCTGGTCTGCCAGCAAAAAGGCGAGGCTGGTCGCTAAAACCAGCTTGATGGTGCGTTGAAAAAGGGACATGACCACTCCTTTCTCTTGTGTCTATCGTGACCTAATAAGACTTGAAACGATTGCCCAAGTCTCGGATGACCTGAGCCACGGTTTCTGGCTGAGCCATCACCTGCTGGTCGGCATAGGCTGTCAGAGGCTCATAGTCTCCCACCTGAACAGCATAGGTGGCTCTGTCAAAGAAATCCATATCGTTCTTATCATTCCCAAAGGCGACAAACTCCCTGCCGCAAAACCGTTCCACCGTCGCCCCCTTGGTGACGCCTTTTGGATTGAGGTAGAGGGCATTTTCCCCTTCATGGTAAAAGATAGCCGAGCGGTCTAGCTGGTTCAGTTGGCTCATCAAGGGTTCCGCCAGGTCTGGGCGGTCACCGAAAAAGATGACCAACTTGGTCGGATCGGCCAGTTCAGACCAATGTTTACGCTCGGCCATTCCCAAAGGATCAACAAAAGGATAGAAAGCCACGCCCTCAGGACGATTGCAGGCATAATCAAAAGCATCATCCAGAAAATAAGCCAAATCGTGGGTCTGACAGTAAGCCAGGGCCAGCTCTAAGCTCTGGTGGTCAAGCTGCTCCTGATAAACCAACTGTCCGCCCTCATAAGCGATGCCACCGTTGAGACCAATGACCAGCCGCTGAGACAATTCCTGGCCCAAGATACCCAAACAGTCCCGATAGGAACGAGCCGAAGCAAAAATCAAGTCGTGACCAGCCGCTTCTAAGGCTGTCAGGGCTTCCCTGATAGGGTCAGGCAAGTTATCCCCATCAAAGCAAATGGTTCCATCCAAGTCAAAGACAAATCGCATCATCCTACCTCCCTTGCCAAAAAGCCAGTCGGAAAGGTTCCAACTGGCTAGGCTTTTTCTTATTGAACAGTACGAACACGCATGGTGTTTGTTGAACCAGCAACACCTACAGGCACACCAGCAACGATAACAATGTTGTCACCAGCTTCAACCAGACCTTGCTCTTTAGCAACTTTCTCAGCCAACTCGAACATGTCATCAGTTGACTCAGGACGGTCAGTAATCACTGGGATAACACCCCAGTTAAGGGTCAAGCTACGTTGCACCTTGTCAGTGAAAGTGATGGCCAAGATGTCAGCATTTGGACGGTAGTGAGAGATGGCACGAGCTGAGTAGCCAGTTTCTGTTACGGTTACCACCAATTTGATGTCCATTGAGTTGGTTGCATCACGAACCGCTGACGCAATAACATCAGTCTTGCTGTCACGAACATAGTTATCAGAAGATAGACGGCCGTACTCTTTCAAGAGGGTTTGAGCCTTCTTGCTGATGGTAGCCATGGTACGAACAGACTCAACAGGGTACTTACCGTTAGCAGACTCACCAGAAAGCATGGTAGCGTCTGTACCATCGATAACAGCATTGAAGACGTCAGATACTTCTGAACGGGTCGCACGAGGCTTCTCAGTCATGGTCTCAAGCATGTTAGTTGCTGTGATAACTGGCTTACCAACACGGTTACATGCTGCGATGATTTGTTTTTGGTAAACTGGTACCATTTCATAAGGTACTTCGATACCCATGTCACCACGAGCAACCATGATACCGTCAGACGCTTCAAGGATTTCTTCCAAGTTGTCGATACCTTGTTGGTTCTCGATTTTAGAGATCAACTGAACATGCTCGTTGCCAGTTTCTTTCAAGATGTTACGCACTTCGTTAACATCCTTAGCTGTACGAACGAATGAAATGGCGATGTAGTTGAGGCCTTGCTCCAAACCGAAACGAATATCAGCGTTGTCACGCTCAGCCAAGGCTGGGAAAGGAATCTTAGTGTAAGGGATGTTGACACCTTTTTGTTTACCAACAACACCGTCGTTTTCAACGCTAACGATAAACTCACGTTTAGCCTCGTCCTTGTCAACAACAGTCAAACCAAGTTTACCATCGTCAACCAAGATTTGGTTACCAACGTGAACATCATTGAAGATGTCCAAACCACCAGCAACGTTGAGGGCAATCACTTCAGGAGTTGACTTGATGCCTTGAGTTGTCGCCACACGCAACTGGTCACCAGTCTTGTAGGTGTGGAAATCAGCACCGTCTTCGAAAACTTCTGTACGGATTTCAGGACCTTTAGTGTCCAAGAGGAAACCAACCTTGCGGCCAGCGATTTCTTCCGCACGACGAACAGTCGCCATACGAGCACCTTGCTCAGCGTGGTCACCGTGAGAGAAGTTGAAACGGAAAACATCCGCACCCTCTGTAATCAACTGTGCAATGGTTTGAGCTGATGTCTCAACATCCAACTGACCAGCCCAGTAGCCTGACTCGCCATACTTTTTACCGTCACGAGTTTCTACTGCGGGACCGAGGGTTGAAACAACTTTAGCACGTTTATGCATTTTAATTCTCCTTTTTTCTATACAAGTAAATCTTAGTGGGCCAAGTCACGGTTAAGGGCTGCGAAGTCCAAACGTGCCTTGTGAGGGTTGTTGACGATAATCTTACCATCTTCAGTCAAGCTAAAGAGGGCTCCCTCTTCTGCTGTTCCCAGAATTGGGCTTTCCACCAACTCTTCGTTGTGGATACCAACAGCCAAACCGCCACGGCCTGCCTTGAGCAATTCAACCGCATGAGCACCCATCCAAGAAGCAAGGACACGGTCACGCGGGCTTGGGTTACCACCACGCAGAATGTGACCAAGGTTGGTCACCCGCAAATCGCTGGTGTCGCCAGCTTCTTTGAGGAGCTTGGCAAATTCCTCAGCAGGCATAACACCTTCTGCCAGAACGATAATGTGATGGTTCTTGCCCTTGTTCTCATAACCATCCTTGATGTTGGCTACAACTTGGTTGATGTCGTAAGCTTCTTCAGGGATGATGATTTGGTCGGCACCGCCAGCGATACCTGACCAGAGGGCAATGTCACCAGCGTTACGGCCCATGACCTCAACAACAAAGGTTCGGTTGTGGCTGGCAGACGTGTCACGCAACTTGTCCAAAGCGTCCGTCGCTGTGTTAACAGCCGTATCAAAACCGATGGTGTAGTCCGTACCAACGATATCGTTATCAATGGTACCAGGAACACCAACAGCTGGGAAGCCGTGCTCAGTCAGACGCATGGCACCATGATAAGAGCCGTCGCCACCGACAACCACAACACCTTCAATACCGTGTTTTTTCAACTGCTCAATGCCCTTGAGCTGGCCTTCCAACTCCTTGAACTCTGGGTAACGGGCTGACTGGAGGAAGGTTCCCCCACGGGTCAGACGGTCAGATACCCCACGGGCAGTCAGTGGGAAGATGTCCCCTTCAACCATGCCAGCATAGCCACGGTTGATGCCATACACTTCCATGCCCTCGGTAATCGCCTTACGCACAACCGCACGCACGGCAGCGTTCATACCAGGGGCGTCGCCACCGCTGGTCAAAACAGCAATACGCTTCATGTTTATCCTTTACTCCTTTTGGGAAAGTAACCAGTCTTGGCTGGTTCAAATTTAATTGACTTATCTATTATAGCACAGTTTCTAGGAACTTGTCTCAAATTTTTATTCGGTTTTATCGAAAAATCGTTTTCATGGCGTAATCCATCAACTCTGCTTCTAGTTCAAGCGTTTTCGTCACTCGGAGCTGGCTGACCTGGAGAGTGGTTTTGGTGTCCTCATAGCGGAGCACCACAGGGTAATCCCCAGGATAGGCCTGCAAAATCTGCCAGACCGCCTGGTCGTGGTCATGGTTGGCCAGCTGAATCCAGAATTTCTCCGAAACGGGCTTGGCCAGCTGATTGAGCACCATCTGCAAACTGCCATTTCTCTCCTGAATCCGGCCAGTCATCAGGTAAATCTGACCTTCCTCCAGCTGGTCCTTGTGGTGTTGGTAGGTCTCAGGAAAGAGGGTGACGTCACATTTTTTCTTGGTGTCGGTCACGGTCAGAAAGGCCATGAGTTCCCCCTTGGTCTTGGTCCGAATGGTCCGAATCCCCTGTAACTGCACTAAAATCGTGGTCTGACTGCCCTCCACCAAATCCGCCAGCGGGGTAAAATTCCCCTGCTCCTGCTTGGCCAAACTGACCAGAGGGTGGGGACTGAGGCCGACACCTAGCAGGTCAACTTCCAGCTGGTATTTTTCCGCAGGGGTGTAATCATCCGCTGGCAACCAGCTGTAAGCCGAATCCGCAAAGAGGCTGCCCAGTTCGTTGACAAAGGTAAAGAGGTGGTCCAGGTTGACCCCAATCTTTCTGCGGTTGGGTTCAAACTGGTCAAAGAGGCCGATGTGGATCAGCGGCAGCAAGATCTCCGCCTTCTGGTACTTGACGGGCAGCTTGGTCAGGAAATCCTCCACCCCAGAAAAAGGCCTGTTCTCAATTACCCAGTAAGACAGGTCTCGGGGAACCGCCCGTAGGTTGTGCAGACCCAACGTGATGCCCTGCTCGGCTATTTTATCCAAAAAAGGCACCGTGTTGAGGGACAGTCTCCTGAGGGCAAAGCCCGCCTCCAGGGCGTCCGTGATGTAGTCGGGGCTGGAGTAGTTGAGCATGACGTCGTAGAAGACGTCAGGGTAGTGGGCCTTGAAGTAGGCCAGCTGGAAGGCCAGGGCCGAGTAGGCATAGGCGTGGCTGCGGTTGAAGCCATAGCCTGCGAACTTGGCCATCATGGCGTAGAGTTTTTTGGCCGTCTCCAGGTTCCGGCCCAAGGCTTGCGCGCCAGATAGGAAATCGTCCTCCATCTTTTTCATCTCTGCCATGTCTTTTTTGGACATGGCTCGCCGCAGCAAATCGGCACGGCCCAGGCTAAAACCGCCATAGACCTGGGCAATCTGCATGACCTGCTCCTGATAGAGCATAATCCCGTAGGTCGGAGCCAGAATCGGGGCCACCAGGTCATCAATCAGGTCAACAGGCTCCTGGCCGTACTTGCGTTTGATGAAATTGTCGATGTAGTCGCTGGCCCCCGGCCGGTTAAGGCTGGTTGTGGCCACCACTTCTTCAAACTTGGACGGCTTGACCCGCTTGAGCAGGTTGATGGCCCCTGCCTGTTCAAACTGGAAAATGCCCTTGGTGCGGCCGCTGGCAAAGAGCTTGAGGGTCTCAGGGTCTTCGAGGTCAATAGACTTGATGTCGATAACCTTGCCATAATCGGCCGCCACCTTCTCAGCCATTTTTTGAACGAAGGTCAGATTTCGGAGGCCCAGGAAGTCCATTTTCAGAAGACCGTTGGCCTCGACAGCTGGGGCGTCATACTGGGTGATCAGCATGTCCTCGCCAGCCTTGACAGGAATGTGCTGGGTCAGGTCATCATCGCTCATGACAATCCCTGCGGCGTGGATGGAAGTCTGCCTTGGCTGACCCTCAATCCGCTTGGCAATGGCAAAGGCCTGTTCGTACTCAGGCTTGCTTTTAATCAGCTGGCGGAAGGACAGGTTCTTCTCGTAGGCCGAACTAAGCGTGTCCTTGAAGCCGATTTTCTTGGTGATCTTGGTCAGCTCATACTCAGGCGTGCCGAAGCGTTTGAAAACGTCCCGAATGGCCTGCTTGGCCCCAAAGGTTGAGAAGGTGACAATCTGGGCCGAATGGTTGCTGCCGTAGCGGTCACGAACATAATGGAGAAACTCGCTCCGATAGATGTCTGGTAGGTCAATGTCAATATCGGGCATGCTGTACCGCTCACGGTTGAGAAACCGTTCAAAGAGCAGGTTGTTGGCCACGGGGTCAATACCTGTGATGTCCAGAGCATAGGCCACTAGACTGCCTGCGGCAGATCCCCGTCCCATACCCATATAGTAGCCCCGACTGCGACCGAACCGCAAGAGGTCCCAGACAATCAGAAAATAATCGTCAAAACCCATGTCGTGGATAACGGTCAACTCCTCTGTCAGTCGCCCTTGGTAGGCTGCTTGCCAAAGGTTCTTGTCCTTGAGGCCCTTTTCGGCCCGCTCCCGCAGTTCTTCAACGGCTGGCCGTTCTCGGTTAAACCGCGGCAGTTTCAGGTCGGTGTCAAACTCATAGCGGACGCCCGCCACCAGCTCAGCCAGGTTGGCCAAGCTCTCTGGGAACCGCTCCCTGAACCGCTCAGCCATTTCCCCCGCCGGAAAAAGAGCCTGACCCTGGGCAGGCTCCGGCGTGTCCCTTAGGGCCTGGTTGTCCCGAATGGCGTGGAGGACCCTCAGGGTTTGGGTGTCTTCTGGGGTGAAATACCTGGCGGTCTGCAAGGGGATGACGGGCTGGGGATAGGCCACTTGCGGGCTGTCCAGACTAACGCCGATGTAATGGGGCTGCGCTAACGCCACCCGCTCCGCCCAGGCAGCAGGCACCACCACCGCCAAGTCCTGACCATAGTCCACCAAATTCCAATCCTCGCCCATCATGACCTGGCTGGAAATCTTGAGCAAGTCTCGGTAACCTTGACCATTCTTGGCAATCAGGTAGAGGGGGCAAGACCCCTCCTCCAGTTCATAAGCCACCTCCAGCCCCAAAATTGGCTGCAAGCCAGCTTTCTGGGCCAGACGGATAAACTGATAGGCCCCGTAGAGGTTATCCCTGTCCATGATGCCCAGGTACTGGTAACCCAGGCTCTTGCCCCGCTCCACATAGGCCTGCAGGTCAATCACACTATCCATAAATGAATACACCGTCTTGGTGTCTAGCTGAGCAAACATGGCCGCCCTCCTTTTTCTTACTATTATAGCACGAATCCCCTGACAGGGCTGACTTTTTTCTTTCAGCTAGGCATGTCACTTGACAAAATCCCTTTTCTGCTATATTATCTAAATAGTACAATTAAAAAATGAACTCATAGAAAGGATGTGAGACTTATGGCTTGGACCTTTGATGAAAAATCACCCATCTATGCACAGATTATGCAACACATCAAGATGAAAATCGTCTCCTACGAGATTAAGAGTGGCGAACAGTTGCCGACTGTCCGTGATTTTGCTGAGGAGGCTGGGGTCAATCCCAACACCATGCAACGGGCCTTTACCGAATTGGAACGGGAAGGCATGGTCTTCTCAAGACGGACAGCTGGTCGTTATGTGACCGAGGATCAGGAGCTGATTGCTCAAAAACGCCACGAATTGGCCCAGGACGAAGTGACCAACTTTGTCAATAAGATGTTGGCCATCGGCTTCAACCAGGACGATTTGGTGACCGAACTGACCGACTACCTAAAAGGGGCTTAATAGGAAACAGTTTTCATGGCTAACTGGAGCCTTGCCTTAACTGACCTAGCGTCAGTTCTTCTGAGCCTGACCAAACTGTCTCAGGGCAAAAAGCTCCTGGCTCTGACTTGGGCCTTTCTAGCCCTGACCCGCTTCGTCACGCGCCATCAACGCTAGCAGACCTACAAAGACTATTTGAACCAATAGGAGAACGATATGACCCACCTACTCCAACTCCACCACCTCAGTAAATCCTACAGCAAGCACCAGGCCCTCAAGGACCTGACCTTGACCATTGAACCCGGCAAAATCATCGGCCTCTTGGGCCCAAACGGCAGCGGCAAAACCACGCTGATTAAACTCATCAACGGCCTTTTGCAGCCGACCTCTGGCGAGATCCTCATTGCTGGCCAACGCCCTTCTGCAGCCACCAAGGCCCTGGTGTCCTACCTGCCCGACGCCACTTACCTGAGAGACAACATGAAGGTGTCTGACCTCTTGGATTTCTTCCAGGACTTTTACCCTGATTTTGACCATGGCAGAGCGATTACCCTGCTGGCCGATTTGGACATTGACCCGACCAGTATCTTGAAAAACCTATCAAAAGGGAACAAGGAAAAGGTCCAGCTGATTTTGGTCATGAGCCGTCAGGCCAAATTGTATGTTCTCGATGAACCCATCGGCGGGGTTGACCCAGCTGCCCGAGACTACATTCTCAGAACCATCATCAACAACTACAGCCCTGACAGTTCCGTTATCATCTCCACCCACCTGATTAGCGATGTGGAGCAGATTTTTGACGACGTTATTTTCATCAAAAAGGGCGAGTTGGTCTTGCAAGGCAACACCGATGACCTCCGTTTTGAACACGGCAAGTCCATCGACGCCCTCTTCAGAGACACCTTTAAGGTCTAGGAGGTTTTTATGTTTGGAAAACTACTCAAATACGAAATCAAAGCCGCTGGCAAGTGGTATGTCCTGCTCTATCTGGCCACCTTGCTTTTCTCAGCAATTTTCGGCCTGGGCATGAAGGTCATGTTCGGTTCAACCTATGCGACCATTGAATATGCCAATAACCGACCACTATCTACCCTGGCAAGCCTGAGCCTAACCTTTGTCATGTTTGTCATCTTTGCCTTAATCATCGCCCTTAACATCTCCACTTTCTTCCTAATCATCAACCGTTTTTACAAGAATGTCTATGGCCGTGAAGGTTACCTAACCATGACCCTGCCGGTGACCAGTCACCAGATTATCTTGTCAAAACTGACCGCAGCCGCCATCTGGGGGAGCCTCAGTTTCCTGACCTCCATTGCTAGCTTCTTCATTTTCCTATCACCAAGTTTTGACTTCAATCATGTGATGACAGAACTGCCAATCTACATCAAGATGGCCAACAACTATGTGCCGCTTTCCTTGGTCTTTCTTGCCAGCATTGCCAACACCTTTTCGGGAATTCTCCTGACCTATTTGGCTATTTCCATCGGCCAGCTCTTCCAAAACCGTCGTGGACTCATGGGCTGCGTGGCCTACTTTGTCATCTATGTCCTACTCAGTTTCATAGTCACCTTTATCACACCTGAAATGGCTTATTCAAAACTCTTCGGTCCAGACCACTTCATCCTTATCCTAATCACGTCTATCTTCGAAATCATCATCTGCTACTTTGCCACCCATTACATCATGACCAAGCATTTGAACATTCAATAAGTCAAATCCCCGTTGCCTTTAGTTTAGCAACGGGGATTTTTTTATAGGCGAACTCCAAGAGCAATCCGAGCGTAGCGGCTCATCCGCTCAACCGACCAAGCTGGGTACCAAACCAGCTTAACCTCGGACTCGGTCACCTCTGGCACGGTTTTGAGAACATCGTACATCTGATCCGTAATCAAGTCCGCCAAAGGGCAGCCCATGGTGGTCAGGCTGATGTCAATTTCAGCTCGGCCATTTTGCTCAAAACGAATCTCATAAACCAAGCCCAGGTTGACAATGTCAATGCCAAGCTCAGGGTCGATAACCTCTTCCATGGCCTGCAAGATGCGGGTCTTGATGTCGTCGATTTGCTCAGGGGTGTAGGTTTGTTCTGACATGATTTACCGTTCCTCCTTGTCTTCTAACTCTTTAATACGCTTGAGCAGGTCCTGCAGCTGGCCCTCTTTCAAGGCTGACCATAGCAGCCCCTCATGAAAACGTTCTAAACGCACAAGCCCAACCAAGACAGTCACCAGCTCCATCACGGACAGGTCTGTCTGCTCAAGCCTTTCAAAATCCTGTATGTTCTTATCCTTTAGAAGCCTTGGGTAATCAGCCACCTCTGGATAAGCCTGAACAAGATCACCAACAGCTTGGCGAAACTGCTCAACCACGGGCGAGTAAACAGGAAAACGATGATACTCACCAATCCAGTCGGTCTCCCCTTTGGGGCCAAACTGATTGAGATAGGCCGTCAAGGGTGAAAACAAGGCCATAATCCCTTCCTAATCAGTTTCTCTAGTCGGTTGTTAATAGTGAGGTGAGCGACTGGAGAAAGCCGTTCGAGTAATCTCGCTAGGCCTTCATCTTTGCGAGCGTGTCGCTAACGCACCACACCGAAAATCCGGTTCTTTACCAAAATTCTAGGTTCACTGCTCGCTATCTAGTTTTCAAGCTCTCACCTCAAACGTCCCTCGGACTAGTTCACCGATTGATTGCTCTTGGGACCAGAACTATCGAACCAGATGTCCGAGCAAGCTCGCCACGCCTTCTTATTTTCAAGCGTGGTGCTGACGAACCGCACCGAAAATCCGGTTCATTACCAAAATTCTAGGTTCACTGCTCGCTATCTAGTTTTCAAGCTCTCACCTCAAACGTCCCTCGGACTAGTTCACCGATTGATTGCTTTTGGGACCAGAACTATCGAACCAGATGTCCGAGCAAGCTCGCCACGCCTTCTTATTTTCAAGCGTGGCGCTGACGCACCGCACCAACAATCCCGTTCACTCTCCCATTTCTCGGGTCATCGCTGATAAGGTGACACTGCTCGCTCTCTAGTTTTCAAGCTCGCACCTAAAAACGTCCCCCGGACGTTTTTAGTCCTCAATAAAGTCTCTCAACTGCTTGCTGCGGCTTGGGTGGCGGAGTTTGCGGAGGGCCTTGGCCTCAATCTGGCGAATCCGCTCACGGGTCACGTTAAAGACCTTACCCACATCTTCCAAGGTCCGCATCTTGCCATCGTCCAGACCAAAACGCAGACGGAGCACGTTCTCCTCACGGTCGGTCAGGGTGTCCAGGACTTCGTCCAATTGCTCCCGCAGGACCACACGAGTGGTGTAATCAACTGGGTTTTCGATTACTTCATCTTCGATGAAGTCACCCAAGTGGCTATCATCTTCCTCACCAATCGGTGTTTCCAAGGAAACTGGCTCCTGGGCAATCTTGAGGATTTCACGCACCTTGTCAGGGGTCATGTCCATCCGCTCTGCAATCTGTTCAGGGGTCGGCTCGGTACCCAACTCCTGCAAGAGGTTACGTTGCTCACGAACCAGCTTGTTGATGGTTTCCACCATGTGAACTGGGATACGGATGGTACGAGCCTGGTCGGCGATGGCACGGGTAATGGCCTGACGAATCCACCAAGTCGCATAAGTCGAAAACTTAAATCCCTTGGCATAGTCAAATTTATCAACCGCCTTCATCAGCCCCATGTTCCCTTCCTGAATCAGGTCCAGGAACTGCATGCCACGGCCCACATAACGCTTGGCGATAGAGACAACCAAACGTAAGTTAGCCTCAGCCAAACGCTGCTTGGCTTCTAAGTTGCCTTCCGCTACCAAGAGAGCCAATTCTTTCTCCTCATCGTTGGTCAAGAGCGGCACCACACCGATTTCCTTGAGGTACATGCGGACAGGATCGTTGACCTTAGCCGAGTTCGAGCCCATCAGTTCCTCGTCGCTCAGTTCCTCTGGTTGGACTTCAGCAATCATGTAAGTGGTTGACGGGTTACCTTCCTTGTCCGTGATGGCCAAACCACCGTCAGTCAACCGAGTCAACAGGTCGTCAATCTGATCTGCATCCAGCCCAAAGGGGATAACCAACTGATCGGTCACCATATCGTCAACAACCGTTCCCGCTTGCTTGTGCTTACGGATAAATTCGGCTACTTGAACATTAAAAGTTGAAATGTCTGTCGTCTTTGTCATAGGGTCTCCTATTCTAATTGTCTTTTTTGGGCAATAAGGGCAGCCAGAGCTTCTTCTGCTCCAGAAATATCACCAAGTTGACTGTGTTCGCGAATGGCTTTCTGGTGGTGTGTCATGACCTGTTGGCTCAAATAGCGGTCCCGCCACCTGAGCAAGTCCTCCCACTCCCCATCAACCATGTCTTGAGGGAAATTCTCTGCTAAAACAGCATAGTAAGCCTTGTTCACATGTTCAGATAAGTGAGACAGGGTCTGGGGACTAAGGTCGCCATCTCGTTTCAGCACCTGAAACAACTCATCTAACTCTTGAGTGACAAAGGAAAACGCCTCTAGCTGGTTGAGAAGGGCCTCATTGGTCAATAAACGGTAAAAGAGTTGCCGTTCACACCGCAAGAGCCCACCTGATTGGTGGGATAACTGGGGCAAGACCTGCCAGGATGGCGGCGGGGCCTGAGGGGCCTCCTGACCCCTTGCCTGCCACCGCAGGCGATCAACCGCCTGCTCCACCATGAAATAATCAAAATCAGGGAGTCGATCCGCCACCAGCTGGCTATAGGTCTGCTGGGCGGTAATAGACGGCTCCTTAGCAATCAACTGAGCCATCTGGTCCACATAGGCAATCTGGGCTTGCAGGTTATCCAAGTTTCTAGGCAAGTAATAGCTGGCGTAAAATTCCACCTTGCTGATGCGAGCCTGGGTCAGAAAGCTGGCCAGAGCTTCTGGTGAATGGTTTTGCAGGTAGTCATCAGGGTCCATCTGGTCAGGAAAACGGACGATGTCCACCTGAAACTGAGCCAAGAGGTCCAGAGACTTAGCAATGGCATTCTGACCAGCGGCATCCCCATCATAGGTTAAAATCAGCTTAGAAGCGTATTTCTTTAGCTGCTTGGTGTGGTCAGGGGTTAGGGCCGTTCCCATGGTGGCCACGGCATTGGTAATCCCAGCCCGATAGGCCGCAATCACATCCATGAACCCTTCCATCAGGTAGAGCTCTTTAGTCTTTTTAGCCACGCTCTTGGCCTTGTCTAGGTGGTAAAGCTCTGCCGACTTGTTAAAAATCGGGGTAGAACGGGTGTTCTTGTACTTGGCCTGCTGGTCCGCTCCGCCATTGTCCCGCCAAATCCGCCCAGAAAAGCCAATGGTTCGGCCACTATCATCCAGGAGTGGAAACATGATCCGGTCCTTGAAGGTGTCAAAAAAGCGGTTGGAGTCACTGAGGTTAAAGAGGCCTGAGTTGGTCAAGGCATCCGCCTCGTACTTGGGTGACAGGCTCTGGTAGAGGTAGTCGGCCTCATCAGGTGCCAGTCCAATCTTGAAATAGGTCAGAACCTCGTCATCCAGACCCCGCTGGGCCAAGTAAGCCTTAGCAGCCTGGCCCTGGGTAGTGGTCATGAGGACAGCGTGGTAAAACTTGGCCGCATCTTGGTTGATGTCGTAGAGGACCTGGTTGGGGGATTGGGGCCTCGCCTGCTGCTGGGGAGCAATTCCCCCAACCTCGATGCCTGCCCGCTCAGCCAGGATGGTCGCCGCCTCCACGAAGGTGACCTGCTGGTAGTCCTCCAAGAACTTGAAGGCATCACCCGACTTGCCACAGCCGAAACAGTGGTAAAACTGCTTGTCTTCCACCACGTTAAAGGAGGGCGTTTTTTCTTTGTGAAATGGGCAGAGCCCAAGAAAATGCCGTCCCGCCTTGGTCAAAGGGGTTACTTCAGCGATGAGGTCAACGATGTTGATACTGGCCTTTATCTCAGCAATCTTATCTCGGTCAAGAGCCACCTCATCACCCCTTTCAGAAATTTTGGTTCACATTCCATTATAACATAGATAGGTAAAGAAGTAAAATAGTAGGGAGTAAGATGCACGCCGTACGCATGAAGAAAATGCATGCAACTATCTTTTTGAGTTACACGCATTTTTCAGAAATTACCTTGAAAACACCTCGTGTTCGGTACTATTCTATTCATCTCACGGAAATTATACCAAAATTTTCATCTAAAAAGTGCAACACTTCTCTGAAAAATTGTTTTCTTCATGCGTTTGTTCTAAGTAAGAGGAAAACCATCACATGAAATTAATTTTCATTGACTTTCAGAAAGTGATGGGAAAAATTAAATTTTGTGAGCATATTTGTTGCAAGCAGATGACAAAAACGTTATACTAGCCAAGTAATAAAATTTTAAAGGAGATTCTAAATCATCATGATTAAAGAATTAAAAGCTTTTTTGTTCAAGGGCGATGTCCTTAACCTTGCCGTAGCGGTTATCATCGCGGGTGCCTTCGGTGCTATTGTCACTTCATTTGTTGCTGACATCATCACTCCGCTCTTGCTTAACCCAGCTTTGAAAGCTGCTAACGTTGATAAGATTGCTGCACTATCTTGGAACGGTGTTGCTTATGGTAGCTTCTTGAGTGCTGTGATTAACTTCCTTGTTGTTGGTACTGTATTGTTCTTCGTTGTTAAGGCTGCTGAAAAAGCAATGCCTAAAAAAGTTGAAGAAGCTGCACCAGCTGGTCCAACTTCTGAAGAGCTTTTGGCTGAAATCCGCGACTTGTTGAAAAAATAAGTCTAACTAAACTCCCCAAATGGGGAGTTTTTTTGTTAGGCTTGACCTCAAGGCCATGACAAGATTAGCTTTTTGTATTATACTAGACCTATGAAAACCTACGAAATTCTTTTTGAAAAACTTTATCAACAAGATGACTTTGTCCGAGGTCAAGAGTTAGCTGACCAATTGGGCATCTCCCGAACCGCCATTTGGAAAGCCGTACAGGCCCTGGAACAACAGGGTCTGATTATCCAATCAATCAAGAAAAAAGGTTATAAGCTCCTAACGGGTGACCTCATAGTCCCAGAGCGACTAGCCCAAGAACTAGCTATCCCAGTCAGTTACAACCCATCTAGCAGCTCAACCCAGCTAGACGCTAAGGCTGGTCTAGAAACCGGTTTAACCGCTCCCCGCCTCTATCTGGCCCCAAATCAGACTGGAGCTAAAGGCCGTTTTGGCCGCTCCTTCTTCGCCTGCCCTCAGGGGGGCATCTACATGTCCCTCCACCTCCAACCCAACCTGCCCCATCCCGACCTGCCCGCCTACACCCTCATGGTCGCAGCCAGCCTGGTCAAGGCTATCGCCCATTTAACGGGCATCCAATGCCAGATTAAATGGGTCAATGACATCTACCTTGGGCAAAAAAAAATCGCCGGTATCTTGACCGAAGCGATAACAGCAATTGAAACGGGCCTGGTGACCGACATTATTATCGGGGTCGGCATCAATTTCCACATCAATGATTTTCCCGATGACCTCAAGGACAAGGCTGGTTCCCTCTTCCAAGAACAACCGACCATCCTTCGCCAGCAGCTAATTGCCGAAACCTGGCGACTCTTCTTCCAGACCCCCGAACCCGATTTAGTCCGCTACTATAAGGACTGGTCCCTGGTCTTAGGCCGTGAGATTTCCTTTTTGGAAAAAGGGCAAAGCTGCACAGCCAAGGTCCTGGACATCAGCGACAAGGGTGAACTGCTCATCGAATTCCCCTCAGGCCAGCAAGGCTATCTCAATAGTGGAGAAATCAGTCTTACTTCTTGGGACCTGACAAAAAACGGCTAAACCTGTCCACCAAATAAACACGATAGAGGTTTCTCACCAAAAGAACACCCCAAAAAAAGGCTAAAAGAGCTTGGTCTGCAAACAAGGCTTGACTAAAAAACAAGGTTTGAACAGCACAAATCAGTGCCATAATAAGAAACGATTTTATTGGCATACTCCTATTATAGCAAAAAGTCCTAGAAAAATCTTCTAGGACTTTCAGCTTACAAGGCCTTGGCCTCTGTTCGTTCAATCTTATCAACGGTTACCCCTTGAGCTTGAATCTTTTCTGTCAACAGGTCTAATTCATAATTGCCATCAATTTGAAACTCAATAACAACCTTACCTGACTTTCTTGTTGTCGAAATCACCCGTCTGATGTTGAGGTTTTCTTCAGCGATTACCTTGGTCACCTTCTCCATAATACCAACCGTATTGTCCACCAGAACACGAACACGCACCCCAGCTTCACCATAACCCGAAACCTCGAGGAAGGTCCGAAAAACGTCTCGGTCAGTGATAATCCCTGAAAGACGCTCCCCATCAGCAACAGGTAAGACACCAATCTTGTGCTTCATCATCACATAAATAGCGTCTTCTAAACTAGCATAGGGAGATACCGTCACCACATCCTTAATCATGACGTCCTTGACCTTAGTTTTGTTGAGCAAATAATTCATCTCGTAGATAGAAAGACTGGTCGCCTTGGATGGACTGGCCTCAGCAATGGTCTTTTCTGTCACAAGCCCAACCAAACGATCCTGATCAATAACAGGCAAGCGACGAAGCCCCTGCTCTTTCATGATGTCTGCCGTTCTAGCAATAGTCGTCTCTGGCGACACATAAACCACCTTCTGTGTCATAAAATCTTTAACAGCCATATAAACCTCCTTGTGGCTTTTTTTCTATTATACCATAATTTGCAAGTGTTTTCACTTGTTTTTGATATTTTTTTGAAAATAACACAGCAACTAAAAAACAGTTCCAAGGAACTGTTTCAAGTGCTAATCTCTATTTCCCATCAATCGCAAAATATTCAGGAAAAGGTTAATGAAGTTCAAGTAAAGGCTAAGAGCTAGGGAAATCACCCACCCATCACCAACGCGGCCACCCGTTTGCAGGTAAACCTGCTTAATGCGTTGGTTGTCATAGGCGATAATGCCTGAAAAAAGAACAACTGAGACAAGGCTCAACAACAAACTCAGGGCTGAACTTCTCAAAAAGAAATTAACCAAACCTGCAATCACCAACCCCATCAAGGCCCCCATCAGGGCTTTTCTAAAGCCTGACAGGTCTTTTTTAGTGACTTGGCCCCAAATCGCCATGGCAAAGAAAAGTCCAGCAGCGGAAAGAAAAGCTGCCAAAACACTGGTTTTAGTGTAATAGGCCAGGGTAAAGCTCATGGTAAAGCCGTTAAGAGCTGAATAGCCTAGAAACATCGGAAAAGCCACAGGACTATTTTTGGCCGCAGCTGTAGAAGCAGCGACCACCAGGCCAACTTCAATTAGCCAAAGGGCCCAGATGACAACTCGGCCACCTTGTAAAATCGCAATCATCTGCGATTGAAAAACGGTCAGCATGAGACCAGCCACTAGACCTGATAACAGCAGGCCAAGGCCAACCAGGCCATAGATTTTTGCATAAAAAGTTGTCAAACCCACCTGGGCTCGATTGGTAAGTGATGTCATCTGTATTCTCCTTTTCTTCTTCAGAGGTTTCCCTCCCTGTGGTAAACTAGCCTATTTTCCAAGGAAGAGGCTAAATTAAGTAAAACAATACAATGCCTGCCGCCACAGCCACGTTGAGGCTTTCGGCCTGACCTGGCATGGTGATGTGAACCAAGTGGTCTGCCAGCTCTGCCATTTCCACAGAAATACCAGCTCCCTCGTTGCCCATGACTAAGGCGAAGTGGGGGAGTTTGGGGAGGGCACGGTAGTCCACCGAGGTCTTGGACAGGGTTGTGGCAAGGACAGGGACCGCCAGGTTTTTGAGGGCCAGAACCAGCTGGTCCTTGGCCAAGCGGTAAACCGGCAGGTGGAAATGGCTACCCTGCATGGCCCTGAGGGTCTTGGCGTTATAGATGTCGGCCGTCTGCTGGGTCAACAAGACCCCGTCCAAACCAGCCGCATCCGCTGTCCGAATCATGGTGCCCACATTACCAGGATCCTGAACATCCTCCAGGACCAGGTAACGACCAGGCGAAAGCTGGCTCAGGTCCTGATTGGGGAGGGCAATCTGGGTCACAATCCCTTGGGGCGATGGGCTGTCTGCCAAGTCCTTCAATACCTCTGGGCTGACCAAGACCAGCTCGGTCCCTTGGTCAAGCTTGTCCGCCTCATCTGCCACCACAAAAACCCGTTCAATAACCGCACCAGCTGCTCTAGCCTCCTCGTAAAGGTGCCAGCCCTCAATCAGGTAAGATTGGGTACGGTATTTTTTTTGATGAAGTTTTTTGGTGTTTTTGATGAGATTATTGGCTTTTGAGGTTATAATAGTCATAGAAACATTATAACAGAACTGGCCTAGAATGCAAAAAATAGGCTGAAAAATTGGAGGTTCTCATGAAAAAAGTGCGTTTGGTGGTCTCTGGTCGGGTTCAAGGGGTTGGTTTTCGCTATGCCGTCCAAGCCCTGGCTTGGGAGCTGGGTGGCCTATACGGCAGGGTCTGGAACAATGACGACGGCACCGTGGAAATCCTGGCCCAGTCTGATGACAGCCAGCTCATGGCCCGCTTTATCCAAGAAATCAGAAAAGGCCCCTCCCCCTTTGCCAGGGTGAGCTATGTCGATGTCACCATGGTTGCTTTTTCAGATTATAAGGATTTCCGCGTCAGCTATTAAAAAATCAGCCTCCAGAACTATTGAGAAATTTCTCAAAAAAGGGTAGAATAGATAGGTATCACTAAAAGGTAAAGGAAAAATCATCTTGAAAAAAAATCGTCTCCTACTCTCTGGGCTTGGGCTCAGTCTCCTCCTCTTTCTCTCTGGTTGTGTTCGCACAAAAAATGGTGTCCCTACCCGTGATGACTTTGAGTGGATTTACTTGGTGGAACCTATGGCAAAGGTTATCCGCCACTTCGCCATTGACAAGGCTCTAGGCTTTGGTTTAGCCATCGTCATTGTGACCATCCTGGTTCGCTTATTCATCATCATGCCACTCGGTTTGTACCAATCCTGGCAGGCCACTTACCAGGCTGAAAAACGCAACTACTTCAAGCACATTCTGGACCCGCTCAACAAGCGATTGCGTGAAGCTGAAACCAGCGAAGAAAAGATGGCCATCCAAACTGAAATCATGGCTGCCAACAAGCATTACGGCCTCAGCCTCTTTGGCGGTATGGGCTGTTTGCCAATCTTGATTCAGATGCCATTCTTCTCTGCCCTCTTTTACGCTGCACGTTATACGGATGGTATTGCAGGCACCAGCTTCCTTTGGTTCCGTTTGGATAAACCTGACTTGATTCTCACAGGGATCATCGTTGCACTCTACTTCTTGCAATCCCACCTGTCATTAGCAACCGTCCCTGAGGAGCAAAAAGACCAGATGAAGAGCATGATGTACATCACACCGCTGACGATGGTCATATTCGGTTTTGCCTCACCCGCAGGTGTGCTTCTCTACTGGCTTGTCGGTGGTATCTTTGCCATCATCCAACAGTTGATGACCACTTATATCCTCAAACCAAAACTCAAGGCCAAGGTGGCTGAGGAATACCGCCTCAACCCACCAAAACCTTACCGTCCACAGGCGGCAACTGGCCAGCCCAAAGACGTCACAGCAAGTAGCAAAACAAGCCCAATCACAAAAGCCATCAGCGACAACAATAAAAAACGTAACGCTGGTAAACAAAACCGTTAAGCTTTACCCCTTAAATCATCTCTGATTTAACACAAAAAACTGCTAATGAATCATCTGACGGTACGATACCGCAGATGATTCTTTTATTTTACAAAGAGAGCCTTCCTGAAAAAGAATTGTCGCCAGATTTTTCAAAAATATAAAGCGACCTCTTATAAAAAAGCAAGTTTTATCAACTGTCACCCCTTATGACGGAGAGGCAACTGACCTTTGTAAGATGACCTTTGCCTCTTCAAAATAGGGAAGAAATGGACCAGCATTAAAGACATCTTCCCCGTAACTTAAGAATCGCTCACCAGCTTCAACTGATGATAGGGGTTGTCAACGACTATTGCCCAAGAAAGGTAAAACACTTCCCTTCAATCACATGTTATTCATTTTTGATCAAGGCCTTTCGTTAGTAGCCTAGCGGGCAACATAAAGGGCAGATCCCATTTGGAATCTGCCTCTTTATCTTACTTCGTTTTGGTTACTTTAAGGATTTCCACTTCATAGCTGCCTGTCGGCGAATCAATCGTCGCCTTATCACCAGCTTTTTTACCAATCAAGGCCTGAGCCATCGGGCTTTCGTTAGAAATTTTACCCGCTAAAACATCTGCGGCAGCCGAACCCACAATTGCATATTTCTCCTTGGTCTTTTGACCAACTTCACGGATTTCAACGGTTTTACCAATGGCCACTTCGTCCTTGGCAATCGCATCACTATCGATGATTTCCGCATAACGAATTTGCGTTTCCAGGGTTGAAATTTGGCCTTCAACAAAGGCTTGTTCATCTTTAGCCGCATCATATTCACTGTTTTCTGACAAGTCACCATAAGAACGGGCAATTTTCAGCCGTTCGATAACTTCTGGACGACGCACCAAAATCAGTTCTTCAAGCTCTTTTTCCAGCTGAATTTTTTCAGCTAAAGTCATAGGATAGGTTTTTTCTGCCATAGTTTTCTCTTTTCTATTATTATCAAAAGGAAACACGGTACCGAAGCACCATGTTTACCAATTAGTCTAGGTGGCTGTTGACATACTTCTCAACGTTGCTGTTGTGTTCTTCAAAGGTATCTGCATAGTAAACGGCACCTGTGGTAACATCGGCAACAAAATAGAGGTAGTTTGTTTTGGCTGGTTCAATGCTGGCCTCAATGGCTGAAAGACTTGGGCTATCAACGGGACCAGGGGTCAAACCAGGGTTCACATAAATGTTGTAAGGAGAATCAATCGTTGTGTCAATACCTGCGTCCTCAGCCAGTGTGGTCTTATCGCCCAACTTATCCATGGCATAAAGGATGGCAATGTTACTTTGCAATGGCATGTCAATGGCCAAACGGTTATAGAAAACGCTGGCGATCTGACGACGGTCATCGTCAGTCTGACCTTCTTTTTCAACCAAGGATGCCAGACTGAGCACGTCATTAACCGTCATGCCCCGCTCTGCAATTTGCCCATAGTAAGGTGACAAGCGACCGTCCATGGCTGACAACATCTCCTCAACCAAACCTTCTAGCGTGGTTGTCTCATAGTAAGCGTAGGTTGCTGGGAAAAGGTAACCTTCCAATCGGTACTTGACCGCACCTGCATCAGGTAGGCTGGACAGGAGGTTAGGGTACTTGGCAACCATACGCTCGATAAATTCAGGTTTCTGCACCAAGGCGAGGAAATCCTCTTCCTTAAATGGGGTTTTATCCGTCTTATCTTCAGTGGCACCGTTACTGGTGACCACCTTGGCAATCTGCGTCAAGGTGTAGCCTTCTGGAATGACAATCTTACCAAGTGCTGGCAGGACTGGTTCTGGAGTGCCTCCTTCTTGGAGGAGTTTGGAAATATCATCCAGCGACATGCTCTTTTGGAAATTGTAATAACCACTCTGGAAACCAGTGTAGTTTTTGAACTTGGTGTAATAGTTGAAGACGATACCACTCTTAATAACACCGGCTTCTTCCAGCACTTGACCAATCAGCCTGTTGCCAGACCCTTCTGGGATTTCCACTTGAATAAATTCGGTTGCTTGTTTATCCAATGGCTTGACAGCACTTGAGACATAGAAGAGCCCCAGACCGCCAACCGCCAAAATCAGAAAGAGGAGAATGGAGGCAACAACGAGCGATAATTTTTTAGCCAAACGGTTTTTCTTCGCTTTCTTTCCAAGACCGATCGCTGCGGTTGCTCTCGGTGGCAGGTAAACATCGTCCTCGTCGTCATCACTCAACAGAGGCTGGTTAACCTGAGTTTCTTCTTCTGGCTCAGTGATAAGAGCAGAAAGAGGTTCTGGTTGAGTAGGTTCTTCTACTGATGGTTCTGACACAGCAATCTGCGAAACAACTTCTTCTGGCTCCACAAGCGGCTCATGCTCTTCGACTACAATCGTTTCTGGTTGGGACACCATTGCCACTGGCTCTTGCAATGTCACCTCCGCAAGGGGCAGTTCTTCAGCAACTTCTTGAACCGTTTCTTGAGCTTGACGAGCTGCCAGGATTTCCTGGGTCAGTCGTGCTTTTTCGGCCAAACGCTCTTGCTCCAAGACGGCCTGCTCAGCCACATAGGCTTCATATTCAGCCTGACGGCGAGCTTCTTCCTCTTGACGAGCCAATTCGGCCAACTGAGCTTGGCGTTCTGCCTCAAGGCGAGCAGTTTCTTCACGGGCTTGACGAACAGCTTCCGCAGCAGCTTCTTCTTGTCGCTTAGCTTCTTCCGCCATCAGACGAGCCTGACGCTCCATTTCTAAACGTTCAGCCTCTGCACGTGCAGCTTCTTCACGAGCTAGGCGTAAGGCCGCTTCAGCCTCAGCCTGCTTTCGCTCCATTTCTGCTTTCAGCTCTTCCTGACGAAGGCGTTCTTCTTCGGCCAATCTCCGGACGCGTGCAAGACTGGCAGCCTCCAAATCAGCTAAAATCTTTTCCTTAAAATTAGTTTTTTGGTGAGCTTTTCCTGTCTCATCATCCTTAAAGATGTCTTTCAAAGCTGAACCTCCTTGTCTCTATCTCTCGTCATTATACCTTAATTGTTCCTAAAAAGCAAGAAACATCTAAGACTAAGCCTTTAGACTACTGATTATTAATGGTCAGACGTGACAAGAGTTCCTCAAATGCATGCTCATAAGTCTGAATATCCCCTGCTCCCATAAAGACAAAGACCGCATTATTGTGATCCAAGAGCGGAGAAACATTATCGACCGTTACCACTTGGGCTGGTTTAGCAATCCGTGCCGCCAAATCCTCAACTTTTACCTCACCCTTATCTGCTTCGCGAGCCGAACCATAAATTTCTGCCAAATAAACACTATCAGCGTCATTTAAGGCTGCTGCAAATTCATCCAAGAGGGCGATGGTACGGGTAAAGGTGTGGGGTTGGAAAATCGCAACGATTTCCTTACTTGGGTACTTCTGACGTGCCGCATCCAGGGTGGCAATAATCTCAGTTGGGTGGTGGGCAAAATCATCAATCAAAATCGTGTCGTTGATGATTTTTTCTGTAAAGCGACGCTTCACGCCTGGGAAGGTCTTCATGTGCTCCCGAACCAGCTCCATATCAAAACCAGCGACATAGAGGTTACCGATAACGGCCAAGGCGTTGAGGATATTGTGCTTGCCATAGGCTGGCATATGGAAAACGCCTAAATCCAAATCCCTATGCAGAACACGGAAATCTGACCCACCTGTTGTCCGCACCAAATCCACCGCACGGAAATCATCGCTTTCCTCAAAACCGTAGTAATAAATCGGGGCGTTGGCGGTGATGTTTTTCAGATAAGGATCCTCACCATAGAGAAAGAGGCCTTTTTCAACCTGTTTGGCATAATCGTTAAAAGCATCAAAAACGTCGTCCACGCTCGTGAAATAATCTGGGTGGTCAAAATCAATATTGGTAATAATTGAATATTGAGGGTAGTAAGGGGCAAAATGACGCTCGTACTCATCCGATTCGAAGACGAAATACTGCCCCTTAGCTGAACCGCGACCTGTGCCATCACCAATCAAGTAGCTGGTGTCCGTGATGTTTTTCATGATGTGTGACAACAAACCTGTCGTTGACGTCTTACCGTGGGCACCTGCGACACCAAAACTGATGAAATCTCGCATGAAGTCCCCCAAAAACTCATGGTATCGCTTGAAAGGAATGCCCTTATCCAAGAGGTAACGCAATTCAGGGTTGGTTTTATCACCTGTCTCATCGATCACTTCTTTGAAGGCATTGCCAACAATGACTTCAGCCCCTTCTGGCACATGCTCACCTGAAAATGAGAAAATCGGCACACCAGCCAAATCCAGCTCACGCTGGGTGAAATAATATTTCGTGTCGTCACTTCCTTGCACCTGATGGCCCATCTGATGGAGCATCAGTGCCAAGGCACTCATCCCTGAACCTTTAATTCCTGTAAAATGATAGGTTTTTGTCATCATATCTCCTCTAATTGTTGTCCTCTAGGGCTGATAGGTTGAGCTCCTGAGCAATTTGTCTTTCTTTCTTACGTTGGTTATCCTTATAGTTATAAACTTGACTTTGCTTGAGAAAATCAAAGTTTTGCTTCTGCTGCCCCTTGGTTGAGGGGTTGGCTGGTTGCTGATAGGTCTTTGGCAAATCAACCAGGATATAATCGGTCTGTTCCAAAACTTTAGCATAACTGCTCCAGTTGGTCTCGCCAGGCTCTTTATCCGTTGCAGGGCGTTGGCTAACTGGTTCTACCTCGATGGGACGGGCTGGAAGTGCCTTTGACGACCGCTTTTTCTCAGGAAGCACCAGGGCCTGACGTTTCTTTTTCACATCAGCACGGGCTTCATGTCGCAACCGTTCCCGCTGCGACGGGGCAGCAAGTGGTTGGGGAGCTGACGGCTCTACCTTTGACCGAACCTCCTCGGCCTTTACTGTCCCATAGGTCTTATCGCGATAATCCCCACGGATATTGACAATCAAATCCTCATTGTCATAGAGGGTCATCTGCCTTGGGTGAGTAATGACTGGCTCATCATCTGCAATCAATGGAAATCGTTTCAGCTGTTTTTCCATGACGAATGCTCCTTTCTTTCCAACACTTCATTATACCTTAAAAACTGATTTTTTTCAAAAGGTCAGCCTAAGAAATCCCTAAAATTTCCTTGAAATCATCAAGGGTTAGGCTTGTTTTCAAACCGTCCCCTTCCAAAACATCTTTTATCAGGTGACGTTTCTTTTCTTGCAAGAGCAAGATTTTTTCCTCGATACTCCCTTTTGTAATCAAACGATAAACTTGGACAACCTTCTCTTGCCCCATACGATGGGCCCTGCTGATAGCTTGCATCTCAACGGCAGGATTCCACCATAGGTCAACCAAAATCACCGTGTCTGCTCCCGTTAGGTTGAGCCCAACGCCTCCCGCCTTGAGGGACATGAGAAAGGCATCACGACTCCCCTTATTGAAGGCTTTGGTCAATTGCTGACGCTGGGCAACGGGGGTTGCCCCAGTAATCAGGTAACTGGATAAACCTTGACCGGCCAGCTCCTCCTCAATCAAACTCAGCATACCTGTAAACTGAGAAAAAATCAGTGGGCGATGACCGTTGTCTTTCAATTGCTGAATCAATTCACTCAGACCTTGGAGTTTGCCACTCTCGCCGTCATAGGGCATAAAGAGACCTGGAGTATTGCAAATCTGACGCAAGCGTGTAATTCCTGATAGGAACTCAATTTTCTGTCGCGAAAATGCCTCAGGACTGGTCGCTCTAACCTGTTGACTAAGCTGCTCCAACTGTGCCAAGTAAATGGCTTTTTGATCCTTGGTCATCTCATTATGGTAGGTCATCTCAGTCACCTCGGGAAGTTCGGTCAAGACCTCCTCTTTTTTCCGCCTTAAAACAAAGGGCTTGATGATTTTAGCCACCTCTTTTGACGTCAGCTGGTTAAACTGATTCTTGCTGACAAAAAGACCTGGTAAGACAATTTGGAAGATGGACCAGATTTCCAACAAGCGGTTCTCAATCGGTGTACCAGACAGGGCAAAACAACGGTTCACTTCAAAGTCCCGCAAGGCTTGAGCAATCTTGGTCTGGCTGTTTTTCAAAACCTGAGCTTCATCTAAAATCAGCAGGTCATAGCCTCCGGTTTGATAGGTGTCCAAGTCTTGACGGAAACTGTGGTAAGACGTTACTGTTACCTGCTGGTCTTGGGCAAGCAAGGTCTCTCTCTGGGACTTATTGCCCTGAACCACACAAACCTTGGCTTGGGGATAAAATTTGGCAAATTCATCCTGCCAGTTATAGATCAGGCTGGACGGGGCCAAGACCAGGGCCCGTTTTCCAGATGCCAAATGGCCTGATAAAAAGCTAATGGCCTGTAAGGTCTTACCAAGGCCCATATCATCTGCTAAAATCCCTCCAAAGCCATAATGATCTAAGACAGATAACCACTGAACCCCTTGTTTTTGGTAGCCCCTCAAGGTTGCCTGGACGGGTAACTCTCCCAGTTCAAATCGCTCTGGCTGGGACAGATAAGCAAGCATCTCTTCTAATTCAGCTGAAACCATCGCCTGATCGTAGTCCGACAAGGCTTCTTTGACTTGGAGACTGGCCAAATTGGTCAGTTGGTAGCGGCCATGGTCAACCTGCTTTGCCCTCAGGGCTTCAAGTGTCTTAGAAATCCGTTTCACCTCGTCATCAAAGACCATTAGCTGGCCAGACTTGGTGATGAAATAGGCCTCTTGCTGGCGTAAGCTGGTCAAGGCACGGTGGATGTCTTCCTGGTCCAAACTTGAAAAATCAAAATTGACCTCCAGAAGCCCACCAACCTGAGACAAGTGAATTCGTGGTCGCTCCTGACCTTTTAGACGAGCCATCGCTTCGCTGAGTTCTACTGAACCAAATGCCCTTAGCTGCGGTAGCCCATTTTCAAAAAAATCATAGAGGGCTGCTCCCTCTGGTTGGGGACGGCTAACCTTGAAGCCCGACGAAAAACCTAAGCGGGCCAGAAGATTATCCAGTTGCTTCTTCTTGCGAGGGTTGCTCACAAAGGGCAGGTGGTCAAAGTCTTCCGGGCTGGTCACTACCTGCTGACCGTAATCGAGGCTGACCTGTAAGTCTAATCGGCCTGTTGGACTAACATCTAGTGCGAAGGACACCTCAAAATCCACCTGCTCAAAAGCCTTTGGAGCAAGGACTGGCCCAAGCTGAGCAAAATCAGCCAAGCGTTCGGCCAAGTCCCCCTGATCATCAAGGTGCAGGCTTAACTCCCGTTCCTTGTCCGAGTTCAAAGGTAGGGTTTGAATGGCTTTGACCAGAGCTAACTGTTGGTCAGATAGGGAGTAAAACACCCCTGCTTTATAGAGGTAGCGGTAATCAAACAAGGCCTGTTTGAACCCCTCACGAATCCGCAAACGAATCCCATCAAGGTCCACCTCAACCTGAAAGACAAAGAGGCCACTATCGCTCGTCAGCGGCTGAGTCGAAAACTGGGTGAGTTCCTGTCCCAGATTCAAGCTAAGGCTTGACTCAGGCAAGGCTTGAATGAGACGGATTCCCTCCTCAAAGAAACCTGCTGGCAAAAACAAGCGGCGGCCATTGTCAGGAAAAAAGACTGGACTACCACTTGAGGCCATTTTCTCCAGAAAGGCCAAAAACACCTGACTAGCCTGGTCAAAAAAGGTGGCAGCTAGGGGTTCGTAGTAATTTTTCCCAATCTGATAGGAGCCCTGTTGCTGGTAGAGAGCCAGAAAGCCAAGAATATCACGAACAATGTAATGTCTAGTGTCTGGCAGTCGACGAATTCGTAAGGTCCAGACCAATTGTGAACTATAAAAATGCCGTTCCCCCACCACAGACAGCTGGTACTTGACGTCTCCGTCCTCAATACGGTTTAAGCCAGCTAAAAATTTCCTCGCAAAAAGTTGGTCTTCCCTCAGTTGCTGGACAGGAACATCCTCAGGTGGAGCTGGTGGCGTGATGGGCCGACCGTGTTTAACCAAATGTTCTGCCCCAGCCACATGTTGACAATACCCCTTACTAACAAAGACCTCACACGAACAGGTTCCCAGTCCATCTTCAAGGTCATAGGTCACCTCTTGATCCGCCACTTGCAACTGCAAGATGTTGCCACTTTCTGTCGTCACAGAAACCTGACCAGACTTAAACAGGCTGATGCCCTCATTACGGATCCGCCCTGGAATTAATCTTGCCATGCTCCCTCCAATTTCTTCAGATTACTAAAAGTTTATTATATCATAGATGATAAATTTTTTCTCACATCTCTCCTGTTTTTTGACAAAAATAGCCCCTTCTTTCCACAAAATAAGAAATATCCAACCGCCACCTCCGTTTATTTTTATGGTATAATGGTTCTAGTATTTTTTATTGAGGAAAGAAACATGTCAAACACCTACTACAACGCCATTAACTGGAATGCTATTGAAGATGCGGTGGACAAGTCCACCTGGGAAAAACTGACCGAGCAGTTCTGGCTCGATACCCGTATCCCACTGTCAAATGACCTGGACGACTGGCGTCGCCTGTCAGACACGGAAAAAGACCTGGTTGGTAAGGTCTTTGGTGGCCTGACCCTGCTGGACACGGTCCAGTCAGAGAGCGGTATGGCCCAGCTCAAGAAAGATGTCCGCACCCCGCACGAGGAAGCGGTCCTCAACAACATTGAGTTTATGGAATCCGTTCACGCCAAGTCCTACTCGTCTATCTTTTCAACCCTCAACACCAAGAGCGAAATCGAGGAGATTTTCGACTGGACTAACTCCAACGACTACCTCCAGAAGAAAGCTGAGATTATCAACGAGATTTACCTCAACGGCACGCCTTTGCAAAAGAAAGTGGCCAGCGTTTTTCTGGAAACCTTCCTCTTCTACTCAGGTTTCTTTACCCCGCTCTACTACCTGGGCAACAACAAACTGCCTAACGTGGCGGAAATCATCAAGTTGATCATCCGTGACGAGTCGGTCCACGGGACCTACATCGGCTACAAGTTCCAACTGGGCTTTAACGAGCTGTCAGACGAGGAACAAGCAGAGCTCAAAGACTGGATGTACGACCTCCTCTACACCCTCTACGAGAACGAGGAAAACTACACCCGCTACCTCTACGACGGTGTGGGCTGGACCGAGGAAGTGCTGACCTTCATCCGCTACAACGCCAACAAGGCCCTCATGAACCTGGGTCAAGACCCGCTCTTCCCAGACACGGCCAACGACGTTAACCCCATCGTCATGAACGGCATCTCGACCGGCACCAGCAACCACGACTTCTTCTCCCAGGTCGGCAACGGCTACCTGCTGGGAACCGTGGAGCCCATGCAGGACGATGACTACACCATCG
The DNA here is from genome assembly GCF_057748235.1 of Streptococcus sp. ZY171113. Lineage (NCBI taxonomy): Bacteria > Bacillati > Bacillota > Bacilli > Lactobacillales > Streptococcaceae > Streptococcus > Streptococcus sp. ZY171113. The sequence goes on from NZ_CM173243.1 coordinate 1,476,009, forward strand.
GCTTATAAGAAAACAGTGAGTTTCGGCTCACTGTTTTTGCTTGTTTTTTTGGTGAAATAGCTGAGCTGATTTGCTCGTTCTCACAGCTTATCCGACTTGAAAAGAGTGGGCCCAAGCCCACCCTTTTCTTCTGTCTTTGTAAACCAACTGTTCAGCTGGGCTATTGCCCCCAAAAAGAGGGCATCCAGAGCTGACCACCAGCCTAGCGGTAGAAGCGCCGCACCATCTTGAGGTTGCGGATCATGATGTAGAGGTGGATGACGGCTAGAACAATGATGGCCAGGACCTGATTGGTCTGGGTCAGCAGGCCTACCGCCAGCACAAGCAGGTAAAGGATCGGCAGGATGACACCAGAGAGTTTAAGGACGATATCAAAGGCCATCTTGTAGTTGGCTTCCAGTTCCGCCTCATCCTGCTGGAGAACGTTGTTTTCCAGCTCCTTGAGGGTGGGAATCAGAGGCACTTGGGTCCCACGCAGGCGGTTATAGAGCTTGAGCAGGTACATTTGCAAACCAGCAAAGACCAGCAAACCGACAAAGGCGTAACCTGAAAAAACAAGTTCAAAAGCGTCTTCTGCTAGCAGGATCTTGTAGTTGAGGGCCAGGAGGGCGATTCCCAGAACCGAACCAACGCCAGTCGCCACCATGGCATAGCCGTGCTGGCGGTTGACTGAGCGGTAAAGGTCATCGCTGACCTCGTCATCCGCCTCAGCCTCAAAGGCCTTGAGGGTTCTGACAAGGCGATAAATCAGATAAGCACTCGCAAGAAGGGCCAGCAAGAGACCGACATTTCCCAGCAGGTTTAAGTTGTCCACCACCACCTGCTCGCTAATCTTAACAGGCTGTTCAAACAGGCCTAGATAGCCTGATAGGAAACCAAGTGGGGCACCAATTAAGGCTACGATGCCTAATTGCTTCAACCAACGTTTTAAGTTACTGTTCTTTGTCATGTCTGTTCTCCTTTTTCTCTTTCTCCATTGTTGTTGCAAAAGCAGTGCAGTAGAGGATGATAGGGAATATCTCCAGTTCAATGGCTACTGGTAACTTGCCCAGATCTCCCAAAATCACCAGCAAGAGGCCTAAGATAGCTGGTGTCAGCAACAAGCCTCCCACATAAGCTTTGGTCTGGTAAGCCTTGACCAACCAGCTGGGTTTCAGGTAGAGGAGGCCAATCAGGCCATAAAACAACCAGCTGAGCTGCCAGCCTTGCTGACCTGTCAGAAACAGAGACAGACCAAGCAGGAAGGCTGCCAAAATCAGGAAGATGATGCCAAGGGTACGGTAGAGGTCTTTTTGAGAGTTAGTCATGCGGGGACTCCTTTTTGATGTCTGATAAACTATCCATCAGGTTGATGGTATAGAAGATAAAGATGGTCCAGTCCAAATCAACTGGAAAAGGCAACTTGTCCGCTCCAAGCAGCAGAACCAGAATTCCCAAACAGGCTGGCAGGGTGTTTATCAGTTCGAACCAGGGCTTGTCTTGAATCAGCTTGACCAGCCAGGCTGGTCGCAGCCAAATCAGGCCCCAATGTAGGGGCAAGAGAGCCCCCAGAGGAAATTCTGGCTGGCCAGTCGACAATCTAATTACCAGCTGCAAGAGGCTTGCCCCGATTAAGGCCAGTCCCAAAACCCGCCAGATGGTCCATTTTTGCTGTGTTGATGTCGTGTTTGTCATGAGTTAGTCTCCTTCTTCTACGAGCGAAAAAACATTGTCCACGGGTTCCTTGAAAATCCTGGCAATCTTGAGGGCGATAAGGACGGAGGGCAGGTACTCGCCCCGTTCAATCAGGCTGACCGTCTGACGGGAGACCTGGGCCAGCTTGGCCAATTCGGTCTGGTTGAGGCCGTCCCTGGCCCGCAGTTCTTTTAATCGATTTTTAACAATTTCCATAGCAAAACCTCCTATTTAACGAGGAAGAGCAAGGCCAGAGTAGCCACTAAATTATTGAGCAGGTGGAGGGCGATGGCCAGCTCCAAGCGACGGCTAATGCGGTAAACGAGAGCCAGCACCAAGCCCATTCCCCCATAAATGACCCAACTACCCATATCAGTCGGTACATGAATCAGGGCGAAAATCAAGGTGCTAAGGCCCAGGCCCCAGAGCGATTCTCGCTTGAAGAGGCCGCTCATGATTAGACCACGCATGACCACTTCCTCCACAATCGGGGCAACGATGAGCAAAAAGGTTACCATCATCTGAGGCGGTAGGTTGGCATCCATGATGGCCTGCTGGTTGCCTGGGATAAGGCTACCCCCGTTTTGCAAGACCATAATAAGAATGCCAAGTAAATTAAAGATTCGAATAAGGAGGAAACCGCCGAGGACAAAGAGCAGGTGCTGCCACCAGGCCCACTTGGCCTTGCTGTCAAAGAGGCCAACCATCTTGGCCAAGTAGAGGGTTCCCAAGGCGAGGACAAGCCCCAGGCCTGCCAAGAGCCAGCTGTTCCAAACCCCAAACAGTTGGGCTAAGAGGAGTTGCAGCCCCATCAAGAGGACTGCTAGCAGGCCTGCCTGCCATTTTTTAAGTGAAAACATCATGTTAAACCTCCTAAACTAATTCCACCGACTTGATGTCGTCCAAGCGGACAATCTTGGTCAGGACCTGCCCCTTCTTGTCCGTCCGCTGGATTTTGACCCAGTCTTCATCGACGGCCAGGACCATCCAAGCCTCCTGTGTGCTAACCCAATCATCCATCTCCAACTTGACCGACTGGTTGACTAACTCCTTAAAAATTGCTGACATCTGATTTGCTCCCTTTCCTTGTTTGTCTAACTTCTTCACCTGACGGCTCAACTTATCTACCTTATCCCCATAGTAGAGGCAAAGCATGAAGGCCATAACTCCAAAAAATGCCATCACTTACTCCTTTTCTTCTTTTAGGGCTAATAGCAGAGCTGGTAGACTGACCAGCCCTCCCAACCAGGGGAGAAGGCTGACAAGAGCTGCTGCACCATCTCCCAAACCGATTGCGACCCCAACCAGAAAACCAACTATGGCTGCACTCCCAATGATTAGAGCTGCCAGATTTTTAGACACTTGTTTATTCATTTGTTTGTCCTCCACATCAGTTTTTCTTAGACCCTGATTGCCTCCGCCACAAGAGCCAGATGATGGCCAAGAAGAGAGCTACCCTCAGCAGGTCCTGTGAGATGGCATAGAGGATAATCCCCAGAGCCGTTCCAACCAAAAATAGTTTAAGGTGCTTTGTCATCTTACTTCTCCTTTTTTCTTGCCTGTAAACTGGTTTCCAAACCAGCCAAACCACACACCAAGAGCGTGACGGTGCTCGCATCCAAGGACTGCCAGCCCAGCATGTCCTGGATAAGCACCCAAATCAAGCACAGACAGGTCAAAATCTGCACCACCCGAGCCACTGTCCTTCCAGTAATCACTAGGTCTTTTTTAACTTGTTTTTCCATCTGAGAACCTCCTATTTTGTCATCGTTTTCCTTAACTGACTTCATTGTAACACATCATTTTATTTTTGACAAGTATCATTGTCAAATTTTTTATGATTTTTGTCAAAAAAAGTATTTTCCTTGTCATTGAGAATAAGGTGGCCAGCTCTGCCATTTCCCGAAACAACAAAAAAACCGCTGGGGCAAGCCAAGCGGTTAAGGGGTGAGTTGATTAGCGTTCCACCAAGAGGGCGGTGCCCATGCCGCCCCCGATGCAGAGGGTGGCCAGACCTTTTTTGGCGTCACGCTTGGCCATCTCGTGGAGGAGGGTGACCAGGATGCGGGCACCAGAGGCCCCGATGGGGTGACCCAAGGCGATGGCTCCACCGTTGACATTGACCAAGTCTGGGTTGAAGCCCAACTCCTGGTTGACGGCACAGGCCTGGGCGGCGAAGGCTTCGTTGGCCTCGACCAGGTCCAGGTCAGCCACGGTCCAGCCAGCCTTAGCCAGGACCTTTTGGCTGGCGTAAATCGGCCCGCAACCCATGATTTCTGGATCCAAGCCAGCGTCCGCATAGGCGGTGACCGTCGCCAAGGGGATCAAGCCCAGCTGGTCCGCCCGCTCCTTGCTCATGAGCAAGACGGCCGCCGCCCCGTCGTTGATACCTGAGGCGTTGCCTGCCGTCACGCTGCCCCCTTTTTGGAAGGCCGGCCGGAGTTTGGCCAAAGCCTCCAGCGAGCTCTTGGCTCGTGGGTATTCGTCTTTGGCAAATAGCAGAGCTTCTCCCCGTTTTTGAGGGATGGACACCGGCACGATTTCCTCATCAAAGCGGCCTGCTGCCTGAGCAACGGCAGCCTTTTCCTGAGAAGCCAGGGCAAAGGCGTCTTGAACCTCTCGGCTGATGCCATACTGGTCAGCCACCTTTTCAGCCGTTAGGCCCATGTGGTAGTCACCAAAAGCATCGGTCAGGCCATCCTTGAGTAGGGTGTCCACTAGCTGGCCTGAGCCCAAACGGCTGCCCCACCGCTGGTCAGGTAAAAGATAAGGGGCCTGGCTCATGTTTTCCGTGCCACCAGCCACCACTACCTCGGCATCGCCCAGACGGATGGCTTGAACAGCCAGCTGAATAGCCTTGAGGCCTGAACCGCAGACCTTGTTAACAGTAAAGGCAGGTGTGGACTGGGGTAAGCCAGCGGTGATAGCTACCTGACGGGCCACATTTTGCCCCAGGCCAGCTCCCAAAACGTTGCCCATGATGACTTCATCAACTTGGTCAGGAACCAAGCCAACTCGGTCCAAAAGGGCCTCAACAACCGTCGCTCCCAGAGCCACCGCTGACACATCTTTCAAGCTGCCACCAAAGGCCCCAATGGGCGTTCGGACAGCAGACACAATCACAACTTCTTTCATTTTTTCGTTTCTATTCTCGTTTCTGGTAATGATTGACCAAGCGACCGTGGAGCAGGTAATCGACCTGTCTCAGGTCCGCAATGGTCTTGCAATTGAGGGCACACATGATCAACCTCAACTCCTCTTTCCAACCCTCAACCATGCTGACGGCCTCATCAAGAGTGTGATGTTCCACCAGTTCTAAGACCGTTCGGGACAGGCCGACAGCCTTGGCTCCCAGAACCAGGGCCTTGACCATGTCCAGGGGGTGGCGAACGCCACCCGAAGCCAAAATCTCCACCTCGTCTGTCAGGTCTTGGAGATTGAGCAGGGTTTGGACGGTTGATTGGCCCCAGTCGTCCAGGTAGGAGCGATCCCCCCCCCGCTGGTTCTCGATGTAGGCAAAACTGGTCCCGCCTCGTCCTGAAATATCCACCGTCTTAATCCCCAGCTCCTTGGCCCGCAGAACGGTTTTTCTGTCCATGCCAAAACCGACCTCCTTGAGGACCACGGGAAGAGGCATCTTCTGGCCGTAATCAGCTAGGTTGCTCGGCCATTTAGCAAAAGACCGCTCGCCCTCGGGCATGAGCAACTCCTGCATGAGGTTGACGTGGACCTGCAAAAAGAGGGGCTGGACCGCCTCAACCGCCTGCAAGCCCAGCTCATAGGGCTTGTCGATACCGATGTTGGTGGCCAATAGCAGAGCAGGGTGGCTGGTTTTGGTCGGAAAACTATCGTCAGCAGGGTTCTTGAGGGCCGCACTGTAAGAGCCGGTCACCAAGAGCAGGCCACAGCGCTGTGCCAGCTCAGCCAGCTTGAGGTTGATGGCCTTGGCCCGCTCACTCCCACCCGTCATGGCATTGATGTAAAAGGGAAAGTCCCAGCGGTAACCCGCAAAATGGGTGCTTAGGTCAATGTCCGCTAAATCATGATCTGGCAAGGAGCAGTGAATCAGCTCCAGGTCGTCAAAACTATTGTAGGGCGACTGGTAGGCTAGGGCGTGGGTGATGTGATCATCTTTGCGGTTAGACATGGGGTACCTCAATCCAATAACGTTTGGTCTGCGACTGGTCGTCAGGGTCAATATAGGTGTTCTCGTAGCGGCCACCGTTGGCCAAAATGGTTTTTTCAGACCCAAGATTGGTGACATCACAGGTCAGCAAGGCTTGCTGAATACCTAAGCGACCAGCCTCAAGCAAGGCCAGTCGCAACTGCTCCTTGGCATAACCTTTTCGTCGCTCGCTAGGACAGATGGAATAGCCAATATGACCAGCACTATTGACCAAAAAGCCCTGGTCAAGCCAGTGCCTGATGTTACAAATGCCAACCATCTTCTGATCCGCCTCACGAATGCAGAGAAAGGTGGACGAGGGCACTCGCCCTTCTTCAACACCTTCTGGGCTGGTAATGGCAGCCACATAGGCCAGCCAGTCTTCCAAGTCAGCCATGTTTTCTAAGCGAGCACCGCCATAGAGGTGCTGACCTGCTTGGGCAAATTCCGCCTTGTAGGCGGCCACCTGATCCAAATAAGCCCTAGACGGCACAACTAATTTCAAGTCACTCATGACAGGCTCTCCTTATAAATCACAGTCAATCCAGCCGCTTCCCAACGGTCAATCAAGTTCTGGGTCTGGTCAGGGTCAAAACACATGGCAATGCCGCAGTCACCGCCACCTGCCCCGCTGGACTTGGCCACCGCAGGCAGACCCTGACTGGCCGCCACCAAGGCCGCTAGTTCTGGGGTCAGAATAGCTGGGTGGAGGTCAGTCAAATGCTGACCCAAGACTTGCAAACTAGTCATGAGCTGAACTTGATTGCCAGTCTCCAAGGCCTGATAGGCCAGCTCCACACCAGCCTGGCTGGCTCTCAAGAACTCTTCTGTGATACTGGACTTGACCTGCTTGACCAAATCGTTGGAAATGGCAGGCTGACCTGTCCAGCCCACTAAAAAGTCAAAGGACAGAGCTGGTTTAACGGGTTTAATGACATAGCCCCAGTCCAACTCTAGCACGTCTGCCAAGGGGCGACTGGCCAGCCAATCAGCCACCTGCTGACGGTCAAAGGACTGGTAGTAAACCAAGTCCTCATAGACAATACAGGCCACGTCTCCCATGGACCCCAGATCACCCCGTTTGAGAAGGACACAGGAAGCCAAACGGAAGAGCTGGTCAGCTGACAGGTCAAGCTCATAGAGCTCTGCCATTGCCCGCAGGGCCAAAACCACCACCGACCCCGAGGAGCCCAGGCCCAGTTTACGGCCGTCCCGCTCCAACTTGCCGGTGATGGTCAGGGCGAAGGGCGATAGGGGCCGACCCAGGTAGTCGCCAAAAAGGGCGACCGTCTCCTGAATCAAGCCGTAGTTGGCGTCGGGCGTCAGGTCAACGGCGTAGTCAAACAGATCCGACTGGAGGCAAAAGGCCTCCGCCCAAGCCGCCGTCGCCCTCATGTAGAGGGGGATGTCCTTAATCAGGGCAGGCTGGCCAGGGATCAAAACGGCATACTCGCCCGCCAGGTAGAGCTTGCCACAGGTTTTTACCTCAATCACTTACAACTCCTTGGTTCGGGACACGATGACCCGGTAGTCCTCGGCCAAAATCTCGGCCAGGGCCTCCAGGTCCTCCTCACGGCAGAGGACCTTGACGTTTGGTCCAGCGTCCATGGTGAAATAGCAGAGCCACCCAGCCTGCCGCAGTTCTAGGACCCGCTCCATGGCCACATAAGAGCTCTCGGTCAGGTAGGAAAAGGCAGGGCTGGCTGTCCGAGTAGTGGCATGCATGGCCAGGGCGTTCCGCTCGGTCAATTGACCCACCTTTTCAAAATCATTGACCTTGAGATAGGCCAGCATGTCCACATAATCCTGCTCCGATTGACTGACCCAGTCTGCCCAGTTGGTCGAGGTCTCCACACAACGTTTCATTCCCTCACGGCTGGACACGGGTTTCTTCTGGTCGTTTAGAACCAGCATGATCATGCCCAGCTTGAGGTCAGTTTGCACTCGGAAAATCTCTCCCGTGTCCTTGTCCCAGGCCGACAGAGGGCCAAAGAAAGAGCGAGCTGATGACCCCGAGGCAAACTTGGCCAGCTGGGCCAGCTCCGATTGGGCCAGACCTGTTCCAAAGAACTCATTACAAGCCTTGACCAGGGCAGACAGACCAGACGAACTGGACGACAGACCAGCTGCCGTCGGCATGTTGTTGCTGGTGTCAATCCGCACAAAAATTTCCTGGTCCTTGCGGAAAAGGTCCAAAACCTTGCTCATTTTGACCTGCTCGGCCTCATCCTGCAGAACCCCATCAATGTAAAACTGGTCGCTCTCCGCCACCGACAGGGTGGTCTCCGTGAACATGTCCTCCAGGGTCAGGGAGATGCTGCTGGTCGCTGGTTTCATGGTCGCTGCGTCGCTCTTCCCCCAGTACTTGACGATGGCGATATTGGCGTAGGACCGCACGCTTACAGGTTCTCTATCCATGTGTTCACTGCTCCTTCTTCTCTTAGCCTTTGGGCAATGGCTTGCGCTCGGCCATAACTATCGGTCAGGGCGATGATGCAGCCTCCCAGACCGCCACCGCTCATCTTGGCCCCAAAGGCACCAGATTTCAGGGCCTCATCAACCAGATGGTCAGCCTCCTGGCAGGAAACCCCCAACTGGCTGAGCAAGCCATGGGCCTTTGTCATGAGGCCCCCCAACTGGGACAGGTCCCCTGCTGGTAAGGCCTGCAAAAACTGCTCTGCCAGGGCTCCCAAATCAGACAGGATGTCCACCTGCCCCTGCTCTCTTACTTGGTCAACCGCCTGGCTGGTATTGCCATAGACCCCTGTATCCGCAATGATCAAATGGGCGGACAGGTTAACTGGGCAGGCTGAAAAGCCCTGCCCCCGCTGGTAACAGATGGGGCTGTCGCTCAGGCAGGTTTTGGCATCCAAACCCGATGGGTTGCCGTGGGCAACTTTTTCGGCCTGGTTGACCAGGTCTTCTAGGACCTGCTCCGTCAGGTCACGGCCATAGTAGTCAAAAACAGCTCGAATGACTGCAATGGCCACGGCTGCTGACGAGCCCATGCCCCGTTGCTCAGGAATGGCTGAGCTGACCTCATAGCTGATAGCCTGCTCTGCCATGCCCAAAAAAGCCAAGGCCACCTCAACCGCTCGGTCAATGGGATCAAGCGGGTCCAAGGCCAGCTGCTCTGGGGCCGCTGTGACATGAGCCACCGCCTCCACCCGAGGCAGGGGGACCGCCAGAGCTGGGTAGCCGTAGACCACCGCATGCTCCCCCATCAAAATAATCTTACTGTGGGCCAAGCCCACACCAACCGTTTTTTTCATCCCTTCTATTTTAGTATAAATCAGAAAAAAATGCGACTGGAAAGTCGTTTTCAGAAAAAAGTCCGCCTTGGGACCGAGAAGCATCGGTCATCACGTCACCCTGACCATTAAATCAGGCGCTTTTCAAAAAACTCAAGCACACAAAAACCAGCCCGAAAGCTGGTCTTGTCTCACATGACAATCACATTAAAATGATGACCATCCAAATCCGTAAAGGCAGCCCCATAGAAACCGTGGGCAGCTGTCGCTGCCTTGGTGACCTGCCCGCCGGCAGCCACTACTCGGGCTACCAGCTGGTCAACCTCTTCCCTAGTGCTGACGTTGAGGGAAATCATCACTTCTCGTCCCTCAGTCGCTAGGGCAAACGGCATGCGTTGGGCAAAGGTCTCCGTGTCAAACAAGACAATGGTCCCTCCCTCTGGCAGGTTGAGGGCCTTAATGTCACCGTGCGTCGCCACCTGAAAACCGATGGCCTGATAAAAGGCCTCTGCCTTATCCAAGTCTGCTACTGCCATATTAAACCAAAATGATTTCATCATCGTCTCTTTTCTATTACTACAAAGGAGGCCGGACAATGATCCAGCCTCCACATTTCCTTGTTACAACTTAAGCTGGTGATACCACGTTGAGGGTCTCACCAAGTTCCGCTAAACGAGCTGCCCATTCTTCATGGGTCAATCCATGCTGCTCCACATAGCGGTTGCGGGCATGAGCACGGCATTCTGCTGAACAGCCACGAACATACTTATGTTCGTTCTCTTCAGACGTCAACAAGTGACGGTTACAGAATGGGTTAGCACAATTAACATAACGTTCACATGGCGTGCCATCGAACCAGTCCTTACCAACAACAGTTGGGTTCACATGGTTGACGTCAACAGCAATCCGCTCGTCAAAAACGTACATCTTGCCGTCCCAAAGCTCGCCACGCACCTCTGGGTCCTTACCGTAAGTGGCGATACCACCATGAAGCTGGCCAACATCCTTGTAGCCCTCACGCACCATCCAACCTGAGAACTTCTCGCAACGCACGCCGCCGGTACAGTAAACCACCACACGCTTGTCCATGAACTTCTCTTTGTTGTCCCGCACCCATTGCGGCAACTCACGGAAGTTACGGATGTCCGGGCGAATGGCTCCGCGGAAATGACCGAGGTCGTATTCGTAGTCATTACGGGTATCCAAAACAACGGTGTCCTCATCCAGCAGAGCTTCTTTGAACTCCTTCGGTGTCAAGTAAGCACCCGTTGTCTCCAATGGGTTGATGTCATTATCAAAATCGTTGTCTTCCAGACCCAGGTGAACAATTTCCTTCTTGTAACGCACAAACATTTTCTTGAAGGCCTGTTCTTCTTCCAGGTCAATCTTGAACCAGAGGTCAGCAAAACGCTCATCGCTGTGAACCCAGTCCATGTACTTCTGAGTGGTCTCAAAGTCACCTGAAACGGTACCGTTGATGCCCTCTTCAGAAATCAAAATCCGACCCTTGAGCCCGATTGATTTACAGAAATCCAAGTGAACCTGCGTGTATTCTTTGGCATTTTCAATTGGAACATACTTATAGTAGAGTAAAACTCTGATGTCCTTTGACATAGCTGTCTCCTTATCTTTGCATGAGATAATTTAGGGTAATCGCCTTGAGGCAATTAGTTACAGTCTAGCATAAACTTCACAAAAAATCAAGTGTGATTTTCCACACAACCCCTTGACTTGTAAGGGCTTTTATGACAAAATAAAACTAGAAAAAGATAAAAGAAATGAGGCTTTCACATGATTATTGGTGTTCCAAAAGAAATCAAAACCAACGAAAACCGGGTCGGGGCTACCCCTGCTGGTATTTTGGCCCTAACCCAGGCTGGCCATACAGTTCTGGTCGAAAGTGGTGCTGGATTGGGCTCAGGCTTCAGCGACCAGGAATACGCCGACCAAGGAGCAGTTATCAAAACCTCTGCTGCTGAAGTCTGGGCAGCCGACATGGTCCTCAAGGTCAAGGAACCCTTGGAAAGTGAGTACACCTACTTCCGTCCAGGTCTCCTTCTCTTCACCTACCTCCACCTGGCCCCTGCACCTGAACTGACCCAGGCTCTCCTGGACGGTGGCGTGACCGCCATCGCCTATGAGACCGTGGTTAAGGACGGCCAACTGCCCCTGCTCAATCCCATGAGTGAAGTGGCTGGTCGCATGGCGGTTCAGATGGGTGCCTATTTCCAGACCAAACTTCAGGGTGGCTCAGGCATCCTTCTGGGCGGGGTTCCTGGGGTTAAAAAAGGCAAGGTGGTCATCATCGGTGGCGGGGTGGTTGGAACCAACGCAGCCCAAATGGCCCTAGGCCTGGGAGCTGATGTGACCATCCTAGACGTTTCCGCCAAGCGTTTGGCTGAACTAGACGTCCTCTTTGACAAACGGATTCAGACCCTCATGTCCAACCCCCTCAACATTGCAGATAGCGTCAAGGACGCCGACCTCTTGATCGGTGCAGTCCTAATTCCAGGTGCCAGAGCTCCTAAACTAGTGACCAAGGCCATGATTGCCAGCATGAAAAAAGGCTCTGTGGTTATTGACGTTGCTGTTGACCAGGGCGGTATCATCGAGACAGCTGATACCATCACCACCCACGAGCAGCCAACCTACGCCGTTGACGGTGTCCTCCACTACGCCGTGGCCAACATGCCTGGTGCTGTTCCCCGCACTTCAACCATCGCCCTGACTAACGTGACCCTTCCTTACGCCTTGGAATTGGCTAACAAGGGAGCTGAAGAAGCCATTCGAGACAACTCTGGCCTCCTGACTGGCCTCAACACCTATCAAGGTCAAGTCACCAACCAGGCCGTGGCCCAATCCCTTAACCTGCCTTATACCCCCTTCCAACCATAAAAAAACGAAGCAAAATGGCTCAAAACTAAAACAGAGGCTCACAAGGTGAATCTCTGTTTTTTGGTCTCGAACTTGATTAGTCTTTTCGACCCAACCAAGTCACTTGATCAGGAACTGGGTCCTCGCCTCCCTCGTTAAAGGGGTGGCAACGGCAAATCCGTGTCGTTCCCAGCCAAAGCCCCTTGAGGCCATGTTTTTCAATGGCCTCAATCATGTAAGTCGAACAGGTCGGCCGGAAACGACAAGAGGGCGGAAAAAGGGACGAGATAAAGCGTTGGTAAAACCGTATGGGGGCAATTAAGACCTGTCTCATTTGATTTTATTGACAGCTGCATTGTGGAGCTGGCTGATTTCTTTCTTGTTGAGGCGACGGGCTTCACCCGGCTTGAGCCCTGTCAAATCCAGAGTACCAAAGCGGGTGCGTGACAGTTTGTCCACCAAGAGACCGACGCTTTCAAACATCTTCTTAACCTGGTGGTTACGGCCTTCATGAATAATCAATTCGACCACCGAACGGTCTTTTTCCTTGTCCACCTTGATGATGGTGTAGCGGGCAGGCTTGGTTTTCTTGCCGTCGATAACCACTCCCTTGGTCAGCGGCCGCAGGTTTTCCTTGGTTGCAATGCCCTTGACCCGTGCCAGATAGACCTTGTCAATCTCGTTCCGAGGGTGAATCATCTTATCGGTGAAATCCCCATCGTTGGTCAAAATCAAAAGACCTGACGTGTCCCAGTCCAGACGGCCAACAGGGTAAATCCGTTCCTTGACCATGGGCAAAAGGTCAACGACCGTCTTTCTGCCCTTGTCGTCTGACACGCTGGAAATGACCCCACGCGGCTTGTTGAGCAGGTAGTAAACCTTCTCTTCGTTGTAAATCGGTGTGCCTTCCACTTCCACCTTGTCACCGTTTTTGATGGTGGTGGCCAGCTCCGTCACCACTTGGCCGTTGACAGTCACTAGACCCTGTTTAATCAGCTCCTCAGCCTTGCGGCGGCTGGCCAGCCCAGCATGGGCGATGTATTTGTTAATTCTCATTGTCGTTTCTTTCTGCACTTTCTTCTTCTAAGAGGTCACCTGAACCAAACAAGGCAACCTCCTCGTCTGCGATGACCAAACTGGACACGTCTGGCAGCTCAGCCAAATCATTGATACCCATAAAATCCAAAAAATAGGCCGTGGTCGCATAGAGGTTAGGCCGGCCAATAACCTCCTTTTTGCCCGCCTCCGCAATCAAGCCAAAGGCCAGGAGTTTGGCGATGGCTCCGCTGGAGTTAACACCACGGATGTCGTCCACCTCAATCCGAGTGATGGGCTGCTTGTAGGCGATGATGGCCAAAGTTTCCAGACTGGCTCGAGACAGGCTCTGGTTGGTCGGGGTCTTAGCGTAGGCCTTGAGCAGGTCCGCATGCTCAGCCTTGGTCACCAGACGGTAGGCCTTACCCGTCTCCAAGAGACAGAAGGCACACTCCCTGTCAGCCTCGTACTTGCCCTTTAGCTTTTCCAGCTGTTGGGAAATGGCTGACGCTGACAAATCCAAAACCTCAGCCAACTGCCGCAGGGTCAACCCCTCTTCCCCCGCTACAAAGAGCAGGGCTTCTAGTTTTGCAAGGTAGCTCATCTTAGTTCCTTTCTACTCCACTGGCGGTCAACCAGACCTCCCCAAAAACCTCTTTCTGCTCCACCCAAACGGCCTTGATTTTAATCAATTCCAAAACCGCCAGAAAGAGGGTAATCAGTTCAGACAGGGACTGGCTGCCCTCGAAGACCTGAGTTAGGGTCAGGCGGGGCTGGCCTTCCAACTGCTGGGAAATCCGAGCCATCATGTCCTCAATCTTGAAATTCTCCTTGGCTATGGTAGTATGGCTATTGCGAACCTGGGCCTGCTTGGCTGCCATGACCTTAGAGAAGGCCAGATAGAGGTCGATGGTGGTCTTGTCATGATTGAGGGTCATGTCCTCCGCTACCAATTCTTCCTTGGCCTTGGAGAAATAGAGGGCCCGCTCCTCGTGTTGCTGGGCCAATTCCTGACTGGCCTGCTTGTAGAGCTTGTACTCCTCCAACTGTTGCAGCAGGTGGAGCTCAGGGTCCTCCTCAACAGGCGTGTCCTCGACCAGCTTGGGCAGCAGCCTTCGGCTCTTAATCAGCATGAGCTGGCTGGCCATGACCATGTAGTCTCCCGCCAACTCTAACCGCAAAGCCGTCAGGGTGGCCACATAGGCCAGGTATTGCTCGATAACCTCGACCAACGGCACCTCGTAGATGTCCATCTGGTACTTGGACACCAAGTGGAGCAGCAAGTCCAGCGGCCCCTCAAAATCTTTTAACTTAATGTCCATGTGTCCTGTACTTCTCCAAACTTGTCGGGCTCTTGAGTCCCAGATTTTTGGCCAAGGTGCTGACGCTGACACCAGCAGCCAGCTGGGCCAGGATGTGTTGCTCTCGTAACTTTTGAGCCGTCATCTCTGACAAGTTCAAGCTGGTCAGGTAGGTCGACAGGGTCCGAAACAACCATTGGCGGGAAAAGGGCTGGCCTTTCTTATCAAAGAGATAGACCTGAGCCAGCTGATTAGCCAGGTAGGGCAAGAGGCGGTCAGGCAAGTTCAAGACCCTCATCAAGTCGCCTTTTCTTACCGTCAAGACCTGAAAGTCCAGCTGCAGGTCCTCAACCCTGATGGCCAAGAGCTCGCTAGGGGTCAGACCCAGGCTCCAAATCAGAAGCGCCGCCAGCTGGCCCTGATGGTGGACCGTCTCCTGCCAAAGCAGGTCCCAGTCCCCCAAAGCAACCTCATTTCGAGACTTGGCTGGAGTTTGACCAGCTTGCAGACGGTAAAAATCAGCCACCGCCCCCTGCTGATAAAGGTAATAGAGGAATTGATTGACTGCTGACACTTTGCGGTTGCGGGCAGTTGGTTTCAAGTCCAGTAGAAAAGTTTCGTAAACCTGGAGTTTGGTCTGGTTGATCTGGTTATCCACTCGGTTGATAAATTGCTCCAGGTCATAAGCATAAGCCGCTCTGCTATTGGCCGACAAGCGCTTGGTGGCTAAAAAGTCCCCAACCCTAGCCCTCATCAGCGACCTCCGCCCCCAGGGTCAACCCCTTAGACTTGGGCACCAAGTCATAGTCGTCCGCAAAATCATGAAGCAGGCTATTGATGGCCTTTAGAATAGCCTTACGGGTAATAATGCCAGTAAACTCGCCACTTGGTGCCACCACAGGCAGAAAGGAGGCATCAACGAGTTTGTGCATAATCTCAGTCAAATCAGCCGTCAGACCAATCGTGGCAAGGTCCTTGTTGACCATGTAACCAATATCCAAATCAGCCAGGGACTCCAGGGGCAATTCCTGTTCAGCCTGATAGCGAACAATGTCCGACACGCTGATGGTCCCAACGTATTTTCTGTCCTTGGTGATGACAGGAACCCTGGAAAACCCATTGTTGGCCAAGAGCAGCATGACATGGTCTGTGTTATGGGTGTCTACAAAAATCGCCACATCACTGGCTGGGGTCAAATAAGTCGCCCAGTGCTTTTTGAGAAAGACCTCAAATTCTTTTGCAATCATCGTGAAAATTCCTTCGATAAACTTGGGTAAAGCTGGTGGGTCAGGTCATAAAAATGAACCGCAATAGTAGTATCTGACACCTCAATCACCGCATAAAGTTTCTCCTGAACAGGCCCACGAGGCTGGAGAACCGAACCTGGGTTGACAAAGACCGTCTTGCCCTCCTGCCAGGCCGCCGCCGCATGGAGGTGGCCGTAGAGGCAGATATGGGCTTCTGCTTCCTCAGCCAAATAAACCAAGCGATTCCAGCCAAAGTTAATGCCCTGCAAATGGCCGTGAACCTGCAAAATCCGCAAGCCCGGTAAATCGGTCACCAGCTGATCAGGAAAACCACCATCGTAGTCGCAGTTGCCCAAAACCGCCTGCACCCCGACCCAAATGGGGTCGCTGGCCGGCAGTTCCGAATCGCCATTGTGGAAAATGGCATCCACCTGACCCGCATAGTGGGCCAAAATCGCCTCAACCACCCCACGGTCGCCGTGGGAATCACTCATTACAAGGAGCCGTTTGCTTGCCATGCTGGGAAAACCTCCATGAGTTTTTTGACCGCCAGGCCCCTGTGGGACTGGGCATTTTTTTCTTCGGGCAATAGCTGAGCAGAGGTCTTGTCCCCTTCTCCGACTAAGAAGAGCTTGTCATAGCCAAACCCGTTATCGCCCTTTTCTTCAAAAGCAATGTAACCAGGCCAGTCTGCCTCAACCACCAGGCTCTCCCGACCAGGGGCAGCCACCACCAGGGTACAGTGGAACTGGGCTGAGCGATTTTCCTTGTCAAAAACCGTTGCCAGCTCATGGAGGAGCTTGGCCCGGTTGCTGGCATCCGTTGCCTCCGGTCCAGAAAAACGAGCTGACCAGACCCCTGGCAGACCGCCAAGGATGTCAACTTTTAGGCCAGAATCATCTGACAGGACCATCTTGCCCGTCAGCTCCGCAATGGTTTCCGCCTTGAGGCGGGCATTTTCTTCAAAGGTGGTGCCAGTTTCTTCAACGTCAGGCAGGTCAGGGTAGTCGTTGAGGTTTTCAACAGCTATGCCCAACTTGGCAAAGAGCTTGCGGAATTCCTTGGTCTTGCCCTCGTTCTTGGTTGCAATCAAAATGGTATCTCCAAAACCACCAGCCTGACCAAAGAAATCAGCTGTCTTGACCCCACCCTCTGGCAGGTGAACAAAGATCAGCTGGTCTCCTTCGGTCACCATGACCGCACCCGCATGCTGCTTGACCACCAGCTCACGACCCGTCTCTGCCACAATCATGTCAGCGACAAAGCGAATCAGCTGGAAAATGTCCGTCAGCTTGACGATTGTAATCGCGTAACTATTGGGATGAAAGTTGTCCTCCCCCACCTGCACATAGGGATTGTGAAGTTGTCGGAGCAAGAGAGACAGGTTATGCGTAAACTCGTCATTACGATCACCTAGACCGCTGATAAAGCCATGTCCCCCCCACTCACCGATAAACCAGTTGCGGTCGTCCTTATACTCATAAATCTTTTTTGTCATGCCTTATTCCTTCTTTCTGCTGTCGTCTCATTGCTTACTGGCCTAAAGCCTTACCTGTTCCACCGTCATGTCAATTCCTGGTAGCCAATCAGCTGCGATAGCTGAAAAGCTACTTGCACCACCCGTCGTATAGAAACGGTGGGGACCTGTCGGCTGCGTTGGGTCATGGTTAATGCCAAAGTAGTTGAGCAAGACGGAGATGTCCCGCACGCTCTCTGCTCCGCTATCCACCAAAGCCACCGACGGCCCCATGACGTTCTGGATGATGGGCCTAAGGAGCGGGTAATGGGTACAACCCAGAATCAGGGTGTCCACTTGGCCCACCAGGGGCGCCAGGCTCTCATAAACCACCTTCTTGGCCAGGCTGGTCGTCATCTGGTTGGACTCCACCAAAGGCACAAAGTGGGGGCAGGCCAGGCTCTCCACCTGGGTCTGCGGCGAGAGGCTGGTGATTTTTTCCTTATAAATATCAGATTGGACGGTCATGGGGGTCCCAATCAGGCCAATCTTGCCTGATTTTGAGGCCTTGATGGCCGCGCTGGCCCCTGGCATGATGACCCCGATAACGGGAATGTCCAGTTTCTTCTTGATGTCCTCCCAGACCACGGCAGTCGCCGTGTTGCAGGCTAGGACTATCATTTTCACGTTTTTGGTCAAGAGAAAATTGACCAAGTCCCAGGTGTAGGCCGCAATCTGCTCAGCAGGCCGAGGGCCATAAGGGGCCCTGGCCGAGTCGCCGATGTAAACCACTTCCTCGTGGGGGAGCTGCCGCATGAGCTCACGCACCACGGTCAAGCCGCCCACGCCTGAATCTAAAAATCCAATCGGTCTATTATCCATGTTTTCCTTCTAATCGTCAAAAAAATCACGCCAACGGCGTGATTGTTGACAAGTTGGCAATCACTGCCCACTCCTATTTTTTCTTGGCCTTGGCACGGGCTTCTTTTTGCTGTTTCTGCATTTGACGCACCACGGCTTGAACCTTAGCTTCACTTGGTTTTTGACCCATTTGGCTCATCATGGTGCGGATAATGTCCGCATTAAAGGGCGGGTTTTCTTCCAAGTATTTTTCCATTTGCTTGCGGGCAATCAGGGCACCACCAAAGAGGCCACCAAGACCTGCCAGGGTAATCAATAGCATCGCTACCCAAATATTCATGTCACGAACTCCTTTTATTTTCTTATCGTTACTATTATAGCAGAAAATCCCCCCACTGGCAAAGGGAAAAGCCGTCTCCTGCCTCTAGGGCTTGGGGGCAATGGCAGAGCTGGTTAGACCGCTCTTGCTCTGGGAAAACTAGTTTGTCCTGCTCTGCTATGTCCCTAACGCAACTCACTCATCATCCAACCCCATAACCGTGGCCAGGTAGTCCTCTGGGGTTTCCGCCCGACGAATCAAGCGAGCGGTGCCGTCCTCCTGGTAGAGGATTTCCGCTGAGCGGAGCTTGGCATTGTACTGGTAGCCCATAGAGAAACCGTGGGCTCCGGTGTCGTGGATAAAGAGGGTGTCGCCAATCTCCGCCACAGGCAGGTCCCGTTGAACCGCCAGCTTGTCGTTGTTCTCGCAGAGGCCACCGACCACATCAACGGTTTCCGTCGGCGTCCCTTCTGGACGGGTCATGTTGGTCACATGGTGGTAGGAGCCATACATGGCTGGGCGGAGCAGGTTAACGCTGGAGGCATCCACGCCCACATACTTGCGGTAGGTGGTCTTGCGGTGGGTAACCGTGGTCACCAGGCCACCGTGTGGAGCCAGCATAAAGCGGCCCAGCTCGGTGAAAATCTTAACTTCACCCAAACCAGCTGGGGTCAGGACTTCTTCATAAACCTTGCGGACCCCCTCACCGATGATGGCGATGTCATTCGGAGTTTGCTCAGGCTTGTAGTCCACTCCGATACCACCAGACAGGTTGATAAAGTCCAGACTAATCCCTGTCTTGTCCTTAATCTCAACGGCCAATTCAAAGAGCTGTTTGGCCAATTCTGGGTAGTAGTCGTTAGTCACCGTGTTTGAAGCCAAAAAGGCATGGAGACCGAAGGTCTTGACACCAGCTGCTTGCAGGTCTTGGTAACCTTGCAGGAGCTGGTCCTTGGTCATGCCAAACTTGGAATCCTCTGGATTGTCCATGATGTCAGTCCCCAAGGCAAAGACACCGCCTGGGTTGTACCGCAGGGACATGGTCTCAGGCAGGGTCATTTGGCTGCTGACAAAGGCGATGTCCTCGTAGGCGTCCAGGTTGATAATCCCACCAATCTGATCGGCATATTGGTAGTCACTAATTGGCGTGTTGTTGGACGAGAACATGATGTCGGTAAAGCCCAGCTTATGGCTCATGAGCAGCTCAACACCTGTTGCACAGTCCACCCCACAGTTCTCCTCTTGCAAGATTTTCAAGATGGCTGGGGTTGGGGTGGCCTTAACAGCAAAGTATTCCTTAAAGCCCTTGTTCCAAGCAAAGGCCGCATTGACTGCACGAGCTTTTTCCCGAATACCCTTTTCATCATACAAATGAAAGGGGGTCGGAAACTGGTCGGTGATGATTTTCAAGTTTTCTGATGTAATAAATGGTCTTTTCATAGAAACTCCTTCGAATATGCTACCTGCTATTATACCATATTGGGACTAGAAACTCAGCCCTTTCAGACCAGGTTGTGGAAAATCAAGTCCGTTTCCGCCGCCATAAGTAACATCAAAAGAGGAATAAACTCTAATCCTAATCTTGAAAACAATGATACCTTTCCCCTCTATCTATCTTTAACTAGATAACATCCTTTTGTAACACTATAAAAGATAACCAACAAACAAAGAACGATAAGGCTAGGTTGCCAAAAACCTACTATATCTACTGCACTTTGTCCAAAAAGTTGACCGATAAAGTATACTAAAATTAAAATAATGGCATTGAAAACGACAGAGACTAATAAGATTAACACGGAATGTATGATTGCTTCTGCAACACGTATTTTAAAAAGTTGTAATCTTGACACGCCCAGTGTTTGTAACAGTCTAATGTCTTCACTATCTTTGTTGGAAGATAAAATGGTAAGAGAAATCGAATTAGTAATAATCAGAATTATAGGAGCAGACAGATAAGCAATGAAGGAGGCTCTTGCTTCATGGACACTGTTTGCTGTATTCATGAAGGTATACATATTTTGGGTATAAAGTATAAACCCTGAAATGAGCGTTATCCCCATAGCCATTGACGCCTGTATACTTTTTAAATAGCTCGGATTGTATAACAAATGCCAAAACCCCGTATTGATGACATAATTTTTAGTTGGGAATAGCTTCATTGACAATTTCATTAAACCAATCTGGAATGACGGAGATATGGACTGAATGATAAAGAGATGGACAATTAATAAAAATAAAATGAGACTAGACTGTGTTACAATTGTTTCTCTATTTTGGGTAAAACCTGCTGAAACAACAGAGCCGACACACAGTAACCATAGGAGTAAACGGATAGAGAAGCTAACAAACCTAGCCGCCTTAATTCTTCTTGTTCTATGATTTTGTTTTGAATTGGATTCTTTTTTTAGTAGTCGGCTAGAATAAAAATAAGCCCCTAAGCCAACAATCGTTGGTACTATAAAAATACTCAACAAAACA
This sequence comes from Streptococcus sp. ZY171113, assembly GCF_057748235.1. Taxonomy (NCBI): domain Bacteria; kingdom Bacillati; phylum Bacillota; class Bacilli; order Lactobacillales; family Streptococcaceae; genus Streptococcus; species Streptococcus sp. ZY171113. The sequence goes on from NZ_CM173243.1 coordinate 1,496,670, forward strand.
GTTGGAATATTGGCTGTAATCACCAAATCAGGTAACTCATCTCTTCCTAATAACTGTTGTAAAAATTTGTAGTAGCTATCTGTCGCAGCGAATGAAAGTATTGTTCCAATAATACTAACAATCAGGGCCATTAAATAAAACTGACCAGCGATAAGTATAGATAATTGAGATTTACTTGCTCCTAAAATTGTCCATAATTGATAATCCTTTTTAAAGATATCTATTAGCAGTCTTATATTATTTGAAATAAGGAAAAATAGAGTCGTCCCTCCAAAGACAATGAGCATCTGAAATAGTTGAGAAGCGTTTATATTGGCGGTTTTTAAGGCACTAGCAATACCAAATAAGGAGGTCCCAACAATCAGGCTAGAGACAAATAAGAGTGGTATTGTGCCTAACCATTGCCTTTTGGTGTATTGAAATTGGTAAATGATTAATTTTAGCATAAACAGTTCTCCTCAAATTAATCTTTACTGGTTTCAAGTGCTTGGTAGAGCTCAGCTGCGGATGGTTTCATCAGTTGTTGAGAAATCTTTCCATCTTTTAAAATGAGTGCTCTGTCAGTTTTTGAAGCCAACTCAATATCGTGAGTAACCATAAACACACATTTCCCCTGACTGGCTAACTGACGAAGAGAATCAAAAATCAGTTTTCTTGAGACACTATCCAAGGCTCCTGTTGGCTCATCAGCGAAAATAATCTTGCTATCTGCTAATATGGCACGAGAAATAGCCACTTTTTGCTGTTCTCCACCTGATAAGGTAGACACTAATGACGAGAGGTCTGCTTTAAAATTTAGACCATCCAACAAGGCTTTGACGTGATGGCTATCAACAGTCTTTCCTGAAAGTCTCAGAGGTAGGGTAACATTTTCCAGCACGGGTAAAGCTGGCACCAGATTGTATTGTTGAAAAATAATGGCAACATCTTGACGTCTAAATTTAGCAAGTTTGCCATCTTTCAAGGCATATGGATTCACACCATTGATAACAACCTCGCCACTTGTTGGTTCAGATAAACTTGATAAACAGTTTAACAAGGTTGACTTACCAGAACCGCTGACACCAAGGATCGAGACAAACTCCCCATAGTTTACAGATAAAGAAACATCTTTCAATATAGAAACAGTCTTATCTTTACCTAGCAAAAATTCCTTTGAGAGATTTGTGACTTTAACAGCTGCATCTCTAGCCATAATTCTTTCTCCTTTTTTTATGAATTATCAAACCATCAATTGGTCATGAACATGTAAATTGAAAATTTTTCTTATTCTCAGTATCTGTAACTCCTTTTCACGATTTCCGTCGCCAAGCCCCATAAAGTAAAAGGGTCAACCGCAGGGTTCTCCAGCATAGCAAGCAGGTCACAAAGGCAACAAGGAGCAGCATCCAAAGTGGGACGGGAGCCAAATCTGGTTTTGGGAAAAGCAACTCTCTGACCATAAACCCAGTCAGAAAGACAAACAAGGCACTAAAAGCTAAATAAATGGTATAAGCAAGCCCAACAATCAGCCATCGCACCCAATGCCACTTGGACCGATTCTTTTTTGGCCCTGTGGTTAAAATATGCTCTGACCCTACCAACAAACCATCAAATAAGAGTTCAAAAAAGAATTCAAGCATAGTCTTCCCCTTTCTTCAAGATTAGTATAACCTTTTTCTTAGCAAAAACAAAGCCAAAACCTAGCTTCAAAGAAAAATCAGTCCTAAGGATGAGTTACAGCCTCCCAAGAGAACAGGTCCAGCAAAAAACCATCGAAAAAGGTGATAAGCATTAAAACAAGCCATACAAACTGCGAGGGCGAACTATAAGCGTGAAAAATAGTCTCGATAACTGCGAGGGCGAACGATAAGCGTGAAAATAAGTCTCGCTATCTGCGAGGGCGAACTATAATCATGAAAATAAGTCTCGATAACTGCGAGGGCGAACGATAAGCGTGAAAAATAGTCTCGATAACTGCGAGGACGAACTATAAGCGTGAAAAATAGTCTCGCTAACTGCGGGGGCGAACGATAAGCGTGAAAATAAGTCTCGCTAACTACGAGGACGAACTATAAGCGTGAAAATAAGTCTCGCTAACTGCGGGGGCGAACGATAAGCGTGAAAAATAGTCTCGATAACTGCGAGGGCGAACGATAAGCGTGAAAATAAGTCTCGCTAACTGCGAGGACGAACTATAAGCGTGAAAAATAGTCTCGATAACTGCGGGGGCGAACGATAAGCGTGAAAAATAGTCTCGATAACTGCGAGGGCGAACGATAAGCGTGAAAATAAGTCTCGCTAACTGCGAGGACGAATTATAATCGTGAAAAATAGTCTCGCTAACCGCGAGAGCGAACGATAACTGTTAAAACAAGTCACGCAAATGACTGGAACAGCTGACAACTGGCACCGTGTTATCCCTGTAAAAAACTACAACTTTATGGTATCATTCAAAGTGTTAAATACTTGACGCTAGCATGTGTGAGTTTAATCGGATGATTAAGGAAGTGTTCCTATGAGTTCAAAAGAGAAAAAATTTATTCTGAACTATTTTATTTTTAATATTATTTACTTTGTTTTTTTATACCTAGTTCCACCATTTCCGCCATTTTATGAAGATGACGCTATCAAAATATTCATCGTTGGTACTATCTTAGTCTTATTCTTTCTGACAGGAATTCAAAGCATCATTTTTTGTTTGTTCCAGTTGCCTAAAAAGTTAGAGAAAAATGGTCGCTTTCTCTTTTTTCAATTGCTCAATACCCTGATGATCCATTTCATCTGTATTGATGGCATCATGTATGGATTTCAATTCGAATTTACCATCATTCATTTGAAAGAGATACTGATCCTGTCTTTTATCTATTACATCGGTTTCTTAGTGAGTTATTTGAAAAATATCAAGACTAAAAGCTAAGGCGTTCACGTTTTCCGTCAACGTCTTTTTTATAATCGCTTCTAGCCATCATAAAACAAGGCGTCAGCCTCGTCAAAAAAGCAGTCACTCAAACGCGACTGCTTTCTATTCGTAGACACTAAAATCGTACTCTGTACTATGTTAAGAAGAAAAATTGCTACCGCGACATTCTATCGACAGACAATAAAATGTGACGTCAATCACAGGATAAAGAAAACCGCCTACCGGCGGTTCTCATTTCGTCACCTAAAACGCGACATTTAGTCGCATAAACAGAAAAGTCGCTGCCGCGACTTCTGATTCACAGACAATAAAACGAGGCGTCAGCCTTGCAAGGAAAAAGCAGTCGGCAACCGACTGCTTCCTATTTCTATACCATAAAATGTGACGCCAGTCACATTTTATCCACCCAGATAGGCTTTCCTTACTTCATCAGAGGCCAGGAGCTCTTGTCCTGTACCAGACAGAACGATTTTTCCTGTTTCCAAAACATAACCACGGTCAGCGATGGAGAGGGCCTTGTTAGCATTCTGCTCAATGAGGAGAACAGTTGTCCCTTGTTTTTGGATGTCTTGGATGATGTCAAAGATTTCCTGGATGAAAATCGGTGCCAGACCCATAGACGGCTCGTCAAGGAGCAAGAGCTTAGGCTGGCTCATGAGAGCCCGCCCCATGGCCAACATCTGCTGCTCACCACCTGACAGGGTGGCGGCGTCCTGGTTCTTCCGCTCTTCCAAACGTGGGAAGCGGGCGAAGATTTTTTTCAGGTTTGCCTGGTTTTCCTCACGGTTGTTCTTGAGGAAGGCACCCATTTCCAGGTTTTCCATAACGGTCAGACCGGCAAAGACGTGACGGCCTTCTGGCACCTGAGCCAGACCGTCTGCCACGATTTTACGAGCAGGAACTTTTTGGATTTCATTGCCCAAATAAGAAATGGTTCCTGAACTTGGGCGAACCAGACCAGAGATGGTCCGCAGGATAGAGGTCTTACCAGCACCGTTGGCACCGATAAGGGTCACGACTTCTCCCTCGTTAACATGGAAGGAGACGTCCTTAACGGCCTCGATAACGCCGTACTGGACAGATAGGTTGTCAACTTTCAACATAGACATTAGGCTTCACCTCCCAGATAGGCTTCGATAACACGTTTATTGACCTTGATTTCCTCTGGCGTGCCGTGGGCAATCAAGCGGCCGTATTCCAGCACATAAATCCGCTCGGTGACTTCCATAACCAGGCTCATGTCGTGCTCAATCAGGATGATGGTGATGCCGAACTGGTCCTTGATTTGACGAATCAGAGCGGTCAATTCAGCCGTTTCCTGAGGGTTCATACCTGCCGCTGGCTCGTCCAAGAAGAGAATCTTAGGCTTGGTGGCCAGGGCTCGAACGATTTCCAGACGGCGTTGCTGGCCGTAAGGCAGGTTCTTAGCCAGGGTATCCGCATCCGTGTCCAGACCAAAGATGGCCAAGAGTTTGAGAGCTTCTTCTTTCAGCTCTGCTTCATGGCTGTAAAACTTTGGCAGACGCAGGAAGGATGCCAGCAGGTGAGGCTTGGTCTGGTTGCCCAGACCGATCAGAACATTTTCCAAAACGGTCATGTTCTTAAAGAGACGGATGTTTTGGAAGGTCCGAGACAGACCAAGGCTGGCAATGGTATAAGGTGCTTTGCCATTTAACACCGTCCCGTCAAGCGTGACCGTGCCCTCACTAGGCTCATAAACGCCCGTCAGGAGGTTAAAGAGCGTGGTCTTACCCGCCCCGTTAGGGCCAATCAAGCCGACCAGCTCGCCCTCATGGAGCTCCATGGTCACATCGCCGACAGCGGTCAGACCACCGAAATGTTTAGTTAGGTTTTTAACCTCTAAGAGTGCCATCTACTTGCCCTCCTTTTTCTTGAAAAATGAGCTGAGCTGCAACTCTTTGGTCCCCAGAAGACCGCCTGGACGGAAGACCATGACAAGAATCAAGGCCAAAGAGTAAATAATCATCCGCAGGTCAGAGACACTTTGGAGGAACATGTTGAGCGTGCCCAGAACCCCAGCCGATACCATGGTACCAGTCATGGAACCCAGACCGCCAAATACCGCCACAATCAAGTACTCGATGGACCGCAGGACGCTGAAGTCCTTAGGAACGATGGTCCCGATGTAGCCCACATAGAGCGAACCAGCAACGGAAGCCGTCATGGCCGCAATCACAAAGGTGATGACCTTGATTTTGGTGGTGTTGACCCCCATCGATTCGGCCGCAATCTCGTCCTCACGAACTGAGATGACCTCACGCCCCATAGGGCTTCTCAGGAAGTTCATGACCAAAACGGTAATCAGAACCACAGCCACAAAGACCGTCTGCCAGCTGGTGTAGGGCAGAACCCCAGAAATACCAGCCGCACCGTTGGTCAGGCTGCCACCGTTGATGATGGCAATACGGATAATCTCCGCCACACCCAGGGTCGCAATGGCCAGATAGTCACCCTTCAACCGCAAGGTTGGGATACCAACTGCCAAGGCCACCAGACCAGCAACAATCATCCCAACCAACATGGACAGGTAGTAACCAGCATAGGTTGGCATGGAGCGGGTCAGAATAGCTGTCGTATAGGCACCGATGGCCATAAAACCAGCCTGACCCAGAGAGAATTGACCAGAGAAACCAAGAATCAAGTTGGTTCCCAGAGCCATGATCATGGAAATCCCAATTCCCATCAGAATCTGCAAGTGGTAAATCCCCAGAACACCGCTGGCTGCCAAGGCCTGAATAATGACGAAAAGGCCGATAATCAGACCCAACCAAATCAGGTTGACTTTAAGATTTTTTTTCATCTTACACCTTCTCCTTCACATTTTTACCAAGGATACCCGCTGGTCGAACCAGGAGAATCAAAATCAAGATGCCGTAAACCACCGCATCCCGGTAGCTAGATAGACCGATGGAAACAGAGAAGGTTTCCAAGAGACCGATGATGAAGCCACCCAGAGCCGCACCAGGGATAATCCCGATACCGCCCAGAACGGCTGCTACGAAGGCCTTAACCCCAGGCACCATGCCCATCAGCGGGTCAATGGAATTGTAGTAAAGGCCAATCAGGACACCAGCTGCACCTGCCAGGGCAGAACCCAGAGCGAAGGTAAAGCTGATGGTCGAGTTAACGTTAATCCCCATGAGCTGAGCGGCATCGCTATCCACCGAAACGGCCCGCATGGCCTTACCCATCTTGGTCTTCTTAACGATGAACTGCAAGAGGACCATGAGGGCCAAAGAAACCCCCAGAATGGTCAGCTGAACGTTGGTAATGGAGAAGAGGCCCAGGTCATACTTAACCGTCTCCAAAGCCTGCGGGAAAGCCCGCACATTGGCTGAGAAGAGGTAAACCATGCCGTACTCCAGGAAGAAGGACACCCCGATAGCGGTAATCAGAGCCGCAATCTTGGTGGAATTTCTCAGAGGACGGTAGGCCAGAAACTCAATCAGAACCCCGATAGCTGCCGTCAGGGCCATGGCCAAAATCAGGGCCACAAAGAAATTGAGCTTGAGCTGGTTGATCAGATAGTAGCCGATAAAGGCCCCCATCATGTAGAGGTCACCGTGGGCGAAGTTAATCAGGCGGATAATCCCGTAAACCATGGTGTAACCCAGGGCCAGAAGGGCGTAAACCGATCCCAGAATCAGCCCGTTGACAAGTTGTTGGAGCATAAGTCACCAATCTTTCTATTTTTTTGGTCATAGCCCAGCTGGTCAGTCTTTTCAGAAAAGACTGACAAATCAGCTAGAGCTAACTTTACTATTATACCAGCTAAGAGGCTGGATGTCAGCTCCAGCCTCTTAGAATCTTTATCTTATGGTCATACTGACTTAATCAGCTTATTTAACCTCAACCACTTCGGCAGTTTCTTCTTTACCGTCTTTCAAACCAACCATGATAGCTGATTTAACTGGGTTGTGTTTCTCATCGATGGTCATCTTACCAGTTACACCGGCAAAGTCCGCCAACTTAGCCAAGTTAGCTGCCACTTCTTGAGACGATTTGGCACCCTTAGCTGCTTCAGCAATCATGTTAACAGAGTCATAAGCAAGGGCTGCAAACATGTTTGGCTCTTCACCGTATTTCTTCTTGTAAGCCTCAACGAAGGCCTTAGCTTGGTCAGAAAGCTCAACCTTGGTTGAGTAACCAGAAACGTAGAAGACATTGTTGGTGTTAGCCGCACCAGCTGATTCGATGAACTTAGCGTCAGCAAATCCGTCAGGACCAAGGATTGGCTTGTCGATCCCCATCTCACGGGCTTGCTTAGTGATCAAACCAGTCTCAGTGTAGTAACCTGGCATAACGATGGCATCGAAACCTTTATCTTTGAGCTTGGTCAAGGCAGCTTGGAAGTCCTTGTCACCTGATTGGAAGGTTTCTTCCGCAAGGATTTCACCCTTGTAAGTCGCTTTGAAGGTGTCTGCGATACCCTTAGCATAGTCACTTGAGGCATCGTAGTAAAGGACAACCTTCTTAGCTGACAAGGTGTTATCAGCATACTGGGCCAAGACTTGACCTTGGAAGCTGTCTTGGAAGGTGGCACGGAAAATGTACTCTTTAGCACTTCCATCAGCGTTAACCGTCAAGCTGTCCTTGGTACCAGAAGGAGTTACCAGTGGCACACCAGCAGCAGTCACGTTTGGTGCAGCGGCATCCACCGCACCTGATGTTGCAGGACCAACTACGGCAACAACCTTGTCTTGAGTGGCCAAGCTGGTTGCAACAGTAGCTGCTTCAGCTGTTTCAGACTTGTTATCTTTAGAAACAACTTCGATTTTCTTACCGTCGACACCACCAGCTTCGTTAATCATCTCAACCGCCAGGTCAGCACCGTTTTTCTCAGCAGCACCGTAAGCTGCTACGGCACCTGAAAGCTCCAAGTTGTAACCAAGTTTGATAGTCTCCGTCACTTCTGTACCAGCGGCATTAGCAGAACCAGCTGGAGCTGCTGACGGGGCAGCACCACAGGCAGTCAAGACAGCGGCACTGAAAAGGGTATAAGCTGCGTAGGTCAATGTTTTTTTCATGGGAAATCTCCTCAAATCGTTCTATATTTTCTTTTCAGAAATTCATTTACTTTTTCTGAAAAACCACTGCTAACGTGGTATGTTATCAATGATACAGAATTATCAGAAAATTGTCAACCCATATGACCTACTTTTTTTACAAATTTTCTAAAAATTTTTACCGCTGAAGACTTCCCACAAAATCCCGATCAATCTCATCCAGAAGAGAAACCTTGACCTCCTTGACAAACTTGAGTTGTTTGAGCTGCTTGACAGTCTCCTCTACCTCTTCACGGTCGACGTAAAGCAACACATAGCGGCCCTGCTTAGAATGATAGTGAAAATCTCCGAACTTATTGAGCTTTCTGGCTTCACGATTATAGTAAAGGTAGATAAAAACCCCTAAACGGTCTGGATGTAACATAAAACGCCTCCTCTAACTGCTTTTCTCTATCATATCACGATAAGGCCCTTTGGGCAAGTTCTTGGGAAAATAGCCGAGCTGACCAGCAAAAAAGGCTGGAAACCTCTTCCAACCTGCTTAATAGCTCTGCTATTGACCCTCGACGTAGTCAAAACCACGCTCTTTCATGTCGTCAATGCTGCCCAAATCGACAACATTAGTGTAGCCTTTTTCTTCCAAAATGCTTTTGGCTTCCTTGGACTTAACACCCAGGCGGCAATGCACATAGATGGGTTGGTCCTTGTCCTCAGGCAACTCAGCGGTCGCCAAGTCCTCTAAAGGCAGGCTCTGGCTGCCATCAATGTGGCCTTGAGCATAGAGTTCTGCAGTGCGGACATCCAAGAGAAGAGCGTTGGCTTCTAAATCCTTACGGTGTTTTTCAGTCATCTGAAAACCTCCTTTAATCTTTTCTTTAGTTTACAACTTTTTTCCATAACAAACAAGATTTTAGCTCACACCACTGTCTCCTTATGGTATAATAGGGAAAACACCTGAGGAGGACTTATGTTACCAACCAAACTCAACAACTACTACCTCAAGATGGACGAACATGTCCTGACCGTTCCTTATTATAACGAAGAGCGTCGGATTCGAGTTCTCCTGCCCAAAGACTACGACAAGGAAGACTGGGCGAGTTATCCCGTTCTCTACATGCACGATGGTCAAAATGTCTTTTACAGCAAGGAGGCCTTCTCAGGCCATTCCTGGAAGGTCATTCCGACCCTGAAAAACAACCGCCACCTGCCTAAGGTCATTGTGGTCGGTATTGACAACGCTGGGGAAAATCGCCTCCACGAATACGCCCCTTGGATGACTGATGTGGGCAAAACCCCTGAGACGGCCAGTGTCGGTGGTGACGGCATGGCCTACGGGGACTGGGTGGTTAATATTGTTAAACCCTTCATCGACCAGACCTACCGAACCAAGCCTGACCGAGAGCATACCCTGCTTGCAGGCTCTTCAATGGGCGGCATCATCACCGCCTACATGGGAGCTGCCTACCCAGAGGTCTTTGGCAATCTGGGCGTCTTCTCTCTGGCCTCTTGGTTCAGTGAGCGGGATTTCCTCCGCTTCTGTAACAGCCATCCCCTTCATCCCGCCAGCAAGGTCTTTATCCAAGTAGGGACCAATGAGGGGGATGAGATTGATGAGCTCTTTATTTCCAACCTCAACCAGGCCTACATTGATTGTAGCCTGCGTTACTACCAGTCCCTGATCCGGACAGGTCTTGATGTGGACAACATCGACCTCCACATCATGGCCAATGAAATCCACCATGAAAAACATTGGGCCGATCATTTCCTGGAGTTCCTCCAATTCACCCTCAAAGACTAGAACCAGTAAGTGGGGCCCAATCGCTAACCTGCTGGTTTCGATTTTCCCTCGCCTCTCTAATGTTTACGGTTGGGGCTGAAACAGTCCACTAGCCTGTTTCACTCCCACCACCTGTTGGGAAACGGCTGTTTGAGGTGACGAATTGAGCTCGCAACAGTCATAAGAGCTGTAATAGCTAATGAAATCAGCAAAGAAAGGGTCGAGTTGCAAAGAAAAAACCAGGATTTCTCACCTTCAAGGCCGACACACCTTGAAGCACTCAACCACTGCGGCACGTTTAACTCATGAGAAAAGACTAACGAGGTCTGGACCAAGTCCCAGCCTCTTTTTTTCTACCCTAAATCAGAAAAACTCAGCTGCACAAGGTGACAGCTGAGCTATTTTCAACAAATTAATACAAACGGCCCTCTTGCTCCAGCTGACGCAGGAAGAAAGGCATCTGCTGGCGCCACCAGTCCCAATCGTGGGCCACGTCATGGCCCCAGAAGTCGAACCAACCTGGAATGCCCTTGGCCGCAAAGGCCTCTTGTAGGCGTCGGGTGTCGTGAATGTGGGGTTCTTCCCAAGCCCCTTGACCAACAGCCACAATGTAGCGGTTTTGACGGTAGCGGTCGAGGAACCAACTGTCCGTCTGATTCCAGAGGTAGTCAATGGGCGAGTTGTAGTAGGCCTGTTCCTCCCCATGAAAATCTCCTGTGAAAAAACGGACATCATAGACACCTGACAGGGCCACAGCCACGTCAAAGAGGTCTGGGTGACGTAGGGCAAAGTTCATGGTGTGGTAGCCTCCCATAGAACAACCTGTGGCCACTAGGCCACCTGTCCATCCCGTTTCATGGCGAATCAGCGGCACCAATTCGCTAACGATATAACGGTCATAAGCCTCGTGAGCAGCTGCCTTGTCATGAGCAGACTTATAAAGATGAAGCCAAGACTCGCTATCCACCGAGTCAGGGGTATAAAAGCGGAGCAAGCCACGGTCGATAAAGTCCTGGCAGGCCTCAATCATGCCAAAATCGCCGTATTCGTTTTGGCTACCGCCAGATGAGGGAAAGACAATGACTGGCTTACCCGCATGGCCATAGACGTTGAAGGCCATTTCCCGGCCCAGGTTGCCACTCCAGTGGCTGCGTCGTTCAAAATGCATCTGTTACTCCTATTTCTTTTCTTGACTATAAGCGATGATGGCCTGCAAATCAGCCAGGGTCTTGCCACGAATCACCAGGCCAATCTGACCCATGATTTTTGAAAAGACGGCTGGAACCTCTTGGATCGAAATGATGGCTGGACCAAACTTGGATTTAATGTCATCAAGGCTATGAGCGTAGTTCTGATTGCCCTTCCTAGACAGGTAGCCACAGATATAGGACCTGCTGACTTGGGCAGAAAAAGGTTTGCCCTGGACAATATTGACATACTCTTGGAAAATATCAAAGTCGTTAGCGTAGTTCCAGAGGTCAATGGTTGCCCCGCCTGGCGGACGGCAATTGATTTCCAAGGGCAGGAGCTCACCAGTAGCCTTTTTGCGGAAAAACTCAAAGTGGAAAAAGCGTTCCTTAATGCCAAAGGCCTCTACGCAGGCTTGACCCATGGCCACCAAATCTGCTGGTAGTTCCTGACCAACGTACATGAACATGTCCTTGTCCTGGGTCACCATGTTGAGCACCACGTCTGAGTAGGACAGGCCGTCATAGAAAACCACCTGGCCATCACGATCACAAAGGCCATCAAAGGTGATGACGTCCCCGTCAACAAACTCCTCCATGATGTATTCTACCGTCGGATTGGCATAGCCAAAGAAGTCTTCCAGTTCCTGGGCAGTCTTGAACTTATAGGTATCCGATGCCCCTACACCTGAGTTGGGTTTGACAATGATTGGGAAGCCCAATTCCTTGGCCAAGGCCCTAGCATCGGCTGGGCTGGTAAAGACCCGCCCCTTGGCAACATCGAAACCAGCCTGACGAAAGACTTCTTTCATCTGGGCCTTGGTCTTGATGGCCAGCATGTCTGCTGTTTTGTAGCCTGTCACGTTAAAATCTGTCCGTAACTTGGCATCCAACTCCAACCAGTGCTCATTGTGGGACTCGATGCGGTCAATTCGACCGTACTTGTGAGCAAAATAAGCCACTGCTCGATAAACCTGATCGTAGTCCTCCATGTTATCCACACGGTAATACTCAGTCAGGTTATCCCGCAAGCCCTGAGACAGGTCCTCGTAAGCCACATCCGCAACCCCCAAGGCTCGAATGCCAGCCTGCTTGAGCCGATTGGCAAAGGGCTCAAAGTTGGTCGGAAAATGAGGGGATACCAAGACAAAATTTTGTACAGTCATCTTAAAACCTCCTAAATGAAAACTTTTACCTAGTTTACCACAAAAAAAGATAAATTTCCAGATAATTATCTGAAAATATTGAAAATATTATTTCTTTGCTAATTTCAACAGACTTTGTTAGACTAGGTCTATGGACATTCTAAAATTACTCAACACCGTGGCCGGTGAAAACACCTATTTTTTGACCAATGACCAGGCTGTTCTGGTCATCGACCCAGGAAGCGACAGCGACAAAATCGTCGAGACCCTGACCAAGATTGGTAAGCCTGTGGCAGCCATCCTTTTGACCCACACCCACTACGACCACATCATGAGTGTGGATGTGGTTCGGGACCAGTTTGGTCAACCACCAGTCTACGTCTCCGAGCACGAGGCCAGCTGGCTCTACACGCCGACAGACAACCTCTCTGGCTTAGCCCGCCACGATGACATGGCTGACGTCATCATCCGACCTGCCGACCATCACTTTGTCGAGCACCAAACTTACGATTTGGCTGGTTTCCGATTCGAGGTTCGACCGACCCCAGGCCATTCCATCGGCGGCGTTTCCTTTGTTTTTCAGGAGGAAGAGGCCGTCATCACAGGTGATGCCCTCTTTAAGGGAACAATCGGCCGAGCTGACTTGCCGACCAGCGATTTCGACAGCCTGATTTCAGGCATCAAGACCCAGCTCTTCACCCTGCCAGACCACTACACGGTTTACCCAGGTCACGGCATGAACACGACCATTGGCCAGGAAAAAGCCTTTAACCGATTCTTCCAAGATTAGCATTTAAAAACCAGGTTGACAAGATCAGCCTGGTTCTAATATACCTATAAAATCTATTGCAACACAACAAAAAAGCGTTTAGAGAAGTACCTCTAAACGCTTTTGATAGTAGGCTTGAACCCTTATATCTTATTTTTTAAGGTTGTAGAATGATTTCAAACCTTTGTAAGCTGCAACGTCGCCCAATTGGTCTTCGATGCGAAGCAATTGGTTGTACTTAGCCACACGGTCAGTACGTGACAATGAACCTGTCTTGATTTGACCAGCGTTAGTCGCAACAGCGATGTCAGCGATGGTTGAATCTTCAGTTTCACCTGAACGGTGAGAAACAACGGCAGTGTAACCAGCTTCTTTAGCCATTTCGATCGCTTCGAAAGTCTCAGTAAGCGTACCGATTTGGTTAACTTTGATAAGGATTGAGTTAGCAGCACCTTCTTGGATACCACGAGCAAGGTACTCAGTGTTGGTTACGAAGAAGTCGTCACCAACCAACTGAACACGGTTGCCAAGACGCTCAGTGAGGGCTTTCCAACCATCCCAGTCGTTTTCATCCATACCGTCTTCGATAGTGATAATTGGGTACTTGTTAACCAACTCTTCAAGGTAGTCAACTTGCTCAGCAGATGTACGAACAGCAGCACCTTCGCCTTCGAATTTGGTGTAGTCGTAAACGCCACGCTCTTTGTCGTAGAATTCTGATGACGCGCAGTCGAAACCGATCATGATGCCGTTTTCGCCAGCTTCGTAACCAGCAGCTTCGATGGCAGCAAGGATAGTTTCTACACCGTCCTCAGTTCCTTCAAACTTAGGAGCGAAACCACCTTCGTCACCAACAGCTGTTACCAAACCACGAGCTTTAAGGATTTTCTTAAGGGCGTGGAAAACTTCAGCACCCCAACGAAGACCTTCTTTGAAAGTTGGTGCACCAACTGGCATGATCATGAACTCTTGGAAAGCGATTGGTGCGTCAGAGTGAGAACCACCGTTAACGATGTTCATCATTGGAGTTGGAAGAACTTTAGCGTTGAAACCGCCAAGGTAGTTGTAAAGTGGCACTTCAAGGTAATCAGCAGCTGCACGAGCAACGGCGATAGACACACCAAGGATAGCGTTAGCACCAAGTTTACCTTTGTTAGGTGTACCGTCCAAAGCAATCATAGCACGGTCGATACCTTGTTGGTCACGCACGTCGAAACCGATGATGGCTTCAGCAATCACGTTGTTCACGTTGTCAACCGCTTTTTGGGTACCAAGACCAAGGTAGCGAGACTTGTCGCCGTCACGGAGCTCAACCGCTTCGTGCTCACCAGTAGAGGCACCTGAAGGCACCATACCACGACCGAAAGCACCTGATTCGGTGTAAACTTCAACCTCGAGGGTTGGGTTACCGCGTGAGTCCAAGACTTCGCGAGCGTAAACATCAGTAATAATTGACATTAGTACTCTCCTTATGAGTTTAATTTGTTACCTTTTTATCTTAGCATAATTTTAGAAAATAGGCAAATTAAAATCTTTCTTCCCCAAATTTTTTTCAATTTAGGCTATAATAGGGACAAAGGAGACACCATGACAATTGATAAAAAACTCTTGGAGGCGGCAGCTGGCGAGCGTCGTTTCAACCCCGACCAGCACCGCCGTTATTTGGGAACATTGGCCGAGCGGGTCATCCTGTCCATAAGCCTGGCTGACGCTGCAAAACCAGCCATCCAGACAGCTTTTCCCACTATGTTAGAAACCTTACTGGCCAACCACCCTGACCTCCAGGTCAAGCTATCTGACCTTCTGGACCAGAAAGTCAGCATGACCTACCTGAAAACGGCCCAGGACCTGGGCATCACGGCCACCATCGTGGCTGAGGACAAGGCTAGATCCCCCTACGGCCTCATCGTCCACGCCCAAGAGGCAGTTGAGGTCGCTGACCCAGATGTCAACAGGGTCTTTGCTCAGCTATTGGCCCCCAAGGAAGAAAAAAGCCAGAAAAAATCCTTCTGGCAGAAACTCTTTGGTTAAGTCCTTACGGGACAGACCATGTAATAGGTCTTAACTCCTGGAAAGGGCATCTGGTCCAACTGGCCAAAAACCTGAAAGCCATGCTTGATATAGAAGTCCTTGGCTTGATAGGACCGTGTCGTCAAGATAAGTTGCGTGACGCCGTTGTCGCTAGCATACTCTTTCAACTGTTCGAGTAAACGGCTCCCCAATCCTGATTGCTGCAGCTCCGTTTTAACAGCCAAATCCTTGATTTTAATGGCATCATAAGCACGGTCACAAGACATCGCAGCCATCAATTGCCCATCTTCTGAAATGGTGAAAACCAAGGGACCATTTTGTGACTTGTCATTCGGTTGACCAAATGTTTCCAGGTACTGTTGGTCAAAAACCGTCTTAAAAAAAGCTTGTACTGCTGGGTCCAGATTATTCTTAAGCTCTACTGTCATTTTATCACCTCAATTCAACTATCAGACATCTACCTCCTATTCTAAATGAACTGCTCTAAAATTGCAAACCCTACCATAAATCGACACATTCCAGGAGTAGCACTTGACTTATAACCGAAATAAGGACCGAAAGGATAACACATGACTGAACAATGGAACGCTTACCGTGCTGACGGCAGCTTGACCGACCTGGTCCTCTACCGTGACCAGCCCATCCCTGCCGGCCACTACCATCTGGTCGTTGAGGCCATGATTCAGCACACCGACGGCGACCTGCTCCTTGTCCAGCGGGCCAGCACCAAGGCCAGCTACGCCAACCATTGGGAGTGCTCGGCCGGCGGTTCTGCCCTCTTTGGGGAAATGGCAGAGCAGGCCATCAAGCGGGAGGTCTTGGAAGAAACGGGTTTGGAACTGAGCCAACTAGACCTCTTTGACAGCTTCATCAATGAGGAACACCAGTGCTACTTCAAGATTTTCCGAGCCAGAACCAATCAAGACAAAGCTTCTGTCCAGCTTCAAGTGGAAGAAACCAGCGACTACCGTTGGATCAAACCAGATGACTTAGCTGACTTTATGGCTGCCAACAAACTGATTCCAAGGCATGAAGAGACCTTACGGCGACGATTTTTAGACGAAAAGGATTGAGTACCAGCTCAACCCTTTTTTACTAGCCAGACGCCCACCAATAGCGGTCGCCTTTCTTTCCATCATCACGCATCAAACCCAATTCATGGATTTCCCGAACAAAACTCCGACATTTCACAAGGGGAAACGTCTTGTCGTATAACTTTCCATCAAGTCTTGGATAGGTAACAATCTCATAGGGCGGTTTCAAGTCATACCCCAATGGCTTGGCCCGTAAATGCTTTGGCCGAGGGTCTTCGACGACCCACGATAAATCAATAACAACTAGTCCCCACTTTGTCTCCAATTCTTCCTGACTAGGGTTTGGAAAGGTCAACTCTGGGGTCACCGGTGCCCAATACATCTCATAACGTGTCCCTGAAATTGATTTTAGGACAGACATGCCATTCATCAGTCGTTCTCCAACAACTCCATCAACTTATAGAGGTTTGGCTCGTTAATTTGGTGGGGGGCCTGCTCACGCACCACAGGTTTAGCACAGAAGGCCACACCCAGACCAGCTGTTTGAATCATGGGCAGGTCGTTGGCCCCGTCACCCATGGCAATGGTTTGGGAGAGGTCAAGTCCGTTTTCAGCTGCCCATTCCTTGAGCTTGGCCACCTTGGTCTCCTTGGTCACAATGTCTCCGACCGTCCGACCCGTCAGGACACCGTCTGCCACTTCGAGCCGGTTGGCCTTGGTGTAGTCTAATCCCAGCTGGTCAGCCAAACGGTCCACGGTCTCATGGAAACCACCTGACACCACCCCGACCTTGTAACCACGGGCATGAAGCTCGTCAACTAAAGCCTTTGCTCCCAGATGAAAATGGATTTGTTCCGTAACCTGGTCAAAGATGCTGACAGGAAGACCTTTCAGGAGGGCGACCCGCTCAGCCAGAGCGGCCTCAAAATCCAATTCCCCATTCATGGCTCGCTCGGTGATGGCTGCGATTTCTGAACCGAAACCAGCCGCTTCTCCCAATAAATCAATGACTTCTTCCTGAATGAGTGTGCTGTCCACATCCATGACCAACAATCCCTTAACCATGAGCAACCTCCGCTTGTTTTTTCTCTAGTTTACTAAAAAAAGATGAAAAAAGCAGGGAATAGCTCTGCTATTTCCCCGCATAAGGACTAAAACTGAACGTTATCAGACACAAAGCCTGGGATGTCGGTGTTGACCTGCCAGGTCATACCGAACTTGTCTACCACGATGCCGTAGGCCGGGCTCCAAGGGGTCTCCCCCAAAGGCAGGTCGATCCGCTGGGCGTCCTGCTCCAGCTTGCCAAAAATGGCTGCCGCTTCTTCTGCGGTCTCCACCTGGATGCAGGCCGTCATGTTGGTGCCTTGGGCATAAGCATGGCCCGAACCATTGTCAGACAGTTGCAGGCGGATGCCACCGATGTTGAGGTTGGCGTTGAGGACCTTGTCTTTGTCTTCCTCAGGTGTGCCAGGAATGGCCTGACCAAAGGTCGTGCAGGCCACCAACTCCGCCTCAAAAACATCCTTATAAAACTCAACAGCCTCAAGGCCGTTACCATCAGTCACCAAATACAATTCAAGTGCTTTTACCATCTTGATTCTCCATTTTCTAAAAGGTTCAAGCTAGTCTAACCTAAAGTCTTTGGAAAGGCAAGGATTTTGGCTGGTTTTTTGGGGCAATGGCAGAGCTGAACATCAAGCCAAGCTAGTCAATAAACCAACTGAAAAACATGAAAACCTTGCCATTTGCCACAAAACAAGCTATAATAAAGGCAGTTTAAGCAAGAAAGGATTCCTTATGACATTTACTGACTACACCTATACCCGTCCAGACTACGAGGCTCACAAGGCCCAGTTGACTGACTTGATTGCTCAGGTGGCCAAGGCCGCTGACGCTGAGACCGCCAAGGCCGCGGTTGAAGCCATCGTGACGGCTGAAAACACCATCCAAACCCACAACACCCTCTGGAGCATCCGCCACTCCATCGACATGAACGACGAGTTCTACAACGAGGAAACCAAGTTCTGGAACGAATTCGGTCCCCTTTTTAGCGAAGTGACCAACGAGGCCTACAAGGCCATCTTGGCCAGCCCTTTCCGTGCTGAGTTTTCAGACATCCTGCCTGAAACCTTCTTCATGCTGGCCGAAAACAAGGCCAAGATTTTCTCTTCTGAGATCATCCCTCTGTTGCAAAAAGAAAATGAGCTCCAGGACCAGTACAGCAAGCTGATTGCTTCTGCTAAACTGGACTTCCAAGGCCAAACCTATAACCTGCCGCAGCTGATTCCTTTCTATGAGGACACCGACCGTCAGGTCCGCAAGGAGGCAACTGAGACCCGCGCAGCCTTTTTCCAAGACAACCAAGCCGAGTTTGACCGCATCTACGACGATATGGTCAAGGTTCGCCACGAGATTGCGACCACGCTGGGCTTCAAGGACTATGTGGAATACGGCTACCTGGCCATGAACCGTTTGGACTACAACCGTGACATGGTAAAGGTCTATCGTGAGGAAATCCTCAAGCACGTGGTGCCTGTGGTTCAGGAGCTTCGCAACCGTCAGGCCAAGCGGATTGGCGTGGACAAGCTGGAGGCCCACGATTTTGCCTTTGAGTTTCCAAACGGCAATGCCAAACCTCAGGGCAGCTACGATGACATTATCGCTCACGCCCAACACATGTACCGAGACTTGTCACCTGAAACTGGCGAATTCTTCGACTTCATGGTGGACAAGGACCTCTTGGATTTGGTGGCTAAAACCGGTAAAAACAGCGGTGGCTACTGCACCTACATCCCTGACTACAAGAGCCCATTTATCTTCTCTAATTTCAACGGCACCAGCGGCGATATTGATGTCTTGACCCACGAGGCTGGTCACGCCTTCCAGGTTTACCGTTCCCGCTGGATCAAGCCGGTTGAGGTTCTCTGGCCAACCTACGAAACCTGTGAAATCCACTCCATGTCCATGGAATTCATCACCTGGCCTTACATGGACGGCTTCTTCGGTGACCAAACGGCCAAGTACAAGTTCAGCCACCTGGCTAGCACCCTGCTCTTCTTGCCTTACGGGGTCTTGGTGGACCACTTCCAGCATGAGGTTTACGAGAACCCGACCATGACTGCTGCAGAGCGTCGGGCCACTTGGACCCGCCTGCGTGACCTCTACCTGCCAGACCGCCCGCAAGACGATGCCCTCTTCTGGTTTGCCCAAGGCCACCTCTTTAGCTCGCCCTTCTACTACATCGACTATACTCTGGCCCAAGTCTGTGCCCTCCAATTCTGGAAACGGACTCAGATTGACCATGACCCAACAGCCTGGGCCGACTACCTCCACATCTGCGACCTGGGCGGCAGTAAGACCTTCCTGCAAGTCGTAGCGGCGGCCAAGCTCCAGTCACCATTTGAACCTGGTGCCCTTGAGGGAACCGTGGCGGCAGCCAAGGCCTACCTGGACGCTGTCGATGACCTGAGTCTCTAAGGATTTTCTTTTGGGAAATAGCTGAGCTGCTCTGCTATTTTCCAAAAAAAACAAGCAAGACCAGATTTGACGTCTGGTAGGACAAATTCATGAAGAAAACGACGATTTCAGAAAACAATTTTTCAGAGAAGTGTTGCACTTTTTAGATGAAAATTTTGGTATAATTTTCATGAGATTAATAGAATAGTACCTATTATCGAAGTGTTTTCAAGAAAATTCCTGAAAAAATGCATGCAACTAGAAAATGGTTGCATGCATTTTCTTCATGCCTACGGCGTGGACGTCTGGTCTTTTGCGTTTCGTTTGTGAAGAATTTGTGATAAAATAAGGGTATGCGTATCCAACAACTCCACTACATCATCAAAATTGTCGAAACAGGCTCCATGAATGAGGCCTCCAAGCAACTCTTTATCACCCAGCCCAGCCTGTCTAATGCTGTTCGGGATTTAGAAAGGGAGATGGGCATCACCATCTTTATCCGTAATCCCAAGGGCATCACCCTGACCAAGGACGGGGTTGAGTTCCTTTCCTATGCCCGTCAGGTGGTTGAGCAGACCGCCCTTCTGGAGGAGCGTTACAAGAACAAGGGGGCCAGCCGAGAACTTTTCAGCGTGTCTGCCCAGCACTACGCCTTTGTGGTCAATGCCTTCGTCTCCCTGCTCAAGGGGGCTGACATGACCCAGTACGAGCTCTTTTTGCGGGAAACCAGAACCTGGGAAATCATCGACGATGTCAAAAACTTCCGCAGCGAGATTGGGGTCCTCTTCCTGAGCACCTACAACCGAGACGTCCTGACCAAGCTCTTTGATGACAATCGTTTGACGGCTGTTCCCCTCTTCAAGGCCCACCCTCATATCTTTGTCAGCAAGAGCAATCCGCTGGCCAAGAAGAAAAAAGTGACCTTTGAAGACCTGGCCGAGTTCCCCTACCTGAGCTATGACCAGGGCATCCACAACTCCTTCTACTTTGCCGAGGAGATGTTTGCCCACTTGGACCACAAAAAATCCATCGTGGTCAGCGACCGGGCCACCCTCTTTAACCTGCTGATTGGTCTGGACGGCTACACCATCGCCACCGGTATCCTCAACAGCAACCTCAACGGGGACAACATCGTTTCCATTCCCCTGGAGAGCAAGGAGGAGATTGATTTGGTTTACATCAAGCACGACAAGGCTAACCTGTCCAAGATGGGTGAACGTTTTATCCAGCACCTGTTAGACGAAGTCCAGCCAGACAAGGTTCGCCCCACTTATGACACTGAAACGTCCACCTAAAACCAGCCAGAACAAGCCAAAACCCACGATGGAAAGACCATCGTGGGTTTTGTTGTGGGCTCTTAAAAGCCCTTGTATTTTCCTTCTTGGTAGTGGTAACGGTCCAACTTTTCCTGGGCCAGGTCACCCCTGGCTACCGCGACCTTAACCGCACAGGCTGGCTCCGTCAGGTGCCGACAGTCCGAAAACTTGCACCCTTTAGCCAAGGCCACAATATCCTCAAACAAGCTGGCCACCTCCACCGCTTCCTGACGGTCAATCCCCTTAAACCCCGGGCTATCAATCAAGTAGTAGTCCAACTCCTCTAACACATGGAGGGTGGTTCCCGTAGTGGTGTGCCGCCCCTTGCCATCCTTCTTCTTAACCGCCTGAGTCCGCTCCAGGTCTCGCCCCAGCAGGGCATTGAGCAAACTGGACTTGCCCGCTCCCGAAGCACCAATCATCAGCCCGATTTTTCGGGGAATGAGCTGACGCTGAAAGGTTGCAAGGGACTGGTCATCAAAGATGCTCAGGGCTGTAAAGGCAATCTGAGGATAGAGACTGGACAAGTGTGCCAGCTGCTCGTCCACATCTGGACACAAATCTTTCTTGGTCAAGAGAACATGAAGTTCCAGACCCTCCTGGTCAAAAACTAGAACAAACCGTTCCAGCTTGGACAGGGAAAAATTCTGGTCTAGGGCGACCAGGATAAAGAGCTGGTCAACATTACTGGCCAAGAACTGGCTGTCTCTTGTTTTGCGATAGTCTTTCAGGCTCTGGTTGACAGCCTTTTTGACCACCCGCTCCCGCACCAGCAGGTCTGCGATGACTAGTCAGCCCTTGCTTTCTGCCAGTTGGACAAGGTCTCCCACGACATAGGCTGGGTCTCCATAAGCTTTTTTGACGGTCACCAGCTCTCCGCTGGCTAAACCGATTTGGTAGCTCTGCCGTGTTTCCGATACCACCCGTCCTTGGTGTTCCTGACCGTCACAGGGTCCCAATCCATAACACCATTTTTCCATAAAAGCTTCCTAAACGGTCTGCTGAATCTGGTGCATGCGGGCGTAAATCCCGCCCTGGGCCAGGAGCTGGTCGTGGGTGCCCCGCTCGACAATCCGTCCCTGATCCAGAACCAAAATCTGGTCAGCGTGCTGGATGGTGGACAGGCGGTGGGCGATGATAAAGGTGGTTCGGCCCTCCTTGAGGACGGCCATGGCCTGCTGAATCAGCTCCTCGGTCTCGGTGTCGATGTGGGAGGTCGCTTCATCTAAAATCAAGAGTTTAGGATTGGCAAAGAGGGTCCGAGCAAAGGCAATGAGCTGACGTTCCCCGCTGGAGAAGGCCGCCCCTTTTTCAACCACAGGCTCATGAATGCCTTTTTCAAGGCGGGCCAGCATGGGACCAGCCCCAACCTTTTCAAGGGCGGCTCTGATGTCCTCATCCCTGGCCCCCTCCTGGTTCATGCTGACGTTGCTGGCGATGGTTCCCGTAAAGAGATAAGGGTCTTGGAGAACAATCCCCATGTGGCTCCGCAGGCTCTCCCGTGAAAACTGGCTGATGTCCTGACCATCGATGCAAATCTGACCTGCCTTG
Organism: Streptococcus sp. ZY171113; assembly: GCF_057748235.1. Lineage (NCBI taxonomy): Bacteria > Bacillati > Bacillota > Bacilli > Lactobacillales > Streptococcaceae > Streptococcus > Streptococcus sp. ZY171113. The sequence continues at coordinate 1,518,865 of NZ_CM173243.1, forward strand.
GGGTCATAAAAACGATAAAGCAGGTTCATCATGGAAGACTTGCCTGAGCCCGTGTGGCCAACCAGAGCAATGGTCTGGCCTGGCTCCGCGGTCAGGTTGATGTCAGACAGGGTGGCCTTGCCATCCTCGTAGGCAAAGGCAACCTGTTCAAAGGTCACCCGACCCTGGTCAACCACCAGCTGGTCAGCCTTATCAACTTCCACCTCTTCCTGCAAGAGGGTAAAGACCTTGCGGCCAGTTTCCAGCGACCGCTGGATGTTGGGGTATCGTCTTGTCAGGAGACCCATGATGTCAAAGAGGTCCAAGAGATAATTGAGGTAGAGAAAAAGTTGACCGACCGACAGGTTGCTCTGACCAGCCACAAACTGGTAGCCAACCAGGGCTAGAACCAGAGCCACCACGGCATTTCGGAAGAATTCGGTCAGGGGCCAACCAGCCAAGGAATTGGCCTTCATCTGCTTGATTTCAGCCAGTCGCATCTGGCCGATGGTCTCTTCAAACTCAGCTAAGGCCGTGTCTTGCTGGCCAAAGACTTGAATGATGCCGATACCGTTCATGACCTCGTTGACCTGGCTGTTGACCTGGCTTCTGGCCTCGAAATAATCCTTGACCGGCTTATCCGTCAGCTTTTTGTAAACAAACTGGATGCCATAGAAAATCGGCAAAAGAGGCAGGAGGGCAAAGCCAACTGCTGGATTGACCCAAAAGATAATCCCGTAGGTCAGGACCAATTTGAGCAGGTTAAAGGTCACAAAGACCAGATTATCGTAAAATTCCGTCCGCAAGGTTTCCGTATCGTTGACAATCCGAGTGGCAATCTTTCCCGCTGGCTTGTCATCAAAATAAGCAATGGGCAAGGCCTGCATGACCGCATAGGCCCGATTTCGCAGGTTCTCAATCACCTTGTTGGAACAATGGTTGAGCAGGCGACTGGCCAAATAGCCCAGACCAGCAGCCACCACCAAGAGGAGCAAGTAAGCCCCCAAGCCCTCTAAAAGGGCTGCTTGGTCAAAGGGCTGGCCTTCTGACAGGGGCTTGAGCTGGCTGTCCACCAAGTTTTTGAGGTGGAGGGGGGCCAGCTGGTTACTGAGCATGCCCAGGAGGTAAATCAAGCTGGCCAGGGAAAAGATGCCTTTAATCTGCTTGATTTCCTTGATTAAATCACGTAAGGTTTTCATTAGCTCTCCTCCTGTCCTTGTTGGCGATTGTACTGGTCAGCATACCAGCCTCCTTGGGCCAGCAGGTCGTCTGGTCGTCCTTCTTGAACAATTCGACCCTCGTCCATGACCAGAACCCAGTCGGCATGATGGACCGCTGACAGGCGATGGGCCACGATGACCGTGGTCTTGCCTGCCCGTTCGGCTTGGATATGGTCGATAATGGCCTGCTCGGTCTTGGCATCGACCGCAGACAGCGAATCATCCAAAATCAAGACCTCTGGCTGGCGTAAGAAGGCTCGAGCGATGGACAGGCGTTGCTTTTGCCCGCCTGAGATGGACACGCCCTTCTCCCCGATTAAGGTCTCCAGGCCCTGGGACATCTGGGCCACGTCTTGGTCAAAGACCGCCGTCGCCAAGGCCTGGTCCAGCTCCTCAGCCGTCGCCTCAGGCTTGCCCACTAGCAGGTTGGCCTTGACCGACTTAGAAAAGAGGGTGTGTTCTTGGGGAACATAGCCGAGCTGGGCTTCCAGATCTCTTATCCGATAGTCGGTGACTGGCCGGCCATTAAGGGTAAAACGCCCACCTCCCAGAGGGTACTGACGGAGAAACTGACGAATCAAAGTCGTCTTGCCAGACCCTGTTTTCCCAACAATACCAACGGTCTGCCCCTTGGTCAAGGTCCAGTTGATGCCATCTAGGGCCAGGCGGTCTGACTGAGGGTAGGAAAAGGTGTAGTTGTCAAAGGCATAGACCTCCGGGGTGCTCACCGTCAACTGCCCATCCTCTTCCAAGCCATCGCTGGTTTCCAAAAGCTCTTTAATCTTGGCAAAAGAGGTCTTGCCCGTCTGATAAGTCAAAATAACATCCGAAATCATCCACATGGGTTCAATCAGCGAGACCATGTAGAGCTGTAAGGCCATGACCTGACCCAGAGACAAGCGACCAGCCGCCAATTCCTTGGCCCCCAGCCAGAGAATGATGATGGTCGATAGACCGATCAGGATGGTGGAGAGGGGATTGTAGAGGGATTGGAGGGCAGCCGTCTTGGTGGCGACCTGTCTCAAATCCTGGGTTCGCTGGGCAAAGGCGGCTTCCTGCACCGCTTTTTTACTGTAAGCCCGTGCCACTCGAACCCCTTCAACCACCTCAAGAACCTCATTGTTCAGCCCTGCCACCGCTTCACGGTTTTCCTCAATCAGCTGGTCTTGTCGGCCAGCAATATGGTAAATCGCGACAGCCATTGCCACCAAAGGTAAAAAGGCCAAGAGGCTAATCCGCCAAGACATGAGGACCATGGTCGGCAGGATAAAGGCAATCATGCCACCGCCGTAAACAAGCGCCATGAGGCCAAAGCCCAACATGTTCCGCAGGCCATCCATATCGGTGGTAAAACGGGTCATCATGTCACCCGAGCGAAAGGCCTCGTAAAAAGGCGTCCGCATGGTCAGGAGTTTGCGAAAGGCATCTTCCTGAAGCCCAAAGCGGAAATCAGAGGCTGTCGCAAAGAGCTTGTAAAACCAAAAATAGGCCGAGCCATAGTTGAGGACAGCTGCCCCAACCAAAATCAAGAGGTCACGCACCAGACTAGCCTGGGTCAGTTGCCCAGCCGCCATCTGATCCACCAGCCCTTGAATGGTCTGGGTCGGCACCAAGAGGGTCACATCATAAACAATTATAGCCACTAACAGCCAGAGATAAAGCCACTTGTGCTGCCACACGTAGCGTCCTAATACACGAAACATCTGTTTCTCCTTTCACGACAAGAAGGTCAAAAACACAACAAAAAGCCCAAGCAGAAAGTCTCTGCCTGGGCACCACTAGTCGGTCAAAAAACCTAGTTTGGTCCACCAAAAAGGAGAGTCTTCTGCGTCAACATAAAACGGTTCAATGCAATTGATTTATTCATGGTACTAGTCTCCTTTCTGATTTCGAACTGATTTTAGGGCTGAACCCTAAAGACTGGTTCAGTTTATCACAAAAACTGCTTGCTGTCAAGGAGCAACTGAAAAATAAAAAAGTTAAGCTTTCTTTAAGTTAACGCTTGCAATATCAAAAAAATTCTGATAATATAAAATTGTAACATGGAAGCTCTTAGATTTATATATAAATAGAGAAAGGAGGGAAATAGGGGCTTTCATGGCATCAAAAAAATATTAGCCCCAGGAGAACAAAAAAACCATCGCCCTGTTTAGTTGCCTGATGCTGAGCCCCATGCTTCTTTTAGCAAGGCCTGCAAAGGCTGAAACTGTTGAAGTTACGACTAACGCCCATCATACCTTGGCATATTCTAGGGTAATCCCCCGTTGGACCTATTACCGTGGTTATAGCTTTACCGAATTGGTCAGAAACAACCGAGGTAAAATGGTCCCTGTACACTTTTATTGGACAGAGGATATATCTAGCGGCCCTAACCCAAAATATTATTATCTTGGCGTTATTGAAGATACCGATTTTGGGGTTTACAACAAAATTATTTCAGATACAAAATAGTGATGAGTTAAGCTAGACTATCTCCCTTGGGAAATCCTCGTTTCCGAGGGAGTTTTGACATTTCAAGATTAAGGAGGTTCCCATGATTGACGTTTCTAAGATTTCCAAATCCTACGGTCAACACCGGGTGCTTGATCGGCTCAACCTTCAGGTTCAGGCGGGAGAGATTGTGGCCCTGGTTGGCCCCAACGGGGTCGGTAAAACCACCCTACTTAAAATCATCTGTCACCTGGAAAAGGCCGACAAGGGCACGGTCAGCGTGGCTGGGGTCTCCCATACCGACCAGGCCGTTTTCAAGCAGGTGGCCATCATGCTGGACGCTTCTGCCCTCTATGGCTACCTGACCGGCTATGACCACCTGGCCTATGTCGCTGCCCAGCACGGCCTGAGCAAGGCTGCCATCGAGGAGGTTGTCGATGACCTCAAGATTGGTCACTACATCAACAAACGGGTCTCAGGCTACTCCCTGGGCATGACCCAGAAACTCCTCTTTGCCATGGCTGTCCTGCCCAAGACCCCCTTTTTGATTTTGGATGAACCCCATATCGGGCTGGACCCGACCAACATCATCCAGCAGCGGGACTACCTGAAAAAACTGAGCCAGTCCGGAACAGGCATCCTCCTGTCCTCCCACCACCTGGCAGAGATTGAACACCTGACCGACAAGGTCTTCTTCCTCAAAAACGGCCAGCTCTTGCAGCAGGCCTTTGCTGTCCCACCTGGGACAGCCTATCTGGTCACCCTAACCCCCTCATCAGAAACCGATGACTGGTTGGACAAGCACCCCCAAACCCTCCTCCATCGTGGGGAAAAACTGACCATCGGTCTGACCGAACAAGGCCTGCTGGAGGTCATCGGTCAAGTTCCCGCCTCAGCCATCAAAGACATCAGTCGGGCCAGCGACTACCTGGAAACCTACTACCGCCAGCTCTACTTGGAGGAGGTGTCCCATGAGCCTGAGATTTGAACTGAAAAAACTCATCTGCCAGCCCCTCTTTCTCCTGCTTTGCCTGGTCAGCCTGACCCTGACCTGGCAGATCAACAAGGACCTGACCTCACGGCAGACCACCTACATCAAACGCACCCAAAGCCAACTCCATGAACTCTCCTCCCTGGTCAACGACCTCCAAAACCATGAACGAGAGGACATCAAAACCAGGGCCAGGGGCGCAGCCAGCGACCTGGTCTTGATTGATAGCCTCCTCACCGAAAGGAAGTTTCAAGACATCCCCGTCCTGCGGCAACGCCTCTACACGGATCTGGACTACCTGATGGCCACCATTCCCCAGGTCTTTGAAAGCAGGCCCGTCATCGACCGCTACCAACTCAGGCAATGGACCAAGTGGAACAAGTGGCTCCTCGACCACCAGCTGGCTGACGGCCCCGCCAAAGAAGGCTGGTCGCCTGGCCGTCAACTCCAAAACCTGACCGAGAGCTATTTCCACCCCCTCACCCTCCTCCTCGCCATAGGCTACCTCCTCATCAGCCAGTACCAGGAACGGCGACTGGGCTACCTGACCTGGAAAAGAACCCAGGTGGCCAGCCCCCTAGCCATCGAAGGCAAACGACTCCTGGCCCGCTTCTTGGCCCTCAGCATCCTGACCAGCCTGTCCCTGGCCTTCTGGGTCGTGACCATCCTCAAATCAGGCACCCTCACCAAAACCCTCTGGTTGGAACCCATCGCCCTCAACTATGGCCAAGACCTGATTCCCCTCTGGACCTACCTGCTGCTCCTTTGGTTGGGTGGCCTCCTCCTGCTCCTCACCTTCAGCCTGAGCTTTATCATTCTGGACCACCTGATTCGCAGGGACTGGCTCTACCTGACCCTCAGTCTCGCCCTGCCCCTGAGTCTCATCTCCCAATCTCAGGTCACCTCTACATTTTTGGGGCAATGGCTGAGCGTCATCAACCTGCCGACCTACCTGGCCAACCATGACCTGCCAGCTAGTCGGGTTCGCCTAGGGCTGACCCTGATTGGTCTCGATGCCCTGGCTCTGACCCTGATTGTCCTCTTCAACCGTGTCTTACCTGACCTCAAGGACAGCCAGCACCAGGAACTCACTCCCCGACACCTGGCCAGACCAGCTGCCTTTGAAGGCCTCAAACTGCTTCGGCGAGATGATCTAAAAACCCTGACCCAGGCCATCCTCCTCATCAGCAGCCTCTTCACCCTAACCACTTGGTTGGAAAAAGAGGGGATCATTACCGAGGAAAGAGAACGGGTCAGCATGGAGTACGACTTTTATAAGTGGCTACCGACAACCGTCCCACAAACTCTGCTTGATTTTTCCAAAGAAGAACTGGACGCCAGGGTCGCCTGGCACGTCAAACAAAAAGCCGTGGGCTATGGCAAGAGCCGGGCCTATCTGCTAGGAAACGACCAGATCCTGCCAGCCTACTTAGCCTTTCTGGACTGGGAAGAGGGCAATCTGAACAGCTCCCAAGACTTGCTGGACGGGGGAAATTACGCCCCCGAACTCACTCAGGCAAACCTCAACCGCCTCAAGGTCCGCAACCAGATCAGCCACTACTACTGGCAGTCCCTACCAGCAGACGCCCAGCCCCCCTTCAGGGGCCACCAGTACGTCCTGCCTGAACTGGAAGACCAGTTTCGTTTGAACCACGAGAGCATGACAGCCGAGTATGAGGAGGCTAAAGACTGGTTCAAACCTACCGATAGAACAGGGATTGGTAGCCTCCGTAGCCTCTTTGACGGCCCCTTTATCTGGGTCTGCCTAGCTGTCAGCCTAGCACTAGCTTGGCAGGGCAAGGGAGCAGCCAGCGAAGACGGCCAAGCCAGCCTCTACCAGACCCAACCGCTGGGCTTTACCCCCTTCCTCCGCCAGCAATGGCTGTTAGGGCTAGCCAAGGCCAATGGCTTTACCCTAAGCCTTATCCTGGTCACCTTTTTGGGCAACAGCCTCCTCCACGGCATGGGTAACCTGGCTGGAGGTTTTCTCTGGCTCAACACCCAAGGTCAGGGCCTACAAGTTTTGGACGTCCTCCCTACCCCAACCTGGGTAGCCTTTATCAGCAACGGCCACTACCTCTTGGTCATGACCCTCGTCCTCCTCACCCTCCAAAGCCTCCTCCTCACCCTGGGCCACTACCTCCAAACCCTGCTCCCCAAACACCTGCTGACCTACCTCCTGGTTCTTGGCCTCTTTGCCTTCCTCCTCTACCAGGTCAGCCCCGACTTTCAGGGACAAACCTTCTTCAAAGCCCTTTGGCAGTTGCTTGCCCCCAGCAGTTAAACCAAAAAACCGAGCTAGAACCCAGCTCGGTTTTGTCTTTCTTTGGAAAAATAGCAGAGCTGACAGCTGGTTTAACCCAGCCTAGTCCGCCTCGTAGGCCTTGATGATTTCAGCTACCACGGGGTGACGCACCACATCCTTGGCCGAAAAATGGACAAAGTCGATGGCCGAAATGCCCTGGAGTTTCTCGCTAGCATCAATCAGACCCGACTTGACCTTGCTGGGCAGGTCAATCTGGCTGGTGTCCCCATTGACAATCATCTTGGAGTTGAAACCAAGACGGGTCAAGAACATCTTCATCTGCATGATGGTCGTGTTCTGAGCCTCATCCAAGATCACAAAGGCATCATCCAGCGTCCGCCCCCGCATGTAGGCCAGAGGGGCAATCTCGATAATCTCCCGCTCCATGAGCCGAGTGGTCTGCTCCTTGCCCAAAATCTGATAAAGGGCATCGTAAACCGGCCGCAGGTAGGGGTCAACCTTCTCCTTGAGGTCACCCGGCAAGAAGCCCAGGCTCTCGCCAGCTTCCACCGCAGGTCGAGTCAGGATAATCCGCTTGATTTGACCCCGCTTGAGGGCTGTCACCGCCAGGGTCACGGCCAGGAAGGTCTTGCCCGTCCCCGCAGGCCCAATCCCAAAGACGATGTCGTGTTTTTTCACGCTATCCACATAGACCTTCTGACCCAGGGTCTTGACCCGAATGGGCTTGCCGTAGTTGTCCTTGATGATTTCTTCCTCGTATAGAGCGACAAACTTGTTAATCTCATCGGTTCTAGCCATGGAGATGGCCGTCACCACATCAGGCGTCGCAACAACCATGCCCCGCCCCACCAAGACCAGGAGGGCCTCGATGACCAGACGGGCCAGCTCCACAGCTGCTTCTTCACCGATAACCTGAACCACTTCGGTCCGAGCGTGGATGGTCACGTCAAATTCCTGCTCCAAAAGTTTAAGGTGCCGCTCATTGGTTCCAAACAAACTCAGCACATCATCAGGGTGCCTGAGGGCAATATCTTTCGAAAATGCTTGCAAACTAAACTCCTTATCAGACCTTTTCTTTGATTATAGCATAAAAAGCGAGGCTTGACCTCACTTTTCTATCGTTTTGGAAAAATAGCAGAGCTAAAAACCAACTGACTAGCTTTTCGACGCTCGGTGTTTGTACCAAGGAAGCACTTGCAACCCAAGCCTAAGGAGGGACGCCCCCTACCAGATAAGCAGTCAGCGGGGGCACATAATAGGCATAAGCCAGACCCAGCACCAAAGCTGTGATGAACAAGTTCGACCGCCAAAACCGATAGCGGTCAAGCCAGAGGCTAATCAGCCAATAACGGAGAAAAACACTCTCGACTGGCAATCAGCTGCTCATGCCTATGAAGCCACCCACACCGTGATCGCTAGGATTTGGCTCATGCCACCTCAAAAGAGCCAGATGAAAGGAAAGAGGACTAGCCCCAGATTGAGACTGGCCAAGAACAAGAAGTTACCCCCTTTCTTCCAGCTAATGAACCAGCCTATCAGACCAGCACGAATCAAGCTCCAAACCAAACTCCCTGCCAGCAAACCGCAGAAAAACAAGAGGACTACAAATCCCATAATCCCTCCTAATGCTCCAGATAAGTTTCCCAAATCTGGTCAAAGTCGCTCATAGAAAAGGCAAAACTGGCCTCTTCTTCCAAAAAACGGCTGATGGTATCAAAATCATCCGTGTGCTTGGGAAAATCACTCTCCTCTGCCACCAAATCCGCCAACCTGGCCTCAGCCGTGGTCGGTTTAGGGTGACGCTTGGTCATGAGCCAATGGTAAAAAGATGTTCTCACGCCCAGTTCTCCTTGAGGAAGGCCTTGCGGATTTGACTGCTAAAGGCATAGCGTTCTGGATTTTTCTTGTAGAAGGCCTGGTGGTAGTCCTCCGCTGGGTAGAAAGCGACAGCCGGTTCGATAGTGGTCACAATAGGCTGGGTAAAACGACCTGAGTCTTGCAGGGCTTGCTTAGACTGCTCGGCGATTGCCCGTTGGGCCTCAGTCGTGTAGAAAATCACGGGGCGGTAAGACGAACCACGGTCCTCGAACTGGCCAAAAGCGTCGGTCGGGTCGGTCTGCCGCCAGTAAATCTCGACCAAATCCGCATAGGAAATCTGCTCAGGGTCAAAGATAATCTCCACCGCCTCGGTGTGGCCAGTAGTCTTGGAGCAAACCTGCTCGTAGGTTGGGTTCTCGACGTGGCCACCCGTGTAGCCAGACAGGACCGACTGGACACCAGCCATCTCCTCAAAAGGGTGCACCATGCACCAGAAGCAACCGCCTGCAAAAATCGCACGTTCCATTAGTTTTTCCTTTCTTCCGTTAACCATCGTCAGAGACTAACCAATGGTCTCTGTTCCAAACTCGTCTTGCTTGACTTTACCAGCCTTCATGAGACCTCCGAGAGCTTTCTTGAACTGGCCCTTAGAAATGCCAAAGGTGGCCTTAATCTCATCTGGACTGGACTTGTCATTGAGGGTCATGAAGCCGCCCTGGCCCTGCAAGTAGGTCAAAATCATCTGGGCATCGTTATCCAACATCTCAAAAGAGCGTGGTTTGAGGGAGAGGTTGAGGGTCTTGTCAACCGCCCTAAAGCCGATGACCCGAACCGACAATTCCTCACCCAGGCGAGGCTCGCTATAACGCTCATTGGGGTGGATAAAGCCCAGCATGTTGTTATCTGGCAGGTAAACAAAGGTGCCTGACAACTTCAAACGGTAGACAATGGCCCGCAACTGCTGGTTCTGCATGTTGTCGTAGGCCTTGCCAGCCATCTTCTGAAAGACCTCTGGCTCTGCTGGTAAGGCCCAGATGCGGTCCTTCTTGTCCACGGTCAGTTTGACATAGAGCTTGTCGCCCTTTTTGGGCCAGAGTTCCTTCATCTCAGGCAAGACATCCAAGGACACCACCACCTGCTTGTCTGGCAGGCCCGTGTCCACAAAGACACCCAGGTCCTTACGAACATCAGTCACTTGCCCCCAGCCATAGCTGGTCAGGGTCGCTGCCTGCTCCAGCGTGGTTAGGCGAAGCCGTTGCTTCATGTCCGTGTAAACCAAGCCTGACACCGCCTGGCCCAAGGCAAAGTCGCCCTCGCCCTTGGCCACCGCGTAGGTCAGCCCGTCCTTCTGCACGTAGAAAAAGTCCTTGTTCTCATCGGTAATCAGCCCCGTCAGGACCTCTAATTGTCTCGTCATGTTTCCTCCTTATGGAAAATGGCAGAGCGGACAACCGCCACCCTGCCAGTTACTATGTGTCTTAAATGTCCAAGAGTTCTTTCTCTTTGTCCGCAATCATCTTGTCGATGTGTTTGACCGCATCATCTGTTGCTGCCTGGATGTCTTTTTCCAGTTTTTTCAATTGGTCCTCGGTGATTTCCTTGGCTTTTTCTTGTTTCTTGGCCTCATCCATGGCATCACGACGGATGTTACGGATGGCAACCTTAGCATTCTCACCAACTTTTTTCACTTCCTTAGCCAGATCACGGCGGGTTTCTTCCGTCAAAGCTGGGATAACCAAACGGATAACGGAACCGTCGCTCGATGGCGTGATGCCCAAGTCAGAGGCGTTGATAGCCCGCTCGATTTCCTTCAAGACAGACTTGTCAAATGGGGTGATGAGAAGCACACGAGCTTCAGGAACGGTAATAGAAGCCAATTGGTTGAGGGGGGTTGGGGCACCGTAGTATTCAACTGAGATACGGTCCAAGAGGCTGGCATTGGCACGGCCAGCACGGATACCAGCCAGTTCACGAGAGAGGGATTGGTGCGAGTGTTCAAAGCGTTCTTTAGCTTTTGCAATAATGGTCATGGGGTTCTCCTTTTTATCCTATATCCGTTGCTTATTTGCCACCGTTAGAGACAGTGGTTCCGATTTGTTCACCGAGCACCACCCGTTTGATGTTGCCAGGTTCGTTCATGTTAAAGACGACCAAATCGATGTCGTTGTCCATAGACAGGGTGCTGGCCGTTGAGTCCATGATTTTCAGGCCTTGCTTGAGGACTTCGATATGGGTCAACTCGTCAAATTTAACCGCGTCAGCGTTCTTGCGTGGGTCATCGTTATAAACGCCGTCCACACCGTTTTTAGCCATGAGAATGGCATCGGCCTCAATTTCCGCGGCCCGCAGGGCAGCGGTCGTATCGGTTGAGAAGTAAGGCGAGCCTGTTCCAGCTGCGAAAATGACAATACGGCCTTTCTCCAAGTGACGCAGGGCCCGACCTCGAATGTAAGGTTCAGCCAGCTGTTGCATGTTGATGGCTGTTTGTACACGGGTGTCCACCCCACATTGTTTGAGGCTATCAGCCATCACCAAAGCGTTCATGACCGTGCCCAGCATGCCGGTGTAGTCCGCAGACACCCGATCCATGCCAGCTGCCGCAGCAGGCTCACCCCGCCAGAGGTTTCCACCACCGATAACCAGAGCAATTTGCACACCTGATTCAGCCACTTCTTGGATTTCCTTGGCCATGGTTTGAACGGTCGGCAGGTCGATACCGATGCCACGCTCGCCAGCCAAGGCCTCACCAGATAGCTTAATCAAGACACGATTGTACTTGGGTTGCACCATTTTTTTCTCCTTCTACAACTTGAGTTCTTATCCTTATTATTTTACCACAAGTTAGAAAAATGCGGTAGTGGAAAGGTTACTTTTTCACGCCAAGAAAATGAAGGAGGAGGGGACGAATGCAATAAATTTTATTATATTTAGCATTCTTAAAGAAAACACTTGACTTCTTTTGGTTATTGTTTTACAATAACGATAGAATAATAATTATCATAAAACAATAACAAAGGAGTCGCAAGATGAAACATCAACTATTTCGTGTCGCTATTGCCATCTCAAGGTTAGCTCAGTATGCTTTTTATGGTCTTATTGGTCTCTTTAGCCTGGGTGGCCTCATCATCCTCTTTGGAGGTTCCTCCATTTGGGGACTTATTCCTAACCCAGATAATCGTTTAGTCTACCTCTTCCCTATCATTCTTGCCATTCTGCTTCTCCTAGTCTTTAGTTACCTGGCTCGTTTGCTCAGACATCTCCTCAGCAATTTTAGTCAAGATAGGCTATTCACACAGGAGAATCAGCTGATTGTGAAAAAGATTATCGCTGCCTTGTTGGCTTGGGCAGGCATTCAACTCTTTAGTGCCGTCACCTTTCGATTGAATGGCTTAGCACAAGTGAGTGAGTTATTTGATGCCTCATTGACATCTTACCTCTTGAACGCCTTATTTTTAGGCATCAGTTTAGTTGTCTTATTTATTCTTCACCAAGGGCAGGTGGTCAAAGACGACAACGATGACATCATTTAGCGAGAACTTATGGAAGAAATAAAAGTACATTTAGACAAGTTGCTCAAGCAACGAAAAATAACTTCTAAAGAATTGGCAGAAGGAATCGGCATCACCGAGGCCAATTTATCCATTTTGAAAACAGGCAAGGCAAAAGGTATTCGCTTCAATACGCTCATGAGCATTTGTCGACTACTGGACTGCCAGCCTGGAGATATTTTAGAATACCATAAAGGAGAACATCATGATTAAATCATTAACCAAACTCACTCTTTTAAGCCTTCTCCTCTTAACAGGCTGTAGCATCACGGATACCATGTCTGAGGTTAAACAGGATATCAACGAAACTGTTCAATCAGAAGTCAGTGCGACATTGGACCAGTTAGGCATTGCTAAAACCATTTACCTCACCCCAAATCAAGAGGTCAAGCCCGTTGAACCAGTCTTTACGGGGCAGGTCTATGTTCTGGTTACCAAAGAAAGCTTGGAAAAACATGCTGACAACCAATCCTTCAGGTTGAATGGCCAGGTGATGGAGACCATTTCAGAAAAGAGCGAGGATGATTTCAATATTCGTTATAATGGACAAACCTATTTCACGATTGGAAAAGTTGAGGTGGACGAGCTTAACGAACTACAACTCAATTCAGATTGGAACCAACCTGTTTTATTAGCCTTGAAAAACTAAGGCTACATCATCGAAACGCTTTGCTTGTCAAGGCGTTTTTGTCTTGTTAAACAAGCGATTAAATAAGAGCTTATCTTGAGAGTTGAAAAATAAAAGAGGTCACCTGATGCTCAGGTCACCTCTTGTTAGGGCTAAGGGACTCATTAGAAAAGACTGAACTTGACAAAAACTGTTGAAATACTTCTACCAGTCACCACCTATACCTTTCTAGGAGCTAATCAAACCTTGCAAGAGTAGACTGACCAGGGTCAGGGTCAGCCAGACCAGGCCCCCCAAGAGGAGCGGTTTAACGCCTGCGGTCTTGATTTGGCGGAGGGACATCTTGCTGCCAACGGCAAAGAGGGCGGTGGCCATGAGGAGCTGGGACAGGAAACGGCTGGCGGTCAGTAGAGACTTTGGTAGCAACCCTAGACTGCTGACCAGAGAGGCTAGGAGGAACCAAAGGATAAAGGTTGGAAAAATCTGTTTGAGGGAAAAGCCTCTTTCCCTGCTCTGCCATTTCCCCAAAGGAAAGAGGGCAAAGGCCAAACAGGCGGGCACAATCAGGAGGGTGCGGGCCAGTTTGACCACGGTAGCGGCATCTCCAGCGGCCGTGCCGTAGCCGTAGCCAGCCGCCACGACCGAGGAGGTGTCGTTGATGGCTGTGCCAGCCCAAAGGCCGAAACTGTCCTGACTGAGCTGGAGGAGTTGTCCGACTGGGGGAAAGACCACCAGGGCCAGGAGGTTAAAGAGGAAAATGGTCGAGAGGGCCAGGCCCACCTCGTCCTCCTCCGCCTCCAAAATCGGGGCTGCCGAAGCGATGGCCGAACCACCGCAAATGGCCGTCCCAAAACCAATCAAGAGGCTGAGGCGGCGGGTCAACTTGAGACGTTTGCCAATCAAGAGGCTGAGCCCGAGGGCCAAGAGGGCCAGGGGAAGGCTGATTTGAAGCGACCAGAGGCCCAGGTCCTGGATGTCCCTAAAGGACAGGCGAAACCCCAAGAGAATAATGCTGTACTGGAGGCCTTTCTTGCTGGCTAGGGTCAGGCCAGACTGCCAATCAGGCCTGGTCTTTAGCCAGCCTGACAGGGCTAGACCGGTCAAGAGAGCCAGAATACTGCTGCCCAAGAGGGGGATTTGGCTCCCCAAAACCAAGGCCAAATAGCCAAAAATCAGGGCCACCGTCAGGCCCCCTAACTCACGTTTCATCATGCCACACTCCTTGTCATAAAAAAAGAAGGCCCTCGCCTTCTCAATCGCATACCCCCTGCAGGAATCGAACCTGCAACTACTTCTTAGGAGGAAGTTGTTATATCCATTTAACTAAGGGAGCTGGTACCACTATTGTACCCTAGTTGGGCCCAAATTGCAAGTTGATTTTCCGCTCGCCCACGCCGTACGCATGAAGAAAATGCATGCAACTATCTTTTTGAGTTGCATGAATTTTTCAGAAATTTTCTTGAAAATACTTCGATAATCGGTACTATTCTATTCATCTCATGAAAATTATACCAAAATTTTCATCTAAAAAGTGCAACACTTCTCTGAAAAATTGTTTTCTAAAATCGTCGTTTTCTTCATGCGTTTGGCGTGCCGCTCGCTCAAGGTTAGGCTTCTTTGGGAAATGGCAGAGCAACTGAGCTGATTTCCTCAGTTTTTGCCGTCACCATCTCCCACCACGCAACCTACAAAACCTTTACTGTAAAATAACCCTCAGCCATCAAGGACCTGAGGATGCTAATCGCCTCATCCAAATCCTCTGGTTCAAACTGAATGTCATAGTGGTAAATCTGTTTCCGATAGGGTTCAACCCTCACCCCTAACTCATGGAGGCGAGTCAAGTCGGCCGTTAAGCGTTGATCCATCTTTTCCAAGTCCACATCTATGTCATAAGTGTGACTCAGGCGGTTCAAAAAGGCCTTATCCGCATGATAGGCTTGACGGTTAACTGAACGCACCAAAGCATGTAAATCATAAACTTCTGACACAAGGCTTTGCCGAATCATGATCAGGTCTTCTTCCACAGAAGCACCAGCAGTCAAAAAACCAAAGGCCAGGCGATCATCAAGCTCTGGCTCGCCATAATCAAAGAGAGGGTTGGCCCTTTGCTCCTCTGTCAAGGTCACAAAAGCAACGGAACCTCCCGTTGCATCTGTCATGCCTACTTTCACTTCAACAGCAGCTTGGCCCAGTTCTAACCGTTCAAATTCAGCTTCAATCAGCCGTTCAACTTGTTGGGCTCTCCCTAAACTGACACAAGCTGTCAGCACCAAGGAGCTAAGCAGTAAAAAGAGGCCAGCTAATCTTCTTCTCATCTTTCCTTCCTCCTCACCACGGGGTTCCTCTTCCTTCAAACATTATCGCAGGTCTTTCTCCACCTTGTCAAGACAAAACCGCAGCTTGAGCTGCGGCTTTGTCCTTCAATTTAGAAAAGTTCCTTGTAGAAAGCAATGGTTTCTTCCAGAGTTGGCATGAAGGGGTTTCCTGGTGCACAGGCGTCAATGAGAGCATTCTTAGACAGGTACTCGAAGTCAAAGTCTTCTTCCTTGATGTCAAGCTCGGTCAATTTTTTCGGAATACCAACGGTGGCTGAGAGTTTTTCAATCTCGGAGATGGCGTAGCTGGCACACTCTTCATCAGACTTGCCGTCCACCGCAAGGCCCAGGGCCTTGGCGACATCACGGAAGGCTGCTGGGACGCGTTTGGCATTTTCCCGCTCGATGATTGGGAGAAGCATGGCACAGCAGACACCGTGTGGCAGATTGTAGACTGCCCCCAATTGGTGAGCCATGGAGTGAACGTAGCCCAGACCTGCATTGTTAAAGGCCATACCACCAAGGAAGATGGCATTGACCATGGCTTCACGGGCTTCCACATCTTGACCATTGGCAACGGCACGAGGCAGGTATTCTTTAATCAGTTCGATGGCTCCGATAGAGAGTTTTTTGGTCACCCCGTAGGCACCTGGGGTCACCAGAGCCTCAATAGCATGGGTCAGGGCATCCATACCAGTCGCCGCTGTCAGGTCAGCTGGTTTGGACAGCATGAGCTCTGGGTCATTGACCGACATGATGGCCAGACTGTTCTTATCCACCATGACCATCTTAACCTTACGCTCCTCATCGGTAATGACGTAGTTGATGGTGATTTCAGCCGAGGTACCAGCAGTCGTGTTGATGGCCACAACTGGCAGACCCTTGTTGGCGGATTTGTGGAGACCTTCCAAGTCTTGTGGGGTCACCTCATTGGTCGCCATGATGGAAATACAGCTGGCCGCATCCTGAGGCGAACCGCCACCAGCAGACACGATAAAGTCACAGTTTTCAGCCTTGAGAACAGCCAAACCATCATAGACGTTCTTACAGGTCGGGTTTGGATCCACATCCTCAAAGACCACAAACTCGATACCCGCAGCTTCTAGTGGCCCAGTTACCTTGGGTAAGATATCGCTAGACGCGATAAAGTGGTCGGTCACCACTAGGGCTTTTTTGAAACCCAGCTCCTTGACCTGAGCTCCAAATTCCTTGATGACACCAGGGCCAATCAAGTTAACAGCAGGAACATAAAAAGTTGCCATAGCATTTCTCCTTTATGATAGCGTTTTACTATCTCTATTGTACGACATTCTATTTGTGAAATCAAGAACAAAGTTGTGCTAAACAGCTATTTTTTGCAAAAAAAATAACCCTTCCCAGCTTATTTAATTGGGTCTAGTAAAAAACTCCTTAGCCCATAAAATACAGGGAATGACTAACTATCTAAATGCTACTTGAGTTAAGACCTATACGAAAACGAAAACCATTCTTGTGTCCAGGGACAGTAAAAACTCCCACTTGAAACAAGGGAGAGATGAGTTAAACACAGCCTAAAAACATCAAAAAAAGACTGGCAAACCAGTCTTTCCATCCGAACTGAGCCCGGCCGGCGAGCTGAGCAAAACTCCAGAACATCACAAAAGCCCCCACTTGGAACAAGTGAGAGCTTAGTTGAATTCGCCCTAAAATGGCTAAAAAATCCTGTGACCCACTCACAGTCCAAAAACTGTTTCTGGGTCATCTTGATTTTTAACGCCATTTCTTGACGGACTCCATATCCTATCTTAACGACGGATTTCTTTGATACGAGCAGCCTTACCTTGAAGGGCACGCAAGTAGTAAAGTTTAGCACGACGGACTTTACCGTAACGCACAACTTCGATTTTATCAACACGTGGTGTGTGGAGTGGGAAGGTACGTTCTACACCGATACCGCCAGAGATTTTACGAACGGTGTACATCTCAGAGATGCCTTGGCCTTTACGAGAGATAACAACGCCCTCGAAAAGCTGGATACGCTCGCGGTTACCCTCGACAACTTTCGCGTGAACGCGAACGGTGTCACCAGGACGGAAAGCAGGGATGTCAGTACGCAGTTGACCTTCGGTCAATGATTGGATCAATGGATTCATGTTTTACTCCTTCTCTTACCAATCTTGGGTGCTTTGAAACCCAGCGGATTAGCCGTTTTTTGTGCGTCCATTACACACGTCTTTTATTTTACTATAAAATGGCAGAGCTGTAAAGGATTTTTGCTCAAAAAACACGCCGTTCGCATGAAGAAAATGCATGCAACTATTTTCTAGTTACACGCATTTTTTCAGAAATTTTCTTGAAAATAACTCAAAAATAAGAACCATTCGATTCATATCGCATGAATTATATCACAAAAACTACCAAATTTTTCACTATTTCTATGAAAATACGATTTCTGAAAACTAAATTTTCTTCATGCAGTTGGCGTGCTCAAAAAAACACTACCAGCTGGCTTTTTTGACGCCTGGCAGTTGACCCTGGTGGGCCAGTTCGCGGAAGGTCACACGGCTGACCCCAAATTTCCTCATGTAGGCACGGGGGCGACCATCCGTGCGGTCACGCAATTTGAGGCGGTTAGGGTTGGAATCCTTAGGCAATTTTCTCAGGGCCTCATAGTCTCCTTTTGCCTTGAGCTCCCGACGCAGGTCAGCGTACTGGGCCACCAATTTCAGTTGCCGTTCGTAACGGGCGATTTTTGATTTCTTAGCCATTTGCTTCTCCTTTTTATTTAACTGGTTAACAAAAATAGTTTACCACATTCTCAAAAATTTGCAAGCAAAAACTTAACCAGTTTTGCAACTTCTTATCAGCTCAGCCATTTCCCAAAAGAAAAAAGCCCCGCACGGGGGCCTCTCTCATCTAGTCTAGTGCCGCTGCAAGGCCTTCTGCAAAGGCCTCCAGTTTCTCGATGTCCTCGTCCTCGGCAGCCAAATCAACCTTGACTGAGTCAGCACCCTTGGTCGCACCGCTCTTTTCAAAGGCCGCCTCAAAATCATCGACCGCCTTGCAGAAATAGTCGTAGAACGTGTCACCCGAGCCGACCACACCAAAGACCTTACCAGTCAAGTCCAGGTCCTGCAAGTCCTCGTAGAAGTCCACAATCTCGTCAGGCAAATCGCCGTCGCCATAGGTGTAGGTGGCCACCACAGCGATGTCAGCGTCCTCAAAGTCGCTGGCATCCACGCTGGTGCATTCCTCCAGCTCCACCGTATGCCCAAGCTCGGTCAGCTTGTTGGCCACGATGTCCGCAATTTCCTCGGTATTTCCAGTCATGCTGGCGTAAACAATCTTAGCTAAAGCCATAAAGTCCTCCTGTTTTCCTCCTATTATAGCATAGTCCCCGCCTTTGGGCTAGTCTAAAAAGCCCTCATAGCCCTCTTTTAGGGCCAATAGCAGAGCCGTTTTCTGGTCCTGACTGGTAAAACTGGCTCGGATGGCATGTTCGTTGAAGGTCAGAAAGTCCCTGACGGTGGTCCCAAAGTGTTGGTGATAGAGCTGGTACTCCTTGGTTAAACTGGTGTTGGACACCGTCCGGTTGTCGGTGTTGATGGTGATTTTACCGCCCAGAGCATAGAGTTTTTTGTAGGGAAAATCCTCCAAGCACTTGATGGCCTTGGTGTGGAGGTTGCTGACCAGACACAGTTCAGCGGTCGCCCCAGCGGCTACAAATCGCTCAACCAACTCGTCCGACTGGGTCAGGGCAGACCCGTGGCCAAACCGAGTGATGTTGAGGTCCAGCCCTGCCGCAATGTTGGCCGCACAGCCACATTCCCCCGCGTGAAGGGTAAAGGGCAGGCTCAGGTCTTGGGCAGTCGTGATGGTCTCAGCCAGCACCTGGGTGGGGAAGTTCTCCTCGTCGCCCGCAAAGTCGAAACCGACCAGGCCCCGAGGAACCAGGTGACGGACGGCCTTGAAGATGGCCAGGCTCTCTTTCTGATCCAGCTGCCGCATGCCACATACTAGGGCCTTGGCCACGATGCCAAAGTCCTGATGGGCCTGCTCAAACCCGTCCAAGACAGCCTCGACCACCTCAACCGCCGTCAGGCCCTTTTCCATCGACAGGACAGGGGCAAAGCGGATTTCGGTGTAGATGACGGCCTCTTCCGCTGCCTGGCGAGCCACGTCGTAGGCAGACAGCCTCAGGGCCTCCTGGGTCTGGAGCAGGGGCAAAACAAAAGCAAAGGTTCTCAGGTACTGGTTGAGGCTGGTCACCTCCTCAGGGGCCGTCACCAGCTTGGCCAGCTCCTCATCAGTCTCAGGCAAAGCTTGGCCGACCAAATCCGCCAACTGACGGATAGCCGCCAGAGATAAAGAGCCATCCAAATGGCAATGAAGTTCGGTTTTTGGCAAGACTTTAAAATCAATCACGGAAATAATCCCCCTAAAAAGATGTAATTCCTAATAGTTTACCACAAGAACTTGAAAAATCAAGTGATTTTTGACTAAATTCCTCTCATTTCTAAAACTTGAAAAAACAGGCAGGTTGTGCTATGCTGAAACCACCATATAATAAGGAGACTACCCATGACATCTTATCAAAAACCAACCGTCTGGACTGACCAAGCCAGTTCACAAGGTAAATTTACAGGCATTAACCGACCAACAGCAGGGGCACGTTTTGAACAGACCCTGCCAAAAGGCGACAAGCCCTTCCAACTCTACTCTCTGGGCACGCCAAATGGGGTCAAGGCAACTATCATGTTGGAGGAATTGAAGGCCCTGGGTCTGGCAGCTGACTACGACCTCTACCAGATTGCCATCATGGATGGTGACCAGTTCGGATCAGACTTTGTTGGCCTCAACCCTAACTCTAAGATTCCAGCCCTCTTGGACCAGTCTGGCCAAGAGCCTGTTCGGGTCTTTGAATCCTCCCATATCCTGCTCTACCTAGCTGACAAGTTCCAGGCCTTTATCCCTCAAGACCTTGCCCAGCGGGCTGAAGTCCTCAACTGGCTCTTCTGGCAGACAGGGGCAGCTCCCTTTGTCGGCGGTGGTTTTGGTCACTTCTTCCACTACGCTCCCGAAGCCTTTGAATACCCAATCAACCGCTTCACCATGGAAACCAAACGCCAGCTGGATTTGTTGGACAAGGAACTGGCTCAAAAAACTTACATCACAGGCGACACCTACACCATCGCCGACATGGCCATCTGGGCCTGGTATGGCCAATTAGCCCAGGACAAGCTCTACGCTGGGGCTTATGAGTTCTTGGATATGACCAGCTACAAACACCTCCAGGCCTGGGCAGAAAAGATTAGCCAACGCCCTGCTGTGCAAGCTGGCCTCAAGGCTGATTACCAACCAATCAAGTAAGCCATGGCCTTTCACTTGAAAACCTTTGAGGAGTTGACAACTCGGGAACTCCACCAGATTTACCAGCTGCGGTCAGCCGTCTTTGTGGTCGAACAGGCCTGTGCCTATCAAGACATTGATGACCATGACCTGACTGCCCTCCACCTGATGTTCACCAAAGACCAGCAACTGCTGGCCTACTGCCGCTTGATTCCAACGACTGATTTGGTCAAATTGGGGAGGGTGGTCGTGGCCCAGACCGCTCGTGGTCAGGGGCTGGGGAGACAGTTGGTAGAGGAAGCTCTAGCTACCTGCGTCAGCCATTATCCTAAAACACCCATCTACGCCCAGGCCCAAGCCCATCTGGAGGCCTTCTACCAGTCTCTGGGCTTTGAGGCCACCTCGGACGCCTATCTGGAGGACGGCATTCCCCACATCGACATGATTAGAAAGGGGTCAGCATGACCGATTTTCACGCCATTTTGGAGGCTGTTAAGGCCCACCAGACCATTATCATCCACCGCCACCAAAAGCCGGACCCTGATGCTATCGGGTCTCAGGTGGGGCTGGCGGAGATTCTCCGCCACAACTTTCCCGATAAGCGGGTACTGGTGACGGGCTATGACGAGCCAACCCTGACCTGGCTGGCCACTATGGATCAGGTGGGCGAACGGGACTACGATGGAGCCCTGGTCATCGTGACCGACACGGCCAATCTGGAGCGGATTGACGACGGCCGTTACGACCAGGGGGCCATGCTAATCAAGCTGGACCACCACCCCAACGACCAGCCCTACGGCGACCTCTGCCTGGTGGACACGACCGCCTCTAGTGCCAGCGAGATGGTGACCGATCTGGCCCTGACGACTGGCCTGGACCTCCCGCTGTCTGCCGTCCGCCTGCTCTACGCCGGCATCGTGGGCGATACGGGTCGTTTTCTCTTCCCCAATGCCACGGCTAAGACCTTTGCTATTAGCGGGGTCTTGCGGAGCTATGACCTTGATTTTTCTCTGCTCATGCGGCAGATGGACAGCGTGCCAGAACGGGTGGCCAAGCTCATGGGCTATATCTTAGAGCAGGTCAGCATTGACCAGAACGGGGCAGCCTATGTGGTCCTGACCGCTGAGCTCCTCAACCGTTACGGGGTCGGTTCCAACGAAGTCAGTCAGGTGGTCGGCACCCCTGGCCGAATTGAAACCGTTGAAAGCTGGGCCATTTTCACCCAGCAAGAGGACGGCCACTACCGGGTCAACCTGCGGAGCAAAACTGTGGTCATCAACGGCCTGGCCAAGGAACACGACGGCGGTGGCCACCCCCTGGCCAGCGGTGCCTGGGCTTATAGCCAAGACGAGATTGCCACCATCTACCAAAAATTACAGGGCTTGGTGGCAGAGGCCAAACGTGGCTAAGAAGCTGTATTCACAATGTAACCAATGACTTGAACAAGCTCATTTTAGCTCATTCACCGTCAGATACTCTGGTCTACGCTTAGTATTTCTGCAAAAAATCGTCCTCAATTGGGTCAAACTTAGTCCAATCAGTTTAATATTTTTATTGTGAAAACAGGTTCTAAGAATTTTTGTTAGAGGAAATTAATGGAATTTATAGGATTAACTCTTTATTTCAATAAAGAGTTTGGTTATTTATTAGGGGCACATACAAAACAATTAAATACAAAGATATCAACTATTCATCCAAACGTGAAAACAGCGTCATCGAATATTTCTAATGATGAGCTATTGAACCTTATTTATGAAGTCATTCAGATTTCTAAAAGTAATCCCATGTTATTAAGTGAAAGCTCAGTTGATTACTGGCAAGTAACAGGCATATCTACATTTCGAGCTTTTAGCAACAGTTTTTCCTCAGTTAAAATATTTGTAAAGGATGAAAAATGTCGAATTATAGGTCTAAAATTGTCAGGTAAATCTGGAGGTTATGCTATTGATAAGACAAAAGAAATACACTGCTCGGTGACAGAATTATCTCATAATATCGAGATGGTAAAATCTTTTTTATCTGTTGAAAAACCAAAAAAATCTTATTTTGCTCGTAATTTCAACTCTTTGAGTGGAAAGTTGGTAGAATTCGAGGATTTCCCTGATAAATTTTTAGATATGGGAGATGGTAATACGGATGCGTATCAGATACTTCAGGATTTTCGTAATCCTAAAAATTATTTGGTATTTGTGATTGATAGTGGATACATTAGCTTTGGTGAATCTGATATAAAACTAATTTTTGAAAAACAATATGGAACTATTTTAGATTTTGATTATCAGATTATTTCAGATAAACTATATAAGATTAAAGTAAGTGCCAAAACTACATCAAAAGAGGTTGTTTCCTATCTTTTTGAAGATAGAGAAGGTTTCCTTGAAGTAATTTATGTTATTGATTTACAAGCTCCAGAAACAGATATTGAAACTATTCGACAAGAGTTTGAATCTGTTATTCAATCTATAAAAATTTCATAATAATCCTCCGAAGTTACTGTAACCGCCCAATAACGGAGTATATTGAAATTTAGCTACAAAAAAGCAACGGCATCAAATCCGTTGCTTTTTTTGTTTGAATCAGGAAAACTTTTGTCTCCTGCTCCTCTCCATAATGGTCTTAGTCCTCACGACGGCGTCGACGAGCTAATACTGCCAGTGTCGACGTCAAGAGGCCGAGACCCATTAAGGTCATGACCGAACTAGAATCACCTGTTTTTGGCAAGGTTCTTGTTCCTGTTTTAGTCACATGAAGAGTTGCTTCTTGAAGCGGCAATGCCTCCTCTGAAACCTGAGGCTGTTCTGGTTGCGTTGCTTTTTCTGGCAACCTTGGTTCGTCAAGTTTACGGTAAGTATTAATAATGTTTCCTTGCGTATCTTTAACTGAACCAACTAATTCATAGCCTGAGATAGGCTCACCAGAGTGGTCACCACTTTCTGGAGACTTAATCGGCTGGCCTTTTTCATCAAAGAAGCTGGTTCTAATCAATTTACGGTAAACGTTAAGAACATTACCGTGAGCATCCGTTGTCGAGAAGATAAGCTCGTAACCCTCAATGAGGATACCTGGACTAGAGCCATCAGTTGGTGGCTTGATTGTCTGACCATTGTCATCAACATAGAACGTTGTTGCTGCCGGACTCAAACTTACTTTGCGATAAGTGTAGGTCACGTTACCGTTGGCATCCGTGCTGCTGGTCACCAACTCATAGCCTGGGATAGCTGTGCTACCGTCTGTTGGCGGAGTGAGAGGCTGGCCTTTTTCATCAACATAAGTTGTCGTCGGGGTCGGACGAGGTGTCTCAACCTTACGGTAAGTGTAAATCACGTTACCGTTAGCATCTGTGCTACTGGTCACCAGCTCGTAGCCTGGGATAGCTGTGCTACCGTCTGTTGGCGGAGTAAGAGGCTGGCCTTTTTCATCAACATAAGTTGTCGTCGGGGTCGGACGAGGTGTCTCAACCTTACGGTAAGTGTAAATCACGTTACCGTTAGCATCTGTGCTACTGGTCACCAGCTCGTAGCCTGGGATAGCTGTGCTACCGTCTGTTGGCGGAGTAAGAGGCTGGCCTTTTTCATCAACATAAGTTGTCGTCGGAGTCGGACGAGGTGCCTCAACCTTACGGTAGGTGTAAATCACGTTACCGTTGGCATCCGTGCTGCTGGTCACCAGCTCGTAGCCTGGGATAGCTGTGCTACCGTCTGTTGGCGGAGTAAGAGGCTGGCCTTTTTCATCAACATAAGTTGTCGTCGGGGTCGGACGAGGTGTCTCAACCTTGCGGTAAGTGTAAATCACGTTACCGTTGGCATCCGTGCTGCTGGTCACCAACTCATAGCCTGGGATAGCTGTGCTACCGTCTGTTGGCGGAGTAAGAGGCTGGCCTTTTTCATCAACATAAGTTGTCGTCGGGGTCGGACGAGGTGTCTCAACCTTGCGGTAAGTGTAAATCACGTTACCGTTGGCATCTGTGCTGCTGGTCACCAGCTCGTAGCCTGGGATAGCTGTGCTACCGTCTGTTGGCGGAGTAAGAGGCTGGCCATTTTCATCAACATAAGTCGTCGTCGGGGTCGGACGAGGTGTCTCAACCTTACGGTAAGTGTAAATCACGTTACCGTTGGCATCTGTGCTGCTGGTCACCAGCTCGTAGCCTGGGATAGACTTGGCTGGAACAATGCCTTCTTCGACTGACGAGATGATCCTACCGTTCTCGTCAACAAAGAGGCTTGTTGGCCGTGGAACAACCTTACGGTAGGTATAGGTCACGTTGCCGTTGGCGTCCGTGCTACTGGTCACCAGCTCGTAGCCTGGGATAGACTTGGCTGAAACAATGCCTTCTTCGACTGACGAGATGATCCTACCGTTCTCGTCAACAAAGAGGCTTGTTGGTCGTGGAACAACCTTACGGTAGGTATAGGTCACGTTGCCATTGGCGTCCGTGCTACTGGTCACCAGCTCGTAGCCTGGGATAGACTTGGCTGGAACAATGCCTTCTTCGACTGACGAGATGATCGTACCGTTCTCGTCAACAAAGAGGCTTGTTGGTCGTGGAACGACCTTGCGGTAGGTGTAGGTCACGTTGCCATTGGCGTCCGTGCTACTGGTCACCAGCTCATAGCCTGGGATAGACTTGGCTGGAACGGTCCCTTCTTCGACCAATGAAATCACATTGCCAGTTTCATCAACAAAGTTGGTTTGCTGACGGGCATAGACGTGGGTCAGGTTACCGTCACCATCGACACGGGTTTCCTTGAAGTAGTAACCTGTGAAGGTCGCTGGGTCAAGTAAGCCATCAACCGTTGCTGACAGAGCTCTGCCATTTTCCGTCACATAAGAAGTGGTCAATGGGGTCACCGTCGGCGTGTAGGTCGCTGCCGCTGGCGTGCCGTTGATGTCCTGGCGAACCACTGTCACACCGCTACCACGGCCCGTGAAGGTTGCTTCTGGGGTGAAGGTCACCGTACCGTCTGGAGCGACGGTGTAACGGCCCTCGCCTGGGATGGTCAGGTCAGTGCTACCGTCCGCAAAGGTGGCTGGAACGCTGTCATCCATCGGAACAGCATCAGCACCTGGGATAAAGGTCACCTGGCCGCTTTGCGGCTGGCCTTGGAGGCCAGTGCTGGTCGTCGGTGTACCTGTCGGTGTCACGGTTGTAACCACCTGGATATAGGTCGCTGTCGCCGGGGTGCCGTTAGCGTCCACACGGACAACTTCAACCCCTTGGGTTCGACCGGTAAAGCCTGGTTCTGGAATAAAGGTCACCGTGCCGTCAGGAGTGACGGTGTAGCGGCCCTCGCCTGGGATAGTCAGGTCAGTGCTGCCGTCCACAAAAGTGGCTGGGACACTGTCATCCATCGGAACAGAATCATGACCTGGCACAAAGACCAGTTTGCTGCTCTGTGGCTGGCCTTGGAGACCACGGGTCAGAACTGGGGTACCAGTTGGGATAACTGGCGTCACTCTTGGCGTGTAGGTAGCTTCAACCTTCTGTTCCAAATCTTTAGAAGTACCATCTTGGTTGGTGACTGTGATAGTAGCTTCCACCACTGCTGGGGTAGCTGTACCCGTAAAGCTTGGCTCTGGCACAAAGGTCACCTGGCCAGTTGCTGGGTCAATGGTGTAAACACCTTGGCCAGCAATAACAAGCTTGCCGTCTTGATCTGCACCTTGAAGGGCAAAGCTGGTCAACTGACGGTCGGTGATGGCCAGACCGTCCTGGTCATCAGCATTAGTCAGTTCAAAGACTGGCGTGCCTGTTTGACGAGCACCTTGCAGACCAGTTGAACGCACTGGTGTGCCCTGACCTGTCACGGCCTCAACTCTCGGCATATAAGTTGCTGTCGCTGGTTCTGGCAAGAGAGCTGTTTGGCCCTTCTCGTTAGTCACTTTGGTAGTGCCGAGAACTGTCACACCTTGACCTCTACCCACGAAGTCTGGTTCTGGAATGAAGGTTACCGTGCCATCAGTTGCGATGATGTAAATTCCCTCATTTTCAACTGTCAAGCGAGTGCCGTCGCCTGTCGCACCTTGGAGGGTGAAGACAAGCTCACGCGTGGTGTTTGGTTTGGTGTCCTCATCCTCAAGACCAGTGGTGATGCTGATGGCTGGCTTGCCAGTCTGGGTTGCACCCTGCTTATCGCTAGAATTCGCTGGGGCAGTGCTGGTCGCCATAGCCTTAACCAATGGCTTGTAGGTCGCCATGATTTTCTCAGCGAGAATCTCAGACTCATTGTTCTCGTTGGTCACTCGAACGCTGGCCTCAACCGTCACGCCTTGGCCCTGACCGACAAAGCCTGGAGCTGGAACGAAGGTTACCAAACCGGTATCAGGATTGATGGTATAGGTTCCCTCGGTCGTTGTCAGGCTGTTACCTGTCGCACCTGCGATGGCATAGCTGTCAAGGGCACGAGTCGTGTTAGGCTTCTCGTCCTTGTCCTCATTGTTTGTGAGAGTGAAGGTCGGACGGCCTGTTTGCGTCGCTCCTGGGAAGTCCTCAGAGGTCGCATTGGTCTTGGTGTTGGTGACTTCTTCAACACTTGGCGTGTACTTGGCTGTCGCTGGTTCTGGCAAGAGAGCAGTTTCGCCCTTCTCATTGGTCACCTTGATGGTACCGAGAACTGTCACGCCTTGACCTCTACCCACGAAGTCTGGTTCTGGGATGAAGGTCACCGTACCATCAGTTGCGATGGTGTAGGTACCTTCGTTTTCAACTGTCAAGCGAGTGCCGTCGCCTGTCGCACCTTGGAGGGTGTAAACCAGTTCACGTTTAGACGCGTCTTTATTGTCCGCATCCTCAAGGCCAGTTGTGATGGTGATGGCTGGCTTACCAGTTTGGGTCGCACCCTGCTTGTCCGTAGAGGTTGCTGGGGCAGTTCTGGTCGCCATAGCCTTAACCAATGGCTTGTAAGTCGCCGAGATTTTCTCGGTAAGAATCTCAGACTCATTGTTCTCGTTAGTCACTCGAACGCTAGCTTCGACCGTCACACCTGCACCTTGGCCCACAAAGCCTGGGGCTGGAACGAAGGTTACCTCGCCAGTAGCTGGATCAATGGTATAAGTACCCTCACTCGCAACCGTCAAGCTGTTGCCTGTCGCACCTGCGATGGCATAGCTGTCAATAGCACGAGTCGTGTTTGGCTTCTCGTCCTTGTCCTCATTGTTTGTGAGAGTGAAGGTTGGTTGACCAGTTTGCGTCGCTCCTGGGAAGTCCTCTGACGTCGCGTTGGTCTTGGTGTTGGTTACCGCTTCAACAGTCGGCGTGTAAGCCGCTGTCGCTGGGTTAGGCAAGAGGGCAGTTTGGCCATTCTCGTTGGTCACCTTGATGGTACCAAGGACAGTCACGCCACGACCTGTGCCCACAAAGTCTGGTTCTGGAATGAAGGTCACCGTGCCATCAGCTGCGATGGTGTAGGTTCCTTCATTTTCAACTGTCAAGCGAGTGCCGTCGCCTGTCGCACCTTGGAGGGTGAAGACCAGTTCACGTTTAGACGCGTCTTTATTGTCCGCATCCTCAAGACCTGTTGTGATGGTGATGGCTGGCTTACCAGTCTGGGTTGCACCCTGCTTGTCAGTCGACGTCGCAGGAAGAACCGTTGTCGCCATGGCCTTAACCAATGGCTTGTAGGTCGCAGAAATCTTCTGCTCAAGGATTTCAGAGTCGCCGTTCTCGTTAGTCACTCGAACGCTAGCCTCAACCGTCACACCTGCACCCTGACCGACAAAGCCTGGGGCTGGAACGAAGGTCACGATACCTGTTTGTGGGTCAATCGTGTAAGTTCCCTCCGTCGTTGTCAGGCTGGTGCCTGTCGCACCTGCGATGGCATAGCTGTCAATAGCACGAGTCGTGTTAGGCTTCTCGTCCTTATCCTCATTGTTTGTGAGAGTGAAGGTCGGTTTACCTGTTTGCGTCGCTCCTGGGAAATCCTCAGAAGTCGCATTCTCTTTAGTGTTGGTCACTTCTTCAACACTTGGCGTGTACTTGGCTGTCGCTGGGGCTGGCAAGAGAGCTGTCTCACCCTTCTCATTGGTCACCTTGATGGTACCAAGCACTGTCACACCTTGACCTCTACCCACAAAGTCTGGTTCTGGGATGAAGGTCACGGTACCATCAGCTGCGATGGTGTAGGTACCTTCATTTGGAACCACCACCTTACCAGTCTCGTCCGCACCTTGGAGGGTGAAGACCAGTTCACGTTTAGACGCGTCTTTATTGTCCGCATCCTCAAGACCTGTTGTGATGGTGATGGCTGGCTTACCAGTCTGAGTTGCACCCTGCTTGTCCGTAGAAGTTGCTGGGGCAGTGCTAGTCGCCATAGCCTTAACCAGCGGCTTGTAGGTCGCTGTGATTTTCTCGGTGAGAACAGCTGATTTGCCGTCCTCATTGGTAACTTTAACAGCTGCTTCAACTGTCACACCTGCATCTTGGCCGACAAAGCCTGGGGCTGGAACGAAGGTCACGATACCTGTTTGTGGGTCAATCGTGTAAGTTCCCTCCGTCGTTGTCAGGCTGGTGCCTGTCGCACCTGCGATGGCATAGCTGTCAATAGCACGAGTCGTGTTAGGCTTCTCGTCCTTATCCTCATTGTTTGTGAGAGTGAAGGTCGGTTTACCTGTTTGAGTCGCTCCTGGGAAGTCCTCAGACGTCGCGTTGGTCTTGGTGTTGGTCACTGCTTCAACACTTGGCGTGTACTTGGCTGTTGCTGGGTCTGGCAAGAGAGCAGTTTGGCCATTCTCATTGGTCACTTTGATGGCACCGAGAACTGTCACGCCACGACCTGTACCCACGAAGTCTGGTTCTGGTGTGAAGGTCACCGTGCCATCAGTTGCGATGGTGTAGGTTCCTTCATTTTCAACTGTCAAGCGAGTGCCGTCGCCTGTCGCACCTTGAAGGGTGAAGACAAGCTCACGCGTGGTGTTTGGTTTGGTGTCCTCATCCTCAAGACCAGTGGTAATGGTGATAGCTGGCTTACCAGTCTGGGTTGCACCCTGCTTGTCCGTAGACGCCGCAGGAAGAACCGTTGTCGCCATGGCCTTAACCAGCGGCTTGTAGGTCGCAGAAATCTTCTGCTCAAGGATTTCAGCCTCGCCATTCTCGTTGGTAACTTTAACCGCTGCTTCAACTGTCACACCTTGGCCTTGGCCCACAAAGCCTGGGGCTGGAACGAAGGTCACGACACCTGTATCAGGATTAATGGTGTAGATACCCTCGGCCGTTGTCAGAACATTGTCAACCGCATTTGGAATGCTGTAGCCTGCGATTTCACGTTTAGTTTCAGCCTTGCCGTCCTTATCCTCATTGTTTGTGAGGGTGAAGGTCGGACGGCCTGTTTGCGTCGCTCCTGGGAAGTCCCCAGAGGTCGCATTCTCTTTAGTGTTGGTTACTTCTTCAACACTTGGCGTGTACTTGGCTGTCGCTGGGTCTGGCAAGAGAGCTGTCTCACCATTCTCGTTAGTCACTTTGATGGTACCGAGAACTGTCACGCCACGACCTGTGCCCACGAAGTCTGGTTCTGGAATGAAGGTCACCGTACCATCAGCTGCGATGGTATAAGTTCCTTCATTTGGAACAACAACCTTACCAGTCTCATCCGCACCTTGGAGGGTGAAGACCAATTCACGCGTGGTGTTTGGTTTGGTGTCCGCATCCTCAAGACCAGTGGTGATGGTGATGACTGGCTTGCCAGTCTGGGTCGCACCCTGCTTGTCAGTCGACGTCGCAGGAAGAACTGTTGTCGCCATGGCCTTAACCAGTGGCTTGTAGGTCGCTGTGATTTTCTCGGTGAGAACAGCTGATTTGCCGTCTTCGTTGGTAACTTTAACAGCTGCCTCAACCGTCACACCTACACCTTGACCCACAAAGCCTGGAGCTGGAACGAAGGTTACCACACCTGTATCAGGATTAATAGTGTAGATACCCTCGGCCGTTGTCAGAACATTGCCTGTCGCTCCTGCGATAGTGTAGCCTGCGATTTCACGAGTCGTGTTAGCCTTGCCGTCCTTGTCCTCATTGTTTGTGAGAGTGAAGGTCGGTTGGCCAGTTTGGGTCGCTCCTGGGAAGTCCTCGGAGGTCGCGTTGGTCTTGGTGTTGGTCACTGCTTCAACACTTGGCGTGTACTTGGCTGTTACTGGGTCTGGCAAGAGAGCAGTTTGGCCATTCTCGTTGGTTACCTTGATGGTACCAAGAACAGTTACGCCACGGCCTGTACCCACGAAGTCTGGTTCTGGAATGAAGCTTACCGTACCATCAGTTGCGATGGTGTAGGTACCTTCATTTTCAACCACAACCTTACCAGTCTCGTCCGCACCTTGGAGGGTGAAGACCAGTTCACGCGTGGTGTTTGGTTTGGTGTCCTCATCCTCAAGACCAGTGGTGATGGTGATGGATGGCTTGCCAGTCTGGGTCGCACCCTGCTTGTCGCTAGAATTCGCTGGGGCAGACGTTGTCGCCATGGCCTTAACCAGCGGTTTGTAGGTCGCAGAAATCTTCTGCTCAAGGATTTCAGAGTCACCAATCTCGTTAGTCACTCGAATGCTAGCTTCAACCGTCACACCGGCACCTTGGCCGACAAAGCCTGGGGCTGGAACGAAGGTTACGACCCCAGTATCTGGGTTAATGGTGTAAGTTCCCTCAGCTGTTGTCAGAACATTGTCAACCGCATTTGGAATGCTGTATCCTGCGATTTCACGCTTGGTTTCAGCCTTGCCGTCCTTGTCCTCGTTGTTGGTCAACTCGAAAGTCGGTTTACCTGTTTGAGTCGCTCCTGGGAAGTCCTCAGAGGTCGCATTGGTCTTGGTGTTAGTCACCGCTTCAACCGTCGGCGCGTAAGTCGCAGTTGCTGGGTTAGGAAGCAGAGCTTCTTGCCCCTTCTCATTGGTTACCTTGATGGTACCGAGAACAGTTACGCCACGGCCTGTACCCACGAAGTCTGGTTCTGGGATGAAGGTCACGGTACCATCAGCTGCGATGGTGTAGGTACCTTCATTTTCAACCACAACCTTACCAGTCTCGTCCGCACCTTGGAGGGTGAAGACAAGCTCACGTTTAGACGCGTCCTTATTATCCGCATCCTCAAGACCTGTTGTGATGGTGATGGCTGGCTTACCAGTCTGGGTCGCCCCCTGCTTGTCCGTAGAGTTTGCTGAGGCAGTGCTAGTCGCCATAGCCTTAACCAGCGGCTTGTAGGTCGCTGTGATTTTCTCGGTGAGAACAGCTGATTTGCCGTCCTCATTGGTAACTTTAACAGCTGCTTCAACTGTCACACCTGCACCTTGACCCACAAAGCCTGGGGCTGGAACGAAGGTCACGATACCCGTATCAGGGGCGATAGTGTAAGTACCTTCACCAGCAACCGTCAGGCTGGTGCCTGTCGCACCTGCGATGGCATAGCTGTCAATAGCACGAGTCGTGTTAGCCTTGCCGTCCTTGTCCTCATTGTTTGTGAGGGTAAAGGTCGGTTGACCTGTTTGAGTCGCTCCTGGGAAGTCCTCGGAAGTCGCATTGGTCTTGGCGTTGGTCACCGCTTCAACCGTCGGCGTGTACTTGGCTGTCGCTGGGTCTGGCAAGAGAACAGTTTGGCCATTCTCGTTAGTCACTTTGGTAGTACCAAGAACAGTCACACCTTGACCTCTACCCACAAAGTCTGGTTCTGGAATGAAGGTCACCGTACCATCAGTTGCGATGGTGTAGGTACCTTCATTTTCAACCACAACCTTACCAGTCTCGTCCGCACCTTGGAGGGTGAAGACAAGCTCACGAGTCGTGTTTGGCTTGGTGTCTTCATCCTCAAGACCAGTGGTGATGGTGATGGATGGCTTGCCAGTCTGGGTCGCACCCTGCTTATCGCTAGAGTTCGCTGGGGCAGACGTTGTCGCCATGGCCTTAACCAATGGCTTGTAAGTTGCAGAAATCTTCTGCTCAAGGATTTCAGAATCACCGTTCTCGTTGGTAACTTTAACAGCTGCTTCAACTGTCACACCTGCACCTTGGCCCACAAAGCCTGGGGCTGGAACAAAGGTTACCAAACCAGTATCAGGATTGATGGTGTAGGTTCCCTCGGCCGTTGTCAGAACATTGTCAACCGCATTTGGAATGCTGTAGCCTGCGATTTCACGAGTAGTAACAGGTTTCTCGTCCTTATCCTCATTGTTTGTGAGAGTAAAGGTTGGTTGGCCAGTTTGCGTCGCTCCTGGGAAGTCCTCAGACGTCGCGTTGGTCTTGGTGTTGGTCACCGCTACAACCGTTGGCGTGTAGGCCGCTGTCGCTGGGTTAGGCAAGAAAGCAGTTTCACCCTTCTCGTTGGTCACCTTGATGGTGCCAAGAACAGTTACGCCACGACCTGTGCCCACGAAGTCTGGTTCTGGAATGAAGGTCACCGTACCATCATCTGCGATGGTGTAGGTACCCTCGTTTGGAACCACAACTTTACCGTCCTGATCTGCACCTTGGAGGGTGTAGACCAGTTCACGAGTGGTGTTTGGCTTGGTGTCTTCATCTTCAAGACCAGTTGTGATGGTGATGGCTGGCTTACCAGTTTGCGTTGCACCCTGCTTATCCGTAGAGGTTGCAGGAAGAACTGTTGTCGCCATGGCCTTAACCAGTGGTTTATAGGTCGCTGTGATTTTCTCGGTGAGAACAGCTGATTTGCCGTCCTCGTTGGTAACTTTAACAGCTGCTTCAACTGTCACACCTGCACCTTGACCCACAAAGCCTGGAGCTGGAACGAAGGTCACAGTGCCATCAGTTGCGATAGTGTAGGTACCCTCAGCTGTTGTAAGGGTTCGGCCGTCACCAGGAGCCCCCGCAATCGTGTAGCCTGCGATTTCACGAGTAGTACCAGGCTTCTCGTCCTTGTCCTCGTTGTTGGTCAACTCGAAAGTCGGACGGCCTGTTTGAGTCGCACCAGGGAAGTCCTCGGAGGTCGCATTCTCCTTAGTGTTGGTTACCGCTTCAACAGTCGGCGTGTAAGCCGCTGTCGCTGGGTTAGGCAAGAGGGCAGTTTGGCCATTCTCGTTAGTCACTTTGATAGTGCCGAGAACAGTTACGCCACGACCTGTGCCCACGAAGTCTGGTTCTGGGATAAAGGTTACCGTGCCATCAGCTGCGATGGTGTAGGTTCCTTCATTTTCAACTGTAAAGCGAGTGCCGTCACCTGTCGCACCTTGGAGGGTGTAAACCAGTTCACGTTTAGACGCGTCTTTATTGTCCGCATCCTCAAGACCAGTTGTGATGGTGATGGCTGGCTTGCCAGTTTGGGTCGCACCCTGCTTGTCCGTAGAAGTTGCTGGGGCAGTGCTGGTCGCCATAGCCTTAACCAGTGGCTTGTAGGTCGCCGTGATTTTCTCAGTGAGAATTTCTGACTCATTGTTCTCGTTAGTCACTCGAACGCTAGCCTCAACCGTTACACCTGCTCCTTGACCCACAAAGCCTGGAGCTGGAATAAAGGTTACGACCCCAGTATCTGGGTTAATGGTGTAAGTTCCCTCAGCTGTTGTCAGAACATTGTCAACCGCATTTGGAATGCTGTAGCCTGCGATTTCACGCTTGGTATCAGTCTTGCCGTCCTTGTCCTCGTTGTTTGTGAGGGTAAAGGTTGGTTGACCTGTTTGAGTGGCTCCTGGGAAGTCCTCAGAGGTCGAATTGGTCTTGGCGTTGGTCACCGCTTCAACCGTCGGCGTGTACTTGGCTGTCGCTGGGTCTGGCAAGAGAACAGTTTGGCCATTCTCGTTAGTCACTTTGGTAGTACCAAGAACAGTCACACCTTGACCTCTACCCACAAAGTCTGGTTCTGGAATGAAGGTCACCGTACCATCAGTTGCGATGGTGTAGGTACCTTCATTTTCAACCACAACCTTACCAGTCTCGTCCGCACCTTGGAGGGTGAAGACAAGCTCACGTTTAGACGCGTCTTTATTGTCCGCATCCTCAAGACCTGTTGTGATGGTGATGGCTGGCTTACCAGTCTGGGTTGCACCCTGCTTGTCCGTAGAGGTCGCTGGGGCAGTGCTGGTCGCCATGCGTTTCACATTTGGAACATAAGTCGCTTCAATCTTCTTCTCGAGGATTTCAGAATCACCGTTCTCATTGGTCACTCGAACGCTGGCCTCAACCGTCACACCTGCACCTTGACCCACAAAGCCTGGAGCTGGAATGAAGGTCACCGTGCCATCAGTTGCGATAGTGTAGGTACCCTCAGCTGTTGTGAGAGTTCGGCCGTCACCAGGAGCACCCGCAATCGTGTAGCCTGCGATTTCACGAGTAGTGCCAGGTTTCTCGTCCTTGTCCTCATTGTTTGTGAGAGTGAAGGTCGGTTGGCCAGTTTGCGTCGCTCCTGGGAAGTCCTCAGAGGTCGCATTCTCCTTAGTGTTAGTCACTTCTTCAACACTTGGCGTGTACTTGGCTGTTGCTGGATTAGGCAAGAGAGCTGTCTCACCCTTCTCATTGGTCACCTTGATGGTACCGAGAACAGTCACACCTTGGCCTGTGCCCACGAAGTCTGGTTCTGGAATGAAGGTTACCGTACCATCAGTTGCGATGGTGTAAATTCCCTCATTTTCAACTGTCAAGCGAGTGCCGTCGCCTGTCGCACCTTGGAGGGTGAAGACAAGCTCACGCGTGGTGTTTGGTTTGGTGTCCTCATCCTCAAGACCAGTGGTGATGGTGATGGCTGGCTTACCAGTCTGAGTTGCACCCTGCTTGTCCGTAGAGGTCGCAGGAAGAACCGTTGTCGCCATGGCCTTAACCAGCGGCTTGTAGGTCGCTGTGATTTTCTCGGTGAGAACAGCTGATTTGCCGTCCTCGTTGGTAACTTTAACAGCTGCCTCAACCGTCACACCTGCACCTTGGCCGACAAAGCCTGGAGCTGGAACGAAGGTTACCAAACCGGTATCAGGATTGATGGTGTAGGTTCCCTCGGTCGTTGTCAGAACATTGTCAACCACATTTGGAATGCTGTAGCCTGCGATTTCACGCTTGGTATCAGTCTTGCCGTCCTTATCCTCATTGTTTGTGAGGGTGAAGGTCGGACGGCCTGTTTGCGTCGCTCCTGGGAAGTCCTCAGAGGTCGCATTGGTCTTGGCGTTGGTCACCGCTTCAACCGTCGGCGTGTACTTGGCTGTCGCTGGGTCTGGCAAGAGAGCAGTTTGGCCATTCTCGTTAGTCACTTTGGTAGTGCCGAGAACAGTCACACCTTGACCTCTACCCACGAAGTCTGGTTCTGGGATGAAGGTCACCGTGCCATCAGTTGCGATGGTGTAGGTACCTTCATTTTCAACTGTCAAGCGAGTGCCGTCGCCTGTCGCACCTTGGAGGGTGTAAACCAGTTCACGTTTAGACGCGTCTTTATTGTCCGCATCCTCAAGACCTGTTGTGATGGTGATGGCTGGCTTGCCAGTTTGCGTTGCACCCTGCTTGTCCGTAGAGGTCGCAGGAAGAACCGTTGTCGTCATAGCCTTAACCAGCGGCTTGTAGGTCGCCGTGATTTTCTCGGTGAGAACAGCTGATTTGCCGTCCTCGTTGGTAACTTTAACAGCTGCCTCAACCGTCACACCGGCACCTTGGCCAACAAAGCCTGGGGCTGGAACGAAGGTCACTGTGCCATCAGTTGCGATAGTGTAGGTACCCTCAGCTGTTGTGAGGGTTCGGCCGTCACCAGGAGCACCCGCAATCGTGTAGCCTGCGATTTCACGAGTCGTGTTAGGTTTCTCGTCCTTATCCTCATTGTTTGTGAGAGTGAAGGTTGGTTTACCTGTTTGAGTAGCACCTGGGAAGTCTTCTGACGTCGCGTTGGTCTTGGTGTTGGTTACCGCTTCAACCGTCGGCGTGTAAGCCGCTGTCGCTGGGTTAGGCAAGAGGGCTGTTTCACCATTCTCATTGGTCACCTTGATGGTACCAAGGACAGTCACGCCACGACCTGTGCCCACGAAGTCTGGTTCTGGGATGAAGGTCACTGTGCCATCTGGAGCGATGGTGTAGCTACCCTCATTTTCAACTGTCAAGCGAGTGCCGTCGCCTGTCGCACCTTGGAGGGTGAAGACAAGCTCACGTTTAGAGGTGTCCTTGGTGTCTTCGTCCTCTAGACCTGTTGTGATAGTAATGGTTGGCTTGCCAGTTTGCGTTGCACCCTGCTTGTCAGTCGACGTCGCAGGAAGAACTGTTGTTGCCATGGCCTTAACCAAAGGCTTGTAGGTCGCCGTGATTTTCTCAGCGAGAATTTCTGACTCATTGTTCTCGTTAGTCACGCGAACGCTAGCCTCAACTGTCACACCGGCACCTTGGCCGACAAAGCCTGGGGCTGGAACGAAGGTCACAACACCTGTTTGTGGGTCAATCGTGTAAGTTCCTTCACCCGCAACCGTCAAGCTGTTGCCTGTCGCACCTGCGATGGCATAGCTATCAAGAGCACGAGTCGTATTAGCCTTGTTGTCCTTGTCCTCGTTGTTGGTCAACTCGAAAGTAGGACGGCCTGTTTGCGTCGCTCCTGGGAAGTCCTCAGACGTCGCATTGGTCTTGGTGTTGGTCACTGCTTCAACCGTCGATGTGTAAGTCGCAGTTGCTGGGTTAGGAAGCAGAGCTTCTTGCCCTTTCTCGTTGGTCACCTTGATGGTACCAAGAACTGTCACACCTTGACCTCTACCCACGAAGTCTGGTTCTGGAATGAAGGTTACCGTACCATCAGCTGCGATGCTGTAGGTTCCTTCATTTTCAACTGTCAAGCGAGTGCCGTCGCCCGTCGCACCTTGGAGGGTGAAGACAAGCTCACGTTTAGAGGCGTCCTTGGTGTCCGCATCTTCAAGACCAGTGGTAATAGTGATGGCTGGCTTACCAGTTTGCGTCGCACCCTGCTTGTCCGTAGAGGTTGCTGGGGAAGTGCTGGTGGTCATCGCCTTAGCCAATGGCTTGTAAGTCGCCGTGATTTTCTCAGTGAGAATCTCAGACTCATTATTCTCGTTAGTTACGCGAACGCTAGCCTCAACTGTCACACCGGCACCTTGGCCGACAAAGTCTGGGGCTGGAACGAAGGTCACCACGCCAGTAGCTGAGTCGATGGTGTAAGTACCCTCGGTCGTTGTCAGAACATTGTCTGTCGCTCCTGCGATAGTGTAGCCTGCGATTTCACGCTTGGTTTCAGCCTTGCCGTCCTTGTCCTCGTTGTTGGTCAACTCGAAAGTCGGTTTACCTGTTTGAGTCGCTCCTGGGAAGTCCTCGGACGTCGCATTCTCTTTCGTGTTGGTCACCGCCTCAACAGTCGGTGTGTAAGTCGCAGTTGCTGGGTTAGGAAGCAGAGCTTCTTGCCCCTTCTCATTGGTTACCTTGATGGTACCCAGAACTGTCACACCTTGACCTCTACCCACAAAGTCTGGTTCTGGGATGAAGGTCACAGTGCCATCAGTTGCGATGGTGTAGGTACCTTCATTTTCAACCACAACCTTACCAGTCTCGTCCGCACCTTGGAGAGTGAAGACCAGTTCACGTTTAGACGCGTCTTTATTATCCGCATCCTCAAGACCTGTGGTGATGGTGATGGTTGGCTTGCCAGTCTGGGTTGCACCCTGCTTGTCCGTAGAAGTTGCTGGGGCAGTGCTAGTCGCCATAACCTTAACCAGTGGCTTGTAGGTCGCTGTGATTTTCTCAGTGAGAATCTCAGACTCGTTCTTCTCGTTAGTCACGCGAACGCTAGCCTCAACCGTCACACCTGCACCTTGACCCACAAAGCCTGGCGCTGGAACGAAGGTTACCAAACCGGTATCAGGATTGATGGTGTAGGTTCCCTCGGTCGTTGTCAGAACATTGTCTGTCGCTCCTGCGATAGTGTAGCCTGCGATTTCACGAGTCGTGTTAGCCTTGCCATCCTTGTCCTCATTGTTTGTGAGAGTGAAGGTCGGTTGACCTGTTTGAGTAGCACCTGGGAAGTCCTCAGATGTCGCATTGATCTTGGTGTTGGTTACCGCTTCAACAGTCGGTGTGTAAGCCGCAGTTGCTGGGTTAGGAAGCAGAGCTTCTTGCCCCTTCTCATTGGTCACCTTGATGGTGCCAAGAACTGTCACGCCTTGACCTGTGCCCACAAAGTCTGGTTCTGGGATGAAGGTCACAGTGCCATCAGCTGCGATGGTGTAGGTACCTTCGTTTGGAACCACAACTTTACCAGTATCGTCCGCACCTTGGAGGGTGAAGACCAGTTCACGTTTAGACACGTCCTTCTTGTCCGCATCTTCAAGACCTGTTGTGATGGTAATGGCTGGTTTGCCCGTCTGGGTCGCACCCTGCTTGTCCGTAGAGGTTGCTGGGGCAGTGCTGGTGGTCATAGCCTTAACCAATGGCTTGTAGGTCGCCGTGATTTTATCAGCGAGAATTTCTGACTCATTGTTCTCGTTAGTCACTCGAACTCTGGCCTCAACCGTCACTCCTACACCTTGGCCGACAAAGCCCGGGGCTGGAACGAAGGTCACCGCGCCAGTAGCTGGAACGATGGTGTAAGTACCCTCGGTCGTTGTCAGAACATTGCCTGTCGCTCCCGCAATGGCATAACTATCAAGAGCACGAGTCGTGTTGGCCTTGTTGTCTTTGTCCTCATTGTTGGTCAACTCGAAGGTCGGACGGCCAGTTTGCGTCGCTCCTGGGAAGTCCTCAGACGTCGCGTTGGTCTTAGTGTTGGTCACTGCTTCAACCGTAGGTGTGTAAGTAGCAGTTGCTGGGTTAGGAAGCAGAGCTTCTTGCCCCTTCTCATTGGTTACCTTGATGGTGCCAAGAACAGTCACACCACGACCTGTGCCAACGAAGTCTGGTTCTGGAATGAAGGTCACCGTACCATCAGCTGCGATGGTGTAGGTACCTTCATTTGGAACCACAACCTTACCAGTCTCGTCCGCACCTTGGAGGGTGAAGACAAGCTCACGCGTGGTGCTTGGTTTGGTATCTTCGTCCTCAAGACCAGTTGTGATGGTGATGGCTGGCTTACCAGTTTGGGTCGCACCCTGCTTGTCAGTCGACGTCGCAGGAAGAACTGTTGTTGCCATGGCCTTAACCAGCGGCTTGTAGGTCGCAGAAATCTTCTGCTCAAGGATTTCAGAGTCACCGTTCTCGTTAGTCACTCGAACGCTAGCTTCAACCGTCACACCGGCACCTTGGCCGACAAAGCCTGGGGCTGGAACAAAGGTTACGACCCCAGTATCTGGGTTAATGGTGTAAGTTCCCTCAGCTGTTGTCAGAACATTGTCAACCGCATTTGGAATGCTGTAGCCTGCGATTTCACGAGTAGTACCAGGCTTCTCGTCCTTATCCTCATTGTTTGTGAGAGTGAAGGTCGGACGGCCAGTTTGCGTCGCTCCTGGGAAGTCCTCAGAGGTCGCATTCTCCTTAGTGTTAGTCACTTCTTCAACACTTGGCGTGTACTTGGCTGTTGCTGGGTCTGGCAAGAGAGCAGTTTGGCCCTTCTCGTTGGTCACCTTGATGGTACCGAGAACTGTCACGCCTTGACCTCTACCCACGAAGTCTGGTTCTGGGATGAAGGTTACCGTACCGTCAGCTGCGATGGTGTAAGTACCTTCGTTTGGAACCACAACTTTACCGTCCTGATCTGTACCTTGGAGAGTGTAAACCAGCTCACGTTTAGACGCGTCCTTATTGTCCGCATCCTCAAGGCCAGTTGTGATGGTGATGACTGGCTTACCAGTCTGGGTCGCACCCTGCTTATCGCTAGAATTCGCTGGGGCAGACGTTGTCGCCATGGCCTTAACCAATGGCTTGTAGGTCGCTGTGATTTTCTCAGCGAGAATCTCAGACTCATTGTTCTCGTTAGTCACTCGAACGCTAGCCTCAACCGTTACACCTGCTCCTTGACCCACAAAGCCTGGAGCTGGAACGAAGGTCACCACGCCAGTAGCTGAGTCGATGGTGTAAGTACCCTCGGTCGTTGTCAGAACATTGCCTGTCGCACCTGCGATGGCGTAGCTATCAAGGGCACGAGTGGTGTTGGCCTTGTTGTCCTTGTCCTCATTGTTTGTGAGAGTGAAAGTCGGTTTACCTGTTTGCGTCGCACCTGGGAAGTCTTCCGAAGTCGCATTGGTCTTGGTGTTGGTGACTTCTTCAACACTTGGCGTGTACTTGGCTGTCGCTGGGTCTGGCAAGAGAGCTGTTGCACCCTTCTCGTTGGTCACTTTGATGGTACCGAGAACTGTCACGCCACGACCTGTGCCCACGAAGTCTGGTTCTGGAATGAAGGTCACAGTGCCATCAGTTGCGATGGTGTAGGTACCTTCATTTTCAACCACAACCTTACCAGTATCATCCGCACCTTGGAGGGTGAAGACCAGTTCACGTTTAGACGCGTCTTTATTGTCCGCATCCTCAAGACCTGTTGTGATGGTGATGGCTGGCTTGCCAGTCTGGGTCGCCCCCTGCTTGTCAGTCGACGTCGCAGGAAGAACTGTTGTCGCCATGGCCTTAACCAATGGCTTGTAGGTCGCTGTGATTTTCTCAGTGAGGATTTCAGACTCATTATTCTCGTTAGTCACTCGAACGCTAGCCTCAACCGTCACACCTGCACCTTGGCCGACAAAGCCTGGGGCTGGAACAAAGGTTACGACCCCAGTATCTGGGTTAATGGTGTAAGTTCCCTCAGCTGTTCTCAGAACATTGTCAATCGCATTTGGAATGCTGTAGCCTGCAATTTCACGTTTGGTTTCAGCCTTGCCGTCCTTGTCCTCGTTGTTTGTGAGGGTGAAGGTCGGTTGGCCAGTTTGAGTCGCTCCTGGGAAGTCCTCAGAGGTCGCATTGGTCTTGGTGTTAGTCACCGCTTCAACCGTCGGCGTGTAAGCCGCTGTCGCTGGGTCTGGCAAGAGAGCTGTCTCACCCTTCTCGTTGGTCACTTTAATCGTACCCAGAACTGTCACACCTTGACCTCTACCCACGAAGTCTGGTTCTGGAATAAAGGTCACCGTGCCATCAGCTGCGATGGTGTAGGTACCTTCATTTTCAACCACAACCTTACCAGTATCGTCCGCACCTTGGAGGCTGTAAACCAGTTCACGAGTGGTGTTTGGCTTGGTGTCTTCGTCTTCAAGACCTGTTGTGATGGTGATGGCTGGCTTGCCAGTTTGGGTCGCACCCTGCTTGTCCGTAGAGTTTGCTGGGGCAGTGCTGGTCGCCATGGCCTTAACCAATGGCTTGTAGGTCGCTGTGATTTTCTCGGTGAGAATTTCTGACTCATTGTTCTCGTTAGTAACTTTAACAGCTGCCTCAACCGTTACACCTTGGCCTTGACCGACAAAGCCTGGGGCTGGAACGAAGGTTACCAAACCGGTATCAGGATTGATGGTATAAGTACCCTCTCCTGCAACGGTCAAGCTGTTGCCTGTCGCTCCCGCAATGGCATAGCTGTCAATGGCACGAGTGGTGTTGGCCTTGCCATCCTTGTCCTCATTGTTAGTGAGGGTGAAGGTTGGCTGGCCAGTTTGAGTCGCACCAGGGGAGTCCTCTGACGTCGCATTCTCCTTAGTGTTGGTTACTTCTTCAACACTTGGCGTGTACTTGGCTGTCGCTGGGTCTGGCAAGAGAGCTGTCTCACCCTTCTCGTTAGTCACTTTAATCGTACCCAGAACTGTCACACCTTGACCTCTACCCACGAAGTCTGGTTCTGGAATGAAGGTTACCGTACCATCAGCTGCGATGGTGTAGGTTCCTTCATTTTCAACTGTCAAGCGAGTGCCGTCACCTGTCGCACCTTGGAGAGTGTAAACCAGTTCACGTTTAGACGCGTCTTTATTGTCCGCATCCTCAAGACCTGTTGTGATGGTGATGGCTGGCTTACCAGTCTGGGTTGCACCCTGCTTGTCAGTCGACGTCGCAGGAAGAACCGTTGTCGCCATGGCCTTAACCAGCGGCTTGTAGGTCGCAGAAATCTTCTGCTCAAGGATTTCAGACGCACCGTTCTCATTGGTCACTCGAACGCTGGCCTCAACCGTTACACCAGCACCTTGGCCGACAAAGCCTGGGGCTGGAACGAAGGTTACGACCCCAGTATCTGAGTTAATCGTATAGATACCCTCGGCCGTTGTCAGAACATTGTCAACCGCATTTGGAATGCTGTAGCCTGCGATTTCACGTTTGGTTTCAGCCTTGCCGTCCTTGTCCTCGTTGTTGGTCAACTCGAAAGTCGGTTTACCTGTTTGAGTCGCTCCTGGGAAGTCGGATGAGCTGGTATCTTTTGAATCCCAAGTCACGACATCAACATAAGGTTGATAGGTGGTCTCAATTCGCTCGGCTAAGGTTACTGGTTCAAAGCGTTTTCGCTCGTCCTCAGTCAAATCAGCTGGAATTTCGCTCGTCACGGTCACAAGAGCTTGAACCGTCACCGCAGGAGCCTGGCCAGTAAAGGTTGGTTCTGGAATAAAGCTCACTTGACCCGTCTCATCGACCCTGTAGGTTCCGACTCCAGCCACCACTAGGCGATCCGTGCCGTCGGTAGCATCTTTGAGGGCATAAGCTGTAATCTCACGCTTGGTCACCGCTTTATTGTCGTTGTCGTCATTGCTGGTCAG
Source organism: Streptococcus sp. ZY171113 (assembly GCF_057748235.1). NCBI lineage: Bacteria > Bacillati > Bacillota > Bacilli > Lactobacillales > Streptococcaceae > Streptococcus > Streptococcus sp. ZY171113. The sequence continues at coordinate 1,561,915 of NZ_CM173243.1, forward strand.
GGTGAAAATCGGCTTGCCTGTCTGGGTCGCACCCTGCAGGTCTCTTGAGGTCGCCAATCGGAAGGTGCCTTCAACAGCCGTCACGGTCGGCGTGTAGGTCGCTGCAATCCGCTTAGCCAATTCCTTCGGTTCAAAACGCTTGGCTTCTTCCTCACTCAGACCTTCAGGAATCTCGCTCGTCACGGTCACAATGGCCTCGACCGTTACTGCTGGAGCCTCACCAGTAAAGGCTGGCTCGGGGATAAAGGTCACTTGACCTGTCGCTTCATCAAGCGTGTAGGCACCAACACCAGCAATCAGTCGGCGTGTGGTTCCGTGAGTCGCATCTTTCAAGGCATATCTCGTGATCTCACGCCGGGTCGTATCATTGCTGTCCTTGTCCGCATTACTGGTCAAGGTGAAGGTCGGCGTCCCTGTCTGGGTTGCCCCTTGCAAGTCCTTAGAGGTCGCCAAACGGAAGGTGCCTTCAACAGCCAAGACGCTCGGGGTGTAGGTTGCTTCAATCTTCTGGTCCAATTCCTTAGCCACACCATCCTGGTTGGTCACCGTGATGGTTGCCTCAACAGTTACTGCTGGAGCAGGACCTGTGAAGGTTGGTTCTGGGATAAAGGTCACCTCGCCAGTTTCAGCATCAACCGAGTAGGCACCAACCCCCTCAATCAAGCGAAGGGTGGTTCCATGGGTCGCATCCTTAATGGCATAGCCGGTAATCTCACGGCTGGTGACGTCAAGATTATCCTTATCCGTGTTCCCGTTGAGAGCAAAGGTCGGTGTCCCTGTCTGGGTCGCCCCTTGAATGTCCTCGGAGGTCTTAGACTGGCTGCTTGGTTGCACCGCCGTTACGGTCGGAGTGTAGGTCGCCTCAATCTTCTGAGCCAGAGGCTTAGAAACATTGTCACCGTTGGTGACTGTGATGGTCGCCTCAACGGTTGCTGGGGTCGGGGTGCCAACGTAGGCTGGGTCTGGAACAAAGGTCACCTGGCCAGTCTTAGAATCAATTGAGTAGGTACCAACATGTTCAAGAACCACCTTGCCATCAGCGTTAGCACCCTTGAGGGCAAAGCTGCTAATCTCACGCTTGGTCCGATCCAGTTGGTCCTTATCCGTGTTTTCATTGAGCCTGAAGTCTGGCTGACCTTTCTGGGTCGCCCCTTGGATGTCCGTGGAAGTCTTAGACTCACTGGCTGGCTTAACAGCTGTCACCGTCGGCGTGTAGGTCGCCTCAATCTTCTGAGGCAGAGCCTTAGACGTGCCGTCTTGGTTGGTAACTGTAATCGTTGCCTCCACAACAGCTGAAGTAGCCGTGCCCACAAAGGTTGGGTCTGGCACAAAGGTCACTTCCCCAGTCTGGGTGTCAATGGTGTAAGTCCCAACACCTGTCAGAACCACCTTGCCACTAGCGTCAGCACCCTTGAGGGCATAGCTGCTAATCTCACGCTTGGTCCGCTCCAGTTGGTCCTTATCCGTGTTCTCAGTGAGGGCAAAGGTTGGTGTCCCTTTTTGGGTCGCCCCTTGAATATCCTCGGAAGTCTTAGGCTCTTTAGCCGTTATCAAGGGGTTTACCGTTGCCTGATAGGTGGCCTCAATCCGATTGTCCAAGGCCTTGGCGCCAAAACGTGCTTCCTCTTCTTGGGTCAATCCCTCAGGAGTAGCACTGGTCACGGTCACAATGGCCTGAACGGTCACCATCGGTGCTGAACCCGTAAAGGCTGGGTCTGGCACAAAGGTCACCACACCCTGGTTATCCACACTGTAAACACCGACACCAGCAATCACACGGCGGTTAGGGCCGTCGTTGGCATCTTTAATGGCATAGCCTGTAATCTCACGTTTGGTAGTTGGATCCGAATCCTCGTCATTGATGGTGGTCAAGGTAAAGGTCAAGCGACCCGTCTGGGTTGCACCTGGCAAATCATCGGTTCGATCAGGTGTGCTGGCGGTCTCCAAGGGCAGGACCTCTGGGGCAAAGACGCCCTCAACCATCTGGTCAACCCGTTCTAAAATCGCCTCTTTACCCTTCTCATTGGTTACTTGAATCTTACCTAGAACGGTTACAGGTGTTGGCGTTCCAAAATAACCTGGTTCAGGAATAAAGCTGACCTCGCCATTCGTCGCATCAACGCTGTAAACCCCTTGGCCAGGAAGGACCAGTCGCTCCACCGCAAGCGGATTGCCCTGAGCATCAGTTCCCTTGAGGGCATACGACACCACCTCACGCGCCGTGATGTCAATATTATCCTTATCAGCATTAGCCGTCAAGGTAAAGATTGGCTGACCAGTTTGGGTCGCCCCTTGAACATCTCGGTCCCTAACCGTCGTTGCTGTCCCACTCACAGGACGAACAAACGGCTGGTAGCTAGAGGTGATAAAGTTAGGCAAGTCACTGGACTGACGGTTCTGGTTGGTCACCGTCAAGGTCCCACCAACATAAGCTGGCAAGGGCCGACCCGTAAAGGCTGGGTCTGGAACAAAGCTCACCTCGCCGTCATTTGCTCGAATGCTGTAAGTCCCCTGACCCTTAATCTCAACCGTACCAGCTGCTGTCAAGGTCACTTCTTGACCAGAAATGGTGTAGGTGCCTGGCGTCGTCAGGGACTGATCCGCATCATCAAGGAGGAAGAGCTTATAATTACCCAAACGACGAGTCGTTGTCGCCAGGTTGTCCTTATCTGTATTGTTGGTCAAATTAAAGGTTGGTCGCCCGATCTGGGTTGCCCCCTGCAAGTCAGAGGTGTCCGCTGGTATCTGCCTTCCCGTCACCGGGTTAACCGTTGGCGTGTAAGTCCCTTCTGCCTTATCGGTCAGGGTCAGGGTCTGACCATTATGGTTGACCCTAACTGCTACGGTCGCCTCGACCACCGCAGGGGTCACTGGCCCCTTGTAAGCAGGGTCTGGCACAAAGGTTACCTCGCCAGTCCTTGCCAGGGTGTAGGTTCCTTGACCAGCGACTGTCAGGCTTTGACCATTGCCTGTGGCCCCTTTGAGGGCGTAGCCCGTCACCGTCCGACTGACAGCCCCATTGGCCGCCGTGTCAAAACGAGGCTGGCCTTTTTGGGTAGCCCCTTGCAGGTCGTTGCTGACAACGGGACTAGCGTCAGGTGTTTCTGCCACCACCGTTGGGGTGTAGGTGCTGGTCGCCATGGTGCCGTTAACGTCTGGGCGTTGCACCCTAACTGGAGTGGCTGTTCCGGTAAATTCTGGCCTTGGCACAAAGGTCACCATGCCGTTCGGCGCTACCGTGTAGGTTCCCTGGCCAGCGACCGTCAGGCTAGTCTGGCCGTTGTCAAAGGTCGCTGGACGCGTGTTATCGATTGGCACATCGGCATGACCTGGGGTAAAGGTCACTTGACCCGTCTGGGTTACCCCTTGGAAATCAAGGCTGGTCGCTGGACTAGCTGTCGGAGTCACCGCTGTAACCGTTGGGGTATAGGTGTTGCTGGCCACCGTCCCGTTAATATCTGGACGTTGAACCGTCACCGTCGTCCCTTGACCTGTAAAGGTCTGCAGGGGAACAAAGGTCACCAAGCCATCACGAGACACCGTGTAAGTCCCTTGGTTAGCGACAGTCAGGGTCGTTTGGCCATTGTCAAAAGTAGCTGGCTTAGAAACGTCAATCGGCACTTCCGCATGACCTGGGGTAAAGGTAATCTGACCCGTCTGGGCCTTGCCTTGCAGGCCTGTGCTCGTTGTGCCAGTCGCTGTCGGGGTAACACGCTCAACAGTTGGGATATAGACCCCGTCCATGGTCCGCTGGCCGTTGACACCGTCGTTGATGTTTGGAACAGTTTGAGCGGTCCAAGAAGAAGTCAAGCCATTCTTATCAGTCCCACGAAGAACAACACCCCTGGCTGTGCCAACGAAGGTCGGCAGCGGGGTAAAGGTCACCGTGCCATCATCAGCGACAACATAACTCCCCTGACCAGTCTCAGTATAACTCCTCACCAAGCGACCATCTGGAGTAACAATACGAACGGCAATGCTCTCGTCCATTTCATTGTGACGATTCGCTTCAGAACGGTCAGCACCATAAGCGGTAAAATCTACTTTTGCAGACTGATTCACCCCCTGAGGGCCTGTCGTGGTTTCTTTTTCACCCCGAGGTGGGACAACTACCGTAAGCAGGAAGTCCTCAACCTCACCTGAGATAGCTGTTCCCGTCGGCTCTGCCACTTCGTTTTCGCTCATGGCAATCCGCACACGCGCCGCCACACGGTGGATACCTGGGTCAATGCTTTCCCAAAGGCCACCGATACCAAAGTTCAGCGATACCGTACCGCTACCCGTTACAGTCCCCTTGGTTCGCTCGTTCTCCTCGAATTGCCCATTACCGTTCAAATCCAACCAACCTGAAATGTGGGCGGGTTGCGTACCATCGGAATTAGCCAGCACGTTGAGCACATAGTTGGGGTTGGTCACGTTTAACTCAGGGTAACGTTTACCTCGACCCAGCAACTGCTCCTCACCCTCGTCGCCATCCAAGCCAGTTTCTGTCACAACTTCGTCATCGGCGGTAAAGGCATGGGCAAAAACGCCTGGTGCCACCTCAACCGTCTGGGTACCGGTAATATCATTTGGCAAAACAGACGGGTTGATGTAGTCAAAGTCAGGTCGAACTGACCCTAGATAAGGCTGAGCACTAGCAGTTGTTCCCGAACCACGGTTAATCAGGTGAATGGCCTGACCATAAGAGTCAGGAGCATCCCCAGTATCGGCAATCAAGAAACCAATCTGCATGGCCTGGTTACCACCTGTGTTGATGTACATACCAACCTCGGTCGCCCCTTGGGTGATGAAGAGCGGTGCAGTAGTCCCCCTATCAGCCCCCCTACGTTTAGTACTCACGTAAGGACCAACAACCTGAGTCCCCACACCGGCATTGGTCACATCAGCAGGTTGCAACATGTATTTCAGTTGGTTAGCACTGATACCACCTCTTGCAAAAGAAGCAGAGTCGACAGTCACAAGATTGGCATCACCGCCATTGTTTAAGACCAATGGTTTCCAGGAGTCCGTCACTCCAGGCTCATTAACTACGGTAAAGACGTCAAACTCACTACCGTTGGTGGTCATGGTAATAAATTCCCGATGACCAGCCGATTCACCATCAGAGATGATCATGGTTGACGGCACTTCACGACCGCCAACAAAAGTGGTTACCTTGAGCTGGATACCGATGTTCCCACCACTAGCCTGAGCAGTAAAGGTGGTCAGATTAGTGCCCGTATCCACTCCTGCAGCTTTCAAGTTTGACCAAACTGTGTCTTGCGGGGCAACAATGACTTCAGCAACGGTTGTCTGGTGACTGGCCCCTGACCGCCAGTGGTTGTTGAGGTTGGCATTATAGCCACTAGCGGCATGGGTGTCGCCTGTAATGGTAATCCCTAGGTCTTTTTCAACCCGCTCCTTAAAAATATCGGTAGCGTTAAAGGGTTTGAGGCCTATAACTTCCGCCCGAACCCGGTAGCCAGGGAAGAGTTCCTTATCATAGACTGTTCCAACTTGAAGAGCAGGGAAGTCATCTTTATGTTGCTTGGTAGGTGAAAGAGGAATCCCGGTTTGTCCCCGACGAGCCCAACCTTTAATATTGGTTACTGCACTGGCGTCACCAAAGTCAATCCAGAGGATTTGGTTGGTCATGGCCAACTTCTCTTCACGGGTATAGTTGACTGCACGGAAGCCCGAATACCCTTCAGTCTCTTCTGGAGCTGCGGAGCCTGTGGTCTTGTCATCCAGACGAACATTGAAGTTAACCAGGTTGTTACGGCCGCCACGTTCCACGACCACCGCCGCCATGGCTGAGGCCTGGTTGTCGGCCAGGACATACTTGGCTAGAGCTGGGGCTGTGCCCACCTCGCTATGAACCACCACTTGGAAGCTGACTGGCTCGTCCTTGGCTTGAGTGGTTTGCTGGTTGACCGAACGGCTGGTTTGGTAAACCACCTGACCAGTCGCCACATCGGTGTAGGTCACCTTGTAGGTGGTTGCTGCGGTTCGAGGGGTCGCTAAAACAACCGCTTGCTCAGCCTGGCTGTCGCCAGAGCTGGCCTCGGTTTTTTCGGTTTCAGGGCTGGTTTCCTTGTCACTTGGCTGGGTTGTTTCCTCGGCCTTGGTTACTGTCGCCTTGTCAGCGACCTTGTCTTCCGCCACTGGCTGGACGGTTGGCTCAGCCTTGGTTTCTATCACCTTGTCAAGGACCTTGTCTCCCGCCACTGGCTGGCTGCCTTCAGCGACCTTATCACCTGCCCCTACCTGGGTCTTCTCAGGCTCCTTGACCTCCTCAAGCTGGGCTGGGCCTGCCTCAGCTTCAACTGCTGGGCTTTCAGCAACCTCGTTCTCTGCTGGAGCTGGCTCAGGTGCTGGGCTATTGGCCTCCAAAACCTCTGGTGAAATAGCCGAGCTGACCTCGGGTTCAGGGTCCTCACTCGGCGCCTCCTCTGTCGGGCTGGTGCTGGTCGCCGTCTCTGGCTGAACCTTGGATAAAAGGACCTCCTGGGCACTAACCACAGGGCCGCTCAACATAAAAGACCCGACCAAAACTGAGGCAACACCAACGGTCAACTTCCTCAGGGAATAACGTCTAAAAATATCAGGTTTGTGACTTCTGGAAAGTCGCTTCTTATCTGCCATATAGCTATCCTTTCTGTACGTTTAAGACTGTAAAATAAACGACACCAATTGGCCTTGATTTGCACATTTGTGAAAAACGATACAATAAGACCAGTATAATTTCCATTATACTAAAAAAACTTAGAAAAAGCTAATCATTTTAGGGGATTAGGGACAGAAAAACAGGGGGAGATTTAGGGAGAATTTTTAGAACCCCTATCAAAAAACACAGCTCCTTTCGGAAACTGTGTTTGTCCTCGTTTTAAGCCTGATAAACCTTTTCACCGTCGATAAAGGTAGCTTCCAACTCCAGATTTGGTCGCAGGACGATGAAGTCAGCCTCATGGCCTTTTTTGATTTGGCCACATTTGTCGTCAATCTTACAAGAGATGGCTGGGATAAGGCTAGCCATGCGAACTGCCTCAACTCGAGTAGCAATCCCCCAATCGACAACGTTCTTCAGTCCCTGATAGAGCTTGAGGATAGACCCTGCCAGGCTGGCTGGGTTATCCTTGAGACGGGCTGTGCCATTTTCCACGATAACCGGGAAATCACCCAGCATGTAGTCGCCCTCGGGCATGCCGCCCGCCCGCATGCAGTCGGTGATCAGGGCCACATGGTCGTGGCTCTTCTGGCGGATAAGGATGTCGCAGGCCTTAGGGTTGACGTGGTGGCCGTCGCAAATCAGCTCGGCATAGGTGTTAGGGATGTCATAAACCGCCCCCACCATGCCTGGCTCCCGGTGGTTGAGGCCCCGCATGCCATTGTAGGCGTGGACCCAAACGCTGGCCCCAGCATAAACCGCTTCTTGAGCCTGAGCAAAGGTGGCGTTGGAGTGCCCCATGGCCACCACCACGCCCTGGTCGGTCACGTGACGGACAAAGTCAGCCACACCCTCCCGCTCGGGTGCCAGGGCAATCTTGGAAATCAGGCCCTGGGCAGACTTCTGCCAGGTCTCAAACTGCTCGATGGATGGGTCGCCCATGTAGGCAGGGTTTTGAGCCCCCTTGAACTCCTCGGTGAAGTAAGGCCCCTCAAAGTAAAGGCCACGAATCTTGGCTCCCTTGGCGTTCTTGGCCGCCACCACCTTGCCACAGACCTCGTTGAGAATCTCAAAGGTGGAGGTCAGGGTGGTCGGCAAATAGCTGGTCACCCCAGTTGACGGCAAACCAGCCGAGATGGTTTCGATGGCCTCCACCGTGTTGTCCATGACATCGCTGCCGCCAAAGCCGTGGATGTGGGTATCCACCAGACCAGGGGCAATGCTGTAACCCGTGTAGTCCAAAATTTCTGCCCCAGCAGGTGCTGCCGCTACCCAGTCGCCAAAACGACCGTCAACGATGGCCAGGTAGCCACCCTGACGCTCTTCGTAAGGGTAGAAAAAAGAGTCCGCCTTGATGTATGTCGTCATTGAAATCGCCTCCATATTTTTCTTCTATTATACTCCTTTTGAGTCATTTTGTAAACGGTCTAGACCAGTTTTAGCCGAAAACAAACAGGTTTTTCAACAAACACTCCCCTGAACGGTGGACTGGGGAGTGATAGGGATGTTTGAGCTGACCAATGGACGAGCGCCTTAAACATTGCCCATCATGACAGCATGCTTGAGGTGGTCCTGATAGACAGCAACCTAGGCTTTCCAGTCAGCCTTGAACTGCTGAAAAAACAAGGTTAGCAAAGACCTCGTGGGGCTTGTACGGTTCAATCCAGAAGGCCTTGTCAACGGCCTTATCCTGACAAACATCGGCCAGGTTAGTCCGCATGTTCTGCCCGTCTGCCGAATCAGGTCGCTCTGTGACAAAGTCTTTTTTGAGCTGGCCCAGGTGTTCTATCTTCAATCGGTCAACCTTATTTTTCTCTACCAGACCAGCAAACTTTTGCCTAGAGGAACATCCCGCCAGCATAGACTTTGAGCTGAGGTTTGATTTGCTCATAGTGGAAGCTGTCATAGGCCCGCCAGGCTTGATGGGCCTCCTCGGTCAATTTGGAGGTGCTGAGGCCAGCAAAGAAAGCAAAAGCCCGATGAAACTTCTCGACTTCAATCAAAAAGGCATTGTCAACAGCTTTGGCCCTTCGAACATAAGCCACCGCATCGGTCAGTCTGGAGTGCATGTTTTGCTCATCTGCAGAGCCAGGCAACTCCGTAGCAAAAACTTTCTTGAGCTGGCCCAAGTGTTCCAGCGTTGCTTGAATCAATTGATAGTCTGTCATAACGACCACCTGCTTTCTATATGTTGTTATTATTAATTTTACTCCTTAAAAATTGACTTGTCAAGTAAAAAGCGAAACAACTGAACAGCTGTTTCGCTTGGAAATCGCTAACGTGCTGAAACCTCAATCGGTTCCAAAATCAATAATTCTCCCCTCGTAAATTCAATCACACGTGCCTTGATGTGCAGGTTTTGTCCTAAATAAAGATCGGCTAACTCACTAAGTACAGACATGGCTGGAGCAATATTTTGGAACTGCATATTAACCCCTAAATAATGTGTTTCTTCCATAGACATCCAATCCCCGCCATTGATTAAAATATCGTATCGAGTTTTGTAGTTTCCATGAGGATTGATGTAAGCCACATGACCATCAAATTCAATCACTTTCCCTTTATATTTTTCAGCAAATTGACGCCCCAACTCTGGTCTATTGCTGGTTAAAATAGCTGCCAAATCAGGGTGAGCTTGCCCGATTACTTCTGGGATTGGTTCTTCACTAGCTTCTGTTTGCGAAGAACTGCTCGTTTCAGATGACGATGAATTGCTAGACAATTGCGTTGAGGAGCTGTCCTCGCTAGAGCTTGAGGAACTTTCTTGACTAAAAGAGGTCGAGGACATTTCCGGCTCTTCTTCTATTTCCTTAAGAATAATTTACTTTCGATTCGACTCAAAACGATAACGCAAGTCCATTTCGCCAGTCACCTCAAAACTCACTTGCCCATCAACACTAGGGTCATCATCTTTTTTCAGAACCAAGTGATGCTGCCCCCTGGTCAATTCTGCCGTAAAATTGCTAGTTGTGCCGTGGTCAATTGTGCCTAATGGCTGTTCATCCAAGTACACCTGGACATCGTATTTGCTAAATAAAAGATTTTCCTGTGACTCCAACTCTAAACTAACTGGGTAGGTCTTTTCTGTGACAGCATTGATACTAGAATTATCAGCAGTTGTGTCCGCACTGCAAGCTCCAAGTATTAATAAAGCCAGGCAAGTCACAAGCATGCCTACAAATTGTTTCGTGTATTTTAACATGATACTCCTCCAAAAAAACTATACCTCCATTATATATATATACCTTGTCAAGCAAAAAGATTAGGAAATTTTCATTCCCTAATCTTTTTTTCATTACTCAAATCCCTGAGCCACAGCTTCTGGGAATTCAGCTTCCACGATACTTGCACAGTGGTCACAGATAATCGCATTGTAGCTGCGTTCTGACACGGTGGTGTCGATGCGGCGGCAACGCCCACAAACCTCACCTGCGGCACGTTCAACGGTAAAGCTTTCTTGCTCACCCTCAAGCAAGGTCAATTGAGACACGATGAGGAGTTGAGCCAGGTCGCTCTCAAGAGCATCCAGAGTGGCTTTCTGATCAGCCGTCACGGTTGCGGTCAGGTGAGCCTCCAGAGACTTACCGATAACCTTCTCGTTACGGGCTTCTTCCAGGGCTTTTTGGGCCTTGCTGCGGAAGGCCATAAAGTCTTCCCAGGCCTCCAGAATAGCGGTGTCGCCTGCGATGATGTCTGCCTCTGGCAAGTCAGTCAACTGGACAAATTCTGCGGTTTCGTGCTCCAAGTAAGACCAGATTTCCTCAGCGGTGTGGGGGATAATCGGTGTCAAAAGCTGGGTCAGTTTGACCAGGATGTCATAGAAGACCGTCTGCATCTGACGACGGGCTCTGCTATTTTTCCCTTCAATATAAACCACGTCCTTGGCGAAATCAAGGTAGAAGGCTGACAAATCAACGTTGATGAAGTTAACCAAGCTCTTGTAGATGGTCAGGAAGTCGTAGTTGGCGTAGGCTTCACGGATGGTGGCCACCAGACGGTTGAAGTTGACCGCCATGTACTGGTCAACCGGACGGAGCTCGCCAAAGGCCAGGCGATCGGTCTCTGGATTGAAGTCGCTGGTGTTGGCGATGAGGAAGCGCAGGGTGTTGCGGACCTTACGGTAGGTCTCAGAAACCTGACCGAGAATGTCCATGGACACCCGAACGTCGTTTGAGGTATCCACCGATGCCACCCAGAGACGGAGGATTTCTGCCCCGTACTGCTTGGCCACGTCGTTTGGCGAGATGATGTTGCCCTTAGACTTGGACATTTTCTCGCCCTTGCCGTCCAGGACGAAACCTTGAGACAGGACGCCCTTGTAAGGGGCATGGCCGTTAACAGCGACAGAGGTGATCAAGGACGAGTTGAACCAGCCACGGTACTGGTCAGAACCTTCCAGATAGAGGTCGGCTGGGTAGGCCAGGTTTTCACGGGCCTTCATGACCCCGTTCCAAGAGGAACCAGAGTCGAACCAAACGTCCATGATGTCGGTTTCCTTGGTGAAGATGCCATTTGGCGACCCTGGGTGGGTGAAGCCTTGAGGCAAGAGGTCTTTGGCCTCCGATTTCCACCAGATGATTGACCCTTCTTTTTCAAATAGCTGAGCAACGTGGTCGGTCACTTCCTTGGTCAAAATGGCGGTGCCGTCCTCCGCATAGAAGATTGGCAGGGGAACCCCCCAAGCCCGCTGACGAGAGATAACCCAGTCGCCACGGTCCCGAATCATGTTGTAGAGACGAGTTTTACCCCAGGCAGGAATGAACTCGGTTTTCTCAATGTTGTCCAAGATGTCCTGACGGAACTTGGATACCGATGCAAACCATTGTGGCACCGCTCGCCAGATGATAGGCTTCTTGGTCCGCCAGTCAAATGGGTAGGAGTGGTTGATGACTTCGCTGGCCAAGAGCAGGTCACCCAGTTTTTCGGTGACTGTTGGCACAACCTTGTCGTAGAATTGGCCCTCAAAGTCAGGACCAGCTTCAGCAGTCATCAAGCCTCGGCTATCAACCGTCACCGCTACTTCTAAGTTATACTTGATACCGACATTATAGTCATCCTCACCGAAACCAGGGGCCGTGTGGACAATACCCGTACCTGACTCGGTGGTGACGTGGTCGCCAAGGATGACCAACTCATCCACTGCGGTATCCCAAGGGTGCTCGGTCACAATGTATTCCAGTTCTGACCCCTTGTGACGGGCCACAAGTTCGAAACTCTCCCAGCCAAATTTAGCGGCCAGCTTGTCCACTAGAGCCTCACCAACGACAAACTTACGGCTGTCGCCGGCAGGTGTCACCACCACATAGTCCATGTCTGGCCCAACGGTCAAACCACGAGAGGCCGTGATGGTGAATGGGGTTGTCGTCCAAACCACGATGTAGGTATCGGTGTCCAAAACGCCCTTGCCATCCTTAACCTTGTTGGCATAGTAGAGAGAGGTCGAATCAATGTCATGGTACTCGATTTCCGCTTCAGCCAGGGCTGATTCCGATGACCAAGACCAGTAAACTGGCTTGGCACCACGGTAGATGTAGCCCTTGTCAGCCATAGCTCCAAAGACACGGATTTGTGCCGCCTCAAAGTCTGGAGTCAGGGTGATGTAAGGATTGTCCCAATCCGCTGAAACACCCAAACGCTTGAAGTCTTCCCGTTGCTTGTCTACTTGTGACAAGGCGTAGTCGCGGCACATTTCCAGGTAGGTGTGGAGTTCAAGTTCCTTGCGTTTGACGCCTTGCTTGGCCAGAACCTGCTCGATTGGCAGACCGTGGGTGTCCCAACCTGGCACAAAAGGTGCTGAGAAGCCTGACATGGACTTGGAACGAACGATGATGTCCTTGGAAATCTTGTTAAGGGCGTGACCAACGTGAATGTTACCGTTGGCGTATGGTGGGCCATCGTGGAGGTGGAAGCCTGGCTTACCAGCGTTCAGCTCCTGACGGCGTTGGTAAATCTTAGCTTCATCCCAAGCCTTTTGCCACTCAGGCTCCTTGGTCGGCAGACCAGCTCGCATGGGAAAGGCCGTCTGGCCCAGATTGAGGGTTTCTTTTAATTTCATAATCTTCTTCTTTCTATTTTTTTATCGTTTAGAGCAATGGTAAACACGGTCGAAACAGACGTCCCCATCTACTGGTTAAAATGGGTAAGCTCCCGAAATGTGATAAACTTTTCTAGAATAACCCGAGGACGACGATTTTCAAGACCATTCGACAATAATGGTCTGGAAAAACTAGTGCAGGTTTTAGCTGGTTCCATAGAAACCAGCCTACCACTATGAGCAGGCTTGACCTGCCATAGTGGTTAAAGATGTAAAAAACGAGCCTTCATCGCAAAGGACGAAAGCTCGTGGTACCACCTTAATTCAGACAGGGCAAAAAGCCCTGTCCCTCTTTGGCTGGTAAGGTCAGCCACCCCTGCTAATCTACTAAGTTTTCAACTAGCATGCTAAAGAAGGATAGGCCTACTAAGAGGGATTGCAAGGCTTACACCAACCCTTGCTCGCTGAAAATATCTTATTAGGTCTCTGTTTCTTGTTCGCTTAAATCTTTAATTTGAAGGTTTGGCTATCTTTAGAAGCTGACGGGTCATGCCTTTCAGCTTTGGCGTTGGCCTCAGCAATCCGACGTTGGAGCTCTGCCATTTCTTCCGCAGAGAACTGACGGGTCGCATCAATCGACTTGCTGTCGTCAGCGTCAGGCACGTGCTCACCTAACACTTTTTCGACAACCTCTTTAAACGCAGCATCTGAATTTTGCAGGTAAACAGCTGTCGGCTGGAGCAATTCGTCCCACTCAGGAGAGTTAACCAAACCTAGTTGCCCCTCAACAATCGCCAAGAGGCGTTGGTGGAAGATACGGCTCTGACGTTTGAGGTCTTCGGTTTCAACCGCAACCCGCTTGGCATCGTCTGAAGCACTGCGTAAAATATCATTGGCCTTAACCTTGGCTTCTTCAATCAGCTGTTTAGCATCGTAGCTGGCCTTACTGAGCAGGTTATCGGCTTCAACACGGGCTGAAGCTTTCACTTTTTCAGACGTTTCTTGGGCTAAAATCACCGACTGGGTCAGCGACTCTTTCATGTCACTAAAGTAAGCCAACTTTTCTTCCAGGTCACGGATATGCTGCTCTTGCTCACGCGTCGTCCGAACAAGACTTTCATAGTCACCAATGACAATATCTAAAAATTCATTGACTTCGTCACGATTGTAGCCACGAAATTCATTTCTAAAGGATTTTTCCTTAATATCAAGTGCCGTTAACACCATAACTTCTCCTTATTTTTTCACGATTTCTTCAATCATTAGTTTGTGCTTGTTGGTCTTGGTTACCCCAAGATCTTCTAGCAAGCGAAAACGCCCATAACCTCGGCAACTAACCAAATCACCCAGATTGAGCTGTGTTTCAGCCTTAGTGACCTCACGATAATTTAGCTTCACTCTTCCTTTGACAATCAGCTCTTGAGCCTGACTTCGAGACAGGCGAGTCACCTCGGCTACCAGTTTGTCCAAGCGAAAACTAGATACCAAAATCAGACGCGTATTGCCGCTCTCCTCAATGGTGAGAAGCTGGTCAAAGGGGATTTCCTTCAAGGATACTCCTGTTTTGGCCATCTTATCCGTATGACTAACAATGTAATTCACCATTTGCTTGGCAAGGACAACCTGAGCCCTGCCTTGGGACACCAAGACATCACCAATCACTTGGCGATTGACGCCCAAGCCCTTGACCAAGGTCCCTAAAATCTGCGAATGGCTGAGCTGGCTAAACTTGGCCTGGTAGGAAATTTCCAGGAGGGCGATTTCAAAATCTGCTTCATCCAACTCATAGTAAGTCGGTGCAAGCAACAAACGAGCGTATTCCAAATCAAGCACTTGCTTGCTCGAATAGTAGGTCACACCCGCTTGACCCAAAACGCTTTGGGCAATTTCTTGCTGCCTCGGGTCCAAAAAATCAGTTAGTTGAACCACATATTGCCGCTCCAGGCGATCAACCAAATCCATGAGTTTGTCTACAAAAACGTGTTCCGTCGCATCAAAATGCTGATAGAGCTTGTCTTGTCCCATCCTAGAACACCAAAGACAGTAAGAGACGTTCGAGAAGCTCCAAACCAAACATGGCTGCAAACACCGTGAAATCTAAACCACCGATTTGCAAGTTAAAGCGGTAAAGAGGCTTCAAAATTGGACTGACAAGGAAGTCAAGCCCCTCTCCAAGCTTGGATTGCCTCAGACTAGGAACCCAGGACATCACAGCATAAGCCAGCAACAGATAGGAATAGACCTGTCCGATAAGCCGTAAAAACTGAACGATTAGTATCAACATGGCTTATCGCCTCTTGATGTCGTAATCGTAGCTAACTTCTTGCCCCTTGGTTTGCGGACGAACGTCCTCAATGTCAACAATTACACCACTTGGTGTCAAGAGGTAAATGGTCGCACCAATCCGTTGAAAGTGACCATTTACCACACGACAAGCCCCTGTCAAAAAGTCAATACAGCGACGTGCTTGAGCTTCCTGCATGTATTCAAAATCAACCAGGACGCATTGGCCCTCCAAAAAGATGTCTGCGATGGTCGTCGCATCTTCATAACGTAGAGGGTGCTTCAAGCTAATCTTGGTCTGACCAACTTCCCGACTGACAGGGGCTACTGGCCGCTGACTTTCTCTCGGTTGAGGACGACTGGTTGGAGCTGTTGGCCGTTCTGGCAGGGGAACACTTGGACGCTGGGCCTGTTCCACCTGTGGTCGATTGGGAGTCGCATCCTCCACTTCCCTCACACGGTCATGCTGGGGACGACTGGTTGGAGCTGTCGGACGCTCATAACGAGGGCCGTCTGGCTCCTTTTGAGTAGACTCTTCCTTAACTTTTTCTTCCTTTTCAGGCATAGCTGGCGCTTCCAGATAGGAGTCTTCTGTAACCTCGTCAACCCCATCAGCCAAATCATCTGAGCTAAAATAAGCAGCAATTTTACTAAATCTATCGCGTAATGCCATAGGTCTCTCCTTTACTCAAAGAATAAGGAACCAATGCGAACAAAACTAGCACCTTCTTGAATGGCAGATGAAAAATCCCCACTCATGCCCATGCTTAACTCTGTCAATGGCATATTCTTTATCTGTTTTTCTTGCAAGGCCTCTTTCAAGCGTCTGGTTTCTGAAAAAATCTGAGCCAACTCTTCCTGGCTGGCCTCAAATGGGGCCATGGTCATCAACCCAACAACCTCAATTTTATCCAAATCGGCCAGCTCCAAAACAAGCTGGTCCAATTCATCAGGAGAGAAGCCATGTTTACTGACTTCACCAGAAACATTTACTTGAAGGAAACACTTAATGGGCGATACCGCCCGTTTTTGGATTTCATGGGCCAAAGACAGGCTGTCCAAGGCATGAAAATAATCCACATGATTGATAACCTCCTTGACCTTTCGGCGTTGGAGACTACCAATGAAATGCCAAACCAAATCCTGACCCTGGCAAGTTGCTTTCTTGTGGAGAAACTTATCCACACGATTTTCACCCAAATGGCGAACACCTGCGTCAATCAGGTTTTGCGTTGTTTCTACGTCAACGTATTTGGTCACTGCAATCACTTGCACACTGTCAGACGGGCGACCTGCCTCTTGGCAGGCCGCCGCAACCTGATCAGCAACCACTTGAACCTGTTGCGTCAGTGTCATGATTAACGATTTCTAAAGAATGGTGGTGTTTCCAGTTCGTCATCACCATCAAACTTGTTCTCTGAGAATGACGACATGGTCAGTTGGCTTTCCAGCTGACCTTCTTTAGGACGGGCAATAGCGTCACGTCTCAAATCCCAGTTGCCAAAGGCGTCTTGTTCTTGGTAATAGTCCGTTGAACGTGCTGCTGGAGCTGCTGAGAAATCACGAGGCTCAACCGCATCAAACTGTGGTCGGCGATCGTAAGCCGCTTGACTAACTTGCTCGCTGGCATACTGGGCACCAGCTTGTTGGCCTGTACTAGCCTTGAAAGCCCGTGGTGTGCTACGGAATCCTGAAACTTGCTCAACCTTGTCCTTGCGAACACCTGTTGCCACAACGGTCACGCGAATTTCGTCCCGCATGCTGTCATCAATTGAGGTACCCAACCAGATGTTAACACCGTTACCCGCTGCTTGACCAACGATTTCTGAGGCTTCTTCAGCTTCTGTCAAGGTCATGTCCAGACCACCTGTAACGTTGACGATAACATCTTCTGCACCGTCGATGGTGGTTTCAAGAAGCGGTGAGTAGATGGCCTTACGAGCTGCCTCAACAATCCGCTCTTCACCGGTACCGATACCGATACCCATGAGGGCATTGCCCTTGTTGGCCATGACGGTTTTGACGTCTGCAAAGTCCAGGTTAATCAAACCAGGGCTGGTAATCAGGTCGGTAATCCCTTGAACCCCTTGGCGAAGAACGTTGTCCGCTTCGCTGAGGGCTTCAAGAAGAGGGGTTTTCTTGTCGACAATTTCAAGCAAGTTGTTGTTAGAAATGATCAGCAAAGTATCGACTTGCTCACGCAATTCTTCAATCCCTTGAATGGCATAAGAGCTCCGCTTATTGCCCTCAAAGCCAAACGGACGGGTCACAACCGCAACAGTGAGTGCACCAATGCTCTTGGCAATGCGGGCGATAACTGGTGCAGCACCTGTACCAGAGCCACCACCCATACCAGCAGTGATGAAAACCATGTCCGCACCAGAAAGTGCTTCTGTCAAGGTCTCTTCGCTTTCTTCAGCAGCCTTACGACCAACTTCAGGTTGACCGCCTGCACCCAGACCACGGGTCAACTTAGGACCAAGCTGGATAACGGTTTCGGCCTTAGACGAGCTCAGGGCCTGGATGTCCGTGTTGGCAGCGATAAACTCAACCCCTGCAACACCTTCGTCAATCATGCGGTTAATGGCATTACCGCCGCCACCGCCGACACCGATAACTTTAATAATGGCACCTTGAACAGATGCGGCATCAAATGAAAATCCCATAATTCACCTCATTTTTCTTAATCAAACATATTGCCAAAGAAATTCCGAGCGATGTCGCCGATATTTTTCTTGGCTGGTTTTGTTGTTTGTGTTGAATTAACTGTTTTAGCTGACTGCTCAGTTGGTGTCGGGTTTGCAACACGGTCACGAGCTGTCTCGACAGGACGTGCTGTCGATGGGGTTTGTGGCTTCGATGGGGTAAAATCAATCGGTTTTCTCCGTAAGAGTTCCTCACCTGCTACTGCTTTTTGAGCAATAGCATCCACTTCACTCATGTGACCAGCATACTCAACCAAGCTAATCACATTTGAGAAAATCGGGTTGCGAATACCAACTTGGTTTGGCATGTGCAACTTGACTGGCACACGGAAAATCTCCTGAGCCAAATCAACAACACCTGGCAAGATTGCCCCGCCACCCGTCAAGACCAGACCACCTGGCATTTCCGCCAAACGACGGCGGTCCAAATCTTGCTTAATCCGTTCCAGCGTCTGACGCACACGTGCCGTGATGATTTCAGCCAAATAACGTTCTGTAATCTCAACAGGTTGGCTCTCTCCGACAATCTCCACCTGAACGGTCTCTGTCGTGCTGGCCGTTGCCAAATCTGCACTACCAAAGTTGTACTTCAGGTTTTCAGCGGTCTGCAAGGAGGTCCGAAGAACCTTGGAAATATCCTTGGTCACATAGTCCCCACCTTCCATGTGGACATCTGAATACTGGAGTTCCTGGTTACGCATGATAGCCACCATGGTCTGACCGCCACCCATATCAAGAACAGTTGCACCAAATTCACGCTCGCCCTCATTGAGAACCGAGTGGGTCAAGGCCAACGGACTGATGATGATGTTTTCCAACACCACACCAGCCTTCTCAACTGTCTTACGCAGGTTATGCAACATGGTCGCTGGACCAGTGTAGATGGTACCACGCACCTCCAAACGAATCCCCATCATGCCCCGTGGGTCACGAATGCCTTTGAAGCCATCCAGGATAAACTCCTCTGGAATGAGAGAGATGATTTCCCGTTCAGGGGTAATGCTCTTGGTCAAGGCTGACTTAACCACATTTTCCACATCTTCATCACGGATTTCCTTAGAATCCCCTTGAACAGCAATCATACCTTGTGCTGGCTCAATTTGCAACTGATTGGCTGGCAAGCCGACACTGATTCGATCAATGGTCATGCCAGCTTTTTCTTCTGCCTGCTCCAAGGCTTCACGAATGCTCTGGGTTGCTGCTTCAATGTCAATGATGATGCCATCCTTGATGCCCTTACTCGGAACATTGCTGACACCGATAACGTTCATATTGGCGTTGACAAACTCCGCAACAATAACCTTAATCGAGCTCGTCCCTATATCTAATCCTGTAAAAAAGCCATTTCTAGCCATTCACTCGACCTCTCTATCTTCTAATCATTTTCATCTGTTCGCTGCCAATCTTTGACAGACAAAAAACAGACTTCTCTCTGATAGTATAACACAAACTGGCACAAAATGTTATCTTTTTGTGCCAGTCTTTTTTGATTTTTCAAGCCTAAATCAAACTTGTCATTAAATTGTAACATTTCCCAAGGCTGCAAGCCCCGCCAGGACCATCTGGGCCGAACGTTTTCCGGCTTCAATGATAAATTCTTCAAAGCTCACATTGGCCTCATGGTCAGCTGTGTCACTCATGGCACGCACCACCAAAACTGGCAAGCCCAAACTATGAGCCGCCTGGGCAATAGCCGCCCCTTCCATTTCAACCGCCAAAACCTCTGGAAAATGCCCTTTGATGTCTTGGATAATTGCAGAGCTGGCAATAAAGCTGTCACCTGTCGCTATCAAACCGACCCTAGACCTCTGCTCCTGCTCGGCTAGGACTGCCTCAAAAGCCTTAACCAAGGCCGTATCACAGGGAAAATACAAGGGTTGACCGGACATTTGCCCGTGAGGGTAACCAAAAGCAGTCAAATCCACATCATGATAAACCAGCTTATCGGCTAGAACCACATCCCCAACTGCCAAGCCCTGGGCTACGGCCCCAGCTGAACCCGTGTTGATGACGGCTGTTACGCCAAACCGATCAGCTAAAACAGCTACGCTCATGGCTGACATAACCTTCCCAACACCACTCTGCACCAAGACCACTGACTGGCCTGACAAGTTACCCGCATGGTAGGTCCTCCCTAGAACCTCATGATCCTTACGGTTATCTAATACCTCTAACAAGGCTGCCAGCTCCTGGGGCATGGCAGCGATAATTCCAATCGTCATCTGTCACCTACAATCTAAACATGGCATAAAGCAAGGCTAACAGCAGAAGGAAAACCAGCACCAAGAGACGATTCAAGGTGGATTGAAACCCTCCGCGTCGCGCATGCTCCCGCGTTCTACTTTTTTTAATCAAGGGCTTTGGAACCTCCGCACTCACTTCAACGTGCTTGTCCCAGTTATCCCCTTTTTTTGCCTCAGCTATCACCTCATCAGTCAAGAGCGGCTTAGGCATGCTGACCACCTCGATTCAGGGCATAGTGTTGCAGGGCGATGATGGTCTTGGCGTCCTCGATGTCACCAGAAGCCACCAACTCCATGCACTCCTCATAGGTCAACTCCAAGAGCTCGATGGTCTCATCAGCGTCCTTGGGACGAGGGTTAGGCACCTTGGTCAGGTTGGTCGCCAGGTAGAGGCGGAGTTTCTCGTTACAAAAACCGATGGCGGAGTAAAACTGGTAGAGGAAGGTCAAGTCGCCCGTGTAGCCCGTTTCCTCCTCCAGCTCCCGCAGGGCTGTAGCTTCTTCCGAACCTGCCTCGCCAAGCTCCAGCTTACCAGCAGGAATCTCATAACTGACCTTTTCGATGGCCTTGCGATACTGTTTAACTAGGATAATCTTGTCCTCTGGCGTCACCGCCAAAACACAGACCGCCCCCTTATGGAAAATCAATTCCCGCGGGGCAGTTCCCAAGCCGTTCGGCAGCTCGACCTCATCGACCACCACCTTAAAAATATGGCCGTCAAAAATTTCCTTACGGCTGATGGTTTTTTCTTCAAATTGCATGATTATTTCCTCCGATTGCGTAAAGAAGTGCCTAGATTTTTCCAAGAAAAACTCTTTTTCTTCAGGGCTCAAATAGCCATTCTTGTTGGCTTCATTCAGGTAAGCTGTAAATTCTGAAACTTCCAATTCATAATAGGTTTCATCTGTCCAATAGGCGGCACTGTGGTTTCTTTGAACACATCGCTCCAAAAGGATTGTCTGTCCTTCAAAGAGACAGACTGTTTCAATCATCCACTCATTCTCGTAAAACTTAACCCGAAACCATTTTTCTAGATTCTTGACTTGACCACCTTGATCGTCAACCTTAATCTGAACCTGCTTCATCTTCTACCACCTTTTCTGAAAAATAAGACTCATAAACCAGGACTAGGCTCTTCCTATCATTCGCTGTCAGAAACTTTCTAGCAAGAGCCAAATCTAGAAAGTCCAGAAAAAGTTCCTTAGACACCTTAAAATACTCAAATTGCACCCAGTAAACAAAGCTACGTTCCATCGGGAACCTAGTTTCGAAGAGGAGCTCGTCCTGTAAGTGAACAAGGCTGACAACAACATCCCCCTCATGTCCCATTGACACTAGCCTTGTCACCTCTAGTGCCCTCTTTTCACTATAAATGGGGTCCTTCAGCAAGTCAAGGAATTCTGGAATGGTTTTTGGATTAGTTCTTGTCATGAGCTGGATAATGTGGCAGGCGTTTGGCATAGCCGTCCTTGTTCTCCTGGCGATTACGGCCGATGGCCACGCTGTCCGCTGGTACGTCCTTAGTAATGGTTGAGCCTGCCGCTGTCAGGGCATTGTCCCCGATGGTCAATGGGGCAATCAGAGTTGAGTTTGAACCAATGAACACATGGTTACCAATTGTGGTTTTGAATTTGCCTTTGCCATCGTAGTTAACGGTGATGGTGCCAGCACCAAAATTGACATCGCTACCGACTTCTGTGTTTCCGATATAAGTCAGGTGACCAGCTTTGCTATTTTCCCCGATAGACGAGCCCTTGACCTCCACGAAGTTGCCGATGTGGACCCCACGAGCCAGACTAGAGTCAGGGCGAATGTGGGCGTAAGGACCGACCGTTACGGCGTCTGCCAGGTCAGAGTGCTCAATCATGGAGTTGGTGATGACCGCCTCCTCACCGATGGTGCTGTCAACAATGTAGGTTCCGCTGGTCAGAAGGGTCGCTCGACCAACCTTGCTGTGGCCCTTGATGGTCACGTTAGGCTCGATGATGACCTCAGGTGCCAGCTCAACATCGCTGTCGATGTAGGTGGTCGCTGGGTCAATCAAGGACACCCCGTTAATCATGTGGGCCGTGTTGATACGGTCCCGCATGATGCGTTCAGCCGTGGCCAGAGCTACTCGGTCGTTGACACCCAAACTCTCGTTAAAGTCGCGGAGCTTGTAGGCACCAACCTTCTCACCAGCTTCCTTGAAAATACCGATAACATCGGTCAGGTAATACTCACCCTGGGCGTTATTGGTAGTGATGTTTTTGAGGGCTTCAAAGAGGCGTTTGTTATCGAAAACATAGGTGCCGGTATTGATTTCCTTGACCTGCTGCTCGAAATCGCTGGCGTCTTTTTGCTCAACAATCTTGATGACTTCCTCGTGCTGATTGCGAATAATCCGACCGTAACCAAAAGGATTGTCAGCCTCAGCCGTCAAGATGGTCGCCACGTTCTTGTGGTTGATGTGGAACTTGATCAGGTTAGCCAGGCTCTCACCCGTAATCAGGGGCGTATCACCTGCAATAACCAGGGTTTGACCGTCCAAACCTGCCAGGGCAGGCTCAGCCATCATGACCGCATGGCCTGTCCCCAACTGCTCGCTTTGAAGGACAAAGTCAGATCGCCCATCCAGTTCAGTCTGAACCAGCTCCGCCTTGTGGCCGACAACGGTCACCAACTGCTCTGGAGCAATGGCTTGCACGCTACGAAAAACGTGTTCCAGCATGGTCAAGCCCGTCACACGGTGGAGGACCTTGGGCAGGTCAGATTTCATGCGGGTTCCTTTACCCGCTGCAAGAATAATCGCGTAATTTGACATGGATAATTTCCGTTCACTTTCATTTTTTAAGAAAATGGCAGAGCTGGCTAAGAAAAAAGCCCAGGCAACTGCCCAGGCTCTATTATAGCATATTCTGCCAGTCTTGTTAAGCCAAAGCCTGACAAGCATCGTCCAAGACTGTCATAACCGCTCGGCTATGGTCCAGCTGGGCTTGGGCTGCCGCACGGTCATCAGTACGAATCATGGCCTCAAAGGCGACAAATTCCTCATACATGCGGTGGTGGGGGCTGTTGTGGTCTCCTATCACCGGTTCTTGACCATTGAGGGAAAGGGTGACCTCTGGCATGGCATTGGTTGGTCCCGTCAGGGTCAAGGAACCCTTGTTGCCCTGAATGGTCGAGCTGATTGGGGCCGAACTGTCCTTGGAGCCGATACAAACTGCCTTAAAATGGCCGTAGTCCATGGTCAGGATGCCAGACGTGTCCACGCCCCGCTCCAGGTTGGGCAGGTAGGTTACCCTCTCTGGCCGACCAAAGAGGCCGACAACCAGGTGAATGTTGTAGATGTTGAGGTCACGCAGGGCCCCGCCACCCTGAGCAGGGTCAAAAGCTGGTGCAATCTCCCCACGCTTAAAAGCATCGTAACGAGAGGAATACTGGGAGTAATTACAGGTCACAATCTTGACCTCACCCAACTGGTTCAGGTTGGCCTTCATATAGGCAAAGTTACCCAGGTACTTGTTGGTGATGGCCTCCAACAAAAAGCGGTTTTTCTGCTCTGCTATGGCCACCAAATCCTCCAAATCGGCCGCTGCCAAGGTAAAGGGCTTCTCGCAGATGACGTGCTTACCCGCCAAGAGGGCCTGCTTGGCATAGGCGTAGTGGAGGTGGTTGGGCAGGGCCACATAGACCGCCTCGACTTCAGGGTCGGCGAGGAGTTGGGCGTAGTCGCTAGTGGCGTAGCCAATAGCAAAGCGGTCAGCCAGTTCCTGGGCGATAGGCAGGCTCCGAGGGGTTGACAGGATGGCTGTCAGCTCAATCCCTTCAACCGTTTGAAGAACAGGCAAGACCTCCTTGACAATCATGCCAGTACCTAATAAAGCGAGTTTCATGGTATTTCCTTTCTTTCTCTCTCACCTAAAAAACCTGACCTGCATGGCCTGACCAAGGGTGCATCATCCAATACATCCCATAGTAGTTCCCCATGTAGCCTGGTGGGACTGAAATCAGATTGCCCTCAGTTAAGTTAAACTGCTCCATGACCTGGGACAGGGGAACGGTCCTGGCCTGGCTTTGCTCGTGTTCTTGGTCGCAAACAAACTGCCAGTCTCCTGCTTGGCCGTGATAGGCTCTCTTGAGTTCTCCCCCCTCAAGCAGGTGACAACACACTAAAACTGTTTCATCGTGAGACATGGGATTTTCCTTTCATTTTTGCTTTTCCGACGGTTGTTTTTCCAGTAGTTGCTGGAGCTTTACTGCATTAATTTGGCACTCTAGACTACTTTTCTTATTCTGCCAGTCCTTTCAGCTAAGAAGCCAACCAGACCTCTCTACTTCAACCCCCAACCACCGTCAATGGTGATGATTTGACCCTGCATAGACTGGGCTCTCCCTGAAGCCAGAAAGAGGGTCAGGTCAGCGATTTCGTCTGGCTGGGTCCAGCGGCCAATCGGGGTTTGGTCAGCCACCCAGTCAGCCAGGCCGCCGGGCTCAAAGTCGACTGCGGTCATGCCCGTCTGGACAGCACCTGGCGCGATGCCAAAGACCTGGATGCCTGATTTGGCATAGTCTAGGGCCAGCTGCTTGGTGAAGCCCGCCAGGGCGTGCTTGGAGGCTGTGTAGGCCGATCCGCCGCCGCCTGCTAGGCTGGAGGCAATGGAGCACATGGTGATGATGGTGCCTGATTGATTAGCGACCATTTGGGGTAAATAGTGGCCGACCAATCTGGTCACGCTGAAAAAGTTGACCTCAAACAGACGTCTAAACTCCTCTTCTGTCGTGTCCAAATGGGGCTTGTAGGCATCCAAAACACCTGCGGTCAAGCAGAGCAAATCTGGACTGGGACAAAAGTTCGCCAGCAGCGATAAATCACCTGTCACATCCTGCTGGAGGAAATGAAAGTCCCCTTCCAAATCAGGTTTCTCAGAGACGTCCACCCCATAGACTGCCCAGCCATTGTCCAAAAGCAAACGAGCCTGGGCCAGGCCGATCCCCGAGGAGACGCCTGTAACAAGGGCGGTTTTAGTCATGGACTTCCACCCAGTCGGTGGCCAGCACATCACAAGGGGTCGGGCTCCACATGGAGAAGCCCTCACCCTCGCCAGTCACGTTGATGAGGAAGTAGGGTGTGGCCTTCAATTTTTGGCCGTGGACCTCGATGGTGTCAAAGAGCTGAACGTAGTTTTCAGCCCCACCCCAGCCGGTGCGAACGTACTTTTTCTTGGCTTTCAGGCCTGGTAAAATCTCTTCAAATGTCATGGTAAACTCCTTTCAGTATGTAAAAACGTTGATTTTATGGGCTTTTTCAAGGGAAGCCTAACCCCTCTTTTTAGTTTTTGTGGACTTTTTAGGGACTAGAGGCTGGCCATGGCTTTTTCAAAGTAGGTTACCGCCTCTTTTTCTTTGTCCTTGGATAGATGCCCATAAATATCCATGGTCATGGCTAGGGTCGAATGGCCTAGACGGTACTGGAGTTCTTTATAGCTAATGCCAGCGTTTAGCAAGAGACTGGCGTGAGTGTGGCGGAAAGCGGGGAAGGTGAAGCGGGGAATGCCTACCTCTTTGCAACGCCTATCTAGAAATTCTTGTCTAGTGGCCAGGTTTTGGCGCCCCTTGGTCGGGGTGCTAAAAACAACCGTTGGCCCTTCTGCTCCTGCCTCGCGGAAGATTTGTCCTTGTCTGACTTTGTAGAGCTTGAGCAAGTTGACTGTCTTTGGGTCTATGCTGATGATCCGATGTCCCGCCTTACTCTTCGGCGTCCCCACCTTATCCACTAGGCGGTGATAGTTCTTGGAAATGCTGACGGTTGCCCCTTCTAAATCAATATCCGACCAGTCGAGGGCGGCCAGTTCACCGAAACGGCAACCCGTGGCCAAGAGCAGGCTATAAAGCACATAGTCGAAAAAATAACGGTAAGCCTGATGAGAAAGGTTTTCCATATAAGCCAACAAGCGTTTAAGGTCGCTGGGATCAATGAACTTAATCGCCTTACTTTCTCTTTCTGGTTTTTTGGGTAAAATGGTTTCCCGGGCGGGGTTATAGGGCAAGATTTGGAGACTAACAGCATGCTGGAGTATTCGCCGATTGATTGAGTGAACCACGGCAAAGTGGACATAACGGGCGGATAGTTCATTAACAAACTTCTGAACAACTACAGAAGTCAGCTTCTCGGGTTTGATATGCCCAAAGGCTGGCACAAGGTGGTTGGCAATAAGGCCTTTTGTCTGAAGGTAGGTTTGAGGCTTGACGGTTAGCTGATAGCTTTCCAGCCACAAGTCAGCTAATTCCTGATAGGTCTTGACCGCTACAGCCCTATGGACCGTTGACCCTGCTTTCTCAAAGTCTAGGATTTTACGCCTTGCCTTTTGGTCTAGTTCCCTCTTGGTGCGTGCTGATACCGTTGTTTTGACTTTCTTTCCTGTCACGCTATCGATGCCCAGGTAAACGCTGGTGCGGTAAACGGTCGAGCCGTCTTTTTTGGTGTAAGTTGTGATTTTCATGTTCTAACCTCTTTCCTAACTATCAGCAGGCAAGCCGTTATCAAGGGTTTTAGGTTGAGTTAGTTCATGAAATGGGATATAATGAATTTGTATTTCATATTTTTCATTATACCCAAGGAGTCAGCAGCTGCTGGCTTTTTTCTAGTCCTGACCGTTAGCCAGCGGTCAGGACTTTTCTTTTTGCCTAGAATGCTCCCAGAATTGACGAGACCGCCCCTATTTTCGCTTGTTTTGAGGCAGTCGGTAAATCAGGGCAAGGGCTAAAAGCTCGCTATGGGGCTTATATGAGCTTGTGGTGGTTGTTTCCATTTTGGAAAGAGCTGGGGCTATCACGCACCCCACCAGCGGACTTCTACAAGTCCGTTTTTTCTTTTGGATTTGTGGTAGGTCTGAAAAGTTCCTACATCACGGAAACAGTCCTAGGCGTTCCCGTTCGGCTTGCAGGGATTGGCCTAGCATATCAGCCAGGGCAGTCACGTCCTGATTGGCCAGGGCTTCCATGTAATCAGCTCTGCTATTTTTTGAAATGATGACGGGGGCATCCAGCCAGAGCATAGCCAGGTAGAGCACTAGGAGGCGGCCCGTCCGTCCGTTGCCGTCGCTGAATGGGTGGATACGCTCAAACTGGATATGGCTATCAGCCAGTACCTCAAGGCGTTCCTGGTCAGTCTGGGCCTGGTCTAGTCGCCAGTTGGTGTTATCGCACCATTGGAGCATGAGGGGGTAAACCTCGGCAGGGCTTGCGGTCTGGAACTCAGCCCCGATGATGGCGTTCTGCTGGGTCTTGAACTGCCCCCGGTCATGCTGCAGGCGGTCAGTCAGTCGCTCATGAATGCCTAGGACGACATCGATGGACAGGGGCGATTTATCCGCCAGGAGATCCAGTAGGTAAGCAAACGCCCCCTTGTGGTTCTCAATCTCGTAGAACTCACGGACGGATTTGCGACCAGTCGGCAGGGCGTTTTCTAGGATAATGCTGACGGTTTCGGGGAGCGTGATGGTGTTGCCCTCAATCCCGCTGGAATGGTAGGACATGCGGACAAGCACATCATCAAGATAGCTGTTGGAGTAGGGCATAGGTACCGCCTTTCTTTTAAGTTATGAGTGTTAAAACTCCCACTTATTGCTTTCTTTCGGTGGCTTTTTGACTTTATCAGCCATTTCAGCGACTAGATTTTTTACGATTTGCTTGTCAGCCTTTGGTAAAATACCGTAGTTAAGCAGAAGCTCTTCTTCTGGAGTGTATGAAAGACTGTTAACGGCAGAAAGAAAAGACATCAGTGTGGAAAAATCTGGTTCAGGATTATATCGTCCACCTTCCACATACTGGTTTTCTAATTCTTCTAGCATATCATCGCCTAGTATGGTGGCGATTCTAGCCTTAACAGGGTTCGCCCAGTCATTGGGGTCTTTTTTGTTTAGTTGTTGTCTTACCTCGTACTCGTCTCTATGGTGGCTATATCCTAGCAAGTAAGCCACCGACACCCCAAAATAATCCGCCAGTTGCTGGGCTTTGTCAGGTTTGATTTGGCTTTCACCGTTTTCCCAGCTTTGCAGAGTTCGTAGCGGTGTACCGGTTTCTTTAGCAAATTCTTTCTGAGTTTGCTTTTTTTCTTTTCGCAATTCTTTTAGTCGATTCATTTTTATCAACACCTTTCAAGCACATTATAGCACTTTTTAAGCAAGTACGCAAAAAAATCGCATATTTTGCAAAAAAACACTTGACACCGCTAAAAAGTTGCGGTATTATGTTTTTGTGACGCAGGAAAACAGCGGTTTTCTAGAAATCACTCAACACTTTTCACCCACTCAGCGGTCTGGTTTGACGGTTAGGCGTCCGCCGCTATAATCATCAGAGAAAGGAGCTAGGACATGAAAAATAATTTTCGGGTACTGCTGGCCAAGAAACGGAAAAAAGTTTCTGACGTTGCTGAGGCTACGGGTATTGCCAAAAGCACGCTGACGGCCTTGTACTATGAGCGAACCAAACGCCCTGACATTGAAACGCTGACCAAGGTGGCTAACTACCTGGGCGTGACGATTGACGAGCTACTGACCCCAGAGGAATAGGAGAAAACACCATGACACCAACACTAACACAAGCACGATTACAAGCAGGCTATGACTTGGAAACCGTGGCAGACAAGACAGGGCTGACAGTTGCCACCGTGGCAGACTATGAGGCTGACAGCAGCGACATCGATTGGCTAGCTCTTGAACAATTATGCGACCTTTACCGCACGCACCCTAACAATGTATGGTTAGGCGTTACGACTTAAAACAGAAAGCAGGCAAGCATGAGAAGAAATTACCAAAAATTTGTAGATGAGTTTCTAACTGAAACGGGAATGAGTGGGGCAGAAATGGCAAGAGCTATTGGATTAACGGCTGACACTATCCAAGGGCTACGCCGTGGCAGTATCTCAAGTCCGCAACATACCACTAAGCGGAAAATCAATCAGTTCGTTTTGAATTACCGGAAAGAAAACAAGACGAAAACGACACCGCAGACCAATCTTTTTGAAAATCTGTTCGAAACCCAGGTACAGACGTCTGAGCTGACCTTGACCGCTGAGGATGGTACCCAATACGTTTCCAGTCGGAGCGTGGCAGAGTGGACGGAGAAAGAGCACTTTATCTTGCTACGAGATATTGAGAAATATATCAGCTATTTAACTGATGATGAACAAAATACAGAACTGTATTCTAGCTCAACCATGCGGTTTGAAAGCTATTTTGTAGAAGATAGCCACCAAGTCGAAGAGGGTGGCAGACGTTACAAGTTTTACTGGTGCAGTCGCAAGGGTTGCGAGATGATCGCCAACAAGATGACCGGTAAAAAGGGCGTGAGGTTCACGGCTCACTATATCGAGGTCTTCCATGCCATGGAGCAGGCTTTGAAGGCTGACCAACCGACCCCAGCCCCTGAGAAGCTCACAGAGCCCACAGAGACCGCTCAGACCGCCCCAGAGCTACCGCAGGGCTTGCGAGAGGTTGAACGGCTGTATATGGACACCCTGGCCCAAGAAATCGCTAAGACGGACGACATGGCCACCAAGATGCAACTGGCTGAACGGCTGACCCAGCTTGTGCAGTCGATGAATTAAAAAAAGCACCCCCAGGGGTGCGTGAGAGCAACAAAAAAGGCTTAACCGACGACCAATCGCAAAGCCTTTGACATCAACAACTAAAACACAATAACAAGCAGGCAAGCCGTTATCAAGGGTTTTAGTAAGTTTTCATAGCTAGATTATACCATAATCGGCTAGGATTGACCAGCCCCTTCCCCGACCATCAAAAGCAGGGGCAACCCGTATGGTAAAGACAAACCGAGAGAGGAAAAAACATGGAACAATTTTTTAAAGATTTTGAAGCAAAGTTACAAGTGACTGATGAAAAGCTGGATATTCTGAGCGAGTGGCATATAGCAAAGGGGCATACTGGAGCTACTGAAATCGCCGAAGAATGCAGAACAGCTATAACGTCTTTATGGATTGAATTTTACAGGCTATCAGAGACTTATAAACAGCGTGAAGCCAGCCATGAGGCGTTTTATCAAGCTAATGTAGAAACAGTGATCAATGAACTACGCCGACAGGACGAGCGAGAAGCAAGGGTTAACGAATTGCTGGATAGAAACCGTCCGAACTGTTTACTTTTTGATTTACTAGCAAAAGAGATGGAAACTTTTAGAACGGAAGACCAAGGAGAAGTGTCCTCATATTCTATTTGGTACTATCTACGCCGTCTAGTCAAAGAAGATTTAAAAGCGAGGGGAGTTATCTAATCATGAACGAGCTTAACTTGACCATGCCCCAGTTATTGGCTTTTCTGGCTATCACACTCCCCCTGGTGGCCGTTTTATGGGTTGACCTACTGATGGTAAGGCCAGAGGAACAGACGGCCTTATACGAGCTATTAGAGGCCCTAGAACGAGGGCAGGAGGAAACAGGATGGAACACTTAGAAAAAAGGGTCTTGGAATTGATACCCACAGGCCGACAACGCCCCAAACCAGCCAAGGAAATAGCCCAGGCGGTGAGCATCTCAGAGCGGTCAGTTATGGACATCATCGCCCGACTGATAAGCAAGTACCGAGTTCCCATTATTGGGGAGCGTGGCGATAATCACGGCTATTATATCCCAGCCGATGAGACCGAACGCTTGGAGGGCTTGCAGGCTCTACGCAACCAAACCACAGAGCAGACCAACCGCTTGAACGTGGTCACCTATTGCAGTTTGACCGAGTGGCGGACATTGCTAGAAAGCGAGGGCTAGGCATGAACCAAATAACACTATTCACCCGTGAGTGGCTACAAGAATTTAAGCGTAATTTACTGGCCACGGTGGGGCGTTTCCTGGAGTTGCAGACCAAACCCCAACCGAGGGTAACAGGTCTTATCAGTCGCCAGCAGGCTATGACAGAGCTAGGCATTAAAAAAGCCCAGACTTTCAGAGACTGGGAAAAGCTAGGACTAAAACCCTACCACCCACCGATGGAGGACACCAGGACCATTTTTTACAAGGTCAGCGACCTATTAGAGTTTTTGGGGGCGGAAGATGGCAAGGTATAACATGCACCCCGCCCAGGGTGGCGGACATTACCACGACATCAAGGAGGGAAAAGATGACATCGATTTTTAATTTAGGAGATATCTACACTTCTAACAAGGTAGGAGGCTCACCATCAGCCATCAAAGGTTTATTGAGGCGTGGCCAGGTTATGGCGTTATCAGCACCTAGAAAGTCGCTAAAAACAAGTCTGGCAACTCAGTTGACGCTAACCGTTGCAAGGGGAGGTAACTGGATTGGTTGGGATTGCCATAAGTTACGGGTGCTATTTGTTAACATCAACCACGCAGAAAATGACTGTTTGCTGAGATTTTCCCATCAATTACACGCTTTGGAGATTGAGGAGCAGGAAAAATTAGACGTTGACATTTTAACCGTCGGCAAAGGTGGCACGCTGAGGGAGTTGATTGATCACTTAACGGAAAACATGGGCGGTTACCCCTTGATTGTCTTGGATGGTTTGGACTATTTGACATTTGAACAGGCAGAGTTAAATCCTCTTTTGCATCAATTGACCGAAAAACTAAAGTGTTGTTTGGTCGTCACTACGAGCCACCAGCAGAGACCACGAGGAAACGAAGAGGCCCAGCAGGCGACCAAGTGGTCAGAGGCGTTAGGTTATAGCGATACATTGCTAGAGTTTTTTGAATTACAGTTACATCCTGAATTATTGAGGCGTGAACGCTTGGAGGCAGTTTGGCCCCTATCTAAAAAAATTCTAGAAAACCATGCCAAAAACTACTACCTGATGAACATCAAAGGAGATTACCCAACTAAGGCAAGCAGTACCAGCGAGGAACTCAGGGAGCATTTAGCTATTGCGTTAAGAGAGTTACCGGAGGAAACATTAACAGGGCTTTTGAATCAGTTTGACCACATTGACTTGCCACTAAAATATCGGACCTATTGGCGACTTGAAGTGGTCACCGCAAACCAGCCGCCAGAAGATGGGGAGAACCATTTATTTTACTATCCGACCTTGAAACAAGATGAAGAAAAAATCTTGATTTTCCATGAGCCAGGGATTGAGCTGGACGAAAAATATTTAGAAACGTTTTCGCCATTCGATGAAGACAAAGCCGAGGAGGTGGCCAAGCAACTTTCTAAGCGATTAGAGCAGTTTGTAGAAAAATTTGACCGCTACCCAAATAAAAAAGAGTTTGCGGATTTTTGTAAAATATCACGCCCGACCCTTGATAAAAAATTAAAGCTTGCTGGAGAAAATTTATTATATACAGATACAGAGGTCAGGTTCGTGTAAAGTGTAAAGTAAAGTAAAATGCGTGTAAAGTTTACAGTGTAAATTTACACGTGTAAAGTGTAAAAAATGTGTAAAATTTTTACACGATTTTACACTTTACACGGCACGTTATCCCCCTCTTGTGTAAAGTGAGTAAAGAGGGTGTAAAGTTTACACATGATTTTACACGACAACACCCCTTAAAGCCTTGATATAATCAGCTTTCCAAGCAGGTGTAAAGCGTGTAAAATGGTGTAAAATTTTACATTGTAAAAAAGAGAAAATCAACCTAAACAAGCTATCGCAGTTTAGGTTTTGGGAGTTTTCCGAAAAAACGAAAATAAGGAAAGGGAAAAGGGGCGACTGAGCTACGCCCCCTTTATCCCTTGTCCTGAATTATTTTCGGAAGTGCGAGGAATTGGATAAGATATTTAAAAAACAATATATGAGGTAACGAGGTCATGCACTGGATAGAAGATAAAAATTTTTTAAGCAGCCGCAACATGCCACCGATGAAGAATAATGACGAGGTCTTGACGTGGTTAGCAGATAGTGACGTGATGTGTTATGTGTTTGGATTGGCTAGAACTTTTTTAATTTTTGATTATGATACGCATACTTGGCGAGGGATAAACTACGGCAAAACTGATAGGGTGCTACCGTCTAAGAAGAAAGGGATAAAAAGACGAACTAAACGAAACTATGAACTTTTTGAGAGGGCTGGGATTGATTTAGTAGAACCGTGCTTTTCAAACCATCGCATCAGCGACTGGGAAAATTTTAGCCAGTCTGCTATTATCCAACGACTGAAACAAGAAAAAGACATTCTGAGGCATATTGCTGTCTTAGCAATTGCCCAGAAACATATCTTGACGATTGAGAGGGAGGGGGTGAAAATATGGCAAGGGGCGGACTGGTAACCCAGCAAACCTTTAGCTATACCTTTGCCTATCGCCCTGATATGCTGGCCTTTAAGAATGGTCTGGTTGGCTATTTTGTGGGCAGTCACGAGGGCCTGGCCTATGCCATTGACTACGGCAAGGGGACGGTATCGGTGACCTATGAGCATGACCAAGACTTATCAAGCGACCTGGAGCGAATAGCTAGGGCATTTGATAGTAAGCAAAAATAGACAAATATAGACAGATAGGAGGGGGAATATTGAAAATTGAAAAGGACTTTATTTATTTTGAAAGAAATGGTAAAATAGATTTAGTAACAAAGCCAGAGTTTGGAAGTATCACTTTAAAAATTCAGGATGGTGTAGTTACTGAAGTCGAGACAATCGATAGGAAAAAATATAAAAAGCTGACTTAACAATGCGTTGAGAGGCACTGAGATTATTATATCTTGGTGCCTCTTTATTTTTGATATAAAGGAGTAGAAAAATGATTGATTATAATAAACTGATTCAGGAAGCAGATGAAAAAGGGGCTGAGATTTACGGTATTGTCGAATGGGAAAGAGCTAAAAAGACTGGTGAGACCTTAGAAGGAACTACGCCAGATCCCAACACAGTAGGATTGAGTGATGGAGACCGCTGGGCCATTATCAATAATGAGCTGGCGAAAAGATTTGAAAATCCACTGGACAGTTATAATCTTGCGAAGAAAGAGGAAGAACTAATAGAGATCGGTAATCAAGCACGGGCGATTGTTGATGAATTTAATGAGTGGGTTAAAAAGTTAGAGAAGAATAGCGACTATACAGAAGAGGGCAAAGTTAAATTGTATAACTCTAAAAGAAGTGAGGCAGAGGCGGCTATTAAAAA
Source organism: Streptococcus sp. ZY171113 (assembly GCF_057748235.1). NCBI lineage: Bacteria > Bacillati > Bacillota > Bacilli > Lactobacillales > Streptococcaceae > Streptococcus > Streptococcus sp. ZY171113. The sequence goes on from NZ_CM173243.1 coordinate 1,595,893, forward strand.
TTTAGGCGATCGTCAGCATGACATTTCTATTGAAATTGGTAATGCTCGCTATAAATCGATGGAGGAAGCTTTATCAGCAATCAAGCAAAATTCTAAACCGTCTGACTTGACGGCATCTGATATTGCTTACATGCAAACTATTTTATCGCAAGATAATAGCGAAAAGACAAGAATGGAATTAGCTGATAGTTTCAATTATCATTTATCGGCTCTAAATATTATCAACGCTTATCGCAATAAGGAAGATCTAAATTCTCATGAAATTGTACACCCTCTAGAAAATCAGCTCAGAGCTAAGCCAAGTTTGATAAGGTTGACTGATGTAAAAATCAATAATATTGGGTTTTATACCTATCAGCTATTGAGAAATTTAAATAATAAACTTTTCTTGAGCGGGAACGAACATAGGGGGAGTGATTTGTTTTGATTAGTAGTAAGGTTATCAGGCGGCGGTTGAAACGCTTGGCTGGTTTAACTATTGATCAGAAGAGCGTTATAAATATCGATGATTGTATTAAGCAATTGCGAAACGGTGATACGGTAGATTGGGAACGTTATTCGGTAACGCCAATCCTTAAGAGTATAATCGAACAGTTAGCTAATCAAGGAGGTGAACTAGAATAGACGAGAAACTGACACCTAAACAAGAGAGGTTTATGCTTGCCCTTGCGACGTCGCCCAGCATTGTCAAAGCTTGCGAGGTGGCAGGCATTGCCCGAAGTACGGGGCAAAAATACTTGAAATTAGTGGCCTTTCGCCGTGCTTTTCGTGAGTATCGTAGTGAGCTGATGCAACAGACGACAACGCAGTTGCAGACGGCCAGCCTTGAAGCGGTACAGGTTTTGCGGGAAATTATGCTAGATGACACCGTAAGCCCCTACGCTAGGCAACAGGCCGCCCAAACCATCCTAACAACAGCATACAAGGCCCATGAAATCGAGAGCGTTCACGAGGTTTTAGAAGAGTATGAGATGCGTTTTTCTGAGTTAGCTGAAGGAGGTACCCCGTGAAGAAATCAGCGATAAAAAGGCGACTTGAAAAGTTGAGACCATTAGAGCAAGGTGGTCGAGTCTATTTTGCGGACACGCAAGAAGAGGCCGACAATTTCAGTAAGCAAAGATTGCCTGCTGGTTCAGTGATTTTTATCGGCGATTGCGACATACTGGATTGAGTAGCATGACCATTAGGGAGCGACTTGGCAGCCTAAAAGTTATCGCCTGGCTTATTGCAGACTTGGAGCAAGAAAGAGAGTGGGCCAAGACTACGTTGGATCCGTTCCCTGGTCAATGGAAAAAATGGGAGGATATGCACCAGGGTAGTATTGATGAACTGAAAACCCAGCAGCAGGCCACCCATGACCTTATCGGCCGATTGAACTACCAAATTGACCGTGACATGATGCTGGCCAGGTATCGGGATGGCTTGAAGTGGGAAGAGGTTGCCCAACGCTTGCAGTATTCGGCCAGTAACCTCAAACGACGGCATAAGCTGGCCATCGAGGAACTGGAGGCACTAGATGACGAAAACCAAACACGCTGAAAGGGTGCTGAGGAATTACCGCAATTTTCAAAAGCTGGCCAGTCTATCAGACAAACCCTTTTCAGTACATGGTCAAATGTTAGCCGATGAAATAGACAGGGTCATAAACGGGTTGGCAGGCCTTGAAAAAGCCATCTTGGTCAATTGGTATCAGACCACGCCAAAAGCACGGCAGAGCCGTCAGCAGTTTTGCCTTGATCATGGGATTAGTACCGAGGACTACAACCAGGTAAGAAATCAGGCCCTTGCCAGCTTTGCCCGTGAGTATCTTGGCGGTGTTTTGTTGATTATGGACTGAGAGGCATGCAGAGCCACGAGAACAGGGCAAATCAAGCGACTAGCTACCCAGTCAGAGAAATAGGCACGCACCGCCTAAAATCGCTCTACGGCCTTTATATGAGCTTGTAGCGTGTCCTATTTTTGTGGTATAATACCCGTGGCGTTAACCTATACCGCCTGGAAAGGAGGTAAGGAGAATGCTCAAAGCTCTTTTACTCTTTTTGCTTGCTGCAATCCTTGAGGCCGTTATCGGTTGGATTGTGACTTACTGGCTAGATAAGTTTATCAAGTAAGCAAAAATCACAGGTTAGCACCGTCTAGCCCACAAGAAAAGCCCTCAGCTACTCGCAATAGCTGGGGGCTTTGTGTTGGCGTTAGCGACTGCTAAGCCTTTTACTCTTCCCTCACATTATCGCAAGTTTTGGTTAAGTTGTCAAGGGTTATGCTATCACGCACCCCATGCGAGGATACACTAGGAAACAGTAAAACACAGTAGCAAGCGGTGCGTGACTATGCTATAATGGTATCACCTTTTTCTTACATCGGCAGGGCAAAAGAAAAGCACCTTATGAGGTGCTAGTTCCTTGCCTGCTGAACTCGTGTACCTAGTTTTTGGCTAGGTCTTTTTTTGTGGACTTTTTAGGGACTTTTGACGATTTTTCAACATCTTTTAACAATAGGGCGAAACCTCAAAAACCTTTATTTTATGCGATTTTTTAGGCTATATCAACCGCTAACAGTTTTCCGTCTTGACAATCTCTTCAAATGTCATGGTTGTCTCCTTTTTCTTACCATTTTACCATAAAAAAACAGCTCTTGAATAGTGAAGAGCTGTTTCTGATTAAAGTTGTGTAGTGAGCCGTCTCAGACTAGATCGTAATGACAGGTACAACTGGATTGTCATCGGCACCCAAATCAAGGGTTCGCAGAGGATAACTCCCAGATAACCCAACTGAGGGATTAAAAAGACCACGAACAGCACTTTTCCGACCAGCTCAATCACACTGGACAACAATGGGGTCAGTTTTTGCCCCAGTCCCTGGAGACCATTTCGAAAGACAAAAAGACAACCCAAAACAGGGTAAAAGGGGGTCACCAACTTTAGGTAACGGTCAGCATTGTCCAAGAGCTCTGCTTCTTGCGACCCCGACACCAGACTCACCAAAACAGGAGCAAACAGGTAGAGGAGGGCCATCGCGATAAGGCCCCAGATGGTGGTCAACAAACAGGCCGTTTTGATGCCCCGAACAATCCGTTCTGTCTGCTTGGCCCCAAAATTTTGCGACACAAAGGTGGTCACACTGGCCGATACCGCCGTCATCGGCATGAGCGACAGGGCCAAAAGCCGACGTGCCGTGGTCTGGGCCCCGATAATCAGTACCCCAAAACCATTGATGGCCGTCTGCAAAATCACCGTCCCGATGGACACGATGGAAAACATAAAGCCCATGGACAGGCCCTGCCCCAGCAGGTCACCGTAAATGCCCTTGTCCCAAGAAAGATGACGTTTTTGCGGGATTAAGATGGGAACTTTTTTCCAGATGTACCAATAGCAGAGCACCGCAGCCACCGCCTGAGACACGATGGTTGCCAGCCCCGCAGATTGAACCCCCAAGCCCAACTGGGTGATAAAGTAAAGGTCCAAAACAATGTTCAAACAGGCCGAAAAAATTAAAAAGTAAAGGGCGACCAAACTATTACCAATGGCCCGCAAGAGACCAGCTCCCATATTGTAAGCAAAGGTCACCCCAATCCCCATCAAAATCATGTGGATATAGGTATAAGACTGGTCCGCAATCCCATCAGGTGTCCCGATAAAATCCAGCAAGGGCTTGAGCCCCAGCTGTCCCAATAGCATAATGAGGCCACTCAAGACAGCAACAATGGTCAAGGTTGCCGCCACAGACTGCTTGAGCTCTTCCTCAGCCTTAGCACCGTAATGGCGAGCGATAACAATTCCCATACCATTACCAACCCCCAGCGAAAAGCCGATAATCAACTCAAAAATCGCCGCCGTCGCCCCAACAGCTGCCAAAGACTCCTCACCCAAATAGTGGCCAACAATCATGATGTCAGCTGTGTTGTACAGTTGCTGAAAGACATTAGATACCAAAATCGGCCAAGCGAACTGCAAGAGGGTCGGCAAAATCGCCCCCTTAGTCAAGTCAATGACCCGTTTCGTCATACAGCTTCTCCTTCTACTGAAAATACCTCTATTCTACATAAAAAAGACAGGGAGAGCAAGCCTAGCGTTTGCCCTTCCTGATAACTGATATTGCCCTCATTTACAAAAAACTATGAAAAATAAAAAGACCAGGTCGCTAAGGCATTATTCAAAAAATGCAAGCTAATCGGATAAGCCAAATTATCTGTCCGCTTATAAAGGTAAGCAAGAATGAAGCCATTCCCTCCATAAACAAACCAGCTGGGTAAATCGGTCGGGCCATGCAAGGCTGCAAAAACAATGCTCGATACCAGTACAGATACCCAATTGTTCCGACCAAACAAGCGCGTCATCAAAATACCACGAAAACATAGTTCTTCCACAAAGGCAGGCAACAGGGTTGTACTGAACCAAACAAAGGTCGGAGGCAGCTTCCCAATTTCTTCAATAATAGCTTGATTATTGGCGGTTTCAGATTGCCCAATCGCCTCCAGCCAGAGGTAGGCCAGTTGGTCAAGCAACTGGACAAGCCCCAAAAGCAAGCCGATAAGTACCACCGTCTGCCAGCGAAAGAAGGTCCAATCAAACCGCACATAGCCCCACTTTTTTGCCAAAACATAGGTTAGATAGGCAACCAACACGACCGATAAAGAGCCGATAAGTGTTTGAGACCAGGAATAGCTCCCCTGCCACGGGACCGTCATTAGGGCATCTGGAATAACAAAAAGCACTAAAAGGCCAAAAAAACAAAGAAATGAGGTCATCCAATTAACAAGACCCAGCTCCAAAAATTTCTCTTTAATCCTGCACATTTTTCCCCCTTAAAACCAACCCATCAAGCTCAAGAAGCCAAGGAAGTTGTTAAGGCTGTGAGCCAAGATAGCATACTCTAGTCGCCCTGATTTGTATCGGATAAGGGCCAAAATCAAGCCCATACCGCCGTAAATCAACCAGCTGCCCACATCAGTCGGACCATGTAAGAGAGCAAACAGTAGGGTCCCTAGAACATGCCCCAGCAACTCAAAACGACCACTGAATACTGCTGGTATAAACCCTCGACAGAGCAGCTCCTCACCTAGTGGTGCTCCAATGACAACTGCCAAAAAGATAAAGAAAACGGGCAGCTGTCGAGACAGGTCTTCAATGAGTTGTTGATTGGCTGTTGTGGTCTGACCCCCTAACTCAATGAGATAGGACCCCAGTAAATTCACCACATACATCAGGACAAAGGCAGAACCTGCTGTTAGCCAAGCAGACCTAGACCACCAAACACGATCAAAGCTAATCAAGCGTCGCCATTTCCCCAGCCATAGGAATAGGGCAATTAAAAAAAGTTGAAAACCAACAAGGATAGGAACAAGCCCAGCTGGTACACTGTGACCCATCAGGATAGCAGCCCCAGCGATTCCCATGGGAAGTGACCCAAAAATAAGAAGAAATACCGCTAAACCAGCATTTAGAAAACGTTCTCCGATTGACATCTCTCATCCTTTCTAGCCCTGCGGGGCAAGACCGTTAAACACTGTAATTACCTTACTATTCTACCAGTTATTGTAAACTTTTTCAAGATTTTCCTAATTCAAGGTGGGTATTAGGAAATCGCTTGACAAAGTCCTTAACCGGTGTTACAATTTTATCATTAACCAGTTAAGGAGGACAACATGAAACACCCTTTTAAGGCCATCTTGGTCTTTTTGGTCGCTTTATTGGCCTTGACTGGCTGTCGGGACAAACCCACCCAGAACAGCCAAGGTTTGAGGATTGTGACCAGTTTCTACCCCATCTACGCCATGACCAAGGAGGTCTCTGGCGATCTCAACGACGTGCGGATGATTCAGTCTGGTGCTGGGATTCACGGCTTTGAACCCTCAGTATCAGATGTCCAGGCCATCTACGACGCCGACATCTTCATCTACCACTCCCACACTCTGGAGAGCTGGGCTGGGCGATTAGACCCTAGCTTGGAGAATTCCGATGTGATTGTGGTCGAAGCCTCAGAAGGCATGAGCCTGGAACGGGTGCCTGGCCTAGAGGACATGGAGATTAGAGAGGGCATCGACGAAGCCACCCTCTACGACCCCCACACCTGGGTTGACCCGACCCTTGTGGCCGAGGAGGTACGGTTAATTGCCGAGCATCTCAGCCAGTTGGACCCAGAAAACGCCGACGTCTACCAGAAAAACGCGGAAAGCATGGCAGCCACAGCTGAAAAAATGGCTGAGGACTTCAAAGCACGCTTTGCTAAGGTCAAGCATCGGACCTTTGTCACCCAGCACACCGCCTTTTCTTATGTGGCCAAACGGTTCAATCTGGAACAGCTGGGCATCGCTGGTGTCAGCGACCAGGAACCAAGCCCCCGTCAGTTGGCTGAAATCAAAGATTTCATCGACACCTACAAGGTCAAGACCATCTTTACCGAAAAAGGGACGTCAGACAAGTTGGCCAAGGCCTTAGCCACTTCAACCAAGGTCCAACTCAAGGTCCTCGAACCCCTGGAAGCTGACCCACAAAACGACCTCAGCTACCTGGAAAACCTGGAAGCCAACCTGAGCGTGTTGGCTGAAGAACTCGAAAACTAGACGAAAGGATTTGTCATGAAGAAAAAGTATATTTATAGCTCCGCAGCAGCCCTCCTGCTCAGTATCATCAGCTATCAGGCTGGTCTTCAGCAGGCCACCCTTGCCAAAGAAGACAACCGTGTGGCTTATGTTGGCGAAAAAAGCGAAGCTAGCAAGAAAAAAGAAATCATCACTGACACCAAAAACATGTCTCCTGATGAAGTCAGTGCCAAAGAAGGCATCAACGCGGAACAGATTGTCGTTAAAATCACTGACCAGGGCTATGTGACTTCTCACGGTGACCATTACCACTATTATAACGGTAAGGTGCCATTTGATGCCATCATCAGCGAGGAGCTCATTATCAAAGACAGCGACTACGTCTTTAACCAAGCCGATGTGGTCAACGATGTTAAAGATGGCTACATCATTAAAAAAGATGGTCAATATTACCTCTACCTCAAGGATACCAAGAAAACAACTAACGTCCGCACCAAGGAAGAAATTGCCCGTCAACAGGAAAGTTCCGGCACCAGCAGACCGAGTCATGAAACTGGCCGCGGCTCTGCCAACAGCTCAGGTAGCTCTCACAGCAATAGCTCAAGACAATCCAGCGGCAACTCTAACAATCAGGCTTCTGGAAACAATAGCCAGTCTAGTGCCAAGCCTTACACCACCGATGACGGCTATGTCTTTAGCCCGACAGATGTTATTGATGATTTGGGTGATGGCTTCCTCGTTCCTCACGGTGACCACTTCCACTTTATTCCTAAAAACGACCTATCTCCTGGCGAATTGTCTGCGGCTCAAGCCTTCTGGAATGCTAAAAAATCAGGACAAGCAGGCAACAGCAAGCCTCAAGCTCCAAGCAGTCACACCGCGTCACATTCAACCTCTGCTGGTTCAACAACAAGTCATCAGCCAGTAGGCAACCATGCCGTGACCGCTCCTACTCACCAGCAGACAAACACTGGACACACCACTCATCAACAGCATGCTGCAGCGACTCCTACCCCTGCTGGTAATACCGTAGCTACCAACAAGCCTGCAACCGCACAGCCACAGACCCCACCAGCAAATCAGGCTGAAACCTTGTCTGACTTGCTGCAACAACTGTACGCTCAGCCATTGAGCAACCGCCACGTGGAAGCAGACGGCCTGGTCTTTGACCCAGCCACCATCACCAAACGGACGGCCTCTGGTGTCGTTGTCCCACACGGCGACCACTTCCACTTTATCCCATTCAGCCACATGTCTGAATTAGAGGCTAAAATCTCACGGATAATCCCTATCGGACAGGCCCTGCCAGCACCAAGCCAACCAGCGGCACCCGTTGCTATCGCAAAACCTGCCCCAACAACCCCACCAGCAACACCGACCAAACCAGTTGTTACCGAAACACCTGCGAAACCAGTCCTACCTGAAACGCCTGTAACACCGACTAAACCAGTTTACCCTGAGACACCTACAACGCCAGTTAAACCAGTCCTACCTGAGACACCTACACAGCCAACTATTCCTGAAACGCCAGCTGAAGACAGCAACAAAGGACCAGTTGACCTCTTGGGCAAAAAGATTGAAAAATCAGCCAAGGGCAAGGACGGCCTGGTTTATACCACCAGCGATGGTTACACCTTCACCGCTGAGAGCATCCTGGAGTACGATGACCAAGGCCTGCGGGCTGAACACGGTGACCACGAGCACTACATCTTCTTCCACGAGCTGGAGGACTTTGAGCTGGAGGCCGCCCAAAACTACATCAACCGTGAACACCTGACCGCTGTCAAGCCAAGCACTTACAGCAAGGCTGAGATTGAGGCCAAACTCCGTTACATTTCCTTGGAAAATGGGGTGCCTTACGACCTCTTGATTGTAACAGGTAACCAGGTCATCATCCCTCACGGCAACCACTCCCATATCGGCAACCTGGACAACTACCCTGTTGCCCTGCGACTGGCTGACCACCACGATTTGGACGAATACCGAAACCTCTTGATCAGCCTCAAGATGAGCCACCTGCGTCTGCAAGACGGCGTGCGGTCTGCTTACCGCCGCAACGATGTGGTTGTTGTGGTTAACAACGATGGCAGCGAACGCGAGGTCAAACTGGAAGCGGTCAAACTCAATCTGGACTACGAGGAAGTGGATTACAGCGGCTTGGTAACTGCTGTCGATCCGAACGAGGCTAAGTTGGCCTACATTGCTAAACAGTACGGCGTGCCTAGAGACCATGTTCGCGTCCTCTTTGACAACCTGGTTATGGTTGAAGATCGTGGAGGGGTCAACTTGGATTTGGTGGACATCAACGATGAGGTCATCTACACTCTGCGTGACCGTGGTAACCAGCCTGCTCCAGTTGAAAACAAACCAACTGATCATCCAAAAGTTGAAACAGGCGATGTGGTTAATCCAACAACACCTGCCAAACCGGCCGAAGAAACAGAAACACCTGCCCCTGAGACCAACAAGCCACTTACGAGCGACCGTGCCAGCTTGATTGCCCACCTGGGCCACCACTATGGTGCCGCTGCTGAACAAGTCAGCTATATGCCTCGTATCGGCTACATCGTGGTCCCAGTCTCAGGAGAAGAAAACTTGATTATCTCTGAAGAATTGGCCAAGGCCAGCCTCAGCGACCCAAGCCTCCTGCCAGCTCTGACGGCTAAAGAGGAGGAAGAAGAAACTCCGATTGTGGACAATAAACCTGAGACTAAACCTGAGACCACTCCTACCACGCCTGCAAAACCAGTTGAAGACCAGGAAGCCCCTGCTCCAACTCCTGTCACAGACAAGGAAACTCCTAAAGAAGACAAGACTAATCCTCTTACTCCAGACAAGGAAAAGGATAGTTCTAATCTCACTGAGGACAAACCTGCTGATGAAACACCTGTGACGCCTGAGACCAGCACTGACTCAGAGACAGCTGATAAGCCTGCTCCAAGTGAAGAACCTAGCACTGAAGAAGCCGCCGCAGAGGAGGAAGGGGAATTGGACGACTACGATCGTGCTATGAGAGCTCGAGCCAAAGAATTTGGCATGGATGCGGAAGCCTTTGAAGACGCCCTGATTAACATCGCTTTGGAACACAATGTCGGCCTCGACAGTTTCCAATACCATCCTGAAAACCGAACCGTAAGCTTTATTGATGCCAACGGCAAACGTCAAGTTGTTCGAGTTCCAGGGCATTAAAATAAACGCCTAGCTTAAAATAACTGACAAAAAACTCCCCTTAGCGTATCGACTACAGACAAGACTGTCTCTCGAACGCTCAAGAGGAGTTTTACTATCATACTAAAAACACCCCTTTTTCTAGTTTACTAGATACCGCAGGGGTGTTTTATTTGGTCACACTTTTAGAATCAGTTCTCTAAAGATTCAGGCTTGTTTTAGTTGGGCAATAGAGGCAGGCCCATCGCTGCCATTTCCTCAATAGACACGACCATCCCATCGCCAATCCACTTGGCCAAGGTCGCAATGATGGCATGGCTAAAAAATGACGTCGAATAGGTGGACAATTTTCGGCGACTGAGCCGTTGGTAGGCTCTAAAACGCTTGGCCACAGTAGCTGTCAAAACGTGATGAAATTGATGGTGAAAGGCCAAACGAAAGAGTCGAACCTCCCGCTTAGCCTCTGACAGCAAATAAGCCCAGGCTTGAACCACTTGATTTTTCAAATCAAATTGCTTCAAGCCATAAAAAATCCCCTGCAAGGTCCTGGTCAACAGTTGCGAAAAAATCGCCTCCTTGCTCTTATAGTGACGATAAAAAGCATTTCGCGACACCCCTGCACGCCCGACCAACTCCGAAACCGTGATTTGATCCATACTCTTTTGCTCAAGGAGCAATAGCAGAGCAGTCTCTAAAGCCTCCTTGGTTAAGCGTTTAGCTTCCAGATTAGATTGTCGAAGGTTTTGAAGGGAATTTTGTGACATGAATTTTTTCGGCATAACAGTCTCTCTCTGAGTGTGACAGCCGATAAGTGGAATAAGACAAAATCGGCTTTCTATGCTATAATTTTAAGTGAAAGCCCCTCATTTGTCAAGTCACGGGGCAACGGAGGACTATGCTATGACATGGAAAATTATTGTAGATTCAGGTTGTAATTTCAGACAACTCCCAAACCTTGCACCAGACACCACCTTTGTCAATGTTCCCTTGACCATTCAGGTCGGCGACCAGGTTTTTGTTGACGATGATGGCCTTGATATTGCAAATATGATGGCAACCATGTATGCCAGTTCAGCTGCCGCAGGATCAGCCTGCCCAAGCCCAGAAGCCTATCGCCAAGCCCTCGAAGGAGCTGACAAGGCCATTATTGTGACCATTACAGGAACCTTGTCTGGTAGCTTCAACAGTGCCCGTTTGGGAGCAGAGATGTACCTCGAAGACTATCCTGATGCTCAAATCCATGTCCTTGATTCCCTCTCAGCTGGTGGTCAGATGGACCTCTTAGCCTTAAAAATCAATGACTTAATCGCAGCTGGTCTGGAATTTGAACAAGTCGTTGCCGACATCAAAGCCTATCACGCCAAGACAAAATTGCTCTTTATTCTGGCCAAGGTAGATAATCTCGTTAAAAATGGCCGTTTGAGCAAGTTGGTAGGAGCCGTTGTTGGCCTCCTCAACATTCGTATGGTCGGACAAGCCAGCCAAGAAGGCACCCTGGAACTTCTCCAAAAGGCCCGTGGCCAGAAAAAAGCTGTCCCAGCTGGTGTCGAAGAAATGATTAAAGCTGGCTACAAAGGCGGACGTGTGATGATTGCCCATAGCAACAATGACAAAATCTGCGACCAGCTGAAAGCGGCAATCACCGAAAAATTCCCTAACGCCATCATTGACCTCATTCCCACAACTGGCCTCTGTAGCTTTTATGCTGAAGACGGCGGCATCTTAATGGGATATGAAATTGACTAACACCTCTTCAAAAACCCACCAGCTATGCTGGTGGGTTTATTATTTTTCTCTGCGAGAAAAACTGGCTGGAAGCCATAACAGCCACGGCCTTGCCCCTCTTGAAATGAGGAGCAAGGCCGTGGCTTAAAGCTTTTATGATGTCATTGTCCACTTGACAGGGAGCAGTTCACTAGGCAAGTGGAGGCTATTGCATTTAAGAGTAACAAGCTCCTAGAGACAGCTAGTCATTCTTTTTAAGACCAGCCAAGCCAAGTGTCGCCAAGAGGCTGGCTGCACCGATGGCCATCAAGACTGAATCGGCATCACCTGTCTCTGGCAGGCTTGGTTTGCTGCTGTCTGTACTTGTTGCTGGTGCTGGACTAGCCACAGGTGCTTGGGCAACTGGCTGGATAGCCACTGGAGCTGGTGTGTTAACTGGCACCTGGTCTACTGGGAAGACTGGTTTCTCATCAGCTGTCACGCTGTCACCTTTTTGAGTGACTGGCCTTTCTGGTCCAGTCGCTTTTGCTGGCAACTCGTCAGCCCTTACACCCTCACCATGTTGAGTAAGAGGCGTTTCTGGTCCAGTCCCATTAGCTGGAACCTGGTCAAGTGGGAAGGACGGTTTTTCCTCTTCAGTTTCAGGAAGGAGTTTAGCGTCTGGCACTTGGTCGATTGGGAAGCTTGGTTTCTCCTCAGCCGTCACACCCTCACCGTGCTTAGTAACCAGTTCTTCTTTCTCTTCAGGTTGGACAACTTTGGTGCCTCGAAGGACAATATGAGTGACTGGCAGGCTAACGCTCTTCACATCAACCAGGCGTTCACCCGTTTTGACACCGTTGGTAAAGGTGTCCTCATAGACCTTGATGAGGCGACCATTGACACCAACCTGGGCCACGACCTCTTGGCCCAGAGGCAGGCTAGCATCGTCCAGGTACTCAGTGTCAAAGGCGATGGTCTCTGGCACCTCACGAGGAACTGTCGTCGTCGTGGTAATCGGACGGGTGCCGACCAGAACAAGTCTATTCACAGGCTCAACACGATCTTTTTCTTCGACCAAGCGTTCCTCACTGGTTTCATCAGCCTTTTCATAGACACGGGTGACATAGCCAACTCGACCTTCTCGAATCAATTCCTCCTGACCGAAATCAAGGCTGTCCACCTCTAGTCGATCCGTGCCAAACGGCAATTCTTCCCGTTCTTCTCGACGAATCGGCACTTCTGGCCTGGTAGGAGATTCGGGACGAGTACCAATCACGATAACCTCATTGACTGGTTCTTCTCGACGAACTTCTGGGTCCAGAACGGCGATGGTCACCCACTTGCCGTTGACCAGCTGCTGGCGAACCTTCTTAACAACTTTACCAGGTTTGCCCTCAACCTCAACCTGACGATAACCGACTGGCTTAGTGGCATCTTCACGAGTTGTTGAAGTAAATGGCAGAGCTTCATCAACGAGTTCTTCTCTGGTCTCTGCTTCTTTCAACTGACCTAAAGCATGGGCAAAACGAGCAATCTGACTAGCCGTTACCAGGTTTTGACGCTGCAATTGGTTAAAGAGGGTTTCTAATTCCTGGATTTGAGCATCCGATTCACCCAGACGGGTTTTGGCTGCTGCCAGGGCCGTGGTGTATGGCGTCAAGTCATCTGGAGCATTGGTCGGAACAATCAGACCCAGACGCAACTCAGCTGCTGACACATACTTGTTTGCCTCGCTAGCACGGTTACCGTAGGTTTCTGTTGCGGTCAAAATAATCTGTTTGGCCGCAATTTCCTTGCCAAATTCAATTCGTTTGGCCTTGGCATCATCAGCCCAGTTGGAGATGGTAAAGGTATGACGCTCATCATTACTATCAACCACGACCAGGCTACCTGCCTTGAGGCGACCGTTCGAGCCAGACTGACGAGGAACGTATTCCAGATGGGTCAGGTTAATCGGTTCACGCAGAGTAGCCGTTGCTGGCTTGCTAAAGCCGCTGCCATCCCAGGCGGAGTGCCACATGGTGCCAGCATTGCCATCAAAGGCCTTCCAGAAGTTCTCATTCTGACCAGCCTGTTCACTGGCGGTTGCTGACTCGATGTCCTGACTGGTTACTGCCACCTTATGGCTGACCAGGTTCATGCGAGCCGCTGCTGCTTGGTTGGCCAATTCTCTGGCCGCATCCAAGCTCAAACCAGTACCCACACCAGCCATCAACTCCACAACACTATCCTTGTAGGCCACCAGGCTATCCTTGGTATAGGTGCCATCTTCGATTGGCAAGTGAAGTTTTACCGCCTCTTCCAAAATCAGGTCAGGTGTGACCTCAATCTCCTCAATCCGCAGGTTATCCATGATGAAGTCGTTGTAGCCACGGAAGTTGGCATTGCCACCTGACTCACCCTTGGTGTCGCCACCACGGCTGGTTGAGAAGATACCAATCCAGCTCTGACCAGATTCGCTGCCATTAATCACATAGGTGGCTCGACCAGCCTTTTCACTACCCTCCCAGGTGTTCTTGAGTGGGTGCATGGTCAACTGGTCTGGGCTACGGTACTCGCCTTCACCGATAACAAAGGCGTAAGCATCATCTGAACCAGCCTCGTAATCGAAGGTCACCCGATAGGTCTTACCAGCTTCAAAGGCAAAGTTTTGCGGCACAGTCTGGTAAACCAAGCGGTTGCGGCCAACTAGGCCATTAGTCTTGAGTGACCACTTGCCGTCGATAACATCATCAATCTTCTTGCCATTCCAGCCCCGTTGGGTGTATGGTTCGTTCTTCTCTGACAAGTGGGTTCGGTTGTCCTCAACCCCTTCGATGCCACCTATAACAAATGGGAAGATTCCCTGTGGCACATGCTCAAAGTCTTGGAAGAAGACCTTGGTCTTGCTGAAATCATGCTCACCACCGTACATGGTCGAGTTGTTTTCAAAGACACGCACCTCGTCAAAGTAAACCAGGCCCTCACTGGCAACCGCCTCACCCTTGCGGGTCAAGGTCAGGTTGACATTTGAAACATCCTCACCTGTCGTAAAGAAGACATAGAGGTTCTGGAAGTAGCTCTTGTTGTCAACGGTCGCATTCCGCTCCCAAGTGTTATGGGCATAGGCTTTGACATAGTTGAGGGCCAGCGACTGACCAGTGCTGTTGCTGATGATCTTGTCACCAGTGTTAACAGTCAGGGTCGCCTCTGCTGTGCTGCGGTTGTCCACACCGACATAAACGGCATAGGACGTGTTTGGTTTGAGGTCAGTCAGGCGTTGGGACACGGTCACATCGCTGGTGCTTGATGACAGGGCCAACATTGGGTTGTCACCTTGTGAACGGACAATAGCCGCCTTATCGGTCTTATTGATGGCCCATGGGCTCAAGCTACCGCTGTTAAAGCCTTGGTCAACGATGTGCATGCCATCGCTCCACTTGACGTCTTGGTTGGTCTGTGGACTGCGGTAAAGCACATAGGCCTCATTAGCTGGCACGTCGATGGTGACGCGACCATTAGCCACGGTCAGTTGACGCTCCTCAGCCTTACCAGTATCGGTCAGCTTATAGAGGTAAACTGGACCCGTTTGCCAGTCACTTGGCAGTTCCCAGCTGGTGCTGCCTGCTTGGGTGTTGAAATAGTAGAACTTCTTATCAGCCGTCGCCAGATCACCGCCATTGGCATCCCAATCCCATGGAATCAGGTAGGCAGAGCCATCCATGACGGTACGACCGTCCAAGGTCATGGTCCGCTCACGGTAGCCTGCGGCGTTGACATCATTGGACTTACGACGGATAACCAGCTGGCGGTTGTTATCATCCTTGAGCTTGATTTCCATCTCTGGGGTCCAGTTATAGGTCTGGCCGTTATCTGTCATGCTGACAGGGGTGCCGTTGGTCCAGTTGGTCACCTTGAAGTGCTGGACAAATTTGGTTGGAATGTTGGCACGGAAGAGGTTGGTCATGTAGCCCAGGTAGTCACTGCGGCCTTGCCAACCTTCAAAATCCTTCATGTCGTAACCACCCAGAAGTGGGTTGTTGGCGGCACCACCGTAGTTTGGATAGTCCCCCACCCATGAATCTTTTTGGTGGTTGCGGATGAAGCGAACGATGTTACTGTTGATGCCCTTGAGTGAGAAACCACCATAGGTCAAATCCGATGCCCAGTGTTGGAAGGTTGAATCGTATTCACCAGCATAGCCCCATTCGTAGGAAGCCCGCCAGCCGTTCTCGTTAATCTCTCTGGACAGCATGTGAGTGGCCCAGGCAGAATCGTTACCAGCTTGGCCATTGCCCCAAACATCGACATAGATAAAGTCTAGCCCCTCACCAAGAGCGTCCCTCAGGTCCTTGAAGCGGTCGAAACGACCGTTGGCCATGTCGTAATCGGAGTTGATGTTGATGCCCTGGTCAATCCAGTTCCAGCCGTAACTATAAGAGCCGTCAGCGTTCTTGCGCAGGCGTTCTGGGTTGAAGTACTTGGACTCTGGGTAGGTTTCAGAGGCGTTGACGTGGATACCGAGCTTGGCACCATAAGGACGAGCCTTTTCAATCAGGGTCTTGAAGTCCTCAACCCCACCAATCCGTTTACCGACGTCCGCATAGTTGAGGTGCCCAGAGTCGTGACCCTCACTACCGTAACCTTTAAGAAGAATCGATTGCCCCAGACCATCGGTGTGGAGGGTGATTTTCTTGATGCCGTCAAGGGTCATGAGGAAGGGGTTCTGAGCCTGAGAACCAAAGTTCATGGCAATCCGGTAAGCCACCAAATCAGGCACACTCTCATGCCCTTTCGGATTGTTCATGATGGTCCGATAAGCGATGGCGCCATCCTGCCAGTCCACGCGGCCGTCCTCGTTTTGGTCCTTGGTCAAGACCACCTTGGCACTTGGCAAAACAAAGGTCCGCTCGTCGTAAACCTTGTTTTCATAGGCCCGCTGGTAGATGTAAGGCGAGCTTTGGATACCGATAAAGTTCTCACCGTTGGCAGAGAATTTGTTGGCGGTCAGACGAGTGAAGTCGTTGGCCCCACCACCGTAGTTGTGTTGGGAGTTGCTCCAAACCCCTGCTGCCAGCTTGTTGTTGGATACAAAACCATACATGTAACCACGAGCTGCCATATTAGCCATGGTCTTGGTCACCGCCACCTCTTCGTCACCCGTCTGATGGGTGTTAGTGGACATGCGGGCCCCATTGAACTTGGCTTCGCTATCAGCACTTGAGACAGATACCAGGTGACTACCAGGCAACTCAATGGTTTCAATCAGTTTGCGTTTGTCATCAATGGTGCTACCAGCTACCACATTGTTGTGGTTGACCACTTCGGTCACATCATAGTGGAGCTCATTCTTGACCAGCTTAACCTGAACCTTGAGGGTAGCATTCACCAAATTTTCATCAGAACGGACATTCAGAGTGTAGCGAGCGGTGCTGTTATCAACCTTCTCATAAGCCACTTCTGGAGCCAACTCGTGACCATTGATTTTAACCTTATTGTTAGCGATGACCTGACCTGGCAGGGTCTCACCGTCCAAGGTATATTCCCGAATCCGTGGGAAAGCACGGTCAATCTTGGCTGTCAACTCACCTGAGCTCAAGGTATCATAATGGTACTGACTCTCGTCAACCCGAGTATCATCAACCGTTTCAGTCTGAGGTTTGGCAGCAGCGACTCCTGATTGGTCGTCCGTCTTGATGTCCACTCGGGTCACTTGACTGCCGAAACGGCCGACTTTAAGGGCAATCTTCTTGCTATCACCCAGAGCTTCCATAACAGCTGTTGGGACGGTAAAGGTATCAAAAACAGGGTTACCGTTGACGCTGGCATTGAGCTGGCCGTCATGCTTGAGGCTGATTAAGAGCTCGTTGGTTGACCCCTTAACTGGCTCTTGGGCACTGCGGTTCTGCAACCATTGGCCCGTTTGACCAGCCGCCTTGTATTCCCAGAACCAGCCGCCGCTATCGTAACCGACAAAGATATGGTTGTTGTGGTCCTTGTGGTTGAGGAAAACGCCAAAACGACCAGCATCTGGCTCGGATTGTTCCACAAAGGTCAGACCAACCGTCGCATTGCCAGTGTCGTCCACCCGCAGGCCCTCTTTTTCAAACAGGGCTACATTAGTACCGTTATCGTTACCCTCTGATGGCGCTAGAGCGTTGTAGCGGACACCTCCAGCTTCCTTGACCTCAACGGTTCCTGCCACGCTTGACGTCGCTCTCCAGTCCACCGTCTTAGCCGCTGGGCTGGTGGTTGACGCCATGAGTTCAGGCTCTTTTTCTTCTGTTTTGGGGTCAATGGCTGACGCTTCTAAAGAAGAGGCTGCTAAGTCATCCGCTGGAGCTTCTTCTTTCTCGGGTTCAAGGCTTTTAGCTGCTTCTGCTTGTGGTTCTGTTTTAGCAGGTTCAGGCACCAGGGCTGAGTGCCCCTCAGGAGCCAGTTCCCCTGTCTCCTGATCCGCATGAACAGTCGTTCCACCGACAATACTCATGCCAATCAATACCGAGCAAACACCGACACTCAGCTTCCGAATGGAAAAACTTGAGCGTTTGGAAAATAGGTCTTTACCCATGATAAAAATCCTCCTTTTTTGCACACAAAAAGTGTAATCGTTTTCTCAATATCTATATAATAACGAAAAAAACAAGAAATAGCAAGTCCTTTTTGTGTGTTTTTGACGGTTTTTTTGAATAAATAAACAGAAGTTATAAAACTAAGACAAGTATCTTTCTAATCAAACAGACCTGCTCTGCTATTTCCAAAAAAGTTAACAGAACAAGAGGAAAAATGTGATATAATGAGAAGGAAACCATACGGAACCTTTGGAGGAAAATGATGAAAAAAATCAGCAATGACAGCCTTTTTGACCTAAAAAATATCAGCGACCTGGTGACGCATGATGGCTATGCTTACTTTGTTGAAACAGGCATCGACAAAGCTTCAAATGCCTATCAAGCCCAACTTTACCGCCTCAATCTGACAAGAGGTGATAAGGTTCCTTTCGGCAATGGGGGAAGTTTTTACCGTGATTTAGCCCTGAGCCCCGACAAACAATACTTGACCTTCCTGGGTAAAACAGATGCTAAAAGCCCTGCTCAAGTTTATCAAATCCCCCTGACTGGTGGCTCTGCTATTGCCCTCACTAAGGAAAAAACGGGGGTGTCTCGCTACCTTTGGGCAAGAGACGCCAAAACCATCTACTACCAGACAAGCCCAGAAGTTGACAACGATAAGACTGAGGACAAGGAGCTCCTTGCTCCTCGTGTCTTTAACAAGGTTCGTTACCAGATGGACGGCCGTGGCTACCTGACCGAGAACCAAGCCTATCAGGTTAAATCCTTGTCGCTCGGTCAAGAGCCTCAACTGGTCTTTGAGGCTGACCAAGACTTCTCTTTGGCTCATGTGACGGCTGATGGCAAGCAGGTGCTCTATAACCAAGCCAAAACCACTCCAGAAGATTTTTCTTGGCCGCTGGGCCAGGTCCTGAGCTACCAGCCAGACATTCAAACCAGCAAATCCCTGACTGCCCATGTGGATAATGGCAACCTGTCCCTGGTAGCGGTCAGTCCTGATGAAGCCTACTACCTCTTGGTCGGTAACCAGTTTGATTACCAGTTCGTCACCCAAGACCAGCTCTACCTCTATGACGTGGCGAGCGGGCAGTTGACTTCTCTGACCAAAGATCTGGACCATTCCGTCGGTGATGAAATTGTGGCTGACTTCCAGCAGGGCAAGATTGGAGTTGCCATTAACTGGCTGGACAAGGAGCGTTTTGTCTTCTCGGTGACTGATCAGGGCCGTGTTCTCCTCTATCAGGGCCATGTATCTGGGGAAATTCGCCCCCTCATCGAGCAAACGCTCCATGTGACGGGAGCAGCCTATCTAGCTACTGAGGAAGCCTTTGTCCTCTCCTACTCGACAACGACTGTTCCTAGCCGCTTGGCCCTTCTAAAAGACGGTCAGCTACAAGACCTCTATGACCCCAACAAGGACTTCCTGACTGAACACCAGCTGGTTGAACCGCAAGGCTTTACCTATAAAGGCTACGCTGATTGGGACGTTCACGGTTGGTACCTGCCACCTCTTGAACAAGCTGACAAGCACCCTGCCATCCTTTATATCCACGGTGGCCCTCAGGTCTGCTACGGGGAATCCTTCTTCCATGAAATGCAGGTTCTGGCTGCCCAAGGCTACGGGGTCATCATGCTCAACCCTCGTGGTGGTAGCAGCTACGGTCAGGAATTTGTGGCCGCTATTCTTGGAGACTATGGTAACCACGACTACGATGATTTGATGCTGGGTGTTGACCATGTCCTGGCCCAACACCCTGAAATTGATGCCAGTGCCCTTTATGTAGTGGGCGGTAGCTACGGTGGCTTCATGACCAACTGGATTATCGGTCACACCGACCGTTTCAAGGCTGCCTGCACCCAGCGAAGCATTTCCAACTGGCTCAGTTTCTATGGTGCCAGCGACATCGGTCCCTTCTTTGTAGAAAATCAACTGCAGGCCGATTTGACCCAGGCTGACAAGCTCTGGCAGTTATCCCCTCTAGCTCATGCCCACAAGGCCAAGACACCTCTGCTAGTTCTCCACGGGGAAGAAGACCGCCGTTGCCCACTGGAGCAAGGCCAGCAAATCTATATGGCTCTGAAAAAAGCTGGTGTGGAGACCAAATTCATCACCTTCCCAGCCTCCAGTCACGGCCTATCCCGTGATGGCCTGCCAAATTTGAGAATTAAACGCCTAGAAGCCATCCAAGACTGGTTCCAAACCCACTAGAAAGAAGAAACCCATGTACCCAAATTTATTAGACCGTTTTTTGACCTACGCTAAAATCAACACCCGAAGTGACATCAGAAGCAAGACCACACCAACCACTGAGAACCAAAAACGCTTCACTCTGGATGTTCTCCTGCCAGAAATGGAACGGATTGGACTGACCGATATTCACTACATTGAAGACAATGGTTACCTGGTCGGTACCCTGCCAGCCACCGATCCAACCATGACCCGCAAAATCGGCTTCATTGCTCATGTAGACACGGCAGACTACAATGCGGAAAACATCCAACCACAGGTCATTGAGAACTACGACGGCAAGCCCATTCTTTTGGCCAAAACAGGGGCCCATCTGGATCCCAAAGATTTTCCCCAGTTGCACAACTATCTGGGCGATACCTTGATTACAACGGACGGCTCTACCCTTTTGGGAGCAGACGACAAGGCTGGCATTGCTGAAATTTTGACAGCCATGGAATACCTGATTGCCCACCCTGAGATCCCTCACGGGGAAATTCGTGTGGGATTTGGGCCGGATGAAGAAATTGGCATCGGGGCAGACAAGTTTGACGCGGCTGATTTTGATGTGGACTTTGCCTACACCTTGGACGCAGGCCCGCTGGGTCAAATCCAGTACGAAACCTTTAATGCGGCGTCAGCTACCCTGCATTTCCAAGGGCGAAATGTCCATCCAGGTACCGCTAAAAACCAGATGATTAACGCCCTCCAAATGGCCATTGATTTCCATAATCAGTTGCCAGAACACGACCGACCAGAAAAAACGGATGGTTATGAGGGCTTTTACCACCTGCTGACCATTGACGGCGTAGTGGATCAGGCCAAGGCCCACTACATTATCCGAGATTACGATACGGTGAATTTTGAACAGCGCAAGCAATTTTTCAAAGACCTCGTGGCCAAGATGAATCAGGAACTAGGTGAAGAACGAGTAGTCCTGGACATGTACGACCAATACTACAACATGCGTCGGGTTATCGAGGAGGATATGACCTCCTTCAACCTTGCTGTTGAGGTCATGACTGAGCTGGGAATCGCTGTCGATGTGGCCCCAATTCGTGGCGGCACAGACGGCTCCAAAATCTCCTTTATGGGCATCCCGACTCCCAATCTCTTTGCGGGTTGGGAAAATGCCCACGGCTGCTATGAATTTGTCAGCCTCCAAACCATGGCACGTGCTGTTGATGTCATTATCGGCATTGTCAGCCGTCGAGAGGCCTAAAAACAAAAAAGCCTCACAAAGCTTGTAGCGGTGACTCGCAAGGCTTTGTGAGGTTTTTGTGACTATCTGCCATAAACTGGCAAGCCCAATTCTCCTGTCGCCTCGGCCAAGAGCTGGGCGATATCTTCTGTCAAGGTCAGGCTTTGGGCCCGCACCTCGGTCGGAAAGCGGTAGAGCTTCTGGTTGAGGCTGACAAAACGGGCCTCTGGGTTGGCCACCGTCCGAGCCTGAAAAGGCTGCTTGATGTATTGGGGCGTGGTGTAGCCAACCCCTATCTCGATGTAGAGGACCTTGCCCACCTCATGTTGGCTGAGGAAGGTCTTGTAGCGGGCCTCTTGCTCGTGGAAATCACCATCTTCTACCATGCCACTGTCAGCGTTTCGCTTATTGATTTCCAGCGGGGCGTCACAGACTGGGCAGAAGGGAATTAAGTCCCTTGGCACCTTCATGTCAGCCTGCTGGGCAACCATTTGCCACATGAGCTCATCATTCCGATAGGTCTGGGCATGGCAATGGCGGCTGCATTGCATGAGGGCATACTTGCCCTGAATATGGAAAAGCCGATCCGTGTCATAGTCGGCCACCTCAAAGGCATTGTCCGCATTGGTCGTGATGACAAAATAGGGCTTACCCAGCTGGGTCAGCATGGTTTTGAGGTTGACATAGGCCGCTCCCAAGGGCTGGTCCAGATAGTTGAGGACCACGAAACGGCTATGAAAGGCCCAATACTCCTCCAAACTCTCCAGATGAAAGAGACTGGCCTGGAGCATGTCCAAAAAGCCATACTTGGCAATAAAATCAGGGAAATTGTCCTCAAATCGGCTACCGATATAGGTAAAGCCATCCGAGGCCGACATGCCAGCTCCAATACCAACCACAATGGCATCCGCCTCGGCCATGAGGCCAGCCAAGAGCTGGCCTTGGGTTAGGTCACTTGTCTCAAACGACGTCCAAGTCATCGGGCACTCCTTTCGTATGGTCCTTGGGGGCAAGCCCCAGCAATTGGCGATAAATCACCTGGTCCTCTGGGTCATAGACCGCAAAAATCACCTGTAAACTGCTCTCACGCGCCGCCAGCCAACTGGTGACCGTCTCCACTGCGATCTTAGCCGCCAGGTCCTTGGGAAAGCCAAATTGGCCAGTTGAAATGCAAGGCAGGGCTAAACTAGCCAGCCCCTCTTTATTTGCCAAGTCCAAACAGGCCAGATAGGACTGTTTGAGCAAATCGGCTCGAATGAGGGAAACAGGTTTTCCTGCTGGGATAAAGGGCCCAACCGTGTGAATCACCGCCTTCGCAGGCAGATGAAAGGCAGGGGTCAACTTGGCTTGCCCCACCGCTTCCTTCCTGCCCTGCTCTGCCATTAGCCTAAAACAGGCCAAACGCAGGGCCGTGCCAGCCCAAGTGTGGATGGCGTTGTCCAGGCAGGCGTGGTTGGGTTCAAAACAGCCCAGAAGCTGACTGTTGGCTGGGTTGACGATGGCTGCCACAGCCAGCTCCGTCAGGTCGCCCTCGTAGAGGTAGAGGTTGTGTCCCACCTCCTGGCAGTCCGCCAAGGTCTTGACCGTTCGGCCATTTCGCCAGGTCAGGTAGCGGGCCTCAAGCTCCAGGTAAAGAGCCGAAGCTTCTCCAGCAGGTCGGGTGTTGACCAGGGCCCGCCAGCTTGTCTCTGCCTCAGTCAAGTCATCTGGTAAGGCCTCAGCCTCACCACGCTCCGCCTGCAAGAGCCCAATCATGGCCTGCAAGAGGGCCAGTTGCTCCTCCTTAGGCATCTTCCAAGCCAGCAAACGCCGCCTCATCAACGCCCGTCAAGCGAACCAACCAGTTCTCCTCAGCTTTTGGAGAGTTGAGCAAGGTCGGTTGGTCTAGAGCTGCCTCGTTCCTGGCCACAATGGTGCCTGCCAGGGGCGACAGGATGCCCATAACGGTCTTGGACGCCTCCAAATTGAGGATCAGGCCGTCTTTCTCCAAGCGGTCGCCCTCCGCAAATTCCACGTAGCCGATGGTGCCCACGTCATCCTGCAACTCAGGTGTCATGCTGATGGTGTAGGTGTCGTCCGTTTTCTCTACCCAGAGGTAGTTTGCAAATTTTTTCATGATTTTCCTTCTTTCTTTTTTGAAAAATAGCAGAGCAGCCTAGCTGATTAGGTCAGCCAAGAGCTCCAAACTTCTTAAACGATTGTCAAATCCAGGGACCAGAGGGATAATTAACAACTCATCTGCCTGACCGACCTGGGCCAAGTCAAGCAATCTCGCTCGAACCTGGTCAGGTGTTCCAACCAGCAAGCGTTCCCGCTGCTTAATGAGCAGGTCTTCTTCCTCAGCGGTCAGCTGGTAGGCCTTGGCCGTCGCCACACTGGGAAAGGTCTTAAAGTGATTAAAGTCTTCCTTGCCCAAGAGCCAGATTCCGACAGCTCTAGCCAAATCCTCAGCTGCTTCAGTCGTCTCAGCAACCACCACAAAGACGGCCAAGATGGCCTGGGGCTGGGCCTGATAAACCGATGGCTTAAAGGCCTGACGGTAGCGGTCAAAGCTAGCTCGGATAACCTCAAAAGGGTCATCAAAGAGGTAGGGAAAGAGGCCCAGCACATAACCCAGGCCTTGACGGCCGGCCACCTGAGCCGACTGGCCACCCATACCCAGAGTAAAGGCTGGGGGCAGGCCAGCCCCACGAGGGTTGGCAAAGGGTTGGGTCTCGGCCGTCAAGTAGGCCGTGATTTGAGCCAAAACCGCCTCAAAGTCACCAGAACCCTGCTGGCTCTTGAGGGCCCGACTCACCCGAGCCGTCCCCAGAGAATTGCCCCAACCCATGTCTATCCGATTGGGATAAAGGCTGGTCAGGGTGGCCACTAACTCAGCCAACTTAAAGGGGCTATAATGCAAGGCCATGATGCCCCCAGATCCAATCCGAATCCGCTGGGTTTGGCTGGCCAGATGGGCCATGACCAGCTCTGGGCTGGAAATGGCAAAGGCATGGACATTGTGGTGTTCAGCCACCCAAAAACGGTGGTAGCCCAAGCTGTCTGCCCGCTGGGCCAGCTGGACCGTCTCTGCCAGAGCCTCCTGGGCCGTCCGGCCCTCATCAATCAGGCCATAATCCAAGACACTTAATTTCATTGATTCTCCTTGTCATAATTGGCCGCCAAGCCCCGAAAAACCGCCCGCGACTGGTCGGGCAGGCTCTCCCCATAGTCCATCAGAGGCACGATGTCCTTGAAGGCCGCTTGGGGAATGGCCAAGCGTTCCAGTTTGTCTGGTTTGATGAGGAGTTCTATCTGGTCAGCCTGATGGCTTTCAATCTTCTGGGCAAATTCTGGATCCACCAAGAAAGGGGTGGACAGGCCAATCAAGTCAGCCGTCTCCAGGGCCTCCAAACATTTATCAGGAGTATTGATGCCCCCCGTTGCCATAATGGGCAGGCGGTGGCCAAACCGCTCCCTGATAACCTGGGTGACCAGGCGACCCTGGTCAGGTCCAGCAGACCGCACCCGGTTCCTGAAAACGTCATGTCCCCAAGAGGCTAGAGCCAGATAGTCCAGCTCTGCCATGTCCAAAAGCCAGGTCAACAAGGTGCTAAAGTCCTCAATGGCGTAACCGATGCTAGCCCCTCGGGT
Organism: Streptococcus sp. ZY171113; assembly: GCF_057748235.1. Taxonomy (NCBI): domain Bacteria; kingdom Bacillati; phylum Bacillota; class Bacilli; order Lactobacillales; family Streptococcaceae; genus Streptococcus; species Streptococcus sp. ZY171113. The sequence continues at coordinate 1,620,920 of NZ_CM173243.1, forward strand.
CTCCTCAGGCGTAGCTCGGAAGCCCAGGATAAAGCCCGACGGGGCCTCAGCCTTGATGACCGCCTGAACGGCTCGGAAAATGTCCAAGGTCAACTTGGCCCGGCTTTCCAAGCTCTGACAGCCGTAGGCATCGGTCCGCTGGTTGCTGAAGGTGGAGAAAAAGGTCTGAATCAGGAGCCGCTGGGCCGAGGACACCTCAACCCCAGCAAAGCCCGCCCTGATAGCCCGTCTGGTCGCCGCCGCATAGGCCTCAACCAGCTCCTCCAACTGCTGTGCAGTCAACTCCCGCACCTCATGGGGAATGGGTGAGTTGAGTCGCATGGGGCTGGGGCCATAGACAAAGCCATCCCGAGCTAGGGTGTGGCTGGAAAAACGGCCAGCATGGGTCAGTTGTAAAACAGCCTTGGCCCCCTGGGACTGCATGGCCCCTGCCAGCTGGGTCAAGCCAGGAATGGTGGTGTCCTCCGCCACACTAAAACCATACTCAAAAAGCTGGCCTGCTGGGTCCACATAGGCTGCCCCTGTGATTTGCAAGGGGGCTGAAGCTGCCCGTCGCTGAGCGTAAGCCAAATCCGCCTGCGTCACCAGACCAGCCGCCGTTGACGAATTGGTCACCATGGGCGACAGGACAAAACGGTTGGCCAGAACTGTCCCCTTGGGCAGAGTCAGAGGACTGAATAAGTCAGTAACCATCATCGCCCACCTCCCTGAACCAGCTGGTCAAAGGCTTCAAAATCCAGCTCATTTTCCAGCGTGACCTGATAGGTTTTGAGGGACTGGCCCAAATCAGCCAAGGCCACCAAGAGCCGCTCCCTGATTTCTGCCACCGTGAAATCCGTCGGGCAGAGGTCAGAGAGATTGGCCATAGAAGCGGGATTGACCTCAGGGTAGGTAAAGGTGGTTGCCTGGCCACCGATGCCAGCGGCGTAAAAATCGGCCACCAACTGGCCTCGCTTGGCCTGGTCCCCACAAACGCTGAGGTAGATGGACACCACAATCCCATCCTTAATCCGCCGCTGGGCCAGACCAGCAAATTTCTTGCCAGCGATGGACAGGTCGAAGTTGCCTGGGCAGTAGGAATCCACCACCTCGTAGGCCTCAACCGTCACCCCCTGGTCAACTAAGAGCCGCTCGACCAACTCTTTCATGAGCTGATAGGCAGCCTTTATCTCCAGCTTCTGGTCAAGCGGGTTGGGCAAAAAGAGGGAAAAATTCAGAACCCCCTCATCCGCCACGACCGCAAGACCGCCCAAATTTCGAACCACAGGCTGGTAGCCCGCCGCCTCAATGACAGTCAACCCCCGCTCCAAATCAGGCACCTGCTTGTCCAACATGCCCAAAATCACCGTCTCCTCCAAGGGCCAGAGGTGGGCGATAACCTGCTGAGGGTTGCGATTGACCTCACGCAAAAGAACCTCCGTCCAAATAAAGGGGGAGCTAGGCTGGTCAAAGGCATAAATCGGATAGGCCGCCAGGCGACTGAGGTAAGTGGTCATAGGAACTCCTTCTCTCTTCATTATACCATAAGTTTGCAGGATGAAACCAGTTTCAGCGAAAAAAGCTCGGCTTCCTCCCTTTTTGGGAAAAATAGCAGAGCTGGCTAGAGGATTATCATAAACTTTTCTGACTAACACATCACCTCTCCTAAAACCTGAAACCGTGAGGCCTTTCAGAACTAGACGACAAAAAAACTGGCCGCAGCCAGTTTTTTTGTCTCAAATCTTATTCGCCGCCGAGGTAGTACTCTTTAGTGATGTTGAGTTTCTCATCCAATTCGAACACCAGTGGTGGGAAGTTTGGAATTTCAACATCCATGATTTCGTCATCTGACAAACCTTTGATGTGCTTAACAAGGGCACGGATTGAGTTACCGTGAGCACCAACGAAGACGTTTTTGCCGTCTTTAAGAGCTGGAGCAATCTTGTCTTCCCAGAACGGAAGGGCACGCTCAAGGGTCACTTTGAGGTTTTCTGCATCAGGGATAACAGACCCATCAAGGTGAGCGTAACGACGGTCAGTGTGGGCTGAGTGCTCATCGTCTTTGGCCATATCTGGAGGCAAGACATCGTAAGAACGACGCCAGATGTGGACTTGGTCATCACCGTATTGCTCAGCAGCCTCAGCCTTGTTTTTACCAGTCAAACCACCGTAGTGACGCTCGTTCAAGCGCCAAGACTTCTCAACTGGTACCCAAAGCTGATCAGCAGCTTCAAGGGCCAAGTTAGTGGTCTTGATGGCACGTTTCAGAACTGATGTGAAGGCCAAGTCAAACTCAATACCAGCTTCTTTGATCAGCTTACCAGCGTCGATCGCTTGCTGTGTCCCTTTATCAGACAAATCAACATCTGCCCAACCTGTGAAGAGGTTGGCCTTGTTCCACAAAGACTCACCGTGGCGAGCAAAAACCAATTTTACCATTTGGATTCTCCTTTTTTCTATGTGGGTCTAGGCCCACTTACCCTTACTATTTTACAGGATTTTTGTGAAAAATGCTACTAAAACTTGCGATTTTTTTGGAAAAATGGGAGTGGGGCAAAAATCGGCAACCCAAAGGGCTCGATTTTGTCGCCCCACCCCCGCACAGTTGAGTAGGGCTGTAAAAGCTGATGAAAGCAGCGAATTAGAGCCCACTCAACCACTGCGTCTTGCATAACAAGCGATATAGCACTAAAAATCCGAGACTTCATTTCCCAAAAGAAAAGGCCAGGAAGGCAGAACCAGCCAGTCAAGCAGAGCAGCAAAAAACGGCCAGTTGCCTAGCCGTCTGCTGCTCTTAGAACCTGTATTCACAATCGAAGTATTTGATTGACTAGGCTAGTTTTGGTGCAATCGAGAAACATTTTTGCAGAAATACTGCCCGTATTACCAAAAAATGTGACAAAGAGTGAGCCAAAACTAGCCAGTCAGGTGAATACTGAGATGTGAGTACAGGTTCTTAATAGAGCAGGTCGTAGATTTCCATAGCAATCAGGTCGATGCTATCGAAGGTGTAGCTTTCGCGGGCCGCCACATCACGGAGAGTGAAGGTTGGGCCGTTTTCTGGGTCGTTGTTGAAGGCCACTTCTGCCACCACAACACCCTCACGTTCAAAATTACGTTTCAGGTTGCTACCGTCTGTTGCCATCAGCTCCAGGCGGTTGATGATTCTAACCAAATGTGATTCCATTTGTTTTCTCCTATCTTATGTTTACCCTACCATTTTACCATATTTTTAGGCTGACCAAAAGAAAAATCACCAAATTTAGCGATTTTTCCCCTCTTTTTTCCTATAAACTGTCCAAAATAGCGTCCCAAGCCGCGTCATACCCCTCTCTGGTTTCAGACGAAAAGATGATAAAGGTATCGGTCTTGTCAAACTCCAGCTTTTTCTTGATGGCTGCTTCATGCTTGTTCCACTTGCCACGGGGGATTTTATCAGCCTTGGTAGCGACGACAATAACTGGAATCTCATAATACTTGAGAAACTGGTACATCTGGACATCGTCCGCTGTCGGGTCATGCCGCAAATCCACTAGGCTGACCACGGCACAGAGATTGTCCCGACTGGTCATGTATTCCTCAATCATCTTCCCCCATTTGGCTCGTTCGGTCTTGGAAACCTTAGCATAGCCGTAACCTGGGACATCGACAAAGCGAATCTTGTCATCAATGTTGTAGAAGTTGAGAAGCTGGGTTTTCCCCGGCTTGCTGGAGGTCCGAGCCAGGTTTTTCCGACCCAGCAAGGTGTTGATAAAGCTGGACTTGCCCACATTGGAGCGACCAGCTAGAGCAATTTCTGGCAGGTCGTCTTGGGGGTAATGGCTCTTGTTGGCAGCTGACAGGAGCAGGCTAGCATTGTGAGTATTGAGAACTTCTTCGCTCATGAGCCCTCCTTAGGCGGTTTCGAGGACAGGTTTGTCTGTCCCGTCAACAGCGGCCTTGGTGATCCGAACCAGAGTAACCTCTTCTTGGCTTGGCACTTCAAACATGACGTCCAGCATGGTTTCTTCGATGATAGAGCGAAGGCCACGGGCACCAGTTTTACGCTCGATGGCTTTGCCAGCGATACTTTCCAGAGCATCTTGGTCAAATTCCAAATCAACCCCGTCGTAAGACAGCAGGGTCTGGTATTGTTTGACCAAGGCGTTCTTAGGTTCAGTCAAAATCCGCACCAAGTCATCAACAGTCAGCTGCTCAAGAGCTGCGATGACAGGCAAGCGACCGATAAATTCTGGAATCAGGCCAAATTTCTGGATGTCTTCCGAGATGATTTCTTGCATGTAAGAGGCATCGTCATCAATCTTGCGGCTGTTTTGGCCGAAACCGATGATTTTCTCACCCAGACGTTGCTTGACAATCTCTTCAATGCCATCGAAGGCTCCACCCACGATAAAGAGGATGTTCTTGGTGTCAATCTGAATCATCTCCTGGTTAGGGTGCTTGCGACCACCCTGCGGTGGGACGCTGGCAACTGTACCCTCAATGATTTTCAGGAGGGCCTGCTGAACCCCTTCACCAGACACGTCACGGGTGATGGAGACATTCTCCGATTTCTTGGCAATCTTGTCAATCTCATCCACATAGATAATGACCCGCTCAGCCCGCTCGATGTTGTAGTCAGCGGCCTGGATGAGTTTGAGGAGGATATTTTCCACGTCCTCACCCACATAGCCAGCCTCGGTCAGAGCAGTCGCATCTGCGATGGCAAAAGGCACATTGAGGCTCTTGGCCAGGGTTTGGGCCAGGAAGGTCTTACCAGAACCGGTTGGGCCAATCATGAGGATGTTGGATTTCTGCAAATCCACTTCCTCGTCTTCATCTCGGCTCTCTGCAAAGCTAATCCGTTTGTAGTGGTTGTACACCGCTACTGCCAGAGCCCGTTTGGCTCGGTCTTGACCGATAACGTAGGTGTTAAGAATGTCCAAGAGTTCCTTGGGTTTTGGCACATCAGCCAAATCAGCCAGCACTTCTTCTGACAGTTCTTCTCGGATAATTTCCTGAGAGAGTTCCACACATTCGTTACAGATGAAAACGCCGTTTCCTGCAATGATTTTGCGGACTTCTTCTTGGTGCTTGCCACAGAATGAACAACGCACAAACAGGTCAGTGGTTCGATTTCCTGCCATGATTTCCTCGTTTTTCTAATTAAAATAAGCTGCCGTAAAAGGCATGAATGGTCACAACAATATTGCTAAAGGCATTGAGGAGAAAGAAAATCCCCAGGCCATAGCGGCGTTTTTGAAAGGCTGGACCTGCTGCTAACAGGCAAATGCCACAAAGAAAGGCGGTAATCACCCCTAAGATGCTACGTTGCACGGTTCTCCTCCTTTGTTCTCTGGTAGGTCGTGATGGTAAAGGCATGTGGGTTGGCCTCATCAGCCTCGATGACCTGCTCTGCTATTGGCACAAAAAGGGACCAATCCAGGGCAGGGAAATGGGTGTCGCCAGCAAAGTCGCCAGCCACTCGGGTCACAATCAGGCGGTCGCAGTGGGGCAGCATGGCCTCATAGACCTGGGCACCACCAACGATGTAGAGGTCCTTGTTCTGGCCCTCGAACCAGTCCAAAACGGCCTGGGGACTGTTCAGGGTCTCAACCCCGTCAAGGCCAGCCTGCCGGCTCAAAATCAGGGTCTCCCGACCTGGCAGGAGGCGACGGTTCATGCCGTCAAAGGTCACCCGCCCCATCAGGAGGGCCTGCCCCATAGTGGTCTCCTTGAAATGCTGCAATTCCTTGGGCAAATGCCAGGGCAGGCGGTTGTCTTTTCCAATCAACCCCTGCTGGTCCTGGGCCCAAATGGCAATGATTTGTTTGCTCATAAGCCCTTCCAAACTTAGTTTAGTGAGACTATTTTACCAAATTCCAGCAAAAAATGCTCGAAAAAACTTTTCGAGCACCTAATCTTCCCCCAAACGCCCGTAATCGTCCCAGTCCCCGTAGAGCTTGCCCTGACGGGTTTGGGTCAATAGCCGAGCTAAACTCTTGTCATAGGTTTGGGGTTGGTTTTTCCGTTGAAAGGCCAGATTACTGAGCCTGACCTCCTGATAGAGCCGAGGAAAGCTGGAAAAGGTCTCCCAGACCCCTTCTGCTTTCAGGATATCAACCAAGTCTTGGTCCAGGTCAACCGTCAAGTCAGGCAAAACAGCCCGGCCCTGGTCGGTCATGAGGCCAAGTTTTTCCAGGCGTTTGACCCTGGCCTTGTTGAGGGCTGTCCAGTTGGACTTGGGCCGCCTGGGTGAAAACCGTTGCCAGGTCTGACCATCCACCTTTTTCAGGGTGCTGTCAATCCAGCCCAAGCACAGGGCTTCTTCGACAGCGTCCAGGTAGTAAAACACCTGCTCTGCCGTCGGCCGTCCCCGCTTGAGCTGGAGCCAGCACTCGGTCTCAGCTCTGCCATGTTCCGAAAGCCAAGCCCGAAAGGCCTGACGGTTCGTTAGGTTCAGTTGGTTCTTCATGGGCAACTCCTAAATAGCCAAGTCAAACTTGAGCTGGGGCAGGACAGGATCGTAGTCCACCAACTCAAAGTCTTCTGGCTTGATGGCAAAGAAATCTGTACCGTCTGGGACATTAAGAACCAAACGAGGATGGCAGTTGGTCGGCTCTCGGCGGAGCAATTCTTTCGCCTGCTCAAACTGGTTGTCGTAGATGTGGAGGTTGTTGATGAAGTAAAAGAACTTGCCCACCTTCCAACCAAAATGCTTGGCAATCATCATCTGCAAGGCCACATACTGCATGGCATTGATGTGGTGGGCCACCAGCATGTCGTTAGACCGCTGGGTCAGGGTGGCATCAAGGAAAATCTCATCGCCAACCTGACGGACGTCAAACATGGTCTGGAAGGCACAAGGGTAGAGGCCGTCAGTCGCCTCAAAGGCTTCATAATCCCAAAGGGAAATGACATTGCGACGGTTCCAAGGGTTGTCAGCCAATTGCTTGAGGAGCTTGCCAATGATGTCATGCTTTTTAACGATAGCCCCGTAACGTTGACCGATAGTCCCTGTGCCTGCAACCTCCCAGTCATTCCAGTAGGTCACGCCATACTTGTCCTGCAAAACTGACAGGTCGCTGGTCTGGTCCTGATAAATCCAAAAAATCTCACGGATGGCTGATTTGATGGCGATGGGGCGCAGGGTGGTAATGGGAAAGTCGCCCTGGCTCAGGTCGTATTCCGCAAAGGAACCCGTGATGTACTTGGAGTTGGCCGTACGACCGTCCTTGTACTTAGGTCTAGCCTGCTGGCTAAAGACCCCATCTTCTAAAATCTCGCGGATATTGTCTTTAAAAATCTGGTCTGCTTTGGTCATGATTTTTCCTACTTCACTAATTCTTGGGCATCCTTGAGCTTGACGGACACGATTTTGGACACGCCCGACTCCTGCATGGTCACCCCGTAGATGCTGTCTGCCGCTGCCATGGTCCCACGGCGGTGGGTCACCACGATAAACTGGCTGGACTTGTCAAAGCGGTTGAGGTAGTCGCCGAACCGTTTAACATTGGCCTCATCCAGGGCCGCCTCCACCTCGTCCAGAATCACAAACGGTATGGTTTTGACGCGGATGATGGCAAATAGCAGAGCGAGGGCCGAGAGGGCCTTCTCCCCACCTGACATGAGGTTGAGAGACTGGATCTTCTTGCCAGGAGGTTGGACAGAAATCTCCACCCCAGCGGTCAAAATGTCGTTCTCGGTCAAGACCAAGTCAGCTGAACCGCCCCCAAACATCTGGGTAAAGGTGGTCTTGAAGCTCTCTCTGATGGCTTCAAAGGTTGATTTGAAGCGGGCCTTGACCTCGCCATCCATGTCGTCAATGGTGGCCTGGAGCATATTTTTAGCCTCCAAGAGGTCGTCTCTCTGGCCAGACAGGAAGGTCAGACGGTCAGCCACCTCCTTGAACTGGTCAATGGCTTCTAAGTTGATTGGCCCTAGGGCCTTGATTTTTCTGTTCAGATCCTTGAGGGTCTGGCGGGCCAGAGGCAGATTCTCTAAAGGCTGGGCAGCCGCCACCGCCTCACTATAAGACAAGGAATAATCTTCGCTCAGGCGGCGGGCCAGGCCTTGCAGGCCCTCGGTCACCTGGGTCAGCTGGACATCCAGGGTCGCCTGCTGGCGAATCAGGCCCTCGTTGCTCTGGCTGGCCTTTGTCAGGGCCTCATCAATGTCCTCCAAGGCCGCCTGACAGTCTTCCAATTCAAACCGCAGGCGAATTTGCTTGGTCTGCTCCTCCTCCTGCTGGCGGCTGGCCTCCTCGTGCTGCTGGCTCAAACGGGCCAGGTCTTCAGGGGCCAGGTTCTGACTGTCCTCAGCCACAAAGGCCTGCAAGTTGTCACGCTCCGCCCGCAGGCGGGCCAAATCGCCCGCCAAGCGGCTCTGGGTACTGGCCTCAAAGGCCTTGGCTGAGGTCGCTTCTTGTTGACGGATTTGGAGCTGGTTCAGGGCCTGTTGGTGGTCTTCCCGTTGCTGGTTGATGCTAGCCTTGTCGGTCTTGAGCTGGTCGATGTCAGCCGTCAGGCGGGCTTTTTTCTCAGCAATGCTGGTTAATTGGGCCTCGATGGCCGCCTTGTCCTCCGTCAGGTCGGTCTGACCTGTGGCCGCTTGACGGGCCATTAAGGCCTGATGGACCTTGTTGAGGTCTGCCAGACGCTCGGACAACTGCTCATAGGCCAGGCGCTGCTTTTGCTCCTCCAGACGGGCGGCTTCGCCGGCCTCCTTGATGACCAAGAGGTCAGCCTCCTGCTGCTCGATACTGGCTCGCACCTGGCCGACCAGGCTTTCCTGGGCCAGCATCAGGCTTTTCTGCTCTGCTATTTCCCCAGACAAGCGATCAAGCTCCGGCTGGATAAAGGTCGTGGACTGCTGGCGGTTGGCACCACCCGAAAAGGACCCACCCGGTCGCAGCTCGGTGCCGTCCAGGGTCACCAGGCGAACCTGGTAGTTGAGCTGGCGGGCCGCTGCCGTGGCCTGGTCGGTGGTCTCAAAGATGGCCGTCACGCCCAAGAGGTTGTGGATGATGGTGGCCACTTTGGCGTCAAAAGCCACCAAATCGCTGGCCAGCCCCAGATAGCCCGGACTCTGCTCCAGCTTGATCCGATGGTGGTCGGCCAAGACCCGAGGTTTGATGGTCGTTAGGGGCAAAAAGGTGGCCCGACCCTGACGGCTCTGCTTGAGAAAGGCGATACCGGCCTTAGCGGCCGCCTCATCCGCAACAATCACGTGCTGGCTGGCGCCCCCAAGGGCAATGTCCATAGCCGTCTGGTAGCGGCTGTCAAAGGTCACGGCCTGACTGACCGCCCCCAAGATACCTGGCAGGCGGTTGCCAGCCTGCAAAACAGCTCGAACCCCGGCGTAGAAATTGCTATGGTTCTTCTGAATCGCTTCCAGACTGGTCTGCTTGGCCTCCCTGGTCTTGATGCCATCCAAGAGGTCAAAGAGCTTGGTCTGTTCCTGACTGTACTTGGCTTTAGTCGCCTGCAAGGTCTGGTCAGTCTCTTGGTAGTCTGTCAAGAGGCTGGCCACCTGGTTCTGGGCAGCCTGATAGTCGGCCAAGGCCTGCTGGGCCTGGGCCTTGACCTGGGCCAAATCAGCCGTCAGCTGCTGGCGTTCCTGGTCTTCCTGACTGGCCTGTTGAGCCTGCTGGTCCAATTCAGCCGTCAGGGCAGTCAGGCGGTTGGTCAAATCAGCCTCTCTTTGCATGAGGCCGACAAAGTCCTCCCGCAAGGCCTCAATCAGCTGGTCTGGGCTCTGTGAAAAGCGAGCTAAGTCTGCCTGACTGGCCGCAATCTGCTGGGCCAAGTCCGCCAAATCAACCGCCAGCTGCTGGCTGGTGGCCAGGCTCTGAGCTTCCTCAGCTTCCAGTTCTGACAAGCGGGCTTCCAACTGGGCTAATTGGTCCCGGGCCTGATCCTTGGTTTTTTCAGACTGGTCCATTTCCAACTGTTGCCGCTCCAGCTGGCCCTTGAGGTCAGCCGTCAAGCGGGTCAAATCAAGGAGCCTGGTCTGGCTGGCTTCCAAAGCTTCAGACAGGCTCTGTCGCTTGGCTTTGAGGGCCTGGTTTTGGTCTTCCAAGTCTGACCGCTTGGCATGGTAGGAGCTCAACTGGTCAGAGACCTGAGCCAGCTGACCTTCCAAGTCCTCCTGCTTGGCCTTTTCCAGACCGATGTCCGTCACCAGCACATCCAGTTGCAACTTGGATCGTTCCCCATCCAGCTCCAAGAAGGCCGTGGCCGTCTCAGCCTGCTTCTCCAGGGGCTTGACCTGGTTGTCCAGCTCGTAGATGATGTCTTCCAGACGGTCCAGGTTGTCCTGGGTCTGGTTGAGTTTGGTCTGGGTTTCTTTCTTTCTAGTCTTGTATTTGAGAACACCAGCCGCCTCTTCAAAGATGGCCCGACGTTCCTCTGGCTTGGCATTAAAAATCGCCTCGACCCGCCCTTGAGAGATGATGGAGAAGGAATCCCGACCCAGACCCGTGTCCATAAAGAGGTCATGGATATCCTTGAGCCGGACCTTTTTCCCATCAATCAAATAATCGCTATCCCCGTTGCGGTAGATGTGGCGTTCCACCGCCACCGTCTCCTTGGCCCCAGCCAAAAAGCCGTCGCTATTGTCCAAGACCACCTTAACCGCCGCATAGTTCTGGGCCTTGCGGTCCTGGGTTCCCGCAAAAATCACATCGGGCATCTTGCCCCCCCGCAGGCTCTTGGCCGACGACTCTCCCAGAGCCCAACGCAGGCTCTCGGTGATGTTGCTCTTGCCTGAACCATTGGGACCAACGACCGCCGTTACCCCCTTGTCAAAGGTCACCTTGGTCTTGTCCGCAAAGGACTTAAAGCCCTGCATTTCAATCGCTTTTAGAAACATACTAACCTCGTTGGAGCTGGTCCAAGGCCGCCTTGGCCGCCTCCTGCTCCGCTAACTTCTTGGATTTGCCCTGGCCCTTGCTAAGAACCTGGCCGTTGACCAAGACCTGAACCTCGAAAAGTTTGGCATGGGCTGGCCCAGATTCTCCGATGACCTCGTAGCTGATGGCCACGTCCCCATCTGCCTGCAAGAGCTCCTGCAAAGCTGTTTTGTGGTCCGACACTCGGGCGTAGTTGCCCTCTTCGACCTGAGCGATAACCACCTGATTGAGGAAGGCCTCGACGGTTGCCATATCCGTGTCCAATAGCAGAGCTCCTAAGAAGGCTTCAAACAGGTCAGCTAGAATGACTGGCCGTTGACGCCCACCCGTCTTTTCTTCCCCCTTACCCAGCTTGACATAGGCATCAAAGCCACAACGCCGAGAAAAATCAGCCAAACTCTCCTCCCGCACAATGGCCGACCGAAGCTTGGACAGGTCCCCTTCCGGTTTCTTGGGGTATTTCAGGTAAAGGTAACGGGAAATAACCAGCTGCAAAACAGCGTCTCCTAAAAATTCCAAACGCTCATTGTGTGAAACCTTTAGGAGGCGGTGCTCATTGGCAAAACTAGTATGAGTAAAAGCCGTCTCCAGTAAGCTCGAATCTGAAAAATCGATTCCAAACCTATTCCGCAAATGTTCGACTAAGGTCATCATGACCTCCTTTCTTAACGATGAAAAATAATCCTCACTATTATATCATAAAAACAGCCCGAAGGCTCTTGTAAGGACATCTATACCGAGCCGTACGCATGAAGAAAATGCATGCAACTATCTTTTTGAGTTACATGCATTTTTCGGAAATTTTCTTGAAAACACCTCGATAATCGGTACTATTCTATTCATCTCATGAAAATTATACCAAAATTTTCATCTAAAAAGTGCAACACTTCTCTGAAAAATTGTTTTCTGAAATCGTCGTTTTCTTCATGCGTTTGTCCTACATCTATACCGAGCAGTAAGAGTGACAAGCAAAATTACCTAAGCCTTACAGGTCATAATTTATCGTACGTTCGTTTATTTTAGAACGCTAAGGTTTTCTGAAGGCACAAACTTAGAGATAAGAGAGCAAGTTGCTGGTCGCAAAACAAACTGACATCAGACAAAAAATCAATGAAGGTGCTGCATCATTTCACACAACTTAAAATCAACAAAAAATTGAGCTTACATCCAACTTTACCACCTTTAATCGTCAAGATTGGCTCTCCCCTACTTTAGGACTAACCTCTATCATAAGGTCGGGAAAATTTCTGGTCAACCGCTTGTCACTGCTCTTCCCCAACAGATCTAATCCTAAAGGGCCTTTCAACACTAAAAAACCTCGACAAATTGTCAAGGTTTCTTGGGTCTTACCGCACCTCTGCTCCAACCTGCTCGGTCAGGGCCTTGGTGATTTTGGCCATGTAGTTGGCCACTTCCTCGTCGGTCAGACTGGCGTCGGCTGCCTGGAAGGTCAAACTGTAGGCCATGGATTTGGTTCCTGCCGGCAACTTGTCGCCCTCATAGACGTCAAAGAGCTTGATGGCCACCAGGCGTTTGATGCCTGCGCTAGCCATTGTTTCCAAAACGGCCTGATGGGTGGTTGCTTTTGGCAATAGCAGAGCCATGTCACGGCTAACGGCAGGGAACTTGCTGATGTCTTCAAAGACCGCGCGCTCAGGCAGGGCCGCCTCGATGGCCGTCAGGTTGAGCTCCGCCACATAGGTCTCTGCGATGTCATAATCCTTGGCCGTCTGCGGGTGAACCTGGCCGATAAAGCCAAGCACGGTGCCGTCAGCCAAGCTGATGCTGGCAGTCCGACCTGGGTGCATGCTAGCCAAATCCTGCTTGGCGGTGTAAACCACGTTCAAGCCCAACTTGGCAAAAATAGCTTCCACAATGCCTTTGAGGTAGAAGAAGTCAACTGGCACCGCTGGGGTCTGGAAGTCTTTTTCCGCCACCAAGCCTGTTACGGCGATGGCTAGACTGTCGATTTCCGTCGGCAGGTCTGTTTGCGGGTTGCCAGTTTGGGCAAAGACACGGCCGATTTCGTAGAGGGCCAGGTTCTTGTTCTTACGGTTGCTGTTATAGCTGATGATGTCCAGCATGCCAGCCACCATGTTCTGGCGGAGAACCGCCCGGTCTTGGGTCATTGGCCACATGAGTTCGGTCAGCTGGGTTGGATTTGGAGTGAACTGAGTCGCTTTTTCAGTAGTTGTCAGGGCGTAGGAGATGACCTCCGTCAGACCTGCTCCTTCTGCCAGGGTCTGCACCTGACGGCGGAGGGTTTGGGTGGTGGTCAATTCACCAGCTGTACCAGCCGTGCTTGGCAGGGTTGATGGGAGCTTGTCGTAGCCATAAATGCGGGCAATCTCTTCCACCAAGTCGGCCTGAATGCTGATGTCCCAACGGCGTTTTGGCACACTGACCGTAAAGCTATCAGCAGAGCCAGCCAGGCCGAAACCGAGTTGGGCAAAGATTTGCTCCAAGTCAGCATAGGTCAACTCAGTGCCCAGACGGCTGTTGACATGGGCTAGGCTACTGGTCACCTCAACTGGTGCGGTGTCCAAGTCACCTGCTACCAAGCTACCTGCGGTTGGCTGACCGCCTGCCAATTCTTGTAGGAGGGCCGCCGCGAAGTCAAGAGCTTCAGACACAGTCGCCACGTTGACACCTTTTTCAAAGCGAGAGGAGCTTTCTGAACGGAGGTTGAGGCGGCCAGAGGTCTTGCGGATGGACTTGCCGTTGAAAACAGCGGCTTCCAGAACCACATTTTTCGAGGTTTCATCAATCTCAGTTGATTGACCGCCCATAACACCCGCCAAACCGACTGGCTTATCGGCCACGGTGATCACGATATCTTCTGTGGTCAACTCACGCGCCACGCCGTCCAGGGTCACCAGCTGTTCACCAGCACGGGCCTGACGAGCCACGATGTCACGGCCCTCAAACTTGTCCAGGTCAAAGGCGTGCATGGGCTGGCCAAAGTAGAGCAGGATATAGTTGGTCACGTCCACAACGTTGTTGGTTGGGCGGATGCCTGCATTCATGAGGAGGTTCTGCAACCACTGCGGACTTGGAGCAACGGTGACGTTCTCCACTACACGAGCCTGATAGCTGGCCACCTGGTCACTCTCGATAGCCACGGAAATCAGGTCGCTGGTCTGCGTTTGGCTTTCGCTCAGCGATTTTTCAGGGAAATGGGTGGGCTTGCCATAGATAGCCGCCACCTCATGAGCCACGCCTCGCATGGAGAGGGCGTCAGCACGGTTAGGCGTGATGGAGAGCTCGATGATTTGGTCGTCCAAATCAAGGAGGGAGAAGACCGGCTGGCCAACCTCAGCCTCTTCAGGCAGAATCAGGATGCCATCGGCAAAAGCTTTAGGCACCACGCTGTCGGAAATGCCCAGCTCGCCCAGGGAACAAATCATACCCAAGGACTCCATGCCCCGGATTTTGCCCTTTTTAATCTTGTAGTTGTCGGCGATTCGAGCCCCTGGCAGGGCCACCATGACCTTGATGCCGGCACGGACGTTTGGTGCCCCACAGACAATTTGGCGAGGTTCCTCATCGCCTGTGTCCACCTGGCAGAGGTGGAGGTGGGTGTCAGGCACGTCCTCGCAAGAGAGGACCTGGCCAACCACGATATTGGACAGGCCCTCAGCTGGAGAGGTCACACCCTCCACTTCGATACCTGTTGTTGACATTTTTTCGGCTAATTCAGCAACTGGGACGTCGATGTCGACCAGTTCTTTGAGCCATTTGTAAGATACTAACATGGAATCTTCTTTCTGTTTTTCTTTTTCGTTTGATACTCTCCTTAGGTGGTGGCGCCGTTGTGAGCTTGAGGGCGCTTAGCTCTAAGATTTTCTACCTTGTCAGCCTAAGGGCTGCCAAGGAAAATCAAGAGCTAAGTCTACTCAATCTCCCTAACTAACTGGAAAGCCCTAAGTCTTTCCAGTTGCGCACAACTCACCACGGCGGAGAGTATCTTTTAGGGCAAGCAGAGCTTGCCCTCTGACATTAGCAACTGTCTGAATGATAAGCTAAGCTCGCTGGATAGCGAAGACAATTGTAGGTGTCCTAGCTTCGCTCGTTTTCTTAATCTTGATTTGGAACGGGATAGACCACTTCAAATTCTTCGCAGACCATGAGACTTTGGCCATTGAAGGTTAGGCCTGCTTCTTCATACCAAGGTCTAAAAACTTCTTCGTGGACTTTCCGCCAATAGGCTAGACTGCGGTCACCTTCGCCTTCTTTGTAGGCGTGGTCTTCTGTTACCTCGTCAAAAGTGGTCACATAGACCTTGGTTGGCTTGGTCACACAGACGGCCTTACCTTGACTGTCCAAGATGATGTCATAGCCTTCTGTGTCTGGCCGGGATTCGTTTTCCAAGGCATAGAAATCATAACCTGAGGTGGTAGCCGTTTTCTTTCCTTCTAAAACTAGCTGGGCTAGCTCATCTGGTAGGCCACCGAAGGCCCAGGCCTCGTAATCATCTCCTGCTTGGGGGTTAATCTTTTTATAGTCTTCCCATAGTTCTTGGGGTGTCATCGGTCAATCCTCCGTTTTAGGAGCCAATCCACATCGACCTTGTCGCCGACTGGAAAAGTGTGTTCAGCAAATTTTTCAAAGCCGTAGTTGGCATAGAAACGCTGGGCCTTGAAATTGTGTTCCCAGACGCCCAACCAAACCCAGTCCTGATCGGACTGACTGGCCAGTTTCAGAGCTTGTTCAAAGAGCAACTGACCGTAGCCCTTTCCTTGATGGCTTTGGAGCAGGTAAATCCGCTGGATTTCAAAGCCATTTTCCAATTCTTGCTCGGTCTGGGAAGGTCCCCAGTTGACCTTGAGGTAGCCGATGGCCTGCCCCTTTTCTCGCAAGAGATAGGTGAGTGAGTTGGGGTCTTGGATTTCCTGACTTAGGGTGTCCAGGTGATAGGCTGTGGCAAAGTAATCTTGCAGGTCGTCTTCGGTGTTATCCTGACCGAAGGTTTCCCTGAAGGTGGTCATGGCTAACTGCTGCAAATCTGTCAGGTCAGCTAGGGTTGCCCGAGTCAGCTCTGCCATTTCCCCTACCACTAGAACTGCTCCGAGAAGCGGGCGTCGCCCTGGTAGAAGCCGCGGATATCGTTGATGCCGTAGCGGAGCATGGCGATCCGCTCCTGGCCGAGGCCGAAGGCGAAACCTGAGTAGTGCTCTGGGTCAATGCCACTCATTTCAAGAACGCGAGGGTGCACCATGCCGGCACCGAGGATTTCGATCCAGCCAGTCTTCTTGCAGACGTTACAACCGTCGCCGCCGCACTTGAAGCAAGAGACGTCCACCTCAACCGATGGCTCCGTGAATGGGAAATAAGACGGACGCAGACGAATCTTGCGGTCCTCGCCGAACATCTTTTTGATAATCATCTCCAGCGTGCCTTTGAGGTCGCTCATGGCGATGTTCTCGCCCACGACCAGGCCTTCAATCTGATGGAACTGGTGGCTGTGGGTGGCATCATCGGTGTCCCGACGGAAAACCCGTCCTGGCGAAATCATTTTAAGAGGGCCCTTGCTGAAATCGTGCTGGTCCATGGTCCGAGCCTGAACAGGACTGGTGTGGGTACGGAGCAAGATTTCCTCGGTGATGTAGAAGGTGTCCTGCATATCACGGGCTGGGTGGTCCTTGGGCAGGTTCATCCGCTCAAAGTTGTAAAAATCACGCTCCACCTCAAAACCGTCCACGATTTGGAAGCCAAGGCCCAGGAAAATGTCCTCAATCTCCTGGCTGGTCTGGGTCAAGATGTGGCGGTTGCCCTGGTTAATCGGGCGACCTGGCAGGGTCACGTCCAAACTCTCAGAAGCCAGTTGCAGCTGGATTTTTTCTTGTTCCAATAGCTGAGCGGCTTCATCAAATGCCGTAGTCAAGACATCACGCACTTCGTTGACCAGCTTGCCGACAATGGGTTTCTGGTCATTGGATAGGTCTTTGAGGCCCTTGAGCAGGTCAGTCAGGGAACCTTTTTTCCCCAGAACCTGAACCTTCAAATCCTGCAAGTCCTTAGCCCGATCAGCTCTAATCTCCTTGAGTTGAGCCAGCGTGCTCTCTCGTAATTCCTGTAATTGTTCTTGTAAGCTCATGATCTTCCTTTCTGTGTTGAGCAGGTCTGGGTGGCAGGTGAAAACAGTTGGAAAGCTACTGCTCGTGTTGTCGGTTGCTTTTAGGACTAGGCAGGGCTCCGAAAGCAGTACTGGTGGTACGGTAAGGAGACCTAACGATGTCATAAAAGGTAACCGGCAGCACGAGACAAAAAACGTGCCAATACTCCCCTATCACTAGCGGAGCGTTGACACGCGGTACCATCCGTTTTCATCTGCCAAGCAGACCTTAATTTGTCGTCTTTGTGTCAGTGAATTCAACCAGCTTTCACTGGATTGGCTTGCAGTCATGGCCAATCTCCCTGGACAGTTTCCCTTGGTTTACTAGTCTGACAGACGAGTATTCAGTTCTTATAGCCCTATATCTTTAATTGATGCCTCATTTAGGTCGCTTTGCCGTACGACTAGTACAGCCCGCAGCGACCTTCATGGTCCTAAATTAAAGCTAAAGCACTATGTCAATTCTATCAAAAAACTTGCCTGCGGGCAAGTTTTTTAGTCGTTTTCTTCTAGGGCTTCAATGAGCACTTTGAGTTTAATCACGCGACCATTTTTAACCTTGTCGTTAATCAGAGTGACTTGCTTGTCCTTGCTGGTCACCTGGTAGGTTTCCTTCTCTTCTTGAGTCGGAATGCTACCAATCCCAGCCAGGTAGAAACCGGCCATGGTATCAACATCATCATTTTCCAGTTCCAAGTCAAAGTGGTCATTGAATTCATTGATGGTCATGGTGCCCTGAACGATGTAGGTGTTTTCGGCGATTTCAAAGACAGACTCGGCTGCTCTGTCGGTCTCGTCATCAATCTCCCCGACAATCTCTTCCAAGAGGTCTTCAAGAGTGACTAGGCCCGCTACCCCACCGTACTCATCCAGAAGAATGGCCATCTGCCGTTGACTGCTCCGCAATTCCCCAATCAAATCGTCCACAAAGACCGTGTCAGGCATAAAGAGGACGTCCTGCATGAGGCGGCGAATGTTGAGGTTATCAAAGCCCTCCTTGTAGGCGGCGTGCAGGAGCTTTTTGATGTGAATGAGGCCGATGACCTTGTCCTTGTCCCCGTCATAGACAGGGATACGAGAGAAGTTTTCCTTGAGGATGGCAGCGACAATAGCAGAGCTGTCATCGTTGATGTCCACCATAAAGGCGTCAATCCGAGGGACCATGACCTCACGGGCCAGCATCTCATCAAGCGAGAACACGCCCTGAAGCATCTCAATCTCGTCAGCATCCAGCTGACTGTCGCTCTTGGTCAGGAAATACTCAATCTCATCCCGCGTCATCTGCTCGTCCGCATCGTCAAAGGCCATGGGCGTCAGGCGACTGAGCAGATTGGTCGAAGCCGACAGGAGCCAGACAAAGGGCGAGGCCAGTTTTTCCAAAAGCAAGACCACTGGTACCGAGTAGATGGCCAGGCTCTCCTTGAGGTTCATGGCAATCCGTTTGGGGTAAAGTTCCCCCAAAACGATGGAAATGTAGGTCAGAAAAGCCAGAGACAGGAGACTCCCTGCCGTTTTTGCCGTTACCGTGTTGCCAAACCAGGTCGCAATCACAGCTCCCAGATTATCCGCCAAGCGGGCACCCGAGAGCAAGGTAATCAAGGTGATGCCCACCTGAATGGTGGACAGGAAATTATTGGGATTTTCCAGCACCTTGACCAGGCGGACGTATCGCTTGTCGCCTTCTTCGGCCTTCTGCTCCACTCGTGAACGGTTGAGCGACACCAGGGCCATCTCCGTGGCCGAGAAAAAGGCGTTAAAAAGGGTCAACACCAACAACAAAAACAGTTCTAA
Organism: Streptococcus sp. ZY171113; assembly: GCF_057748235.1. Classification (NCBI taxonomy): domain Bacteria; kingdom Bacillati; phylum Bacillota; class Bacilli; order Lactobacillales; family Streptococcaceae; genus Streptococcus; species Streptococcus sp. ZY171113. The sequence goes on from NZ_CM173243.1 coordinate 1,639,696, forward strand.
AACAATGGTCTGACTACCGGGGTCTTCCATGGATGGTCTCCTCTAAAAAAATATTACGTTTACCATTATAGCATAATCGCTCCTTACTTGTCCATTTTGGTGAAATAGCAGAGCTAAACAGCCACTTAGGCATCCGTCAAGGCCTCAACCCCAGCCAAAAACGACCTTATCGCCATTGCCAATCGGCCGGGCTGGTCCTTGGTCATCTCATGCCCTGAACCTGGGATGAGGTCAAAATGGCTATTCTTGAGCAAACTAGCCAATTCTCGACTGGCCTTGTGATTGATTTTGTCCTGATCACCGCAGAGCAAGAGAACAGGCTTGTCGCAGGTGGCCAGATGCCTAGTCAGGTCAAATTCAGACAAACTACCATAAAACCCCAGCAGATTGGCCTTGTCCATGCCCTGTTTCTTGAAAAACCAGTTGGGAATGAGCTTGAAGATAAAAGACTGGAGCTGATAGGTCCGATTGTTCTTGAGCCGATACTGGCCAGCCACCACAACCGCTCCTGCGACACGGGGATGATTCAACAGACTCAAAGCCAGCATGGCTCCCAAGGACAAGCCAACCAGCACAACCGGTTCCTCAGACTGGGCTAATGCTGCCTTGACCAAATCGGTCAACTCCTCAAAAGTAGCTGGTAAGCGGCCAGCCTCAAAGAGGTCCAAAGTGACACAATCACTAACCTGTAACTCAGCTCGAACCTGGTCCCAAGCTCGGCTATTTTGACCCAAACCATGTAAAAAAATCAGTTTCATTGGGTGTCCCTCCTATGCAAAAAGTACCGGGTTACCCCGGCACCTCGTGTGATTATGCTTTTGCAGCTTGATACAACTCATCAACCTTAGTCCAGTTAATGATGTCAAAGAAGGCTTTGATGTAGTTAGGACGCACGTTGCGGTAGTTGAGGTAGTAGGCGTGCTCCCAAACGTCCAAGCCAAGGATTGGGGTCAAGCCAGTCATGATTGGGGTATCTTGGTTGCCAGTTGACGTCACTTCAAGCTTGCCTTCCTTGTTGACCACCAACCAAGCCCAACCTGAACCAAAACGAGTGGTTGCAGCTGTTGTGAAAGCCTCTTTGAAGGCATCGAATGACCCAAAAGTCGCTTCGATGTCAGCCAAAAGCTCTGCAGGCACCTCTGTTTTCTCTGGAGACAAGAGTTCCCAGAAGAGGGCGTGGTTGAGGTGACCGCCACCGTTGTTGATGACAGCCTGACGGATGTCAGCTGGAATGCTGTCCACATCTGACAAGAGAGCCACCAAATCTTCACCGATTTCAGGATGTTTTTCAAGGGCAGCGTTGACGTTAGCCACATAAGTCGCATGGTGCTTGTCGTGGTGGAGGGTCATGGTTTCTGCGTCAATCACAGGCTCCAAGGCGTCGTAAGCGTAAGGCAGGTCAGGTAAAATAATTGCCATTTGAACAATTCCTCTTTTCTTTTGATAGTTCTATTATAAAGGAAAATGGCAGAGCTTTCAAGGTTTCTGCCCAGCAATTTTCAACAAGGCGATGTCAAAGAGGTAGTCCTTGTCATAGACCCCCGTCTTAATCTGATAATCCGCCTCAATCAAGGCCAGAACCGACTGTTTGAGCTGGGACACAGACAGGCCTCGACTATCCCGCAGGGCAAATTTGACCTGGTAGGGATTGACCTTGCGGCCCAAACTCTCGGACAAATCTGCCACCATCTGGCCCTCCGACTGGCCCTTCCTGGCCAAGAGCTGGACCTGCAAAAAGAGCCGCAACTGCCCCAGCATGATGGCAATCAACTTGACCTCCTCCTCGCCCTGGAGTCGCAAATCCCGCACCAGCTCCCTGGCCGCATCAATCCGCCCGCCCAAAATCAGCTGGGTCAAATCAAAAATATTGTCTTGCAAGGTCTTGGGGATAGCCTCTTCAATGTCCTTTTGGGAAATGGCCGAGCTGTCCAGCTTGTAGTCCTTTAGAAAGAGCAGGTTCTGGTTGATTTGCCCAAAATCCATCTGAGACTTAGCTAGCAGTAAATCAAAAGCCCCAGGCTCAAAGACCAGACCCAGTCGCTTGATTTCCCCCAGAAAATGGCTTCGCAAGTCAGCCTCTTTCAGGGGTGCCGCTTCAAAGACCAGACCATCCCGCTTGAGGAGCTTGACCAGCCGCCGCTTGCCATCCAGCTTGCCAGCCGCCAAGACCACCAAGCGGGTCGTGTCCACCGGATTTTCCAGATAGGCTTCAAAGGCCTTGAGCTCCTTTTCATCCAGATAGGCCTTCTTATCGGTCGTGATATCCTGAAAATTGTCCAGAATCACCACCTTCTGGTCGGCAAAAAAGGGCAGGCTCTCCAAGTCCATAGCCACCGCCGCATAGTCGCTCTCCGCCATGTCAAAATAAGCATAGGCCAAATCACTAGGCTCATAGCCAATCCTATCCAACAAGGTCGTCTTCAGGTGGGCATAAAGCCCTACATCCTCACCAGCCACTATCGTCAGGGCAGGCAAATCAGCTACTGTTAATTGATTAAGCGTTTTGAATTGTGTCATACCCCCATTATAACAAAAACCACGACAACTTGTCGTGGTTGGAGACGATTGAATTTTTTCCTAATAATTGAGTTTACTCACCCATCCAATCGCGTCATGCGGTGGGGTATCAATATCAATCCAGATAAATTCAATCCCAATCACACCATCTTTAAATTTACTAAGGCGAATACCGTTAATCTGCAACTCTTCGAGTTTCTTGCCAGTCAATACTTCTCGCTCTTTCAACTGGAAAACACCACGTAAAATCCACTCCCCTAGAATCTCTTGTTTCTCCGTTGATTGAATAGCTTTTCCTGTCTCTTGGTTGATATAAGCCTTAATGACATCGCCAGAAGACAGAAATTTCAAATCAAAGGTACGATTTTCCTTTGGAAGAGCTAATTTCTTTGTCCCGTCTTCAAAAGTTCCAATATTGACACCAAAGAAATGAGGGTTTTTGTCGTGAAAATTCTTGGAATCTGGTAATGGAATATAGACCTCGCTGACTGGTCGGTAAACTAATTTTTCAATTTCTTTAGCTAAATTTTCAACTCCAGATGCCTTTGCAAAGTGTAGCAAATCAGAACGGATAGCCTTCATTTCTGATTTTTCTACCTTAGTAGACCATTTTTTCAGCAGTATGTCTTCTAAAGCCTGAATAACATAGGCACGCTCTTCTGATGATAAGTTTTGCCCAAAGGTATCTCTGATTTTTTCAATACGAGCAATTCGATCTTTTTTAGCTAATTTTGAGCCGCCATCAAAGGCATTAAAGCCTGAACTTTCTTCAACCTGACCATTCTTATCCGTAATGACCCAGGAGACTGTTTCAATGATTTCCGTCTCTGCTTTTGTCTCATTTAACAAATGCAACTGCTCAAAAACATAGAAGGGATCTTCAATGTAATGAACATCCCACTGGTCAACAACAATCTCTTTGTTGTTAAAGGTCATGTGTAGTTGGCTATCTGCCGCAGTGTATTTATAAATATGATTTCCATCCGTAAATCGGAAATTGGTTGGATTTTTCTGATTGGTGGATCCCAGAATTTCTAAACGATCAATATCAATGGGAAGATAGGAGGTTTCTCCCACGAAAATCTGAGGACTTTCTCCCTTTGGTGTCGGCATCAATACATGATATACTGAATCAACCGATACATCATCTGATTTAAAACCTTTAATCTGAGCCTTAGAGGATTCAATCCTCTGATTACGTAGAGAAGCAATCCGAAGTGCCAACTCCCTATAACGTTCTTGATTCTCTTTATCGGCAGTCGCTTTGTCGGGAGAAATATCCGCATAGAATTTAATCTCACTCAAAATATCTGTCCATGACTGGGAATCTTTCTTGAATTGAGCCACCTTCTGATCGCCAGAACCTATTCCAAAAGACTTGATACCAACCAAATACTTATGCTTATCATCAACAACCACAGAGGCATCATAAGAAGTGTTTGCTATATCTTCTGCTACTGCATTAAACGCTTTCTGAAAAACAGTTTCTTGAAACTTAGAATTGACAATCGGAGCTACATAATTTTGCCCATCGTGTCCTTCTTCTGCCTCTGCCTTTTGAGAAAAAGCCTCGCTCAAGCTCGCAAAGTTAGTAATTAAGGTCCGATACTTGTCTTTTTGCTCTGCCTTTAGATTTTCCCACATAATCTTACCTCACTTCGTCTTATCTCAATTATACCAAAAAGAGATTAGGTTTTCACTAATCTCTCAACTAACTAGTTATTCGTAAAAGCAATGCTATAAAACTCCAAATGACCACCTTTTTTAATAAGTCTTAAATAATCCAAATCCGATAAAATCCCTAAACCATCTTGATAAAAATTAATCGTCTCCACGGCTTGCTCATAGGTATCAACATAGTCTCGAACATAGGATTGTCCCTCAAACTGACCATTCATCTTGGTATAGATGATTGCAACATTTCCAGTACGTTCCAATTGTAAGGCAATTTTGGTTTGGTTCAAAGCACTTGCAATATTAGCTGCAATTCGCTTAATAACAGGAACAACCACACTATTCCCAGCTTGTTTATAAAGTTGACCATTAGAAACATTTTTAGGAATCTTAAAAGTTTTTGGATAGCCTTGAACATTGAAGGTTTCCTTAGGAGTAAGCTTCCGAATCTCGCCACTATCTGTCAAAATCAACGGGACATTATGCCCACCCATCCCCATATTAGCTGTCAAGGTTGGAACCACACCACTTTTGTTCTCACGAACATACTGGCGACGCCATTGATAAACGGTGTCTTGACTGTCAATAGATGATTTTAATTCATCATAAAACGGTTGCTTACCGTCACGATAATAGTAATTTTCTTCCAGACTTGCACCAAAATCAATGACATCTTTCAAGGTAGTTGTTAACTTAATCTCGTCTGGAAATTCAAAATGGTCATAGGCTTCCTTGTTATCAAAACCTACGATATAAATACGCTCACGGTTCTGAGGAATATTTCCATAATCCTTACCATTGAGAACTTTCCATTTGATAAAATAATTATTCTCCGTCAAAGCTTCACGAATAACTTTAAAAGTATTTCCGTGGTCATGGGAAACCATATTTTTGACATTTTCCACAAAAATAGCTTTTGGTCGCTTGGCTTCAATCATGCGGAGCAATTCGAAGAAAAGACCGCCACGATCATCTTCAAAACCTTTACGGTAACCAGCAATCGAAAAGGCTTGGCAAGGGAAACCACCGACGATAACGTCCACTTCTCCTTTTATATCCTCAGCTGGAACAGCGTGAATATCACGTCCATCCAAAAATGTATCGGGGTAATTCAACTGATAAGTCTGCCTCGCATACTTATCAAACTCGTTAGCATACACCACTCTGAACTCGTTGGTCTGCTCAAAGCCCAACTCAATTCCACCAACGCCAGAGAAAAATGCTGCAATCGCGTATTTCTCTGCCTGGTTCGAACTTACAGAATTTGTCATGTAAGCACCTGCTTTCTAAAAAATTTGTAAAAATCTATCGATTTCCTTTGAAGATACTCGGTTACTAAAGAAAATATATTCCATACCTTTTTTTGATTTTCCAGCACTATAATTAAGAGAGTACGGGAAGTACTCAAAGTTAGAATATAATTTCTCAATTTCATCGTGATAGTCATAGGTAAGAATCCATTTATGATGTTCCATATACTTCACAATTGTATCTCTCAATTCAGCATGATCTACGTATTCATAAAAGTTTGTATATAGTTGCTTTCCTTTAATAAAATATGGAGGATCAAAAAAAGTTAGTGAACGCTTTGTACGTCTAATATTATTTTTGATAAAATCAATAGCATCTAAGTTATACAAGCTAATTCTGTTCCTATTACTAGCTATCAGCTCAATTTTACTTATCAGCACCTCTGCATTATACCGACAATCCATTTTATAATTACCTGATTGGTTTCTACCTCCTATAGGACCAGCTTGAATTATCCCAGATCGATTTGTTCGATTTAAATAAAACGTAGAAAATCCAAGAGTAAGTAAGTCAACACTTTCTTTGTTTTTTTGAATACTCTGCTGTTTACCCCATTCTTCAATTGTAAATTCTGCTTCTCGTACTTTTTTTATAAAAGCTTCAGTGTTATGTAAAATAGAGTACCACATTGCATAAATCGATTTATCAAAATCGTTTAACATTATTTTCTTTACATCATTATTAAATAATAATTTAAGCGCTACTGCCGCACCTCCGCAAAACGGCTCTATATAAGTATCAACATCATTGCTATGTACCAAATATTTGACATATTGATAGGTCTTATTTTTTCCTCCAGGATAGCGTAACGGGCTAAAATTATCCATTATTTCCCCCCTCCGATAACTTGTCAAATATAACAGAAAAATATCTACTAAACTTTCTTCCAATAGATTGAATGCTAACGGTACTAATTTCCGTCTTATAATCATGAAGCATACCATTCAAAGTTTCAATATCAATCTCATGCTTATTTAAAGCTTTAGACTCTGTCTTTGAAAGTTTATTTTTTGTTACCAAATGATTTTTTACCGAAGAAACAAGTGAAGGTAGATTCTCCTGAGATTGTTGCAACCCAACTAAATCTGAATATGCTTTTGTAGAATATTCAATTAAATTTCTAAGGAGGAATGCAATAATAATATGATTGCCAACATCTCCTGACAAAACATTGTAATTTTGTAGTTTTCTTATCACTTCACAAATTTTAAAGTACTCATGCTTTGCAGATATTTTCGCTAACGCTTCAATATACCATTGGGTGTTAAACAGAACTTGATAGTCTTGATGCACAGTAACTACTTCTATATTTAAAAGTATTGGAAAGGATTTTCGTTCAGCATCATATTCGGCATTGATAGTGTATCTACCATTATCAGATCTCTGATTTACTACATTATTATCAATTACAATATTTCTGCTTTCACATCTAATTACAACTCTCTTATATTCTGAACTCTCCCTTGGAACTTTATTATTCTCATTATCAATCAAATCAATACAGTTAATTAAATCATAATTAGGTGTACTAATAACAACTTGTTCCTTAGGAACAAAGAATTTATATTTTGGTTCTTGACTTTGTGTATCATTATTATCCGTAATATTGTCATATGTATCATTTACTGACGAGTTAGATGGTTCCTCATTCCCCTGTCCACAATCTTCACTAGTTTTTGCATCATTATTTAGAGAATTACTAAATGAACCTTCGTCAGAACCTGTTATTTTTTCAAACTCTTTATATTCTTTAATTTTTTCAGCTAAATTAGGTATCTTTTCGATAATCTCTTTCCACTGTTCCTGTTTAGCAAAAGTTCGTGTATCTAATTGTTTATCAATCCAAACTGCTTTACCTAGCAATCCTAATATTTCATGGTAAACTTTATCATTTTTTGATATAGTTTGAAACTCATCATTAAACTCAAGTTCCAACTCTTTAACTAATGGTCTTAAAACTCGTGATACCAGAACATCTGTATCTAAGTGAGTCAACTTTTCCAAATTAGACTGATAAGTTAAAGTTGCATTATGCACAGAAATTAAATAATTTAATTGTTGTATAGCATTTCTTATAGCAACTTTACCTTCTGGTGTAATAACTTTAATTTTATCCAAAGATTCATCACGTGTTAAACCTTTATTTCTATACTGATTATAAAGGTTATGGTAAAATACTCTTTTATCCGTAGCACTCCATGTCTTAATCCCATCCACATGTTTTGCACTAATTTTAAAAAGTGCATCATCTCTTGTAGATTCGGTTACAATATCACAACTAACTTCGAAATTTTCTATACGCAAGTTTAATCGTTCAATTTTTTTGCGTTCCGAACTTTTCAACAAAAATTGGTACTGAAATAAAAGTTTTAACGAAGCAATTCTTCTATTACCCTCTAATACCGTATAATGACCTTGTTCATTTTTTAGAACAATAACACGCTCACCTAATGTGTTATACCCATTTTCTGCAATTTGAAATGCAAGCTCTTTAATCTGTTCAAAATCAAGCAAATATTTGATTATTTCTTCCTCACTTTTAAAATCAAACATTGAAAACCTAGGATTACTAAAATCTAAATCAATGTTTAGTGGGTTTAAAATTACAGTTTCTAACTTCATTTTTCACTCCAAAAATATATAATCACTCCATTATACCACAAAACCCAGCCTTTTTTAAGCTGGGCATTTATTTCTATTAGCTTAACTTCACCAACTTCTCCATCTCTGCAATCCGCTGTTTGGTCGCGTCATACTTGGTTTGGTAGTCGGTTTGTTTTTGGCGCTCGGCGGCAACGACTTCTGGTTTGGCGTTGGCGACGAAGCGTTCGTTAGACAGTTTCTTGGTAACCATGTCCAGCTCTTTCTGCCACTTGGCCAGTTCTTTGTTGAGGCGTTCTAGTTCTTCCTCAACATTGAGGAGGTCGGACAGAGGGAGGAAGAGTTCAGCTCCCGTGATGACGGCTGACATGGCCAGTTCTGGGGCGGCAATGACAGAGCTAATCTCCAGCTTCTCTGGGTTGGTGAAGCGTTTGATGTAGTTGATGTTCTGGTTGAAGAAGCTTTCAAGCTCGCTGTCTGCGGTCTTAATCAGCAGGGTAATTGGCTTGCTTGGTGCCACGTTCACCTCAGCACGGGCGTTGCGGACAGCCCGAATCAGGTCTTTGAGGCTTTCAACACCTGCGTGTGCTCTGCCATTTTCAAAAGCAGGATCAACCACTGGGTAGGCTGCCGTCACGATGGAATCAGCCGCATACTGGCCGAAGATTTCCTCGGTCACAAACGGCATAATCGGGTGGAGGAGGCGGAGGATGGCGTCCAGGGTGTAGAGGAGGACGGAGCGGGTCATGACCTTCTCGGCCTCGTTGTCGCTGTAAAGGACCTCCTTGGTCAGCTCCACGTACCAGTTGGCGAAGTCTTCCCAGATGAAGTTGTAGAGGATGTGGCCGGCCACGCCGAACTCGAACTTGTCGAAGTTGTCGGTCACCTTGCCGATGGTCTCGTTGAGGTTGTGGAGGATCCAGCGGTCGGTCACGTTGCCAGCTTCCTCGGCAGCAACCTTCTGGACATTGGCACGCGCCTCATCGAGGGTCAGGCCCTCATTGTTCATGAGGATGTAACGGGAAATGTTCCAGATCTTGTTGATGAAGTTCCAAGAAGCATCCATCTTCTCGTAGCTGAAGCGGACGTCCTGTCCTGGGGCAGAGCCGTTAGACAGGAACCAACGCAGGGCATCTGCACCATATTGGTCGATGACATCCATTGGGTCGATACCGTTTCCGAGCGACTTAGACATCTTGCGGCCCTGCTCGTCACGGATGAGACCGTGGATAAGGACATTCTTGAATGGGCGACGGTCTGTGAATTCCAGGGATTGGAAAATCATGCGAGACACCCAGAAGAAGATGATGTCATAACCTGTTACCAAGGTTGAGGTTGGGAAGTAACGGTTGAAATCATGGCTGTCGGTGTCAGGCCAGCCCATGGTTGAAAACGGCCAGAGGGCTGAGCTGAACCAGGTGTCTAGCACGTCTTCGTCCTGCACCCAGCCGTCGCCTTCTGGTGCTTCTTCGCCGACATACATGTCGCCTGCTTCATTGTACCAGGCTGGGATTTGGTGACCCCACCAGAGCTGGCGAGAAATCACCCAGTCATGGACATTTTCCATCCATTGAAGGAAGGTATCGTTGAAGCGTGGTGGGTAGAAGGCAACCTTGTCTTCGGTCTCTTGGTTGGCAATGGCTCGTTTAGCCAATTCATCCATCTTGACGAACCACTGGGTGGACAGGCGAGGCTCAACCACGGCACCTGACCGCTCAGAGTGACCAACCGAATGGACACGTTGTTCAATTTTAACCAGGCTACCGATTTCTTCCAGTTTGGCAACAACAGCCTTGCGGGCATCGAAACGGTCCATGCCTGCAAATTCAGCAGCCAATTCGTTCATAGTGCCGTCGTCGTTCATGACATTGACTTGTGGCAAGTCATGGCGTTGGCCAACCAGGAAGTCGTTGGGGTCGTGGGCTGGGGTGATTTTCACGACACCTGTTCCGAATTCTGGGTCAGCATGCTCATCGGCCACGATTGGGATAGCCTTGTTAATGATTGGCAGGATAACGTTTTGACCAATCAGGTCCTTGTAACGTGGGTCTTCTGGGTTAACAGCCACCGCCACGTCACCAAACATAGTTTCTGGTCGAGTAGTCGCAACTTCTAAACCGCGCGAGCCATCTTCCAACATATAGGTCATGTGGTAGAAGGCACCTTCAACGTCCTTGTGAATAACCTCGATGTCAGACAGGGCGGTACGGGCAGCAGGGTCCCAGTTGATGATAAACTCGCCACGGTAGATGAGGCCCTTCTGGTAGAGGTCCACAAAGACCTTGCGGACGGCCTTGGAGAGGCCCTCATCCAGGGTGAAGCGGTCCCGCTGGTAGTCCAGAGAAAGACCCAGCTTGCCCCACTGCTCACGGATGGTAGCGGCATACTCGTCCTTCCACTCCCAGACTTTGTCCAGAAATTTCTCACGGCCCAGGTCGTAGCGGGAAATGCCCTGCTCCCGCAGGCGTTCCTCAACCTTGGCTTGGGTGGCAATCCCTGCGTGGTCCATACCAGGCAGCCAGAGGGTATCAAAGCCCTGCATGCGTTTTTGGCGGATGATGATGTCCTGCAGGGTCGTGTCCCAGGCGTGGCCCAAGTGGAGCTTGCCCGTCACGTTTGGCGGCGGAATCACGATAGAGTAAGGCTTAGCCGTCTCGTCACCTGACGGTGCGAACACGTCTGCCTCAAGCCATTTGGCGTAGCGACCAGCTTCTACTTCAGCTGGGTTGTATTTAGGGGAAAGTTCTTTTGACATGGGATGTCCTTTCTTAAATAATAGTTTTCATATAATTTTCAAAATCAGCAAAGGATTGATAATAAAATTTATCCGACTCATGGTTAACAATGATTAATAAAGGTAAGGATGAGAACGAAAAATCTTCCTGTATTTCTTGCAACACTTTTTGGAGTTTTTTACTCGTTAAAGGATAACTCTTTTTATCCACTTTGCCACCTGTAAAGATTCTCTGAACAGAAAAACTTCTTGGCAAAACCGTCACAATAATCTCTTCGAGATAGAAACACATTGTCATGCCCCAACCACCTCAATCTTGACCCCATCAGGGTCTTCAAAGTAGAGAGCATAGTGGTTCTCTCCTCCTGCGTGGGGATAACGGTCATCGTAGAGAAGGTTGACGCCTCTGGCCAGTAAATTCTCTCGGAGTTGGTCAATATTTTCCCTGCTGCCGCCGTGAAAAGCCAGGTGATTGAGCCCAGTTCGGCAACGGTGGTAGCCTGCCTCCAGGAAATCAGCCGGCGTTTGGACAAAAACGATGTAGTGCTCGGCCATTTTCATAGAAAAGCCTGGAGGCCAGTCTTGATAGGGCTCATAGCCCAGGCGAGGGAGCAAAAACTCGTAGAAATCTCGGCTTTTTTGCAAATCCGACACGTAGAGTTCGATGTGGTGGAGCATGGGCCTCCTTTCTGACAACAATAAAAGCCCCTGCCATCTGACAGGGACGAATTTCTTTCGATTTCCGCGGTACCACCCAAATTCGGGTTTGCACCCGCAACTTTATTTATTGATTTGTTAACTGTCAGCAACCAGTTTTGACATTTGGGCGGATTTCTCAGCAACACCGCTTCCTGTACCAAATGGGGGTCAAAACACCTCTGATAGGCTTATTTTACCACGTCTTTTGGAAAAAATCAATAATGACGTTGGCCCAAAAGGCCATCTGGTAGGTCATGGAAGGATTTGCCAGCGTGGTAGTTGGCAAACTTGCCCAAGAGGTAGTTGTAGGCATCTAACTTGGCCTCGTAACGGATGTAGGCCTGGGCTGCCGCCTCGTCACCTGTCTCATCAGCCACTTTCTTACTCTCCACCATGGCCATGTCGTTAATCATAATCTGGGTCTTGACCCAGGCCTCAAAATCCGCCCAAAACTGCTCTGCCATTTTCCAACACCTCCAAAGATAAAAAATAGAGCCAGTCCGCTGACCAGCTCTTCTCTGCCACCACCGAGAATTGAACTCGGAACTGAGCATTACCATTGCTCTATTATACCATTTAACTATAGCGGCGATTACTTTTATAGTATATCACCTCTGAAGAAAAATTGCAAGCCTTTTTTGCAACTTTTTTTGTAAGATATCCTAAAACTTCCAAAACAGTTTGGATTGAAAACGGTATCTTCCAAAAGTCAGCGTCATCAAAATTTTACAAGTTCAAATTCAATAAGGACTACGGTAGTCGGCCTTGCGTTCTCTTTGGGAGCAGCGGCTCCGTTGACACCGAACCTAAATGCCATAGCAAACTTTTGGCGAATGTTCCTAAGTGCTGAGGTAACTCCAACATGAACCTTTAAGTATGCATAAGAAATCTTATCATTTCTAAGATGGATATCCCCGCTACAATCTTAACAGATCCTTTTTAATCAATGATGGTATCCTTGAAGATGGTTTCTTTTTTCGATTTGTCAATAGAAAGGTAATAGGCATAGAGCACGTCCATCATCATCAGGAGAGGAAATTGTGGGGAAATGCGATTACCATAGCTGAGGTGGTGGGCAGAAGCTACCAAAATATGCTCGTCAATCTGACTATCTTGGGGAGCTTGGGCAGAGATGAGGACCGTTTTAGCTCCCTTTTTACTGGCAATCTCTAGGGAATTGAGAATGGCTTGGGTTTGGCCGGTCAAGGAGAGGCCAAAGACTATACAGCTATCGTCCAGAATGCTGTTGGTCCAAATCATATTATCAGCCTCAGAAATGGCATCACAAATCAGGCCTAGTCGTGTAAATCGAAGTTTGGTTTCTTTGGCGACCAAACCCGAACTGCCCACCCCATAAAAGTAGACCCTGCTGGCCTTGTCTAATAAACTTGCAATTCGCTCCAATTTATCCTCATCAACCAAATCATTGGTTTGATCAATAATGGATTTGTAGTCAACGAGAACCCGTTTGGTCAAATCTTTTTGGATGTGCTTGAAATTTTCATCCAGTTGTTTTTGATTGCTTTGGTAATCAAAAACAAATTCACGATAGCCTTTGAAGCCACATTTTTGAGCGAAGCGGGTCAGAGCTGCCGGAGAAACATGTAGGGTTTGGCTAACGGTGGCTGAACTGAGATCACTGAGATCGGCTTTACCATCCAAAAAAAAGTAAGCGATGGTCTTCTCAAGTTTGGTCAGTTGACTGAGGTGGTTCTCGATATGCGTCATCAGGTGCTGGCTTTGAGGCATGTGTCAATCCTTGTTTTTTTCTACTAGTATAGCATAAATTGTTTGGAAAATAAATGAATATAAACAATCTAATAGAACAGGCCAGATTAAAACAAACCTGTTGCCCTTCCTTATCTTACCCCAACAACTGGTCGTACAAAAAATTGGAATAAGAAAAGTATTTCTGAACGTAGACAAACTCTCTAAACGACAGAAAAAGAGCAAATACAGAGTTTCAACATCCCCTTGCATTCACTCTTAAACATTCTGGTTTAATAGCGTTTTAAGAGTTTTTATATTTTTTAACAAAAGAAAAAGAGGCTGGGACAAAAAGATTTTGAGTTTTCGAAATCTCATACAATTATCCCCTGATGAAACAAAAAAAGGCGAACAAAGAGAGGTCCTGATTTTCAGAAATCCTTCTCTGTTCGCTTTTAATATTGGGGTTTGGACTTTTGTCCCAGCTCTTCGGTCTGACCACCCCAAAGGTGGTTGCTAAATTTTGGTCAAGGGGCTGGCCGTGTCGGGCGAGGTGTCGTAAACCTTGAGTTGGTTGCCGACCTCGATACCGGCCTGCATGAGGCTGGTCTCCATGGTCATTCGAGCCAGTTCCTTGATGTTGTTTTCCTTGCTCAGGTGGCCCAGGTAGATTTTTTTAGTCCTGCTGCCCAGGGTTCGAACCATGGCAGCTGCCCCATCCTCATTGGACAGGTGGCCCTGGTCGGATAGGATCCGTTGCTTAGTTGACCAGGGGTAGGAGCCTGCCCGCAGGATATTGACATCATAGTTGGATTCAATCAGATAGGCGTCAGCATTTTCAATAATACCCGCCATCCGATCGGACACATAACCTGTATCCGTCAAGGTGACAAAGCTCTTGTTATCCTTCATGAGGCGGTAAAACTGAGGCGAGGCCGCGTCATGGCTAACGCTGAAACTCTCCATGTCCAAATCACCAAAGGTCAAGACAGAATTTTCCTCGAAGATGTGCTTGTGGCCCACATCAATCTTCCCCAAGGCCTCATCCATGGCCATCCAAGTTTTTTGGTTGGCGTAGATGTCTAGGTCGTACTTACGGGCCAAGACCCCAACCCCGTGGATGTGGTCCTTGTGCTCGTGGGTCACGAAAATAGCGTCTAAATCCTCTGGTTTGCGGTCAATTTCCGATAGGAGGCTAACAATTTTCTTACCAGACAGGCCTGCATCGATTAGGAAACGTTTTTTAGGCGTTTCCACATAGAGGCAGTTACCTGTTGAGCCTGAGGCCAAGATACTGTATTTGAAAGCACTGGTTTGCATTAGGCCTCCTCCCATTCGTCCAAGGACATGGCTTCACGGTCATAGGGAAGCACCAGGGTAAAGGTTGATCCCTTGCCTTCTTCGCTCTTAGCCCAGATAAAGCCCTTGTGGAGCTTGATGATTTCCTTGGCAATGGCCAAGCCCAGACCAGTTCCCCCTTGCTCACGACTTCTAGCCTTGTCCACCCGATAAAAGCGGTCAAAGACCAGCGGTAAATCTTTTTTAGGAATTCCCAGCCCTTGGTCTGAAATGGACACGATTAACTGGCTGTCTGTGGTCTTCATGCTGACGGTAATCTTGCCCCCATCAGGCGAATACTTAATAGCATTGTTGAGAATGTTCTCGATGACTTGGGTCATCTTGTCCGTATCAATTTCAACCCAGATGGTCGTGATGGGGTAATCTCGCACCAGGTCATACCGCTTGCCACTGATGGTGTGCTGGCTCTTAACCAGGTCAAAGCGGTTAAGGATATGGGTCATAAAAGCGGTAAAGTTTGTCCACTCGACATTGAGGGCAGTCGCCTGGTTATCAATCCGTGACAGGGCCAAAAGGTCTGTAATCATCCGCATCATGCGATTGGTTTCATTGAGAGACACTCGGATAAACTCTGGGGCCACTTCCTCCCGCAGAGCCCCCTCATCCAAGGCCTCCAGATAGGACTTGACCGAGGTCAAGGGGGTCCGCAACTCGTGGCTAACGTTGGATACAAAGAGACGGCGTTCCCGCTCCTCCTTGTCCTGCTCAGTCGTGTCATGAATCACGACAACAAGACCTGAGATGAACCCTGATTCTCTACGGTTGAGGGCAAAACGCATCCGAAGGGCAGAAAATTCGCCAAAGGCATTGCGACGATTGATGGTAAGGGTCGGGGTCTTAGATACCAAATCATGATAGGTGTAGTCGTGGTCGCCATCAAACAAGTCCACGATGTTCATCTTGAGGGCCACTTCTCTGCTCAGGTTCAGGTGCTTTTGGGCAGTTTGGTTAATCATGATGATTTGGCCAGCTCGATTGGTCGCAATAACCCCGTCTGTCATATAAGACAAGATAGAGTCCAAGCGGTTCTTTTCCTGAGACAGGTTTTCATGGGTAGCATGGAGGACGTCGGAGAGGTCGTTAAGCTGGTGGGCCAGCTCACCCAAGTCATTTTTAGCCGTCACCTGAATGGCTTCGCCATAGTTTCCTTCGATTAACAGTTTGACCTTTTCATTGAGCCGCCTAATGATTTGAGCTTCACGGTAGTCCTTGATGCCCAAGTAGAGGAAGTAAAGAGCCACGAGCAACAGCAACCCCAGGAGGACAAACTGAACCAGGGTTAAATTTTCAAACGCCTTAGTCATAGGATTTCATGTAGTAGCCCACTCCGCGGCGGGTCAAAATGTACTCTGGACGACTAGGCTGGTCTTCGATTTTCTCCCGCAAGCGACGGATGGTCACATCCACCGTCCGCACATCGCCAAAGTAATCGTAGCCCCAGACCGTTTCCAAAAGGTGCTCCCGAGTCATGACCTGCCCCATGTGGTTGGCCAGATGATGAAGCAGTTCAAACTCCCGATGGGTCAGTTCCAGCTCGGTCCCGTGTTTCTTGGCCACAAAGGCATCTGGTACGATTTCCAAATCGCCCACCACCAGGCTCTTATTGGCAGAACTAGCATTTTCCTCGGTCACGGCTGCCTCGATGGTTTCGGTCCGTCTCAGGTGGGCCTTGACCCTAGCCAGCAATTCCCGGTTAGAGAAGGGCTTGGTCACATAGTCATCTGCCCCGATTTCTAGGCCGATAACCTTGTCAAACTCGCTGTCCTTGGCTGACAACATGATGATGGGCAGGTGGCTGGTCTTACGGATGACCTTGGCCACCTCCAAACCATCCAGCTCTGGCAGCATCAAATCTAGAATCACCAAGTCTGGCTGCTCCTCCTCAAAGGCGGTCAAGGCTGCGCGGCCATCATAGGCCGTTACCACCTCATACCCCTCCTTGGTCAAATTAAACTTGATGATGTCCGAAATCGGACGCTCATCGTCAACAATCAAAATTTTCTTCATCTGGGTTACCTCACCATTACCCTTTGCAGGGCTTTTTTCAATTATACCAAAATTTCTGCCACTTGAGAAATCTGGACTACCCAGTCTAACAGCCCTTCCTTAAATCAACCTGACAAGCCAATCCTTTCTAGCAAGCAACTCTCATAGCTTTTTTCTACTAGCTAGACCTGATACTTTATGTTATAATAAATTTAAAACTATCAGGAGGACAGCTCATGCTTATTGAACTCTACACCGAATCCCCCGACAGCTTTAGCCTAGCCACCATCGTCCACCAGACCCCCGGCTGGCTCCTAATCAAAACCTATGACGAGTTGGGCCACCAAGACAGCTGGCAGCTGATTGCCAGCCATGTGGTTCAAGACAAGGTTAGCTCCAGCCCCTATCTGGACTTTTATGCAGATTTGATTGCTGGTCAGGAGCAGGCCGAGCAAGCCCCTATCAAACCAGATGAGGCAACGGTGGCAAGCTTTCTGACAGCTTTTCAGGGCCAGCTAATGACCGCCTGCTGGTCGGATGACCTAGAGGCCTTTGGTCTCCTCCAAAACCAGGACGGCAACTGGACCCTCCAAGCCTTTGATTGGGAGAGCTTTTCCTTTGGGGAAATAGCTGAGCTGAAAACAAAGGACTTGGTGCGACTCATTTGGGAGGTCCGTTCAGGACACTTACTGGACTACCTGAACCGCTCCACAAGAAAATAAGCATGAACTCCGTTTTCAATCACCTAGTGGCAGTAGCCGTTTAATGAAGTTGTTCAAAACCTAGCCAACGAAATACCGCCATCAGTCAATGCTGATGGCGGTTTTTACTAATCTACTTTCTAAGAGGTCATCAGAACCTTTCTTGGTTTGGTGCCTTCAGCTGGGCCAATGACCCCTGCTTCTTCCAACTCACCAAGCAAGTCTGTCGCTCGGTTGAAACCAATGGACAGGCGGCGTTGGAGCATGGAGGCGGAAGCCTTCTGGGTCTCTATGATGAGGGCCTTGGCCTCCTCAAAGAGGGGATCTCCCTGACCAGCTCCGCCATTGCCAGAAGCATCGTCCTCCGCCACCTCACCAGGGTCAAAGGTCTCATCGTAGTCGGCATCGGCCTGGGCCTTGATGAAGCTGACAATCCGCTCCACATCATCGTCGGAGATGAAGGAGCCCTGGAGGCGGACAGGGTGGTTCTCGTCAATGGGCTTGAAGAGCATGTCGCCTCGGCCCAGAAGTTTCTCGGCCCCGTTGACATCCAGAATGGTTCGGCTGTCGGTACCGCTGGAGACAGCAAAGGCAATCCGGCTCGGGACGTTGGCCTTAATCAGGCCGCTGATGACGTCAACCGATGGCCGCTGGGTGGCCAAAATCATGTGGATACCAGCCGCACGAGCCTTTTGTCCCAGACGGATAATGGCGTCCTCGACCTCCTTGCTGGCCACCATCATGAGGTCGGCCAACTCGTCCACGATAACGACCAGGAGGGGCAGAGGGATGTGTTTCTGGTCAGAGGTCTTGTTCCAGTCCTCCACCTTGGCGTTGTAGCCAGCGATGTTGCGGACCCCAACCTTGCTGAAGAGCTCGTAGCGGTTTTCCATCTCATCCACCACCTTTTGCAGGGCCTTACTGGCCTTGCGGGGGTTGGTCACCACAGGAATGAGCAGGTGGGGAATGTCGTTGTAGACCGATAATTCAACCATTTTGGGGTCAATCATCATGAACTTGACCTCGTCAGGCCGAGCTTTCATCAGAATGCTGGAAATGATGCCGTTGACGGCCACCGACTTACCAGAACCGGTCGATCCTGCCACCAAGATATGGGGCATGCGAGCCAAGTCAAAGGAACGGCTAGAACCGTTGACTGCCTTACCAAGCGGCACTTCCAAGAGCTTGGTCGGGTCGGTATTGGACTGCTCCCAGAGCTCGCGGAAGGAGACGGTGGCAATCTCAGAGTTGGGCACCTCGATACCAATCAGGGACTTTCCTGGAATAGGGGCCTCGATGCGGACATCCTTGGCCGCCAGGGCCAGGGCCAAATCGTCTGCCAGATTGGAGATGCGGTTGACCCGAACCCCGACAGCTGGTTTGATTTCATACTTGGTCACGGACGGGCCGATTTCCGCCCGCTCCACGGTCACCTTGATGCCGAAGCTGGCAAAGGTCTGCTCCAATATCTTGATGTTCTCACGAACAATCTTTTTCTCCTTGGACTGGTTTTTGGGCTTATCTGGGGCAAAGAGATCAATGCTGGGCAGTTTATAGAGGAGGGCTTGCTTGAGCTGGCTCGGTCCAGGGAAGCTGGATTGAGGCTGACGCAGGTCTTCCACTTCGACCAAATCAAAGTCAAAATCGGGGTCATAATTGCTGACGGAAGGCTCTGGGAGGAGGATTTCCACATCCCGTTCAGGCCATTCATCTGGCACAGGCAGTGGCTCTTCCTGGTCAAGGACGTCATCCAATGCCGCCTCAGCAAGCACTTCTACTGGTTCTTCTAAGGCTTCTGCTTGAGCCAGGCGAGCCTCCTCTTTCTGGAAGAACCTCTCCTGCCGCCGCAACTCTAACCTTTCGCGATAAGAAGCCCAGCCATTTCCCAAAAAACGGCTAAAATCATCCACCGTCCAAGGGCTCATGAGGAACAAGCCCAGGAAGAAAAAGAGGCCGGCAATCAGATAGGTCCCTTGATGGGAAAAGAGAAAACTAACGGGCTGATAGAGAAGGGAGCCCAGCAGTCCCCCGCCCATAAAATGAGCCACTCGGACTGCAAGTAGCTCCTGCAGCCCCACATTAAGGGTCATCAGAATAGCCCCCTTCTCCCCCAAGGGTGCCTGGGCCATAAAATAGGCCTGCCAGCCAAGTGAAAGGCTCATGAAACTGGTCCAAAATCCAACCACCAGGCCCTCTCGTCCCCTAAGGTAGGCTCTCGCCCACAGGTGAACTAAAACCACGGGTAGGGCAAGCAGGCTCAGTGAACCAAAGACTAGCCGAGCCAGGTTATAGAGGCTAATCCCCATCAGTCCTAAACGAATGATGGCAAAGAAGATGGCCAAACTCACCAAACCTTTAAGCACTGTGGTTTTAACGGCCCTCTCTGGTGAGGGCGATTCTTGTTTTTTATGAGACCGTCTGGAACCAGGCCCAGAGGTCTTTGCTCTAGTCTTTTTTGTCATAGGTCTATTTTACCATAGACCGCTTATTTTGCCCATCGCCAGCTAGGCAGATGGAAAAATCATTGGGACTTTTCCATTTTTATGGTAAAATGAAATCAAAACCTTATATGGAGATATCACAATGAAACACCTTTTCGTCCTATCCCTCCTGTCCATCAGCCTTCTGACCGCCTGTCAGGCCCAGAACCAAGGTACCGTTAGCTCAACCAGCAACCAGACCCTCTCGTCTAGCGACATTCAAAAGCAATTAGAAGAGCGACTGGTCCAGCTCAACCAGCTTGATTTTCCTCAGATGAACCCTGACATTGCCGCCAATGAAGCAGCCGTCAAATTAGCCACCTCAAAAGGTGACATCACCATCAAACTCTTCCCTGACCTAGCACCGCTGGCTGTGGAGAACTTTTTGACCCACGCCAAAAACGGCTACTATAAGGGCGTCAGCTTCCATCGGGTTATCGAGGGCTTTATGATTCAAGGCGGTGACCCAGAAGGGACTGGCCGAGGCGGCCAATCGATCTGGGCTGGCAAGGATGCCAAGATTGACAACGGCAGCGGCTTCAAGAATGAGCCATCCGACTTGCTCTACAACATTCGAGGGGCTCTGGCCATGGCCAATGCTGGCCCAGACACCAACGGCAGCCAGTTCTTCATCAACCAGAACCAGGAGGACCAGTCCAGCAAGCTCCACCCCCTCTACTACCCTGAAAAAATCATTACTGCCTATAAAGAAGGCGGTAACCCTAGTCTGGATGGCGGCTACACCGTCTTTGGCCAGGTCATCGAGGGCATGGACATTGTGGACAGCATCGCAGCCGTCGAAACCGACAGCCAGGACAAACCTCTGGAAGCCGTAACCATCACAGCAGTTGAGATTATCAAGGATAAGTAAACTGGCACAAGGCAGTTAGGACAGGGTCCTAACCGCCTTTTTCGTTTTTTTGTGGCCAATAGCAGAGCTGTACTGGTACAGGCGTAACTTTTTTTCTTATTATATAAAAGAAACAAATCGTTTTCATCTTTATTTCTTGAAAACGATAACCTATTTATGATATATTAGACGGCGAAGGAGGTTTTTATGCTCATTGACTTAGAAAAAGTCGGAAAATCCTACCCAAAAGCTAACTTTAACTTGGAAAATATATCCTTTCAGGTCAAAGCCAGAGACTGCATCGGCCTGATTGGCCAAAACGGGACAGGCAAGTCCACCATTTTGAAAATGATGTGCGGTCTAGTACCTCATGACCGTGGCCATATCACCTATCAGGGACAGGACATCAGCTCCCTGACCCCTGACCACTTACGAGCCATGCGTAAGGAAGTGGCCTACATCTTCCAACAGGCCAATCTCTTGGAAGGGGAGACCGTCCTCTACCACCTCAAACTGGTTTACACCTTGAGACGGGAGAAGCCTGACCTGGCAGAAATTGACCGGACCCTAGCCTTCATGCGATTGACCGACCTCAAGACGGTGGCCTGCCGCAACCTGTCTGGGGGACAGAAACAGAAGGTGGCCATCGCCATGGCTATCTTGCAGCAGCCCAAGGTCCTGCTCTGTGACGAAATCAGTTCAGCTCTGGACGCCAATAGCGAACGGGAAATCTTTGACCTGCTGGACCAGCTCCGTCAGGAAACGGACATCGCCATTGTCATGATTTCCCACAACCTAAGCCTGCTCAAGAACTTCTGCGACCAGATTCTGATTTTGGACAAGGGAACCATTGCCGAGCGTTTGGTGCCTGTTAAGACAGCAGACGGCGATCGGGACCAGCACTACCTCACCTACCTCAAGGAGTTTTTCAGCCATGCCAACTAATATCAGCAGCCACATTCCTGGCATTATTGAGGCCTTCTGGGAAACCAACTTTATGGTGGGCCTATCCATGGTCTTCTGCTTTATCCTGGCCCTGCCCTTGGGGGTCGTCCTCTTTGGCCTGAGAACCCCGGTTCTCTTTGAAAACAAGCCGGCCTACCAGGTTCTCAGCACCTTGCTCAACACCCTGAGAAGCATTCCCTTTCTGATTTTTATCTTTATCTTGATTCCGGTCAGCCGCTTTCTCTTTCAGACCTCCTTTGGTAATCTGGCGGCCACCCTGCCCTTGACCCTGGTCTCGGTCAGCCTCTACGCCCGTTTTGTTGAACAGGCCCTGCTCAGTGTGCCACAAGCCATCATCGACCGCAGCTTGAGCATGGGGGCCACCCCCTTGCAGATGATTGCCTACTTCCTCTTGCCTTCCAGCAAGCGGGATCTGGTCCTGTCCTTTACCTCGACCACCATCTCCATCTTGTCCTACTCGACGGTCATGGGGGTTATCGGGGCTGGCGGCCTGGGCGAATACGCCTATCGCTACGGCTATCAGGAGTACAATTACCCCCTCATGTATGCCATTGTCGTGATTTTTGTCATCTATGTCTATGTGGTCCAAAATGTAGGCTACTTCCTGGCTAAATGGATTAGCCGCTAACTCTGTTATCATTTTTATAAAAGGAGATTCTGTCGTGAAGAAATTCATGCTCACCGCCCTCACCCTCTTGTCTGCTGCTGGCTTGGCAGCTTGCGCTGGCAAATCTGCTGACACGAGCTCATCCAGCTCTGCCATTGACCAAAAACCAAGCGAGCCGCAAGTGGTCAAGGTCGCAGCCCACGTCTACCCTATGCTAGACATGCTGGAAATGGTCAAGGACGACCTGGAAAAAGAAGGTTATGCCCTTGAAATCGTCAAGGTTTCTGACAACGTTCAGGCCAATGTGGCCCTCCACAACAAGGAAGTTGACGCCAACCTCTTCCAGCACAAGCCCTTCATGGAGCTCTACAACCAGGGCAACGGGGCTAATCTGGTGCAAATCCAGCCCATCTACACCAACGCCGCTTCCTTCTATGCCAAGGACTTCAGCACCATCGAAGACCTGCCAGAGGGTGCGGATGTGGCCATCCCGAGCGACCCGTCAAACATGGCTCGGGCCCTACGCCTCTTGGCCGAACACAAGATTATCGGTCTGGACAATGACGGCTATGCGGTTAGTCTGGACAATGTGACCGACAACCCTAAAAACCTGACCTTCACCCCTGTAGGCCTCCTCAACCTCAACGAGGCCTACCAGGAAAAGGACATGATTTTCAACTACCCAACCTACATCTCTAAAATCGGCCTCAACCCAACCGACAACGGTTTGATTTTTGAAGCCGAAGACGATGTGACCTTTGCAGCTTCTCTTGTTGCCCGTGAAGACAACAAGGACAGCGATGCGGTCAAGGCCCTCAAAACGGCTCTGACCAGCGACGAAATCCGCAACTTTATCGACACCCAACTCAAAGGCCACGCCAAACCAGCCTTTTAAGCCCCTAATAATGAAAGGAAATCCCATGAAAAAATTGATGCTCTCTGCCCTGACCCTCTTCTCAGCTGCAACCCTTGCTGCCTGTGGTAGCCAGTCTGCCGACACGGCCGCTTCAAGTTCAGCAGCGTCATCTGAAGCACCAAAAGAACCTGTTGTGGTCAAGGTTGCTTCCCACACCTCACCCATGACTGACATGTTGGAATTGATTGTGGACGATTTGGAAAAAGAGGGCTATGCCCTGGAAATCGTCAAGGTTTCTGACAACGTTCAGGCCAACGTGGCCCTCCACAACAAGGAAGTTGATGCCAACTTCTTCCAACACAAGCCATTTATGGAACTCTTCAACGAGGGAAATGGGGCTGAATTGGTTCAGGTTCAACCGATTTACAACGCCAACGTGTCCTTCTATGCTAAGGACTTCAGCGACATCACCAACTTGCCTGATGGTGCTGATGTGGCTATCCCAAGCGACCCAACCAACATGGCTCGAGCCCTTCGCCTCTTGGCCAAGCACGAGATTATCAAACTGGGCAAGGACAGCTACACCGTTACCCTTGATGACATCACTGAAAATCCTAAAAACCTGACCTTCTCACCAATCAGCCTCCTCAACCTCAACGAGGCCTACAACGAGAAAGCCATGGTCTTCAACTACCCTGCCTACATCAGCAAAATCGGCTTGACCCCAGCTGACAACGGCCTGATTTTTGAAGACGTCAGCGACAACACCTTTGCCGTTTCCCTGGTTGCTCGAGCAGACAACAAGGACAGCGATGCCGTTAAGGCCGTCCAAGAAGCCCTGACTAGCGATGAAATCAAGGACTTCATCGACACCAACCTCAAAGGTCACGCTCAACCAGCCTTCTAGGCTAGACGCAAAAAACACCTGGAAATCAGGTGTTTTTTTTATCATGATACCGACTTGGTAAAGGTCAGCTGGCCCTTACTGAGGCCGATTTTGAGGGTTTGGCCAGCCTTGAGCTCTCCTGAGAGGATGAGCTCGGCCAACTTGTCTTCGACTTGGGTCTGGATGGTACGACGGAGCGGACGGGCGCCCAGCTCGCTGTCGTAGCCGTCCTTGGCCAGGTGCTTGATGGCTGTTGGCTGAATCTTGAGCGTCATGCCCAGCTCTGCCATTTGCCGCACCAGCGGCTGAACCATAATGGCCGCAATCTCGTGAAGTTGAGGCTCTGTCAGGCTATGGAAGACCAGTTTCTCGTCAATTCGGTTGAGGAACTCTGGGCGATAGGCCTTTTTAAGCTCCTCGAAAATCCGTTTTTCCATAGCGGACTGGTCCTGAGACAGGTCCTTGGCCCCGAAACCGACGGTTTTGTCGTCCCGAATGGCTGTCGCTCCTAAGTTGGAGGTCATG
The DNA here is from genome assembly GCF_057748235.1 of Streptococcus sp. ZY171113. Lineage (NCBI taxonomy): Bacteria > Bacillati > Bacillota > Bacilli > Lactobacillales > Streptococcaceae > Streptococcus > Streptococcus sp. ZY171113. The sequence goes on from NZ_CM173243.1 coordinate 1,664,155, forward strand.
ATAACCACGGTGTTACTAAAGTCCACCTGGCGGCCCTTGGTGTCTGTCAACTGACCATCATCCAGGAGCTGGAGGAACATGTTGAAGACATCGGGGTGGGCTTTCTCCACCTCATCAAAGAGGAGGACTGAGTAAGGCTTGTTACGGACCTTCTCCGTCAGCTCACCGCCCTCATCGTAGCCAACGTAACCTGGAGGGGCACCGTTGAGGCGGCTGGCCGCAAATTTCTCCATGTATTCACTCATGTCAAAGCGAATCAGGGCTGATTGGTCATCAAAAAGGACTTCAGCCAAGGCCTTGGCTAATTCCGTCTTTCCGACACCTGTTGGCCCTAGGAACATGAAGGAACCGATTGGCCGCTTGCCGGTCCGTAGGCCAGATTGGTTGCGGCGAATGGCCCGACTGACCGCTGAGATGGCCTGGTCCTGACCAATAACCCGCTTGTGGAGTTCTTTTTCCAGATTGAGGTACTTGAGGCTATCGGCCTGAGTCATCTTGCCAACTGGAATGCCCGTCAGCTGGCTGAGGGTATCCAAGATAACCTCCCTGGTCACGGTTGCTGATGGTCGCTGGTCAACCTGCTTGCTGGCTGCCTTGAGCAGTTTGGCCAGGCTCTTGAAATCACCAGCTAGGATGGCCTGGTCTTGGTCAGACAAGACAGGAAGCTCTTCTTTTTTCAAGAGGCCTTGAACCCTGGCTGAGGCCTCATCCAAGAGGTCAATGGCTGAATCTGGCAGGTTCTTGCTGGTCAAGTAGCGTTTGGCATACTTGACCGCCGTCTCAACCGCCTCATCAGTGATGGTCAGATGATGGTAATCCTCGTAGGAGGCCTTGAGCCCGTGGAGAATCTCCAAACTGTCTTCCAAGCTCGGCTCTTCTACCAAAATCTTAGCAAAACGCCGAGACAGGGCCGCATCTTTTTCGATGTGCTTCTGGTATTCGCTGAGGGTGGTTGCCCCGACCATATGGAGGGTCCCACGAGACAGGGCTGGCTTGAGGATATTGGCCGCATCCAGGGTGCTGTCAATCCCAGCTCCAGATCCCATAATGGTATGAACCTCATCCACAAAGACAATCACATCACCTGCCTCTTCGATATCGGCAATGATTTGGGTCATCCGCTCTTCAAAATCTCCGCGGAAACGGGTACCCGCAACCACTGTGGTCATGTCCAGTTCCAAGACCCGCTTGTTGAGAAGCTCGTAAGGCACTTCACCATGGACAATCCGCTGGGCCAGGCCATAGGCTAGGGCAGTCTTTCCGACACCCGCTTCACCAACCAGAACAGGGTTGTTTTTGGTCTTTCTGCTAAGGACCTGAACCATGCGGGCAATTTCCTTGTCCCGCCCCAGAACAGGGTCAATCAACCCCTGACGCACTTGCTGGGTCAAGTCCTTGGTATAGTCCTCCAACTCCCCGATTGGAGTGGGCAGACTGCCTCCCATCATGTTCATGTTGAGATTAGGCAGTTTTTTAGGCCGTTTTAATTCGTAGATGGCCTTGATTTGTTCCTTGGTGACACCTGCTTGATGTTCCAAGGCCCGACGCAAAGCTGACAAACTGACACCTGGACGCTCACCTGCCTGTTCCTCAAAGCCAAGCATGGCTAACAACTGCATTGGTAAAAGAACCTTGTTAATCAACATGGCAAAGAGCAAGTGCTGACTTCCCACCTCAGTGCTCTCAGTCAGCTCTGCTATGGTTGCCGCATCAGCCAAGAGCAAGTCCACCACACGAGACCAAGGACGAGGATCAAAGTCTTCAGGGAACTCTTGCTTAGGGACACTTTCTAGGGTCAAAATAGCTGCCGCTTCATAATCCGCATAGGACAGACCCTTTTCTTCAAACTCTGCAAAAACCATGCCGGCCACTGAATCCTGGACAATCACCATGGCCAAAAGCAGGTGCCAAGACTCCAGGTAGGCACTCTCGTAACGGGCTGCCTGACGTTGGGCAACCAGCAAAATATCCGTTAATTTCTGTGAATAGTTCATCGCTTATCCTTTTCGGTCTAATTGTTGCAAAAGGTGGCAGAGCATCTTGGCCCTCAACTGAGCAGCCTCCTGGCCCAAAACCCCATCGCTGGCCAGACTAGCCACCAGCTGGGTCTCCCGTTGGGTCATGATGCCCTCGTCAGACAAGTAGGTTAGCACCTGACCCCAAACCTGTTCACTGACCTGTTCTCCCACCTCAGCCAGAAGGTGCCTGAGCAGCTGATGCTGGTCAGAAAAAGTCAGGCGGGCAATACGAATGTAACCAGCCCCACCACGCTTACTTTCCACTAGATAACCCTGTTTCTCTGTAAATCGTGTCTTGATGACATAGTTAATCTGACTGGGCACAACACAAAAACGATCTGCCAGCTGGCAACGTTTGAGCTCTGCCCAGCCTGCCTGTTCAACCAAGGCTCTGATGTAGGCTTCAATCTGGTCTGAGGTGCTTTTCGCTGTCATCGGCCCTTCCTTCCTTGACTATCTTTGACCTTCCTATTATACCAAAAATTTTGCCCCCTTGTAAAATGAAGTGTGGCTAACAGCCCCTTTCCAACTTCAAAACAAAGCAAACATCAGCTCTCTAATAAAAGTTGCTACAATATAAAACAGCGACGGTACTCTACTAAAATCCTATCGAACAGGCAAGCCAATGAAACAATGGCGGTTCACTCTTTCGTCAAACTCTTCTATTGCTAAACGGGAGCTACTGATGGAACCTTTACAAGATGACAACAGATACAATAGCCATCACGCACCAAAAAAGCCTCCTCCGATGTCTCGGAAGAGGCTTACTGGCAACAGTTCTGTACTGTAAATAGGGTTTCTTATTTGAGACCGTATTTATTATCAGTTAGTCGGTCATCAGTTTTCAATAAACTTAGAAAGGCAATCTTATCAGGTATTAAGCTAAAAATGGTTGTCGTCTGCTATCATCACTTCATTGAGATGGCAATCATTTTGGCAATCAAAAACTAAAGTCTTGTCGGCAGATAAAAGGAATCCATTTGAAGAAATGATTTAGCCGTGGTATAATGGAGCAGTAAATAAGTTATGACGGTAGCTACGAGTTTCGTAGAAAGGTGGTGGTGCTTATGAAAGTAAGTGCTAAAATCTGGGTAGAAAGGAGTAGCTCTTTTGTCCACAGCAGAGGCTTTACAGTTGATGTTGGAGTTCGGTGGCTTTGTCCTCAGTCTCTTATCGCTGATTATTGTCCTTATTAAGCTGAATGATAAAAAGAAATAACCGTCTCAAACTTTAGCGAGTTGACGGTTATTTCTTAATCTAAAACTTAGCTACCGTCTTAAACGGATTTACACTGGGAGTTGTTGGAGCAACTCCCTTTTATAATTCCATTATAAGCTATTGGTGGGGAATTTGCAAGTGAGAACTAAATTGTGTACGAAATTATTGCCCAATTGAATCAACAAATGTTTGTAACTCATCTCGGTATTCTTTCAAGAATTTAACGAGTTCCTCTTTACCCATTAGCTTCTTAGTTCCCATACTACCATAGGCGTCTTTTTGTTGTTGGACGCCTTGGTCTATACCTTCCTTCATGCTTTGAAAAGTAGCGTCGTCACTAAGACCATATTCGTCTAATTTTTTCTGAGCATTATCATAGTAATTGTTAACAATTTTTCCATAAATTTCAATGTAGTCGTTATAAGTTTTGATAGCTTCAATATCTGCATCTGTTACTGGCCCAGTAGAAGGTTTTGTCACAGGGGCTGTACTTGCTTCTGTGGTACTGGTGCTAGTAGAAGGTTGCGTTGATGATTGGCTTGAAGTTGAGCTAGTAGATGATGCTTTACTACTAGCTGTTGTTACTTTTTTTCAGATTTTTGGTACTCCTTATAATCATCTGCTGTAAAGAAAGTTACCGTCCATCCTGTTGGGTCATACCCCTCATCAAAAGTAATTTTATCGCCTTCTTCAAGGTTCACACGATATGGTTTCCCAACTTCCTCAATCATTTCAAAAACTTTTGACTTATCACCAGATGTGAATACCTCAACAGTGGCGTAAGCATTTTTAGCTTCATCATCTGCCGAATATTGTATATCCGTCAAAACGACATAGTAAGAACCTGGTTGGATGTCAGTAGGAACTTTATAGCTACCTGGTGCAAAAAACTCAACAGTCTCTCCACTCTGTCCGGTTTCCGTTGTACTTGTTTTTTCTACACTCTGTGTAGTTTCAACTGTATCTGTTTTTGAGTCTGCTGTACTGCTATCATTTTTACCACATCCAACTACTAAAGTTAAGGAAGCCAAAGTAAGTAAAGCGATTTTTTTATATTGTTTCATGTTTTTTCTCCTTCAAAAAGTTTGTAATTTTATGATAATGGCTAAAGGTTTGCGATAGCTATTTTTATTCTTGATAGTTTTAGATAGAGTTTTGTAGGTTTCATAATTTCAAAACTTGCCATGCTTTCTCCTCTAAATTCCTATTTTAAGATAGACCCCACTTTGATTATAAAACGGCTTAACAACAAGCCTATTTAAGTTTTAGTTTGAATAGTAATTATTGAAAATAGGGGTTTTACTCAAAACTTCATCTACTCTATTTTCTACATTATATCACAAAGGTTCTAAAAACAGAACTAATAATAAAATTGTTCTGAAATTGTGGATATATTTTAATCAAAGTCGATGTTATTCTAGGTTCAGAGGATAATATCATGGAGAACAACAATTTATCACGGTTTGTAGCCGATAGGGTCAAAGAGTTAAGAAAGCATAAAGGATTAACCCAGGAAGCCCTTTCTCATGCTTCAGGGCTAGATGTAAAATATGTTAATAAGTTGGAGAACTACAGGCATACCGCACGTTTAGAAACTTTGGAATTATTACTAAAATCGTTAGAGCTAACCTATAGTGAATTTTTCAATTTCGACATTCAGGCTGATACAGCACTGATTGAAGAATTACTTGTAACTATCTCTAGACTACCTAAGGATAAGCAAGAGAAAAAAATCAAGGCTCTTATTAGCTTGCTTGAAGAATAGAAAATACCACTTGATGTTCAAATGAATCAAGTGGTATTTTAGATAAATGATACCATGTGCATCGAGTAGATTTACATATCGGGTTTGATGGTATCTCCGTTTATCTATAAAGTTTTGCTCTTGAAAATGAGTAATGTGGTAAACAGACTTATCGTTTAACTCTGTTACAAGCCCTGCTTTTTCTAGAGTATTTAAGATAGCTGATTTTAGTCCTGTCAATCGTAATATCATGTAGGCTTCACATACACCGTCATCATCAGTATTTTGTAACATGTGAAAATAAAGAGCCTGAGACCCTATCACTGTAGCTAAATTAAAGAAGTGGCAACGTTATCGGAAAGAGCAAGCCTTTCCTACTCGCTTGAAAGATGATGGTTTGGTCTTTGTCAATCTCGATGGTCAGCCTCGTAGTTTTGATTACATCAACTATCATCTAAAGGTAATTTTGAAGAAGTACGGTCTTAAAAAGATTACGCCTCAAGGGTTTCCGCATACGCATTGTAGTTTACGTTTTGAAGCTGGAGCTACAGTAAAAGAAGTACAAGAGCGTTTGGGTCACGAAGATATAAAGACAACCATGAATATCTACGCCCATGTGACAAAGGAAGTAAAAGAGCAAACCGCTCAAAAGTTTGCTCAATTCATGAGTATGTAGGCTGATGGCAATCAAAATAACCATCACGCACCAAAGAAGCCTCTCCCGATGTCTCGGAAGAGGCTTACTGGCAACAGTTCTGTACTGTAAATAGGGTTTCTTATTTGAGACCGTATTTTTTGTTGAACTTGTCCACGCGGCCATCTGCTTGAGTGAACTTTTGACGGCCAGTGTAGAATGGGTGAGAGTCAGATGAAATTTCCACACGGATAAGTGGGTAAGTTTCGCCCTCAAATTCTACAGTTTCTTTAGACGGCTTAGTAGAACCGCTAAGGAATTGGTAACCAGTCGTTGTGTCAAGGAAAACAACTGGACGGTAATCTGGATGGATGTCTTTTTTCATGTTAATGGTCCTTTCTGCCATAGCCCTTTGCGAGCCATAGTTATTAACCATTATATTTTATCAAAAATAGCAGAGCTTGGCAAGAGATTTACCCACTTTTTACCAATTTATTTGCCAGTCACCTTGTCCTAGTCCTCCCGTTGCTTGGTTCGTGCCATACCAACTAGACCTGTGTTGAATAAGAAAGCACCAATCAAAGGAACAATACCATCCAGCTCTCCTGTATTTGGCAGAGCTGGGGTAGCCACCTGCTCTTTGAACTGCGGTGTGGAACTAGTAACTGGAACGGCCATGACTGCTGGGGCAGACTGGACTGACACCTCTGAGGTTTTCGTCTCCTTACCAGCTATCAAACTTTGGAGAGTTCCTGACAATGGCTCCGTCGTCGGAGCAGTATCTGAAACTACTGTCTCCTCCTCTGGCAGAGGGTCGGCGGTCGGAGCCTCCGTTGGAATGGCGGTCTTGTCCTCTGGCATAACATCAGCAAAGTCTGTTGGGTTGAACACATACTCAGGCAGAGGGTCTACGGTAGGGGCTGTATCTGGAATAGCGGTCTGCTCCTGTGGCATAACATCAGCAAAGTCGGATGGGTTGAACACATACTCAGGCAGGGGTTCTGCGGTCGGAGCCTCCGTTGGAATAGCGGTCTTATCCTCTGGCATAACATCAGCAAAGTCGGCTGAGTTGAACACATACTCAGGCAGAGGGTCGGCTGTCGGAGCCTCCGTTGGAATAGCAGTCTTATCCTCTGGCAGAACATCAGCAAAGTCGGATGGGTTGAACACATACTCGGGCAGGGGGGCTGCTGCTGGAGCTTCCGTTGGAATAGCGGTCTCCTCCTGTGGCAAAACATCGGCAAAGTCGGATGGGTTGAACACATACTCGGGCAGGGGGTCGGCTGTCGGGGCTTCCGTTGGAATGGCGGTCTTATCCTCTGGCATAACATCAGCAAAATCGCCTGGATTGAACACATACTCGGGCAGGGGGTCGGCGGTCGGTGCCTCCGTTGGGATGGCGGTCTTGTCCTCTGGCAAAACATCGGCAAAGTCGGATGGGTTGAACACATACTCGGGTAGAGGGTCGGCGGTCGGTGCTTCTGTTGGAATGGCGGTCTTGTCCTCTGGCATAACATCAGCAAAGTCTGTTGGGTTGAACACATACTCGGGCAGGGGGTCGGCGGTCGGTGCCTCTGTTGGAATGGCGGTCTCTTCCTTAACTTGGTTGGCCAAGGCCAGGCACAAGTCTCGCTTGGTCCGCAGGGCCTCTAGGGTGGCCAAAATAGCCTGATAATCTGCCTCCAGTTTGGCTTTTTCTTGTTTCAAGTCCGTCAGGTCAGCCTGACGCTTGGCCAGATTCGCAGCCAGTTGGTTAGCGGTAGCTAGGGCCTGACGGAGGGCTTGCTCCTCAGCTTTTAAAATCTGCTCCTGTTGGCTGAGTTGGTCTAGACTTGCCCTAAGCTTGGTCTTGTCCTCTCCAAGCTGGGACAGGGCCTTATCAGCAATCGCTAAGGCTTCCTGAGCAGCTGCCAACTGGGCTGGGGTCACGGTGCTAGCAGTCAAGTTCTCTAGCTTGGCCAACTCCTCCTGCAGGCGGTTCAACTCCTTGCCTGTCGGTGACTTGGCGTTCAAAACCATGGTGGTCACAATCTGACGGGTCTGGAAAACCTGCTGCTCAATCTTAGTCATGGTCTCCTCAAAACGCTCTGGCTCAACAGGATAGATAAAGGTGGTCTGAGGAAGGAATTGAGCAGGCGAACTGGAAGTAGAGACAATATCATCTCCCCAATAGTGCTTCACCTCTTGTGTCTCAATAAGGGGGTCAATTTGCTGTATGTCGTCAGGTTCATTTCCAAACATAGTATATACAAACCACTGACCATCATCAGTTAAGGCAAATACTTTTGAGAAGTGTTTATGTTCTATCAAAAACTCGGAAGTAATCGGAAAATGTCTAGCATTGACACCCGTTCCATTTGGAAGCTCCCCGTGAAATGCTCGTTTGACAGGCAAACCACCAATCATATCAGTTTTATCATCATGGATATGTTGTGCTACTTTTGAAAAAGCACTACTTTCAGGAGCAAAATAAAAGCTAGTGCCTTCATACTCAATTTTTGAGACTTTCTCAAATGATTGGGCTTTAGTAAAGATATTGACATTCAACCTCGTTCTATCCCCATCTGTACTAGAGGTTTTAAACTCTTCAAGACTTACCCTAGTATCATCAGGATTCCCAAATACCCCTTTGTCCGCCAAAGTAGGTGATAGACCTGGCAGGCTGGTCAGAGTATAGCTGAAGTCCCCGCCTGCCGCCCCCATACCCAAGGCCACATTATTGAGGTTGAGCAGGTTTTTAGCGTGACCAAAGCTGGGCTTAGTATTGGTGTACTCGGCGAACCACTGCATGAGCAGATAGTAGGCCAGTTCCCGGTCGCTGTGGATAAACTGGTCGTTCAGGTGGCGAAGAGGGGTAGTGGAAAAGGCCAGGTTTTCCGTCACCCGATCGTTGCCACCTGGCGTCTTGAGGTTGTTGGTGCTATGGCGATCTTTCTTATCGGGAATCAGGCCCTTGTTGAGCTCATCTGCACGGAACTGGGCATAAGCCAGGGCATCATCAGTCACCACAATGTTTTCAAAGGAAATGCCGTTGAGGGCACGAAGTTCCTTAATGTAGTCCACCGTGTGCTGAGACACCTGACGCAGGTCTGGCTTATAGTCAGGGTTGTAGGGTTGCTCAACACGAACAGGTGCACCGCTGTAACGGACACTTTCCACCGCCCATGACCGACGAGAGCGATCAGCGAAAAAGTCCTCGTAAATCCCTGATGTCCGACGAACAACCGCTGTCTTACCTGTTTCTGCAAAGTAAGCTCGGCTATCTTCCAACTCCGCCTCCAGGGTCTTATAGAGGTAACGGCGGTACTCAATGTCCGTCACCTGAGCCTCAGGAGGCACCGCCTCAAAGTAGCTCCGACCATCTGGTAAGACCAAATCATGGATAACTGGTACCGATTCGTTGGCATCCACCCAACTCTTGGCCTCAGCGATAGCTGCCTCAACCCCTGCGATTTTTTCTTTGAGTTCAGAAATTTTTGAAGCATTCTCGGCCTGGACAGCTTTCTCAGCCTGATCAGTCGCCACCAACTGGGCCAGGTCTTGGGCCGCCTGGTCACGCTTGGCTTGAGCCTCTGGTTGGGCCTGCTCCAAATCTGCCAAAGCCGTGGTAGCCAGGCTAGTCATCTGGCTGGTGTTAGCCTGCTGAGCCTGGTTGCTGTCTAGGTCAGTCTGAATGGCCTCTTCTGATGGTCCTGGGTTAGCGGTCAAACTTGAGATGGCTTGCTCCGTCTGGCTAATTTCCCCAGTCACAGTAGCGAGTGCTGCCTCTGTTTGCCCCAGAGCCTGCTCCTGCTGGCTGATTTCCTGGTCTAAACTCTCCTTGGTCTGGTCTAGATTGCACTCACAGTCCTGCTGGGTGGTCTGATCCACAGGGGCCATATCTTCCGCCTGAACGGTCACACCAGTTCCCAAGAGGGCCACGGTCCCCAAGAGAACGCTGGCAGTCCCCAGACTGGATTTTCTCAGTGAGAACCGCTGGGCAAGATCAAACAAACGACGTTTCTTCATCATAAGCTAAACTCCTAAACATTATATCATTCCTATTATACCCCCCCCGATGATTTTGTCAACCAATAGTCAGAATCGTTCAGAAATTTCTGGGCTTGCTATCTGACAGAACGTCATTCGTTTGCCTATCCAAATCAAACTGGCCACCAACTTCTCATTACCCTTTCCCTCTAAATTATGGTAAAATAAAAGGGCATCTTGTATAGAATGGAAGAAGACATGAACCCAATCACAACATTTCAAAATCAAAAAGTCCTTGTTCTGGGCCTGGCCCGCTCTGGCGTGGCAGCAGCCCGCCTCCTAGACAAGCTGGGGGCCATTGTCACCGTCAATGACAGTAAGCCCTTTGAGGAAAACCCAGACGCCCAAAACCTCCTCGAAGCAGGCATCAAGGTGGTCTGCGGTAGCCACCCGATTGACCTCTTGGACGAGGACTTTGCCCTCATGGTCAAAAACCCAGGCATTCCTTATAGCAACCCCATGGTTCAAAAAGCCCTGGAAAAGGGCCTGCCCATCTACACTGAGGTCGAGCTGGCCTACCTGATTTCTCAGGCGCCGATTGTGGCCATCACAGGCTCCAACGGCAAGACCACAACCACAACCATGATTGCCGAGACATTTGAAGCAGCTGGCCGCCGAGGTCTGCTCTCTGGCAACATCGGTTTCCCAGCCAGCGAGGTGGCTCAGACCGCGACCGCTGACGACACCCTGATTATGGAACTGTCTAGCTTCCAGCTCATGGGCACAGACAGCTTCCGCCCTCACATTGCCGTCATCACCAACCTAGTGGCCAGCCACATCGACTACCACGGCGACTTTGATAACTACGTGGCGGCCAAGTGGAACCTCCAAAACCGCATGACAGCCGACGACTACTTGGTCCTTAACTGGGAACAGCCCTTGGCAAAAGAGCTGGCGCAGAAAACCCAAGCCACGGTGGTCCCATTTTCTAGCACCCAGCAGGTGGACGGGGCTTACCTGATGGACGGTCACCTCTATTTCCGAGGAGAAGCCATCATGCCAGCTGATAAAATTGGCGTCCCAGGCAGCCACAACGTGGAAAATGCCCTGGCAACCATTACAGTCGCTAAATTGTCAGGCCTGCCCAACGAGGCCATCGTTTCCGCCCTCAGCGGTTTCGGCGGGGTCAAGCACCGCCTCCAGCAGGTGACAACCATTGACGGGGTCACCTTCTACAACGACAGCAAGTCCACCAATATCCTGGCTGCCCAGATGGCCCTGTCTGGTTTTGACAAGAGCAAGGTTGTCCTGATTGCGGGTGGTCTGGACCGAGGCAATGGATTTGATGAGCTCTTGCCAGACATCCAGAACCTCAAACACATGGTGGTTTTGGGTCAATCCGCTCCTAAATTGATTGCAACTTGTGAACAGGCTGGTGTGGCTTACAGTCAGGTGACTTCCGTCTCAGAGGCAGCCAAGGAGGCCTTTGCCCAGGCTGAGGCAGGTGACGTGGTCCTCTTTAGCCCAGCCTGTGCCAGCTGGGACATGTACAAGAACTTTGAAGAGCGGGGCGACGATTTCCTGAAAACTGTTGACCAGCTCAAGGGAGGTCAACATGTCTAAGAAGATTGTTCTAACAGGCGGTGGGACCGTTGGCCACGTGACCCTCAACCTCCTACTGATCCCTCTGCTCATCGCTGACGGTTTTGAGGTCCATTACATCGGTGATAAAAAGGGTGTCGAGCACCAACAAATCAGCCAATCAGGTCACCCAGTGACCTTCCATGGCATTGCGACTGGTAAACTCCGCCGCTATTTCAGCTGGCAGAACCTGATGGACATCTTCAAGGTGGCCTTTGGGGTCTTGCAGTCGCTGGGCATCTTGGCCAAGGTTCGGCCCCAGGCCCTCTTTTCTAAAGGCGGTTTTGTGTCGGTGCCACCAGTTGTGGCCAGTCGTGTGCTGGGCATCCCAGTCTTTATCCACGAGTCTGATTTGTCCATGGGCCTAGCCAACAAGATTGCCCTCAAATTTGCTACCAAACTCTACACGACCTTTGAACCTGAAATCAACTCTCCCAAGGTCGAACAGGTTGGGGCGGTGACCAAGGTGGCTGACCAGTCGCTATCTGACGATTTGGCTGACAGTTTGGCCGCGGTTAAGGCTCACTTTGACCCTGCTCTGAAAACCCTGCTCTTTGTGGGGGGGTCGGCTGGGGCCAAGGTCTTCAATGACTTTGTCAGCCAGAACCCTGGCCTGACCCAGTCTTACAACGTTATCAACCTGACAGGTGACAGCAGCCTCAACACCCTCAGCCAAAACCTTTACCGTCTGGATTATGCCACCGACCGTTACCTGCCCTTGCTAGATATGGCTGATGTGGTGGTCACCCGAGGCGGCTCCAACACCCTCTTTGAACTGGTGGCCATGCAAAAACTCCATGTCATCGTCCCGCTTGGCAAGGCAGCCAGCCGAGGTGACCAGTTGGAAAATGCGGCTTACTTTGAGAAGAAGGGGTACGCTGCGGTTCTTCAAGAGGAAGAGCTGACGCTGAACAAACTGAATCAGGCCGTCAACAAACTCTTGGGCCAAGAAAACACCTACCGCTCTGCCATGTCCCAAAGCCCAGAAATCACGGCGCTAAGCAGTTTCTATGGGCGGCTCTTGACCGATATGGGGGTGAGGCATGGCTAAGAAATCCAAAAAGGCGACTAAAATCCCTGAACAACCACCCTTAACCGAGTGGCAGAAACGAAACCTAGAGTTCCAACAACGCAAGCTGGAACGTCAGGCTGCTCAGGAACGAGCCGAAGCCCAAAAACAAGAGGAGAAACGCCAACAACTGACGCAGCAGCTGAATAAATCCAATGAAAAAGCACCTCAAAAAAGTGCCGATAAAGGGAAAAGTACCGCTAGTCCAAAAACTAAGCCCGTCAAGCCCAAGAAGACCCTGCTGTCAAGTGCCGATAAAAAAGCCTTGCCCCTCTTGCTCCTTTCGGCCCTGGTCTTGCTCTTGTCCTTGTTTATGATTAGTCCTTATAGCAAGCAAAAGACCTTTATAGTCACCGGCAATGATCATGTTTCCCAAGCAGATGTGGTGACGGCCACAGGCATCAAGGATCAGGATTACATCACTAGCCTGATTGGCAGGCTCAAGGCCTACGAGAAAGCCGTCGCTAAAAACAATCCTTGGGTCAAAACGGCTAAAATCACCTACGATTTTCCCAACACCTTTCACATCTCGGTGGAAGAGTCTCCCATTATTGCCTACAATCAAACCAAGGACGGCTACCGTCCTGTCCTGGCAAACGGTCACCTGATTGCGACCTATGGTGATGGCCAACTGCCTGAATTGGCCTTGGCCTTGCCATTTGAAAAGGAGGCTGACCGCCTTAGCTTTGTCAGTCAGTTCATGACCCTGACTCCTGAACTCCGTAGTTCCGTTCAGGGCTTGACCTTTGCCAATTCACAGGCGACAAAAGACCTGCTCGTTCTAACCATGGCTGAGGGGCATACGGTCCGGGTTCCCCTGTCTGAAATCGCCTTAAAACTTCCCTACTACCAATCCATTAAGAAAGACTTGATTTACCCAACCATTGTGGACATGGAGGTGGGAATCTACACCACTTTCCCTGAACTGGAAACGCAGGCTTCTGAAACCAAGGCCAGCAGAGAACGGGAACGTAAAGAACAGGAAGCCCTGGCCAGCCAAGCAGCCAGCACAGCTGCTAGTAGCAGTCAGACGGAAACCAGTTCCTCTTCAACGACCGCCTCGTCCTCTTCTGACTAAATTCACCAACAACAAAAACCAGCTCCTGAAAAACAGGGGCTGGCTTTTTGAGCTCATTATAAGGGCTTAGATGGCATTTTTATCATGACCGAGTGAGCGTTGAACGGCTTTCACGATTTCAACCACAACCAGCATGAGGCCTGAACCAATGATGGCTACCAACCATTGGGTTGGGGTCAAAACGGTCACGTGGAAGAACTTGCTGAATCCAGGAACCACGATGGTCACCATGAGCAAGAGGAAGGCCGCAACAACTGACCAGTTGAAGAGCTTGTTCTTGAATGGGCCAACGGTGAAGATGGACTGGTAAACAGACTTCACGTTGAAGGCGTGAACCAACTGGATGAGGCCCAGGGTTACATAAGCCATGGTCAGAGCATCAGCATGGATGGCTTCGTAGCCAGTATGCTCTGGGAATTGCAGGGCAAACCAGTAAACACCAAGCACCAAAATGGTTTGCAGGATACCTTGGTAGATGATTGACTCAAGGACACCGCCGTCAAAGAAGCTTGACTTACGGCCACGAGGCTTCTTAGCCATAACGCCTGGCTCAGCAGGCTCAACACCCAAGGCAATCGCAGGAAGAGTATCAGTTACCAGGTTAATCCAGAGCAAGTGAACTGGCTCCAGAACGTCCCAACCAAAGAGGGTTGCCAGGAAGATACAGAGCACTTCAGCCGTGTTGGCAGAAAGCAAGTACTGGATGGTTTTTTGGATGTTTGAGAAGACCTTACGTCCTTCTTCAACCGCCACGATAATGGTAGCAAAGTTATCATCAGCAAGGACCATGTCAGAAGCACCTTTAGAGACTTCTGTACCGGTGATACCCATACCGATACCGATATCGGCAGTCTTCAGAGACGGTGCGTCGTTAACCCCGTCACCGGTCATGGCAACAACCTTGCCTTCATTCTGCCAAGCCTTAACGATACGCACCTTGTGCTCAGGTGATACACGGGCATAAACAGAGTATTGCTTGAAGACTTTTTGGAACTCCTCGTCGCTGAGTTCATTGAGTTCCGCACCCGTAAACACGTGATCTTCCGTATCTTCTGGATCGATGATTCCTAGTCGCTTCGCAATAGCTTCCGCTGTGTCTTGGTGATCACCAGTAATCATGATTGGACGGATACCAGCTTCTTTAGCCACACGAACGGCTTCCGCTGCTTCAGGACGCTCAGGGTCAATCATACCAACCAAGCCTGAGAAGACCAAGTCGTTTTCAACAATTTCAGTTTCAAGAGTTGGAACAGTCTCCGTGTACTTGTAAGCCATCATGAGGACACGAAGGGCTTGTTTGGCCAGAGACTTGTTGGTGGCCAAAATCGCCTCACGGTCAGCATCTGTGATTGGACGGATTTGACCATTGTCTTCAATCTTAGTCACACGTTTGAGGAGCTGGTCAGGGGCACCCTTAACGGCGACGAAGTAACGGCCGTCAGCTTGCTGGTGGATAGTTGACATGAGCTTACGCGTCGAGTCAAACGGCAATTCAGCCACACGAGGCTCGCCAACCAGGACTTCACGAACGTCAAAGTTCTTGTCCAAACCGAACTGCACCAGGGCAGTCTCCGTTGGGTCACCAATCAATTTACCAGATGGGTCAACCTTGGTGTCGTTGGCAAAGTTCATGACACGGAGGGTTGAGTTGCTGGCTTCAAAAGCTGCTGACGCATTGAGCAACTCACCGTTGGTGTAAACTTTCTCAACGGTCATCTGGTTCATGGTCAAGGTACCCGTCTTGTCAGATGCGATGATTTCCGTTGAACCCAGGGTTTCTACCGCTGGCAACTGACGGATGATGGCATTACGCTTGGCCAATACTTTTGTACCGAGGGACAAGACAACGGTAACGATGGCTGGCAAACCTTCTGGAATAGCCGCAACCGCCAAGGCGATAGCTGTTGTCAAACCTTTCAAAGCTGCTTGACCACGCAAGAGACCAACCACAAAAGTCACCGCAGCGATAACCAGAACCGCATAGGTCAAGATTTTAGACAGGTGGTGGAGGTTTTGCTTGAGTGGGGTATCGCTCTCGTCAGCGTTAGCCAACATGCCGGCGATGTGACCAACCTCGGTGTACATACCAGTATTGGTCACCACACCTGAACCACGACCGTAGGTCACGTTTGAGTTCTGGTAGGCCATGTTGACCCGGTCACCGATTGGGGCATCCGCCGCCAAGTCAACAGACAGGTCCTTATCAACTGGAACAGATTCACCGGTAAGAGCCGCTTCTTCGATTTTCAGAGAGTTGGCTTCCAGGAGACGCATGTCCGCAGGCACAACGTCACCCGCCTCCAGCATAACGATATCGCCAGGCACCAATTCTTTTGAATCCACTTCGATTACGTGGCCGTTACGACGAACACGAGCAACTGGTGACGACATGTTTTTGAGGGCTTCAATGGCTGCCTCTGCCTGACCTTCTTGGTAAACACCAAAGGCGGCGTTGAGAACAACGACAGCCAAGATGATGATGGCATCGGGCAAACCGTGAGTCCCTTCGGTCACAACCGTCAAGACTGCCGCCACCAAAAGGATGATAATCATCAAGTCCTTGAATTGGTCCATGAATTTTTGGAGCAGGGTGCGTTTTTCACCCTCGTCCAATTCGTTGCGGCCGTAAGTTGCCAAACGTTCCTTGACCTGGTCGTTTGACAGGCCATCAATGGTACTGCCTAGATCGGCCAAGACTTGGTCGCTAGGCTTGGTGTAGTATTGGTCACGTTTTTGTTCCTGTGACATGGAATCTCCTTTCGGTCTTTTTCCCACAGAAAAAGACCTGTTTATTTTCTAAACAAGTCTCGCGGTTTAAGGTAGGGCCGGAAATTGCTTTCGACATGACGACACTACCACGATTGACCCTCGGACCAACCGTCTGCTACTCCCTTGATATGAATAAAGATATTATACACAAAAAGATAAGAAAAGACAAGAATTTTAGTTTGTGACCAAAACAAACGCAGTGGCTCTCTAGTCAGGTAATCTCAGAAAAATCCTTAGAAACCGCCTCAACACACCTACTCATTTGCCATTATCCTATGACCGCACAAAAACACGCCTCCGTAGGGAAGCGTGCGATTGTCTTATTTTTGCCGATTAAGGCCCTTTGACACCTTGGTCTTTGCACTCAGACCAAGCATGTCCTTAATCACATAAACTCCCAGCAAGCTCATCAGAAAACCAACGAAAAACTCTGGGGGCGATTGGAGCACCCTGACAAAACCCAGGACACTCAACACCAAAAAGATGCCGATGCTACCAACCAACAGTACAGTGTTCATGGTTCCCTTGACCGTCTTAGGCACCCAAACCAGGTAGTAGAGGGTCAAAAGAAGCCCAGCAATCAGGTAGAACATGCGAGCCTCCTTGATTAGTCCGCCAGCTTTTTGTACTTGGCAGCCTTCTCACGCTCGGCTTTGTTGAGCAATTGCTTACGCAGACGGATGGATTCTGGGGTAACTTCCATGTACTCGTCGTCATTCAAGAACTCCAGAGACTCTTCCAGGGTCAAAATGCGTGGGGTCTTGATGACAGAGGTTTGGTCCTTGGTTGCAGAACGGACGTTGGTCATCTGTTTGGCAGTTGTGATGTTAACGGTCAAGTCGTTCTCACGCGAGTTTTCACCGATGATCATGCCCTCGTAAACTTCCGTACCAGGGTTGACAAAGATGGTACCACGCTCCTCAATCCGCATGATGGAGTAAGTCGTTGCTTTACCTTGGTCGATAGACACCAGGGCACCACGGTGACGGCCACCGATTTCACCTGGAACAACTGGCAGGTACTGATCAAAGGTGTGGTTCATGATTCCGTAACCACGGGTCATAGAGAGGAACTCGGTTGAGAAACCGATCAAGCCACGGGCTGGCACCAAGAAAATCAGACGGGTTTGACCATTGCCGACCATTTGCATGTCCAGCATGTCACCCTTACGCTCAGAGAGAGCCTGGATGATTGACCCTTGGTATTCTTCTGGAGTGTCGATTTGTACCCGCTCGAATGGCTCGCACTTGACGCCATCAATGTCCTTGATGATAACTTCTGGACGAGACACTTGAAGTTCGTAGCCCTCACGACGCATGGTTTCAATCAGGATAGACAAGTGAAGCTCACCACGACCCGATACGGTCCATTTGTCTGGTGAATCGGTGTTTTCAACGCGGAGGGAAACGTCGGTTTGGAGTTCAGCCAAGAGGCGTTCTTCCAGTTTACGAGAGGTCACCCATTTCCCTTCACGACCCGCAAACGGCGAGTTGTTGACCAAGAAGGTCATCTGAAGGGTTGGCTCGTCGATACGAAGAACTGGCAGGGCTTCAACCGCATCAGTCGGCGTTACGGTTTCACCAACGAAGATGTCTTCCATACCAGAAACGGCAATCAAGTCACCAGCCTTGGCTTCCTTGATTTCACGACGCTCAAGGCCGAAGAAACCAAAGAGCTTGGTGACACGGAAGTTTTTGGTCGTGCCGTCCAGTTTGGACAGGGTTACCTGGTCACCAACCTTGATGGTTCCACGGAAGACCCGACCGATACCGATACGGCCAACGAAGTCGTTGTAGTCCAAGAGCGATACCTGGAACTGGAGGGGCTCGTCTGAGTTGTCAACAGGAGCTGGAATGTGCTCAATGATGGTGTCGAAAATCGGAGCCATGGTTTTTTCCTGGCTGGCTGGGTCATCTGACAAAGATGAGGTCCCGTTGATGGCAGACGCATAAACCACTGGGAAGTCCAGCTGGTCGTCATCGGCACCCAGCTCGATGAAGAGCTCCAGCACCTCGTCCACAACTTCTGCTGGACGAGCAGACGGCTTGTCAATCTTGTTGATCACAACGATTGGGGTCAGGTTCTGCTCCAAGGCCTTTTTCAAAACGAAACGGGTCTGAGGCATGGTGCCCTCGTAAGAGTCAACCACCAACACAACACCGTCAACCATTTTCATGATCCGCTCAACCTCACCACCGAAGTCCGCGTGTCCTGGCGTGTCCATGATGTTGATGCGGACATCGTTGTAGGCAACGGCCGTGTTCTTGGCCAAGATGGTGATCCCACGCTCTTTCTCGATGTCGTTGGAGTCCATGGCCCGCTCAGCCAACTCGGTCCGCTCATCCAGGGTTTGTGATTGCTTGAGCAACTCGTCAACCAAGGTCGTTTTCCCGTGGTCAACGTGGGCGATGATGGCAATGTTACGAATATCTGTTCTTAAAGTTGTCATATAATCCTCTATTTTCTAGTTTAACTGAACAATTATAGCATACTTTTTGGAAAATAGCAGAACAGACGATGGTGTAAATGTTTTCAACTTTTTTCTGTCGTCAGAATTAATCTAGTCTTTCTCTTAAAACATCAAAGAAATTTTCCCAACAAATTTTTATGATGACCTATTGTTTGGTTTTTTGTGTTGTTTTGTTTCTGAAATTATTGGAAGAAGCCAATTTGTGAAACTTTGTTGAAACAAAATTGAAAAACAGTCGTTTTTTTTTTTTTTTTTGAAAACTTTTTTCAAACAAAGAAGCAAAATGTTTGACTTTTCAAAAGGATAATCTTATAATAAAATAAAACAGAAGAGGTGAAATCTATGACAAACCATCAAAACCACTTACATAGCACTGAAAAAAATTTCCGTTACGGTATTCGAAAGTTTAAATCCGGTGCTGCATCAATCGCCATTGCTTCTAGCTTTCTATTCTTAGCTACACCATCAGTCCAAGCCTTAGAACCAGAGGCTCTTTCCGTCGAGGTGGTTAGCGACAAAGAGGTGGTTAGCGACAAAGAGGTGGTTAGCGACAAACAGGAACAAGATAGCAATCAGATGTCCCAAAACACTTCCCAGGAAACAGCTCCCCCTCAGACTTCTCCACGCAATGTTGCCAATCTTGAATTCGATAATGAAGGTGAATTGTCGTTGACAGATGAATTTAGTCATGAACCAACACCTGAAACACCTCCAGTTACTAACTCAGTAATAGAACCTGTCACCACAGTTGAACAAACTGCTCCCAGTGTACAAACAACTGTCCACGAAATCTATACCTTTACTCAAGCACCTTTCGATATACCAGTTGCTCTTGTAGCATCTTCTAGTCCTGTTGAGGCCAGTATTCAAACCGTCACTTCCAATTCTTCTAATCCTCTATCAGAACTTGAGGCAACAGCAAATGGACATCTTGTTGGTCAAATTACCACACCCGGTTTACATCACCTGCAAATCTCCTACACTAATCAAGGAGGACAAACCACAACTGAAACAATAACCGTTCACGCTCTGGAAGTTAGAGCTTTAAAATGGGCTCGTTTCTTTAATGCTCAAATCACAAACGAGCAAGTTCTTAACAACGTCCTTGTCAATCTAGGTAATGATACGACAATCGCTCCAGAACAAATCACCAAACGTGTCTTAACATCGCTCAGTGATTTTCCAACAAGTACTGAACGCATTGAAGTTGAAATTAGTTTGTCAAACGGCCTATCTACAATTGTCGATGCGACTCCAATTATTAACCGCAAACCATTAATTGAAGCTGTTGAAACAGCAGCCCGTAACAAACGACTTGCACTAAGTAGCAATCGCGAATTGACAAGGGAAGAAAAAGCAGATTTACGAGCAACTATCGAGCTTGAACGCCAGGCAACCATAACAGGTATCCAATCATCGCCACTTTCACAGGTGCTTGCTATCCAGACAGAGGGACTAAAAAAACTGACAGCAATCAGTCTTAACTCTCCCTCAAAAACGGAAGCCCGCCTAAGCTTAACCCAGCTTGCTAATGAGAAAAAAGAGGCACTCAACCGTCGTGAAGACCTGACAGATGAAGCTAAACAAGCCGCTCAAGCACTTCTAAACCGAGAAACCATCAAATTACGTGATGCAATTGCCAAGTCTCAAACAAAAGCCGAGATTGCTATTGTCAAGCGTAAAGCAGCTGAAGTCATTCAAGGAATCAATCCAGTCGCTGATAAAATTATCAAACCGGTTCTTCCCCCAACAGTGTCGACCACCTCAGAAACTCCTGCTGATGAGCAAGCGTTACGGGATATTATCAATGATGAAGCTCGTAAAAAACGCCTCGCTCTGACCTTCCATCACGATTTAACTGTTGAGGAAAAAAACGAAGCACGTTTAACCATTGAACGTGCTCGTCAAGCCGCCTTATCCAACCCTTATTCCGCTCAAGAACTTGAGGCTCTCAAAGCTATTACTCTAAGCTCCCCTCTAAAAACTGAAGCTCGCCAACGTTTGATGCAGTTGGTTGAAGAGAAAAATGCAGAGCTGGAAGGACGTTCAGATTTAACAACAGCCACTAAGCAGGCTTCACAAACCCGCCTTAAACGTGAACTCATCAAACTTCAAGATGCCATCAATAAGGCAAGGACAAATTCTGAGGTTGCTATCGTCAACCGTTATATTAAAAAAGTCATTCAGGCTATTGTCCCTTAAAACAGATAACTTGGTGTAACCTACCGTCATATCAACCAGCTCATCAGCACAAATCATTAACGATGACCAAGCCTTACTGGACATCATTAATGATGAAGCCCGTAAAAAACGGCTGGCTGTCAGAGCCAGCCGTGACCTGACCACTGAAGAAAAGAATCTTACTCGCCAAGCCATTGAACGAGCTCGTCAAGCAGCTCTAGCCAATCCTAGCTCACTCCAAGAGGCTGGGCAAAAACTAGTTTCAGAATAGAAAAACGAGCATTTCCGCAGTTGGAGATGCTCGTTTTCCCATGTCATGGTTTATAATTATTATAACCACAAAACAACTAGAAAGCCATGACGATGTATAAAGAGTATAACACAAATCAGTTGAGTTTGGAACTAAATCTTGCTTACGATATTCCGATGACGCCGAGGCTAGGCTCATCAGTCTTTTTGTGGACTGTATCCCTCATTCTGTTTTACTGGAAGAGAAGTCTAACACTGGCCGTCCGGCCTTTCATCCTGCCATGCTCATGAAGATGACCCTCTTCGCTTATGCCCGCCAGGTCTTTTCTGGTCGCAAAATCGTGCAAATGAACGAGGAACTGATTCCCATGAAATGGCTGATCCAGGAGACCTATGTCAGCTACAAGACCATCACTAATTTTCGTTCTAGTAAGCATGCCAACAACTTGATTAAGACTGCCTTTATCCACTTCCCCAAAACAGTTTATTTTTTGGTGGATAACTTCCCCATATAACAGAGAAAAAGCCCTCAATTCTGAGGACTTTTCACCATTTATTTCACTTTCCCATCCCAGTTCTCAAAGCCGTCTTGGAGAACATAGACATCTGTGAAACCTGCTTTTTTGAGGCTAATGGCCGCATTAGCCACTGCCTGACTGCGGGTCGTGTCGTAGAGCAAGACAGGTTTATCCTTGCGGAGGGCCGATAGGGATTCCTGAAATTGCAGAGCAGGGAAATTACGGGCCCCCAAGATATGAGCTTTCTTGAAGGCTTTTGGCTCCCGAATGTCAATCAACTGACCCGTTCTCAAAATAGCCTTGAAATCCTCGTTGGACAGGTAGGTAGCTGCGTTTTTCACTCGGAAATGATTCCACACCAGGTAAATCATAAGGGCGGGAGCTACCAACCAAGCCATAAGGGTTGTAAAGAGACTAGACATGACAGACCTCCCTTACTTGACAAACTGACTGGCCAGGCTAGCAGCACCGATGATACCCGCATCGTTACCCAGCTCTGCCATTTTCAAAACCGTGGACTGCCGCACCTGAGGGAAGGCAAAGCGGGTGAAGTTGGCCGCAATCCGAGAACGGAGGAACTCGCCCGCCGCAGAGACGCCGCCGCCGAAAACCACGCTGTTGGGGTTGAGGATGTTGGAAATGTTGGCTGACGCCAGACCCAGGTAGTAGGCCACCTTGTCCACCACGCGGTTGGCAAAGGCATCGCCGCTCTCGGCCGCCACAAAGATGTCCTTGCTGGTCACGGTATCGCCATTGTCGATGGCCGCCTTGATGGCAGAAGCCCCCTCATAGCTCTCGGCCAAGAGACGGGCCACACGGACCACGCCAGTCGCCGAAGCCACGGTCTCCAAGCAACCCGTGTTGCCGCAGGTGCAAGCAAAGCCACCGTCTGGCTCCACGATGATGTGGCCAATCTCACCACCAGCACCCGCCAGGCCGTGGATTAAGTTGCCGTCAGCGATGATGCCACCACCGACCCCCGTGCCCAGAGTCACAAAAACCACGTCCGGCTGGTTGTCCCCAGCCCCGACCCAACGCTCGCCCAGGGCCGCCACGTTAGCGTCATTGTCGATGGCAAAGGGGATCTTTAGGGCTTGTTCAATAGCAGAGCCCACTTCCTGGGTTTTAGCCCAGTTTAGGTTGAAGGCGCCCGTGACCGTTTTTTTCTCACGGTCAACCGCACCAGGCGAGCCCATGCCAATACCAGCGATGTCTGCCGCCGTCAGGCCGTAGAGCTCTAAGCGGTGCTGGATGGAGGCGATGATGTCAGGCACGATGTGCTTGCCCTCGTCCAAAATGTTGGTCTCAATGGCCCACTTGTCCTGAATCTGACCATCCAGGGTCAAAAGCCCAAATTTGACGGTCGTCCCGCCCAAATCAATACCCAGTAGTTTTTTTGTCATTTATAGTTCTCCTTTTTCTGTCTGAGGTGGTGTCAGATGATGCTGTGGTCTAAGAAGTCGTCTCTGTTATAAGATACCCTTCTTCCGCATTATTGTTCTAGAACAAAATCCGAGTTGGAGCTGTTGCTACTCCTCACCAACCTGGTCAGTTTATCCCAACTTGTTTTCTTCCCGCTGGCTTTCCAAACGGTGTTCCCGCCGCAAAATCAATTCGGCGACAATGAAATCCTCTCGGTCCAACAGGCCACCGTCATAAAGCCACTTGAGCTCTATGCTCATGACTTCAATATCGTAAAGGCGTTTGCCCATGTAAACAATCAAGCCAAAGCCTTTCAACAACTGTTGCACATCATAGAGGGTTTTCATGCTCTTAGTTTACCAAAAAGTTTCACGATTTTCAAGTCATTTTTTGAAAACGGTTGCTACGGTTGAGAGACACACTTAGCGACTGCACCGCTTTCAACTTTCTAGCAAAGCTGACCAAAATATGGTAAAATAAAGAGAAAACCATTTGAGGAGGACCACATGGAAGAACTGAAAAAACAGGCTGGACTAAAGGCCGCTGAATACGTCAAAGATGGCATGGTTGTGGGTCTGGGAACAGGCTCGACCGCCTATTATTTTGTGGAGGAAATCGGCCGCAGGGTCAAGGAAGAAGGCCTTCAGGTGACTGGGGTAACCACTTCCAGCCGAACGACTGCTCAGGCTGAGGGCTTGGGTATTCCTCTGGTGTCGCCTGATGCGGTTGACCGAATTGATGTGACTGTTGATGGGGCCGACGAGGTTGACCCAAACTTCAACGGCATCAAGGGTGGTGGCGGTGCCCTGCTCATGGAAAAGGTGGTGGCAGTGCCGACTGACCATTACATCTGGGTGGTTGATGAGACCAAGCTGGTCAGCCAGCTGGGAGCCTTCAAGCTCCCAGTTGAGGTGGTTCAGTTTGGTGCTGAACGCCTGCTCCGCCATTTCGCCCAAAAAGGCTACAAACCGGCCTTCCGGGAAACTGAGGGCCAGCGCTTCATCACCGATATGGGCAACTTCATCATCGACCTGGATTTGGGGGCAATCGCTGACGCAGAAGCCCTCGCGGCGGAATTGGACACCACAGTCGGTGTCGTGGAGCACGGCTTGTTTAACGGCCTGGTCGATACCGTGATTTCGGCAGGCAAGGACGGCCTGACCGTTTTAGAAAGAGGAAACTAATGTCTAAATTTGAACGCATTCATGTCATTGTCATGGACTCGGTGGGGATTGGTGCCGCACCTGACGCTGACCAGTTTTTTAACGCTGGGGAAAACGACACCCAGTCAGATACCTTGGGTCATATCGCCGAGACCTCTGGACTCAAGCTGCCTAACCTGACCAAGCTGGGTCTGGGCCATATCCCTCGTGAAAGGCCTCTGGCAGGCATTTCTACGGAAAATGAGCCGAGCGGTTATGTGACCAAGTTAGAGGAAGTCTCTTTGGGCAAGGACACCATGACCGGCCACTGGGAAATCATGGGCCTCAACATCACCGAGCCTTTTGACACCTTCTGGGACGGTTTCCCTGAGGAGATTTTGGTCAAGATTGAGGAGTTTTCAGGCCGCAAGATTATCCGTGAGGCCAACAAGCCTTATTCTGGTACGGCTGTCATCGATGATTTTGGCCCTCGCCAGATGGAAACAGGCGAGCTGATTGTCTATACCTCAGCTGACCCAGTCCTCCAAATCGCTGCCCACGAGGAGATTATCCCGCTGGAGGAACTTTACAAGATTTGTGAGTACGCCCGCTCCATTACCTTGGAACGCCCAGCCCTCCTGGGTCGGACTATCGCCCGCCCTTATGTGGGCGAGCCGGGCAATTTCTCTCGCACGGCTAACCGCCACGACTACGCTGTGTCGCCTTTCCAAGATACCGTCCTTAACAAGCTGGCTAATGCTGGTGTGCCGACCTACGCTGTCGGTAAAATCAGCGACATCTTCAACGGGTCTGGCATTACTAATGATCAAGGCCACACCAAGTCTAACAACCACGGTGTTGATGTCTTGATTGAGACCATGAAGGACGCAGCCTTTACCCGTGGCCTGTCCTTCACCAACCTGGTGGACTTTGATGCGGTTTACGGCCACCGCCGTGACAGCGATGGCTACCGTGACTGCTTGGAGGAGTTCGATGCCCGCCTGACTGAGATTTTCGAAGCTATGGGCGACAAGGACCTGCTCCTGATCACCGCTGACCACGGCAACGACCCAATCTACGCTGGTACTGACCACACCCGTGAGTATGTTCCCCTTCTGGCTTACAGCCCAAGTTTGACTGGTTCAGGAGTCCTGCCAGTCGGCCACTTTGCCGATATTTCAGCGACGATTGCTGACAACTTCGGTGTGGACAAGGCCATGATTGGCGAGAGTTTCTTGGAGGCTTTGGTTTAATAGCAGGAGGGACAATGCAGAAATCGGTAAGTCAGGCATCCGATTTTGTCGTACTGCCCCCGCACGGTTGAGTCGGTTTCTCACAGTCATTTGGCCAAGAGAAGCCCCTCAAGCACTGTTCCTTGATTAGAAGTCTATTTTTGCTAAATTGGGAGAAAATGAGATGACGACACCAGTAACTATCTACCACAACCAGGCCTGCAGCAAGTCCCTCAAGGTCTTGGATCTCTTGACCGAGGCTGGCTACGAACCGACAGTTATCAACTATTTGACAGAAGTGCCAAGTGTCGAGGAGCTAAAAGCCCTCAACCTGCCAGCCCAGGACTTGATTCGCCAGACCGACCCGCTCTATGCGGAGTTAGGACTGCCAGAAGATTTGTCTGACGAGGACATTTACACCACCCTGACCCAGCACCCATCCCTCATTCAACGGCCGATTGTTAAGACAGCTAAAGGCAGTCTGATTTGCCGACCTGTGGAGCGAGTTTGGGAGTTGGTGGAGAAGACACCATGATTGAAAAAGTCGAACGCTTGATTGACCAAATCAACCAGATTCATCACCAATATTCTCAGGATTATTTTGAGACGGGTAAGGTGGAAAAGGTCAACCTATCTCATACCTTATCCAAAGTGCCTTTGGACCATATTTTGTCTTATCGGTTGAACCTGCACGAGGTGATTAACGATTACCTTTATCGGGCAGACGTTAAGGATATCCATTTCTATTATCGTGTGAAGACGACTGAATCTATCGTGGATAAGGTTGCTCGCTATCAAGCGAGAGAAACTAAATACCCTGTCAATAATATCTTGAATGATATTTTTGGGGCACGAGTGATTTTGTCATCGGATCAAATTGGGAAAGTTTTGACGTCCTTGGACGACTGGAAAAATCAGTACGGTCTCAAAAATTGGTACCTGAGAGATGTTGATGGTTATGTTGGCATCCATGTTTATTTCAAGAACAAGAACAATTTCTACTACCCTTGGGAATTGCAAATCTGGGATGAGAAGGATGCGGAAGCTAACATCGCCAGTCACATCAAACACAAACGACATTTTGTTAAATAAGGAGAACCCATGTCATTACTAGAAAAGATTAGAGAAACCCAAACCTTTTTGGAAGAAAAGGGCATGACTGCACCAGAATTTGGCCTGATTTTGGGGTCAGGTCTGGGTGAGCTGGGCGATGAGATTGAAAATGCCATCGTCCTGGATTACGCTGATATTCCTCACTGGGGGCAATCCCATGTGGTCGGCCACGCTGGCAAGCTGGTTTACGGCGATCTTTCTGGCCGTAAGGTCCTGGCTTTGCAAGGCCGTTTCCATTTTTATGAGGGCAACCCCATGGAAACCGTCACTTTCCCTGTTCGGGTCATGAAGGCCTTGGGATGCCATAGTGTCATCGTGACTAACGCCGCAGGCGGCATTGGCTTTGGCCCAGGAACCCTCATGGTCATCAAGGACCACATCAACATGACGGGCACCAACCCTCTGATTGGCCCTAACTTGGACGACTTCGGCCCCCGCTTCCCCGATATGTCGGACGCCTACACCAAGGCTTACCGAGAGCAGGCTTTCGCTGTTGCGGGAGAATTGGGGATTGCTCTGTCAGAGGGCGTTTACCTGGGCGTGAGCGGCCCTACCTATGAGACACCAGCCGAGATCAGGGCCTTCCAAACCATGGGTGCCCATGCGGTTGGCATGTCCACGGTGCCAGAAGTCATCGTGGCGGCCCACTCAGGTCTGAAAGTTCTGGGTATCTCAGCCGTCACCAACTTTGCAGCAGGCTTCCAATCTGAACTCAACCACGAAGAAGTGGTGGAAGTGACCCAGCAAATCAAGGGCGACTTCAAACGCCTTGTTAAGGCCATTTTGGCGGCCTTGTAAAAACGATAAAACAGAGGAGTAAACACATGAAAAGCTGGCAAGTTAATGTTTTTGCCTTCTTAGCAGGGGCCAATTTGGTTCTAGCACTGATTGCCTTTCTGCAAAAGGACAGTTTTTGGAATAATCTGCTCTTTGCTTTGCTGTTTTCGGCTATTGCTTGGGGCAATCGGCGTGAGAAGTAGGCTGATGTGTCGTTGAAAAAGGAGACGGTCTATGAAAAAATCGACGGTTCAACTCATTTGTGTGGTTTTTGGACCCAGTGCTCTTTTTGAAAGCTACCAACAATTTACCAAGGGTAAGCCAGAGTTGGGTTGGCTATTTCTGGTCTTTGCCTTGGGATTTGCTTGCCTATGGTTTATCCTAAACAAGCAGAAGAAATTTTAGGAGTTCGATATGAAAACCCCTAACTTTTACCTTGTTGCTGCGACCCTCAATGGTCTCATCGCCATCTATCATCTTGTTTCTGGCAAGGGCACCCTCAGTATGGGGCATCTTGTCATTACTGTCAGTCTGCTAATCCTCTGCAAAAACACTAAAAAACCCAAACTAAGCGACCGCAGTCGCAGATGAATTTATCATCAAAGAAAGGAATGAGAGTTTGTTCATCTGATTTGAACACGAGCGAAAAGCTCGCTCACCTTTCTGACACTTAGTTATACGATTTATTATCAAAGAAAGGACAGGGCACTGGGTTCATCTGATTTGAACTCGGGCTAGAGGCTTTGTCAAAAAGATAACTCGCCTTAGACGCAAGCGTCGTCACTTGAGTTCCTGTTTTGACTGTGCCTCTTTAACGCCCTTAGTATCATTATTATGTCTATCCACATTTCAGCAAAACCAGGCGAAATCGCCGATAAAATCCTTTTGCCAGGTGACCCCTTGCGAGCTAAATTCATCGCGGAAAACTTCCTTGAAAACGCCGTTTGCTTTAACGAGGTTCGCAACATGTTCGGTTACACCGGTACCTACAAGGGCCACCGCGTTTCTGTTATGGGAACCGGTATGGGCATGCCGTCCATCTCGATTTATGCCACGGAACTGATTCGTGACTACGGTGTTAAACGCCTGATTCGTGTCGGCACAGCTGGAGGCCTCAGCCCTGACATCAAGGTGCGTGATTTGGTGCTGGCTCAGGGAGCTGCGACCACCTCAGCCATCATCCGCAACGACTGGCCAGACTACGACCTGCCACAGATTGCGACTTTTGAGCTCTTGGACAAGGCCTACCACATTGCCAAGGACCTGGGCATCAAAACCCACGTTGGTAACGTCCTGTCCTCTGACCTCTTTTACTCCGAACGCCTCTTTGCCAAAAATCTGGAGCTGGGCAAACTGGGCGTCAAAGCGGTTGAGATGGAGGCCGCTGCCCTCTACTACCTAGGGGCCAAATTTGGCGTTGAAACCCTGGCCATGATGACCATCTCTGACCACCTCCTGGACCCTAGCCAGGACACAACAGCTGAGGAGCGTCAAAACACCTTTACCGACATGATGCAGGTCGGCTTGGAGACCTTGATTGGTGACTAAATCCCCTGCCTTCAAAGAGCTCCTGGCCATCTACGCCTACCAGCCGGCCCAGGTTTTGACGGCTGGCCAGCTCTCGCCCGATATGGCTCTGCTCCTGGCTTCCCTGGTCGAGCGGCGGGAACTCAACGTGGCCTTTCTCTATGACCGTTTTGGGGAAATGGCAGAGCTGCTAGACCACTACGGCCTGCCCCCACTCAGTCCCAGCATGGAAGAGGAGTTGCTGGTCAACTACCTCTATGACTTGGAGGCCAAGGTCAAGTCAGGCCAGTTGATTGACTTTGTCCGTGCAGTTAGCCCCATCATCTATCGGCTCTACCTGCGGCTGCTAACCCAGCAGGTGCCTGACCTGAAAAACTACATCAAAAACGCCAAAAATGACCAATATGACCGCTGGCTCTTTGACCGAATGACCGAGAATAAAGACCCAGCCATTCAAGCCTTTATCAGTCGCAAACGAGATAGTCGGGTCACATCCAGTAGCCTCTTGGATGTTCTGGACTTGACCACGGTGTCTGAGGAGATTAAATCAGCAGCTCGGCTATTGCGGCAGCTGGAAAAAAATGTCCGCAATCCCCTGGCCCACCTGATTAAGCCCTTTGATGAGGCTGAACTCCATCAGACGACAGGCTTCTCGTCCCAGGTCTTCTTGGAAAAACTGATTTTTCTGGCCCAGGCGTCAGGTTTGACCTACGACCAGACCAGCTTTTACTTTGACCAGGCCAATCACGTCCTGCTTAAAGCACATGATGATAGCCCTAAAAAGACCTGAGCCAAGCTCAGGTCTTTTAGACTAATAAAAATATCGCAAGAAGGGTTAAGAGGTAGGCAAAAAGGGCCAAAAAGAAGTTCCACCGCCAGAATAATTTGAACCATTTTCGATAGGAAAAATGGTCTGAGGCTTTGGCCAACCACAGGGTCAAAATGATGGCCAGTACAGCCACCAAAACAAGGTAATGGGGGAGAAAGGAATTGCCGAAAAAAGATTTTGAGACCAGGACAAGACTAAGAGCGTAAAGTGGCCAGGTCAAATCCGTTACCAAAAAGGTCTTGGTTTTCAGAGGAATGGCAGTATGAATCCCTTGAGCTAAAAGAGGCAGGGTAAAAACAAGGCTTGCGGCTAATAATTTATAAATCATCATACTCCTATTGTAGCGTGAAATGGAAAAAATGTAAACTCACCGATGGGCAACAGTTGCTAATTCCCTAAAAAATTCTTCCTGTAACGAGACAACTTGACACCGTCTTGAATTTTTGTGACAAAAGACTGATTAATCTTCCAGACGACTGACTGTCCAGACCAAAACCAAACCTTGTTTCTGAGGAATTCACCAGTTTCTTCAACTGCTCACTGTTTTCACTGGCTACGTCGTCTCACTCCTAGCATTTTGACAGTTCCTGCATAGACGGAACGAAAGCAGCAAGCTGGACGCTTAATCTGCAGATTTCTCTAACAAACCAACTACCTCAACGTGTGCTGAGAGCTTTCTTCTATACTAATAGACGAAAGGGGGTGAAAGAGATTTTAGAATGATACTGTGGAACGGAAAATATAATCTTGAGCTTCACTTGCTACTTTTTATTTCTTTACTTAGTAAGCTCAGTTTTTCTTTAATATCTATCTTGGTTTGTAAAATTAATTCATTAATCCATACTGTATCATCATTTCTATATGGATCTTGAAAAAACCTTCGTATAAATTTTTTCAACTGAGTACTAAATAACCATCTCAAGTTAGAACTATCGTTTATTATATTGAAATCTATGACTGTTTGCTTTGCATCAACACTAGCAAACAAATATCTTAGTATCAAGATATCGCAAAAAGTAAACGGCATTATTTCATCTTCAAACTGTAATAGAGACATATACGGCCCTCCATATTTAGTATCGTCTGTTACTAATGAACAAGCCCCTAATGTCTGAGCTAAGGAAATTGCGTAAACCTCACCTAAATCACCAGCACTATATAGTATTTTATTTTCTTTAACCTTTTCTCTGAAAATATTTAGAACTTCTAATTCCCTTAAATATTCTTCTGTATATAATTTTATTCGTCCACATGTAATATCAGAATCAACCAAATGTAGAATATCTTTACCATGGTTATTCAGCTCAATGTTTCTAATCTGCTCATAAATCAGTATCTCATCCTTGAAAAAGTCGAACAATATTTCTTGACAATTTGCTCTATAAAAGTGAATAATGACATTTGTATCTAATGAGGCTTTCAATACTTTAAACCTCCAATTAGTTCATCTAAATCACAATCAGTCTCTGAATTACTTTTCAACTCATCGCTAATATCATCGATTGTTAAATTATAATATTTTAAAGTTTTTTCCAACGTTTCTTTAGGAATCGCATTATTATTATAATTAAAAATTGCATAGTCAATATATTCAAGAGGTATATCGACAACTTCACTTACAATATTTAATTTTGAATTTCCACCAACACTCCTTAAAAGATTCCCAACTTTTTTTTCAATCTTCTCACTATCAAGTTGAAGCTTTTGTTCAGGTGTAATGAGTTGTAAACTTTCAAGTCTGTTTAATGCCATATCAAAACTAACATTAAATTCAGACATCATTATAGCAATATCTTTTGCAGAAAGATTTTCCTTAGATGCATTATCTAACTCTAAATCCAGAAAACGTCTTATTTCGTCTTCTGGCATCAATAAGCAAGCAGCAAAATAATTCGCTTCTTGTTCTTGTTCATTTACATTTAAACCACTGACGGTTTGTGAATTATCTATAAATGAAGTGTTCGACGTAAAATGTAATACAATATGTCCAATCTCATGAGCTAGTGTAAATATCTCCCGAGATAGTCGCACACTGCTATTTGTAAAAATAATTTTATCTTGATTTCTTTTTACTGTAAATCCTAAATCAGCAGTTTCTCCTAACGGATATCTAAATACTTTATACCCTAATCTTTCACAATCTTTGAATAAATCAACAATACCGTATCTACTCGTAATACAGTTTTCCCTCACAGCATCTACTTTTTTACGAATATATTTCTTTCTACTATTTTCCATCAACACACCTAATCTTCAAATCCAGTAAGTTTTTTGTACATGTTTTTATTTGCATAAAATAAATCCAGCATATCAAAAATTTCATTAGATGCCCACTCTGTCTCTCCCACTCTAAATGCTACACTGGGTACTTCATCCAAAACTCTCGTTATATCTCCAACTGTAACATCAAAAACAGCAGCAATTCTAGATAGTATATCCAGTGTGATATTATTTGTTCCTTTTTCTATTCTCGCATATTTTTGACGACTCACACCAATTTGCTCAGCAACAAACTCTTGATTTAAATTTTTTGCATTCCTCAAAGACCTAATACGGCCACCTAATATTTCATTCATCATTGTTCCTCCATTATTTCCTAACATAATTTTACCAAAAAATATAACTTTGTTCAACCAGAATGTTATAAAACCATAACATTCTGAGCGATATTAACTTGTAGCCATTTCACTTATAGGTAGGAAGTAAATAGAACCTGGCTGGAAAATAACAGTTTAGGCTTATAGCTCCTTACAGCATCCCCATTTAAC
The DNA here is from genome assembly GCF_057748235.1 of Streptococcus sp. ZY171113. Lineage (NCBI taxonomy): Bacteria > Bacillati > Bacillota > Bacilli > Lactobacillales > Streptococcaceae > Streptococcus > Streptococcus sp. ZY171113. The sequence goes on from NZ_CM173243.1 coordinate 1,696,523, forward strand.
GCAAAAAGGCTGTAACCACAATGGTTTCCCACTGTCGTCACAGCCTTTCTTTTTCTCTATAAGTCTACCTCAGTTCCTTCCAGAACGCGAACCGTGATGTCGCCATCAAGTCCTATCCTGATATGGTCTAGCACTCGGCACATATCTGAGGGGTTGAAGTCTATCTGCTCCTGCCTAAGCAGGTCACTCAATGCCATGCTGTAGTGCTTATCCAGTAGGCGATTCTCTGCTAAGATTTTCTCCCACTTGCCATCAAGAAAATCAATGTTCTCGCTTAGTAGCTCTAACGCCTTTATGAAAATCTGCTCGAGTGTCGCCTCATCCAAATGGCTACTGTAACACCCTTCCACTCCCTTTATGCGATAGCGGTTGTTACATTGCCAAACTTTACGTTTCCCTCGGCTGGTTGACCAATTCTTTCGTCCAAAGGCAGAGCCGCAAGCTTCGCAGAACACCTTGGTGGTAAATGGGTTGTTCTCACTCTGCATGATATAGGACTTGAGCTGATGTTCCTCTCGGTAGTTTTTGCACCTAGCGATTTCCAATTGAACAGTCTCCCAAGTCTCCTCATCAATGATGCCCTCATAGCTGTCTTCCACATAGTATTGGTTAACCTGTCCATCATTGGCAATCCGTTTCTTGGTCAAAAAGTCAACGGTGTAAGTTTTCTGAAGTAAGTCATCCTCTTTGTACTTTTCGTTCTGAAGCATTTTGAGGATGGCTCCTGGACACCAGTTTGCCTTGCCTGACCAACCCTTGACGCCTTCCTTATTGAAATGCCTTGCGATGAGTTCTGGATTGTAGCCGTCAAGGTACATGTCATAAATGTCTTTTACCACCTGGGCTTGTTCTGGGTTGATGATGAGCTTACCCTCTTCATCCTTATCGTAACCCATGAACTTGGTCGCATTGACTTGCACTTCTCCTCGCTCGAAACGTTTTCGAATACCCCAGGTCGCATTCTCTGAAATGGAGTGTGACTCATCCTGGGCTAAGGAGGATAAAATGGTAAGAAGTACCTCGCCCTTGGCATCCAAGCTATCGATGTTCTCCTTTTCAAAGGTAACCCCAATCCCAAGTTCCTTGAGTTCACGGACACACTTAATGCAGTCCAAGGTGTTTCTCGCAAATCGAGAAATAGACTTGACTAGGATGCGGTCAATTTTACCTTCCCTACAGTCTGCTATCATGCGGTTGAAGCCCTCACGCTTCTTGGTATTGGTTCCTGAAAGCCCCTCGTCGGTGTAAATGTCTACCAAGTCATAATCGTCATGCTGGACGATATAATCTTGGTAATGTCGCACCTGGTTCTCATAACTTGATAGCTGTTCGTCTTGGTCGGTGGACACTCGACAGTAGGCGACCACCCTCAACTTGGGGTTGAGTTGGTGTGTTGTCTCCACCTGCACCTTCTTGGCAGGTATAAGTGTAATCTGCTTTGCCACGGTCGTTCTCCTTCTTTTTGATGGTGTATTGTTTTGTCAAGTCCAGTTTCCAACTATCCAATAAGGACCCTTTGATTTTTATACCCTCGCAAGTTGACTTCCCCTGTTTAAGATAAGTCGCACATATCCAAGTGGGGGTGCGATAGGGAAGCTGTCGGCGTAGGCTTTTCTTACAGTAAGGGCAGAAGAGCTTTCCTGTATAGGGATAGCGTTTGGCATAAACTGCTGGGTTGGTTGTCCCCTTTCGCTTCTGTCGGCACTCCTGGGCTTGTTGCCACAATTCTTTGGAAACAATAGCTGGGTGGTGATCTTCCATGTAATAACTATCTACCGAACCTTTGTTCAGTAAAGTATGATGGCCAAGTGATGGGGTATAGAATTTTTGAAAGTGCCAATCCCCTTTATACTTTTCGTTACTTAATAAATTTCGGATGGTGCTTTCGTGCCATTGACGATTGGTTACCGTCAGCACCTGATTCGCACTCAGCTCTTTGACAATACGATTTGCCCCTTTTTCCTGAAACATAGGCTTCGAAAATACGCCTTACAATCTCAGCTTCTTTTTGGTTGATAACCAACTGCCTATCTACGACATCATAGCCCAAGAAACGCCTGGCATTAATATGGAATTCCCCTCGTTGAAACTTCTTCTGATAGCCCCATCTCACGTTAAAACTGTGGCTGGTTAACTCCTCCTCCGCATAGGAAGCTAGAACTGTTAACATGACCTCTCCTTCTGAAGAGAGAGTATGGATGTTTTGCTCTTCGAAGAAGATATCTACTCCCAAGAGTTTCAACTCACGGCCGACACTCAGAATGGTTTCCGTGTTTCGTGCAAACCGACTGATGGACTTGGTATGAATACAGTCAATCCGACCTTGCCGACAAAGCTCCAGCATCCGTTGAAATTCTGGTCGAGCTGTTTTCTTACCTGAAATCCCCCTATCCATAAACACACCAATAAAATCGACATCGCTTCTATCCTTCTAGTGATTGTGATAGTAGGCAATTTGATTCTCAAACGACGCCAGTTGTTCTTCTTCCATACTCGATACTCGAACATAAGCACAAACCCTTAATCGCTTCGGTTTCCTTGTTTTAGATTCAATTTTTCGAACCGTCATCTGTTTTCCTCCTACCACTATATATCACTCTAAAGCCTTTATTTATCAAGTCATAAGGGCTTAAGTCAAAACCACCCGTAAAACGGGTGGCTTGTACACCGCCTGTAAGGCGATTCCCTCCAGCCGCTTCTAAAGACGCTTACTGAACGGTGTTCAGGCTGCTTGATTACTTAGACTAGCCCGTTTAACGGGCTTTTATCTTGTTCTGAAACCTCCGTCCGAAAACGGTTCCTCATATTCTTTAACACTCAAGAATCGAGTGCAATGTCATTCCTCTCTTGCTCACGGATATACTTCGCCACTGTTTTCTCATTAAGACCAACTGTGCTCACGTAATAACCCCGAGCCCAAAAGAGCGATTTCCGTACTTATACTTCAAAGAGCATGTTTATCAAATATCATCAGAGCACTTTTACTTTTCAGATAACCCATAAAATCGGAAATCGCAAGCTTTGGTGGTATCAACACGAGCATATGAATATGATCAGGCATCATGTGTCCTTCTATGATTTCTACACCTTTGTAAAGACACAACTGCCGAATGATACTAATTAAATCTTCACGAACCTTGTAATAGATTGCCTTACGGCGATAGAAGGTGTAAACACGATATGATAGAGCACATCCATTTGGTGTGTGATAAGCTGTAACTGGTTGAGCCATTTCTCTCGCTTTCCCTTTTCTAGGCTCAAGCTCAACCAGTCCACTGGACTAGTTGAGTCCTCCTTATTTAGCCTGAACAAGACTTATCCTGGAAAAATAAATGGAAGCTAAAAGCCTTGTCAGCCACCAGCATAGCTGGTGGTTTTATTGTTTTTCTCTGCGAGAAAAACTGGCTGGAAGCCATAATAAAAAAGGCAAGAACACTCTAAACTGTTCTTGCCTAAGCAATAATGATAATGACGTATCTACTTTTTGTCTACGCAGTCAACCTCCAAATAGACGTTAACATCAATGAACTTTTTTTGAACCTTTTTTATATCAAAATTTGGTTTTTCAATAAAGACAAAATGCTTGAAGAAGTGCTTAAAATAAAGGATTTTTAGCCGTTCCTTCGTTGTAGCAACACTACGCACTCCACATGATGCGTCTGTGGAAAAAGATCAACAGGCTGCACCTTGGTCAGCTGGTAGCCCAGCTCAGCATAGAGTTTAACATCACGCGCCATGGTCGCCACGTTGCAGGAGATGTAGGTGATTTTTTCTGGGGCCATGGCTGCGCTGGCACGGATAAAGCTCTCTGTCAGGCCTTTTCGTGGTGGGTCAACCAGGATGACACTTGGTCTAATGCCCGCTTTTGACCAGTTTTCCATAGCGGATTCAGCGGTGTCAGCCACGTAGCTGGCATTGGTGAAGCCGTTGCGTTGGGCATTTTCTTGGGCGTCTTGGACAGCCTTTTCCACCACTTCAACCCCGTAAACAGCCTTGACCTGCTTGGCCAGAGAGAGACCAATGGTCCCAATTCCAGAATAGGCATCGATAACCACGTCGTCTGCACCTAAATCCGAAAAGTCAATGGCGGTCTGGTAGAGCTGCTCTGCCATTTCCGTATTGACCTGATAAAAGGACTGGGCCGAAATGGCGTAGGTATTGCCCAAGAGGGTGTCTTCAATGGTGTCGCTGCCGTAGAGGGTGGTGAAGTCAGGACCAAAAATAACATTAGTCTTTTGGTCGTTGATGTTCTGGATGACCGATACCAGATTAGGGAAGTCGGCCACCAGCCGCTCAATCAGCTGGTCAATGCGAAAGAGCTTGGGACGGGTTGTCACCAGAACCAGCATGAGTTGGCCGCTAACATGGCCACGACGGACCACCAAGTGGCGGATAAGCCCCGCCCCAGTCTCTTCATCATAGGGCTTGAGGTCAAAACGGCGGAGCAAGTCCCGTGTGGCATTGATGAGGCGGTCAATCTCTGGGTGCTGGATGTAGTAGTTCTCGATGGGCATGAGGTCGTGAGAATGCTTGCGGAAAAAGCCAGTATGGAGCTCACCATTAACCCGACGGACAGGAATGCTGGCCTTGTTGCGGTAGGCAAGTGGGTTTTCCATACCCAGAGTATCCGCGACAGGCACCTCAGTGATGCCTGCAATCTTGCTGAGTGTGGTCTCCACCTGCTTTTTCTTGAAGGCCAACTGCTGGTCATAAGTCAAATGCCCCAAATCCGCAATGCCAGTTCTCAGGTAGTCGCTCTTGATGTCCTGGTTGCGATGAGGTGATAGGCTATGGTAGGCCTCTACCTTGCCAAAACCAACCGTCTTTTTGACCTTCAAAACCCGCATGGCGATGGTCTCACCTGGCAAGGCATTGTCCACAAAAAAGACCTGGCCCTCGTGTTTGGCCACGCCTTGACCCTCGTGGGTCAAGTCGACAATCTCAACGTCAATCACATCATTCTTTTTTAACATGTCTTCTCTTTTCTAAAAAATGGGTGTAACCCTTGGTTACACCCATTATACCATATTATCGTAATCCCAGCTCTTCTAAACGGTACTGGTAGGCCTCAAAATCAATCAGAAGCCCCTGACCGCCATAGCTATCGTAAGCATCCACCCAGTCGCCTTGTTCTGGGATGGTCATCCGCTGAATACCATTTTGAGCTGCTGTTAGACCGCTCAGCCCATTTTTTAAGACAAATGGAAAGGAAATGTTGGTAGAGGTCAAGGAGTAGATTTTTCCTAGAGCTTCCGAACCAGTAAAGAGTATGGTTGGGTCCTTGACTTGTGCAATAATGGCTTGCATGACCTCTTGTTGTCGACGGGTTCGACCATTGTCTCCTTCATCATCGCCTCGGAAGCGGGCGTAGTTGAGCAGGGTTTTACCGTCCATCTGTTGTGGGCCTACGGCAATGGTTTGATAGAGACCTGTACTGAGGTTCTCTCCCAAATCATCGGGAACGTCAACACTGTTTACAACTTCTCCCTCAATGGTGGAAAACTGGGCGTCCATATAAACCCCATTTGGAAAGAGGGTATCAACGGCCAAGGCGAAGGTCTCAAAGTCAATCATGGCATAATATTCAATATCAATGTCAAAATTAGCCTTCAAGGTTCGTCGCATCAGTTCAGCTCCTCGGTTATTATCCTGTTCCCCTAGTGTAAAGGCTGAATTCAGCTTGTAATCATAAGTATCCGAATAGCTGTATCCCTCAATGTTCACTAGGGTATCTCGCATGAAGCTGACCAGTTTGACCTGGCCTGATCGGTTACCGATATTCACCACCATGATGGTATCTGTGCGAGCTTCAGTTGATTCCTCTGTGACCCGTTTGTCGCTCCCTAAAATCAATATATTGACCCCGTCACGAGTCTTTTGACCAGCAAAATACTCTGTCAGGGCTGGTTGAAGCTTATCTTGACCGCTGCCGATGCCTAGCATCCCCTTGACAAACATGGCAGACATGGCCAGCAGAAGAACCAGCATTAGGCTGATAAAACCTTTGAGCAAACGCCCGAAACAACCTGAGTTTTTTTGGTGGTGGGTTAGTTTAGCTGGTTTTGTCCCTGTTTTCGGACGAGTTTTAAGGGGCTTTTTAGGCTTTGTCACAGCTTCTGATCGAGATGGAGCAGTTTTAACCCGTCTCTTTGTTCGCCGTTCCAAAGGTGGTTCCTGACTGGGAGTATTGAAAACAGCACCTTCTAACTTGGCTTCCAAATAGGACAGCTCCTCCATCTGTTTATCAGTCAATGGTATGACGCTCTTTTTCAAAAAATAATACCGAGATTGTTCATGATCGGATAGTAACTGTTTCAATTTTACACTCATGTCCAGCTCCTTTCCCTTGTTACTCTCTTCATTCTATACCGAAAGCCACTGACTGTCAACTGTTAGGGGAAGCAAAAAGCCTGTTCTACCTTAATCCTGTCTCTACTGAGCTCCTCAAGGTCAAGAGATAAGCATTCCACCTAGCAAAAAACTCAAAAGTCCTTGTCAAATGAACTTCTGAGTCCTTTCATACCATTGTCAAACAAGGTATTTGCTCTGCTATTTTTTCAAACGAATGACTTCAATCTTATAACCGTCTGGGTCTTTCACAAAGTAGTAGTGTGGCTCTTGCCCTGGCAAGCCTTTAAGGTCAGTCACCTCGTAGCCAGCAGCCATGTGGGCAGCGTGGCTCTCTTCCAAGTTCTCAACGCCAACCGCCAAGTGGCCGTAGCCATCGCCCAGGTCGTAGCCAGGGTGGTCGTAGTTGTAGGTCAACTCCAACTCAAAGTCCTCGCCCTCAGTCTTCATGAAGACCAGGGTAAACTTGTGGTCTGGGAAGTCCTTACGACGAACTTCCTGGAAGGGAAAAGCAGTGCTGTAAAACTTAATAGACGCCTCCAGGTCTTTGACGCGGATACAAGTGTGCAACAATTTCATGAGCAAGCTCCAATCTTTTTGATAAGTCTATGATAACGAAAAATACCATAAATTTCAAGTTTTCAGCCCCTTTATGCTATAATAGAGACAGCAAATCTGGCCGTTTCTAATCGGACCAGACCCTAGAGAAAGAGGTATTTCATGTCCTTTGACGGCTTTTTTTTACACCATTTAACCAAAGAATTGGAAACGGCCCTGGTTGGGGGGCGAATTCAGAAGGTCAACCAGCCATTTGAACGAGAACTGGTTCTGGGCATCCGTAACCACCGTACCAACTACAAGCTGCTCCTGTCGGCCCACCCTGTCTTTGGCCGGGTTCAGCTGACCCAGACCGAGTTTGAAAATCCCAAGGTTCCCAACACCTTCACCATGCTCATGCGGAAATACCTGCAAGGAGCCATCATCGAGGCCATCAGTCAGGTGGACAACGACCGGATTCTGGAGTTCAAGATCTCCAACAAGAACGAGATCGGTGACCAGGTCCAGGTGACTTTGATTGCGGAAATCATGGGCAAGCATTCCAACATCATCCTTGTGGACAAGGCCGAGAGCAAGATCATCGAGTCCATCAAGCACGTTGGCTTCTCCCAGAACTCCTACCGCACCATTCTGCCTGGCTCGACCTACCTGGCCCCACCTGCTACCGACAACCACAACCCCTTCACCATCAGCGACGCCACGCTCTTTGAGGTCCTCCAGACTCAGGACTTGACCCCCAAGAACCTCCAGACCCTCTTCCAGGGCCTGGGGCGGGACACAGCAGCTGAGTTGGCGGCTACTCTTACCACCGATAAAAAGCTTCCTGCTTTTCGGGCCTTCTTTGCCCAGGAGGCTACTCCTTATTTGACGGAAAATAGCTTTGCTGCTCTGCCATTTTCTACCAAAAAACAAGCGACCGAGAGCCTCTCGCAAGCCCTAGAGGCCTTCTACCGCGACAAGGCCGAGAGCGATCGGGTCAGCCAACAGGCCAGCGACCTGGTCCAGCGAGTGGACGCCGAACTGGCCAAGAACCGCCTCAAGCTGATCAAGCAAACCGAGGAGCTGGCAGCCACGGAGACGGCCGAGGACTTCCGCCAAAAAGGGGAGTTGCTGACCACCTTTATCCACCAGGTCCCCAAGGACCAGGACCAGGTGACCCTGGACAACTACTACACCGGTGAACCCCTGACCATCGCCCTGGACAAGGCCCTGACCCCCAGCCAAAATGCCCAACGCTACTTCAAGAAATACCAGAAACTCAAGGAGGCAGTCAAGCACCTGACCGGTCTGATTGAGGAGACCAAGCAGACCATCCTCTACCTGGAAAGTGTGGAGCTCCTGCTCAGCCAGGCCAGTCGGGAGGACATTGCAGAGATTCGGGACGAGTTGGTTCAGACCGGCTTTATCCGCCGCCGCAGCCAGGACAAGCTCCACAAACGTAAGAAACCAGAACGCTACCTGGCCACGGACGGCAAGACCATCATCCTGGTCGGCCGCAACAACCTCCAAAACGAGGAGCTGACCTTCAAGCTGGCTCGGAAAAACGAGGTCTGGTTCCACGCCAAGGACCTGGCTGGCAGCCACGTGGTCATCAAGGACAACCTAGACCCGACTGATGAGGTCAAGACTGATGCTGCGGAGCTGGCCGCCTACTACTCCAAGGCTAGGCTATCCAACCTGGTCCAGGTGGACATGATTGAGGTTCGCAAACTCAACAAACCGACCGGCGGCAAACTAGGACTAGTCACCTATACGGGTCAGAAAACCCTGCGTGTCACCCCGTCGGCTGAAAAAATTGACGCCATGAAACTCAAGGACTGATTGGCTCCCATATCAAACGAGACAAGAAAAAGCTTCTCACTGGTTGCAAGAACCTAGCTGAGAAGCTTTTTTCGGTGGTCTAACCACCTCATTTCAGGACTTAATTGGTTCGCTCCACCCGCCCTGTGCGGTAGTCAAAAACCAGCCCTTCCTGAACATTAGGAATAAAAACATTAAATTCCAAACTGCCATCAGAAGATTTGGCCTCCAAGTGACTACCGCTGGCCAGGATATTATTGCCCTCGTAAATCAAGGTCACCCGGTAACGAACGGTTTTGTTGTTATCCAGTGCCTTACGAATCAGGGTCTCATAATAGTTCTGACCTGTTGAGCCCTCATTATTGGCCTGATTGGACCAGGCGGACTGAGTGGCGATGTTAGCTGGATTACTGGTTGAGGCATCAAAGCCTTTGAGGCTACCTGCCAAGGCATAGCCAATCAAATGCCCCCGATCCACTGCATGGTCGTATTCCCCAGGCAGGTCATGAATCTGGTGCCAACCTGGTGGGCGGTAGCTATTACCACCTTGGCCTGTCTGGTCCCTGTCTCGGTACTGACGGGTTGACTTATTAAGCAAGGCATTGGCCCGCCAAGGAACAGTCTTTCCTTGAACTTGCTTGGTTTCATTGTTAACATAAGGGAGACTGGCCACACCAGCATCCAAGTCTGTCTTGTTACCCTTGACGACAAAGGCCCCCACTCCATTCCAAGCCACCTCTCCCCCCAACTGTTTGGCCACTTGGTCAGTCAGGACAGAACTGGCCAGCTCTTGGTCTGGTGCTTCTTCTAGGGGCTGGGCGGTTGTTTTCCAGAGGCCAATAGCAGAGCTAGAAGCCTGGCCTCCTGTCAAAAAATCCGTGACCTGGTTGACTTGATTAGTTGATACCCCAAAGACTAGGGCAATGATTAGCCCTGCAAGAGAAAGGAGGGCTTTCTGCTGTGATTTCCCGTATTTTCTTGACATCTTACTTTCCTGTAAATTTTCCAATCAGTTCCTGCCACTTATCTGGTGACAAAATGCTCCAAATATTTTCACCATCTCCGATAACGCCATAGCCAACCATCAGGCCAAGAGCTAGGAAAATCACTCCCAAAAGAGCCAGGGCTAGAAAGAGCACCAAGCGTCGCCAAACATAACTCCAACCTGTCCTCATGACACACCACCTTCACGACGGATAGCAGCTCCCAACTTGGCCAATTTCTCATGGAAGTTGTAGTAGCCACGGTCCAGGTGGCTAAGATGGGTCACAATGGTTTGCCCCTGAGCCACCAAGCCCGTCAAAATCAGGGCTGCACTAGCTCTCAGGTCTGTTGACATGACCTGGGCACCCTGCAAGTCGCCACCACCGTGAATAATTGCCGTATCTCTGAGGATTTCCGAGTAAAGACCCATCCGACGCATTTCTTCCAAATGCTGGAAACGATTTTCAAACACGGTCTCAACCATGGTTGACTCACCAGGGACGACAGCCATAAGAGCCGTGAATTGAGCCTGCATGTCAGTTGGAAAGCCTGGGTGAGGCAGGGTCTTAACAAGGGTTGGCTTGAGCTTGTTGACATCTGAACGCACACGGATACCACCTGCCTCTTCCGTTACCTCAACACCCATTTCCATCAATTTGGACAAGAGGGGGCGATTGTGTTCCCAGAGGGCATCTTTAATCAGGACATCACCGCTGGTCATGGCCGCAGCGACCATAAAGGTTCCTGCCTCAATTCGGTCCTGAACCACATCGTGTTCAGCGCCGTGCAGGCGTTTTACTCCATTGATGACCAGGGTTTCGGTACCAGCACCTCTGACATCGGCACCCATTTTGTTGAGGAGGGACGCGAGGTCAACGATTTCTGGTTCCCGCGCAGCGTTTTCGATAACCGTTTTACCTTCCGCCAAGGTGGCTGCCATCATCAGGTTCTGGGTAGCTCCGACACTTGGGAAGTCCAAGTAAATGTTAGCACCCTTGAGCTTGTCTGCCTTGGCCGTGATGTCACCGCCAGACTGGCTAATCTGGGCACCCATTGCCTCCAAGCCCTTCAAGTGCAAGTCGATGGGACGGCTACCGATGGAGCAACCGCCAGGCATGGAGACAACGGCCTCCCCGCAACGGGCCAGGATGGGACCCAGAACCACAATGGAAGCCCGCATGCGGCTAACATACTCATAAGGTGCCTTGTGGTGGATAAAGGCTGTCGCGTCAACCACCACCTCGTGGGCAGCCTGGTCGAAATCAACAGTAATACCCAAACCACGCACCACATCGTTCATGACAAAAACGTCCGACAAAATCGGGACATTTCGCAGGGTCGTCTTACCGTCCTTGGCTAGAATAGTAGCTGCCAAGAGTGGCAGAACTGCGTTTTTCGCCCCCTCAATGGTCACCTCGCCCTGCAGGCGGGTCTGGCCGCCATCAATAATAATCTTGTCCATCTTAACTCCATTTCTTAACTGTACTTAGGCCTATTATACCACGTTTTTCCCTGAAAGGCTCTTTGAACCATTCAGACAACCTAAAAACTCCCACCACTAAGTGGTGAGAGTTTAGAAACAGACTAGGCCTCAGCCTTGTCCTTCTCGTCAATGACGATTCTAACTTTTTTACCCTGAGTTGGAACAGAATAGACAACCGTTCTAATCGCAGTGATTGTGCGACCCTTTTTACCGATAATCCGTCCAATATCCTGCTGGTCCAAATCAAGATGATACTCCAAAAACTCAGGTGTATCTTGAATTTTAATGGTAAACGCATCTGGTTGTGAAATCAAAGGTTTCACAATCGCAATAATCAGATTCTCTATTGTGTCCATAGGTCAGTCTCTTATTTTGAGAATTTTTGCTCGTGGAATTTCTTCAGAACGCCAGCTTGTGATAAGAGGCTACGAACAGTGTCAGACGGCTGAGCACCGTTAGCTAACCACTCAAGAACGCGGTCTTCTTTGATAGTCACCTTGTTTTCAGCCAAAAGTGGGTTGTATGTACCAACAGTTTCGATGAAACGACCATCACGTGGTGCACGTGAATCTGCAACGTTAATACGGTAGAAAGGCTTCTTCTTAGAACCCATACGAGTCAAACGGATTTTTACTGCCATTTTTATAATCTCTTTTCTTTTTTTGTTTTTGGGGTCAATAGCAGAGCTACTAACCTACATTAACTATTTTACCACAAAAATCTCCCCTGTCAAGAAAAAAACTTGACAGGGGAGGAATTCTACACATGTTCAAGAAAATAGTAAATACCCTTAGGCTAATAATCCTCTCGAATCTCTTAATGCTGTTCTCAGTGCCTTTTGATGCAAGAACAGTAAATAAGATAAGCAATACCATAACCAACAAATGCCCATAGCAGGGGCAGGAACCAACCTAACAAGATGAACATCATCACCATGCCTAGTTCAACAAATAAGTGCCTCACAATGGAAAGATTTAGGCGTTTGACCAATAAAGGCTCGCCACTATCTATATAATAGATCAAATTAACTAGAAATTATATCAAGTCTGACAATTATTCTAGTAAAGAACCATAGTTTCATCAACCTATCTCAATAGCCTCATCTTCAATTTTACTAAAAATTCATGAATCGCTTCAACATTAAATGCATATAATAAAACAACGTAAACTATACAGCCTATAACTGACGATAGTAAGAGGACCAAAACTGTCGTCGAAATAGTCATCAACAAACCAGCTACTGCCCCTCCCATAATAGCAGTAGCCAATAGGAATTTCAAATAAAAATGCCAATAGGTTAGCAATTTAAAGCCAGAAGCCTTTAACAAATAGAAGGCTACTAGCAATTCGGCTAAGACTGTGGTCCAGGCAGCACCGTTTTGATGAAATAGCGGGATCGATAAAAAATTACAACTAATGTTCAGGACAGCACTATAGAATGTCGCCTTTAAAATCTTGGACTCTTGACTTTGGCACCACCAGTCCTCTTGGAACATCCGAAAAAGCCTAACTCAGCTGTCCAACCATCTTCCTCCGGAGGACTTGTTCAATTGGCATAACAAATCTCGATGTCTCCTTTCGACAATTCGATAAGGAATAGAATGGCCAACAGTAACAAACCTGTGTTGAAGGATTTTTCGAACGGAATAACATTACTATGTTCTCAAGTTGCACATGGACAATATTTTCTGATAATAGGTATTAAGAATCTACATGAAAGATTCTCTCATCAAAGCTTTTTGAATTGCCCTTTTAGTAAAAGCACCCTCTCTCAACTCTGAAGCTAACACGTTAATATTAGCTTTCATTTCTTGATATTGTTCACTTGAAACATTATTGATAACAGATGTTATATTCGATAAATCATTTACTACAATACCTATATTATGATTCAAAACAAAATCAGCTACAGCAGCTTCCCTCCACGTGATGATAGGTAACTCTGCAACAATAAATAAGGATGTTTTATGAGGATTATTAAATTTTAAATATTGCCCTGTCATTCCTCTACAGCCATCAATACTATCTCCATCCCAAACAAGACCAAAACTGCCTTTAATGTTTTCAATCAGTCTCTCTGGTGAAAAACTTCCCTTATAATGACCATTAACTGCCAGTCGTTCCTCATCCAAACCAACACCATATAAATTGACTTGTAAATCTGGGTTGCATTCTACCATTTGGTATATATACGAGCTTTTCTGAGGAACTAAGTTTCCAGCAATCGTTAACGGCTGATCTACTTCTCTAATATCAGTGACTATCGAATCTGTAAGGTAATCAAAAATTTCCAATACCACAAGCTTATTATCAACTATCCCTTTTTCAATAAGATATGTTTTCATGCAGTCATTATGAACGATAATTTTATCATATAAGTCTATTGCTTGTATTTCCCTCTGTTCAATCTCTCCAAAAGCTCTTAGACTGTTTAGATCATGTATCAGAGTTGTTAACTTAATTCCTTTCCTTTGGATGAGGCGAAGAAACACTTTCCCCAACCTACTAATGTCCGTATGATTCTGAAATAGTAAATTATCCCCCCTTTCCACCATTAAATACAGCTTACCAAAGTAAATTAACGGTATAAGAAAGCTCCAATAAATCTTTTGAAAAATATTCAATTTTCCTATTTTTATTTGAATAGGATAAACTGTCATCCCCAAATCCCGACAAATTGATATAATATCTTCCGGAGCCTTAGTACCTGCGTGATGAAACTTGCCACCTATTGAAATTTCAATACAATAATCCATTCTATCTCCCTTTTCTAAAATAACAACTCCTCAAAGAGAAAAATTCTCTTCTGATAAAAAAGTTGATTCATTAGTAACAATAGCCATTACTTACTCGATAATTCTTACCTTACTCACTTCTGCTCATTCCCGTTCAATTCATTTCTGACACAAGTCAAGGCAGCATCGATGACCTGGTGCATGTCGTAGTAACGGTAGTGACCCAGACGCCCACCGAAAATCACGTTTTCCTGAGCCTCAGCCAATTTCTTGTAGGCCTTATAGAGGTGGTTGTTGCGGTCGTTGTTAACAGGGTAGTATGGCTCATCGCCACGGGTCCAGGTTTTAGAATACTCGCGAGTAACCACTGTCTTAGGCTGGGTACCAAATTCAAAGTGCTTGTGCTCAATGATGCGGGTAAATGGTGTCTCTGCGTCTGTGTAGTTGACCACGGCATTCCCCTGATAGTTTTCCATATCCAGGGTTTCGGTCTCAAAGCGCAGGCTCCGGTATTCCAACTCGCCCAATTCATAGTCGAAGAACTCGTCAATCATACCCGTGAAAACCACTTTAGGGTAGTCTGCCAGGTACTGGTCCTTGTTAGCAAAGAAATCCACACCTGTTTCAACGTCAATGTTATCATGGGCCAACATCTTCTCAACGATTTGGGTATAACCACCGATAGGAATCCCCTGGTAGCTGTCGTTGAAGTAGTTGTTGTCGTAGGTCAGACGAACTGGCAAGCGGCGAATGATGAAGGCTGGCAATTCTGTACACGGCTTCTCCCACTGTTTCTCTGTGTAAGACTTAATCAATTTTTCATAGATGTCTGTACCAACCAGAGAAATGGCTTGTTCTTCCAGGTTTTCTGGGGTTTTACCACCCAAAACCGCACGCTGCTCAGCAATTTTCGCTTCAGCCTCAGCAGGCGTCACCACACCCCACAGTTTGTTAAAGGTGTTCATGTTGAAGGGCAGGTTGTAAATCTCGCCCTTGTAGTTAGCTACTGGCGTGTTGGTGTAGCGGTTGAACTCCGCAAACTGATTGACATAGTCCCAGAGGGCCTTGTCAGAGGTGTGAAAGATATGCGCACCATATTGGTGAACCTGGATACCTTATTGGTGAACCTGGATACCTTCTTCTTCGCGGGTGTAGATGTTTCCCGCAATGTGGTCACGTTTTTCAATGACCTTAACTTTTTTACCCTTGAGGGCGGCTTCATGGGCAAAGACTGCACCAAAGAGACCAGCTCCCACAACTAAATAATCATATTGTGACATAATTTCTCCTTATTCAAATGTTTAAATATACTCAGCTTTAATTCCATTACAATAACTATACATATCTCCTTGATTTCCATTACTCTAATAAGGGACGACTAGACATATATTTTCGGAAATCTCTAGTACACACTTCTGAGACTTTATTATAGCTATTTGCTATCAGTAATTCGCATCCCTATTTTTGAAAAATAAGAGATAACAATTTCAACACCTAGCAGATATAAGACTAAAAAATAAATTATTACACCCCAAATAGAAGAAATTAAAATAGAGTATATAACACTATCAACACTGCTTATAAAAACATAGACTCCCCCACCCATTATAGCAGTAGCCAATAGGAGTTTCAAATAAAAACGCCAATAAGTTAGCAATTTAAATCCAGAAGCCTTTAACAAATAGAAGGCTACTAGTAATTCAGCTAAGACTGTGGTCCAGGCAGCACCGTTTTGATGAAATAGCGGAATCAAGAAAAAATTACAACCAATATTCAAGACAGCACTATAAAATGTCGCCTTTAAAATCTTGGACTCTTGACTTTTGGGTAACAAGAGACAAGTCGATAAAAATGTCGCCAATAAAGCGAAAAAGATAGCTAGTACTAAAATCTGCAAACTCATACTCGCAGGAATAAAGGACTCACCCGCTATGAAAAGAATGATTTTATCAGACAAGAGGTAAAGCCCAACAATGACGGGCAGCATGACTATAATTAGGTACTGCCAAGTTTTCTCCACAACTTGATCAAATTTTTCAGATTCTTGGCGAATCAAATAATAGGACAACCTTGGTGTCGTCACAGCCAATAAAGAGGCCAAGATATTTTTGACAATTGTATAAATCCTCACCGAGGTTGCATACAAACCGACTTCATAATCCCCTGATAAAAAACCAAGCATGGTCATGTCTGAGTTAACATAAATAACCATGGCAACCGAAGTCGCAAATAAGATAAAAATCGGTTTAAAATGTTTCTTAAGCTCCAAATTTAGTGTCAATCTGAGATCAACAAACCTTCTTAAGTATAAAAAGTTTAAAATACTTGAACCTGATTGCGAAACAACTAGAATCCAAGCATAATTAAGTAAGTCCTCTCGAGTATGCACAAAGAGAAAAATCAATAGAATGGATACAATTTGAAAAAGAATTGTTCTTAAGGTAACATATAAGAAGTCCTCTATAATCGTAAAAAACCAAGATACAGAAATCGTTGTCCCAAGAATGGTTATTGATTGAATGATTAACAATAACAGGTAATCCTTCAGGCTATCAATGAAAAAAATCGATAGAAAAAGTAGCAAATAAGCTATTCCTGTTGCCAAGACATTCAAAGAAAAGAGTTGACTAACCAGCTTTGATAGCTTTTCTTTGCTATCCTTAACCTTTGCCCCTTCCCTCACTGCATAAGCCGGTATCCCTAAACCAGATAAGAGGATAAAGTAGCTCATGTAACTTGACACAAAATTGATTTTACCGACATTCTCAATCCCCAAAATTCTATTGATATAAGGTAAGGTAATAAGGGGAAACAGTATGGTAAGGACGGTTCGTAACATATTTAACAGAGCATTGACATGTAATTTTTTAGTCTTCAATATGTTTGTCCTCAAATTCTTTATAGACTGCTTGTAGATGACTTTCAATCAATTCTGAAGCTTGATGAATGCTTTCAATCTCCGAAAACTGTAAAACCTTTTTTCTAGCCAGCCGATAACGGATGGATTTCATCACTCGATTTCCAATACGTTCAAACGAGTAAAAAAATCGTCTAACACCATCTCCTTGTTCAACTGGAATGACCGCCGAAAACTGAGGATAAAGACCGCTCAGCCGGTAGCGTAGCGGAAAGCTCTGATAGCCTGATAGAAGAGTCGGGTCTAGGTCTTTGACAGCTGCTAAAGCTGAGTCTGCCCAGATTGTCTCGACACTGTAAAGACGCGGAACACGTTCATCCCATTGGTAGTTCTCATGACCATTAAAATGAGGAGCATCTTCTAACTTACCTGTGTGGGCTCCCGTCGCTGACGAGGACGAGCCACTTGATGAGCAAATACCAGAAATAGTTAATGGAATGCCTAGGGTCACACATGGCCGATCAGCCAATAGGGTTAATGCCATTGATAAATAAATGTCTGGAGAGAGACCGCCAACAAATTTTCCTGTCTTATCCTTAATCTGTTTTAGCAAGTCATAAGAGACTAAACCATGATAAATCTTGACCATTTCTTTATCTAAATAGTCCAGACCACCATCATTCAAGAGTCTTTTAAGTGATTTCTTAGTGTCAATAGTCCAGATATGGGTATTAGACGATGTGATTCTTAGATTTCCATTGTCCTTATCTGGACTATATACTTTAGAATCTGGCCAAAAATAAACAAGGTCCAACGAAGGCCGAATAGCCTGAATCCCTTGCTGCTCTGCCCATAGGGCTGCTGGTCTTAAAAAGCTAGTCACACCATCATCATCACCAATCATACAGACATACCTGCCCTCAACCAAAGACAGAGCCTGATCGAAGTTATCAACAAATGACAAGGGACTATCTGAATAATGATAGGTGATATTATCTCTCATCAACAAATCATCTATTTGTTCCCTCAAGGTGGGCTGATCACTATTGTCCTGAATAACAATCTGACAATCATCCGATAACTGTGCTAATACTTGACGAATAGACTGCTCAGCATAGACAGCACGATTTCGAGTTGGTATGACAACAGAGAGTAAAAATTTCCCCATTTCTTTGCTCCTTTACTTCAAAATAGCCTCAAAAAATTGATTCAACTCATCCTGCGTTTTGCTGTAATGGTGCCATTCCTCTGACGCACGGTAATTATTAGCCCCTAGACGGGCTTGTAAAGCTACATCGTTCTTTAACAAGGTTAGTTTTCGAGCTAAGTCACTAGCGTTTTTAGGTTCAAACGTCAAAGCATTGTAGCCATCTTGAAAATATTCTTGAGTTGCCTCATAGTCCGATAAAATCACAGGTTTTGAAAAATGGCCTGCCTCAATAGCTGGTCTAGGCTGATGGGCTGCAGTGGACGGAAACACAATCACATTAGCCATTGTCATGTATTCGGCGATACCTTGGGTAAAGCCGGTTAATCGCACCTTGTCTGCTGCCATCAATTTATGCAGACGCTTCTTAACAGAAAGCAAAAACTGCACATAAGACAACTGATAGGCATGCTTTAGCAGATGTGACCAGGACAAGAGGGATTGGTCAACTTTTCCTGCGACAAAAAATAGGCTATCATCATCCAATTGTTCAATAGCTTTCAAAAGCACATCCAGCCCTTTGATTTGAATGGTTCCACCCATAAACAGGCCAACAAAACGTTCCTTAGCTAACTGGTGTTTTTGCCGGACGTCTCCTGCATCTAATCTTTTGATATCATTGGGGTCCAAACAATCTGGAACAACTAATTGATGGGGGCGGGATAAGGCTAAATAATCTTTCTCATGTGCCGCAATATAAGCAACACCAGCAAAATGGTTCTCGTAAATAGCCTTAAAAATTTTATTCAAAGGATTTTTTGTAAAGGTTTCACGAACAATTCCAATATTGATGACCTGTTCAGGAATAAATTTAGCAATCGGTGCAATCACAGAGGTGTTATAAAAAATGCAGTCGGGTTCAAGCGACATGAGCTCATCAACCAATACTTTCACCTGCTTGAAACGAAAGAGCGTGTTCCAAAAATAGCGACTCAAGTAACTTGGTCGCCCAGAATAAATATTAACTGATGGAATTGGGGCTTTTATTTCGTAAGTGTCTAAGCCAAGGACTTCTGCTTGTTCGACAATCTCTCGACTACCATTAGGAACGGCTAGTAGCACTTGATAAGTTTCCTTTAACATCATGGCCACATCAAATAAACTTTTTGTACCTCCGCCTAAGCCAGAGACATGATGCAATAATATGATTTTCTTCATTTTACATTAACTTCCTAAATGCTTCAACAAACTCTTGGTGCATCTGTTGAATATAATGACGACTGTCATAAGGTTGGGACCAGTCGATAGCCTGAACTGCCTCTGCCAGGTCCTTCGGTTGATCCGAGGTAGAAAAATAGAGCAAGTCTCCGACTTGTGAAGTCCGAATCGCTGGCAAGTCTACCGACAAGACCCTTAAACCATTGGAGAGGTAACTTAAAATTTTAGATGGGAAGGACGAATCATTATAGGCCTCATCTAAATTTTGTGGACACAAGCCTAGATGGCACTTCTGTAAGAAACGACTGTAATCATCGCCTGATAAGATGCCCTCATAGACCACTTGACACACATTCTGACGGTTGGACTGCTCGATGCTCTCTTTTAGCTGTTGAACATCTTCATCTTCTCCAAAACCTAGAATATGAATTTTATAACGTTCAGGTAGATGGGCTGCTAAACCAACAGCCTGCCCAGAACCCTTGGTGCTGTTGATAACACCCGCATAAACCAAATGAATGAAGTCATCCTCAAATTGTTCACCATACTCCGGCATCACCTGATAAGTGCCATTGAGAATCGCATATGGGCGATTAGTCGGATTGATTTTTTGATTCAAAAGTTCCGTAGAGACAATTAATTTCTCTGCTTTTTCAAACAAATACCATTCCATTTTTTTCTTTAATGGCGACATGGGGATAATTTCTTGAAAAATTTCTGAGGCAAAATAAAGTATCTCAATATTTCGGTACTTTGCCCATAAACGAAACAAGAGTAGTGGTTCATAAAGGACAGGAGAATCAACGAAAAAAACCGTTTCATTCGCATCACATGTCTTCATCAAGTACCAGGTCAACCATAGTCGGTTCCTAATTTTCCCAAGTTCTCTCAGCAGGGGGTTGCGATGGCCTCGGCTACTCGCCTGGGTTAGGGTCACCCCTTCCCGAATGCTCTCACTCCGAAAAGGATAAAATCCCGACTCGTGTCTCGTTTCTGCAGCTGAGATAATCTCTGCTTTCTCCCCTAATTGAACCGCAATATTGGCTAAATAATCAACAACAGCAGCAGTCGCTGGAGAAAAAACCCTCTTCTCCTCTGCGTATCTACCACTATCATGAAAACTGACAAATTTCATTCGCTACTCTTCTCCTAAGGAATAAATAAATATATAAGAAATTGGGATAACCAAACCTAACTGAGTCGATGTAAAAACAGGATTAATAATTGATAAAACTACGAATAGTAAAGCATTGAGTTGGAGAATCGTTTTCCCTGTTTTTGGCACTCTCCTAGACATACCACTCAGTAGATAAGTAAATATTAGCACCAATAATAGCACTAATGCTACTCCCACTAAACCTGAGCTACCTAATAAGTCTAGTACCTGTGAATGCCCTCCAACAGATAGGGGATCTCTGGCCCCATAGAGAGGATTAGCACTAAAACTCTCTAGACTCATTTGATAGAGACGCTGCCTCTCTCCAATATCACTACCTAAATCAGAAGAGTTAGTCAATAAGCGATAAATTTCAATAATCCTAATCTGAACACTGGCATAATTCGAAAATAAGCGAATCAAGTAATTGAAAATGGTATCTAAATTAAGGTAAACAACGATTGATGGCAATAAGCTAAATAAAATCACGAAAAATTTGGTTACTGCCTTTAAACCAATTGTATAAGACAGCACCGTAGCTGGAAGCAACAATAGAATAAGGCTTGTGTATTGTGTTTCGATAGCACAAAGTACGGTTAATGAAAATAAAAGGAGGTAACGCTTTAATCTACTATTTTTATAAAGGTATAGAAACAACGGAACCATAAACAATAGTAAATAAGAAAACCCAAAACTCCCTATATTCTGCAGCCGATATAAAATTTTTAGTGAACTATCCAGAGTTGATGTCGCTAAGAATCGTGATGGGATATTATATCGTAAGTTACCAATTATTGTCGTCAGCAAGGTTACTATCAGTAACATTTGGAACCATGATTTGATTTTTTTGAACGATATTTGCTCTCTCAATGCCCCTTGACTTGCGATATGACTCAACCAAAACAAGGGAAAAAGAAACTGGAAAGCAATAAATACTGATGTCAAAAATGAATAGTTTAGCTGCCATTCGCCAATATGGAGAACTCTAACCACACCTAAACTAATCACCAAGGCTAAGAGAATGCGTATATCAAGCTTTCTATGCATAAAAATCGCACATAGAAACAAGAAAAAACTCAATAAAACAAATAAATTGTATACACCCAAGTTAACTGATACAAGTGGAAGCAACATAGGAATTAGGAATAAGCCAAAGCTCCACTCCATTAAGGTCACACTACTAACTCTAAACATTAGTAACCCCCTACAACCTTTTCAAAAGAAGATTTTTTCGGCAAAATTGCCTCAAAGCTTTCTTTTATCAATGCAACACACCGCTCAAATTCAGCGTCCGTCATCTCCGTGTCGTTCAAGCACATCATCGGAACTTCTTGTTTTCTAATGCAGGACACTGCTTCGTCAATATGATAAGCTGGAATTGATTTTCCGACTTTCAGGGAACGTGGGTAAAAATTACCACTTGCCAGCTGCCATTCTTTAAAGACCCATTGGTTAACATCTGTCATCTGCCTAAAACGATTGCGACACGTTTCATCAAGGATATCCTCATAACGTTCCCAAACCTCTTTGAAGGTTGATTTCAAAAAAGAAACCGGCAAATGCTGTTGAAGCATTCCAGGGAACCGCGGTGCTGCTAGTAAGAACAGGGTTCTTAGGTTATCAATACCATATTTGTAATTAAACCACCCAAATGGGTTTTTCTTAATCACTTCCCGCATATTAAAGGCATTATTAATAACCCCAATATCGCGAAACGGTGCCATGATATACATGTCTTCCATGTTGTAACAATGAGCCGTTAGAACGGCTGAATCACATGGTTTACCATGGTTAAAGAAAAAATTTGGCTTAAGCGATTTTAGTAGAAAAGTATCATCGTTAAAGTAGACAAATTGCTCTGCCAACCCCTCTATACGATGAAGATTAAGCTCAATGGTATGACTGGAGAAGGTTGGTAAATAGTGCTCAGGAATAAAATCACTATGCTTAACAATATTTAGCTTAGGATTTGAAGTATCCAACCATTTGGGCAGGTGGCCCCAAGTGACAAAATGAATCTTATTGACCCAAGGGCAGAAAGTTTCCACCCCCCGAAACCAATACTGTAAATTATCCCAGTCACGGTACCGATGAGTGCTATTGTCATCGCTCTTTTTAAGGTTCGGCTCATAAGATTGACGTTCTTGTCGCCATTCTGGATCATTGCCATCTACCCAAATCATGACAAAATCAATTTTTGGTTCTTGCACTAATCTTTTCTCCATACCATTTTATTGATAATACCAACATAACTTTGGATAATCTTCACAACTTTTGTGCTAACGTTATTATCAACGTATGCTGGAACATCACTTGCAAAGGCCCCTTCATCATTCAGACCAACGGCAACGTTGACCGCTTGGAGAACCTGTTCCTCACTGATTGAACCAATTGTAAAGACACCTTTTTCCATTGCTTCTGGTCTCTCTGTTGAGGTCCGAACAGATACTGCTGGAAAATTAAAGTAAGCACTCTCCTCAGGTAGCGTACCGCTATCAGAAACCACACAAAAGGCCTCTTGTTGCAATTTATTATAGTCAAAGAAACCTAAGGGCTGATTCTGAATGACACGTCGGTCAAATTCAAATCCACGCAACTCAATAAATTTCTTAGACCTTGGGTGACATGAGTATAAAATCGGCATATCGTAGGTCTCTGCCAAGGCATTAACAGCATTCATCAACGAAAAGAAATTTTTCTCAATATCAATATTTTCTTCCCGGTGAGCGGACAATAGAATGTAACCTTTCGAAGTCAAACCTAAGCGGTCAAGAACGTCACTTGCTTCAATGGCATCTCTATTTTTATCGAGAACCTCTGCCATCGGAGAACCGACAACATAGGTGTACTCTGGTTTTACACCAGAATCTAGAATGTATTGTCGAGCATTTTCTGAATAACAGAGGTTGACATCACTTGTAATATCAACAATTCGACGGATAACTTCTTCTGGTAGGTTCTCGTCCTTACAACGGTTTCCAGCTTCCATATGGAAAACTGGAATTTTAAGACGTTTGGCAGCAATTACCGATAGGCATGAATTGGTGTCACCCAAAACGATAAGAGCTTCTGGTTTTACCTCTGATAAAATATCATAAGACTTAGCAATAACATTTCCCATGGTATGACCAATGTTATCTCCGACGACACCGAGGTAGTGGTCTGGTTCACGTAAGCCGAGTTCTTTGAAAAACACCTCGTTTAGGGTATAATCATAGTTTTGACCGGTATGAACAATAACATGATCAAAGTACTGGTCACATTTTTTGATGATTTCTGACATTTTAATGATTTCTGGGCGGGTTCCCAACAGTGTCATCAACTTTAATTTTTTGATTTCCGGCATTTCTTCTCTCCTAGAGGTCGTAATGTGGGTAAAGTTCTTTGTGGTCTCTCATCCACTCGGCGAGTTCTTTCACCATCACATCGTAGCTGGGAATTTCGTAATCAAATCCTTCAAAACGAGTTCGGACCAACGATTTATCAGCGGAAAAACTGCTCTCCTTGGTGATATCGATTTGATCTTTTCTGATGTGAGTGTTAAACAAGTGTAATAAATCGTATTTGGTAATTGAAGTACTTGGTACAGTGTTGTAGAGGCCATTAGCACGTCTGAGTGCAGCTTGTTCCATCGTTTTAGCCAATTGTAAGGTTGTTTGCCCTGTCCAAATAGCTTTTTCAAAGCCTTTTACTGGTCCTTCTTGTTTCATAAACCAGTTTAGTAGGCCAATACCATTTTGATTGATATCTGGTCCAACAATGGAATTTCTCAAGGTGATGTTTTTATCATCGTCTAATTCACCAAGAGCTTTAGATTTATCGTAGAAGAGGGTGCCATTGGGAACAGACTCTTCGGTGTATTGCCCTTCTTTTCCAGAAAACACACAGTCCGTACTCATCTGAATAACCTGTGTTTTGGTGCCTGCTGTGACTTTGGCCAAAAAGTGTGGCAAGTAAGCATTAATCATGACGGCATCAGCATGGTTGTTCTCTGCAAACTCATTTAACAATCCAACACAGTTGATCACACTATCAAATTTATCCTTGCCGATAACCTCTGTCAAAAAGGCTGTGTCTGTAACATCTCCGACGACAGAATCGACCAATTCTGACGGTGTTCTCGCAAAGCCTAACACATCATGCCCTTGTTCTTTCAGATAAAGTGAGATGATGTGGCCAGCCATACCATTACAGCCTAGAACTAAAAATTTCATTAGCGGTCTCCCCATGTTGCCAAAACTTCTTGAATATAATCCAAGCTCAACAACTTCTCCTTAACTTCTTCCACAGACATCAAAGTTGTGTTGTTACTATTAAATTCTGTCAGAACATTTCTTTCTGCGTTACCTTCGCTAAAGTACTTATCGTAGTTCAGTTCACGCTTGTCTGATGGTACTCGATAAAAATCGCCCATATCAATGGCATTAGCACACTCTTCATTGGTCAACAAGGTCTCATACATCTTTTCACCATGACGAATACCGATAATTTTAATTTCATGACCAGGAGCAAAAATCTCCGTCGTTGCCTTGGCCAATGTTTCAATAGTACAAGCTGGTGCTTTTTGAACAAGAATATCACCACTGTTACCATGACGGAAGGCAAACACCACCAAATCAACGGCCTCTGGCAAGGACATGACAAAACGAGTCATATCTGGAGAAGTGATGGTAATCGGCTTACCTTCTCGGATTTGTTCAATCCACAGTGGTACAACTGAACCACGGGAGCAAAGAACGTTACCATAACGGGTGCAGTTGATTTTTGTTTTTTCCTCACTCACGGTGCGGCTCTTAGCAACAATGACTTTCTCCATCATCGCTTTAGAAGTCCCCATAGCATTTACTGGGTAGGCAGCCTTATCTGTTGACAAACAGATAACAGACTTGACACCTGCATCAATGGCAGCTGTCAAGACATTTTCTGTCCCGATAACATTTGTTTTGACAGCGTCCATTGGGAAAAATTCACATGATGGCACCTGTTTTAGGGCTGCTGCGTGGAAAACAAAATCCACACCATACATGGCATTTCGAACTGACTGAATATCCCGTACATCACCTAGATAAAATTTAATCTTATCTGCGTATTCAGGGAATTTAGCTTGGTATTCATGACGCATATCGTCTTGTTTTTTCTCATCACGAGAAAAAATTCTAATCTCAGCAATATCGGTTTTCAAAAAACCATTCAGAACAGTGTTACCAAATGAGCCTGTTCCTCCTGTAATAAGTAAGGTTTTGTCTTTAAAATCTGACATGATTATTCTCCTTTTTTAATAAAGTAACGCTTTTCCAAAGGAAGCGATAGTTTCTTATCAACAATATGAACTGATAGAAAAGCAAACACAGATGTCAAGATAGTTGTTATCAAAAACATCATAACAGCAAACAAATTATTTTCTAACCGACTAATGTAAAAATGATGAATCGCATTTAGAACAACCATATGGTAAAGGTAGAACGCATAAGAATAATCTACTTTCAACCGTTTTCCCTTACCCGAATAAGCAAGGGCAAACAATGCAATCATCAATAGAAAGGTCGTTATCACATTATAACGTACACCTTCAAACATTACCGTTAAATGTGATGGGAGAAAATTCCAAACAATATAAAGTATAACAATCGGAAAACAATATTTGCTCAAGTTTGGAATAATAATATTCCTTTTATAATAAACCATCATTCCAAATAAAAAGATATAAAGGAATGGCAGAATAGATACCGATAATAACTTATAAATAATTTCTGGATAGAGAGTATGAAGCTTCTCTAAAACTATCGCAAGAATTGCTAAGGATGATAAGAGGAGCACCCAAATTTTGACAGATGCATCTTTTAATCGTTTAGCAAACCAATAAACTAAAATATAAAATTGGATATCGACAGTAATTGTCCATAAGGCACCGTTCGGAACTCCTACTCCGTACTGGCTTAACCAACTTCCTGTATAAAACTGGAAAACTGTTAATTGGGTTATCAAATATAGAACCAACTCTTTTAGCGTTGGGTAGAATCCTGCTCCAAAAATAATAATCATCACATTAAGCAAGACACAAATCCAAAGTGCAGGAAATATCCTAAAAAATCGTCTCACCCAAAATTCTTTGAGAGGATAACGTTCAACTGACCGTGCCACCAGAAAGCCACTTAAACAGAAAAACAGCGGAACCCCTCTAACAATGTAGGCCATTTTATGGATAATAGGATTATCTATTCTGAAATGACCCAAAAAATGCCCTAATAAAATGATAAAAGCAACAACGAGTCTAATAATATCAAAATAATTATCGTTAAGACTAACTTTTTGTTCTTTCAAGAGCTACCCTCCCATAAATACTTCATCTAAGCGATTTAAGAGTTTTTCTTTATTGAATACCTTTCGAGAATACTCCAGGGCTGAATGGCCTAGTTTTTCTCTCTCCTCGGTAGACATAGCTAGTAATCTTTCAATCGTCAAGGTCAACTGATTAGCATCTTCGGCAGGACTTCCAAAACCAGCCCCTGCTTCCAAAATAATATCTTGAACTTCTCCATCAGCTGATACTAGAATTGGTTTCCCGCAGGCCAAACAGGATTGCGTCTTAGAAGGAATTGTTATTGAGAACACCTCACTCTTAGATAATGAAATCAATAGAGCATCAGCCATTGCCAGGTAAGCAGGAATTTGTTGGGCAGGTTTTCTGTCAATGAACAGGAAATTGGACTCCAATTTTTGATCACTAACTTCCCTTTGGAGCAACTCCTTATAACGACCATCACCTATTAAGACAAAAGTAACTGCTCGTCCTTTTTCTTTTAACTGATTGGCGACCTCAACTAGGGTACTTAGACCTTGAGCATAACCGATATTACCTGCAAATACAATATTAAACCGTTCCGTATCAAAGTGTTCTCGAACGCTCTCATCAACTACCGCTACGGGTTTATAGTAATCCTCGGCATATTGAGGCCAAAATTCAACCTTGTCAGCCTCAACACCTCTTCGATAAATCGGAGCCATAAAACTCTTAGAACTCGTAAAGATTCGCTGACTATTATGATAAATGTAGTCAACCATTTTTTGAATCGGATACAACAAGTATTTATTTGTTATGCCTGTGATAATGGCAACATTCTCCGGCCATAAATCCGTGACGTACAAGTAATGGGGGACCCCCCGCATTTTCGCATACTTGATTCCCACCAAAGCCTGAGTCATCGGAGATACCTCAAACGTGTAAACTAAATCTGCTTGAAGTTGCGTTTGCTTAACCCATTTGTAGCCTTCTACAACAAAGGACAGGTAATTCCGAATGAGATTAAGAGAACCTTTTTGGCGTGCACGAATGGGCAAGCGAATAATATCAATTCCCTGCCAAGTCTCAAAACGTTTTGAGGTATGGCTATAACCTTCATAAAACTCACCTTGAGGGTAATTAGGAATTCCAGTGACGACCGTCACTTGATACCCACGCTTGACCCATTCTTGGCACATGTCATTGATTCTAAATTCCTCGGGATAAAAATATTGAGAAATAACTAAAATATGCTTTTTCAATGCCACTACCTACTCTCAGTCGAAATCACCGATTCTTCAAAAGTTTTCACATGATAATCAAAATCGTATTGACTTAATTCTTTAGAGTAGACCATGTTGCCAAACAATTTCTTCATACTATCAAAACCAAAAAGAAGATGAATCAGAGGGTTAAAGACCCTTGTCTGATAAATCTTTTTGCCATGAACCTTAGCAATCTCTTGAACAAGGTTAGATGTACAGATGTAATCCTTGTTCTGAGGGAAAAAGACACCAGTTTCTTGTCTAAGCATGACCTGCTTTAAAAACTCACACAAATTATCAATGTGGAGCATGCTACGTTGATTTTCTATGTTGGGAAAAACAGGTGTCAAACGTGCCAACTTGGATAACCTAGGATAATTTCCTTTAGAGTTTTTGCCATAAATCATCGGTGGTCGAAGAATAGTGACCTTGAATGCCTCATCTGCCAACTGATTGAGTGCTTTTTCAGCCTGTAACTTACTATCACCATAGAAATCACTCGGAATTGGCTCCGTCTCCCTAGTAATCACTCGCTCTTTAGCTGTACTATCACCATAAACAATAATACTACTCATAAAGACAAACTGTGCTATACCCTCAGCTTTGGCTTTTTGGGCAACAGCTGTCGTCAAGTCTGTGTTAACTTGATAGTAAAGGTCTTTCTTACTAGGATCTTTGGAAAAATGAGCAATCCCAGCAACATGAAAAATAGTATCATAGCTTGAAAAATCTTTTTGAGCCCAATCATTCCTTTGAAGGTCATGCTCCTCCACAAAAAAATCAGAATCGCCGTCAACATAGTTCATAAACGAGCGACCGATATAACTATTGGCCCCTGTAATGAGAACACATTTCATCATCAACTCCTTTTCCCTTGGCCTGTTCCACCCTCAACAACACCTTCGCTTCTAAAGACACTTAAAAATGTCCCTAAAAAACACTTGATATCGAGAGCTAAGCTCATGTTTTGGACGTAGTACCCATCTAGTTTGGCTTTGACGTCAATTTCTAATTCGTCACGGCCGTTAATCTGAGCCCAACCCGTCAAACCTGGACGGATGGCATTGGCACCGTACTTGTCTCGCTCAGCAATCAAATCGTACTGATTCCAAAGAGCTGGACGAGGACCGACGATGGCCATTTCTCCTTTAAGGATATTAAAAAGCTGTGGCAACTCGTCCAAACTGGTTTTCCTTAAAAAAGCTCCTGCCTTGGTAATCATCGCCGAGGGGTCAGCCACCAAGTGGGTCGGCATATCGGCTGGTGCATCCGTATACATGGTCCGAAACTTATAAATGTTAAAGTGTTCCTTATGGCGACCGACACGTTTTTGCTTAAAGATGACTGGACCTTTTGAATCCAGCTTAATCCATACCGCAATAGCGACTAAAATCGGACTAAAAACAAGAATGGCAACTGCGGCTACTAAAAAATCAACCAACCGTTTCAACATAACATATATCATTTCTTACCCCTGTTTTGCAAAAGCAATCAAGCTTTCTTTTAACTCCTCTGTCGATAAGGACAAGAGGCTGCTAATGTAGGCTTCAACCACAGCCTTCTCCTTGTTCTGGACTTTGCCAACAAAAATCTTATGATGAACTTGTTCACCAACCAATTCGTCTCCTGTCAGCAACTCTTCGTACAACTTTTCACCTGGTCGAATACCTGTCTCAACAATTCCAATGTCTTCAATCCGATGACCACTCAACTTGATGACCTTCTTGGCCAAATCTCTAATCAAGACTGGTTCACCCATATCCAAGACAAAGATTTCACCACCTTTAGCCAGATAACCTGACTGGATAACCAAGCGACTAGCTTCTGGAATGGTCATAAAATAGCGGGTCATTCGGAAATCGGTCACTGTTACTGGCCCACCTTTGGCAATCTGCTCCTCAAAGAGGGGCACAACACTGCCTCGACTGCCCAAGACATTACCAAACCGTACCGCTGAAAATTGCGTACCATTCTCGCTGTTGAGATTGGCCACAACCATTTCAGCAACCCGTTTGGTAGCCCCCATGACATTAGGCGGGTTAACAGCCTTATCAGTGGAAACCATGACAAATTTAGCCACCTTGGCAGCTTTGGCGGCTTCAGCCACATTTTTGGTGCCAAAAATATTATTTTTAACCGCCTCGCGTGGGTTGTATTCCATCAGAGGCACATGTTTATGGGCTGCTGCGTGGTAAACAATATCGGGCTGATAGGTTGCCATCACCTCAAAAATGAGGTCTCTGTCCTGGATATCAGCAATAACTGGAATAATTTCTATCTGGCCCTGATACTTGCCTGTCAGTTCACGATGAATTTGGTAAATCGAGTTTTCACCATGTCCCAAGAGCAGCAAACGTTTGGGAGAAAACAAGGAAACTTGACGACAAATTTCTGAACCGATTGAACCGCCAGCACCTGTTACCAAAACAGTTTTCTCTGCAAAATAAGTACCCAGGTCATCCTGATTAAGAATAACTTCTGAACGCCCCAAGAGGTCCGCAATCTCTACTTTTTTCAGGGTCGCAACAGATAGCTTGCCTGAAATCACATCCTCAACTGCTGGCATGGTATTGACTTCAACCCCGACTTCGTTACAGAGGTCAATCAATTTTTCACGTTCCTCCTTGGATAAGGACGGGATAGCAATGGTAACTTGATCAATCTCTAATTCATTTACCAGACGAGGCAGGTCATGGCGACTACCAAGAACCCTTTTCCCTTCAAGATAGGTACCGTGCTTATTGACATCACCATCAATAATTCCGATAACTTCAATATCTGTCGATGATGACTCAACCGTTCTAATAAACAGTTGTCCCCCCTTACCTGCTCCTGCAACGAGGGTTCGCTTACGTCCCTGTTCGCGACGCTTGCCCCCAGAAGGCTCCTTAATCAGTCGCCAAATCAGACGAGGTGTTACAATCAGAATGATGGAAAATACCGCTGAAAGAAATAGAAAACGTTGACTCCATTGCTCCTGAGTAAGGCTGAGAACAATCCCCAATAAACCACAGGATAGCAGTACCGCTAAAGCAATACTAAAAACATTCTTATGACTCGTAAAGCGAGTTATAATCGAAAAGACACGCAAATAATTTGCAATCACAAGGTAACTCACCAAAACAATGCCCACCGATATGGGAAAATAGCTTGACAGATTAGAAGCCAAATCCTTCATAAACAAGGCACTAAATAAGAGGGAAAGTAAAATCATAACGGCATCTAAAACCATCAAAATTCCTCTTTTAAACTGTCGATTCATTCGTTCATTCTCCTTTAATTGTCCCTTACCGTCCCTCAAAAAGAATGTTCGGTTTTTACCCCCCTCCCCCCCCCGAAATTTGAAGTTTTCGTTTGGGAGTCTGTGACAAGTTCTACTTTTTTAACTGAATGTCAATACGATTTAAAGTTCTATACCTTAACTCATTATTGAAAATGTAAGCCCCTTTTAAAGGTATACTCTTTCTTTTTCCTAAGCTTAATCGTCAAAACTATTGGGAAGTTGGCTCTGCTAATACTAAGCATCTTGATACATACGTTCTGTGCCAAATTTGGCCTCCCAACCCATAAAAATTGTAGCAAAACATTATTGTCCTAAGAATCGTCTTACCGCATTTGAAAGGTTAACAGCCGTTAGTATGGCATTAAGTTTCGTCTTTAATCTAATATGCGGAGCCCACAATAACTTAGGAAAGTAAGTATAAAAATAACGGTCGATCCCTACTTGCAAGTCTCTAGGAACTTGACTGGCTAGCTGAATCCGATTCTTCAAGTTAATAACTGCCGGTGCCAAATAAGCCACTTCATATGTTGAAAATTCTGGAAAGTTTGAAACAATCAAGTCAAATACCTCTTTTTTCATTTCCAAAACATCAAATACGGAATGATTCAATCTATGGGTAGTGCTTCCATCCCAGCGTCGATAGGCATAATAGATTTGACTTGAGACAACCATTTGACGACTTCTTTTCGTCGTCAAATAAGAAAACAAACTATCTTCAGCAATCCGTCCAACAGGAAAGCGAGAATCTCCAATCACTTCTCTTCTGAAAAGACGGCCACCAATCATTCCTGGAATCTTATTGGTCAACTGATAGGTCAATGCTATCCTGCCATCAATCACTTCATCACAAAATGGTCTATCAACGCTCTTATCAGGATAAATCCAACGATAACTCATATTGACGATATCCGCTTGCTCAGCCACCAACACGTCTAAGACATCAGCTAAGGCATGATTTTCAATCAAATAATCATCCGAATCAATGAAAAAAATATAATCACCTTTGGCATGGTCTAAACCTACATTTCGTGCCACCGATTGCCCCTGGTTTGTTTGGGAAATCAGTTTGATGTTCCTATGTCGTTCTGCATAAGCTTGGCAAATCGCTAAGGACCCATCTGTTGAACCGTCATCAACTAAAATAATTTCAAGCTCAACACCTGTTTGAGCCAAAAGGCTTTCCAAACATTCAACCAAATAAGCTTCTACATTATAAACGGGAACAATAATCGAAATCATAGACCTCTCCCATCTCTCAAGCCAGCAACTGCAATAGCAATCTGCCTTCTAGACGTTAGGTTATTCAAAAACCGTCCTCCCGCTCGTTCTTTAATCATTTTTTTGTTTTCGTTTCCGTTTCTTAGGTTTAGCGGTCTGCCCATATTGCCCATACTGGCCATAAGAGCCGTATGAACCGTAGCTGTCAATGCTGTTGCCAACCTTGTTAAGGATAACACCTAAAAACTGAGCACCACTCTGCTCCATCTGCTCCTTAGCCTTGGCCACAAAGCGGCGTTTGATGACTCCTGATTCGGTAACGATGATAGAGGCATCACATTTTTTGGCAATGATAGCCGAGTCAATAACCAAACCAATCGGTGGCGAGTCAATAATGACAAAATCATACCACTCTCTGACATTGTCCAACAGTGAGTTGAAATGAGCATTCTGTAAGAGGCTGGTCGGGTTGGGTGGCACCTGGCCTGACGGAATAACTGAGAGGTTCTCAACATTGGTGTCACAGATGACCTCTAACAACTCACTATTACCTGATAGGTAAGATGTCAACCCTTGGATCTTGCCTGTCGCCTTGAAGGTCCCTGACATGACCGAGTTGCGGGTGTCCGCATCAATCAAAAGGGTGGTAAAGCCTGCTCGGGCAAAGGAAATCGCTAGGTTAACCGACGTCGTACTCTTACCCTCACCAGGTTGAACCGACGTCAGCACAATAGTCCGAATATCTGCACCGCTGAACTGGATGTTGGTCCGAATAGAGTTGTAATACTCCTCCGTCTTCTTCACCTCATGGGCACGATGCCTTACTAATTCTAAATGAGCCATGACTCCTCCTACTTCAGTTGGTCAATATCTGGCACAATACCGAGCAAGGTCATGCCGAGAACTTCTTCGATATCTTCTGGACGTTTAACACGATCGTCCAAAACTTCTGCCAAGAGCACACTAACGACCGCCAAAAAACCACCGACTAAAAAGCCCAAAATGGTGTTGCGTTGAACACGTGGAGATGAGGGGCGTTCTGAAGGCTCAGCTTCTTCTATGGTATTGATTTTTTCGACGTTGGTGACGGCCTTGATTTTCTCAGCCGCCACTTCTCGAACGGCGTTGGCCAAACGAGCTGCTTCTTCTGGGTTACCATCACGAACAGAAATCGAAATAATCCGTGTCTCCGTTGGGATAGACACTGAAATCTTAGAAAGAAGACCTCCTTCTTTCATGGAAAGCTTCTCTCGGGCAATCACATTGGACAAAACATCCTTAGAAACGATGATTTCCTTGTAGTCCTTAACCAAGAAATTTCCTGTCTGGAAATCCTGGGCGGTCAGCGTTTCTTGACCAGCTTTCTGGTTAACCACGTAAATCTTGGTCGTCGAGGTGTAAATCGGGTCGAGAACAAACAAGCTCAGAGATAGAGCAACTGACGCTGAAAACAATGACACCAGAATAATCTGGAATTTTCTATACCACAACTTCTTCAACAACTGAAGTAAGTCGATTTCTACTACTTGGGTCGTGTCCATGAGGTCTCCTATAAGTCAAAATAATAGCAAATGGCTAAAAGAAGCCATTATCCTAGTCCATTATATCACAATTCCCTTAGATATAGCAAAAGAATGCCTTATGAAAGCATTCTTTTCCTTGTTTCTTGAGCTTAATCATCAAAACCGTTCGGGTGTTGGCTCTGCCAACGCCAAGCGTCTTGGCACATGCGTTCGATGCCGAAACTAGCCTCCCAACCGAGCTCTGCCTTAGCCTTGTCAACACGAGCATAGCAAGCCGCGATGTCCCCCGGACGACGCGGGACAATCTTGTAAGGAATAGGACGACCGACCGTTTTAGACATCTCGGCCACAATTTCTAGCACTGAGTAGCCCGTACCAGTTCCCAGGTTATAGACCGACAAACCAGTCCCTGGCGCTAAACGCTTGAGGGCAGCCACATGGCCCTTAGCCAAGTCAACCACATGGATATAGTCACGGACACCCGTTCCATCAACCGTATCATAGTCATCCCCAAAAACACTCAACTCCTGCAACTTACCGACAGCCACCTGAGTGACATAGGGCAAAAGGTTGTTTGGGATACCCCTTGGGTTTTCCCCTAACTCCCCTGACTCGTGAGCACCGATTGGGTTGAAATAGCGGAGCAGAACCACATTCCAGTCCTTGTCAGATTTGTAAAGATCAGTCATGACCTCTTCTAACATCAACTTGGTCCGACCGTAAGGGTTGGTAGCCGACAGGGCAAAGTCTTCTGTAATCGGTACTGTTACTGGATCACCATAAACCGTCGCAGATGAGCTAAAGATGATGTTTTTGCAGTTGTAGGCCGCCATCACCTTGAGCAGATTAACCGTTCCTGAAATGTTATTGTCGTAGTAATGAAGAGGAATCTGTGAGGATTCACCAACTGCCTTCAAACCAGCAAAATGGATAACACCATCAATCTCATGGGTTTCAAAAATCCCTTCCAAACAAGTCTGGTTGCGAATATCCCCTTCATAGAAGGTCACCCTTTTACCAGTCAAGGCTTCAACAACAGCCAAACTCTTGGCACTAGAGTTACTAAGGTTGTCTAGGACGATAACCTCATGCCCCGCCTCCAAAAGTTCCACACAGGTATGAGAACCAATATAACCTGTTCCACCAGTCACTAAAATAGTTGACATATGCGTCTCCTTTATATCATAAAAATAGTAACACGATTATTAACCAGTTCCACTCTAACAGAGAACTGGAGCATACTTCCACTAAGGCCAGGCTTACTTGCGAAGAAGTTTACGAACTGTATTCGATAAATTGACCGCAGTCAAAATGGCATTTATCTTGGTCTTAAGCCGAACATACGGGTCAAAAAGCAATTTGGGGAAGTAGGTGTAAAATTGTTGGTCAACAGCTGTTCGTAATTCTTCAGAGACCTTCTTGGTTGCTTGTACACGATTTTTCAAAATAACAGCTGTTTCGGCGAAATAGACAGTCCTGTACTTAGCCATTTCAGGATACAATACACTGACTTGTCGGTAGATGTTCTCCTTAATATCAAAAACATCTAGTAAACTCATGTCCCGACGATGAGTGGTGCTACCATGCCAACGTCGATAAGCATAATAAATCTGATTTAGAATAACATTTTTACAGCTATTCTTAAAACTTAGAACCTGTATCCACAATAAAAATGTTAAACCGATTGGACTAAGTTTGACCCAATTGAGGACGCTTTTTGCAGAAATACTAAGCGTAGACCAGAGTATCTGACGGTGAGTGAGCAAAAATGAGCTTGTTCAAGTCATTGGTTACATTGTGAATACAGGTTCTTAGATAAGAAAACAACTGGTCCTCAGAAATCTTTCCAACAGGGAATCTGTAACCTTTTAAAATATCCTTCCGAAACATTTTGGCCCAAACTGTAACCGAAATCCGATTGGTCAACTGATAGGTCAATGCTATCCTGCCATCAATCACTTCATCACAAAATGGTCTATCAACGCTCTTATCAGGATAAATCCAACGATAACTCATATTGACGATATCCGCTTGCTCAGCCACCAACACGTCTAAGACATCAGCTAAGGCATGATTTTCAATCAAATAATCATCCGAATCAATGAAAAAAATATAATCACCTTTGGCATGGTCTAAACCTACATTTCGTGCCACCGATTGCCCCTGGTTTGTTTGGGAAATCAGTTTGATGTTCCTATGTCGTTCTGCATAAGCTTGGCAAATCGCTAAGGACCCATCTGTTGAACCGTCATCAACTAAAATAATTTCAAGCTCAACACCTGTTTGAGCCAAAAGGCTTTCCAAACATTCAACCAAATAAGCTTCTACATTATAAACGGGAACAATAATCGAAATCATAGACCTCTCCCATCTCTCAAGCCAGCAACTGCAATAGCAATCTGCCTTCTAGACGTTAGGTTATTCAAAAACCGTCCTCCCGCTCGTTCTTTAATCATTTTTTTGTTTTCGTTTCCGTTTCTTAGGTTTAGCGGTCTGCCCATATTGCCCATACTGGCCATAAGAGCCGTATGAACCGTAGCTGTCAATGCTGTTGCCAACCTTGTTAAGGATAACACCTAAAAACTGAGCACCACTCTGCTCCATCTGCTCCTTAGCCTTGGCCACAAAGCGGCGTTTGATGACTCCTGATTCGGTAACGATGATAGAGGCATCACATTTTTTGGCAATGATAGCCGAGTCAATAACCAAACCAATCGGTGGCGAGTCAATAATGACAAAATCATACCACTCTCTGACATTGTCCAACAGTGAGTTGAAATGAGCATTCTGTAAGAGGCTGGTCGGGTTGGGTGGCACCTGGCCTGACGGAATAACTGAGAGGTTCTCAACATTGGTGTCACAGATGACCTCTAACAACTCACTATTACCTGATAGGTAAGATGTCAACCCTTGGATCTTGCCTGTCGCCTTGAAGGTCCCTGACATGACCGAGTTGCGGGTGTCCGCATCAATCAAAAGGGTGGTAAAGCCTGCTCGGGCAAAGGAAATCGCTAGGTTAACCGACGTCGTACTCTTACCCTCACCAGGTTGAACCGACGTCAGCACAATAGTCCGAATATCTGCACCGCTGAACTGGATGTTGGTCCGAATAGAGTTGTAATACTCCTCCGTCTTCTTCACCTCATGGGCACGATGCCTTACTAATTCTAAATGAGCCATGACTCCTCCTACTTCAGTTGGTCAATATCTGGCACAATACCGAGCAAGGTCATGCCGAGAACTTCTTCGATATCTTCTGGACGTTTAACACGATCGTCCAAAACTTCTGCCAAGAGCACACTAACGACCGCCAAAAAACCACCGACTAAAAAGCCCAAAATGGTGTTGCGTTGAACACGTGGAGATGAGGGGCGTTCTGAAGGCTCAGCTTCTTCTATGGTATTGATTTTTTCGACGTTGGTGACGGCCTTGATTTTCTCAGCCGCCACTTCTCGAACGGCGTTGGCCAAACGAGCTGCTTCTTCTGGGTTACCATCACGAACAGAAATCGAAATAATCCGTGTCTCCGTTGGGATAGACACTGAAATCTTAGAAAGAAGACCTCCTTCTTTCATGGAAAGCTTCTCTCGGGCAATCACATTGGACAAAACATCCTTAGAAACGATGATTTCCTTGTAGTCCTTAACCAAGAAATTTCCTGTCTGGAAATCCTGGGCGGTCAGCGTTTCTTGACCAGCTTTCTGGTTAACCACGTAAATCTTGGTCGTCGAGGTGTAAATCGGGTCGAGAACAAACAAGCTCAGAGATAGAGCAACTGACGCTGAAAACAATGACACCAGAATAATCTGGAATTTTCTATACCACAACTTCTTCAACAACTGAAGTAAGTCGATTTCTACTACTTGGGTCGTGTCCATGAGGTCTCCTATAAGTAATGATTATCTAGTAATTGCTGGGCATTGTTGACAAAGAGGTCGTCTGCCCGTTGTTGACCAAAGTCTGAACAAATCCGTTCGTAGGCCTTGCTCATCTGAGGCTGGCGTTCTGCCGTGTTATGCATGTCACTGGCCACACAATGGACCAGGTCATTCTCAAGGAAAAAGCGGGCCCGTTTCTTAAATACCTTGTATGAATCACCAAAAAGCTTCGGTTTGAGAACATTAGAACTATTGATTTGCATATAAGCTCCCATATTGATGAGCTCTGTCACTTTTTTCAAGTCAAATTCCAAGGCATTGTAACGTTCGATATGGGCAATAATCGGGGTCAGACCTGACATCGCCAGCTTGTTAACAGCCTGATGCATGTCCTTATAAGGCGTCACTGTGCTAAATTCCACCAAAACAAACCGAGTCTCAGCCATAGTTGGCACCTTGCCCTGCTCTAATTTCTCTAGAATGTCCGGCGTGAAAAAGAGCTCGCCACCATAGTGAAGCTTCAGGTCAGGGAATTTCCGCTTAGCAGCCTCCTTGACATCCAAGAAATTAGTCAAAATCGTTTCTTCAGGCGTTTCAAACATCCCCTTGCGACGATGCGAGGTAGCTACGATCTGACGAACCCCTTGATCATAGCTCATTTGCAACAAATCCAGAGACTCCACAATCGTTTTGGGGCCGTCATCCACGGCAAAAATGATGTGCGAATGAATATCAATCACTTAGTTTCCCTCCATCGTGTCATAAATGGCTTGCTTGGCAGCCTCTAAACTAGCCTGATCCAAGCTCACCATATACAGGGCTGCCTCTGGCATCGCATAGGATGGCAACTGACCGATTGAACCCGTTCCAGAAACGGCCTGTGAAGTCACCTGATACTTGGACTTACTGGCCAACTGACCATTAGCCAGGGCCAACATCTCTGATAAAGGCATGTCAGTCTGAACTGATGTCCCCAAGCCATCAATCAACGCATTGTAACTGCTCAAGGAATTGACCGAAGCCAGCTTATCAATCAAGGCAGCGATAACTTTTTGCTGGTTTTTCCCACGGTCATAATCCCCATCCTGCAAGCTGTATCGCTCGCGAACAAAGCCCAGAGCCTGATCAGAATTAAGACTAACGGTACCGACAGGGAAATGATATCCACCGTACAGACTGGTAAATTCTTGGTCATTCACCACTTCAATCCCACCAACTAAATCAATCAAATTAATAAATGAAGTAAAATTCAAGCGGGCATAATAATCTAATTTAATCCCATAAAGGTTTTCCAAAGTGCCAATCGAAGCATCAACCCCATAGATACCAGCATGAGTCAGTTTATCCGGTTGACCTGCCCCGCCACCTGCAATCGGCACATAGGCATCACGCGGTGTTGTTGTCAGCAAAATCTTCTTTGTCCGACGATTGACCGTCATGATGATGTTGACATCCGACCGTGAAACCGTCGAGATAGACCCATGAGAATCGATACCGCTGATGTAAATGTTGAAACTGTCAGCTGTCTCCTTGACATCCTCAGCTTTGGGTGCTCGTTCAACAGCCTTTTCAACCTTGGTTGTGTAAATCACTTTAATCTTATCGGCAAATTGGTCATCAATAGCTTCCAACAAAGGCACATAAGCGTCATTAAGCACCATGGCCTTTTGACCATCTGCCAAGATTTGCTCGTAAGCCACTTGGTAAGAGGACACCATTTCTGTTGCTGGACTAGGCAACTGAGCCTCCTGCAACTGCGCCAGCAAATCAGACAAACCAGCCTGATCATTGGCTGCCCCCAAGAGACTGGTAACTCCCGATAGGTCCGTCAATGGACTGTCTTTACTAACCGCCACCGCCAGGTTGGTCTGAGCAATTTTAGTGGTTTGGTTAAACTGATTGGCAAGGTTAATGGCCGAGCGACCAACAAAAATCCCGCCAAGCAAGCAGAGACTGGCTAGAAACAGGAAAATTTGGGTAAACACTGTTGCTTTTTTCAGCAACCACAAGAAGAGGCTTAAAAGGAAAAAGCCTACCAAACCGCCAAGCAAGAGAACGGCCGTCTTTTGGGTATCAAACAGGTGATGTGTCATCACCAAGTAGCCAAAATAGGTCGCAAGTGCCGTGTAGAACACCAAAAACAGCAAGCTAATCACGCTTAATTTTTCCTGACGACGCCCACTTGACGGCTTTCTTGCTGCACGTTTTTTCATCTTATTCCTGCTGACCTTCCAACTTGTTAATCTCCTACATTATACTCCTTTTTGTGACGTTTTTCAATAAGAAACACCCTAGATTGTTTGATAAGGCAGAGAAAAAACAGGTGGCTTACCACCTGTTTCAAGGATCACTCGTATCTCAGGGCTTCGATCGGATCCAGCTTGCTGGCACGGTTGGCTGGCAAGAGGCCGAAAAGAATACCAATGAAAGCTGAGAAGAGCAAACTTCCTAGCGACGCCGTCCAGGAAATACTGAAAGTCAATTTAGGATTTATCTGACCGATGAGCGTGGTCAACCCGTAAGCCAAACTCAAGCCAATCCCACCTCCCAGCACAGTCAGCACAACAGCCTCAATCAAGAACTGAGTTAGAATCTTGCCACGGGTGGCCCCCAGAGCCTTCCGGAGACCGATTTCACGGGTTCGCTCGGTAACAGACACCAACATGATGTTCATGACCCCGATGCCACCAACCAAGAGGGAAATCCCAGCGATGGAGCCGATAACAATCGTCACCATAGCAATTTCAGCGTTCAGCTCGGCCATATAGTTACTCATATCAAAAATCGAGTAACGCCCTTCTCTCAGACCAGCCACTTGGGTCAAGGTTAGAGCAGCCTCGTGACCAATCTCATCTACCCGTAGGGGGTCTGAGGCATAGATGATAATGCTCTGTGCATTTTCAGGAATCCCAAATTCCGCAACAACTTGGTTGAGCACCATGATAGCATTGCCATCAGAAGCCATCCCATACATGGCTGTCCCTGCGTTGGGATCCTTATAGACACCAACAACACGATAGGTCTTTTCACCGACCGAGACCACCTTATTGAGAGCCTCTTCATTAGAGCCAAAAAGTTTAACGGCCAGCTGAGTATCCAACATGATAATCCGAGCAAACTGACGATAATCCTCTTTGGTGAATCGGCGACCAGCTAGAATATCGTAGTTTCTAACATCAAAATAGGTCTCACTAATCCCTGTAATGTTAACGCTATCTGCTTTCTTATTCCTAAATTCTACTGCCGCAGTTGTGTTGTTAGTCAGATAGTAGTTATCTGCACCATCAACACGAGTGATAACTTCCTTCAGCCAATTTTCATCTGGACTAGGGGCCTCAGCCTTGTAGCCCCCACCAAAAAATGCTCCGAATGCCTCACCTGCGTCTTCTTCAGGCTCGCTCTCATAAAACAGATTGATGTACTGGCGTTCCTTGGACATAGCTTTCGTGAACGATTGTTTAATCCCGTCCCCCAAGGCCATGATAACCACCACCGAAGCAACCCCGATGATGATGCCCAGCATGGTCAGAAAGGACCGCAACTTATGCCCCATGATGGAGCTAATGGCAAATTTCCAATTTTCCATAGTCCCTCCTTAACGATTTCGTCTATCTTCGGTGATTTCACCGTCCCGAAGGACGATGACCCGCTTGGCGTGGGCCGCAATCTCAGGCTCGTGGGTAACCATGACAATGGTCTTACCCTCGTCGTTCAAGGCCTTGAGCAGGGCCATGATTTGCTCACCCGTTTTGGTGTCCAAAGCCCCTGTTGGCTCGTCCGCTAAGATGATCGACGGATTATTGACCAGAGCCCTCGCGATAGCCACCCGTTGTTTCTGTCCTCCGGACAATTCTGACGGTAAATGCTTCATCCGTTGGCCCAACTCGACCTTTTCCAGAAAAGTTGCAGCCAGCTCCTGACGTTTAGCAGCTGGTACCCCAGCATAAATCAGGGGTAACTCCACATTTTGCAAGGCATCCAGCTTGGCCAGGAGGAAAAACTGCTGGAAGACAAAACCGATTTCCTGGTTACGGAAGTGGGACAGCTCCTTCTCAGACAGGTCTTCTACCTGGGTGCCGTTGAGCTGGTAGTCACCACTTGTCGAACGGTCCAAGAGGCCAATGATGTTCATCAGGGTTGACTTACCAGACCCAGACGGACCCATGATAGCCAAAAATTCACCCTTATCAACAGTCAAGTCAATGCCTTTCAAAACCTGC
This sequence comes from Streptococcus sp. ZY171113, assembly GCF_057748235.1. NCBI lineage: Bacteria > Bacillati > Bacillota > Bacilli > Lactobacillales > Streptococcaceae > Streptococcus > Streptococcus sp. ZY171113. Next base: position 1,738,476 of record NZ_CM173243.1, read on the forward strand.
AAGTCCTCGTCACCATTGCGGTAGGACTTGGTGATGGCTTCCAGGCGAATCAATTTGTCATCACTTGTCACTAGGCACCTCCCCTGGCATGTCTGCCGCGTCCACAACTTCTTCTGGTTTCAATTTTTGACCGTCCTTGAAATCAAATCCTGGGTTGCTAATCACCGATTGGTTGGTCTCAAGACCAGAAGTCACCTCTTGGTTAATAGCATCAGCTCGACCAACCGTCACTTCAACCTTGTCCAGGGTCATCTTGTCCTTGTCATAAACCCAGACATAAGATTTGTCACCTTCTTGGACCAAGGCTGATGTTGGCACCAGCTTGCTAACAGATTTATTGATGACCTCGATATTAACCTTAAAGCCTTGACGAAGACCAGCTATATCCCCGGTAATATCAACCTTGAAAGGATAATTCGCTCCTGAACTAGAGCCTGAACCACCTGTACTAGAGCCTGCTTCTGACGGGTAGTTGGAAATGTACGAAATCTTACCTGGCCAGGACTTGTCTGGGAAAACCTTGGAGGTCAATTTGACCTCTTGATTAACCGTCATATTGGCCAAATCGTACTCCGTCAAGCCTCCCTCAACCTGAAGCTGACCTTCACTGACAATGTGAACCACCACTTGGCTTGTGGTCTTAGAAGGGTCAAGGGATTTGGTCACTTCAACAACGGTCCCCTCAACAGTACTCAAAATCAGGAGCTGATCCAGAGCTTCTTGAGCCTTATCCACATCCTGTTGGGCACTGGCATAGGCATCGTTAAGGTCGGCCAATTGGTTGTTTGCCGACCGTTGCACCTCGGCCGCATTGCTAGTGACCGAACCATCTTCACTCACTGTTTCCGTTGCAGGCAGACCATAGGTTCTCAATTCGTAAATCTGACGGCCAACCTTGTCCCGTGCACGCACCGCTTGATCATAGGTAGCTTGGGCATTTTTCGTCGAATACTGAATTAAGGCTTGTCCAACTTTAACCTTATCCCCAACATTAACATGAAAGGTTGCCACTTCACCCTTGGCACTATCGTAATACACCTTTTGCTCACTCAAGGCTTTGACGGTTCCTGTCAAAAGTGTTGAGGAAGCAATAGATCCCTCGGTGACAGGTGTCACCTGATAGGCCATCCCCATGTCCTCAGGAGAACGCCCCCCTCGGCCAAAGACCAAGTATCCCCCCAATAACAGAACAGCTAATCCGCCACCTGCAAACCCAATCACTTTTTTAGACAATTTCTTTTTACCTTGTTTTGACATGCTTATTCTCCTTTTGTATCGTTTTTTTAAGACAATTATAATCTAACACAAAAATCCTGTCAAGCAAAAACTAGCACTTTTGATCATTTCACAAAAAAACTTGAAGCACGAGGCTTCAAGTTGCGATTAGGCCAGGTGATGGCCGCTGGATTGATGAAAAAGCTGGAGCAGGTCTGGCACCGTCAGCCGAGCTTTTTCCTCGCCTGAGATGTCAACCACCACACGCCCTTCATCCAGCATGATCAGGCGGTTGCCGTACTGGATAGCGTGCTCCATGTTGTGGGTAATCATGAGAGCAGTCAACTGGTGACTGGTCACGATTTTCTGAGTCAACTGCATGACCAAATCGCTGGTCTTAGGGTCCAGGGCCGCCGTGTGCTCGTCCAAGAGCAAGAGCTTGGGCTTGACCAAGGCCGCCATAACCAGGGTTAGGGCCTGGCGTTGGCCGCCTGACAGAAACTCCGTCGCCACCTTGAGGCGGTCCTCCAGCCCTAGGCCCAGTTCTTCCAAGGCTTTGGTAAATAGCTGACGCTGCTTAGCCTTGACACCCCAGGAAAGGCCACGGCTCTCCCCACGCTTGTGGGCGATGGCCAGGTTCTCCTCAATGGTCAAACGGGAAGCCGTCCCCATGCGAGGGTCTTGAAAGACCCGGCTGATGTCCTTGGCCCGTTTGGCCGTCGGCAGGTCCTTGATGGACTGACCTTCTAGGAGAATTTCCCCCTCATCAACCAGCAGCGTTCCCGCCAGACAGTTCATGAAGGTTGATTTACCAGCCCCGTTACCACCGATAACAGAGATAAAATCCCCCTCATTGACGGTCAGGCTCAGGCCACGGAGAACATGGTTTTCATTGATGGTACCTGCTTCAAAGGTCTTGTGTAGGTTGCTTAATTCCAAGAGTTTACGCATGATGTTCTCCTCCTAACTTGGGTTTTCGGATGGCCAGTTTGCCCTGGATTTCTGGCACATAGAGCACCAGAGCCAAAAGGCCGGCCGAGAAGAATTTGACCATGTCCGCATCGACAAAGGGCAGGGACAAGATGACCAGCAAAATCAAACGGTAGATGACAGACCCCAGAACGATGGTCACCAGTCGCCAACCGATGGTCAAATCACGCACCAGCACCTCTGCGATGATGATGGAGGCCAGGCCGATAACAATGGTGCCCACCCCAGAATTGATGTCCGCGTAGCCATTATTTTGAGCCAAAAGTGCTCCGCAGAGGGCCACCAGACCGTTGGAGAGGGCGTAGCCCAGGATTTTCATGGCATCGGTGTCAATCCCGTTGGCCGCACTCATGGGAATGTTGTCCCCAGTCGAGCGGAGGGCCAGGCCAAGCTCAGTGTAGAGCAAGAGGGTCAAGAGGCCCAAAACCAGGGCCAGAACCACTAAACCGACGACCACGGCTGCCGTGGTCTTGTCCAGGCCCAAGCCCCGCAACTGGGTCAGGAGGGTTTCCTGCTTGAGCAGGGCCAGGTTGGCCTTGCCCAAAACCTTGAGGTTGACCGAGTAGAGGGCCGTCATGACCACAATCCCAGTCAAGAGGCTAGGAATTTTCATCTTGGTGTGAAGGAGACCAGCCACCAGACCAGCCAGGGCACCTCCCCCAAAAGCCAAGAGGGTGGCTAGGATGGGGTTAACCCCCTGCACGATAGCGATGGCGGCGATGGCACCACCCAAGGGGTAACTGCCCTCGGCCGTCAAATCCGCCACATCCAAAATCCGAAAGGTCAAATAGACCCCAATCACCATGACCGACCAGAGCAGGCCTTGGGAAATGCTTGAAAAAATCAATGACATCGTGTTCTTCTTTCTAATCTACTGAGAGTGTTGACAGGTCCAGGCCAAGTTTTTTAGCCATGTCCTGGTTGATATGGAGGGTCAAATCCTGGGGCAATTCCACCGCTACCTCGGCTGGTTCTTTACCAGACAGGAGCTTGACCGCCTGACGGGCCGTCTGGGCACCCAGAGCCTTGTAGTCGGTTCCGTAGGTCAAGAGACCGCCCACATCCACCATATCGGTCGAACCACCGATAACAGGGACTTGTTTCTCCACGGACAGCTCACCCACCAAGGCCATGGTTGAGGCGATGGTGTTGTCCGTTGGTACAAAGACCACATCCACCTGACCCATGAGTTTGCTGGTGGCATCCTGAACCTCATTGCTGGAGGAAATGCCAGATACCACCACCTTATAGCCTGCGGCATCCAAGGCTTTTTGCGCCTCTTTCACCTGAATTTCCGAATTGGTTTCGCTGGTGGTGTAGAGGATACCGACCGTCTTAGCTTCCGGCAGGGCTTGACCGATTAAAGCCACCTGCTTGTCAATAGGCGACTGGTCGCTGGTCCCTGTCAAAAGGCCGTCAGGCTGAGCCAAATCAGCCACCAAGCCTGCTGCAACTGGGTCCGTCACCGCCGTAAAGAGGACAGGCGTGTCCTCCGTTGCCGTGGCCAGGGCCTGGGCTGCTGGGGTGGCGATGGCCAAAACCAGGTCATTGTCCCCAACCAAACTTTCTGACAGGGTTTGGAGCTGGGCCTGGTCGGCCTGGGCATTTTGGTAGTCCCAGGTCACCTGGTAGCCCGCCGCCTCCAGTTCCGCCTCAAAGCCCTTGCGGGCCGCCGTTAAGGACTCGTGCTCCACATACTGGAGGATGCCCACCTTGACTTCTTCCGCCCCCTTCTTGTCTGTTTGTTGGCAGGCTGCCAATAGCAAAGCTGCTAAACCGACACCCACATACTTAACCAAATCTTTCATTCTATTTCCTCAATTTCTATTTCTTATTCCTCTAGGGCCTTGATGGTCTCAGGGTCAATCCCCAAGAGCTTGGCCATGTCTTCGTTGACGGCAATGCTGGTGCTTTCTGGGCTGGCAACAGCCAGGTCAGCTGGTTTTTCCCCCTTGAGAATTTTCACAGCCAATTGGCCGGCCTGTTTCCCAACCGCCTTAAAGTCCACACCAGAGGTGAAGAGCACCCCGTCCAAAACAGCCTCGTCGCTGCCCAGGGCTGGCACCTTGGCTTCCTTCAACACATCACCAATAGTAGCGATGGTTGAGGCCACCGTGTTATCCGTCGGCAGGAAAACCGCATCCACCTGGCTAGCCAGGCTGGTCATGGCCTGCTGGACGTCGTTACTGCTGGTCACCGTTTTTTCAACCACGGTGATGCCCTTGGCCTCCAAGGCTGCCCGAGCCGCCTTGGCCTGAGACTCTGAGTTGACCTCGCTTGAGGTGTAGAAGATACCAACAGTCTTGGCCTCTGGCAAGAGTTTGACCAAGAGCTCAATCTGCTTGGCCACATCTAGGGCATCGGTTGAACCCGTCATGTTACCGCCAGGTTTGTCCAAACTCTCCACCAGACCAGCAGCCACAGGGTCCGTCACCGCTGTAAAGAGGGCAGGGGTCTGGTCGTCTGCATTCAGCAAGCCTTGGGCTGCTGGGGTAGCGATGGCCAGGTGCAGGTCGTTTTTGCCCACCAACTGCTCCACCATGGCTTGCAGGTTGCTCTGGTCAGCCTGGGCATTTTCAAGAGTGACGGTCAGGTTGTCCCCCTCCACAAAGCCACCTTCAGCCAGACCTTCCAAGAAGCCCTCACGAGCCGCATCCAGGGCTGGGTGCTCCGCAAACTGGATAATGCCCAGCTCAACCGTCTCATCCTTGGCAGTCTGACCACAAGCAGCCAGGCTCAGGGCAGCTAGGCTAGTAACAGTGACAAACTTGGTCAATTTAGCGATTTTAGAAAACTTAGTAAACATAAACAACTCCTTTTTGATGTAAAAAACAAGAAAACCACCTAGATAAACTCTAAGTGGTTTCCCAAAAGGATTGCCTAAAAAACGACAAGGCTGGTGTGTCCACTTAGATTTTATCATCTATGTGGACAGACAACGCAAAAGTCCTGGCTCCCCATAGATACAAACAACTGTTTGGTGTGTTTGTACCTATGCTTAGCATAAGGACAAACACTATCTAAAGTAGCCATAATAGAAAGCTGCAACAACGATAGTTCGTGTTTGGTTGGTCACCATACCCTAATCCTCCTTTGATTGATTTGTTATTAGTTTACGCTATTTTGGTCACGCTGTCAAGCATTATTTGTGCCAATAATCAGTTTTTTCAAAAAATAGGTCTAAGCTTTCTTTTCTTCTTGATTTTTGTTAAACTAGTTCCATGAAAAGATTATCTTATTTGATAGCTATCAGTCTCCTACTGACAGCCTGCACAGCAAATCAATCCAGTAGCCCAACCAACTCTAGCAGCTCAGCTATTGCCCAAAGTCAAGTCACTCAGGAAGAGGCCCTGACCTACAAGGACTATGTGGCCAGTCTGACGCCTATCAGTTTTGATGAGCTGGCCCAGAAAATGGCCAAAGGCGAGTCTTTCCACCTCTTTTTAGGGCGGGAAACCTGCAAGTACTGCAACATTTTTGTGCCTAAGCTCCATCAGGTGCTGAGCGAGCAGCCGACCACAGTCTACTACTACAACACCGAAGACGCTAGCGACCAAAACCTCCAGGCCTTCCGTGACAAGTTTGGCATCCAAACCGTGCCTAACCTCAGCTACTACGAGGGCGACCAACAGATCGCAACCCTAGAAAAGGGAAGCGAGTCCAGCCTTGAGGAAATTGCTGCTATTTTAGACTTGGCGGCCGATTCAAGTTCTTGACAAAAGCGTTTTCATCGGCTATACTAAAAGTGTTAACCAAATACCACAAAGGAGTGCCTCTGGCTGAGATTGCGTTTCGCAAAATCCTCATGACCTGATCTCGTTAGGACGAGCGTAGGGATTGTGCCATTAAGCTTAAGCCCCTCCTTTGTGACCCGCACAAAGGAGATTTTTATTCCCACAACCGCTTGCCCTTGCTGACCGAGATTGCTATTTTTACTGCCCTGGCTGTTATCTTTGACCGCCTGACCCTCTTCACCATGCCCCAGGGAGGGAGCGTGACCTTGGTCATGTTGCCCATTTTTCTTCTGGCCTTTCGCCGAGGGGGGACAGCTGGGCTGACCTGTGGTTTCTTGGTTGGCACCATCCAGCTCATTTTCGGTGGCTACTTCCTCAACCTCTTCCAGGTAGCTCTTGACTACCTCTTAGCCTATGCTGCGGTGGGGCTGGCTGGCTACTTCAAATCGGCCAAACCGCTGACCCTGCCGATACTGATTAGTGGGAGTGTCCTAGCTGGCTTGAGCCGCCTGACCAGCCACGTCCTCTCTGGCATCATCTTCTATGGTGACTACGCTCCAGCAGGCACTCCTGTTTGGCTCTACTCTCTGATCTACAACGGGAGCTTTTTGATACCCGCTCTGCTCCTAGCCATTCTGGCCCTGGTTCTTCTCCACCACAGTCGGCCACAATTCTTCTTGTCCAATTCATTCTGAGCTTACAAATCCTCTAAAACGTGCTATAATGGAACCATTATGGCACGTTTTTAGTGACCAAATCCGTTAGATTGGAGTTTCTATGATTTCTTGGATTACTCGCCTGATCAAAGGCGTTGTCATCGCCCTGGGCTTTATCCTGCCTGGGGTTTCTGGCGGGGTACTGGCCTCGATTTTAGGCCTCTACGAACGCCTGATTGGCTTTTTGGCCAATATCCGCAAGGACTTTGTCCAAAATGTCCTCTTCTTCATCCCTGTCGGGATTGGGGGGATTTTGGGGATTGCCCTCTTCTCAGCCCCCTTGGAGTACCTCCTGGCCAACTACCAGGTCCCTGTCCTCTGGGCCTTTACCGGGGCCATCCTGGGCACCCTGCCCTCGCTCTGGCAGGAAAGCACCCAAAAATCCCAGCGAGACAGCCTGGACTGGCTGACCCTGATTGGCACCTTTTTAGTGTCTGGGGTCTTGCTCTACTTCCTCAACAACCTGGTCGGCACCATTCCAGCCAACTTCGCTGGCTTTGTTTTGGCGGGTAGCCTGATTGCCCTGGGCATCCTGGTGCCTGGCCTGTCCCCCTCTAACCTGCTCCTGATCATGGGCCTCTACTCGCCCATGTTGGCCGGCTTCAAGAACCTGGACCTGCTGGGGGTCTTCCTGCCCATCGCCATCGGTGGTGCCCTGGCCATGATCCTCTTTTCCAAGGCCATGGACTACGCCCTCAAGACCTGGCACTCCCGGGTCTACCACTTCATCCTAGGCCTGGTCCTGTCCAGCACCCTCCTCATTGTCCTGCCTAACCCTTACAGCACCGAGTCCATCTCTTACGCTGGTTTAGGCTTTGGGGAAATGGCTAGCGCTGCTCTGCTATTTCTCGGAGGCATCGGCCTGGGGCTTTGGATGACCAAGCTGGAGGACACCTACAAGTGAGCAAGAAAACCAAGTTAAAAAAGACCCTGGTCGAGCAGATTTTGGACAAGGCGGGTGTCGCCCATGAGGCCATCGCCTTTGACCAGCTGCCCCCAGAAGAGCGGGCCAGCATCCCCCAAGACCAGATTTTCAAAACCCTGGCCCTGACTGGGGACAAGACGGGACCGGTCATCGGAATTGTGCCCCTGACTGCCCAGCTGTCGGAGAAAAAACTGGCCAAGCTGTCAGGCAATAAAAAAGTGGCCATGGTGGCCCAAAAGGACCTGCAAAAAACGACCGGCTACGTCCACGGGGCCAACAACCCTGTCGGTATCCGCCAGAAACACGCCTACCCTATTTTTATCGACCAAACGGCTCTGGAGCTGGGGGAGATGATTGTTTCGGCTGGCGAAGTCGGTCGTAGCATCAAGATTGACGCTCAAGTCTTGACTGACTTTGTTGGGGCAAGCATTGCTGACCTCAAGGAGGACAAATGAGCGATTTTAAGATTAGCCCGATTACAGCCTTTGATAACTACGACCTCAAGCGGTTGGACCCAGGACAGGTGGAACTGACCACCGTCGTTAGCCAAACCACCCTGAATGTCTACGGAGCGGCCCACGGCGGCTACCTCTTCACCCTGGCCGACCAAGTTGCCGGACTGGTTTGCCTGTCTCTGGGCAAGACCGCCGTCACCATCCAAGCCAACATCAACTACCTGAGGCCAGGCCAGCTGGGCGACCAACTCCTGGTCACTGGTCAAATCAGCCACGACGGCCGCACTACCAAGCTGGTTGAGGTCACCATCACCAACCCAGACCACCAGCCTGTCTGCAAGGTCAGCTTCACCATGTTTGTGACTGGGGAGAGTGACATCAAACTAACTTAATCAATCACCTGCTCCTCTGGCAGGTGATTTTTTAAGTTTCTACTTGACATTGCCTAGTAGGTTTGATAGACTAAGATTAAATAAACTACTTGATTTAACCAAGTAGCGAAAGAAAAGGTGGTGGGTGACTTGGTGGATAGTCAATTGCTCAAAGGGGTTTTAGAGGGCTGTGTCCTCAGTATCATCAGCCGACAGGAAACCTACGGCTATCAAATTTTAAGCGATTTGGAAACGGAAGGTCTGACAGATATCGGGGAGGGGACCCTCTATCCTGTCCTGACCCGACTCAGCAAAAACGGCTTGATTGCCTGCCGCAAGGCCAAGTCTCCTCTGGGACCCATACGAAACTACTACACCATCACCCCCAGCGGGCAAGAACGGCTGAATCAATTCAAAGCTGAATTTGACCTGCTGACCAGAACAACGGCTAATATTTTAAGCAAGGAGGACTAGCCATGAACCCATTTTATCTCGCTGAAAACCTGATTGCCGACTACAAGGAAGTCTTTGAGCAGGCTGTTCTCTACGGCAGTAATCAAAAGTTGAGCGAACATGATTTTGAGGAGGCCTTGCTCAACCTTTACGACCTGCTCTACACGGCCCAAACTGAGGGCAAGCCGGTCCAAGACCTGATTAAGACCGATGTCAATAGCTTCTGCCAAGCCTATTTTGACGGGCTAGAGGTCCATCGTGTCCTCCAGCACTGGCCCAAACTGGTCTGGCAGTCAGCCAAGACCCTCTTGATTATTGAAGGCATCATCTTTTCCTTGGACTGGCTAGCTGGGACTAGAGAAAATGCCATCAACTTGGCTTATTATGCCTATGGCATGGGAATTGCTTTTCTGCTGGACACCCTCGTCAAATGGATTTACCAGCTGGTCAAGAGACACCAGGCGTTTAGAGCAAAATATTTCTATGCTTTCTGCTTGGTCATGGTCCTCCTAAGTATCCTCCTGTCCGTACAGTTAGGTAAGGCCTTCCCCCTCCTGGCTCCTCGCCTCTGGGTTCTGGCCATCGCTTTGGGCATCTTCTGCCTGCTCAGCCTTTTCCAAGGGATAAAAAATCAGAAAACCTATGGCCGATGGACCAATCCCGAGGAACGTGCGGCCAAGCGGGAGAAAAGAGGCCTCACCAAGCAGATGAGTGAGCAAGCCTTTGACCAGGCCTATACCAGAGAGTACAAAAAGAAGGTCAGAAAGAGCCTGACCAAGGGCAAGAGCCTGGACACCATCGTGGCCAAGATTAAGAAAGACATCCGTCTGGAAGAGAAATTATTTCACCTCCTTCCCTGGTTTGCTGGGCTGATTTACCCCTTCTTCATTGCTATCGAAATCAACAACTCAACCCCAATGGACCTGCTGATCTACATGGTTCTCCAGGGCAGCATTCAAGGTGCCTGGTGGATCTGGTTTCGAAGATTCCTCGTCAAGTCCCATGCCCAGCGACAACTCTTTTTGCAAGAACTGATGGCTAATCAAGATCGACTAGATGACTTTTTGGACACTTAGTTTTTGAGAACAATGCTGTATTTTATTTTCACGAAAATTTCAGAAAAAATCCCCAATCTCACCAGTCCCACTAAAAAAAGCGGGTACGAAACCCGCTCCTTAAAGGACTTGTAATTATTTTAACGGTGTTAGTTACAAACTGGCTGAGCCAGTTTCCTTTAATCTGTTCGACCACTTGGGTGGTCTTTTTTCTTTTATTGATTTATTGGGCCAGGCCTTGGGCAATCTTGTCCAAGTTCCAGGCCATCATGGCGTAGTAAGAATCGCCTTCCTGGCCTTTTTCAGCCACGGAATCGGTAAAAATGTCTGCGTAGATTGGCAAACCAGTGTCCTTGGACACGGCTTCCATAGGCCGTCTGTCCACCGAGGACTCGATAAAGAGGACTGGCACCTGGGACTGGCGAAGTTGCTCCACCAGCTTGGTCACCTGTTCAGGCGTGCCTTCTTCCTCGGTGTTGATTTCCCAGATGTAGGCCGACGGCACCCCGTAGGCGGCTGAAAAGTACTTGAAGGCTCCCTCACTGGTCACAATCAATTTCTTCTCCTCTGGAATGGCTGCAAAGGCTGCCTTGGCTTTCTGGTCCAGTTCCTCCAACTTGGCCACATAGGCATCCAGGTTCTTCTGGTAGGTCGCCTTGTTGGCCGGGTCCTTGGCCATCAGGGTCTTGGCGATGTTGGTGGCGTAGATGATGCCGTTTTCCAGATTGAGCCAGGCGTGGGGATCTTCCTTGCCCGCCTGGTGCTGGCCCTCCAGGTAGATGACCTTGACCCCATCGCTGACCGCAAAATAGTCCTCGTTTTCCACCTTGCCCGTCAACTTGATGAGCTTGGTGAACCAGGCATCGCCCCCTGTTTCCAGGTTGAGACCGTTGTAGAAGACCACATCGGCCGCCGTCGCCTTTTCCATGTCCGCCGCCAGCGGTTCGTACTCGTGCGGGTCCTGGCCGATGGGCACGATGCTGTGGAGGTCGATGAGCTCACCCGCCACCTCCTGCGTCATGTCCGCCAGGATGGAGTTGGTCACCACCACCTTGAGCTTGCCGCTCGCTTCTTCTGTCTTTGGGGAATGGGCAGAGCAGGCCACCAAGAGGCTGGTCAGTAAGAGGGCCAAGAGGGCGTAGAGTTTTTTCATGTCTGTTTTCCTTTCTGTCTAAAAATGGTTTGTTTGGGAGAGAAAAGAAAAACAGTGATGAAAAATAAGGTGGCCACCAGGACGATACTAGAGCCGACTGGCAGGTTGAAACTGTATCCCAGAAAGATACCGACTAGGGACGCCAGCATTCCCAAAAGAGCTGAGAGAGCCATCATGGCCCGCAAACTCTGGGTCAGGAGGTAGGCCGTGGCTGCCGGGGTGATGAGCAGGGCCACGATGAGGACTGTGCCCACGCTCTGCATGGCCACCACCGAAACCAGGGTCAGGCAGACCATGAGCAGGTAGTGGTAGCGGCTGACCTTGAGACCCATGGCCTGAGCCAAAATGGGGTCAAAGCTGGTCAGCTTGAGGGGCTTGAAAAAGACCAGCAGAACCAGCAGGACCGCGGCCGACACGGCTAGAGTCACCCACTTATCGCTGTCCTGAACCGCCAGAACATTGCCAAAGAGGATATGGGACAGGTCGGTCGAGCTCTTGGCCAGGCTAATCAGAATAATCCCCAGGGCCAGAAAGGCCGAGAAGGTAATCCCGATGGCCGTGTCCCCCTTAACGGTCGAGTTCTCCTTGACAAAGGTGATAAGAACCGCCGCCATAAGACCAAAGACCAGGGCTCCAACCAAGTAGTTGAGGCCAAGCAGGTAGGAAATGGCCACCCCAGGCAGGACCGCATGGGCGATGGCATCTCCCATCAAGGACATGGACCGCAGGATGATAAAGCATCCCAAAGCACCAGCCACCGCCCCAATAACCAGGGCTGTAACCAGGGCATTTTGCAGGAACTGGTAGGATGCTACCGCCTCGACAAAGCGACTAAGCATGGGCCACCTCCCAACCGAGGACTAAAACCTCGCCATAGGCTGCCCGCAGCTGGTCAGGGGTGAAAACCTGGTCCACTGCCCCTGCCGCCACCAGCTGGCGGTTGAGGATGACCAGTTGGTCAAAGTAGGCTCTGACCGTGTTCAGGTCATGATGAACCACCAGAATCAGCTTGCCCGCTGCCCGCAAGTCTCGCAAGAGCTGGATAATCAAGTCCTCGCTGACCCTGTCAATGCCCACAAAGGGCTCATCCAGAAGCAATACCTCTGCCTCCTGAACCAGGCACCTAGCCAGCAGCATGCGTTGAAACTGACCACCCGACAGGGCTGCGATGGGCCGTTTGGCCAGGTCGGTCAAGCCTAGCTGGTCCAGAACCTCGGCCACTCGGTCCCAATGAGTCTGGCTCAGACGGCCAAAGGCCCCCAGCTCCTGGTAAAAGCCTAGCGACACGCATTCCCTAACCGTCATGGGAAAGCTGACGTCAATCTGACTTTTTTGGGCCACATAGGCCACTTTTTGATAAATGGCAGAGCCGGTTTGACCCGCCACGCGAATGGTCCCCTGAAAGGGGACCAGGCCCAAGAGGGCCTTGATCAGGCTGGACTTGCCTGCACCGTTGGGGCCAATCAGACCCACGATGCCAGGTCCAGTCAGTTCCAAACTCACCCTGTCCAGAACCTGATGGCGACCGTCATAAGACACGGTCAGATCTTCTATAATTATCATTACTATTCTCCTTTTTGAAAATCCTCTACAAACCGAGGCTTTCATGAACCAATTAACAATAATTACAATCACTTCATTATCATATAAAGTCTAAAAAAAGTCAAGAGTTTATCAGCAAGACCACCATTTACATTCTTTCGGTAAATTTTCAGAAAAAATCGCTAGGCAAAAGCCTAACGATTGCTTTACTCATGATGACAGAGGCCCTCAACCAGGGCAGCGATGTCACTCGGTCTTGTTCGGCAGCAACCGCCGACAATCTTAGCTCCCAGAGCCTGCCACTCCTTGGTCATGTCCAAGAGACTGGCTGACACCGCAGCATTGGCCTGCCAGGTCTGGGTCTGGCCATCATAAATCTCCCCTGAGTTAGGGTAGGTCACCAAGGGTTTTTGGCTCCCCTTTCTCAATTGGCTCAGGGCCTCCTGGAAAATCAGCGGCGAGCTACAATTGAGCCCTAGTGCTAAAATCTGATCCTGCTGGTCACAGTAGTTGGCCACCTCAAGCAAGGGTGTCCCATCAGACAGGGTCAGGCCATCTTGGGAAGTCACCGACAGGTAGGCCTCCACCTGAGGGAAATCCTCCGCCAAGAGTTCAGCCAAGGCTTGAACCTCCTCATAATTTGGTACAGTTTCTAAGGCCAGCAACTCCACGCCTTGGTCAACCAGGATGGCAAGCCGTTCCCGATGGAAGTCCTTGAGGGCCTCTTTGCCAATCGCATAGCGGCCCGTGTACTCCGAACCGTCGGCCAAATAGGCCGCATAGGGCCCCACATCACCACTAATTAAAGGGTAAGGGCGACCAGCTTTTTCGGTTGCTGTCAACTGAGACCAGACCTCCTCGCGAGCTTCCTTGGCCAGGGTCACGGTCAGCTTGACGATATCACGAGCCTGGTCTGCTGTCAAACCAGCCTCTACCAAGCCTGGCAGGGTGGCCTGGTAGGTGGAGGTGGTCACCAGATCACAACCTGCTAAAAGGTAGTCCTTGTGGATGGCCTTAATCAGCTCAGGTTGGGTCAAGAGGTACTTGGCCGACCACAATTTCCCTGACACATCATGGCCACGATATTCCAATTCCGTCCCCAAGGCCCCATGCAAAATCAACTGGTCTTGACTCTCTAACAAGTCCTTAAAACGTCCCATTGGTTTCTCCTAAAATTTCTTGTAGCGAATATAGTAGTAAGCATAGCAGGCAATCATGAAAGGAATGCCGAAGTAAAGGCCAGCTACCTGACCTGGGTCAAAGGCAATGCCCACGATGGACAAGACCAGCAAAATGGTCGTTAGCCAAGGCAGCACCGGTGAAAACGGCGTCTTGTAAGTCAGCTCATCTTCTGAATGCTCCTTGAGCCATTCTTTGCGGAAATTAATCTGGGCAAGCGGAATGGCCAACCAAGCAATGACCACTGCAAAACCAGCGATAGAAACCAGGGCCAAAAAGATGGTGTCTGCCGCATAAATGCTAGCCAAAAGGGCAATCAGAACCCCAGCCATAGACAGGAGCATGCCCCGCATAGGAACACCATTCTTATTGAGTTTGACAATTTTTTCGCTAATCATGCCCTCATTGGCCAGAGACCAGAGCATGCGGCTCGTGGCATAGAGGCCTGAGTTGGATGCTGACAGGATAGCTGTTAGGATGATGAAGTTCATGACATCCGCAGCGTAAGGGATGTTGAGCTTGTCCAAAACTGCTACGAATGGGGCCTCAGACACACCCGCCTCAGCCATTGGCAAGAGGGCAGCCAGAACCACAATGGTCAAGCTAAAGAAGATGACCAAGAGGGTAATGGTCTGACGGATGGCCTTAGGCAGGGCCTCCTTAGGATTATCCGTCTCACCAGCGGCAATCCCAATCATCTCGACACCTGAAAAAGCATAGTTAACTGACAACATGACCGACACCACTCCGATAAATCCCTTAGGCAAAAGTCCCTCAGCCGTCAGATTACTAAAAAGTGGTGCAGCAGTCGTGCCCTCGATGGGCAAGACTCCAAAAATAGCCAACAAGCCAAGGACAATAAAGCCAACAATAGCATAAACCTTGATGCTGGATAGGTAGTACTCCGCCTCCGCAAAGGCTCCGACACTCAAGGTGTTTAGGGCAAATATCAGAGCGGCAAAGAGGCTTGCAAAGATCCAAACAGGAACCGTTGGGAACCAGCGTTGCATGAGCAAACCTGCCCCGACAAACTGTGAAGCCAAGGCCACCACCCAGCAAATCCAGTACATCCAAGCCACCATGAAACCCGTTCCTGGGCTAATGTACTTGGTCGCATAGGTGTGGAAAGAGCCCGTCACGGGCATGGCAACTGCCAACTCTCCCAGAGAAAACATGACCAGATAGACCATGACTGCCCCAAACAAGTAGGCAAAAATGGCCCCAAAGGGCCCCGCCTGGCCAATGGTATAGCCAGAACTCAAGAAGAGCCCTGTACCGATAACCCCACCGATTGATAACATGTTCAGGTGGCGAGCGGTCATTTCCCGCTTAAATTCCCCCTGATTGGTCACCTGATGATTTTTTTCTTCCATATGTCCTCCTTAAAAATAAGATACTCCTATCCTATCACAGTCGTTTTCTGAAAGCAATGTTTTCAAGTATAGGATTTTTAGCCCGCAACTTATAGTTTGAAACTATATGGCAAAAAAACTGGGACAACCCAGTTCTTTATGCTTATTTCTCTAGCTAATCGTCCAAGACTTGTTCATCAAGCCACTCTGTATAGGCTGCGGTCTCTTGGCAAGAAGTTATCCAATTCGCTAAAAAGGCTTCTGTCACTAAACGATCACCCTTAACCAGTTGAACGGACTCACCCATGTTTTTAAGCGTCTGTACCAGCTCTTGCAAGGTCATCAATTCTTCCAAATCAAGTATGGAAACCTTGAACATCACCTCTTCAGCTAGAAGCTTGGCTTTTAGTTCCCCAGCGCCATCCCTTGTGTATGACCGAAACAAACGGCAGAGGTCAATCACTTGTTTTGGACCACGGATAATCAATCCTAGTGCCTTATCATCTGCCATATTTAGCCCTTAAAAATCGCTCCTGCTTCTTGTCCAGACGCAGCAAAATCACCACCTTGTCGATAGACATGTTGCTCTCAAGCAGGCGTTCGGCCGCCATCATGAGGCCGTTGTTGATGCCCAGCTCCAAAATCGGGTTGCGTTTGTCGTTGACGTCCACGATAAACTTGTTGTCTGGCAGGTCAAAGAGAACCTTAACCGCCCCGTATAGCTGCTCAAAGCTGTCAATCTCCAGGTCAAAGACCGGCTTGGTCCCCTTTTTGAGGGTCCGGCCTCGGTGGTTGAACCACATGGACCGCCAGCCCCCGTTATGGGCCCCCATGACATCGTTGTCATAGGAGTCCCCCACATAGAGGGTGGTTGCTGGGTTGAAGTCAAATTGCTGGGCAGCCAGGTTGAAAATTTCCTTCTCAGGTTTTTGGAAGCCAGTGGCCTGGCTGACGATGACCCGTTTAGGGTCAACATAGTCATAAAGACCAAGTTTTTTGACCTTTTTCAATTGGTGCTCGGTTGGGCCGTTGGTGATGACCCCCATGGGAACACCCTTGGACTTGAGGAAATCCAGGGTCATCCGCATCTCATCCAACATGGTGATGTTGTCCAACTCATGCTCGTAAACCTCCTGGAAATGAACCCCTGTCGCCTCATCAATTTCTCGGTAACCAAATTCCAGCAGGGTCTCCTTGCAACGCCAAAAACGGAAATATTCCACCGTCCACTCCCCAGCCATGACCCGAGGAAAACCGATGTCCGAGTAATGGCGGAAACGGATATAGGCCGGCTTGATCTGGCTCATGTCAAAGTCTGGAAAGCACTTTTCCATGGCAATCCGATAAGGGGCCTGCTGGTCATAAATGGTATCGTCAACGTCAAACACGATTGCTGTAATCATGATCCACCTTCTTCTAACTTTTTCTACATCCTATATTATACGATTTTTCAAGAAAAACTTCAAACCCTGCTCGGCCATTTTCCAAAAGAAAGAGCGTGCGTTTCGAGGTTTTTTATGGTAAAATGGGGAGAAATGACACTTTTGGAGGAAACTATGTCACATCTTGAAGAACTCAACGACCAGCAGCTGGTCCGCCGTGAAAAAATGCAGGCCCTGGCCGCCGCTGGAATCGACCCCTTTGGCAAACGCTTTGACCGCACCGCAAATTCTGACGAGCTTAAACGCCAATTTGACGACAAAACCAAGGAAGAATTGGAAGCCCTTGGAGCGACCGCTGTTATCGCTGGCCGTCTCATGACCAAGCGTGGCAAGGGTAAGGCTGGCTTTGCCCACATCCAGGACCGTGAAGGCCAAATCCAGATTTACGTCCGCAAGGATGATGTCGGTGAGGAGGCTTACGAGATTTTCCTCAAGGCTGACCTGGGCGACTTTTTGGGCGTTGAGGGTACCATCTTCAAAACCAACGTGGGTGAGCTCTCGCTCCACGCCACCAAACTGACCCACCTGTCCAAGGCCCTGCGTCCTCTGCCAGAGAAATTCCACGGTTTGACCGATGTGGAGACCATCTACCGCAAGCGTTACTTGGATTTGATCACTAACCGTGACAGCTTTGACCGCTTTGTGACCCGTTCTAAGGTCATCGCTGAAATCCGCCGTTACCTGGACGGGCTTGGCTTCCTTGAAGTGGAAACCCCTGTTCTCCACAACGAGGCTGGCGGTGCTGCTGCTCGGCCATTTATCACCCACCACAATGCCCAAGGCATCGACATGGTGCTTCGTATCGCAACCGAACTCCACCTCAAACGCCTGATTGTCGGTGGTATGGAGAAGGTCTATGAAATCGGCCGTATTTTCCGTAACGAAGGGATGGACGCTACCCACAACCCTGAGTTTACCTCTATCGAGGTTTACGAGGCTTATGCGGATTACCTGGACATCATGAATTTGACTGAGGGCATTATCCAGCACGTGGCCAAGGCTGTTAAGGGCGACGAGCCAGTTATCTACCAAGAGACTGAAATCAAGCTCCACGAGCCTTTCAAACGGGTTCACATGGTTGACGCCATCAAGGAAGAGGCTGGCGTGGACTTCTGGCAGGACATGACCTTGGAAGAGGCCATCGCCATCGCCAAGGAAAAACACGTGCCAGTTGAAAAACACTACACCGAAGTGGGTCACATCATCAACGCCTTCTTTGAGGAGTACGTGGAGAAGACCCTGATTCAGCCAACCTTTGTTTACGGCCACCCAGTTGCCGTGTCACCACTCGCTAAGAAAAATGACGAGGACCCACGCTTCACCGACCGCTTCGAGCTCTTCATCATGACAAAAGAATACGGTAACGCCTTTACCGAGCTCAATGACCCGATTGACCAGCTGGAACGCTTTAAGGCTCAGGCTGCCGCCAAAGAGCTGGGCGATGACGAAGCAACCGGTATCGACTACGACTACGTTGAGGCCCTGGAGTACGGCATGCCACCAACTGGTGGTCTGGGCATCGGTATCGACCGCCTCTGCATGCTCTTGACGGACACCACGACCATTCGGGATGTGTTGCTGTTTCCGACAATGAAATCTCTATAGGTTGGGATAAGAGCTTAGTCACCACAGCAAGTTCACACCTCGCTTTCTCGTTTTTAGGAGAGGTGCTGACACAGTCCACTGGACTGTTAAAGTCCCAACGATGAAGTCAATCTAGGTGGGGAACAAATTTCCGAAACCACAACAGGTACTCCGTTCGCTGTCCAATTTTCAGGCGAACTGCTGAAGAAACCCAGAATAAACCAACCGACCCCAGTCTCAACAGGCTGGGGTCTTGCGAAAGGATAAACAAGATGACAGGACAAGTAAGTCTAAAACCATTAACAGAACAAGAACTCGTCCAGATTTGGCAGACGGGTTTTCGAGAGGAAAAACCTGCTTGGAAGGAGTGGAACGCTCCCTACTTTGATGACTACCAGCCCTACAGCAGTTTTGACCATTTCAAACAGTCCGCTGAATACCGCTCCTTGACCTCTGAACAAAATAGGGGAATCTTCTTAGACGGTCAAGTGATTGGGGTTATTTCCCGTTACTGGGAATGCGAGGCAACTCGGTGGCTAGAAATTGGCTTGGTCATCTACGATCCCCGTTATTGGAGCGGAGGCCATGGAACAACAGCCCTAAAACAATGGGTAACAGATACCTTTGAGGCTTTTCCACACATTGAGCGAGTTGGTCTAACAAGCTGGAGCGGCAATCTTCGCATGATGCGGGCTGCTGAAAAGCTCGGTTTTACCAAAGAAGCAACCATTCGCAAGGTTCGCTACTGGCAAGGACATTACTACGATTCAGTCAAGTACGGAATCCTGAGAGAAGAGTGGGAAGAGCTACTGGGCCAGAAATCATAAACTCCCCCTTGACATCCCCCTCAACTATGCTAAAATTTAGTTAACCTTTTAATTTTTAAGGTTAACTATTTTTGTTTCGAGGTATTATATGTCCAACCAAACCACACGTTCCCTGGTCCAGACGGCCTTTGGGGCCACCCTGATTGCGGTCCTAGCCACCATCAGCCTGCCGACTCAACCCGTTCCCTTCTCCCTCCTGACCCTGGCCATCGGCCTGGTGGCCACCCTCCTGGCGCCCCGGCAGGCGGTCCTGGCCGGCCTCATCTACCTCCTTCTGGGAGCTATCGGTTTGCCGGTTTTTGCCAATGGCGGAGCAGGATTCCAGGTTCTCTTCTCCCCAACAGCTGGCTACCTCTGGGGCATTCCGCTCTACCTTGGGGCAACGTCCCTGCTGACCAAGCCTGATTCAAGTCTGGTGACCATCTTCCTAGCTAACCTGGTCGGTGACAGTCTCCTCTTTGTCGCTGGCTGGCTGGGACTCCAGTTTCTGGCTGGCATGACCCCACAAGCTGCCTTTACAGCTGGTGTCCTGCCCTTTATCTTTTTTGACTTGATTAAAGTAATCATCATCACAGCACTTGCTAAACCTGTCCTCAAGGCCATCAATCACCTGCCAAGATAGCAGCGTCTCAACATCAAAAAAAGGCGACTAGAACCCTTGTTTTCTAGTCGTCTTTTTCAACTTACCGCATGGTGACAAATTCTTCTGCCCCTGTCGGGTGGATGGCAACAGTGTTATCAAAGTCAGCCTTGGTAGCACCCATTTTGACTGCGACAGCAAAGCCTTGAATCATCTCGTCCACCCCGTAGCCGATGCCGTGGAGGCCGACAATTTTCTCTTGTTCACCCGCCACAACCAGCTTCATCTTGCTGAGCTGGCGGTTGTCAGCCAGGGCCGTGTACATGGCGGTGAAGGTTGAGGTGTAAACCTTGACCTGGTCCTCACCGTAAGTTTTCTTGGCCTCTTCTTCAGTCAGGCCGACTGTCCCGATGGCTGGGTGGCTGAAGACCACGGTTGGGACAGTGGTGTAATCCATGAGGAAATCGGTCTTCCCATTGAAGAGCCGTTCTGACAGGCGACGGCCTGCGGCCACGGCAACTGGGGTCAGCTCGACCTTACCATTGACATCACCCAAAGCATAGATGCCTGGCACAGAGGTTTCTTCCCGGTCATTGGTGGCAACGTAACCACGCTCATTCAGTTCAACACCTGTGGCTTCGAGATTGAAACCTGAGACATTTGGCTTGCGACCGATGGCCCAGATCAGGGCATCAACTGTTTGGCTCTGCCCATTTTCCAAAAGAAGTGTCAGGCTACCGTCAGGGTTTTTGACCACCTCTTTAGGCGTGGCGTAAGTATGGAGGGTAGGACCATTCTTGGCCATCTCCTCGACCAGGGCCTCAACAATGTAGCTGTCAAAGGTCCGCAGGGGGGCGTGCTGGCGAACAAAGAGGTGGGTCTCCGATCCCAGAGCGTGGAGAACGCCCGCCACCTCAACAGCGATGTAACCCGCACCGACCACGGCCACTCGCTTAGGCAGCTCATCCAGGGCAAAGAAACCATCCGAAGTGATGCCGTGCTCCGCCCCAGGCAGGTCAGGAACCACCGCATGGCCGCCGGTAGCAATCAGGATGTGGGGTGCCGTGTAGGTCTCTCCACCCGCCTCAACCGTGTGGGCGTCCACAAAACGGGCATAGTGATTGACCAGCTCAACCCCATTATTGGCAAAGCCTCGACCGTAAGCTCCATGAATACGATCGATGTAGGCCTGGCGGTTGGCCTTGAGGGTGGTGAAATCAAAGTGGTTGGTGGTCACGTCAAAACCGTAATCCGCCGCATAGTGGTTGAGAACCTCGGCCACCTGAGCCCCGTACCACATGACTTTCTTGGGCACACAGCCCAAGTTGACGCAGGTGCCACCAATGGCCGCCCCCTCAAAAACTACCACCTTGGCCCCGTACATGGCCGCTCGATTGGCTGACGCGATGCCCCCGCTCCCCGCTCCAATCACGATGTAGTCATACTGTTTGGTCATTGTTTTCTCCTTTTCTCTTTTGGGAAATAGCAGAGCTGGGACAGCTCCTTTCCCCTGATTATAATTCAACTCTACCATAAAAAAATGTAGCAGACAATTTTCTGCTACGGTATTACTCGCTACTTGAAGAGTTGATTTTGGTCCAGCGGCAATTCTTCCAATCCCGTCGCCGTCACCCCCAGCAATCGAATGCCTGATGTGTTCTCGTCAAATTCATCAAAAATCTCATAGGCCACCTTTTCAATCAAGTCAAAATCCCTGGTCGCCTCCTCCAGGGTCCGCCGCTTGGTCAGGGTAGTAAAGTCGGCATAGCGGACCTTGACCACGATGGTCTTACCCTGCTTGCCGTGGCGGTTCAGGAGATCCGCCACCCGACGAGCATTTTTGGTCAGCTCGAGCTTGATGTCCGCATCGTCATAAAGGAGCTTGGCGTAGGTCCGCTCGCTGCCCATAGACTTGCGAACCCGATCGGGTTTAACAGGACTGTTGGAAATCCCTCTGGCCTTGCGATAGAGGTCATAGCCGAAACGGCCGAATTGGTCAATCAAGGTCAATTCTGGCACGGCCTGCAAGTCTGCCCCAGTAAAAATCCCCATCTGGTGGAGGCGTTCCACCGACTTTTTCCCAACTCCATGGAATTTCTCGATGGGCAACTTGGCCAAAAAGGCTTCTGCCTCTTCTGGCAAAATCAGGGTCAGGCCTGCTGGCTTCTGGAAGTCGCTGGCCAGCTTGGCCAAGAACTTGTTGTAGGACACTCCAGCTGAGCAAGTCAGGCCCAACTCCCGCCAGACATCATGCTGGATCAGCTTGGCAATCTTAACCGCCGAGGTCAGCGCCAGCTTATTTTCCGTCACATCCAAATAAGCCTCATCAATGGACATGGGCTCAATCAGGTCGGTGTAGCGGGCAAAAATGGCCCGCACCTGCTGACCCACCGCCTGGTACTTGGCGTAGTCCACGGGCAGGAAAATCCCTTGAGGACAGCGGTCATAGGCCTCTTTTGAGGACATGGCAGAGCGGACACCGTATTTCCGAGCCTCGTAGTTGCAGGTCGAGACCACACCACGGCCACCCGTCAGGCGAGGGTCACTGCCGATGATGACCGGTTTCCCCCGCAGGCGGGGATTGTCACGCTCCTCCACCGCAGCAAAAAAGGCATCCATGTCTATATGGATGATTTTACGACTGGTGTCCTTAATCAGAGGAAAAATCAGCATGGCAGTCCTTTCAAGAGCTTTCTTACTATTATACGCTTTTATTAACATTTTTCAAATTGTCTAAACCTCGAATGTAAATAAAATTAAAATTTTTTTAAAAAACAATTGACATCTAAGGCTTTATATTTTAAAATGTAAATGCAAATCTAACTAAGTTTTGTTTAGGCTTACCAAAGGAGGTGTTGAACATGACAAATTTTGATAAAGTTATCATTATCATTGTGATTAAAGATTAATCACCAGATTAGTTGCTGTTTACTTCTCAAAGGATCAGCCAAACAAGACCACTTAAAACTTGTTTGTTTTTTTTCATCATGTTCAAGGAGAAACAATTATGAAACTTTTAAAGTATAAAGGAGTTCCCTTAGCGACTGGCGCAACCATTCTGAAATCATTGCTTGATGTTGCCACCTCCTACTCCCTCTCGCTGCTGGTTGTCACAGACAGCAAACAACTGCTCACAAATGCCCTCTTGGTGCTCTCACTCTACCTGGCCCACAGCATCTCCCTCTATTTTTCCCTCTTTCTATCTGCCAAGGCTCGTGCTAACTTAACCCGAACCCTAGCCCAAGAGCTTGATTACCATTTTTCACAAATCAGTTTTAAAAGCTACCACCAAAAAAATTACGGCGAACACCAATCTCTCTACATTAACGATATTCCAAAGGTTATCGATCTAACCCTGACTCGGTTTTTATCACAGATTGAAAAACTGACAACTGCTCTCTTTACCTTCATTTCTCTCATCAGTATTCACTACAGTATGGGGTTTCTAGCTCTTCTAGCTTTTCTAGTCATGTCCCAAATTCCCAAACTCTTTAACAAACAGTTGAGCCATTACATCACTGGCATGCAAACCAGTAAGGCAACCTATACCAGCCAGATCCGTGAGCTCTTGCAAGGTTTCACAACCTTTTTTGAACACCAAAGTTTCCCGCTATTTTTCAAAAAATCAGCTCAAGCAACCAAGGCCTACACTGACTATAGCCTAAAAACAGAAGGTTTCACAGCCATGATGAGTGCCGTCCTCACCTTTGTCAATGCACTCGTTACAGCCCTAGCCTTGGTTATCCTAGCCTATCTAGCTGTCTTGGGTCAGGTGAAGCCTGGTAGCCTCTTAGCTGTCAGCAGCTTAATCCCAAGTTTTGGCAGTTCGGTGATGACTTTTTTATCTGAACGTCAATTCTATCAATCAGGCTTAGACCTCTTTGAAAGCAATTTTTCATTTGCCAAGGGATGGATTCAACCACAAGAGTTAGCACAATTAACTAGCGAACAGCACCCAAAACTAACAGAACCGATTCAAACACTAGCCACCACCAATCTTCACCTCGCGTTCGAGCCTCCTCTCCTCTTCCCAAACCTCACCTTTGAAAAGGGACATAAGTATGCTATAATGGGGGAAAGTGGCTCTGGGAAATCAACCCTCTTAAAGGTTCTTATCGGTGAAATCGAGGATTACCAAGGACAAGTCCTAATCAATGAGAAACCGAAACCAGCCTCCGCAAACTTGTTCAATCAGGTCGCTTACGTTAACCAAGAAACCTTCCTGTTCAATGACAGCATCAGAAACAATATTGATTTAGCTGGTCAACTCAATGACCTAGCCATTCAGAACCTCCTAGACCAGGTTGGCTTAAGTCAATTTTCACCTGCAACAATAATTGAAGAAAATGGTAAAAATTTGTCGGGCGGTCAACGCCAACGTTTGGCTCTGGCACGTGCTTTAGCCAGGAAAAAGGAATTCTTGGTTTTGGATGAAGCGACAGCCAACCTAGACGCTCAAACCAGCACCTTGATTGAAGACCTTGTCTTAAACCTTAATCAAACAGTTATCATGATTACTCACCAGTTAAGTCAAAAAACTTCTGACGCAATTGATGACTTAATAACGCTACACTAACAATTGGAATGACTACTAATGACGGACAGAGAACAATTACTAGATTTTATCCTGGCACTCAACTTGGTGAAAGAACCTCTTTCAGCCTACCCTGAGTACGAGACCTTGACAAGTTTGGTCTCTAAAGACTATCTTGATCAACTGAAACACTTCCAACAAGCCCTTACTGCTCTGGAAGACTGGCCCTTTTTTATCAATGCTGACTACAATATTCCCTTGGCTTATCTATCAGCACAAACTACTCTTCAATCCATCCAACAGTTCATTGATGGTCTTGCCAGTCTCTCTTCTCAGGAATTTCAACACCTGGTTAGCCAGACTGCTTTTGATGGCATCATTGAAGACCTCTCTTTTGAACACATCAATCAATCAAACCTCAGCAAACTCAATAAATGGCATGTGTCCAGTCTAATCTTCAATTCTGAGCAAGAACAAAGCAAGCTCATCGAGTTGTTAAGGCACTCCTGGCAACTCTATGAGGAACATCTCAAAACTTGCCTGTCGCTCCTAGAGCACTCACAACTCACTTGGCCCACACAGCTAGATGTTTATAACAAGGTCTGTCAAGCCTACATTTCTCAGGAGCAATTTAACCAATGCCAAGAGAGATTGTTACTCCCATCACTGGGGCATAAGTTTTTTTATCTTCAAACGCCTATAGCCAATGTTATGGGAATTGGCCCATTTACAGTAACCTATTTTGAACACTTGGGTAGACAAACCCATTATGGCCAGGAGGTCAGAGAACAGGTCTTAAAAACCCTAGCTGATCCAACACGTTTTGGCATTCTTAACTTTATCAACGACGGTATTTGGTCTAACAAAGTTATCGCCCAGCGGTTCGGTATTTCCTCAGCCGCAGTCAGTTATCAGCTTAAGCATTTGGTTGAACATGAGATTGTTTTATACGACCCCAACTTGCGAACCTATTCACTCAACAAAATAAAGCTCAGCCATGTCCTAGAAGATATCAAAAAGGAACTAAACTTGGAAACCATCAACAGCTAGCACTGAACCATCAAGTCTGGAACACTTGATGGTCTTTTTTCTGCAAACCTAACATTTTTATAGAACAGTTTAACCACCTCCTTAATCTGTATTATTAAAGAACTTATTCACAAGTCCTATTTTTAGTGGACGACACCGCTTACCTTGTGATACAATAAACGTGTCAATATAACACAAAAGGAGACCTATAATGGCAAAAGTAACAACCAACACTGATGTTTTTGAAAAAGCCTGGGAAGGCTTTAAGGGGACTGACTGGCGTGAAAAAGCAAGCGTGACCCGCTTTGTTCGTGCCAACTATACCCCTTACGATGGCGATGAGACCTTCTTAGCTGGGGCAACAGACCGCTCCCTCAAGATTAAGAAAATCATCGAGGAAACCAAGGCTGGCTATGAAGCCACTCGTTTCCCTATGGACATTGATCGCGCAACTTCAATTGCTGACATCCCAGCTGGTTTCATCGACAAGGACAACGAGCTGATTTTCGGTATCCAAAACGATGAGCTCTTCAAGCTCAACTTCATGCCACGCGGTGGTATCCGTATGGCTGAAACAACCCTGATTGAAAACGGCTATACACCTGACCCAATCCTGCACGAGATTTATACCAAGCATGCCACAACTGTAAACGATGGTATCTTCCGTGCCTACACCGCTGACATCCGTCGTGCCCGCCACTCTCACCACGTGTCTGGTCTGCCAGATGCCTACTCTCGTGGCCGTATCATCGGTATGTACGCTCGCTTAGCCCTTTACGGTGCTGACTACCTCATGCAGGAAAAAGTCAACGACTGGAACGCCATCACTGAGATTGACGAAGAAACTACCCGCCTCCGTGAAGAAATCAACCTCCAATACCAAGCCCTGCAACAGGTTGTCAAATTGGGTGACAGCTACGGTCTTGACGTTCGTCGTCCAGCCTACGACACCAAGGAAGCTATCCAGTGGACTAACATCGCCTTCATGGCTGTCTGCCGTGTCATCAACGGTGCTGCAACCTCTCTGGGTCGTGTGCCAATCGTGCTTGACATCTATGCCGAGCGTGACCTGGCTCGTGGTACCTACACCGAGTCTGAAATCCAAGAGTTCGTTGATGACTTCGTTCTCAAGCTCCGTACCGTTAAATTTGCTCGGACTAAAGCCTTTGACGAAATCTACTCAGGTGACCCAACCTTCTTGACCGTGTCTATGGCTGGTATGGGTAACGATGGCCGCCACCGTGTGACCAAGATGGACTACCGCTTCTTGAACACCCTGGACAACATCGGCAACTCACCAGAACCAAACTTGACTGTTCTGTGGACAGACCAACTCCCTTATGCCTTCCGTCGCTACTGTATGGCCATGAGCCACAAACACTCATCTATCCAGTATGAGGGTGTAACAACCATGGCTAAAGACGGCTACGGTGAAATGTCATGTATCTCTTGCTGCGTGTCACCACTTGACCCAGAAAGCGAAGAAAAACGCCACAACATCCAGTACTTCGGTGCTCGTGTTAACGTCTTGAAAGCCCTCTTGTCATCTTGGAACAACGGTTACGACGATGTTCACAAAGACTACAAGGTCTTCGATGTGGTTGAGCCTAACAACTCAGAAATCTTCGAGTACGATGAAGTTATCGCTAACTTTGAAAAAGCCCTTGACTGGT
Source organism: Streptococcus sp. ZY171113 (assembly GCF_057748235.1). Lineage (NCBI taxonomy): Bacteria > Bacillati > Bacillota > Bacilli > Lactobacillales > Streptococcaceae > Streptococcus > Streptococcus sp. ZY171113. Next base: position 1,765,285 of record NZ_CM173243.1, read on the forward strand.
TGACAGACACTTACGTGGATGCCATGAACATCATCCACTACATGACAGACAAGTACAACTACGAAGCCGTTCAAATGGCCTTCTTGCCAACTCACTTGCGTGCCAACATGGGCTTCGGTATCTGTGGCTTTGCTAACACCGTTGACTCCCTCTCAGCCATCAAGTACGCTCAGGTGAAACCAATCCGCGATGAGACTGGCTTTATCTACGACTACGAAGTGTCTGGTGACTTCCCACGCTACGGTGAAGACGATGACCGTGTAGATGACATCGCTAAATGGTTGATGGAAGCCTTCTACACTCGCCTGGCTCGCCACAAACTCTACAAGAATGCGGAAGCTGCGGTGTCAATCTTGACCATCACCTCAAACGTTGCCTACTCTAAACAAACAGGTAACTCACCAGTTCACCGTGGGGTCTTCCTCAACGAAGACGGTTCTGTCAACACCTCTAAGGTAGAATTCTTCCCACCAGGTGCTAACCCAACCTCTAAATCACGTGGTGGTTGGTTGCAAAACCTCAACTCCCTCAAGAAACTTGACTTCTCACACGCCAACGACGGTATCTCATTGACCACTCAAGTGTCACCTAAGGCCCTTGGTAAGACCTTCGATGAGCAAGTTGGCAACCTGGTAACCATCCTTGACGGTTACTTCGAAGAAGGCGGTCAGCACGTTAACCTCAACGTTATGGACCTGCAAGATGTTTACGACAGCATCATGAAGGGTGAAGACGTTATCGTTCGTATCTCAGGCTACTGTGTCAACACCAAGTACCTGACCAAGGAGCAAAAAACTGAGCTCACCCAACGCGTCTTCCACGAAGTCCTTTCTATGGACGACCATGCCAAAGAAGTTTCAGGCGTTTAATCCCTGACAAGCAAAAAATCTCAGCTCTAGCTGGGATTTTTTGTGTTTTTGGGGGAAAATAGCAGAGCAGGGCACTTGTTTTTCCCTTGTTTACGAATAACCTATTAGGAGGACAGATAGATGAAAAAATCACTACTACTCTTGTTCAGTTTACTCGGCCTAGCCTTTTGCTTCAGCTCTGCCATGGCCCAAAGCCTTGACACACCCAACCCCCAGCTCATTCAAGAGGTCAGTCTAGACACTGTCAAGGTAAAAATTCGTGCCAAAGAGACCTTCTACCTCTTTGTCGGACGTGATGACAATGTGCATGCCCAACTAGCACTCGCTCAACTAACTCAAGCCAGTCAAGACAAACAGGTGACCATTTATTACCTCAACCTCAAGGGCATCAATAGCAGATCCTACAAGGCGTTTTCCAAAAAGTACACCATCCGCTCCCATGCCTACCTGGCTAAATTCAGCCAGCGGCAGCAAGTGGCTGTCTACCACAACGATTGGACTGCTGGAGAAGAGGACTTAACTAGCTTTTTAACCCCATAACACAAGACAAAAATCACCAAAAGTAAACTCCCCAGTAAGCCAGCCAACTGGGGAGTTTGTTGTTTCACGACTTAGGCTCTCGTCCCTTGAAAAAGATAACCAACTCAAGAATAGGAAAAATGACTGGCAATGCCAGCAGAAGGACGGCCGCAAGACCCCTCACCCAAATTAGTACATCAAGTAAGAAGGCACCTTGAGTTAAACCTAGACCAACACCAATATACGTTGAACCAACTATCACAGCTAGGCTTCCTCCGACACTCCCCCAAGCCAGTCTCACCATCGCCCGACACCAAGGAGCAAGCAGATGTTCTTTAGGCAGGCGTTCCTGACGATGATGGAGGTAAATCAGGTAAAGCAAGGACAAGGGAAAAAAGGAAACAATGCTAAGGAAAAATGGTATTAACCCACTCGGTGTTTCTGACAATTGCCACAGATAGATAACTAAGAGCAGGGACATGCCTGGCAAAACAGATAACACCAGCCCTTTCTTGGTTACTGTCGTCTTTTTCATTCTAAAATCTCCTTTATCACATCATACAATTCCTGCCGCTTGGCAATCCAAAGTGGGCGGTCATCGTAGGCATAGGTCCGATTGGTCAGGAAAATCACGGCCTGCTGGGACTGGCGGTTAACCATGATAAAGGGGCCTGTGTAGCCTGTATGGTCAATCCAGTCGCCCTCCAAGTTCCAACCCAGAGAACGTGGCTTATCAGCTCTGCTATGGTTCACAAACAAATCCATACCAAAGTCCGCCGTCAAGTAATGCTGGCAGAAGCGCTTCAAATCCTCTACTGTCGAAAAGAGGCCAGCCGACCCCGCTCGCACGCCCAGGGTCTTGGCCTTGGGGTCGTGAACCAGGCCATCGGAGACGCCCTTGACCGTCGGCACAGCCCCAGGCCGTGGCCCAAAACTGGTCTGGTCCATGCCCAAGGGGCCAAAAACCCGCTCCTCAAAGATGCGGTCAAGAGGCTGCTCCAAGAGGGTTTCCAGCAAAAAGCCCAAGAGCAGAAAGTTAATATCGGTGTAGAGAAAAGCCTTGTTCTCGGTCACCTTGATGCGGTTGATGGCCGCAACCAGCTCCTCAGCCGAGAGCTGGTCCCGATTGGGGATAAAGGGATCAATCCCTGTCGCATGGGTCAAGAGCTGGCGGATGGTCACGGTCGGCTCCTCAAAAGCTGGGTAGTAGGCCTGCAAGGGCTGGTCTAGCTCCAATCTCCCTTCAGCCAGCAACTGGATGACCACGGTCGCCACGCCCACCACCTTGGAGACACTAGCCAGATCATAGACCAGGCCTGGCACGGTTGGTTGCCCCTCTGCCGTCTCCCCCAGATACCAGTCCTGCCATTTTCCTTGGTTGAAAATAGCCAAGCTGGCACCGAGATAGAGTTGGTCAGCCAGTTGGGACTGGATTTTCTGGAGGATCTTGTCCATCAGGCCATAAACCACAGTTCTAACTGATTAGGCAGGGTAACAATCAGCAAGGTTTCTTTTTTGTTGAGGAAAATTTCTGCTCCTAACTGGCTAAACTGGCTGGCAAGAGCCGCCAGGTTCACATCAGCTGCCACAAGGCATTCGATGCTCTCCAGGTCCCAGGTTTCATGAGCTGGAACTGCCAAATCTTCTCCCTGGCTGGCAATTAGACCAACCGACAAGGGAAGGTCAGCAAAAAACGGGGTCAGCTGGTCTGGCTCAGTCACATGAAGGTCAAGCTTGGTCAGGGTCAACTGAGACAGACCTGCAAAATCAGGGCTAGCTGGCAAGTCTGGGTAGTCACAAGCTACCAGGCTGGTCATATCTTGTTCTCCGTGCAACAGGAGCACATGCCCCTCTGGTGACAGGGCTGAAAACGCATAGCCCTGTTCCCCACGGTAAACCTGCTGAACAGAGACCTTGCGGGCTAAGAGCTCTGCTATTTCACCAGAATCAGCTCGAAAGGCCAAGCAAGCGAGCTTCTGAGAGCCACGGACCGCACGGGTGCGAACGGAGGGCGACTCCTCCAAAACCAGGCTGGGCGTCTCCTGACGGTGACCACCGAGAAAACTCAGGGCGTTTTCTTCATGGAAGAGTTTAAAGCCCAAGGTTTGCGTGTAAAAATCAATGTTCTGTTGGCGGTTGTTGACCCGCAAATAGGGGGTCATGAGCCGAATTTTATTGCTTATTGTCATAATCTTATTTTAGACTAAATGTGCAATTTTGACAACTGTTTAGACACGGAAGCTGACTTGCGGTATAATAGTAATAAAAAAGGAGACCCTATGCGATACAACCAATACAGTTACCTGACACCGACCCCTGACAGCCTGACGGCCGATTTCCAGCTCCTGGGCTTTGAGCTTGATCCAGCGGCCAGCGGCAAGGCCAATCTGGAGGCTTTCTTGCGCCGCTTCTTCCACCACTACCCCGACACCGACTACGCCCTCAGCCTCTGGGCGGCCGATGAGGCGACCGACCTCTTGACCTTCTTCAGCTCTGACCGAGACCTGGACGCCGAGGCCTTTACCACCATCCTCTTGCAGGTCCTTGGCTTTGTGCCTGGTGCGGACTTTTCGGATGCCTTGGCTTTTGGGGAAAAGCTGGCGCTGCCCATCGTCTTTTCCGAAGGCAACCTGCTCCCTCAACTCCACCAGCTCCTGGCCACCCGCATGAAAACTGGACTGACGGTGGTTGACCACCTGGTTAGTCAGGGAATTATCCCAGTTGATAACGACTACCACTTTTTCAACGGCAAGAGCCTGGCCACCTTTGACACCAACGACCTGGTGCGTGAGGTCGTCTATGTGGACAGCCAGCTGGACACCGACCAGGACAGCCAGACTGACCTGATTAAGGTGGCCATTATCCGACCAAAGACCAACCACAAGTTGCCCGTCATGATGACGGCCAGCCCCTACCATATGGGGGTCAACGGCCCACTCAGCGAAAAATACCTGAGTAAAATGGAGGGCGAGTTGGCCGTCAAGGAAGCTGGCTCCATCACCGTTGAGCCCCATGAACCTATCTTCCCAGACCACAAGCCATCTGACCTGCCAGAAAGCCCTGCCCTTGAGACCTTCTCCTACATCAACAGCTACACCCTCAACGACTACATGCTGGCGCGGGGCTTTGCCAACATCTATGTCTCTGGTGTCGGCACAGCTGGCTCGACTGGCTTTATGACCTCGGGGGACTACCAGCTCATTGCCTCCTACAAGGCTGTTATCGACTGGCTGGGCGGCCGAGCGGTGGCCTACACCAGCCACAAACGGGACAAGCAGGTTAAGGCTGATTGGGCGACGGGTGACGTGACCACCACGGGCATTTCCTACCTGGGTACCATGTCCACGGGCCTGGCGACCACAGGTGTCGAGGGCCTCAAGGTCATCATCGCTGAGGCTGGCATCAGCTCTTGGTACGACTACTACCGAGAAAACGGCCTGGTCTCAAGCCCTGGTGGCTACCCAGGTGAGGACCTGGACAACCTGACCGTCTTCACTGCCTCACGGAGCATCTTAGCTGGGGATTGGGTCCATAGCAAAGCTAGGTTCGAGGAACTCCTCGCCAAACAGGCCCAGAGCCTGGACCGTGAAACAGGAGACTATAACCAATTCTGGGAAGAACGCAACTACCTGCCCCATGCCCACAAGGTCAAGGCCACCGTGGTTTACACCCACGGCCTCCAAGACTGGAATGTTAAACCAAAACACCTTTACAACATGCTCAGAGCCCTGCCAGAGACGGTAGAAAAACACGCCTTCCTCCACCAGGGTCAACACGTTTACATGAACAACTGGCAGTCCATCGACTTCCGTGAGAGCATGAATGCCCTCCTGACCCAGAAAATCCTGGGCCTGGACAGCAACTACCAGCTACCAGCTATCATCTGGCAGGACAACGCCGCAGAGCAGACCTGGCAGACCCTGGAGGCCTTTGGTCAGGACCAGGCCCGTCAGCTAGACCTGGGACAAGGTGAGCAAGTCATCCACAACCACTATGACCAAGAGACCTTTGACCGCTACTGCAAGTCCTTCCAGGCCTTTAAGGCTGACCTCTTTGAGGGCAAGGCACAGGCTATCAGTCTGGACCTGCCCGTCTCAGAAGCCCTGCTCCTCAACGGTCCTGCCCAAGTGACCCTGACCCTCAAGTCCTCAACCAACAAGGGGCTAGTCTCTGCTCAGCTATTGCACCAAGGAAAAGCCAAACGTCACACGGACACGCCTGGGATGCTGGGGGCCAAGACCATGGACAATGGCCGCAACTTCAACCGTGAGGAGGTGCGGGAGCTGCCCTTTGTCGAGACGGCCAATCGGGTCATCACCAAGGGGGTGCTCAACCTGCAAAACCGTGACGGCCTGCTGGACATCAAACCTGTCCCTGCGGGCGACTGGCTGACGGTTAGCTTTGAGCTCCAGCCAACCATTTACCGCCTGGCTGAAGGGGATGTCCTGCGACTGGTCCTCTACACGACCGACTTTGAGCACACCATTCGGGACAACAGCGACTACCAGCTGACGGTGGATTTGAGCAAGTCCAGCCTGAGTTTGCCTTGTGAAAACTAAGCAAGTTATGCTATAATCACTAGAGTGGCGTCCTATATTACCCGATTGTTAACAGTCTGGTCAATTTTGGTCAACTTCATAAAACTAACAGGGGCTAACCCCTTGACAGGAAAGGAATCTTAGAAATCTCATGATGAACATGCAAAACCTGATGAAACAGGCCCAAAAAATGCAGAAGCAAATGGAAGCCAAACAGGCTGAACTGGCCGGTACAGAATTTGTCGGCAAGTCTGTCCAGGACCTGGTCGTGGCAACTTTGACTGGGGACAAAAAAGTGGTGTCTATCGCCTTCAACCCTGCGGTAGTTGACCCAGAAGACACCGAGACCCTGGCTGAGATGACTGCCCAGGCCATCAACGCTGCCAGCAGCCAAATTGATGAAGCGACCAAGAAAACGCTTGGTGCCTTTGCTGGCAAATTGCCGTTTTAAGACAGATAAAAACGCCCTTTCATTGGAAAAGGGGCGTTTTTGTTTGCCTAGTTACCGCTGACCGAGAGACCTAGCCCAATCAGCATTGAGAGACAGGAGTTCCTGGAGAGGAACAAGTCCTCTACTGGCCGTTTCAGGACCATACTCCGCTGACCATAAGGGAGGATAGGTTGAAATGGCTAGACCAGCCTTAACCTGCTCTGCCATTGGCTCCGCCCCAGTAAACCAAAAAGTTTCATAAAAGAGGGCCAAGCGGTCACTCTGAGCCCACTCTAAAAAGTGCGGGTAGGTCAACTCTAAGTCCTCCCAGGCCAGGGTATCAGGCGCAAAATAATGAACCGTCTGCTGACCATCGTAGAGCGCAAAAAGACCACCAAAGGCGTCCAGGGCAATCAAAGTTCTGGCTGTCGGGTAGATTGTGTGAAAGACTTGATTTTGGGGCAGAAGCCCTTCTTGAGCCCCTAGAAGCAAGAGGCCGTAACCACAATAGCTGTCTTTGAGCTGCAAGGGCTGGTCTAGCAAGGTATCCAACCAGGTCATGGCCTAATCCTCAAAAAGCCCTGCCAGACCAAGTCCTGCAAAAGGGTTGTTGCTGACGGTTTCCTGCTGGTCAATCAGTTTGCGATTGTCATCAAATTCCTTGAAGGCTTCGTAAACCTGGGCGGTCATACGGGCATCTTCTAGGCTGTTGTGGCCCCGGCCCTTAATCTTGAGGAAGTCAGCCACACTCTGCAAACTCAGGCGAGCAATCCCGTTGAGGTCGCTGCTGCGACGTTCAAAGGCCTCGTCATACAAGTCAACCGCATACTGGCCAGCCAGATCCAGGCCATGGGCCTGCAAAATTGGTAGGTCGCTCTTGGCCGCATTGTAGCCAACAAGGGCTGTGTCTCCGATAAAGGCCGCTAACTCGGCCACCACCTGGTCAGCCTTGGGAGCGTCCTTGAGCTTGTCACTGGTGATGCCCGTCAGGCCATTGATAAAACTCTTGAGGGGCTGGTCTGTGTAAACATAGCTATCAAAGTGAGCCACTTCCTGGCCACCGTCAAACTTGACCGCCGACACCTGCAAGAGGTCGTAGTAGTCACCCCGATCGATAAATTCCAAATCAAAGGCCACATAAGTTTCTAAAGTTCTCATCTCTCTACTCCTATCCTAAAAAAGAGCGGTTCAACCACTCTTTTTACCTGCCAGACAGCTACCACTGAGTAGCTCAGCTATTTCTTAAACAAACGGGCAAAAAAGCCTTTTTTCTCAGGTTCAGCTGGCACAGGCGTAGTCACAGCCTCTTGAGCCAAATGTTTGGCCTCGTCCAGCTCCAGCTTGAGGGTATCCCGCTCCTTGAGGGCTGTCAGGGTCAGTTGTTGCTGCTGGTCAATCTGCTTGTCCTTCTCGGCAATCTGCACATCCTTGACCTTGAGTTGCTCCGTCAGCTCAGCCATCTGCTGATCCTTGGCCTTGAGTTGCTCGTAAAGTCGAGTGATTTCCGTGTTCTTCTCGTCCACCAAAATCTCTAAAAACTCCCGGTGCTTGACCTCGTCGCTAATCGGCTCATCCTCAAAAATGGTCTTCTTGTATATCTCTTCCAGCTTGATTAGGCCCGACCGAGTCACAACCGTTACCCCATTCTCGTTTTTCGCCACATCCTCGTCGTCCAAAGTCTTAATCCGATTGTTAATGGCTTGACGACTCACACCCAAAATTTCCGCCAGCTCGCTGACCGTTTTTTCTACTACCATCGCTCTTTCCTCGTTTTTTCTTACCAAAATCATACCATAACCCGCTCTATCTGTCAATTTTCCCACGATTCGGGCAAGCCCAATAGCAGAGCTGACCAGTTTGTGGTACAATGAAAGCATGACACATTTTGATACCATCGTTATCGGAGGCGGCCCTGCTGGCATGATGGCCGCCATCGCCTCCAGCTACTACGGCCAAGCTACCCTCCTTGTGGACAAGAACCGTAAACTCGGCAAAAAACTCTCTGGAACAGGCGGCGGCCGCTGCAACGTGACCAACAACGGTAGTCTGGAAGACCTGATTGCAGGTATTCCAGGCAATGGCCGCTTCCTTTACAGCGTCTTTTCCCAGTTTGACAACCATGACCTGATTAACTTCTTCCAGGAAAATGGGGTCCAGCTCAAGGAAGAGGACCACGGCCGCATGTTCCCTGTGACTGACAAGTCCAAGACCATCATCGACTGCCTGGAAAATAAGATTAAGGAGCTGGGTGGCCAGGTCCGTACCCAGTTCGAGGTGGTCTCGGTCAAAAAAATCGATGACCGCTTCCAGATCAAGTCGGCTGATGATCTGCTGACCTGCGACCGCCTGATTGTGGCCACAGGCGGCAAGTCCTACCCCTCCACAGGCTCGACTGGCTTTGGCCACGACATCGCCCGCCACTTCAAACTGGAGGTGACCGAGCTTGAGGCCGCCGAGAGCCCGCTCTTGACCGACTTCCCCCACAAGACCCTCCAAGGCATTTCCCTGGACGAGGTGACTTTGTCCTACGACAAGCACGTCATCACCCACGACCTGCTTTTTACGCACTTTGGCCTGTCTGGGCCTGCTGCCCTGCGGCTCTCGACCTTCGTCAAGGGTGGAGAGACCATCTTCCTGGATTTTTTGCCCAACCATAGCAGGGCTGACCTGGAAACCTACCTAGAGGACCAGCGGGAGAAGTCCCTCAAAAACGCCCTCAAAGCTCTGTTGCCAGAGCGGGTAGCAGACTTTATCGCTCAGCCATTTCCCGAAAAAGTCAAACAGCTGACCCACAAGGAACGTGAAAGCCTCTTGGAAAGCCTCAAAAACCTGGCCATCCCTGTGACCGGCAAGATGAGCCTGGCCAAGTCCTTTGTGACCAAGGGCGGCGTGGACCTTCGAGAAATCAATCCCAAAACCCTGGAAAGCAAAAAGGTCCCTGGTCTCCACTTTGTCGGCGAGGTGCTGGATATCAACGCCCATACGGGCGGCTTCAACATCACTTCCGCCCTCTGTGGCGGCTGGGTGGCTGGTAGTTTGCATTTTTAAGCCAAACGGGCTTTCGACCTGGTTGAAAACCCGTTTTTTTTATAGAACGTAGGCCTTGACGGCTTGGGCTACTCCCGCTTCGTCGTTAGTCCCCGTCACGTAGCGGGCTGACCGCTTAACATGCTCCTCGCTGTTGCCCATGGCCACGCTATGACCGGCATAGGCCAGCATTTCCAGGTCGTTGTTGGCATCACCGATGGCCATGACGTCTTCTGGGGAATAGCCGAGCTGGTCAGCCAGTTCTGCCAGAGCAGAGGCCTTGGTTGCCCCTTGGGGCAGGGTTTCAAAGATGTAGTGCTGACTTCTGACCGTACTAAAACGCTCTGCCAACTGGGCTTCATACTGGGCCTGGAAGGGGTCAAGGTACTCAGCCTCACCCACAATCATGGCCTCGAAGTAAACCGTGTCCCTGCTCAGCAATTCCTCCAAGGTCACACAAACGGGCTCGGTATAAACCAAGGAGGCGTCCCAGTGGATAATGGGCAGGGCCTCATCGGCCACGACAAAGTAATGGTCACGGTCAAAGGCTGTCAACTGAACGCCAGGAACGTCCTTCTGGAGGTCGTAGAGGTAGCGGATCTCGTCGGCAGTCAGGTGGCGGTCAGCCACCAGCTCCAAATCCTTAATCTTGTGAGTGGAGCAGCCATTGTTGACGATGATGTAGTCGTCATCGGTCAGGCCCAGCTGGTCGATGAAGGGCTTGACCCCAACCAGAGGTCGGCCGGTGCAGAGCACCACCTTGACCCCAGCCTGGGCGGCCTTTTGCAGGGCCTCGATGTTGGCTTGGGGCAATTCTTTCTTGCTGTTGAGCAGGGTGCCATCCATATCGATGGCAATCAGTTTAATGGTCATGTCGTGTCCTTTCTGAAACCGTTTTATAGCACCATTATACCACAAATCAGCCTGGTCTGCTGACTTTAATCGACAGACCGGTCCTTCCGCCAATTAGCCTTGGGCAGGTGCCAACCCTGCTTGTAGCCCAGCATACGGAAGATAACCAAGAGCACAGCTAGGGTATAGTAGCCAGCATCGCTGCTGACCACCTGGAAGTGGATCAGCACCGCTGCCAGAATGGACCAGCCGGCATAAATCTCACTCTGGAGAACACCTGGCTTGCGACCTGCCAAAACATCACGGATAATCCCGCCTCCAGAACCCGTCAAGACCGCTGCCACAATCAGGGCACTCAGGGGCTGGTCCAAACGCTGGGCATGCAGGGCACCTTGGATGGAAAAGGCCGCCAGACCGATGGCATCGGTCAGAACACCCACCCGCTTCCATTGCTTGTCCACCAGGTGGGGTAGGAAAAAGACCAGCAAGATGGAGCCAATGGCCCAGTTGAACTCGATTTCCTGGCCCCAGAGAGCCGACATGGGCAGGCCAATCAAGAGGTTGCGGATGGTACCGCCCCCAAAGGCCGTCATAAAACCCAGGGTAAAGACCCCTAGAATGTCAAACTCTTCCTCCATAGCCATCATGGCCCCTGAAATGGCAAAGGCCACCGTTCCAATAATGTTCAAAATTCCCCAGATATCCATGACTTGTCCTCTCACTTGTTCTCCTTCTAGTTTATCATGGTATCCGAAAAATAGCTATTAGATTTTGCCTATAAGGGCTTATAACAAGGACAAAAATCAGAAAAAGACTGGAAATAACCAGCCTTTTTTGTTCTATTCTTAACAAACCTTAATAGACAAGGCAGTTGTCACCCTTAAACTTCCTTGCCCAACTGGAACTTGGTGCCCTTGAGGGCTCGGTTCATGGTCATCTTCCAGGCGGTGCCTGTCACGGTCACCTGTCCCTTGTCCAAATCAACAGCCACCTGATCAACCGCCTTGAGGCTGCTGAGTTTTTCCGTCACGGTCGTCACACAACCTTGGCATTTCATACCGCTTACTTCATACGTTCGTTTCATTTTACCATTTCTTTCGTTTTAATCGGAGGGTGTTGGCAATGACCGACACCGAGCTCAGGCTCATGGCCAGACCAGCCAACATAGGATTGAGCAGAGGCCCACCAAAAAGATAGAGCAGGCCCATAGCCACCGGAATGGCCAGTACATTGTAAATAAAGGCCAGGAAAAGATTTTGCTTGATAGCCTTGAGAGTCTCGCGACTGATGGCAAAAACCTTGAGGAGCCCAGCCAAATCAGCCGTCATCAGAACCACATCCGCCGCCTCGACAGCGATATCGGCACCCGCTCCGATGGCAATACCTACATCCGCCACGGTCAGGGCTGGGGCATCATTGATACCATCCCCCACCATAGCCACCTTACGACCTTTGGCCTGCAAGTCAGCCACCACGCTGGCCTTGTCTTGCGGTAGCACCTGGCTGATCACCTCGCTGATGCCCACTTCTTGGGCAATGGCTTGCGCTGTTTTCTCATGGTCACCGGTCAACATGACCACCGACAGACCTGCCGCCTTGAGCTTGGCCACCGTTGCTGGCGCTTCTGGCCGAATGGTGTCTGCCACCGTCAAGAGGCCCAAGAGTTGGCCCTCTCTAGCTAGGAAAATCGGTGTCTGACCCGCCGCCGTCGCTACTGCGACAGCAGGCTGAGCAGTCGACAAATCAATCCCCTGCTCCACCATCAGTCGGTCATTGCCCAGCCAGTAGTCCTGCTCGGCTATTGTCCCAAATAAGCCGTAGCCAGCCAGAGTGTCCAGCTGGTCCACAGGCAGGAGGGCCAAATCAGCTGCTGCTGCCGCTTCCAAGATAGCCACACTCAGGGGGTGCTGGGACAACTGCTCCAGAGAGGCCGCCAGCTGCAAGACCTCGGTCTCGCTAGCTCCGTAGGCCTGGCAGGTCACCAGCTGGGGCTTGCCCAAGGTCAGGGTGCCTGTCTTGTCCAAGACCACCGTGTCCACCTGATGGGCCAGCTCCAGCATGTCACCCCGCTTGTAGAGGATGCCCTGCTCGGCCGCCAGACCCGTGCCTACCATGATGGCGGTCGGCGTGGCCAGTCCCAAGGCACAAGGGCAGGCGATAACCAAAACTGCTAAGCTCGTGGTCAGGGCAAAGGCAGGCGTCTGGCCCATACCCAACCACCAAAAGAGGAAGGTCAAACCAGCCAAAGCCATAACCGCAGGCACAAAGACCCGCGAGACCTGGTCGGCCAGCTTGGCAATAGGAGGCTTGCTGCTTTGAGCTTCCTCTACCAACTGAATAATCTGAGCCAGCAGGGTCTCCGAACCGATTTTTTCTGCTCGGTACCGGAGGCTCCCCTGACCGTTGATGCTACCAGCGTAAACAGGCGAACCGACGCTTTTCTCAACAGGCATGGCCTCACCGGTCAAGAGGCTCTCATCGATGGCCGACTGGCCCCAGATGACCTGGCCGTCCACCGCCACCTTTTCGCCTGCTGCCAACTCAATCTCATCACCGACCACCAAATCCTCAATAGGCAGGCGGTAGGTCTGACCATCCCGTCGCACCGTGGCCTCCTTGGCCGATAGATGGAGGAGTTTTTTCAGAGCTTGCGAAGTCCGCCCCTTGGACAGGGTTTCCAGATACTTACCAAAGGTCATCAGGGTCAAAATCACCGCCACCGCCTCAAAATAAAGGTCGTGGGCGTGGTGACCGTGACCAGCCAAGACAGGACGAGCCGCATTGAAACTGTAAAGCAGGGCCGCAAAACAAGCCACCGCCACCAGACTATCCATATTGGGATGGCCTTTGAAAAGGGCCTTGAAGCCCCGCTTGAAGAAGCCCAGAGACAAACCAACAACTGGCAGGGTCAAGAGGATATTGGCCCAGACATAGGTGACTGGCGACTGGTCAGGCGATAAAGCCGCAGGAACCGGCAAGCCCACCATGCTGCCCATGGTCAGGTAAAAGAGAGGTAAGGTAAAGACTGCCGACCAGATTAAAGACCGCTTTAGCCGACCCAAATGGGCCTCCTCACGCTCCTCCTGACTGGGGCTGGTTCCCGCCTCATAGACCTGGGCCTCATAGCCCGCCTGCTCAACCGCCGCCAAGATGGCTTGGTCGCTGAGGCTGTCGGCCCGCGCCACCGTTAATTTTTCCGTGGTCAAATTGACCGTTGCCACAGATATCCCGTCCAGCTGGGCCACCGCCCGCTCGACCGTTCCTGCACAGGTTGCGCAGGTCATTCCTGACACCAAAAATTCTTGTTTAGCCATGACACCCTCCTCCACAAGCACATTGACCCGGCCTGCACAGACAAGGCACCCGGTCAACAAGCCTTTCTTTTTTTGACAATAGCAGAGCTTCTAAGCCAGCCACATCATCCGCTGTCATAGGCAGGTCTGCTAAAACCTGACTGAGCAAGCTCAGGTGCTGCCGCTGGCAAATCTTGCCCAAGAGACCAGTCAACTGATCTTGATTGGCCTGACTTTGAGCCACCAAGGCCTCGTACTGAAACTGGCGACCAGACTTCGTCGTTTGCAGGTAGCCCTTGTCCACCAAGCGGGCCAGGAGGGTCTTGGTGGTCGAGGCCGACCAGGCCAATTTGTCCTCTAAAACAGTAACAAGCTGGGAAGATGAGCTGGCAGGTCTGGCCCAGACCGCCCGCATGACTTCCCATTCCGAAGGGGATATGGTCATTGATTGCTCCTTTCATCTACATTTGTAGATTTATTTTACCATGAGCTGGTTGTTCTGTCAAGTTAAATATCTACATTTGTAAACAAAAACTTCTGCTCTGCTATTTCCCCCAAAAAAGAAAAGGCTGGGAAATCAGCCCAGCTCAAATCATGTTTCTTAGAAATCCGCCACGTTGTGGTAAACTTTTTGCACGTCGTCGTCGTTCTCAAGAGCGTCAACCAGCTTTTCAAAAATGGCCAAGTCCTCATCAGACAGGGTCACCTCGCTCTGAGGAATCATCTCAAGCTCGGTCACTTGGAAGTCGCTAATGCCAGCTGCACGCAGGGCTTCAAGGCCCTTGTGGAGGTCAGTTGGAGCCGTGTAAACGGTGATGGTGCCTTCTTCAGCTTCCACATCGTCCACCTCAACGTCCGCCTCAAGCAGGGTCTCAAAAATGCTGTCGGCATCATCGCCCGCAAAAACGATGACCCCTTTTTTGTCGAACATGAAGGACACCGCACCCGCAGCACCCATGTTACCACCGTTCTTACCGAAGGCCGTGCGGACATTGGCTGCCGTCCGGTTAACGTTAGAAGTCAGGGTGTCAACGATAAGCATGGAACCGTTAGGACCAAAGCCCTCGTAACGGCCCTCAACGAAGGTCTCGTCGGTTTTACCCTTGGCCTTGTCGATGGCACGGTCAATGATGTGCTTAGGCACCTGTGCCTGCTTGGCCCGCTCCAAAACAAAACGCAGGCTGGCGTTGGTCTCAGGGTCTGGATCGCCCTGCTTGGCTGCTACATAAATCTCAACGCCAAATTTAGCGTAAACCTTCGAGTTGGCACCGTCTTTTGCGGTCTTCTTGGCAACAATGTTTGCCCACTTACGTCCCATGGGAAGTCTCCTTTTGATTGGTTGTGTTTTTGGAAATAGCAGAGCTGATGACCAGCTCCTACTTTGCCTTACTATTATAGCATAGACCGACCCTTTTTTTCAAACCAACCACTAAAAATTATTAGGGGAGAAACGAACCGGCACCCGTACCCAGTTCTGCTCAGGCAGGTCAGGGTTGCCTAGTCGGTAAATCTGGTCAGCTTGTTGGGTCAGCTGGTCCCAGGGCTCCTTGCCGATGCGGCTGACCAGCTGGACCTGGCCCTTAACCTGAGACAAGTGGGCTTGCCCGGCTGGGCTAAAGCCCAATACCCGCACGGCTGTGGGCAGCTGGGCCTCCCTGGCCTGAACCAGGATATAGGCCAGAACCCGCCGCACCCTGGCCTTGGTGTAACGTTTCGTTGAAACTTGCTCGACCAGTTCTTCCACGGTCTGGCTACTGGCAATAGCAGAGCGGAGACGGCTGGCCAGTTCTGGATTGACCTGATAGGTGCTGGTTAGGTCTGGGTTAGTTAGAATTTGGTAGCGGAGCAGAGGGAAATAGTCCTGCCAGGACACCTTGGGTGCCTCTAGGAACAGGCTGGCAGCTGGGCTTACCCTGTGGACAAAGGCTGCATCAGACTGAAACTTTCTGATGGCTGTCGCTGAGGCAAACTGCTCTGCCATTTCCTCCGAATGAAACCCAGCTCCCTGCCGCTGAATGGGGCAGAGGCAGATGTCTTTGCCTGCCACGGCCTTGGCGTAGGCCAGACCCAAAATGTGGTTGGGAGTGTCACCAGTAAAATCAAGCCCTGTAAAGTGCTGCCACATGGCCTGGGCCTTTTCGGGGTAGGAAAGCTGGTCGGGGAGGGCCGCCAAATAGGCGTCCATCTCTGTTCCACGGCAAGCGTAGGTGTCGGCCACGGCCTGGTAGTCCAAAGGGGTCTCCGTGCCGAACACCAGGCGGTCAATGCCCAGACCAGCCAGGATGTCCACCGCCCCCTGGGCAAAGTAGTCCGCCGACTGGACGGCTACCAGAAAAGGCAGCTCCACCACCAAGTCAGCTCCGTTAGCAAGAGCCATCTGGGTTCGGGTCCACTTGTCCACAATGGCAGGCTCCCCCCGCTGGGTAAAGTTGCCCGACATGGCCACGATTTTGAGCCCTTTCGCCTGATCCAAGAGGTACTTGTGCCCATTATGGAAGGGATTAAATTCTGCGATAATGCCTGAAATGGTCATGGAGTGGCCTTTCTAACGACTAAGGGAAATCTACTCCTTCTATTATACCACATGAGGCAGGGGAAACGAATTCGAGGACAGGAACCTATCCAGACTTGCCGCTACTGGACACCAGCAACTCATCGTCGTTCTGAAATTTGTCCGAAAAAATTTGGAGTGAAAAAACATCCTCACAAACTGCGAGGACGAACAATAACGGTGAAAAATAACCTCGCAAATTGCGAGACCGAACAATAACGGTGAAAAATAGCCATGCAAATTGCGAGACCGAACGATAACGGTGAAAAATAACCTCGCAAACTGCGAGAGCGAACGATATCTGTGAAAAATAGCTACGCAAACTGCGAGGACGAACAATATCTGTGAAAAATAGCTACGCAAACTGCGAGGACGAACAATATCTGTGAAAAACAGCTGCGCAAACTGCAAGGACGAACAATATCTGTGAAAAATAGCCATGCAAATTGCGAGGCCGAACGATAACTATGAAAAATAGCCATACAAACTGCGAGAGCAACTAATAACGGTGAAAAAAAGCCTCACAACTGACGAGGTAACCTTATAACTAGCAAACTAAGCTATCCTGCTGGGATAGGAAATAATAGTTGTTTTTTTCAGCACTAAAGGAATTTTTTACGGAACAATTACGAATAAGTAAATAAGAAATCTTATTTCTCAAAAAATATCAAAGGAGGTCGTCATCATGACCCAATCTATTTCTTTAAATACAGGCCAACTGAGCCAAGCGGGTTTTATTCAGCTAATTAGTAGTTCGGTCGATAACCTGGAACAAAAGCAAGTGGTTTCTACTGACCCTATGGTTACCACTCTGTTGGGACGGCTAAAGACCAACCTGCCTCTCTTGCAGGCCAGTCTCAAGCAAAAACGAGGCTCGTTGTTGACCCAAACCATTTCCCAAACCCAACGGGAACGCAATGGAGACATTGTTGCCCTTGTCTCTGCCCTAAAAAGTTACCGTCAAAGCAGGCTTCCTGATAAGCTAGCGGCCTATCAAGAACTCATGCCCCTAGCTAACCATTATAAGGAAATGACACGGGTCAACATGGAGGACAGTATGGCCTTGGTCACTTCTTTTCTGACTAAACTGGCCGAGGAACCTCGTCTGACTGCGGTTAAAACCTTGGGCTTGACCGAATTTGTCACCAACCTCAAGGACAGTCAAGAAAAACTCTACCAACTCTATCTCAACCGCTCCCAAGAAGTAACTGATAAACCTAGCCTGAAAAGCTCTGCCATTCGTCAGAGCATCACCAAAGACTACAATCTGCTCTATAAGCACCTGCAAACCAAGCTGACTATCACCCCAGAGGACCCCGATAAAATTATCTTTTTGCTCCTCAACGACATCCGCAAGGACCATGCGGACAATGTGAAACGTCGCAAGCCTAAGCCAGGCCTCACCCATAAGGAGAAGATTGAAACCACGGCATAAAAATTTACCCCCAGTCCTGAATAGGGCTGGGGGTGGGTTGTTTTTGGGGGAGAGGGGTTTCTACCTCAGGGAAGCAAAACGCTTAAATTCTCCCTCAGTCACTAATGCCTTAAAGAAATCATCCAAAGGTTTAGTCGATTTTAAAAGCTGATTACTGGTATTGGCCAGAACAAGAGCATCACGGAAATACTCGGCATTTTCTGCAAAAGGGGTATTATCAACAGCAATTCCAAGCGAGCAAAGATAAAGCTCTGTAAAAACGGCAATCGTCCTAGTGTTCCCCTCTTCAAAAGGATGAATCTGCCAAAGTCCAGAAATAAAGGACTGGACAGCATGAACCTGCTCTTCACGACCAAGCGCCTTGTAGTCTTTTTTCTCTTCTTGGCTAAAGTCATAGTCCAGGGTATCAACAATGAGGCTACTTGCCGTATATAAAACAGAATCGCCATTCAAAACAGGTTCGTCCTTACGAATATCATAAGTCCGATACTCCCCAGCCTTCATGAGCGGGGGCAGAACACCATCAAAGAGGAAGCGATGGATAGACTTTAGGACGTAAGGTCTGAGGATAAAGTCGCCCTTTTCCAAGAGTTCTACAATCCGCACCGAGACAATGTCAGCCTCCTTAGTCCGATTGACATCCTCTGTCTGTTCGTAATAGGTTTCTAGCTTTTCATAGATAGTCGGGAAATCTGCTTTGCCCTTGATACTGTCCTTAGACAAGTCTCGAACATAGGCTGACGGGGTCAGACCATCCGTTTTTTGCAGACCAAAAGCCACATCCCAAAGTTTCTTTTTGTATTCAGGACTAGATTTATAAATAATTTTTTCGTAAGTTGGTTGCATGGTAGAACTCCTAATTATTTAAACCAGAAAATACCTATCACAGAAATACCAATCCACAATAAAGAGATGATTCCTGACCAAATATTAATGTCTTTTTTTACATCACTTAAATTCTTGACATTAAATACAGTTTCCAGTTCTTTTACTGAATAATATTCCTCAAAATTATTTTTTAGCTTATCTAATGTCTTTTCATAAGCTTGTAGCACAAAATAATTTTTAACATTAGTTAAAATACAATATATAACAGAACAAACCATGGTTATCCTTATAATCTTATTAACATCTGGAGTAAATATTGATTCTAATTTTTTCTCTTCTAATATAGTTGGAAGTAAAGTTGTCGCTAAAAATATCCCAACAGCAACAATATTATAGAAAAATCTTTCTACAATAGTTACTTTAATCTGAGATAGCTCCTGTAAAGTAGACGTAATGAATTCGGCCGTTTCTTTCTTAACTTCAAAATATTTCTCTATTTTTTCCTTTATTGCTACGTTATATGTTTTTTGAATAAGATCGATTATTTCAGAATCAACGCTTAACTCATTTTTTAGATTCAGAGCTAAAACATTTCTTGTAATCATTGCCTTGTCTAAATAATTATCATCTGCTACTATCCATTTATAAAGGTCAACAATAGCTGGATTATATTCAATGTCATGAATAGGAATAGTTAATTTTTGAATCCGATCATGAGACATTTTAACAACAATGTTCTCGCTCTCAACACTTCCCTCATACCCAATATAGAGGATCGATAGCATCGTTACAATTTTATTAAATAAAGTTACTATCTGATTTTTCTGTTCCATTTTAGTAAGTCGAAAATCTTCAGGTAACAACCTATATTCTGAAATATTGAAAAAACGACTCAGGTATTCAGTCCTCGATAACTTCATTCTTCTATCAGATGTAACAACCGAACAGGACGTTTGAACTGGTATGAATGAAATATATTCTGTCGAAAATGCAAAAAAGTTATTATGCCTCACTTCAAAAATAAGTCTATTTTTCGAAACTTGAAAATAATCCGAGATTTTCTTAAGAACATCTAACAATGGCAATGAACAAATCTTTGACTCAAAGGTTTCA
The DNA here is from genome assembly GCF_057748235.1 of Streptococcus sp. ZY171113. Taxonomy (NCBI): domain Bacteria; kingdom Bacillati; phylum Bacillota; class Bacilli; order Lactobacillales; family Streptococcaceae; genus Streptococcus; species Streptococcus sp. ZY171113. Next base: position 1,784,740 of record NZ_CM173243.1, read on the forward strand.
AATGAATAAATTGATAAGGTTTGATTTATCAATTGCTTCCTAACTTCAAGAGTTATAATTAATAGTTCATCTGCCTCTATTACGTTCTCGTTATAAAAATCAAAAATAATATCCTGACGATATTGTGAAAGGATACTACCTTCATCCAAGTTTTCACTACGAATGGAAATCTCTAAAGTGTCCCTCTCTGAGATTGCGTCAAAAATTGACTTAATCAGACTATCCAGTCGTTCTACTGGACCAGAAAATTCAAAACTTGCTTGATACCGCCTGAAATATTCTTCGTCCTTAAAATTACTGTAGGTTGAGATTAATTCACTAAGCATAATCATCACGACGTTTTATCCTTAGTAATGGTTCTTTTGAATGAATCAAAAGTCTCTTGGTCATCAATGTTAATAATTAATTGCTTGCCATGGTTAGGATCTTCTTTCGCTTGAATAACATGTTCGATGTTATCAATTGCATCTGTAATCAATAGACTTAGACCGTGACGAAGAGGTAGTGTTTTCTTGATACGAACATTCAATACGGAGTGTTTCGATTCAAAAATCGTATCGAAGCCTCCACTTTTTCTTTTTGGTAATTTTTCAAGCTCCTCAAACAACTCAGCCTTAAATTCGTCATTGAACTTCTCATTATCGGACTGATATTGACCTACAATTTCTGAAATCATATCGTTATAATCTAAAGCCCCACCTCTGCGGTAGTAGTTTACAAAAGCATTGCGAAGAATTTGGTAATCATTGGGAAAGTATTTCTTTACTTCTTTTCCCAGCAACTTATCAATTGCATTAAAGGAGCGTTTGGTATTAACTTCATCATCAGTCATCTCATCTAACGATAGGAACCTGTGATGCCAATAGGTTGAATTATTATTTGAATAAACATCTGCTAAATAATAATTATCACCCGCTTCTCCTTCAATTTCTACCAATGTAAAGAGACATGATTTCCACAACCGTTTAACTTCTTTTATAATACCTCTAGCGATACTAACGTCATCTGTCTTTAGCATAGAAACAACTTCAACTTTTGACAATAAAAACTTATCAACTTGTTCTTCCTCATCTCTAAGCAAAACAAGAAGCAACTCACCTTTCTGAATTTTATTTAAATGCCCAGATTGACTATCTACATCTGCTTCAATGCTAACTAACCGTTTAGCAACCTTTAATAACTGACTATCTGCATTATCTATAAAACCTTCGTCTGTTAATGAAACATTATATAATTTGATAATACTCGTGATGACTTCTTTATTTGTTGAACGTGTTCTATATTGCTTTGTTGATTTGTTCATCTGAATTTCTTCAATAATTCCATTAACAAATTCATCAACTTCTGTCTCATCATCTTCATGAGAAATATCTAGATTTTCTACTTCTCCTGTGCTGGTTCTAAATAACCATTTTTTTAAGATTTCCATAATTACTTCCTTTATTTATTTCCCACTCTCTCCTCATACATCTCAAACAGCCTAGCTACCGTCTCACTTTCAGTTAGCCAGGTTTTCTTGCCATCAACGAGTTTGGTCATGCCATAGGCTGCCATAACTGCTATATCATTGGCTTGGTGAGCTTTGCGGAGTTCAATGGGCATGGTCAGCTCATCATAAAGGTCGGCCAGACTGCTATCGGGGTAGAGGGCTCTAGCGTCTAAGATGGCCTGAGCAGTTTGAGCAATCTTGGCTTGACTGGCCTCATCTAAGTCTGGCCAAGGGAAATTGTTGTAAACAATCTTGGCAGAATAACGGTAATCACTCTTGAGCCGCCCCGCTACTGTCCGCATCCAAGCCATATGAACGTTAGAGGTCAGAACACCAAAATGGTAGAGGCTGGCGTCCTCAATAATCGTTGCCGAATCTGTCGGAACAACTGAGTCGTCAAGAAATCCTAACGGTATATAACGACGTCGTTCTGATGAAACCCTCGGAACAACAATATAACTTTGAGGATTCTTTAATTCTCTAAAAAGATGAGGGGTCTCAGCCAACTTTTGACGATCTGGTGCTCCATCTAACCGGTCGTGACGACAGGCTTCAATCCGCTGCAAAACCAGGGGCATGGAACGCAGTTGAGACGGACTAAGACCGACCAACCAGAGGCAATAGCGAGGTTTATTATTGATAAACTCAACTGCCCCTGTTAATTTCTTGATATACGGTAAAGCCTTGGGCTCACGCTTGATAAACTCCTCGTAATCTTCTGCTTCGATAATAAGATGACCCCCATCAGCTGGTCGGTTGCCTGTTGTCATTTTGGGAACTGGAGAAATCGGCTGACTACGACTGTCTAAAAATACGGTTTGACCGGCTTGCAGGTAGGGGTTAATCTCTACCACCTTTTCAAAGTGGTCACCAGTATAAAGCCGTCTGGTCTGCTCTGCTATGTCAGCCGTCAGGCTGGAAGAGGAAAAACCAATAATCACACAATGAACGGCCGCCTTGTTTTTGGCTTCACTGTTCCAAACAAAGGATTGGTAGGCAAAATCAATAGTCATTCCAAATCTGTGATAAAGAGGAGTAAAAACGCTAGACACCTGGTCTCCTTGAGTGATGGAGTTGGTGGACACTAAAGCCGTTTTGATGGCAGTTCCCACCATGAGTTGGCAAGCCTTAAAGTACCAACCCGCCACCAAGTCAATCTTGCCCGCTGTCTTGTAGGGCTTACCGTTTTGATCGACATAAACCGCTTTTAGGGCTTCTTTTTGCTCCTTGGTCTGGAGGGAGTAGCCAACAAACGGTGGGTTGCCAATGATGTAGCGGAGTTTAGTCTTATCAACAACGGTCTCCCAGTCGGTGGTTAGGGCATTACCGTGGACGATGTGAGTATAGGATTTGAGAGGGAGAAAGTCAATGTTAGCAAAGACGATTTCCTTGGTTGCCTCAAGCATTTGGCTCTCTGCAATCCAGAGAGCGGTCTTAGCCACCGAAACAGCAAAATCGTTAATCTCGATACCGTAGAACTGGTTGAGTTTAACCTTGACCAAATCCTGGCCAGTATCAAGATAGACCTTGTCACCCATATAGAGCTTGATGGCCTCGTTTTCCAAACGTCTGAGGGCAATGTAGGTCTCCGTCAGGAAATTTCCAGACCCACAGGCAGGGTCAAAAAAGGTCAGGCTGGCCAGTTTGTTTTGGAACTGCTTGGCCTTTTGCTCGACCGTCGTTGCCTGCTTGAACTGGCGAATGGTATTGAGTTCCTCCTTGAGCTCGTCAAGAAAAAGTGGGTCGATAACCTTGTGGATGTTTTCAATGGACGTGTAGTGCATGCCCCCACTTCTGCGGGTCTCAGGGTTGAGGGTGCTCTCAAAAACCGCTCCGAAAATGGTCGGACTGATGTCTGACCAGTCAAAGTTTGAGCTGGCATGTTCCAAAATCAGCTGTCGCAATTCCTCCGTAACATTTGGGATTTCAATCTGCTTCTCCGCAAACATGCCTCCATTGACATAGGGAAAGGCTGCTAAATCAGGGGCCAGATAGGGATCACGCTCCGCCAGAGGCGTGTCCAACACTTCAAAAAGCTCAATCAAACCCTTGCGGAAATGAGTGGCCGAAAACTGAGCCAGATAATCATGAAAAGCTAACTTATGCCCAAAAAGACCTGAGTCCTCAGCGTAAAGGCAGAAAACCAGACGGACGATGAGCTGGTTGATGGCGTGTAAGGTCTCAGGGCTATCAGGAGTGATGTACTGCTTAAGCAAACCATCGTAAATTTCGCCCACGATTTCCCCCGCCTGCATGGAGATGGCCATCTCCCGCTCCAGGTGCTCATTGGTCTTGTCAATTAAAAACTCCAAGCGATAGGATTCCGTCGCCAAATCTGCCAACTTGATGACGGTGGCTTCACTATTAGGCTGTTCCATATCATAGATATAAAACTCCCTAAAGTTACAGGTTACAATCCAACGTGGTCTCTGAGAATAGGGCAGATTAGCCGAATATCGTTTGGCCTGCTGGAAAGGCGTTAAAAAGGACCCATCTGATTGCTTTATGGCCTTGTTGAGGTCCTTGTTCGCCCCCTTTTGTTCGATAAGGACCTTGGTTTTTTCGATGTAACCGTCAATAAAACTGGTGTGGTCCAGCATGACCTTGTCCTCAAAAGTGATGTAACTGCTTGGATTCTCAATCCCATAAACTGACCCCAGCAAATCCAACCAGAAAGACTGACTGTCCTGACGTTCATTTCCTCGACCTGTCCACCGCTCGATAAAGGCCTTGGCCTGTTTCTTTTGTTCTCGTAAGTCCATAATGCACCTCGTCTATTCTTTATTAATTATACCACAAAAGCCCTTGGTAGAGGGCTTTGTACAATATCTAACAATTAGTAGAGACTATCGAGTATGTAAAACCAAGTAAATGCTTAATTATTTCTTTTTATGCAATCGCCTACTAGAATTATATTTCACATATTTAACATCTTTAACGACCTCATCCTTAACATCCTCATCCTCTTTTTCTATCAAATAGGGATGAGTGCGAGTCAAGGAATCTATAAGATAAAATATCCCAATTGATATCAAAATCGCACTTACTAGTGCAAGAAACTGCAAGAGAAAATAATCTCGAAAAATAGAATTATCAACTTGATTTAGAGAAAATTCCCAAATTTCATAGCCCATCAACTTCTGTTTATTTTCAGACATGATATTATAAATGAATAAGGATACTAGTGAAAATAATTTCAATTTCGCAAATAATTGTCTCCCTTGTACACTTAGTTTGACTTCTTTAGCAGCATATCTTTGGTAATTCAAATAAACAAAATCATCTAATATTAAAATGATTACTGCTGGGAAAAACCAAACTACAATATCTATTTTAACCCAATTTATCATCCATATATAGAGAAGTATGCCTCCCCCCATAGTTACAAAATAATATAATTCCTTATAAGAAACACCAAACTGTCTATATAAAAATAACCTCAAATACAAGAACGTATAATAAGCAAATGAACCAGGTAATATAACTACCCATGAAACTTCCTGAAGGAGTTCTTCTAATATGGCAGATAAAACAGCTAAAAATAAGACTGTTGATAATAATTCTGCAAACCAATAAAATTTACCGGACTTTTGTTCACCAAACAGGAAGTATTCTATACCAATACCATTGTAAAATCTCGTGATTAATAGATACCGTAATGTTACAACTAAAATAGCGAGTATAACAGATGTTAAGCCATTTTCGATATTGACTTTAAAAAAAGTTACCCCCCAGAAGAAAAATAAACTGACAATATCTGCAAGAATATGTGCTTGGACTTTTCGCTCAATTAACCAATTTGACAAAAAACTAACTGATAAATCAAAACATAGTAAAAATATTATGTTCCATGTATTCCAATTTAGATAAAATGTCCATATAAGAAAAAAAGAAGGGAGCAAGTGACAGATGAATGACAAAACACTAAATCTTTTATCATTTATTTTAGCAGTATATTTACTGATCAAATAAGACTTTATTATGGAAAATACTATTAACAAAACAAATACCACAATTTGCTTCTGATTTGAAAATTCCAATAAGGTTCTAAATGATACTTTTCCAATAAGATATGTCGCTATTATTATAAATGATATATTTGGCCATGGAAACCATAAATACCAGGTCTCTCTTACTTTTTTACCATCTAGTAATTCTAAAAATGAATTTTCAAATTTAGTCAGTATATTTCTCACTCTTATCCCCTACTTCCTCGCCACAAAAAACCACCGTTTGCTGGTCTCTGTCGGCTCTTTGTCCTCAAAATCAGCATAGACCTTAACATCGGTAAAGCCTGCCTGCTCCAAGAGAATGTCGTAGGTCAGAAGCTCGTAGGTCCGCTCCTCGTGGAGTTCATCATGGCGGCTAAAGTTGCCATCCGCCTCCTTGATAAAGAAGGTCAGCTCATGGACCACCGAGTGGGGGGCCTCATCGGCATAGGTGTCCCAAACCATGGCAAAGTCCTCGGCATTTTCATGGTGGGCATAGCCTGGAAAGACCTCATCGGTCTGGTAGATCGAGTGGACGTCAAAGATGAAAGTACCACCCTCATTGAGATGAGCGTAAACCTGGGCAAAGGCGTCGCCCATCTCTACCTCGTCGGCCAGGTAGCAGAGGCTATCCGAGTAGCAGGTCACCAAATCAAAGGTCCCAACCCCGCTCAAATCCAGCATGTTGCCCGCCACAAAATCGACCGCTACCTTGGCAGAGGCCGCCCGCCGCTTGGCCAGCTCCAACATCTCCACGCTCAGGTCCAAGCCCGTCACCACAAAGCCTGCTTGGGCGAACCGCACCGACTGGATGCCCGTCCCACAGGCCAGCTCCAGCACCCTTTCTCCCTTTGGTTTTTTAGGAAAATGGCGGAGCGAAAAGTCTGTCCACAGGTCGTACAAACTATCGTCCATAATGGCATCGTAAATGGCTGCAAAGGTCTCGTAATTTTTAGTCATGTTTTTTCCTCTAAAAAGAGGCAGGAACTCTCGTTCTCGCCTAATTTTTTATGCAATATAGGCTGACACATCCACCAAAGGTGCTTCGTGCCAGAGTTTTTCCAGGTTGTAGTGGGCACGGTCTTCATCGGTAAAGATGTGGACGATAACGTCGTTGAGGTCCAGAAGGACCCAACCGCCCTTGCTGTCGCCTTCCATGTGACTGGCATCAACACCAGCCTCTTTGACTTTCTCACGAATGTTGTCGGCCAGAGCCTCCAACTGACGGGAGTTGGTCGCTGTCATGATGACAAAGTAGTCGGTCATGCTGGTCAAGCCAGCCAAATCAAGGGCCACGATGTCTTCGGCCCGTTTTTCGTCCGCCGCTTTCACGACGAGTTCTACTAATTCTTGTTTGGTCATAAATGCCTCATTATTCTAAATCTAATTTTGTAAAAATCTCACGCTCATCTTGGTCAAAGGCTTCAAAGCCTAAAGCATTCAAGAGATGGGCCATCTTGTCATTGCCTTTGACATAATCCACCCGCACATGGTTACAAACTGGGTGTTGTTTAGCCAGGTCAATGACGGTTGCCAGCACCTGACGCCCGTAACCTTTTCCTTGATGGGCTTGGTCAATCATCAGCCGCCAGACCATGTACTGCTTATCGTCCTCGTCAATGTCAATCAGCAAGAAACCAACCACCTGGTCTCCTTCCCAAACCGCATAGGGGAAGACATCGCCATTGTCACGGTAGAGCCAGCATTCTGCTAAAGAACGAGCGTTTGAAGCCACGAAGGCCTGGTCAGGCTCAGCCACCGTCAGGTTAAGCACCTGATAAAAACTGATCTCATCAACTGGTTTCACTTCAATCATCTAGCAATTCCTCAAAGCTGGCCACCCTGGCCACAGACCATTCCCAAACCTGCTCGTGGTAGGCGATGAGGTCGGCGGCCGCAAAGGGTCCTAAGTCCGTAGTGGTGGTGCCGTCCTTGACGATGCCCACCTGGTAACCCAGTTCAAAGGCCACCTTGGCCGTGGCGTCGATGCAGAAATTGGTCTGCATGCCCACCAAAATCAACCGCTCCACGCCCAGTTGGATCAGGACCGCCTGCAAGTCAGTTCCCTTAAAGGCTGAGTTGTAGGCCTTGTTGAGGACGATGTCTCCCTCTTTGGGGGCAATGGCAGAGCTGATTTGCCAGCCCTCGCTCCCTTCCACAAATTCCTCGTTGGTGTGGCGGATGTAGATGACTGGCAGGCCTTTCTGCCTAGCGGTCTCAATCATATCTGCCCAGTCTATCAAGCGGTCGGCGATAGCATAGGGTTGCTCATCAATCAGCAGATTCTGGACGTCAATGACCAGTAGGGCTGTCTTAGTCATGCAGGTACCTCACATAGCTGTTGTAGGTCTCCAGGGTCTGGGGATAGATGGGGAAACCATTTTGGGCCAGATAGGCCACTGTCCGAGCGGTTTCGTAGGCCACAGCCTTGTCCAAATCTTCTTTGGCCAGGTCACGGGCGGTCTCCACACCAGGGAAATCCCGTCCCTCTTCGATGTAGTCGGCCACATAGAGGACCTTGTCCAAGAGGGTCATATCGCCTGAACCCACCGTGTGAACGGCGATGGCTTGCAAAATGGTCTCATCGGTCAGGCCAAACTTTTCCGCAATCAGGTAGCGGCCGACCAAACCATGCCAGACATTGTTGCCCCAGGTTTTGAGGGCTGGGTCCAGCTGGTAGCGGTCAATCAGGTCTAAGAAAACCTGATCAGGCTGCTCCTTGGCATAGTCATGGAGGAGGGCTGCTAGGCTGGCCTTGATAGGGTCGCAACCGTAGCGGTCGGCCAGTTCCAAGGCAGCTGTTTCAACGCCCAAAACATGGCGAAAACGATCCTCGCTCATCTGCTCGGCTATTTCCCCTAAAAGCTCCTCACGAGAGCAAAACAAATAGTCGGCGTAGGTCATCGGTAGAGCCCCTCTTCCTCGATGTAGTCCAGGACCTCGTGGGGCAGGAGGTAATTGGGGGTGCGGCCGGCCTTGATGAAGTCACGCACCGTGGTCGAGGAGATGTCCATGAGGGGCACGTCCACCCAGATAACGGGGTAGGAGGTGCCAGCCTTGTAGCGGGGACGCTGGACGCCCACGAACTGGACCAGCTCAATCAGCTCGTCGATGCGGTGCCACTTGGGCAGGTAGTCCACCATGTCCGCCCCGATGATAAAGTAATAATCGGTGTCGGGATTGGCCTCGGTCAAAAGCTTCATGGTGTCGTAAGTGTAGGAAATGCCCTTTCGTTCCAGCTCGATGGTCTCGATGGCCAGGCCCTCCACACCAGCAATGGCCCGCTTGAGCATCTCCAGGCGGTGGGTTTCCGAGATGGTTTCCTTCTTGTCCACATGGGGTGGGGTGTACTCAGGCATGAGGTAAACCGCATCCAGGCCCAGCTGCTGGCGAACCTGATCAGCCACAATCAGGTGGGCGTTGTGGACAGGGTTAAAGTTGCCACCCAAAATCCCCACCTGACGGCGGTTGCTGTCCTTGCTTTCCGTTTCCAGATCCACCTTGGTAAAGGGGGTCAAGAGTTCTAGTGCCATAGCCGTCTCCTAACCCTGGCTCTTGATGGCCTTGACCTTTGGCGAGAGCTTGCGGTTCTCCTTCTTGGACGACTCCTTGTAGAGGATGAGGATGCGGCCGATTTTCAGGACCGTGTCCACACCGATTTCGTCTTCCAGGATTTCCGCCACCTCATGGATGTCCTCGTCCGTGTTCTGGAGCAGGGTCACCTTGATTAGCTCACGAGCGTCCAAGGCATGGCGAACGCTGGTCTTGATTTGGTCATTGAGGCCGTTCTTACCGATCTGGATGATGGGTTTCAGGCTGTGGGCTTCCGACTTGAGGAAGGCCCGTTGTTTGGATGTTAAACTCATAGTTTTTCTTTCTTTTTTGGGAAATAGCAGAGCTAGTCAGCTGGTTGGTCCAGCCAGCTCTGAGGGGGATGGTTCAATCTGTAAATGCCCACATAAGGCTGTTCAAGGTAGGTTCCTGTATAGGTCTCATAGAGGTAGGCGGTGCCTGCCCCACCTGTCCGATGATGAAAAACCAGACGGGTATAGGGCTGGACAGCTGGGCTATCGTTGACACTCTCTTGGCGGGTCCTGCGGGCCGTTCTCAGTTCTGCCAGCAAGGCCGCAATCTGTTCAGGCTGGTCCAAACCAACCGTCCCCTCATCACTAACCAGGCTGACGGCCACCAGCTCATCAGCAGCTGGCAAGGACGGGGCTGGCCCAGGCCAGAACCAGTAAAGCCCTGCCAGACCTAACAAGGTTAGTAGGAACAGTAACACCTTTTTCATGGGCAAGCCTCCTAGATGATGGCCTTGCGTTTGATTACGGCAACACCTTTTGGTGCCCAGGCAACCAGTTTGGCTGGGGAGCCGACCCGAATCCAGCCCAGACCTGAGAAGACGATGTCCGATTTTTCAGTCACCGTGAACTCATGGGCAACTAATTCTGGGAAATCGGCCAAGTCTTTGCTGGACGGCGGAATCAAGAGCCCGCCGACATGCTTGGCATAGAAAGCGTCAGCCCCAGCTAACTTGGTCCGATGGATATCTAGGTTGTTGTCAAAATAGGCTGTGAAGCCCTGCTTTTCCCCCGAAACATAGTCAAACCGAGCCAAACCGCCCAAAAAGAGGGTCTGGTCAGGGTTGAGCTGGTAGGTTTTGGGCTTGATTTCCTTTTTTGGAGTGACCAGCTTGAGGGCCTTGTCGGACAGGTAGTGGGCCATCTGATGGCGGTGGATGATACCAGGCGTGTCGTAGATGTGGCTGCCGTCGTCCAGCGGAATCTCGATTTTGTCCAAGGTCGTGCCAGGAAAGCGACTGGTCGTGATGACGTCCTTGTCGCCCGTGATTTCCTGAATGATGGCGTTGATGAGGGTGGATTTGCCCACGTTGGTCACGCCGACCACATAGACGTCACGGCCTTTTCGCAACTGGTCAATCTTGGCAATCAGGTCGGTGATGGCCTGCTTGTTCTGGGCAGAGGTCAAGAGAACATCCAGAGGCCGCAGGCCCTCTTCGTGGGCCCGCTCGGTCAGCCACTGGGTCACCTTGCCGTCCTTGACAGACTTGGGCAGGATGTCCTTTTTGTTGCCGACCAAGAGGATGTCATTGCCCGACACAAAACGGGCCAGACCAGGAATGACCGAGCCGTTGAAGTCGAAAATATCCACCACATTGACCACCAAAGCCTCGCTGTCCCCCACCTCGTTGAGGAGTTTGAGGAAGTCGTCGTCCGAGATGGAGACGTCGGTGATGTCGTTGTAGTGGCGGAGCCTGAAACAGCGTTGGCAGTAAAGCTCGCCAGTTTCCAGGCCCTTGTCCAGGGCTGATTTTGGAGTGAAGCCTAGGCCAGCCTTATCAGCTGTCTGAATGGCCACCCCGCAACCGATACAGAGTAAATTTTCCATAAAATTAGTGTCTCTTCTTTCTGATGAGGTGCTCGACAATGCCGATGAGAAGCTGAGCCAATAAACTTGCCGCCATAATGGTCCAAAAGGACCACTCACGATTGAGCAGACCAAAAATGATGCCAAAAACAAGAATGGTTAGACCACCATGCAAAACAAATTTCTTAAGCAAATTCATCCTAACGTGCTAAATACTATCCTTGTAGTCAAAGGGACCGTACTGGGCTTCAATCTTAGCCTTGACCCGCCGTTCCCGCCAGCGGTTAATCTTAGTGTTCCAGGCATCTGAGGTCACCAAAGGCTTGACCAAGATGGAGCGAATACCTGCCCGATGGGCAGCCCGAATATCGGTCATGAGCTGGTCACCGACCATGACCACCTCGTCGCGGTCAAAACCGTAGGCCGTGATGGCCTTGTTAATGCCGTGGGCAAAAGGTTTCATGGCTCGACTGATAAAGTCCACGCCGAATTGTTCAACTGCCCGCTGAACACGGGCATGCTTGTTGTTGGAAACGACCACGACTGGCAGGCCAGCCTCGGTCATCTCATCCAGCCAGGCCCGCAATTCTGGGGTGCCATCTGGATTGTTCCAGGCAATCAGGGTGTTGTCCAAGTCCACCAAAACCGCCTTGATGCCCTGCTCCCGCAGGACATCTGGCCGCAAATCATAAACAGCATTGACCACGAAGGTCGGTATATAGTCTTCTATACTCAAGATGTTACTCCAAAAATTGATGTTTCCCTTTATTATAGCATACTCTAGCAAAAAAGACTAGGAAACCCTAGCCTTTAGAGGAAGCTGGCGCAGCCTCTCTTTTCAAGTTCTGCCAACTCACCAGGAAGACCGCCATCAGAATGAGGGCCATGCCCAGCAAATCAATCAGATAAAAGGACTCCTTGAGGAGAACAAGGGCGAAAAAGATGGCTGCTACAGGCTCGATAGAAGCCAGCAGACTCCCCTTGACTAGCCCAACCAGGCTGACCCCTTGAGAAATAGGGTATAGGCTGCGATGGTTCCGATGCCGATAATGCCCACATAGGCTGGCAGGGTCTCCAGTGACAGCTGGCTTGGGTAGCGCCAGGCTTGCGTCAGCACTGGGAAGACCAAGCCACCAAACAACATCCCCAAGCCAATAACTGGCAGACTTCCCCAGCGCTTAATCAAACCTACTGGCAAAAGGATGTAGGCCGCATAGGTGACCGCCGACAAGAGCCCATAGGTCAAACCAATTGGGGTGACCGCCAAACTGGTTAACTGCCCACGCGTTGCCATGATGACCGTCCCCCCAAGGGCAAAAACTATAGCCGCCAACTCCGTCTTAGTCGGAAAACGTTTAGTCTTTAGACAGACAAAAGCTAAGATTAACACTGGCGTCATGTACTGAAGGACTGTTGCGGTGCCTGCATTGGTGTAGCGGATGGCCTGAAGGTAGGCGTACTGGTTGAGAATAAGGCCCAGTAGGCTAAAGGCTACCAAACCAATGAGAGTGGTACGATCACTCAGCATCTGCTTCAATTTGGCTGGCTCTCTGATGGCTACCAGGGCAACCAGGACCAGACCCGAAATCAAAAGCCGCAAACTGGTCAAGAGGTTAACATGCAGGCCTTGGGTCATCAAAAACTGGCCACTGACCCCTGAAATCCCCCAAAAAGATGCGGCCAAGAGGGTCAGGACACTTCCCTTCATCGACGGTGACATCGGCCATCTCCTTCTTCTTTCTTGTTGAGCAGCGGCGAAAATTACCAGCAGACTGAGACCAACCCCAGGAACCTGAGAACCGCTAACTTTGTTATAAAACAAAGGGGCGTAGTCTGATGGGAGGGCAACCCCTACGCTCAATCCCATCCATTATAGCATAAATTAAGGGGCCTTGCAGGACCGATAAAAAATTGCCAACCCTCACGGGTTGGCAATCTTGTGTCATGCTTAGAAAATCAAGCCATGCAGGATAGCAGCCAAGACACCACCGATTACTGGACCAAGAACTGGTACCAAGGCGTAGCCCCAGTCAGAGTCACCCTTATGTTTGAGTGGCAAGATGTGATGGATGATACGAGGACCGAGGTCACGAGCTGGGTTGAGGGCGTAACCTGTTGTTCCACCAAGTGACAAACCGATTGACAGGATCAAACCACCAACGATCATTGGCCCAAAACCTGGTGCCAACTCATGAAGGCCAAAGCTCATGATGGCAAAGATAAGGACAAAGGTACCAACGATTTCACCGATGTAGTTTGAAGCCGTGTCACGGATAGCTGGACCAGTTGAGAAGGTCGCAAGCACCGCACCAGTGTCTTCTGTCGCATCGTAGTGTGGCTTGTAGAACTGCCATACAATCAATTGCCCCAAGAAGGCACCCAAGAATTGGGCCAAGATGTAAGGCACAACAGATGACCACGGAGTGTTTCCTGCTACTGCCATCGCGATGGTCACCGCAGGGTTAAAGTGAGCACCTGGTGTTAATTTACCGAAGGTGAAGACGGACATGGCAACTGCCAAGGCCCAACCAAAGGTGATGACAATCCAACCGGCATTGTTGTTTTTAGTCTTGTTGAGCACAACACCTGCAACAACCCCGTTACCAAGGAGGATCAGCATCGCTGTTCCTAAAAATTCACCAAGCAATTCATTCATTAACATTGTCTTTTCCTCGTTTCTTTATTAATACATTTATCATAGACCAGGAAAACCCTTTCAACAGGAGGACAAATCCTTAAACCTGTCCCCTATTTGAGGTCTGCCAAATCGTTCTTGTCCAAGGTCTCCTGCAACTGGGCAGTCTGGGCCGCTACTTCTTCTGCTGACCAGTCATAGTAGGCCGCCATTTCAGCAATCACATCCTCCTTGATAGCGTCCAGTTCTGTCCGCATAAAGAGCATGTAGTTGGTGCGACGCAACAAGTAATCCACTGGCGTTAAGGCCATTTCCTCACGCAAGGCATAGTGAAGCGAGAGCAGGTCGCGTTGGTTGAGCGCCGTCACAGGTTCAACAGTCTCTTTTAAGGCAAATACTGCTGGCGCATTTGAGCCATACAGGTTGGCCAAGTAGAGGGCATCTACTTCAGAAAGCCCCACTACCACTCCCTCTTGGGCTAGCGCTTGGATTTCCGCCTCAACATTTGAAGCATCCAGCTCACCACCAGAAACCTTGTAGGTACTAGAGTCAATCAACTGGTAGTCACGACCGAACTCTTCCTTGAGCAGACGGACAATCTCTTCCATGGCACCTTCTGCCATCTTGCGGAAGTCCGTAATCTTACCACCAGCTAGGGTTAGAAGACCATTCTCATCGCGGTCAAAGCTGGAACCACGAGAAACAGCGGATGGGTCCAGAGTCTTTTCAGAGGCACTGGTGTCCAGTTTGCTTAAATCACGCTCCACGTCGTCACGGGATTTTTCATTGTTGAGATAGCCCTTGACCGTTGCAATCAGCTGGTCAAAGCTCTCATCACTGAGTTTGCCGTTGTTACCACCATTGTAGTCCGAAGAGCCGTTACCTGACAGAAGCGGACGTAGGCCCACCCAGCCAGACTCGATGTCTTGAACCGTCAGCTTGACCTCTGGGTAGCGGTTGTTAACCACCTTGAGCAGGTAGTCCACATCTTCCTTGGTCACCCGTGGGTCAGCCAAGTCACCCTTGTAGTCGGTATCAGTCGTTCCAAAGTAGGTCTTGTTCTCCCGCGGCAGGACGAAAATCATGCGGCCATCACCCAAACCGGTGTCAAAATAGGTTGGCTGTGGCACAGACAAACGGCTGCTGTCCACCACCAGGTGAACCCCCTTGGTTGGACGCATCTGGTAGACCCCAGAGCCTTCACCACCCAGGTTACGCACCTCATCGCTCCAAGGGCCTGCTGTGTTAATCACCAGACGGGCCTTGATATCAAAGGTGTCACCCGTCAACAGGTCGCGAGCAGTGATACCGACCACCTTGCCTGAGGCATCCTTGATAAAGGCCTCGGCCTTAACCCGGCTAGCAATCAGAGCACCATCCGTATTGGCCCGCTTGATGTTTTCGATGACCAGACGGGCATCGTTGTTGCGGTAGTCCAAATAAGCACCACCACCCAAGAGCCCCTCTTTTTTCAGATGAGGTTCACGTTCCAGAACTTCTTCTGCCGTCAACAGCTTGTTGGCATAAGGCCCATCTTGCACCCCTGCCAAGAGGTCATAGAGGTCCATGGCTACCTTGAGGCGGAAGAGGCTAAAGGTTGAGCCTGGTTCATCATAGACTGGCAAAAGCATCGGGTCTGGCTTTGGAATATGAGGAGCAATGCCCTGAACCACCGCCCGTTCGGACACAGTATCTGACACCACTTCAACGTCAAATTGTTTGAGGTAGCGCAGACCACCATGAACCAATTTGGTTGAACGGCTAGAGGTTCCCTCGGCAAAATCCTGCATCTCAATCAAGGCCGTCTCCAAGCCACTAGCAGCTGCCTGAACAGCCACACCAGCACCGGTGATTCCCCCTCCAATAATCAACAGGTCTAACTCTTTTTCTTGCATGCCAACAATGGCCTGTTGGCGACTTGCTTTTGAAAAACTCATCTTGTCCTCTTTCTAAGCGACTAAGGAAAGACCATCGACCACCACACCAAGACCATTTGGTTGGGTAGCGGCCGATAATTTTCCTTGTCTACACTAACTTATTTGTCTTCTGCGAAGAACTGGGCTGCCGCAACGGCACGTTTCCAGCCCTTGTAGAGTTGTTCTTTGCGCTCATCATCCATTTCAGGTTGGTAGCTCGCCCCAACAGCGTTGAGGGTCTTGAGCTCTTCCAAGTCCTTCCAGAAACCAGTCGCCAAACCAGCCAGGAAGGCCGCTCCAAGGGCTGTGGTTTCAAGGTTGGCTGCACGAGCGATTTCAATGCCCAAGATGTCAGCCTGGAATTGCATGAGCAGGTTGTTCATGGCTGCACCACCGTCAACCTTGAGCACAGAGATGTCAAGGCCTGAATCAATCTTCATGGCATCAATAACATCACGCACCTGGTAGGCAATGGATTGCAGGGTAGCTTTTACAAAGTCTTCTTTACTGCTACCACGAGTCAGGCCAAAGACTGAACCACGAGCATCAGGGTTCCAGTAAGGGGCACCCAGACCTGTGAAGGCTGGCACCACATAGATTTCGTCTTCGCTGGTCGATTTGCGGGCCAAATCTTCTGATTCTGGTGATTGCTCAATCATGCGAAGGCCGTCACGGAGCCATTGGATGGCTGAACCAGCAACGAACACTGACCCCTCAAGGGCGTAGTTGACCTTGCCGTTGATGCCGTAACCGATGGTTGTGATCAATTGGTTTTCTGAGAACTGGATATCCTCACCCGTGTTCATGACGATGAAGGAACCGGTACCGTAGGTGTTTTTCACCATACCTGGTTCAAAGGCCAACTGACCAAAGAGGGCTGCCTGTTGGTCACCCGCCATACCAGCGATTGGCACTTCAGCACCGAAGAAATGGAATGGGGCAGTTGTGCCGTAGATTTCAGAGTTAGACTTCACTTCTGGCAACATGGCTTTTGGAATGTTGAGGAGTTCCAAGATTTCCTCATCCCACTTGAGCTCTTGGATGTTGTAAAGCATGGTCCGTGATGCGTTTGAGTAGTCGGTCACGTGGCACTTGCCGTTGGTCAATTTCCAAACCAACCAAGTGTCGATGGTACCAAAGAGCAACTCGCCTTTTTCAGCCCGCTCTTGAGCCCCTTCCACATGGTCCAAAATCCAACGAACCTTGGTAGCTGAGAAGTAAGCATCAACCACCAGACCTGTTTTCTTGTGGAAGAAGTCAGCGTAACCGTCAGCCTTGAGCTTGTCCGCCAACGGTGCTGTTTGACGCGATTGCCAAACGATGGCGTTGTAGATTGGCTTACCAGTTTCCTTGTCCCAAACAACCGTTGTTTCCCGCTGGTTGGTGATACCAATCCCCACCACCTGGTTAGGACGGATGCCAGATTCGATAAAGGCACCAGCGATGACAGACTGAACAGAGTTCCAGATTTGGTTAGCATTGTGCTCTACCCAACCTGGGTGTGGGAAGATTTGTGGAAATTCTTTTTGGTAGCTTCCAACTTTTTCCCCTTGTTTATTGAAGATGATGGCACGAGACGATGTTGTTCCTTGGTCGATGGCCATGATGTATTGTTCTTGTGACATGTTGTCCTCCTTTGTCGCTTGTTGGCGCTTTCTTATTTGATAAACCTATTGTACCCTATTTTGATAGCGCTATCCTATCAACTTTTTTTGAAGTCTAATTTTTTTTGATAGCTTCTTATCTCTGTACTTATTACCCCCTAGACAAAAAACCAGCCAGTTAACAAGAACTGACTGGTCACAACAAGAACAAGGGCTTTAGCTAAAGCCCAATCTCGAACGGTTGCCGCTACGACGATAGAGGGGACGCTCGGATTTTTGCCTGCCCAACTGTTGAATCATGTTTTTTAAGGCCGTCAAATCCCCTTGACTAAGGCCATGATAAAGAAGGTAGGTTGGCTGTGCCGCAAAGGTTTGAAAATCCGAAATCACCAAATCATAGGTTTCACCCTCCTGCCACTCTTCGATGGAGATGTAGCGGTTCTGCTCCAGGGCCTTTCTGAGTTGGTGAAGGACTGGCATGCGCTCGACCCCGTCTCCTGAAAGGGCAACCCCAATGAGCAGTTCCGACGGCAATTCCATGGTCATGTAGTCAAAGAGCTTGCCTAGTTCATGACAGATGGTCTCGTAAAAATCGCCTGCTAGCTCTGCCTTTTGCCCATAAACCCCTTGGGACACCTCCTGGAACAGCAAGCGGGCCTCCCTGCGATAGGTTTCTGCTAGGACCGACGGACCATGGCTGACCACCTGCCCCTGGAAAAAGTAAATTTGTCCCAGGAGCTGGTTCAGATGATAGAGGGCCTCTTCATCCAAAACCAGGCGATTGGGTAATAATTCCCGTAGGCGAGCCAATCCCAAGCTAGTAGCTTCCTTAATGGGACCACCAAAGGCCAGCATCTGCTCCACCTGGGGTGCCCCCAAAATAAAGTGGAAAAAGAGAAAGGCAAACAAACACATGACCTCCCCCTCCTGAAAGCCACCCGCCACCTGCTCCAAGAGGGTCATGACCACCTGCCTCAGGCGATCATAAAACTTATGGTCCTGATAGGGAGCCATCAGGGCTTCCAAAGGTGCAAACTCCAAACCAGACAGCCGCATCCGCTTGTGGCAGATGACCAACCAAAGTTGGAGTTGCACCACCTGTCTGGGTCGAAAACGGTCTTCATAGAGGCGTTCAAAAACCTGAACAGCCGGGCCTTGAAAGGCCCTTGCCTGAGCAAAGTCATCGCCGTGAGCCCCGCCCAGCAACCAAAACAACTGGTAGTAAAAGTAGCGAATCTGCAACTCACTCCCCTGAAGTCGCCCCCGTCTAATGGCAATGCCGAACTCATCCAAGAGTTGGTTGAGGGCTGATAGTTGCCGATTAAGACTAGCCTCGCTAATCAAGAGTTTTTGGGACAGGGCCTGGATGCTAAAATCCTCCTTGTCAAAAATAGCTGATAAAATCTGATACTTGAGAGAGGATTGAGCAAAAAAGCGGGCATAGCTGGTCAGCCTTAAGTCAGGAGCTCGGCAGTAGAGAAGCTGCTCCCCTTGGATTTGGAGCGACAGACCTAGTTCAAGGGCCTGCACCTCCTGACCCAGGCTCTCCACATAGCGGACCAGGGTGGAACGGCTAACGCCCAAGTGGTCACAGAGGTCCTTGACAAAGGCGTTCCCAGGCTGATTCTGGATCCTGCAGAGCAGTTGGTAAATCACACGCTCACGCTTTTCAAAGAGGTCTTCTAGTCTCACTGGTCCACCTCCTTCAGCTGGCGCCAGAGGTCTCGCAAGGCTTGCAGGCATAAGGCGACACTGGTCGGCACTGACGCTTGATGATAGATAGAATGGCTAAGCAGAGATGCTAGAGGTAGCTCTGTCTCCAGGGCCAGGCTAAGAAGAGTCAACAAGGGGTCTTGAGGAGCATAGCCCTTCAGCTGAACCCCTAAGAGGGCACCCGTTGACTGGCTGGCAACCAGCTTGATTCCCAAGGACCGATCAGGCGTCCACTGTTGCGCCACTAGCACCGGTTCCCACAGGCTAGCCTGCTGCTGGGTTTGACCTAGACTAGTCAGTTGATGGCCAAACAGGTCCGATGTCACCTGACTAACCGACTGGAGCAGGGCGACTTGGGGACCGAACAGGTTTTGGGCAGCCAAACGACCGGTCAAAATCGCAGGGCCAACCATCGGTCGATAAACTTGACCAAAGGAGGCTGCAGGCAATTGAATCAAATCCCCCACCGCAAAAATACCTGGCTGACTGGTCTCCAGATAAGGATTGACCCAGACGGTGCCATCTGCCTGAAGGTCCAAGACCTCCTCAAAGAGCTGGCTGTTGGGACGAACATTGGTCGCTAAGAGAAGTAGGTCTGCCTGGTAGGTCTCCGATTGGGTTTTCAGGGTCAGCCCTTCTGCAACTGTCCAGCTGATTCTAGTGACTACTTGATTAAAGTGGGTAGTCACCCCCCGCATCTCAATGGCTTCCAGGAGGTCCTCTGTCATGGCCTGGTCAAACTGTTTGGCCAGAGGGCGGTTCCTAGCCTCAATCAGTTGGCAAGAATAGCCCGCCTGACTGAAGGCATCCAGGCACTCCAAGCCCAATTGGCCGGCACCCACCACTGCCACAGACTGGGCCTGCTGGAGCTTCTCCAAAGCCAGCTGACTGTCCGCCAGACTCTTGAGGGAAAGCAGGTAGGGTTTCGCCTCTGGTTCAACTAAACAATAATCTTGATGGGACCCTAAGGCCAGCACCAAGCGGTCATAAATCACCTCTTCTTGGCCTCCCTCATGGCTAAAAATCAGGCGGCGAGCCACTGGGTCACAAGAGAGCAACTCATAACCTAGGTAAAGGGGCAACCGCTCTGCCATTGCCTCCTCAAAGAGGGCAGACCGTTCAGCCGACAAATCGTTCAAGTCCCCCTTTAGTTTTCGATTAAAGTTGGTCGGCACATAGCCAACCTGGACCTCTCGGTCGTAGATGGCCACCTCAGCTTTGGGGTATAGTCGACGCACCTCCAAACCACAGGCCAGGCCTGCAAAAGAGGCCCCAACAATCACAATCATCATCTCCGTCTCACTTTCATTTCCTAGTCCTCCTATTGTTTCAAATTCAGGGCAAAAAAGCAAGGGATTGCCAACTTCTGCCACCCTCACCGACAACAAAAAAGCTGAAACCTTGTTTCAACTTTTCAGACTGCTCTTATTCCTCGTCGAAGAGGCCGCTGAGGCTGGCAAAGGGGTTGTTGGCTGCTTTTTGTTCTTCCTGCTTGGCCTGATACTGGCTTTCAGTTAGGACAGCCCAGCTCTCGCCACTTGGCAGCTGATCGTCAGCTTCTTCTTCTGGGCTGAGGACTCGGATGGGCAGGTTGAGCAGGATGTTATCAAGGACACTTTCTTCCAAGTCAATGGCTGGGGTCTCCAAAATCAGGACCAAATCCTCCTCAACCAACTCTTTCTGAACAGCGACTTGGTCAGCCTCGATAAAGACCTCGTTAACCGCTCGGCTATTTTCCAAAGCCACAGGAACCAGGGACCGGCTAGAGGGCAGGGTCAGGGTGTAAGCCATCTGGTAGTCCAGGAAGTAGAGGCCCCGGTCCTGATAGACCCGCCCCGTCACGGTGACGGGACTGAGGTCCAAAACCTCAGGCTCACGAGCCATGAGCTGGTCCTTAACCACCAGCTCCCGCTCAAAACTCAGGCCGTCGCTGGCCTTTTTAATCTCGGTTAGTGAAAACATATTTTTCTCCTTTTTGTCCTAAAGACGCTCCAGCCGTGCAATTCGGTCGGCAATGGGCGGGTGGGTCCGAAAGAGGGCCTGGAGGCCGTCTCGGTTTTTAGGCATGTTGATGTAAATGGCAGAGCTGGCAGGGTCAATCGGCCTGCTCATGGGGGCGGATTGGTCCAACTTCCTCAGGGCCTTAATCATGCCCTGAGGGTTGCGGGTCAATTCAACCGCTCCCGCGTCAGCCAGGAACTCCCGTTGGCGGGAAATAGCCAGCTGAACAAGGGTCGCCGCCAGCGGAGCCAGAGCCATGGTCACCAGAGCCAAAACCAGCACCAGGGCCTGGGCCTGACCGCTGTCTCGGTCGTCCCGCCGCTGATTGCGGCCACCCCCATACCAGATGAGGCGACTGCCCATGGAGGCCAAGAGGCTGATGGCCGAGGCCAAGGCCAGGGCAATGGTTGCCAGGCGGATGTCGTAGTTGCGGATATGGCTGACCTCGTGGGCCATAACCCCCTCCAGTTCCTCCCGGTTCATGACGGCCAAGAGGCCGGTCGTGGCGGCCACGGCTGCCTTGTCAGGGCTGGGGCCAGCCGCAAAGGCATTGAGGGCAGGGTCCTCGATGACATAGACCTTGGGCATGGGAATCCGAGCCACCATGGCCATGTCCTCCACCACTCGATAGAGGTCAGGAAATTCTTGCTCGGTCACCTCACGGGCCCGGTTCATGGCCATAACCACACGGGTGGACTGAAAGACCATGATGGCCCCATAAACCAGACCGACAACCAGGGCCAAGACCAGACCAGTTTCCATCTGACCAGTCATCAGGTAGCCCACCGCTGCCCCGATAGCAGCCAAGAGGGCCATAAAGACCAGCAAGAGCAAGACCGTCCGCCGCTTGTTGGCCGCAATTTGTTGAAAGAGCATGGCAGTCTCCTTTCTCAGTCTAGGCTCTGGCTACCCCAGCCTGCCAGGCCTTAAAAGTCAAAATGAACGGTTGGCACAGCCTTTTCTTCCTCAGGAATATCAAGGAAGGCCGCCTTTTTGAAACCAAAGAGACCAGCCAAGACATTTCCTGGAAAGACTTCTTGTTTGAGATTGAAATTGGCCACCGTGCTGTTATAGAGTTGGCGAGAATAGGCAATCTTGTTCTCGGTGTTGGTCAGCTCGTCCTGCAACTTGATAAAGCTGGCATTGGCCTTGAGATCTGGGTAGTTCTCTGCAATGGCGAAGAGGCCTGAGACCTGACGGGTCATGGCATCCGAAGCCGCCATGGCCGCCTCAGGGCTGGTCGCCTTAGCAATCTGGGCCCGCAGCTCAGCAATTTTTTCCAGGGTGCTGCCCTCATACTTGGCATAGCCCTTAACGGTTTCAATCAGGTTGGGAATCAAATCGTTGCGGCGTTTGAGCTGAACATCAATCTGGCTCCAGGCCTCCTGGGTCTGCATGCGGGCCTTGACCAGGCCATTGTAACCGCCAATCACCGCTAGTAGCAACAAGAGGGCAATCCCTCCAATAATCCAGAGTGTCATGCATCGTCCTCACTTTCTGTTTTCTATTATAGCACAAATCAGGGCCTGACGGGGTGGGGAAGTTGGCAAGACTTAGCAAGCCACTGCCAGAAAATCCTCTGAAAAGCAGATAGCTCTCTCTACCCTCACACCGACCGATCCGCCAAATAGGCCTCAACCTCCACCAAACGCTGTTTAACGGCAACCGTCAAATCAGTCAAAGCTTCTTGAACAGCCTTGGTATCCTTGGCCACTGAGAAGTCAAGCAGATAATCCCAGTACAGTCCCTTCTTGGCGTCATAGTTGGGTGGAGCAGGGAGATAGCCTGGCAGCAGGCGGTCAATCTTATCCCTAATCCGTTCCAAAACTTGCTCCGCCTGGGCCATCTTCTGTCTTTTGATGAGGGTGGCAAAACTACTGGCCGACCACAAGTCCACCGTGTTGTCAGTCAACACCTTGTCCAAGAGCTCCTGGGCCTGAGCCAAGTCCACCAAGAGTCCTTCTAAATGTTCCTTTAACAGCTTGCTCATCTCAAAACCTCCTCAGTTTCTTGACCACGACAGGGACATAGAAAACTCCCTCGAAGGCATGACTGGTGATGACTAACCTAACGGCGATTTCTCTCTTGAGTTTTCAGGGAATTTTCCAAAAACCAACAGTCTCTTCTACTATCCATCACACTTCCTATCCCTATTTTACCAAAAATGGCCCACTTGTGGTAAAATAGAAGCAATAAAGAGAAAAGAGGTTGCCATGACCCCACAAGATTTTTACGATCGCCTGGCCGCAGACGGTTTTGCCCTGACCGACCAGCAAAAGGCCCAGTTTGCCCGCTACTTTGAGCTCCTGGTCGAGTGGAACGAGAAAATTAACCTGACGGCTATCACTGAAGAAACCGAGGTCTACCTCAAGCACTTCTACGACAGCCTAGCCCCCGTCCTTCAGGGCCACATCAGCAATAGCTCTGTCAAACTCCTGGACATCGGTGCCGGCGCCGGCTTTCCTAGCCTGCCCATGAAAATCCTCTGCCCTGAGCTGGACGTCACCATCATCGACTCCCTCAACAAGCGGATTAGCTTTTTGACCCTCTTGGCCGAGGAACTGGGCCTGACTGGTGTTGCCTTTTATCATGGCAGAGCGGAAGACCTGGCTCAGGATAAGACCTTTCGTGGGGCTTTTGACATCGTAACCGCCAGGGCTGTCGCCCGTATGCAGGTCCTATCTGAGTTGACCATCCCCTTCCTCAAAATTGACGGCAAGCTGATTGCCCTCAAAGCAAGTTCCGCCCAGGAAGAAAATGAGGCTGCCCAGAACGCCCTCAAGCTCCTCTTCTCCCAAATCACCCTCAGTCAGGACTACCTCTTGCCCAACGGCGACCCTCGTAACCTGACCCTGGTGACCAAGAAAAAGGAAACCCCAAACAAGTACCCTAGAAAAGCTGGCCTGCCCAACAAGAAACCCCTATGATAAGATTTTCCAAACTTTCCATCGCCCAACGCCTGTCGCTGAGCTTTCTGGTCACCATCCTGATCGGTAGTGGCTTGCTCAGCCTGCCCATCTTTCACCTGCCAACCGCACCTGCCACCAGCTACCTGGACCACCTCTTTCAGACCGTGTCCATGGTCTGCGTGACGGGCCTCTCTGTCTTTCCAGTCGCCTCCGTCTACAACACTTGGGGCCAGGTCATCTGCCTGCTCCTCATGCAAATCGGTGGCCTGGGGCTGGTCAGTTTACTAGCCATCAGCTATTATAGCCTGAAAAAGAAACTGGCCTTCCAAGACCAGGAACTCCTCAAATCAGCCCTTGGTCGAGACAGCAGTTCTGACCTCAAAGGCTACCTATTTTCCATTTACAAGCTGACCCTGACCATCGAGGCCATCGGTGCCTTGCTCTTGTCCCTGGATTTTGTCCCTCGCTTTGGCTTTTTCAAGGGGCTGGGCCACAGTATTTTCCTAGCCATTTCTGCCTTTTGCAACGCTGGTTTTGACAATCTGGGCGGCAACAGCCTCATGGACTACGCCACCAATCCCCTGATTAACCTGGTCATCGCAGGCCTGATTTTATCAGGTGGCATCGGCTTTGTGGTCTGGCTGGATGTCTTACGAGGGCTCAAGCAAATCAGTCAGCCCAAACGCCTGACCATCAACCGCTTTTTCCAAAAACTGACCCCTCATAGCAAGCTCATGTTACTGACCTCAGCCCTGCTCCTGATTGGCGGCAGCCTGACCAGTCTGGTGACCGAGTGGCAAAACCCTGACACCATCGGCAACCTGGCTATTGGGGACAAGGTTCTGGTCAGCTTTTTCCAGACCGTGACCATGCGAACGGCTGGTTTCGCGACCATTAGCTATGGCCAAGCCAACCTGGCCACCAACATCCTCTACATGCTGCAAATGCTGGTCGGCGGTGCTCCTGGTGGCACGGCTGGTGGCATCAAAATCAGTGTCCTGGCCCTGCTCTTTTTGCTGGTTCGGGCGGAATTTTCTGGTCACCGCCACATCAGTTTTGCCCATCGGACCATCCCTGAAAAAATCTTTCGGCAGACCCTGACCGTTCTGGTCTTTTATGCCATGGTCTTGATTAGCAGCTACTTGATGCTTCTGGTGGCCGAACCCAAGCTCAATCCACTGGCCCTCTTCTTTGAGTCGGTTAGTGCCATCGCCACGGTTGGAGTGTCCATGGATTTGACCCCAGACCTCAGCCGACTGGGCCAGGCCATCATCATGTTTTTGATGTTTGTGGGCCGGGTCGGGCCGATCACGGTGTTGATGAGCCTCTGGCAAAAACAGGAACAAGACCTCCACTATGCTGAAACCAGTATTTTGATTGGTTAACAGCTCTGCTATTTCCCAAAAGAAAAGGAAGACTTATGACACGAAAAACCATCGCGGTTCTCGGCCTGGGCGTTTTTGGACGGACCATCGCACGGGAGCTCACCCAGTTTGACCAGGATGTCATCGTCGCTGACCATGATGAGCGGCACATCGCTGCTGTGGCTGATTTGGTCAGCAAGGCGGCCATCGGGGACATCACCAACATTGCTTTTCTGAGGTCCTTGGGTATTGACCAATGTGACACCGCCATCGTCGCTACGGGGACGGACCTAGAGAGTGCGGCTCTGGCGGTCATGAACTGTAAAAAGCTGGGCATCGGCTATATTGTGGCCAAGGCCAAGAGCCAAGCCTATGAGGAAGTTCTCTATGGTATCGGGGCTGATTTGGTGGTGTCCCCTGAGCGAGAAACCGCCAAACACCTGGTGTCCAAGATTTTACGCCACAAAATCCAAGGGATTTTCCACTTTGAGGATGGCATTTCCTTGATTGAGTTCGCCATTCCAGACAGCTGGGTCGGCAAGTCCATCGTGACCCTCAACCTCCGCCAGACCTTCCAGATGAACGTCATCGGTCTGCGGACCCAAGCCAAGACACCCTTGCAAACCAGTATCGACCCCAATCAGGCCTTGACCCAGGGAACGGTCATCGTGGCCATCGCCGACACCCGCCTCTTTGAGCAATACGATTACCTGGACTACCTTAACTAGGGGCAAGAGACGGAGGAGGTTTGTACTGCTGTGTTTTTCTGAAATTTTCAGAAATAAACTCTGTTGATTCCCTCCTACTCTTCAAAAATCCAACCCGCTCGAAAGCGGGTTTTTGCTTGCTTCTCTGAAAAAAAGTTGTATAATATAGTCAATTCCACAGCACGGAGGTGTTTTCTGGATAAGACAAAACCCTTAGAAGACTTGCAAGTCATCTAGGCTCAGCTATTGGCGACGCCCAAAAGCCCGCTAACAGCGGCCGTCAAGCAAGAAGTCGAGAACTGCCACCGCCGCTTGGCACAAAAAGACCAATCCGACCTGGCTATGGCTGGCGAGCTTAATGAGCTTTGGCACGAGATTAGCAGTCTGGAGCACCGCTACCAGGCCAAACTTCCTGAGCAGGTGGCTAACCTAATCAAACCTCTCAGCAATCAGACCTTCAAGATTCTGACCAGGGAGGGCATCATCGGAAATATGACCTTTTAAACCTTGGACCGCCCAGCTGGTTTTATTCAATCTGACTGAAGGTCCGTCTGACCTCCTTTTCAAGATAAAAAAAGCTGAGACAAGTGCCTCAGCCTTTTATGTTTTATCTTTGGTTGCCTTTATGGGCTTGAAGACAAGCCTTTTTCTGAACCCTAGGTATCGCGTTCAACCAGGCCATGTTGGAAGGCATAGACAACTGCTTGGGTTCGGTCAGCCACATTGAGCTTGGCCAGGATGTTGGACACATGGGTTTTGACCGTCTTGAGGGAAATGTAGGACAAGTCTGCAATGGTCTGATTGTCGTAGCCCTTGGCCAAGAGGGCCAGGATATCCCGCTCTCGGGCGGTCAGGTCCTCATGCAGGTGGGGGCTGTTTTTGTGGTTCTGGAACTTCCTGTCCACCTCGGTCTGGATAGCCAGCTCACCCTTGGCCACCTTCTTGATGGCATTGAGAATCTCGGCTGCACTAGAGGTCTTGAGCATGTAGCCCTTGGCACCAGCCTGAATAACGGGGTAAATCTTCTCGTTATCCAGATAAGATGTCAAGACCAAAATCTTGACCTCTGCCCAGCTATTTAACAAAGCCAAAGTCGCCTCAACCCCGTCCATCTGAGGCATAACCAGGTCCATGACCACTACATCCGGTCGCAGGGACAGGGCCAAATCAACGCCCTCTCGCCCGTTGCTGGCCTCGCCCACCACCTCGATGTCGGGCTGAACCCGCAGGAAGCTGCTAAGCCCCAAGCGAACCATCTCGTGGTCATCCACCAAAAGCACCTTAATCGTTTCCATCTGTTTTTTCCTCCATAATCGGTATGCGAATGTCCATGGACACCCCCTTGCCCTTGGCACTGAGAAAGCGGACGGTTCCCGCCATGTCTTCCACCCGGTCCTCGATATTTTTCAGACCATAGCTCAGGCTCCTGGCCTCATCCACCGCAAAGCCCTGGCCATTGTCCACCATCTTGAGCTGGACCTGATTGTCAGTTTGCACCAGGTAAACGTCCAGCTGGCTGGCCTTGGCGTGCTTGAGGGTGTTGCTGATAAACTCCTGGGCAATCCGAAAGAGGTTGTCCTCAATCAGCTTGGGCAGCCCCTGGATATCTTCCTGATAGCTGACGGCAATGTCACTCTTGTCCCTGAGTTCGGTCAAAATCATGGCAAAGCCTTCAGATAGGGTGCGGCCCTCCAACTCGGTCGGCCGCAGGTGCAAAAGCAGAATCCGCAGGTCCTTTTGAGCCTGCTGGAGGATCCCTTCTAAGGTGACCAGTTGTTGGGTCACTTGCTCCTTGTCCAAATAAGCCATGGTCTGGGACAGGCCTGAAACCATCATGGTGGCTGCAAAGAGTTCCTGACTGACCGTGTCGTGCAGGTCACGGGCAATCCGTTTGCGTTCTCCCTGAACGATTTCCTGGCCATTCTGGATGTAGGCATTTTCTGTCTTTTGCAGGCTGGCGGTCAGGTGCTGGAGTTTCTTAGACAAAAGGCTGATATTGGCCCCCAACTCCGTGTTGGGCTGTTTAGAGATGGTCTTATTAGCCAGCATCCGTTTGAGGTTCTTGTTGAGGTGGCGTTTGGCCACCTCATCCGACCAGTACCAAACCATGAGAAAGAGCAGGGTCAAAGAAACACTGAGGGACGCCACCGAAAACAGCAGTCGCCACACACCAAAGGGATTTGCCATGATATCCACCAGGGCCAGGCCAAAGCTGGTCAAGACAACATAGGCCACCGCTGAAATAATGATAACAGCATAGAGCAACATGAGCAGTACCGTTTGTCGTTTCATCGGCGAATCACCTCCACCTTACCAGCAATGATGTTAATCATCATCTTGACCGACCGATTAGCCTTGTGGTAGCAGTCTTCCTGCAATTTCAAGGCCTCGTTGCGGAGGTCGTATTCGGCCCCGTCCAAGAAACGGATGGAGCCGTAGATGGCACTCACATTAAGGCTGATGGCCACATCAATAGGCACTCGAATAGTGGTCGGGCCGTAAAGCTTTCGAATAACAATGAGATTATCGCACCCCGCCACAATCACTCGGTCCAAATCAATGGTATCTGTTCCACTCAGGCGAATGATGTTGACGTCATCAAAGGCATAAGAATCGGTCAAGAGAGGCTGGTTGTCCCCCACCCATTGGTTGGGTTTAGGAGAGACTTGCAAGTCCTCCTCCTTGAATTGGATCAGGGCGTGACGGTTCTTGGTTTTGACCTGGGCAAAGTAGTTGATGACCGTGTAAACCAGTCCCAGAAGCACCGCCAGGATGACAAAGGGATTGAGCATGACCACCAAAAAAAGCAAGAGTAAACCTGCCGTCAGCAAAAAATTGCTCCGACTGCCCTGATTATAGTAACGTAGGGTCAAGAGCATAACCACCAAAATCAGTAAAAAACTATACAGATTATTGGCTAAAATGGTCATCAAGGCCAGGGCCAAGAGAACCGCCTCCACCAATAAAAACAACTGAAATTTTCTCACAGGACCTCCCTAGAGCCGTTTTTACCACTATAACAAATTTTACCCTAGCTGTCACGTTTCAACCGTAAAAAAGGCCAGGACTGTCGTCCTAGCCTTAGGGCAAAAACTATGGTTAATAGAGGTGACGAGCTTTATTCAGAGGTTTCTGAATCAGCGCTAGTCTCTGTCTCAGGAATTGGAGCTGCTTCCGCCTCAGGGGTCGTTGCTTCGCTTGACGAACTGGATGACGTGGATGTCCCCGTTTCCGTAGTCGTTGATGGGCGACTTGTGTGCTGACTGTTCGAACTGCTGGACGATGATGGATCAGTAGCTGAACCTTGCAAATAGAGAGTCAATCCATCCAGCTCTGCCAAGCTAACAGTAAACCCATAATAAGGCTCTTGAGCGACCACAGTAGCTGTTCCCTGGGGCCCCTTCACCTCCACATAACCCTCTTCAGTTGGAAGGTAGAAATGAATCTTGTTGGCTGGAATTCCCAAGCCAGTTAAAAGGCTTCTGGTCTGATCAACCGTATGGCCAATTAAATCAGGCATGGTCACGTAATTGCTCACGGCCACATCAAAAATAATTTTGTGACCTTTCCCCAGTTCAAACTGACTGCCAGGTATCGGGGTCTGATTCAAGATGGTACCTGGTTGGTCCTCATAACTCTCAATCTCACGCACCTCGATGTCCTGGACATCAACCCCATACAGTTTGGTCAAACTTTCCAAGGCTCTTGGATAATCTAAACCAATGTAATCTTCCAACACAATCACTGACTTCGCCTTCGCCACATAAAGGTTAATTTTTGACCCCTTACGGCGGCTACTACCTGCACTCGGCACCGTTTTAACAACCTGACCCTGGTCATGGCTATCGCTGTCAATCTCATAAACTTGGCCCAGAGTAAAGCCAGCCGCTGTCAAACTCGTTTGAGCAGCTTCAGCAGAGCTCCCCGCCAAGTCAGGTACAGTCACCAAACGTGGGGTTGATAAAATCAAGTAGGCAAAAACAGCTAAGAGAAAGACGGCAACCGCTGCAGCAATTTTCAATAAAATGGATAGAAAACGACCGCGACGTCTCGGTTTAAGCAACTTAGGCAAGACAGGTTCCTCAGGCAAAGCGTCAAAAGGAGCGTCCTGAGCAATGAAGGGCTTGGTGTTTTGGCTTGGAGAAGGTTTCAACTTCCTCGTTTGGCTCGGGTGTTTAGGCCGTTCTGGCAGTTGCGGCAAAACCTTGGTTTCCTGGGCTTCTTCCATCAGGAGACGACGCTCACCTTGTCGGCTAGGATTAAGCACCGTGCTCAAATCCCGTCTCATCTGAAAGGTTGAGAGGTAGCGATCCGTCAATTTTTTGGCAGTCGCTCGTAAAACCACGTTTTCCAAAGCCTGGGGTACCCTTGGATTTTCCAACAAAATTGATGGCAAGGGCTCTTGAAAATGTTGCAGGGCAATGGTCACCGCACTGTCCCCGTCATAAGGCACATGACCTGTCAACATCTCAAAGAGGATAATCCCCATGGCGTAAATATCACTTTGAACCGTGGCTTTTGACCCCCTTGCCTGTTCAGGAGAGAGGTAATGAACAGACCCTAGCATGGAGTTGGTCTGGGTCAAACTGGTCTCTGCAAAGGCAACTGCAATACCAAAATCCGTTACCTTAGCTGTCCCCTCTTTGGTTAAGAGGACATTTTGCGGCTTGAGGTCCCTGTGGACAATCCCCTGCTGGTGAGCCAAGGTCATGGCTGATAAAATCTCGCCCATAATCCGAACCACTTCAGCATTAGACAGAGGATGGTGTTCCTTGATGTACTGTTTGAGGTCGTAACCGTCCACATACTCCATGACGATAAATTGCTGACCGTCTTCCTCCCCGATGTCATGGATGGCCACGATATTAGGGTGACTGAGATCAGACATGGCCCGAGCTTCCCGTTGAAAACGATCCACAGCCACTTGATCGGTCTGGTAATTGGTCCGAAGCACCTTGACAGCCACCTGTTGACTATCCAAAATCAAGTCTTGAGCCAGGTAAACGTCTGCCATACCGCCCCGTCCAATGGATTTCAAAATCCGATAACGACCGGCAAATAATTTACCAACTTGCACCATGGCTAGCCCTCCTTAGTCACATGAACAAGTGCCAAAGTGATGTTATCTAATCCTCCTGCAAGGTTGGCTTCACCAATCAAATAGTCCGCTTTTTCATTCAAACTGAGGTCATCTGACAAGAGCCGCTCAATGATTTCTGTGGTAACCATATTGGTCAGGCCATCGCTGTTAACCAAGAGGTAGTCTCCTGGGAAGAGCTCCTCGATGGCCACATCAATAACCAGAGGATTTTCTTGACCGATAGACTGAATAATGAAGTTGCGTTGAGGGTGGGTAGCTGCCTCTTCCTCCGTCAACTGACCAGCCTTGACCAAGGCATTAACCAAAGAATGATCGCTGGTCAAGAGTTGGTAACGGCCGTCCCGATACAGGCCTACCCGAGAGTCCCCAACATGGGCAAAGATGGCATAATTCCCAACCAAGGCCACCGCCTCAACAGTTGTTCCCATGCCGTGGTAATCTTCTTCTTGACCCATCGCATAAATCTTTTTGCTTTCCGCTTCAATGGTCTCCAAAAGCCAGTTCCGAATTGGCTCCCAATCCCCTTCAGTAAAGTCCGTTTTGACCCATTCCCTACCCAAGTCGGTCACCGTCAATTCGCTGGCAATATGACCAGCCTTATGGCCGCCCATCCCGTCAGCTAAAACAATCAAAACCTGACCAGACTTGTTCGAAAACTTATTGATGTTGTCTTGGTTATTTGACCGCTTACGGCCAATATCTGTTTTTAATGCAATTTTCATAGTGTCTTCTGACTTGGTCAGACTCCTTTCTTGGCGATTAACCGCCAGCTAACGCACCCGTCTCAGCTGAGCGATGAAGAACCCATCCGTTCCAAACTGCTCTGGCGTAATGGCCAAACAGCCCTCTTGGACAATCTCCGCCTGCTCATGACTCAAAGCCACCTGTTCAAACTCAGGATGGCTGGCCAAAAACTGGGCAACCACTTCCTGGTTCTCCTCAGCCACAATGGTGCAAGTGCTATAAGTTATTATACCACCAACCACTAGGGTTTGACAAACACTAGATAGGATTTTCAGCTGCAAGGCCTGCAAACTGGCAAAATCCTGGCTATCCTTGCGGTATTTGAGGTCTGGCTTGCGGCGGATCAGCCCGATACCCGAACAAGGCGCGTCCACCAAGATTTTGTCAAAGCTGTCTTTGGGAAAATGGCGGTGCACCGCTGTCGCGTCCAGTTTCAAAGGTTTGACACGATCCGCAACCCCTAAACGCTCAGCATTGTCCGCAATCAGGGCTAGTTTGTGGTCATAGAGGTCCAGGGCCGTCACAGTTCCTGATGTCAAGTAAGAAGCCATATGGACAGTCTTACCACCAGGGGCTGCACAGGCATCTAAAACCCGCTCCTCCCCCTGCAAGTCCAGGGTTGGTGCCACCAGCTGGCTGGTCTCGTCCTGAATGGTGATCAGCCCCTTAGCAAAATCCTCAGTCGCTGCAAAATGCCCACTGGGCTTAGTCAACCCAACTGGCGACAGCAAAGACCGCTCTGCCCCTGGTTCCTCTGCGATTCGCTCCAACTGGCTAGGGTCAGCCACTCGGATACTGGCCTTATTACGGATATAGAGGCTCTCAAAAATGGCCACCGCCCGCTCCTCACCGTACTGATCAATCAGCTTCTTAACCAGCCAAACCGGCAGGCTGTATTGAATCGAGTAGCGTTTGTTGACCCGCTTGATGCTGGTCACATCAGGCAGGCCTTCTCGCTGAAGCCGTCTGAGAACAGCATTGACCAGCTGGTCAGCCCCTGGTTTGGTCTGGCGGCTCTTGGCCAATTCGACCGCCCCGTTGACCAGGGCATGGTCGGGGATTTTATCCAGATAGACCTGCTGGTAGAGGCTGAGCATGAGCAGGTAATAGACCCACTTGTCCAGCTGGTCTCGGTCTGCAATGACGTGAGACAGGTACCATTCCAGGGTCATCTTGCGGGCGACTGTCCCGTAAACCAGCTCGGTGACCAGGCCCTTATCGGCTGGTGACAGCTGGCTGGCGGTCAAGTGGCGGTTGAGGGAGACATTGCTGTAAGCCTCATTGTCAAAGACGTCTTCGAGAATGGCTAAGGCTAGCCCCCTGGCTGTTTGTTTCCAGTTCTTAGCCAAAATAATCACCTACCTGCAGGTCACGACCTGCCCCGTTAAGGAAGTCCGCCACGGTCATCTTGGGCTTGCCAGCTGGCTGGACGGTCAGGAGGCTAAGGGCTCCCTGACCCGTCGCCACGACCAGAGCTTTCTTGGTTTTGGCGATAATCTGACCAGGCTGACCTTGACCGTCAACAGGCTCAACCTCATAGAGTTTGAAGCGGTCGCCTGCCAAAAAGGTGTGGGCAACAGGGAAGGGGTTGAGCCCCCGAACCTTGTTGAAGACCTGGCGGTTGGTCAGGGTCCAGTCAATGATTTCTTCTTCTGGTTTGATGTTGGGTGAGAAGGTTACCAAACTTGGGTCCTGAGGGGTTGGGGTGATGGCACCTGCTAGGTAGTCAGGCAGGATGGCCAGAAGCAAATCCCGTCCCAGCTCTGCCATTTTCCCAAAAAGGGTGCCGACGTTGTCGCTATCAAGGATAGGGATGGCCTTCTGGGAGACCATGTCGCCCGCATCCATCTCCTTGACCATCTCCATGATGGTGACGCCGACTTCCTCGTCGCCGTTGATGAGGGCGTAGTGGATGGGCGCCCCGCCGCGGTACTTGGGCAGGAGGGAGGCATGGACGTTGAGGGCAAAGCTGACGCTGTTCAGCAAACTCACCGGCAGGAACTGGCCAAAGGCGGCCGTGATGATGCCGTCAGCCCCCAGAGCCATGAGGTCAGCCAGCTCCTGACTGCCGCTCAGTTTCTCAGGCTGGTAAACAGGGAGCTGGTGGGCAAGTGCCACCTCCTTAACAGGGGTCGGTTTGAGCTCCCGCTTGCGGCCCACCGCCCGGTCAGGCTGGGTCACCACCGCCACAATCTCGTATCTAGCGTCAGCCAAGAGGCCCTGGAGCACCGTGGCCGAAAAGGCTGGTGTCCCCATAAAAATCAATTTGGTCATATCTTCTCTTTTCTAGTGTTTCTTCAATCGTCGCTCGGTCGAAACCTTGCTATCCTTTCTATTATAGCATATTTGGAGACAGAAAGCCCACCAGCAGTAAGGAAAGGTTCGGAGAGATAAGAATAGCAGGGCTGAAAATATCAGTAACCTGCTCTTTTTTAGAATTAATAATAAGCCCATTCAGTTGATAGAGGCATCAAAAGTAAACATCTAGAGTGGCTAGGGCATTGTTGAGAAAATGCAGAGCCATAGGATAGGCCAGGTTGCCCGTCCGCTTGTAAAGGTAGCCCATGGCCAGACCGCCGCTGCCATAAATCAGCCAACTGGGCAGGTCGGTCGGCCCATGCAGGGCAGCAAAGAGCAAGCTGGATAGGATGAGAGCTGGCCAACTGTTGCGACCAAAGAGCTTGGTCATGAAGAGACCCCGACAGATGACCTCCTCCAAAACTGCTGGCAGGAGGGTCATGCTAAACCAAACAAAGATAGGAGGGAGGCTGGCATTCCTTTCCAAAATCAGCTGGTTGTTAAGGGTGTCAGACTTGCCCAGAGCCTCCAACCACAAGTGACCTAGACGACCAATCAAGTCTGTCAGAACCCAGGTCCCACTAACCAACATCAAGGTCTTCCAGCGGAAAAAGTCACGGCCAAACCCAACATATCCCCATTTTTTAGCCAGTGAATAGGCCACCGCAACCACCAGCAAAACAAGCAAACAGCCCAGAGCCGTCTGTTGCCAGCTATAATTGGCTCCCCAGGGCTGATCCATGACCGCACTAGGCAGTATCAACAAGAGCATCAGGGGAATGGCCAACAAACAGTGAACAATTCCTTGTAAAAATCGAAGCATCGGAACCTCCTAAAAAACGTGTCATCCCTCTCCTGATGGCAAAAGCACTAGAATAGGAAATCAGGACGGTAGTAACGAATCAAAAGCTGCTATTGGCAATCATTCAACTCCAGCATCGTCACCATCAAATGCTAGGCGACTATCCCATTGAGTTTTGACAACACCAACGTCATAATCTTCTTTCGCGCCATCACAAAACTCATTTGTTGAATAGCCTAGCCCAATCTTGCCTTGAACTCAGGACACGAGAGACATAAACCTCATGCCCCTCCACATAATAGAAGGCAAGGTAGTTCTCAATAGGCATATAGCGGTATCTCTTACCATCATCGGTTAACTCACCATAGCCTCTACTTGAAACCAATGGGCAAGCTTCAGGAAAAATCTCAAGTGTTTCAAGTCCTGTCAGAATTAAATCCAGTTTACCATCTGCAGCCTGTTGGCTATAAAAATTGACCAGAATATAATCATGAATCCCTTGTAAATCTGATGTTGCTTTATCGGTCAGGAAGACCTGGTAACGTTTGTGATTAGCCAAGTCCAAATGCCTTTCTCACATCTGACAGTGCAGTCACTTTACCTTCCATAATGTCTTGATGACCTAATCGGATTTCTCTTTTCAAGTCCTCAAAAGCGACTTGGTATTGGTGATCAGTGACGTCACTTGAAACGAACTCTCTAGCATCCACAGCACCAGTCGCAATCTTGCGGAGCGCGGCATTCAAAACATCTGAAACGGTTAATTTCTCAGCCGCCAGAATGTCTTTTGTTTGTTGGTAAAAAACCGAATCTGCTCTAAAATTTACTGGTTGTGTCGCCATTGTCGCCTCCTCTTCGTAAAGGTATTATGTATTTACATTCTATCAAATGTCCACGACTGAGTCAACTACAAACCCAACCTTGTGTGTCGCTTACCAGGGCTTGATTAGTTTTGGAAAATAGCAGAGCTGAAAACTAGCTCTGCTATCAGTTATAGCTATTCCTGTACCAACAAATCATAAAAGAAATAGTCTAACCCCTTTAATTGATTTTAAAATAGTCTCATTTTTGTAACCCTCTATATGTAATCTGCAACCCAATAACCTTGTCCCTTGTTTCGTGCAAAGTATCAAATAAAATATATCTACAAACTCTAATCCATTAATAAAACATCGTAATATCATCGCAACAGTTGGCAGTGATTTGTAAGCTATTACTTTAAATTGATTTACTCTTTCCTTTTTTTGCCTTTTTAGTCTGCTTAGACTTCTTAGACTTCTTAGACTTCTTAGTGTTTTTCGGCTTTCTTGAATTAATCAGAGTAGCTAATTCTTCGCCATTTTGGTAAATAACCAACTTCGTGACAATATACGGAGCCTTGTAAACACCATTACGAGTATCTGAACAATCAATGACAGAATACGGTACCAATTCAGTCGCCTTTTCCGATTCAACAAATGTTAAAAATAGCTGTTTTTTCTGTATTCCAGCATCGTATTTTATACTCGCAGTTTGGCCACTCTGTGAAAACTTAACATCGGTAGTTCGTACATATTTCAACAAATTCAACACATGTAACTTCACATTAATAAAACTAGATATTCTACATTGTTTTTTATTGATACTGTCACTTTTTAAAGCATCATAAAATTGTTCCGCAGCTTTAAAATCTGGCTTATCAGAGTAGCTCTCAACACCACAAAGGTGCATAAAGTTTTCCTTGCCAAAATATATCGTTTTTTTAGCCTTTTTAATCCCAGATCCACTATAGTGATATTCAAAAGTTTTTCCTAAGAAATTAGTGTCATATTCATCAAATATAGCCTTGATTTGCATTAATTGTTTATCAGAAATCACCATAGAAACTCATTTTCTTAAATTTTATATGTAAAAAGCGTATCCCAGTAAGATACGCTTTTTACCGTTGTCTAAAGCATTAGACAACAATTTCTATGTTTTGTCGTATTTACTAGGATAGTTCATCTCTTTCAAGAGACCGACATCATTTTACAATGAGGTGCCACTCACCCAAACTATCCGTTTCTAGGCGTATTAAATACCCTAGTACGATTGTGGTTATCCAGCATAGACTGGTGAAGGTAAGATTTTTGGATCACTTAACACAAGTTCTAGCAGTATTAAGGTGTGTATCCACGTCATGTTCAACATATTTACTGAACATAATTTCATGAGATTCCCTTCTTAATCTATAAAAAAGATATTTTCAACACTACTCTTGAACACACATCGGAGTAGGACTTCCTTCACGATTTAATTTTACCTCATTTTAACTTTATTTGCAAGCATTTCCTCCTAAAAAATTTTCTAGTAATTTTTACCACTCAATATACCAATGCCTAAAAAGCCAACAACAGCAAGCCAAAGCTAGGCACCTTTATGTTTAAAGTCTGTCTGGCTAGTCAAAACTAGCCAAAGCAAGCTAGTAGCCTTAGCTTGCTTTTAGATCTAGGCAGGCTCCAACAGTCTGGGATTAGACTGTTGGAGGTGCGAGTCCTGAAATACGCAAGCGAGCTAGTTGTACTGATGGTACACCAAAGCGATCTAACGCCGAGATAAAAATAAGCTAAGCCACTAAATATGCTGCGGTTCATAGTCAATGCTGACCCACAAGTCCTTGTTGGCCTTGTCCTGGGTCAACTCTAAAATCTGGTTGAGGGCCTCTTCCAGCTGGGGTTCTCGCTTGAATTTGATCAGGAGCTGGTAGTGGTAGAGGTTGTGGGTTCTGGCAACGGGTTTGGGGGTTGGCCCCAAGAACCTGGCCTGGGGCGACAGCTGGGATTTGAGCAAGCTCAAGAAATCGTAACTGGCTCGCACCGCCTCGTCCTCATTTTTATGAGAAATGGTGACGGCGACCGTGTAAAAGTAGGGTGGGTAGGCCAGGCTGCGACGCACAGCCATTTCATAGGCATAAAAGCCCTCGTAATCATGGGTTTGGGCAAAGTTAATGGCGTAGTGATCAGGGTTGTAGGTCTGAATAATAACCTCGCCCGGTCGGTCAGCCCGACCGGCTCGGCCTGCCACCTGGGTCAGGAGCTGAAAGGTCCGCTCGGAGGCCCGGAAATCCGGCAGGTGGAGGGAGGTATCGGCATTGAGAACCCCAACCAAGGTCACCCTGGGAAAGTCCAGACCCTTGGCAATCATCTGAGTCCCCAGAAGAATGTCCGCCTCCCCCCGACCGAAGGTGTCCAGCAGGTCCTGGTGGCTGCCCTTTTTGCGGGTGGTGTCCACGTCCATGCGGAGAATGCGCGCCTCTGGAAAGAGGGCCTGCAACTCCTCAGCAGCCTTCTGGGTTCCCGTGCCATAGTAGGCAATGCTGTCGCTCTGGCAGTTAGGGCAAGCCCTGGGAATCCCCTTGGTATAGCCGCAATAGTGGCAATTCATGGACCGAGTGGTCATGTGGAGAGTCAGGGAAATGTCACAGTTGACGCAGTTGTCCACATGAGAACAGTCCCGACAGAGCATGAAACTGGAGTAGCCCCTGCGGTTGAGGAGCAGAACCACCTGCTCTTGTTTGGCCAGACGGTCACGGATTTTCTCGACCAGAGGTGGGGTGAAATTGCTGGCCGCCTGCTGGCCGATGTGGTCCCGAAAGTCCACGACCTCAACGCTTGGCACCACCGCCTTGGGATTAGCCCGCTGGGTCAGCATGAGGAGCTCATAGACCCCCTTGCTGGCCCTGGCCCGAGACTCGATGGACGGGGTGGCCGACCCCAGAACCAGAACCGCCTTGTGGCTCTTGGCCCGAAGCAGGGCCACGTCCCTGGCGTGGTAGCGGGGATTGGACTCCTGCTTGTAGGTGGCCTCGTGCTCCTCGTCGATGATGATGGCTCCGATGTTTTCCATGGGGGCGAAAATAGCAGAGCGGGCACCGACGACTACCTTAGCTAAGCCAGAACGGATTTTCTGCCACTCATCCAGCTTCTCACCGTCGGATAAGGCCGAGTGCATGATGGCCACCTGCTGGCCGAAGCGGCCAATAAACCGCTCGGTCATCTGGGGGGTCAGGGCAATCTCAGGCACTAAGACAATGGCCGTCTTGCCCTGTTTCAAGGCTTCCTCAATGATGTGGAGGTAAACTTCCGTCTTGCCCGACCCCGTGATGCCTTCTAACAAAAAGGGCACATGGTCAGTCCCCATGACAGCCGTCACCTGGTCAACAATGGCTGCCTGCTGGGCATTGAGCTGGATGGGCTTGCTAACTGCAACTCGGTCAAAATAGGCCTGGCTGCGGCTGGCCACCTCTTCGGTAACCTGTAAAATGCCCCAGTCCACAAATTTCTTAACCACTTCACGGGAATAGGTCTCCATCAGGTCAGCCAGCAGGCCCTCTTGAGGATTGGCGGTCAGAAAATCAGCCAGAGCCTGCTGTTTCTTGGCTCGGCTAGAAATGGGTGTCTCAATCAGCTTGACCAGGTCAACCGTGTAGGTCTTGATGGTCTTGATGGTCTTCTTGTCCTTGGCCAGATAAGTCACCTCAACCTGACCAGCCTTGAGGAGGTTTCTGGCCACGACCTGCTGCTCTGCAGTCAAATCAGCCATGCTGATGCTGGTTTTTCCTGACGGAAACAAGCCTGGCTCAGCTGGCTCAACCAGACTGGTCAAGACCTTGTCGTAGGCAGAGTTGAGAAGACTGGGCAACATGGCCTTGAGCAGGCTAATCTTGTAGGAAAAGACCTGTCGTCTCAGGGCATCCGCCAAGTCCAGCTGCTCCTGGTTGAGGACAGGTTCCAAATCTAAAACGGTCAGAATGGCTTTCAAACTCTCCTGCTCGGCCATTTCCCCAAAACCAACCACAAAGCCCTGCAAGGGCCGGTTGGTGCTGCCAAAGGGCACGTGGACCCGGGAGCCGATGGCAACCAGGTCACTCAGGTGGTCGGGCACCGCATAGGAAAAGGGTTTGTCGGTCTGCTTGAGGGGCAGGTCAACGATAACGTGGGCAATCTCTTTCATGGCGTTCAAATAGGAAAAAACCTAAGATTGGGGACAACCTTAGATTTTTTCTCCTTCTTCTTTTTCTTTAGCAATCTGCTCTTTGATTTTGCGTTCTTCTTCCTCACGGGCCAGACGCTCGGCTTCGATGCGGGCACGCACCGCTGCACGCTTGGCTTCTGGGTCTGGGTGGATGGTCACCAGGCCTGCCTCAATTTCCTCAAGGGCACGCAGGGTTGATTTGACGGACGAGAAGTCCTTGGTCGGCTTGGCTCCAGCCTCCAACTCGTGGGCACGCTTGGCCTGGAGGACACAGAGGGAGTATTTTGACGGCACCTTGTCCAGCAGGGTGTCGATGGATGGTTTCAACATCATGGGCTTGTTCTCTTTTCTTTTTTGAAAATTCTTTTTTTGATATTTTTCTTAGGTGGTGCGGACGGGAGCAACCGCCTATCGGCGTTTAATCCCTAAATTCTGAGCCAAAGTCTCAGAACTTCCGTCAGTTATCAGCGATAAATCGCTGATAATTTTTTCACCACGGCGAAAAACATCAGGTAACGCTCACTGCGTTCGCGTCGTCTGTCTTCACCTTTAGCTCCGACAGCCTTAAATATCCTTAATCATGTCATTGTAGTGGCCGATGCAACGTTCCACACGGAAGTGTTCTGTCTCAATGATTTTCTTGACCCGTTCAGCGGCCAGATGAACCTCGTCGTTAACAACGGCGTAGTCATATTCCCGCATGAGGGCAATTTCTTCCTTGGCACGAGCAATCCGTTGGGCAATGACTTCCTCACTGTCCGTTCCACGGCCAACCAGGCGGTCCTGCAATTCTTCCAAGTCAGGTGGTGTCAAAAAGATGAAAACCCCATCTGGCACCTTTTTCTTGACTTGCAGAGCACCCTGCACCTCGATTTCCAAGAAGACATCAATCCCCTTGTCCAGGGTTTCATTGACATAGGTCAGGGGTGTGCCATAGTAGTTACCGACATACTCAGCATACTCCAGCATGAGGCCCTGACGAATCAGCTCCTCAAATTCCTCACGGGTTCGGAAAAAATAATCCTTGCCCTCAACCTCACCAGGACGTTGGGGACGGGTGGTCATGGACACCGAATACTCAAATTTGTGGTCTGGTGTTGAAAAAATTTCCTGCCTCACCGTTCCCTTGCCGACCCCAGATGGGCCAGAAAAAACGATTAGCAGCCCTCGTTCAGACATAGCACGCTCCTTCTTATTCTTCCTTCTAGTTTAACAGATAGACCTGTATTTATCAAGTGATTTTTCATGAAAAAGACCCCTTCTCAATCGAGAAAGGGGAGCTAGTGGCAAACTTCTGGACTTGGCTGGCTGGTTTTAACGAATAGCAGAGCGTTTTAGTTAGTTGGGTCTGAATAAGAGGCATGAGTTGGATTTTCAGCTCAGCTATTTCCCCAAAAAACTGGAAAATCAGCCCCTCCACCTCCGCAGGCGACAGGGGCTTATCCACAAGCCAATGGGTTCAAACCTAAACTTTCTAAAATGCTAGCCTTGTAAGCCGCCTGCTGGTCTGGGGTCAGCTGGCCATTTGTTCGCTCAATGACCACTTGAGCCACCAGCTGGCCAGGGCGGTGTTTGAGGATGTAAATCCGATCACTCAGCAAAATCGCCTCATCGATGTCGTGGGTAATAAGCAAAGTGGACAGACCTAGCTCCTTCTGCACCTCCAAATACCAGCTGTGGAGCTCAGCCTTGGTCAGGGCATCTAGGGCCGAAAAGGCTTCGTCCAGCAAGAAAAGCTTGTGCTTGAAGAGGTAGGTGCGAAGTAACGCCACCCGCTGCCGCATGCCCCCGCTCAATTCCTGTGGGTAGCGGTCAGCGTAATCCTGCAAGCCAAACCGCTCCAAGAGTTGTCTGGCTTCATCATAAGCTTCTGCCTTTTTGATGCCTTTGATAATGAGAGGCAGAGCCACATTTTTCAGGACTGTCTTGTGTTCCAGGAGCAGGTCTTTTTGGAGCATGTAGCTGACCTTGCCGACAAAGTCGGTGCTGCCAAAAATCTC
This sequence comes from Streptococcus sp. ZY171113, assembly GCF_057748235.1. Classification (NCBI taxonomy): domain Bacteria; kingdom Bacillati; phylum Bacillota; class Bacilli; order Lactobacillales; family Streptococcaceae; genus Streptococcus; species Streptococcus sp. ZY171113. Next base: position 1,826,392 of record NZ_CM173243.1, read on the forward strand.
AATCTCCCCAGCCTGCAAGGGCTCAATCCCCGCTACAATGTTAAAAAGAGTGGACTTACCGACGCCGCTGGTACCGATCAGGGCGACCATTTCGCCATCGCCGACGGTCAAGTTGATGTCTGCTAAAACCTGTTGATTCCCATAAGCGTGGGACAGGTGTCTAATCTCTAAACTCGCCATTAGTCCAGATACTCATTGCTGAAACCTTGGTCAGCTTCCAGAGGCTTTTCGGTCAGCTTGTTGTCGTTGATCCAGCTGTAAAAGGCATTCCAGCGGGCAGGGTCGATGACACCCCACTTGCTCTTGTCAGTGGCGTATTGACCAGCCAGGTACTCTTGGGAAGCGATGATGAAATCTTCCTGACCTTGCAATTCTGGCACGTGTTTGATAAGGATGTTGGCCGCTTCTTCTGGCTTGTCCATGGCGTATTGGTAGCCTTTTTTGATGGCTGACAGGATTTTCTTGGCTTCCCCTGGGTTTTCCTTGAGGTAGTCGTTATTAGCGATGATAACTGGGGTGTAGTAATCCAGCTCAGCCGCATAGTCCTTGAGGTAGAAAAAGTTGGATTTAACTCCCTGGCTCTCTGCCAAGACGCCGTCCCAAGCATAGAAAATCCAAGCCATGTCAAAAACGCCATTTTCCATAGCCGTGATAGAGTTGCTGTCGGTGTTTGGCACCAGCTCGACTGACTTAAAGTCGCCACCCTGTTTCTCCAGGAGGGTCTCCATCATAGCCAACTCAATAGGATCATTCCAGGTCCCGTAGGTCTTACCCGCCATGTCTTTGGGTTCTTTAACACCTGCTTTTTCGGTCGAAATCACACCAGAGGTGTTGTGCTCGATGATGGCCGCCACCGCCGTGATTGGGGCACCTTTAGACAACTTGTTGGCCATGCTGTCTTGAAAGTAGATGCCTAGCGGCGCCTTGCCGTTGATGATGAGGTCGGACGAGCTGTCTTCTGGTGGCAGCTTGATGTCCAGGTCGATGCCTACTTCGGCGAAATAGCCCAGCTCCTTAGCCACATAAAGGCCTGTGTGGTTGGTGTTGGGGGTCCAATCGAGAATAAAATCAACGGTTTTGAGGTCAGAAGCCCCTTCTTTTTTAGCCTGACCAGAGCAGGCTACTAAGAACAGTGCTGCAAACAAGGCCACAAATCCAGTTACAATTTTTTTCATTTCTTTTCTCCTAGGTATTTCCATTTAATCACATAGCGTTCGCTCCACTTGACCAGCCGCATGGAAGCCAGGCTGACCAGAGAAGTCACAATAATAATGGCAAACATGGTGTCGTACTGAAAGAGCTTCTTGGTCCGAATCATGTAGACCCCCAGACCTTCAAAACCACCCAGCCATTCGGACACCACGGCTGCGATAAAGGCATAGGACACGCTGACCCGCAGACCAGCGTAAAAATAGCTAAGGCTGCTGGGAATTTTCACATGCCAGAGAATCTGCCACCTGCTGGCCTTCATGAGCCGCAAGAGCTGAATGGTGTCAGGGTCAGCATGACGAAACCCATCCAGGATAGAGATCACGATGGGAAAGGTGGTCGTCAGGACAATCAAGACCACCTTAGGTGCCATGCCGTAGCCCAACCAGAGCACCAAAATCGGGGCAATGGCAATGGTCGGTACCGTCTGGGTGATGACCAAGAGGGGGTAGATGGCCTTGTTGAGTAGGGGAAAAGCGTCCATAACCAAGGCCAATAGACAGGCAATGAGGACCCCATAGCCCAGCCCCACCACCGCCTCCAAGAGGGTTACCCCTGTGTGAAAGAGGAGGTGCTCCCAGTTCTTGATGGCTGCGCCAGCGATTTCCCAAGGCGTGGGTAAGATGAACTTGGGCAAGAGCCCCAGATGTCCGGCCAACTGCCAGACCAAAAGCAAGCCCAGGATGGTCAGGAGGCTAATGTGCCGTCCCAGTATGTTTGGCCACTTTTTCGTCAATGGTCAGAATCCTCCCGTAGTTAATCTTGACGTTGGCGAAGATGTTGTCACAATCCCTGCCCGCCAGCTCGATGGCACCCTTGAGGGTCGCCATGAGGTCATCATAATCCCCCTCCATGACCGTCTCAAAGGGCGTCACCACCAGATCAGGATGGCGACTTTTCAGATAAGCAATGACTGCATCAATGATGGGCAGTCGCTCTCCCTGACCCAAGGGCAAAATTTGCAGGGCAATACTCGCATTTGGCAAACAAAAAACCTCCTAAAGCATAGCATCAGGAGGTTTGTACGCAAAAAAATCCAAGAGTGACGTCCCTACGCTGGCATTACCCAGATCAGGTGCGGTCGCAACTAGCAGTTGCCTCTCAGACTGTCCCACAGCCTCCCGTAAGTCCAGTATAACACAAGCTGAGAGGGGTTTCAAGAGGTTGCACCTGTTTTTTTGGATAATCTTAAGCCAGCTAGAACCAAGAACCTTTATTCACATCTCAGCATTCACCTGACTGGCTAGTTTTGGCTCACTCTTTGTCACATTTTTTGGTCATACGGCCAGTATTTCTGCAAAAATGTTTCTCAATTGCACCAAAACTAGCCTAGTCAATCAAATACTTCGATTGTGAATACAGGTTCTAAGATTTTAATGGCGATATAATTTTTTACGAGAATAGTTGGGGTCAACGGTCACGTTGATGCCCAGTTTACGAAGGACAGCCTTGTCTTCCTCTGGGAGAAAGACGGTAGAGTGCACCTCGCTCCCCTTGAGCTTGCCCAGTTGCTCCATGGCCAGCTTGGCTTCTGGCTTGGTCATGGCTGTGATGGCCAGGGCAATCAGGAGTTCATTAGAGTGAAGCCGAGGGTTGCGGTTGGCCAGGTGATTGATTTTGAGGTCCTGAATGGGGGTCACATACTCGGGCTCAATCAGGTGCGTCTCCTTTTCAATACCTGCCAGGGCCTTGATGGCGTTGACGATAACGGCTGCCGACGGCCCGAAGAGGTCGGAGGTCTTGCCAGTCACAGTTCGGCCATCTGGCAGTTCCAGAGCCAGGGCAGCATCGCCTGTCAGCTCTGCCTTTTCCCTAGCTACCAAGGTCACCTGACGATCTGCTGGGGTGATGCCCAGGTCGTTCATGAGGAACTCAATCTTTTTAACCGCTGACTCAGGCACCCGCTCAGCCTTGTAGTCCACCAGAGTCTGGTAGTAGCGGCGGATGATTTCTTGTTTAGAGGCTTCTTTGGCAGCGACGTCGTCGCTAATGGCAAAGCCGACCATGTTGACCCCCATATCGGTCGGAGAGGCGTAAGGAGACTGGCCCAGGATCCGTTCCAGCATCCGCTTAACAACTGGGAAAATCTCCACATCACGGTTGTAGTTGACCGTGGTTTTGCCGTAGGTTTCCAGGTGGAAAGGATCAATCAAGTTAACATCGTCCAAGTCAGCCGTGGCCGCTTCGTAGGCCAGGTTTACAGGATGGTGGAGGGCCAGGTTCCAGACAGGGAAGGTCTCAAACTTGGCGTAACCAGACTTAACCCCATTGACCTGGTCATGGTAGAGCTGGGACAAGCAGGTGGCCAGCTTGCCTGAACCTGGTCCAGGAGCCGTCACGACCACGAGGTTACGGCTGGTTTCAATGTAGTCGTTCTTGCCCATGCCCTCTGGGGAAATGATGTGGTCAATGTCCGTTGGGTAACCCTTGATGGGGTAGTGGAGGTAGGAAGCAATCCCGTGCTTGGTCAGGCTATGACGGAAGGCATCCGCTGCGGCCTGGCCAGTATACTGGGTGATGACCACCGAACCCACGTAGAGGTCCAAGTCGTTAAAGGTGTCAATCAGGCGGAAGACTTCCTGGTCGTAGGAAATGCCCAAGTCACCCCGAGCCTTGGAATGCTCAATATTGTTGGCATTGATGGCAATCACAATCTCCACCTGGTCCTTCAACTCTTGCAGCAAACGCATTTTATTGTTGGGCTCGTAGCCTGGGAGCACACGGGCAGCGTGGAAGTCTTCCAACATCTTGCCCCCAAATTCCAAATAAAGTTTGCCCTCGAACTGACTAATCCGCTCCAAAATATGGTCACGTTGCAGGTTCAAGTACTGTTCTGAATCAAACGCTATGCGTGTCATTTGGTCACTACCTCCTTAATTAAAAAAGCTATTTTAACACGGTAAAAAGCCCTTGTCAAGCAAAAACTTGACCTAATTGATGAATAATCGTTTCCTATGTTTTTCTGAAAGTTTTCAAAAAAAGAAAAAGAGACCTATGGCTCTCTTTCTAGGATAAAACATCTCCCCAAGTCCCCAAATCATCAATAAACTTCTTGCTTTTGAGGCGGATGCCCACATAATCCTCGTAAATCTGGTCGATAAAGAGGCGGAGCTTGGCCTTCATCTCTGGGCTGAGGGAGATGGTTTTGAGCTCGGCCATGGACAGGTTCTGGAAACGGCTGAGCAGGTAGGGAACGTTGGGGTCCAAGTGAGGCCGTTTGTCATCTTCATGGTAATGATTGGGGCAGAGCAAGCCCGAATACTTGAAGGAAAAATCAAAGGCCTGACCCACTCTGTGGCAGAAAACACAGTCATGAAAATTGAGCTGAACCCCGAACCGCTCCAAAATCTGGATTTCAAAGATATTGGTCAGGACCTCATGATCCAAGCCCTCCTCCATCAACTCCAGGGTCTTGCAGAGGAAGGCAAAGAGCTGGGCATCGTGGACATTGTCCACAATTGCTGCATCAGCCAGGGCCACCAGATAGGTGGCATAGGCCAGAAGAAAGATGTCCCCGTTGATTTTCTTAAAAGTCTGGACATGACCATAATCCTCGATGTAGGAGAGGCCCGTCTCATTGATTTTGAGGACAAAATCAGCCATCGTCAAAGGCTGAATGACCGAGCTGACCTTGGAGCTGCTGGCGTGGCGAACAAAAAACATCCGTTTGCCCAGCTGCTCGGTGAAAATCTTGACCAACTTGTCATCCTCACGGTAGTTGCGGTTGTAGAGGACCAGGCCTCGGCTTTCCCTAAGCTCCATACTGGCTCATAAAGACCGCCAAGCGTTCCATGGCCGTCTGGATGGTCTCCATAGAGGCCGCATAGGAAATCCGCAGGTAGCCCTCGCCGTATTGACCGAAGGCCACACCAGGAATCAGGGCAACTGCCTGCTCGGCCGCAAATTTTTGTAGGAAGGCAAAGGAATCCTGACCCTCCGCTACTGGAATCTTAGCAAAGATGTAGAAGGCCCCGTTGGGACGGATAATCTCAAAGCCCATGGCCGTCATCTTGTCGATGATGTAGTCCCGCCGTTTGATGTACTCAGCCTTCATGGGCAGGGCATCGTTTTTACCAACGGTCAGGGCGGCAATGGCAGCATGCTGGGCGGCGGTGTTGGCAGCCGTCACCAGGTATTGGTGGCTCTTAATCAGCTGGGCGGTGATGTAGGCTGGGGCAAAGATGAAGCCCAGCCGCCAGCCGGTCATGGCATGGGACTTGGAGAGGCCGTTGATGACGATGGTCTGCTCAGGCAGGAACTCACCGATGGAGACGTGCGGCTCCTCAGTATAGGTCAGCTCCGAGTAAACTTCGTCACTCACGACAAAAACCTCGTACTTACCCAGCACGGCGGCCAAGGTCGCCATTTCCTCACGGGAGTAGGTCACGCCCGTCGGGTTGGTCGGGTAGTTGAGGATGACCGCCTTGAGCTTGTCCCCCTGCTCCAGGATAGCTGCCTCCAGCATCTCTGGGGTCAGGACAAAACCGTTGGCTCGGGTGTCAATCTCCACGATGTCTGCCCCCACCAGATTGACGATAGGCTGGTAGCCAGGGTAGGCCGGTGCTGGCAAAAGCACGGTGTCGCCTGGCTCCAGGATTGCCGTCAGGGTCGCTGACAAAGCCTCAGTCGCCCCGATGGTCACTAGGATTTCTTTTTCAGGGTCATAGCTGAGCTGGTACTTTTCACGGACAAAATCAGCCGCTGCCTGCCGCAGCTCTGGCAGGCCAGCCATGCCTGTGTAGTAGCTCTTGTTGGCGTCGATAGCGGCTTTTGCCGCCTCCTTAACGTGGTCAGGCGTGGTAAAATCAGGCTCTCCCAGGGTCAGGCGGACAATGCCTGGAATGCTTGAGATGGACTGGTCAAACTGGCGAATGAGGGAGACCTCAATCCGGTCTAAATTCTTGTTAAAACGATTGGCTAAAGACATGATTTCTCCTTAATTCACATGACAGAACGATGGTAACAAAAAGGTGGAACCAGCAGCCAACTGGCCTCGCTAGTCCCACTCAAGGGTTGGTTGGGCTGCTGATTTTTAGTCAGCAACTGGTTCATCGGCCACAAACTGCCGCAAGAGGCCATTGACAAACTTGCTGGAGGTAGGGTCCGAGTATTTTTTTGCAATTTCGATGATTTCGTTGAGGGCAACCCGGTCTGGAGTTTCCTCAAAGTAACTGATTTCGTAAAGACCCAATCGCAAGAGGGTCTTATCCACCAGGGTCAAGCGGTCCAAATTCCACTTGGCCTTGAGCTTGCTATCAATGGCTACATCCAAATCGGCCTTACTGGACACTACGCCTTGGACCAGACTCAAAAGGAAAACAGGTAGTTCAACCTCTTCTCCCTCAGCCAAATCCTTGTCATAGGTGTAGGCAAAGTGGGTCGCTGGTAAAAATTCGCCACCGAATTCCAAACTGAGCAGGGCTTGAAAAGCCCGCTCCCGCAGGTCACGTCTTGAATCCTTAAACACCTTAGTCATCCAGGAAATCCTCATCAAAGAGTGATTTGAGGTCTGGTTTTGGTGTCTTGTCTGGAACGATACCAGCCACATGAACATTAACCGCTGAGACAAGCAGCTCAGCCATGTCAAAGATGGCTGACTTAACCGCCTTTTGGATGGCGATGGCAACGGCAGGCACATTGACCCCGTACTGAAGGTAGACATAGAGGTCGACCACCAGGCTCTCGTCCTCTTGGGTGGTCAGGTAAACCCCACGGCCCAAGTTGGCCTTGCTAAAGCTGTCGGCCACTTTTTTGTTGTGAAGGGAGTGAACCCCGTCAACCTTTGTGGCAGCAATGCCAGTAATAACTTCTAGTACACGAGGAGCGATTTCAATCTCTCCCAAAGCGATGTGTGACATATCTTATCCTTTCTCTCTAACCAAGGCAGGCTAGGCTGCTCAGCTATTTCCCTAAGGCTTAGGCACGAGAAACGTAAGTGCCTTCTGCGGTGTTAATGATCAGTTTTTGACCAATCTCAATGAAGTCTGGCACGTTAACCACCAAGCCAGTTTCCAAAGTCGCTGGCTTACCAGAACCTGTTACAGTTGCACCCTTAATAGATGGCTGGGTGTCCACAACGGTCAGCTCAACAGTTGTCGGCACAGTCACACCAATCACCTCAGTACCGAAGAACTGGATTTTCACTTCAGCATTTTCAAGGATGTACTTGAGTTCCTCAGCCACGTTGGCGACTGGAATCTCGTACTGGTCGTAGGTTTCCAGGTTCATAAAGAAGGCCACGTCGTCCATTTGATAGAGGTACTGGGCAGGCACAGTCTCAATGATGGCTTGCTCGAACTTCTCGTCAGGACGGTAGGTGGTGTCGAAGGTTGACCCAGAACGCACGTCACGCAGTTTCATCCGCATGATGGTGTTACCCTTACCTGGCTTGTGGTGGCTGGCTTCAAGAACCTTAATCAACTTGCCGTCAGCAGCGACAAAAGTAATACCAGCGCGGAGTTTGCTTGCTTCAATCATGTTTTTCACCTCAAAAAATTCATATTATCACTTTATTCTACCATAAACTTGCCTTTTGCTCAAATGTTTATTTTGGAAAATAGCTGAGCGACAAAAAAAGTTCCCTCTTTTCGAGAGGGAACAGGGAGGTATTCAGGCGGTAACCGGATTTGAACCGGTGATCAAGCTTTTGCAGAGCCGTGCCTTACCACTTGGCTATACCGCCATAACACTATTCATTTTATCCCAAAACCGATAACTTGTCAAGACAAAATTTCAAGAGAAGACAAAAACTGAAAATCAACAAAAAAAAACAGAATTAAACAAAATAGCTTGCAAACGCTTAAAAAAGGAGTTATAATAAATTTATCATAGAAAACGATTGCATTTTCAATCACCAAAGAAAAGGAGACGACTAATGGCAAAAGACCTCTTCACCAAGAAGAACCAGTTCAGCATTCGCAAGCTGACCGTTGGTGTCTGCTCGGTCATCATCGGCATGAGTTTTGTCAACAACCAAGACGCTGCCGCTAATGAAGTGACAGCTGACAGCTCCACGACTGGCCTGACCTCGGCCAACACGCTGGACAGCGACACACCAGCTGAAGAACCACAAACACCAGCAGAGGAACTGAACAGCGAGGTGGTCACAGAGACAGCTGTTGCCGAGCCTGGTAGCCAACTTCAGGCTAGTCCTGCTGTAACCACTCGGGCAGCGACGGACGAGGCCCCACAACTCACCAAGGTCCCTGTCGCTGATGGCCGTTTGGAATTGGAAAACGACAAGATTGCCCGCCATTTTGAGATTGAAGACGGCAAACTTCGAACCGTCAGCATTGAGAACAAACTGGCCGAGGGTGGCGATGAGTTAACCTTTGAAACTGGTTCCAAGGAATTCATCATCCAATTTAAGGAAACAAATCCTGAGAACCGCCCTAGCCCACCTGGTTACACCCCTATCTCAACGGACAAGGCCAGCTGGACCCTGACCACCAACTCAGCGGCCAACGCTGGGGCCCGTGAAGGGGCCGTCACCCTGGCTCAGGATAACAATCTAGGAACCATCTGGCACAGCAACTACAACAACGGAACGGGCACCCCAAACCTTCTCCCAGCCCATGTGGACATCACCTTCCCAACTGCTCGTGATGTTCAGACCTTTGTCTATGTGCCTCGTCAAGACGGGGCACAGAACGGCTTGGTCAAGGACTACAAGATTTACGGCAAGGCGGATGGCCAGGCGGATTTTACTGAAATCAAGGCCGGTACCATCACCGAAAACCCAGGCAGCATCCAGTACATTGATTTGGGGAGCCGCCTGACCAATATCAAGGCCCTGCGGTTCGAGGCCCTGACCGCCCAGAACGGTCGCCCCTTTGCTGCAGCAGCTGAATTTGACGTGTCAGACCAGTCAGCCAGCCAACTCCGAGCGGCTGAGGAAGGTCGCCAAGCTAACTACCTCAAGCAGTTAGAAGACCACCTGTCCAGCTACCAAATCAGCCTAGACAAGCTCCGCCTGGCCCAAGATGGCATTGAGCGAGCCAAGACCAGCGACGGTGAGACCCTGACCTTCACCTTCCAACCTTATACCTATAAGACTGTCCCAGTCACCGTCAAGTATGTGGTTGATTTGGCCAAGGACAGCAAGTTCAGCCAGAGCCACCTCCTGATTTCCGTTCCAGAAGCTGACCGTGACCGCTTAACCATTGACACCATCGACCTGCAATCCTTCAAGATTAAGGCTAGTGATCAGGTTCACGACTTCTCCAACCAGCCTGCCATCGCTGAAATGGCTGGGTTCAACGGTTTCTATGCTGGTCTCGGTCAACCGGTTTACATCAACAGCTTCTACACTGGCTCTGAATTCCCGCTCAGCCTCAACACAGTTGAAGCCGCTAACCATCAGATGGTTTCTCGCTACTATTCTGGTAAGACCCTGGCCCAGCTGGGGGTTGACGAAGAGGGCCATACCCGCACCTGGAACACTGTTATCGGTGTCGCCCGCTCTAACGACTACCAGGTTATCCAGCAGGACTTCTACGACTACATTTCACGAATTGGCCAAGACACCTACTTCCGTAAGCAATACAACTCTTGGTTCGACCACATGCTCAACATCACCGCTGAGAACATCCAATCCAGCTTCAACGAAATTGAGCGTGGTTTTGTTAACGGTGGGGTGGCCCCACTTGATTCCTACGTGGTCGATGACGGCTGGCAGGACATGACCACCCTCTGGGACTTCAACCAAAAATTCCCTAATAAACTCTACGATTCCAGCAAACAGGTCAAACGGTTCGGCTCTGACTTCGGTCTCTGGGTCGGCCCTCAGGGGGGTTACTCTCAACCAGGCTTCCTGGCTGATAATTTGGTTCGTCAGGGCTTGGCTTCCAAGCACGCTGGCGTGGTTTACATCGGTGACAAGCGTTACGTGGAAGGCATGGACAAGCTCTTTGCCAACTACGAGAAAGAATTTGACATCAACTACTGGAAACTGGACGGTCTCCTGCTCAATCCTCGTTCCGATACGGATCCTAACGGCAACTTCATCGGTGGCGGCCACCGCAACATGTACGCCATGACTGAGGCTCATGAGCGTTGGATTGGCCTTTACGAGACCATCCGCCGCGAGGCCAAGGAACCCGATAAGATGTGGATTAACCTGACCTCTTACATTCCACCATCACCGTGGTTCCTGCAATGGGTCAACTCCATCTGGATGCAAAATGCGGCTGATGTGGACTACCAAGACCATGTTAAGAAGGCCCAATACGCCCACCTGGACTTCGGTAACGATGCCAACGAGGCCATCACCTATCGGGACGACCGCTACGAAGAATTGGTCAACCTCCGCAAGTGGCAGTTGCCATTTGCCAATATCTACAACCACGACCCCGTTTATGGGAACACCGCCAACTCTGGCAAAAAACTGGAGCCAAACGCCTCTGGCCAACGGCCGAAAATCGACTTCTCTGCCGAAGACCTGAGAACCTACCTCTTCATGTTGGGCACCCGTGGCACAGGCTTCTGGGAATTCTATTACAGCTACAACATGATGGACGATGAGAAATGGCAGGTCAACGGTGAGGTGGTCAACTGGATTGAAGCCAACTACGACACCCTCAAACACGCCAAGTTCCACGGTGGTAAGCCTGGTCACGGGGAGGTTTACGGCTACTCCGCCTGGGATGAAGAAACTGGTATCCTGTCCATCCGTAACCCTGTCAACAGCGAGCAGGACTACACCATCACTCTGGACCGCCTGGTCGGTGTCCGTGAAGGCACCAGTGGCATGCACCGCACCACCGTCCACGGGGATAAACGCCATGATTCGACCGCCACAACCAAGTACGGCGACAGCCTGACCATCCGCCTCAAACCTTACGAGACCGTGGTCTTCCAGTACAGCAAGGTTGCTGATACTAAGGCTCCTGAGCTTTTGGTGGCAAAAGCTACCGCTGCTAACACCATTAGCCTAGAGTTTGATGAGCGGATTGTCCCAACAGGAGCCAACTTTGCTGTCGCAGGTAATACGGTTACCCAGGTCACCTACAACAAGGACCTGAGAACTGCTGTCTTGACCCTGGAAACACCCCTACAAGACCGCCAAATGGCCGAGGTAACCTATACTAATGTAGCTGACAACGCCCCACAAGCAAACAAGGCTTCTGGCACCGTTGCTGTGACAGCCTACGACCAAGGCATTATCGAAGACATCACTAGTGTTGACCCAACAACACCGCTAGCTTATTCAGGTGTTGAAGGACGAGGCACCTTCTCCGTGACCGTCAAGGCAACTCTTGATAAGCTCAACCAAACCCTGGCCGAGCAAGATGGCCAATGGAAACTGGCTGTTGATGAGACTGGTCGGATTGTCTTTGACGTTAAGGGCTTGCAAGTCACCTCTGCGCCATTTGACACCCTCAAGACAGCAGACCGTGGAGTGGCTGATAAACTGATTGCCCCAGGTCAGGAAGTGGTCATCACCGCTGTCCGTGAGAAAAACGGTGGTCTCAAACTCTATGTCGATGGCCAACTTCACAACACAGCCCACGACAAAACCAAGGTCAACGAAAACCTGGAACTGTCCGAGCTCCGACTAGCCAGTCCTAATTTTGCTGGCCGAATCAGCCGCTTTATCCTAGAAGACAAGGCCAGGGACTTCCAGTCCTCTCCTGAACTCTTTGAAGCAGTAGCCCCTCGAACCCGTGAGGTGGCTGCTAAGTTAGACAAGCCAACAGCGACCAGCTTTGACCCTAATGACGGCGGTGAACGACCTGCCAGCTCGGCTATTGACCAAAACCCAAGCACCTACTGGGCCAGCAACCCAGCCAAGGACAACACGGTCGAGCCTCAGCGATTGACCATCGCTCTGGCCGAGAGTCAAGAGGTCGGTCGGGTGATTTACACCCCTCGTCAGATTGCCAATGCGGTCGGCAATGTCAAACGGGCCTACCTTGAGTACAGTCCCGATGGTCAGACCTGGAACCGTGTCGCCTTTACAAACGGCAATGCTGACCAAACCATCACCATGGTTGAGGGAGTCGCCTCAACGCCGATGGACTTTACACCAGTGACGGCCAAATACTTCCGTCTGACTGCTCTGGAAACCCACCACTGGAATGCCGATAAGGTCAACAAGGTGGTTGCGGTCGCTGAATTGACCCCTGTGGTGACCCTGACACCAGACCAAGAGGTGCCATTAACCTATGCCTACCTGAGAGAGACCCTCTACCAGGCAGCCGCCATTACCCCAGAGGACTACGAAACAGACAGTTTAACCCGTCTGGGCACAGCTGTCCAAGACGCCTTGACCGCCTACTCAACAGCGACAAATCAAGACAGCCTCGACCAGGCCAATACTGCCCTCAAGGCAGCGATTGCTGGATTGACCAAAAAGGCAGGTGACGAAGGTAGCACCGAAAACAACAACGGCGATAACAACAGCACTGATACAGGCACAGGCCAAACACCGCCAACGGCTGAAAAACGCCCGCGTAAGGAAACAGTGACCCTGCCATTTGATACTGTCAGAGTTGCTGATTCAAGTCTTCTGGCTGGGACTGAAGTGATTGAGCAACAAGGTGTCAACGGTAGTGTGGTTAAGGTTTACGAGGACACCTATGTCAATGGTGCACTTACTGAAACAGGGGCTACACCGATTCGTGAAGAAAATCGTGTTGAACCAAAAACTCATCGGGTGCGTTACGGAACAGGGGCAAAACCTCCGACAACGCAAACGGTGACCACCCGCCAAGATCGTGTGACTGAGACCTTGCTGTTTGACACCGAGACCTACACTGATCCGAGCTTACCAGCAGGTAAACAAGAAGTGGTTAGTCAGGGTGAAAATGGCAGCATGGTGAAGGTTTACGAAGTGACCCTGACGGATGGAAAAGAGACTGGTCGTCGCTTGATTGACATTACCGATATTGTGCCACCAAAAGCTAAGGTGGTTCGTGTCGGAACTGGCACGACAACAGGAACAACTCAGGCTCAACCAACTCGTCGTGAAGTGGTTGAATCCATCGCCTTCCAAACTGAGCGTCTGACAGACGCTAACCTTGAACTTGGCCAGGAGATTGTCGCTCGTGAGGGTGTGCCAGGCCGTGTGACCAAGGTTTACGAGACAGTAGCGGGTTCATCAACTGAACGGTTGGTTGAGGAAAAAGATCGTGTTGCCCCTGTTAACAAGATTGTTCTAGTCGGCACCCGTCCAGCAGGTCCAAAAACTACCACAGGCCGTCGTGAGGTCTCAGAAGTTATTCCGTTTGAAACCGAACGCCTCCAAGATGACACCCTGGATTTAGGCAAGGAAGTCCTTGTTCAAGCAGGTGTCAATGGTCAGGTCATCAAGGTCTATGAGGACACCTTTACCGAGGGCAACAAGACAGCTGAACGTTTGGTTGAAGTGAAAAGTTTGGTGCAACCTGTTCGTCAGGTGGTTCGTGTCGGCACTCGCCCTGTCACTACCACGACAACAGACCGTCATGAGGTGCCAGAGACCATCGCCTTTGACACTGAGTACCTGGACGATGCTAGCCTGCCTCTGGGCCAAGAAGTTGTGGCCCAGGTCGGTGCCAATGGTCGCCTCATCAAGGTCTATGAGGATACCTTTACCAACGGTGTCAAAACAGGCGAACGCCTGGTTGACGTGAAGACCGTTAGCCTGCCAGTCACTCAGATTGTCCTTAGAGGCACCAAGGTTGTCCAACCTGAGGAGAAAGAAGAGCTGGTTACTAAGCATGGTGAGGGTGTGACGGCTGACGAGAAACCAGCCTTCCCAGTCGACCAAGTGCCAGTCACTCAGAAAGGAGACAGCCTAACGGCTGAGGAGAAACCAAGCTTCCCAATCGACCAAGTGCCAGACGCTAAACTCCTTCCTGAAACTGAAGAGGAAAAACCAGCCTTCCCACTTGATCGGGTTCCAGCTAATGAGACTGGACCAGAAACGCCTCTTACTCAACATGGTGAGGGCGTAAGGACTGACAAGTTGCCAGCAAATGCGATTGGATTAGAAAGGCCAGTCACTCAGAAAGGTGACAGCGTGACAGCTGAGGAGAAACCAGCCTTCCCAGTCGACCAGGTGCCAGCTAACACACCAGCTCCAGTGGCTATCCAGCCACTTGCCCAAGCACCTGTGGCTAGTCCAGCACCAGCAACAAGTGCAGACAGCAACAAACCAAGCCTGCCAGCAACAGGTGATGCTGATTCAGCCTTGATGGCCATCGGTGCAGCCAGCCTCTTGGCGACACTTGGATTGGCTGGTCGCTATCACAAAAAGGATAGCTTTTAACTTATCCTGACAATTATCCACCCCTTTCTCAGTCATGGTCCCCCAACCGTTAGACACCACATCTAACGATTGCCAACGGACTGTCTGAGAAAGGGGTGTTTTTTAGTCAGGAATTTCCCACAAGATAAGGAAAAGCACTCCGTTCCCGAATCATTAGACAAATCAAGAGCTTTCAATCATTGGAAAGAAACTTCCCCCTAATCCTCAATCTTACCTTTCGCTTCTAATCCCCCACTTCCCTCTTTTCCTCCACTTATGCTATAATAGAGGCTATGGATAAACTGATTAAAACAATAGCAAGTTCTGGCTCCTTCCGAGCCTACGTGGTGGATGCCACCCAAACCGTGAAAACTGCCCAAACAGCCCATGACACCATGGCCTCGTCAACCGTGGCCCTGGGTCGAGCCCTGATTGCCAACCTCATGCTGGCTGCCAACCAAAAAGGGGACAGCAAGGTCACCCTCAAAATCATCGGCGATAGCTCCTTTGGCCACATCATCTCCGTGGCTGACACCAATGGCCAGGTCAAGGGCTATATTCAAGACCCTGACGTGGATTTCAAGCGGACATCGACGGGCGAGGTTCTGGTCGGGCCTCTCATGGGTAACGGCCACTTCATCGTCATCACCGACTACGGTACCGGCAACCCTTATACCTCAACAACGCCCCTGATTACGGGCGAGATTGGTGAGGACTTTGCCTACTACCTGACCGAGAGCGAGCAGACCCCATCTGCGGTTGGCCTCAACGTCCTCTTGGACGAGAAGGATCAGGTCAAAGTGGCTGGTGGCTTCATGCTCCAGGTCCTGCCGGGTGCCTCTGAGGCAGAGATTGCCCGCTTCGAGAAACGCCTCCAAACCATGCCTGCCATCTCAGAGCTCCTAGCCTCAGAAGACCACATCGACGCTCTGCTATCCGCCATTTATGGCGACGATGCCTTCAAACGCCTGAGCGAGGACCCCATCTCCTTCACCTGCGACTGCTCTCGCGAGCGGTTTGAGGGGGCCCTCGTGACCCTTCCGGCTAGCGACCTTAGGGAAATGGCCGAGCAGGATAAGGGGGCAGAGATTACCTGCCAGTTCTGCCAGCAAACCTATACCTTCTCAGACACTGACCTAGAAAGAATGATTGATGACCAAGCTTAATTCCTCCTTTATGATTGGGGATGTTGAAATTCCCCACCGTACTGTCCTAGCCCCCATGGCGGGGGTGACCAACTCAGCCTTCCGCACCATCGCCAAAGAATTCGGTGCAGGTCTGGTGGTCATGGAAATGGTGTCCGACAAGGGCATCCTCTACAACAATGAGAAGACCCTCCACATGCTCCACATCGACGACAACGAGCACCCCATGTCTATCCAGGTCTTTGGTAGCGACGGCGACAGTCTGGCACGGGCCGCCGAGTTCCTGCAAAAAAACACCAAGGCGGACATGCTGGACATCAACATGGGCTGCCCTGTCAACAAAATCGTTAAAAACGAGGCAGGTGCCATGTGGCTCAAGGACCCTGAAAAGATTTACTCGGTCATCAGCACCGTGAAAAAAGCCATGGACATCCCCCTGACGGTTAAGATGCGTACTGGCTGGGCTGACCCGTCTCTGGCGGTTGAGAATGCCCTGGCGGCCGAATCGGCTGGTGTCTCAGCCCTTGCCATGCACGGCCGGACCCGTGAGCAGATGTACACTGGGACCTGCGACCACGAGACCCTGGCCAAGGTGGCCAAGGCCATCACCAAGATTCCTTTCATTGGTAACGGTGATGTCCGCACCGTGGAGGAAGCCAAGTTTATGATTGACCAGGTCGGTACCGATGCCGTCATGATTGGCCGTGGGGCACTTAACAACCCCTACCTCTTCACCCAGATTAACCACTACTTTGAAACAGGCGAGACCCTGCCTGACCTGCCTTTCGAGAAAAAACTGGGCATCGCTTTTGAGCACCTCAAACGCCTGGTGGCCCTCAAGGGCGAAAACGTGGCCGTCCGAGAATTCCGTGGCCTGGCCCCTTACTACCTCAAAGGCACCTCTGGTGCCGCCAAAATCCGCGGTGCCGTTGCCAAGGCTGAAACCCTGGCCCAAGTCGAAGACCTCTTCAAACAAATCCCAGGATTTGAGGCTTAACAAACAACCCCAAAAGACCGATTTGATATACTCCCCCTATAGTGGACAGTGAAAAAACAAAAATTCACTAGAAACTATAGAGGGAGTTTTCATATGTCCAAAAGCAGTCCGAAATCCGTAGAGGAAAAATTAGAAGTTGTTAATCTCTATTTGACTCATCACCAATCAATAAGTAGTGTGGTCAAACAGTTTGGTATCATTAATACTACCCTGCGAGAATGGGTTCACAGGTATGAACAAGATGGTATAGATGGACTTAAGGAAAGTCGTCATTGGAAGACTTGTAGCCTTGAGTTAAAGGAACAAGCTGTTCAAGATTATCTAGAAGGCAGGGGGAGTCAACGTCAGATTGTGCAAAACTATCACATCTCGGATTCAAGTGTTCTCAGAAGGTGGATAAAACGTTATACTAGTGGTAAACCATTAACAGCTACTAGTAAAGGACTGAGTCGCATGAAACAAGGCCGTAAAACCACTTTTGAAGAACGTGTTGAGATTGTCAACTTCACGATTGCTCATGATAAGAATTATCAGGCAGCGATTGAGAAATATGATGTCTCCTACCAACAAGTCTATTCTTGGATTCGCAAGTTTGAGAAGGATGGGAGTCAAGGCTTGTTAGACCGTCGCGGTAAAGGTCTTGAAAGCAAGCCAAATCTCACGCCAGAGGAAGAATTAAAACTAAAAATCAAACAGCTGGAAGAATGTAATCGGTACCTTGAAATGGAGAACGGCTTGCTTCGCAGTAGCTTATAGCCAATCGTCGCGTCGCTTAAGCTCCTAACTCTTGGATAAGCCTTGCGGGGCTATTCGTAAGCGATTAAAATCGCAACGACTAGCGCCAAAAGTTGGAAGAAATCAGACGTCGAAACCGACGGTGAGGCTTGGTCGCCACTTGGAAACCTTTCAAGCCATCAAGGACTACGCTGATGAACACGAGGGCTGTTGCATCAGCTCCCTTTGTCGGCTCTTAAGCGTATCCCGTTCAGGCTACTACAAGTGGCTCAAGCACGAAGAGACCGCTTCAGAAACAACCAATCAATCCCTGATGGCAACCATTAAGGAGCTTCACGCTAAGTATAAGGGGATTTTAGGCTACTGTCGGATGACACGGTTCGTCAATCGTCAGCTAGTAACCAACTAAATCCGTCGTTTGATGCGCATCCTCGGGATGTCATCAGTTATCCGCAGGTCTCGTGCTTACCGCACTAAGAGCAGTTTTGTGAACGTTGAGGCTAATTTGCTCAATCGAGAGTTCACAGCTGATGCACCGAATCAGAAGTGGTGTACCGATGTGACTTTCTTGCACTATGGTTTAGGTTCTAAGGCTTATTTGAGCGCCATCAAGGACCTCTATGACGGCTCAATTGTCGCCTACCATATTAGCCGGCACAACGACAATCCCCTTGTGATGGAGAACCTGCGAAAGGCGATGGCGGCTAATCCAGGTGCCAGACCGCTGCTCCATAGTGACCGCGGTTCTCAATATACCTCCAGAGAATACCGTATGGTGACCAACCAACTTTAGCTGACCAGATCCATGTCACGGGTTGGTAAGTGCATTGACAATGCGCCAATTGAGAGTTTCTTTGGGTACTTTAAGACCGAGTGCTATGACTTGAAGACTTACAAGACCTTCGAGGAATTAGTCGAAGACATCGATGCCTACATCTATTTTTACAATCATGAACGGTTTCAATAGAGCAACAACGGCCTTGCCCCTCTTGAAATGAGGAACAAGGCCGTGGCTTAAAGCTTTTATTATTTCATTGTCCACTTGACAGGGAGCAGTTCAATTTTTGGTTTGTCATCTTCTATAAACTAGCTTACTCTTCGGTCTCTTGTTCTGACGCTTGGTCAGATTGTTGCTTCTGGGCATGAAAAACATAATTGTCCACAATAGCGACTTTATTCTTATTGAACCAAACATATCTCGCCAATTCTTTAGCCGCTAATTCCTCACTAGGAATTTTTGACTTTAAAAATTGATACTCTCCTGTCTCCACCCAGTTTTCGCCTGCATAGGTTTCTAAGTAAGTCTTGGTAAAGTCATTATCTGAAAACTGACTATAATCAGCGATAGCCTTAGGAGACAAAATCTTCTGAAAATCAGAAACCACTTGTTTTTCAACTGTGATATTATCCTTACTCGGAATTGTTCCAACAAAATAGTCTGACAAACTCTGCATGCTCCAATTTTCACCAGACTTAGACAAAATCTTGATGTCCTTAAAATCATATGCCAAAGCATCGAACTTCTTATTATTCTGGTCATTCACAAAATAGAAAGCTAGGCCAGATATAACAAGTAGCCCGATCAAAACAACATAAAACAACCTCTTACTAATTTGAATGTGTGTTCCTTGTGTACTAAACATATCCCTTGTTTCCTCCTTCATCTCATCAATAATTGTCAAATGAACGCCGGATATAGTCTAAATCTTTTGACTGTTCCTTGACCCGACCATCAACAATTAATTGATACTCTATACCTCCTAAAAAGCCACTCGACTCAACGAGTTCAACATAGTCTCCTCTAACAACTTTAGAATCAATCCGATAAGCCATCACAGTTCTCCTTTATAATTATCTTTTTTTATGCGTTTGTGTTATTTTCTTTGCTAAGCCGATGGTTGCCTGACCTAGCTTACTTTTTTGCTGTTTAGTCAAGGTAGGACGATTTGTCGACTGACTAAGTTTAATCGCTGTTTGTCCGAGTTTTTGTTTCGTCGGCCTAGCCAATGTTGGTTGTTGTTTCGGCTGGTAGTTAAAGGCCTGCTCTGTCCTGTTAGAATAGTTCCCGTAACGCTCCATAATCTGCCTCCCTCACTTATCTTTTTTGTTTTTGATAGACACGCACCGCCTCCTTGCCCATCTCTTTATTCGAGCTCTCCTGCCTCAAACCTTGTGCATCCGCCAACAACCCAAACTTGCTATCGAGAGCCTGTTGGTGGGCTTCTTCCATAGAAGTTATACAAGTTTGTGTTTTTGAATCAAGAATCACTTTCTTTCCCAAAGGCTGCGAATTCATGTTCAAAGCAGCTAAGGTAAGCTCCGTCCCAAAAACAAGTTTTTCTTTCGTGCTCATTTCTTTGAAACTCATAAACTACCTCGTAAAATCAAGCAATATCGGTGAGGATGACAACCTCGCATTATAGAATAAACCGACATAATCTCCAAATCCTAGCGGGTAATGCATAATATCACTAGGTGATAAAATAGGCACTTCGGACAACTGACGGCTGAGGCTATTCTGGGCACGACTTCCAATACTTTTAGAATAATTCTGAACCGTTTTCTGGCCAATTTCCTTGGATAGAAACTCTGCGGATAGGCGATCCACATGTTGAAGTAAAATCTTGGACTCACAGTTAGCCGTGTAATTCCCTCGACGTTGCTCATCACCGAGTTGCGAAATGGCTTGTATGGCCATCATAATCCCAACACCGTAAGATCTAATCTGGGCTAATGACTTATCTAGACTAATTCTAGGAGCGATAAAAGCGGCTTCATCAATCATCCACGAGGTCTTCACACTAGGAGCATGAGACAACCCTGAGCAAATACGATCCTTCATCATCCCGATAAACAAGGCACTCAACTGCCAGGCTTTTTCCCCTTGATAAATCGGAGAGTGTAAAATCAAGAGACCCGGTTCGTGCAAGATATCGTTAATGGTAAAATCACTTTTTCTCGTCACCGATGCCGTATCACGTTCTGCAAAGACAGATAATACAGAAGCCAAACCGCTCAGGTACAAGGAACTATCAATGTCCAATAAATCCTTCAAATCAGCTTTGATGGAAAAATCAGGCTCTATTTGGATTAGTTGGGCCAACTTGACCTGATTATTGGTCAACAAGTCATATAGTTGAGCAAAGTTAGCACGCGAATCTTGTTTCTTAATCAACATAATTAGCCCTTTTAACCAGCGTTTATCTCGTCTGATAAAATGAGTGTTCTCAGCCCCTTGACTATCATCTGAACCGAGCAAAGCGTCTGTGATACTTCTGATGGTTTGACTATCTTGCCAACTACTGAGCTCGTCCAGAGGATTCCAACAATGAGAATGAGCAGCTTGGAAAGGGTTCCAAACTTTGACGGTGAATTTATGCCTGATTTGCTGCTGTTCTTTTGCTGATTTAATCAAAGCCAACATATCACCCTTAACATCATTAACAACGACACGAAAATCATTGCTCAACAACGAGAGAATGGCTGGCACAATAACACCATAGGTCTTACCACTGCCTGATGGTGCAACCAATAATTGATGGCGATAAATGATGTCACCAGCAATAGAAAATGGGCAATCTTCCTCCTGTTTTCTCGGATGAATCATCCGACCGAGCTGAAATTCACCACTCGCTAGTGCAGACTTATCCGACGCTGTTAACTGGTTAGGGAGCAAGAGTTCCCGATAGTCCCTCACCCCTGCACCATCATAGCCGATATGCTCGCCCGCCAAGGCGTAACCAAACTTTTTCGCCTCCCGTGAGGTTCGTGCCCGATGATCCTCAATGGTTTCAGTCACACGATGACTCAACTGATTACCAAGTTTGGCACTACCAATGATGGCCTTACCCGATAATTTTAACAGTTCTAATCCTAATCCCATAGCCTCATCCTCTTCTCTTTGAAAATAACCTAAACCGGTTAGCATCGCTATTTTCTTGCTTGCAAGAAAGGAAATAGTTATAGAGCTGAGATGTCACATCCAACTTACCTTTTCGAATGACCTTGTCCAAATAATCAAACTGCCGCTTCAGTTGCTTGTCTTGAATGATATCTTGAAGGAGTGCATCAAAACATCTGCCCTGTTCTAGATTAAACTGCAAGACCTCTAACAAAAATTCCGACTGCCCTTTTTGATACAATTTCTGGCTAATCTGCTGCCACAAGCTTGTATCAACCATGTCAACAACCTTCAGCTGATCGAAACAATGATAGAGATAGGATAGCTGTTGAGCCGTTTCAATATCTGCTAAGACTAATGTAACCATGCTATCGATAAACGATTTGAGACTCTCACGTTTTGACTGGGCAACCGTTCGGTCAATTACACTGAGACAAGCCAGCTTTTCCTCTATTGAAGACGCAGTCAAGACATCTTTTTCAAGCTTTAACAGCTGCAACTCAACAGGTACACCATAAGGTCGGCTCCACTGAAAGAATAAATCAATTTGCTCACCTGTTAAGGTCTTAAATAGGTAGTCAACACGATGAATTAAGAGCTCACTAATCAATTTCGGAGTCCAATGCGTTGTGATACCGAGAGTAATAACCTCAAAAATCTGCCTGTTAGCCGTCAACAAACTCGGTAAGGTCGCCAACTGTTTCACAGGAGACAAGTCTGCGATGAGGGAAACAAACTCGTCAAATTGTTTAGACAAACCAGTCTCAATGTATTGACCAAGCACCTGCTCCTCATCACAGCTATTCAAGATAACTATTTTGTCTTGTTTGGAATAGCTTAAAAAGGCCTGAGTGAGAGCATTATATAATTCAGTTTTGACCGCAAGATTTTCAGCTATATTGATCAATGACACCACCGCAGTCGTGTAAGCCAAGGCGTCTGTCTGATGCTTTTGTTTGAGATAATGAAGCACATTTTTCCGATAAGGGCTATCGAGCACCCTGTTCAACATAGGACTTGATAGTACTTTCTCAAAAAAGGCGACTTTTGTTTCACTTTTCCCGTAACTTGACACCACGGCCACAGCAGAGTCAAAAAAGTCCATGTCATGCTGCCCATCAAAATAACGGTAACAATCTAATACCTTATCAATAGCAGACAAGAGGTCTGCTGACTGCAAATACTGCTGAATAAAGTGATTGAGACGCTCAATGTTATTGGAAGAAGCCAGAAACTGCTCTACTGCCCAGTTAATATAGCGAGGCATCGAGATCACCTCCTGACCAAACGTCCCACTCGCCAGATCACAGTTGATAGAATATACTGCTCGTTCCTTGCGATAGTCCGTCCCCTCGGAAACAACACCGACCAAATCAAACTGTTGACCGTTCAACACTTCACTATTAGGCTTGTACTCATAGGTTGAAAAAGTAATGGTTTTCGCAAGGGTTTGTGGCAGCAGATAGGTAACTGCGGCAATCCATAACGGAATGTATTCAAACTGATCCGCTATACAAATGATACGCCCTTTCTCTTTAGCTTTTTCACCAAGCAACAAGCCTAATAATTGAGTGATGTAGACCTTTCGATTGCCCTCAGATAAGAACGCCCTAATCCGTTCGATAGTCAAATAACCAGAAGACAGATAACTGATACTTGGAAGAAAAGGCGGGACTTGCACACTATTGACCTCTTCTTTGGACATTGTTTCCCTAAAATCAGAGCTACCATAAAAAGAAATGGGATAATCTGTCACCTCGTCCAAAATGACCAAATGGCTCAGGAAATTCCCGGGGCGCTGACGTGCCTCTAAATATTCCTTGCCTAAATAGGTTTTAGAATAGAAGTGAGGTTTTCCATCATAAAAATAGGAAAAAGTGTTCGGCACACTAATATCTGTCTCGCTACTATCAACAATTTGGGAAACATCTATAGTCTTTGGCCATTTAAACTGAGAGAAATAGGTTGTCCCTCTTAGTTTACCTTGTGGAAAAAACTCATCGTAACTGTAAACACAGTGGCCATTGCCTCCTTTTAGCCCCCTTTTAGCCACGGTATAAATCAACTGATGGCCCATCACTGCCCTCCTAACCATTTTTTCAATTTCGATAGAGCACCCTTGTGCCTATCTTGCATCAACCAAATCAAAGGCAGTTCAACAAGAAATGGTTCAATTTCCTCGTCAATTTCAAAATCCAATCCCCTAGAAGCAACGGCAAAATACTTGACATCACTGTAATTAGTTTTCAACTGGGCTAAGAAAGCCCCCTCGCCCATATCATCCAAAAAGCGTTCAATGGTTTGACTGACCTGCTCAATGCGTTCCTGATGCTGGTCTTTTGTCCAACCTAGTTTTTTAAACTTCTCATCTAAAACCGTTGGAAAAACATCCAAAACCGTGTCTATCTTGGTTAGAACAACAGCCACAGGAACATTTATTTTAGCCCGTAAGGAAATATTTCTCGTACTTCTAATCAGACGCGTCACATTTGAGACGATAGAAACAATATCCTGCTCTTGGGCTGTTGTAAATTCCTCTATCTTATCATCAGAGACCTTCATCCGAATACTCGGCAGCTGCAACACATCTACCAGCAAAAGAATTCCTTTGGCGTTTTTTAAGTATTGGTGACTAGCCAAGGTATCACTGCTATAATCATCAAAACGCTCACCAGCTGCGTCATAAATGGAATAGACCTCATCCGCCTTAACACCATCTCTGATTTTAAAAATAATACTGGTCTGCTCATCACTAGCTGTACCAGGCAATTGTCCGTAGCGACTCAATTCCATGATACGGTCCTTGCGGTTCTTACGTTCTTCTGTATCTTCCACAAAGGTGACGCTCTTACCCTCAAAGTACTTATGACCATACCGCTGAATATCATCTGTCATAAGAGTAAAGAGTTCTGTTTTCCCTACACCTTTACTTCCTGCCACCACAAAGGTATTGTAGGAACCATAGAAAATTTCTTCTGGAATTTCAGTGATATCGCCCTTATCAAAACAATGACGGCAGACTGCGATTAAAGGGCTATCATCCACACTATAGTGACCACTATGAAAAATTAAATTCTCACTAACCGTTCGGTCAAATTTTATCGTGTGATTAAAACACTCTCTTGACGGCAACTCAATCAATGGCCACTCCATTCCCGATTGATAGGTTAGCGGTTTGAATACCTTATCCACTGATGGCGAATAATAGGAAACATCAATAATCCTATTATCGCGATAACATTTATAACATGTAAATTGGACTTGTTTACCCAATCTTCTACTCCTTTCTTACTCTGCTTTACAGACCACTGACAACAAAAGGCTTCCCTGATGAATAACTCGTGCCGTTGCCTAAAAACAAGGTGTACTTTTTTTGCTTCACTTCCGAAGTCAGTAATTTGATTTTTTTGCGAAATAAACTTGACTCCTTATTTTGAAACAACGGAGGCAAGGCTAAACCATCGCTTGGCTTAGTCACCCAGCCCTCTACCAAGATAACCTGCAAATTGTTGATTTCCTCCACATCCTGAGCGATACTTGGATCTAGTTTCAGTCGTAGTTCAAAACCTGTTCCAAATCTATTGTGTAGCGTGACTGAAACCATCTCCATATCAATGCTAACAATAGCATGCTCCTTAAAATAGGTCTGAAAATCAATACCGAGATACGTTTGACTGAGCTTTTCTAAGGCGGTATAATCTCGACAATGGCGATAAATCAGCACGAGTTGACGACCAAATTCCTGAGGATGTTGCGATTGCCTGATTGCCTCTTTTTCAACTTCTTTGGCGAGTTGAACTTGCTTCTCGGCCACTTTCTCTTTCTGAGCAACAATGTTTTCAAAATAAGCATACTGTTGTTTCAGTCGATGCAAAGAAGCCAAGCACCTTTGATAGCATTTTTCGTCAAAGGCACGATTAACATCTGCTAAAACACGCGTTTCTTCACGACTAACCCGTTCACTAGCCCCAGTCAAAGCTCTGGCTGTTTGAAACATCCCGAGTGACAAATAAACGTCCAGTAATTTATCCGTTAGATTAACACTTCCAAAGGTCTGCTGACGACTCTGGCAAACTGGGCAAGACTGGCTTGACACCTGTGGAATACGGCGACCACAGAGACAATGAAAATAGTCCTGCTGTTGCTTGTCATCAAATTCTAAGACCAGATTAGCTTTTTTCAAAAACAGAGCACTCAATAAGTCTTTCGCCTCGTCATCTGTCCTTGCAAACGTCGACCAAGTATAGAACAGTCTCTTAGCATCATCCAGTGTACTAGCTGGTGTTACTTGGGTTTTAAGTGGTTCAAACAGCAAGGCTCGGTCATAAGCAATCTTATGTTCTTCTTTCTTGAAGTTGGTATCGGCTAAGCCGAGAATAATCCCATAATCCTTGAAATCTCCATTCTCAGCGTTTGTTTTGATCAGTTTTTTCAACAAATCCAAACGCTGACGAATTTCAAAAAAAGAATTTTTAGGCGAATAGCCTGCTTCTGGAAAAGCAATGTTCCGAGCCTGAATTTTTGGATGGTCACTGAAATTAAGGAAATCATACAAATCCTTGAACTCTTGACCCAAACTATTTTTTCTAAACTTACCATGTAAGCTTGATAGGGCTCGAACTAAAGAATAAGACTTAATCAACTCCTCGGCTTGTTTCAGCCGTTCACTTTCCTCTTTTTCTAGTTCTTTTGGGCTTTTGGGAAACTCTACCACAATTCCCAAGCGATTAAGCAAAGTTGACTTGGCCTTATCACCTAGTTTGCCTTGAAAATGAGAAGAAACAATCTTTTCAAATTCATTAACGGTAAGCGGTCGTAAAGCACAGTCACTCTTTTTAATCAACTGGTTTTCCAGTTGTCCGAATCGCTGGTCATAAGCTAAACCAACCAGTGCAATAAATTCCTCCCTCGTCAGACGTTCAATCAGTTGCAAAAAGATTGTCTTTGATTGGCCAGAAGGAAGTTGGGCATACCATGAGCTTAGATTTTCCCGCTTAAACACATACCCAAAATCACACTGATTGTAATAGGCAATCACATCCCTTACAGTTCTAATCATCGGCATGTTTCTCCTATAACAGTTTCATCATGGACTGAGATTGACTGACAATAACCTGAGCGACATTAGAAAAGGTTTGCGATAGATCGGTCAAATCCGTCATGCCACCAATTCCTTCTAAATTACTAATAGATTGCAAAAACTGTTCATCTGCACTTCCAAAACCAATGCCTATGATGTCTATGGTCTCGTGTGCTCTACAAGCAGCCGATATGGCCATGTCTTGGTATGCCCAAACACCATCAGCCAAGACAATGAGTAAGCCCCTATCCATTACCATCTGAGCTAAATCAAATGGATGTCCACTATTCCCCCCTCCATCTGGATAGTTAAATAGCTTAGATAGTCCGTCCTCGAACTCCCCCCTATCCTTAGTAAGTGGACAAATACACGTTGCTGAATCAGCTACTGAAATAACTGCTATCTCAGCTTGACTAGCCACGGCCTCAAAAAACTCCAAGGCTGCTTCTGCCGCCGCCCTCATCGGCCTACCTGCCATACTACCACTAGTATCAATGGCAATGCAGATTTTTTCATAAGCAATCGAGCCAATCCCATCATAAGCCCAAGACAAATCTTGAGGACTGGTATCAATAGTCACATGCAAGGGCTGTTGAGCATGGGTGGCAGAAACCTCTATCATGCCATCTTGGTTATAAGCGTAAGTGACCGATACAAGCTGTTCCTTCTTATTGTTCAGCCCATCAAAACCACTAACAAGGTACTTATTAACAAACGTATTATTAATCACCTGCTCATCTTCGCCCTGTAAGACAAAGATTTCCATCTGATGATGAGTAGATTTCAAGGATAGTCGGTAGTCTTTGGTTACCTTAGCAGGGATTGTGGTATTCTTTGGGATGATAATGTCATTGATGTAGCCATTTCCTTTTTCATTCACCGCAATCATACCCATCCCATGAGCAGTGACATCCGAAAAACTTTCAAAGCCAAATGATGGTGCTTTTGAGGCTGATTCAGAGCCAAAGTGTTCAAAGGAATTGACCTTAATGGCCGCACCGATAGCTACCGCCTCGTCAACATTGACACCTTTCTTAATGGCCTTTCCCAGAGTTTTCTCAAAGTAGGCCACAACCATCGGCATTTTGGTTGACCCACCAACAAGGATGACATGGTCTATCTTTGACCACGTTAAGGCTAATTCCTCTAACAAGCTTGCCATCAAGGTTGCCGTACGGTCGAGTAAATCTTGGCACTGTTCTTCGAACGTCGCACGCTCCAAGACCAGTGTTTGACGATTGCCTTGGTAAGTCATTGGAATGGAGATACTCTCAAAATGAGACAGTTGCTTCTTGTACTTTTCAATCTCTAATAGTTTTTGTTGAAAAGCTGGTGAATCAACCACCTCATCTCCAAAAGTAAACATGGCTTCCTCTGTCAGATAGTCTTCCAATCGTTGGTCAAAGTCTTTTCCGCCCAGCTGACTATCGCCACTAGACCCTAGAACAGTTAATTCTTTTTCGGTCAGATTGGCAATGGTCACATCAAAGGTTCCACCACCTAAATCATAGAAGAGCACTGTCTGAGGCTTGTTATTTCCCGTCAAACCATAGGCCAGTGCCGCTGCCGTCGGCTCATGAATAATCCCTTTTACCTCAATATTGGCTAATTTGGCAGCTTTCAAGGTCTCATCAATCTCTAAATGAGTAAAATAAGCTGGGACAGAAATAACCGCTGAGCCAATCTCGATTTGGTTGGTTTCTTCAATGTCTTTGATGAGATGTTCCAGAAAAAGAGTGGATAACTGACAAGCATCATAACAATCATCCCCTAGCCGTTCAAAATAGTCCAGCTGAGCCAAGTGTCGCTTGTAAAAAGCAGCCACCTCATCATTCCCAAAAAGTAATTCTTCCTTAGCAGCTTCTCCAAAAACGATCGACTGACCATCAAAAGCCAAGACAGATGGTGTCGTATAACTCCCAGTTGAGTTTTTAAAAACGGTTGCTCGGCCACTCATCCGATTAACTGTGGCAACCACACTGTAGGTTGTTCCTAGGTCAATACCAACAGCAACTTTCGCTCTTGTCATCCCGCTCTCCTTAAATTTCATCAACCAACTGCGTCTGACTGATATACTCTTCTGCTTGCTTGATTTCTTCTTCGGTCATCATGCCTCTCAGTTGGAGTTCCGCCTCGGCCTTTCGACCATGAATCTTCTCCTCGACATAGGCATACAAGAGCCCTTGGTCATTTAAGGTCAATTTCACTTCAATTGGACTATACAGCTCCAAACCTGGCGGTAATTCCATAAAGATTTCACCGATTTTTTGTTCTTCCATATACTCATTATATGGAACTATTTCATCCATCTCATCAGATTCATAGATAGGCATATAAAGCTCTGTCTGATTCGGAGTTGATGTTGAACCCAGAGTTGTCCCGATAATCTGTCCACCATGCAAAGGACTGTTTTTAATAATCAAATTTTTGATAATCCGTTTATTATCAGCGTCTAAGAGACGAACACCATAGGTTTTGGTTGCGGCGGTGACAATTTCCTTATTGCTGAGCGATTCAAATTGTGCCACAGAAGTTTGCAATTTCTCTTCAAAACTAAAACGATGTTTGACAATTTCTTGCTCTTCTTTACTTAACTCCTCTTCTGTAATCTGCCCAGTAGCTAATTTTTCAACGATTTTCTGACCTTTTTCATAGGCAAATACCGCCCAAACAGCAGCTCCCTTGGCAACGGCTTGGTCAGGGTCGTGGGTTTTCGGATCAAGACCATAACGTTCCTTCAAGGCTTCCTTGATCATTGGCATTCTAGTTGACCCACCTACCATCAAAATGGTATCAATCGTGTAACCTTTTTCTGTCGCTAATGCCACCAGAGAGTCGGTAATGGTCAAACTACGATCCAATAAATCTCTGGTCATCTCTTCAAATTCTTGACGCGAAATTTCAACAACCAACCGATTGCCGTCAAAGTTCAATTTTGCCTTTGTCGCGTTAGAGTTCGTCAATTTGACTTTGACTTCTTCGGCTTTCAGTTGAAGTTGCTTCTCATCTCCATCAGAAAGAACTTTGTCTGGGTGTTCTTCCAAAAATCGGTCTCTTAAATACTCAAACAACCGGTAATCCCAGTCTTTACCACCTAATTGGCTATCCCCATCAGAAGCAACTTCGATGACTTCTTGAGAAGACAAAGACATAATGGTTGCATCAAAAGTCCCGCCACCCAAATCATAAATCAAAAAAGTCTTATTATCCTCCCCGCTGGTTTGGGTGTAATCAAAGGCCGCAGCCAAGGGTTCTTTGATGATTTCCATAACTTGCAGACCAGCTAATTCACCTGCGGTTTTGGTTGCCATTCGTTGGGCTTCATTAAAATAGGCTGGAACGGTGATAACCACCTGCTCCATCTCCACGCCCAGAGAAGACTCATCCACCGATCGTTTCAATTCTTTCAAAACGAGAGAAGACAATTCTTCTGGTCGGTGAGCCTTGCCATTCAAAGTAAAATAGGCTTGCACCTCCTCGGGCAATTCCTCAAAAGGCGTCCCCATATAACGTTTGAAAAAATCAACATATCCCTCAGGATTCATCGTGGCCTCCTCTTTTGCGGATTCCCCAACAGCGATATTACCATCATGGTTGATGTAAACAGCACTCGGTGTAATGTCCTTACCACTCAAATTTTTATGAATAACTGCTCGATCGTACTGGTCAACATAAGATACCGCTGAATAAGTTGTCCCCAAATCAATACCAAATACAATTTTTGCCATCTTACACCTCACCATTTTCTGTTTTATTCTGAACTAATTTATAGACGTCAACGATCTGCTTATCAATGACTTTGTTACCCGAGCGTAGACCTGCACCTTTATTGGTCACAATCTGCCAAGCCAATAGCTCGTCTGTCGTTTCAACCACATTATTTTGCCTGTCGGTCGCAGGATTGAAGGTTTCCCCAGCCTCGCTTGAAAAGATCTCCAAATCAAAGTCGGTGAATATATCGTCGATATCTTCTAGGTAACTTTCTAAAGTAGAACGCAACGTCTCTTCTATCGCATATCTGACATCCGTCTCCACTGTCCGCCTAAATTTCCAGAGTGATTTCAAAATCGGCAAACGATACTCTTCAAACAATCCTTGTTTGTAGTGTGACAATTCATCGTGCAGTTGGTGGTTGATGTCTTGCAATCGCAACAATTTCTGTAACAACTGATTCTGAAATTGGAACGTCTCTTTAATATTTGCCTTTTCCTCCTCCAAGGAAGCAACAATGGCCTGCTGGTTATTTTTTAACTCATCCATTTCCTGCTTGTTTGGAAAATGTTCCAGCACCAATGACAACTGTTCCAACTTGTCATTCAGTTTCTCTAGTTCTGCGTTGAGCGCTTCAATCTGATCATCTTTTGAAACATCATAATCTAAAAGCAAATCTTCAAAAAAATCCGTATCCTCCACATTCTCTGCCACCGTCTCAAAAATATTCTCTTCTGATTGGCTACTATCATATGTATTATCTAACATCGTCTTCCTCCATTAAGATTTTTTCACTCTATAATACACACCTATTGTACCCCCCCCCCCCGAACATTTTGTCAAGTATTTAGTTGTTTTATACTGATATAAAAATCAAAAAAATAAACATTAGAATTTTATCACTAACCGCTCCTCGAAAAAATGTCAATTTTCTTTTCATAAGATGCACTTAACTAAAGAGTAGCGATATATAAAAGACAATACTTCCGACTTCAGAAACTTTGAAAACTTCACAACAAGGATTCTTATCACCTTAAACCTCAAAACGGGAAAGATTTCACTAGACAATAGCTGATTCACCCATTAAATTTGACAAAAAGCCGATTTTCATTGAACATGAAAAAAGGCCTGTAACCAGCGTTCCAGACCTTTTTTATTTACCGAATAATGCTTGACCCAAAGAGGAAGTCATAAACGTAGTCGTTAACCATCACGTTCATGGCAACATGGCCATACTCTGGCAAAATCTTCATCTCCTTGTCGCCCTCAAGACGGTTGTAGATGGCAAACTGGGTTGACGGTGGGCAAATTTCGTCCTCAAGACCCGTCACCATAGCCACTGGGCAGGTGATGCGGTGGGCCAGGTTCTTGATGTCAATGTAAGAGAGGTTAGCCAAGAACTGGTCCTCTGTCTCGTGGAAAGGATCGGAGAACTTAAAGTAACGGAAGAGCTCGTTATAAGGCTCGCTGTTGTCACCCAATTCCAGAACCCGCTTGAAATCAGACAAGAATGGGTAGATAGAGGCCGTCTTGGTAATTTTAGGGTTAAGGGCTGCCGCTACCAAGGCAAGGGCACCACCCTGAGAAGCCCCGTAGCTGACCAAGTTTGTCGGGTCAACAAAGTCCTGGGCCGCAATGATGTTGATGAGTTGGTAAACATCCAGATAGACGTCCTTAAAGAAGAGTTTATCTGGCCCTTCAACCGCCCCACGGATCACCTGACCCTTAACGGTTATGCCTTCAAATTGACCCAGGTCAGTTGAGCGGCCAGCCTGACCACGGACATCCATAGAGACCACACCGTAACCAGCAGCTACAAATTTCAAACTCTCTGTCCAATCTGGGCTTTGGCCTTGGTAGCCGTGGAAGTAGAAAAGAACAGGCACTTTTTCCTCTGTTTTAGGGAAGACGCATTTGGCAAAGACAGACGAACCGTTGGTCCCCGTAAAGGTCAGGGCATAGCAATCTGCAAAGGCCAAATTGAAGTCTTGCTTCTCCAAGCGGTAGTCTGGCAAATCAGCCACCTTGTCCAGTTGAGCCTGCCAAAAGTCATCAAAATCAGCTGGCACCTCGTGGCGACCACGGTAGGTCTTCATAGCTTCTAGGGACATGTTATCAATCATGGGATTTCTCCTTTTCTAAAACGTGTTTTATGTTTATAGGGTTTGACCAACTCGTCTCGTTAGCACTCAATCAAAAACGTGACGACAGGTCTTACTTAAGCGTGTTTTTGTCGGAAATGGTAGTAGGCTCCCAGCATACCTGCCGCATTTTCATGCTGGGCAAAGGCGATGCGGGTCTTGTCAGCCAGGCTCGGCACCAGTTTGGACTTGACAGCTGCCTCGATGCGGTCTTTGAGGAAGTCCTTCTGGGCCATGATGCCGCCACCTAGGACAACCACTTCTGGGTTGGCCACGTAGCAGATGTTGGCAATGCCCAGAGCCAAGTAATCAACCAGTCGGTCAATACCAGCCAAGCAGATGGTATCGCCTGCCTTGGCCCCTTCAAAGATTTTCAGGCCGTTCCAGTCAGCCTTGTCCTCGCCTTTTTCTCGGGCAACGTATTCGACCAGGGCTGTTGTTGAGGCCAGGTCTTGGAAGTCACCGTCCTTGAGGTGGATGTAGCCGACTTCGCAGGCTGAATTGCTAAAGCCATGGAAGACCTTGCCATCTAGGAGGAGGCTGCCGCCAATACCAGTACCGATGGTCAAGCAGACCGCAACGGAAGCCCCCTTAGCAGCTCCGCTATTGGCTTCAGCCAAACCGGCACAGTTAACGTCGTTTTCCGCTTCACAGGGCAGACCGAACTCCTCCTCAATGGTAGCCTTGAAGTTGGTGCCAGCGTAGTTTGGGATGGCCGGACCAGAATAGAAAACCGCCCCCTGGTCAGGGTCAATCATGCCGGCCGAGGAAATGGCAACCCCTGCCAGCTCATACTCGGTCTTATAGGTAGCCACTATCTGACGAACCTTGTCCAGAATGGCCGGGCCGCCCAAATGAGCCTCGGTATCAATCTTGTGCTGCTCCAAAATCGTGCCTACCTCATCAACCAGGCCGTACTTGATTTGGGTGCCGCCAATATCAATCGCAACGTATTTTGTCATTCTTGTCCTCCAAATAAATGCAGGGGAAAGTCACACCGACCTCCCCCCGATAACCTAGTGGCTGATTTCCCCTTTATGGCGGCCTTAGTTCCTTTTGCTGTACCAAAGTACAAGCGGCAAGGAACTGCCTAGCCCTAAAGGAAAACTAAGCCACTATCTCTTTACAAGCAAATTTAGAGCTATGAAACTATCGCTCAGCAATTAGCAGAACTTTTCTTTAGCTGCGCGGATCAGTTCAACGGCCTTGGCCACAACAGCCTCGTCACCCTCGGCCAGGTTAGCCAATGGGGAACGAACGCCGCCCAGCTCAAGGCCATCAATTTCCTTGATGGCAGCCTTAATCACCGCATACATGTGGCCGTGACCTGAAACCAGGACACCGATAATTTGGTTGATGGCGTATTGGAGTTCGCGTGCCTTGTCCAAGTCTTTAGTCGCAATCAGCTCATCCAACTTGAGCAAGAGCTCTGGGTAAGCCCCGTAAGTACCACCGATACCACCGTCAGCACCCATGAGACGGCCACCCAAGAATTGCTCGTCTGGACCGTTGAAAACCAGTTTTTCAGGACCGCTGATGGCCTTGAAAGTCTCGATGTCCTGAACTGGCATTGAAGAGTTTTTCACCCCGATGACACGAGGGTTCTTCAACATCTCACGGTAGAGGCTTGGGGTCAAGGCTACACCAGCCAACTGAGGAATGTTGTAGATCATGAAATCAGTGTTTGGTGCTGCCGCACTCATATCATTCCAGTATTTAGCAATCGAATGCTCTGGCAAACGGAAGTAGATTGGTGGGATTGCAGCGATGGCATCAACGCCCAACTCTTCTGAATGCTTGGCCAACTCGATGGAATCCTTGGTGTTGTTGCAGGCAATGTGGTTGATGATGGTCAACTTGCCCTTGGCAACCGCCATGACATTTTCCAGAACCAGCTTACGGTCGGCAACACTCTGGTAGATGCACTCGCCAGATGACCCGTTGACATAGAGGCCCTTAACCCCCTTGTCAATGAAGTACTGGGTCAGGGCACGCACGCCCTCGGGGCTAATCTCGCCAGCCTCATCATAGGCCGCGTAAAAAGCTGGAATAATACCACGGTATTTGTCTAAATGTGACATAATCGTCTCCTTATATATAGGGTTTACCCTTTTATTGTAATCGCTTTTCAAGAGCTTTTCAAGCCCTTTGCGGATTTAGATTATCCTTTCGATTTTCGGCTCTTATCACCATCATCTGAAACCAATTTCAAGCAGATGGGTACTTGCCCAAAATCCCCTCCATGACCTGCACATAGCCGTAACCCAGGGCTGCCACCCCAATCACCAAAAGGAGCGATAGGCCCAGGATGAGGCTGATGAGGGATAATGGCAGAGCGAGGAAGATGAGGCCCAAAACAGCCAGAAAGACCAGGGTCCATCCCCCATTTAGCCCTGCCAAGAGCAGAGCTTTCACATAGAGGTCCTGCGGGGACATCTGGTAACGGGCTGCCAGAGGGTAGAGGTAGAGATGGGTAACCAGGGTCAAAATCAGAACCCCATAGGCCAAGACCGCCAAGACCTGAAAAGGCAGACCTTCCTGCCCCCGAATCAAGAGCAGGTCAAAGATGGTAAAGACTGTCAAGGCCAGTTCCACCAAACCCAGGGTCAAGCCCTGTTTCCAGTTAGCCTTGACATGCCCCCAATAGGTCGCCAAAATCGGTACCCGTCCTCGCTCCTTGAGGTCCACCAAGCTCCGATAGAGGGCCATCTTAGCCACACCAGCCGTCACCAGTAAACTGGCGGTCAGGACAAAGAGCAGGTTGAGGACCATGAGGTCAAAGACCCGCTCGGCCGCTCGCATAACCCCATTATCCAATCCAAAAACAGTTTTCATGAACTTGCGTGAATCCATATCAGGCCCTCCCTTTCGTTCGTTTTAATGGTTGCTAAACTGGTCTTGACAGGCATTTACCCAGATAATCTCTAGTTAAACTCGTCTGGACCGTCTCAGCAACTAGTCAATCAAAATCTTAACCACCACTTTTGTCACCGACTGGCCACCGCGACCAAGTTGGTTGGGCTGATGGTATTCCCCTGGCCAAACCATGGCAAAGGTCTGACCGTTCAATTCTAAATCTAAACCAGTGCTGCTACGGATGAGACCGAAATCATTGGCCGCATCGAATTCTTGAATCACCCCTTCAGACGAGCGGGTATAGCGGAAGTTTTCGTTACCATCCAACAAGAATTGCAAATCCATGTAGCGGTCATGGTACTCGAAACTATCGCTAGGCTGGTCATTGAGGGAGTTGTGCTGCACCAAGGCAAAGACTTGGTCACCAGCAACCTCATTTCGTCCCAGTTCCAACTGGGTCAGGTCTGTCTTGTCCAGAAAGTCGATGGCTAAGTCAATATTGGCATGAAGACCGCGGTAGCGGTTAAGTTGGTCTAAGTAATCGTAAATCATGTTTGTTCCTCTCAAGTCTGATAGAAAGACGAAAGCTGGTTAGCCGCTCTGCCATTGAGCGCAGCGTCCAAACCAGCTTAATCTTATCGTTGGGTTAACCTTTAACCGCACCCATGGTAATACCTTGGGTAAATGATTTTTGGAAGACCAGGAAGATGGTCACGATTGGCACAGCCGCCAGGGCCGCACCAGCCATGATGAGACCGTAGTTGGTCGCCATCTCGGCCTGCATGGTCGCAACACCCAGGGAGATGGTCAGGTTCTGACGGGAGGTCAGCATAACCAGCTGCATGAAGTAGTCGTTCCATGAGTTGATGAAGGTGAAGATGGCCAGGGCTGCAAAACCAGGTTTAACGATTGGGAAGGCAACGCTAACGAAGGTTCTCACTTCACCGCAACCGTCGATACGGGCTGATTCCAAAAGCTCCGTCGGAATGTTTTCAGAGAATTGCTTCATGAGGAAAACACCGAATGGCCAACCAACCAGAGGCAGGATAACCGCCGCAGGGGTGTCATGGATGCCCATGAAGTTGATGATCCGCACCAGCGGTACCAGAACAACCTGCTTAGGCAGGGCCATGGCTGCTACAAAAAGAGAGAAGAGAAGCTTTTGACCGTAGAAACGCTTTTTCGCCAAGACATAGCCCGCCAAGGATGAGGTCACGCAGACCAAAACCATGGTTGCAAGAGAAATAAAGACGGAGTTCCAGAGCCATTGCAGGGCTGGGTTCTGCACCAAGAGGCGGTCAAAGTTTTCCAAGGTTGGGGCTGCCGGCCACCATTGTGGCGGAATTTTGATGGTATCTGGTTGTGATTTGAAGGCACCAGTCATGATCCAATAAAATGGGAAGATGAACAAGACCGTCAAAACCATCAAAATCACACTGGATAAGATGCCAAAGGCTGACAATTGTTTTTTCTTCATTGTTAGTCCTCCTAGTATTCCACATCATTACCCAAGAACTTGAATTGGGCAAAACTGATGAGGGCAATCAAGACCGCCAAGAAGACACCGATAGTATTGGCATAGCCAAACTCAGTCAGTTTGAAGGCCTTCTCGTAGAGGTAGTACATGAGGGTAGAGGTTGAGTAGTTTGGTCCACCAGAAGTCAAGAGCTGTATCAGCGCAAAAATCTGGAAGGAGTTGATAGTAGTAATAACAGTAATGTAAAGAGTGGTTGGCAAGAGGCTTGGCCACTTGATTTGCCAGAAAACCTGGGTCTCGTTGGCACCGTCGATACGGGCTGCTTCAACTAGTGAGTTGTCAATGTTACCCATGGCAGCAATATAAAGGATGATTGGCTGACCAACTGAGGTTGTCAAGAGAATCAACATGATGGCCAGGAGGGCCCATTTTTTGTCACCCAGCCAACTGATGTTCTGCTCAATCACGCCACCATTTTTGAGGATGAAGTTGAGGATACCAGAAAGGGGGTCGTAAATCCATTTCCAAACAACGGTTACCGCAACCGAACCCGTAACAACAGGCAGGAAGAAAACGAACCGATAGAAGGAACGGGAAATCACGTTTTTCTCGTAGGTTTGTGAGGCCACAAAGAGCGAGAAGAAAACAACGATTGGAACAGACCCGACCACGATAATTAGGGTGTTAATCAAGGATTTGATGAAAATCTGATCACTAAAGAGACGGATGTAGTTCTCCAGACCAATAAAGGTAAACTCGGTTTGGGTATACCTAAAGAAACTGGTCACAAACCCCATCACCATCGGTGCCAATACAAAGACAGTAAAGAAGGTCAAGATTGGAGCGAGAAAGGTGTAGGAGACAATGGTTTCTCGCATTTTTAACTTATTAATTTGCATAGAAACTCCTTTTATGAACAAGAGGGAAACTAGAAATCCCCCCTTTTTCTGTCTTTAGGGGCTGAAAAAGAGGGGACTGTTCAGTTTCAATTATTTTTTAATTGTTGCATTCGCTTGCTCAGTAAACTCTTTCAGAGCTGCTGCGGCATCTTTGTCACCGTTAGATACGGCTTGCAAAGCTGGGAACCAGAGGGTACGCATTTCAGCAAAACCGTCGATAGTGTTGTAGTATGGTGAGTAGTATTGAGTCCAGCCACTGATGGTTTCCATACGAGCATCGTCGTAGAGTGAACCAAATGAGCTACGAACTGGGAAAGCACCAGTACGAACAACGTTCTTAGGACCCCATTCCGCATCATCAGCAATGAATTGGATGAATTTCTTAGATGCTTCTGCTTTAGCCTCGTCCTTGTTGTTGAAGATGGCAAAACCATTTACCAGGTACTCAAGGTCTGCCTTACCGTCTTCAGATGGGAATGGCACTTCAACCACTTCTACTTTAGAGGCTTCAAGAAGAGCACCTTGGATACCGTTTTGAGCTGGAGCCCAAAGAATCGAGTAAGAGGTTTGACCGTTGGCGAAGTTTTGGATGTCGTCACCACCGTTGTACTGTGAACCGTTCATGATGTAGCCTTTGTCCATCCAGTCTTTCACTGAAGCCAAAGCCTTAATCATTTGTTCAGAATCTGTGGTGTACTTGGTCACTTCTGCATCTGTGATAGAACCGCTGTAAAGGTTAGCAAGGAAGGCACGAGTACCTTGGTCACCACCTTGGCCATTAGCAAAGAGTGAACCTGGGTTATAACCCTTGTCTTTCAAGGCTTTGATAACTTTTTCGAAGTCCGCAGTTGTCCAACCGTCTTTTACCAAATCAAGAACACCAGCATCTTTCAGCATAGCCTTGTTGAAGACCATGTAGAATGGTGCAGATGAAATTGGGTACATGTAAGCTGTGTCACCAGCCTTAGATGCTTGAACGATATTAGGGTTAACGTCTTTTTCAAAGTCTTCTGTAAAGAGGTCGTTCAAGTCAACCAACTTGCCATTTTTTCCGTAAGTGATGATACGGCCTGGGGCATCAAAGAGAACGTCTGGAGCTGTACCAGCTTCAATAGCTGTTGTGATTTTCTCTGGACCAGCTGTGAAATCGATGGTCTCCAACTTAACATCGATGTCTGGGTTAGCTTTTTCAAACTCGTCAATCAGTTTTTGCTCATAAGTACCTACAGCATCGCTAGTGTTTTCTTGTTGGAAAACTGGGAAAGCCCAGAAGGTAATTTCTGTTTTTGCTGAACCAGAATCTGCTGCAGATGAACCAGCCGTGTCAGCTGATTTAGAACCACAGGCCGCCAAGGTCAAAACAGCAGTACCTGTCAACAATGATGCGATGATTTTCTTCATTTTCATGAGAAATGTCTCCTTAAAAAATTTTTTGTTTGATTTCTAAAATAGGGCGTTTCCTAATGAAACTAGAGTGGAATGCGTTTGCCAGTTTCGGTGTCAAAGAAGTGACCTTTAGACACATTCAGAGCCAATTTAACGGTCGATCCTGGTGTTAGGTAATCTGTTGCTGATACACGAGCAGAAAATTCTTGATCACCCAAGCGACAGTAGAGAACCGAGTCGCTACCCAAAAGTTCTGAGATGACCACCTCTGCTTTCACAATCGCGTCTGGGAATGTATCCAGACTAATCAAATCGGAAGCGATATCCTCTGGACGAATACCGAAGGTCAACTTCTTGCCCTGATAACCAAGGTCATCAAGCACCTTACGTCGGCCTTCTGGAATAACGATGTCAAAACCTTTACCATCCGTCAAGCGGTCACCAGACAGGGTAACTTCGATAAAGTTCATGGCTGGGCTACCGATGAAACCTGCAACAAACTTATTAGCTGGCTCATTGTAGAGTTCTTGTGGCGTGCCAACTTGCTCAATCCGGCCGATGGTACCAGTACCAGCAGCATTCTTGGTAGCAGACATGATAACGATACGATCCGCCAGGGTCATGGCCTCGGTTTGGTCGTGGGTAACGTAGATGGTGGTTGCCCCGATACGACGGTGGATTTTCGCAATCTCAGCCCTCATGGACACCCGAAGTTTGGCATCCAAGTTAGAGAGCGGTTCATCCATCAGGAAGACCTTGGCGTCACGAACGATGGCACGTCCCATGGCTACCCGCTGGCGTTGACCACCTGACAAGTCAGCTGGCTTGCGTTGCAAGAAGTCGGTCAAAGCCAAGATTTCAGCCGCCTCACGCACTCGACGATCGATGTCATCCTTGTCGTACTTACGCAACTTGAGGCCGAAAGCCATGTTGTCGTAAACCGTCATGTGCGGATAGAGGGCATAGTTCTGGAAGACCATAGCGATGTCACGGTCTTTTGGCTCGATGTCGTTCATGAGCTCGTCATCAATGTAAAACTCACCTTCTGTGATGTCTTCAAGACCTGCAATCATACGAAGGGTGGTTGACTTACCACAACCTGATGGGCCTACAAAAACGATGAATTCCTTATCCTTTATGTCGAGATTAAAATCTTCAACCGAATAAAACTCACTGTTTGGATACTTCTTGTAAAGGTTATTCAGTTTTAATGTTGTCATTAGAAACCTTCCTTTTTTTAATTTTAATCAAGAGCCTTGATAAATCGCTCTGCTATTTCCTTTGGTCGGGTAATGGCTCCACCAACGACAATACCAGCAACCCCCAAATCTTTAACCTGCCGAGCCTGGTCTGGCGTATGAATCTTACCTTCGGCGATAACATCGATACCAGCTGCCGTCAGCTGCTTCATAAGGTCAATATCTGGCCCTGCATCCTGGCGACTGTAAGAGGTGTAGCCTGACAAGGTTGTACCAACCATATCAACGCCTGCTTCGTGGGCCACAAGACCTTCCTCGTAAGTCGAAATGTCAGCCATCAAGAGCTGGTCTGGGTACTTGGCCTTAACCTGGGCGATAAAGTCGCTAATGCTCAAGCCATCATAGCGTTCCCGCTTGGTGCAATCCAAGGCGATAACAGCAATCCCTAACTCAGCCAACTCATCAACTTCACGCATAGTCGGCGTGATAAAAGGCTCCTGCGGCGGGTAGTCACGCTTGATGATACCAATAATCGGTAAATCGGTGACAGCCTGAATTTCCTTGATATCCCTGACGCTGTTGGCTCTTATGCCGACAGCCCCAGCCTGCTCAGCAGCCTTGGCTAAGAGTGGCATCACACCACCTGTTTCACTATAAAGTGGTTCATGAGGAAGAGCCTGACAAGAAACAATGATACCATCCTTGACCTGTTCAAGGAATCGAGCTTTGCTCATAGTGGTCATACTTGTTTTCTCCTTTGCTAATCCATTTTGGATAACGTTTACATCAACTATTATACTACATTTCTCTGTTTTTGCAAGCGTTTTTATGTTTTAGATTTTAATTTCACTTCTTCTCCTTTGTTATCAATAATAAAAAATACTTTCAGTTATCTGAAAATACTTTTTCCCATGAGCCCTACTCCAAGTCCCATTAGCCTTATAAAAGGGAAAGCGTGGGTTAGGAAACAAAAAAATGAGGGAAAGCGAGTTCCTCGGGTTACCGATTGAGCCTCACTCCCTCATTTCAAATTATTAATCATGCAAACCTGGTGCTAAACCAAGTTCTGCCCTAAGTTGCCAGATATTCTTTTCAGCTTCACCCTGAGCATCTGCAAAGAGACCGTTTGACGGGTCATCCCCCTCCTCATCGCTCACATCCAGACCAACTTGGAAGAGGTTGCCCAACTGGCTGTAAAGCTCAACCAGACGGTTAAGATAGGTGTCAACGGTCAAGCTGTAATCACCTGGAGTCTCTTCAAAACTTGTCGCTTCAGCAAACTCTTTCAAGGTTGAATAAGGTGCACCACCCAAGGTGATTAGACGCTCGCTCATCTCATCCAAATGCTCGCTAAGGGCATCCATAAGTTTGTCCATAGATTT
The DNA here is from genome assembly GCF_057748235.1 of Streptococcus sp. ZY171113. Lineage (NCBI taxonomy): Bacteria > Bacillati > Bacillota > Bacilli > Lactobacillales > Streptococcaceae > Streptococcus > Streptococcus sp. ZY171113. The sequence goes on from NZ_CM173243.1 coordinate 1,867,741, forward strand.
GTGAAGACGCAAGAAACCAGTCCCACGCATGTACCAGTGGATTTGGTGGATGATGGTACGTGCTGCAACCAGGTCTGCCACCGCTTGATTAAGGGCAGCCTTGGTTTTTGGACGGCTACCAGTTTCATTTGCTGCAGCAGCCTCAACGCGGGCTGCCAAGTCTGCTACTGACAAGATTGACATAGGAAACTCCTTTTTTATAACCATTATTATTTATAACCATTATTGATTATATTCCTATTATACTCCTTTTCAACTTGGTGTCAAGAATTTACCGCTAATTACGAATATAAAAGTATGAAAGATTTATGGCAACGTCGCTACCTCATGGTTAGCATCTCACTCCTTTTTATTTTCCTTTTTGGGACATGGCAGAGCGGCTACTTAGCTCTTACTGATACTTATCTACTGGCTTGGGGGCTGGTTCTGGCCAGTCATGACCTGCGGAGCCAATCCTATCCCCTCTGGCTCTGGTTGCTGGGCACAGCCATCTTGCTCCCCTTCTTCCCCATCACAACTACCAGCCTCATTCTTTTTCTCCTAGCCATCTTGGCGGAGGTCAAGGACATCAAGCTGGGCTCAGGCGACCTGCTCTACCTGGCCACCCTCAGTTTGCGGCTGGACCTAACTCAGCTCCTCTGGCTGGTTCAGATAGCCAGCCTGAGTGGTATCGTCTGGGTTTTCTGGCAAAAGAAAAGGGACCAGGCCTTGGCCTTTATCCCCTTTCTCTTAGTCGGTCATGTGACTGTTCTTCTATTAAATGGCCTTATTTAACCAACTTGGCCTCTGCCTTGAGGCTGTCTGGGATAACAATGCCCAATTCAGCCGCAACCGTTTCATTGATGATTGGGTTGCCTTGGTCGAAAATTTCAACTGGCAGTTGGTCAACGGATTTGCCAGCCAGAACCTTGGCAGCCATCTTACCTGTCGCCAAACCAAGCTCGTACTGGTCGATGTAAACAGAAGCCAGGCTACCTTCAGCCACCATGGTGTCCACGCTGGTGTAGATAGGTTTCTTGGCTGTTTTAGCCACCTGAACCAGGCTGGTAAAGGCACTGGCAACTGTGTTATCAAGCGGCACCCAGATGGCATCAACCTTGCCAACCATGACATTGGCTGTGGTGGTTAGGTCATTGCTGGAAGCGATGGCGTATTCGACCACCTCGTAACCAGCTTCTTTAGCCAGCTGCTTGAAGGTCTCGACCTGGGATTTGGAGTTATCTTCGCTGCTGGAATAAACCACACCGATGGTCTTAACACCTGGTGTCAGCTCTGCCATTAAGCCAAGCTGGTCAGCAATCGGGGTTCGGTCAGAAACACCGGTGATGTTGCCGTCTGGGGCTTCCAAGTCCTTGACCAGCTTGGCGCCCACAGGATCGGTCACGGCCCCCATGATGATGGGAATGTCTTTGGTGGCAGATGCCAAACCTTGGGCAGCAGGGGTAGCAATACCGACCAAAACCTGGTTGCCTTGGTTGACAAGGGTTTGGCTCATGGTCTGAACCTTGCTCTGGTCGGCTTCCGAGTTGAGGAAGTTAATCTCCAGGTTGTCGCCCTTGTCGTAGCCAGCCTCAGCCAGGCCAGCCTCAATACCTCGGTAAATCTCATCCAGGGCTTCGTGGGTCACGAATTGGAGGACACCAACCTTGGCAGGGCCGTTAGTTGTCGCCTCTCGTTTAGGGGTCAAGAATTGGCTACCGATAGCCAATGCAATCAGGGCCAATAGGCCGCCAGCAAGTAATGGTAAACGTTTGTTTTTCATGAGTTTCTCCTTAGTTATTCAAGTAATCAGCGATGGCAGCAACGTCCTTGTCACCACGGCCAGAGAGGTTGATGAGAATAGCCTGGTCAGCCGACAGGGTCGGTGCCAGTTTGAAGGCACCAGCCAGAGCATGGGAACTTTCGATGGCTGGGATAATCCCTTCCGTCCGAGACAGAAGAAGCAAGGCTTGAACCGCCTCATCGTCGGTCGCCGCCTCATAGATCACTCGACCAGTCTCCTTGAGGTGGGCGTGCTCAGGACCAACGCCTGGGTAGTCCAAACCTGCTGAGATGGAGTAAACCGGCGACACGCTGCCGTCTGCCTCAAAGAGGGAAATGGTTTTCATGCCGTCAACCACACCGACTCTTCCCTTGGTCATGGTTGCCGCATGGTCCTTGGTGTCCAAACCTCGTCCAGCCGCCTCAACCCCGACCAGCTTGACCTCTGGGTCAGCCAGGTACTGGGAGAAGGCCCCGATGGCATTTGAGCCACCGCCCACACAGGCGAACACATAGTCTGGCAAACGGTTTTCTTTGGCTAAAAATTGCTGACGCGATTCCACCGAGATAATCTTCTGGAACTCGTGAACCATAGTTGGGTAGGGGTGAGGTCCCACGGCAGAGCCTAAAACATAGAAGGCATCCAGGTCACTCATCCAGGCACCAAAGGCCGCATCTACGGCATCTTTGAGGGTCTGGGTGCCTGTTTCAACTGCATGAACCCTTGCCCCCATCATTTCCATCCGAAAGACATTGAGACGCTGGCGACGGGTGTCTTCCGCCCCCATATAAATGTCACAAGCCATACCGAACTTGGCTGCTACTGCAGCCGTTGCTACACCATGCTGGCCTGCACCCGTTTCCGCAATCACCCGAGTCTTGCCCATGCGTTTGGCCAGCAAAATCTGACCCAAGACATTGTTCAATTTATGGGAGCCCAGGTGGTTGAGGTCCTCACGTTTGAGGTAAATCTTTGCCCCACCCAGTTCCTTGGTCAAGCTCTCCGCATAGTAGAGCGGGGTTTCCCGACCCGAATAATCTTTCAGGAAAGCCTGATACTCGGCCAAAAACTCTGGGTCGTCCTTATAACGGTTGAAGGTCACCTCCAATTCATCCAAGAGCACCTGAATGGGTTCTGGCACAAAAGAGCCGCCAAACTGTCCAAAATAACCTTTTTCTACTGTCATCGTCTTTTCTCCTCTATCCTTTCACCAATCAGGTCGCAAGCGGGCCCTGCTCACCAACCTTGTCGCATGTCCAACAATGCAAAAAGCCCTCACGTGAAGACTCACGTGAGGGCGTTGTTTCAAAGACAACACGGTGCCACCTCAGTTAATGACCTTAGGTACAGCAAAAAAACTGTCCAGTCATCATCTCACACTCCTCCAACAAGGAGTTGCACGGTAAGGGGTGCCAACCGAATTCACATTGTTTAGAATTCCTTTATAACCTCAGCCCATTTCCTTCAAAACGCCTGTTGGCTCGCAATAACCGCCAACTCCCTGAAAGTCGTTTTTGAAGTACTTCTTCTGATTGCTTGTTATTCTACCGAAAAATAGCCGAGCTGTCAACAGGTTTTTTGAAAAAATATGATTTTTTCTCCAGAAAACCGCTCAGGGAGGTCAAATACCGTTATTTCCGAACATTATCAATGAACCTAAGTCATCATCCCAGCCTGCAACTGGTACATCTTGTGGTAGCTGCCACCCAGAGCCAGGAGCTCCTCGTGGTTACCGCTTTCGATGATTTTGCCTTTTTCCAGAACGTAAATGCAGTTGGCATCCTGGATGGTGGACAGGCGGTGGGCAATGGCAATGGTTGTTCTGCCCTGACGCATTTTAGCTAGGGAGTTTTGAACAATGCCTTCAGTGGCTGAGTCGATGTTGGCCGTTGCCTCATCCAGAATCAGGATTTTGGGCTGGCTGGCCACGGTTCTAGCGAAAGCAAGGAGCTGGCGTTGACCGGTTGAGAAGGTCGATCCCCGTTCAGACACGGGTTCATCATAACCGCTCGGCAATTTTTGAATAAATTGATCCGCATCCACGAACTCGGCCGCAGCTTGGACCTCGGCATCGGTCAGGTTCTGGTACATCTTGATGTTGGATTTAATGGTGCCATGGTAGAGGAAGGGATCCTGGAGGACCAAGCCCATGCTGGCGCGGAGGGCCTCCTGGCTATACTGGCGAATATCAGTTCCATCAATCAAAACCTGACCAGACTGGAACTCGTAAAACCGCATAAGGACGTTGATGATGGAGGACTTGCCCGAACCGGTCGCCCCGACAAAGGCGATGGTCTCGCCCCGCTTGACGCTAAAGGATACGCCGTCCAAAATCTGGGTCTTGCCGTCGTAGCTAAAGGACACGTCGCGAAACTCGATGTCGCCCGTCGCTACCTCAGTCAGGCGGTCGGCCTGCTCAGGCTCATAGTCGGTCCGGTCAATCAGGGTAAAGACCCGACTGGCAGAGACCATAGAGGTTTGCAGGGTCGAAAAGTTCTGGCTGACCTCAATCAGGGGGTCAAAGAGGCGGTTAACGTACTGGATAAAGGCGTACATGACCCCAGCCGAAATCCCCAATTTGTCCCAGTTGAGACCAAAGTAGAGCATGAGGACCGCATAGCCCAGGAGTTTTAGGAGGGACATGGCAGGGCGGAGGAAGAGACTATCCAAGGCCAAAGCCTTGTTGGCATAGGCCACGTGTTCCTGGTTGATGGCGTCAAATTCAGCCTTCAACCGCTCTTCCTGGCTAAAGGCCTGGATAATCCGAATACCTTCAATGCTCTCCGCCAACTTGGAATTGATGTCGCTGAGCAAGCCTCGGGTCTTTTCAATCACAGCCGTTGACCGCTTGCGGTAGAGGTTGACCAGAACGAAAATCAAGGGCAGGAAGAGGCTGACCAAACCAGTCAAACGAAAATCCAACCGCAACATGGCCACCAGGGTCATGGCAAAGATGACGAAGGCTGACAAGAAACTGTAGAGAAGACCGTTGAACATGTCCACGATGCTCTGGGTGTCATTGGTAATCCGCGACACGATAGAACCCGCCGCTGTCTGGTCAAAGTAGGACATGCCCAGCTTTTCCATATTGGCAAAAGCGTCTCGACGGATGTCCTTGAGAATCCCGTAGGAGACACGGTTGAAGGCAAAGGTGCCCAGATACTGGAGACCTGCCTGAGCCAGGTAACAGGCAAAGTAAGTCACCAAGAGGTAGGCCCCCACCTGCAAGTCCTGACTGATGTAGTTATCGATAAACCGACTGGCAATCAGAGGGATAATACTCTTAATCAAGGTGGTCGCAAACAGGAGCACCATGGCCAAAAGTGTCAGCCATTTATAAGGTTTCAGGTAGGTCAACAGGCGGAAAAAGGTTTTTCCAGCTTCTTTTTTACTCGACATGACTTTCTCCCTTCTCTTCTAATTGCTGGCTGGCGTAGGTCTCAGCATACCAGCCCCCCAGGGCCAAGAGGTCCTCGTGGCGGCCCCGCTCGATAATTCGACCATTCTGCATGACCAAAATCAGGTCGGCATGGACAACTGCCGACAGGCGATGGGCCGTGATGATGGTGGTCTTGTCCTGACGGCTGGCCTTGAGGTTCTCGATGATAGCGTGCTCGGTCTTGGCATCAACGGCCGACAGCGAATCGTCCAAAATCAAAATCTCTGGCTGCAAAATCATGGCCCGACTCATGGCCAAACGCTGTTTCTGACCGCCCGACAGGGACACGCCCCGCTCACCGATAATGGTCTCAAAGCCCTCAGGCATGCCCACGATATCGTCATAAACATAGGACAACTTGGTCGATTTGGCGATAGCCTCCTCGCCCAAGTCCGCATCCCCGAACCGCACATTATCCGCGATGGACATGGCAAAGAGCATCTGGTCCTGCGGCACGTAACCCATGAGGGACCGCAAATCCCTCAGGCGGTAGTCCTTGATGTTGTGACCGTTTAGGGTAATGGCTCCCGCAGTCACATCGTACTCCCGCAAGAGGAGTTTGATCAGGCTGGTCTTACCAGAGCCCGTCTGACCGACCAGACCCAGGGTCTGGCCCTTGTCCAGAGCAAAATGAATATCGGTCAAGGTCTCCTCTTGCTCGTAGGCAAAATGGTCAATGTCATAACGAATTTGACCATTTTCAATCCCAGGCAGGGGATTTGGGCTGTCCACCACATCAGACTGCTCAGCAAGCAACTTGCTAATCCGATCATAGGAAACCGCCCCCCGTTGGGTCATGTTGAAAAGGAAGCCCATGGCCATCAGCGGCCAAACCAGCATGTCCAGATAGGTGATAAAGGTCACCAGATTACCAACCGTTACCTGACCTGATTTGACCATGAAAGAACCCACCAGGAGGGTCAGAACATAAGAGGTCCCGACAAAAAGTAGGACAGCTGGGTCCCAGAGGGCATCAAAAAAGAGGAGTTTCAGGTCTTTTTTATAGGCCATCTGACTGGTTTCTTCAAAACTCTTCAATTCGTCCGACTGGTAACCAAAGGATTTGGTCACCTTGATACCTGACACACTCTCCTGAACCTTGTTGTTAAGTTCAGAGAAGGCTTCTTGCGAGGCCTGGGTGTGCTTGTGGATACGGCGGCCCAAGAAACTGGTCGTCATAGCCATAAAGGGCAGGGGCAGGATGGCCACCAGGGTCATCTGCCAAGAGATGGTGAAGACCATGGTTACTAGGGTTACCAAAGCCGTCACCGAGGCATCAACCGCTGACATGACCCCACCACCCGCCAGACGGGTCAGGGCATTGATATCGTTGGTGGCGTGGGCCATGAGGTCACCGGTTCGGTATTTCTGATAAAAGGACGGCGACATACGGGTAAAATGCTCAAAGAGCCGAGACCGCATGATTTGCCCTAAACGATAGGAAGTCCCGATGATAAACAGCCGCCAGAGGTAGCGAAGACCGTACATGGCCAGGGCTGACAGGAGCAGGGCGACTAGGCTAAACAAGAGCTCATCGCCTGTCAAATTCTTGGCCGTGATGGCATCAATCACCCGACCCAGCATCATTGGCGGCACCAGGTTAAAGACCGATACCAAACTCAGGGCCAAAATCCCTGTCAGGTAACGTTTTTTCTCCAGCTTAAAAAACCACCAGAGATCTTTTACAATTTTCATAAGAAACCCTTTCTATTTAGAATAATTATTCAGAACATCTGGCTATTATAGCATGATTTGACTGAGTTTTCTAGGCCGACGACGCAAGAAAACGTTCCCGAAAACAGACAAGCATCACTTGTCCACAAAAGAGCAGACAAAAACACCTGACCAAAGGCCAGGCGTTCTCATCTCCCCTTACCGCTGGAGATTTGGGCGGTTCGGAAAGTCTTATTGGTTCAAATGAGACAAGATTTCAGCAATCAGGTCCTGGTCGTCCAGACCAGTCACCTCAGTAACCACTTCTGCTAAAGGCTTGTTGGTCAAGAGCTGCTGCAGCTGGACGCTCTGCTCATCGGTCTCGTCTCTGCGAACGCCATCAACCTCCTTATAGTAGGTTATGGAAAACTCGATTAGCTTAAAGTAACTCAAGCTTTGTCACAAGATTTTTGACAAGACAAAAACCAACCCTGTTGGGCTGGTTGGTTAGCCGACTAATCATTAGCTGGTTGGACTTCCAGCGGAATCACCATATCTGGATTGAAGGTGATGGTGTACTTGGTGTTGCTGACATCGGAACCAGTGATGTCTTCGACAATATAGGTCACGTTATCTGACAAGCCGATAAAGTGTTTCTTATAGTTGCCACTGTCATCCTGGGCAATGATTTCCAACTGCTGGTCCTCGGCACTATGGTGAATAGACATCTTGCCAGTCATCTGGTAGAGGATTTCTCCTTGAATGGCATTGATGACGGTAATCTTGCGGACGATGTTAAAGTTATCTGCTTCCTTAGATAGGTTGTGGGAAACGCGGTCAGCTTCACGGCAGGCAACCAAGACTAGGAGGGACAGGACTAGGGCACTAATTTGAACAATTTTTCTCATAAAAACGTCTCCTAAAATAGGTGAAAGTCAGGTAGGCCAGATAGCCTCCCAAGGTATTGGTCAACAGATCATCAATTTCAAAAACCCGATTGGCATTGAAAAAGAAGCTGAGCAGGACCTGGGTCAACTCGATAAAGAGGCTGCAAGCCAGGGCCAGTTTGACAGCGTCAGCCATTGACCGCAAGGTCGGGAAAAGAAGCAACAACAGCAAAACTAAGGGGTAAAGCAGGAAGATGTTAAGGAGGTTTTGGGCGATGACCCAGGCCAGTTGAGGGAGGCTTGTGATGTCACCTAGAGCCCAGAGGGTGTTAAAGGGACGGAGCAAGACCACCACGCGACCAAAATGCTGGATGCCAGGTGTCTGTCCCAAACCCAAATCGGGCTGGGGCATAAAACAAACGACCACCAAGCAGCAAACATAGGCAAGCAGCAGCCCGTACAGGGTGCGACGGTAGGAATTTAGCATCAGGTTTTAGCCCTTCTGCCGAATGGTAAAATGCCCCTGCTTGACCTCTTTGTCACGCCCAGCCTCTACCTGCCTGCGAGGCTTGCGGTCCCGAGATTTTTTCTTAAACGGCTGCACACCTACCAGGGACTCCTCAACCTGTTTTTTGTCACGGCCATGACCGCTAGGTTTCGAGCGACGACGGCGACGACGCGGTGACGGGTTATCCTCTTCAAAGGCAATTTCCTGAGGAGCAGAATTTTCAAGAATAAAGTAGTCACAACCAAAATTGCAATACTCCTTAATGTAATCATCCAAACGACTGATTTTTGAAAAGACCGCCTTGGGGCTGTCGTCCTTATAAAAGCCTCTTAGGCGAAGTTGCTCATTGCCCCAGTCTCCCACGATGTAGTCGTACTTGAGCAAAATCTCCGAAAACCGCTGGGTAAAAGCCTCCGCATCAAAGGTCTCGCCAGTATTTTCCAAAATCTTAAAAACCAACTCCTCGCTCTTAACCACATCCTCAAAGGTCACGAACTGAGGGCCCGGGTACTTGTTGTAGTTGTACATGTCTGGGGTGATGTCTTTACGCATGCACGCCTCCTTACTAGAGTGTCTTATTTCTATTATACACTATTTTTTGGGAAATAGCAGAGCAAAAAACACCCTTTCGGGTGCTCTTCTAGTGATTTCTCAGGTAGTCGATGGCCTCTTGGACGTTGTTGACTGGGACGATGGCCATGTCAATTTCGAGAAATCATGACTCAGTACTTTTCTTTTAGTTTTCTCCAAAATTCTTTTTTTATAACATAATAACATATTTGAAAAATAGAATGAATGCTATGAAACCGAAGGCAACATCAAACATAAACTTTTGAATACATTACCACCAGCACGTCGCACCATACACAATAGCCCCACCAACAACTCCTCCATGCCAACTAACAGCAGCCACCAACGGTCCACCTGTAATGAAACCAGTAACAGCCGCACCAGCACCCAAACTAACCATAGCTTTCCCTGCTCCTTGAGCTGTACATTTCCCGCCTTCAACAGCTGAAAGTAATTCGGTGTCCAAAAGTTCAAATTGTGAAAGTGTTTGTGTATTCATAATGAGCAACTCCTTATATAGTTTATTTTATTATTTATCCGTTGCAAGAAACAACTATAATTGCTTGATAGCTAAAATCCTAAAATGTATGACTTTCATCATGAAATGTGTTTTTCCACAATATTCCAACTATTACAGAATAATTTCTATACAACTCAAAATATCCTAAAGTGAATCCTAAAAGTAAAATAGAACAATCTTATTTTACTATTCATTTAATATGAGTAATCATTCCAAAAATTCCAACAAAAGTTCGGGCATCAAACTACTTTCTATCTCTACACTTTAAAAATCTATCATTCAATAAATCTCTAAAAAAAAGAAAATTAAGTAGTAGTACAACACCTAAAAAGACAATTACTTTTAAAACCATAACTTTTAATCACCACCAACAAACTGCTAGATAACCAACTCCTCCTGAAATAACCCCAGTATGCCAACCAACAGCTGCCCCAAGTGGTCCTCCCAAGACTCCACCTATAACTGCTTCTCCAATCCCAGTTTCAATCATAGCTTTGCTAAAATCATAACGGTTGCATGCACCACCTTCAACAGTCGCAAGCAGTTCAGTGTCCAAAAGTTCAAATTGTGAAAGTGTTTGTGTACTCATAACGAATACCTCCTTAATAATTATATTTTATTCGTCCGTTGCAAGAGACACCTTTAGTATAGCACTCTTCTTACAAAAATAATCACCATTTCCTGAACAGTCATTTAACTTTCCTAAATGGAACAAAAATTACCATTTAGGACTAAAATATAGCCGTTCAGGAAAAAGGACACCAGTCAAAACTGGTGCCATCATCAAAAATCTAATTCTTATCTAAAAACACCTACTAAGTTTGCTAATAAACCCACATTACCACGGCTATTATTCTCATGTTCCGAGATAATCTTTGATAGTTCAGATTTCAAGGTTCTTTCTTCTAAACTCAACTCAACTCCTTGACTAAAGAGATGACGCCCTAAGTCTTCGACCGAGAGTTTTAAGGCAATCCAGTCAGCTTGACTTTTTAGACCGGTTTTTGAAACCAGTCTTTTCATATTTGTGATTTCTCCAACAAATTGCCCTTTCAAAGTATGTTCAGCGATAAAGGATTTCTCCAATTTGCTAAGTAATTCGTTGACAAGTTCCTCTTTTTGTCTATTCAACTGATATTTTGTATTCATTTTATTGTGGCCTCCCACAACCATAACCAACACCTCCTCCAGCAGCAGCCCAACCATAGTTGAAACAATTACTAATATGATTACCTACGGCACCCCACTTAACACGACAAGTACCAAACATTTTACCATCAATACATTCATAAGTGGGGCCTACTGTAACCCAATTGGCACCACCTTCAACAGTCGCAAGCAGTTCAGTGTCCAAAAGCTCAAATTGTGAAAGTGTTTGTGTACTCATAACGAATACCTCCTTAATAATTATATTTTTATTTGTCCGTTGCAAGAGACACCTTTAGTATAGCATGGCTAAAGCCATTTAGAGGACAAAATCCTGAAATGTACGATTTTCATCATGAAATGTATTTTTTCAAACTTTTTCATCCATTTGAGACCATTTATATGCTGTTCAAGATTAAAAAACACCCTTGCGGGTGCTCTTCTAGTGATTTCTCAGGTAGTCGATGGCCTCTTGGACGCTGTTGACAGGGACGATGGTCATGTCTGTCCCCAATTCCTTGGCCGCTTCCTGGGCCACTTGATAGTTGGGTTTATAGTCTGGGGCTGCTTTTTTCTCTTCCTCAGTCAAGTCCTTGGCTGAGACAAAGAAGATTTCAGCCCCGATTTGGTGGGCCGACAGGACCTTCTTGTCCACACCGCCAACCATGCCAACTGAACCGTCTGGTTCGATGGTGCCTGTTCCAGCGATGACCCGGCCTTTTCTCAGGTCCTCCTCCACCAGCTGGTCGTAGATGTCCAGGGTAAACATGAGGCCAGCACTTGGCCCGCCAACCCCTGCGGTTGAAAACTGGATCGGCACATCGGTCTTGACTTCGGTGTGGTCAACCAGGCCGATACCGATGCCGTTCTTGCCGTTTTTGAGCTTGATGATGGTGCCGTCAGCAGACAGGTCCTGACCTTGGCTGGTGTATTGGACGCTGACAGGGTCACCGATGGCCATGCTGGACACGTGTTCAATCAACTCCTTGGAGGAACCAAAGGTCTTGCCGTTGATACCTGTCACCGTATCGGCCAGATTGAGAATGCCCTTGAAAGTCGAGTCCTCGCTGACTTCCAGAACGTAAACGCCCTTGTAGTCAATGGTTACAGGCTTATCAGCCAACTTGAGGGCCTGATGGATGGCTTCGTTCTGGGAGGTTTCCATGTAAAAGAGGCTAATCCGCCAGAAATCTTCCTGATTGTGGCCACCAGTGGTTTCTTCTTCACTGGAAATGTCGGTAAAGGGCGTCAGCCAGGCATAGGCCATTTGACCCAGGGTAGCTGGGCTGATTGTCACCGCCAAAAAGTTGTAGGAGCCATCGGCCTCATCGGTCTGGTCGTTGACCCGCAAGACCTCACGAATGTCGTAGGCACCGCCAGGCATTTCCACATAGTAGCCCTTGATGGGCACAAGGAGGGCGAAAAGCCCAAAGAGGACAGCGGTCAGGCCAAGCAGCCACCACTTATGTTTTTTAAGGTGTTTCATGCGTTTTCTCCACTTCTAAGGCCACGCTAGTCGGAACGTAGGGCCTAATATCTTGCTTGAGGGCAATGAGCTCCCGAACCCGACTGGATGACAGGTAGCGGTACTGGGGCGGGCTGAGTAGGACCACCGTGTCCAAATCAGGGGCCAGCTGGCTGTTAAAATAGGCCAGGCTGTCCTCATAATCCAGGTCAGTGGCATTGCGGATCCCACGCACCAGGTGGGTAGCTCCCAGCTCCTTGGCCAGGGCCACCGTCGGCACCAGACTATCGGCCAAAACAGCCTGGGCATTGGTCACGCCAAGTTCTGCCAAACCTTGGTTGATAAAGGTCAGCCGTTGGTCACCCGTGAAACGGCCGGCCTTGTTGGGGTTGACCGCCACCAGAACATAGACCTGATCAAAAAGCTGGCTGGCCCGCTTGACCAAATCCAGATGGCCCAGGGTTACCGGGTCAAAGGAGCCTGCAAAGACCCCGATTCGTTTCTTATCGCACATAAACCGTCACCTTACTGATGCCATAAACCTTCTGCTTCCAAATGCCAAAGTTACTGATTTCCTCCGGCAAGTCCACGCTCTTGTCCGTCTCACAGACCAGGAGCACCTCCTCAGCCAAGAGCCCACGCTCCTCCAACTCGCCGATAACCGCCACGATTTGCTCCTTGGCATAGGGCGGGTCCAAAAAGACCACATCAAAAATCCCCGTCAGCTGGGCTAGGGCCTGACTATCGGTCATCTTGAGTAACTGAAACTGGCCCTCACTTTGGGTCATGCGGATATTTTCTTGGACAATGGCTTGCGCTTTTCGGTCTTTTTCCACCAGAACAGCCTGGTCCATGCCCCGCGAGACGGCCTCGATGGCCAGGCTCCCGCTACCAGCATACAAGTCCAAGGCTCGCCCCCCTTCAAAATAAGGGCCAATCATGTTAAACATAGCCCCCTTGACCTTATCGGTCGTGGGGCGGGTGGTCTGACCAGCCAGCGTTTTTAGGGGACGCCCCCCAAACTGTCCTGCAACAACTCTCATGTCGATGACCCTTGGTTTCCTTTCCTTATAACAGGTTTACTGATTTGGATGGCTGGCAATCAGGGTCAAGTTGCCCTCAAAGGTCCAGCTGTCCACATCATTGGGTAGGATAAAATGGCTGCCCTTCTTAATCGGATAAGTCGCGTCAGCAACCGTCAGCTGGCCTTGGCCTTCTAGGACACTGACCAAGAGGTAGTCTGCAGTCCTAAACATGGTGGTCTGCTCGGCTATTTCCCACTTGTAAACTGTGAAAAAGGCCTTGGACACCAAGAGGGTCGAGGTCAAACCAGGGAGTTTGAGGCTGGCTGGTGTGCTGTTGAGGGGGGCACCGATGGTGGTCACGTCAATGGACTTGGCCAGGTGGAGTTCACGAGGCTGGCCACTGTCATCCAGACGGTCGAAGTCATAAACCCGATAGGTGGTGTCGCTGGACTGCTGGGTCTCCAAAATCATGATGCCCTTGCCAATGGCGTGGATGGTTCCTGCTGGGACGTCGAAAAAATCTCCAGCCTTAACCGGCACCCGGGTCAGGAGTTGGTCCCAAGCTCCATTGGCAATCAAATCCGCCAGCTCCTCTCGGCTAGTGGCCGTATGGCCGTAGATGATCTCCGCCCCAGGTTCTGCCGAAATGATGTACCAACACTCGGTCTTGCCCAGCTCGCCTTCATGGGCCAGACCATAGGCATCGTCGGGGTGGACCTGAACACTGAGCCAATCATCGGCATCCAAAATCTTGGTCAGGAGTGGAAAGACAGGGCTGGTCGGATGACCGAAGAGGTCTGGCCGCTGGGCATAGAGCTGGTCCAGGGGCTGGCCGGCCAAATCACCATTGGTCACCACCGACACCCCGTTAGGATGAGCCGAGATAGCCCAGCACTCGCCCGTCCGCTCACTGGGAATGGCATAGCCAAAAACATCTCGAAGGCGGCTACCGCCCCAGATTTTTTCCTGCATGACGGGTTGTAAAAAGAGTGGCTGTGGCATGGAGCCTCCTAATTTGAAATTCTTTTGATATAAGCTTCATTATAGCAAAAAAATGTCGTACACGCACCTAAAAAAATAAGCGTCACCTAAAATAAGAACGATGCTTTGTTGCCTTTTCATAAATTCGCCCCCAACTTAAAAGCAGATTTGAACAAAAATCATCAGGCTACTCAGTCAACTTCTTTAGCCTTGCCCTTTTCTGAAAAACAAGCAAGTTACCAGTTTCCAGATTTTGAAAAAAATAAAAATTTTTCAAACAGTTTGAGACAGAATGTTCTGTTTGTTTCATTTGTTTTCATTTTTCAATTTCTTTCAAACTCTGTCAAAACTGGCAACTTCCCTCTTTTTTTGCTTTTGTTCGCTTGATTTTTTCATCAATTTTCAGCGGATTTAGTATATATTAAGAGGATTGACAAAGCACTGAAATCGTTTTACAATACAGAAGTTCTTGAATTTCTTTGGCCTGATTAAGTGTTGCTCGACAAGAGTTACGGATAATGGAGATTAGGTTTAATCATGCCAACGAAAAATAACTAAAAGGAGGAAAATCAAGAATGGGTATCGGTATTATCATTGCCAGCCACGGTGAATTCGCCTCAGGCATTCACCAATCAGGTGCCATGATTTTTGGTGAGCAAGAAAAGGTTCAAGTTGTGACCTTCATGCCAAACGAAGGTCCAGACGATCTTCACGCCAAAATCAGCACCGCCATCGCTCAATTTGAGGCTGATGATGAGGTCCTTGTCCTTGCTGACTTGTGGAGTGGGTCTCCCTTTAACCAAGCCAGCCGGGTTGCGGGTGAAAATCCTGATCGCAAGGTAGCCATCATCACAGGCCTTAACCTGCCAATGCTGATCCAAGCCTACACAGAACGCATGATGGATGCGTCTGCTGGCGTGGATAAGGTTGCGGCCAACATCTTGAAGGAAGCTCGTGAGGGCATCAAGGTCCTGCCTGAGAGCTTGGAACCTGCGGCAGCGGCTCCTGCTGCTCAAGCAGATCCTGTGCGTCGCTCAGCTATTCCCGAAGGGACAGTCATCGGTGACGGCAAGCTCAAAATCAACCTGGCCCGTATCGACACCCGTCTCTTGCACGGCCAGGTCGCTACCGCTTGGACACCAGATTCTAAGGCTAACCGCATCATCGTGGCTTCTGACGTTGTTGCTCAAGACGAACTCCGTAAGCAACTGATTAAGCAGGCTGCTCCAAACGGTGTCAAGGCCAACGTTGTGCCAATCAAGAAGTTGATTGAAGTGTCTAAGGACCCTCGCTTTGGTGAGACCAAGGCCCTCATCCTCTTTGAAACGCCTCAGGAAGCCCTGCAAGCCATCGAGGGTGGTGTGCCAATCACCGAACTCAACGTTGGTTCCATGGCCCACTCAACCGGTAAAACCATGGTCAGCCAAGCCCTCTCTATGGACAAGGCCGACGTGGAGACTTTCGAAAAATTGCGTGACTTGGGTGTTACATTCGATGTCCGCAAGGTGCCAAACGACTCCAAAAAAGACTTGTTTGACCTTATCAACAAGGCAAATGTGAACTAAGTTATCACATTTGAACAACTGAAAACTGAACTCGGGCTAAATAGGCTCGTATCTTATGAAATCGAACACGGGCTCATCCTGTGTGAAAACTCCGACAGTCTGGGGACAGACTGTCGGAGAAAGAGCCGTCGCCTATCATCTTGAAGCGACAGGGCTAAGCTTGCCCTCTTGGCAAGCTTATACCGCCATTTTCACTTTGGATTTTTAACGCCCTTTGTATCTTATGAAACTGAATTCGGACTAAAAATGCTCTAAAATTTGGTCAGCTCCTAGATGGCTACGCCATCAGCGGATCTGCCTGCTGATTTTATCGCATTTTATTAACGTCCTCATATCTTATGAAAGGATAAAATAATGGATATTTCAATCATTTCTGCTATTTTAATCGTCCTGGTTGCCTTCCTAGCTGGTATGGAAGGTGTCTTGGACCAATTCCAATTTCACCAACCAATCGTGGCTTGTACCTTGATTGGTCTAGTAAGTGGTAACTTGACTGCTGGTATCGTCCTCGGTGGTACCCTGCAATTCTTGGCCCTTGGTTGGGCCAACATCGGTGCAGCCGTTGCTCCTGACGCTGCCCTTGCCTCTGTTGCTTCTGCCATCATCTTGATTAAAGGTGGCGACTTCTCTAACAACGGTATCCAGGTTGCCCAAGCGGTTGCTATTCCTCTTGCCGTTGCAGGTCTCTTCTTGACCATGTTGGTACGTACCGTATCCGTTGGTTTGGTTCACGGTGCTGACAAGGCTGCTGAAAATGGTGACTTTGCCGCCCTTGAGCGTTACCACTTAATCGCCCTTTCCCTTCAAGGTCTGCGTATCGCTGTTCCTGCTGCGCTGTTGATTGCCATTCCTGCTGATGCTGTGCGAGCAATGCTCGAAGCCATGCCTGCTTGGTTGCAAGGTGGTATGGCCGTTGGTGGTAGCATGGTTATCGCTGTCGGTCTTGCCATGGTTATCAACATGATGGCAACCCGCGAAGTGTGGCCATTCTTTGCCCTCGGTTTTGCTCTTGCTGCTGTCAGCGACTTGACCCTCATCGCCCTCGGTGCTATCGGTACTGCTCTTGCCTTCATCTACCTCAACCTCTCTAAACAAGGTGGTAACGGCGGTGGCGGTTCTGGTGACCCTATCGGCGACATCTTGGAAGACTACTAATCAGGAAAGGAGAACTCACCATGTCAGAAAAACTTCAATTGTCTTTAAACGACCGTAAAAAAATCTGGTTCCGTTCCCAATTCCTTCAAGCTTCTTGGAACTACGAGCGGATGCAAAACTTGGGCTGGGCCTACACCATGGTGCCTGCCATCAAGAAACTCTACACCAAAAAAGAAGACCAACAAGCCGCTCTCAAGCGCCACATGGAATTCTTCAACACCCACCCATACGTAGCTGCACCAATCGTCGGCGTTACTTTAGCCCTCGAAGAAGAGCGTGCCAACGGTGGTCAGGTTGATGACGCCGCTATCCAAGGCGTGAAAATCGGTATGATGGGACCTTTGGCCGGTATCGGTGACCCTGTCTTCTGGTTTACCGTTCGTCCAATCCTGGGTGCCCTTGGTGCCTCACTTGCCGTCGGTGGCAACATCCTCGGCCCAATCCTCTTCTTCGGTGCCTGGAACGCTATCCGTATGGCCTTCCTCTGGTACACGCAAGAGTTTGGTTACAAGTCTGGTAAGGAAATCACCAAAGACATGTCAGGCGGTATCCTCCAAGACATCACCAAGGGTGCTTCTATCCTTGGGATGTTCATCATCGCCGTACTCGCTCAACGTTGGGTATCTATCAAGTTTGCCTTCGACGTGTCACGCGTTCAGCTCGATGAAAAAGCCTACATCCACTGGGATCAATTGCCAGAAGGCAGTGAAGGGATCCGCCAAGCCTTTGAACAGGTTGGCCAAGGCCTTTCTCAAACCCCTGAGAAAGTCACTAGCTTCCAACAAAACTTGGACGGCCTTATCCCAGGCTTCATGCACCTGCTCTTGACCTTCCTCTGCATGTGGTTGCTCAAGAAAAAAGTGTCACCAATCACCATCATCATCGGCCTCTTCGTCGTTGGTATCTTGGCCCGCGTTACTGGCCTTATGTAAGACCCTAACCCTCACACCTGTGGGGGTTTTGTGGTAAACTAGAGTTAGTCGCTGCACTTCTCCTTCTTTGGGGAAATGGCCGAGCAGGTCATCAGGCATCGACTGGCTAAACCAGCCCTGCCCTGGCCAGGCCACAGCCTCCTAAACAGGCTGACGCTTGACAAGAAACTCAGACCAACTCCCAGCTCTGCTATTATCCCAAAACAGCAGCCGACTGCTAACCACCAACCACCAAGCAAAGGAGGGCCCTATCATGGCTCAATCACTCAACACCACCGTGCTTCTGCAAACCACCGGCATGTCCTATGTCGATATGGGCGGCAAGGTGGGCAAGTTTCTCATCGGCGACGTGGCCATCGAGTTTTACCCTGATGCCAATGTCGAACGCTACGTCCAAATCCCTTGGACCGCTATCCAGCAAATCGGGGCCAATGTCCACGGCAGAACCATCAGCCGCCACTTTGAAATCAAGACTGACCAGGGCAAGTTTCTCTTTGCCAGCAAGGATTCCGGGAAGATTTTGAAAATCGCTCGGGACAAGCTGGGCAACGACAAGGTGGTCAAACTGCCTACCCTCTTGCAGAAACTAGGTAAAACCCTGACCAGTTTCTTGGATAAAAAATAAATCAAAAAAGACTAGTTCGTCTGGAACTGGCCTTTTTCTGCTGGCTAAAGGTAGCCGATAATAGCCACCAGGTGGCAAATTGAGGCGGCATTGATAAAGAGGTGCCAAATCAGGTGGTGCTAGGGCAGGGTCTTCTTGCTGTAAAAATAAGCCCCGACGGTGTAGAGGTTCCCGCCAGCCACAATCAAGCTCAAAAAGGTGACCTTGGTTGCTTGGATAATCTGGGAAATGAAAAAATGACCTGCCAGCCCATGGCCAGGTAATCTCCGCCCCGCAGCTAGGTATGGATGGCCGCCCAAGGGCTCAGGCCCAGGAGTAAGAGGAACATGGGGCCGTGGCTGATGGCTTTGGCCAGCTCCTCGCCAAAGGTTAGTTTCAGAGATGGTTTCATAGCAGGCTCGCTTTCGATTCCTTGTTTTTTAGTTTATCATAAGTGCAAAGCAGATGAGCTCTGGCCGGCTTCCGCTAGAACACTTGGGGAAAGACTGTGCCAGCTCGGACTTTCCAAGCTGGGACATTTTTGGTAAACTAGACCTATGGTAATCACACGTTTTTTCACCCAACTCAACTGGAACTTACTGGGCCAACGGCTCCTGACCGCTCTAGGCCTCATCATCGGTTTCTGGCTAACCAAACACCTCCTGCATTGGTTTTTCAAAAAAGCCCTGAAAACCACTCAACACCTGACCATCCAGGACAAGGCCCGTCAGGAAACCCTGCTCAAACTCTTTCGCAGCCTGTCGGATTACAGCCTCGCCTTTATTTTGGGTTACAGCCTTTTGGCCACCTTTGGGCTGCCTGTCTCCAGCCTCCTGGCAGGGGCTGGAATCGCTGGTCTGGCCATCGGTCTGGGGGCCCAGGGCTTTCTGACCGACCTGATCAACGGGGCCTTTATCCTGATTGAACGCCAGTTCGATGTCGGTGACACCGTCACCATCCAAAACATCACTGGGCAGGTGGCCAATCTGGGCATCCGGACCACCCAGCTCAGGAACCCTGACGGCACCCTCCATATCATTCCCAACCGCAACATCACCTATGTGTCTAACCTGTCGCGGGGCAATCGGCGGGTGCAGATTGACCTGCCCTTAGACTTTGGCACCGACTTTGCTCAGGTAGAAAGCTTGCTCCGTCAGGCCTACCAAAACCAGCTCAGGGACATCCCCCAGCTACTGGAAGCCCCAAATCTGTTAGGACCAAGAACCTCCCTCAACGGCTTGTCCTGCTATCGGATCGAACTCCTGGTCGAAAACGGCAGCCAAAACCAGCTCTACTACCAGGTTTACCGCCTCAGCCAGGAAACCCTGAGACAGGCGGGCTTATTAAACAAGGATTAAACAAGACCATCAGGTTTGCCCTGATGGTCTTATGTCATCTAAAGCTCTCTTAATCCGCCAACAGATAATCCCTGATGGCCTGGGCACAGCCACCGCTGTTATTATCAGCCACAAGGCCACCAGCAAGCGATTTGATCAGGTCATTGGCATTGGTCATGGCTAGGCCCAGGCCTGCTCGCCGAAAGGCAGGTTCATCATTGTCCGCATCACCGACAGCAATGACCTGGGACAAAGCCAGGTTGAGGTGCTGGCAGAGGCTAGAAAGCCCCTCTCCCTTATCAGCCCCTTGAGCAGTCAGCTCAAGACCAGCATGCTCTGCCCGAGCTAGGCTGACCTCGTACTGGCTAAAGACCTGATAGTAGTGTTCTCTCAACGCTTCAGTCTTGAAATAAAGGTTAATCTTTTCAAATTCTCCCTGACCGAGTAGGGCTGCTAGGCTGTCAACAAACTGTGCCGTGTCTGTGTAAAGCTGGGCAAAGGCCGCCATGTGGTAATCACCAATCCGCTCGAACTGGTCGCTCTGCACAAAGCCCTGGCCGTCCCTCATGACCAGACAAAAGAGGTCCTCGGTCGCCAAAATCTGACCAATCTGGTGGACAACTGGGGCGGGCAGGGCTTTTTTAGCCAAAACAAGCCCCTCATGAAAATCATACACCAAGCCGCCGCTGGCCAAAACACCGTAGCGGACGCTGGGCAAGAGGGGCAGGTGAGCAGCCAACTCCGACAGGGCCCGGCCTGTGGAGAGGACCACAGTCTTGCCTGCCTGACTGGCCTCGGCTATGGCCGCCAAACTGTCGGGGTCAATGGTCTGGTCGGACCGCAGAAGAGTTCCGTCCATGTCAAAAGCAATCATCTGATAGGTCATGGCTCACACCTTTCTAATGGGGTCGCTGGCATAACTGGCCCTGGCCCCACCAATCAGCTTGGGACGGCTGGTTAGGGCCGTCACGTGGGCAGCCCCCAGCTCCCGCTGGATGGGCCGCAGGGGCACCTGAACGTGCTTGACGTGCATGCCGATGGCCGTGTCACCGATGTCCAGACCCGCAAAGGCGGTGACAAACTCCACCTCAACCGGGTCCGCCATATAGTCAAAGGCTGCCAACTGACCCGAACCACCCGCATGGAGGGTGGGCAGGACGCTGACGATTTCCAAATCCAGCCGCTCCGCCAACTCACGCTCCACCACCAGAGCCCGGTTCAGGTGCTCACAGCCCTGAACCGCCAGGTAAATCCCCCGCTGGTTCAGAATATCCAGAATGGTCTTAACAATGACCTGGCCCACCTCACGGCTGGAAGCCTGGCCAATGACCCCACCCAGGACCTCGCTAGAGGACAAGCCCAGAACAAAAACCTGACCAGGCCTAATCCCGCTTCGCTCCACCACATCTTCTAAAATCACCGCCGTTTCCACGGCCAATTGCTCTAAGTTCATAGGTCACCTCGCTAGGACTATTATAACACGTTCGGAAGCTTTGGGGAAATGGCAGAGCTGGATGACTTGCTTGGTTTTTGGGGTTGTTTTTTCAGAAAATAATCAGAAAGCTCCCCAAAACAAAAAAACAACCAGCCCAAGGCCAGTTGTTTGAGTGCAACTTTGGTTTCCGGAAAATTTTCTGAAAAACGAGAAACAATTTCTTCCTAAGCCCGCACCCGTTTAGCAGCTTGAGCCAGGACATACCCCAAGCCCATGCCGACAAGGTTTTGCAAACTGTTACCGACAAGGGTTCTAAGAGCGCCAGCCAGGTTAGCCAAGTAAATCTCAGCCAGGAAATAGGTGCCAACCATGACCAGGCTAGCAAGGATAAGCCCGACAGGGCGTTTTTTCCCAGAAAACCCAGCAAAGTAGCCTTGGGCCCCGTGGGCCACCAGGCTAACCAGCATGTACTGGGGGTAGCCAGAAAGCAGGTCGATCAGAAAGCCCGACAGACCGCCGACCAGAGCTCCCTCACGCTTGCCCAAGTAAAAGGCCGCAAAGTAGATGCCCACATCCAGGAGGGTGAAAAAACCCAGGGCCATGGAAAACTGGAAGGTCTTGCCCAGGACCAGGGTCAGGGCCGTGATGATGGCAATAAGGGTCAGGTCTTTGGTTTTAATCGATGTCATATTGGGTCACTCCGTAATCTGTTGCTGTCAAAATGGCCTTGTGAACGAAAATCTTGGCCGCCGCCACCGCCTGGCTTGAGGTCAGGCCCTCAACCAAACCACTAGCAATGCTAGAGGCAAAGGTACAACCCGCCCCCGTGTTGTTCTGGCTCAGCACCGGCTGCTCCAGCACCTCAAAGCTCTCGCCGTCATAAAAGACATCGATGGCTCGCTCCTGGTCCAGGCGGTTGCCCCCCTTGACCACCACGTAAGGAACGCCATAGCTGTGCAGCTCCTTGGCCGCTGCCTTCATGTCCTCCAGGGTTTTGATGGGTTTTTGGGTCAATAGCTCCGCTTCGACCAAGTTGGGGGTGATGATGGTCACATAGGGGAAGAACTTGAGGAGCTCCGCCCGCAACTCACTCACCTCCACATCATGGGTTTCCTTGCAGACCAGAACAGGGTCCAAAACGATGGGCAGGTCAGACCGCTCTTTAACAAAAGCCAAGGCCGCCTCAGCCACTTCGACATTGGGCAAAAGACCGATTTTGATGCCCGAAAAGGGCACATCCTTGATGGAATTGAGCTGAATTTGGAAGAGGTCAGTCGGTGTCGCAAAGACCTCGAAGCCCTTTTCGGTCATGCCTGTCAAGCAGGTCACCGCCACAAAGCCGTGTTGCTTGTTGGCCGCATAGGTGTTGAGGTCCGCGTGCAGGCCCCCACCGCTGAAAATGTCATTGCCTGACAGGGCTAAAATGTACTTACTGGTCATAAACAATCTCCTTTAGGTATAAGCCACCAGGGCCTGCTGTTGGCCCAGCCAATTGACGATTTTTGCTATCCAGGACAGTCTTGATTTGACTAACGGGAAAACGGCCATTACCGATTTTCAGCAGGGTCCCGACCATGTTCCGCACCTGCTTGTAGAGGAAACCATTGCCCGTAAAGGTAAAGGTATAGAGATGCTTGTCAGGGTCATAGGTCACGCTGGCTGCCGTAATGGTCCGAACCTTGTTGGCCACGCTGGTCCCAGAGGCCGTAAAGCCCGTGAAATCATGGGTCCCCACCAAATCCTTGATGGCTTCAGCCATGGGAGCCAACTCCACCGCATGGGGGTAGGGAGTGGCATAGTGTCGGAGCATGGGATTCTTGGGCCGACCCACATCCACCAGGAACTCGTAGGTCTTGTGGTGTTTGGCATAGCGGCAATGAAAATCATCCGCCACCTCTTCCACAGAAACCACGGAAATGTCCTCGGGAGCCTGAGTGTCCAGGGCAAACCGCAAGCGTTCCAGGTCTCTAGGCTGGGGCAGGTCAAAATGAATGACCTGGCCATAAGCATGAACCCCAGCATCGGTCCGCCCAGCCCCGTGAACAGCGACAGGTTGGCCACTGTTGAGCTTGAGCAGGGTCTTTTCCAGCTCCTCCTGAACACTCCTGGCCTTGGTCTGACGTTGAAAGCCTGAAAACAGGGTGCCATCATAGGCAATAATCGCTTTGTATCGTGTCATTCTCCCATTATAACAGGTCGTTGAAGAGCTTTCAAGAACTTTTCACATAGTTTTTTCCTATACATTCCTATAAGAACTTGACTTTAGGCGGTGAAAAGTTCGGCTTCGTTCCGATTTGGACAAAAATCCCCCAGACTGCTATCAGTCTGGGGGCAGAACTGGCGTTTTAGAGAGCCACTAGTCCTTCTGTTTAAGACCTGCTAGGCCTAGAGTTGACAAGATGCCAACAGCACTCACAGCGACCGGAGCAGCACCCACGGCATCTGTCTTCGGCTCCTTAGCCTTCTCAGGGCTTGCCTGAGCCAATTCTGGGGCGATAGGAGCCACGGCACTTGCCTGTTTTGGTGATGGGTTAAGCACCGGTTGTCCAGCCACTGGAACAGTTGCTGGCTCCTCCACAGGAGCACCAACCAAAATCAAGGTCTTAACTGGAACAGCGACTTCTCTCACCTCAAGAACACGTTCAGCGGTCTTGACATTGTTGGTGTAGGTGTCTTGGTAAATCTTGATGACTTGGCCTGGACGACCTGGACGAAGCACCTTAACCTCGCCTGGTTTAAGGCTGCTTGTCACCACCCGTTCCACTTCCATCGGCAGGGGTTCAATCACTTCTCTGGTCTCAGTACGGGTCACCTCAGCTGGACGAGTGCCCACCAAAATCAGTTTCTTAACAGGAATCAGGGCTTCTTTGACTTCCAGAACCCGTTCACCTGTCTTGACATTGTTGGTATAGGTGTCCTCATAGATGGTCACCAGACGCCCTGCGTGACCGGCACGCAGAACACGCTCTTCACCAAGGGCCAGACTAGCTGTCTCAATACGCTCCACAACAAGCGGCAAGTCGGTCACTACCTCACGGGTTTCCGTGCGGGAGGTTACTAGAGGGCGAGTACCGATGAGAACCAGTTTGTTGATTGGTTCAATTCGGTCCTTGAGCTCAACAAGACGACTGGTCCGTCCTCCACCAGTGGTAACCGTGTCTTCATAGACCTTGGTCACACGGCCTGCTACTCCCTCACGGACAACCACCTCTCGACCAGTGTCAAGATGAGCCACTGGAACACGCTCAACGGTAAAGGCAAGTGGCTCAACAACTGGACGCCGACTTGGTTGACTAACCACCGCTGGACGGGTACCAATGCGAACAATCTTACTTGTCGGCAGAACTAAATCTTGGATTTCCCAAAGTTCTGAAACCTTCTGCCCTGCTACATCTGTATCAGCATACACTTTAACTAAACGACCAGGACGTCCGCCACGCAAGGTCACTTCTTGACCCAGTTCTAGTGTTGGATCCAAGATGCGTTCAGTGGTGAAATCAAGTCTTGTACTTTCTTTCCTAAACGTGCGATTAGAAACTGTTGGTGGAGTCTGAGGAGCAGACGTCTCGGTAGCAGCAATCACATAGAGTTCTTGACCAGAGACAAATCCTCCAACACCGCTCTGCCAATTAATCCGAATATGACGGGCCTGCGTCCCAAGAGGGAAGAGGGCAATCTTATCTCGGTTGTCTTGATTCCAACGGATGGTCTCTCCAGTCGAAGCCCAAGTGGTGCCATCGGTGCTGGTTTCCACAGTCAAGCCTGTAATGGTACCATTGGAAGCGGCTGAACGTGGCACATAGACCAGACGGTCTAGGGCTTTGGTGCTGCCCAAATCAAGAACCAGACTGGATGGAACAGCATCTGTTTTGCCCCACTGGCTATGGTAAATGGTGCTTTCATCACCGTCAAAGAAGCGGTCCAGACCTTCGCCTGGTTGTTCTGGTGTTGTGGCTTCTTTGGCAACAGGAACCAGCTTGTTGGTCACATCCTTAGCAAGTGTTCGACCTGTGATGGTTGCTGTATTGGCTGACTCACCCAGTGGGTTAGTTGCCCGCACACGGAAATCATAGCTGGTCTCTGGTACCAGGTTGTAAACGTTGAAGCTAGTACCTGTTGGGCGACCGACCTCGACAAATTGGCCATCAGAACCTGCCTGTTCAACAACATAGCGGGTGGCATGGTCACTAGCCGCCCAATTAAGGGTCAAGCTACCATGAGTTGGTCGATTCAGGGTCAACTGAGCAGGCACAGTCGGGATACCGCCATAGTTGACCAAGGCTGCAACTGGCTGGTTGGCCACCCTGCTTGTCAGCAGGTCATTGCCGACCAGTTGGCCCTCGTTTGAGCTAAAGTCAAGGGTCACATCACGCTTAGCCTTGAGGGTCAGGTGTGCAACTCGACCAGAGCCTCTCAAGAGGTCTTTCTGACCAAAGTTGATAAAGCTAAAGACCGCATCAAGTTGGCCATCACGGTCCCGAACTTGCGAGAAGTTCTCCGCCTGCTTAGCAAAGGCTTCTGGCACCACGCGGTTATTGACCACTTCAAAGTCGGCAGCATTAACCTGGAAGGTGCTGGTCAAGGCATTGACCGCTTCAAGTTCATCCGCTACCAGGTAAACCTTGAGGGTCTCACCTGCTTTGGCAGTCAATTTTTCTGCCTCAAAGCGAAGGCTACCGCTAGGCGCTACCCTTGATGGCGTTGTTACACCACCTGAGAGCTGGGTTGCGATAACACTGATGTCTTCCGCATCAATCAGGCCGTTCTTGTTCATGTCAACGTGCTGAATATAACCAAAATCACGGTCAACCGTTCTCAAACCACTGTAGTTAAGGAAGAAGGTCTTATCATCTTCGGTGATGCGGCCGTCGTTATTGGTGTCACCTGGAACCTTCATTTTGGTGCCATTTTTCTTAAAGATTAGCAACTCTTGACCAGAAACAAAGTTACCCGTTCCTTCAGCAATATTCATGCGAACATAGCGAGCAGTTGGGGCTGTAAACTGGTAGGTTTTGACCTGTCCATCCCGTTTCCAGTTGGTGTAGTGGGTGTCACGAGCCCATTCTTTACCATCTTCACTGGTTTCAAAGAAGACCTTGGTCACTGTACCATTGCCAGCATCTGCCCTTGGGTGATACTCCAGGTAGTCCACTTCGTATACACCGCCCAAATCAACGGTGATGTGGGCTGGGAAGGCCACTGCCTCGCCCCACTTACTGTGGAAGGTGTCTCCCAGTTGGCGGTTAAAGAGCTTGTCCAATCCTTGGCCACCTTGGGCAGTGATGTTGGTTGTTGCTCGAACATTTTCAATAGCGTTCATCCAAGGGTCTTCACTGGTAGCCTGCTCAAGCAAGTCTGTCCAGTCAGAAGCTCCTTTGGCATTGACCGCCCGAACACGGAAACTGTGGGCTGAACCATAATCAAAGCCGTCGAAGACCCGTTCTGGAGTAGTGATGTTGGTGTAAACCACACCATCACGCTCAATGTCATAGCTTGTTGCGGTCGCAACAGGCTCCCAAACCAACTTGATAGCAGTTGGTGACACATCGGATTCTGGGGCACGCAGGTTGGCTGGTTTAGCTGGTGCTGTCAGACCCGCTGGAGCGTCAGCTTCTGCCTTCTTGTTGCTAAAGCCATTGAGAGTTACCACGGTTTCAGTTGCGGTCACGTCTGCCTTGGCCAGCTTGATTTTCACCAGGTCATTTTGCACCACACGCAGGTCCTTGAGCTGGTCGCTCTTGGCCCCGTAAGTGTCCATAACTGGGTCATTGTGGTAGAAGAAGACGTTGGTGCCAGCCTTGTACTCATCCAGTGTCGCTGCTCGACGCAAGGTAACAGCTTGGCCATTGACCGTCGCTTCAACAGAGGTCACATCCTTAGACACGTTGACATGAAGCTCTGTGGTTTTTTCTTTAACCATGCCGTCATAGTCACCCTCTGTTCGGTGAATAGTCAGCACAGCACGGCCATCTTGGTTAGAATCCGCCGCTTGGCTCTCAATCAGGGTGCTGGCCACCTTGCCTGCCTTGTAGTCGATAGACTTGCCATCATCCTCAACGAGTTTGAAGCTGGTCTCACCATGTGGGTAGAAGGCAATCAGGCGGTTGGTGTGGTCAATTTCGCTCGGGTTGTTGTTAGGGTTGGCCAATGGAATGATAGCCCCGTTGCGAACGAAGACTGGCAATTTCCAGAGCGGTGCTGCAAAGTTATTGAGCATTTGACCACCTTGGTATTTCTGACCTGTGTAGAAATCAATCCACTCCGTATTGGCATCTGGCAGGTAAATGTCGTTGCGAACATCATCACCGTTGGCCTGCAGATTGGTCGCCTTGTAGACTGGAGCCACCAGGAAGTTATCCCCGTACATGTACTGGTACTGCACATCCTTGGTGTAGTTGATTTTCTCATTCGGGAACTCCAAGAACATGGCCCGCACAATTGGTTTACCGTCTTGAGCAGCCGCATGGCCGACAGAATAAGCATATGGCACCAGAGTTGACTTGGTCTTCAGAGACAGGCGGTTGACATCAGTGGTTGGACTTGGATTGCCAGGCGTGTCAAAGGCAAACGGCATCTTAGGTTTGGAACCCCATCCATCCATGTTCATGAGGATAGAGCTAAAGGTCTTCCACTGGTAATCACGGGCGTTGATAATCGGATTGGCACCGCCAAAGATACCATCCATATCAGAACCCATGTTAGGGTTACCTGACAAGCCCATACCGATGTAGGTTGGGATGTGGAAGCGAATGTACTCCCACTCACCGCCGACCTGGTCACCAGACCAGATGGCTGCTGAGCGTTGGGTACCAGCCCAACCATCCAGAGACACGATGAACGGACGAGCCTTGTCCTCACCACTGTGTTCTGTCAGGCGTTTGGCCCCTTCATCAACCCCATTCAAACCGAAGTTGTAACCAGGGCCAACCCAGGCCACGTCTGTCTTGATGATTCGTGTCCCAGCAATACCAACCTCTTTAGCAATGTCACGGTGAAGAACAGGAGCTCCTTCACTGGAAACCAAATTAGACTGGGTCCACAGCCCGACTTCAATGTTACGTTCATTAGCCCAGGCCACAAATTTTCTCAGGTTTTCAATGTTTTCATCCAGGCTTGCCCCTTGGCCAAAACCAGCACCGTAACCATCATTTGGCAGGAACCACGACAATGGCATGTCGGCCGCCTTGTAGCGTTCAATCACTCGGCGGGCTGAAAACTCGTGGCTAGCCCCCTCACCATTGAGGGTTTCCTTGATGTCTCCAGTAGTTGGGGTATGGGTGCGACCGTCAAATTCCTTGTACCACTTGCCATTACCTTGAAGAACAGCACCAGGTGTGCCTTCTGGCACCTCACGCCAAAAATCACGGTTATAGGCATTGAGGTGACCCAGGTAAAGGGCATAAACTGGTAATACAGCTGGCGAGCCTGTCAGCTCGTAGTAGTCTTTCAGCAAATCGGCAGGCTTGTCATTGACAAAGTAGAAGGCATCAAAACGAGCTTCGTTGTGATCACTGGTGACAACTTCTTTATTGTCCGTTCCGAAATTGTAGGCCCCTGGCATGAAAGTGTTGCGAAGCACACCGTAACCATTGCTTGACCAGTAGAATGGTGCTGGAGAGGCCACACCTTTATCAACCCAGATATTTTCATTGACAATGTTAATCTTATTGCCCTTGTGGGTGAAGCGACCGTTTTGCATACCGCCACCAAAGAATTGCTCATCCGCGTCCTGGCTCAGGGTCTGAGTGGTCTTGTTGGCTGTGATTTGAACAGGCTCAACCTCTTTGGTCACGTATTCATTTTTAACACGGTCAAAGACAGACATGCGGGAGCTGGCCTTGTCAAAGATAACCAGAACCTTCTCGGTCTCCAAAATATAGCGGCTCTCTTCATCCACCAACTTACCAACTTGACCATAAGTGTTTTGGTAGGCTGCCTGATCTTTTAGGGCAATGGTTGCAGGTCGACCGGCATGCACCAGGGCAGGATGGTCTGGGAAGTTCCCTTCCTTGTCCACATGGTAGCGGAAAACGTGGTCGTTATAGAAATTCAGCTGGGCTTTTTCACCAGTTTCAAAAGTAATCAGCCCACGACCATTTTCAAACGTAAAATTCGTAATAGCTCCTAAACCAGCTGCAGGTTTAGCATAATTAGGGTCTGTTTCCGCTGGAGGATAAGCACCTGGAGTTACTGTCGGTGTCGTCGGACGACTCTTAGTCCCACGTTTCACGACACGTTGCTCCATTTGCACAGTGATTTCTTCCCGCTCAGCACCGACCTTAGCCGCTGTCTTCACACCCTTATTGGTTTCATAGGTCTGATAAACTTTCTTCTCACCAGCACGACCAGCACTCACTTCAACTTCTGGTTCATCCGTAAACTTGGTGTCGTCATTTTCGTAACGTGTGGTGATGGCGATGACCTCTGTCCGCTCAAGGTATTCTTGGCGACCCATAATCAACTTGCTACCACGTTTAGCTACACGCTGCTCCATCTGGGTAGTGATTTCAGTGTACTCTTCACCAATCTTCTTGTCCGTCCGAACACCATTTCGAGTCTCATACTTCTGATAAGTGGTCTCAATCCCAGCCTTACCAGGACTGACCTCCGTTTCTTCATCAGTGTACTTCTCTGAATCTGTTTCAGCCAAATAACGTGTGGTGATTGGGATTGGAGTTGTCCGCACAACAACAGGTGTTTCACTAAGCACATCAGGCTGTGTTTGAACCTCTACCACTTCAACTGGCACCGTCACAGTCTCTGTGTGGTTAACCAAGGCGTAGAAGGTTGAAGCCGACACCATGTGACTGCCGCTGTTGTTTGGTCCACCGTTAGTGGTCACGCCCGCTAGGCGAATAGCTTGCGCACGAACAGGGGTCACATCAAAGGTGACAGGTTTTAGGTTGGCTGCAGCTGATGGGTTAGCAACAAGGAAATGGCCATCATCAAAGGTAATGCCAGTACCTCCAGTCACACCAGTCAAATCAAGTCTATGCCACTGGCCGTCAACACCCTTATACTCCATGTAGCCTTTAGAAATCTGACCATGCTGGTTAACGCTCCATTGGGATTGGTAACGCACCTTGGCTACCTCAACTTCACCGCCAAAGTCCACGGTCAAGTATTCACGGTTTTCTGGCGTGTTGCGAGAAGCGTTCCACTCGCTGGCCCAGAAGGTTTTAGAATCCTCAGTCAAGACGTTGTCCTTGTTATTGCCATTAGCCGTCCAAGACGTGTTGGTTGAGGTCACCTCAACCGTGGATGGGGCTTTGACAGTGGTATAAGTAACGGTCGCCGTCACAGACTTATTACCTGCCTCAGTTGTCACATCTGTCAAATCACCAACAACCACGTTGCCTGTCACACCTGCTGGGAAGGCAATCTTGCCAGTGATTTGCTCTGCGGTCAGTTGGCTGTGTTGGTCCACACGCAAGGCACCCGCAGAAACGCTGGTGTAGCGAACTGGTTGAACAGCTGGTGTTGTTGGCCTCACCTTGCTGCCACGTTTAGCTACGCGTTCTGCCATCGGCGTGGTGTCCTCGGTTCGCTCGCTACCGATTTTCTCCTCGGTAACTTGGCCGTTACGGGTGACAAATTTCTGGTAAACACTCCGAACACCCTCACGTCCTGGGTCGACTTCTGTTTCTTCGTCAGTGAATTTCTCAGGATCGGTTTCAGTCAAGTAACGAGTCGTAATGGCAATCGGTTCTGTCCGAACAAGCACTTCTTTCTCGCCCACTTGGTCCGCAACTGGCGGTTGAACTGGAGTTACCTCAAGAGGAACGGTCACCGTTTCGGTGTGGTTAACCAAGGCGTAGAAGGTTGAAGCCGACACCATGTGACTGCCACTGTTGTTTGGTCCACCGTTGGTGGTCACGCCCGCAAGGCGAATAGCTTGCGCACGAACAGGGGTCACATCAAAGGTGACAGGTTTTAGGTTGGCTGCAGCTGATGGGTTAGCAACAAGGAAATGGCCATCATCAAAGGTAATGCCAGTACCTCCAGTCACACCAGTCAAATCAAGTCTATGCCACTGGCCGTCAACACCCTTATACTCCATGTAGCCTTTAGAAATCTGACCATGCTGGTTAACGCTCCATTGGGATTGGTAACGCACCTTGGCTACCTCAACTTCACCGCCAAAGTCCACGGTCAAGTATTCACGGTTTTCTGGCGTGTTGCGAGAAGCGTTCCACTCGCTGGCCCAGAAGGTTTTTGGATCCTCAGTCAAGACGTTGTCCTTGTTATTGCCATTAGCCGTCCAAGACGTGTTGGTTGAGGTCACCTCAACCGTGGCTGGGGCTTTGACAGTGGTATAAGTCACCGTCGCCGTCACAGACTTCTCACCAGGATCCGCTGTTAGGCCAGTCAAGTCGCTGGTGCTCACCACAGTCCCTCTTATGCCCTCTGAGAAGAGGATTTTAGCCGCAATCTGTTCCTTGGTCAGCTGACTGTCTTCTGGTACACTCAACTTGGTCGCCTCAACACGGGCATAGCGTGGCGGCTGAATTTGAGGTTGCCCAGGGTTCATAGGTTCTTCAACCGTCACAGGAACATCAAAGCTCACCGTCTGACCAGCATGGGAAATAGTCACGGGAATGGTCTTATCACCAGTCTCTGCCGTTACATCACGATTGCCAACCGCTGTAATGGTCGATTCAGGCAAGAGACCTGACACCGAAGCCCTAACAATACTTTCCTCGATCACCGCCCCCTTGGTTGCTGTAATCCTGTTTAGGGTTGGGCGATAAGTCCCCCTAAATACAGTCGCTGCTTCCGCAGAGGCAATGTCAGTCGCTGGAACAGTTACTCCCTCCAATGCTGAGGCCGCCCGCTCACCGTTCTCGGTCAAGAAAACCCGACCAGTATAGGCACTACCCTCACGCCCTTGATTGGCAGGGTCGGCCACACGAGTACCCTCATAATAGTTGGCAGATGGCGTTTCCGTCGCTTGAGGAGCAGGGATTGTCCTGGTTTCCTTGTCAATCCGACGGGCAACAAGGCTCACCTCACTCGCCGCAAACTGCTTATTGGCTGCACTAGCTTGACCGTAGGTTTTGGTTGGAACCAAACGGAAGTATTGGCCAATAACAGGTTTGAAGGTCAATAGCTGAGCTGTTGTTGCAGGAGGAAGCAAGAAGACCTTGTTCGCTCCTGCCTCATCAGTCACCCGATGCCAGGTCGTGTCAGGCTCATCTGAACGGCGGTACTCGATGTAACCCTCTTTCAAATTGCCATCAGCTGCCCCAGCAGACAAACGAGGGGTATAAACCAGGTGGTTAACGTAGGCATCTTCGTCTAAACCAACCGTGAGGCTTGGTCTCAGAGCAACATTGTTTTCAAAACTAGCAGAGGCTGGCTGGCTGAGCCAATAATTCTCTCGCTCATCAGCAACACCATCTGTCGCCTGACCGGCAGGCTTGTCTGCCCCTTCCGAGCTGGCTTTGGTCAACTCAGGATTTAGAAGCATAGCGTCATAAGGTGACAGGTCAGTCAACCTGGTCGCCGTCACCGAAAAACCTGAGGCTGAGAAATTTTTTCCTGGAATACCCGGCTGACCTGTTGGTCGATGCGGTGATACCCAAGAATCCGTTCCAATCAAGCGAACAAAACGGGCATAAACAGGTTCAACATAAATCGTTTTGTCAGACTTATTGGCTCCTAACTCAATCTCATTCCTAGTATTACCAGTCTGCTCTCTGCTATCTCCCGTTTTACCAACAGGTCTCAGCGTCTCCCACTGCTCACCATCGACACTATAAGCCAATTTGGCTCGGTTCAAATACATGGGAATCGGTGAGGTTGTCTTTTCTGGACGATAGGTCACAGAGGTAATCCAGGCATCTTCTTCCAACTCAGCCTGGATATACTGCTCAGCGTTGCTGTCTGTCGGTGCCGATTTCCAAACGGTTGCGTCAGACTGGTCTGACAAGTGATGGACATCTGCCCCTGAACTAGCAGTAATGGCTTTAACTGCAACAGCCCCATCAGGAAATGGGATAGCCTGCAACTGTTCGCCTTCAGGCGGACCTTCTTCTCCTGCTGCACGCAGGGCAACTGCTGGAGAAGAAGCTAACGATTGAGGCAATTCAGCTGGCTCAAGAGGTGGCGTTTGTGACTTCCCCAACGCTTCGTTGACAAGGGCCTCCAAAGCTGGGTCAGTCGTTGATGATTCGTCATTCTCCCCAGTTACAGTCTTTTCCTCCCTGGCTTCTGGAACCAGACTGCCTACTGGTCCCCCATCAGATGCTGGTAAGTCCGTATCAGCATAAGCAGTTCCAGCACTCAAAAAACTCAAACCGATGACTGCCGAACAGACACCGACGGAGAATTTCCGAATGCTGTATTTGTTTTGTTTATCAAACAAGTGTTTCATGCCTATCTCCTTTATATTGATAGCGTTTTCTTTCTCCTAATCATATCATATAAAACAAAAACAGTCAAGATATTGTCTGCGAAACAAACATTTTCAATCAACCAAGAAACTTTCACAGCTCTTTCAAACTCTGGCTTGCAAATACACTCCCCCAGTCAACTCCCTTGGCCTTTCACCCCATATGCTTGGCCTTTGCCCTCTCCTTATGGTATAATGCTCTTAGCTAACCTAAGGCGACTTGATGGGCGGACAAACTCTGAACACTCCTGTCGTCTTAATTTTATTCGCCCAATAGCAGAGCAACAACGAGGTACCCCCATGTTAAACCACTTCCCCCCAGCCTGGCAGAACCAGCTGACCAACCTGAACTTTGAACAACTGACCCCTGTGCAAGAGGCTGTTTTTGCCCCTATCACCGCAGGACAAAACCTACTGGCCGTCAGCCCAACAGGCACCGGAAAGACCCTGGCCTATCTCTTTCCAAGCCTCCTCAAACTCAAGCCCCAAAAGAGCCAGCAGTTGCTGATTTTGGCCCCCAATTCCGAGCTGGCTGGTCAGATTTTTGAGGTCACCAAGACCTGGGCTGAACCACTCGGTTTGACGGCCCAAGTCCTCTTGTCTGGCTCCAGTCAAAAACGCCAAATCGAACGCCTCAAAAAGGGCCCTGAAATCTTGATTGGCACCGCAGGTCGGGTCTTTGAACTGATTAAACTCAAGAAAATCAAGATGATGAACGTGGATACCATTATCCTGGACGAGTTTGATGACCTGCTCAGTGATAGCCAGTACGGCTTTGTGACCAAAATCCTCACCCATGTGCCACGAGACCACCAGATGGTCTATGTGTCAGCCACTCAAAAGATTGACCCAGCCAGCCTGGCCCCTGATACGGTGACCATTGACCTGTCTGACCAAAAACTAGATACCATCAGCCACCACTACCTCAATGTG
This sequence comes from Streptococcus sp. ZY171113, assembly GCF_057748235.1. Taxonomy (NCBI): domain Bacteria; kingdom Bacillati; phylum Bacillota; class Bacilli; order Lactobacillales; family Streptococcaceae; genus Streptococcus; species Streptococcus sp. ZY171113. The sequence goes on from NZ_CM173243.1 coordinate 1,902,052, forward strand.
GACAAGCGAGACCGTCTGGAACTCCTGCGGAAGTTTTCAAACATTCCTGACTGCCGAGGACTGGTTTTCTTCAACAGTTTATCGGATTTGGGAGCTGCAGAGGAAAAACTCAGCTACCTGGGCAGTTCAGCCGTTTCTCTGGCCAGCGATGTCAACATCAAGTTCCGCAAGGTCATCTTGGACAAGTTCAAGAACCACGAGATTAACCTGCTCCTCGCAACTGATTTGGTTGCCCGAGGCATTGACATTGACAGTCTGGAACTGGTTATCAACTTTGAAGTGCCACGAGATCAGGAAGCCTATACCCATCGGGCTGGCCGAACTGGTCGCATGGGCAAGGAGGGCCTGGTCATCACCCTGACCACCCACCCAGAGGACGTCAAGAAACTCAAAAAATTTGCCAGCGTCAGCCAGGTCTTTCTCAAAGACCAAAAACTGTATAAGGCCTAAGCCAACTCGTCGTGAGAACCATCAAGAATGTGTGCTCACGACTTTTTTTGTCCCATAAACTAAAAAAAGCCCCTAAGGGCGATTAACTGCTCTGCTATTACCAACAACAAAATCTAAAGTGGTAAACCTGCGCCCAGAAAGTGACCAATGGCATAGGTCGCCAGCATGGTCAAGAGGCCCATGGCCACATTTCGCCGAACGGCAGGCCAAACAGGGGCGTCACCCAGTCTGGCACTGGTGTAGCCCGTTGCAAAGAGGCAGGCCACCACAACCAGCATGGTTACAGGCACCCGCACCGCCTGAGGCACGACCATAACGGCCAGCATGGGCAGGATTGACCCCAGGAAAAAGGCCAAAAAGCTAGATAGAGCCGCCTGCCAGGGGCTAGTGTATTCCTCAAATTCCAGGTTGTACTTTTCCTCGACCAGGGTTTTCACAGGGTTATTGGCAAAGGCCTTGTTGGTCAATAGCTGAGCAGAAGTTGGGCATTCCCCCCGGCTGAGATAGAGAGCGTAAAGAGAGGCTTTGGCCGCCTCTGGATCACGGTCATAGAGAGCTTGTTCCCTGGCGGTAGCCGCCAGTTCCGTGTCTTTTTGCGTGGACACGCTGACATACTCACCACCAGCCATGGAAAAGGCTCCCGCCAAAATGGCTGCCATACCAGACAAGAAAATCACCCCAGTATCAGATGTGGCTGTCGCCACCCCAATCACCACCCCAGCGATCGAAACGATGCCATCATTGGCACCCAGCACCCCAGCCCGTAAAATGTTTAATTTGCTTGAAAAGTTCTCTGTCATGAAAAAATCCTTCTTTCCTTTTCTTATTTAGAATTATACTAAAAAACCAGATGGTTGTCAAGTTCTTTTTAGAATAATTCTAAATAAAAAGACGAGCCAAAAACTCGTCTCTCGTCTCTTAGAAATTCACTTCATCTGGGTTGCTTTGGGTAGCCACACCCTCAACCTTGTCCAGAAGGGCAACATCCTCAGCGGACAACTGGATGTCAAAGATGTCCAAGTTAGCTTCGATGTTGGCTGGTGTCACTGATTTAGGCAGGGGCAAAAAGCCTTTTCCCAAAGACCAGGTCAGGGCTACCTGAGCCACAGACTTGCCGTACTTGTCAGCCAGGGCTTGAACCGTTTCGTTTTTGAAAATGGTACCAGTTCCCAGCGGGCTGTAAGCCTCCAGAAGAATATGGTGTTGCTGACAGAAGGCCACCAATTCTTCTTGAGGGCAACCAGGTGCCAGAAGAACCTGATTGACATGAGGCTTGATTTCAGCCGTCTCAAAGAGGGCTTCCAGGTGGTGAATCATGAAATTAGACACCCCGATGGCCCGAACCTTGCCAGCCTTGTAGGCTTCTTCCATAGCCTTCCAAGCCCCAGCATTGCCTTCCTTCCAGCTATCACGGATAGCCTTGGGATTTGGCCAATGAATCAGCAGCAAGTCCACATAGTCCACGCCCAATTTTTTCAAAGACTCATCAATCGAGGCCTTGGCCAGCTCGTAATCGTGCTTGTCGTTCCAAACCTTGGTGGTTAAGAAGACGTCCTCACGAGCCAGACCGCTGTCAGCGATGGCACGGCCTACACCGATTTCATTGCCGTAGATTTGAGCGGTATCCACATGGGTATAGCCGACCTTGAGGGCATGGCTGACGCTCTTATAAACTTCTTCTCCGTCAGGAATTTGCCAGGTCCCAAAACCGATTTTGGGAATGCTGACACCGTTACTTAAGACATAGTTTTCCATTTGTTTCTCCTTTTAAAATTGTTCCATAGGGACAAAGCAGGCGGTGATGATACTTTCCACAGCTGCCACATCCAGATTGACAAAATCGTCCATTGATAGCGACAGCCTGTCCGCCACCTCTTGACTAGGGTGAACCGCCTCGAAGGTCAGGACCTTAGATGAAATCGCACCGCCATAATTGTCATAAGAGCCATTGAGCGAATAGGTTCTAGACCGACCGGCGGTCTTCCAATCTCGCACAAAACTGCCATCCCCACGCCGACGAAGGACATAACCCTCCGCCACCAAGAGGTCCAAGGCCCGATTGAGGGTCATTAAGCTAACACCGTGGGCAGCCGCCAAGGTCTTGCCATCTGGCAAACGACTCTTGATAGGATAGTCACCCTCCTGGATGGCTTGGCGAATGGTTCTGGCAATCTGACTGTACTTGGGCTCTCTAATCCCCACAAGGCCACCTCCTTTTCAACCATTGGGCCCATTATAACACAAACATCTAGTTTTATAAACTCAAAAGTCTAGACTTTTACTCGTAAAAAGGGCTCTATAATTTCTGTAGTGGGTAAATCCACGACAGAGATTATAGGGTCTTTTGAGTATGAAAAAAGTCCCATATGACCTACAATGAAAAGCGACGAAACTCACATTAGAAGGACTCATATGGAACACAATCATTTTATCACACAACTGCTAGAAATTAAAGACCCTAATATCACTATTTTGGAGATTGTGGAGGCTGGAAGTCACAAGGAAGTCATCGCTAAACTGGACTACACTGCTCCAAAATGCCAACATTGCCAGGGCCAGATGGCTAAATACGACTTCCAGAAACCATCCAAAATACCCTACCTAGAATGTGCTGGTTACAAGACACTCATTCGCTTGCGAAAGCGCCGGTTCCGATGCCAGGAGTGCGGAAAAATAGCTGTCGCTGAGACCTCATTGGTCAAGAAAAACCACCAAATCCCTGTCATCCTTCATCAGAAAATCGCCCAGAAACTGATTGAGAAAGTTGCCCTGACGGCCATCGCTGACAGCCTTGCGGTATCAACCTCAACCGTCATCCGAAAACTAAAGGAATTCCAGTTCAAGACAGATCTGACTTGGATTCCTGAGAACATGTCCTGGGACGAATACAGCTTCAAGAAAGGCAAAATGAGCTTCATCGCTCAAGACTTTGACTCGCTCAAAATCATCACAATTCTAGACGGTCGAACCCAAGCTACCATTCGCAACCACTTTCTACGCTATTCTAGAGCCGTCAGAAACCGCGTCAAAGTCATTACAATGGACATGTTTAGCCCCTACTACGACATCGCTAAGAAACTATTTCCAACTGCTAAAATCGTCCTCGATCGTTTCCACATTGTCCAACACCTAAGCAGATCCATGAACAGGCTACGCATCCAGGTAATGAACCAGTTTGACCGAAAATCCCACGAATACAGGGCCCTCAAGCGCTACTGGAAACTAATCCAGCAAGATAGTCGTAAGATCAGCGATAAACGCTTTTATCGTCCAACTTTTCGCATGCACTTGACTAACCAGGAGATTGTCGCTAAGCTGCTCAGCTATTCTCAAGAACTGAAAGAACATTACGAGCTCTATCAACTGCTCCTGTTTCATTTCCAGGAGAAACAAGCTGACCAGTTTTTTGGACTGATTGAGGAGACCATTTCAAACGTCAAGCCTGTCTTTCAGACAGTTTTTAGAACCTTTTTGAAGGACAGGGACAAGGTTATCAATGCTTTGGAATTGCCTTACTCTAATGCCAAACTCGAGGCGACAAACAATATCATCAAGGTCATTAAGCGGAATGCTTTTGGCTTCCGAAACTTTGAAAACTTCAAAACTCGTATTTTCATTGCCATAAACATAAAACGAGAGAAGACAAGACTTGTCCTCTCTCGGTGTTAGATTGGTCAACCCACTACAGTTGACAATGAGCCGTAAAAAGAAACAAAAAAAGAAGGGGCAAGCCCCCTCTTTTTCAGGTTAAACCTTATTTAGCGATTTTCGCAAAGTACTCAAGGGTACGAACCAATTGAGCAGTGTAAGACATTTCGTTGTCGTACCAAGATACAACTTTAACCAATTGTTGACCGTCAACAGTCAATACTTTAGTTTGAGTTGCGTCAAAGAGTGAACCGTAAGAGATACCAACGATGTCAGATGATACGATTTGGTCTTCAGTGTAACCGTAAGACTCGTTCGCAACAGACTTCATGTAAGCATTTACTTCGTCAGCAGTTACTTCTTTGTCAAGGGTAACAATCAACTCAGTTACAGAACCAGTTGGAACTGGAACACGTTGTGCAGCACCGTCAAGTTTACCGTTCAACTCAGGGATAACAAGACCGATTGCTTTAGCAGCACCAGTTGAGTTAGGAACGATGTTAGCTGCAGCAGCACGAGCACGACGGAGGTCGCCACCGCGGTGTGGGCCATCAAGAACCATTTGGTCACCAGTGTAACCGTGGATAGTTGTCATGAGACCTTTTTGAACGCCGAAAGCGTCGTGAAGGGCTTTAGCCATTGGTGCCAAGCAGTTAGTGGTACAAGATGCACCTGAGATAACTGTTTCAGTACCGTCAAGGATATCATGGTTAGTGTTGAAAACAACAGTTTTCACGTCGTTACCACCAGGAGCTGTGATAACAACTTTTTTCGCACCGTTAGCGTGCAAGTGTTTTTCAGCTTTTTCTTTAGAAGTAAAGAAACCAGTAGCTTCCAAAACGATGTCTACGCCTTCAGTTGCCCAGTCGATGTTTGCTGGATCAGCTTCAGCTGATACTTTAACGAATTTACCGTTAACTTCAAAACCACCTTCTTTAACTTCCACAGTACCGTCAAAACGACCTTGAGTTGTGTCGTACTTGAGCAAGTGTGCAAGCATGTTTGGATCTGTCAAGTCGTTGATGCGAGTTACTTCAACGCCTTCTACGTTTTGGATACGACGGAAAGCAAGACGACCGATACGTCCGAAACCGTTAATACCAACTTTAACTACCATTTGTGATTTCCTCCTTATGAAAATCCAGTTAATATTTTTGTTCGAGGGAAAGTTCGCATTGTGATGTTTTTAACTTGAACACCTGCAAATATCCTCAACGCTTTCTATTATACCTCTTTTCAAAAAAAAATGCAATATTTTTCAAACAAAAGGAAGATGAAATTTGGTGACATCTTATAAAGGCAGCTTCTCAGCTCGCCTGCTGTGTGCTATGGAAACAAAAAAACCAGCCCAAAGGCTGGTTGAGCTGCGGAGAGTGGGACTTGAACCCACACGGCCTAAAGCGGCCACAGGATCCTTAGTCCTGCGCGTCTGCCAATTCCGCCATCCCCGCGAATGGCTTGTTGCCGTAACAACATCATCTATTCTACCAAATCGTTGAAAATCTGTCAAGTAGCTTGCTCCATTTTTTAGAAAAAAATTCCCTGGGCAAGAAAAAACCAGCCCAAAGGCTGGTTGAGATGCGGAGAGTGGGACTTGAACCCACACGGCCTAAAGCGGCCACAGGATCCTTAGTCCTGCGCGTCTGCCAATTCCGCCATCCCCGCGAATGGCTTGTTGCCGTAACAACATCATCTATTCTACCAAATCACAGGAAAGTCGTCAAGTCTATTTTTCATATTTTTCTAAAAAAGTTTTGATGGCCGTTTCATAAGCAGCCGTATCAGTCTCAAAGGTCTTCGAATGGTCGGCCCCAGGCACGATGTAAAGCTCCTTGGCACCAGCCGTGGCAGCATAATTGGCATGGACCATCTCACTTGGGACAAAGGTATCCCTGTCCCCGTGGATAAAGAGAATCGGCAAATCGTTCTTAGCCAACTGCTTGACCGAACTGGCCTGACCGTAACTAAAACCAGCCCTCAGCTTGGACAGGGCGGAAACCTGATACAGGAGAGGGAAGGCTGGTAGGTTATACATGTCCTTGGCCTGAAAGACCAACTCATCCCAAACACTGGTATAACCAGCATCCTCAATCAGGGCAAAGACCTGCTCAGGCAAGCTCTCCTCGCCACTAGCCATCATGACCGTCGCCCCACCCATGGATAGGCCGTAAAGCACCAGCTGGCTGTTGGGATTTTCCTCGACCAAGAGTTCCGCCCACTTGATGAGGTTGAGGCGATCATTCCAACCGTAACCAATCAGTTGACCCTCGCTATCGCCGTGGGCCATGTTATCTGGCAAAAGAACATTGTAGCCCAGCTTATGGAAAAGGTAGGCGTAGGGCCGCATGCGACGTTTATCCTGACCAAAGCCATGAACCACGATAACCGTCTTGTCGCTGGCTTGAGCGGCCGGCACATACCAGGCCACCTGCCTAAGCCCCTGGTGGGTCATCTCCCGTTCCTCCCTGGGTAGAGCCTCAAAAGCCTCCTGATAGGGGTAGAGGGGACTGTCCTTAGGGGTATCGCTACTCGCCACGAAGGACTTTTCCCCTCGGACTTGAGCGACTTGGAAAAAATAAAAGCTGGCGCCCACAGACAGAACCAGGGCAAGCAGGCTGGTCAGACCCAAAACTTTTAACCAATTGATACGTTTCATGGTTTCTATTATAGAAGAATTTTGGACAATTGAAAAGCAAGGAAAACTTTTTCCTTGCTTGTTCAAATCATTAGTTTTGTCAAATTAGAGACGGGCGTTGAGTTCAGCTGACAGCTCCTCAAAGCCTGGTTTGCCCAGCAGGGCGAACATGTTTTTCTTGTAGGCTTCAACCCCTGGTTGGTCAAACGGGTTAACGCTGTTGAGGTAACCTGTGATGGCAATGGCCAATTCGAAGAAGTAAATGGCATAGCCCAGGGTAAAGGCATCTTGCTCAGGCAGGGTCACAAAGAGGTTTGGCACACCACCATCGGTATGGGCCAGAAGAACTCCGTCTGTTGCTTTCTTGTTGACGAAGTCAACGTCCTTGCCTTGGAGGTAACCAAGGCCGTCCAGGTCCTCAGCCATTTCAGGAATGAGAACATTGCGGCGTGGCTTGTCCACACGCACCACGGTCTCAAAGATGTTGCGGTAGCCTTCCTGGATAAATTGACCCAGAGAGTGGAGGTCGGTTGAGAAGTTGGCAGAGGTTGGGTAAATCCCTTTTTGATGCTTGCCTTCTGACTCCCCCGCCAACTGCTTCCACCACTCACCAAAGTATTGGAGGGACGGCTCGTAGTTGGCCAAAATCTCGGTCACATAGCCCTTGCGGTAGAGGATGGTCCGCAGAGCGGCATACTGGTAGGCTGGGTTTTGGCTCAATTCGGCTGACGCCAATTCCTGGCGGGCCGCAGCTGCACCAGCCATGAGGGCCTGGATGTCTGCACCGCTGGCAGCGATTGGCAGAAGGCCTACGGCTGTCAAAACTGAGAAGCGACCGCCAACATTGTCTGGAACAACAAAAGTATCCCAGCCGTTGGCATCGGCTTCCACCTTCACCGCACCTTTGGCCTTGTCAGTCGTGGCATAGATCCGCTTGTTAGCTTCTTCCTGACCGTATTTCTTAACCAAGAGCTCTTTGAAGACGCGGAAGGCGATGGCTGGCTCAGTTGTGGTACCAGATTTTGAAATCACGTTGACTGAGAAGTCCTTGTCAGCCACATAGTCCACTAGATCAGCCAGGTAGGTTGAGGAAATGGAGTTTCCTGCATACAAAATCTGAGGCGCTTTGCGATTTTCCGCAGAAAGCAAGTTGACAAAATGGTTGTTGAGGAAGTCAATGGCCGCCTTGGCACCCAAGTAAGAACCACCGATACCGATAACGACCAGAACCTCGCTGTCACTCTTAATCTTGTCAGCCGCCGCCAAGATGCGGTCAAACTCTTCTTTATCATAGTTTTCAGGTAAATCAAGCCAGCCCAAAAAGTCGCTACCTGGGCCTGTCCCTTGGCGAAGCATCTGGTCAGCCAGGGTCACTTGAGGCTGGAGGTAGTCCAGTTCCTCTTGGGCCACAAAAGTCCCCAGAACTTTTGAATAGTCAAATTGAAGGTGTGTCATGTCACATGTCCTTTCCGAAATTAAAACGTTTACGTCTTATCTTACCTTTTTTTGTCTTTTTTTTCAATGATTTTCTAGTTTTTCTGGTCTAGGCTGGGAAATGCCAGACTAGGTTTGGCATTGAGGTCCAGTTGGCCCAGACGGCCCAGCTCATACTCAACGGCTGCGGCCAGGGCAATCATGCCCGCATTGTCACCGCAGAGGCGTAGGGGGGGAATAATGACCTCGACATCGGTCAAGTCGCTGGCCAGCCGTTCTCGCAAGCCCTGGTTGGCGGCAACGCCACCTGCGACCACCAGCTGGGAAACTGGATAGGCAGCCAGAGCCTTCTTGGTCTTGGCCAGCAGGATGTCCAGCACTGCCATTTGAAAGGAGGTGCAGAGGTCCTCCAAGACCAGTTCCTCGCCTTTTTGCTCGGCATTGTGGTGGAGGTTGATGAAGGCTGACTTGAGGCCAGAGAAAGAAAAGTCTAGGTTATCTTCCTTGATCATGGCCCGAGGGAAGTGATAAGTGTCCTGACCCTGGTGGGCTAGCTGGTCAATCTGACGGCCGGCTGGGTAGGGCAGGCCCATGACCCGGCCCACTTTGTCGTAGGCTTCCCCCACCGCATCATCACGGGTCTCACCGACAATCTGATAGCTGCCCTTTTCAGGCACATAAACCAATTCGGTGTGGCCACCTGAAACCAAGAGGGCCATCAGCGGGTAGGTCAGTTGGGTCTGTTCTTGGGCCGCCATTAGGTGGCCGGACATGTGGTTAACAGGAATGATGGGTAGGCTATGAGCCCAGGCAAAAGCCTTGGCCGCAGCCAGACCCACCAAGAGGGCGCCAACCAGGCCAGGTCCCTGGGTCACCGCCACAGCGGTCAGGTCGGCGGGCTCAAGGCTAGCCTCAGCCAGAGCGTCGGCAATACAGAGGGTAATCACCTCCACATGGTGGCGGCTAGCCACCTCGGGCACCACACCCCCAAACCGCTGGTGGCTGGCCACCTGACTGGCGATGATATTGGTCAAGAGCTCCCGCTCATTTTTCAAGATGGCCACGCTGGTCTCATCACAGGAGGTTTCAATGGCTAAAATGTATCTATCTGTCATGTTCGTATCTCTTCAAATAATTTATTTTATTTTTCAAAGCAAGGCATACTAGGAATACCGAGTTGTTTAAGCGATTACCGTTTTGCTTGACTTTTTATTTTTAAAGAAGTATAGTAGTGTTACGGAAAACGTTTTCTTTATTGCTTTACTTGGTTATTGTTAGAAAGGAGAAAAAATGGTATTTTGGAAGTCTAAATTATACGACAAACTCAATCGATTTAACCGACTTGACCAATTAAAAATCAATCTTAGAAACCAACTTTATTTAGCAAAATTAGATTTCAAAAAAAATATGATTCCCCTCGAAAAGGTAGAGTTTTTATCGCAACTGAATTGGTTAAATTAATTTTAATTTTTCTCCTCTTATATTGGTTAAGAAAAAAATGAGATTTCTAACAGGAGTTGTGTCTCGACTAGCAACTCAGTAGTCCCCTATTAGCTCAGTTCCGTATTCCCGCCAAAAATTAAGGATTGGTACCCTTTCTCCTCGATTTTGTATATTACAAAATCGAGTTTTTTCTAGTCTGCATTTTTCACCATCAGCACGGCATCCTCGGTCGGGTTGTGGTAGTAGTTTTTCCGCCGGCCCACAGGTTCAAAGCCATGTTTGAGGTAAAGGTTCTGGGCCGCTAGGTTGCTGGCTCTTACTTCTAGGAAAATGGGCTGGCGCTCAGTAGCCAGTTGGGCCATGAGCTGGTCAGCCAGACCCCTGCCCTGACAATCTGGATGGACGGCGATGTTGGTGATTTCCAGCTCGCCGACCAAAAGCAGGGTGCTTAAAAAGCCGACGACCTCGCCCTTTTCCTGAACGACAAAATAATCGGTTTCGGGCTTGTCCATGTCCGCTACAATCTGTTCCAGGCTCCAGGGCGACTGACCGTAAACGGCCGTCAAAATCCCATGGATGGCCTGGGCTCTAGTCTGGTCTGCCATGCTAGACCCTCTTGATATAGGTGCTGGTGTCACCCACAGCGTTGGTCTTGAGCCAGTTCTCCTCAGCTTCAACCTTTTTCAGGTAGGCTGGGACAAAGCTGTGGACATCAACGGCGGGCAAGTTTTGAGCTAGGAGGCCAATCCGATAGGCGGAGGGCAGGGTTGGCTGGATGGTGGCTTCTGGAAAACGTTCCTTGATTTGGTCAGTAAAGTTAGCCACTTCACCGACGAAGGTCAACTGTGACGGCTCTGCCAGGTGGGCTGAGGTCTCTAAGCTGTCCAAAACGGCTGCAAAGTCGTCATGGCGGTCTGGCTCAAGGGTTCGGCCATTGTCATAAAAACCAGCATAAACCGTGTTGCGGCGGGCGTCAATGAGGGGGACCACCAAACCTGGAGCGTCCGTGGTCAAGGCGTAGAGGCTGGAAACCCCGACCAGGTCGATGCCCAGGGTATAGGCCAGGGTCTTGGCGGTAGCCACGGCCATACGGAGACCCGTGTAGGAACCGGGGCCTTCCGCCACTGCAATCCGAGTCAGGTTCTGAGGGGTTAGGCCCACCTGGGCGGTCAGAAAGTCGATGCTGGGCATGAGGCTGATGCTGTGGTTCTTTTTGATATTGAGGGTCAGCTCGGCCAGGAGCTGGTCGCCATCCAAGAGGGCGATGGTCAGCGCCTTGTTGGAACTGTCAAAGGCGAGTAGGGTCATGCAAAGTCCTTTCTGTTTGTGAGGTGCTAGCTTGCTTCTGCCTTCTATTTTATGATATAATGGAGATAATTGCAACGAATCAAGGTCAAATCGACTAACCTGAAACAGAATAAGGGACACTCCTCCGCTGGAGGCCCATTTCTTGTCGCCCTGTTTGAGCCACTTGACCAAATCTGCAACCCAGAAAGGACACCTAACACATGATTTATAAAGTATTTTACCAGGAACGCAAGGATCGCAGCCCACGTCGTGAAACCACCAAGTCGCTTTACTTGGAGGTGGACGCCAAGACCGAATTGGAGGGTCGCATCATTGTCCGTCAAATCGTTGAAGAGAAAACCAACTACAACATTGAGCTCATCCAACACCTGTCAGACGACCATTTGGCCTACGAAAAAGAGTCAGGTGCCTTCCAGTTAACGGAGTTCTAATATGGCAGTAAACCTTAAACCGCACGAAGTTGGGGTCTTTGCCATCGGTGGACTGGGCGAAATCGGCAAGAACACCTACGGCATTGAGTACCAAAACGAGATCATCATCGTCGATGCTGGCATCAAGTTCCCAGAAGACGACCTCTTGGGGATTGACTACGTCATTCCAGACTACTCCTACATCGTTGAGAACCTGAGCAGGGTCAAGGCCCTGGTCATCACTCACGGCCACGAGGACCACATCGGGGGCATTCCCTTCCTGCTCAAACAGGCCAATGTCCCTATCTATGCTGGCCCACTGGCCCTGGCCCTCATTCGGGGCAAGCTGGAGGAGCACGGTCTCCTGCGTGATGCCAAGCTCCATGAAATTAACCACAACTCCGAGCTGACCTTCAAGCACCTGAGTGTGACCTTCTTCCGCACCACTCACTCCATTCCAGAGCCCTTGGGCATCGTGATTCACACCCCTCAAGGCAAGGTGGTCTGCACGGGCGACTTCAAGTTCGACTTTACCCCTGTGGGTGAGCCTGCCGATCTCCACCGAATGGCTGCGCTGGGAGAGGACGGGGTCCTGCTCCTCTTATCAGATTCCACCAACGCGACTGTCCCAACCTTCACCAATTCGGAACAGGTGGTGGGCAAGTCTATTCTCAACATCATCGAAGGCATCCAGGGACGGATTATCTTTGCCTCCTTTGCCTCCAACATCTTCCGTCTCCAACAGGCCGCTGAAGCGGCCGTCAAAACTGGGCGAAAAATCGTGGTCTTTGGCCGTTCCATGGAAAAAGCCATTGTCAACGGGATTGAATTGGGCTACATCAAGGTGCCAAAAGGCACCATCATCGAGCCAAATGAGTTGAAAAATTACCATGCCAGCGAAATCCTCATCATGTGTACCGGTAGCCAGGGCGAAGCCATGGCGGCCCTGTCACGGATTGCCAACGGCATGCACCGCCACGTGGTGCTCCAACCAGGTGACACGGTCATGTTCTCATCCAGCCCAATTCCTGGTAACACCACCAGTGTCAACAAGCTGATTAACACCATCCAAGAGGCTGGCGTTGAGGTCATTCATGGAAAAATCAACAACATCCACACCTCTGGACACGGCGGCCAGCAGGAGCAAAAACTCATGATCCGCCTCATGAAGCCTAAGTACTTCATGCCTGTCCACGGGGAATACCGGATGCAGAAGGTTCATGCCCGCCTGGCTGTTGACTGTGGCGTGCCAAAAGAAAACACCTTCATCATGGAAAACGGCGATGTGCTGGCCATCACCAAGGATTCTGCCCGTCTGGCTGGCAAATTCAACGCCCAAGACGTTTACGTCGATGGCAACCGCATCGGTGAAATCGGAGCAGCTGTTCTGCGTGACCGCCGTGATCTGTCTGAAGACGGGGTTGTGTTGGCCGTTGCGACGGTTGACTTCAAGTCCAAGATGATTTTGGCTGGTCCAGATATTCTCAGTCGAGGTTTCATCTACATGCGGGAGTCTGGCGATTTGATTCGTGAGAGTCAAAAAGTTCTTTTCAACGCCATTCGTGTGGCCTTAAAGAGCAAGGACGCCAACATTCAAACGGTCAACGGGGCCATCATCAATGCCCTCAAACCCTACCTCTACGAAAAAACCGAGCGTGAGCCCATCATCATTCCCATGGTTTTGACGCCAGATAACTAAATAAAACGTGTTCGCCGGTAACAGCGAACACGTTTTATTAATCCAAGCCTCTTATCAGACTGGCCAGTTGCCCCTGTCCCATAAGCTCTTCCAAAGAGTGGCTTAGTAGTTTTTGATGGTATCAATAGCAGAGCGGTCCAGGTTTTTGACCAGGGCTTGCAGGAAGTTCTGGGCCTCTAGGAAATCATCCATGGCATAGAGGGTCTGGTGGGAGTGGATGTAACGGGCACAGACACCGATGGTGGTTGACGGCACGCCACCGTTTTTGAGGTGAGCAGCTCCAGCGTCCGTTCCACCCTTGCCGCAGTAGTACTGGTACTTGATGCCAGCTGATTCTGCCGTATCCAGCAAGAAGTCTTTCATGGCTGGCAACATGAGGTGGCCTGGGTCGTAGAAACGAATCAGGGTGCCGTCCCCAATCTTGCCCTGGTCTCCGTAAACATCACCAGCAGGGGAGCAGTCCACCGCCAAAAAGACCTCTGGGTCAAACTTGGTGGTCGAGACATGGGCCCCACGTAGGCCAACTTCTTCCTGGACATTGGCCCCTACAATCAGGGTGTTGGGTAGCGGGGTGTCCTTGAGCTGGTCAATCAACTCGGTTACCATGAGGACACCGTAACGATTGTCCCAGGCCTTGGAGATGATGTTTTTGCCATTGGCAGTCAGGATAGTCTCGGTTTCTGGGACAATCAGGTCGCCTGGGCGAACGCCGAAGGCTTCTGCCTCGGTCTTATCCGCAAAACCAGCGTCAAAAATGATGTCACCGATGGCTGGTAAACCCGCTCCGCCATTGCCCCCGCGAAGGAGATGGGGCGGTACTGACCCAGAAATGACAGGAAAGACGCGGCCGTCCCGGGTATGGAGGGTGAAGCGCTGGCCGCTAACTACCAGCGGGTTCCAGCCGCCTAGCTCAACCACGCGAAAGGTCCCGTCGGGCTTGATGGCACTAATCATGAAGCCAACCTCGTCCATGTGGGCAGCGACCAGAACCCGAGGGGCGTCAGGGGCCTTACTCTCACGGATACCGAAAATCCCGCCCAGGCCGTCGGTGTCGATGCGGTCCACCTTGCCTTCAAGCTCCTGGCGGATGAAGTGGCGGATGTCGCCCTCATGGCCTGGCAGGCCTTTTAGTTCAGTCACGGTTTTGATTTTTTGAAACAAGTCAGTCATCGGTATCTCCTTAACTCTTTTTTACTATTATAGCAAAAAGGTCGGCACTTTACCTAACTTTGTGGTAAAATATAAGCATGAAGAAGAAAAAATTTGCCCTGGCGACAGGGGTCATCAGTGCCTTGGGCCTTTTGGCCTTTCTGGGCCACAAAAAACAGGTCAAAAACCAGCAGCAGGACGAGAGCCTCTTGGCGGAGGTCCGAGCCTTTTTTGAGCCCATGGGGACCATTGACGTCCTTTATGTGACGGAGGCCAATAGCCGAGCTGGAGAAACCCGTGGCGGTGTGGTGTTCGATGACGGCGTGGTCTTCGAGTTCCGCCATTACAAGGGCCAGATTGACTATAAACAGTTAGAGGAGGGCATTTCCCATGATTAAAGCGACATCCTACCAAGAACTGGCCGATTATGTGGCCTCAGACCACCGCACCGTTTTTGTCTTTACCGCAGACTGGTGCGGGGATTGCCAATTTATCTACCCATTTTTGGATGACTTGACAGCAGACTTCCCTCACCTGATCTTTGTTCAGGTTGACCGAGACCAGTTTCTGGACTTGGCCAAGGACTGGGACATTTTTGGCATTCCGAGCCTGGTCGTGACCGAGGCTGGCAAGGAACTGGGCCGCCTGGTCAACAAGGCCAGAAAGACCCGCCAAGAACTGACTGATTTTTTGATGCATTATTAAGGAGAAGAGATGATTTTTACTTATAACAAGCCCCAGGTGGGGGATGTCTTGATGGTTATCGTAGCTGATGACCAAAAAGCTAAGGTTGCTGTTGAGAAAAAGGGCCAGGTAGCTCGGATCTACCGTGAAGACAACGGCCAAACGGTAGCCTGGAACATTTTTGAAGCCTCAAGCGTGACTGCTCTTGAGGGTCTGGGTCAGATTGATCTGACTGCTGACCAGTTGGCCAGCTTTAACCAGCTTCTGGCAGAACTTGGTTTTGAGGAGCGTTTGGAGGCGGATGACCAGCCTAAGTTTGTAGTCGGGGAAATTGTTGGCCTAGAGGCCCACCCTGATAGTGACCACCTCAAGGTCTGTCAGGTCAAGGTTGCTGATGACCGGACCTTGCAAATTGTGGCAGGAGCTCCTAATGCTGCTCTTGGTCTCAAGACTATCGTGGCTTTGCCTGGCGCTATGATGCCTAGCGGTAGCCTGATTTTCCCTGGTCAGCTAAGAGGAGTTGATAGCTACGGCATGATGTGTGCCCCTCGGGAATTGGCCCTGCCAAACGCCCCACAGAAAAAGGGCATCATCGAGCTGCCAGCAGACACCCCAGTTGGTGAGGCCTTTGACCCAGCCAAGCACTGGACGGCCTAAGCAAAAAATGACTAACGTCAACGAGTTGAACAAGGGTTCAGCTCTTTTTTGCTGGTCAATCCTTAACTAAAATCGCTTTAACCTTAAACTGACACTCCTAGTCTTCGTTTTCTAATCTGCTTGTCATTTTTTTCAAGAACCTGTCATAGACTTGACATTTTTCTGGGGTATCATAGTCCCATCACTTGAAAGCGAGGACGTTAACATGAAACGAAAACAACAAATGCTTATGGGACTGGCAGCAACTGCCCTGCTCCTACCTGCAACCCTTTTGGCCCAACCTGCCAGTGCCAACACTTGGAACAGACCTGTTCAGCGGTCTTGGCAGATGGAAAGGCCTCAGCACCATTTTCGACCTAACAACGATCAGCTATCCTTGGAACCAAATGCTGAGGCTTGGACAGAAACTCTTACTGAAGAAAACCTGATGGAACAAGTCGTAGCAAGTACAGGGACTGCAACGGCGACCAGCTCTGCTATGGTCACAAGCGATAGCCCCTACCTCAGTACCAGTGCCCAGGCCCTTGCAGCTGCTGCTACTAATAGCCAGTCTGCCAACATGTACCCCATCGGCCAGTGTACTTGGGGTGTCAAAGAACTGGCTCCTTGGGCCCACACCTACTGGGGCAACGGCGGTGACTGGGCAGCCAGTGCTGCTGCCGACGGCTTTACCATCGGCACGGTTCCTGTGGTTGGTGCCATTGCGGTTTGGACAGACCCCTATGGCGGCTATGGGCATGTGGCCTATGTGACGGATGTTCAGAGCGAGACTAGCATCCAGGTCTTGGAGGCCAATATCGGAGGCAATCCTAACATCGCTAACTACCGTGGTTTCTTTAACCCGACAACCACTTCAGAAGGGGTAGTCAGCTACATATACCCGCCAGCTAACAGTTAACAGATATTAAAAAATCAGCTTCGGCTGATTTTTTGTTGGGGTAACGAATACTTAGGTAGGAGGAATGTTATGATAGTTCAATCACTGAGAAAACAAGGCCTGGCCTTGACCTGCCTACTGCTCTGCTATTGGCCACACCAAACCGTCCAAGCAGGCGTGACCTTAAACCCTCATGCCACCAGCCAAGTTTCTGAAAACACGGCGGGGCAGTCGGATCGCCTTTTTAGTCTGGATAACCGAGCTCGGGCCGCCGCTAGGACCAATCACTTTTCGGGCAACTGCTACCCTATCGGCCAGTGTACTTGGGGCGTCAAAGAACTAGCTCCCTGGGCCCACACCTACTGGGGCAACGGCGGTGATTGGGCAGCCAATGCCGCCTCAGACGGCTTTACCATTGGAAACCGTCCCTCAGTCGGGGCAATCGCTGTCTGGACAGACCCCTATGGTGGCTATGGCCATGTGGCCTATGTAACGGCTGTTCAGAGCGAGACCTGTATTCAAGTTCTGGAAGCCAACATCGGTGGTAATCCAACCATCGCCAACTACCGAGGCTATTTCGACCCAACAACCACAGCTGAGGGCATGGTCAGCTATATTTATCCTGTAAAACCATAAACAGACTGGGACAACAGTCCAAACCCCAATATTAAAAACGAACAAAGAAGGATTTCTGAAAATCAAAACCTCTCTTTGTTCGCCTTTTTTTGTTTTTAGTTTCATCAGGGAATAACTGTATGAGATTTCGAAAACTCAAAATCTTTTTGTCCCAGCCTCTCTTTATTAGCGGTCATGACCTAAACAGCAGGCACACGGATGGGACCAGTCCTCGTCATCGTCCCAATCCTCATGACCACCATGATGGTGGTTGTGAACATGATTATCGTAACCCAACTCACGCTCCAGCTCAGCCACTTGCTCAGCCACCGCCTCATCGTCTGGCACCAAGGTCAAATAGGTCTCTAAAACCTGACAGGCCGCCCGCCAGTCGCCAAGACTTCTCAGGGTTTGGCCGTAATCCAGCAGAAACTCTGGGTTATCTGCCAGGTCTTGCTTGAGGCTGTCATAAAGGGCCAAGGCCCCCTCTTCCTGATCCAAAGCCTTATGGGCCTGAGCCAAGAGCCAGAGGGTCAGCGGTCGGGCAGTCTGCTCCAGACCTAGCCCCACAACCTCCTCGTACCGCTCGGTCTCCAGGTAAAGGTTGGCCAGGCGGAACAGCCCCTCCTGGTCTTCAGCATCCAAAGCCAGAACCTGTTTGAGATAGGCCTCTGCCAGCTCCCCATCCTTGGCCTCATAGGCCAGCTGACTGGCCAAGAGTAGGAGTTGGCCATCAAACTGGTTCTTTCTCAGGCCTTGCTGGGCCAATCGCAGTGCTTCTTGACCTTGGTGGTCGGCCTGCAAGGCCAGGGCATAGACGTACTCGTAGCCAGCAAAGTCTGGGCTCAGGGTCTCCAACTGCTTGAAGGACAGGCAGGCCCGCTGATAATCCTCTTGTTCAAAGTAAAGGGTGCTCAGTTCAAAGAGGGTCTGGTCATCATGCTCAATCTCTAAAGCCTTCTCCAAGAACTGGGTGGCCGCTTCCAGCTTACCCAAATTGGCGTAGGCCCGACCAATCCGCTCATAGGTGGAAATGCCAGTTGCCGCTAAGATGTCTCGGTTATCCAAGAGGGCATAGTGGTCAATGGCCGCCTGATAGTCTTCCAAGGCCAGCTCCAATTCGGCCAAACCAAAGGTCACCAGAGGCTCCGAACTGAGCTGGCTGGCTAGAAGGAGCTTGTCCCTGGCCACATCGGTCAAGCCTTCGGCGTCGTAGAGGTCTGCCATGACTAGAAGAGCTGTCACATAGTCCTCGCTGTCCTCGCTGATTTGGCTCAGGTAGGCAAAGGCCGCCTCAGTCTCCCCGTCTTCGCTGGCAATCTGGGCCAGACTCAGGTTGACATGGGGATAGGTAGCTGCCAATCGTTCATAGACCAGCTTGGCTTGGGGGTAGAAGCCGATGGCTTCCAGGTATTCGCCCAGCTCCACCAAGACTTCTTGGTCATCTTGGTCCAGGGCCCGCTTGAAGTATTTGTCTGCACCAGCCAGGTCTTGACGGTCCAGACAGGCCAACATTTTTTCACTATTGGTCATGATTGTCCTCCACTTCCTCGGTGTAAAGGCCGCTGACAGCCTTGTACCAGTTAAACAATTCACTCAAGACCACCTTGACGGAGGCATAGATTGGGATGCCCAAGAGAACGCCCCAGACCCCAAACATGGACCCTGCCGTCAACAGGACAAAGAGGATGGTAATGGGATGAATGCTCAGCTTATTTCCCAAAATCAAGGGGGTCACAAACCGTCCCTCGATGGTCTGTTCGATAACAAAGACCACCAAAACCTTGGCCAACATGACAGGCCCGTCCACTAAACCTAGAATCACCACGGGAACCATGGCCAAAAAACTCCCCAGGTAAGGCACCATGTTGAGGGCCCCAGCCACGATACCGAAAGTCACGGCATAGGGCAGGCCAATGATGCTAAACATGATGGAAAACATGAAGCCGACCACGATGGCCACGGTCACCTGGCCCTGAACATAGCCAGCCAGTTGCTGGTTAATGGCCGATAAGACACGGCGAGTGGATTGACGGGCTGGGGTTGGAAAGAAGGCCGCAATCTTGTCCTTGAGGGACTTGCCGTCCCTCAAGAGGTAAAAGATGATAAAGGGCGAAATCATGACCGCAACCGCAACCCTAGCAATGGCGGAGGCAAAATTACTGGCCCAATCCACTGCACTTCTAGAAAACTCCTGAACGTACTCAATAGCCCTTTGGCTGACCGTATCAATCATGCCCTCCAGCTGAGGCTGAATGGCCTCGAACCGTGGTTCTTGCAGGAGTTCAATCACCTGACGCTCCACCGTCTCAATGTAACTAGGCAGGTTAGTCACAAAGGACATGAGCTGGCTTTGCAGCATGGGAATAACACTGGCAAGACCCAAGATGAGGAGCAAAATCACCCAGAAAAAGACGGTCGTGATGGCTCCAATTTTGGACATGCCGTATTTTTCCAACCAAAGCACGATGGGGTTGAGCAGGTAGTAGAGCAGGCCTGAGATAACCACAGGCAACAAAATCACTGCCAAAAAGGACAAAACAGGCTCAAAGAGGAAGCTAATCTTGGTCAAGACAAAGAGGTTGAGAAAGACCAGCAAACTGACCAAGAGCACCACCACGCTCTTTTTGTCCAAAAACCATTTGAAAAACCAACTTAAATCAAAACGTTTATCATTATCCATATCATTCTCCATTTCTTGGGGCAATAGCCGAGCGGCCAGTTAGTTGTCGTAGAAGATAACCTCTTTCCCCACCAAGGTCTGGTCAGCACCATAGGTCAACTTGGCTGAGAAAAAGGGTCGGTTGTCAATCACCCACTTGAACATCTCATAATCCCCCTCCCAGGTGGGCTTGTCCAAGACCTGGTCGTAGGGGACCCATTCCAGGGTGCCTTCTACACAGTCCTCTACCAGCTGACCCTCAAAACCCGTCACCTTAAAGACATAGGTGTACCAGTCGTTGTCAGGGGTAAATTCTGGAAAGGTGATGATGCCTGCCAGCCGCATCTGGGTCACGACCAGTCCCGTTTCTTCCAAGATTTCTCGCTTGGCACAGTCTTCTGGGCTCTCACCAGCTTCTAGTTTGCCACCGACGCTGATCCACTTGCCCTCATGGACATCGTTGGGTTTCTTGTTGCGGTGCATGAGGAGCAGGGCCTCCCCGTTGTCAATGTAACAGATGGTCGCTAACTTAACCATATCTCCTCCTTCATCGCCTTGTTCCAATAACTTGTCTTGATTATACCATTTTCTTGAGTAAAAAGTTGATTTTAACCATGATTATCTTGTCCCAATCTTTCTTGTATGTTATAATAACGGCATGACCTATCCTGAATACGCTCTCTTTATCGGCACTTATGGCAAACAAGGGAGCAAACACCTTTACCGAACGACGATTGATAGACAGACGGGCCAATTCCGTGAATTGGCCCCATTCGCTCTTGCTCAGCAATCTTCCGCCCTAATCCAAACGCCTGACGGCAAGATACTCAGCCTCCTGAAATCTGGAGACAGGGCGGGTTTGGCCGTTTTTTCTGCCCAGGGCGACCTGATCAGTCAGGTGCTTGAAGAGCCACTTCCTGCCTGCCACCTGACCTATCTCCCCAAAGAAGGGGTAGCCTACACTGCCAACTACCACACGGGAGACATCCTGACCTATCAGGTTAGCTCAAGTGGTCAGCTAAACCTGACCAGTCGCCTGCAACTCGGTTCAGATAGCCACCCTCATTTTGTTGGGCAAACAACGGATGGCCTCCTCTTAGTCGCCCTCATGGGCCAGGACCGCCTGGCCTGCTACAAGACCGATGGTAAGAACTGGACTGCTGTTAGCCAGCTGGACCTGCCACCAGGGACAGGCCCTCGCCAGCTGGTCTTCCACCCCGATAAAAAAATGGTTTTCCTGCTGGGCGAAAAAGACAATCGCCTGCACATCCTCTTTTATGACGGTTGCGGAGAGTTTGAGCTTTATCGGAGCCTGGATACCCTGCCTGAGGGGACGACTGGCGACAGCTGGGCAGGAAGCCTCAGCCTCACGCCTGATGGCCGTTTCCTCTATGCCTCCAACCGTGGCCACGATAGCCTGGTTCGCTTTGATGTCCTGAGCGATGGGGATTTGGCCTTGGGAGAATGGCTGACGCTGCCAGGCCAACACCCCAGAGCCATGTCCATCAGCCCACAAGGTGACTGGCTCTTGGTAGCCTGCCTAAACAGTAACCTGGTGCTCAGCTTGGCTATTGACCCCAAAACAGGGAAACTCAAGCCCTCCGGCCAGTTAGAGGTCCCTGAACCTGTCGCCCTGCTAGTACAAAATCCTTGAAAGCTAAGGGAAAATATGGTTTAATAAGCTATCAAAAGAAAGAGGTATCATCATGAACCCAAATGAACTGCTTGACAAAGCCAAAGAACTGATCGCTAAAGGCGATTTTAACGCTGCTAAAGACTTCATCAACGAGCACAAGGACGACCTTGGCGAGTACTTTGACAAGGCTAAGGGCCTTTTGGACGGCCTTGACCTGAGCAAGGGCCTTGACGGTGTGCTTGACAAGGCTAAAGACCTGGGGCTTGACGTTGAAAAACAAGCAGGCGGTCTCTTGGACAAGGTTAAAGGCCTATTCGGTAAATAAGCACAAGGATCGGAGCACAAGCTCTGGTCTTTTTTTGTTTTGGAAAATGGCAGAGCAGAGGGAGTTTGAGAGCGGAGGGGAATTTTTTGAGGTTTTTTCAGAAACTTTCTAGAAAACTTTCAAAACAATTGCCCTAGCCCCACCTCTGCTGACACCCCCACTTTTTCTTTGGCATTTTAGCTAAATGGTGCTATAATGAAGGTAAGATTTTGACCATCTTTGACCTTTGTCAGTAATGGTCAGACTTTGGAGGTAGTATTATGCTTTGTCAAAACTGTCAACTCAACGATTCCACCATTCACCTTTACACCAGCGTTAACGGTAAGCAGGGGCAGGTGGACCTCTGCCAAAACTGCTACAAAATCATGAAGGCTGACCCTAAAAACAGCCCCCTCAATCCCTTTCATCAGCACAAGGAAAAAGCTTCTCTTGACCCCCTCTTTGATGACTTCTTTGCGGATTTGAACAATTTCCGTGCCTTCAACCCCAACCTGCCCAACACCCCGCCAACCCAGAGCGGGGGCGGCCGAGGGGGCGATGGGCGAGGCCGCAGGCCGCAAGCCCCACAGGAACCACCTCGTGAAAAGGGCCTGCTGGACGAGTTTGGAACCAACATCACCGACATTGCTCGAAAAGGGGGCATTGATCCTGTCATCGGCCGAGATGAGGAAATTGTCCGGGTCATCGAAATCCTCAACCGCCGCACCAAGAACAACCCTGTCTTGATTGGAGAGCCTGGTGTTGGTAAGACTGCTGTTGTCGAGGGCCTAGCCCAGAAAATCATCGACGGCAGCGTGCCTCAAAAACTTCAAGGCAAGCAGGTCATCCGCCTAGATGTGGTCAGCCTGGTTCAAGGAACTGGCATCCGAGGTCAATTTGAAGAACGGATGCAGAAGCTCATGGACGAGCTCCGCAAACGAGATGATGTCATCTTGTTCATTGACGAAATCCATGAACTGGTTGGTGCTGGCGGCACCTCTGACGGCAACATGGACGCTGGCAACATCCTCAAACCAGCTCTGGCACGGGGCGAACTTCAGCTGGTTGGTGCCACCACCCTGAAAGAATATCGGATCATCGAGAAGGATGCCGCTCTGGAACGCCGCATGCAGCCGGTCAAGGTTGATGAGCCAAGCGTTGATGAAACCATCACCATCCTCAAGGGCATCCAGAAAAAATACGAAGACTACCACCATGTCCGCTACACGGATGAGGCCATCTCAGCAGCGGCCATCCTGTCCAACCGCTACATTCAAGACCGCTTTCTGCCTGACAAGGCCATTGACCTGCTGGACGAGGCGGGTTCCAAGCTCAACTTGACCCTCAACTTTATCGACCCTAAGGATTTGGACAAGCGGTTGATTGAGGCGGAACACTTGAAAAATCAAGCCACACGGGACGAGGATTACGAGCGGGCCGCCTATTTCCGTGACCAGATTGCCAAATACAAGGAACTCCAGAAGCAAAAACTGGACGACCAGGACACCCCAATCATCACTGAAAAGACCATCGAGGCCATCATCGAGGAGAAAACTGGCATTCCTGTCGGCGACCTCAAGGAAAAAGAGCAGACCCAGCTGGTCAATCTGGCCCAAGACCTCAAGGCCGCTGTTATCGGCCAGGACGACGCCGTGGACAAGATTGCCAAGGCCATCCGCCGCAATCGCGTGGGTCTAGGCTCACCAAACCGACCTATCGGCTCCTTCCTCTTTGTCGGGCCAACAGGTGTCGGCAAGACCGAGCTGTCTAAGCAGCTGGCGGTCGAACTCTTTGGCTCAGCTGATAGCATGATTCGCTTTGACATGAGCGAGTACATGGAAAAACACGCCGTGGCCAAGCTGGTCGGTGCCCCTCCGGGCTATGTGGGCTACGATGAGGCTGGTCAGCTAACTGAAAAAGTCCGTCGCAATCCTTACTCCCTCATTCTCTTGGATGAGGTTGAGAAGGCCCACCCTGACGTCCTTCACATGTTCTTGCAGGTTCTGGACGATGGCCGTTTGACCGATGGCCAAGGGCGGACGGTCAGCTTCAAGGATGCCATCGTCATCATGACCTCCAACGCTGGAACTGGCAAGGTTGAGGCTTCTGTCGGTTTCGGGGCCGCCCGTGAAGGCCGTACCAACTCCGTTCTCAGTCACTTGGGCGACTTCTTCAGCCCAGAATTCATGAACCGTTTTGACGGCATCATCGAATTCCAGCCTCTGACCAAGGACAGTCTCCTGACCATCGTTGACCTCATGCTGGCCGATGTCAATGCCCGTCTGGACAAGCGAGGCATCAGCTTGCAGGTGACCGACAAGGTCAAGGAAAAATTGGTTGACCTGGGCTACGACCCGAAAATGGGGGCAAGACCCTTGCGTCGGACCATCCAAGACCACATCGAGGATGCCCTGACTGACTTCTACCTAGACAACCCGACCGAAAAGGCCCTCAAGGCCGTCCTCAACAGCAAGGGCACCATCGTCATCAAGTCGGCTCAGAAAGCTAAACCTGAGGCTACAGTAGAAACCGAGACGACTGAGGAGGACTAGGTTAAAAAGATGGATGGGATGGCTATGATTTTCAGAAAAATTTCCAATCAACTGACAGTCATTATCTAATCTTAACAAGACCCCTATCAACCCAATAACATCGAAATAGCTGCCTGAACCACCTCTAAACGGTGTGATTCAGGCAGCTATTTCTGTTAGATGATACTCTCTATCATTTAGAACCTGTATTCACAAAAAATGTTAAACTAAAGATAGGACACGACAATCATCTGATACTGATTTAACCAATCAAGAATGGGCTAAACTTGAGCCCTATTTTTCCAAACACCGGACCTATAAATGGTCTAAACGAGAACTCGTGAACGCAACCTTGTCTATCACCAAAACAGGCTGCCAATGACGCATGCTCCCCCATGATTTCCCTCCTTACCCAACTGTGAGGAAGCGCCACATCCTTGTTGATACCATGGGAATCTTCTTGATGTCGTGGTTCATGCAGCTCATTGACACGACATAAAATCAGGCTTTTTAGTGGCTCGTAAAGTGATGGGACAATTCCAAACCATCAAGGCTTTTTCAGCCGATGCTGGTTATCGGAACAGTTTTGAAGAGATGATGCTTGAGGAGGTTGGCTGCCCAGTAGATCGTTCTGAAAAATTAAGGGCAACTGGCAAATCATTCCCAAACCTTGGGTGGTTGAGCGAACTTTTTCTTGGTTGAACCACTCTCGAAGATTAGCTAAGGGTGTTGAAAAGCCCGTATCATCTGAGGTTGCTTTTGTCAAACAATCACACATTAGTCGGCTGTTAAGGGCTCTGTAATACTAATAAAATTCAATTGTAAATTAACTCCAAATATTAATTCAAAATAGTATTTCAGCAACCAAAAGCACTATTGCAAACAAAGAATCTTATTTCAGGCTATCCATAGCGACCACTTCATCAGCCATTTCCCAGATTGCTGGATTGTGGGTCGCGATAATGATTAGTCTGTTATCCTCACGAAGCGACAGTAAAATCTCCATAATCAACTGAGAGGTCGCTGGGTCTATTGAGGCTGTTGGCTCATCCGCCAAAATAAAGGGTGGATTCTTTAAGATAACTTTTGCCAAGGCAACCCGTTGTGACTCTCCTCCTGACAACTCAAAAATACGTTTGTCTAAGTTAAGATAGGACAAACCAACCTGATCTAAGGCCTGCTTCTGTCTCGCCCGCTGCTCTGACTTGCTCAATTTTTGACCGATGAGACCAAGTTTGAGATTTTCTTCAATGGTTTGATTTTCAATTAAACCAAAGTTCTGGAAGAGGTAGCCCAATTCGTGACGGAAAAAATCACTCGATTTATAATTGGCCAAGTCTTTACCTCGGTAAAAAATCGTCCCATCATAAGCCTCTAATTTCCCCATCATGTTCATCAAGGTTGTTTTTCCGCTACCACTTGAACCAATTAAGGCATAGACTTTTCCAGCCTCAAATGTCATTGAAAGATTCGAAAATAACTCTCGTTCTCCAAAAGATTTACTCACCTGTTTCAGTTCAATCATATTAACCTCCCTTCAAAACAAGCATGGACATCTTGTTTTCTTTCTGCATTTGGACATGTAACTGTAAAAGAGATAGACCAGTAAAGAGTAACAAGACTAAGAAAGCAACTACTATCTCTACCTGAAGAAATACACTCGCAACAAATCCCAGTAAAAACACACCCAGTTGAGCCAAGAGATAAGTGCGATGGATTTCTAAGAACCTGAGACCTGCAATGCGTTTGATGAAAATGGCACGTCTAAATTCTTCAAAGTAGAGCCTATTCATGGTGTTAAACAACAAGATTGAAGTTGCAATCCCAAGCACAGCTCCTGCTAGCATTAGCCAACGTTCCCTCTGGATATTATTCGACAATGTGATATAGTTGTTATATCCTGATGGCATTTCTGAGACCCAATTTTCAATACCTTGTCTCTGGATAAGCTCTTGGGCGTCAGATAGCTGATTAAAGAGAGTATAGTTCTGAACTGCGTCTAACCAAAACATCATGGACTGTGGGCCAGTTGATTGGGGTGTCACAACAATGATGATTGGATCTTTCAAAAACTGCTGGTAGGAAATAGGGGTCGTATTATAGACAAAACGATCCTGACCTGATTCCAAATAACCTACCGTCGCAGTCATTTGCTGTTGCTCATCTTGACTAGACATACGGCTGGTTAAGTCGTCTTCAAAAATAGACTTGTACTGCTCTTCCTCTGAACGGAGGTGTTCAGGTAACAATAAGACAAACTCCCCTACATCAAGGTGATTCATCTTTTGCTCAATGATTGTATCTACAGGAATGTTTTGACGCTCCAGGTATTGCGGTGTGACGATAAGGACATTGCCATTCGGGCTGTAATCGTGCCATTCTGTAGAGGTTGTCAAGTTTTTAGAGGAAGCCATACCGTTTTGCGAGATCCGTTCCAGTAACTGGTGTCTGGATAAGAAGGCCTTTTGTTCTGAAACAGCCAGATCCATCAATTGATACCAAATTCTGCGCTGTCTTTGAGCTTGTTCATCAAAACCAGGACTCATTCCTTCACGGCTAATTGATAGGATAGTCAGCTGTCTTTCCTGACTCCAGGCCTCTTCTCCTATCCGATGCTGTTGCCAGGCTTGGGAATACTTTAAGCTACTCCCTATTCCCAGCGTCACAATAATAACCGCTAATAGTTGGCCGATTAAAATCAAACTAATGATGCCTCTAACAGGCACTTGCCCTTTTATAATCTGCATCAGGTGTACCTTTTTTATCCCAACTGCGAAGAGTTGAGCGAAAAACAGGGAGATCAACAACAAGATAAGATTATAACTGAGCAAGCCTGCTCCTATGGTCATTAGGGATTCCGTTGGAAGCGACAGAATTTTTTGCAAAACAACAGTGAGCACGCCAGCTAAACTGAAACCAACAGCTATCCCTTTCAAATCCTCACCAACTGGTCTAAGGAAAATGGACCACCGTTTCTCTCCTGAAATGAGGCGAATGCCCGACGACCGTAATTGGCTAATTTGACTAATTAAAGTCAGTGCTCCAAAGGTTAAGATGAAAATCAATAGACTGATTAACTGAAATCCGTTATTAAAGATAGACACTAAAGTAGATAGTTTAGACGGAATCGTCAGGTGCATGTTAGTCAAGCCAAGTTGACTTAGCTCCTCCCTTAGCAAGTGAATATCTAGGTGTCCATCAAATATAAAGTAATTCGTTTCAACACTGCCACTTTGAGCGTCTTCAAGCTTTCTTTCCTGAAGCCCATCAGGCAACTTTCCGTCCCCAAAGGTCGTATAAGAAAAAACAGTAGTACCTTCTGAGTTGGGATCTTGGTGTTGAATCGCAATAAAGCTATCCGTTTCTTCTGCTAGTTTTTCCAAGCGTGTAGCAACATGCTGAAAAGTTGTTTCAGGGGAAGAATCACGTACAACAACGTTGGGGTAATAATGGGAAACATAGGTATCAGTCCAAATGGTAAATACCCAAACAAAGAACAAACTAGCAAGCAGGTTGGATATGAGTATAAATAGTTTTTTCATAGTGCATTCCTTATTCTAAAATAGAGGGCAGAAATAATCCCGCCCTCTATAGACTAACAAGCTTTCTATTTTCTCATCTTTATTTTAACATATATACTTTATTTGGTCAATTTTTTATGCGTTTTTTTTTTTACTTTTTTTATATTTCACGGGAATTTGCCATTTTTAACTAAATTATGTATAATAGAGGAAGATGAAGCAGGAAGGATGATTGTTTTATGACTAAATCAAAGGAGATGTCATGAAAATAGCATACAAAACGCCAATTGGCCTTGGTTTAATGAGTGTCAGTAGCCTTTCGGCTCTCTGGCTCCTCAATGCACGACAAATTTTCTTGCCAGATGGCAGCCTGTTGGATGATGACTTCAATTTGGCAAGAATAGGGATTGTTCTGTCCTTACTCAACTGGCTATTTTTTACTGGTCTGGCTCTGGTTTATAAAGGGCTCAAGGACTAAACTCTGCGATTTTCCAAAAATACCCAACAAAAAGGCTCAAAACACGAGCCTTTTTGCCTGTCTTTTGCTATAATAAGGAAAAAGCAAACGAGGTACCCCATGACCAATCCAACCTTTGGCCAGCGACAGGCCCATGTGACCTATCAAAACCGCTACGGCGTCTATGCCGTCATTCCAAGCCCCGACAAGACCCAAATCATCCTGGTTCAGGCGCCAAACGGGGCCTGGTTCCTGCCTGGTGGCGAGATTGAGGCGGGCGAAGACCATTTCAAGGCCCTGGAGCGGGAACTGCTTGAGGAGCTGGGCTTCACCGCTACTCTGGGTCGCTACTACGGCCAGGCTGATGAGTACTTCTACTCCAGCCATCGGGACACCCACTACTACAACCCTGCCTACATCTATGAGGTGACCAGCTTTACGGAGGCTGGCCAGCCCCTAGAGGACTTCAACAACCTGGCCTGGTTCCCCGTCTCCGAGGCCAAGGCCAAGCTCAAACGGGGTAGCCACCGCTGGGGCATCGACCAGTGGGAGGCCCAGCACAAGCCCTAAACGTCTAGCCCTTCGGGGCTTTTTCGTTTGGGAAATGGCAGAGCAATCAGCTGGTTTTGGGGAGCTCAACCACCCTTGTGAAAATGAAAACGAATTCATTATCGTTGTTATTGAAAATTCTGACAGTTTCTAGTACAATAGTAAAATCATTAACAATTTAGGAGATTCAAATGTTCAAACGATTACTGGCCTGCCTGGCCCTCTTGATTCTTGTGGTTTCAGGAGTAAGCCCTGTTCAGGCCGCTGATGATGTCCTGCGTGTCGGCATGGAGGCCGCTTACGCCCCCTTCAACTGGACCCAGGACGATGATTCAAACGGTGCCGTTCCCATCGAGGGCACCAGCCAATACGCCAACGGTTACGATGTCCAAGTGGCCAAGAAAATTGCCGACAAGATGGGCAAGGAATTGGTGGTGGTCAAGACCTCTTGGTCTGGTCTGATTCCAGCCTTGACGTCTGGCAAGATTGACCTGATCATCGCAGGCATGAGCCCGACCGAGGAACGTAAGCTGGAGATTGATTTCTCAGACAGCTACTACACCTCTGAGCCAGTGCTGGTTGTCCGAAGCGACAGCGACTATGCCAAGGCCAAGAGCCTGGCTGACTTTTCTGGAGCCAAGGTAACCTCCCAGCAGGGCGTTTACCTCTACAACCTGATTAGCCAAAT
Organism: Streptococcus sp. ZY171113; assembly: GCF_057748235.1. Lineage (NCBI taxonomy): Bacteria > Bacillati > Bacillota > Bacilli > Lactobacillales > Streptococcaceae > Streptococcus > Streptococcus sp. ZY171113. Next base: position 1,931,409 of record NZ_CM173243.1, read on the forward strand.
CGAGGGCGTGTCCCAGCAAACGGCAATGGGTGACTTTGGTCAGATGCGTCAGGCCCTGCAATCAGGCATCATTGATGCCTACGTGTCTGAGCGACCAGACGGCATTTCTGCCCAGTTGGCCTCCAAGGATTTCACCATGATTTCTCTGGAAGAGGGCTTTGAGGTCAGCGAGTCTGACGTGGCCCTGGCCATCGGTATGCGAAAAGGTGACAGCAACATGGCCATGGTCAACGAGGTCCTGGCTGACTTCCCACAGGAAGAGCAGACCAAGCTCATGGACAGCATGATTCCTCTCCAGCCTCTGGCTGAGGAAGAAGGTGAGAAACCATCCTTCTTGAAACAGGCTTGGAACATCTTTACGGGTAACTGGAAGTCTCTTCTGAACGGTACAGGCATGACCCTCTTGATTTCCATCGTCGGGACGGTAGCTGGTACCCTCATCGGTCTGGCCATCGGGGTTTTCCGTACCGCACCAAAAGCTGCCAACAAAGCGCTAGCTATTGTCCAAAAAATCGGCGGTTGGCTGATTAACGTCTATATCGAGGTTTTCCGTGGCACGCCAATGATTGTACAGTCCATGGTTATCTACTACGGTACTGCTCAGGCTTTCGGTCTCAACCTGGACCGAACCCTGGCGGCCATCTTCATCGTTTCCATCAACACAGGTGCCTACATGAGCGAGATTGTTCGTGGGGGCATCCAGGCGGTTGATAAGGGCCAGTTTGAGGCAGCGACTGCTCTGGGCTTTACCCACAACCAGACCATGGAAAAGGTGGTTCTGCCCCAGGTCATCCGCAACATCCTGCCAGCGACGGGTAACGAGTTCGTCATCAACATCAAGGACACCTCTGTCCTCAACGTGATTTCGGTGGTGGAGCTCTACTTCTCTGGTAACACGGTTGCTACCCAGACCTACCAATACTTCCAAACCTTCACCGTGATTGCGGTCATCTACTTTGTTTTGACCTTCACTGTGACCCGAATCCTGCGGGCGGTGGAAAAACGCTTTGACACCGACCACTACACGACAGGGGCTAACCAGATGCAGGTCGAGGTTGCCCATTCCTAACCCTTTAGCGGTCAGCTAAAGGTTCCATTCGGCAAAAAAAATTTACAGGAGGCACTCTATGAAAAAACTACTTTTCAGTCTTTTTACCCTATTAACCCTAATCGTTTTAGGCGTTGGCCGCGTCTCGGCCCAAGAGGACCAGTACCTGCGAATCGGCACGGACGCTGCCTTTGCCCCCTTTAGCTGGACCCAGAGCGACGATAGCAACGGGGCCATCCCCATCGAGGGCACCAATCAATACGCCAACGGCTACGACGTTCAGGTCGCTAAGAAAATCGCCGAGCAGCTGGGCAAGACCCCAGTGGTGGTCAAGACCGACTTTACTGGTCTGATTCCAGCCTTGACTTCTGGCAAGGTGGACCTGATTATCGCCGGCATGAGCCCAACTGAGGAGCGACGGCTGGAAATCGACTTCTCCGATACCTACTACCGGTCGGAGCCAGTCCTAGTCGTTCGTAGCGACAGCGATTTTGCCAAAGCCAAAACCCTCAGCGACTTTGCTGGGGCCAAAATCACCTCCCAGCAGGGAACCTACCTCTACGGCATCATTGACCAAATCCAAGGTGCCAAGCAGGAAACGGCCATGGGCGACTTCTCGCAAATCCGTCAGGCCCTCCTGTCGGGCATCATCGACGCCTATGTGACCGACCGTCCTGACGGGGTGGCCGCTGAAGTGGCCTCTAAACAGTTCAAGATGATTGTGCCGACAGACGGCTTTGAGGTTAGCTCTGATGACGTGGACCTGGCCATCGGGATTCGCAAGGGTCAGGAAGGCTTGAAAGCCACCGTTAACCAGGTGCTGGCCAGCATTCCTGACCAACAAGCCCTCATGGACCAGGTGGTTCCCCTGCAACCTGTAACCGAGGAAGCAGACCAGAAACCAGCCTTCCTGGCTCAGGTCTGGTCCATCCTGACCGACAACTGGCAGGCCCTCTTGAGCGGAACTGCCATGACCCTCTTTATCGCCATCACCAGCACCCTGATTGGGTCAGGGATTGGCTTTGGTATCGGGGTCTTTCGGACCGCCCCTGCCGCCCAGGGTTCCCTTCTGGTTGGCCTGCAAAAAGCGGTGGGCTGGTTGATCAACACCTACGTTCAAATCTTCCGTGGTACCCCTATGATTGTTCAATCCATGGTTATCTACTACGGAACAGCCCAGGCTTTCGGCATTAGTTTGGACAGAACCCTGGCGGCCATCCTGATTGTAGCCATCAATACAGGGGCCTACATGAGCGAAACCATCCGCGGAGCCATTCATGCTGTTGACAAGGGCCAGTTCGAGGCGGCAACTGCTCTTGGCTTCACCCACCGTCAGACCATGATCAAGGTGGTCCTGCCCCAGGTCTTCCGCTACGTTCTACCGTCTATCGGTAACGAATTTGTCCTTAACATCAAGGACACCTCGGTCCTCAACGTGATTTCCGTGGTTGAACTTTACTTTACCGGAAACACCGTGGCTACCCAGACCTACCAATACTTCCAGACCTTTACCCTGATTGCTGCTATTTACTTTATCCTGACCCTGAGCGTCACCTATATCCTGCGTCTGTTGGAAAAATTCATGGACGCTGACGACTACACGGGCGGAACCATCACCACTTCCATCGGAGGCACCCATGACTAATACAATCCTAGAAATCAAACACCTGAAAAAATCCTACGGCCAAAACCAGGTCCTCAAGGACATCTCCTTGACGGTCAAGGCTGGTGAGGTCATCTCCATCATCGGCTCATCTGGTTCAGGTAAATCAACCTTCCTGCGGTCCATCAACCTCTTGGAGCAACCAACAGAAGGCACCATCCTCTTCCACGGCCTCAACATCATGGCCAAGGGCTTTGAATTGACCACCTACCGTGAAAAGGTCGGCATGGTCTTCCAGTCCTTCAACCTCTTTGACAACCTCAACGTTTTGGAAAACACCATCGTGGCCCAGACAACGGTGCTCAAACGGGACCGCTCAGAAGCGGAAGCCATTGCCAAGGCCAACCTGGAAAAGGTTGGTTTGGGCCAGCAATACTGGTCAGCCAAGCCAAAACAGCTGTCAGGCGGTCAAAAGCAACGGGTAGCCATCGCCCGTGCCCTGTCGGTTGACCCTGAGGTTATCCTCTTTGACGAGCCAACCTCAGCCCTGGACCCTGAAATGGTGGGCGAGGTGCTCAAAACCATGCAGGATTTGGCCCATTCAGGCCTGACCATGATCATCGTGACCCACGAAATGGCCTTCGCAAAGGAGGTTTCTGACCGGGTCATCTTCATGGACAAGGGCCTGATTGCCGAAGAAGGCACCCCACAACAGATTTTTGAAAACCCGCAGGAAGAACGGACCAAGGAGTTCCTCCAACGCTTCCGAGGTTAAGCCCTCTCCTCTCGACAGCCGTCGAGGGGTTTTTCTTTTGGAAAATGGCAGAGCTGCTAAAAATTGACCTGCCAGCACCTTTTTCCTTGACATATACAGTCTGGCGATATATAATCAAACTATACAGTTGACCGATACATTCAAACAATATAGAAAGGAGCTCCAAATGAATCGACCCTCTTATTTTCCCCTGACCGAGACCACCTACTACATCCTCTTGGCACTCTTGGAGCCTGCCCACGGCTACGCCATCATGCAGACCGTTGAGGCCATGAGCCAGGGCCAGGTCAGGATTGCTGCAGGAACCATGTACGGGGCCATCGACAACCTGCTCAAGCTGGGCTGGATTGTCAACGCCCCCTCAACCGATGCCAGGCGTAAGGTTTACGCCCTCAGTTCTCTAGGACAAGAGGTGCTCAAGGAGGAAACCGCTCGCCTGCGTCAGCTATTGGCTTTAGCCCAAACCAAAAACCTATAAGGAGACGACCATGAAAAAATTTAAGCTGTTTTCAAGCCTGACCGCCGAGGAAGAATGGATTAACGCTGTTCAGGCCCAGGGGTACCGCCTGGTTGGGGTCAATCCCTACCTGGCCCAGTATGAGTTTGTGCCTCAAACGGGGGCTGTCCCGACCGTGCGGTTAGACTTCCAGCAACATGCTAGCCGTGCCGACTACATGGACTATTTGACTCTCTTTCAAGATGCGGGCTGGGCAGTCATTCCTGGCAGCAAAAAGAACTACACCAGCTACTTCCAGATGACGGACCAGGCGCGTGAGGACGTGATTTTCTCTGATGAGGCCTCTCAGAAAGCCTTTAAGAAACGGTATCAGCGCTATTGTTTATCACTTGCCAGTGTTTTCGGAGTCCAGTTCTTAAGCCTTCAACTCACCTACCAAAATTCGCCAGCTTCCTATCGTTGGGATGTTTGGCCTAAGCTTGATGGCCTGACTTGGCAAGGTAAGCTTTGGGAAATGTTCTTTATTTTTCCTATTAAATTATTGTTTCAGACCCCATTTTGGTCCTATCTAATAGGCATCCTTGGCCTCTCTTGTCTCTACCTGGCTTGGAAGTCTGGTCAAGACTAACACCCAATCAAAAAGCCCCCAAACCGTCTGGTTTGGGGGCTGCTTGCCTTTAGAGAATGGCTTTCAAGGCATCCACATCTTCCTGGGTGGTGGACCAACTGGTGCAAAGGCGGATAACCGTGTGCTGGTCGTCATAGGGTTCCCAGATGGTGTAAACCACCTGCTTGGCTAGGTCAGCCAGTTTTTCATTTGTCAGGATGACAAATTGTTGGTTGGTTGGGGAGTCCATGTAGAGCTGGTAGCCTTTTTCCAAGAGGATAGCCTTGACCTGCTTGGCCAAGTCGATGGCCTTTCGGCCAATCTCCCAGTAGAGGTTATCGGTAAAGAAACGGTCAAACTGAACCCCGTAGAGCCGCCCCTTGGCCAGCAGGGCCCCGTGTTGTTTGACTAGGCTGGTGAAGTTACGGGGCTGATTGTTTTTGGTGAAGACCAGGGCCTCACCTGAGATGGCCCCAATCTTGGTGCCTCCGATGTAAAAGACGTCACAAAGCTCTGCTATTGCCTGCAAATCCACATCCGTTTCCGCCGCCAAGCCATAGGCCAAGCGGGCCCCGTCAAGGAAGAGGGGGATCTGGTGGGCCCGGCAAACGGCGGTCAGAGCCTCTAGTTCCGCTCGACTGTAAAGGGTGCCGTACTCGGTCGGGTGGGAGATGTAAACCATGCCAGGTGCGACGGTGTGGGCCTTGGCAGGGTTGGCTTCAAAGGCCTCCAGGTAGGCTGAGAGGTCCGCCGCCTGGAGCTTGCCGTCCACCTGAGGCAGGGGCAGGACCTTGTGGCCCGTGTACTCGATAGCCCCAGCCTCGTGGGTGGCGATATGGCCCGTCTCTGGCGACACCACCCCCTCATTGCGACGCAGCAGGGTCGCAATCGCCACCTGATTGGTCTGGGTCCCCCCCGTCAGGAAAAAGACCGCCGCTTCAGGGCAGGCACAGGCCTGACGAATCTTATCAGCCGCCAGCTGGCTATAAGGATCGGTTCCATAGCCTGAGAGGTTTTCGGTATTGGTCAATAGCAGAGCTTCTAAGAGGGCTGGGTGAATTCCCTCATTGTAGTCATTTTCAAAGTGTAACATGTCAGGTCTCCTTAACTAGATGACCTATTATAGCACCTTTTTGTTGCAAACGCAATAATAATGCGACATTTAATTGCAAAAGCAATTAAAAGATGGTAAACTAAAGCCATGTTTACCATTATCCGTACCATTGGCTCGGTCAGCCGCAGCGTTCAGACCACCTCCAACCACCGCTTCAAAGAGCTGGGCTTAGACAACAACCTCTTCATCTACATCATCCGTGCCTGCGAACGGGAGGGCATGTTTTTAGGCGAGCTGGCCGACCACCTGTCCATTGACCGGACCACCAGCTTTCGGGCGGTCAAAAAATTGGTCAAGTTGGGCTACCTGGAACTCCAAGACGACCCCGACAACCAAAAAATCAAGCGGGTTTACCCGACCGACCAAGGTAAGGCCGTCTACCCTGACCTCCATGCCTACGAACAGGAACAGTCCGACAAACTCCTCAGCCAACTGACCCAACAAGAACAAGGCCAGCTGGAAGAATTGATGAAAAAATTACGCTTTTAAGCAAAGAGGCTGGGACAAAAAGATGTTGAGTTTTCGAAATCTTATACAATTATCTCCTGATGAAACTAAAAAAACAAAAAAGCGAACAAAGAGAGGTTCTGATTTTCAGAAATCCTTCTTTGTTCGCTTTTAATATTGGGGTTTGGACTTTTGTACCAGCCTCTTACTATCTAACCAACTGATTTTCCTCGAGAACAAGTTAATCCGTCGATTTTTTTCGACCAACTAAGCCTGACAGCCCTGCTATTAGTCCCAATACCCCAAGGGACAAGAGACTACCTCGCTCACCTGTCTGAGGCAGACGGGATTGAGGGGCGACCGGCAAGGAGCTTACTGGCTCAGAGGTCATCTGAGGAGCAGAAACTTGAGTGGCTTGCAGAGGCCCAATTACTAGCTGACCTCCCTGAGTGGCAGGCGATACCAGACTTGCCTGGCTAAGGCCATGTGAGCTAAGTGGACGAGAATCAGAAGAAAGAGGGTCACTACCTGAGGTTAACTCGTCTCCATTGCTAAAACCATCACCATCCGCATCCGAAGCAACATCAAAGACTGGCAAAGGCTCAATCGTCTGGCTAGAACCATGTGAGCTAAGTAGACGAGAATCAGAAGAAAGAGGGTCGCTACCTGCGGTTAGCTCGTCTCCATTGCTAAAACCATCACCATCCGCATCCGAAGCAACATCAAAGACTGGCAAAGGCTCAATCGTCTGGCTAGAACCATGTGAGCTAAGAGGGCGAGAGAGGGAGGAAAGAGGATCACTACCTGCGGTTAACTCGTCTCCATTGCTAAAACCATCACCATCCGCATCCGAAGCAACATCAAAGACTGGCAAAGGCTCAATCGTCTGGCTAAGGCCATGTGAGCTAATCAAAATAGGCTGTTCCACAGCTGGTATAAATACCCAAGTACCGACAAAGGTCACATTAGAACCTGAAACAGTTGCCGTAGGCTTGTCCCAACCTTGGAAGGTCCAAGTCCCCTTGTTAACAGTATCCGTGTAGGCAGTCGTGTCAATGCCTGTCACGCCGACCTGACTACCATCTTCCAAGCCGGTCTGGTTCTTACCTGACAGACGAGCGGTCAAAGCAACTGGCAAGGTCGGACTTGTGCCATCGGCCGTCACAAACTGATAGGTCGCCGTGTAGGTCGGAGTGGCAGTAAATACCCAAGTACCGACAAAGGTCACATTAGAACCTGAAACAGTTGCCGTAGGCTTGTCCCATCCTTGGAAGGTCCAGGTTCCCTTGTTAACAGTATCGGTGTAGGCGGTCGTGTCAATGCCTGTCACGCCAACCAGGCTACCATCTTCCAGGTCTGTCTGATTCTTACCTGACAGACGAGCGGTCAAAGCAACTGGCAAGGTCGGACTTGTGCCATCGGCCGTCGCAAACTGATAGGTCGCCGTGTAAGTCGGAGTGGCAGTAAAGGACCAACGTCCGACAAAGGTCACATTAGAACCCGAAACAGTTACCGTAGGCTTGTCCCAACCTTGGAAAGTCCAAGTTCCCTTGTTAACAGTATCCGTGTAGGCGGTCGTGTCAATGCCTGTCACGCCGACCTGACTACCATCTGCCAAGCCGGTCTGGTTCTTACCAGACAGACGAGCGGTCAAAGCAGATGGTAAAGTCTGACTTGTGTCATCGGCCGTCACAAACTGATAGGTCGCCGTGTAGGTCGGAGTGGCAGTAAATACCCAAGTACCGACAAAGGTCACATTAGAACCTGAAACAGTTGCGGTGTCCTTATCCCATCCTTGGAAGGTCCAGGTTCCCTTGTTGGCAGTATCGGTGTAGGCGGTCGTATCAATGCCTGTCACGCCGACCTGGCTACCATCTTCCAAGCCGGTCTGGTTCTTACCTGACAGACGAGCGGTCAAAGCAGATGGTAAAGTCTGACTTGTACCTTCTGATGTTACAAACTGATAAGTCGCCGTGTAGGTTGGATTAGCAGTAAAGGACCAGCGACCGACAAAGGTCACATTTGAACCTGAAACAGTTGCCGTAGGCTTGTCCCAGCCTTGGAAGGTCCAGGTTCCCTTGTTGGCAGTATCGGTGTAGGCGGTCGTGTCAATGCCTGTCACGCCGACCTGACTACCATCTGCCAAGCCGGTCTGGTTCTTACCAGACAAACGAGCGGTCAAAGCAGATGGTAAAGTCTGACTTGTACCTTCAGATGTTACAAACTGATAAGTCGCCGTGTAGGTCGGAGTGGCAGTAAATACCCAAGTACCGACAAAGGTCACACTAGAACCTGAAACCGTTGCGGTGTCCTTATCCCAACCTTGGAAGGTCCAAGTTCCCTTGTTGGCAGTATCGATGTAAGCGGTCGTGTCAATGCCTGTCACGCCGACCTGACTACCATCTTCCAAGCCGGTCTGGTTCTTACCTGACAGACGAGCGGTCAAAGCAACTGGCAAGGTCTGACTTGTACCTTCTGATGTTACAAACTGATAAGTCGCCGTGTAGGTCGGAGTAGCAGTAAATACCCAAGTACCGACAAAGGTCACATTAGAACCTGAAACAGTTGCCGTAGGCTTGTCCCAACCTTGGAAGGTCCAAGTCCCCTTGTTAACAGTATCCGTGTAGTCGGTCGTGTCAATGCCTCTCACGCCAACCTGGCTACCATCTGCCAAGTCTGTCTGGTTCTTACCTGACAGACGAGCGGTCAAAGCAACTGGCAAGGTCGGACTTGGGCCATCGGCCGTCACAAACTGATAAGTCGCCGTGTAGGTCGGAGTGGCAGTAAAGGACCAACGTCCGACAAAGGTCACATTAGAACCTGAAACAGTTGCCTTAGGCTTGTCCCAACCTTGGAAGGTCCAAGTCCCCTTGTTGGCAGTATCGGTGTAGGCGGTCGTGTCAATGCCTGTCACGCCGACCTGACTACCATCTTCCAAACCTGTCTGGTTCTTACCTGACAGACGAGCGGTCAAAGCAACTGGCAAGGTCGGACTTGGGCCATCGGCCGTCACAAACTGATAAGTCGCCGTGTAGGTCGGAGTGGCAGTAAAGGACCAACGTCCGACAAAGGTCACATTAGAACCTGAAACAGTTGCCTTAGGCTTGTCCCAACCTTGGAAGGTCCAAGTCCCCTTGTTGGCAGTATCGGTGTAGGCGGTCGTGTCAATGCCTGTCACGCCGACCTGACTACCATCTTCCAAACCTGTCTGGTTCTTACCTGACAGACGAGCGGTCAAAGCAACTGGCAAGGTCGGACTTGGGCCATCGGCCGCCACAAACTGATAAGTCGCCGTGTAGGTCGGAGTGGCAGTAAAGGACCAACGTCCGACAAAGGTCACATTAGAACCTGAAACAGTTGCCGTAGGCTTGTCCCAACCTTGGAAGGTCCAGGTTCCCTTGTTAGCAGTATCGGTGTAGGCGGTCGTGTCAATGCCTGTCACGCCGACCTGGCTACCATCTTCCAAGCCGGTCTGGTTCTTACCTGACAAACGAGCGGTCAAAGAAACTGGCAAGGTCGGACTTGTGCCATCGGCCGTTACAAACTGATAATTCGCCGTGTAAGTAGCAGCTGGTTTTGGGACATACCGCCAAAAACCTGTGTACTCATAGATTTTCTGACTATCGCCAAGAATAGTTGTCTCCCAGCGGTCAAACTCCCAGTAGCCTTCACCATCTGCAAGGCGATTTGGACTTGGGAGCGCTGGTTGACCTGGCGGCTGGGTCAAACGTTGGTCTGCGGTTTCACCATCATTATCCTTATAATGTTCCAAAAGAGCCTCAACGGCTTCTGGCAAGAAGCGGTCTTCATGGACTGACTCAAAGAAATGATACACCTCATATGGGGCCGTATAGGTAAATCGGCCTGCCTGATCAGCTTGTAAGGCTTGACCACGCTGAATCAAGATTACGCTTGGCTCGACCTGACGATGAGGAATGGTCACATAGGTCTTACCATCTGTGTAGGCACGGGTTCTGTGAACAACCTCAATCTCAGTAGCAGCTCGGCTATTTTCCGCCCTAAAGGTTGCTTCTTCGTTGAACGTCAAGGTCCCTGTCCCGTCAAGAGTGGTCACACTTAAGGATTGGTTGCTGGCATTAAGCTGGGAACCTTCAGCTAGGTTTAGGAGGCCGATCACCTGGCTAGGCGCCTCATCAGCCAAGCCAACCCGCGTCCCCTTGGTCAGGGTCAAGTCCTTGATGCGGGTCAAAACAGCCTGGCCAAGATTAGCACCCTCAAGGGTCACGCTCAGGCCCTCGCCAGAAAACTGGCTGACAAAATTGCTGCGGCTAGTCACCGAAACGGGCTGAGCCGTCGTGGCTGCAAGATCCCCTCTAACGGTCACACCAGCATCCAACTCGATGGTCGCAGGACTGGCTACACGAATGCTATCCAGCTTGGTATCACGGTTATTCAGCACCCGCACTTGAACAGGTCTGTCGCCTTCCAGCACCAGGGCTGGCCGCTGACTCTCCTGACGATCGGAAATCTTGGTAGATACCCCGTCTAGGGTCACATCAGCCGTCGCCCGAATCAGGCCCGTCGCCTGACTTTCCTTATTGAGCTGGAGGGTCAGCCCCTTGATGGTCGCCGGCTTGGTGATGGTGAGGTCTTGGTTCAATAGCAGAGCAGTATCTGGCGTTTGGGCTTCGATGGTCACAGCCTTGTCGATGCTTACAGCTGTTCGTTCCGTCATATCCCCGACCAGGACAATCCGACCACCCTCACGCACCTTAGCCAGAGCAGCTTTCAAGTCGCCCATCGGGCGGTCAGGCTCTTCCCCATCACCCCGACCACTGTTGGACACATAGATGACATCATAGGTTTTCTCCCCCAGTACCTGCTTGCTCGGGTCGCTGGTCATCACATCCGTGGTCTCAATCAACTCACTCAGTAAGGTCTGCTTGAGCTTGCGGACATTGGTGAGGTTGTTGTAAATCACTTGCTCGTTGGCACCAGATTTAAGCACCGCCAAATCCGCCTGAATGGCCCTGGTCAAGGTCTCAGGCGTGTAGATGGCCTTAATTGATTCTGGAACAGCGTTTAGGTCCAGTTTGAGCAGCTCCTCGTATTGCCTAATCTTGGTGGCCTGAGGGCTGGCCTCAACCTTGCCCTCAAGTGTACTGGCTTTGGCAGCCTGACGTTGACTCAGCAGATTTAGGAAGTCTCGGTCAGAAGCCGACCGACCACTGATGTAATCAACCATGGCCTCATAACCGTACCAGCCCAGGATTTCATGGGCATTTCGCTTGAAGGACAAGTCCCCAACCGTGTTGCCCGTCTGCGAGTAGTTGGCCCCGTAAAAACTGTCCAGAAGAGGCAGGAAGTTGTAACCATTGGTTGGAACTAGGCCGAGACGGTTACTACCATCAATGGCAAAACCAGCGGTCACATAACTGCCCTCAACCAGGTCTGCTAGGCTGTTCGGGACGGCTTTAGCTCGTACAAACCGGTCATTGGTTGAGGTCTTATCATCGTCGGCCTTGGTCCGAGCCACCTGTTCCACCTGGTTAAAGTAAAGCTGGCGGTCGCTGGCTGGAAGCTGAAGGGCAACCTCAGCTTCTTTGGCCTCCATCCACATGAGCAGCTTGATCAGTTTGTGTTGGTAGTTGGCCAGCTTGTCCACGCTGTTTAGGGCTTCACTCGGTTGGATTTGGTCCACAGACTGGTCTGCTCGGCCATTTGCAATGGTATAAGACGTGTTGAGGTTAAAGACCGGTCGCACAATCGAGGTCGGCGTCTGGGTGTTGTCCCGTGCCTCAAAGAGCCCACGAGCGTAAACTTCTGGCCCCTGCCCCTGGCGGCGGTTGGCTCGCACCGCTGGCGTCAAGCGGGTCCCCTGGTAGCTGCCATCAAAAAGCAGGCGTTCGTCGTTGGCATGGGTCATTTCATGGGAATAAAGGCCAATACCTCGGCGATCCTGGCTGAGCAATTTAATGTTAAGGGCGGCAAAGGAGGTCTCTGTCCGCTGCTCCCCCTCAATAAAACTGCTAATCCGATGGCTCGGACTATCCATGCCTAGAGGTGCTAGAAGGTTGCGGACCGTGTCGTTATTGGCCTTGGTCTGCCAAACTCGGCTATCCTGACCGTTGGCCAGCTGACCAACAATCAAGCTGTCATTGACCACCATCGGCTTGGCTTTGTCAGGGTTTGTGTCTTGCCCGTATCGGCTGGCATCCCGCAAAAAGCTATTAAAATTCTCTAGTTCATTGAGAATCGACACCACACCTGCCACTGGTGTCTGGGGTTGACCAGCCTCATGACTGCTTTCCAGGTTGGGCAATTCGCCTGGCTGGCGGTAGGCGGCATTGAGACCGACCACTACCGAGTCTCTGGTCACCCCAACCAGGGCCCCCTTACCTTGGGACAAGAGGGGGACGAGAAGCCTGGTTTCATCAGCCAACCACGGCACAATGGCCTCTGGGTCAACCAAATCTGACAGCTGGACCGTGGCCTCTGTTTGCCTCAGGAAATAATCGCTACTGGATTGGCCCTTGGCCCTAGCCAAGCGTTCCACCAAGTCCTTCTGAGCAGCCAGCCCAATCAAGGGACGAATCTGGCTGGTAAACAGCTCCTTGTTCCGACCCAGTAAATTTCCCAAATCGTTCTTGTTGCGAATCAAGTTCTGGTTGGCAATATAAGCACCAACCGACACCAGGTTTTGGAAAGCATTGCCCCTTGGACGCACCGCTTCATCAGTCACTTCTGGGTCCTGACTAACAATCTTGCTCGCCAAATCCTCCTCAAACTGATACTGGCTGTGCAACAAATACAGGCCTGCAAACAGTTGACGACTCGACTGGCTAACTTGGTTGAGCGGTTGATCAGTCAAGACCGTGTCAATCAAGAGTTTGGCCTGATCTGGAGCCTGCTTGGCATAGGCATCAACCGTTGGTTCTCTGAACAAGGTCTGGTTGTAGGTCTCGATAACCCGCTGACGAGCGGCCTCCAGGGCCTCCAAGTTTTTAGGATCTGTCCCTGTTGGATTCCCACGCTTGACACGTTCTTCACGCGCATACTGGGTAAAAAGTGGGGTCGCTTCTGCGGTCGGAACATCACTATAAACCTTGGCTAGTGTCAGATTCGGAAAAATATTTTTCACCAAGTGATTGGCGTATTCATTGTAGAGGGCCGCCTGATAACGCCCCTGTTCCTCGGTGGTCAGCCGATCAAAGGTGATGCCGTCACCGTGCTTACCCTTGAGTTCAGCCGTCACCTCTGTCAGGCGTTCGCTGCTCTCCTCACCTGCTCCCGTCTCGCCACTAGCTGAGCCCCCATCAGTGGCCCGAACCGCGATGATAGGCTCCTCTATAGTCGGAACCTCCACGACAGTTTCCTCCACCGAAACAGGTAGAGACAGCTCCTGCTTAACAGGCTGTTCATCGCTCCTTTCTACCGTTTCCTCCAGCTCAGATGGCAAGCCATCCTCCCCTTTAGGGGGCACTTGCTCCTCGAACTTGTCCATTTCTGGTGGCAATGGCAGAGCAGAGGTCGCATCTTCTGCTGACACCAACTGACGAGTAACTTCTTCAGCACCTACCCTCTGTCCTGGTAAGCCAAACACCAAGGTCGCGATGGCTACCGATGCCAAACCAATGCCACGGTATTTCCGAAATCCAAAACGTTTTTGACGATTATCCACACGCTTCTCCTCCTACATTTAGTCCTTATTATTTTATCATAAAGAAAAAAATTTTTCTGTATAAAACAAATGAAAAAGCCAGCTAGAAGCTCTAGCGGCTAATCAAACAAGCCATTTAAGGCTCATGCCTCTTGGGGCGGGCTAAGTTGCTTGAGCAAATCCTCAGCCAAGGTCTCTAAGTGATTTCTCCTGACTAAGATAACCTCACAGCCCCTTATAGGACGGTCATGCAGATAGAGGTGGACAAGCCTCTGAGTAGAAAGAACCTCCACATTGATAACCAAGTCCTGTCGCCGTGGACCTAAATCAAAATAAGCACCTACAAGGTCAAGACAGTTTCTAACAATGTCCTTGGCAGCTAAGTCAGAAAATCTGATGGCTGATAGCCCAGAAATCAAATGGCATTTAATCACGCCACTGTAAATGGGTTGGATGGCATGCTCTAGGGTCATGTTTGCTCCTTCACTATAATTTCTCAATGTAATAAACGCCTTGATAGGCCTGAATCATCTCACAAATCTTATCGTAAGAATGGTAATCGTGGTTGCCAATCCCCAAAATCAAAGGCAGGGTGTGGGAAAAACCAGACCCGCTCTTGGCGTACTCGATGCTGGCGATGTCAATGTCCCGTTTTTGGGCGTAGGCTAGAAACTGTTCCAATTCAAGGCTCTTATCGATTTCAACATAAAGCAGGTGCTTTTTCCGATTTTTTTCGACAATAAAATCCAAACGGTGAACAAATTCAATGACTAGATAAAGACTAAGGGTGGCCATGACTGAAATTTCATAGGCCCCAATACCGATAGCCAGGCCATTGGCCGCACAGGCCCAGAGGCTGGCTGCCGAGGTCAGACCCCGAATCTGGTTTTTGGTGGTCACAATGATGGTCCCAGCCCCCAAAAAACCGATGCCGCTGATAACCTGGGCCCCCATGCGAACAGGGTCACCCGAATCAAAAATCTGGTAGATGTACTGGTTGGTCATCATGACGATGCTGGCTCCCAAGGTCACCAGAAGGTAGGTTCGCAAACCAGCAGCCTTGTTTTTTATCCCTCGTTCCAGACCGATAATGCCGCCCAGAAAAACCGACAGCAGAATACGGACAAAAATCTCAAAGAGGGAGAGCTGTCTGACCACATCAAAGGGTTGAAAAAGTAGGTCGCTAATGGTCCTCACCTCATTCCTTCAAATTATCAGGGCCAAAGCCTTCTGGCAAGAGCTCATTGAGGCGGTAAACCCGATACTCAGTGGTCGATTTGGCGATGATGATTTCAAAATCGCTATAACGGCCAAATTCCATCATGACCTGACGGCAAACGCCACAAGGAGCGGTGTAATCGGTCAACTGGCCGTGGAGGCCACCGACCACACAAATCCGCTTGAAGTCCCGTTTCCCGTCAAAGACAGCCCTGAAAAAGGCAGTCCGCTCGGCACAGTTGGTCGGGGTGTAGGCAGCATTTTCAATGTTGCAGCCTTGATAAATGGTGCCGTCAACAGTTTCCAGAGCCGCTCCAACATGGAAGTGGGAATAAGGCACATAGGCCTTTTTCATGGCCGCAATGGCCTCGGTAATCAATGGGCTATAATCGTAACCTGACATGCTTTTCCTCCTAAAGTGTGACTAATTTTCCTAGTTTCAGGTAAACCACCCATTCGCAGAGGTTGCGGGCGTAATCTCCCAGACGCTCCAAGTGAATGAGGATGGCCAAGTAATCCTTGCCAGCCTGGGGGCTGAGTTTAAGATAACCCATGACCTGATCCTTGGCGGCCTGACAGGCCTGGTCAATCTCCTGATCTATCAAAGACAGCTGAACCGCCTGATCTGGGTCAATGGCCTCATAGGCCGCCAGAACCCTGACCAAAAAGGGCTGAATCAGCTCCAAAATGGCCTTGACCTGCTCTGCTATTTCCCCAAAATAGGGACTAGACGAGAGGGCAATCAAGCTAGTCGCAATAGCCCTCAGGTGGTCGCCCATCCGCTCCATGTCCGAGCTGGCCTTGAGGGCGGCGATGACCCGCCTCAAGTCCTGGGAGACTGGCTGCTGGAGGGCAATCAGCTCCAAGGCTTGCTCCTCCAAGGCCACTTCCTGGGCATTGATGGCCTGGTCCTGGTCAATAAGCTGGCGGTAGCTGGCCACCTCCTGCTGGGGCAAAGACTGGTTCAGGTGGTCCATTTGCTGAAGCACTGCCCGCCCCATAAGCAAGAGGTCCTGGTGCAACTGGGTCAGGGAACGGTCAAATTGTTGTCGTAACATAGGGGCTCCTTTCATCGAGTCTTGTCACTAACCTGGGCAAGTTGCCCAGGCCACGGCGTGACGGCCAAGCTGCCAAGGACCGTTGAAAGTCCTTAACAGTTTTTTAAGGAAGGTTCGGGAGGCTGGCCTCCCCATGCTGGATGACGCCAACATGAAAATGAAAAAAAGTAAGGCAGAAAAGGGTGGTTTTCAAGTTTCTGCCAAGCTGATGGCGGACGGTCAAATCCGCCACCAGTAACCTAGTTGCCCTTATCTTGAGCAATCAGGCGACGCACCGCCTCAACGGCCGTCTTAATGGCTAAATCAGTGTCGTGGACGATGGGGTTGGCCAAACCAGCCTTTTCCCGCTCCTGGTTGCCCAAGGCTAGGAAAATAGCTCCAGCCCGAACCCTACGATAGGCGGCCACGATAAAGAGGGCAGCGGATTCCATTTCCGAAGCCTTGCAACCCATGCGGAGCCAGGCCTGCCACTTGCTTTCCAGCTCCGACTGAACGGGCTTGGTCTGGGGGCTATGTTGGCCATAGAAGGAATCCTTGGCCTGGACCACGCCCACATGGTAATCCTGTCCAGAAGCCTTGGCGACCTCAATCAGGGCATTGGTCACGGTCACATCGCTGACCGCTGGAAACTCAATCGGTGCGTACTCACGGCTGGTCCCCTCCATGCGGATAGACCCCGAAGCGATGACCAAATCACCGCCCTTAACATCTAGGTCCATACCCCCACAGGTCCCAATCCGAATCAGGGTCTTGGCCCCACAATTAACCAACTCCTCAATGGCGATGGCGGCCGACGGCCCGCCGATACCCGTCGAGGTCACGCTGACCCTGACCCCATCAAGGGTGCCCGTATAGGTCACATACTCCCGACTATCGGCGATGAGCTCGGCATTATCCAGGTACTGGGCAATGGCAGAGCAACGTTTAGGGTCACCGGGTAAAATCACGTAATCCCCAATCTCACCAGGTGCCACTTTGATGTGAAACTCTCTGTTGTCTGTTGAATACTGCATAAGACCTCCAAATCTTTTCGTTAAGTGTAAACAGCCAGCCTCCCCAGACCACAAGAACTCGCAGAAGGATCTGGGAAAGAACTGACCAACCTGCCCCTGAGTAGAAGGTGGTGATTTGAAGGCAGGCTAAGGGAAAACCAAGCCAAGCTTAGGAGAACTAAACTTGATTTCCCTAAATGAGCCAGGCCAGCGACAACCTAGCTCATGAGAGCCACCTCGTCCTCACCAGACCGCAATCAGCTAACTCAAACACCCCTTAAATGAAAACGACTGTTGATACGCTATGACAATCAAAAACTGACTAGGCAGCGAACTGCAGATAGTACTGATGGTACGACAACGCGAGCTAACGACGCCAGGTTTTGATGGTCGAAGGGTTTGAGCCAGATGATGCTGATTGGTTTTGAACGAGTTGACGGCTTCCTGTCCAGCCACATGGTGGCTTGAAACAGGCAAGGGGCAGCTAACTGGCGACTGCCCCAAGATGAACAAGGCCTTTGACAGTCTTGTCCATAAGCCCGTAGGGTTCTAGCTAGTCTCTTGCTTGTGAGCAACTTGTACACGTTTTTAGGTCACAAGGCAAGGGAATAGCTCGCCCTACAGGAGGGTTACAGGCACCTTGGCCACTAAGCGGCGACCAGTTGGCTGGCTAGGGTTGTGATAAGAAGCCCTGTGCACATCATTTGGGAAGAAGATGAAGACAGCTCTGGCTTGAGCAGGGAGTGTGACCTCTCCTGCCAAACCTGTAAAGAGCAGGGCATCTTCTGTCTCCAGGCGATCCTCCAAGAGCTGGTTGTCCTCTTGGTAGGGTGCAAAGCCGTAAACCTCATGACCAGCTAGAGACACCTGAACATCCACATGGTCGCGGTGGCACTCGCTCATGCGGTTAGGGGCAGGATTGTCCTGAGACTGGACCTCAAAGACATTGAGTTTGATGCCTTGGTTGCCATAATCGTGGCTACCCAGTTCCAGCTGGGTCAGGTCTTGATCTTGGAGGTCAAGCAAGAGGTCGTAGATGACTTTGGGGTACTGGTGGACAGGTCCAAGCCTATCCAAATGGGTATAAATCATGATTGGAAATCCTCCCGACTAAAACTGTTATAGACCTGAACCCGATAGCGGCCGTCCTCATAGGTCATGGCGGACAGGGAGCCATTTTCTGGGTCAAGATTGGTCTGGTAATCGGGATCCAGAAGGTTGAAGAGGGCCTTGATGGCTGAGCTGTGAGAGACGATGAGAAGGTTGCCCTCCTCATGATGGCTGACAACTTCTTCTACTCCTGCCAGGAGGCGGCTGGTAAAGTCCTCATAGCTCTCCGCCAGTTTGGACGGGTCTAATTCCTTGAGCATGTCCAGCTTGACGCCCTCTGTTATCTGGTCCTTATCGGTGTAGCCATAGACCTCACGGGCTCGCCGCTCAGCCAGTCCCCAGACGTAGGGACCTTCTAGGCCTTCGTAGTAGCCGAACCCCACCTCACGCAGGCTTTTCCGCTCGGCTATTGGCTGGGCCAAACCAGGACGCTGGGCCAGGAAAATCCGCCCAGTCTCAAGGGCCCGGGTCAAATCGCTGGAATAGACGGCCTCAAAAGGAATGTCAGCAAAGGCTCGGCCAGCAGCCTCAGCCACCGCGATGCCCTGGTCGGTCAACTGGGAGTTGGACCAACCTTGAAGGCGGCGGTAGACATTAAACTGGGTCTGGCCATGGCGGAGAAAGTAGAGGGTTAGTTTAGGCATTGGCCACACCTCCAGTCAGGTAGGCCTGGTAGCGACGGTCAATGGCCTGGGCCAGAGTGGCCTTGAGGTCAGCGTGCTTGTCCTCGTTGAAACGGTAGGCCTCATCGTAAAAGAAGGACGGGTCGTACTTCCAGACCACGGTCTTTTTCAAATCCTCATCTTCCCAATCATAGCGGGGGAAGAGGTGGGCGTGAACCAGAGGGTGGGTGTTGCCAAGAATGTTGTAGTTAATCCGAGCAGCTCCCAGAACCTCCATCATGGCCTCGCCAAGGATGGACATCTCCATCAGGTACTTCTCACGAATGCAGGCTGGCATGTCGGTCAAGTGGTGGTAGTCCTCTTTGGAAAAGAGGATGCAGTAGCCCTCCCAAAACTGGGACTTGGACAACTCCACATAGCTGGTCTCAAATTCATAAACAAAGTAGGGACGGTCCCTGAATGCTTGTGCTGTCATAGGCTACCTCGCTACCCAATGGGTGTCACTGATTTGCACCAAATCCTTGACACGGCCATCAGCTTCATAAAACTCACTCAGGCGTTCCTGGTACTCCACTTCTGCGGCTTCCCGACGGGCCTTGAGGGCCTCACGGTCGTCCACATTGATTTCAGGAATGGCTGCCAAAAGTCGCTTGGTGTAGATGTGTTGGGGATTATTGAAAATGTCCTCACGGCTACCAATCTCGACAAACCGCCCCTTATGAATCACATAGATAAAGTCACAGAGGTATTTGACCACACCCAAGTCGTGGGAAATAAAGAGGTAGCTCAAGTCTTTTTGACGCTGGATTTCAATCAGGTAGTTAAGCACCTGGGCCTGAACCGACAGGTCCAGAGCAGACACCGGTTCATCCAAAATCAAAATCTCTGGCGATAGGCAGAGGGCCCTGGCAATGGCCAAGCGTTGACGCTGGCCTCCTGAAAATTCATGCGGGTAACGGTAGAGGTAGTCTTCTGGCAAATTCACCAGAGACAAGGCGTGACGCATGACCTCTAGCCGCTCCTCCTTGTTGCCCATCTGGTGAACCATCAGGGCCTCATCAATGGAGTCATAGATGATTTTAGAGGGGTTGAAGGATGAATAGGGATCCTGAAAGACCATCTGAATCTTCTTACGGAAGTGGAGGTCGTCTTGGCCCTTGAGGTCAAAGATGTTGCGGAACTCACCGTGGTGCTCCACGCTGATGGACCCGCTGGTGATGTCATGGAGTTTCATGAGGGACTTGGCCAAGGTGGATTTACCGCAGCCTGACTCCCCAACGATACCGATGGTCATGCCCTTTTTCAGTTCAAAGCTGACGTCATCAAGGGCCTTAACCCCAACACCATCAGCCTTAAAGAGCCGTTTTTTAGGCTTGTAAACCTTGTTAACGTGCTGGACAGACAAAACAGTTTCACCAAAGACCTTTTCTGGCAAATCCAGTCGGTCGTCAAAGTTTTCAAACTCAAAATTCTGGTAGCAGGTACAACGGACAAAGTGCTGGTCGCTAATCTGATGAAGTTGTGGATCTGCCTCATGTTCTGACGGGTCAATCCACGGAATCCGATTGGCAAAGCGACAGCCCTTCTCAGGCAAACTCGCAATCGGTGGCACCATGCCCTGAATGACATAGAGGCGTTTGTTGAGGTCGCCGTCAGGAATGGACTTCATCAAAGAACGGGTGTAGGGGTGTTTAGGGTTGTCAAAGATTTCCTTAACAGGAGCGTATTCGACAATTTCACCAGCATACATGACGATGACATCATCAGCCATCTGGGCCACAACACCCAGGTCATGGGTAATGAGGATAACAGACGTGTCACGTTCCCGCTTGAGATCTGAAATCAGGTCCAAAATCTGGGCCTGAATGGTCACGTCCAAGGCCGTTGTCGGCTCGTCCGCAATCAAAACCTCAGGGTCACAAATCATGGCGATGGCGATGACAATCCGCTGGCGTTGACCACCTGAAAACTGGTGGGGGAAATCATCAAATCGCTTGTCCGCAGATGGAATCCCCAAGCGGTTCATGAGGTCAACCGCCTTGGCCCTAGCCTCAGCCTTGGTCACCTTGTAGTGTTCGGTCAAGGCTTCGGTAATCTGGCTCCCCACCGAATAGACCGGGTTCAGGGCTGTCAGCGGGTCCTGGAAAATCATGGCCAGCTTGTCAGCACGGAGCTTGCGAAACTCTGGGCCGTACTGGGGCAGTTTTTGCAGCTCGGTCACCGTGTCATCGGTGTAGAGCTTAATTTGCCCTTCCTTGATGTGGCCGTTTTTAGGCAGGAGGTTGATGATTGTGTTGGCCAGCATGGATTTGCCACAGCCTGACTCACCCACAATCCCAAGAACACGTCCCTTTTGAATCTGGTAGGTGATGTCCTTGAGGATGCTAACCTCAGTTTTCTTTTTGGTGTTACGAATCACCGTTCTGACCTGATTGAGGTCAATAATTGTCTCTTGTTTGACCATAAGTCCTCCTATTGTTGTTTGGCATCCATGGCATCTCGAAGACCGTCACCAATGAAGTTGGTGGACAGGGTAAAGAAGGAGATGATCAGGCCAGGAATCATCCAAACCCACCATGAGTTTTGAATGACATTGATTGACTTAGCAGCGTTGATGATGTTGCCCCAGGTCGGTGTTCCAGACGGCACACCCAGACCCAAGAAACTCAAGCCAGCCTCTGTCAGGATAAAGTGGGCCACGTTCATGGAGAAGGACACCACAACTGGCGACAGGGTATTGGGCAAAATATCACTGAAGATAATCCTCAGGTCGCTGAGACCAAAGGAGCGTGAGGCCTCCACATAGACTTCTTCTTTGACTGACATGAAGCGGTTTCGGACCATGCGAAAGGTCGTCATCCAACCACGAACCGACAGGACCAGGATGATGTTGGCCACACTTGGCCCCAAAATACTGGACAACACCAGAATCAAAATCATGTTGGGGAAGGTCATCAGAACTTCCGAAATCCGCAGGACAATGGCGTCAAACTTGCCACCAAAGTAGCCCGCCAAGGCCCCCAGAACCACCCCGATAGCCCCTGAAATCAGGGAAGAGATGATGCCGACTGCGATAGAGACCCGCCCGCCGTAAAGGACCCGAGCAAAGATGTCCCGCCCCAGCTCGTCCGTCCCAAAAAGGTGGGCCATGGACGGTTTCTGCATAAAGGCCGTGTAGTCGATGGCATTAGGGTCGTATGAGGTAAATAGCGGAGCGAAAATGGACATGATGGTAATGGTCAGAAAGACCAACGTCCCAAGAACGGCCAACTTGTTGCCCATGAACCGTTTTAAATTCCGCTTCCAGAGTTGTTCAACTTGAGTGTTTGACATGGCTCTACTCCTTTCTTCCTAATCTTCCAAGCGAATCCGTGGGTCCAAGTAGGCCGACACGATATCTACCAGCATACTTGACACCAGCATGACAAAGGATACCATGAGGGTGGTAACCATGATAACAGGGTAGTCTCCTGAGGTCACGCTGTTAACCACGATGTTGCCGATACCTGGCCAAGAAAAGACGCTCTCCAAGGCCACCGAACCAGAAATCAGGGCTGGCAAACGGAAAATCAAGAGCACCAAAACTGGGGTCAGGGCATTTCGCAAGATGTGTTTGACATAAACCTTCCACTCAGGAATTCCTTTTGCCCGAGCCGTCTTGACATAGTCTGAGTTGAAGACGTCCAGCATGGCATTACGTGTGTAACGCAGAACAGCTGGGGTCAGGCCAACCGACATGGTCAAGGCTGGCAAGAAGAGGTGCTTGAGGTGGCCGATAAAACCAGGGTTAGCAGTTGAGAACTTGCCCCCGATTGGGAACCATTTAAGCTGAAGGGCAAAAATGTAGAGCAAGATAATCCCGAAGAAGAAGGCTGGCAACGAAGTTCCCAAAACCGCAAAGAAGCGGGTAACGTTATCAATGAAGCCATTTTGCTTAACCGCTGTAATCACCCCCAAGCTGATGCCGACAACTGTTGAAATAATCATAGACACCAAAGCCAATTCAAAGGTTGCTGGCAAAGCTGTTTTTAGGAGGGTTGAAATCTTGTTGCCGTTGACAATCGAGTAACCCAAGTCTCCAGACAAGAGGTCTCCCAACCAGCGGAGATAGCGAACCAAGAAGGGATCGTTCAAGCCCATCCGTTCTCGCAAGGCCTCCAGGTTGGCTGAATTGGTGGCTGCCATATCAGGCGACACCAGGTACTTGATGGGGTCCGCAGGAGTCAGCTCCAGGGTGAAGAAAATCAGAAAACTGATCATCAGGAGCATGGGAATCATTTGAAGTAATTTTTTGATGATAAATTTTGTCATGTGACGTCATCCATCCTTATCTGTTGAAAAAATTTAGGCCAGCAGGCGGTGGAACCCTTGCCTACTGACCTAACAAATGTTGAGGGGGCTTAACTGTGTTTAGGCAGTCTTATCCCTTACTTGATTGACCATTCTTCAAAGCGAAGGTCATTGTAGTACCAAGGGTTGCCAAATTTCAGGTCTTTTGGCACGTCAACCTTGTCGGTATTGATGTAAGTATAGGCTTCTGATGTAAACATTGGGAGTTTGAAGAGTTTTTCTTGCTCAAGAGCTTGCAAGTCTTTCAAGAGTGCCGCACGTTCCTTCTCGTCAGAAGTTGCTGCCAACTTGTCAATCAAGGCGTCAAAGCTGGTGTCCTTGTTCAAAATGGTACCAAAGGTTGGGCTAGTTGACGCATAGTGGCCGTACCAGTTTTCGTAGGCAAATGAGGCAAAACCAGCCAGGGCCATGTCGTAATCACGGGTTTGGTAGAGCATAGCACTTGCGTCTGACGTGATGGCAAAGGTTTCAACGTTGATGCCCACTTCTTTCAACTGCTGGGCAATGGCCGCAATCAGGTTGGTGGTTACAGGGTCAGTATGGTAGTGGGTAACCTTGAAGGTCTTAGAGAAGTCAAAGCCAGCTTCTTCCAGCAATTTCTTAGCCTTGGCTGGGTCATACTTGTAGGTATTGGCAGACTTGTCATACTCAGCCTCATCAGTTGGCACACCTGTGTTGTTAACTTTTACTGTGTCCTTAAAGATGCTCTTAGCCAGGGTCTCACGGTCGATGGCGTAAAGGAGGGCCTCACGCACCTTCTTGTCAGCCAGGGCTGAGTTGCCTTCGCCCAGGTGACCAGTCAAGTTAAGAACGAAATAACGGTAGTACATCACGTCAACATCGAACTGGGTCACACCAGACATCTGACCGAGCTGCTCGATTTCCTCCAGCTTGGTTGCGGTATGGATATAGCTCTGGCCTTCTTGCATGGCAATGACTGGGTCATTGAGGAAGGTGCTAACCACCTTGGTGATTTTTGGCTTGGTGCCTTCGTAGTGTTCGTTTTGGTCAAACTCGATGTAGTTGCCTGCGTTGATTTCCTTAACCTTGAACATACCGCTTGACACTGGGTTCTTCCAGAATTCGTTGTTGTGGATTTCAAGTGGGTCAGCGTTTTCCAACTTGTGTTCTGGCAGAACCAAGGTTTGACCCAAGATGTTGGTAAAGAGACCAGATTTCTCCGTCAACTTGATGGTGATGATGTCATCCTTAACGGTAATACCAGAAATGCTGTCTGCCTTGCCTTCTTGGAAGTCCTTAGCCCCCTCAATCTTGAGGAAGTTTTCTGGGAAAATCCCGTCAACGATAGAGGCTTTCAGCAAGGTCTCAATGGTGAAGACCACATCTTCTGCGGTCAAATCATCACCATCAGACCACTTGAGGCCATCTTTCATGTCCAGCTCGTAGGTCAACTCGTCGTCAGACACCTTCCAGGCCTCAGCCAGGTCTGGTTTGAACTCGCCGCTGGTTGGGTCATATTTAACCAATGGGCGGTAAAGGATGTGAGTGATGAAGCGACCATGAGCTTGACCCGCTACTGGTTCGATGGAGTCGTTTGCCCCCTTACCCAAGCGCTGGGTAATGTGGAAAACCTGCTCTGCTGCAGGAGCTGCTGAGCTGGCTGCTGAATCGCTTGCTGGCTCAGCTTCCTTGCTGCCACAGGCTGCCAAGGACAAAACTGCTGCTGCCGTCAACACCGAACCACAAACAAGTTTAAGATATTTCTTCATTTTATGAAGCCTCCTTATAATTTTTTGAATTGAGTATTCAGTTGGTTTGAATACGTTTTCTTTTGACACTCTTATTATCCCTTTTTGCATAGATTTTGACAAGGTTTTCATGTTTCGTCTTTTATAACATATGTTTCTTATTGCTGTTTTGAAAAATCTTTGATTTTATGCTATACTAAAGCCAAATTTTACTCAGGAGGCCTCCATGAAAAAACAAGTTACCGTCACTGATATTTCCAATCGCCCCAACCTGGATAATGTCACCTTCAAACACTATACTAACCTCTTTAGCTCTTCCTTCAACCTATCCGTCTATCAAAGTGGCCACAAATCCTATTCCACCCCTGGATTTTTATCTCGGGTGAGCATCTACGACCACTACATCATTCACTACATTACCCAGGGCAGGGGCACCTATTTTATCGACGGCCAGGCCTTGCCTGTTGAGCAGGGCCAATGTTTCCTCATCCCACCCTACAAGTTGGTCCAGTACCAGGCTGACCAGGACGACCCCTGGGCCTACTATTGGGTCGGCTTTAATGGCCCCAAAGCCTTGGATGTCTTGCATTCCTCAGACTTTTATCACCAGTATGTCATCACACCAATAGCCACTAATTTAGAAGAACTAATGGAAAATCTGGTCAAGCTGGATCTGCCCAAACGCTCTATGGAATATGGTCTTCTCGGGCACCTCTACTTGATTTTCTCCCAATTGATTACCGATAAGGTTCAAGACACCAGCGAGCAAAATCATTACTACCGTCAAGCCATCGCTTACATCCAAGAGAACTTTGCTGACCCTGACCTCTCTGTTGAAGGGGTGGCCAACCACGTTGGCCTGACCCGCTCCTACCTCTACAAGATTTTTCAAAAAATGGCCAATAGTTCTACTTCCGATACCATTCAAAACTTGCGATTGAGTAAGGCTGTCAGCCTCCTGGAACGCAACGAGCATTCTATTAAAGAAATTTCTAACCTGGTCGGTTTCAATTCCCAGGCCTACTTCTCCAAGCTCTTCAAGGAACAGTTCCAACTCAGTCCGACCGACTACCGAAAAAAACTCATGGAAAAAACAACCGACTAAAAGGGAGTGGGACAGAAAAATTTTGAGTTTTCCAAATCTCATACAATTATCCCCTGCTAAAACAAAAAAGCGAACAAAGAGAGGTTCTGATTTTCAGAAATCCTTCTTTGTTCGTTTTTAATATTGGGGTTTGGACTTTTGTCCCAGTCTCTTTGCTCTGCTATTTTCCAAAATCCTAAAGCTTGAGGGTTAAGCCGTCGTAGGCTGGATAGATGCCATAGGTTGCCCCCTGAGCCACCAGGTCTTCATGATTGCCACAATAACCGTGGACAAAATGGGTGCCATAAACAGGAACCTCAGGGCGACTCTTGACCCCAATAGCCGACAGGGTCTGGGCAATCTCAGGAAAGCCCATGTGTTCCTTGTAGGGGCAGGAGTGGGGGCCGCTGGTGGCATCAAAAATGTAGAGGTCCAAGGGGTGTTGCTTCAGGTAATGCTCAGTTGCCTCTGGCAAAAGCCCCGTGTCCGTCCCATAGAGCAGGGCCTTGTCCCCTGACTGGATTTGGTAGATGTAAGCCTCCTCATCTGGCCCAGCATGGTGGGCAGGAAGGGCTGTAAAGGTCAAGTCCCCAACTGAGAACCGTTCAAAGGGTTGGACGGTCACTAGGGTCATGACCTCCGCCAGCTGGTCCAGACTCCGTTTCATCTCCCCCGTCAGGCAATCCTTGATGTGGCTGATGACCGTCTCATTGCCGTAGATGGTCAGGGGTAGGTTGGGATTGTCAACAGCCATGGGTGGCAAGAGGTTGACCAGTTCCCGTTCATAAAGGTGGTCAGGGTGAGAATGGGTGAAGACCATGTCCGTCACGGCCGACAAGTCCACCACCCCTGTCAGATTAGCCGTGTAGAGGTCGGGACCAAAATCCAGCAAGATGTGGTCGTTGATGAGCCCACAAGACCTGCGACGCAGGTTTTTCCCACCCAAGCGTTTGGCCTCCTGACAGGTTGAGCACCCGCAGAAAGGGGCTGGATACCCTTCCGAGGCTGCCGTCCCAATAAAGGTAAACTTCATCAGCTACTCCCCTTGATAAGGCACAAAAGCCCTCATGTCCTCAAAAGTCGTGTAGTCAATTCGAGAAATCTTGACCTCGGTCAAGTGGTCCAGCAAGACCGCAACCGCCCGCTCCCGGAAGGCGTCGAAATAAACCTGCTCATCAGCGGTCAGCTCCTCGCGGATATAACCGATGGTGATGTGGAACTGATAATTGTTATGGTTGGGGAAAATCACGCCCGTCTGCAAGGAGATGTACTGGCGGATGTCCTCCAGCCGCTGGCGAGTGGCCTCATCTGCCGGCTCCAGCAGGATGTTCTGCCGCCCAATCCCCGTCACCCGCATGGTGATGGTTTCGTCTTTTAGGGGAAAATGGCTGAGCTTGTCACCAAAATAGGCTGAGACAGCTTGGATGGGCAGGTCCAACGGCAAAAACTTGCTCCAAAAGTCTGCCTGACGGTTCTGGTCACACAAGAGCTCCATGACCGTCATGTGAATGGACTGGGGTGGGGTCAGGGTAAACTTGTCAATAAAGGGCAAGGTTTGATAGAGCTCTTGCAGGACAAAAACAGCTGCCATGACCTGCTCATTGTCATAAAGATTAGCGACGACGGTATTTCCCGCAAAGGCATTGAAGTCGCCATTGGGTTTGAATTTGGCTTTGGTCAGATTGGTCATATTTTCTTAACCTTTCTTCTTAAAGTCATCAAAGTAAGTCAGGACCTCAATCCCCAATTCTTCCGCAAAGGCCTCGGCCTTCTCAATGGGCTCACCAACCAAGTGCTCAGGGTCGTGGGCATCCGAGTTAATCAGGTAACGCAGGTCATAGCGTTTGGACAGCTCAAAGGCCCGTTTGTCAGGGTATTCCCGACCGTCACGGAGGCCGTTGGCATTGATTTCAACAGGAATGTCCAGTTTCTCACAGACGGCAAAGACCTGCTTGAGGGCTCCTTGAGCATAATCATCCCAGTCAGGATAACCAACCAGCACCAAGTCTGGGTGGGCCAGGAAGTGGAATTTTCTGGTCTCTAAGGCCTCTGACACCTCGTCCGCATAGAGTTGGAGTTCCTTTTTCCCCTTAGGGGCAAAATGGTCCACCTCACGGTTCTTGCCAGACCGATGCTGACCAAGCACAAAGAGCTCGTAGCCGTAGTCCTTGGCAAACATGTCGTAGGCCGCCAGACTTTCCTTGTAGAACTCGCACTCCCAGCCCTTGTAGATTTTGATTTTGCCCTCGTATTTGGCAATGGCGGCGTTCAGGGCCGCATCGTAGGCTGGAAATTCCTCCCATTGCAGGCGGCGAGGGTCCAGGTTATCCTCATGGGGAACGTGTTCAGTGATGGCCATCTCTGTCATGCCATAAGCCAGGGCTTTTTCGATATAGTCTTCAATCTCACCGACCCCGTGTTTGCACCAACGGGTATGAGAATGGTAGTTAGCAACTTGTTTCATGAGATTCCTCCAATAGATTTAAGATGGTTTCTGGGTAATCACTCTCGATGAGATTGACACCCAGGTCTAAGGCAAGCTCGAGGTCTGCTCTGCTATTGACCACCGAACCGTCCACCAAATAGCCCGCCTGCTTCAGGTCAGCCACCAAAGCTGGGGTCAGGTCCGATAAAAAGTTGAGGTAGATATCGGCCCCCAGGTCAGCCATGAACTGGGCAGGCTGCTCAGGACGCTCTTGGCAGATAACCCCAAGCGGCAGGTCAGGCTCCTGGGCCTTCATGAGCCGCAGCAGGTCCAGGTCTTTTCCAAAAACAAAGCACTGACGCACAAAGTTCTTTTGCTGAATCAGCTCAACCAACTCTTGGCCCAGAGGCAAGCGGTCCTCGGCCATCTCAGGGTAGCGGAGCTTGAGCTCAAAGGCTAGCCCCATGTCATGGATTTTGGCCCAGTCAATGGCCTCAGCCACCGTGCAAAGGTCAAAACTGGCTTGTAATTGGGCCAGGGTATAGTCCCGAACCATGCCGGTCAAACTGGTCTTCTGACTCAAGTCATGGTCGTGGTAGAGCACCAAAATCCCGTCCTTGGTCAGCTGAACATCCACCTCCACATAGGGAATGCCTTTGCCAAGAACTGTGTCAAAGGCTGCCAGGGTGTTTTCACGAACACCCTCCAAAATCTGGCCGCGATGCCCCCCGACAACCATCTGGGATGAGCGTTTTAGGCTTTCAATCAAATCCATACCGTCCTCCTTTAACCGCTTTCATCTCCTTCTATTATCGCTTATTTTAAGCAAATAAACCATTAAGTCATGTTTCCAAAATGATAAGATTTGTGACCTCAAAAACTAATGGTGTGAACCTTTCTCAAAAACCACCAAAAAAAGCACCTCTGGTGTGAACCATAAGGTGCTTGAAAGGTTGATATATCGCTGATAATTAACGTTTTGAGAACTGGCTAGCTTTACGAGCTTTCTTAAGACCTGGTTTTGGGTGTCAGAAGTAAAATGCCTGTAAAAGACTATTAAATCAAGCTTTCAATACTCATTTTCATCTCAAATAAACACTTATAACCCAATCTTACAAACAATGGATTACCATTAGATTACCAAAAATCTGTTTTCGGAGCTTATGTAGTTGAGGAATATCGGCTACTGTATCCTACTGTATCCTACTGTATCCTACTGTATCCTACCTCTTAGAGGATAGACTAATTTTTCGTTAAAGTATAGTATTGATTTCTGTCATTTTTATTGGCACCATACCAGTCAACCATACCCAATTCTTGTAATTTTTTCATGGTTTTTACAATAAACTTACGACTTCTTCCTGTCAGTTCAATCGCTTTGGCCGTTGTCATTTTCTCACCTGAATTATACATGTAGTGAATCAGCAATTGCTCATCAGCATTAAGGTCGCCAAAATCAGAGAACTGTTTTTCTAGGCTGTCTCGTGTACGGAGATGGCGACTGACAATATTGTTTTCAAGCGTCAGAACCACCTTATTTCCAGGCTCTGAGTATTTTGGTTCATGGAGAAAGGCTGATTCCATTTCTGAATAGATCCGTTTAACACCTTCATTCATCTCACGAACCCAGCCAAACTCCGTCAGGGTTCTGGCAATCCGAGGATTTCTTGAAAACCGTTCATGCTTGATATTGTCAACGGTGACGATATTGGGCAATTTCCCTGGGCTATGAATTTCCAAGCGGTCATCAAACATGAGCACTCGAATATGATCGCCATAGACAGAGTAATCACGGTGAGTAACAGCATTGACAACACCTTCAAACCAGGCAAATTCTGGATATTCAGGCAAGATTTGGAATTGCCCATTGTCATCCAGATATTGGAACTCACGCAGCTGGGTACGAATAAAGTCACGAGCCTTGATAATCAGGCTTGGCAGGGCTTCTTCAAAGGTCACTTCCTTAATGACATTAAAGCTAGTTCCTGTTCCCATGTCCGTGCCATCAAACCGCTGAAAACGAACACGAGCTTGAGGGAAGAAAGCTGACGGGTATTTACTAAAGAGTAAGATGGCTGCCTTGGTTAATTTTCCATTGACCAAAAAACGCCGAGCTTTGAGAATTTCTTCGGTGGAACGGTCTGAAATATCAAATCGATTTTTGAAATCCTGAACCAGGTCATCATCGATGTCTTCCAAGGTTGCGTCAGCCACAACTTCATCCTCAAAGAAACGTTGTCCTTTATCATAGCTGAGTTGAGTTCGTTGTTCATAACTAAGTTTAACGGTCTCATCACCCTGACGCAGGTAAACCTCATCATTAGGCGCAGCAATCACTCGGTTTGAGGACAATTCAACTGAGATAACCAAAATCACATCTTCTTCACCCTTGTGATTAACCACAGGAATTTCTTCAAATGACAAATCCAGAGGAGTATCACGCATCTCACGGTCAATCTTTTTGAAGTCATCAATGGGATAGGCTCTACCATCTTTGAAGCCAGTAATGATGTTATTTTGCTTGTCGTCCTCAATACCGATGACCAGCTGGCCACCATCTGCATTAGCAAAGGCAATCAGGTGTTTAAGCAGTTCAGACGGTTTCTTTCGGGCGGATTTCCTGTCCAAATGTTGACTTTCTGGTGAGAATTGGTAGTGGGATAGGGTTTGATTCATGTCATTCTCCTGAGTGTTATAGCTCTATTATAGCACATCTCTAGAACTTTCTTACCTATACCTTATTATCCTAAGAAAGTTTACGTTAACACCTCAAACATTGTCCCTTCGGCTGTTGAAGAGTTCGCCTACCAAAATTTTAAAAAGTAATGGTGTGAAAAGTGGGGTGAACTTTGCTAAAAAACAAGAAAAAAGCACCCATGAGGTAAACTCTTGAGTGCTTTGAAACGTTGATATATCGCTGATATTAACGTTTTGAGAATTGGCTAGCTTTACGAGCTTTCTTAAGGCCTGGTTTTGGGTGATAGAAGTAAAATGTCTATAAAAGATTATTAAATCAAGCTTTCAATACTCAGTTTCATCTCAAATAGACACTTACAACTCAATCTTACAAACAATGGATTACCATTAGATTACCAAAAATCTGTTTTCGGAGCTTATGTAGTTGAGGAATATCGGCTACTGTATCCTACTGTATCCTACTGTATCCTACTGTATTCTACTGTATTCTACTGTATTCTACTGTATTCTACTGTATTCTACTGTATTCTACTGTATTCTACTGTATTCTACTGTATTCTACTGTATTCTTATTACTAATAGTACCCTGACTGCAATCACTTATCAACCAAAAGATAATATTGATTGCGGTCATTTTTGCTTGAACCAAACCAAGTGATGATTTCTAAATCACGAAGATGATGCAACATTTTAACAACAAACGAGCGACTTCTTCCCGTCAGCTCAATGGCTTTTGCGGTGGTCATCTTCTCACCAGAATTGTACATGTAATGAACTAGCAATTGCTCGTCGGCATTGAGGTCTCCAAAATCAGTAAACTGTTTCTCTAAACTGTCTCTGGTTCGTAGGTGTCGACTGACAATATTATTTTCAAGCGTCAGAACCACCTTATTTCCAGGCTCTGAGTATTTTGGTTCATGCAGAAAGGCTGACTCCATCTCAGAATAAATCCGCTTAACCCCTTCATTCATCTCACGGACCCATCCAAACTCCGTCAGGGTTCTGGCAAGCCGAGGATTTCTTGAAAACCGTTCATGCTTGATATTGTCAACGGTGACGATATTGGGCAATTTCCCTGGGCTATGAATCTCCAGTCGATCATCAAACATGAGCACACGAATATGGTCACCATAGACAGAGTAATCGCGGTGAGTGATGGCATTGACCAGACCTTCAAACCAAGCAAATTCAGGATACTCAGGCAAAATTTGGAATTGTCCATCGTCATCCAGATATTGAAATTCACGCAGCTGGGTACGAATAAAATCACGAGCCTTGATAATCAGGCTTGGCAGAGCATCATCAAAGGTTACCTCCTTGATGACATTAAAGCTAGTCCCTATCCCCATGTCCGTGCCATCAAACCGTTGGAAACGAACACGAGCTTGAGGGAAGAAAGCTGACGGGTATTTGCCAAAAAGCAAGATAGCAGCCTTGGTCAATTTTCCATTGACCAGAAAACGCCGAGCTTTGAGAATTTCCTCGGTGGAACGGTCTGCAATATCAAAGCGATTCTTGAAGTCCTGAACCAGGTCATCATCGATGTCTTCCAAGGTCGCGTCAGCCACGACTTCATCTTCAAAGAAGCGTTGTCCTTTATCATAGCTGAGTTGAGTTCGTTGTTCATAACTTAATTTTACCGTTTCATCCCCCTGACGCAGGTAAACTTCATCATTAGGCGCAGCAATCACTCGATTTGAAGACAATTCAACTGAGATAACCAAAATCACATCGTCTTCACCCTTATGGTTTCGCACAGGGATTTCTTCAAAAGATAAATCCAAGGGAGTGTCACGCATCTCACGGTCAATCTTTTTGAACTCATCAATGGGATAGGCTCTGCCATCTTTGAAGCCAGTAATGATGTTATTCTGCTTGTCGTCCTCAATACCGATGATCAGTTGACCACCGTCCGCATTAGCAAAGGCAATCAGGTGCTTGAGGAGCTCAGATGGTTTCTTACGGGCAGATTTTCTGTCCAAATGTTGGCTTTCTGGTGAGAATTGAAAATAAGATAAGTTGTCTGTCATATATTTTTCTCCACACCATCGTTTATTAGTTCAATAATTCTTCTATTTTCTCATAAAAGCACATAGCTAAGTATCTCCCTCTATTTTCGATAGATATGTCATTAAAATCATTTATATCCCATTCCATTGCATGTCTTTTCCTAAAGCCAGTATTTCCTTTTCTATGTTTTTTTATCAAAAATTCCTTCATCTGGTGATATCCTGATTTCTCATACTCTGACAACTTCAATCCAACCGCAATATCACCCAAATCATTATTAATTTGTTTTTCCAATACGACTAAATTCCCTATTGTATATTCTGGTGAAGTCACACCCGCACTAGCACTACTTTTGGGCTTAATGTGTTCAATTGAATATTCATCATCATCTCTCGTTCTATATTCAACACCAGCCCCATGGTTTGTTGTATCTAGCCAATTATTAAGTGTATATATAGCATACCGTGACAATAAATTTTCTTGTTGAACAGTATCCCATGTTCCTTCCTCATGAAACCGTAAGTGAGTAAAAACACCCGTGAAAGTCGACAAATCAGGTAAGTGATTTTTAATAGCTTCTTTTAAGCTAAGTATAGCACTAGATATATCGTTATCAGTTATTCTAATACCCCCCTGAACCGTCAATAATTGTTTACCAAATTCAAGATAGGCTAAATCAAGATCGGAATAATCTACTTGTGAGGTTATTACTCTTGTAAATTCAATAACCGTTAATAATTCAACTAGCTTCACTCTCTGTCTATTAGTTATAACTTGTAATCCCATAATAGCAGCCCATACTTGCTCAGAATTAGACATTTTAATTAACCATTTCAAATTGCGACCAATTTTGTTGTCATTCCCATCGGCATTGGCTTTCCATTTACTAATTGCTTCTGCACCCTGCAACCAATTTTGTAACAAGTTCAGATACTCTGATGATGGAAGTTTACCAAGAAATGATTTATAGAGTCCCTCTTGCTCTATTTTATAGTGAGTATCCCACCAGATTTTTATAAACAAATCGATTGATAAACCTAATGTTGAAGTCTTTTGCAGAAGCTTTTTCCACGATTTCAATACTTCATCATCACCAGTTGGAGGAAGTCGTCTCTCCGTCTCATAAAACAATTTATGCTTAATTAAATCAACATCACTCAACGACAACCCACGAGTATTCAATCTTCCAAAGAGTAGATTACTTTCCAGTTCATCATCTACCACAACGACTGACAGTTTCGTTTTATACAAATGTTCTAATAAAAGAGCTCTATCAATATCACTGTTTTCTTGAAGCATGGTTTTAAAATATACACAGGCTTGATGATAAGAATGTCGCTTCTCATCTTGCGTCAAACAAGAACCTTTCTTTTCTTGTTCCTCTTCCCTACTCAAACTACGACTCTGTTCAAGCAACCACCAAGAACTTAATTCAGCTATTTTTCGCCAGATTTCATTAGTATCAACATTATGAAATTTTAGAGGAAGGTAACCATTATTTTTTTCAATCTCAGTCAATGAAGCAATGAAAAGTAGTAGTGTAATAACTCGTTGTTGACCATCAACCAATTCAAATTCTTTATTTTGTGCATTCTTATAAACAATGATGTTTCCCCAATAATCAGTATCTATCTCTTTCTTAAAGGAGTGTACCAAATCATCAAACAATTCTTGCCATTGCTGTTCACGCCAAGAATACTCTCTTTGATAAATCGGAACTGAAAACTGATAGTTCTCCCCATCAACGCTTAGAAATTCCGAAAATAATTCTCTAATTGTACTTTCTTGAGAAACACTAATATCCATCTATTGTTTTATTCCCTGTTTAATAAGATTATTTTCTAATCGCTTTATGTACTGTTCCATAAAATCAAAATCGACGTGACCATCACTAGTAATTGGTAACAAAAGTTTTTCACGTTTCAATCGACCATCTGTCATCTCGCGACTAAAATGATACTTTTCTTGCATTTGTTTTTTGATAACTAACGAGAGAAAAAGATAATGGTATTTATTCAGATTATCTCCCTTAAATTGCGTCACATGGTCAGTAGCAATAAATTTATATGGATGATAGTACGCAAAACCGGCAGACACACCACCATTAGCAACGCTTAGACAATTTTGATATTCTCTAACGTTATCGTCATTACCAATAAATGCAATCACACCATTATTTCCCCCAGCAAAAGACACAATCGGCTTATTCCCAAATTGATAATTAGAAGAAATAATCCGCTTACCCCTTTTAGGTGTATGAAAAATATCTGTTACAAAAAACTCTCGCCACTCAACCTCATCTAAACCTCTAAAACCACTTATTTCATGCTGTTTAGGAGACTGATAGGTATTCTTGATTTGATTTGATTTGATTTGAACATATTCTTCCATAAATGTCCAGTCGGGCGTACCGTCATTTTTTACAGGTAAATAAATTGGTGTTTTACGCAATCGAACTGGTCGCCATTTTCTTGCATAAGAAAATGGTTCACCTGCCCTCTCCAACATCTTAATTAAAAACAGCGCTAAATGTTCAGTAAGTTCTCGGTCAGGTAAATACAAGGAGGTAACATCATGACTAGATGTATACTGATAAGGCATAAAATAAGCATGACCAACCGAACCATTATTAGTCACCGCAATCCAATTCGGTCCAAACAGCTTATTTTCAGTTGTTTTATCTGTCGCTTCTCCAGTCTTTGTCCATGTATATACAGTATCTACATCGGTATAACCTGTAATACCATTGTTTTTTTCAGTCGCTCCCAAAAATGGTAACTTCCCCCCTGTCATAGGTGGCTTTTTATTATAAAAGCCATCTACAACAATAAAAATTTCTTCTATTCTAAAGGATTTCCACTCTCTATTATTCATCATCATTTCCTTCAAATAAATAACCTCGTCCATGAACATACATATCAAACTGGAAACTTAAATAGTCAGCAATAGTTTTTTCAAAATCTTCGTCTGTTGGAATCTCATCATTGAAGTAATAAAAACTATGCAACCATTCATCGTCTGGTTGTACCGTGGATTTAACCATAAATTTAGTGGTATAGTCATCTTCATTTCCATTGATAACATCAAATAAGTATTGTCTCTTTTCCTTAGCTGATCCATCATTAACTAAGCCAATATGTTTACGAACAACAAAACCATCGTCCTCGAAATTAACAAACTTGACCTTTTTACGTTCGATATCATGTTTTTTACCTGCTTCAAAAATAGCGATGACTGGATTAGTTCCCACACCATGAAAGGTATTTTTATTAACTGTAATAACCATGTCCAACGTGTGTTTCTCAAGAATTTTTTTCTTGTATTCTTTTTCTTCCTTAGACTTTCCAACCATTGTCGATTGTGGGACAATAACTGCTAGCTTACCTCCCACGACTAACATATCTAAAGCATGCTTAATGAAATTGATTTCTGTCAACGTTTTATCTGTTTTCCCCTGTGAATAAGGCGGGTTGAATAAAATCTTATTGACATTCTGGGACTGCATCACCTCACCTGATACCGAGAACATATCATTGAGTTGTAGATTACTTTTTCCATCTCCACGCAAAATCATATTAGTGGTTGCAACTGTAAACATTTTTTCTTGCAATTCAATCCCCAAGAGCTGATGTTGCTTGATGTGTTTAACTTCCTCCTCATCTCTCGCTCTCTCTGTCATTCTATTCATAGCTGAAATCAAGAAAGCACCGCTACCACATGCCGGGTCAAGAACATAGTCATTAGATTGGATATCAATCAATTCTGTCATCAGTTCAGTGATATGGTGAGGCGTTAAAACAATTCCCAATCCATTACCATCACTGCCACCATATTTAACAAATTCCCCATAAAAATTTCCGAGAATATCATAATTAGTGTTTTGCTTAAAATGATGAATGACTTTAGCTTCTAATTTCTTTGCAAAATAATGTAGAGGAGATACTCCTAAAGTCACATTGGTTTCATTAAGTTTGATACTTGTTTCAAGAAAAGCAAATTTATTTAGGAGAATATTAACCTTATCCTCTGGCATAATTCCTTCTGTTTCAATATAATCTTTAACTGCTTTAAGAATACGCCTCCCATCATTATCAATAACTTTTCCCTTTTTATTTAGCTTATTACCCGTCAGCGTCTGAATATCAAAATCAGGCTCATTCAATGCTAAAAGAATGGCCGACACAACTGTTGCCTTATTCTCTCCTTCCAAAGACGCATAGTTGCGTAAATCCTCATGGAGTTCTCGAGAAACATTTTGTAACTCAAAAATTCGCTTTTGCTCCGCAGAGTACTCACCTAGAACATTTACCGAATACCATTCATTGATATTATCTGGGTGAATATCTTGTAAGCTAGAAAGTTTAGGTAGAATTCGTTCACTCACCTGACCATCTGCTATGCTTACTAAAACAGGCTGAATTTCGTGCGATTCCTCATTTCCAGTTATACCAATAGCAATAACTTCATCAAATAGTGTGGCTTTGGTAACAATATGGTTGGCATAATGTACCGCTCCATTAACCGCAAAATGAACTAAAGACGAAATATCTTTGGCAATTCCCTCTTCATCCAAATTAATTAATCTTGAATTGTCTCGCTTGTCTTCAATAACAATTAAATAATCTAAAATTTGGAGAACAAATTCAGGCTTACCAACACCCGTTTTCCCCTGCTTGCTAGCACCCTTAAGTGCTTTTGCAATCTCGGGATGAGACGAACCTTGCTCATCGTAACGAACACCAAACCTCTCTATCTCTCTTCTAACATACTGATCTGTTAGTGTTAATTCATTAACCATATTCTCCGCCTCTGTTTTCTTTTTCCTTTCTATTATACCATTTTCTAACCTTATCTCGAACTATTTTCTCAAGGGGGTTGGGGCTTTGCCCCAAGTGTTAAAATCCATCACCTAAAGGAGCTGTCTGCTCACTCTTGGTGATGGATTTTTTGCGATAGTGTGTATACACTATCTGAGCTCGCAAAGACCTAAACTCAAGTTTCTAAGTCCTTTCTCATTGTCCCGGGTCGGATACGGGGATTGATATTGCAAGGCAACTGATTTTTCAGAAGAATACAAGAAAACCGCTGGCAGCTGCCAACGGCTTTGTTCACTTATTTATTTTTTGCTCGGCTTTTTCCTGGGTTTAACTGAGAGTTCCCTCTCCAATTCCTCCATCAATCGAGTCACCAGCTGACCAAGCTCTATAAAATCCGATTGCGAAATCATTCCAACCTGAGTTGACAACTTAGCAATCGCATTGATTGATCGACCAATCTGAATCAAGTTCTCTGTCATTGGCTCATACTCAGGAAAGCTAACTGTCCATGAGGCTAGTTCATTGTTAAAAAGTTTCTTTCTGGCATAGGCTGAAAAATTCGTCTCCTCTTCCTCAGCCATCAAAGCTAGCAATCTGGTATTTTCTTCTTCAGTCAGAAAGACTTGCTTCACAACATTCTTGATTCTCTTCTTCCTCAATCCACTTTTGATAGCAATCTCTCCTTCTTCTGTTTATGGCGTTTGAGTAGCACTTTTTCATACTTTCCAATCATTTGAACACTATATCCCGTAGCTCGCATGGCTTGAATATTCTGAGATTCTTCTGCAATCCTTGATAGCTGATTCAAATTATTATTGATACGCCTCAAGGAAAATATCAACGACTCAAACGATGTTTCATCAAATGTCACGACAATAGGCTTTTTCTTGAACAACATTTTCCTAGCATAGCTGGAAAAATTTCTTAATCCTGTATAGCTGATAAGATAATCTAAGGCTTGATTCTGTGATTCAGTAATGTAGAATTTTTTTAGAACTGTCCGATAGCGTTCAGCCATGCTGCACCTTCTTTCCATAAAATTCCGCCTGAACAACATCATGCTTCCGTAAACATTCCACCAGGGTTTGATAGTCATGTAGCAAACCTACTTCTAAATCTGGAAAGTCATTTTCCTTGGTTTCGATAATAACTTCCAACTGACTAACAATTTCTCTGACTGAAAAGCTGTAATCCAACGTCTCGGCTTCATAGTCTTGTTTTAACTCTTGATAGTGTTCAAATTCATCTTGCGACTTAAAACCAGCCACCAGCATGTTCTCAAGTTGATAATAATCCGTCATTTCTTCTTACCTCTATTTCTTTTGATACTTTCTTCTAGCATTTTCATGGGCAATGGCTTTCGCTTCTAACAACCTCTCCTCTTTTAACCGTTCTATGGAACTGATTAGATAAGCTAGGGGAGATTCTACATCTTCTGGAATCCTATCAATCATAGCCAAAACCTCATCACTTGTCATGTAGCCATCACTCAAAAATTGACCAATTAGCATCTTTTGTTGATGAGTCAGACTATAGTTGTAAGGATAAATAAACTTTTCGTTGTACTTGTCTGCAATGATTTGTAGCAGAGAATAATATTCAGGTTTGATATAAGGTTGAGTCTCTCTAGAACTATTATCCAGTATAGTCTTATTCTCCTTCTTACTCTTGTTCTTAATCTGTTGCGTTACTTGACCGTTACCATCCGTTACATGTAACGCTTCTGTAACGTTACATTCCAGCTTTAACTGCTCTTTGCCATTGACCACCGCTTTTTGCTTTTGACGAAAGCGTGTTACCCTTTCTCTAGTTTGCTGACGAATTTTCTCAAGGCCATCAATATTCTGATGTTTTTCCCAGTTAGGAATGGTGACAGCACCATCTACAAAGGCTATCATGCTAAACTGTTCAAAGGTCTTTAAGGCTAACTTGACCGTTGTAGCTTTTCGCCTGAAAACTGTCGTCAGCATTTCCTCCGTGTAAAAGATTTTATCACCTAGAGCTAATACGCCACTATAATTCTGTTTGCCCGCTAAGACTAACAACTTGAACCAAATAACAATTAGGGTATCACCCTCTGGCATTGATTCAATCAACTGAATCTTTTCGTCATCAAAAATATCCGTTGTTATCTTAATCCACCGAACATCACTCATAAATGTTCCTCTTTATCTTTCATATTGCTTCAACCAGCGTGTCACAGCCCGTTTATCGTAGAGAGTTACACCATCTATCACCATAGTTGGCATGCCCTCACGTGTCCATTTTTGCAAAGTGGTTGTGGAAACATCTAACCATCTTGCTAAAGCGGCCATTCGCACCATCGGTTTGTAGAGCTCTTTATCCTCTAAAGCTCGCTCCACTGCTGTTGCAATCATCTCATCATAGTGAGCTCGTAATTGCTTTTCTAGTGCTTTTGGAAGTTGGACAACTAAAGTTGTTTCTTCTGACATATCGTTACCTCATTTCTATTTTTCAATTAAATAAACTCCGAAATTTGTATATTTTTTTATACATTTTAAATTATATATACTTTTTGTGTTTTTGTCAACTAAAATTATACTTTTTGTATTGAATGTGTTACAATATCTAATAGGAGGTTACCCATGACCAATAATATCGCCAAACTTATCGAAGAAAGTGGCAAAAAAATAAAAATTATTAGTGAAGCACTCGATATATCTTATCCCACATTATCTAGCTACAATCAAGGTATACGGAAACCCAAAAAAGAAAATGCCCAAAAACTTGCGGACTACTTTGGTGTTTCGGTAGCCTATATTCTAGGTCTAGATGATGATAAGAACGCTCCATCTAATTTGAAAATCGTCGCAGATAGTTTTAAAACATCAGAAATCACCTCTGTGACGCCTTTTAAGAGCGATATGGATAGGCTTAAGAAA
Source organism: Streptococcus sp. ZY171113 (assembly GCF_057748235.1). Classification (NCBI taxonomy): domain Bacteria; kingdom Bacillati; phylum Bacillota; class Bacilli; order Lactobacillales; family Streptococcaceae; genus Streptococcus; species Streptococcus sp. ZY171113. Next base: position 1,972,077 of record NZ_CM173243.1, read on the forward strand.
AGTATCGAGCTTGGAGAAATTCATCTGTCTATGCCTCTAAATGAGACGTTCTCAGATGAATTTAGACGTGTCTTATCAGGTTACTTGGTTGATTATGAAAATACATTTATCAAACATTTAATCAAGCACATGAACAGTCAAAATCGTGAATCAGATCTTTGGAAGACCTGGACTCAGACAGAAGAGTATCAAATTAGACGAACAGATCGCGAAAAAAAATAAGCTAACATTTCTCAATTACATAAGCTCCGAAAACTTGAATAATACGGAGGAATGTTATGTCAGTTCACAAATACCAATCACTTAAAGGAACAACCTATTTTGTCAAAATTTACCTTGGTCTAAACGACTATGGTAAGAAAAAGTATTACACCAAGCGTGGTTTCAAAACACGAAAAGCAGCCAAAGCTCACGAAGCTGCTGTCAATCATCAACTCAATAGCGGTACCTTTGTTCAACTTTTCCAGAAAACCACCTACACCTACCAAGAATTGTATGACAAGTGGTATCAAGCCTACCAAGACACTGTCGAAGCAACAACTGCGGTAAAGACCGCTGACCTTTTTCGCCTCCACATTCTACCAATTTTGGGCGATAAAAAGATTTCAAAAATCAGTCCTTTTGACTGCCAAACCTTTATCACAGATAAGGCAAAGTCCTACAAAAACATGAAGCAAATCAAATCCTATACTTCAAAGATTTTTGAATTTGCCATCAACATGAATTACATTGAACGTAATCCAATGAGCAAGGTGATTATGCCTAAAATCAAAAAAACTGCCAGCGAAAATTTCTGGTCAGTTAGTGAGTTGCAGCAGTTTTTGCAAATCATTTTAGAAAATGAACCTTACAAACATTTTGCCTTATTCAGACTATTAGCTTACAGCGGCCTACGAAAAGGTGAATTGTATGCTCTTAGATGGTCAGATTTTAATCCAGATACCCAATTACTAACTATCAATAAAAGTCTGGGTAGAATAGATGGTCATGCTCTTGAAAAAGGCACTAAGAACTCTTTTTCTGTACGCACTATCTACCTTGATGATGAAACGTGTGGCATACTCAACAAATGGAAACAAGAATCTATCCAAGAGAACGGCCAGCTACATACCGCACCTCTCTTCATAGAAGATAATTTTATGTTCACTTACTGCTCAAGAACAGGCGATATTGAACCTCTTCACGCTGACTACATCAACAACATTCTAAAACGAATTATTCGCCAGTATAAACTAAAGAAAATCAGTCCACATGGTTTTAGGCATACTCATGCAACACTGATGATTGAGATGGGAATAGACCCTGTCAATACTGCCAAACGGTTAGGACATGCCAGTAGTCAAATGACTCTAGACACCTATAGCCATGCCACAAAAGCTGGTGAAAAACATTCCATTACCAAATTCGCTGAATACCTCAATAGAGCTAACTAACCCTAGCTTTATTTTCCTAACTAAATTTAACCAGGTCTTAAGAGATTACCAAAAGGATTACCAAGCCCACTTTTCCACAAAAAAAGACACCTTGCAAGTGACTTGCAAAGTGCCTGTAAACGTTGATATAACTGGATATTAACGTTTTGAGAATTGTGAAGCTTTACGAGCTTTCTTAAGACCTGGTTTCTTACGTTCAACTTTACGAGCGTCACGAGTCAGAAGACCAGCGCGTTTCAATGAATCGCGGAAGTCTGGGTCAACTTGCAAGAGGGCACGGGCGATACCGTGACGGATTGCACCTGATTGACCAGCGTAACCACCACCAACAACGTTAACGAAAACGTCGTATGAACCAGCAGTTGATGTTACTGCAAATGGTTGGTTGATAACAAGACGGAGGTCAGCGTGTGGGATGTACTCTTCAACATCTTTTTTGTTGACAGTGATTTTACCAGTACCTGGAACCAAACGAACGCGAGCAACAGCGTTCTTACGACGGCCAGTACCTGCATATTGTGCTTTTGCCATAATCTCTATACTCCTTTCTCTTAGATAAGACCTGAAATGTCAAGAACTTCTGGTTGTTGAGCAGCGTGGTTGTGCTCGCCACCAACGAAGACTTTCAACTTCATGCCTTGTGCGCGTCCAAGAGTGTTGTGTGGCAACATGCCCTTAACTGATTTTTCGATCAAACGCACAGCGTTTTTAGAACGAAGCTCACCAGCAGAGATAGCCTTCAAACCACCTGGGTGGAGTGAGTGAGTGTAGTAGATCTTGTCAGTCGCTTTTTTACCAGTCAATTTCACTTTCTCAGCGTTGATAACGATAACGAAGTCACCAGTATCAGTGTGAGGGGTGAAAGTTGGCTTGTTCTTACCACGCAGTACGCTAGCAACTACTGCAGAAAGACGTCCAAGAGGTACATCAGTTGCGTCAACAACGTACCATTTGCGTTCAACTTGGCCTGGTTTAGCCATAAATGTTGTTTTGTTCATGGGTTCTCCTATATATAGTGAATATTTGTTTACAGGTGGTGGGTGTTCCGGCCCACCGAAAGTATTTGGAAGGTTCCGGGGCCTTTCAAATGGGGTAAACAATACCGTCTACTATCATACCAAGAATAGGCCTTGCCGTCAAGTGGTTTGCCTATTTTTTCTTTTGAAAAATGGCAGAGCTAACAATCACGCTAACACTTGTCCCGCAGATCTCCCTCACCAGCAAACGGCTTTGGACTACTAAGCCATCTCCTGCTAAAAATCGCCTCAGTTGCTCGGCTATTTCCCAAAAACAGCAACAGCGATAAGAACCTATCGCTGTTGACTGATGACTTAGTGTCGTGCTTGACGCTTGGTAAGGTAACCAAGGGTTACAAGGCTAAGCACTGCCCAGCCCAAGCTCACCAAGAAGTGGCTATCGCGGGCATTAGTTTGAGGGAGGCTCTTAGGTGATGGAGCGTTTGTTCCCCTAGCTTGACTGGCTGATGGGGCCTGCCCTGTTGGGCGAGGAGCAGCTACTGTTGGCTGAACAGACTGTTTAGGAGTAGATTTTCCAGTCTCTGAGCTGGCTTGACCGCTTGATTGAGGTGCTTTCGCGTCCTCTTTGGTCTTATCAGTCTCTTTTTCAGTCGGCATCGGCGGGGTGACTTGATTACCTTGGCCTGGCTCCTGAGCTTGAGGGCCTGGTTGAGGAGTTGGTGTTTTGTCAGGGACTGGCTTAGCTTCCTCCTTCTCCTTATCCGTTTCCTCACCAGTTCCTGTTGATGGTGGGGTCAAACCTGGTGTTGGAGCGACACCATCCAAAAGCTCATCAGCTGCCGTCAAGAGGGCAAAGGCCTCATCAACCTCCGCTTGAGTGGCTCTTGCTTTAGCCAACAAGACTGTGGCTTGAGCCAATTTAGCTTCAAAATCAGCCTTGTCTGCCTGAGCAGCATAGCGGTAGCGAACAGCATTGGTGGCAACCAGGGCTTGCGACGCTCCTACCAGTTGTTCCAAGGCAGATTTATCGGTCTCTTTACCGTCAAGAGACCTGATGGCTGCTTTCAAAGCGGCAAGGGCCTTATCAACTGCCTCCTGCTCACGGGCTGTCTTATGAGCTTCTTGAGCGGCTGCGAGAGCTTGGTCATAGGCTTCCTTAGCTGAGGCACTACCGTTATAGTAGGCTGGGGTTACAGTCACATCATCGGCAATAGTCGCTTCCAAGGCTGATTTGTCCGTTGGTTTGCCATCCAAGGCGTCGATGGCTGCTTTCAAAGCGACAAGAGCCTTATCAACTGTCGCCTGCTCACGGGCTGTCTTATGAGCTTCTCGAGCGGCTGCGAGAGCTTGGTCATAGGCTTCCTTAGCTGAGGCACTACCGTTATAGTAGGCTGGGGTTACAGTCACATCATCGGCAATAGTCGCTTCCAAGGCTGACTTGTCAGTTGGCTTGCCATCCAAGGCTTTGATAGCCTCGGTCAAAGCGGCAGTCGCAGCGTCAACATCAACTTGATCACGGGCTGTATCAAAGGCCTTGCGAGCACCTACCAAAGCTGTTTCGTAAGCCAGTTTGCTGGCTTCTGTGCCATTATAGTAAGCTGAAGTCGTGAACACCTCTTTGGCAATGGCTGCTTCCAAAGCTGACTTGTCAGTTGGTTTGCCGTCCAAGGCTTTGATAGCCTCGGTCAAAGCGGCAGTCGCAGCGTCAACTGTCGCCTGTGGGTTCTTGTTGTTGAGAACCTCAAGAGCTGCTGCCAAAGCTTTGTCGTAATCTGCTTTCAATTTAGGTGTAGCATTATAGTATTTAGGCTCTGACTTCACCTCTTCCTTGCTGGCCAGAATGAGGTCCGTCTTGTTAATCAGGGTAAAGCGGGTCAGGGACTGGCCATCTTCACCGACAACAACCGCCAAATCTTCCAGAATCTCATAACCTGCTGGCAGTTGAACCGCCAAGGTGTAGTCACCAACCGGAACCTCCTTACCATAGACTTGCTTGTTGTAACGAGCAACTGGTAGGTTGATTTGGGCACCTGAGGCATTTTCAAGAGCCACGGTGCTACCAGCTGGCAGGGTCTGGTCAAAGGCCACTACTGTGACTTGCTTGGCCAGAAGTTTCAAGAGGAAGTCAACCGTCTGACGGCTATTGTCCTCGGTCAAGTCAACCGTAAATGAGGTTTCGCCGTCCACCGCAGAACGCTCCGCGTCGTGGATGAAGAGGTCGATGGTGTAGGTGCCAAATGGCAACTTGAGCACATTCTTGGTCTCTGCGTAGCGAGGAATTTCCATCACCATCTCACCCTTGTCATTCTTAACGGAGAAGGAATGGGTCACGCTGGTTGGCTCACCTGTTTCGCTGTCAACCACACGCACCTCCAGCAAGCCATTCTCATTGCCAATGGTCACCAAGTCAGCCACCTTGGCTGAGGTCAGGTTACCGGCAAAGTCTTCCACAGTATAATAGAACTCTTTCAACTCGGCCAAATCAAGCGGCAGGGTGAAGCTACCATCTTCATTTTGAGCAATGTAAACCCGGTTGTCCACGATGCTCAACTTGCCAGAATCGGCGTCTTTTTCCACCTTGCTGGCATCACCGTCCGCATCACGCACCAGGTAGAAGACCCGCTCCCGCAAGAGGCCAGAAGGGCCATCTTCCACAGCTGGACGAGGGTTGAAGACAAAGGTCGCCTCATCGTAGGTCGCTGTTGTGATTTTTGGTACTTGACGGTCAATCAGCAAATCAAAGGTCATGGTCTGCTTATCCGCCCCAACCACATCTGGGTAGTAGGTCAGCACATACTTGTAGCTGCCATCCTCAAGGGCATTCCCGTCCTTATCTCGACCCAGAAACTCTGTTGGGAAGATGACGCTTGACTTCTCATTTCGAGGGTTACCACTAAAGAAGTTCTTACCGCCACCTGTAGGCTTACTGGCCCAAAGCGGCGTGTTCATCTCGGTATCATCCGCCTTATAAACAGCAGCCACCAGGTTGTTGTAACTTCTCAGGAAGACCCCACGCAGGGCAAGGGAATCTTGGTTGCCATCTCCGTTTGGTGAAATAGCAAAGCGGGGAACACCAGTTTCATCCACCTCCAGAACGAAGGCCCCAGCATCATTTTTGAAGGTTCCCAAGGTCTTGAGTTCAAAACCAGTCCGAGCATTGTTGTTAGAGTAAACCACATCACTGCTGTCCGTCACCAGACCAGTAAAGTTTTCCTTACCTGGGATGGCTTGACCAGCTTCTGGGGTAAAGTAAACCCCACCCTTACCATCGGCCAAGAGCTTGTAAACAGGCTCTTCCAAAACAGCCAAGTTAGCGAAATCACCCTTGAAACCAACGTAAGGGATGCTGACCACATCAGCCTCATCAGTTGGATCCACAAAGCGAACAAAGCCTTCCAGGTAGTAACCATTTGGCATGGCAGCCGTCGCATCTGCGGTAAATTCAGAGGTATCAACGGTGACGGTTACCGTCTTGCTACCACCAGCAGGCACCGTAATCACCTCGCCATCAAACTTGCCCAATTCAATCGGCTTCAGGATCATAAAGCCATTTTCAAAGAAGTCTGTGTTGACATGGGTCACATACTTGAGGGTCTTATCTTCCTTGGTGATGTTGTGAACAGTCACCTCAAAGCTGAAGGTCTCATCTACATTGCCCAAACTGATGCTACCGTAGTTTTCGGCCCCTGTCAGGTAGAGACCTGTCGAGATGGCTGCCTTGGTGTCCAAGACACCTGCCCCCTGCTGACGTGGCGAGGTGTAAGCCCCCATCTCAGTATTGACGTGCAGACGAGCTGTACTCATCATCAGGTACTTAACAAGAGCTTCGTATTCCTCAGCAGACTTACCTGGATAGGCTTCTTTCAGGTACTGTTTCACCAGAACGGCGGCACCAGCAACGTGTGGAGAGGCCATACTGGTTCCGTTCATGGAGTCGTATTTGTTATCGTTGATAGAGGCGTAGATACCGCCACCAGGAGCAGCCAGGTCTGGCTTCAATTCACCATCAGCACTCAAGCCCCAGCTAGAGAAATCAGAGAGTTTACCAGCTGCGGGGTGGGTAGACTTGTCCTTCTCGCCCTTGAAACTCAACTTGAGGGTTGGGTCGTCTTTCAAGGCATTACCAAATTCGTAAGGGATGAAGATGGATGGGATTTCCTTGGCCGTATCATCCAGGGACATGTTGATGTTGGCTGCACCAGCAGTGTGGTTGAAGACAACAACCCCGATGGCACCCCTGGCTGTCGCGTTGGCAATCTTCTCTGAGAAGAAGAGTTCGCCACGTTGAACCAGGGCCACTTTACCCGTCACATCGATACCGTCAAAGTCCTCAGGACGGCCCAAACCAGCGTAAACCAGTTCATACTCGGTGTTTGGCTCGAACTTGTTCTTGCTCAAATCAGGGTTGGTAAAGGAACTCTTACCGTTGTTCAGCTCGGCATTTCCCTCAAGACCAACGATTTGAACCACTTCACTCATGATGGTGGTGTTGTTGAAGGAAGCAACCGAAATAGCATCCCGAGCCGTTGATGGGCTACCCACCAAACCGTAGTCAGGGTTGGTCACTAGAGGGTTGCTGTGCCCAGAACCGAAAGTTCCGTCGTTACCACCCGCCATGACCACCGACACGCCAGCCTTACGGGCCATCTCGATGGCGGCAATCAGGTCTTCACCCACGTTGACCACGGAACCATTGGCCCCACCGAGACTGAGGTTGATGGCATCAGCCTTGAGTTTAACCGCATCCTTGATGGCTTGAACATAGAGGGCCTGACCAGTTGTCGAATGCACATCGGAGAAGACCCTCATGAACATGACCTGAGCTTCTGGCGCCACACCCATGATCAGTTCGTCGCCTACTGGCTGGCTTGGGTTACCTGTTGCGATGCCCGTCACGTGCATGCCGTGGGAACTGGTGGCCGCTTCCTTGAGGTCGGTGTTCACATCCACATAGTTGTAGCCAAAGACCACCTTGTCGCTGTACCATTGGCCGTAAGTGATGCCCGCTTCCGCCAGAGCCGCCTTCATCTGGTCCTCAGACTGGTACTTGGCCTTGGAGACATCGGTCAGTCTCATGGCATCGTGTTCGACATCCAAACCTGAGTCGATAACGGCCACGATCATGCCCTCACCCTTGTAGCCCGATTCCCAAGTTTCTGGAACAGTGATGATGGCATTGCTATCATTGTTTTGAGGAGTTGCGACGACAGGTGCAGCGGCTGCAGCGGGCTGAGCTGGCTTTTCCGTCACCACAGGCAGACCTGCCAGAGGATTCATTGCTGGAGCTGGGTTTTCAGCTGCTACTTCTGCTGCTGGTTCACTAGCTGATCTGGTCGCTGGAGTCACTGCTTCAACTGGCTCAACAGGTGCTTCAGGTGCGCTTTCTGGGCTAACGACAACTTCTGAAGTCGCTACAGCCTCTGGACTGGCTACTGCTTCTGAGGCTGATACCGCTTCAGAACTGCTGCCTGCTTCCGAGGCCACTTGGTCCGTTTGGTTGCTGAGCTGGGTCACAATAGCTGACGCAGCTGTTGTCACATCGGCTTGAACCTGTTGGACTCCTGAAAGGAAGAAGAAGGTACCGATTAACACCGATACTGCTCCAACCTTATATTTCCTTAATGAAAAACGTTCGTGTTTCTGCATTGGTCTGTTCTCCTTAAAATGTTACTAATAGCTAGGCTATTGGTTATATTAAAACACAAATTATCAAAATATTCAATAGTTTTTAGAAAATTTTATCTTTTCTAAAAACAAAGAACAACTGAAAAATTTTCAGTTGTTCTACACTCCAATTACCCCTCCCAGAAAAGCTCATCCAGGGTCTTGTCCAGAGCCTTACAAATGGCCACACAGAGGTTGATGGTGGGGTTATAGTCCCCTTTTTCGATGGCTGAAATGGTCTGGCGGGACACGCCAACCACATCAGCCAAGGCCTGCTGGGACAGGTCCTTGCCTGCCCGCGCAGCCTTTAGTCGCAAATTCTTCATGTCAGTCCTCCGCCTTGTCCTTGATGTGGCGGTAGAAAAGCGCCAGCAAGAGGCCAGCAAAACTGCCTGATAGGACAAAAAAGTTAATCCAGTCCTCGCCTGTCACCTGAACCGAGCCCACATTGACCCAAAAATGAAGCACCAGGGCCAGCAAACTAAGAGCGGCCAGGCCAGTCAAAGGGAGCAGGCTCTTGCCCAGGGGAGCCATGCAGAGCCCCCAGGCCAGAAGCATGCTGTACTTGTAGCTCTTGTAGGTGATTAAGAGCTGGCGCTCGTCGTAGCCCTTTTCCTGAGTGGCCAAACGACGGGCGACGCTGACAAAGAAGATTAGGGCCAAAAGAAAGAGGCCGGCAGTCATTTCAAAGGTTGTGTTCATAAAAAGTCCTCCAATCTGTTTAATACCTAAATGCTAGTCCTCGTCCGCCTCAGCCAACTTGTCCAAGCCTTTCCGATAAAGAAAGCTACAAGCCACGGCAAAGAGGTTGCCGTAGAGGACAAACATGCTGGCTGAACCCCCTCGACCAAAGATAACTGGCAGGGTCTTGTCCATCATCAGCATGTTCCAAACCGACCAAGCCATGACACCAAGTGACAGGACTGCTAGAAGTGGCGCTGTCAGGCTTACCAGCTTGACTGTCTTCGTATGCATGAAGGGATGGGCTCCCTTGATAATGCCGTAGCAAGTCTGAATACAAACCCCACTAATAAGGATGGCAAAGATCACAAACTCCCCTGAGACTACATTTTTCCAAAAGGCACCGAACACCAACTGCACCCAGAGAAGGAGAGCCAAACTCCAAAAACCATAGAAATAAGACTGGTAGGCAAATAGTTGCTGCCGTTCATCCAGTTGAGCGAAATAAGAGTTGTTTTTTGAGTTGTTTGTCATGATTATTTCCTCCTAAACTAGTGATTAATCAGCCTTGCATCGCTTTTCCCAAACTTCCTTGGCCGCAAGCGTCAGAACAATCAAGGTGAAAAAGAGAGCCTGGAAAAAGAGCATAGCACCATCCTTTTCAACAATATAGCTAAACCAGTCACCACCTACTAACAAATCATGACCTCTCAACAGTCGGTGCCAGCTCAGAACCGCTAGAATCAAAAGCCAGAAGAAGCTCCCCCTATGCTTGCCCTTATCCTGCCAGTTAAAGTAGGCATCGGTCCAAATGGCATAGACCGTCCAGCTACCAGCCCCTACAAAAATTGTTGACGCGTAGAAAAAGTGAGTCGATATCTGAAAGCTCTGATTCAGAAATAGCATGTAAAGCAAGGTGAACCAAATCAACATGGCATTAAAAGCCAGACTATAAGCCTTTCCCCTGGCTCGCTCCTGGCGCTCGTCAAAATTCTGGGACAGCACCCCGCCCTTCTTCACATAAATGGCCACCAGCCCAAAACCAAGGGCCAACATCACCAGCATCAGTAGATTTTTCATGATTGTTCCTCCTCCACTTCTTCTCGTTTTTCCTGCCACATGCGGTAGAAATAAATCCCACTCTCCACCAAACCAGATAGCGGGATAAAAAGCGCCTGCCCCGCTCCGCTATGTCCCCAAAACGCCGAAAAAGACTGCTCACTGGCCACCGTTACCGTCATGACCAGCATGCCCAGGCTGATGACCGCCAGGAGGCTAAAGAGCCTGTGGTAGTGCTGTGGCTTGGCGTTAAGGGCAAAGTAGGAGCCCGTCCAAATGTTATGAGCCGCAAGAACAGTCGCCGGTAGCCAGAAAAAGCTGGAGACCACAAAGCGCGCCGAAACGGTCGGGAAAATCCAGAAGCCCAAAACCATGTAGAGGGCTGCCAGCACAAACGTCGTGAAGACCGCATAGCCCAGCCCTTTTCTAGTGAGAAATTGCTGGCGCTCGTCAAAGACGGGTTGGTTCAGAGCCTTGAAAAACCCCTCCTTATGGTAGCGATGGACCAGGCGGAGCAGGTAAATGGTGCCCGCAAAGAGACCCAAGAGCAGTAAAGCAACAATCAGATAAGCCATGATAACAGCCTCCTTTGTAATTGGTTTTGTTAGTGTTACCCTTATTCTACTCCTTTAGATGATTTTTGTCAACTATATTTTACAAAAAGTTTTTTATTTTTGATAAAAATCATCTAGAACTGGGAGGCTTCGCTAAGTCAAAGTTGTTCGTTTCCTCCTTCTTATCACTCAAGCTGAAACGGTTAAAACCAGTGATGTGAGCTGGCTGATTGAGCGAGCCATTACAGACAAGATGATTGACTGCAGGACCAAACGGATTAAAACAAAAAGGACTTAGTCCTGTGCTATACAGAACTAAATCCTTTGCTTACATAAACTGTCCAACTTTTTTATGGTCAGTCCTCATTGCAAGACAGCCCTTTAATTGACTGACTGGGTCAAGATTTTCAGGGTTTCCAGCAGGTTTTCAGCATGAACTTCGATGCTGTCGCCTGTGGCCTTGATTTTGACTTCAACAATGCCTTCGCTGGCTTTCTTACCAACGGTGACACGGATTGGCAGGCCAATCAGATCGCTGTCTGAGAACTTGCTGCCGACCCGTTCGTTACGGTCGTCGGTTAGGACTTCATAACCTGCACCTTGCAAATCTTTTTCAAGTTTAGCCGTCAGGTCGTTGGCCTCTTCGTCCTTGACGTTAACGGTAATCAGGTGGACGTCATAGGGCGCCAATTCTTCTGGGAAGTTGATGCCCCAGGCAAACTTGAAGTCGCCTTTTGGTGTTTTGTTGACGAAGAGTCGAGCGTGTTGTTCAATCACGGCAGACAGGATACGGCTAACGCCAATCCCGTAACAGCCCATAATCATGGGAACAGCTCGGCCATTTTCATCCAAAACCTCCGCCCCCATGCTAGCCGAGTAGCGGGTGCCCAGCTTGAAGATGTGGCCAATCTCGATGCCGCGGGCGAACTGGAGGGTGCCCTTACCGTCTGGCGAGAGCTCGCCCTCTCGGACCTCGCGGATGTCCACGTAGTCAGCGGTAAAGTCACGATCAGGGTTGACACCGGTGTAGTGGTAGCCGTTGTCGTTGGCACCAGCCGCAGCGTTGGCCAGGTCCTGAACCTTGCGGTCGGCGATGATGCGGATGTTTTCCGCCAGGCCAACTGGGCCAAGAGAACCGAAGTTGGCACCTAAGTGTTGAAGGGCTTGATCCTCGGTCGCAGGCTCAAGGAAGTCGGCACCTAGGTAGTTTTTGAGCTTGACATCGTTGACCTGGTCGTTGCCGACAAGGAGGGCCAGAACAGGCTGGTCGTCAGCCATGAAAAGCAGGGTCTTGATGGTCTGGCTCTCGTCAAGAGACAGGAAGGCTGCGACCTCGTCGATGGTCTTGCAGTCAGGGGTCTCAACCTTAACCAGCTCGTCTTGGGTAACCACCTTTTGTTTTGGCTGGTAGAAATCGGTCGCCATTTCCAGGTTGGCGGCATAGCTGGACTCGCTAGAGTAAACAACCGTGTCCTCACCAGACACCATCCAGTTGGTCAATTCAGCCTTGATTTGGTCCAGCACATCTGCTGGAATTTCCTCGATAGAGGCAATAGACTTGTCCAAGACCAACCAGCGGTTGAGATCGGTCCGGTCTGGGGTGATGGCCATGAATTCTTGGCTATCCTTACCGCCCATGGCCCCACCGTCACCGATGATGGCCTTGAACTCCAAACCAGCACGGGTAAAGATGGCCTCGTAGGCCTTGCGGTAGTCTTCGTAGGTCACATCCAGGCTGTCATAGCTCTGGTGGAAACTGTAAGCATCCTTCATGATGAACTCACGGGTACGGAGAAGACCATTCCGAGGGCGTTTTTCATCACGGTACTTGGATTGGATTTGGTAAAGGCTCAAGGGAAGTTGCTTGTAAGACTTGACCGCATCACGGACCAACATGGTAAAGGTTTCTTCGTGGGTTGGCCCCAAAATGAAATCCGACTGGTCACGGTTTTTGAGCTTGTAAAGGTCAGCACCGTAGGTCTCATAACGGCCTGATTCCCGCCAAAGGTCGGCCGTCAAGAGGGCTGGCGCCAGCATTTCCACGGCACCAATTTTGTCAAATTCTTCCCGCATGATTTGCTTAGCTTTTTCAATGACACGGTTGGCCAGGGGCAAATAAGCATAGATACCAGCTGAGACCTGGCGGACATAACCTGCCCGCACCAGGAGGGCATGGCTAATTACCTGGGCCTCACTTGGCATTTCACGCAGGGTTGGGATGAGTAAATTACTTTGTTTCATAGGAAAATTCTCCAATCATGTCTTAAAAGAAGGTTCTGACAATGTCGTTCCAGGTGGTGGCAATCATGAGCAGTAACATAACCGCAACACCAGCCAGGGTAATGTAACCTTCGGTTTCTTGTTTGAGGGGCTTCTTGCGGATGCCTTCCAGGATATTGAGGACAATCTTGCCCCCATCTAAAGCAGGAATGGGCAGGAGGTTGAAAATCCCCAGGTTGATGGACAACATGCCCATGAGGCTGAGGATGGCCACCAGGCCCTCCTTGGCTGCCGAGGTGCTCATCTGGTAGATGGCAATAGGGCCACCGAGCTTGCTCATATCAGGTTTGAGAATGAGCCCCTTGAGGGCATTGATGATGGCAAAGGCTGATTCCCAAGTCATCTTGAGACCACCGACCAGCTTGTCCACCAAGCCCGTTTTCATGCTGGGCAAAACCCCAATCAGGTAACGGTCACCATCTTTTTTAGGTGCGATAGCAACCTTACCTTGGTCCGCCAATTCAACCGTCACCTGACCGCTGGTTTGAACCTCTTGACCAGCAGCTTGAACGGCCTCGCTCAGGCTTTCCCAGTCGGTGACCGCTCGGCCATTGACCGACAAAACCGTCACCTGACCGCTGACGCCAGCAGTAGCCAGGGCACCGCCCTCAGCCACCTGGACCTGGTTGGTTTCGTAGTTACGAACCCCACCTTGGAGGAAAACCAGAAGGGTAAAGAGGACTGCTCCCAAAATGAAATTGTTCATAGGGCCTGCAAAGTTGGTCATCATGCGGCCTAGAACGCTGGCGTTCTGGTACTGGACATCCAGCGGTGCAATCCGAACCTCGGTCCCGTCTTCTTCGACAATGGTAGCATCATGGGCCACCGTGTAGGTCTGGCTCTGACCCTGAACCAGGCCAGTGATTTCCAAACTGTCTTCCAGATCATAGCTGGTCACTTCCAAAGGCAAAGCCGCTGGATCCAGTGACTGGTCTGACAGGTTGATGCGGACCACCTGACCATCAGGGGCCAAACTCAAACTGGCCAAGGTTCCCGTCCGAATCTCGGTCTTGTCCTCGCCCCAGCCTGCCATACGGACATAGCCTCCCAAAGGCAGGGCCCGAAGGGTGTAGAGGGTCCCGTCCTTGCCTTGATGGGCAAAGAGTTTCGGCCCCATGCCGATGGCAAATTCCCGAACCAGGATACCTGCCCGTTTGGCAAAGTAGAAATGGCCGAGCTCATGGATCAGGACTAAAATTCCAAAGATGATGATAAAGGTTATAAACCCTTGCATAATTCTGACTTTCTAAATTAAAACAATCCGAAAAGGTGCATGAGAGGCAGGACAAAAATGAGGCTGTCAAAGCGATCAAAAATGCCGCCGTGGCCAGGAATCAACTGGCTAGAATCTTTCGCACCGTATTGGCGTTTGATGGCACTCTCAATCAAATCCCCAAACTGAGAAAAGACACTGAACAGAGCAACCAAAGGAAGCAGGGTCAGCAGAGACTGAGGGGCAACTGCTGGACGAACGGTCACGAAGATGCCCGCCACCACAAGGGCAGACACAATGCCACCAATAAAGCCTTCAACACTCTTGTTGGGAGAAACCCGAGGTGCTAACTTTCGTTTGCCCTTGAGCATGCCAATGGTATAGGCACCAATATCTGTTGCCCAAACAATCAAGAGGGCAAAGAGGGCCTTGTCAAAACCAGCCTGACGAGCCAAAATTAATTGCTGGAAACCAATTCCCATGTAAAAACTGACACCGATAGCAAAGCCAGCATCCTCCAAACGGTACTTAGGGAAGTTGAAAACCAAGCCTGAGAGCAGGAGAAAGGCAAACAGGGTAAAGACCGCTAAACTCCCATCCAGAGGCAGGGAAGTGTAATAATTGCCCATCGGCACAGCCAAGGAAAAGGCAGCCAGCATGGCCAAAACACCCTCGAATGAAAAAATCTCAAGCCCCTTCATTCGGAACAATTCACTGACAGCCAGCATGGCCAGGCCACCAATAAGAAAATCAAAGGCCACACCACCTAAAAACAAAATCGGCAGAAATAGACCCGCAGCCACAAGGCCAAAAATCACACGTTGTTTCATGACTTACCTCTCCTTAAATCCCACCAAAACGGCGGTGACGACGATTATAGGCGGTGATAGCCGCCACCAATTCTGGCCCCTTAAAATCTGGCCAGAGCACTTGCGTAAAATAAAACTCGCTATAAGCAGCCTGCCAAGGCAAAAAATTGCTCAACCGCTCCTCACCGCTGGTTCGAATAATCAAATCAGGGTCTCGATAGGCAGGTGGCAAAGTAGCCGTCATCAAATGCTCTGCAATTAGGCTTTCCGTGATGGCCTCAGGCAACAGTTGCCCACTAGCCACCTGTTCAGCCAACTGCTTCATGGCTAAGGTCAACTCAGCCCGCCCACCATAGTTTAGAGCAAAGTTTAGCACCAAACCAGTATTGTCCTTGGTCAAGGCAATGGCTCGCTCCAAGGCCTGCAAGGTCTCCTGGGGCAGTCGATCAAGTTCCCCCATCAGTTGCACCTTGATGTTGTTAGCATGAAGTTTAGGCACATACTTGTCAAAAAACTCCACTGGTAATTTCATGATAAAGTTGACCTCATCAGCTGGACGAGCCCAGTTCTCCGTCGAAAAAGCATAGACCGTCAAGACCTTAACCCCCAACTCAGACGCTGTCAAGGTCACCTCCTGCAAGGCATCCATGCCCGCCTTATGCCCGAACACCCGAGGTTGCAGGCGTTTCTTGGCCCAACGACCATTGCCATCCATGATGATGCCGATATGGGCTGGAACGGTCAATTCTTCCGCCCCTTTTTTGAAGACATTAAACATGATTTGTCCTATCTTATTTTAGAATACTCCTTTTATTTTACCATAAAAGGCTTGATTTGTGCTAGTTTGCTATCTCTTTGGATGGGAAAAAGGGTTGAGACCACAGGTCTCAACCCTTGCTCGCGCTAGTTTTTAGCGTCGTCAGCTGTTTGCAAGCTACCATCTGCCAGATGAGCCTTGATAACACGCTTGATAGCGGTCAATTCAAAGGTCAAAAAGATGCCGTCCGCATCAAGCACAACCGTGCCTTTTTCAGGGTCAACAGCATCCACCGTGGCATACAGCCCACCGATGGTGACAATCTGATCGCCCTTAGACAACTTTTTCAACTGCTCAAACCGCTCCTTGGCCTGTTTGGTCTGACGGCGTTGCATCAAAAACATCATGCCAAAGATGGCAACAAAGGTAATAATGGTAATTGGGTTGATGTTCATGTCAGTTCTCCTTTTTTCTTAACCCTACTATTATACCATTTTAGGGGGATTTTTCAAGTCCTCATCAGTCCTTAGACACGCCGTACGCATGAAGAAAATGCATGAAACTATCTTTTTGAGTTACATGAATTTTTCAGAAATTTTCTTGAAAATGCCTCGATAATCGGTACTATTCTATTCATCTCACGAGATTTATACCAATATTTTCATCTAAAAAGTGCAACACTTCTCTAAAAAAGCGTTTTCTGAAATCGTCGTTTTCTTCATGCGTTTGTCCTAGTCCTTAGACAAGTCTGCTATCCGCTTCTTCATCTCCTCCATATCATAGTCAAAGAGCAGGTCTCGACAGAAGGTAAACATCCCCTTGAGCCGTTGACGATTGACCATGGCCAAGTCCACCCCTCGGTCATCATAGCAATGATAAAGCACCTGGTCCGTGGACGACAGAAAACTCACCGATGCTGCCAGATAGAAAAGTCCGCCCAGATTTCGATGATCGTTCCAAACAATCTCTCGCAAAATGGCCTTGAGGTCCTGGTTAGTCACTGGAAAGAGATGTCGCCGCCAAGTAAAGAACTCCCCCACACCATCCATCACCTCAGGAAAATCGACCTGGACTGGACGGTCAAAGCCAAACCGCTCCATAAAATCAGCCAAGTCCGCATCCCAATCCCTGTCTTCATGAGGAAATTGGGAAAACATCACATAATCATAATCAGCTTTCGAAGCCTCCAAGAGCCTGACAGCACGCCGATAGGCCCGCTCTAAATACTCCTCCCGAGGAAGGTTGGCAGCTTCGAATGCTGGTCCGATTTCAAATCGCAGGGCCAGAGGGGTCTTGTAGAAAAATGGGCCGACGAGAGGGTTCTCATCCAGTTGGAAAGCCGCTAAGTAGTCGTTTAAATCCATATCATAAATCCTCCTTTTGTCTATTTTAACATATAATGAAATAACTGTCTAGCAGCTCTGCTATTTCCCAAAAGAAAACCCGCCAAAGGGCGGGCAAAAACTAGGCGATAAAGGCCGCGATGGCGTCAACAGGAAGCGAGGAGTCGCAGACCACACTCACCTGGCCGCCCTCAGCCACCAAGAGCCCTGGAACGGTCTTGATGCCGTGGGTGGAACGCAGGTCAGCAAGAGCCTGGTCAGCGGCATTGCTGCTATCGACAAAGTAAACCTTGGCGCCAGTCTCCGCCTGAACCTGAGCCAGTTTTGGAGCAAAGCGTTGGCAGTAAGGGCAGGTGGCACGGCCAACAAAGGTGATGGTTTTCTGACCAGAAGCAATGAGCTTGGCCAGGTTTTGGGCAGTTGTTGACTCAAAGTGAGTCAGGGCTTGTTCAAATGACATAAGCAGTCTCCTTTACAAATCTTAGCCCCAGTATAGCAAAAAGTTTGGTCAAGTTCAATTTTCTGACACGGTTTGCGATAGGGGAAGACGAGTTGTTTTCAGGACCTAGTTTTCAGAGAACTCTCTGAAAACTTACAAAAACCAACTCAAACTGAGTTGGTTTTCAAGGGTAAACCTAATCTTTTCGTTCCAAATCCCGTAGCATTTGGTCAATCTTGTTGCCGTAGGCGATGGATTGGTCTTTGACAAAGGTCAAATCAGGAATCTTGTAGAGGGTCAACTGTTTGCCCAGTTCCCGTTTGATGGTGCCTTTGGCCTTTTCCAGACCTTCCTGGGCTTTTTTATTGTCCGAGGCCAAATCTGACAGAATGGTGTAGAAAACCTTGGCACTAGACAGATCGCCCACCATCTGCACATCAGTGATGGTCACGCCCTGAACCCGTGGGTCACGAACTTTTTTCTGCAAAATCTCGTTGACCTCACGCTTGAGCTCCATGCCCACTCGGTCCATCCGAAATGAATTTCCCATGCTTGCTCCTTTCGTTCTTAATCTCACAAGATAAGATGAAAGCTAGGAAAACCTAGCTCATCTTTTTGTTGTTTCGTCGGTTTTTCTGAAAGTTTCAGAAAATTAACAAATAAACATTACTCCGAAAGACTCAACTCTTTCTAGTCTTTAGGCAAGGTCCCGTAGGACTTGCCGTAGAAGGACAGAAACCAAGGGTTTCTAGTCAGTCTTACGACGATTTTCTTAGCCGTTCGATCATAACGGCGAAGAAAATCTAGTTTGAGACTTAGAGAGTTGTCATAGCAACTCTCGTGTTGCGATTAGCGTTTTTAAACGCAATCGCAACTAGTCTCATCGTTTCGACGATTTTCTCAACCAGTCGATAACACTGGTTGAGAAAAGCTAGTGTAACGTTTAGGCAAGGTCCCGTAAGACTTGCCGTAGAAGGACAGAAACCAAGGGTTTCTAGTCAATCTTACGACGATTTTCGTCGCTGTTCGATTATAACGGCGAAGAAAATCTAGTTTGAGACTTAGAGAGTTGTCATAGCAACTCTCGTGTTGCGATTAGCGTTTTTAAACGCAATCGCAACTAGTCTCATCGTTTGATTTCTTCCATGATGTAGGCTTCGATCACGTCGTCAATCTTGAGGTCGTTGTAGTTGTCAATCATGAGACCACCTTCACGGCCGACACCAAGTTCCTTGACATCGTCCTTGAAGTGCTTGAGGCTAGCCAAATCGCCATCGTGGATAACCACGGCATCACGGATGACACGCACCTTGGCGTTGCGTTGGATTTTACCACGGGTAACCATGAAGCCACCGATGGTGCCAATCTTAGCGACTTTGAAGGTTTCACGGATAATAGCTTCACCGATGATTTTCTCGGTAAATTCAGGATCCAGCATGCCCTTCATGGCATCTTCAACTTCCTCAATCACCTTGTAGATGATGGAGTGGAGGCGGATTTCCACCTCGTCAGTATCCGCCTGAACACGGGCTTGCGGGGTCGGACGGACGTTGAAACCAATCAGGATGGCGTTAGAGGCTTCTGCCAGGGTCACGTCAGATTCGTTGATGGCACCAACGGCTGAGTGGACCACATTGACCTTAACGCCTTCCACGTCAATCTTCAAGAGGGAACCAGCCAGGGCCTCAACCGAACCTTGCACATCCGCCTTGATGATGACGTTAACTGACTTAACTTGACCTGCCTTGAGGGTGTCAAAGAGGTTCTCCAAGCTAACCCGTTGGGTGTTCTGACGCTGTTTGTGGAGGGCACGTTTGGCACGCTCTTCACCTGCTGCACGAGCGGTTTTCTCATCCTCGTAAACCACGAAGTGGTCACCCGCCATCGGGGTCTCGTTCAAACCTGTGATGGATACTGGGGTAGATGGCAGAGCGGTCTTGACGCGACGCCCCAGGTCATTGGTCATGGCACGGACACGGCCGTAGGTGTTACCAACAACGATTGGGTCTTGAACGTTCAGGGTACCTTGTTGCACCAAGAGGGTCGCTACCGCACCCTTACCTTTGTCCAACTGGGCTTCAATAACTGTACCGATAGCACGCACGGTAGGGTCAGCTTTCAGCTCCTGCAATTCCGCCACCAAAAGAACCGTATCAAGGAGTTCAGTGATGTTCTTGTTGAACTTGGCAGAGATTTCCACAAATTCAGAATCGCCACCCCAGGCTGTTGACATGACCCCATGCTCGGCCAATTCGTTGATAACCCGTTGGGGGTTGGCCTCTGGTTTATCAATCTTGTTGATGGCAACGATGATTGGTACGGCAGCAGCTTTGGAGTGGTTGATGGCTTCAATGGTCTGTGGCATAACACCGTCATCTGCCGCCACCACCAAGATGGTGATGTCGGTAACAGAGGCACCACGGGCCCGCATGCTGGTAAAGGCCGCGTGACCTGGGGTATCCAGGAAAGTGATCAGCTTGCCATTTTCTTCAATTTGGTAGGCACCGATGTGCTGAGTGATACCACCCGCCTCACCTGTGGCCACACGGGAATTGCGAAGCGTGTCAAGGAGGGTTGTCTTACCGTGGTCAACGTGACCCATGATGGTCACGACTGGTGGCCGCTCAACCATTTCCTCTGGGTTGAGGTAGTCCTCATCCACAAAGAAGCGTTCAATGTCAGCATTGTCCACTTCCACCTTGGCCTTGGCCTCGATACCATAATCCACCATGAGCAGCTCGATGGTGTCCCCATCCAGTGACTGGTTCTGAGTGGCCATCACGCCCATCATGAAGAGCTTTTTAACAATCTCAGCAGGCTCACGTTTGATCCGCTTGGCAATCTCAGCGACAGTCATGCCCTCGCTGTATTCAAATTCTTTTGGCAATTCGTGGAATTTACGCTCGGTGACTGGTTTTGGAGCCTCGTTACGCTTGCCTTTTTTATTTTTCTTGGTGTTGTTCCAGTTAGAGTTTCGTTGATTTCGCACTTGGTTTTGGTTCCAGTTTTTCTTATTTTTACTTGGTTTTGGTCCGTCTTCGTTGTCGCTGACAAAGTCACGCTCCTTCTCAGGACGGGCTTTCTTTCTCCGATTGTCCGTTGCCGCTGGGCTGGTCGCTGGGGCAGCAGCTGGTTTAGCCTCCGCCACCACGCTCTTCTCCAACCGCTCTTGAGTGGCCAATTCCTCAGCCAGACGGGCTTTCCGTGCCTCTTCCAGAGCCTGCTCTTGACGGCGTTTAGCCTCTTCTTGCTCACGGAAACGTTGCTCGCTGGTGCGGCTGTATTCTGCGTTTTGCTCCGCTTTTAGAGCCGCTGCCCGAGCCTTAAAGTCAATCTTAGGTGCAGCTGCTGCACGGTTGGGTTGGCGATTATCTTGACGGTTGCCCTGACGATTATCCTGGCGACGGTCCTGGCCACGGTTGTCCCTGCGGTCATCACGGCGGCGGTTATCACCAGCTTGCCCACGCTCATCACGGCGACGGTCGTCACGACGGTTTTCCCGCTGCTGGGCGTTGCGGTCACGGTTGCCACCTTGGCCCTGCTTGCGACGCTCAGCCTCTGCCTTTTGGCGGGCCTCACGCTCGGCCTTAAAGTTCCGACTCTGAGGTCGCACTGGGGCTGGCTTGGCCTCAGCAGGGGCCTCCTGCTTGGCTTCTGGCTTAGCCTCTGCCTTCTCCTCTTTTGGAGCCAATGGCTGAGCTGGAGCAGGTTTTTCGACCGCTGGTTTCGCTTCTGCTGGCTTAGCAACTACTGACTCAGCCTTTTTCTCAACCTTAGGTTGGTCAGCCTTAGGGGCCACCACAGGCTTGGCCCCAAAACTGGCCAAGAGTTGCTTGGCCTGGGCCTCATCAATGTTGCTAGAATGCGTTTTAACTGGCAGGCCCAGTTCCTGGGCCTTGGCCACCAAATCCTTGTTGCTGATGCCCGTTTCTCGGGCAATTTCGTTAATTCGTTTCTTTGACAACTCGTGTCCTCCTTGTCCTTAGTCCATAAGAGTCCTCATTTTCTTTGAAAATCCGGCGTCAAGCACAGCCAAGACCTTTCTGGCTCGGCCGATTGCCGTACTGAGTTCCAGCGTGTCAAACGCTGTCGAGACTTCTAATTCATAATAGTTGCATTTATCGGTGATGGTCTTGGTCAGGTTAGGACCAGCATCCTTGGCTAGAAAAACCAAGTGGGCCTGGTCGTTTTGGATGGCCTTGATGACCAAATCCTCACCTGAGATAACCTTCCCCGCCCGCTGGGCCAAACCCAACAGGTTCAATAATTTCTGTTGATTAGTCAAGGCCTAACTCTCTTCTTTTTACCTTGTGGTCCACGTAGGCAATCAGTTCATCGTAGAAGGCTTCTGGCACGTCCATGGAGAAGCTGCGGTTAAAGACCTGTTTTTTCTTGGCCTGAGCAGCCTCCTCGTTGTCCAGTTTGATGTAGGCCCCACGGCCGTTTTTCTTGCCGGTCGGGTCGATAAAAATCTCCCCTTCCTTGGTCTTGACAATGCGGAGCAAGTCCCGTTTGTCAATCACCTCACCAGACACGACCGATTTTCTCAAGGGTACTTTTCTGGT
The DNA here is from genome assembly GCF_057748235.1 of Streptococcus sp. ZY171113. Taxonomy (NCBI): domain Bacteria; kingdom Bacillati; phylum Bacillota; class Bacilli; order Lactobacillales; family Streptococcaceae; genus Streptococcus; species Streptococcus sp. ZY171113. The sequence continues at coordinate 1,993,851 of NZ_CM173243.1, forward strand.
CTTTGCCATTTGGGCCTCCTTAGTCAGCTGCCTGACTGTCCTCAAGTACCGGCTCAGCCAAGTCCACTTCAGCCTGGGCAGCTTCCATCTCCTCATAAGCAGAGGCAGACTTGATGTCGATGCGGTAGCCTGTCAAGTGAGCGGCCAAGCGAACGTTTTGCCCCCGACGACCAATGGCCAAAGACAATTTGCTATCAGGAACGACCACCAGGGCCCGCTTGCTGTCGTTTTCGTCGAAGATGACGTAGTCAACTTCAGCTGGGGCGATGGCGTTGTAGATGTACTCGGCTGGATCTTCTACCCACTGGATGACGTCGATGTTCTCCTCAACAGGGACCAAAAGACCTGTTTTTTGGTCCAAGCGTTTTGGATGGAACTTGCTGATAACCTTCTGGATGTTGGCACCCTTACGGCCAACGATGGTACCAATGGCATCCACGTTAGGATTGTGGCTGCGGACAGCCACCTTGCTACGGTCACCAGCTTCACGAGACACGCCCATGATTTCAACGGTGCCGTCAAAGACTTCAGGAATCTCCTGCTCCATCAGGCGTTTGATGAATTCTGGATGGCTACGGCTAACGAAGACGTTAACGCCACGCGGGTTGTTTTCTACCTTGTAAACGTAGACCTCAATGCGGTCGTGGGACTTAAAGGTCTCGCCTGGGATTTGATCCTGATGAGACAGTTGAGCCTCGATAGAACCCAGGTTGACGTAGATAAAGCGTTGGTCAAAGCGTTCAACGGTACCCGTCATGATTTCACCCTCATGCTGCTTGTACTCATTGTAGGTCACTTCGCGGAATTGCTTACGCATTTTTTCCATGATGGTCTGCTTGGCAGACTGAGCCGCCACCCGACCAAATTCCTTAACCGACTCTTCAAAACGAATCTTGTCGCCCAACTCGTAAGCTGAACTGATGGCCAGGGCGTCTTTAAGGCTGATTTCCAGACGGCTGTCAAAAACTTCGTCAACCACTTCACGGACGGTAAAGACCTTGAAGTCGCCAGTTTTTTCGTTAAATTCGACCACACAGGATTCAGCTTGGCCGTAACGGCGACGATAGGCAGACTTGAGGGATTCTTGAACCGTCTCAATGATGTCGTTTTTGTCGATGTGTTTTTCTTCTTCCAGAATGCGGAAGGCTTCTAGCATTTCTTTGCTCATTGTTGTTATTTTTCTTGAGAAATGAAGCGACGATTGGTGATTGGCTCGCTCCACCTTCTCTTGAACAAATCCTTTCTTGTCTTATAATTTTACAGCCATGCGGGCCTTGGAAACCAGCTTGTAGGGGATGTCAACCGTTTTTTGACGGGTCTTGTCCAGATAGGCCAGGGTCAGGGTCTCTCCGTCAAAGCTCTGCAATGTTCCCTCAAAAACCTTGACCTTATCAATAGCCTGGTAGAGGCTAACGTTAATGTAACTGCCAACCGCAGCTTCCAGGGCCTCCTTGGTTTTGAGCGGACGCTCAAGGCCAGGGCTGGAAATCTCAAGGAAATACTGGGCCGAGAAGGGGTCAGGCTGGATGGTGTCTAAAAGTGGGCTGATAACCTCGGTCAACTCCGCCGTGTCCTCGACCGTGATGCCCCCAGGCTTGTCCACCAAAATAGACAGGACATAGTCGCCACCCATCTTCTCATACTCAATGTCCACCAGCTCAAAGGGCTCTGGAATGGCAGGGGCCACCACGGCCTCAACCTGCTCAATAATCGTTGCGATAAAAATCCCTCCTTTTCTGACAAAGAGGGGGACCTAGCTGTTTGCTCGTCCCCTTTCATCATCTTCATTTTTTATTATTGTAACACATTTCACCAAGACCTGCAAGGAAAAACACTTTTTCTACACGCCGTACGCATGAAGAAAATGCATGCAACTATCTTTTTGAGCTACATGCATTTTTCAGAAATTTTCTTGAAAACACCTCAATAATCGGTACTATTCTATTCATCTAACGGAAATTATACCAAAATTTTCATCTAAAAAGTGCAACACTTATCTGAAAAATTGTTTTCTGAAATCGTCGTTTTCTTCATGCGTTTGGCGTGCCTTTTCTATGGTTTCCTTGATTTCTTAATGGCCATGCCGACTGCTGTCAGAATCAGGCCAATAATGGCTAGCCCTGACACCGACTCGCCTGTTGAGGGCAGGGTTTGACGCAAGGTCAATACTTGGTACAGTTTTTGAATCAGATTGCCCTCATCCTTAACAACTTGTTTTTCTTGTTTGGCTGAATCAGAAGAAATGGCTTCTGTATGTGAACTTTTCTTAGACGATGAGCTCGTTGGCGTGGTCGATTTCGTCTCAGTAAGCTGCTTGTCGACATCTGCAATCCGTTTCCAGTCAAAGCCAGTAACCTCATCACTGGCAACAAGTTGTCGGCCAACTTCTGACCCAACTTGGAAGCTTGTCTCTTTAATGTTATCCACACCTGAATTGTCTCGACGCAAGGCATAGACAGTGACCCATAGCTCTCCGATACCGGCACGCCCACCTGTGGACAGGTGACCATTTTGGTAAATGGTCACGACCATATTGTCCTGAATCGCAATCACTTGTTCAGGCTTCCCCGAAATCATAGCATAAACGCCCAACACAGACGGCTCTCCCTCGTTATCATGCCCCAGTAAGAGCTCTGCTGTGCCATTGTCATCCACATCATAAAGAGCATAGTAAGTTGGGGTCACCTCCCCATTTCGGGTTGAAAAACGGATGCTCTTGATCAGATCAGCCTTGTAGGGATTAGGACCAGAAAATGGCTTGGCAGGCACTTTTTTGATGTCTTGAACTGAACTAGATGGCGAGGTGTTCTCTCTACTCACAACCCGATTATAGTAAAGTTGATGACCTGGTTGAGGCATGTATTCTGAATGCGAATAGAGGATAATCGCATCCTGATTTGGATCATAATAAAAACCGGATGCTCCAACTTGGTAAGACTGATAGGCAGAAAAATTAGAGGTCACTGAACGCAAAGTAATTCCCGACTCTTCTCCCTGAAGGGTCTTACCGTAAAACTTACCATCTTCTGTAATCTTAATCGTTTCTCCTTGAGCATTATGCCATTCACCAACCAACTGACTGGAATCAACTGACGCTCCTTCACTAGACCCCTTCAAGGTCCCATAAGTTTCCGAGCCATCTATTTTCCCAATCGCCACATAGTTTCGATTGCCAGAAGCACCGACATAAGAAACCCAACGATAACCATCTCCAGTTACGATACTATCGTATGCAATCACTTCGCCCGACGAATAGCTGGCTACTTGAGAGGCACTAACCCTCGGCTCTGAGCGAACATTTAGAGTGTCACCTCCCACGATAAATACACCTGACTCCGCATACACAGGAGAGCCGATAAGCATTGTCACCGCTGTAACTAAACTAGCGATAACACCCCAGCGATAAATCACTTTTTTCATCATAACATTCCTTATCCCTATTTTTTACTATTCTACCCTCAAAATCACGCATTTGTCAACAAAATAGAAAACAGACTGGGCAAGAGGTTAGTCTAAAGACAGAACAATACCCCTGTAAAGCACCATCTGTTGACAAAGAGCCTTCATTTCAAGCTAAAAAAACCAAGGCTAGGCCTTGGTGAGAGGGGTAAAGGAGAGGAGGGGATTCGAACCCCCGAGCCCCGTTAAGGACTACTAGCTTTCCAAGCCAGCGCACTCGGCCACTATGCGACCTCTCCAGATGTGATACACCTAGTGTACCACAAGATTAACCTTTCGTCAATCCAGTTTGGTCAAGTCTTTCTCAGGAAAGTGAAACTACATTTTCTGAAAAAGAATGCCCCTAATCAAACTTGGCTTCCAGACGGTAGATGGGCTGGCCTTTCTTGGAGAATTTCTCCTCGTACTCAGTCATGACATTGCCCTCATAGTCACTGGCATGGAGGTCCAGCCAGACCTGCTTGAGGGTCATGCCATACTGGGACAAACTAGCCAAACTGTATTCAAAGAGGCCACGGTTGTCAGTCTTGAAGTGGATTTCCCCGCCAGCAGGCAAAATCTGCTGGTAGGTCTCCAAGAAAGTCTTGTAGGTCAAGCGGCGTTTTTCATGCCGAGTCTTGGGCCACGGGTCAGAAAAGTTGAGGTACATGAGGTCAACTTCGCCCTTTTCAAAATAATTGGTCAAACTAGACCCATCCACTCGGAGCAGCTTGATATTGGGCAGGCCACTGTCCAGCACCTTGTCCAAAGCGTAAGCCAGAACCGACAGCTGAATGTCGATGCCGATGTAGTTGATGTCAGGGTTTTGGGCAGCCATGCCAGTCACGAAACGCCCCTTACCTGAACCCACCTCGATGTGGATGGGGTTGTCATTGCCAAAGACCTGACGCCACTTGCCCTTGCTGTCTTCGGGGTTCAAAATCACATACTGGGAATTTTCCGCCAAGTAATCGGCCGCCCCTTTTCTATTTCTAATACGCATACTAACTTTCTAAGACTTGTTTTCTAAATTGACGCAAGTCGTAAATCTCCTGGTTAACCTTGTCCATCTCCCGCAGGTCAAAGAAGGTCAAAATCTGATAAAGGTAGGACAACTGCCCATACCAATAAAACTTCTTCTGCACCAGCTCATTATCCTTATAGCCATAGTTGGTCAACCAAGCCTTCCAGTGACTTTTTGGAATGTAGTGACTCACCAGATGGGCCACATCAAACATGCGGTCCGTCAAACGAACCGTGTCCCAGTCCACCAAATAAATCATACCACTGGTTGTAATCACCCAGTTGCTGTGACGAATATCGCCATGCACAATAGTTGCCAGCTCCGTCTTAAATTCAGGCAAACTCCGTTTCAATTCCTGCACAATAGACTGAAGATAGGTATTGTCCTGCAATTGCTTAGGAGCCCGACGCTCCCAACCCGTGATTAAATCATAGGGGTTTTCCACCTGGTAGTCCAACTGCTGTAAACGAGTTACCAAGGCCTTGGACTTGTGCAGTCGCAAGAGGAGCTGAGCCACCTGCTTGCCCCCCATATCAGACCGCTCCAAAAGCCGACCATCCAGCCACTCCTGGAGGGTCATTTCATCACCGTTTGCTGTCCATTTGGTCCCCACAACATTTGGGGCAATTTGTTCCTTGGACAGGGCTGCTAAAATCGTTGGGGTGTTCAATTTCACAAACACCCGATCACCATTAGGGTAGGTCCCCATAAAGGCTTGGCCGCTCTTTCCTTTGAGCGGGGTCAGGGTCAAATCTTTCTCACTTGTCACAGGAAGTCTCCTTTTCTTATCACTCTTATTTTACTTGTTTTCGCCCACTTCGTCAACGACCTTGCCCAACTTCCAGGGCAGGTAGCCGACGGCTAGGATAAACATTCCCAGGGTTAATAGCAGAGCTGCCGACCAGGATTGGATAAAGGGAACTAGGATTAGCCAGGCCAGAGCCAGAACCCTTCTGAGCACCCACAAGAGACCAGCCCTTTTCTTGCTTGACCTCTGCGGAGCAATGGTCAAAAATAGCCGATGGTCATAGTGTCGCCCCAAGCCAAGCAGCTGAAAGACCGCCAAAAAGGTAACCACCAGGGCCAAACCAGCCGCCAAAAAGGGATGAGGCAGGCCAAACTGGGCCAGAATCCCTAGAAAAAGCAGCCGTAGGGTCAGGGCCAAATAATCACCCGACCGCAAAAAAGCCCGCCAGTAGAGGTTATGGTAGAGCCAGCCCCTCTCCTTGGGCACCAGAGCAAGGGTCCAGTTAAGGTAAGGCCGCTTCTGGCTAGTGCTGGTCAATCCCTTGACCCGAGTAAAGAGGGCAAAAAAACGCAAGATGTTCTGCTGGCGGCGGCCCTCCTTGGCCAGTAAAACTGGCCAGTCGAGGCCGCCAGCCGTCAAGAAGACCTGGCCCCGCCTGGCCATGACCAGCCAACGAACCAGCAAAACAATCACCATCAGCACAACCAGCTGCCAACTCGCCCAGCCCGCCTTGATGAGCAGGGGAAAGCCAGCCACCAAACTCAAGGCTTGAGCAAGCGTCCAAACCAGCTGAGCCCGCAGGGTCGCTGCCTTAACCAAGGCCACCAAGTCCCCCTCCTTAGCCAAGAGGTAGTGACGGTCAGCTGGCTTGACATAGGTCGCCACTTGACCCAGACCTAGGACCAAGACCTGGATGGCCACAAGCCCCAGATAAACCCAGATGGGATTGCTTGGAAAATGAGCCAGCAACTCTCGGTACTGGTAGAGAACTGCCCCCAGCCCCACCAAGAGCACCAGAACAAAATGGTCATTAAACACATAGGGCAGGTACTTGGCCAGACGGGTCTGAAAGGCCTGCCGCCGCTTGTCAAAGATTGCCTTCATCTCAGGCCTCCTTGGTCAGGGCCAGGTAGAGCTGGTGGAGGTCAGCCGTCGGCTGGCCAAAGGCCACTCGGAGCTCCTCTAGGGTCCCCTGGGCCCGCACCCGGCCCTCGTGCAAAATCACAAAGCGGTCACAGAGTTTCTCTGCACTGTCCAAGACATGGGTGGACATGAGAGTGGCCTGGCCGGCCGCCTTGGCCTGAGCCAGCAAGGACTTGAGCTCCTCGATGGCCAGAGGGTCCAGCCCCAAGAAGGGTTCGTCAATCAAGAGCAACTTGGGTTCGACCACAAAAGAACAGACCAGCATGACCTTCTGCTGCATGCCCTTGGAAAAATCCGTTGGAAACCAGTCCAATTTTTCTGCCAAACGAAAGGCCTGAAGCAAGGGCTGGGCCCGCTCCAAAACCAAAGCGGGGTCTAAATCATAGGCCATGGCCACCGTTTCCAAGTGCTCCCGCAAGGTCAATTCTTCATATAAACTCGGGGTTTCTGGCACAAAGCCCAATTGCTGGCGATAGGCCTGGGCATGGTCAGACAAACTGACCCCGCCAACCCTAATCTGGCCAGCATAGGGCCGCAAGAGGCCCAAGATTTCCTTGATGGTGGTCGATTTCCCAGCCCCATTGAGACCAATCAAGCCAACCAATTCACCAGCTGCCACTTCAAAGGAAACCTCCTGCAAGACAGGCAGGTTCTGATAGCCACCGGTCACTTTTTCAACTTTTAACATGACCTTTCTCACTTTCTTTGTTATACTTGTATTAAGTATAGCAAAATTTCAACCATAAAGGGGAGATAAACATGGAAAACACCTGCATTTTCTGCAAAATCGTGGCTGGCGAGATTCCAGCCAGCAAGGTTTATGAAGACGACCAGGCCTTGGCTTTTTTGGACATCACCCAGGTCACACCTGGCCACACCCTGCTCATTCCCAAAAACCACTGCAAAAACCTCCTGGACATGACGGCCGAGACCGCCGCCCAGCTCTTTAGCCTGGTGCCTAAACTCAGCCAGAGCCTCCTCAAGGCCACAGGAGCCACCGGCCTCAACCTGGTCAACAACAGTGAGGAAATCGCCGGCCAAACCGTCCTTCACGCCCACATCCACCTCTTGCCCCGCTTTGAGGGGGGCGACGGCTTGGACATTCGCTTTGTTCAGAACGAGCCTGATTTTGGAAAAATGGCTGAGCTGGCCAGCCAGATTCGGGAGGTGATTTAGGATGAAACTGAAAAAACTGATTTTCACAGGCCTCTTGGCCAATGCCGCCTATCAACTTTACAAAAACAAGGACCAAATCCGTGCTAAACTCCAAACCAGTCAAGCTGCCATCAGCCAGGGCAAATCAAGCCTGACAAGAGCCCAAAACCAACTCCAAGACCTCAAGGACCAGGTCCCAGAGCTCAAAAAAGCACAGGACAAACTCAACTACAAGCTCCGTGTCTTCAAAGAGGAAACCCACCCTCACACGGAAGCCCTCCGAGACATTCTAGGCAAGAACAAAAAAGGTAAGTATATCCTTTAAACCAGCCTCAGCCCCACCCATTTCATGACAAACAAAAAGCGAGTTAGACTCGCTTTTTATGATACCCAAACTGACTGAAAAGAAGGTTTGGTTGCTCATTCTAAATAACTCTGAAGCACTAGGCTCTTATTGGTCTGATGATGGTGGTGCATCCGTCGGAATCGTGTCAGCAACCGGCGGTGTTTCAACAGCTTCTGTACTAGGCGTTACAGGTGTCACTGCTTCCACAACCGCATCAACAGAGACAGTTGACGGTTCTGTCGGCACCACCACGAGCTCAGGTTGGCTAATCGGTTCGTAGTAACCCCCAAAGGACTCCGACGTCTCTGCCGTTCCCACTTCCGTCACCTCAGCCTCGCCCCTTTCTTCTGATGCGAGGTTTCGAACAACAGTCGTCTCTAAACCAAATAAGGTTTCATAGAGCAAGGCAGTCGTAGTCAATTCCTCTGCTTCTTCCAAGCCCAATTCCCGTTTAATACGGTTCTGGGTTTCCAGCAGGTGTTCAGCCGTCACTGCCTGGTAGCTACCGCCATCCAACTCAGCATCCTCACCATGAAGCTGGTAGGTTTTCAGATTGGCCAGGGCGTTCCGATAGGCCAAGAGACTTGGAATGGTGGTGCTGTTAATGGCAATATCGGTCTGCATGTTCTTGGTCACTGCCTTTAGAATCCGTCGGTAACTGCTCAAGCTATCCAGCGCCAGCAATTTTTTCAAAATCTTTTGAATCACATCCCGCTGCCGCTTTTGACGGCCATAGTCTCCCTCTGGATCGTCATACCGCATGCGGGCAAAAACCAAAGCCTGGTCCCCATTGACCTTGTGGGTTCCAGGGGCAACACTGGCGGTGTACTCTGGCTCCCACTCATCAATCCGAATGGGGTAATCAAACTCGTTGGTCACCGTAATCCCGCCAATCGCGTCCACCAGATCGACTAAGCCCTGCATGTTGAGCTGCATGTAGTAATCAATCTTAATGTCAAGCAAACCCTCAATCGTCTTGATGGCCATGGGAGCCCCGTCATTGGCATAGGCCGCATTGAGCTTGGCTTGTTCGCCTGTCAACCGCCCCCTTTTGTCAACCAAGTCCACCAAAATATCCCGCTCCAAGCTGGTCACCGTGGTGCTATTGGTTTCAGGATTGACCGTCACCACAATCATGGTGTCGCTGTTGCCAACCCACTGGTCCTCACGAGAACCAGAGCCCGTGTCAACCCCCATCAAGAGAACCGAAAAAGGTTTAGAATCCACAATCGCCGTGCTTTCCTCTTCCCGATACATCTTAAAGGTCTTGGCCAGCTCACTGGTCGAAAAGTTGTAGGCCGTAAACACATACAAGCCCAAAGCCAGCAGGGTCACACTCACAATCCCCATCAACATGAGGCTTATTTTTTTTCCAATCGTCATACACTTATCCTATCATTTTTGCCATCAAGTGGACGTCCAAAAAGGCACCGTCACGGGATTTAGCCCCCCGCTGCTTGGTTCCCTCCAACTCAAAGCCGTGTTTTTTATAGAGGGCAATAGCCGAGCTGTTTCTGGCTTGGACGGTCAGTTCCAGTCGTTTGATGGTCTCAGTTTGCTCAGCCCAGTAGATGGCTTCCTCTAGCAGAGCTGAACCCAGCCCTTGGCCCCAGTAGGCCTTTTTGACAGCGATAAAAACATCGCCGATATGGGCTAGTTTATCTCGGTGGTCAGCCTTGATGTTGAGGACCCCGATGATCTCCTCACCGTTTTTGGCCAGGAGGCAGAGCTGGTTATCCAGACCCAACTGGCTATCAAAGTGACGGGCCAGAGCTTCTGGACTGGCGTCCAAACCGCCCTCGTCCATGGCCAGAAAGTCCGTTTCATCTGCGACAGCCCTCATAAAGTCTAAAAAGGCTACCGCATCCGCACCTTCTGCCACCGAAAAGTCAATCTCAAGCTCTGCCATGTCCAAAATCCTCCAAAAAAGCTTGCGACCGCGGACCATGGGCCAGGAAACGCACCCGCCGGCCCTCGCCCCAAGGCTCGATGACCAGCTCCATGTGGTCGCCCAAGAGGTCAGGAGGCAGAAGCTGGCCCCACTCGATGACCGTCACGCCCTGCCCGTAGAGGAAGTCGTCCAGGTCGATGGAATCAGGGTCGTCGCCAATCCGGTAAACGTCCAGGTGGTAAAGGGGCAAACGGCCCTCGTACTCCCGAACGATGGTATAGGTGGGGCTCTTAATCATCTGGTCGATGCCCAGCCCCTTGGCCAGCCCCTTGGTCAAGGTGGTTTTTCCAGCTCCCAAATCGCCTGTCAAGACCAGAACCTGACCAGCCGTCAAACGGCTACCCAAGTCCTGACCCAGAGCGATTAACTCGGCCTCGTTCTTCGTTTCAAACATAGACCTATTATAACAAAAAAACAGTTGGGAAGCCAACTGTTTTTTTGTGACAAGTCTCTTACAACTTAGTCAAGATGATAAAGTTGAGGATAAAGAGGGCAGTTGCACCCCACATGATTGGGTGAACGTCCTTGGTCTTGCCAGTGATGATTTTAACCAAGCAATGGAAGATGAAGGCCACAGCAATACCGTAAGAGATGCTGAAGCTCATGGCCATGAAGACCGCTGCAAAGAAAGCAGGCAGGGCTTCTTCAAACTTGTTCCACTCCACATCAAGGAAGGATGACACCATCATGACACCAACAATGATGAGGGCTGGAGCCGTTGCGGCTGCTGGAACCAGACCAGCAATCGGGGCCAAGAAAGTGGCCAAAAGGAAGAGAACTGCAGTCGTTACGGCTGTCAAGCCAGTACGGCCACCAGCTGAGATACCTGCAGCTGATTCCACATAAGTGGTGGTGTTAGAGGTACCAAAGATAGCACCGATTGAGGTACCGATAGCGTCGGCAAAGAGGGCCTTGTCCATCTTAGAGTTGAAGCCTGAACCAGACTCCAAAGCACGCTCGTCCTCTTCTGAGAAGATGCCCGTCTTGCGGCCTGTACCGATAAAGGTTCCCAGGGTGTCAAAGGTGTCTGACAAGCTGAAGGCAAAGATGGTCATGAGAACCGTTGGCAATTTAGCTGAGTCGCTAAAGAGAGAAGCCATGCCGTCAAAAGCAGCAAATAGGGTTGTGCCCAGTTCTGCAAAGGCAGTGCCCAGGTTGTTGTTGGCCAAATCCAGGGTTGACAGGTCAACCACACCAAATGGAATGCCCAAGAGGGTCGTAGCCACGATACCAATCAAGATGGCACCACGGATGTTTTTTACGACAAGAATAGCGGTCAAAATCAAACCGAATGACGCCAAGAGCACGCTAGGCTCTGTGAAGTTAGTAATGGCAGGAACCACACCTCCGCCAGCAAAAACAGAGAAGACACCATTTTCAAAGGTAGCCGCAGTTGCCTCAGCAGGGGCCACACCGTTAACGTTGATGATGTCGCTACCAGAGGTCAAGAAGGTAATCATGTTAGCGTTTTTGAAGCCCAGGTAAGCGATAAAAACCCCGATACCGCCACCGATGGCGTGTTGCAGACCAAGCGGGATGGACTTGATGATGCTCTTACGCACCTTGGTCACGGTAATAAAGATGTTGAAGAGACCACAGATGAAGACCATGGCTAGGGCTTCCTGCCAGGTAAAACCAAGGTTGAAAACAACCGTGTAGGTGAAGAAGGCGTTAAGACCCATACCTGGTGCCAGGGCGTAAGGCACGTTGGCAAAGAGACCCATGATCAGGGTTGATACCGCTGACGCGATAATGGTGGCCAGAAAGACCGCCTGGGTTGGCATACCAGCTGCACTCAGAATGCTTGGGTTAACAAACAAGATGTAACTCATGGCAAAGAAAGTCGTGATTCCTGCCATAATTTCGGTTGAGGTCTTGGTTCCATGCTCGCTGAGCTTGAAAAACTTATCCATCAGAGAAAAAACTCCTTTGTTACTATAAAATTTCCGAACGGAGATTCTATTATAACACAGGAGTTTTAGGGTGACAATGTTTTTTTATTTTTTTGCTTTAATCGTTCGGTTTTTAATCGTCAAGTTCCATAAAAAGCAGGGCCATGAATTGAATGAAGGTAAAGCCGAGAATAAATGGTAGGGCCTCATGGCTGACCACCGCTAGGATTTGTTCCATAACAACCAAGGGACGGGTAAAGATGTCCCAAGTGTTAAGACGAGCATAGCGGCCGATGTGAATGCCAAAACTAGCCACAAAAGACAGGAGGGCAACCAGAAAGAGCCGCAGGTAGGGCTGCTTGAGGTTGAGGCTATCAAAAACGTAGCGAACACTCAGGATGCCCGAAAAGACCCCCAAAAGAATGCTAGGCACATAGAGCATGAAGAGAATCATGCTGCTGCGTTCCCAAAGCACCGTTGAGGTAAAGTTCATGTGCACCATGTCTGTCAACATGTAGAAGGTGTTGGGATAGAAAAAGAGCCAGAAGGGCAGGAGCAGAATTTTCAAATCCGAACGCTGGCTAAACCTAGCCCAGGCCGCCAAATCCAGAGCCAAAAGGGCTAAAAACATGTTCCAAATCAAATTTGGCCCCTGCAAATCGACGTAAAAAATACTGGCCGACAAAATAACAAAGCAGGCGTGAATCAAGACTAACTTTCTAAACATAAACATCTCCTTTAAGACTGAGGCCAACCGTTTCGGTGGCGTTTTCTTGATTGTAGCATATTTTGCCCCATTTGAAAAGCTGGGTTTTGGGGAAAATCGCAGAGCAGGCACCAAAACTGTTCAAAAAACCAAAAGGACTTAGTTCTGCACCAGACAGAACTAAATCCTTCGCTTAGCTAAACGTGCAAGGGGTGAAGGTCAGTACAAGTTCCCAACCGCTTCATGGTCAGTCCTTTTAATTGCCCATGTTTTTAGAAGCTGGTTTCTTGCTGGCCTGGTTGTGGGAGAGAAACTCTCGTCTTACTTGAAGCGACGGCGACGTTTCATCAGACCAAAGACTGATACCAGCAAGCCCATACCCACAAGGGAAGCGACTGAGCGAGCCGAACCTGTGTTTGGCAAAGCTTTTGCTTGCTGACCACTTGGCGAGGTAGATTGAGCTGAACCTCCATTGTTGACTTGAGCTGATTGCTGTGGTACAACCGCTTGTGACTTCACAACAAGAGGTGTTGTTGCCAACGCTTTTACCGGAGCTTGAGTAGCTTCTTCAGTAACGGTATCAGTTTTCAGGCCTTCCACAGGCTGACCAGTCCCAATCTCCGTGATGCCCTCCATCGGACGGGTAACAGGTTTATTTGCAACTGGTGCTCCACCACCTGAGACATCATTCTGGTCTTTTTGTTCGTCCATCAGGCCAGATTGGGTCGGAGCTGGACGGTAGATACCAACAGGTTTCTCGTCAGCAGTTTCAGCGTCAATCTTAGCCGTTGTTCCCTCTTGGGTTTCTGAAATCAAGTGCACAGTTGGTAGGTCTTCAACAGTTTCTGGCTCACCTTTAAGAACTAGTTGACTTCCATCTGACTGGTCAGTGCTCGTTTTGGGTTGCTCTGGTACTGGTGGTGTTCCGAGCGAATCATTCCCTGGGGTTAGTCCCTCTGTGACTGACGGTTTTTCTGGTGAACCCTCACCTGGTCGGCTCTCTTGATTGCTTGGCAACTGGTCAGCTGGTTTTGTTTGAGGGTTTGGGGTTGTTGGCTGAGGCACTGTCTGTTGGGCTTTCAAACTGGTCAGTTTAGCCTGGGCTTGCTTCAGAAGCTCCTTAGCGTTATCCACGCGTGTTTGAGCTCCAACCAGAAGACCTTTCGCTTCCTCAACTCGTTTCTTTGCCGCCTCTACCGCTGGTCCAGCCGGCACAGCCAAGACTAAGGTCGCCTGTTCTACTAAAAGCTCGCTAAGCTTGTTCTTCAAGAGCCACTCCTCTTTGAAAGCTGTTTCTCTTTTTTGTTGTGACTCTTCATCAGCTTCAAGTGCTTTTTCAAGATCAGCCCTTGCTATTTTCAACTTGTCATTTGCTTTATCAACCGCAACTTGGGCAGTCTCTTTCTTGGTTACCAACTCCTGGTCTGGTTGAGCTGACTTCAGAGTCTCCAGCTCCTCTGTCGCTTTAGCAACCGCCTCCTTGGCCTGCTCATAAGCCTGTACAAATGTAACATAATTAGCAAAGAGATCCGGATCTAGCGTTTCGATGTCTTCATTGGTCAAGGCAACATTCTTCATCATAAAGATGTAAGGAGCTGGTAGAACTACTTGTTTACCGTCAAGAGTATGAACCAATTCTCCTGTATCAGGGTTTTCTGTCTCAGCGATTCTTGGAAGAATCTGGCTCCGATAGGTTTTTTTAGAGTCATGGTTTTCAGGACTGGCGTAAACAAGAACAGCATGTTTCCCATTATTGGCATAGGCCACCTTGACAGGGACAGTATCTGAGCTATTGTTGATGAGAATGGTCCGAGCATGCCCGTAGTTTCTGCCTGTAATATTGAAATAATCCGTCATCCAGCCCAACATACTTGGCACAACCGTGGCTTTGAGGGATTTCTTTTGGAAGATGTCTGGCTCATGCACACCCGCAATGTTTTCTCCAACCCGCTCCCAACCAGCTGCTACCTTAGTCGTTGAGGTCGCATGGGTTGTTTCAGCTGTCCCACCACTCAGGCTATTATCAAACTTAGCCAACTCCTGCAATCGGAATTCTGCGTAGTCTTGAATGGCCTTGTCAGTGGTCAAGTTGGTGGTTAAACCGTTAGCTTGGCGAATAGCTGTAATAATCTTAATGGCTTCATCTGTGAGTGCAGCCGTTGTGGGTTCAACATCAGCAGGGTTTGAACCCAAATCAACCGTCATCGGCGTGCCAACTGAGGGAGTAAAGGCCATCTTGTTGGGCTGAACATCGTAGTTAGCATCTTCGTGTTCGGAATAGTTGATAGGCTCAATCTCTACATTTCCCTGACGATAGGCATCGTAAGTTGCTTTCCAGTCAGCATTTTCAGAAGCCTTGCCCGACAAGGTTTTCTCCGCAATGTCTAAGGTAGTTTGCTTGGTTGCAAGAGCAGCTTTAGCTGCTGAGAGAGCCTCTTCATTAGCACGTTGCTGCTCAGCAAGGGCAATCTCGGCACTGTCCAAAGCCAACTGAGCTTCTCCAAGCTCTTTCTCAGCTGCTTGAACCTTCTCATCTGAAATCTTTAGTCTGTCAGCAGATTGGTGAATAGCGGGTAAAGTCGCATCAACTTCAGCTGTTGCACGTTTGAGGTCTTTTCGTACTTGCTCAATAACCTTAGCCGTCTCTTGAGTTAGTGCTGTTAAAGCAGCAGCTTCTGCCTCTTTGAGAGCCGAGTTCGCAGCATTGAGCTCAGCACTTGCAGTAGCGGCATCAGTTTCAGCAGTTTTTAGAGCTTCCTCAGCTGCGACCTGCTCAGCCTCTGCCACTTCAAGCTCAGAGGGGGTGCTGGCTGTTGTTTCAGTAACAGGTTGCACCACTTCCTCAGCAAAAGCTGCTGGAGCAAGAGCAAGACCTGCACCTGCGAGGGTAACGAGGGCACCTGTTCGAAGTTTCTTTAAGGTGTTTTTCATAGATTCTCCTTTAACGTTTTTTGTTCTATTTTAGAATACTAAACTAAAAAAATCAAGCCATAACCAGTCTTCCATAAACATTTCGTCCAGTAAACATGGTCTGCTCTGCTATTTCCTCTAAAACTGACAAAGTACAGGAACTTTATCTAGTTTTAACTGTTCTTGTTTTTGAGAGTTGGTTTCTTACTGACCTGGTTGTGGGAGAGAAGGTCAGCGTAGGCCTTGCGACTGTTGTTGACCACACCCAGCAAATCCTTGTAGAGTTAGAGGCTCTTGACTTGAGAAGTAACGTTGATATCATCTGCCACCAGCTGGTAGGTGAACTGGAGCTGGTTGCTCAACTCCTTGACCTCGTAAGAGACCTTGGTCAACTGTTCCTTAGAACGGCTGGCATAGAGGGTCTCAAAAGCCGTATTGCTTTCCGTCAAGTTGTCCACGAAGCGATTGAGGCCAAGCAGCTTGACCTGGGCCTGGTAGGGTGTGGCCGCCAGTTTTCCAAAAGCGTCGCCACCAAGAGAGGCTGAGCTTCGTCGTTTCGACAGTTGGCCTCCTTGTACTGCTTAAAGAGCAAGTTTAGGCTAGTGTAGGCTTCTGCCTCGTTAGGGACTTATATCGCTCAGTTAGCGTAGCCGTCTAATAATGGCTAAGGTGTTTTTTATAAACTCTGATTCATCCTGGAACCGACAAAAGACCTAATGTCTTAAAAGCACTGTGCAACTGTTTCTTCTATACACCACTCACAATCTCGAAATTGGTATTTTGTCAAGCTGTTTTTGCCGATTAACCCAACATTCTTAGATGAGTTTAATGTCCTTTTAGAAGGACTTGGCCTGAAAGGTCAAGTCCTATATACTAGTATATAGGCATTTTGTCAAGTAAAAGGCCTTTATTTTTGGAGTTTTTGGGCTTATCTCTGGCTTTTTTAGGGTAAAAAGCAACCTATTTCTGCTCCCCTTTCCCTCAAACGCCCTAAATCACTCCCAACCAGCTGCCACGCAACCCACCTCCCCTGTCCTCACAGACGCTAGGCCCAAGGAACAAGCGTTCACACCAGAAACGCCTACAACAGGGCCAATCCCCTTCCATTTACCCCCTCGTCAGCAACTCTAGGGCAAACTGATGTTCAAGGGTGCTAGCGTCACCACCAATCAGCTCAACTCAAGGCCTTTGACAGGGGCGACAGCTCCTTTGTCTGCTCTGCCATTTTCCAACAAAAAACAGGCCGACCAAGAGGTCGAACCTGTTAACGTCTTTAGATACTGCCCTCTGCCTCACGGGCGATGTTCATGGCCAGGGCAAAGTTGCCGACTGTGGCTGAACCGTTGTTGGGCACAATCGGGGTCACGATGTAGTCCTCAACCGCAGGCACCGGCAGGTAGCCGTTGAGGAGGCTGGTGAAGTAGTCACGCACCCGCTTGAGCATGTGGCTTTGTGCCATGACGCCGCCGCCAAAGACGATAACCTCTGGGCGGAACATCATGGTCGCCTGGATGGCCGCCTGGGCGATGTAGTAGGCCTGCTTGTCCCAAACGTCGCTGTCCAGCGGGATGTTCTCGCCCCGGATACCCGTCCGAGCCTCAAGGGATGGGCCTGCTGCTAGGCCCTCCAAGCAGTTTTTGTGAAATGGGCAGACGCCAGTAAAGTCGCCTTCCTCTGGGTGGATGGCCATGTAGGTATGACCCATCTCCGTGTGGCCGATACCGCCGATAAACTGGCCGTTCATGTAGGCACCAGCCCCGATACCTGTACCGATGGTGTAGTAAACCAGGTTTTCAACGCTGTCGCGGGAAATGACCTCACCATAGGCAGACGAGTTCACGTCTGTGGTGAAGAAAATCGGCACATTGAGGGCCTGTTTCATAGGGCCAATCATGTCGGCGTTAGACCAATACGGTTTCGGTGTTGTCGTCACATAACCGTAGGTTGGGGATTTTTCGTCGATGTCGATGGGACCAAAAGAGCCCACCGCAATGGCTTCCAAGCCTTCAAATTGCTCAAAGAAGGCGATGACCTGGGCCATGGTCTCCTCTGGTGTGGTCGTCGGGAACTGGTGGCGGGCCACCACTTCAAAATCGCTGTTGCCGACGGCACAGATAAACTTGGTGCCGCCCGCCTCTAAACTGCCATAAAGTTTTGTCATCTTTTCTTATCCAGGTCTTGGTCAGAACCTGGCCTCTCTATCATTTTGGTTGGGGCTTGACCCCAAGATTAAACCTAGCCTATCAGCCAGTTTAACCAGCAAACAAGGCCAGGTTGACCTAGCCTTGTTCAAACATTATTTCAGGGTGATCAAGTCTTGACCAACTTGGACATTGCCTTCCGCCAGAGGCGATACCAGGCTGTAGTCAGCTGTGTTGGTGATGATCATCATGGTTGTGTCATCAAGACCTGCGGCAGCAATTTTCGCCAAGTCAAAGGTCGCCAGTACATCACCAGCCTTAACAGCTTGGCCTGTTTTAACCTTAGCATCAAAGCCGTCACCAGCCATTGACACGGTGTCGATACCGATGTGGAGGAGGATTTCTGCCCCTTTCTCGGTTTGGATACCGTAAGCATGGCCTGTTTCAAAGGCAACTGAGATGGTTCCGTCTGCTGGAGCATAGAGGGTGTTGCCAGTCGGTTTGATGGCAATTCCCTTGCCCATGGCTTCGCTGGCAAAGACAGGGTCATTTACCTTAGTCAAGGTAACCGTTTGACCCTCAAGCGGGCTAACCAAAACCTCATCTTTAGACGTCGCAGCAGCTACTGGTGCTTGAACAGGAGCAACTGGTGTCGCTGCTGCACTAGGCTTTTTTACAGAAACCTCATCTTCGAAACCGAAGAAGTAAGTGAAGGCAAAACCAAGGGCAAATGATACCGCAACCATAAGGAGGTATTGGAACAACTGACCGTTACCAACGTAAAGCATTGTTCCTGGAATGATAGTGATACCTGAACCTGTACCAGCAAGACCAAGGAGAGAAGCCAACAAACCACCGATAGCACCTGCACCAAGTGACAGGAAGAATGGCTTGCGGAAACGCAAGTTAACACCGAAGATAGCTGGCTCAGTAATACCCAGGAAGGCAGAAAGAGCAGCTGGGAAAGCCAAGGCTTTCAGTTTAGCGTCTTTGGTTTTCACACCAACCGCAACGGTTGCCGCACCTTGTGCCGTCATGGCTGCTGTGATGATGGCGTTGAATGGGTTAGCAGCAAGACCTGTCGCATTCAAACTTTCAGAAACCAGGTTAGCTTCAAGCAAGTTGAAAATGTGGTGAACACCTGATACCACGATAATCTGTTGGGTACCACCGATGATAAGACCACCAAGACCCATAGGCAAACCAAGGAGAGCCTTAGTTCCAGCCAGGATGTACTCTTCAACCACGTGGAAGACTGGACCAATGATAAAGAGGCCGACAATAGACATTACAAAGAGAGTAATGAATGGTGTCAACAAGAGGTCAAGAACTTCTGGGACAACCTTGCGAACAGTTTTTTCAAACTTGGCACCAAGAATACCGATAATGAAGGCTGGCAAAACAGAACCTTGCAAACCAACAACTGGGATACCACCAAAGAATTTCATAGCTTCAGCTTCACCACCAGCAACGCCCCAAGCGTTAGGCAATTGCACAGCAATCAACATTGAACCCAAAACGATACCGATTGTTTGGTTACCGCCAAAAACACGGAAGGTTGACCAAACAACCAAAGCTGGCAAGATGATAAAGGCTGTATCAGTCAGAATTTGTGAATAAGTGTTAACATCTTCTGGCAAGGCAACACCTAAAGCACCAAGCAAACCACGAAGACCCATGAAGAGACCAGTCGCTACGATAGCTGGGATGATTGGAACAAAAACGTCACCGAAGGTACGAATAGCACGCTGGAAGGCGTTGCCTTGAGCCGCAGCTTCTGCTTTTTGCTCGCCAGTTGTTGCTGTTGGCAAACCAAGAGCGACAACTTCGTCGTAGATCTTGTTAACGGTACCTGTACCGAAGATCAATTGGTATTGACCAGAATTGAAGAAGGCACCTTTCACCTTCTCGATGTTCTCAGCCTTTTCCTTGTCAATCTTGGCCTCATCGACCACCATGACACGCAGGCGGGTTGCACAGTGGGCAACGCTCTTGACGTTCTCGCGACCACCCAGGGCCTCGATCACCTCTTTTGCAATTTGTGTGTTATCCATTTGCAAAATGCTCCTTTAGAAATTTTTATTAGTGTTTTCATGAAAGCGTTTCATGCTAACGACACTATCTATTTTATCACCTTTTAGAAATATGTCAAGCGTTTTGCAGAAATTTTTTATTTTTGGTAAAAATCCTTGATTTTTCAAGGGCAAACGTTTACTATATAATAGACAAACAATGACAGAAAAGGAAGCGAAGATGAATCTACCTACCGAAATCCGCTACAAACGCTACGAGGATTGGACAGAAAAAGAACTGGCTGACCTACAAACTAAAACAGCCAGCTCCCCTTGGCGGGCAGGCTACCACATTGAACCAAAGAGCGGCATGCTCAACGACCCCAACGGCTTTTCTTATTTTAATGGGAAGTTTAGCCTCTTCTACCAAAACTGGCCTTACGGCCCTGCCCACGGCCTCAAGTCTTGGGTACACACTGAGAGCGAGGACCTGGTTCGCTTTACCGAAACGGGTACCACTCTCCTACCTGACACGGCCTTGGACAGCCACGGGGCCTATTCTGGGTCAGCCTATGAAGTTGACGGCAAACTCTTTATCTTTTACACGGGCAATGTCCGTGACGAGAATTGGGTCAGAACACCTCTTCAAGTCGGGGCTTGGATGGACAAGACTGGCCAGATTGAAAAAATCGCTGAGGTCCTGATTGAGCCTGCAGCTGATGCCACCGAACATTTTCGTGACCCACAGATTTTTGAGCATGAGGGTGACTTCTACGCCATCGTCGGGGCTCAAAACCATGACAAACAGGGCTTTATCAAGCTCTACAAGGCAGAAAACCGTGACGTGACCAAGTGGTCTGAGGTCGGTAACCTAGACTTCGGTGGCACAGGCAGCGAGTACATGGTCGAATGCCCCAACCTGGTCTTTGTGGATGGCAAGCCTGTTCTGCTCTACAGCCCACAGGGCCTAGACAAGGCAGAGCTGGCCTACCAAAACATCTACCCAAACACTTATGTCATCGGTCAGACCTTTGATGTGGCAGCAGCCAAACTGACCGACCCAAGCCCAATCATCAACCTGGATGAAGGCTTTGAGTGCTATGCCACCCAGGGGTTCAACACCCCAGACGGTCGAGCCCTGACTGTCAGCTGGATTGGCCTGCCTGACGTGGACTACCCAAGCGACGATTATGGTTACCAGGGTGCCATGAGCCTGGTCAAGGAATTAACCCTCAAAGACGGTAAGCTCTATCAATACCCTGTCCCTGCCATCACCACGCTGAGAACCAGTGAACAAGCCTTCTCTGCTCTGCCATCAACCCAAAACAGCTACGAGCTGGAGCTGGACTTCACCCCAGGTCAGACCCACCAAATCCGACTTTTCGCCGACGGCCAAGGTCAGGGACTGGTGCTGACGGTGGATACTGCAGCGGGCCGCATCGAGCTTGACCGTACCAAGGCTGGCCAGGCCTTTGCTACCCAATATGGCACCACTCGTGCCTGTGACATCCCTGCGGGTAGCGTGACTGCCAACATCTTTATCGACCAGTCCATTTTTGAAATTTTCATCAACAAAGGTGAAAAAGTCTTTACTGGCCGGGTCTTCCCAACCGCTGACCAGACAGGTATCGAGGTCCTGGCAGGTCATGTGACCGGTAGCTACTTTGAGCTGAAAAAATAATCAAAACCACTCGTCCAAATCCCTTGGGCGAGTTGTTTTTTGTCGCCGTCTATGCTACAATGTTATCACTGGCGAAAAAGTGAAAACGATTTTTCCTTTTCTTTTCGCCCATTCTGCTAAACGTTTAACACAAAAGGAACGACTAATGGTTGCAAAACTCACTGACGTGGCCGCCTTGGCTGGGGTCAGCCCCACCACCGTGTCCCGTGTCATCAACAAAAAGGGCTACCTGTCCGACAAAACCATCAAAAAGGTCCAGGCAGCCATGAAAGAACTGGGCTACAAGCCCAACAACCTGGCCCGAAGCCTCCAGGGCAAGTCGGCCAAGCTGATTGGCCTGATTTTCCCCAAGATTTCCAACGTCTTCTACGCCGAGCTGATTGAGTACCTGGAGATTGAGCTCTTCAAAAAGGGCTACAAGGTCATCATCTGCAACAGCCAGAACGACCCCGACAAGGAGCGGGACTACTTGGAGATGCTGGCGGCCAACCAGGTCGATGGCATCATCTCCTCCAGCCATAACCTTGGCATTGACGACTACCAGCGGGTGGAGGCCCCCATCGTCTCCTTTGACCGCAACCTGGCCCCTGGCCTCACGGTCGTCTCCTCGGACAACTTTGCGGGTGGCATCACGGCGGCGACCACTTTGAGGAAAAATGGCTGTGCCCGCATCATGATGATTGCAGGTAACGACAACTCCAACTCCCCGACCGGACTCCGTAGGCAGGGCTTCCAATCCATCCTGCCCGACGCCCCCGTTATCAACCTGCCCAGCGATTATTCACCCATCCGCAAGGAAATGGAAATCAAAACCCTCCTGACCCAGGACAAACCCGATGGCCTCTTTATCTCCGATGACTTGACCGCCATCCTGACCATCAAGATTGCCAAGGAACTGGGCCTCAGTATCCCTGACCAGCTCAAGCTAATTGGCTACGACGGCAGCAAGTTTGTCGAGACCTACCACCCTGAGCTGACCACTATCAAGCAACCCATCAAGGAACTGGCCCAACTCATGGTAGACGTCCTCGTCAAACAGATTGACGGCCAAAAAACCAATAAAGAATACATCCTGCCCATCAGTCTCCTGAGCGGGGGGAGTGTGTAAAGAAAAACTGGAAGCCTTAGCGGTCTTCCAGTTTTTTTCTTTAGTCAGATTCACAGACCCAAAAAACGCAGAAGGGCCACGGCTGCCACCCCGACCAGCACGGTGGCAATAAGGTTTTTGAACCTGTAGAGGACCAGGGCCGTTGGTAGGATGGCAAGCGTTTCAACCCATTTAATCTGAGGGAGTTGGCCGGGGCTGGTCTGCGTGATGCTGGACAGGAGCAGGGCAAACATGATGCAGCTGGGGAGGTAGGAGAGAAAGGCCAGCACCTTCTGTGGTGGCTTGGCCCATTTGACCAAAAAATAGGGAAACATCTTGGGCAACCAGTTGGCTAGAGCAGCCAGCAAAATCAAGGTTATGGTCTTAGTCATCGGTCAACACCCCCACAAAACAGCCGACCAAGGTGGCCAGCAAAACCGCCAGGGAGCTCGGCAAGAAGAAGGTCCCCAAGCCATAGGCCCCTGCTACCGCTCCTAACATCAGGACCAGTCGCTGGCGGGCCACACGCTTGGCTAGGGCCTCCAGCTGGCCGGCAAAGATGGCCACGAACATGGCAACCAAGGCAAAATCAATGCCCAAACGGGTCGGGTCAGGCAGGAGCTCGCCCAAGACCGTCCCCAAAACCGTAAACACCACCCAACTGGCCTGGCTGGCCAGGTTGTTGCCGTACATCCAGGCTGGCTCCACCTGACCTGTCTCCAGGTCGTGGGTCAGCATGAGGGCATAACTCTCATCCGTCATGAAACTGGCCATGAGCAGCTGCTGGCCAAAACTGGCCGTCCGCCCAAAAATGGTGGCCGCATGCAGGTTAAGGAGAAGATTTCTCAGGTTCATGAGGAAAATGGTCAGGACACCGCTCAGGACATCAGTTCCAGACAAGACCAGACCACAGATGGCAAACTGGGCTGACCCTGAGTAAACCAAGAGGCTCATGAGCAACATCTCTGCTGGCGAAATTCCTGACTGGGCAGCCAAAATCCCACAGGCCAGACCGATACTGGCATAGCCAAAAACGGTCGGCACCGCCGCCCGCAGACCTTGTTGAAAAGCTGTCATCGCAAGTTCCTTTCAGGTTTTTTTAGAACCTTATCATATCACAAAACCGCCCTAGTAACAAGAGGGCTATTGAGCTTCGGGGAAAATAGCTGAGCAGCTCTGCCATTTTCCACAAAAATCTTAAAAAAATCTGTCAAGTAACTTTACTTTACAAAAAAGGTGTGGTAGAATAAGTAAGTTGATGAAAATCAAAACACATCATTGGAGGAAACAAAGAAATGGCAGTACCTGCACGTCGCACATCAAAAGCGAAAAAGAACAAACGCCGCACTCACTACAAATTGACAGCTAAGACTGTAAAATTTGACGAAGTAACTGGTGACTACTCACGCTCCCACCGTGTATCTCTTAAAGGATACTACAAGGGCCGTAAAATCGCCAAAGCTGCTGCAGCTGAATAATAGAAGGGAGCTATCATGCGCGTAAACATTACACTTGAACACAAAGAATCTGGTGAGCGTCTGTACTTGACTTCTAAAAACAAACGTAACACCCCAGACCGTCTTCAATTGAAAAAATACTCTCCAAAATTGCGTAAGCACGTGATTTTCACTGAGATTAAGTAAGGGGTTCACTACACGTCATTAGACGTCAAATCATTGATTTTAAGCGATTTTTGAATTTTTTAAGTTCATTACATTGCAATATAAATCAATAAGAACTCAACCTTTTACTCTACCTTTTTTAGATGAATATATCATTTGGATATTGAAGTTAAGTCCTGCTATCATTTCGATGGCAGGGCTTTTTAATATTTGGTACACTTACTTCTTATCTATATTTTGGTGGAGCTAGAAGTTGACATCTACAAAGTTTAATGTTAAAATACATTCAAAAATATATTTGAATGAGGTGTTTTATGATTCAAAATGTTGTCACTTCAATAATCCTGTATTCTGGGACAGCCGTAGACTTACTTATTATCCTAATGTTATTCTTTGCCAAAAGAAAAAGCAGAAAAGACATCATTAACATCTATTTAGGACAATTTCTAGGCTCTGTTAGTCTAATATTGCTAAGTTTGCTTTTTGCATTTGTCTTAGATTTTATTCCTAGTAAAGAGATTTTAGGTTTGCTCGGTTTGATTCCAATTCTCCTAGGCCTCAAAGTTTTGCTTTTAGGAGATTCTGATGGAGAAGCTATTGCCAAAGAAGGTTTGCGCAAAGATAATAAAAACCTGATTTTTCTAGTCGCTATGATTACTTTTGCAAGTTGTGGTGCTGACAATATTGGTGTCTTTGTCCCATATTTTACTACCTTAAATTTAGCAAATTTGATAGTGGCTTTACTTACCTTTCTAGTCATGATTTATCTCTTGGTTTTCTCTGCCCAAAAATTGGCACAAGTCCCTTCTGTTGGAGAAACTTTGGAAAAATATAGCAGATGGTTTATTGCCGTTGTTTATATAGGATTGGGGATATATATCCTGATTGAAAACAACAGTTTTGACATGCTATGGACTGTGTTAGGCTAGGAGAAAATATTATGAAAAAAGATAGTATCTGCCAAGTAAATGTTATAAATCAACAAAATGTTACAACTGCAACGAACTACATTGAAAAGGAAAAAGTCCAAAAATCACTTCGCATTTTATCAAAGTTTACCGATAATAAACAGATAAATATCATCTTTTATCTCCTTGCTGTTGAAGAACTCTGTGTCTGCGATATAGCCTGTTTACTAAATCTCAGTATGGCATCTGCCTCCCACCATCTTCGTAAACTAGCCAACCAAAACATCTTGGACACTAGAAGAGAGGGGAAAATTATATATTATTTTATAAAAGATGAGGAAATCCGAGATTTTTTTAATCAACTAGGATAACAACTATTTTTACTACTTTTCCATGTTTATAGGGGGCTTATCTATGAAATTCTTTGATGAAAATTACTCACAAGAAATACCTACTCGTATCAGGGAATCTCTAAAAACTAGCATTTTACTGACTTTTTCTAAGTTAAAAGCCTATTAAATCAGCGTTTTGACTTTTGTTAATTGAGTTTTTAGAGATGCCCATCAAATGTTTAAGAAAAAAGTATAATTTAAAGCAAAGTGACCTAGGTAATGCAGGTCAAGTTAGCCAAGTTGAAAAGGGAAAGCGACAAGTTACCGCTTCAATATTGCTTTATTTGAATACTCAAACCGACTCGGACTATAAAGAAATTATTTTTGGAGATATTGCCAAGTTTGTTGAAAATATGTTTTACCACTGCTTCAGCTCTATTTTATTTAGAGATTTGGAATCTGTAGATAAAAGAATGTATACTTACGCTGAATTAGCACCACAACGAAAATTAGAAGCTGTGGGTATTTATCTTGATAAAATTGCTGAACTAACGCAATAACTACTCTACCATTCACTCTACCTTTTGCTAAGGAACATTACAAAAACGTTGATATATAAACGTTTCTAACAGCTAAAATAGAAAATACTTAACCTTTACTGAGATTAAGTAAGACAACCGACGGATAAACTCTAGCTTGATGGCCAGGGTTTATTTTTTACCTTCAATTTGAACTCGCCAAAAACACATCAAAAACGGCCCAAGGGCCGTTTTTGCCATTTCTTCTAGTCTTAACCCAGCAAGATTTTCTCCAAATCAAGTGGGAGAATGTAGGTGTCACCCTGATAGGCCCGCATGTTGCCGCCTGAAATTTCGTCAATCAGGGCCACCTTGCCATCGATCAAGCCAAATTCAAACTTGATGTCGTAGAGGTCCAAATCCTTCTTGGCCAATTCATCCTTGACCACCTGACCGATTTCCTTGGCCAAGCCTTCCAGCTCAGCGTATTGGTCCAAGGTCATGATGCCCAAAACGGCCAAACCATCCGCCGTCACCAAAGGATCCTGACGGGCGTCATCTTTAAGGGTCACTTCCACGTAAGCTGGCAGGGTAGTGCCTTCAGCGATGTAGTCGCCATAACGACGGGTAAAGGAGCCAGTCGCTCGGTAACGCACAATCACCTCAACCCCCTTACCAAAGACCTGGGCCTTCTTGACCACCGCCTGGTTCTTCTCCACCTCAGCAGAAACAAAGTGGGTGTTGAGCCCCAGAGCGTTAAGCTTCTCATAGAAAAACTCGGTCATGGCCAAGGCTGCACGACCCGCTCCCTCGATCTGCAGACCCACCTGGTTCTCACCCGGATCAAAAACCCCGTCCTTGCCCGTCACATCATCCTTAAAGTGCAAAAGGACAGTTTTGTCGTCCAACTCAAAGACATCCTTGGTCTTGCCGGTATAAATCTTCCGCATGATAGCCTCCGTTTTTTTAATTATTGTTCCTTTATTATACAACTTTTAATTAAAATAAGCTAGCCTTTTATTTATTTTCGTTCTTTTTCCGATTATTTTTATTGTTTTGATAAAAAATGGTGCTGGGAAAACTCCCAGCACCATGCTGACGCTTCAGATTAGACTAACTTGGCACCCAGGACCCCTTGCAGGTGGGCCAGAGCGAACTGGCTGCGCGACTCATCCAAAGAAGCCACCGCAGCCTCAACCACCTCAATCTCATAACCCAAGTTATAGGCAGAGATGGCCGTGTGCAGGACACAGATATCCGTCAGGACACCGGTCAAGACCACTGTCTTGACCCCGCGTTCCCGCAGACGAACATCCAAATCCGTCCCAGAAAAGGCCGAATAGTGCCGCTTGTCCATCCAGAAAACCCGATCTGAACCTGCAATTTTCTCATAGAGACCTGCGAGACTACCGTAGAGGTCACGGCCGCTGGTCCCCTTGATATTGTGAGGGGGAAAGAGCCTGCTCTCAGGGTGGAACTGGTCGTTTTCATCATGGCCATCAACGGCAAAAAAGACATAATCCCCCGCCGCATAGGCCGACTCAACCGCCCCTACCAGGGCGGTTTCGATGGCCTGGGCAGGCTTCCCTGCGGTCAGCTTGCCCTCGTCGGCCACAAAGTCCACGGTGTAATCAATACAAATCAAGGCCTTGGTCATTACTGGTAATCCTCTAATTGGTCAAAAATGCCCTCGTTGAGGACTTTGAGGTAGGTCCCCTTCATGCCCAGAGACCTACTCTCGATGATGCCTGCACTCTCTAATTTTCTCAAAGCGTTGACAATCACGCTTCGGGTAATCCCAATCCGATCCGCCACGACAGAGGCTGTCAGGCGACCTTCCGTCCCGTCCAGCTCGTTCAGGATGGCTGCGACAGCCTTCATTTCCGAATAAGACAGGGTATTAACCGCCATGGTCACAGCCGTCTGCTTGCGAATGGTTTCCTCCAGGTTCTCCGTTTGGAGGTTGAGAAGCTGGATACCCACCACCGTGGCCGCCAACTCAACCAAAACCAAATCCTCTTCCGTAAATTTTTGGTCATTTCGCCAGATAATCAAAGAACCCAGCCGCATACCGCCACCGTAAATGGGAGCAAAAGTGGTCACTCCGTCAGGGAAAACGTCCTGTAACTCCACAGGAAAGACCGTCAGCTCATTGCTAACAGGAAGATTGGCCTCGGTCTCATAGGCCCGAGTAGTGGCCCGCATATAGGTTTCAGGCAACTGGAGGTTTTCAAAAAAATTGTCCACTCGCTCGTTGCTGGTTTTATACTTGAGGTGATAACCCAAGAAATGGCCCTGGGTATCAATAATCAGGGCGTTACAGTCAATGATGTCTGCCATCTGACTGGCTGTTGCCGTGTAAGGCAAGTCGTCGTGCAGGCTGTCCGCAGCCCGCTGCAACATGGCTGTGATTTTCCTTGTTTTCGCTAGTAAATTCACTGGTCTACTTCTTTCTACTAAATGTCATTTCATATTATAGCAAAGCTGGGGCCATTATGCAAATAATTATCAGAAAATTTTTGATTATTTTAACAATTAGACCAATTATCACATGAAAAGTTAGCAAATCAGGCAAAAACGCCCCGAAAGGCGTTTGGTTTTACCGTTTGTAACGTTGCAAATGACGATAGAGTTTTTCCTGCAAGTCCCCCAGTTCTTCGACGGTTGGCAGGTAAACGATGCGGAAGTGGTCTGGGTCCTTCCAGTTGAAGCCTCGGCCATGAACCAGCATGACCTTTTCTTTTTTCAAGAATTCCAAAACAAACTGCTCGTCATCCTCCACTCGGTACATGTCTCGGTCAATCTTAGGAAAGACGTAAAGACCAGCCTTGGGCTTAACGGTTGACAGGCCAGGAATGTCGTTGATGGCCTTGGTGATGAATTGGCGTTGCTCGTAGAGGCGGCCGCCAGGCTGGAGGAGCTTGTCCACCGATTGGTAGCCTCCCAGAGAGGTCTGAACCACCTGCTGGGCCAGAACGTTAGAACAAAGCCGCATGTTGGACATCATGTTGAGGCCCTCGATGTAACCCTGAACGTGGTCCTTACGGCCTGACAGAACCATCCAGCCCACTCGGAAACCGCAGATGCGGTGGGACTTGGACAGGCCATTCATGGTCACCACAAAGACGTCAGGAGCTAGACTAGCAATCGGTGTGTGCTCCAAACCGTCAAAGACCATGCGGTCATAGATTTCATCAGAGAAAATCAACAGCTCGTGCTGGCGGGCAATTTCCACGATTTCCTCCAGCAATTCCTTGGGATAAAGAGCACCTGTTGGGTTGTTTGGGTTGATGATGACGATGGCCTTGGTCCGGTCGGTGATTTTTGACTTGATGTCGGCAATGTCTGGGTTCCAGTCAGCCTGTTCATCACAGATATAGTGAACGGCCTTACCACCTGCTAGACTGACCGAAGCCGTCCAAAGCGGGTAGTCAGGCATAGGCACCAAAACCTCATCGCCATTGTCCAAGAGGGCATGCATGGACATGGTAATTAGCTCAGACACCCCGTTACCGATGTAGATATCATCGACGTCAATGTTAGGGAAGTCTTTCAGCTGGCAGTACTGCATAATGGCCTTGCGGGCGGAGAAGATGCCCTTAGAGTTGGAGTAACCTTCTGACTGACGGGCATTGCGAATCAGGTCTCGAATGACCTCGTCTGGGGCCGTAAACCCAAACTCAGCTGGGTTACCGGTGTTCAACCGCAGGATACTCTCGCCGTTGGCTCTCATGCGGTTAGCTTCGTCCAAGACTGGGCCACGGATGTCGTAGGCCACATGTTCTAATTTTGATGATTTGTTAAATATCTTCATAAACTTTACCTCGTGATATGATTATACCCCGATTTGACCAAAATGTAAAAACATTTTCACCTAAATTCTCATCATCTTAAATCCCATAGTAGAACTCCCAAACCTGCTCTGCTATTTCCCCAAAAAATCCTAACCAATCGCCTTGATATAAATCTGACAAGGGCTCCATTGGTCCTAAAGGGTTGGGAAGCACTCCAGTTCCTTAAAGCCCATGGCCTGGTAAAAGGCATTGGTGCGATCATAGACCTCGTAGTGACCCGTCTGAACGGTTTTCACTTGAGTATAGGTGTAGCCTAGATTGCTCGCTAATTCCTCGTAGGCTTGATAGAGTTGGCGTCCGATACCTTTACGATGGTAGGCCTGCTTAATCCCCATGACAAAGATGTCGGCACAGTCCTTGCTACTAGCTTTAAGGACAATGTAGCCGATGGCTTCCTCTCCCTTAAAGGCTGCAATAAAAGGCAAATCCTGACCTTCCAGAATGTAGGTTGCAGTGCTGTCAGGCAGGCCGAACCAGTCTGGTAGGTCTGCTAAAATGGCTGTGGCGATTGTTTTTTTCTCTTCTTTGTTTATGATTTCTTTTAACTGAATAGTCATGATTTTTTCCTTTTCACTGTATCACAAAGAATCCACACACGGTGGGTCGATTTTTAGGCGTCAAGTATCAGTTAAAATCTTACAATCATAAGCCCATTATAACTAAAAACCCTTGACAGAGCAAGGGTGACCGTCCAAATCGTCTTGGACACTAGTTTTAGAAATTTCGACCGTTTTTGCCATAGCCGTAGCGTTCCATGAAGTCCTGGCGGAACTCCAGGAGGTTGTCGTCCATGATGGCCTGGCGGACCTTTTTCATAAGGTTGACCAGGAAGTAGAGGTTGTGGTAGCTGGTCAGACGGATACCGAAGGTCTCGTCAGCCTTGAGCAGGTGACGGAGGTAGGCTCGGGTGTAGTTCTTACAGGTGTAGCAGTCACAGTCATGGTCAAGCGGGGTAAAATCCTCAGCGAACTGGGCATTTTTGACCACCAAACGCCCCTCAGAGGTCATGCAGGTGCCGTTGCGGGCAATCCGGGTCGGCAAGACGCAGTCGAACATGTCCACGCCACGGATAACCGCATCAATCAGGCTGTCAGGGGCTCCAACACCCATCAGGTAACGGGGCTTGTCGTTTGGTAGGAGGGGCACGGTGAAGTCCAGAACCGCATTCATCTCCTCGTGGGTTTCACCCACAGCCAGACCACCGATGGAGTAGCCTGGGAAGTCCATGCTGACCAGGTCCTGGGCTGACTGGCGACGGAGGTCCTCAAAGCCAGCCCCTTGAACGATGCCGAAAAGGCCTTGGTCATGCGGGCGGCGGTGGGCTTTGAGCCCCCGCTCCGCCCAGCGGCTGGTCCGCTCGATGGATTTTTTCACATAATCATAAGGCTGGTAGAACTGGGGACACTCATCAAAACTCATCATGATGTCCGAGCCTAGATTGTTCTGGATAGAGATGGCTTTTTCAGGTGACAGGAACATCTTGGACCCGTTGAGGTGGTTTTTGAAGGTCACCCCTTCTTCGGTAATGTTACGGCTGTCCGCCAGAGAATAAACCTGGAAACCACCGCTATCAGTCAAAATAGCCTGGTCCCAGTTCATGAACTTGTGCAAGCCACCAGCCCTGGCAATCAGCTCATCACCTGGTCGCAACCAGAGGTGGTAGGTGTTGGACAGGATAATGCCTGAACCCATTTCCTTGAGCTCTTCAGGTGACTGGGTCTTGACCGTGGCCTGGGTGCCAACGGGCATGAACATAGGGGTTGGGAAAGTGCCGTGGGGGGTGATGATTTCACCCAGACGGGCACCGGTGTGTTTTTCCGTCTTAATCAGACGGTATTTGATGGGGTAATCTGTCATGTTTTCTCCTTTGCAACCAGAAAATACAGTTCTGGGCTGATAACCTCCCTATTTTACCATAAAAAGCTTAGTCTGGCGACTGGCTGAATTTCTGATTTAAGCCTGTTCGTTATCAGCTCTCGTCTGTTTTGCTTGACCTTTCCGTCAAAAATACAGCCATCAAACTTGTTCTAACTCCGGCTCCGACTAGCCTTGTCTCCCTTGCCCCCCTCCCTTAAAAGGTGTATAATATAAACAAGAAAAAAACAAGGAGGTCCAAACCATGACCGCACACGACATTCGCCAAGAAGCCCGCCAACTCCTAAAGAACCTGATAGGTAAAGGCAAACTCTTTCTCTTCCCCATTTTAGCCAATCTCCTGCCAGGTTTCCTCCGTGTCAAGGCTAGCTGGGAAAATCAAGTCTACCATTACGGAGAGGAAAGTAGCCTACCCACCTCCATCAGCCATTCAACAGGTATCTCCGCCGACATCTTCAACCAACTCCTATCCTTTATCACCACCGTCCTCCTCATGTCAGCCGCCTACACCTTGCTAGAGGCCTACCGCAAAAAGCGGACTGAGGCCAGCTACGAAGACAGCTTTAGGGCTTTTAACAGTCCCTACCTGTTCCGTCTCTTCCTACTCTACCTGGTTCATATTCTCCTGCTTCTGCCTTGGTTCCTGCTCATGTTCACTCCCCTCTTTGGCTTGGCTATCTACGCCATCTTGGGTTCAACCTCTGGCGGCATGGCAATAGACGGTAGCGGAGCCCTGCTCATCGTCCCAGTCATCATCGGTTTTGTCATGTTCATCATCAAGACCTACGCCTACAGTCAGGCCAACTTCATCCTCTTTGATCGGGTGGAAGAAGGAGGCAACCTAAACCCCTTTGACATCATCAAGGAGAGCGTTCAGCTCATGAAAGGCCATAAATTTGACCTCTTCATCCTCCACCTCTCCTTCATCGGCTGGCTCCTCCTCATCCCTCTGACCCTAGGCCTGGCCTCCTTCTACGTTATCCCCTACCACTGGGCAGCCCAAACCATTTTCTACGACCAACTCAAACACCCCAAAACCGCCTAGTTAAGTGACCTGCTC
Organism: Streptococcus sp. ZY171113; assembly: GCF_057748235.1. Lineage (NCBI taxonomy): Bacteria > Bacillati > Bacillota > Bacilli > Lactobacillales > Streptococcaceae > Streptococcus > Streptococcus sp. ZY171113. The sequence goes on from NZ_CM173243.1 coordinate 2,026,254, forward strand.
CTTGAACTGCTCCCTGTCAAGTGGACAATGAAATAATAAAAGTTTTAAGCCATGGCCTTGCCCCTCTTGAAATGAGGAGCAAGGCCATTTTTATTCTCTTGAAACCGTTCATGATTGTAAAAATAAATGTAGGCATCGATGTCTTCGACCAATTCTTCGAAGGTCTTGTAAGTCTTCAAGTCATAGCACTCGGTCTTAAAATGCCCAAAGAAACTCTCGATTGGCTCATTGTCAATGCACTTACCAACCCGTGACATTGATCTGGACAGTTGAAGTTGGTTGGTGACCAGGCGGTACTCTCTGGAGGTATACTGGGAGCCTCGGTCACTATGGAGCAGTGGCCTGGCACTTGGATTCGCCGCCATTGCCTTTCGCAGGTTCTCCATCACGAGGGAATTGTCCTTGTGCTGGCTGATATGGTAGGCAACGATTGAGCCGTCATAGAGAGCCTTGATGGCACTCAAATAAGCCTTCGAACCTAGACCATAGTGCAAGAAAGTCACATCGGTACACCACTTCTGATTAGGTGCATCAGCTGTGAACTCTCGATTGAGCAAATTCTCCTCAAAGTTCACAAAACCTTGACTCCCATCCTTCTTAAACTTGCGAACCAAAGCATAGACTTGTTGGTAGGAGGCACCATAGGTCTCAATCGCTGTCTGATAATTCTTGTTGTGAGAAATCGTGAAGTTGACAATCTCAACACCTTCTTCAAAAGTGATTTTACGGCCTTGTTTCATGCGACTCAATCCTTTACTAGTAGCTGTTAATGGTTTACCACTAGTATACTGCTTTATCCAACGGTTGAGAACACTGCGGTGAGAAATATTGTAACAATCAACAATCTTCTCTAATCCTCCTCGGCCAGCTAGATAATCTTGTAAAGCCTGTTCTTTCAACTCTTTACGATAATGATTCCAAGTTCGACTCTCTTTTAGTCCCTCGACTCCCAATCGTTTGTATCGTCTTATCCAACTCTTGATAGTTGTCTTAGCCACGCCATAAGAACTGACTAGGGTTGAAATGGATACCCCCTGTTCTAGATACAGCAAGACAAGTTCTAACGTTTCTTCGACTGATTTTGGACTTCGTTTGGACATATGAAAACTCCCTCTATAGTTTCTAGTGAATTGTTGTTTTTTCACTGTCCACTATAGGGGGAGTATATCAATCATTCCTTAGAGTGTTTTCCAGTTAGTCTCTCAGTTTACTCATTATCACGACGTCTGAGACCAACCAAACCAGCGTTGAACAGGAAGCCACCAATCAATGGCGCAATACCCCCAAGTTCTCCTGTGTTTGGCAATCGGTCAGCAGCTATCGATTGAGACTGAACAACTCGTTCTTCCGCTACCTCTGACAACATTGCAGAGGAAACAGGGACCGTCGGAGTAGGAATTTCAATGATTTGGACCGATACCCCTTGATTGCGCTGCCCTTCAGAATCTGACGAATTAAACACGTATTCTGGGAGAGGGTCGCTAGTAACAGATTCACCTGACATGCTAATCATCGGTTCCGAGACTAGGGGAACTTCTGACGGTAGAACATCTGCAAAATCTGACGGGTTAAACACGTATTCTGGGAGAGGATCGCTAGTAACGGATTCACCTGACATGCTAATCATCGGTTCTGAGACTGGGGGAACTTCTGACGGTAGAACATCTGCAAAATCTGACGGGTTAAACACATATTCTGGGAGAGGGTCGCTAGTAACAGATTCACCCGACATACTCACCTTCGGTTCCGGGGTCGGAACTGGTTCTGGTGTTGGAGTTGGTTCCGGCGTTGGAACTGGTTCTGGCGTTGGAATTGGTTCCGGTGCTGGAGTTGGTTCCGGACTTGGAACTGGTTCTGGCGTTGGAATTGGTTCCGGGGTTGGAACTGGTTCCGGACTTGGAACTGGTTCCGGGGTTGGAACTGGTTCCGGACTTGGAACTGGTTCTGGCGTTGGAATTGGTTCCGGTGCTGGAGTTGGTTCCGGACTTGGAACTGGTTCTGGTGCTGGAGTTGGTTCCGGACTGGGAACTGGTTCTGGTGCTGGAGTTGGTTCCGGACTTGGAACTGGTTCTGGCGTTGGAGTTGGTTCCGGACTTGGAACTGGTTCCGGTGCTGGAGTTGGTTCCGGACTTGGAACTGGTTCCGGTGCTGGAGTTGGTTCCGGACTTGGAACTGGTTCTGGTGTTGGAACTGGTTCTGGCGTTGGAGTTGGTTCCGAACTTGGAACTGGTTCTGGCGTTGGAGTTGGTTCCGGACTTGGAACTGGTTCTGGCGTTGGAGTTGGTTCCGGTCTTGATTCTGGATCAATCGCAGCGATGGCTGCCAACCCACTCGCTCGAACACCTGTCACCGCTGCATTAGAACCGACCTGACGAATGCCCTCAATCGCAGCTTCTCGCTCTTGGTCAACCTGAGCCTTAGCCACTGCACGTTCCTCATCCGTTAAGCCTGACTTAGCGTCAATAGCTGCCTTACGAGCAGCCGCCAAGCTGCGAATCGCTTCGATGGCTGCAGGCTTGATTTGAGCCATTGGCGTTACCGCCTGAATAGCGGTCGTCGCCGTTTGACGAATGCTTGTGATGCCATCTGTTGTGGTCGAACGGATAACCGCTACAATCGCTGCCGCACGTTTACTTTCAACTTCAGCCAAAGCAATCGCTTGCTCCTCCGTCGTCAAGGCTGTGTCAGCTTCAATCAGAGCACTCTTTTCAGCCGCAATACGGTTGATATTTTCTGTTGCTGCTGCTTTCACAGTTGGCGGTACTGGAATAATATCACGGATGTCTTCTGCCTCAGCTTCTTTTTGACTAGCCACTGTTGCATTGTTCTTGGCAAAATCAATCGCCTCTAGAGCAGCCAAACGTTCCGCTTCTACCTGAGCCTTGTAAACAGCCTTCTCTTCAACCATCAGAGTATTGTCAGCATCAAGAGCAGCCTGCTTCGCTGCAGCAATATCATTGATTTCAGAGATGGCTTTTGGTTTGACCTCGGCAATAGCTTCAACGGCCTCAACCGCAGCTGTACCGATAGCTTGACTGTTCGTAACATCCTCTGCACTTACCGCACTGATAACCGCTGCGACAGCATTGGCACGCTCAACTTCCAGTTGCTCCTTAGCGGCCAAACGCTCTTCATCGGTCAGGGTAGTGTCCGCATCTAGGGCTGCACCTCGGTTAGCAGCCAATTGGTTGATGGCGTCGATGGCTCCCTGTTTGACCACAGGTTCTGGGTTGATTTCAGAAATGCCGCTGATACCCTGGTTCTTGGCTTCAGTAATGGCTTCATCCGTCATGGCATTAGTGATGCGTTCCACAACAGCTTCACGCTCACGCTCTGCCTGAGCAATGGCCTCAGCCTTCTCCTCAACGGTCAGGATGTCATTGGCCTCAATCGCTGCCAACTTCGCATCGGTCACTTCATTGACGTCCGCAATGGCTGCCGCACGGGCCTGGGCTTCTGGTTGAATCACCGAAATGGCCGCCGCTCCAGCTTCCTGGGCAGCCTCAACCGCCTTGGTTGTCAAGAGGGTCTTGATGATGTTCAGAGCAATTTGACGCTCCTTCTCAATCTGCTCACGAGCCACTTGTTTCTCATTTTCCGTCGCATCTGGGTGGGCACCTGGGGCATCCACATCAGCCAGACGAGCAGCTGCCAACTGGTTAATAGCTGCCAGAGCTGCTGGCTTAGCGATAGCAACAGGGCTTACTGCTGCAACCTGAGCAAGACCAGCTTGAGCTGCCTGGGCCACGTCAGCATTGCTCAAAGCCTGGGCAATCGCTGCGATAGCCTGACGACGCTCTTCTTCCACTTGAGCAATCGCTGCTTCCCGCTCTTCGATGGTCAGCTCATCATTAGCATTGATGGCTGCACGCTTAGCCAGACTAGCCTCGTCCAAACTTGCAATGGCTGCTGACTTGGCCTGAGCAATCGGTGCCAAACCAGTAATAGCTGCAATGCTATTGGCCTTAACCGCTGCAATTGCCGCATTATCAACCGCTTCTTCAACAGCTTCCAAGGCTTGACGGCGTTCCGCTTCCACCTGAAGTTTAGCCACCGCCTTCTCTTCAATGGTCAAGTTGCTATCTTGGTCAATGGCAACTAATTTCGCATCAGCGGCTTGGTTCACTTCAGCAATAGCTGCTGGTTTGACCTGACTAACAGGAGTGATGGCCGCGACAGCCGTAACGCCGCTGTCTTTAGCTGACGCCACGTCAGCATTGGTTGTTGCCTGTTCGATGGCTTGTTGAGCACGGGCAACAGCCGCTTCCACCTGAACCTTAGCTTCATCTTTTTCCTCATTGGTCAAGCTATTGTCGGCATCAATAGCCGCCAGCTTATCAGCTTGAGCCTGACGCAAGGCTGCTTGAGCGTCCTGCTTGGCAACAGGGGTTGGGCTGATGCTGGTAATCTTGCTTGTGCCTTGGTTCTTGGCTGCTGTCAAACTCTCATCCGTTGCCGCGTCAGTGATACCTTGGGTCGCCGCAGAACGTGCTGCTTCCACCTGGTCACGAGCAGCTGCCTTTTCTTCCGTCGTCAAGGCAGTATTGTTGTTGATTTCTGCCAACTTAGCTTCCGCCACTCGATTGATATCATCCAGAACTGTTTGCTTGTTTTGAGCTTCAGGCTTAACATCTGTCAGGGCTGTTGTTGCCGTTTCTTTGGCACCTTGGATGGCCTCATCCGTTGTGGCAGTATTGATATTGGTAATCGCTGTGTTGCGTTCCCGCTCAACCTGCTCCTTGGCCACACGTTTTTCTTCTTCAGTGGCTTGTGGGTCAGCCTCGATAGCGGCCAATTTCTCATCCGCCACTCGGTTCACTTCAGCAATAGCTGCTGGTTTGACCTCAGAAGTTGGGTTGATGCTTGAAATCTCAGCTAGAGCAGCTGCCTTGCTGGCCGCAGTGTCCGTACTGTTTACAGCATCACGAATAGCCGCCTGAGCCTTGGCCAACTGGTCATCAACTTGAGCCTTAGCCGCTGCTTTTTCGCTCTCCGTCAAGTTAGGGTTAGCGTCGATTTGAGCACGCTTGTCTTCTGCCGCTTGGGTAAGTTCCGCCACAGCTGTCGGCTTAACGTTGGATTGCGGATTGATAGCAGGCAGGACATCTGTTGCTTTTTTATTAGTAATAGCAACTTCTGCATTGCTACCTGACTTGCTGATGGCATCAAGGAGCTTAACCGACTCCTTATCAACCCCCGCCTTGGCCGCTTCTTTTTCTTCTGCGGTCAGGTCAGGGTTGGCATCAATTTGAGCACGTTTCTCATCTACCAAACGGTTGACGGTCTGACGTGCGGCAGTCTTGCTGGCTGATTCCAGACTGATAGCTGTGACGTCAGCCACACCCGCATCTTGGGCTGCCTGAGCTTGGGCCGTTGTGGTGGCATTTTCCACTGCCGCCAAGGCTGCCTGGCGTTCCGCTTCAATAGCTGCACGTGCCTCCGCTTTCTCCTCACGGGTCAAATCACGATTGGAGTTGAGGGCCAAACGCTTCTGGCGAGCCGCTTCATTGATGGCGTCAATAGCCGCTGGCTTAGCGACCGGAGTTGCTGTAAAGTTATCAAGGGTGGCACGGCCAGCATCACGGGCCGCTGCTGCTGCTTCTGGCGTTGTTGCCGCACGAACGGCTTCAACCGATTTGGCTTTTTCTGCTTCCACTTGGGCCTTGGCCGCTTCTTTTTCGTCGCTAGTCAAAGCTGGGTCACGATCAATGGCCGCTTTCTTGTCCTCAGCCGCTTGTTCCAATTCAGCAATGTTAGGGTTCGCATTAGCTTGTGGGTTAATGGCAGGGATAACTTGATTAGCTTTACGGCTGGTCAGAGCAACCTCAGTATTGCTACCTGACTTATTAATCGCATCTCGAAGCTTATCCGCTTCCTTGTCCACCAGGGTCTTAGCAGACGCCTTTTCTTCTGGTGTCAAATCTGTTCGGTTATCAATCTGAGCCTTCTTATCCGCTACCAGATTGTCTACTGTGCTACGTGCTGCATTTTTGACTTCCGAAACCAATGGCAGGGCTGAAATGGTCGCAACACCTCTATCTTGTGCCGCCAAAATCTCCTCTGGGGTATTCGCCGCTTCAAGAGCTGCAAGGGCTGCTTGACGCTCATTTTCAATTTCAACACGTGCCTCAGCTCGCTCCTCTCGAGTCATATCTCGGTTGGAGTTGAGGGCCAAACGTTTCTCACGAGCTGCCGCATTGATGGCGTCAAGGGCTGCTGGCTTGATTGACGTTGGATTGATGGCATCGATTGCTGTCACACCTTGGGCTTTAGCTGCCGTCACCGTGTCATGACTTGGGCTGTCGTTTACCGCAGTGATGGCCTTGTCTTTTTCAGCATCCACCTGGGCTTTAGCAGCCTCTTTTTCTGCTGGCGTCAGGTTGGTATTGTTATCAATCTCCGCTTTCTTAGCGTCAGCCGCTTGGGTTAGGTCTGCAATCGCTGCTGGTTTAGCAACAGGAGCTGGGTTAACCTGACTGATTGCTGTCGTTCCAGCCGTTTGAGCGGCTGTTACTGCTTGATTGGTCTGAGCAGCATTGACAGCTGCAAGAGCTTGGGCTGTCTGCTCATCAACTTGAGCCTTAGCTGCGGCTTTCTCCTCAGCAGTCAAGTTACTATTGTTGTCAATAGCAGTTTTCTTAGCTTCAGCTGCTTGATTGATGGCCTCAAGGGCTGCTGGCTTGGCAACAGGGGTTGGGTTAACCTGATTGACGGCTGTCGTCCCAGCTGTTTGAGCCGCACTTACCGCCTGATTAGTCCGAGCAGCATTGACAGCTGCAACCGCTTGGGCTGTTTGCTCATCAACCTGAGCCTTGGCTGCGGCTTTTTCATCATCGGTCAAATCAGCAGCATCAATCTCAGCTTTTTTGTTAATCGCTGCCTGGTTAACGGCTGCGACAGCCGTTGACTTGGCAACAGGGGCTGGGTTAACTTGATTAACAGCACTGGTACCTGAGTTTTTCGCCGTTTCGATGGCCTGGCTAGTGGTCGCCGCGTTGACAGCATCAAGGGACTTGGTTTTCTCCTCAGTGACACGGGCCTTAGCAGCAGCTTTTTCCTCATCTGTCAGGTTGTCATTGCTGTCAATTTGATTGGTCTTGGCTGTTGCCGCCTCTTCAATGGCTTGACGGGCCGCAGTTTGGGCAGCATTTGGCGTTACATTGACCAGTACTTCAACAATGTCTTCACTCAAATCAGGGTAGACAACCTTAACAGGGATAATATGACGACCTTGCTGAAGCGGGGGATTCCCTTGAATAACTTTAGTGACATTACCAGCCGCTGGATCTACTGTCACAGCCGCACGAATAGCCTCAGCCGCCGCTTCAGCAGTATCAGTATCTGAATAAGTCGTTTCACCACCTTGAGCAGTGAACTTGTCCCCAATCGGCGAGAAATTAACCGTTACCGGCACTACCTTGGTCGATCCGTCTGGTAACTGAACAACGACACTAACCGTACTGGTACCATAAATCGGCAAACCACCCTCAGGGATAATGACAGATTTGACAATGTCATCATCGCTAATCAGAGGATTGCGTCCTTTTTCAACACGGACAGCATTCCGAACATCTTCTTCAGTAACAGGAACACCATACTCCACTGGCACTTCGTTAGTCGTCACGTTGACCACTTGAAGATTCACACGATCGCTTCGGTAGCGCCCAGTTTCATTCTCAAAAATGAACTCACGCGTATAAATCCCTGCAACCTCAGGAAAAGTTCCTGATAAGACCCCATCCGTACCCAAGGTAATCCCTGGAATTGGCTGCTCAGTATTGCTATTGATACCAGCAAATACCATCTTGGTCCGCACGATAGGCGTGTCCGATACAATTGTCATCGGAATGTGGACTGTTTGACCAAAGAAACTATAAATATTAGTAGGAACATCCGAAACACTTGGCGGATTAACACCTGTCACCGCCGCCCTAAAAGCTGTTCGACCAGCGGATCTAAATCCCGTCTGTCCAGTTACCTCTGTCTCAGGCTGCCCCTCAACAGCTGTCGCACTCGGAAGCGTTTCTAAAGCGATCTGAATATCCTCTACTACTGAGGTAATTGAAACTACAGGAGAAGGATTAGCTTCTACCGTTGGAGAAGTCACAAGCTCTGATTGGATAAGTGTTTTCTCTTCTTCATCAGAAACTAGAACAGATTCCTTTTCAATGCCATCAACCGTCGCTTCTAAATCTGAGTCTTTTTCAGAAGTTTGGTTAGTTACTGGCGGCTCTTCAACAATTGATACTCGTGAACCCTGTCCAATACTAGACTCATCCCCAACAGCTGCATCTGATTTCGAAGTTTCCAAAACACCAGTCTCAATATCTTGAGCCTGAGCGGTTACTCCCATAAAAATACTTGCTGCAACAGCTACTGATGCCGCTCCAAACTTGAACTTACGAATACCGTAACGAAGGACTTTTTCCCCACTCGGGTGAGTATTTTGATTTTGAACTTTCATGACGAGAACATTCTCCTTAATCTATAGTCACTCAATACTATTCTACCATACCTTTTCTTGGTTATCCAGTTTTTTAACCACACTCATCATTCTAGAACTCTAATAGTGCTCAAAAAATCGCACATCAAAAGGTTCAAGGCAAAACCCTGAACCTTTGTGAATTTATAAGAAAATCTTACTCACCACGGTGTTTTTTGATGATTTCTTCTTGTACAGACTTAGGCACATCTTCGTAGTGGTCGAAGACCATCATGAAGGTACCACGACCTTGAGTCGCTGAACGGAGAACTGTCGCGTAACCGAACATTTCAGCAAGTGGCACATAAGCACGAACCACTTGAACGTTACCGCGAGCTTCCATACCGTCAACACGACCACGACGTGCAGTCACGTGACCCATAACGTCACCAAGGTTGTCTTCTGGAGCTGTGATAGTAACAAGCATCATTGGCTCAAGGATAGCTGGTTGTGCAGCTTTAGCCGCTTCTTTCAAAGCGAGTGACGCCGCGATCTTGAAGGCCGTCTCAGATGAGTCGACATCGTGGTATGAACCATCGAAGAGTTTAGCCTTGATGTCAACCATTGGGTAGCCGGCAAGAACACCGTTAGCCATTGATTCAACGAGACCTTTTTCAACCGCTGGGATGAATTCACGTGGAACCACACCACCGACGATAGCGTTCTCGAACTCGAAACCTGCACCTTCTTCGTTTGGTGTGAATTCGATCCATACGTCACCGAATTGACCTTTACCACCAGACTGGCGTTTGAAGAAACCACGGGCTTGAGTAGAGGCACGGAAGGTTTCACGGTAAGATACCTGAGGTGCACCAACGTTAGCTTCTACCTTGAACTCACGACGCATACGGTCAACAAGAACGTCCAAGTGAAGCTCACCCATACCAGAGATAACTGTTTCACCAGTTTCTGGGTTGGTTTCAACGCGGAAGGTTGGGTCTTCTTCAGCCAATTTAGACAGGGCAACCCCCATCTTGTCTTGGTCAGCTTTAGACTTAGGCTCAACCATCAATTGGATAACTGGTTCTGGAACGTTGATTGACTCAAGGATGATTTTGGCTTTCTCGTCAGTCAATGAGTCACCAGTAGTGGTGTCTTTCAAACCAACGGCAGCAGCGATGTCACCAGAGTAAACTGTTTCGATTTCTTGACGGCTGTTAGCGTGCATCTGAAGGATACGACCGATACGCTCACGTTTACCTTTAGAGGTGTTCATCACGTATGAACCTGAGTTAAGGACACCTGAGTAAACACGGAAGAAGGTCAAACGACCTACGAATGGGTCAGTCATGATCTTGAAGGCAAGGGCCGCAAATGGCTCTTCGTCAGATGATGGACGCTCTTCTTCTGCATCTGTATCTGGGTTAATACCCTTGATCGCTGGGATGTCGATTGGGCTTGGGAGGTAGTCAAGTACCGCGTCAAGCATCAACTGAACACCCTTGTTCTTGAAGGCAGAACCACAAAGAACTGGGAAGAATTCAACGTTGATGGTCGCTTTACGGATACCAGCTTTAAGTTCCTCGTTAGTGATTTCTTCACCTTCAAGGTACTTCATCATGAGCTCTTCGTCAGTTTCAGCTACAGCTTCAACCAATTTCTCACGGTACTCTTGAGCTTGCTCAAGGTACTCAGCTGGGATGTCTTCTTCGCGGATATCTGTACCAAGGTCGTTGGTGTAGATTTCAGCCTTCATCTTGATCAAGTCAATGATACCACAGAAGTCGTCTTCAGCACCGATTGGGAGTTGGATTGGGTGAGCATTTGCTTGCAAACGATCGTGAAGAGTCGATACTGAGTAAAGGAAGTCTGCACCGATTTTGTCCATTTTGTTGGCAAATACGATACGAGGAACACGGTACTCAGTCGCTTGACGCCATACAGTTTCAGTTTGTGGCTCTACACCTGACTGTGAGTCCAAAACGGTAACCGCACCGTCAAGAACGCGGAGGGAACGTTGTACTTCGATGGTGAAGTCAACGTGTCCCGGGGTGTCAATGATGTTTACACGAGTGTCTTTCCATTGAGCAGTTGTCGCAGCTGAGGTGATGGTGATACCACGCTCTTGCTCTTGCTCCATCCAGTCCATCTGAGATGCACCTTCGTGAGTTTCACCGATTTTGTGGATTTTACCAGTGTAGTAAAGGATACGCTCGGTAGTCGTGGTTTTACCCGCGTCAACGTGGGCCATGATACCGATGTTACGAGTTTTAGCAAGTGAAAATTCGCGTGCCATGAGGTCTTGTTCTCCTATATAATTTTAATAACGGTAGTATTATACCATATTTTGAGAAAAACGGATAGGCAGAGGCCCACCCGTTCGGCTTTTCTCTTTTGAATTGGGTATTGGTAATGTTCAAAACAAATTGCTTTATTAAACCAGTTGAATTGAACTCGAGCTACAAGTCACTGACAAAAAGATAAAATCTCCTATTTTGTCTAGGACTTGTTTAAGGCTCTCGTGTCTTAGATTACCAACGGAAGTGTGCGAAGGCACGGTTGGCTTCAGCCATTTTGTGGGTGTCTTCACGTTTCTTAACAGACGCACCTGTGTTGTTAGCAGCGTCCATGATTTCTTTAGCCAAGCGGTCAACCATAGTGTGCTCACCACGGGCACGAGAAGCGTTTACCAACCAACGAAGACCGAGGGTTGTACGACGCTCTGGACGAACTTCAACTGGTACTTGGTAGTTAGAACCACCAACACGGCGGGCACGAACTTCAAGAACAGGCATGATGTTTTCCATAGCTGTTTCGAAGACTTCGTTAGCATCGTTGCCAGTTACTTCTTTGATTTGCTCGAAAGCACCGTAAACGATGCTAGCAGCAGTACCGCGTTTACCGTCAAGCATGACACGGTTGATCAAACGAGTAACCAATTTAGAATTGTACAATGGATCTGCCAAAACTTCGCGTTTTGGTGCACGGTTTTTACGACTCATTCTCTTACTCCCCTTTCTTAACCTTTAGGACGTTTCGCACCGTATTTAGAACGGCCTTGTTTACGGTTAGCTACACCTGCAGTATCAAGTGCACCACGAACGATGTGGTAACGCACACCCGGAAGGTCTTTTACACGTCCACCGCGGATAAGCACCACGCTGTGCTCTTGCAAGTTGTGGCCGATACCTGGGATGTAAGCAGTAACCTCGATCAAGTTGCTCAAGCGAACACGAGCGAACTTACGAAGAGCCGAGTTAGGTTTTTTAGGGGTCATGGTACCAACACGGGTAGCAACACCACGTTTTTGTGGTGAAGAGATGTTAGTAGCAACCTTGCGGTGGCTGTTGTAACCAACGTTAAGCGCTGGTGACTTAGATTTTTCTACTTTAGATTGACGTGGTTTACGAACCAACTGGTTAATTGTAGGCATCTACATTCTCCTGTAAAAATTTTAATTTTGGTTGATAGGCCAGCGGTGACGCCCCTACCTGGGTGTACTTTTGCAACATTTGTCAGCACGTCTCTGTACACTCTTGAGAGACCAAAAGTAAAAAGTACCGTTAGTTATAATACCATAGACTCGCATTAAAAGTCAAGACAAATCTCTCTAAAAAGTTGCCTCAACAGTTTTTAGCAGTTGATTGCGATTTCCTTTCTGGAGATGGCCCATCATTGATTGTAAAAATTCCCTATTTATGGTATTCTTTCTATAATATAACCCCGAGGAGAACCCATGATTAAGGAATTTTTGCTATCCTGGAAAACCACCGATAGCGATGTGAATAGCAGCGCTGAGATTTTGACCTGGATTCAAAAACTTAATGAAGAGACCAAGGTTAATATTCAAGAAATCAGTGTTCACAAGAGCTCATTTTGGTTTTATGACGACTACAAGGGGGAAATCCTCAATCGCAAGCGCAGCTTTTTCTCCATTACTGGCATGCGGTATTTCCGCAACGACCACTTTCTTTATGAGCAACCGGTGATTTTACAACCTGAAATCGGGTACCTGGGCATTATTTGCCAAAAGATCAATGGGGTGCTCCATTTCCTCATGCAGGCCAAGATTGAGCCTGGCAACATCAACTGTGTGCAAATTTCGCCGACCATTCAAGCCACCAAGAGCAATTTTACTCGGGCTCATGGCGGCAACCTGCCCCACTACTATGACTATTTTGAACAATCTCACAACCATCACGTGATCTACGACCAAATCCAATCCGAGCAATCCAGCCGTTTCTACCACAAACGCAACCGTAACATGATTATGCTGGTGGAAGAAGATATCGAGGCCCTTCCTAACTTCAAATGGATGACCCTGGGCCAGATTAAGGAATTGCTCAAAATTGACAATCTGGTCAACATGGACACTCGGACCGTCCTGTCAGGTATTCCCTTTATCGGTGGCTCTTATTCTGAAGCTGAACTGGCGGAGTTGGAGGCCCTATTTACTGACAAGGCCCTCTTTAAGTCGATTTTCCAAGCCAACCCGCTCCTAGGCCTGCCCACTATTTACCAGGCCATCAACAACTTCAAGATGTTTGAAGACATCACCTGTGTCCCCGTCTCCCTCAACCAGTTGGTTGACTGGGAGGTCTCCGAGTACGGAGTTACCAGTCGGGTCCAGTCACCTTTCATGGTGCGTCATTACGACATTTCCATTTCTGGTCGCGAAGTCTCACGTTGGGACCAACCCCTCTTTAAGGCCATTGGCATGGCCACTTTCGGCCTAATCACTAGTGTGATGGATGGCAAACGCCAGTTTTTAGTCTCTCTCAAGCCTGAAATCGGTAGCTTTGATAAGGTCGAAGTCGGGCCAACTGTCCAATGGGAAGCCACCCACTCTCCTGATCGAGACGACCTCATGGAAGCCCTGTTCAGGAAACACTTAGCCAACAACCACCACGCCTATGTTGATGTCATTCTCTCTGAGGAGGGCGGCCGTTTCCACCACGAACAGAACCGTAATGTGATTCTTGATTTGCCTCAAGACCTCTTGCCAGAACTGCCAGATGGCTACTTCTGGTTGGATTTTGCTACTCTGAATGTCATGATTCAAGTCAACAACACCTGCAACATCCAACTAAGGAACCTCTTATCTCTAATCAAACTGTAAGTAAGGAGTGTCCATGATTAAACTTGGCATTATCAGCCCATCCGAAATCGCCTTGCGTCGGTTTATGCCTGCTATTACAGCCAACCCTCATTTTGACTGCGTGGGCTATGCCATCAATAGCATCGAAGAACGTTATGAGGGCCAAGCCGTCGCTGACCACGAAGCGCAAGCCATGTTGGCTCGCCAAAAGGAAAAGGTTCAAAACTTTGTCACAACCTACGGCGGTCGGGTTTTTGAGAGTTATAGGGCTCTGGCGACCTCTCCCGATGTGGACGCGGTCTATATCCCCCTACCACCAGCCCTCCACTACAAGTGGGCTAGGTTGGCTTTAGAACACGGCAAACACGTCCTGGTCGAAAAGCCCTGCACCCTCTCCTACCAGGACAGTCATGATCTCTGTCAATTAGCCTTGGAGAAAAAACTGGGTTTTCATGAAAATTACATGTTTGCCTACCACCAGCAGTTGGCGGATGTGCAAGACCTGGTTGCATCTGGTTTGGTTGGCGATGTCCGCCTCTATCGAATCAACTTTGGTTTCCCAAAACGAGCCGCCAACGACTTTCGTTATGATCCCACGATGGGGGGCGGTGCCTTGATTGATGCAGGCGGCTACACCATTCGCTACGCCAGCATGATTTTAGGGGAATCCGCTCAGATTGCCTTCGCCCAGAAAAATTACGAAGACGGTTGCGAGGTTGACCTCTATGGCTCTGGTATCCTGACCAATGCAGCTGGTCAGGTGGTCCAGATTGCCTTTGGCATGGACAACGATTACAAGTGCGAACTGGAAGTCTGGGGCAGTCAGGGCACTCTGACCTCTGATCGGATTTTAACCGCTCCAGCTGGTTTTCAGCCTCGGGCCATTCTCAAGCAAAATGGAACCGAAACCGAGTACAAACTCAGCGTTGACGATAGTTTCGCCAAGTCCATCGACCAGTTTTACCAGACCATCATCGACGAAGCTAGCCGACAGGACGCTATCAATAGTATCCTCAAGCAGGCCAAGCTGATTGAAGCCTTTCAAGAGCAAGCGACAGAAAGGGCCTAGACCATGAAACATGTTGCCATTATCGGTGCGAACAGCTACATCGCTAGAAACCTTTACGCGGTCCTGAGTGACCAGTTCTCTGGGCTGACCATCGCCCTCTACGATGTTCAAGACCAGTCCCTTGATCAACGCCCCAACTACACTTCGCTTTCTTTGGTTGACGGCGACCTATCCAAACTTGATTTGAGCGTTGATACCGTCTTTTTCTTCACCGGAAAGACTGGTACTCACGATGGCTTTACCAATTACGAGGCCTTCATTGACATCAACGAAAAAGCCCTCCTAACCTTTCTCAACGCTTATGTGCAACAAGGCTCTCAGGCTAAAATCATTTTCCCATCAACCCGTCTGGTCTATCGAGGAGCCGACCAGCCACTGGCCGAGGATGCTCCCAAAGAGTTTAAGACTGTCTATGCCATCAACAAGTTTGCCTGCGAGCAATACTTAGACCTATTTCACCGCAACTTCGGGGTCAACTATGCGATCGTCCGCCTCTGCCTGCCTTATGGCACCCTGATTCCCGAGGCATCTTCCTACGGGACTGCTGAATTCATGATTCGCAACGCCAAGGAAAATGGTGTCATCACCCTCTACGGTGACGGCAGCCTGCGTCGCACCCTAACCTCCATGGAGGACCTTTGTGATGATTTGATCCAAGTTGCTCTTTCGGAGCATTGCAAAGCAGATGTTTACAATATCGGTGGTGAAGATTATAGCCTACTGGAAATGGCTAACCTGATTGCCAAGAAATACGGAGCAGAGGTTACTTTCGTTCCCTGGCCAGAACAGGCAGCTTTGATTGAGAGTGGCAGCACCGTCTTTGATTCCACCAAGCTGGATCAGCTGATAAGCAAAAAACGCCTACGAACCTTCGCAGACTGGGCAAGAACTAACGACTAATAAAAGGAGACCATCAATGACCAAAATCCAAACCCTACTAAACCAGCTGGCACAGGTTGATGTCCATGCAGCCGTTGTTTCTGACCCTGTTTCGGTCAACTACTTGACGGGCTACTATGGTGACCCTCACGAACGCTACATGTTCCTCTTTCTGACGGCAGACCGTGAGCCCCTCCTTTTCTTGCCTGCCCTGGACCTGGAACGGGCTAAGGCAGCTCTGCCATTTCCCGTCGTGGGCTATATGGATAGCGAAAACCCTTGGGAGAAAATCAAGGCCATCCTGCCCAAAACCGACTACCCGCAGGTGGCCATCGAGTTTGACAGCCTCAACGTGACCAAGTTTAAGGGGTTGGAAACTGTCTTTTCAGGCACCTTCACCAACCTGACCCCGACCATCAACCAGCTCCGCCTGATAAAGACAGCAGATGAGATTGAGAAGATGCACGTTGCAGGCAAGCTAGCCGACAAGGCCGTGCAAATCGGCTTTGAAGCCATCAGCCTGGACAAGACCGAGACCGATATCATCGCCCACATCGAGTACCAGATGAAGCGTGAGGGCTACGGCATGAGTTTTGACACCATGGTTCTGGCGGGCAACAATGCCGCCAACCCGCACGGCATCCCTGGCAATGTCAAGATTGAAAACGACGCCCTTCTGCTTTTTGACCTGGGGATTGCGGCCAACGGCTACATGAGTGACATGACCAGGACTGTTGCCGTCGGCAAGCCTGACCAGTTCAAGCAGGACATCTACCAACTCTGCTTGGAGGCCCAGCTGACCGCCCAGGACATGATTAGGCCAGGTGTGACCGCCAGCCAGGTGGACGCTGCTGCTCGTCAGGTTATCGAAAAGGCTGGCTACGGCGAGTATTTCAACCACCGTCTGGGCCATGGCATCGGCATGGACCTGCACGAATTCCCGTCCATCATGGATGGCAACGACCTGGTCCTAGAAGAAGGCATGTGCTTCTCCGTTGAGCCAGGCATCTACATTCCTGGCAAGGTCGGCGTCCGCATCGAGGACTGCGGTGTGGTGACCAAGTCTGGTTTTGAGGTCTTTACCCAGACCAGCAAGGACCTGCTCTACTACTAAACAACAACTGCAACCAATACCAAGCTCTTGGGAAATGTCAATCTCCAAGAGCTTTTGTCGTCTAAAAAGCCAGAGAAGTCATCCCCTGGCCTAAATCATTTTCTAACTATTTCAATGAACACCTTCAACTAATTAGTGAATCGCCCACTATAATCAATATTTTCATCTAATGGCCGAGCTAGTTTTGGAGAGACACTCGTGTACTGCCAAGCCGCAAACTGGTTGTAATAAGCAAAATGCGCTGCCTCTTCTTGTGTCATATAAACTTGCCCTTTCGGATAATGGGCCAACCAAAAATTCTGTTCCCCAAACCTCGCAACTTCAATCGGACCGTTTTTGAAATCTAACCACCGTGCACCAGTGTAGTAGATGGTATTATGAAAACCAAGTTGGTTCAAGGCTGCTGTCCATGCGGCCATATTATTGTTGATATTTGGAATCATTTTATCTTCTTCAATATCACCAACCATCAACGTCTCTGGAGAAAGGCCAAATTCCTGAGCCACCTTCACAAAAAATGCTGCTTCATCAGCGGCTTCTTGGGCAGTGGTGTAATGTGAGTAATGGTAAGCTGAGATTTTCATATTTGCCGCTAAAGCATTCATAATCTGACCTTGAGCATAGGGGTTAATGTAAGTGGTCCCTTCCGTCAATTTGATTGTAACCCCACTAATCCCCTGTTCTCTCAAGGCTTGAAAATCAGCAACAGAAACCTGCCCATTATGGCTACTAATGTCAATAAAGTAGTTGCTTGCAAGCACTGGTTTAGCCTGGCTTTGCTCAAACAAGGCCTCGTCTAAAACGTGGTAAGCAACACCTTCATCCTGCCAGCCCAAACTAGTAAGATTTGCTAATTCTTCCATATTAGCTGTGAAATGGTGCACCCCTGCGTTGGGGTTATAAACCCTATAAATAGGTATTCCTGATTTAGCCGCATGGAAGACAATTTCTCCCAATTGCCACCCCTTGGCAACTAGACCATTGATTTCTTCTTGGTTAGCTGTAAAATGATAGTAGCCCCTCGGACTAGTTAGGACATAGGTCGGTAGCTCTTTCCCAAACGCCTCAAAGGCCTTCCCTTCAACTTGCCAGCCCTGGCTGGCCAAATTGTTCACCGTTTGTTCCTGAGTCGTAAACCAGTGATTTCCATCATTCGGATTATAGAGACGGGTAACTGTTTCTGCTGAAGCAGAATACCCTGTCGCTAAGAACAGCCCTGCTAAAATCATCATTTTCTTAAACATTACAAAAAACCTCCAATTTTTAATAACCACTTTTTTCAGGTTCAAGAACCTGGGCAACATTACAACTTTCTCTAACAACAAACTGAGGAGCTTTATTGCCATTGAGATAGATTCGACCAATATACTCCCCTAACAAGCCTAACATCATCATGATGCTCCCTCCGATAATCAAGAGCATCGACATTAACGACGCCCAGCCCTTGATAGGATAGCCTTGGGTTAAGGCGATAAACACAATATAGGTCACATAGGCGAACCCCAAGCAGGCAAAAAACGCACCTAGAAACGAGGCTAATCTTAACGGTTTAACCGAAAAAGCCGTAAAACCATTAAGCCATAGACCAACCAATTTACTAAAGGTGTAGGTCGAACCGCCCACTTCACGAGGATGATGTTTCACCTCTTGATTAGCCAAACGGTTGGTTGTCCGCAAGAGTAATCCCCATACATAGGGAAAAGCCCCTTCGTATTTAATAATTTCTTTAGCGATGAAACGCGTCATAATAAAGTGACTGCACAGGGTAAGATCACTCGGCTTGCCAATAACGAGGTTCGCCATTTTATCATTTATTCGGCTACCGATATTCTTAAAAAGGCTATGTTCCTTTACAGGATACTTCCCAAACACCACATCATGGCCCTCTTCTAGGGTCGCAATCAAGCGGTGGATTTCTCCAGGAGGATTTTGACCATCATCATCAAGAGAAATAATGTAGTCCCCTGTTGCATAACGATACCCCGCCATTAAAGCACTGTCTTGACCAAAATTCTTGGCTAAATTAATACCTTTAACAAAGGCATACGATTGGCACAATTGCTCAATCACCTGATAGGTCCTATCTTTTGAGCCATCATTAACCAGAAGAATTTCCATCGGCACCGACTGAAATTCTTCAATAATGCCCTCTACCACCCCTGCTAAGTATTTTTCCGAATAATAACAAGGAATCACAAACGATAATTTTTTAGCTTTCATTTTCTATTCATTTCTTAACTGACATGCATTAACAGGACAGTTACCTCCTTAATCCTAATTCTATAAACGACTGGTAAATGTAATGCTGGTAGACTGAGGCACTCTGCCAACACAAGAGCAATAAACTCAGTATAACCGCAAGCCCCCTAACCCACTGAGGGAGTTTAGCCAGTAACTTCGCATAGCCCACACTAGCCATTAAAAACAGGGGCAAGAGCAGCATAATGATGTACCTGCCTTGAGCCTGATAATCCACCTTAAAGCTCCGATACAAAAAGAGAAGAACCGTTACCAGAGAGGATAAGGTAAGTGTTAGGGAAAACAAAACCTCTCCTTGGCTCAATCGCTGCCGCCCCAAAACCTTCACTCGTGTTCCTATAAAAAGACCAAGACCTGCCACCAAACCACCAAGGTAGGAAACATATTCTACCGATGATAACCATATGGTCATGTAACCAAAAGTACCAATCAGAGATTTAAGAGTAGATTCCCAAAGAGAGACTGATAAAATCATTTCCACCATTCCCCCTTCTCTATAAGGGAAAAGTGTTGGAAGATTCCCCTCCGACAACCATTGCTGATTTCTTGCTTCAAAAATGCGATTACCTAACCAATCTCCATATAAGAGGTAATTTCGAGCAAAAAACGGAACAACCAACAGAAACATCAAAAGTGCTAACACCAAACAATGGTTGAGAACCCAAACATTGGTTCTAGCTCTTTCTTGCTTAACCCTGATAATCATCAGAAGAAAATAGAAACTTGAAAATAGAACTATGGGGTAAGCATTAAGATAGCCTAGCAAACAAATCACATACCCCAAAGCAACTTGAAGGGTATCCTTTAATCGCCACTCCGTCTCCCTCAATAATTTCACCATGCTGTCAATAACAAGAGCAGCTCCGAACAAGCCAATAATATCATTGTTGAGGTAGGCAGATAAGAAGGTCAGCTGTGGCCAGGTTACAATCAGAAACATGGCAACTAACCTGCTTGAAAACTGATTGGTTAAGCGCTGGACAGTCTTTCCAAAAATGTATGAAAGCCCCAACCCAGAAAGGACGCTGGTCAAGCGGGCAAAGTAAATTAAATCGATTTTTCCAAAAGACAGAAACTGCCCCAGCCTCATGAGAAAAGCCGAAACTAAAGAACCTAACAACTGGGGATAAAAGGCGTAAGAATAGTAGCCTTCACGATAGATAACAGCTTCGTCAAAACCTGTCGGCAAAGCCAAATGCTCATAAATGTAATAAGGCACCAGGTAACGCAATTCTTCATCTGGAGCGGCATCAAATGGTATAGTAAAAACCCAGACAAGTAAGTAGCAAAAACAAACAAACATGCTCAGAGAAACTAACTGACGCTGCCTGTTCAGGGGAACGGTCACATTTTTCACATCTCCTCCTTCATTAACCTCATTCTTACATAACCACCTAAAGTCTTTAAGGTCGTTTCCGCTTCAAAAAATTGATTAGCTTGGTTGTCAGTAACCAGCGACGTGAACCAATAACTGAGTGGTAATCCGTATGAAGTTGCTGGTAACTTTCCTGCAGGGCTTTATAGGCTTCTTCCTTGTGAGACATCTCTGACAAATGAGTTTGTCGCTGACGCTCCACAATGGCCGCTAATTGCCGCGGCAAATCATCAAAAGACAACTTCCGATAAGAAAAAGTCAACGTATCATTCGCATATGGTCTAGTATCATAAATCAACTGAGGGTCTCTATCAACGAAGAGTAGTCTCCCCGATTCCATCATTCCTGACCGAATAGATGGCTCCAGTACAACATTATAAGTTTTAGACCGCAAAGAAACATCTGTAAACGCAGCTGGAAATTCTGACAAATCAATTCGCAACTGGGGTTCATTGGACAATTGAATCTCAAAGGAACCCTCGTCTTCTAGAGGGAGGACCAGGGAACGACTTGGCGAAAACACGCCCTGCTCATCACCAAAGAAAATAGTGACCTGCTCCCATTTTAAGCGATCCAACCACTCCTTAGCCAACTCGAGTCCCCAAAAAGACGCCATAGACGCAAACAAGTCCGAGCTAGTCTTCTGTTCAAGCCTTTCCAATTGATCAAGGAAGGGTTGTGACACCTTTGGCAAGGTATAACTTTCCCTTATGCGAGCTTTTGCTTGCTCTGCTGCTTCTTTTTGGCACGAAAACTGGTCAAGAGCAGCAGACAATTTAGCTGTCAACTCCTCCACATTTCCCAACTCATAAACAGTTCCCGCATCAAAGGCCTTGTAAACGGAGAGGTGTCCTCCATTATCCGACACAATCACGGGAAGCCCGTTCAATAGTGCTTCGACATAAACCATGGGGAAAGCCTCCATTTTTGATGGAAAGACAACGATATCCTTGTCTGTAAGATAACTCCATGGGTCCTTCTGATGACCCAAAAACGAAACGTTCTGTAACTGATTTTCTAAGATGTAATCATCGCAAATTTTCTTATACTCATCGTCCCACCCCCCGATAAAAACCAGTTCCAGCGTCTCATCATTTAACTGGTGATAAGCTTTGATTAACTCCAACTGATTTTTTCGATCAATAACGCCACCAACCGACACAATCCTGGTCTTTTCCCCCTGCTGAAGTTCTCGGGCAGTCACATGCGTGTAGGGAATAAAAGGCAATAATTTGTCTTGTGGAAAGTAGGCCTGTAAAACATCATAAAGATGTCCTGAAACCGCAAAAATTTTAGAAGACAAGTGAGTGATTAACTCTATTTTTTCCCGATAATAGGAAAACTCCCCCTCAGGAAATTCATGGATAAGGTAAAAATGAGGGACTCGCTCACAAGCAGCCGCAATAGCTCCTTGAAAAACATTGACCGTGTTCGAAATCACCAAATCAATCTCTTCCGTCACAAGGAGACGTCGAATCTCAAAAATGGCCTTATGCTGAAAAGCATTGATGGCTTTTTTAGGAAACATCCGATAATTATCTGACTCCTGCCACCACCACCCCAATTGAGGTAACTGATACACAGTAATGTCAAAAACCGCCATTTTCTCAAGATAGTCCGAATCCTTATTGACCCCATTATCAGGAATAACATTAAAAATCGTGTGTCCCTGTTGGGATAAATAAGTCATTAGATTGACAATGGAAACTTCTGCGCCACTGAAAAAAGAACCTGTGGGAGAAACAAATAAAATTCTCATAAAACTCCACTTCTAGTGCTACTACTTTTAACACCTTAAACAATTAACAGAAATCTTAAAACCCATGAACCAGACTATAAACTTCCTGACGGTTGAGCCCGTAACTCTTAGCAACTTCCTTGATGGCGGCGTTTGGTTTCTGGCCTTGGGCAATGGCTGACGCAACCAAGTCCTTAATGGCCTGATCAGTCAGTTCTTGGGCCTCCAGCTGGCTGTCTTCATAACCTGCCACCAAGAGCAGGCATTCTCCCTTAGCAGGGTTTGCAGCCAGATGAGCTAGAACCTCCGTCACTGAGCCCCGTTGGTACTCCTCATAGAGTTTAGTCAGCTCACGCACCACCACCACCTGGCGGTCGCCGTAAACGGTCAAGATATTCTCCAGAGTGGCCACCAAGCGGTGGGGCGACTCGTAGAAAATCTGGGTCTCTGGGTAGGCCTTTTTAGCCTCCAAAAAAGCCTGTTGCTGGCCAGATTTTCGAGGGAGAAAGCCATAAAAGGCATGGGGTTGAGGAAGCAAGCCACTAGCAATCAAAGCCGTCAGACCCGCACTAGGGCCAGGAAGAGCCACCACGGGAAGGCCTTCAGCCACCGCAGCCACCACCAAATCATGACCCGGGTCCGAGATGCTGGGCATGCCCGCATCCGATACCTGGGCGATGGACTGACCAGACCGCAAGCGGTCCAACAAATCAGGGATTTTCTGACTGGCATTGTGCTCGTGAAAACTGGTCTGCTTGGTACTAATCTCAAAATGCTTGAGCAAGAGGCCAGTATTTCTGGTATCCTCTGCCGCAATCAAGTCCACCCCCTTTAAAACCTCCACTGCCCTAAAGGTCATGTCCTGTAAGTTACCAATCGGTGTCGGCACCAGATACAAGGTGCCCGCTCCGCTATTATCCTTAAAACTCCGCTGAATCTTCATCACTAATCCCTATACAAGACTTCCAAGCAATGCATGCACTCCTCGCTACTGCCTCTGGCATCACCATAAAAATAGTTGCACACATGGAAGCCCTCATCGTAAATACTCTCCAAATACTCCCTAGCTTGCTGGCTCGGTTTACCTGCCCTTGAAGCCTCGGGTTGTTGAAGTTGCTCCTGCAACTGACGATTTTCCAGCCGTAACCGCGTGTTTTCCTCCACTAGGTCTTGAACAACCCGCTTCACACGGTCACTTTCTGCCAAAATCGTGAGCAAACGTTCTGAAAAATCATCAAACATTCCTAACAATTCTTTATTGGTCATTTCTTATCCTTTCCACTCAAAGGGTTAGCACCAAATAGTCCAGACAGTTCTGAAAACTCACATTGGCCTGCCACATGGCTCGCACCTCTTGGATTTTTTGTAAAATAGCCAAGCTCTGTAAACTGGTCAACTCAGACGACACTTGAACCGTCAGCACCTGCCAGAACAGTTCCTGGTCTGCTTTCTCAGGAGCTTGTAGCAGCAAACGCCCCACAAAAAGATAGGATTGATCCCTCTTGTTTTTCAACTGAGTCACAAAAGTCTGGGTCAAACCAAGCAGTTCAAGCAAACGATGATTGTTGGCCAGCTCGGTTACCTGATTGGGATCATTGGTCAACTGGGCTAAAATCTTAGCCTGTCCTTTCAATAATCCAGCTTCCTCAAAGCATCTTTCCAGATAAGCCCTGTCCGTCGGCAACCGATAAATCTGGCAACGGCTCTTGATGGTGGGCAAGACCTTACTCTCATCACTGGTCAGTAAAAACACATAGTAGGAGCCCGTCGGCTCTTCAATTTGCTTGAGCAGGCTATTGGCAGCATTCACATGCATCTTCTCTGCTTCTTTGATAATAAAAACCTGACTGGCCCCCTCATAACCTGACCGAGAAAAATCCTTAACCAGACGCCTAACCTGGTCTGTCTTAATCAGTTGGCCGTTCGGTTCAAGTATGGTCACATCGGCAAATTCCCCTGCTTTAATCAAGCGACAGGCCCTGCACTGCTGACAAGGGAGTTTTTGATCAGATAGGGTCTCACAAAAACGACTTTGAGCTAGATAAATCGCCAAATCAACAGCAGCAAATTCTCCCGAAAAAAGGTAAGCATGGCTTAGTCTATCCTGGTCTAAAATAGCCTGAAACTGACTAAAAAGTGCTGGTTGTAACTGGCTTAACCGTTCCATCATCGTCTTAATAGCTCCTCTAACACCCGATAGGTCGCTTCAACCACACTCTCCAGGTCCTGACTGGCGTCAATCACAACAAGCCGACTGGTCTGCTCTGCTATTTGTCCATAACCCTGCCTTACCTTTTGGTGCATCTCCAACCGCTCCAAATCAAGGCGATTAACCTCTCTCTCAGCGTTTTGAGCAATACGGGCTAGGCCCAGTTCCGATGGCAAATCAAAGAGAATAGTCGCATCAGGCAATAACCCATCTGTCGCATAGCGGTTTAACCAATCAATGGCTTCGACCTCTAAACCACGACCGTAGCCCTGATAGGCCACAGAACTGTCGATAAAACGATCCATCAAAACCAGCTTCCCTGCGTCCAAGGCTGGAAGAACCTTTTCTACCAAGTGCTGACGGCGGGCCGCAATATAAAGCAACAGCTCCGTCTTATCGTCCATAGCTTCATTTTCAACGGCCAAAATGACCTCACGAATCTGCTCAGAAATCGCAACACCACCAGGTTCTCTGCTAGTCACTACTCCTGCTGGCCACAGGCTTTCTAAACGTGGAACGAGTGCCTTCAAAACACTCGTTTTTCCTGCACCATCTGGCCCTTCAAAACTAATCAAGATTCCCTTGGTCATGCTTACCCCTTTGCGTGTCTTTTCCTTCTATTTTACCATGTTTTAAGGGAAAAAACACCCGAAAATATAGCCTCTTCCGAGGAAAATCGCCTAAAATGAGCACGAAATTTTGATTTTTCC
Source organism: Streptococcus sp. ZY171113 (assembly GCF_057748235.1). NCBI lineage: Bacteria > Bacillati > Bacillota > Bacilli > Lactobacillales > Streptococcaceae > Streptococcus > Streptococcus sp. ZY171113. The sequence continues at coordinate 2,051,127 of NZ_CM173243.1, forward strand.
CTGCTTTTACGGTAAAATAGTAGGGATGAGAAAGCGAATTAAACCCGTGGTCGTCTTGGTTTTTCTAAGCCTCTTCGGCCTATTCATGGCTATCACAGCCATTGCCAATAACCTCAGGGAACAAAACCTGTTGAAAGCTGCTCGCCAGACCATACCATCAACCACACAGACATCTAGCTCTAGTTCGAAAAAAACCACCCCATCCTCTTCGAAAGAAAAAGAATTTGTAGAGCTAAAACCGATTATTGATGTATCTGGTTGGCAACTCCCTTCTGAGATGGATTATGACACCCTCTCTCAAAATATTTCTGCCGTTATCGTGCGGGTCTATGGTGGCTCACAAATCACCAAGCACAACGCCGCTTCCCACACGACAGGTTTGGATAAGTCCTACAAAACTCATATCCAGGAATTTCAAAAACGTAACATTCCGGTAGCTGTTTATGCTTATGCCCTCGGGACCAGTGAAGAGGAAATGCGTGAGGAAGCTCGTGAATTTTATAAGGCTGCTTCTCCTTACAACCCAACCTACTACTGGGTTGATGTTGAAGAAGAAACCATGACCAATATGGATTTAGGCGTACAAGCCTTCCAGGATGAGCTCCGAAAACTCGGTGCTAAAAAAGTTGGCCTATACATCGGGACCTACTTTATGGAAGAACAGCAAATTTCAGCCAACGGTTTTGATGCCATTTGGATTCCGACCTATGGTGCTAATACTGGTTACTATGACGCTGCACCACAAACTGACCTCGAATACCACCTCCACCAATACACCGACCGCGGTTGGGTCAGTGGTTTTGACAACGACCTCGACCTCAACCAGATTGCTCCTACCCAGGATACCCTCTCAACATTCGAAGAACTCTTCAATAAAAAACTCAACACCCCTTAACCTAGCCTAACAGCTAGGTTTTTTAGTCTATTGAGGTTTCCTAGTGACCGCTTCTAATCGTTTATCGCTGTCCCACAGCCAACTCAAAACACCTCCTCTTAAATGAAAAAGCCAAAAAACAGCCCTGCATGAGCAGGGCTGGGGATACTTAAAACCGTTTTTTATTACTCGTCGTCGTCCTCGTCATTAGAGAAGAGGTCGTTCAGACGTTGAATATTACTTGTACCGAAGTGAATCAAATCCACATCTTGATCCAAGAGAGCTCCATTCAAGAAACCGATAACCATCGGCATGTTCATACCAGCGTAGACATCCAAGTCCTTGCCTTCAAGCAAGATTCTTGAAACGACATTTGCAGGTGTTCCGCCCAGCAAGTCTGCAAAGACGACAACCTTATCCAAACCTGCAATGGTTTCTTCAAACTTGGTACGAAACTCCTCAGGTCCTTCTTCTGGAAGAAGCGCTACCGCGTGGATTGTTTCTTGTGGTCCCATAATCATTTCTGTTGATTTTTTCAATTCCTCACAGAAACGACCGTGGCTGACCAAAACCAAATGTTTACTCATGGGTAACCCTTTCTTAAACGGTGAAGATTGGGAAATGCAAGAACTGACCGATGAATGCTGAAGCAACTGCGATAGCGATAACCACAAGGATTGCTTTCGTTGAGTTCATACCCTTGCGACCAAGCAACCAGTACACAAAACCTGCGAACATTGCTGGAACAAGACGTGGGAACATCATGTCAAGAGTGTTTTGAACATCAAGAGTAACACCGTTAACAGTTGCAGCGATAGCGAACTTGAAGTTAATCATGGTCGCAATCAAAGCACCAGTCATGAAGACACCGAGCAGGGTAGCAGCGTCAGTAAGTGCTGACAACTGGCCTTGCATGGTAGTAACCAACTTAGTACCTTCTTTGTGAGCCAACTCAAGTTGTGGCCAACGGATGAGGGCGTTGATTGCCATGTTAGCTGCAATCCAGAGGAAGATACCGAATGGGCTCTTAGAATCAACAGCCATGGTCGCAGCAATCGCACCAAGAATAGCTGGTACAGTCGCACCGAAGATTGAGTCACCAACCGCCGCAAATGGTCCCATGAGGGCTGTCTTGATACCTGAAACAGTATCTTTAGCAGCCACGCCTTGCTGCTCTTCGAGCGCCAAGTCAATACCAGTTACGATGGTGTGGAAGAATGGAGACGTGTTGAAGAATTGTGTGTGCGTACGCATCATTTCAAGCAATTCTGGCGTGCCATCTCCATACATTTTACGAAGTTGCGGCAAAATCATGTAGAGGTAGCCTGAAGCCTGCATCCGCTCATAGTTCCAGCCCAGCTGGAAAGTGAACAAGCTACGTTTGTTAATTTGGTTAAAATCTGCTTTTGTCAGTTTGTAATTAGATTTCGTCATCTTCAATTTCCCCACTTTCTGAGTTAGATACTGAAACAACAGTTACGTTTTGGCTGTTTTTGAAGCTGATAGCTGCCAAGGCGAAACCGATGAGTGAGATACCAATCATTGGAAGGCCATGGAATTTAGCTGTGAAGTCTTCTGAGAGACCAGCTACTGCACCACCGAGGCTAGAGATACCACCGTAGAGTGAGCCAAGCATAGCTGTCAACACAAAACCAAGGATGAGGTAAGGGATGTTTTTCTTAACTGGGAGGTAACGAAGCAAGATTGCGAAACCAACACCTGGGAGCATTTTACCAGCAAGAGTCAAACCAGCACCCAACCAAGCAAGAGGAGCACCTTCAGCCAATTGAGCTGTGATTGCTTCTACAAGGCCACCACCGAAGGCAAGGGCAAGGAATACAGGAAGCGCACGTGAGAGGGCCCATGGAAGAGCACCGAGCAAGTAGTTAAGTTCGATACCTTTGTAGTCGAAGCGTTCAACCGCTGCGTCAACACGGTGTGCAAAGTAAGTTGTTGTGAAACGTCCGAGAACGTCAGTGTAAACCATCAGAGCAGCTACTGGAACCGCGATAGTTGAAATCGCAAGTTCTGGTTCCAAACCATTAGCTACTGAGAAAGCTGTCGCAAGAACCGCACCTGAAGTTGCGTCGATACGAGATGCACCACCGAAGGTACCTACACCAAGTACCATGAGCTGAAGACCGCCACCGATAGCAAGACCGGTTTGGACGTCACCCATGATGATACCTGAGATGAAGCCTGCGAACACTGGCGAACCAGCAGACGAAACAATTGTTAACTCATCACAAATCTGATAAGCAGAATAGAGAGTTAAGAGTAGAATTTGCCAGAATGGAATCATGGTCTTTCTCCTTTTAAAATATTTTTAATTACTTATTTATCAAGCAATGGCAGGAACTCCGCTACTGGGTCGTTCGGAACCATTTGCTGGGTCAATTTCACGCCTTTAGCAGCCAAAGTTTTGAAATCTTCAACGTCTTTGTCTGTCACATGGATAGTCCGTGTGATTGAGCGTGTTTCTGGAGTTGCTGACATGTTACCAACGTTGAGAGCCTCAAGTGGTACACCATGTTCAACCAACTTCAAGAAGCGGTCTGGGTAACGAGCAACGATGAAGAGGCGTTGTGAGTCGTAGTTGCCAGCCAAGATGTTTGCTGCAGCCTTCTCAACTGGAAGGATAGACAGTTTAACACCTGGAGGGCAAGCTAATTTCAAGCCAGCTTTCTCGATGTCGTTTTGAGCGACTTCGTCATCAATAACCATGATGCGAGAAATCTTGAGCGAGGTTGCCCACAAGTTGGCAACCTGACCGTGGATGAGACGGCCGTCGATACGTGTTCCAATGATAGCCATGAAACAAGTTCCTCACTTTTCTATAAAGTTTTTATTATTGGTGTTGCTGAGAAGGTTACACTATCTCGATAACGGCCCTCAGTTTCAAAGACGACAATCTCGTTGCGTCCTTGTTTTAAGTATCCCTTAGGTAGATAGAGAGATAGTATTGGTCCTTTTTCCCAGAAACGACCGATGTTAACAGAATTAATGAAGACGGCACCCTTGCCAAAGCCTGTCATGTCCAAGTAGGTGTCTGCCAGCTCATCTAGCTCTACCTCATAGCGATAGAAACTCGGTAGGCCTTCTGACCATTCACTTGTCCAATCCAACTGATCGGTATTGTCAAGTGGTAGCGGATACATTTTCCAGTTGCCGATAAAGTGTAGGTCTGCCATTGCCCCGCGTCCCAAGCCCTTGCTTTGGGTTGGTGCGGTCAATTTATGACCGTAGGTCACCCGTCCCATGTTCTCAACCAAGATTTTGATGTTGGTGAAAGGCTCTTCCTGTGGAAGGACGATATCGTCACCAATTTCTTCTTGATACTGGGTGATGACATGCTTATCATTAGCATAGACCTGGATACGGTCACGGGCATCAATCACTCTAAACCGTTCATCTTCTAGCTTGTCCCGCTCGATGGTCGTCTCATAGAGAACATAACCAACATTCTGACCAAGAGCTTCCATATTTTTTGGATAGAAACTCTCAACGCTGTCAGCAATCGGTGCTAAAGAGGTAAAGAGATTAGATTTGTTGACGAGGGGTGCTGACGGGTGAGCTTTAGCAGGCTTAATCAGTGGCTCTGCAAAACTCAGGTCTGGGTAACGAGCTTTCAAGCGTTCCTGCAAGGCGTAAAACTTGCGAGTCGGGTTACCAGCTTCGTCTAAAATGGCATCGTAGTCATAAGAGGTGACCTGTGGCAGGTCTTTCTGACCTCTAGCCGAACAGCCATTCATAAAGCCGAAGTTAGTACCCCCGTGGAACATGTAGAGGTTGACTGAGCCAATCTCTAGAGCTTCCATGACACTATCTGCCAGTTCTTCTGGATCCCTGCGGATAACCTCTTCGCCCCAACGGTTGAACCAGCCGTCCCAGAATTCCATGCACATGAGTGGCCATTTCTTACCATACTCATCAAAGAAATCCTGAACCTCAGCGAACCGTTCTTTGGCTCTGGAGCCAAAGTTGGCGGTTACTAGAATGTCATCTTCAATCAGACTACCTGCTCGAAGTGTCGCACGCCAGTTGCCGTCTGAGGTAAAGAAGGGACTGTCAATGCCATGTTTCTCCATGAGTTTTTTCAACTCACGTAGGTAAGTCTTGTCCTCTCCGTAAGACCCGTACTCATTCTCAATTTGGAACATGAGGATGTTCCCTCCTCGAGTCAGCTGGTACTTAGCCAGTTTGGGCAAGAGGTAGGCAAAGTAGTCGTCAACGAATTTTAGGTATTTTTCATCCGATGAACGTACCCTAACATCTTCTTCTAACAACCAGGCTGGTAATCCGCCCATCTCCCACTCAGAACAGATGTAAGGTGAAGGACGAACAATGGCGTAGAGCCCAAGGTCAGCAGCGATTCGCAAAAAACGTTCCACATCTAGAATGCCTTCTGTCGTAAACTGGCCTTTCTTAGGTTCATGCAAATTCCAAGGGACATAAGTTTCAACGGTGTTAAAACCCAAAGCTTTCAAGTTGTAGAGAGAATGATACCAATCGTCTGGATGGACCCTAAAATAGTGGATTGCACCAGACAATATCTTAAAGGGTTGGCCGTCCAAATAAAAATCTTCCCCGATGGTGAATTTCATGGTTTTGAAACCCCTTTCCTCGTCTATGTTAATATGATACCACATCCAACTGGTTATGACAAGTCTTTTTTGAAAAAAATTTTTTAATTTTTTCAAACTTTTTTTTTGGCTTTTCTAAAATCATTTAGTATAATGTTGTTGTAATCATATTTTTCATGAAATTTACAACCAAAGAAAGGAGTTAAATATGAGAGTTCCAAAGTACCAACTCATCAAAAATGACTTAAAGAAACAGATTACATCAGGAAAATTTGAAAACGGTGACCGTTTTTACACCGAGGCAGAATTGACCAAAATTTACGACGTGAGTTCCATCACGGTTATCCGTGCCTTAAACGACTTGGTAAAAGACGGCTATCTGGTTCGTCACCAAGGTAAGGGCACCTTCGTATCACGCTCCCGTAAAGGTAAGGCCGTGGCCTTCTCAGATATCGAACGCTTCCCAATCGCTGAGGACATCGTGACCGTTTTGTCCATGACCAAAGGCAACGACCCTGAGTACCTAGCCAAGCTGAACCTGCCTAAGACAGCTAACTACTATAAGATTGTTCGCTTGAGAAAAACCAAGACAGCTCCTTACCTCTATCAAGAATCCTACATTCCTGAACAGTACATTTCAAATCCAAAGGCTAAGAAGAACCACTACGTTTCCATCTACCAGCGATTCAAATTGGATTTCGACCTGCACTTGTCAGAAGAACCATTCATTGAAACCAATGAAATTCGCTTGCCAACACCAACCCATGTTGCTGAGCTTTTGGAACTGTCTCCAAATGAACCAACAGTTCTGCAAATTCGGACGACCAAACGTCATGACAGTAATGATGTTTTAGAATATGTTGAAAGTCACAAGCATTGGAATTTCTACAAATTCGAGATTTCTGTTAATAAGCACTAAGAAAATCGGCGGAGCGGAAAAAGCGCTCCGCCTTTTTACTATCTACTTGTAATCATGGATTATCACACCTTTTACAACTCGGTTAACGGTACCAGTTGCTGATGGGGTATCTGGGGTATTGCCAACCTTAACAGAGGCAAGAAGAGAGATGGTTTGAGCCACAAAGACCATTGGCAGAGCCAGGTAGGCATCGTCAATGAGGGTATCAGACAAGAGCTCGAAGGTCTCACCGCTGAAGTTACGCTCACCTTTTTGGGCAACAGCCAGAGTTTTAAGGGCAATCTTATCACCATAAACTTCCTCAAGCAAGTCAAGGTCATAGTCACGAGTGTAAGGGTTGTTATTAACAAAGTCAATCAAGAGGGTCTTCTCGTTAACGAAGGATTTAGGACCGTGACGGAAGCCCATAGACGAGTCGAACATGGTCGCCAATTGACCCGCAGTCAATTCAAGCACCTTGAGTTGGGCCTCACGTGTCAAGCCAGACAATGGGCCTGAACCCAGGTAAACAATCCGTTCGATGTCCAAATCAACGATGGCCTTGATGTCTGCCTCACGGCTGGCCACATCTTCTGCCAAACGAACGATTTCCTTGATAACAGCTTCTTTAGCCGCCAAATCTTTGGTCTCATCAAAGACAAGCAGGGCAGTCAAAAGCATGCAGGTGAAGCTGCCCGTCATGGCAAAGCCCGCATCGTTAGAACGGCTTGGCTGCAAGAGCAAGCAGTTGCGGTCGTCACCTTCAGCACGCTTGGCCAACTGACCTTCTGGGGCACAGGTGATGGTCAAGTGGAAGGCGTTTGGCACGAGTTGGTTGGCCAATTCAACGGCAGCCACGCTCTCAGGGCTGTTACCTGAACGGGCAAAGGAGACCAGTAGCAAAGTCTCATCGGCAAAAAGGTGGTGGAAAGGTACAGATACAAGATCGGTTGTTCCCACACTCTCAAAAATGTAACGGCTTCGGTCACCACTAGCCTTGAGGTAAGGCAGGATGGTATCGCCCACGTATTGAGAAGTTCCAGCACCAGTGAAAATCACCTTGATGCGTTTGTTAGGGCTGCTTGCACGCACCTTATCCAGGAAAGCCGAAACCTTCTCTTGAGCTTCCTTATAAAGCTCCAATGCCTCCTGCCAGAGTTCTGGCTGTTGACGGATTTCACGGGTCGTAATCTCCGCACCCAACTCCAACAGGGTTTCCTTAGATAGTTCAAACATCTATCTATCCTCCTATTTCTTTTTAGTAAAATTGATGCCAAAAAATGGTTTTTTCTGTTGCCTGTGGGTAATCTTATAGCGGAACTGGTCAGCCCGAGCCACGCTAACAGTGTACTCGACCAATTTGTTCTTGGCATTATAAGATTTCCGCAGCAATTGTAAAACAGGACTATGCTCAGGGATTTCCAGCCACTTGGCCGCCAAGTCTAAAGCCAAACTGGCATAGAACTCCTCCTCAGCCACCCGAATGGATTGCTTGTAGTCCTCAGCAAAAATGTCATAGAGCGGTTTTCGCTCCAACAGGTCCCTGGCTAGGTTCGGAAAAGTGGCGACAGGAATGTAAGAGGTTTCCAACATCATGGGCACATGGTCCGCAGACCGCAACCGTTCAAGGACGTAAACCTCGCTATCTTTTTCAAGCCCCATCTCCTTAGCCAATTCCTCGCTAACAAGGCTGGTGGTAAAGGTGATAATGGTGGTCATGGGAATCTTCCCCATTTTCCGCATCTGCTCGGTAAAGCTATAAGCCTTGGACAAATCGACAACCGAATCGCCCACTTCCGACACAAAGGTTCCCTTACCTTGTTTTTTATAGACAAGACCTCTCTGTTCAAGCTCTTGCAAGGCCAAACGAACTGTGATGCGACTGACCCCATATTGGTCCGTCAACTCTCTCTCCGATAGCAACTTGTCATGGGCTGACATCTGCTCCCGAATCGTGGTCTCCAGCTCATCAACCAGTTGAAGATAGAGAGGCTTGTCATTTGATGATTCATGCATAGCAAGTCCTCCTAACTTGTTATAACCACCTTACTATTATAACGCTTTCAAAACCATTAGTCAATACTTAGCGAACGATTTCGAAAAATAAAAAACAAGAACCCTTCGATTCTTGTTTGTTTTTTTAGAAAATAGCCGAGCTGATTAGTTTTCTTGGCCTAACCAAGCGACAACCTTATCGACTGATTGCTGTCTGTCCAAAACCAGCAGTCGACCCGAAAACTGCTTCAACTGGTCTGCAATTTTGGGAGATACGGTTTTGGGAAAGGTCCAGACAAACTGTAAAAACGCCAGATACTCTCTATCGAAACGCTCCCTAAACTGCTCTGCCATGTCAGGCCGTTTTTTACCCAAAAAACGGGCCTGAAAAGACCGCAAAAGGACACGGTAGAGGCAGAGCCAGCGGTAATAATCCAGCCAAATCACATGGTCTGCCTGGGCCAGACGCTGGGGCAGGCGATTGGCGTAGTTGCCATCGATGAGCCAAGAATCGTGACTAGCCATAAAGGCCTCAATCTCCTGGCGAAACCTCTCCCGCGCCGCCGCCGAATAATCCGTCGCATGCCAGAGCTTATCGAGATGAAGGATAGGTAGTTGCAGCTCCTCAGCCAGCTGGAGGGCCAGGGTGGACTTACCCGCACCAGGGCTACCGATCAGCAGAACTTTCATGATTTTCCTTTCTTTTGGACCATAGCAGAGCGATCAGATGACTTCCCACCAGAGCCAGAGCAAAAACCAGCTGACCCGTCTGCCACTTGGGCAGGGCCAGAGGCTTTAGAAGCAACAAACCCAGCTCGATAAAGAGGGGATGGATAAAATAGTAGAATTGGGCCAGTTGACGCAGGCGAGGCTTGACCCAACTGGGTTGCCAAGGCGATTTGAGGCAAAAATTGACTAAACAGACCGCCACCAGAGGCAGGGTCAGGAAAAAGTTCTTGTCCAGACCTTGGTTAACATAAATAAAGCTGGCTTCGACCAACCAGACCAGGAGGGCTAAGAGTAGCTTGACCCCAGGTCGCTGGGTCAGGAAGCGGCTCTTGTCATGGTCAGCCAAGGCTTGTCCCAGGAGGAGAAAAATAGGAACATAGAAAAGCCCATTTCGGCTGGTCACGAAAATGCTGGCATAAGTCTGATAGGCTACTCCTAAGCTTGTTCCCTCCAGATAACCCATATAGGTTTCGATGCTGCCTAGGGCGTACAAGCTGATAGCAGCCCCAAACAGTACCCTTGGCGACCAACATGACTGCCCTGCTTTGACCAAAAAATGACCGAGAAAAAGGGCGGGCAGGTACCAGAGTTGGTAGCAGGTGCCCAGGTAGAGGAAGGCGACCAAGAGAGCCAGGGGGAGGAGGTAGAGTGGCAGATTGAGGCTCAGGAAGTAAGCGAGGGTGTAGGGCAGGTAGACCAAGCTCCACTTGAGGTAGGTCGACAAGAGTTTTTTGAGGTGGGCAGCGGTCGCCCCTAGCTCGACCCGCTCCTGCTTTCGCAGAAAATAAGCCGAGCTGACCAGAAAGACCGGTACTGCCAAGCGGCCATAAAGGCTCTTGGCCACAAAATGGGCTACCGGGTTGGGAAAGAGGCTGCCGCTGTGGACCACCAAAACTCCAATGGCGAGGACATACTGGACTAGGGTTAAGAGGGGGTAGCTTGGGCGTTGAGGCATGGGAAACCTTTCTTAACGAAAATAACTAGGCAACTGCCCGTACGTCACAACAGTCACACTCAAAAGTTACTACGCTAGTTTATCTTGAGATAAGATTAGCCTTAATCTCTTCAGTCTGTTTTCATTCTAACTTATCCAGGTTAGAAATGCAAGAAACAGCCGATAAGGTTTAAGTAACGATAACATTTTTGATAATATAAAAAGAGTATGCTAACAACTATCATTTTCGTTAGCATATTCTTTTTATTTAACGGTTTACACTCTTTTAACACATGTGATGATATACTATATATTTAGCCCCAGCTGTTCTCTAAATAAAACATGACCCAACTTGTTTTGAATCAGGGAACCAGTTGGGTGCTCGTGGATTTATTCTATCCTAGTTTAGCACTATTGTCAACTCTGCTCTATTTCACCCAGGACGTACTGTCGTTAGCACTAATATGTGTTATCACCTAACTTTTGTGTCTTCCGCAAACAGGCGAGATAAAAACACTCACCTCAAGCTCCTTTTTTTGAACTTTTTTCAGTCCTCCAAGACCATCATCTACAAATACAAAATGCTTGAAAAACTGCTTAAAATCAAGGATTTTTAGCAATTCTTTCGTTGTAGTTTCACAACCGCCTCGGTCCGAAGCGCCCGCCTCTTGAACAAACAATTGTTTAGTTTTCTCATTCTGTCTTCAACCAGCCTTTTTCTCCTATCTCTCATCTGTTTACTACTAAGCAATCATTCCCCACCTATCAATTCATGATAGCATGAAAATCCTCATCATACAAGCCCTGACCAAGCAAAGCAGTTTCATCTTAATCTCATTACAAAAAACTCCACGACAAACATGGAAATTCACCAATAAACATTAGAGCGATTCGCACATCTATAAGATTGTGATGTCAAACTCTTTACGACCCATTTGACCTGGTGCAATACAGTCAACTTGACGTTTTTGGTGGAAGTAATCACCTTCCTCAAGAGACGTCGACAGACCACTCCAGGGTTCCAGGGCAATAAATGGACCTTTATTGGTCGTTGACCAAATGATAAGATTTGAAAAATCAGCAAAATCCACTCTCAGACCCTTATGACTTTTTCTAGATTTGAGGCTGACACTACGAGAAATCAGTTGATCTAGCGTAATCGCATCATGACTAAATAAATCGTAATCTAAATCTAAAATCTTTTGTCCATTCAAAAATGGTGTTCGATCGTTTACATCCAACAAACCAGTTTCTGGAAAGCTCCGCGGAACGGTACAGGTTTCATCAGTCTCGAACTCCAGATAATAATCTTCGTAAGCTTCACCATCAAGTAGAGGACAATTGAAACCAGGATGACCACCGATAAAATAAGGCAATTCCTTCTCTGTTTCATGGTTGATTACCTGATAAGTTGTCCTAAGCGTTTTTCCAATTAAGGTATAAGTAATTTTCAATTCAAACCGATAAGGGTATTGTGCCAACATCTCATCAGTTGCTTGAATAGCAAATGTTACCTGATTCTCACTATGGTCTACTAATTCAAAGTCACACTTACGAACGAGACCATGACGAGGCATAAAACCAACTTCATTATCATCGTAAATAGCTTTGTCATTTCGTAAACTACCACAAATCGGGAACAGCACAGGTGCCTGCCCACTCCAATAAGTGGCATCTCCCTGCCAAAGGTATTCGATACCATCTCTATCTTTGATTGACGAAAGAGCTCCGCCCAAAGTTGAAAATTCAACCGTTAACTCATCATTTTTTAATTGAATAACCATCATCTATCCTCCACGCAGAAGAGGGAGAGGCGTTAAGTGCGACCCTCCCATCAAAAATATCTCTTATAAAATTGTTAATGTCTCAGCTACTTCTTTGTACCAATAAGCCGATTTCTTAGGGTATCTTTCTTGAGTTTCAAAATCAACATAGAACAAACCATACCGTTTTTCGTAGCCGTTTGACCATGAGAAAACATCCATCAGTGACCAGATAAAGTAGCCTTTGACATTTGCACCGTCAGCAATCGCGTCAGAAATCACTTCTAGGTGTTTCTTGACATAGTCAATCCGACCATCATCATAAACGGTGCCATCGACAAATTCATCCTTATATCCCAGACCATTTTCTGTAATATAGATTTTTTTATAGTTTGGATAGTCTGTTTTAACACGCATGATTTGATCATACAACCCTTGTGGGTAAATAATCCAATCCCAATCTGTTTTTGGAATGTTGACAGGTGCTTCACGACGACCGACACCCTTAATTTGATATTTGGAACTACCTTTTTCACCTTTACCATTGTGAATGATTTCCGTCTCGCCATCGAAAGCACGCATCCAATCACTCATATAATAGTTAATTCCCAAGAAATCATTAAGATCCTTGGCTGCTTCTAAGGCTGCAAAATCATCCTCACGGAGATCTAATTCACCGCCGTTAATCGCTAAAATATGATTAACTCCAGACATGGTTGCCTCAGAATAATGACCCAAATAGGTGGCATCAAGAATAAATTTATTATGGATAATATCCTCTAATTCCGCTGCACGAACGTCTTCTGGATTCTCTGGATTGTAAGGATATTTTGTTGGTAAGGCATGAACCACGCCAATTTCACCAGTATAACCCTTATCTTTATAGAGTTTAACCGCACGCGCATGGGAAACCATCATGTTATGGTGAGATTGGAAGACCTTAGCTAAATCGTACTGGATTCCAGGAGGGAATTTTCCGACCAAATACTGTCCGTCACCAATCGGACCAATTTCATTGAAGGTTGTCCAGTAATTAACTTCTGGGAATTCTTCAAAACAAAAGGCTGCGTAATTCACAAAGTGATCAATATTATCACGGTTCAAGAAGTCACCATTCGAATGTAGTGCTTCTGGGGTATCAAAATGGTGCAGTGTGACAAATGGCTCCACCCCGCGTTTATGACATTCCGCAAAAAGATTGTGATAGTAGGCAACACCTTTGGGATTGACCTCGCCAAATCCAGTTGGAAAAATGCGTGACCAAGCAATTGAAATCCGAATGCCATTAACACCAAATTCCTCTGCTAACTTCAAATCAACTGGATAACGGTTATAAAAATCACTAGCTGGCTCTGCAGTGTACCAGTAATTTTCTTCCAGGTATTTATCCCAGGCAACTGCTCCCTTACCATCTGTTTTTGTTGCCCCTTCTGCTTGGTAAGCAGCTGTTGCGCCACCGAAAATAAAGTCTTTTGGCAATGTTTTTGTCATCATATTCCTCTTCTAAAAATAGTTCTTCTAAGCCAAATAGAAGGCTGAGTTCCCCCAACCTTCCAAGTGTTATTGTTTAATTTTCAAATTGTTGCTTAACAAACTCAAGCGAACCTTGACCATCACGGGTCAAACCAATGTATTGAGCCCCCTCAGTCTTAGCCAATTTAATACCAAGTTTATCAGTTTCTGCCTTCATATCCTCATAGTTAGAGGCAACCTGAGGAGCAAGAATAACCAATTGGTATTGTGGCAAGATTTCACGGTGCGCACCATAGCTTCCAGCAGCAGCAGTTACTGGAGCACCATACTCTTTCGCAGCCTTATTCAAGGCATTAGCCAGGAGACCACTTGTACCACCACCTGCACAAAGGACGAGGACATTAGTCTGCTCAGTGATTTCTGTTTCTGATGCTTTTTCTGTCACACCAGCTTTTTCAAGAATGGCATCCGCTTTAGCTGTATTAAAGTTCGACGCAACTTTTTCTTTCAAGCTATCATTGCTGGTACCAGCCGCTTCCTCTGCTAAAATTTGGTCATCGTACACTTTCAAGAATGGGTAGTAGATGGCAACGTCAACAACAATGAGCAGAGCTGCCAGAACAAACGACAGGGCTGCAAACTGTGTTCCCATGATAATGCCCAGCGGTCCTGGGGTTGTCCAAGGAAGGTTCACAGAGAAACTGTTCATGCCCAAGGTATCAACGAAGAATTTGAAGATCCAGACGTTAACAATTGGGGTCAAGATAAATGGTACGAAGAAAATCGGGTTAAGAACAAGAGGTGCACCAAACAAAATTGGTTCGTTAACACCGAAGAAAGTTGGAACTACTGAAGCACGTCCAATGGCCTGATTGCGTTTTGATTTTGTCAACCACATGAACATGAATGGGACTACCAAGGTAGCTCCAGTACCACCCATGGTCACGATAAACATTTGTGTTCCTGAAGTCAACACTTTATCGGCGTGCTGACCTGCTTGGAGCAACTGCAAGTTAGTTTCAATGTTTGCATAAGTAATGGCTGCGATCGCTGGCTCAACAATTGATGGACCATGAATACCAACAAACCAGAAGAGGGCATAGGCACCAAAGATAATGGTGATACCAAGGTAACCGTCTGCAGCAGTAAAGAGAGGGGCAAGTAGCGTACCGATAGCTTCAGCAACGCTGGTTCCAATGATGTTGCGGGCAAGCAAATCTAAACCATAGAGAGCAAAGATTGAGAAAGAGAATGGGAACAAATCTTTGAATACCTGTGAAATATTCGGTGGAACTTCAGCAGGCATGCGAATGGTGACATTGTTTTTTACACAAACTTTGTAAATGTTAACGGTGATAAAAGCCGCCAAGAAGGCTGAAAGCAAACCCTTCGTACCCAAAAAGCCATTAGCAAAACCACCCTCGATAGAATCAGAAGCTAGCAACAAAAATCCTGTGATTGATGCCAACATGGTAGACATGTAGTTGATCTGATTGGTGCTTTCCAAATCACGGTTAACAGAATCTGTTAATGATTTTGCTGTCGTACCAGCAACCAACAGAGCCACAACCCCCATCGTATAACCATAAGGTTTCATGAGCATGCTGACAACATCATCGCTCCAAGTGAAGCCAAAAATGTTTGGAACGAAAGCAATCAACAGGAAAATACTAGAGAAAAGAATAACTGGCATGCTGGCGATAAAGCCATCACGAATAGCACGGAGATAAATGTTCCGTGAAATTTTCTCAAACAAAGGTTTTTGTTTTTCTAACGCGTTAATCAAAGCATTCATTATCGACTACTCCTTCTGTAAAGTTCAATCATATGTTTCATCATATCTTTCAACAACAGGGTTGTCATCAAGTGGTCTTGACCATGCATCAAGGTCACACTAAAGGCCAGATCTTCACCCAGGGCTTCTTTTTGAAGCAAACTTGTCTGAGCTTTATGGGCATTGGTGATACACTCCCCGGCTGCTTCAACAAGTGACTCAGCTTTGTCATAATCACCCGCTTGTGCAGCCGATAAGGCTTCCAGGAGACGTGAGCGGGCGTCGCCTGCATAAGCAACGATTTCAAACCCTAACAGGGTAATTTCTTCTCTATTCATCAGAGAATTCCTCCTAAAGATAGTGTTTTTTATAGAAGACTAAACGATTGGTAACCGTGTTCTAATCGTGATATTCTCCACGATCCCATTTTTCTAAAAATTCATTAAAGAACTCTGGTTTAGCTTGTTCCGCATTTTGCGTTTCAATTTGACTGATTTTTTCAATCAACAGTTTATTTTCCGGTGTTTCTTTGTATTCAGCAGCAATGAATGCATCAATAATATCACACATCAAAAGCTCCCCTGTTACTTTGCCTCCAAAACCAATAACATTGGCATTCAATTCCTCCTTGGCATATACTGCAGAAGACATGTCTCGGACAAGTGCTGAGCGGACACCCGGAACCTTGTTCACGGCATTGTTGATGCCGACACCAGTTCCGCAGATACAAACGCCCAAGTCTGCTTGACCACTGACAACAGCCTCACCAACCTTTTTTCCATAAATCGGATAGTGTGTTCTCACATGGTCATAAGTCCCGCAGTCAATGACCTCATGACCTTGGTTTTTTAGGTAATCAACAACAGCCATTTTCTCGTCTGTCACAATGTGGTCACAACCAACAGCAATTCTCATAATTAGTATCCCCTTCTTCTATTTTAACCCATTTTATTCAGCATATCGACACGAATTTGGTGTCTACCACCATCATAGGAACCAAAGACAAATCCTTTAACAATGTTTTTAGCAAGAGTTGTACCAACAATCTCCGACCCAATTGTAATCATCCGAGAATTGTTGTGACCTCTCGTCATGTAAGCGGACCGTTCATCCGATACCTCTGCCGCCACCATGCCTTTTACCTTGGTAGCGACCATGAAACTACCTGCTCCATAAGCATCAATCGCAATACCCAAGTTTTCATCGTTCTTTTGAACCTCTTTGGCAACAGCAAGAGTCGTATCGACAAAATCTCTTACCTCGCCTTGACTAACATCAATAACCTCTAATTGATTTTCTTTAAGATAGTCAACAATAATATCTTTCAACTTTAGTCCAGCTTGATCTGCACCAATGACAATTGCCATAATGTACTCCTTATAGTTAATATGTAGAAAAACGGTTACAACCTTTTTACAACTATGATTATATACCAAAAAAAACATTTTGTCAACAATTTTTGTTCAAAAAATGTCTTAAAAATGTTATTTTTTTATTTTTTTGATTTTTTGAATCAAAAAAACCAACAATTTGTGAGGTTTTTGTTGGTTTTTTGTTATATTAAGAAATGACTTCTGTAAAATCTTGAATTTTTTGCAGTTGTTCTGGTCTCATACAATCTGTAATGACAGCCGTTAATTCTCCCAAATGACAAAACGTTGTAAAATCCTCTTTTCCAATCTTAGTTGTATCAACTAGTAAGTACTTTTCCAGAGAATTTTTTAGTGCTAGCTGTTGTGTAAAGGCTTCTGCAAAGGAAGAAGTCATCACGTCTCCTTCTTTCACACCATTACCACTGAAAAACATTTTACTGAATTTCATCTTTTCTAAAATGGTATTAGTAATCTCACCCACAAATGATTCCGTTACTTGTCGCATCTCGCCACCTAAGAGATAAACCTTAAAGGTTTCCGTCTTTTTCTCATAAAGGTGCTTGAAAACAGGGTAGCAATTGGTCACAACAGATAAGGCAGTGTTCTGAATCTCCGTTGCTAGCAATTCGACAGTTGTGCCTGGACCCAGAAAGATGGTATCCCCATCCTCGATCAAAGCCGCTGCTTTCTTTGCTATTTCAGACTTCTCTGCAATATTTATATCGTGTTTTTCCTGATGTGAACTCTCTTTCACTGCAAAAGCATTATTGCTACGAGCACCGCCATGTATTTTGGTCAACAGTCCTTGTTCTTCTAACTCAGACAAATCACGTCGAGCCGTCATATCTGTAATGTTGAATCGTTCAACTAACTCAGCTATCCTAACCGTTCCCTTTTCTTGCACAAGTTGCGCTATTTCTTCGTGTCTTCTATATTTTTTCATGTCAACTATCCTCAAATTTGTTACTAACATTATAACATTTTTCAAACATTTTTTGTTGCTTTTGCTAAAAAATATTCCATGACACAAAAGACAGTTCAATAGCGTCCAAGAAAAGGAAGCGTCAGCTTGATCCCTAAAAACTAGAGGGCAAAGGAACTACTTCCGCACCAACTTCACAACCGCTTCTGTCCTTGCCGTATGTGGGAGTGTCCCAGTCCAGTGGACTGGGACAGCCTGAGCCCTAGAAACTAAAAGGCGAAGGGACTACCTACGGACCAACTTCACAACCGCCTCGGTCCTTGCCGTATGCGGAAACATATCCACGCTCTGGATATAAACCACCTCGTAAACGTCCGTCAGTCTGACCAGATCCCGTGCCAGGGTGGACACGTTACATGAAACGTAGACCATTTTTTCAGGGGCGTAGCGGACAACGGTGTCCAGGAGCTTGTCGTCTAGGCCCGTGCGTGGTGGGTCCACCACCAGGGCCGTTGCCCGATAGCCGTCGGCGTACCAGCGGGGGATGATGTCCTCCGCCTTACCCGCTTCGTAGTGGGCATTGTCAAAGCCCATGGCCGCCGCGTTTTTCCTAGCGTCAGCGATGGCCTCTGGGATGATGTCCATGCCGCGAATCGAGCGGACCTTACCAGCAAAGGCAAAGCCAATGGTCCCCACGCCGCAGTAGGCGTCAATCAAGTCATCCTCACTGGTCACGTCCAGAGCCTTGACCGCCTCGCCATAGAGAACCGCCGTCTGTTTGGGGTTGAGCTGGTAGAAAGCTCTTGGGGAAAGGGCAAAGCTGTAATCCAGGACGCTCTCTGCAATCGTGTCCTGGCCCCAGATAATCTCCGTCTTGTCCCCGTAAATCTCGCTGGACTTGCTGGTGTTGAGGTTAACCGCCACCGTCTTAATCTGAGGAAAGGCCGCCGTCAGCTCCTTAACCACCCCAGCCAATCGCAGGTCACGACTGGTGATAAAGACCAGCTGGACCTGGTCGGAACCTTCCGCCTTTCGGACCATGACCGTTCGGACACCTGCAATCTTACGCTCGTTGTAGATGGGCACCTTGTGCTTATCGAGGAGTTTGACCGTGGCGTTGATGATTTGCTGGGTCAATTTATCCTGAACCAAGCAGTCCTGAATGTCCACCAGGCGGTGGGAATTTTCCGCAAAGAGGCCAGCCTTGACCGAACCACCAAAGGAGCGGGTCTGGAACTGCAACTTGGCCCGGTAGTGGACAGGTTCTTCCATGCCGATGGTCGGCCGAATCTCGTACCCCTCATAGCCAGCTGGCTGGAATTTTTTCAGGGCCTGCCGCAGCAAATCCGTCTTGAAATCCAACTGCTTATCGTACCGCAAATGCATGAGCTGGCAACCGCCACAGGCCTCGTAGATGGCACAGGCTGGGTCCACTCGGAACTTGCTAGGCTTGTTGATGTTGAGAATCCTAGCTTCGACAAAATTCCGCTGGACAGCCGTCACCTGGCAATAAACTTCTTCACCTTTTAAGGCTCCAGGCACAAAGACCAGGGTCTGCTTGTAAAAACCGATGCCCTCGCCGTTAATCCCCATCCGCTTGATTTTCAGAGGAATCCGTTGTTTGACCGTTAATCCCATATGTTCACCTCGCTGATTGTTTGGAACCATTATAACATATTTTGCTTTAAAGGTGCTCTAGCCTATCTGATATTTAGCAAAAGCTGAAACGACTGATTACCCTTCAAAAAAGTTTAGACACGAAGAAAAAAATCGGCCCAAGAGGACCGATTCTGACAAATTAATCTTCGTTTACGAATGGAAGCAAAGCCATTACACGAGCACGTTTGATCGCAGTTGTCACTTTACGTTGGTTTTTAGCTGAAGTTCCAGTCACACGACGTGGCAAGATTTTACCACGCTCAGAGATGAAACGGCTAAGAAGCTCAGTATCTTTGTAATCAACGTATTCAATCTTGTTAGCTGCGATGAAGTCAACTTTTTTACGGCGTTTGAATGAACCGCCGCGGCGTTGTGGTTGAGCCATGATGTTCTCCTTTATAAAATTCTAGAATGGTAGATCGTCATCTGAGATTTCCATCGGATTTGAATTCCCGAAGGGGCTCTCATCACGACCAAAGTTTGGTGTTTGAGGTTGAGCTGGCTCTTGGTAGGACGGGGCTGACCCGTAACCAGGATTATAAGATGGGGCATAACCGCCACCTTGGCCCTCTCGTGCCGTACGGCTTTCCAAGAGCTGGAAATTTTCTGCAATCACTTCGGTCACATAAACCCGCTGGCCTTGGGCATTATCATAGCTACGGGTCTGAATCCGACCTGTAACACCGATAAGGGCACCCTTTTTGGCCCAGTTAGCCAAGTTCTCCGCCTGCTGACGCCAGATGACACAGTTGATAAAATCTGCCTCACGCTCGCCAGCCTGGTTTTTGAAGTTACGATTGACAGCCAGGGTAAAACTCGCTGTCGCCACGTTGCTTGGGGTGTAACGAAGTTCTGCATCTCTGGTCATGCGACCAACAAGCACGACATTGTTAATCATACAAACACCTACCGATTAAGCGTCAAGCTTAACAATCATGTGACGAAGAATATCGCCGTTGATTTTTGACAGACGGTCAAACTCGTTAAGAGCATGAGCATCAGTTGCTTCAACGTTAACGATGTGGTACAAGCCTTCGCGGAAATCGTTGATTTCGTAGGCAAGACGACGTTTTTCCCATGCTTTTGACTCGGTGATTGTTGCACCATTGTCAGTCAGAATAGAGTCAAAACGTGCTACCAAAGCGTTTTTCGCTTCTTCATCAATGTTTGGACGAATGATATAAAGAATTTCGTATTTAGCCATTGATATGTTCCTCCTTTTGGTCTAATGACCCACAAGCCTCCCTGTGGGTAAGTGAGGGGTACTCACAAATAACTATTATAGGTTATTTCTTCTGATTTTGCAAGTAAAAAAGTCAACATTCGTAAGAAATTGTCTAACTAAAAAAGATTGAAGAGAATAAATCGACATTAACACTCTCTTCAATCTCAAGTTTCTTTTCTTAGCGCTTGCCAATTCGTTTTCCAGTCTCAGCGTCAAAGAAATGCCCCTTAGACACATTGATGGCCAAGTCAACCGTTGAACCTGGTGTCAGGTAATCTATTGCTGCTACACGAGCTGAGAACTCCTGACCTCCTAGCCTACAGTAGAGAACGGAATCACTACCCAATAGTTCTGAAATCACCACTTCTGCTCGAACTCGAGCATCTGGATAACTCTCCTGGCTAATCAAGTCTGATGAAATATCCTCCGGACGGATACCGAAGATCAAGTTCTTACCTTGGTAGCCCAGCTCATCCAGCTGCTTACGCTTGCCTTCTGGGATGACAATGTCAAAGCCCTTGCCATCTGTCAAGCGGTTTCCTTTCAGAGTAACATCGATAAAGTTCATGGCTGGACTACCAATGAAACCTGCAACAAACTTATTAGCTGGCTCATTGTAGAGTTCTTGTGGCGTACCAACTTGCTCAATCCGGCCGATGGTACCAGTACCAGCAGCATTCTTGGTAGCAGACATGATAACGATACGATCCGCCAGGGTCATGGCCTCGGTTTGGTCGTGGGTAACGTAGATGGTGGTTGCACCGATACGACGGTGAATTTTCGCAATCTCAGCCCTCATGGACACCCGAAGTTTGGCATCCAAGTTAGAGAGCGGTTCATCCATCAGGAAGACCTTGGCGTCACGAACGATGGCACGTCCCATGGCTACCCGCTGGCGTTGACCACCTGACAAGTCAGCTGGCTTGCGTTGCAAGAAGTCGGTCAAAGCCAAGATTTCAGCAGCCTCACGCACTCGACGATCGATGTCATCCTTGTCGTACTTACGCAACTTGAGGCCGAAAGCCATGTTGTCGTAAACCGTCATGTGCGGATAGAGGGCATAGTTCTGGAAGACCATGGCGATGTCACGGTCTTTTGGCTCGATGTCGTTCATGAGCTCGTCATCGATGTAAAACTCACCTTCTGTGATGTCTTCAAGACCTGCAATCATACGAAGCGTGGTTGACTTACCGCAACCTGAAGGGCCTACAAAGACGATGAATTCTTTGTCCTTAATATCAAGATTGAAATCCTCAACAGAATAGAAATCACTATTGGGATACTTCTTATAAAGGTTATTCAGTTTTAATGTTGTCATATCTTATCCTTCTTTCTAACCTACTTGACAGATCCGCCTGTGATGCCTTCGACATAATACTTCTGCATAAAAATGAAGAGAATGGTAATTGGCACGGCAATTAAGACAGAACCTGCTGCAAAGGAGAGGAACCAGTCGTTGATCACATCACGGTGAAGCATTGAGAACAGACCAATCGCCACCGTATGCTTGTCAACAGCATCTCCTAAAATGACCTGAGCAAAGATAAAGTCTACCCAAGGAGCCATAAAGGCCAGGAGAGCTGTATAGACGATAATTGGTTTTGACAACGGCAGGGTGATTTTGAAGAAGATATCTTTCTTACTTGCCCCATCAATCATAGCCGATTCATCCAAAGAGAAGGGAATGGTGTCAAAGAAGCCCTTGGCGATATAGAAGTTCAATGCCGCTCCAGACGAGTAAAGCAGAATCAAGGCTGTGTGCGTCTGGGTCAAGTTCATAGCTTTCAGAATGTAGTACACCGAAATCATGCTCATAAAGCCAGGGAACATGTTGAGCACCAAAGCCAGTTTGAGGAAATGATTTCTGAATTTGAACTTGAGACGGCTCAGCGAGTAGGCCATTGCCACCGTAATAAAGGTAGACAAGGCACAAGAAGCTGTCGCAACCCACAAGGTGTTAAGGAACCATTTCCCAAATGGAAAGCTTGGACTGGTAAAGAGCTTGGCATAGTTCGCTAGTGTGTAGCCCTTAGGTATAATATAGCTGACATAAGCTGTCCCTTCTCCACGAAGACTGGTCAATACAATCCAGACAATCGGGAAAAGCCAGATTACTGATAAAACAATCAAAAGAGCATAGGTCAACCCCAGATGAAGGCGTTTCTTGCTTTTCATTATTTGACCACTCCTTCCTTATAAGAACTACTGCGAGTGTAAGCCAAAAGGCTAAATACTGCTGACAAGGTGAAGATTAAGATACCGATAACAGAAGCCAAGTTATAGTCTGCCGCCGCCACCGTCAACTTGTAGAGCCAGGTAACCAAAAGGTCAGTCGATCCCGCTTGGTAGAAGTTAGAGTTGGCAGGACCACCACCCGTCAAAAGGTAAATCACGTTAAAGTTG
The DNA here is from genome assembly GCF_057748235.1 of Streptococcus sp. ZY171113. Taxonomy (NCBI): domain Bacteria; kingdom Bacillati; phylum Bacillota; class Bacilli; order Lactobacillales; family Streptococcaceae; genus Streptococcus; species Streptococcus sp. ZY171113. Next base: position 2,073,732 of record NZ_CM173243.1, read on the forward strand.
TTGATGTTACCGATAAAGTGCTGAATCAAAGTGGGTGTCATAATGGTCAAAATCTGTGGGAAAGTGATATGACGGAAAATTTGGAACTTACTTGCCCCATCAATCTCTGCCGCCTCAACTTGCTCAGATGGAATATTCATGATAATCCCCGTCGCGATCAACATGGTATAAGGGATACCAACCCACATATTGACCAGGATGATGGAGAACTTAGCCCAGTTCGGGTCAGATAAAAACGGAATTGGTTGGCTAATCCAGCCCCAGTTCTGCAAAAGTGCATTTAGAGGACCAACATCATTCAAGAGGTTGCGCATAATCAGCAAGGAAATGAAAAGTGGCATGGCTATGGTGATCACAAAGACGGTCCGCCACATTTTCTTGAACTTCAGCCCCTTGGTATTGATGATAAGGGCCAAGATAACCCCAAAAATAAAGTTGGTTACCGTTGCAAACACTGCCCAAATCAAGGTCCATGACAAGACAGGGAAGAATGTACCAGCCATCCGCCCAGACAAGACGTCACCAAAATTGGCAAAACCGACCCAGTCAAACAGGGATTTCGGTGCCAGATGATTGTGGTCAAAGTTGGTAAAGGCCAGGGAAATCATATACACCAACGGCAAGACGGTGAAGAGCAAGACCCCAATCAAGGGAATGGTCATCAAGGTCATATGGAAGCGGCCATCCGTCAGCGTCGCCATATCTTCCTTGAAGCTTGGCAGAGGTTGTCCCGCTTGTTTTAGTTGGTAAACCGTCCGTGCACTCTTGAGGTTGCTCCAATAGATGTAAGCAAACACCAAGCAGAATATGACGGAAGCTAGTCCACCAATCAACATCAGCATGGAGTTATCCCCTTCGACAGCCACTTGGATTTTTACCCCATCAACTTCCTGGGTTGCCATCCCTTGCGTCTGTGTCCCCAAGGTCACAAGACCAATCAAACCTGGAACGATTTGATTGAAAAAGGCAATAAGGAACAAGAGTTGGCTGGTCAAGAAAAGACTACCTTTTAGGAATTGCTTATTAGCCAGGTTAGCAAAACCCATAATCAGGGCAGATAGCTTGATATCCCAAGAACCTGCTGCCAGAGCTTGCTTCACGGTTACAGTTGAAGTGTTAGGCCTAATTGCCATGACAAACTCCTTTCATAAGATACAATGGGCTTTAGAAAGCCAAAAGGAAACTGGACAGGTGCCCAGAAAACGAGGTTTCTATATAACTTGCATCAGTTTCTATTGGCCTTAGCCCGACGTCAATTTTATTCGAACAGTCGTGATAGAAGAAGTGAGGAGAAACCTCCCCTCACTTACTCTATAATCACAACTTATTTAGCGGCAGCAATATCTGCATCAAATTGTTTGAGGCGGCTGAGGTAGTCGCTTTCTGGCAATTTACCGTTGTAAGCATCACTCAAAATCGCAGCTGATTCTGTCCAGAAGACAGCCATTTGGCTAAGTTTTGGCATAACAACCGTGTAGTCGCTTGAGGAACCCATCTTGATAACAGCTTGTGCCAATTCGTTTGATTGAACAGCTTCAGAGGCTTGAACTTCTTTGTTAGATGGGGTAACGTTACGGTCAACAAACTGGCTAGCTTGTGTTTCTTTGTTGGTCAAGAGAGCTGCCAACTTGTAGCTTGCTGCGATGCGTTTCACATCGCCTTTAGCTGGTGCTTGGTTAACGGCATAGAGACGTACACCAAGGAAAGCTTTTTGTTGAACAGTCTTACCACCTATGTTGATTGTTGGGTAAGTCGCCACGCCAAGTTTGTCTGCGCCAACAGCTTCTTGTGCAGCTTGGTAATCCCAAGGACCTGCAGCGATAGCAGCAACTTTACCTTCACCAAATTGTGACATCACGTTGCTAGCGTCAAGGTTGACAAAACCTTTGTTGTTGTTTTGGTCAGCAATCCATTTCAAAACAGATACGCCAGCTTCGTTACCCCAGTTTGTACCAGCTGGATCTTCACCATTTTCACCAAACAAGGTATTTCCTACAGACATGAAGAGTGAACCTGTATAGTAAGCGTTAGCCTCTTTGAATGTACCACCGAAAGTTGCTTTTGACGTGATGGTTTCATATGATTTCACATCTTCTTCAGACAAGAGACCTTTGTTATAAAGAAGAACCAATGACTCAATACCGTAAGGGAAGGCGTAGGTTTTACCTTGGTATGAAGCACCAAGAATAGCCTGTTCAGTTTGTGTTGCAGCAATTTCTTTGCTGTACTCTTCAGGCAATTCTTGAATAATTCCTGATTCTACCAACTGACCAAGTTGGTCATGTGGCAAAGCAAACACGTCAGCTGCTGCGCTTGGGTCTTTCTTAACGTTTTCTTGTGCTTTAGAATGGTCGGCATCAAGAATCTCGACCTCATAGCCAGTATCTTTCGTGAACTGTTCAACGATGGGGGTGATAGACTCAATACCACCTGTTTGTACCCAAAGCTTAATCTTATCAGACGCCCCTGAGGTTGCTGCTGATGAAGATGATGCACTATTATCGGCCTTTTGACCGCCACAAGCTACCAAAAGGCTACCAGCCAAAACAAGACCTGCTGTTGATACTAGAAATTTTTTCCAGTTCTTCATGAATTGTTCCTCCTCGAACAAAATTTATTTTTCTTACACCTCTATTATGCAACCGGTTGCTCAAATTGTCAAGCATTTTTGAGCAAAAATAAAAAAAAATTTTAATTTCTCATCCTTCACTGTCGTTTATGAAACTACTTGCATGGTTTTCAAAAAAAGAGCACTTGCTAGACGCGCAACCGATTGCTTGATTTGTTAAAAAACGTTATAATAAAAAAAGGAGGCAAAAGCAATGACAGAACAGTGGTGGCACCGAGCAACGGTGTATCAAATCTACCCCAAAAGCTTTATGGATAGCAACGGCGATGGGATTGGTGACCTGAGAGGCATTATCAGCAAACTCGATTACCTAAAGGAATTAGGCATCACAGCCCTCTGGCTCTCGCCTGTTTATCAGAGTCCTATGGATGACAATGGCTACGACATTTCGGATTACGAAGCTATTGCTAGTGAATTCGGAAGTATGGCAGATATGGAGGAGCTCTTTGTAGAAGCTAAGGCACGGGATATTCGCATCATTATGGATTTGGTGGTGAACCACACGTCCGATGAGCACGCTTGGTTTGTGACCGCCAAGGAAGACTCAACCAGCCCTGAACGTGACTTTTACATCTGGAGTCAAGAGCCAAATGACCTCCAGTCCATTTTCGGTGGCTCCGCCTGGACCTACGATGAGACAGCCCAGGCCTACTACCTTCATTTTTTCAGCCAAAAGCAGCCTGACCTTAACTGGGAAAATGCAACTCTGCGTCAGAAGGTTTATCAGATGATGCGTTTCTGGATCGACAAAGGGATTTCTGGTTTTCGCATGGACGTGATTGACATGATTGGCAAGGTACCTGAACAAGGCATTAGTAACAACGGCCCCAAGCTCCACGATTACCTGCAAGAAATGCACCAAGCTTGCTTTTTGGGACAAGACCTCTTAACCGTTGGGGAAACTTGGGGAGCAACACCTGAGATTGCCAAACGTTACTCTCACCCTGATCGTCAAGAATTATCAATGGTTTTCCAATTTGAGCATATTAGCCTTCAACACGAAGATAATAGGGATAAATGGCATTACATCGAGTTAGATGTACCACGTTTAAAAACAATCTTATCAAAATGGCAAACCGAGCTCCCTTTAGGACAGGGATGGAATTCCCTCTTTTGGAACAACCATGATCTCCCACGGATTGTTTCCATTTGGGGGGATGATAATGATTATCGTGAACAATCAGCCAAAGCTTTTGCCATCTTACTTCATCTGATGAGAGGAACGCCCTATATCTATCAGGGAGAAGAAATCGGCATGACCAATTTTCCGTTTGAAGACTTCTCTCAACTAAATGACATCGAAAGCCTGAACTATATCAAGGCTTCGCAAGACAAGGGACAAGAGGATGACATCACTTTAGACCGAATTAAGAAAATCGGACGAGACAACGCCCGAACACCAATGCAGTGGACAGCTGAGCCTCAAGCTGGCTTTACCTCCGGACAAGCCTGGTTATCGGTCAATCCAAACTATCAGACCATCAATGTGACACAAGCTCTGGCAGACAAGGCTTCTGTTTTTTACACTTATCAAAACTTGATCCGATTACGCAAACAGGAAGATTGGCTGCTTTACGGTAGTTATGAACTGATTGACAGTGCAGAGAAGGTTTTTGCTTATAAGCGGCAATGGCAAGGGGACACTTACTTGGTCGTGGTTAATCTCTCCTCATCACCACAATCCTTTGCCTTTGATGGGGAAGTCCAAGAACCTCTCATCGCCAACTGCACAATCCCTGCCTCACTCCAATCGATTGAACTCGGTGCTTGGGACGCTTTCTGTGTCAAGCTTGCCCCCTCTAATTGATTAGTGGCTGACCGGATTGATACTCTGAAATTCCCGTATCAAATGATTGCATTATAGCCTTGGCATCAGGTAAAATGACTATTCAGGAGGTTTTATGCTATGGTAACGATTAAAGATGTTGCAAAAAAGGCAGGAGTCAATGCCTCGACGGTCAGTCGAGTGCTCAAGGACAGCTCTGCTATTTCCCAAAATACCAAGGAGCGAGTGCGTCAAGCCATGGAAGAGCTGGGGTATGTGCCTAATTTAGCAGCCCAAATGCTGGCTAGTGGTCTGACGCAATGTGTCGGCGTGGTTCTGCCGCCGTTGACAACACCCGATCGGGTCAGTGAGCCCTTTTTCATGGAAATCTTGACCGCTATTAACGACCAAGCTAAGCAGCAAGGTTTTACAGTCTCTATTGCGACCAGCAATTCCGTTAGCGATTTAGCTGAACAGGTTAAGTTAATGTATCGTCAAAAGAGGGCTGATGGCTTTCTGATTCTCTACTCCGAAAAAGACGACCCGGTCAAAAACTACTTAAATCAGCATCGCATTCCATTTGTGGTCATCGGAACACCGAGCGAGGATAGCCCCAATCTGATTTCTATTGACAATGACAACCAGTTGATGGGGGAGCAGGCTGTTCTTCATCTTCACCGCAAGGGGCATAAGAAAATCTTATTTGTAACCGACGATCTGACCAGTAAAGTCTGTTTAGAACGTTATCGTGGCTACCAAAGAGGTGTTCAGCAGCAAAAATTACTCGAATTTCCCTTGCTCCCCTTTGACCGTCGTAATCCATTAACTTTGGATCAGGTTATCGAATCTATCCAAAAAGAAAAGATTACGGGATTGATTGTTATCGGAGACTTACTGTCCGTTCGTGTCATCCAATTTCTTTCATATTATGGGTTACGAGTCCCGGACGACCTTTCCTTAATCTCTTTTAACAACTCCATCTTTTCAAAAATGCTCCACCCCTACCTAACCACCTTTGACATCAATGTTGCCCAATTAGGGCAAACCAGCCTGATGCAGCTGATCAGCATGATCAAAGGACAGCCACCTACAACTTCCGAGGTGATTGTTCCATTTACCCTAAAAGAGCGTGAGAGCGTTAGAGACCTCTACCGTTAGAAGCTTTACAACATTACCAAAAGGAGGACGGGATGCTAACCCACCTCCTCTTTCTATTTTGCCCGTTAAAAAATTTAACTCAAAGAGGATTATACCCCCCAATAGATGACTCTGAACCTCAGTTTTCTTCAATCTGCAAGATAAATCGCCAACTTTCTTAATATTTTTGAGAAAACACTTGACTTGTGCAACCGGTTGCGTTAAACTAGGCTTATCACCAATTAAAGGAGAATATTCGATGAACAAACGTGCAAGCGGTGTTTTAATGCACATCACCTCCTTGCCTAGTCCTTATGGCGTAGGGACTTTCGGGCAAGCTGCTTATGATTTTGTTGATTTTTTGGTTGAGACTAAGCAAACCTACTGGCAGATTTTGCCGCTGACAACAACGAGTTATGGCGACTCACCTTACCAATCTTTTTCTGCTATTGCAGGTAACACGCACCTGATTGATTTTGATTTGCTGTGTGAAGCTGGTTGGTTAAGCGCCAAAGACCTCAATGGAGTCAGCTTTGGTGATGACCCAGCCAAAGTTGACTACGCTCGTATTTTTGAGGCTCGTCGACCAATTTTGGAAAAGGCTGTCAAAGCCTTCTTGGCTGATGCCCAACACGCGGACAGCTATCAAGAGTTTCTCTCTGGCAATGCCAGTTGGTTGCCAGATTATGCTGAATTTATGGCACTTAAAGAACACTTTGGCAATCGTGCCTTACAAGAATGGGATGACCGCTCTGCCATTTTACGAGACGACCAGACCTTGAAGACCTACCGTGAGCAATTGGCCGAGGCCATCACTTACCATCAGGTGACTCAGTATTTCTTCTTTAGCCAATGGGCTAAATTGAAGGTCTACGCTAACAAACGGCACATCAGCATTATTGGTGATATGCCAATCTATGTCTCTGCTGATAGTGTTGAAGTTTGGACACAACCGGAGCTCTTCAAGCTTGATGCTAATCGCCGACCACTCTTTTTAGCTGGTTGTCCTGCCGATGACTTTAGTGCTGATGGCCAACTCTGGGGTAATCCGATTTATAACTGGCAAAAACATCAAGACACTGGCTTTGCTTGGTGGATTTATCGGATTAAAGAGAGTTTCAAGATTTACGACTACCTTCGCATCGACCACTTCAAAGGTTTCTCAGATTACTGGGAAATTGATGGTGATGGGGAGACAGCCAACGATGGCAAATGGCAGCCTGGTCCAAACTATGCCCTTTTTGAAGCTGTTGAAAAGGCTTTGGGAGACCTCCCAATCATTGCCGAGGACTTGGGTTACATTGATGATCGTGCCAAAAAACTCTTAGCTGACTGTGGTTTCCCGGGAATGAAAATCTTGCAATTTGGCTTTTTCGACACGACTGGACAAAGCATTGACAGCCCTCACCGTTGTGTGCCCCACAGCATTTCCTACACAGGAACTCATGATAACGAAGTCATCAATGGCTGGTACGCTAACCTAACCCAGAAACAAAAGGATTATGTCAACGCGTATACAAATCGCCACTCGGATGAGCCAATCACGCAAACCATGCTTCGGACCTTGTTTGCAACCGTCAGCCAGACAGCTATTGCCAGCATGCAAGATATTTTAGACCTGCCAGCTGAAAGCAGAATGAACCTGCCATCAACTGTGGGTGGCAACTGGGAATGGCGAATGCTGCCAGCAGAGTTGACCCAAGACCACAAAGACTTCTTAACACATATCACGACACTATATCAACGAGGTAATGACAAGAATGACTAATTTTACAAGCTACATCGAAACAACAACTAACCAAAAATTGCAAGACTTATCCAACAAGGACATCTACGTGGCTCTCTTGAACTACGTTAAGGAGCAGAGTGCCACCATGCCTAAAAACAATGGCAAACGCAAGGTTTACTACATTTCTGCCGAGTTCCTTATCGGTAAACTCCTCTCTAATAATCTGATTAACCTTGGTCTGTACAAGGCTGTTCAAGCTGAGTTGGCTCAAGCTGGCAAATCACTGAGCGACATCGAAGACGTCGAGCCAGAGCCATCTCTTGGTAACGGTGGTTTGGGACGTTTGGCGTCATGCTTTATCGACTCCATATCTAGCTTGGGCATCAACGGTGAAGGTGTCGGACTGAACTACCACTGCGGTCTCTTCCAGCAAGTCTTCAAGAACAACCAACAAGACGCTCAACCCAACTTCTGGATTGAGGACGACAGTTGGTTGTTGCCAACTGACGTCAGCTACGAGGTGCCTTTCCGCGACTTCACCCTGACCTCTTCTTTGAAACGCATGGCTGTTTTGGGCTACAAAAAATCCACTAAAAACTACCTTAACCTCTTTGACATTGACAGCATTGATAGCAGCCTCATCGAGGACGGTATCAGCTTTGACAAAACTGCTATCGCTAACAACCTGACCCTCTTCCTCTACCCTGATGATTCAGATAAGAACGGTGAGTTACTCCGCATTTACCAGCAGTATTTCATGGTGTCAAACGCTGCCCAGCTCTTGATTGACGAAGCGATTGAACGCGGCTCAAACTTGCACGACTTGGCAGACTACGCTTACGTGCAAATCAATGACACGCACCCATCTCTGGTTATCCCTGAGTTGATTCGTCTCTTGACAGACAAGCACAACTTCAGCACAGATGACGCCATCGCTATCGTGTCTGACATGGTCGGCTACACCAACCACACCATCTTGGCAGAAGCCTTGGAAAAATGGCCGCTCAGCTTCCTTGAAGAAGTTGTCCCACACTTGGTGCCAATCATCAAGGAACTGGACAAGCGTGTCAAAGCCGAGTACGCTGACCCAGCCCTCGCTATTATCGACGAGAGCGGACGTGTTCACATGGCTCACATGGACATCCACTACGCGACTTCTGTCAACGGTGTTGCCGCCTTGCACACTGAGATTTTGAAATCCAGCGAACTCAAAGTCTTCTATGACATCTACCCAGAAAAATTCAACAACAAAACCAACGGGATTACCTTCCGTCGCTGGTTGGAATTTGCTAACCAACCATTGGCTGCCTACATCAAGGAATTGATTGGCGACAGCTACCTGACTGATGCAACTCAGTTGGAGAAACTGGCTGCCTTTGCAGATGACGAAGCCGTCCAAAACCGTCTGGCTGATATCAAATTCCAGAACAAGCTTGCCCTCAAGGCTTACTTGAAAACCAATAAAGGCATCGACCTTGACGAGCATTCCATCATCGACACACAAATCAAACGATTCCACGAGTACAAGCGTCAGCAGATGAATGCCCTCTACGTCATCCATAAGTATCTGGACATCAAGGCTGGCAACCTGCCAAAACGCAAGTTGACCGTCATCTTCGGTGGTAAAGCGGCTCCCGCCTACACCATCGCTCAAGACATCATTCACTTGATTCTCTGCTTGTCTGAGTTGATTAACAATGACCCTGAAGTGAGCCCATACCTCAACGTTCACTTGGTTGAAAACTACAACGTTACCGTGGCGGAGAAATTGATTCCAGCCACTGACATCTCAGAGCAAATCTCTCTAGCGTCTAAAGAGGCATCAGGAACAGGTAACATGAAGTTCATGCTCAACGGTGCCCTCACCCTTGGTACCATGGACGGGGCTAACGTGGAAATTGCTGAGCTGGCTGGCATGGACAATATCTACACCTTTGGTCAGGACAGTGACACCATCATCAACCTTTATGCCAACGCAGGTTACTGTTCACGTGACTACTATGCTGACGAGCAGATTAAACCACTGGTAGACTTCATTGTTAGCGATGAGTTATTGACACTGGGAAGCCCAGACCGCCTCAACCGTCTCTACCAAGAATTGCTCAACAAAGACTGGTTCATGACCTTGATTGACCTCAAGGAATACATCGCCATCAAAGAACAAGTCCTTGTGGACTACGAAGACCGCACCGCTTGGCAGAAGAAAGTGATTCATAACATCGCCAAAGCAGGCTTCTTCTCATCAGACCGTACCATTCAACAGTACCACGACGAGATTTGGTCACGCTAAAACAAACAAAGAACTAGAGCAACAGGCTTCTAGTTCTTTTCTTTTGTCAATGCCGACCACAGCAAATCCTTAATGCCCAGAGGATTTTATGGTACAATATTGCTATGCTAAACTTAAACGACTACGGTATCCAGATGTGGGATGCTGATAAGATTGCTTCCTTCCGTCGCACCCTCCTGGCCTGGTACGACCAGAACAAGCGAGACTTGCCTTGGCGACGGACCAATGACCCCTACAAGATTTGGGTCTCTGAAATCATGCTCCAGCAGACCCAGGTAGTCACCGTCATTCCCTACTACGAACGCTTTTTAGACTGGTTCCCGACCGTGGCTGATTTGGCGGTTGCCCCAGAGGACAAGCTCCTCAAGGCCTGGGAGGGCCTGGGCTACTACTCCCGGGTCCGCAATATGCAGGCGGCAGCCCAGCAGGTCATGACTGACCACGGTGGGGTCTTTCCCAAGACCCACGAGGGCATCAGCTCCCTCAAGGGCATCGGCCCCTACACAGCGGGTGCCATCGCCAGCATCGCCTTTGGCCTGCCCGAGCCTGCTGTTGACGGCAATGTCATGCGGGTCCTGGCTCGGCTTTTCGAGGTCAACCACGACATCGGCGACCCCAAAAACCGCAAGATTTTCCAGACCATGATGGAAATCCTCATCGATCCTGACAGGCCTGGCGACTTCAACCAGGCCCTCATGGACCTGGGTACCGACATTGAGCACGCCAAGACCCCTCGCCCTGACGAGAGCCCCATCCGGGCCTTCAACGCCGCCTACCTCAACGGCACCTACGACCGCTACCCCATCAAACGCGCCCTCAAAAAGCCCCTCCCCCTGACCCTCCAAGCCTTTATCATCCAGGACGACCAGGGCCGCTTCCTCCTGGAGAAGAACACGGACACAGGGCTCCTTGCTGGCTTTTGGTCCTTTCCGCTTTTGGAGGCTTCGCCAATAGCCGAGCAGTTAGACCTCTTTGGCCAGCCCATCAGGACCAAGGCAGATAAACTGCCCCTCCAGTCCCAAGCAGGGCTCTTTGAACAAGTTTATGGCCTGACCATCAGCTGGTCCGAGGCTAGCTTTCCCCAGGTCAAACACGTCTTCAGCCACCGCAAATGGCAGGTGGAGCTGGTTTCAGGCTCTGTCAGCTCTGCCATTTCTCCCAAAGACAAAGAAACCGCCTGGGTCCACCCAGACGATTTCGATAACTACCCCTTTGCCACCCCGCAGAAGAAAATGTGGGCGGCCTACCAACAAGGAAAAAACTGACCTCAACAGGTCAGTTTTTTTCCTTGTCTTAGCCAATTTCAGCGATGATGGCCTTGATTTGGTCTTTGGTGTGGACACCAGCAACCTGTTTAACAACTTGACCGTCCTTCTTGAAGAGGAGGGTCGGGATGCTCATGATACCGAATTTTTGAGCTGTCTCAGGGTTTTGGTCCACGTCCATTTTAACGATTTTGAGCTCGTCTTCTGAGAGTTCCTCAGACAGCTGGTCCAGGATTGGGGCCTGCATCAAGCAAGGACCGCACCAGGTCGCCCAGAAATCCACCAAAACCAGACCTTGGCTGGTTTCTTGTTCAAAGGTTGCATCAGTAATGTTTTTTGCCATTGTTCTTTCTCCTATTTAGTGATAAACCTATTATAGCCTAAAGGAAAAAATTTTGCTAAGATTTGCTACGAAAGTCATTCTTTATCTATCGCGTTAATCACATGGGTTACTTGATAGGAGGCAAAAGCCTCCAAACCATCCAAAAAATCAGACAGAAGGGCATTATCTTCTACATAAAGTTCCACCAGATAACACCCTACCCCAGCGGTACGGTAATGATTGGTGATGTGATCAGAAAATTGTTTCATATAAGTTAAATAACGCTCATGTAGGGGCTCGATCAAGGTGACCGTCACCACCACATGGACGGATTGCCCTAACTGAGAGCGGTCAATATTTATCGTATAGGCTTGAATAATGCCATTGTCTTCCATTTTTTGAATACGACTAGCAACAGCTGGTGGTGTCAGATGAACAAGCTCACTCAACTCTTTCAAAGTCATGCGACTATTTTTTTCCAACAGCGTCAAAATATGCCTATCTGTCTTATCTAACATGGTAAATCTTTTCTTTCTAAAGTTTTTCCAGTGAAAGGCTTAACAAATCAACTGGCTTACACCTCGCTTTTAGTGTACCATAGAAACATCACTTTTGAAAGGATTTTTCTCATGCAATTTCAACACATCCGCCAATCAACAGCCCGCCTCAGCTATGCTGGCAAGACCTTCCTCATCGACCCCATGTTGGCACCTAAAGGAAGCTATCCAGCCTTTGAAGGAGCCATTACTGGCAACACCAACCCAAACCCCTTGGTAGATTTACCTATCGACCTGTCCCAACTCACGGCTGGCATTGATGCCATCATCGTCACCCACCTCCACATTGACCATTGGGACCCTGTCGCAGCCGAAGTTTTGGACAAGACCCTACCGATTTTTGTTCAAAATGACATTGATGCCACCATTATCACCGAATCTGGCTTTACAGACGTCCGTCTCCTGACCGAAAACACTACCTTTGAGAACATCACACTCCACAAAACCGATGGTGAACACGTCGAAAGCCTCAGCCAATTCCCTCAAGATATCCAAGATTTAGTTGGCTCTGTCTGTGGTGTCGTTTTTGAGTCAGAAAATGAGCAGACCCTCTACCTGGCAGGCGATACCCTCTGGAACGATGATGTCAAAGCCGCTATTGATGGCTACCAACCACAAGTCATCGTCCTCAATGCTGGCGGCAATGCCTTAGCCGGCCTTGGTCGGGTTGTTATGGATAAGACCGATATTCTAGCTGTCGTCCAATATTCCTCAGCTCAACTCATTGCCGTTCACATGGAAGCTGTCAATCACTGGGTATTGTCTAGGACTGACCTGCGTCAGTTTGCCCAAGAGCAGGCTTTCTCAGATCGACTTGCCATCCCAACAGATGGCGAAACACTTACCTTTTAACGACCAAAGGACACCCATCAATAACGAGTGTCCTTTTTCAATTCTTCAAAAACCTCCTCGGTTTTTATGACTATTATAACCTACCCCAACACCGCAATGGTACAGCCGCTGCCACCAGCGTTCTGCGGGGCATAGCCGAAGCTCTTGACGTGCTTGTTGCGGCGGAGGTACTTGGCGACACCCTCGCGGATAACCCCCGTCCCGATGCCGTGGACGATGTCCACCTGGGCCATGTTGTTGAGCAGGGCCTGGTCGATGAACTCGTCCAGCTCCTGCATGGCCTCCTCGTAGCGTTTGCCACGAAGGTCCAAGCGGGCCGACGGGTTGCGGCCGGCCACCTTCTTCATGACCGTCACCGGCTTCTTCTTAGGCTCGTCCTGAGCTTCCGCCCGCAGGAGGTTAAACTCGTCCTCCTTGAGGGTCATCTTGATCAGGCCGATTTGGGCTTCCCAACGCCCGTCCTTGAGCTGGGCCGTCAGGGTCCCCCGCTGGCCGTACTCACGAACCACGATGTCGTCGCCCACCCGAGCAGCCCGCGCCTTCTTGGCCTTTTTCAGGACCTTATTTTTTGATAAATCAATGGCTGGCGCTAACTTCTTGAGCTCACCCTTGGCTTCGATGACCTCGTGGGGTTTGAGTTGGCTGCGCTCGTGAAGGTTTTTCAGGATGGCGTCACTTTCCGCCAGGGCCAAATCCACAATCTCACGGGCCTCAGCATGGGCCTTGGCCACTTCCTTGTCCTTGGCGTGTGAAAATTCATTGTAGAGTTTCTTGACCGCTCGGTTGAATTTGAGGTTTTCCTGCTCCACTTCTCGGATGTGGTCCAGGCGTTTGCGGCTTTCCAGGGTCTGCCGCTCCAGTTCCTCGATGATGCGGTTGACATCGCTGTCCGTGTCGGTCATGCCCTCTGCCTGGCTAACGATAACCTCAGCCAAGCCCAATCGTCTGGCAATGTCAAAGGCGTTTGAGCGACCAGGCACCCCTTGGAGGAACTTGTAGGTAGGACTCAGGCTGTTGACATCAAACTCCATGCTGGCATTTTCGACAAACTCGGTCTCAATCCCGTAGGCCTTGAGTTCTGGGTAGTGGGTGGTGGCCATGACCTTGATTTGAGACAAACGCAGGTGCTCCAGGATGGCCATGGCCAAGCTGGCTCCCTCCTGCGGGTCAGTCCCCGCCCCCAACTCGTCAAAGAGGAGGAGACTATCCTGGTCAGCCGTTTTCAGAACCTCCACGATAGTCGTCATGTGGCTAGAGAAGGTTGACAGGCTCTGCTCAATGGACTGCTCGTCGCCGATATCTGCAAAAATCTGGGTAAATAGACCAACCCGACTGCCCTCTTCCGCCAAAATTGGCAGACCAGACTGGGCCATGAGCTGGGCCAGGCCCAGGGTCTTGAGCATGATGGTCTTACCACCCGTGTTGGGACCTGTGATGACGATGGCCGTCAGGTCATCTGGAAAATGCAGGTCATTGGCCACAGGATTGGCCAAGAGGGGGTGACGAACAGCCAACAACCGAATCGACTTGTCCTTAGACAGGCTAGGCAGGCTGGCCTTCTTATCCTTCATGTAGAGAGTCTTGGCCCGAATCAGGTCAATCCGACCAATCACCCAAGCATTGGTTGACAGGGCCCGTGTCTGGGGCCGAACCATGTCAGACAGGCCATGCAGGACCCGAGCCAATTCGTGCCGCTCATCGGCTCGCAACTGGGTCAACTCCTCGTTGAGCTGGACCACCGGCCGTGGCTCGATATAGACCGTGCTCCCTGAGCTGGAAATATCGTGGACCACACCAGCCACTCGGTTGCGGTAGGTGTTTTTGACTGGCAAAACCGCCCGGCCGTTTCGACTGGCAATCAGCTGTTCGCTGAGCATGTCGCCATTGCTCTTGAGCAAGTCCTGCAAGACCTGGCGGATCTTGCCCTCGTTCTCGGTCAGCTGACGGCGGATTTTGGCCAATTCTGGGCTGGCAAAACTTTCGATAAAACCTGCATCGTTGATGGCCTGCAAGCTCCCTTGAAGGCTTGGAAACTGCTCCAGCTTGTCAAAAATGGCTGCCAGGGCCTCAAGCTTAACCGTGTCCACATCAGCGTAAAACCGTCCTAATTCAGCAGATAACTGCAAAATCCGTTTGAGCTGGATAAACTCGTCCACGTTGAGGTCTGCCCCCAACTCCAAGCGTTTCAGGCTCTGAGCGATGTCTTTGGCCGACCCTAGGGTCACTGGTTGGCCATGGTCAAAGAGCTCTGCCATTTCACCAACCTCAGCAAAAGCCCGCTCAATCTTGTCTGGGCGGGTCATGGGTGCCAACTGGTCCAGCTGGTCCCTGCCCTGCTCGGTCTGAAGGTAGGGGGCAAATCCCGCCAATACCTTGTCAAATTCTAACTGTTCGATAATCTTGGTTTGCATGCCTCTATTATACCACAAGTTGCCTTTCAAACGGTTTTTACTCTGTTTAAGTTATTTTTAAGCTAAGATGATTATAATTGATTTATTCTTTTTCATAAATCTCCTAAGACCAAGCTCGGCGACAGCCGGGCTTGGTTTTTTTGTCCTTAATACCGAAGCAACCAAGACAAGAGCCTGTCTGAGACACTTGTTTTCTGGGCACTAAACTTCAATTGAACGGCAAGCAGGGTATCCAACTGCGTCCTAAAATAGCTGGCTAACACGGTCAACTCTATCCCACGATAGTGGCAACAGGTATCAAACCGATCTAGCCCTAGCTTTAAAACCTGCCAATCTTGGTCCTGGGGCAACTGAGCCCTCGACAAATTCGCCTGCAACTGGCCCAATACTGCGAGCAAGTCCCTTTCGTCTGGCCAATGACTGGCCAGGCAATCAGCCAACTGGTTTAAGTAGTCTATCGCCTGTTCGACTGCCGCCTGCCTATCTTTTTTTCTCATATGATAACCTCCGCTTCATTTTTATCGCCTCTCTTGTTCAAGACAAGTTCAGTTTACTAAAAGCGGGGATAAAACGGGGCAAAAAATCTTAACTGGTAGCTATCAGGTCGCCAACTGTCATTTTCCCTTTTTCAAAACTAAAAACCACCTGAGCTAAGTTCAGGTGGTTGCTTTCACTCACAAAACCTTCGTCACCCAGAGTTGGTGGAGGAGTTGAGACAGCAAGGGTAGATTGATAAGGCTCTTGAGAAAAATATTAGCCTCCAGAACCCTTTGAACCTGGTCAAAGGGCAGGGTCGCCAAGAGCTTGGCTGTTGTCCCCCAAAACACCACGGTCACTAAAAGCGACAAGCCACCACTGACGGCATTCAATCCAGGTCGATCCAATTTTTCCAGAGGAAAAAGGTGAAGCAAGAGCGACAAGAGACGCAAGACCAAATAGCTTCCTAGAAAAATGAAGAGGAAAGCCACTCCTGCATAAAAGACTTTATCCATCTCGAAAATCGAGACCTCAGCAAAGTAAGGCAGATTTTTTTCTTCAACAGCCTGAGTATATGGGACCCAGAGCGTTAACTTGTTTGCCACACCCAGATAATTGAGTTGTGCCAAAACAAAGGAGACCACCAAGGCAAAGACCAGGTAAACCTGTTTGGCCAGCCCTCGGCTGTAGCCCAGGTAAAATTGCCAGGCCAAGGCCAGAGCCATAACTAGCGATAACACCATATTACTCGTCCTCAAACAGGCTGGTCTGATCCATACGGATTTCAGGTGCTTGACTGGCCTTCAGTTCAGCCAATTCCCGCTCTAGCTCAGCAAAGGCCTTTTCCCGCTCCAGCTGAACGGTCAGGCTGTTGATGGCTAAGACAATGGCCAGGGTCTCAGTGTCGGCCTGGGGCAGTTTTTGCTTGAGGGCTTCGTACTTGCTCTTGGCCAAACGCTCCACTTCTTCCATGAGCAGGTTGTCTTTGGCCAGGGTCAAGGTAAAGGCCTTATCTCCGAAGGTAAATTTGTAACGGTTTTTTGTCATCATATCCTCCTAGTGCAATCGCTCTAAAATCCCTGCGAAATCCGTCCGCAGCTGGTCAAAGCTGACGGTCTCCTCGGCACGGGTTTGGTTGTTCTTGATGGTGACTTGACCAGCCTCAACCTCGCTCTCACCCAGGGTGATAAGGAGCTTGGCTCCCAGCACGTCGGCTGACTTGAACTGGGCCTTGAGCTTGCGGTCAAGGACATCGCGTTCGGCCTTGAAGCCCTGTTTGCGGACAGCTTGAACCAGCTCCAGCGCTCGGCTATTGGCGTCAGCCCCCAAAACCGCCACGTAAAGGTCCAGCTCCGGGGTCAATGGCTGCGCAAGGCCTTGTTTTTCCAAGATGAGAAGCAGGCGTTCCATGCCCAAACCGAAACCAAAGGCAGGGGTGGCAGGGCCACCGAAATACTCAACCAGACCGTCGTAGCGGCCACCCGCACAGATGGTCAGTTCGGTCTTGTCCACCGTGGTGATGAACTCGAAAATGGTGTGGTTGTAGTAGTCCAGACCCCGCACCATGCGGTGGTCAATCACATAAGGAATGTCCAGCTCTTCCAGCATGGCCCGAACCTGGTCAAAGTGAGCCTGGCTGGCCTCATCCAGATAGTCCAAAATGGACGGGGCATTCTCAACCGCAACCTTATCAGCAGCATCCTTGCTGTCCAGAACCCGCAGAGGGTTCTCGTTGAGGCGGCGTTGGCTGTCCTTAGACAGGGTCTCCGCCAGCGGGGTCAGGTAGTCAATCAGGGCCTGGCGATAGGCCGCCCGGCTCTCTGGACTGCCTAGACTGTTGAGGTGGAGGGTCACGCCCTCAACCCCCAGACGGCTAAAAAGGTCATAGGCCATGGCCATGGTTTCCACATCAGTCGCTGGGTTTGCAGAGCCAAAGCACTCCACCCCAATCTGGTGGAACTGACGGAGCCGCCCAGCCTGGGGCCGCTCGTAGCGGAACATGGGGCCCATGTAGTAGAGCTTGACAGGCTTTTGCACCTCAGGGGCAAAGAGCTTGTTCTCCACGTATGAGCGGACAACTGGTGCCGTCCCTTCTGGCCGCAGGGTGATGTGGCGGTCGCCCTTGTCGTAGAAATCGTACATCTCCTTGGTCACAATGTCGGTGGTATCGCCCACCGACCGGCTGATGACCTCGTAGTGCTCAAACATGGGCGTTCTGATTTCAGCGTAGTTGTAGCTGGCAAAGGTCTCACGGGCCAGGGCCTCCAAGGCCTGCCACTGCTGGCTGGCACCCGGCAGAATGTCCTGGGTCCCCTTAGGTTTTTGTAGGGTCATGGGTCTCTCTTTTCTATGCGTTTCCTTTTATTTTACCATAATCTTGAAAAATTGGGGGCTAATTTGTCACCAAGGCAGAGTCCGTTCGGACTACTTTTCCATCTTTGACCGTCACATACAGCATATCTTGTATGGAACCTCGCCAACCACTCTTACTATGCCAATCAAAGCCTAGCAGATAAGTCCCATCCCAAAACCCACTGTAATCATAGTTGCGAACCATCTCAAAAAAGGCCTGACGGACAGCTTCCTCCTCATGATTTTCTAAATCATAATAGTCGCCATCCAGCTGAAACTTAAAATCCACACGAATTTTTAAGGTATTTTGAGCCATATACTTAGCCACATCCAAGGAATAATAACCATTGATGGCCCCACCATTTGCCTGATTTTGACTAACGTCGGCGAGCAGGGCTTCACGACTAGCACGCCCACCCCCCTCATCGCTAAACAGAACTCCAGCCATAATCTCTCCGTTAATCTCTGCAAAGACAAAATCCCCCTGATGGTGGCGGAAAAACTCTGCCATTTGGTCTAATTTTTTCTCCACATACGGCTGGTGCCACATGGCCGTTTGCTTGATTTTATCATCCAGTCCGCCACTAAAATCAGTCGCGTCAAATCGTTGAGCAAGTCCTTCTTTTCCCAAAGAATGATCTTCATCCGAATACTCCACAAAACGCTTAAAGACCAATTCTCGACCGTCAACTTCTTCCTTATAGGCAAAGGTAAAAAACTGCCCAGATGCTATGTCATGGCCAGATTTGATGATGCTGACTTGGCCGTCATAGCCCTGCTCTCTAAAGACCTGCTGCAAGTTTTTTTGAATCTCATTTTTTTCGGAAACACTAAAGGCTGGTGCACAGGCTGTCGCCATCAGAAGAAAGAGATTTAACCCTAGCACTACTAACCATTTTTTCATCTTAAACCTCTTTTCTTTGCTTTCATTATAGCATATGTCGGCATCGAAAGAAACCTCTCTGAGGCTTCAGAGAGGTGATTAACACGCTGATAAACTTCCCTAGACCTCTTTCAATCCCTGGCCAAATTGGTCAGCGGTCAGGATGGCCTGACGGAAGGCTGGTCCTTCAAAAGGGGTGTGGCGGTATTCGTTGGTGGTCAGGGCGACAGCCACAATGGTGTCCAAGTCAGCCTCAGCCAGACCCATCTCAGCCAGGGTGACTGGCAGACCTAAGCTTTTGTTGAAGCGAGCCACGGTTTCCAGCTCGGCCATTTCCCCATAGTAGGCGTGGAGGACCATAACCCCGAAGGCCACTACCGCTCCATGAAGGTACTCTCCCTCTCGCTTGATGGCAGTCGTGCCGTTATAAAAGGCGTGGGCATGGGCGGAGTTGAAGTAAAAATCAGGCTGGTTGACCAAGTTGGAGGCGTAGGCGGTGGAGACCAGGATGCTGAGGGCAATCTCATCGACAGCTGGGCTGGTGCGATTGGCCGCCACATCCGCGAGGGCCTCTTCCCCGTAGCGGTAGAAAGCCTCCTTGGAGGAGAGGGCAATGGCTCGGCCAAGAACGGCGGTGTGGGGCAGAACCATGCCTTTTTCCTCAGCATGACGGCTGGCTCGGTCCACCTCAGGAGCCTTGGAAATGCCGTCTGCAATGCCTGCCCAGAAGTACTGGTCGGGTGCCTGGGCTAAAACGCGGGTGTTGATGAAGAGGTGCAGGGGGGCATCAGGGTAGCCGTAATGGGAAAAGCTATGGTCGTCCTTGTAGATAACCGTGATGGCTGTGCCTGCGGCACAGGTCGAGCAGATGGTCGGGAAGGCAAACATGGGTTTCTTGAGGGCATGGGCCACCATCTTGACCGTGTCCAAGGCCCGACCACCGCCAAAGCCAAAAATCATATCAGCCTCAGCGATACCCTCAAGGGCAACCAGCCGGTCGATATTGGCTTGGGTGGCTTCTTGGCCATAGACAAAGTGACCAGTAACCTCATAACCCTGTTCCGTCAGAATGGCCTCAACCTCATGGGCACAAGAGGCTAGGGCCTGCTGGCCACCAACCAGGGCAATGGTCTTGACCTGGTACTGGCTGAGGACCTGAGGCAGGTCTTGGAAGCAATCTTCCCCATAACTGTAGTTGGACATGATGGTTGTTGGCATGGCAGTTCTCCTTTAATGTTTTCTGAATTGTTTTATATTAAACAATTTTCAGACAATTGTCAAGGGAAAAATAAAAAAATCACAATTCTGCGAACGATACTCTATGTTTTCAGAAAAATTTCTGCAAAACATCTCGAACAAAAAGCCCTGATGGGCAGGGCGATTATCCTATTTCTTCTCATCCACGTTGATAAACTCAAGGTCATCGACCGTAAGCTCAACCTCTAGCTTTTCTTCACTGCTGAGATTAAGCAGATTTTCCAAGGACTGGCTGGCAAACTCAGCCACCTTTTCCTGGCGGTCTTGGTCGTCGAGGACTTTTTCAGAGGTTTTGTAGAGAGCTTCTTGGCTCTTTTCTGCCAAAAATTCTTGAGCTTTTTTACCTGAGGTAAAAAGGTCGGCTGCCTTGTCAATCAGGCCACTACCACTCTCTTTAATCTTGGGCACATCAACTGGCTGGGAATCCACATGGACCTTGAGGGGTTTCTTAAAGGTTAGGGTATTGCCCGAAATGCTCACATCATCCTTGGTCAAGCCTTCCAGCTGCAACTTGAACTCGGTCTGAACAGGAATGTCCACCACCAAATCACGACCGACCAATACCTTGGTAAAGGTCTGGGTCCAGTCTGGCCAATCCTTAAAATTGTTATTGGTGAAAACCTGGGTACTGGTTGTTTTGACATCAGCACCTGCCACCACCAGCTGGCTCTCCCGCTCAAAGCGAGTAATGACAAACTCGTACTTTGAGGTCAAGCTGCCACCGAACAACTTGTGACGGAACCAAAATAGCCCACCAGCTAGAATTAAACCAAGCACAATCAAACCTGCAATCTTCTTTGCAACAAATTTTCCAATCAGTTTCATCAGGTACTCCTCTCTTACTTTCTTCCATTTTATCATATTTGGGAAAAGGATGTGCTTCTAAAGCAAAATCAGCCTAGCAAGAGCTAGGCTGACAGGGGCTATTAAGCCCAAACATCTGATAAAATATTGGTCTGGTCACGGTCTGGACCAACAGAGAAGGTCAGAATGTCCACCCCAACCAATTCAGCCACACGGGCCACGTAGTTGCGGGCATTTTCTGGCAGCTCGTCCAAGCTGCGAACACCTGTGATATCTTCTGACCAGCCTGGCAATTCTTCAAAAATCGGCTTGCAACGCTTGAGTTTTTCAAGGCTGGCTGGGTAGTAATCAATCCGCTCGCCGTCCAAATCATAGGCCACACAGATTTTCACCGTGTCAAGGCCTGACAGGACGTCGATGGAGTTAAGGCAGAGGTTGGTGATGCCAGACACCCGGCGGCTGTGACGCATAACCACGCTGTCGAACCAGCCCACACGGCGAGGACGACCAGTTGTGGTGCCGTATTCCTTACCGATTTCACGGATGCGGTCACCAATCTCATCAAAGAGCTCCGTCGGGAATGGGCCATCGCCAACTCGGCTGGTGTAGGCCTTGCAGACCCCGACAACCTTGGTAATCTTGCTTGGGCCAACCCCTGAACCGATGGTTACCCCACCCGCAACAGGGTTCGATGAGGTCACAAACGGATAGGTTCCCTGGTCAATGTCCAACATGACGCCCTGAGCTCCCTCAAAGAGAACCTTCTTACCAGCATCCAAGGCATCGTTCAAAATCACCGACGTGTCGGTCACATACTGCTTGATTTCCTGACCGTAGTTGTAGTATTCCTCGAAGATTTCGTCGTAGTTTAATGGCTGAGCGTCGTACATTTTCGTAAAGACGCGGTTTTTCTCCTCCAGGTTAATCCGCAGACGCTCCGCAAAAACCTCACGGTCAAGGAGGTCAGCAATCCGAATACCAACACGAGAAGCCTTGTCCATGTAGGCAGGACCAATTCCCTTGATGGTCGTGCCAATCTTGTTGTCGCCCTTGGCCTCTTCTTGCAAACGGTCCAGCTCGATGTGGTAAGGCAAAATCACGTGGGCCCGATCAGAAATCCGCAGGTTATCTGTCGTCACGCCCTCACCGTGCAGGTAGGCCAACTCACGCACCAGGGATTTGGGGTTAACCACCATGCCGTTACCAATCACCGAAATCTTCTCAGGGAAGAAAATCCCTGACGGAATCAGGTGGAGCTTGAACTTCTTACCGTCAATCACAATGGTGTGGCCCGCATTGTCCCCACCCTGGTAGCGGGCAATTACTTCCGCGCCAGCTGACAGGAAGTCTGTGATCTTCCCTTTTCCTTCGTCCCCCCACTGGGTACCAACAACAACTACTGATGTCATGCTATTCACCTTTCTCATGTCCAAGAGCCCGTGGCTCGTCATACCCTTTCATTATACCACTTTCCTTGGCCTTTTTTCAAGGGGAAATAGCAGAGCAGTTCGGATTTTCTTTCAAGAAAATCATTTCATTTTCTGAAAATCTGTTATTATTTATTATCAGAGCAATTATAACTCTTTTCGTTCGGATTTAATCCCATTTGGCCAGCAGATAAGTCCCATCTTCCTGACGCTTGAACCAGAGGTAAATCTCATCAAGGTCCGCATAAACCAGGACAAAGGTCTGGGAATCATTCCAAAAGCCATAAGCTGTCGGCAACCCCAGCAAGTCCAAGGCTTCCTCCAAGCTCGCTCCCCCCTGACCATTATCCGCCAGGCCAACCGCCAAGGGCTTGACCAAATCCCGTAAATAGCCCTTTTGATTGGTCCCCTCAATCATGCGGCTCTTAAAAGGTGTTCCCTCTACCAAGGTTTTCAGCTCATCAGTCGCCATATAATTCATGTCCTTCTCTTGTAGCACCCAGACCCCATTTTCCTCCTTGAAAGCCAAGCTCACCCTCTGGTCATACTCGCGCCATAAATAAAGCTGGTCGGTAAAGGTCCCCGTGTAGAACACATAAAGCCAGCCCTTATCGTAGTCAAGTAAGTTTGGCTTGCCCCGCTGGGCCACCACCTCATCCAGAGAAATCGGTTGTCGCTTGTCATCCCACTCCAGACTGTAGCGATCCGTCAAAGCCTCAAAACTGGCCACGTCCCAGGTGAAAACATACTCAGCCCGACTAGCTTGATAGGCTTGATTCAAATCGGCCTTTAGCTCTGCCTCGGCCACTTGGGAAGCATTCATGGATGAGGGATCCGAACTAGGCTCAACTGATGGCCTTGAAACTGACTCATGAACCACTTCTCCAAACTGCTCACGTTGACGAGAAGCGGTCGATAGACCCTGATGAATGAGAATTCCCAAACCAAGCACTCCCAATAAGACAATCGCTGAGAGCGTCAAGATGGACTGACGACCTGCCGCTGCAACCACTTCTTTCTCATGGACAGCCTGAATGCTCTGGTTAATCTGCTGCCAGTCGGACCTTGTTTTCTTAGCCATAACCCCTCCTTAACACCTAATCCGTGTCCTTGCTAGACAAGTAGAAGTCGCCATTTTCCCTGGCCTGAAAGGTCAGATTAACCCAATCATAAGGGGCCTCTTCTGGTTGCCGATAACTTAAAAACAAGGTTCTCTCCAAACCACTTTTACTGCTGTAAATGCTAGGAGCCTGCTCAGATAAACTCGATACCACTTCCGTAGGCTGGCCATAGAGCGTCAACACCTCCGTTAAAGAGAGGCCTCCTTCGCCTGTCTCACTATCTCCGACACGAAGTTCCTTAATGTCAGCGTCGTTAAAAGCTCTAGCATAGACACCCTGCCCTAACGGGCTTACAAGGGAGTTTTTCAAGTCGTAAGCGAACTTACTCACCAATTTGGATGGAACAGCTTCTGTCGAAAAGCTAAGGCTAACCTGCTGAATTTTAAAGGTCACTGGATCTTGAATCTCATAAATTAGAACAAAGGACTGACTACTTGGGTAATCCTCACGCTTATGGGCTGGACCATAGGCGTCTAGGACCTCCTCTTCTGTCATCCCCAACTCAAGGGCGATAAAATCCTCCTCTGTCCAACTAAACAGCCGAGGTTGCTCTTGACGCACTTGGTCAGCGAGACGCGAATTTTCCCTATGATTGGCCGCTAGTAAATACCAACCCCAAACTAGGGCAATCAGGACGGCCAGGAGGCCCACAACTGTCGCATAAGGCCAGTTAGGGCTTGGCTCGACCGCCTCTAACTCTTGAACAAGCGAGTTGAGATTATGGGACGATGTAGAGGTGGTGGCTTTCTTAGGTTGTTTTACTCTTTTACTCATAGGACTACTCTACCATATTTTCAGGATAAAATACAGGTAAAATATTGTGACAAACTGGCTTTTACGGTAAAATAGTTACTAAAGAGAGGTAAACGAATGGGAAAGAAATACAAGAAACACAAGTCAGCTGAAGAACAGATTATCGGTATCATTGTCCTAATCATGATTTTAGGCGGTGCCATAGCCACTATCCTACCTCTGGCCCTGGTTGGTTTGGTGGGTTACGGGGGCTATCGTTTGATTAAACGGCAGCTGACTCTCAGCCAAGCCCAGACTGCCCAACGCATCCAGAACCTCAAGGACACCATCAAAGTGACCGACCAGAAGCTCCAGTTGCTGGATCAGCACCTAAAAAACAAGGCTTACGAGGACTATCAAGACTTGTCGCGCCAGCTATTGCCCCAACTGAGTAGCATCCAAACAGAAGCCACCAATCTGCGGGCCAAGATGGGCGAGCAGGTGTACGGGCGGATTTCCAGCAAGGTGACCCAGGTGACGGGGGACATCACTAGCACCTTGGATGAGTTGAGCGGGCTTTTGGCTGTCAGCAAGGAGGAGCGGCAGATCGAGCAGCTAGCACCAGAAATCCTGGCCAGCTACCGCAACATCAAGAGGGATGACGAGCTGATTCGGGAGAAAATCAAGCAGGCGGACAATCGGGCCGAACTGTCGGCCCTCCATGCCGCCAACATGAATCGGTTCGAGGATATCTTGGAGGGCTACCTGAAAATCAAGCGGTCGCCCAAGGATTTTTATAATGCAGACGAGCGATTGGCCCTAGCCAAGACGGCTCTTGAGCAGTTTGATGTCCAGTTGGACAAGACCCTGCAAGAACTCAACGAAACCGATTTGGCGGATTTCGAGATTAGCCTGCGGCTGATGAACCAGAAGGAGGTAGACAATGGCCTTTAACAAACGCTTTTGGAAATTTGCCCTGGTGACCAGTCTGCTCTTTTTTGGGGGACTTCGTGGGGCGGCCTTCCTAGTGCTTTCTGGTATTAGCTTGATGAGTTTTTGGGCAGTTCACCCTCTCATCAAACGGTGGGCTAACAGCCAAAACTACCTGCCCTATACAGGCTTTTTACTGGCCATTACTGCTCTCATTCCCCTGGCCGTTATTCGAGACTATTTTGGAGCTCTCATCGGGTTCACCAGTATTCTCTGGGGAGGTTATGCGGTGACCAGCCACCTGCCTGGCAAGGAACAACCCAAATTGACCGGCAAAAAGCCCAAGGCCTTAGGAGCAGTTCAAGACCTGAAACATCGGGTCAAGGACCTCAACCAGGCCTTGGAGACCTTGGCCCAACATCGGCCCCGTCTGGATTGGGCCAGTTACAGGGAAAAGGCCGTTGACCTCCTCCAAGCTCTAGACCAGCTCAAGACCGACCTGACCAAGCAACGGCGGCGATTAAGCACCACCACTTATAAACGGTTGATGGCTCGGATTGAGACCGAGGAGAACCAGCTCAAAGAGACTCTGACGGCTGAACAAGCTCCCGCTCAACCAGCCAAGGAACCGAATTTGGCTGATCTGCCCTTGGACATCAGGGAGACGGTGCTAGCCATCTATGCGGACAACCAGACCATTATTGAACAGGTTAAGGCTAGCACCAGCGGTAACCAGGCCGAACTCTTGCAGCTCCACCAGACCAACATGGACCGCTTCCAAAGCATTCTGACTGGCTATTTGGCCATCCAAAAGAGCCCTAGCCACTACTTTGACGCCCAAAATCGACTGAACACGGCCAAAACCAGCATGGAAGCCTTTGCCCATTCCCTCAAAGAACAACTCCGCCAGCTCAATGAAAACGACATGCGGGAGTTTGAGGTCAACCTGAGGTTGCTCAACGCCACAACAAAACAAGGAGATAGCTATGAGCCAATTTAATTTCGACATCGACAGTATTGCCAACAACGCCATCCAAAAGACCGATAAGACCACCGAAATCATCCAGTCTAGCACGACCACAGGGACGGGACAGATTGCTTTTTTGGAAAAGCTGACGCTGGACCAACAGACGGCCATCAGGGCTCGGGTTCCTCAGTTGGTTGATGGCTTTATCAGCGACCAAAACAGCCTCTTGGACTTTGGCCAAGCAGCTGTCGAAGAGGTCAACAAGACCGTCAACCACATCCTGTCTGAGCAGAAAAAACTGGACATTCCCCAGGTCGATGAGCTGCTGATGAACACCAACCGCGAACTCAACGGCTTTATCGCCAAGTACAAGGACGTCAAACCGGTCGAATTGGAGGCCAAACCCAACTTCTTCCAAAAATGGTTCAAGCAGGGCAAAAACACCCTGCAAGAGTTCTACTTTGATGCCCAGAACATTGAGCAGAAAATGGACGGCATGGCCGCCCAGGTGGTCAAACAGGAAGACAGCCTGGCCAGAAACATCGTGTCAGCTGAGCTATTGATTGAAGAAAACACCAAGTCCATCGAAAACTTGGTTGGGGTCATCGCCTTTGTGGAAGCCAGCCAAGAAGAGGCTTCCCAACGGGCCAACCAACTCCAGACCCAGGTTGCAGCCCTGGACCTCCAATCGCCTGACTACCACATCAAGTCTGAGGAATTGGCCCGCCTGACCGAGGTGGTTAACACTTTGGAACAACAGCATACCGAGTACATCAGCCGCCTCTATGTGGCCTGGGCCACCACCCCGCAGATGCGAAACCTGGTCAAGGTCTCGTCTGACATGCGGCAAAAATTGGGCATGCTCCGTCGCAACACCATTCCGACCATGAAACTGTCCATCGCCCAGCTGGGCATCCTCCAACAGTCGGTCAAGTCTGGTGCCACCGCAGACGCCATCGTCCGAGCCAACAACGCTGCTCTGCAAATGCTGGCTGAAACCAGCAAGGAAGCCATTCCAGCCCTGGAAGCGACCGCCCAGACCCCAACCCTGAGCCTGGAATCGGTCACCGCCATCGCTGAAAGCCTAGTTGCCCAGAACAATGGTATCATCGCTGCCATCGACCGTGGCCGCCAACAGCGGGCCCAGTTGGAAACAGCCATCATCAAGTCGGCCGAAACCATCAACGACTCCGTCAAAATTCGTGACCAGAAAATCGTCCAAGCCCTGCTCAACGAGGGCAAAACCAGCCAAGACCAACTCTAAGAAAATGCCCCAGCAAGAGAACTTGCCGGGGCTATTTTATCATCAGTGAAGTTCAACAATTAACGAGGCAATGGGCAAGAGACCGTCCCAACACTCAAGGGGACTGTTAAAGGAGAGCCTAGAAAGAAGAAAGCGAGCTAGGAACATCAGGTCTTTATTGTCGAAGGGGATCACTGATTACTCGCCGCCAAAAAAGCCAGGGCCTGCTCCAAATCCACATCCCGTTCGAGGTGTTCTGGCGTCCAAGGAATGTGAACATCAGGCAAGATACCGATGTCAGTCATTCCCTTACCAGTATCAATCCCCAGGTACCGTGACGTTGGAAAAACCAAACGAAACTGCTCAAAATCCGCCCAGCAACAGTTGGCATAATCCAAAATCCCCATAGTGGGTCGCCCCATGACCGTCACCTTGTCAAAGAGACTGGTCAGCCAGACAAAGTTATCCCCCGACGACCCGCAGGTCACATCTGCTAAAACAATGACCCGCTCTGGTCCATCGGTTCGCCCAACCAACTGGTCTGCTCCGCTATTGTCCGAATCCTCATAAGCAACAAAGCCCTGACCACGCTTGGCCAACAAATCTTCCCGAAACGCTTCTAGAAAGGCACGCTCCTCTGGCAAAAGACCCGAATCAGCCAAATCTTCCTCAAACATGACCAGCCGCAGGTCGACGTTTCGCTCGGTATAAAGAATCTCCATGCCGTCATCAGATCCCGCCATCACCTCCGCCAAGGACTGGCCCGCCCCCAACAAGTAGGGCAAAAGCGGGTAATAAAGCCCGTCACTGCCCCCATGATTGACCCGCACATCAATGATAAGGTTTTTATTTTGGGCCATAGCAGAGCTGGCTTTCTCGTAGAGGTCTGCGATTCCTTGATTGTCCGAAAAATTTTCCATCTTCAGGTAAACCGTATCAGGATTCAGCTGCTCAAAAACAAACGGTTTAGGCTCAGGCAAGTCCTCCTGACTGACCCGCCCAATCTTCACGTCCATCACCTGACCAGATCGCTCAAGCCTGACCACATTTGCTTCAGCCAGATAAGCCACCCATTCGTGCCCCTGCCGTTCAGGTGTTTTGGACACAAAGTAGTCTGGGTGTACCTTGGCAAAGGCATCCACGCTCAAACCGTCCAAATGTGTGACCTTGTCACCCACCAAAAGACCAGTCTTTGCCACCGCCTTGGTCACATAGAGGCCTCCCTCATGGTAACGCACCTTGAACCCGTAAACCGCTTGTTCATCCCGATTCCGAAAACTGAGATGGTGCAGGCAGTTAAAACTGGTCAAATACCGCTGAACCAGAGCAACAAAGTCTCGGTCACTCATGTCCTCCCTAATCTGCTCACGGTAAGGGGTTGGGTCTGCTCCAGTATAGTCTTTCTTGGTCGCTGAATCCTCACGCACCAACTCAACCACCTGGTCAAAAATCTCTTGTTTGGTCATCGTCATTCCTCCTTAAAACCAGTATAGCAAAAAAAGGCCTGACGGCCTAAGGTTTTTGCATATTTGCAACTTATTTTTTTAGTCTATCCAGCAAGGGCTGATAGTAGTCCTTGGCAAAGCCCATGTCCAGCTGGTCAAAGATGGATAGGATGGTTTGGATTTTTGTCAGCCCAGCCTCATCTCCCTGCAGGTAATCCCGATAGCCCTGGGCAATCCGATAAACCATCCGCAGGTAGGCATCCCTATCCCTGTCAAAGTGCTTCGAAATGGTCTGGTCAAACCAGTCCGCTAGGGCAAATTCACCCTCTTCTACGGCCAGGAAAAAGCCGTTGAGCAAGATGGCCTGCATGGTGCGACGGTTGCGAGGATAGGTGCCCAGCTCTGCTATTTTCCCCATCATCTCCTGGCTGTAAGCCTGATAAAGGCGAGCGGGAAAGAGAGGGCTGGTGTGCTGAAAGAGGAGGAGCTCGTAGGCCCCCCAGACCTGGGCGGAAAAGAGGTAATCGTGGAGGAAGTCCTGCTCCGCCTGAGAAACAGGGGTCTGCGGGTCCCGCTGAGCTATGACCACTGAAATCATGAGCCGATTGAGGCGGTGGTAGGTGGTCTTGCCGTCTTGCCGCTCCAAGTCCTGTTCACACTTTAAGAGTTGCTGTAGCCCTGCCAGGTCCGCCTCATGCACCTGCTCCAAGAGGTTTTCCAACTCCAGCTGAACCGAGCCAGACAGGAGCAGACCAAACTCACCGGGATCTAGCGAGAGGTTCTTGAGGGCTGTGAAGAGCTTGTCTGCGGCGAGACTGGTCTCCCCTCGCTCAAACCGTGAAAGCACGGAGGCTGAAAACGCTCCACCTGTGACCTCCTTCAAACTCAGGCCTCTGCTCTGCCGAATCGCCTGAAACACCTGTCCTAACTCTGCCATCGCTTTCCTTTCCAAAAAACCAGCCACAGAGGGCTGGTTTCATCACTTTATCTTATTCCACGCTGAAGAGGTATGGGTAAACTGGTTGGTCACCTTGGTGGATTTCCACTTCCAGGTCCTCATACTTGTCTTCCAAGTAGGCTGCCAAGTCTTCAGCCACGTCTTGGTCACCGTCTTCACCCACGTAAATCATGGCGATTTCGCTGTCCTCGTCCACCATCTTGTCGAAGGTGGCACGCAGGGCCTCAACCATGTCTGGGGTTGACACCAAAATCTTGCCATCAACCATGCCCAGAATATCATTCTCACGAATTTCCAGACCATCAATGGTAGTGTCACGCACCGCCAGGGTCACGCTACCGCTGACCACGTCAGACAGACTAGCTGTCATGGCTGCATGGTTGTCTTCCAAACTGGCTTCTGGGTTGAAGGCCAAGAGGCTAGTAAAGCCTTGAGATACCGTCCGAGTTTCAACCACAAGAGCAGGCACCTCAGCCACTTCTGCTGCTGATTGAGCCGCCATGAAGATGTTCTTGTTGTTTGGCAGGATGATGACCTGCTTGGCGTTAACCGCCTCGATAGCGGTCAAGATGTCCTCAGTTGACGGGTTCATGGTCTGACCACCTGAAATCACGTAGTCAACACCTTGTGAGGTGAAGATATCAGACAGACCCTGACCAGCCACCACGGCAATGAGACCGAAGTCTTTCTGAGGTGCAGCTGGCTTGGCCGTATCTTTTTGCAATTCAGCCGAGTGTTGCTCTCGCATGTTGTCCACTTTGACCTTGACCAGCATGCCGTACTTGAGGCCTTCCTGCATAACCAAACCTGGGTCTTCGGTGTGAACGTGAACCTTAACGATTTCGTCGTCATTGACCACAAGAAGGGAGTCACCAAGCGTGCTCAAATAACCTTGGAATTCCTCATAGTTAAAGTCTTTGACAGCTGTCGGACCTTGACCCAAAGCCACCATGATTTCCGTGCAGTAGCCAAAGGTGATGTCCTCAGTCGCCACATGACCAGCAACTGACTTGTGGTGCTCGGCGTTGATCATCTCACCCATGTTAGCTGGAGTTGGCTTGAAGTCTTCTGAGGCGATGTACTCGCCTGTCAGGGCCGCCAAAAAGCCTTCGTAGATGTAAACCAGACCTTGACCACCTGAGTCCACCACGCCAACTTCTTTGAGAACTGGCAAGAGGTCTGGGGTCTTGGCCAGGGCACGTTTGGCCCCCTCAAGAGTGGCTGTCATGACCTCAACCGCATCATCTGTCTGCTCGGCTTTTTTCAAAGCAGCCGTCGCCGCTCCACGAGAAACGGTCAAGATGGTGCCTTCAACCGGCTTCATGACCGCCTTGTAGGCCACTTCAACCCCGTTTTGGAAGGCCGCTGCCAAATCCTTACCGTCCAGCTCAACCTTGTCCTTGATGGACTGGCCAAAACCACGGAAAAGCTGAGACGTGATAACCCCTGAGTTACCACGAGCACCCATGAGGAGACCTTTAGAAAGGATTTGACCAACTTCGCCAACGGTTGTTGCTGGCTTGTCAGCCACTTCCTTGGCCCCATTATCCATAGTCATGCCCATGTTGGTTCCTGTGTCACCATCTGGCACCGGGAAGACATTGAGGGAGTTAACGTACTCCACCTGCTTGCCCAGACGGGTTGCTGCCGCCTGAACCATTTCCTGCAATAAACTGGTTGTAATCTTAGTCACTTAGTTTTCTCCTGCTACCTTGATGTTCTGCACAAAGACGTTAACCGCCTCAACAGTGATGCCCAACTGGCTCTCTAGGCTAAACTGAACACGGTCTTGGATGTTTTTAGCCACTTCACTAATCTTCACCCCATAACTCAGCACCGTGTACACGTCAACAGCAATGCCAGCGTCAGTCGCCTTAACCACGACACCCTTAGCATAGTTATCCCGACGCAAGAGTGCCTGAACGTTGTCCTTAAAAGCAGCTCGACTAGCCATGCCGACAACGCCGAAAATCTCAGTGGTCGCCCCGCCAACAACGGTAGCGATCACCTCATCTGACAACTCGATTTGACCATCTTTAGTATTGATTTTTACAGTCATAAGTCTTCCTCTTTTTCTTTTGAACAATAGCAAAGCTTCTAAACAGCAGAAGCCTATCATCTTATTTTACCATATCTTTCTAGTCTTGTAAAAACATAGGAAGTCGCTCTACCATTTTCCCAAAGAAAAAACAGCCCAAGGGCTGCCTTTCGATTAAACGCGTTCTACTTTACCAGATTTCAACGCACGAGCTGAAACCCAAACTTTTTTAGGTTTACCGTCGATAAGAACAGTAACTTTTTGCAGGTTTGGTTTTACAGTACGCTTAGTTTGGTTCATGGCGTGTGAACGGTTGTTGCCTGATACAGTCTTACGACCTGTAAAGTAACATACTTTAGCCATTGTATTTTCCTCCTAGGTAGAATATGTTTGGATGTGCTAGCACCACATACCTAACCATTCTAGCATAAGATACAGCCTTTGGCAAGAGGAAAAGCTACTTTTTTTGCTCATCCACATAAACGATGCACCAATCCACCAGCTCCTCCAAGCGTTCGATTTGCTCGGTCATGTGGAGGTAGCCAATGATGGCCTCAAAACCGGTCGAGATCTTGTAGGGTGTTTTTGACAAGTTACGCCAATGTCCTCCTTTAAGACCGCTGCTCCAAAAATACTCGAACGTACGACAGGATTTCTTCCTCACAGCGTTTGATGTCAACGCTATTCCAAGTTCCCTTCGCTGTCACCATTGCCATCCATTGCAGTTTCAAACTTTGCCTCTCAAACAGTCCTTTTTTAGACCACTGCTCATACTTTGCCGTCGGCGTCAAATTGCCAAACTTAGAGTTCTGACTATTGGTAACTAAACAGAGATTACCAAAAGAGTGGAGATAACAGTCATCGAGACTATCCAGGGCTTGCCGATCAGGATGCTGTGGGTACCAATGTTCAACCGAACTCCGATAGGCAAAACGAAAACGACTTGCAGCATAAACATATCCTTGCAAAGCTTGACGATTTTTCCACAAAGCATAATCTGTTACATTAAAAGCCAATACAGACAAATCACCATAGGCTTTCAGTTGCTGATCCTCGTTGAAAAACGACTGCCTTCTTTGAACTTCTTGGCGAATCAAATCTTCTAAGAAAAGTACAAACTGCTCTCCAAAGTTATGATGGTGCAACCACTCACGATTGGTAAATAAGAACGACAAGGTATCATATAACCAACGACTATCCTGATGCGATGTAAAAGTCACCACAAACATAGACTGAATCATAAGAATCGTGTCTTGAATAACCTTGTTAGAAAATGTATTTTCTTCCCTTAGATAAACATATTTCCAAGTCTTACCGCCGTTATTTTCATCTTTCCTAACAGCTTTTTTTAGCACCCAGTTGGTTTCTTGTTCCCCGCTATCAGACTGGTCATTGCGGACAATAAAATTATCAAAAATAAATTTGACCGTCAGTAAATTTTCACTAAACCTCTCTACCCATTCACTATCCTTTTGAACCTCTTCAAAAGATTGCAAGAGTTTTTTATCATCAAATTGAATAGCCTGAGCTGGAGTCGTTAAGTATAAAACACAATAGAGCAAGGTATTAAAATTGGTAACCGCCTGATACTTAGGTAAATCTTCTTGATTATCCTCCAATGATGAGACAATCACATTTCCATCAATAGCTTGAAGCAAACTGATTGTTTGCTCTGTTTTAGTTGTCAGTTTAGCATAAACATCTCTTAAGTGATAGTTGTTGTAATCCTCGTGCAGATGCTGATTCCTAGAAAAAATCTTCTCTCGTTCCTCTGCCCCATGATTAGGCCTGGACTTCTTCTTGAAAAATGTTATCACTGGCCTATCAATCTCAGCACAAGCATCCCATATCTTACTAAATGCCCTTGCTTTTTCCTCATCATCTTTAACGAGAATCCCCATCATCTGAGCCTTAATAATCTCATGTGCTTCCAACTGCTCCCCACGAGAATTAAATCGTTCAAAGTAAAGATTCAAATCTAAATCCGTCGGCAGTTCATTTTTAAACAAGATAACCCTATGAAAGAAGTAGTCAGAGAAATCTTCCTTTTCTGCTACTGATAAGTCCTTAAAGACCTCCCTCAAAGCACGACAGGTTACCTGATAACCTCTGGCTAATTCACCCTCTGACTGCTCCGAAAGACCTCCCTCATCCAATAACACCTTCAAGGTCTCATTGGACCTTGTCCGTGCTTGAAAGATCAGGTTGATTGCTTGCAACCCATTGACGTGATGCTCATTTCTCAAGGCCAAGGCCAACAAGGTCAGGGCTGTCGTTCGCTGCTGCCCATCAATAAGATGATAGCCCCCATCTTTTTTATGGACCACCAAGGTACCAATATAATAATTATCACGCACCTGATAAACATCCAAAATATCTCTAATCAGTTGCTCAATTTCAACACCTGTCCAGGAAAAATTACGCTGATACAGCGGAACAATATAGGTCTCGTCATTCAATAATTCCGAGACGGTCAAAACAGTTCGATCATTCATTAACCTTCTCCACAACTTTCTCTAACGTCCAATTGTCAAACTTATCCTGGTCTATCTGTTGTAAAAAATCTGTTGGGCTGCTACTATTAACCAGCACCTGTAACAATTTTTGGACAGCATCCTTTTGATTTTGGAAACGCCCACCCGCAGCATAATTTGCCAACGTCGCATCAAAGAGCCGAGACTGTTTCAAAGGATAATGTGACCAAACCAATAGTGCTTCAACCACATCGCGAGTCAGCTGGTCCGATCCAAATCTATCCACAAACAAGGCCAACAAATTCTGAAATAAATTCCTAGGCCGCTTCAATCGTTCTTTAGGCTTAAACAGTATCTGCTCAAGCTCATTAGATAACAAGCCTCGATTTTCTAAATACCGATACGACAAGACATTACTCACTTCTTGATGGGCATAAGCAATGTATTCAAAAAAGGATTCTCCATTGATAATTGGCATGGTCAGTGATTTTGGCAAGGAGATTCCGCACTGCTGTAACTCCTTGTAGAGTTGAAGATAAGGAAAGCTTGCCTCTTCTCCTGTCCCTAGAGCAACACCCTTAAAATCATCTATATAAGCCTCTGTAAATCTCAGGTAAGAACCATAACGTTTTCTCGTTAGAGCAGTTTCCCCCTGCGACCACCGCCGCATTCTAAACAAATACTGGTCAAATAAGACTTTTAGCGTCAGGGCCTCGTCATCAACAATCCTCTCCCACTCGGAAATCAGTTGTTCAGTTGGCTTGTCAATATGCCTCAAATGATAAGCTTTAAGCAAATCATGAGGCTCCAAAGACTTGCCACGATTATTCTGAGAGTCAAAAAGTTGAAAGGCCTCCCCAAGCCTGTCCTCTGGCATGGTAATAACAGACACCTGACAGCGATTCAGTAAAAAATCACAGATTTGAATCGCATACTCCTTATTAAGAGCAATAAGTCGCTGCCATTCCAAGCTGTTTTCTCTGGCATTTTTGCAAGAAGTCTCTCCAAACTCCTGATGCAATAAGTTTGTCGCACCAGCATATTGTTCTAGTCTCCCCAAAGCATGAAGAAAGAGGGAAATAGAAATCAAGCGTTGCTGCCCATCCACAATATCAAGACCTTGCCCTCGTTCATGCAAAATGATGGCGCCAATCTGATAAGTGGCCTTTGTCATCGCCTCCTTGACATCGTAGAAAAGATTGCGAATCTGTTTTCTTTCCCACTTATACGGCCGCTGGTAGCCTGGAACATGAAGAGTGGCTTGGCTCAACAGCTCCCCTATCGTCTGATGAGTGAGGGTAATCTCTGACATATATGCTCCTTTATATTTAGATATCTAGTTAATCCCTAAAATCCGCTTGATGATTTGAATAGCATCCTCTAGGCTGTGGCAATAGCTAACACTTTGTCTGATCTGATTAATCTGAAAATCAGAGACAAACAGCGACGTTGACACACTTTGGGTATCCCAATCATTAGAAACCGTAAACATATAATCTCCGTTCCACTCTGTTTTAATCGCTAATGAAATCATTTCCTTCTTACTTGAACAATGGTCAGTAAATAAACACCTGTTCTGATGTCTATCCCCTAGTTAAAATCTCTTCATTGTTTTTTCAACCAATCCCTAACAGCTTCTGCTGTCGCTATCCCCTTTGCCTCTTGCAGATCCCGACAGATTGTCTCAAAAATCGCCTTGATACGTTCTGGGTAACTGAGAGCCCTGATATCCAACTGGTAATGCTTGGCAATGCCTTGCGAACTCGATAGGTTCCTCCCTTGTGGATAGAGTCGCCTGGTGATTTCTTGCGTGTCAAGATAAGGTTCTTTTAAAGAAGCCAGGCCACATTTTTTCAACTGTTCAGACAACAGCCCTAAAACATAGGTCTGATTATGGCAAACCAAAACGGTTTCCTGACAAAAACTCAAGAGCCCTTGTAGTGCTTCTGCTAGACTAACAGCCTGCTCCAAGTCCGTCTCTGTCACTCCTGTTAGTTGTTTGGTAAACTCTGACAGGGGTTGACTCGGTTTGATAAATGCCTCATAAGCTTCAAGCGTTTCGGATAGGGTAAATGTCACCGCAGAAATTTTTATGACATCTCGTTCACTTGGCCATGTAACGACCGAAGGGCGCTTAGGCTCATTCTCCCTAGAACCGCAACGCCTTGTCTCTCCAAAATGGCTAGAAACCTCTTCGGTATCCGTAAGATAATGATGCTGGTCTTCAACAGTTACGACTGTAAAGAGTGCTTCTTGTAAAAGTGTTTTTGGCATAACTAACCTCTTTTCTTCTTGATAAGGCTAGCATACCAAAGCTGGTAGACTGTTATTGTCCACCTAGTCATCTGAATACTGTTTTTGCATCTTTTTAATGATTTCTTTTAATTCATCTACCAAAGATTGCGGCGATAAAACCTTAAGGACATCTCCCTGACTGAGCAACCAGCGTTTAAGACCTGGAGTATTCTGACTCATTATCTGAATCGTTGCCCTGCCATTTTCTGAAGACAAGATTCTCGCCTCAGGAAACTGGTCAAGTACAATAGTCGAATCAGCACTAAATGTCAATTTCACCCTGATGCTACTCCCAAGATAGGCATCAACATGATGGTTACGAACATCACCGTCACGGAACTTTTTACCGTAGGAAAGAACCGGCTTTTTCTCCGAGGATAGCGACCAGCAACGAATACGGTCAAGCTTGAAAGTTGTGTAAGTCCGATGGTAGAGATGATAGGCTACTAGGTAAAAATAGTGACTATCGTAATAGAGCGACACAGGAAAAATCGTGTGCTCCTTGCTCGTCTCTCGGTAAGGAGATTGGTAGTCAATGGTCATCACCTGCTCCTTGTAAATAGCTTGTGCCCATGCCCAGACCTTATCAATCCGATTCTGCGTATCGCTCAAGGGAGTATAATTCAACCGTTCGCTAGCAATAATGGCCTGAACCTCCTGACGTTCCTCCTTAGAAATCAAGGCTAACAAACTATCCAGTAAGGCTTTATTTTCTTCCTTGTTAAGGGCTCGATTTTCTAGTAAAATTTTGGCGATAATGAGGATATCCTTCTTGTTAAACAAAGATTTTCCCTTGAGGTAGCGAGTATGGTGCTTGGCATCATAGGATAGCTCACCTGCTATCATCGGTTGGGTATCTATAAAGTCACTCAACCGAGAAAAATCTCTCTGAATCGTTTTTGGATCGACTTCAAACTCATCTGCCAATTGCGATTTTGTCAAATGAGCCCCAGACTGTAATCGGAGAAAAATACTCAATAGCCGCTCTTGATCGTTCATTTTACACTCCTTTCTATCATTATAGCACATCCTAATTTCTGATTGTAAAACCGATAGGTCGATTTACAGGTATTTTTTGATTCAAATCTGCGATACTCGCCTGAATATCTTGCTCACTTAATTCTAAAAGTGAGTCTAGATTACATTGTTCCAATTGATCAGCTGCAACTAGTCGCTTCGCTTGATGGTAGATTGCTCCTTCAAAAATCTGACGAACATAACGGCCATTCCCAAGATTTTCTTGCCCGACCAACGAAGAAAAATGGTTCAATAAAAAGTCCAAACAAATGGCTGAACAGCTGTATTGCTGCCTACTTAAATAACATTCAAAAATCGCAAGTAGCTCCTCTGGGTTATAATCCTCAAACATAATTTCTCGGGAAATTCGTGATTTTAATCCTGGATTAGTATCAATAAACTCTCTCATCAGCTCTGGGTAACCTGCAAAAATAACCAGAACCCTGTCTCTACGATTTTCCATCTCCTGAATTAATGCAGGAATAGCCTCAGTCGCAAAGTCTCGCTCACTCTGAGGAATCAAACTATAAGCTTCATCAATAAATAAAACACCTCCTTCAGCTTCATCAAAAATACGCTTAATTTTAGGAGCTGTCTGCCCGACATATTCACCAACCAGGTCTGCCCTACCTGCTTCGACTAGCTTATTTTGAGAAATCAGCTGATAATCGTAGAGTATCTTAGCATACAACCTTGCTACTTCAGTCTTTCCTGTACCAGGAGAACCTGAAAAAATAAGATGACCAAGTTGTTCCTGGACAGGCAATTGGCGTCGCTTTCTAAGCTGTTCCAATCGTTGATAGGCTAACACCCCCTGAAGCTGCGATTTAACCTTTTCCAAACCAATCATTTGATTCAAGGTTTCTAGTGCTTCAGACGATTTGTCTGCCGTTCGTGTCAGTTCTTGGTTTTCTTCAAATAATTCACTAATTCTCAGCAGTGCCAGCTGCTTTTCTTTCCTAGCAGTATCAGCAACTAAAGCTATCACTTTCTCAACAAATTGCCTGATATCCCAACTATTTTTCAGACCCGCACATCCAACAACATAGTCCAGCAAATCCCCCTTATCAACTCGCAATCCTTGTTTTTCTAATAAGTAAAGAGCAATCTTTCCTAATTCTTCTCTGGAGTATTGAGGAAAATGAACAACTTGAACCTGATAGAACACCTGGGACAATTCCTGGCGTAATTGCTCCGCTTCTTGACTGGTGCTAGCAAAAAAGATGGATAAATTAATACCAGTCCCAGATAGCAATGCCTCTAAGATATCTTTCTTTTTAAAAATTCTTCCTTCCTGGTAATGTAACGTCACCGCGAATTCATTTGATTTTAACTTAGTATCCCCAAATCCAGTAGCGTTAATCCAAACCGCTTTTTTCTCAAATAATGCCTCAACAATAGCCACACCATATTTCCTTCCTGTTCCTCTAGTCCCAGTAAAAATATAGCAGATTGGAGTAGGAATAATTCCTTGTTTATTAGCATAATCATGATAGGCAACCAAGTTCTTAATACACTCTTTAAATTCATTTAAACCAATTATACTAGATAATTTTTCTAAATATTCATGATGCGGTATCAAAATATTCTGCTTTGGCGAGAGCTTATCGCTTAATAAAAAATAACCAATTTGTCCAATCTTTTCTTTCCCTACTTGTTGAATAAAACTAGACTGTGGAAAAGCCTCATACCTAACAAGTTCCATATCCTCGCCAAATAAGAACTGCACTTTTTTTGACAGTGCCTGACGACTATGTTCCTCAGGAAGGACGAAAAAATACTCTTTTTCTCCACATGCTAAATAAAGCCAGCCCTTATCTTCTACGAATTGATCATCCAACAAATACTTAGGAGGCTGGCTTTTGAGCACATCTACCCTATAAAAATACATCTATCTTCTCCTACTTATACGCTGTTATATCCTAACTATACTCCAAAGGGAGGACAACTATAGTCCACTTCATTACAAATTGAACAAAATATCCATAATTTTTTACAAAGCATGTCATGTAATCAAAAACAGTAGCTCCTACGAGCTACTGTTTTTGATTATCCACATAAACGATGCACCAATCCACCAACTCCTCCAGACGCTCGATTTGCTCGGTCATGTGGAGGTAGCCGATAATGGCCTCAAACCCCGTCGAGATCTTGTAGGTCACCACGTCCGTGTTCTTAGCCTTGGTCTGGCTGTTGGCATTGCGGCCCCGCTTGTAGATGTCGATTTCTTTTTCGGTCAATAGCTGCGCATCCAAGAGGGCTTGGACCAGCATGGCTTGTGCCTTAGCCGACACATAGTGGGTGGCCAGGCGGTGCAGTTGATTGGGTTTAGTCTGGCCAGTCATGATGAGGTGACGGCGGACATACATAGAGTAAACCGCATCCCCCTCAAAGGCCAGGGCAATCCCGTTAATCAGGTTAACGTCAATGGTTTTTGTCACAAGAAACCCTTCTTTTCTTTCATCATAGGCCGTTAACTAGGGTATTCCTAGATTTAATCACGGGTCCACCGAACCCCATCCTTGGTGTCTAGGAGCTTGATGCCCTGGGCAGCCAGCTCGTCACGGATACGGTCAGCGGTGGCAAAGTCACGGTTGGCACGGGCAGCCTGACGTTCGGCAATCAAAGCTTCGATGTCGCTATCCAGCACTTCTTCCTCAAAGACAATACCAAAAACCTCCAAGAGCTGGCCAAAGGTTTCCTTGACTGCCGCCGTGTAGTTGCCTGAGTTAATCCACTTGGCCAGGTCAAAGATGACGGTGATGCCATTGGCGGCATTGATGTCATCGTCCATGGCGGCGGTGAACTGGGCCACAAAATCAGCCAGAACAGCCTCATCAGCCCTTTCGGTCAGGGGCTGGGTGTAGGCATTTTTCAGATACTTGAGGTTGACCTCAGCATCGTAGATGGCTTTTTCAGTAAAGTTGACTGGCTTACGGTAGTGCTGGGTGGCCAAAAAGAACCGCAAAACCTGACCGTCAACGGTCTTGAGCATGTCATGGACGGTGACAAAGTTGCCCAGGGACTTGGACATTTTCTCGTTGTCCACATTGACAAAGCCGTTGTGGAGCCAGTAGTTGGCAAAGGTCTTGCCGGTCTTGCATTCGGACTGGGCGATTTCGTTGGTGTGGTGGGGAAATTCCAGATCAGCCCCGCCACCGTGGATGTCGATGGTGTCACCCAGAATCTCCGTTGCCATGACCGAGCACTCGATGTGCCAGCCTGGGCGACCTGGCCCCCATGGGCTGTCCCAAGAAATCTCGCCTGGCTTGGCGGCTTTCCAGAGGGCGAAGTCCAGCGGGTTTTCTTTGCGGGCTGTTTCCTCGTCCACACGGCCACTAGCCCCGACTTCCAGGTCGGCCAGAGTTTTATTGGCTAATTTGGCGTAGTTTTCTGCCTTGTCGACTCGGAAATAGACATCCCCATCCGCCTCATAAGCGCAGCCATTTTCCAAAAGAGCGACAATAAAGGCCAGAATCTGGTCCATGTAGTCCATGACGCGCGGGTTGTCGGTCGCAGGCTTGACAAAGAGCTGGGTGGTGTCGGCCTTGAAGGCGGCGATGAAACGGTCGGCCAGCTCCTTGGGCGTCTCGCCCGTCTCGGCAGCGGCCTTGATAATTTTGTCGTCCACATCAGTGAAGTTGCTGACGTAGGTGACGGCGTAACCCCGGTACTCCAAGTAGCGGCGAATGGTGTCAAAAGCCACCGTGGAGCGGGCATTGCCGATGTGAATGTAGTTGTAAACCGTCGGCCCGCAAACGTACATCTTAACCTTGCCCTCTTCAAGAGGCACAAAGTCACGCAGGCTGCGGGTCATGGTGTCGTAAAATTTTAGCATCGTTTTACCTCGTTTTTAGGGTAATGGCAGAGCAGATTAGGATGGTTTTCGGCTGAAGCGCAACTCCGCAAAGTTGCCAAACTGGGTCACGCCATCCAGCTGGTAGAAGCGGGTAAAGACAGGCTGGGTGAACACGGGTACCCCCTCACCTAAAATCACGGGGGCAATCTGGATAATCAGATGGTCAAACAAGTCCGCCTCAAGGAGCGGGGCAATCAGACTATTGCCCCCAACAACAAAGACATTTTTCTCAGCAGGAATGGACCTGACCAGCTCGACCACATCCAGGGCTACTGGCTGGTAATTGGCCACACCCAGCTCCGTCGCGTGGGTCAGGACATAATTGGTCGTCTGAGCGTAAAAATCCTCAGCCCCCTCCATCTGAGCAATGTGGTCAAAGGTTCGCTTGCCCATGATGGTCACATCCATCTGGGCATAAAAGTCAGGATAGGTACTCTCCGCCTCGTCCAGCCCCTGAGCCAGCTGGTCCAGCCAGTCAATCCGATGCTGGCTATCTGCCAGGTAACCGTCCATGGTCACACAACCGTAAAAATAAATAGTCATTTGATCTCCTTTTTAGGGCAATAGCAAAGCAGAGTCAGTCTAGTTTTTCTTATAAAGTCGACAGAGATAGGCTGACAGGCACAGACTGGCCAGCCCTGTCACTCCAGCGGCGGTCAGGTTCCCCTCCCAGAGGGTGGCACCGCAGACCAGAATCAGAAAGAGGGTCACTAGGCAAATGAATTTGTGTCGCTCATAAAAATCAAACATGGTTTTCTCCAAAAAGATTAAGCAGTCAACGCCCTCGCTATCACCAAAACCACCTCAAAGAGGGCCATGTGATCAGTCTGGTCTCGGCCTTGGAACTTGTCCCAGACCCGCTGGTCAGGGTCCAAAAAGTCGGTGGTGTAGAAAAACTGGTAGACAGGCACCTGGCGGAACTGGCTCCAAGCCATGAGGGCGGTCGCCTCCATGTCCACCACCTGAGCCCCTGCGGCCAGGCGTTTCTTGACCTTGGCTGGTGTCTCTCGGTAGAAGGCGTCCGTGGTCCAGGTCTTGACCCGCTGGCAGCTGAGGCCTGCGGCCGTCAGGGCTTTTTCCATAGTCAATAGCAAAGCTGGGTCATAGCCAATTTCATCGCTAGCAGGAGCATAGTGGTAGCTGGTCCCCTCGTCCCGTAGGCCAGAGGCTGGTAGCAAAATCGCTGACCTGTCCAAGTCCTTGTCCAGAACCCCACACGAGCCCAGAACGATAACTCGTTCAAAGCCCACCGCATGAAGTTCTTCCAGTTGACCGACTGCCATGGCGGCCCCAATTGGCAGGAGAAAGAGGCCCAATTTCAGGCCATCTTTTTCCCAAATGTACCAAGGGTAATCACCATTGAGGCTGGTCAAATGGCCTGCTGGAGCTAGGTTTTCACGAGCAACCAGGTCACGAATCAGGTTGCCATTGAAAGAGGCTAAGAGGACTGAACAAGTCTCTCCTGCTGTCACATCATAGACCTCAGTCGGCTCGATGACTGCTCGGCTATTGTCAAAATCAGTTAAAAGCATAGGGTTTCCTCCATCTAGGGGCTAAAGTTCTGACGAGTTGTGGCTGGTCTCCCGCAGCTGGTCCAGCTTGGAGGTGTAGTAGCGGTTGTCCCGCTCCTGCTCCAGCTGGTCGATGGCGGTCTCGTCCTTTTGACCATGAACCCGAACCACTCGGGCAGGCACGCCCACCACGGTCACGTCAGCAGGCACGTCGGCCAGGACCACCGAGGCCGCACCCACCTTGGCTTTTTCGCCGATCTCGATGGGGCCAATCAGCTGGGAATGAGCCGAAATCAGGGCCCCACGGCGGATGGTCGGATGGCGTTTGCCCGTGTCCTTACCCGTTCCGCCCAGAGTCACACCGTGATAGAGCATAACCCCTTCCTCGATGATGGCGGTCTCTCCAATCACCAGGCCAGACCCGTGGTCGATGAAGACCCCAGGGGCAATCTGGGCCCCAGGGTGAATCTCAATCTGGGTCCAGAACCGCCAGAACTGGCTGTGCATGCGGGCCAGGAGCTTTAGGTCATGTTGCCAGAGCCAATGGGAGACCCGATGGGCAGCCAGGGCCTTGACCCCAGGGTAGGTCAGCAGGACTTCCGCTGTCGTCCGAGCTGCCGGATCCAATTCTTTTACAATGTCAATGGTTTGTCGCCACCAGCCCATGCTGATCTCCTTTCCTGGGTCTTCTCTGTATTTTTTTGGAAAATCTTCTAAAACAAGTCAAAGTATGTGCCGTTTTTCAGAAAAAATTCTGAAAAATTATTCAGTCAAGCCTACCAGATGTCTTGTATTTCCAAGTGATTTCTGAAAACCTGCTGTTCCAGCTTAAATCCAAGTCTCATCCATCATTTTTCAGAAATCTTTCTGAAAAATGCCAATCCTATCCCTGCCAATCTTACTCTGGCAAGCTCTCCCAGTCAAAAAGCGCCATGGTCTCGTCAAATGGGTTAATGGCAATGCCTGTTGTTTCTTCTA
The DNA here is from genome assembly GCF_057748235.1 of Streptococcus sp. ZY171113. Lineage (NCBI taxonomy): Bacteria > Bacillati > Bacillota > Bacilli > Lactobacillales > Streptococcaceae > Streptococcus > Streptococcus sp. ZY171113. The sequence goes on from NZ_CM173243.1 coordinate 2,117,457, forward strand.
AGATGTTCTTGCCTGATGGCGGAGTTTGGAAGTGGTCCAAATTCCAGACCAAAACCAGACCAGACAGCTCGCGGAACTTGCCACCAAATCCTTTATCATTGTACCATTTGGCAAAGCTGACCAGGTTGGAGAAGACCGGCACGTAGTGCTTGCCTTCTGGATTGGTCATCATGGCAAAAATCCGAACTTGATTGCCTTCCTCATCCTTGCGGTGGTAGGCTGGAACCAGGTAATTTTTCTGACCCAGACTGGCTTTTTGATTATCGGCACCCAAAACCAGGTTAAGAACCTGAGTGTGGTGGTTAATAAAGTTAATCAAATCGCTGGTTAAAATCAGGGTTGAATTCCCATCGTCCCCTCTTTGTTTCAGGTTAAAAGCTAGGGCAGACAGTTTCTGCTCGATAGCTTCCCGCAAGACCTCCAAAACAGAGCGGTCTACCCAAGTCTGATAAGCACTGCCTGGTTGTGTCAAACGAAACTGTTCCAAATCAGCAGAGTCAGTAAAGACTGGCACAACCTGCTTACCGTCAACCTCGATGGCATAAGGCTTGCTGCTAGCCTTAACGGTTTGGCCGTGAAAGGCATTGACCAGACCCAAAGCATCCAAAAAGTTGGTCGGATCAGCGATGAAAGCCCGCAGGCGTTTGTCCAATTCCAGAGTCATCGTACTCTCCATTTCTTGTTTTTATAGGGGAAAAGGCAGAGCAACTCTGCCATTTTTCCATATCCATGCCAACGACCCAGCCCATCAGGCTTTTTCAGGCGAATGGGCTGTCGCTAGTCATTAGTCTGCCTTCTTCTCAGCCTTTGGTGGGCGAGGGAGCAGAGCCTTCATAGAAGCATCCACACGGCCTTTCTCGTCGATTTTGATAACCTTAACAGTCACGGTATCGCCAATCTCCACCAGGTCCTCAACACGGTTGACCCGGTTCCAGGCCATTTCAGAAATGTGAACCAAGGCGTCCGTCTTGTCAAAGAGGTTGACGAAGGCACCAAATTTCTCAATGCGGACAACCTTGGCCTCGTAAACCTCGTCAACCTTGGCTTCACGCACTAAGCCAGCGATAATCTCCTTAGCTCGGTTGATGGCATCTTGGTCGCTAGAGAAGATGGACACCAGACCGTCTTCTTCGATGTCAATCTTAACACCAGTTTCCGCAATAATCTTGTCGATGGTTTCGCCACCCTTACCGATAACAATCTTAATCTTGTCAATAGGGATTTGGATGGTGTCAATCTTGGGTGCAGTCGGTGCCAATTCAGGGCGAACCGCAGGAATAGCCTCATGCAGGACATCTAAAATCTCGAAACGAGCCTTCTTGGCCTGAGCCAGAGCCTCTTCCAAGATTTGAGCGGTGATGCCCTCAATCTTGATGTCCATTTGCAGGGCGGTAATCCCCTCACGGGTACCAGCTACCTTGAAGTCCATATCGCCGAAGTGGTCTTCAAGCCCCTGAATGTCGGTCAAGATGGTGTAGTTGCTGCCGTCTGAAATCAGACCCATGGCAATACCCGCAACAGGCGCCTTAATCGGCACACCGCCAGCCATGAGGGCCAGAGTGCCCGCACAGATAGAGGCCTGTGATGAGGAACCGTTAGATTCCAAGACTTCAGCAACCAGACGGATAGCGTAAGGGAACTCTTCCAAGCTCGGCAGAACCTGCTCCAGAGCCCGTTCACCCAGGGCACCGTGACCAATTTCACGACGGCCAGGAGCCCCGTAACGGCCAGTGGAACCAACAGAGTATTGCGGGAAGTTGTAGTGGTGCAAGAACCGTTTCTTGTACTCGTCTTCCAAACCATCGATGATTTGGGTCTCACCCATCGGAGCCAGGGTCAGAACAGACAGGGCCTGGGTCTGACCACGAGTAAAGAGACCTGAACCGTGCACCTGCGGCAGGAAGTCCACTTCCGCATCCAGCTGACGAATCTCGTCCACCTTACGGCCGTCAGGACGAACCTTGTCCTCGGTAATCAGACGACGGACTTCAGCATGCTCCATGAGCTCCAAGATTTCTGCCACGTCACGCATGATGCGGTCAAATTCGTCGTGACCCTCAAACTTGGCTTGGTAGTCCGCAATCACTCGCTCGCGAACGGCGTTTGTCGCATCTTCACGGGCCAGTTTTTCTTCCACTTGGACTGCCGTCTGGAGGTCGGCATTGTAGGCAGCCACGATTTCCGCCTGCAGCTCAGGGTCAACCTGGAGCAACTCCACGTCAGCCTTTTCCTTGCCAACTGCTGCCACGATTTGCTCTTGGAAGGCGATCAGTTCTTGGATGGCTTGGTGGCCCAATAGCAGAGCTTCCAGCATGATTTCTTCTGACAACTCTTTGGCGCCAGATTCCACCATGTTGATGGCTTCCTTTGTACCAGCCACCGTCAGATCAAGCAGAGAGTTGGCCTGCTCTTCCTTGGTCGGGTTGATGATGAACTGGCCATCCACATAGCCGACTTGCACACCAGCAATCGGTCCGTTGAAAGGAATGTCCGAAATGGACAGGGCCAAGGAGCTACCAAACATAGCCGCCATCGGAGCGCTAG